>NZ_GL892076.1:0-37322 GCF_000213975.1 Centipeda periodontii DSM 2778
GCGGGGGAAGTGGCGAGCGTAGCGAGCCGATAGGGGCGTTCGTGCAACAGCCCCGTTTGTGTTGCTAAAATCAAAACTCCTGCCGCACGCCCGTATAAAACGCACGGTGCCGGCGGTCATTCACGTCGTTCCACTCACCGAAGAGGTAGGCGCCGCCCTTCAGCTGGTACTGGGCGCGCAGGCGCAGTGTGACGTCGTTTGGGTCGTAGGCGTCGGCGGAGAACTTGAACTTCTCCCCCGCGTAGGCGTCAACACCGATGCCCGCCGCGCCCGCAACAACACCCGCGCGCGCGCCAAAGGAGGTGCTGCGGGTGCCGACCTGCGCATTGAACTTGTCCCCGCCGCCGATATCGTCCACGCCGAATGTCGCGTACATTCCCTGCTTCTCCCCCACATCGAGGTTGAAGTTCGTGCGCCAGTCGTCTGCCTTGCCGCTGTACATCGCGTCCACCTTCGGTGTCACCTTGATGTTCTGCAGACGCCCCATGAGTCCGCCCGCCTTGTCCGTCATCGTGCGTGCGTTATGGATGAGGGCACGCGCATCCTCCTGCGTCTGCTTATCAGCTGCAACTGCCTCGATGCCCTCGGCAATGCGCAGGATGCGCTCGGAGGACTCAGTGATGTTCGCGAGGGTCTTTCGGAGATTCTCTGCGGTCTGCGGGTCGGCACCGACGGTCTCAAGGTTCGCCAGGATGCGCTCGACGCTCGCCGTGGTCTGTGCAAGATTCGCCGACATCGCGTTCATATTTGCGAGCATGGCATGCAGGTCGCCACGGTTCTCGTTCGCCATCTGCTCAAGCGTCGCCGTCAGCCCGTCGAGATGTGCCGTCATCTGCTCCATATTGACGACGAGCTGCACCATCGAGGTCTGGAAGCCGGGTGCGCCGACGATGTTGTTGATGGATGTGAGCATCGCCTCGACCTGAATGATCATCTTGTTCAGTTCGGTGAACATGGTGTCCATGCCCATCTCATCCGTGCCGTAGAGGTAGTCACCGTTTGCGTAAAAGTCCGTATGGGCAGACGGCGTGATGATGACGAATTTATCCCCCATAATGCCGGGCTGTCCGATGGTAATGGACGAGCCGCGCGGGATCTTTACCCCATCCTGTATACGCATGGAGACGGTGACCCCCGTTCCGTCGTTCACGATCTCCTCCACCTGCCCGACGGGAACGCCCGAGAGGAGCACCTGCGCCTCAGGATTCAGCCCAACGGCACGCCCGAAGCCTGCATAGAGCATATAGTCCTGCCCGCCGCCAAGGCGCAGCCCGCCAAAGAACATAATCACGGCGATGAGGAGTGCGACTCCCCCGAGCGTAAACGCCCCAACCTTTGCCTCAGCACTCATGCTCCTGCCTCCCTTCGATGGTGCAGCGTACGGAAAAACGCCTGAACACGCTCATCTTTGATATCCTGAAAACGCTCCGCCGTATCTACGGCGATGAGCTCCCCGTCGTAGATCATCGCGATGCGGTCGGAAATCCGGCTCGCACTCGCCATGTCATGTGTGACGACGACGGAAGTCACGTCGAGTTTCCGCTGCATGTCGATGATGAGCTCGTCGATCTTCGCCGTCATGATGGGATCGAGTCCTGAACTTGGCTCGTCGTAGAAAATGATCTCGGGATCCGTGGCGATCGCACGCGCGAGTCCCACGCGCTTCTTCATACCGCCCGAGAGTTCCTGCGGCATGAGCGATGCCGCATCCGGAAGCCCGACGAGCTCCAGCTTCTCGGCGACAATGCGCGCAATCTCATTGTTACTTTTATCTGTATGCTCGCGCAGACCAAAGGCGACGTTCTCCCCGACGCTCATCGAGTCAAAGAGGGCCGAGTACTGGAAGACCATGCCCATGCGCAGGCGCACGCGGTCGAGTGCGTTCTCGTTCATCGCCGTGATGTTGTCACCGCCAATGTAGATCTCGCCGGACGTGGGGCGATCAAGCCCGATCATGAGTCGCAAAAGAGTGGATTTGCCCGAGCCGGAGCCGCCAATGATGGCAATGGTCTCCCCTTTGTTGATCGTCAGGCTGATCCCTTTGAGTGCCTCCTTGTCACCGAAGCGCTTTTTGACATTGTTCAGTCGTATCATAGCGTCCTCCTAGCCCTAGGGAAGCACTGATAAATTCAGCACCATCATCTTGGCGCATCTTTTTTGCCCGCTTTTCGTCGGCAAATCCTCCACAGAGCACCACTCTGCGTCCGGTTTGCCTCCTCAACCGGACGAAAAAATCTACGCCAATCTGACGGACTTCATTTTATCAGCGATTCCCTAAAACAGGAAGAACGTCAGCACAGCGTTCAGGATGAAAATGACGATGATGGAGGTGACAACGGTCTGCATGGTCGCCTTGCCGACGCCCTCCGCGCCGCTCGGCGCATTCAGTCCGTAGTGACAGCCGAGAACGGCAATGACGTTGCCGAAGAAGATTGCCTTGATGAGTCCGCCCGTCATGTCGTAGATCTCCGCGAACTGCGTGATGGAGTGCGTGAAGGTATAGGGTGAGATGCCCGAGTAGTGCACCGCCGTGAGGTAGCCGCCAAGAACGCCGATCACGTCGCCGAAGACGGTAAGAATCGGCACGACGACCATGCATGCGAGCATGCGCGGCACGATGAGATAGTTCACGGGACTGACCGCCATGACGCGCAGGGCATCGATCTGTTCCGTGACCTTCATGGTGGAGACCTCCGCCGTGATCGCCGCGCCCACGCGCCCCGCGCAGACGACGCCGACAAGGACGGGGCCGAGCTCACGTCCGATGCCGATGGCGATGACCGCACCGATGGTGCTCTGCGCGCCGTAGCGGATGAACTCGTGGGCGATCTGGAGTGTCAGAACAATTCCCGTGAAAAGGAGGGTCAACCCGACGATGAGGAGAGAGTCCGCGCCGAGATGCGCCATCTGGTAGACGATGCTCCGCACGCGCAGACGCTGTATGACCTGACGCGCAGTTTCCCCGTAGAGGAGAGTGATGCGGCCGATGTTCGCGAGGTGCGTGAGGACAAGGCGCCCCACCGCCTCAAAGATGCGCTGCATGGATTCCCTCCTCTCGTGACGATAATAGAAACGTATTCGTGCGGAAGTTCCCGCCCCTTCCACCACGCTGTGCGTGGTCCTCCTTCCCCGCTGCGGCGGGGAAGGCTTTAGTATGCGAGTTTCTCCGCCTCTGCGCGCGCCAGCTCGTCGCAGCGCTCGTTGCGTGGGTTGCCCGCGTGCCCCTTGACCCAGTGGAACTGCACGCGGCGTGCGGCAAACGCCGCATCGAGCTTCATCCAGAGATCCTGATTCAGCACGGGCTGCCCGTCCGCCTTTTTCCAGCCGCGTTTTTTCCATGCAGGCAGCCAGAACTTTGTGAACGCATTCTTTAGATACTGACTGTCCGTATAGAGTGCAATGTGCGCGCCCTCCGGCACGGCAGTGATCGCCTCGAGTGCCGCCGTCAGTTCCATGCGGTTGTTCGTCGTTTTGGGATCGCCGCCGCTGTATTCTGCGACCTCTCCCGTTGCGACGGTCTCGATGACGGCAGCCCATCCGCCTGCACCGCCCGGATTGCACAGACAGGAACCATCCGTGTGGACGATATAGTCCGCGTCGACGCGTTCTGCCGACTCATCAATTTCCTTCGCAGAGCGCGCAGCCCCGCTCTTTGCAGAGTCTTCCGACAGTCCCCCGTCCAGCCAGTCACGTGCCTCGGTTTCCGTCATAAAACCCTTGTAGACCGCGCCTTGAAAGCCCTGCACCTGCGTCGAACACTCCGCCCACACGGTAAAGATGCCCGTTCTGCGCCCGCGCTTCACAGCGTAAAATTTCTTTGCCACAAATATATCCTTAGTACGAGTACCGATAGCCAATCGAGAAGCCCACCCCGTTGTACCCGGGGTTCTTCGTCCGCTGCCCGTTTGACACATGATGTCCGAGATAGGCGACGCTGAGCGCGTTCCGCTCATTGAAGTTGTACGTCACGCGAGGTCCCACGCGCCACAGGAAGCCGTAGTTTCTCGTATGAGCCGGGTGTACTCGATTGTAGACGAGAACCGCCCCCGTAAAGTCAAAGGACGCCTCCCACTTCGAACCGAGCGGCTTGGTCCAGCGTATCATGTACGCAGGTCCCGCACCGACCGCAGAGGAATCGAGCTCGACATCCGGCCGATCCTTCTCCGCCCATGAACCGACCGGACGCGAGACCGTCAGCCCCCAGTGCAGCGACATCCCGTGCATTGCCTTGTATTGGCGAAAAACATGCAGATTATAGAGATCGACATGCCGTCGTTCGCCGCGATGCTCCAGATAGTCCATCTGGATCTCTGCTTTCTTGTCCTTTTTCTCTGCCGTGCCCATATGCATCTCGGTCACGTTTGCAGCCGTATCTGTGGACGCTGCCTCCGTCACAGAGGGCAGCACAAGCGCACCGACAAGAGCAAATGCGGCAAGTCCTGCTTTTGAAAAGACCATATCTGTCACCTCCAACGTGTAAAGAGCTCCGCCTCAATGCCGAGGCGGTCGAGTATCTTTCCCACCATCATATTGACGAGATCATCCAGTGTTTCGGGTTTATGATAAAATCCCGGCGCGGCGGGCATGATGACCGCCCCCGCGCGTGCGAGCCGCATGAGATTCTCGAGATGAATCTCGTGCATTGGGGTTTCGCGCGGCACGAGAAGAAGCCGCCGTCCCTCCTTGAGCGTCACATCCGCCGCGCGCGTGAGGAGATCGTCTGTCACACCGTGCGCGATTGCGCCCGCCGTCTTCATCGAGCACGGCAAGATCACCATCGCATCCATGCGAAACGAACCGCTCGCGATCGCCGCACCCACGTCATCGTTCGGATAGAGAACATCGACGCGCCGCGCCAGCTCCTCCGTCGTTACGCCGCACTCGTAGTCGAGTACGCACCGTCCGCTGTCAGTTATGACAGCGTGCACCTCAATGCCCTGCTCACGCAGTACGTCAACGAGTCGGACGGCATAGATGCTTCCGCTTGCTCCCGTAATGCCGACGACAATCTTTTTCATCGGATAACCGTGACGCCGCCCATGTAGGGAACGAGAGCCTTCGGCACGACGACAGAGCCGTCTGCCTGCTGATTGTTCTCGAGGATTGCTGCCACTGTGCGTCCAACAGCAACACCCGAGCCATTCAGCGTGTGGAGGAATGCGGGCTTCGCCCCGCGTTCCGGACGATACTTGATGTTTGCGCGGCGCGCCTGATAGTCTGTGCAGTTCGAACAGGACGAAATCTCGCGGTATTTGTCCTGCGCCGGCATCCAAACCTCGATGTCATATGTCTTTGCCGAGGTAAAGCTCATGTCACCCGTGCAGAGCTGTACGACGCGGTACGGAAGTTCAAGGGTTTTCAACACATCCTCCGCCGCCTCCACCATCGTCTCAAGCTCATTCCAACTCGTTTCGGGCGCAACGAATTTGATCAGCTCCACCTTGTTGAACTGATGCTGACGGATGAGCCCGCGCGTGTCGCGCCCTGCGCTGCCCGCCTCCGCGCGGAAGCACGCCGTATAGGACGTGAAGTACTCCGGCAGCTGCTCCGCATCCAGGATCTCGTCGCGATGATAGTTCGTTGTCGGCACCTCCGCCGTCGGCACGAGGTAGTAGTCGAGGCCCTCAAGTTTGAACATATCCTCCGCGAACTTCGGCAACTGCCCCGTTCCGATCATGCTTGCTTCATTCACAATGTAGGGCGCGAGCATCTCCGTATAGCCGTGCTTCTGCGCGTGGAGATCCATCATGAAGTTGATGCAGGCACGCTCAAGGCGTGCGCCGAGCCCCTTGTAGAATGTAAAACGCGCGCCCGTGACCTTTGCCGCACGCTCCGCATCGAGCACGCCGAGTTTTTCCCCGATGTCCCAATGCGCCTGCGGCTCGAAGTCGAATGTGCGCGGCGTACCCCAGCGGCGCACCTCCGGATTCTCCGTGTCATCCACGCCGATCGGCACATCCGCCTTCGGCATGTTCGGGATCTGGAGCAGCAGCTCGCGCAGCCGCAGCTCCACATCACGCAGATCCTCGTCGAGCGCCGCGATCTCATCGCCGAGCGCACGCATCTCCGCAACCACATCGTCCGCGCTCTCGCCCGCCTTCTTGCGCACGCCGATCTCCTTCGAGACCGCATTGCGGCGCGCCTTCTTCTCCTCCACGTCCTGTAGAATCGCGCGGCGGCGCTCCTCAAGTTCCGTGAACGACGAGAGATCGAGCGCGTTACAGCGATGTTTCAGCATCTCCTGCACCTGAGGCAGATTCTCGCGCACAAATTTCATATCCAACATCAAAATCACTCCATATAAAGAATTTGTTATCTGCTATCATAGTACAAAGCCCGCACTTTGTAAAGGAAAGACCGTTTCTTCATCCCCCTTTCACAGAACCATAGTAAAATCTCGGGAAAAGGAGAGCATTCCAATGAAAATTTTACCGTGGGCGGGGGACTCCATCTTCCCCGCCCTGTGCGAAACGCTGCTCGCATGGCGCAAATCCGCACCCGACACGCGCGACCTTCCGTGGCGTGACGAACCGACGCCGTATCACGTCTGGATCTCGGAGATCATGTTGCAGCAGACACGCGCTGCCGTCGTACGAGGCTACTATCTGCGCTTCCTCGATGCGTTGCCAACCGTCCGTGACCTCGCCGCCGTGGACGACGACGCCCTCATGAAGCTGTGGCAAGGGCTCGGCTACTACAGCCGCGCACGCAACCTCAAACGCGCGGCACAGGCAATCGTCACGGATCACGGCGGCGAACTTCCAAGCGACTTCGACGCACTGCTCGCCCTCCCCGGCATCGGGCGCTATACAGCAAGCGCGATCGCGTCCTTTGCCTACGGTGAGCCGCGTCCCGCTGTCGATGGCAACTTCCTGCGCGTCGCTGCACGCGTCACGGCAAACGGCATTGATATCGCAAAGGACACGACGAAGCGCGCACTCGAGTCGGCGCTCGCCCCCTCCTATCCGGGCGGCCGCGATGCGGGACTCCTCAACGAGGCGTTTATGGATCTCGGCGCGACCGTTTGCCTACCGAACGGCACGCCGCTCTGCCGCGTCTGCCCCGCCGCGCGGCTCTGCCTCGCACATGAGTACGGCACAGAGCAGGACTATCCCGTCAAGACCGCGCTCAAGGCACGCCGCAAGGAGCAGCACACCGTCCTCCTCCTCTCCTGCGGCGATCGGATCGCGATACGAAAAAGACCCGCGCGGGGACTCCTCGCGGATCTCTGGGAATATCCGAACATCGAAGGAAAGCTGACCAAACGCACTGTGCGTGCGCATCTCGAAGCAGAAGGATTCCACATTCTCGACATCACACCGCTCCCGCCCACACGGCATATCTTCAGCCACATCGAATGGAATTTGGCAGGCTGGGCGGTCAGCGTCGCCAACACGAACGAGCCGCCGCTGATGGTAGCCGAAGAGATTGAGGGAGCACCGCCCACCCTGCTCTGGGTACGTCGTGCAGAACTCACGGAGCGGTACAGCATACCTACCGCGTTCGGATATTTTACACCCCAATAACATACCGCATAAGAACACCCCATTCGGATATCGGTATCCGAATGGGGTGTTTATCTATAATATATTACACAGCTTTTCCAAGGTCACGCGACTGTGTGCGCATGACAGTGTTGAGATCGGGGGTGGAGGTTGCCGCGGCAGCAGCCTTTTCCTTCTCCCGTTCCTTAGCAATGAGATCCTTCAGCATCTGCATATGCGGATGGTTCTCGAGCTCGGGCGTAGGTTTGCCCGAGAGCGCGGTCGCCATCTGCGGAGGCATCCCGTCGGGGAACATCGCCTCGAGCATGGAGCGCACGGATTTTGGAATCATATCCTGAAGGGCGACGTTCTCCTTGCGGAGCTTCACCTCGTCCTTCTGTGTGAGCGCATACGCCTCAAGGAAGCCCTGAATGAGATTGTCGTGCCAGAACTCGCCCGCAAGCGTCAGACGGAAGCCCGTAGCAGTGCGCGTAACAAGCCCGTTCTCCGCCCATGCGGCAAGAAGCGGCTCCAGTTCCGTGAGAAGATCGACGCCATACTTCTTCTCAAAGAAGGGCGCATAGAGATAGCCGTGCTCGATCTGGTCGCCGATCTCACTGTGCATACGGTGTTCATCTGCCTGCTCGCCCATGAACTGAAAGGGCTTTGTGCCCTCCTCGACCATTTTCTCATATGGTGCGAGTGCGCCGTGGTTGCGCCACATCACCTCTCCGATGAAGCCGCCCGCACCCGAGCCGAAGGCAAGGATATCGTTGCCGCGCTTGGCGAGTGTATTGTAGATGCTGCGCTCGCGGTGATCCGTTGTCCAATGCGTTGTGTCAATGCGACGTGCCATCGGATTCTCCGCGACGATCTCAAGACCGCGTTTGAAATACTCTGCCTGCTCCTCCGTCGTCGGAAGCATGGGCAGATCGCCGGACTCGATGCGGCGTGCCAGCTCGCTCGACGGGAACACATTCAGCTGATAGAGGTCGCCGCCCGCAATGCCGATCTCGAACTGCGTGCGCACGTCGTTTTCCCAGACCTCCATGGACTGATACGGCAGCCCGTAGATGAGGTCGGCGATGACGACAGCGCCCTGCTTTTCGACCATGCGGCGCAGCGTATTGATAACAGTCTCGCGGTCGTCAATGCGGCCGATTGCCTGACGGACGCGCGTGTCAAAGGACTGCACGCCGAGGGAGAAACGGTTGATGCCCGCATTCAGCGCGGCGTCCACCTTGCTCTCAGAGAGATCGTGAATGCGTCCCTCGAGCGTGATCTCGCAGTCGCTTGTGAGCGGCAAACGCTCACGCACGGTGCGCACGAGACGCGAGAGATCTGCGTCACTCAGCGCCGTTGGCGTGCCGCCGCCGAAGAACACCGCCTGAAATGGCGCGCCCATCACATACGGCGTATCTGCCGCCGCCTCGATCTCGTCAATGAGGACATCGACGTAGTGATGTGCCGCCTCCTCGCGCGTGAAGTTCTGGAAGAAACCGCAGTAGCTGCATTTCTTGTCGCAGAAGGGGATGTGGATGTAGACCGCACGCTCATCTGCGGGGTCGGGCGTCGCATTCATCAGCTCCGTCCAGACAGCCGCCTGCTCCGCCTTGTCCGCAATCATGCGCTTGCCGCCCGCGCCGGGATGCACCACGCGCTTCTTCGCAAAAGCACAGCCGAGCGGGTTCTCCGACTTCGTGCCGAGCAACCAACCGCGCGCCTCCTCCGAGAGTGCCGCGAGCTTTGTTTCAAACGTATTCATGCGAGTGCCTCCTTTGCCGCTGCAATAACCTGTGCAAAATCGCCTTCATCCGGGTGGCTTGCCGCTGCCTCGTACCGTGCTGCATTCTCCTCCGTAAAGGCGTGTACGTTGTCCTTCGGCATACTCTTGAACATCTCGATCAACATCGGGTCGATCGCGCCCTGCACGAGAATCGCGCCCAGAATCTCATTCGACGGATCAAAGAGTGCGCGGATGTTTGCGATACACTTCGCGCAGTGCTCCGAGTCCGGCTCTGCCCCGAGCGTGCCGTAGATGAACACGCGCCGTCCGCGCAGGCTCTCGATGTACTTCTTTGCCGAAGCATCCGCTGTGCCGCGGTCAATCCATGTGCCGATGCAGAGGTCAGCGTTCTCAGGCACCGCCGCAGTATCCTTTACGCTGTGGCAGGAGGCGCCGAGCGCCTCCGCCAGATGCTCCGCAACCTTCTGCGTGTTCCCCGTACGCGAGGAGTAGATGACAGCAATATCGTTCTTCATAAAAATACACTCCTATATATCAACGTGAATATCATGTTTCCTCAATTCATGTATATAATATAACAGGTCTTTTGAAAAATCAAGTGTTTTTTACAAAAATCATAAATAATAATTATGAACTAAATTCATATTTGTTGGATCGTATACGTAACTTATAAACATCTATATTCGTTCTCAAGTATATTCTCATTTATATCAGCATATTGAGAATATCCCCATTCATCTTTTCTTCAGATTATCCATTTTCAATATTTTTATACTCAATTACGATATAATTCATTATTTCATACATAAAATAGTTTTTGGTTATGATGTTTTGCATCAAAAAACACCGCCGAAGCGGTGCTTTCTATCATGTATCAACGTGCGCCGTGCCCGTGATGACCACAGTGCTCCCCGTGCTCATGATGTGCTCCATGTCCGCAGCCGTGTCCGTGCTCATGTCCATGCCCGTGCTGGTGTTGGTGGCGATGCGTGCACTTGCCCTCATCTGCGCTGCGCTCAAGCGTCCCCGCGAGGTACTGCTTCACGGATTCATCCGCGTTCCCCTTCACGCCGGACACGAGCGTAATGCCTGCCTCGGCGAGTGCCGTCTGCGCTCCCGCGCCAATTCCGCCACAGATGACAAGATTGACCTGCGCCGTGTGGAGAAATCCCGCAATCGCACCATGCCCCTCGCCGACCGTATCCACGATCTCCTCTGACAGTTCTTCGCCGACATCGTAGAATTTGAACTGCTTTGCTCTGCCGAAATGCTGCTCAATCATCTCATTTTCATAAGGTACTGCGATTCTCATAATATGCTCTCCTTTATCTTGAATCTCGAGGGCTGTCGGATACTCGATCCGATATGCACCGCCCGCAATGCGGATGCGCTTCCCACAGATGATTGCCTCCGCGAGTTTGTAGCGCGCCGCCTCGTAGATGCTCGTCACCGTCGCGCGGGACACCCCCATCGCGGCGGCACATTCCTCCTGCGTCTGCCGCCGGTAGTCGATCCGTCGAATCGTCTCGAGCTCATCCAGCTGGAGAACAACCGTCTCCGCTATCTCTTCCTCCGCATCCTCCGGCGCAAAGCTCCAATAATCCGGATAACCGCAAATACGACGGCATCTCTTCGGTCTTGGCATAGCCCCTCCATTTCTGTCATATGATAGTTATTATGTTAGCACGGTTTTTTTCATATGTCAAATATTATTTCTCACAGCTTGACAGATATGATAGAATAAAGGTAAGAAGTGTATTGTAGTTGGGAGGAATTGTTATGAAAAAGATGATTGCAGGGCTCTTTGCGGGACTCATCCTCGCCACCGGCGCACAGGTACTCGCCTATGGCTGCGAAGGCGGGGTATGCGAACTGCCGCAGCGTCAGAACACGTCGTACTGCTACGGCAACGACGCGGGGTATTGCTACGACGGCGACCGCACACCCGCGGCACGTAACGAACGCACTTATCAGGGACGTGGCGGCTGTGGCTGCTATCGCGGACGCTAAACGAATGAAAAGATGGGGCTGATCGGGTTTTCCGGTCAGTCCCATCTTTTATTGTGAAGGATATTGGAACGAAACATAGAATTATAAATAACAGAGAACATTTCAACATTTTCAAAAGGAGTCTCCATCATGAGTACATCGATTACAAACGACTTTGAGACGCGCCGCTATCGGCTTACCGACGTGGCAAGGGCGGGCGACGCGGCGACGCGCACGCCGGTCTACAGCACGGAGTCAACGAGCGGTGTGGTCTGGGTACTAAAGCCGGGACAGGAAATCAAGCCGCACGGTCATGCAAAGGCGGACGACATCTGGATTTGCATTCAGGGTGAAGGCGTATTTTACCCCGCCCCCGGCGAGGAGCGTCCCATCGCTAAGGGCGACGTCATCGTCTCAGCGAAGGGCATGTGCCACGGCATGAAGAACACGGGCACGGAGGACTTCATCTTCGTCGGCATCCTTGCGCCCGTTCCGGCAGATTATTTCCCCATTGAGGGGTAACCTGTTCTCTTATTCTACGCACAAGTGGAGGTAATGTATAACGCATACCATCGCTCTACATGCTGTTAGTATATTTCCCGCCGATGCCCGATGGCAAGTGCAAGGATGACAAGGCGATCGTCCTCGATGGCACAGATCAGGCGATAGTCGCCGATGCGGTAACGCCACTGCCCCTTTCGGTTCGCCGTGAGTGCCTTGCCAAATGCACGCGGATTCTCGCAGTGGATAAGATTTTTCGTAATCCAACCACGAAGGATACGTTGCGTATACCGATCCAACTTCTTAAAATCCCGATCAAATGCGGCCGTTGTCTGTACTTCGTACATCTTCAAGATCTAGTTCCTTCCACAATTCCTCAATCGGCTTTGCCTGCTTGCCGTCTTTTAGATACTCCGCATACGCCTCCTCGGCGAGTGCAATATCGTACTCATCCTCGATTTTTTCAAAGAGTGCCCGCTTGAATGCCTCGCCGAGGGAGATCGCGTGCAGCTTCGCATAGCTCTCCGCGAGCGCTTTCTCTGCGTCTGTCAGTCGAATCGAAAAACTCATTGTCATCCCTCCTTTTTGATTACAATGTACTACACGCAATTCACTTTGTCAAATTCTATTTAAGATAAACACTCCTCCCCCGATATTACTATTAGAAGGAATTGTATCCCACGGATTGGAGATGGTACTATGCGTATCGGAGAGAATGCAGGCAAGCTCCCCTTCCTGCATGGGGACAGCTCTGCTGCGGAAAAATCGTCCGAGCAGAAAAAAAGCGCGGTGACGGATATCCTGAACCGCGCGGTCGAGGTCTACATCAGCGCGAAGGGGAAATCCCTGAGTGAAAGCGCCGATATGGAGGAGGATCTGACGCCCGCCGAGATGGCGCTTGCCGCAAACGAAAAAGAGATTGCGGACAAGAAGGCGAAGAAAGCGCAAGCGGCGGAGATCGAGAAGCGCATTCAGACGGATGCCGAACTCACGGACGAGGACAAGGCAAAGCTGCAGAAGCAAGCAGACGAACTGAAACGCGCGGGCATGACCGACGAGGACAAGCTGAGCGAGCTGCATGGCAAGGTGGATGCACTCGAAAAGCTCGTAAAGGACGGATTTGCAATCGCTCAGGAAATAGAAGAACCGGTAAAACTCTACAATGGACAAATCAACCAGCTGAAATCTACAATGGCGGCAAAGGACGAGCACATCCGAAAGCTGCGCGGACAGGCACTGCAGGAGCGTGCCGACCGCGATGCGGAGATCACAAAGGCGCAGGAGAAGGAACGCGCAGCGCTTGCGGCAGTGCAGCCGGATGATATGACCGCACTTGCCGCCCTCCGCGAGTACCAAAAGACCGCCGCTGCAAAGAAACACGCAGATCGGGGTACGGTCGTTGTACCGACGAATAAGAATACAAGCGATACATAACGCCACAATGCACAAACGGCGGCAGCCCATGAGGTTCAACCTCACGGACTGCCGCCTTAATTTATGTTATATCACCGCTCAGATCAGTGCTGCCGGCTCGTACTCCTCGGGGAGAATGCGGCGGAGGAAGCGGCGCGTGCGCTCCTCGCGCGGCGCGGTGAAGATCTCCTTCGCACTGCCCTCCTCGACGATAACGCCGTCCGACATAAAGACGACGTGGGTCGCGACCTCCTGCGCGAACTTCATCTCGTGGGTCACGACGATCATGGTCGTCCCCTCCTCGGCGAGCTGCTTCATGACCTGCAATACCTCGCCGACCAGCTCGGGGTCGAGCGCGGAGGTCGGTTCATCAAAGAGGATGACATCGGGCTTCGCCGCAATGGCGCGCGCAATGCCGACACGCTGTTGCTGTCCGCCCGAGAGCTGTGCGGGGTAGTAGTCCACACGCGCCTCCATACCGACCTTCCGCAATGCCTCCATCGCGATCTCGCGCGCCTCGTCCTTTGCGATGCCGCGCCCGACGGTCAGCCCGAGCGTCACATTCTCGAGCGCGGTCTTGTTCGCAAAGAGGTTGTAGTTCTGAAAGACGAATGCGGTCTTTTTCCGCACGTCTGCAATCTCGCGGTCGCTCGCCTCCGCAAGGGAGATCTGTGCGCCGTAAAAGTCCATCGTGCCGCCATCGGCGCGCTCAAGGAAGTTGAGGCAGCGCAGGAAGGTGGTCTTGCCCGAACCGCTCGGGCCTAGGATAACGACGACATCCCCCTTTTCAACGGAGAGTGAGACATCCTTCAGCACCTCGGTGTGCTCGAAACTCTTGCTTACATTTTTTACTTCCAGTAACATGCTCCACCTCCTAGATGCTGCGGAATGCCCCGACGCGCCGCTCAGCTGCCGCAAACAGCAGCTGAACAATGGTGCAGAGCACGAGATAGACGACGAACACGTCGAGATACGCCTCGATGTAGTTGTAGCCGTAGGATGCGGCGATCTTGCCGACCGCCATGATGTCCTTGACCGTCATGAGGAACGCGAGCGACGTGCTCTTGATGAGGTTGACCGTGATGTTCGCGATGCTCGGCAGTGCGACGACGAGCGCCTGCGGGAGGATGACGTGTACATATGTCTGAAATGCA
The DNA here is from genome assembly GCF_000213975.1 of Centipeda periodontii DSM 2778. Lineage (GTDB taxonomy): Bacteria > Bacillota > Negativicutes > Selenomonadales > Selenomonadaceae > Centipeda > Centipeda periodontii. The sequence goes on from NZ_GL892076.1 coordinate 14,289, forward strand.
CTCATCCCGCTCGCAAGCCCCGCCTCAAGCTGCCCCTTCGGGATCGCGAGCAGCGCCGAGCGAAATGCCTCCGTGAGCAGTGCAATCGTATTGATCGTAAAGATAAAGACGGCGTAGTAAAAGGGATCAACCGCCTCGAATATGTTGATGCCAAGCCCCAGATCCCGCACGATTTCGTTGAGGATGCTCGGCAGGAGGCTGTAGAGCAGGAGAATCTGCAAAATCAGCGGCGTACCGCGCACGAATGACACGTAAAGACGTGCAATTGTCCCGCCCACGCGATGTCCACGCACGCGCAGGACAGCGAAGTAGAACGCCACAGGCGCGGCGAGCAGGAGGGAGAGCGCCGTAAGAGCGAGCGTTACGCCCGCACCCTGCCACACGAGCAGAAAGGTTTCCTGCATGAACTCAAGATCCAGTTCCAACGGCGTCCCCTCCTTTCAGCGTCAGGCTCTTTGTGGTATTGACGCGCAGGCTTGTCCCCACATCGAGACGTTTTTCGACAAGGGCAAAGCCCTGCTCAAGCAGGAGCACGAGCACCCAGTAGATGAGCATGGCGGCGAAATAGATCTCGATGGCGTATGCGCCGTAGTTCTGCGCAATCACCAGTGTCCCCCGTCCGATCATATCGACAAGCCCGATGGTATAGGCGAGCGAACCTTCCTTGAGCAGATTGATCGTCGAATTGCCGAAGTTCGGCAATGCAATGATCGCTGCCTGCGGGAGCATGATATGCACAAATGCCTGAAACGGCGTCAGTCCCGCACTCACCGCCGCCTCGTACTGCCCGCGCGGCACTGCCTTGTACGCCGCGCGGAACACCTCCGAGATGTACGCGCCGAAAAGCAGTGTGAACGTAATGATCGCGAAGACGGCGCGATGTAGGTCGTTCATATCATACCGAAACACCGCCTCCATGAGCTTTGGCAGACCATAGAATACAATGAATAGCAGAACGATCGACGGCGTACAGCGCATGATGTACACATAGATAGTTGCAGCACCGTGCAAAACGGCATTCCCGCCGAGCCTCGCCCATGCAAGCAGCAGACCGAGGGCGGATCCGAATCCGACTCCGCCGGCGGCGACAAGCAGCGTGACATCCAGATAGGACAACAGATCCGGCAGGAACTGTACGATCATCGCGGCATCAAAAGCCCGTGTTTCCATCCTGCGTTCACCTCAATTCATGTGTTTAGGAATCGCTGATAAAATGAAGTCCGTCAGATTGGCGTAGATTTTTTCGTCCGAACAAGGAGGCAAACCGGACGCATAGCCAGAGCTATGTGGAGGATTTGCCGACACAGTACGGGCAAAAAAGATGCGTCAAGATGGCGTGGCTGAATTTATCAGTGCTTCCTTACTTCAAATAGTCCGAAAGGCTCTCACCGAAATACTTCAACTCCAACTCCGCAATTTTCCCCTCGGTGCGCAGTTCCTCAATCGCTTTGTCATACTCGTCGGCGAATTTCTGCTCATTGCGGTTGAAGATCGGATAGGTCTCGATGCCCTTGTAACGGATGTATGAAAGCTTGTCATCAAACTGGTGGTACGCCGCATCCTCTTTTACAATATTGTTCTTGTAGCTCAGCTCGACCTCAAGATAGGCATCATAGCGTCCCTCCATGACCCAACTGTAGGCATCCGCGTTCTGGAAGTTCTCGGAGGAGACCAGCTTGATCGGGTTGTCCGGATGCTCCTTGTTGAAATTCTCAATGACCATGTAGCGCGCATCCTGCGGTGCAATCGGAACGAGTTTGCCGCTGAACTTCGCAAAGGACGGCAGATCCTTGATCTCATTCGCCGTATCCTTGCGGATGACAAGACCGATCACACTCGCACCGATGTTGTTCTTCGGGAACACATACTTCTTCTTGCGTGCCTCCGTGATCCAGATTCCTTTTGTACCCACATTATACTTGCCGGACTCGACACCGATCAGAAGATCATCGTTCGATGTCGGTACAAACTTGAATTCATACTGCGGCAGCTTCTTTGCCACCTCCTTCATCACCGCGACCTCGAAGCCGTCCGATTCCCCCTGCTCGTTCACGTAGTCATAGGGCACATAGTAGTTCGTGTGCGCAACCGTGATGATCTTCTTGCCATCCGCGGACTTCGCGCCGTCCGCACTATCCTTGCCGCAGCCGACAAGCCCTGCCGCGAGTACCGCTGCGAAAAATCCTGTCAGTGCCGCCTTGCCGATTTTCTTGAAATTCATATCGCTCTCTCCTTATCCCTCGCGGGCTGCGCCGCGTACCCAGTCAAATCGCTTCCGGTCAATATCACGCGGGACCGTGCAGTCCGCGCCGAGAATGACGCCCGTGCGTCCTGCCGCCGCGAGGATGCGCCGCGTCTCCGCCTCCACCTCCGCGCGCGTGCCGCGATAGAGAATGTCCGTCGGCAGATTGCCGAAGCCGCCGAGCAACGCGTGCTGCGGGAAAATCCTGCGTCCCTCCTCGAGCGGTACCCCCTCGACCACCGCCGCCCAGTTGATCGTCTTGGCGTCATAGTCCTTGTACCAGTCGAGTTCGTTGCGGTGTCCCGCATAGCCGCAGATGTGGAGGATGTTGTAGGAGCTTGCCGCATTCGCGACGCGCAGAATCTCCTTCTCGCCCGGCGCGAACACCTCCTCATAGAGCGCGCGGTCCGCGCCCTCGCCGACGAGGTTCTGCAGGCTGAAGTAGATGCCCGTCACGCCCGCCTCCGTGATGATGCGATGCGCAAGCCTCGCCAGATCCGCAGAGATCACAGCAAACGCCTGCTTTACCGCTTCTTTATCCTCACGCACAAGCCCTGCGAGGAACGCCTCATCCTCGGCGAGCGTGCCCGGCTGCATGAATTTGATCGTCGTGCCCGCGCAGAAGATATTGTAGAATGTCGCGATGTCGCTGCCGTAACGCTTCGTGATTTCCTTTGCATAGGCGACCTGTCGCTCAAAAAACGGATGATCGTCGGGGAGCGGCTGTACCTTCGCGAGCTCTGCCGCCGTGCGCGCCTTCTGCACAATGGGATTCGGATAGGAGAAGAAGCCGTCCGTCATGATCTTGACGAAGTCGGGCTGTGCCTCCTCGATGTAGCGAATCTCGCCGTCGAGTACCTTCTTCTCGAGTTCCGGATGCGTGTAGGCATCCGCATGGATCTCATCGTCGAGGAAGTGGAACCAAAAGCCCGCAGGCACGCGCTCCACTGCTTTACGGTCCATCGCATTCAGTACCAGTTCTTTGTTTGATATTGCCATATTGTCCCCTTCTTTCCATTCGGAAGATATAATGTTGTTTGCATATATGTTTTTCTAAACTCGTGTGCACATCATACACGTAAATAACATCGTTGTCAAGTATGTTTTATATATTTTCTTGTTGACAGGAAATAGAGAACATGCTTATAATGAGAAAAACGCAAAGCAGCCATACAATACTCCTAAGCGAACCCTAGTGAAGCAAGCGGGGAAAGTGCACGTTCTGCCCCCTGCGGATTTCTTTCGTTCAAGCGCAGCGCGTTTAAGGGAAGCACTGATAAATTCAGCCACGCCATCTTGACGCATCTTTTTTGCCCGCACTTCGTCGGCAAATCCTCCACATAGCTTTGGCTATGCGTCCGGTTTGCCTCCTTGTTCGGACGAAAAAATCTACGCCAATCTGACGGACTTCATTTTATCAGCGATTCCTAAGAAGTCCGCAGGTATTTAGGCAGATAAGTGCACGACCGTTTGCGTAACGAGGTGTTCGCGTGGAGTTTGTATGGCGTGACATTGGTATCGAATTATGGGTTTGAGGGAGGACATATTTTATGAAGGATTTCTCTGCCGAGGTACATGGCTGTCACACATATGATGCGACGGGCGCACTCACGACCCCTGTCTATCTGTCCGCGACATTCCGCCATCCCGCATTCCGTCAGAGCACGGGCTACGACTACGGGCGCGTTGCGAACCCCACGCGCACGGCGCTCGAGCAGACAATTGCCCTGCTTGAGGGCGGCGGGCGTGCATGGGCGCTCTCCTCGGGCATGGCGGCGATCAACCTCGTCTTTGCACTCTGCAAGCCCGGCGATCATGTGCTGCTGCCCGAGGATCTCTACGGCGGCACCGTACGTCTTGCGAATGATATCTATCGCCGTTACGGCATTGCGTTCGAGTACATCGATCAGCGCGACACGGCACTCGTCCGTGCAAAGATGCGGAAGGAAACAAGGATCGTATTCATCGAAACACCGTCAAATCCGATGATGTTCATCACCGACATCCGCGCTCTCGCAGAGATCGCCCACGAATACGGCGCGCTGCTCGTTGCGGACAACACCTTTCTCTCGCCACATTTCCAAAAGCCGCTCGCACTCGGCGCGGACATCGTCGTCGAGAGCGGCACAAAGTATCTCTGCGGCCACAACGATGTGATCTGCGGCTTCCTTGCCGTGCAGGATGCAGACTCCGACCTTGCGAAGGAGATCGAACTACTCGTCAAATCCGAGGGACCGAACCTCTCCCCGATGGATGCGTGGCTCATGCTGCGCAGTCTCAAGACGCTCGGCGTGCGCGTCGAGCGTCAGGCAGAGAGTGCGCTCGTCATCGCAGAGTGGCTGCGCACACTCCCCGATGTCACGGAGGTCTACTATGCGGGGCTTCCCGATCATCCGCAGTATGCACTGCAGAAAAGTCAGAGCACGGGCTCCGGCGGCATGATCTCGTTCAAGGTGAAAACAGCTGAGATCGCGCAGAACGTCCTCGCTCATCTGAGGCTCATCGCCTTTGCCGAGAGCCTCGGCGGCGTTGAAAGTCTGCTGACCTATCCCATCGTACAGACGCATGCCGAGATGCCGCAGGACCTCATCAAACGCACGGGACTCGATGACCGCCTCCTCCGCCTCTCTGTCGGACTCGAGAACGTGGAGGATCTGAAGGAGGATTTGGAGCAAGCGCTCAAGAAAGCCACTCAGGAAGGATAATAAATATGCACATCAATTTTGACGAAATCATCGACCGCCGCAACACCTCCTGTCTGAAATACGACTTCGCCGCCGAGCGCGGCTACCCAAAGGACATCCTGCCGTTCTGGGTCGCGGACATGGACTTCCGCGCCCCCGTTCCCGTCATTGACGCACTGAAGACACGCGCCGATCACGGCATCTTCGGCTATACACAGATCAAAGACGACTACTTTAACGTCCTTCAGAACTGGTTCCGCACACGGCACGATTGGGAGATCGAGCGGAGCGATCTCGTCATCACGCCTGGCGTCGTCTTTGCTGTCGCAACAGCCATCCGCGCTTTTACAAGGCACGGTGATGCGGTGCTCATTCAGCAGCCCGTCTACTACCCCTTTGCGAATATGATTCGACAGAATGAGCGCGTGATCGTTGACAATCCCCTGCATCTCATCGAAGGGCGCTATATGATCGACTTCGAGGACTTCGAGGAGAAGATCGTCGAACACGGCGTCAAACTCTTCATCCTGTGCAGCCCGCACAACCCCGTCGGGCGCGTCTGGACGCGTGCAGAGCTCGAGCAGATCGCCGCCATCTGCCTGCGTCACGACGTCATCGTCGTTGCAGACGAGATTCACGAGGAGTTCGTGCGCCCCGGCTTCCGTCACATCCCGTTCGCCTCGCTTTCAGAGGAGGCAGCGGCGATCACCGTCACCTGCACCTCACCGAGCAAGACATTCAACCTTGCGGGACTGCAGATCTCCAACATCTTCATCTGTGATAAAGATCTGCGCCGCCGCTTCAAGGAGGAACTCAGCCGCACCGGCTATGACGAACCGAATACGCTCGGACTTGCCGGTGCAAAGGCGGCATACGAACACGGCACAGAGTGGCTCACGCAGCTACTCGCCTACATCGAGGAGAATCACGCACGTACCAAGAGTTTCCTCACTGCACATCTGCCGAAGGTACAGATCATCGCCCCCGAAGGAACCTATCTCCTCTGGCTCGACTTCCGCGCCTACGGACTCTCGGACGAAGCGCTCAACGAAAAGATCATCCATGAGGCTCATCTCTGGCTCGACGACGGCCCCATCTTCGGTGCGGGCGGCAGCGGCTTCCAGCGCATCAACATCGCCTGCCCGTGGTCAACACTCGAAATGGGACTGAAAAACCTCGCGCAGGCATTCAACTGAATACGCGCACATAAAACGAGGCACGACAGCATTTTCGCCGTCGTGCCTCGTTTGCGTTTGTGATCCGATTACGTGTTAGGGATTTTTTCCAACTCTTTGCGCCGTGCGCGCGGGGTTTCAAGCCCCTGCGGGTATTCCTGCAAGATCAGCAGGAGATTTGCCATCGTCCGGCTTGGCAGGACCTCCCCCGACTCATACTTCTGAAACGCGCGTGCCCCACCGCCGAGGATCGTGCCCGCCTGCTCCTGCGTCAGTCGGAATTTCTTCCGAATGGAGCGGATTTCTGTGGGGAGCGGAAGTCCTTCCACGCGTGCCTTCAACGTATTCAAGGCTTGATCTGAATACTTCTTATCCTCCTGAGAATGTTCACTCGTTTCTCCATCTGCCGAATACCAACCGGGCATATCTACGGTGATACTCTCTCCACGGTAACTCAGTGTCATGGGTCTGACATCACGATGCAGTTCTTCGCCCGTCTCACAACTGGTAATAATTTCCTCGACCTCTCTCATTTTCATAACATCATCTCCTATAAATTGTTGTAAATGTCATTACTTTTCCTTGAACGATAACAGTGTAAACTCCTTGAACCGTTCCAAATCATGACTTGGTTTGAACTTTTCCACGTAGTACATCATCCTTCATCTTCGTAACTTTACACCATAATGATGTAAAAAACAAGACCTCCCCGATTGGAGAGATCCTGCGATATCACTGATACTGCGTTATTTACTTATCCTGAAACAGATCCGTGGAGAGGTAGCGATCGCCGCCGTCGGGGAGCAGGACGACGATCGTCTTGCCCGCAAAATCCGGACGGCGCGCAAGCTCTGATGCTGCAGCCAGCGCGGCGCCGGAGGAGATGCCGACAAGCGCGCCCTCGCGGCGTGCAAACTCTCTGCCGTAGGCAAAGGCATCCTCATTCTTCACCTGAATGATTTCGTCATAGACTTTCGTATCGAGAGTTGCAGGGATAAAGCCCGCACCGATCCCCTGAATCTTGTGCGGTCCCGGCTTGCCGCCCGAGAGCACGGGGGAATCGGTCGGCTCAACAGCAACGACATGAATGGAGGAATTCTTGCTCTTGAGGTAGCGCCCGACGCCGGACACCGTTCCGCCTGTGCCGACACCGGCGACAAACGCATCGACATTCCCGTCCGTATCTTCCCAAATCTCTGGTCCCGTCGTATGCTCGTGCACTGCCGGATTCGCCGGATTCTCGAACTGCGAGGGGATGAACGAATTCGGAATCTCCTTCTGCAGCTGTTCGGCACGTGCGATCGCACCCTTCATGCCCTGCGATCCGTCCGTCAGCACAATCTCAGCACCGTATGCCTTGAGCAGGTTGCGGCGCTCTACGCTCATCGTCTCCGGCATTGTGAGGATGGCATGATAGCCGCGTGCCGCCGCAACGGCTGCAATCCCGATCCCCGTATTGCCGCTCGTCGGCTCGATCAGTGTCGCGCCCGGCGCGATCTTTCCTTCCTTTTCTGCCTGCTCAATCATCGCGATCGCAATGCGATCCTTTATCGAGCCCGCAGGATTGAAATACTCGAGCTTCACCACAATATTTGCCGAAAGATCGTGTGCCTTTGCAAAATTCTTCGCTGCAAGCAGCGGCGTATGCCCGATCAGCTCCGTCACCGACTGATAAACGTTTGCCATAATCCATTCTCCTTTGATCATCATTTTATAAAAGTAAACATATCGAAAAAGTATGTTTGTATATTACTCTATTTTTTTCATTCTGTCAAGACCAAAAAGGAAAAAGCAGAAGCCATTACAACTTCTGCTTGGAAAGTCTCTGCTCTTGGGCGTCAACCAAGGTGGATTTCTTAGGAATCGCTGATAAAATGAAGTCCGTCAGATTGGTGTAGATTTTTTCGTCCGATTGAGGAGGCAAACCGGACGCAGAGTGGTGCTCTGTGGAGGATTTGCCGACGAAAAGCGGGCAAAAAAGATGCGTCAAGATGATGGCGCTGAATTTATCAGTGCTTCCCTTAGCTTCTATGCTATTGTTTCCTCTGCTCCAGCAGATCAAAAACATCATCCACATCCATCTCGAACATCTGACTGTCCGCATCGATCGGCGCGAAGTAATAGGCGACCTGCTCCGCGCCAAATTCCCGCTCCAGCTTTTCCCACTGCGATGCAGGGAAAACGACAAACGCAAGCGTATCACTGCCGAGCGAGCCCATATACCAGCGAATTGCATATGCGGGCGCGATGTATTCCTGCGCAGCCTTCAGTGTCGTATCCCTGTCCGCAGCATCTGCCGCATAGGGTATGACGCGCACCTCTCCATCCTTTTTCAGCAGGATATCAAAGCCGCGCTCCTCCTCTGCGTCCGTGCATTCGTAGTCAATCTGTGCATTCTCCGGCAGAACATCGTTCAAATAGGACAGAACACTCTCGTCCTCATCGCCCCAATCCACCCAGATCAGCGCATCACTCGCGTCAAATTCATCCCTCTGCGCAGCCGGGTCGGCAAGAAAATCATGCACGCTACGAAACAATTCGTCCATATAGAAAAACTCCTTCGACAGATAAGAGAAACATCTCGACCTATATTATACGGCTTCTCAAAGCGTAAGTCCATGGTTTTCAAAATCAGGCTCTTTGTCAAATGTTGTGGAGAAATATGATAGGAAGCACTGATAAAATAGACCTTACGATTGGCGTAGTTTTTTTCGTCCGATTGAGGAGGCAAATCGGACGCAGAGTGGTGCTCTGTGGAGGATTTGCAAGCGTTGTGCGGGTAAAAAAGATGCGCCAAGATGATGGTGCTGAATTTATCAGTGCTTCTCTAAATCAAAGGAGTCGATGCAGCCGATCGAGCGCATCCTTAACACGCTTCGGATCGGTCCGCCCCGTTTCCTTGTCGACAAACGCCGTGTAGATATGCGGGATGATAATTTCCGCACCATTCTCCAGGCAGGTCTTTACCACCGCTTCAACATTATCTCCGTTGATGCCGCCCGTCGGCTCGAACACGGTGACACCTGCGGCAACGGCAGCACGCACCATTGCGGCGACTTCATCGAGATGCTGATCGCCGCCGATCGGATAGAACTTCACCGAGGGGATGTCGATTTCCTTGAGCGCCGCTGCCGCCGCCGCGCAGCTGACATATTCATCGAATGCCGAGGTCTCGGGTCCTGTCAGGATGGAGACCTTTCCCGCCGTGCCACTCGGACGGATGACGGCATTGACCATTGAGTGCTCTGCACCGACAGCACGGAGCGCCGCAACGGTGTAGCCCGCCCCCGGATAGACTTGGTTGACATGCACGGGTTTTGTGCGCACCGCCGTCTCAGCCACGCGCCGCCACATCGCAGGATCCGCCGCACCGAGCCCGACGGATACGGGTACGCCCGCTTCCTGCATCTCATTGACATACGCGACGGCAGCGTCTACGGTCGGATAGGGCTTGACCATGACGCCGATGTAGACCTTGCCCTCTGCGGCATCGACAATTTCCTTCGCGTTCTTCACATCTGCCGCGAGGATATTCAGTTTGATTTCTGCCATGTTATTTTTTCTCCTTTGCCATACGGACGATCTCTTTCAATCGCTCCGCAATCGTCATCTCCTGCCCCGCAAGAAGCGGACGCGGATCAACGAAGATCTCTCCCTGCGCAAGTCGATAGTTGCGCGTGTGAATTGCAGGATTGCCGCGCTCGAGCTCCTTTGCGATCGACGTGGCGGAGATTCCCGTCACCGCCTCATCAATTACGAGCTTCGCACGGTAGATCTCACGTCCCGCCTCGTCCTGTGCAATGCTTCCGCGGATGCCCGCGACATCCTTCAGCGCCGCTAAAAGGGCATTCATGCGTGCCTTCTGCCCATCGCCGTCCGATGTGCGATCCGCATAACGACGCAGTGCCGTGAGGAGTCCGATGATGCTCTCCTTGCCGGTCTTCATGGGGCGTCCGATACCCTGATATTGTTTGCGGCACGCCTCAGCAAGTGAGGATGTTCCGCAGATGAATCCCGACGTCGGGCCCTCGAGCGCCTTGCCACCGCTGTAGATGACAAGATCGGCGCCCATCGCGATGTATTTATGCAGATCTTCCTCCGCCGCCGCATCGACAATGATCGGCAAATTATGTCGGTGGGCGATCTCGATCATCTCCGCTAGGGAAACCATGCCCTTCTGCACGGCATGATGCGATTGCACATAGAGGAGCGCCGCTGTCCGGTCGTTGATGGCGTTCTCAACATTCACCGGTGCGACGAGATTGGCGTAGCCGACCTCGACAGGGTGTCCGCCGCCGAGACGAATCATCTGCGTGATAGACGCACCGAAATTGACGGCATGTCCCTTTTGCAGGATGATCTCGTGTGGTAGCCCCGTGCTGTCCGGGAGGCGCTCGATGAGATCGACATTCGTGCCACTGATGACCGCCGCCACTGAGATTGCGATCCCGGCCGCAGCTCCGCACGTCGGGCATCCATCCTCTGCGCCCGTTGCACGCGCAATGGCGCGTCCCGCCGCCGGCAAAAGCTCCTCGATCTCCACATAGTCCATCGCTGCCTGTCCCATCGCCTCGGCAACGGCAGGCGCGACCGCACTCGCACCGAGCACGGTCATCTTGCCGCAGCCGTTGATGACCTGACGTGGTCCGTACTGTTCAAATATACTCATATCTCTGCCTCATATCTACTGCGAAATGATGGGGAAAAACGATCCGAACAGCATCGCACCGAGAATCGCACCACCCGCGATCGGTTTTTTCCACGCGTAAAAGATGGCAGCACCGATCGATGCACCAATTCCGACAGGGATGGATGCCGATACCGCTGCAATGACAATCAGGGGACCGAGATAGCGCCCGGAAGCGTTGCCCGCCCCCATCATGATATCCGCGCCAAAGGTCGAATTCCCCGCCGCCACGGTATAGCGGCGAATGAAGATGATGACGCCGCCAATGAGCGCACCGATGCCACCGCCCACGACAAGGGCAAGTGGGAAGGACTCAAGCGGTCCAATGAGCCCCATGCTGAGCAGAATGGCAGGAATCCCAATGCCGACCCCCGTCATGATGGATCCGCCAATATCCAGAATGCCGACGAGCGGACCTTCCAGAATACGCGCGAAGAGAAAGCTCGCACCGAACGCAGCAGCTGCACCATACCCCGCCCCCTCGATACCCGCCTGCAGCATTGCGACGATTGCGATCTCATTGAACGCACCGATGTGATGCACATAGTACATATGCGTCCCTGCGAACACGCCAGCCGCAAGACATGCTGTAAAGAGCGGGAAGAGCATTTCCGAAAACCAGATATTTTGTTTCTCCGCCGTCATTTCCATTTCCTCGCGATCCATATTCATCACACTCCTGCCTTAAATAGTGCGTGGAACGCCTTCCAGCTCTCCGGCACTTCGATGTAGAACTGTGTCATCATCTTGAGATCGAACTCGCGGAAGAAACCGCTGAGGACAAAGAGAGCGATGACCGCGACCACCAAGATCCGCGTGATATGATTCCATCCGCTGTCCTCGAGTCCCTGCCCGATGAGGATACCGAGCACAATACCCGGAACGGCATTGCCCATGACGAGATGCGACAGACCGCCGAGCACCGTCGCCCATACGCCCGTCCTGCGTCCCGCATCCAACGCCGCCATCCAGAACACAATCGGCATGACGAGGTTGATGAGCCAGTTCGCTGCCGGAACGAGCACCTTCGTCGCGATGAGCTGGAGCGCCTGCGGGATTGCAACCGCCGTCGAGTTCATGATGCCGACGACGAGCGCACCGACCACTGCCCCCGCCATCGCCATACGCGCGGGACTGTGCAATGTCTCCTCAATATTTCGATTGCGTGCAAGCAGCGATGCCGCCGCCCAGTTGGGGATGATGCGATGCGCCACGTCCTGTGTAAATGCGCCCGCTCCGACAATCGACGCCCACGAGTTGAACAAGAATCCAAGTCCGAAGGAAAAATGCGCGATCGGATCCCCCTCACAGGCATTGAGCTCTCCAAGGGTACGGAATGCTCCCATCCCCTGTGTCTGCGGTGCACGAAACATGCGTGCCGCACCTGCACCGACGGCAAAGCCGATCAGACCTCCGATCACGAGGGACTTTATCAAAATCTCAACAAAATCCATGAACCATACCTCCTTTTACCGCATCTCCAAAACATGACGTGCTACCGACAGTTTCTCCCGATCCTCGCGGTAGGGAATGCTGCCGGGCAGAACGCTGCACACGGAAACAGTGACCTGTGCGCGAATCGTATAGAGCTTTCGCTCGCGTGGAAACAAGATTCCCATAAACTTCTCTGTATAAATGCGAATCGAAGCATCCACGATTTTCATATCCCTCGGCTCGATCCGCAGAAGAATCTCACCACCCTGTACTTCAAGGCGCGGCTTGACCTGCCCGAGAATGTGCTGCAGTGCCTCTCGTTCCGTTTCCCCCTGTCCTTCCAGCAGCAGGGTTTCCTCCCGATGCGACAGCATTGTCATCGCCTCCCTATTTTGCTTTCGTGTCGAGATATGCCTCCACGAGGCGCTGTCCCAGCTCTTCCTTATCCATGAAGCCAAAGCCGACCACACGTGCCCCGTTCTTGATCGCAGTGACTCCGGCATCGATCGACCGCAGACCGAACTCGACGGCGTATCCGTGCTTCGTCTTCGCCGTGATGGCACCCGCACCGCCGCTCCCACAGAACGAGATGCCGAAATCAGCATCGTGCTCCTTCATCGTGTCGCCGATCTTCATGTCCGCACCAACCCCCTTGATGAGGATTGCCTCGCCCCCCGCAGCTTCGACCCCTGCGGCAACTTTCTGTCCTTTGCCCAGACGATCTCCGATAACAACTTTTACCTTGCTCATGACATAGTCCCCTTTCTAAAATTCAGAACCCCTCGGCAGCGCACTGCAGATGGATTGCAAGCAGCACTACTTCAGAAGAGCGCCGCATTGTGTCCCCCTCCTCGGAAAGCTCCCACAAGATCGTGCGGCTCTGCTCTACACAGGCGGGATCGATCTGCGCCATGGTGTCCTCATCCAGCTCCTCCAGCTGCTCTTTGCGTGCAGATCGGTTGACCACCTCCGCCATATGGTGCCCCATCGCAAGCCAACGCTCCCGCGGGATGGCAATGTCTCCCAGTGCAGCCGCAATCGCCGCAAGTCCCTGCTGCAATCGCTGCTCTGAATTGCAGCTTTGACGCTCCGCCTCTAGGATCTCCTGCCAGATCTCATCGCTCATAACAGAGTGACACTCCCTTCACGCACGACACCTTTTACATCAAGTGTCTGATGTCCGCATATCCTGCAGTCCTCGGCATCGACGTATTCCCGCACCTCATCACACACGGCAAAACGCGTGAGATCGGCGACAGAACCGGCGCGCAGACTGCCGATCTGGGGCATGCGCAGGATCGCTGCCGGTCGCGCGGTGACTGCGGCGATTACCTCATGTAGTGTCATGCCGAGCGCCATGCACTTCTCCATCGTATCGGAAAGGCTTCGCACCGGAGCCTCGTAGTTCCGACTGTAGAGATCCGTGCTGATCGTATCGACCATGAGCCCGCGCGCATGCGCCTGCCGCATACGGTGAAAGCTACAGCTCTCCGTGCCGTGCCCGAGATCGATATAGACGCCGCGTCGGAGAGCCGCCTGCAGCTGCGGCAGGATTTCCTCCCGCTCGTTCAGGCAGCCGCCGGGCTTTCCGTGAAAGATATGCGTCACGACATCACCTGCGCCGAGCAGATCGAGTACATCCGTCAGCTTCGGTGGCTGATTCCCGATGTGAACGAAGACGGGAACTTCCGCTTTTGCTGCAATCGTCTTGGCACGCCGCAGCCCCTCGACATCCGTGCCCTTTACAACCGAACTGCTCATACGCACCTTGATGCCGCGTATGGATGCGTTCTCCGCAATGAGACGCAGCGTCTCTTCCTCATCGATCTCACTCAAATCGGCAAGCTCCGATAATCCGTCAAAGAGCCCTGCACGCGAGACATTGAGCCACGCAAGGACACGCGTCTTCGCCTTGCTGATGACATGTTCCACAAAGCCGGGAAAGGTTCGCGATCCCGTACTCCCTGCATCGACAATGGTCGTCACCCCTTGGCGCACACCCACCGTATCCGCATCAATACCGATGACCGCACCATCGGCGACATGGACATGGAGATCGATCCACCCGGGACTGAGATAATCGCCATCGATATCAATCACTTCCGCTGCCGCCGGCAGAATCCCACCGCCCGGATAGAGCCCGGCAACCCGCCCGCCCTTGATACCGATATCATATCTTCCATCACGCCCTGTATAGGGATCCAATACATGCCCGCCAACGAGCAGCAAATCCATTTTTTCCACCATTCATCCCTCCGCTTCCGCAAAATAATTCAAAATTGCCTCCACCTCGCTGTCTGGCACCTTCGGAGCATATTCTCGAAGTACGTTGCGAATATCTGTCGCAAGATCCGCCATCTCCCCGCCATACATTCTCGACGGAAGAAGCCCGGCATATGCTGCTCCGCCCGCGAATCGGTTGACGGCAAGGAGGCAGTGTAGCAGGAGTCCTTTCTCCCGCTGCGGTGCAAGACGCCGCCCGGCAGCCTCCATCACCTGACCAAACAGATTGAATCCGCTGCAGATTACTTCTTCGGCAAACTGATGATAGATCTGCATTTCGTTCGTTCGTACTGGACTTGATTTTTGCAGAGTGCATTCTCGTGCCTTTGATACAACCCGAAATTCTGCCAGCGTCGCACGAATTTTTTCTACATCCTGCTTCTGCAGGATTGCCTGCACGACGACGCAGGGGAGATGACTCTGCAGAGGGAGAACACTGATAATAAGCTCCACAGGGTTCTCCGCAACAACACGCTCAACCTCCGCGATGGAGCAGCAACCGACGATCTGTAGCACATCAAACGTATTCTGCAGCTGCTTCATGAGCAGCTTGGCCGACGAGATACCCGAACTGCACACAACAAGGGTGCGCACATACGTTTTTCCAAACAGCGTTTCATAACTTAGCCGGAAATAGAGTACGATGTAGGAGATGTCCCCATCGTGCAGATAGATGTGGGAGGCATCAAACAGATCATAGCAGACCTGCTTCACCGTTTCGAAGAGCCCGCCAAAGCGCCTGCGGATATCATCGATCAGCGGATTCACATTGATCGCATACGACTGTTTCTTGATCAGAATGCGCCGCATGTGCAGGAGCAGATTCTCATAGAGCTCCCCGTCCGTTTCAAACGGCACATCCATAACCTCGCTTGTCCGCCGGATCAGCTGCCGCACGAGCCCCTCCACCGGGAAATTCTCACCTGCGGCATATGTATGTGCAAGGGGCAGTGCAAGCCAGTCCAGTTCATCCCGTGTGATCGTGAGATCAAAGGCAGCGAAAAGTTCCTCCAGCCGGTGATCCAATCTTGTCCGCAAATCTGAGTTCCAGTGCACCCCATCTCCGGTTGATTCAATCACGTTACCGCTCCGCACGGCATGAAAGGAAACACAAATGCGCACAAAGAGTTCCAAGAGTTCCTTTGCCTGCAAGTTCTCTCGCCCAGCCCGCATTTCACGCAAAATAATGCGACAGCCCCGATAGAGTCGGGAGAACTCTTCTTCCGTCATCAGATAGCAACAAATGGTCGTCTGCAAGGTCTTGGCGTCTGCACCATGCCAAAACTGTGCAATTGTCTTCTCCATATCCGGCAGCTCGAACCCAGACAGAATGAAATAGGCAATTGCCTGACGCCTCTTCGACTCTGTCGTCACCAGACGAAGTCCACGATGTGCCCGCCGCTCGACATGGATGTTCCATGCTGTAAAAAATGCGTCAACCGCCTCCATGTCCCGTAGCACGGTATCCTTGCTTACTTGCAGTACATCTGCCATGGATTGCAGCGTAATATAATCCCGGGTAAGGAGCATTGTGAAGACTATATGGCGGATGCGTTCACTTGAGAAGGCCGACGGTTTTTGAAGTTCCACATCCATCTTTTGTTGAAATGCATACAGGGCATCGGGCTTTGCCTCAAAGGAGAATCCGCGCCGTGCCTGATATGCGAGCGTGACATCCGGCGCATTCTCTGCCAGATATGCACGCAGCTTCCCGATATCGTATTTGATGCTGCGCTCACTGACGTCGTATTTTTCCATCAATATCTCTGTAGGGATAGGATAAGGAGCATTCAGCAGATCGGCAAGAATCTTTCGGCATCGAACATTCAGCACAAAACCTCCTCCCTTCTGAAGAATCATTCTTTTTCCATTATTATATAATTGAAATCATAAATATAAAATATGAACTTTTTGCCCTCTCTCCCCTGCAAAGCACTCATTTTCACGCACAAAAAAAGCCGTACGCTTTGAAACGCACGGCAACAAGCCATTCAAACTATTTTATAATATTTCAGCTGTCGATAGAGCGAATAGATCGCGGCGGGGAAGCCGAGGACGATGCCCACGATGGTGCAGGTATGCCCCGTACCGAGAAAGTCGTCGGCGCATTTGCCGAGGAAGATGAAGATGCCAAGGAAGACAACGAAGTAGATGCCGACGCCCGAGAGGAGTCCAAAGGCGCGCAGCGCCTCCGCCATGCCCGATGGAGGCGGCGTTTTTTTCTGCTCCATAGTCTTCTCCCCCACATCATGAACGCTGCTTATACGCTCTGAAACGGCTCCGGCTTCGTCTGCGTGTGTCCTGCGTGGTAGAGGATTGCCTCGACGGTGCGTCGTGCCGCCTTCCCGTCGCCATATGGATTCACCGCCTCTGCCATATGCGTATAGGCGGTCGGCTCGGTGAGGAGACGCATCGTTTCCTCATAGACGCGCTGCTCATCCGTACCAATCAGGCGTACCGTTCCCGCTGTGACCGCCTCGGGGCGCTCCGTCGTGTCACGCAGGACGAGGACGGGCTTGCCGAGCGACGGAGCTTCCTCCTGGATGCCGCCCGAGTCCGTAAGCACGATATCAACGCGCGCCATGAGATTCGCAAACGGCTCATAGTCAAGCGGATCGATGAGGTGGACACGTGCGAGTCCGCCGAGCTCCTCGCGAACAATCTCACGCACCTTTGGATTGCGGTGCACGGGGAAGATGACCTCCACATCATCCAGTTCCTCAATGATGTCGCGAATCGCTCGATAGACGTGGCGCATCGGTTCTCCAAGATTCTCGCGCCGATGCGTCGTAACGAGGAGGACGCGATGATTTTCGAAGTCCACACCCCCAAGCTCTGCGGGGAGTACATAGTCGGGACGCACGGTATGGTGCAGTGCGTCGATGACGGTGTTCCCCGTGACGAAGATGTGCGCCTCTGGAATCCCCTCGGCGAGGAGATTCGCGTGCGCGGTCGGCGTCGGTGCAAAATGCAGGGTCGCGATGCCGCCCGTAAGGCGGCGGTTCATCTCCTCGGGGAACGGCGAGTAGATGTCGTGTGTACGCAGGCCAGCCTCGACGTGTCCGACGGGAATCTGGTGGTAGTACGCAGCAAGCGCACCGGCAAAGGTGGTCGTCGTATCGCCGTGGACGAGCACGAGGTCGGGACGCTCCTGCCGAAACACCTCGTCAATACCATGCAAGGCGCGCGTAGTGATGTCAAAGAGCGTCTGCCCCGCCGCCATGATGTTGAGGTCATAGTCGGGAACGATGCGGAAGAGGTGCAGTACCTGATCGAGCATTTCACGGTGTTGCGCCGTAACGAGCGTCCGCGTTTCGATCTCGTCACCGTGACGCATGAGCTCCATAACAACAGGTGCCATCTTGATCGCCTCCGGCCGCGTGCCAAAGATCGACATGACTTTGATTTTGCCGGTCATTCTGTCCGTGCTCCTCTCTTTATGAAGCAGATTTTTAGTGTCCCTTCCACCGCTTACGCGGTCCCCCGCCCCCGTGACAACGGGGAAGGCTGTTTCTTCATTTCTGCTGTGGTACATCCATCTGCAGGATGCCCAGCTTGCGTGCACCGATGAAGACCACCGCCGCGACGATCAGGATGATGAGGATCGCCGCCTGCATGCTGACCGCCGTGAGGGCAAGAGCGCATAGCCCGAAGAGCGCGCTCACAACATACATGAGCAGCACTGCCTGTTTCTGCGTAAAGCCGTGTGCGAGCAAGCGATGGTGGAGATGTCCCTTATCCGGCTTGAAGATCGGGCGATGGTTGCGCATGCGGCGCACAATGGCAAACGTGGTATCGAGAATCGGAAGCCCGAGCGCGAGGATCGGCACGATGAGTGCAATCGTCGCGGCGCTCTTCACGGCACCAACCACCGATATCCCTGCCAGCATAAAACCGAGGAACATACTGCCCGTATCGCCCATGAAGATGCGTGCTGGATTGAAGTTGTAATAGAGGAAGCCGACCGCCGCGCCTGCGAGCGCCGCCGTCACCATCGCGACAAAGGGAATGCCCTCCTCCATCGCCACGAGGAAGATCGTGATGGCGGCGATGGAGGAAACCCCTGCTGCCAGCCCATCCAGTCCGTCGATGAGGTTGACGGTGTTTGTCAGCCCCACAATCCAGAAGATCGTCGCGGGAATCGCAAAGAGTTCAAGATAAATAAAATCGCCAAGCGGGTCGGTGATAAAGTCGATGCGCACATCAAAGCCGACGACGAGCACCACCGCCGCAAGGATCTGCCCAAGCAGCTTCACCTTTGCCGGCAGATCGCAGTAGTCGTCGATGATGCCGATGGCAACGATGATCGTTCCGCCAACCATGAGCCCGATCAGGCTCATCATGAACTCGGGCGTGAGCTCGACAAAGACAAGCTGCACGAGGATCGACACCATAAATGCGGCATAGATCCCGATGCCGCCGATGCGCGGGATGGGACGGACATGCACCTTGCGTGCGTCGGGCTTGTCGAGCGCACCCGTACGGCGCGCAAAGGCAATGACCACAGGCGTCAGTATGAGCGCCATACCGAGCGCGATCATAAATGCTAAGACATTATCGGGCATGAAACATTGCTCTCCTTAGTAGAGGTATCCGCAAACACATTTCTAATCATCTTACCGCAGGACAGGGACTCTGTCAATCAAACAATTTGCAGGAACCTCTGCGCGAGGATCACGGCAACGAAATCATCGACTGGTACGGGCGGCACTAGCATGCCGCGCGGCACAAGCCGCCGCCAGCCGCGGGGCGGATGGGCCTCCCAATAGGCGCGTTTTGCCGCATCCGTTGTGCGGTACTCATCGACAAGGATAACCTCATATCCAAGTGCCTCCACCCGCGCTTTCGCCGCCGCGCTCGTCGTTCCGTTGCCCATAATAACGATCGGTGTATACGCCGCAATGAGCGCACCAACGACCGCATCGAGCTCCGCCGTCACCACGACCTCCTGCACGAGAATTCTGCCGTCCGTCGCGAGGACGGCGACACCGCATTTCTCACGGCCGGGATCAATTGCTAAAACAGGGCAGCTCATGTCCCGCCCTCATGTTCACTCTCGATCTTAAATTTCAGCCGCAGGGGGCCCATCGCGTCCGTATCGCCGTCCGCATACGCAGAGATGACGACCGGATCCGTATGCCCCGCGAGTTCCTGCACAAGCCCGTAGAATTCCGCCCCCTCGATGACGCCGACCGTTCCGCGAATCGGGTCGGGGAGGATCCCCTTTGCCGACGCCGCCGCGTTGGCCTCGCGCAGGAACGCCATGATGGTCTGCTCTGCCGCACCTCCGACCCCCTCGGAGGCATAGACACGCGCGATGATGAGCTCCCCATCATGATAGATGATGCGGTTCGGATAGAGCTCGATGGAGGCGCGGATCTCATCGCCGCGCACGAGATTTCCCGCCGCCACGATGCGCACGATCATATCCACGGAGCTCTCCTCAATCGTATGCACAGCGGCGTCATACTCAGGCCCATAGATCCAGATGTCCTGATCCGTATGGTTCTCACCGAGCCGTGCCGAGATATTGCGCGTACCCAGTTGGGCGATCCCCGCCAACCCGCGTTCGATCTCATCATGACTGAGCCCTGCCGGAATTGTTCCGCTTGCGATGATCTCCCCTGCCTGATAGACGATATTCCCTTCGCGCAGATTCAGGATGTTCTCGCGCAGCTCGTTTGCGCGAACGCCAAGCGTCCGAATATCCGCAAGCAAGGTCTCATTTTCACCGGAGAGCTGCCCATTGAGAGAAACGAGCCCCTCCTTTTCCATCATGAGGGCGCGGTTCCCTGCCGAGAGGCGCTCGGACTCAGCCCGCAGATCATCCTGCTCTCCTTTGAGGCGCGCAATCTCATCCTCAGATTTTTTGAGATCGCCGCTCGCCTGTTCCTGCGCACTCTTTGCACGCGTAAGTTCACCCGAGGTAAAGTCCAGTGCTGCAGTTGTCTCAGCAATCATAGCGTTCAGCCGATCCATGCCAAAGAGCGCCGTGCGCACATTCTCAGACACTGCCGCCATGATTCCGAACGTCACCGTCGTGATACAGATGCCCGTAAAGATCGTAACGATGACCGCCGTATGACGTGGGCGCAGTCCAAAAATGGAAAGTTTCTTTTTCCCTATGCGCGTGCCGAGACGGTCGCCGATAAAGGCGATGACACCGCCGACGACAGCGAGAACAAAAATCAGTGTAATACCGTACATAGAGCGTGTCACCCCTTTCTGTTTGCAAACATATATCCTGTGAAAATTATTGCGAAGCGCGGCGCAGGAGAATCCCGCCCGCAATGACACCGACAATGTTTGGCAGCCAGACCGCCGGCAGCGCCGGCAGCACCTCGCCGCGTGCAAACGCATTGCCCATCATCATCAGTGCGTAGTAGATAAAGATGATGATGACACTCATCGCAAAGCCCGCCGACGAAGAGTTGCGCGTCGGCTGCAGCCCGAGCGGTACACCGATCAGCGTGAAGATCAGGCTTGCCATCGGAATCGAAATGCGCTGATAGAGCTCTGTCTCAAGCTTCGTCGTATTGACATACTGTGTCTGCATGAGTGCAATCTGATGACGCAGCTCACGCATCGTCATCTCCTCGGGATTCTTCTGCTCGCGGATGATCTGGCGCGGATCCTTCTGCACGGGAAGCACCTGTGTTTCAAAGCGCATGCGGCGCTCAAGGCGTTCATCCGCGATCTCATAGACATCTCCCTTGTGCATGATCCACTCAGAACCCGTCCATTCCGCGTATTCCGCATTCTCGACGTGTGTCACCTTGCCGGCCGCATCAAAGACCTGCAGACTGACTCCCGTCAGACGCTGCCGCTCCGCGTCGTAGGAGCGTGCGTAGACAAGACGCTGGATCTTTCCGTCCGTGATTTCCTTGATAATGAGATGCTCCTGCGATTTCATGCCGGAGTTGCCCTCAATCTCGTAGTAGATGACGTTGCGGTACGCTGTATTCGCACGCGGTACAACGTGCTCATTGAAGAGGATCGCGCCGACGCTCACGACGAAACCAAGCAGGATCGCAGGTGCGGCAATGCGTCCGAAACCAATGCCGCAGGACTTCATCGCCGTGATCTCGCTCGCGGACGACAGGCGTCCGAACGTCAGGAGACTCGCAAGCAGCATGGACATGGGGAACGTCCACATGACAACCCCGGGCAGACTGAACACAAAGATCTTGATGATCGACGGCAGTGACGCGCCGTAGTCCGTGATGTACTGTGCAATGCGAAAAAGCGTGCCCGAGCCGATGAAGACGGCCGAGAACGCACAGATGGCAAAGAGGAAGGACATAAAGACCTCCCGAAAGATATATTGATCAAGAATTCGGATCTTCAGACGCATTTTGCTCTCCTCTGATCATTCAGTCATTCATATTATCCGCTTTATTTTATCATTTTCGCCTGCCCTTGACAAGGATACAAAAGGGCTGCCGCACGAAGTGTTTCACTTCATGCGGCAGCCCCGTTCTATATTCTGCTTGTCAGAACGCCCAGTTCACATGTGCGCCGCCGGAGTAGCCCTGACGCTTGCCCTGCCAGCCCGTGAAGCGCAGATCATACGAGAAGCGGCTGTCCTTCGGTGCGAAGCGGTACCCCACTTCGAGCATCCCGCTCCCGCCCCGAAGGCTCGGACTCGGTGTGTCGTACCCTTGGTACGACGCCGTTGCCTTCCCGCTCAGTTCGTACTCCCAGGCAAGTCCTGCGAAGATCTCGCTCTTGTCACTGTCCTTGTGCGTATATGTAAATCCAAGACGTACACGGTTCGAGCTTACTGCGCCGAAGTCGTATTCATCAACGCTTGCATTCCGTCCGCCCGTATGGATTTTTGCCTGCATCCCCGACTGGTACGACCAGAAGTACCGCAGATAGGTGTTCAGTCGATCCTTCTCGTTGGTCTTCATCTCTTTGCCAATGCCCAGATGTGCCGCATAGTACGCGTTCGAGCTGTCGTAGTGCGAGCTCGTCCCCGTATAGAGCGAGCCGCTGTAGTCGCTGCGTGTCTTGCCGCCGTGCAGTGCCGCCTCTGCCCAGAGTCCCTGTGCGTTTTCCACGCGTCCCATGACGCCGACGCCGAGGTAGCTGATCTTGCCGCTGCCGTGTACGCCGTCGTCCAGGTACGAGTCGTACTTGCCTCTGCCGTATTCGACAAACGGGCTGAAGAGGAGGGTATGTCCTTTCCTGCCGAGTTCTCTCGTCCACCCAACGGCAAGTCCATAGCCCTGCATGTCGCTGTAGGAGCCGGATTTGACGGTCATGCCGCTCTGCTCCATCGCTGCCCAGAGATGATACCCCCGTGCGTCCTTGTCTTTGTCCCCGCTCCCCTCTTTCTTCGCGGAGGTCATGCCCGCGCCCGCAAGAAGGTCGGCGCCGCCGTTGATGAAGCTGGTCGCTCCTGCTCTGGTTTCGACAAAGGATTTGGTCTGTTCGCTAATCGCCGCTCGGGTGACGGTGGCAATGAGCTCATCGCTGCTTCGCTTCATCAGGTCAAAGCCGTAGAGGAGAGATACGCCGTGCATG
>NZ_GL892076.1:40395-46343 GCF_000213975.1 Centipeda periodontii DSM 2778
TCGTATTCTTTTCGGCGTCACCCGTGGTCGCACTCGGCTTGTTGTTGATCACAAGTCCGCCGTAGGCTGCCGCACTGATCGTGCCGCCCGTAACGGTGAGTGTGTTGTTCTCTACCTTGTGCCCGACCTTGGTGCGTCCCGCCCATGCTTCCGTATGCGTTCCATCCGTAGCAGTATAGCTTGCCGCCGTGTTGTCCTTAAACTGGTAGCCCTCAAGTGTGACGTAACGATTGGCAGTCGCCGTATTGGTATCCGTGTCGATAACGTACTCGAATTTGTCCGTTACGCTGTCCTTGGCTCCCGTATAGCCCGTTGTCGCAATGCCTGCCGCGTTGTCGATCAGGTTCAGCCGATACGGCTCGTAGGTCTTGATGCCCGCACCCGTGAGACCCTGCGTATCGACTTCGAGCTTCGCCCAGTTCAGCCCTGTGGTCTGCGCGCCGTTATTGAGTGTGAGCAGGGAGTTTGCTGGATTGATGGTGCTGTTCAGGTCGAATTTGACTTTGTCGAAGTGCGCGATGTTGCCTGCCGTGGCATTGGTCCTCACGTTCAGAACGTTGTCCGTGACCGTATTCTGGTTGCCGCCGTAGATAACGCCCGTCACCGCGGTCACGGCATTGGTCGTGCCGTCGCCGAGGTTTACGGTGTTGCCTGTGGTCGCTCCCGTATTTGTGTGACCGCCGTATACATCGCCCGTGACAGAGCCGCCGTAGAGATTCAGCGTATGTCCCGTGGCTGCGCCTGTGCCGTTCACCTTTCCGCCGTAGACATCGTGCAGTGCTCCACCCGTGAGGTTGACAATACTGTCCTTGGCATCGCCGCTGCCGCCGTTATAGGCTGCATATGTCGCACCGCCGACAGAGCCGCCCGTTAGGTTGAGCGTCGAGCCTGTGATATTCCCCGTTGCATTCGCCTGTGCAATATGCCCGCCGTAGACATTGCCCGTGATGTTGGCACTGCCGGAGATATTGACCTTGCTCTTTGTAACGCTCCCCGCTGCATTCGCAGCCGCAAGGGACGCACCGTAGACAGAACCGACCGTGCCGCCTGTAATTTCGGCGGTGTTCTCCGTCGCACTGCCGTCCTTTGTGCGCACCTCGGCACCGTAGGCATTGGCGACTGTGCCACCCGCAACGACGACGGTGTTCTTCTCCGCATCGCCCGTCGGGAGCGGGTTGCCGCCTCCGTCAAGCTTGTTGTTCTCCACAAGTCCGCCGTACGCCGCCGCACTGATCGTGCCGCCCGTAACAGTCAGCTTATTGTTCTCTACCTTGTTGCCGACCTTTGTGCGTCCCGCCCATGCTTCCGTATGCGTCCCATCCGTAGCAGTATAGGTCGCCGCACTGTTGTCCTTAAACTGATACCCTTCGAGCGTGATGTACTGCGTCGCATTCGCCGCATGGCTGTCGGTATCGATGATGTATTCAAGTTTGTCAGTGGAACTGTCCTTCGCACCCGTATAGCCCGCCGTCGCAATGCCCGCCGCGTTATCGATCAGCTTCAGCCGATACGGCTCGTAGGTCTTGATGCCCGCACCCGTAAGGCTCGATGTATCCACTTCGAGTTTATCCCACTTGAGTCCCGTGGTCTGGCTGCTGTTGTTCAGTGTGAGCAACGAGTTCGCAGGATTGATGGTGCTGTTCAGGTGGAACTTGACCTTGTCAAAGTGCGCAATGTTCCCCGCCGTTGCGTTGGTCTTGACGTTCAGCGTGTTGTCCGTCACGGTCGTCTTGTTGCCGCCGTAGAGGACGCCGTTGATGGTCGCAGTGATTGCACTCTGCCCGTCACCAAGGTTGACGGTGTTGCCCGTAGTCGCCCCCGTGCCTGCTGTGTAGCCGCCATAGACATCTGTAACAGAGCCGCCCGTGATGGTAACGGTGTTGCCTGTGGCATCGCCTGTCGCTGCCGCATTTGTCAATGCCGCACCATAGACAGTTCCATTTACGGTGCCGGCGTTGATGGTCACTTCGTTCTTTGTCGCACTGCCCGCCTTGGTCTTAACCTCGACGCCATAGGCGTTCGCTGCTGCTGCACCCGTGTTCAGGATGAGTTTGTTCTGCTCGGCATCGCCCGTGGTGCCCGGGACGGTGGTATTTTCGACCATGCCGCCGCGTGCGTTCAGTGTCGCACTGCCGCCCGTGAGCGTCAGCTTGTTTTTCTGTACTTTGTTGCCAATGATGGAGCGTCCGCCCCACGCATCCGTAGCCGTCGTGCCCGCATAGCTTGTATCATTGTTCTGGAAGCGGTAGCCCTTGAGGTAGACTTTCGTGGTTGTGGCACTGTTGCCGTCCGTTGTCATGTCCGCCTCGTAGTCGTCCGTATGGATGCGCCCGCGCGTGCCCGTACTACTGTAGCTCGTGCCAAAGTCGATGTTACTGCTGTTCTCCATGAGCGTCAGGATGCGGTCGCTTGTCGGGTCTGCCGTGAGACTGTCGAGGTCATCGACGTGGAGCTTGTTCCAGTCAAGCGTTGTGGCATTGCCGTCATTGAGCGTCAGGAGTGTATCTCCCGCCGCGATATGGCTGCTCGTCGCCTTGAAGTTCACCTTGTCAAAGTTGGCGATGTTGCCCGCCGTGACACTGTCGTAGACATTCAGCGTGTTGTCCGTCGCAGTCGTCTTGCTGCCGCCGTAGAGCTTTCCGATGGTGGTGCCCGAAGCAACGGCATCGGTCTCGCTGCCAAGGTTCACGGTGTTGCCCGTAGTCGCACCCGTGCCCGCCGTCCATCCACCATAGACATCGCCCATCGTGCCGCCCGTGATGGTGACAATGTTGCCCGTGGCATCGCCTGTCGCGGAGGCATGGGAAAGATACCCGCCGTGCACGGTGCCGCTGACACTGCCGCCTGAGATATTCACTTTATTGCCCGTTACGTTCCCGCCCGCTGCGGCGGTAAAGCCGCCATAGATGTTGCGTACTGTGCTGTTGACGAGGTTTACGGTATTGTCCGTGCTGCTATCCTTCGCCGCAGCCGTCGTGCCCGTGCCTGCCGTCCAGCCGCCGTAGGCGTCCTGATGGGTGGTGCTGCCGTTCAAGGTGAGCGTATTCTCCGTCGTTGTATTGCCGATAACGGAGCGTCCTGCCCAGACATCCTCAGTCGCGCTTCCCGTGGTCGGTGTCACATTAGCACTCTTAAACTGATAGCCGTCGAGGTAGATCTGCTGTGCCGTTCCCGTTCCTGTGTTCGTATCGATGACGCGCTCATGGGTATCGGTTAGGGAAGCCAGTTTGGCTCCCATATATGTAGCCCCAAGGTTGATATTGCTCATGTTCTGCATGAGGATGGAGCGCCCGACCGGTGCCGTTCCCGTGTAGGCAATGGCATCCCAGTTCAAATCCGTTGCAGCCCCGCCCACAACGTTCAGCATTGGATTTGCCTGATTGAACGTGCTCGTAAAGTTAAAGCTCACCTTGCCGAAGTTCGCGATGTTGCGTACGGAGGCATTCGTGTTGACGTTGAGTGTGTTGCCCGTTACGACATCACTGGCGGAGCCGCCGAAGCCACCGTAGATCGCAACATTTGAGAGCGTGGGCGTATTCAGCGTTCCGTCACTCTTGCCAATATTAATGATATTGCCCGTCGCCTTGCCAGTACCCTGCATATAGCCGCCGTAGATCGTGGTGCCCGCGCCGAATGTTCCGTTCTCGATGTTGACAATATTGCCCGTGGCATCACCTGCCGACACGTTGTTCGGTGCCGTGAGCCACGGATTGACAGCGACAAACCCACTGTAGAGTGCGCCGTTTGCATTCAGCGTGCCGCCCTTGATGTTGATGGTGTTGTTCTTTGCATCTGCGTTTTTGGAGGTATCGACCAGCTCCGGATGATCCTCATCCTCCGGATTGACGAGAAGGTGAATCCCCCTCGTGAAGCCAGCCGCACCATATGTAACAGCACCGCCCGCGAGGAGATTTAATGTGTTGTGCTCCGAGCCGCCGTTCTCCCCAGCCGTAAAACCTGAAAACGCCTGCAGATGACTGTCGCCCGTGAGATTCAGTTCGTTATGATTCGTCGTGTTACCGAAGAAGGATATTCCCGAATACGTCCCGTTCGTCCCTCCCATGACCGTTGTCACATTGACGCCATGTCCTGCATTTTGGAAGCGGTTGCCGTCGACAAAGAGAACAGATGCACCGACTGTGCCCGTGCCGGCCGTATTCGCCCGTTTGCCGAACTCGTAATCTCCACGTGTACCGACGAGTGCGGGCGCATAGTTATTGAGCGTCAGTGCCGTTCCGCTATATAGTGTAAGCGTCGGTGTATAGACATTGTTTGCGGCAAGCGCCGTTGCCCAAGCACGCACTCCTGTCACACGAATATTTCCCCAATCAAAAGTCTGCTGGCCAAAAGTCGATGTACTCCTCACATAAAGCATCCAATCGCCGCTGTTCAAATTGGCATCCAAATCAAACTGCATCTTTTCAAACGATCTGATGGCATACGTCTCATTTACTTTTCCCTGCACCCGTAACGTATTGCCCGTTACAATGTCCCCAGTGCCTTCGCCGCCAATGAGATGCGCATTCCGAGTCATACCACTATATCCGCCACTGGAATTATTCCCGGCGAGAATAACCGTATTGTTCGTTGCATCGTGACCGGAGGCGCCGCCATATATAATTATCCGCCCCATAGAAAGGCCCCCCACCATAGTCAGAGGTCACATTCTTTATAATAACCGTATTGCCCGTCGCATTTCCCGTCCCTGCATTATAGCCGCCAAACACAGAAGTCCAACTAAGACCAAGATTTGCTGCCCCATCTATTGTCAGCGTATTATTATACACGTTACCATTATCAGAGGAATTTGTAATCGCTCCTCCTGCAATGGGAACAGCCGGCATCGGATGTGCAGGAGTTCCATCAACGTACACATTCCCACCACTTACATCAGCAGCATAAGCGTACTGAAAATCTGAGAAGAGCGCCCCTCCCCCTGCGGACAAAGCGAGTGCCACAAAAAGCGACAGCTGTCGTTTACTTTTCCATTCCTTTAGCATGACAATCCCCTCCATGTCATTCCACGCCACACACAGGCAGACTATAGTACTATAATCCTAAATATACTCTCCTTCTCATCTTATGTCAATCCCGTTTTAGGAATACAAATCTCTGTCGCACAAAAAAGCCGCCCGATCACGAGCGGCTTACCATCTTCGATTACATATCGATCACGACGAAACCGCAACCCCATGCTCCTCCGCCATCTGCTCTATCCCCACTGCTCGCCCCTCCTTCCACGATCCCTCCATATCGTTCACTATCCTTGTATACTGAGCCCATTATCTTTTGCCAGTTTTAATATAGCCGATTCTGGCATTTCCGTCATCTTTTTAATAACGGCAATGGGAGTTTGCGCGCGTAGCATATTCAAGGCAACATGCATAACGCCGTCCTTCCACGATCCCTCCATATCGCTCACATAGTCATGCTCATACTTCTCTCGCTGTTCATATTTACGCCGCTGTCCCGCATCGCGCATAAATGCCTCGATCTTGTCCCATGCCGTGTTGATTGCCGCCTCGCTCATCGCAATCGCCTCCATTTCCTCATCACTGAGTTTGTTGCTGATAAAAGCCATCCACTTGTCCAGTGTCCGCATACTGCGGATATCCTTCCGCGTTACTTTTGGCAGCTCCAAAAAGTGTATCTCAAGATCCTCGGTCAGTCGGTGCACGCCTGTCTCGTCATAGAGCCCGTACATATGGTGAAATCCCGATAACGGCAGATATTCATATCCGAGCAAATTGATCGCGACCGTCCGCCGCAAATTCTCGTAGTTCTCGCCCCGCCCCAGCGTGCTCTGATAGAGTTTCGCCCAGTAGTACAGACTGCGCTGTCCCATGTTCTGACGTTTCTGCACCTGCACTTCGATATTGACCTGTGTTTCATCATTCGTCATACACAGGATATCAAGCGCAGATGCCTTTCCGTTCTCCTCCTCCGGG
>NZ_GL892076.1:48913-101682 GCF_000213975.1 Centipeda periodontii DSM 2778
ATATTTCTCAAGTCTTGTTATTTCTTGTCCTCATTATAAGAAATTCGCTCTCTTTGGTCAAATGAAAAGGAGCCCCGCATGGGGCCCCCGAATGTATCGTATTCGTGCGATTAGCCGAGGATGACGAGGGACTCGCGCACCTTGACCGACTGACCTGCCGAGACGTTGACGGCCTTGACCGTACCATCGGCAGGAGCGGCGATCTCGTTCTGCATCTTCATCGCTTCGAGGATGAGGAGGGTATCGCCCGCCTTGACTGCCTGACCGACCGAGACCTTGACCTCGATGATCTTGCCCGGCATCGGAGCGTCCACGGACTGCTCGCCTGCGCCCGCCGCCTTTGCCGGTGCCGCAGATGCTGCTGCCGGTGCAGCCGGTGCAGCAGCGGGAGCGGGCGCAGGTGCAGCAGCGCGCGGAGCGGCAGCAGGAGCAGCAGCGCCGCCTGCACGTACCTCCTCGACCTCAACCTCATAAGCAGTACCGTTGACAGTGATGTTGAACTTCTTCATGTGTTATTCCTCCAACATTTATATTCCCTAATGACAGGATTCCTGCGGGTGCAGGATTACCTCAAAGCTTACTGCGGTTGGCAAGCGTCCAGACCTCTGCGGGTTTGATACGCACGGCGACAACCTTGCTCCCCATTACCGACTGAACGGCAGCGGTGATGGCGGCGACGATCTCCGGCGCCACTTTGTTTGCAGCCATATACTACCTCCTAGCTTAGAGCGGAATGTTCCCGTGCTTCTTCGCCGGGTTGTCCTCACGCTTGCTCGAGAGCGCGTTCAGCGCCGTGATGATGTAGGGGCGTGTCTCGCTCGGCGTAATGACCATGTCGATGTAGCCGCGTTCTGCCGCCTTGTACGGGGTTGCGAACTCCTCGATGTACTCCGCCGTGCGTGCATCCTTGTCCGGATCCTTGCGGAAAATGATGTTGGCAGCGCCCGCAGGTCCCATGACGGCGATCTCAGACGTCGGCCACGCCATGACCTGATCTGCACCGAGCTCGCGGTTGCACATTGCGATGTAGGAGCCGCCGTACGCCTTGCGCGTGATGACGGTGACCTTCGGCACGGTCGCCTCGCTATATGCATAAAGCATCTTCGCACCGTGGCGGATGATGCCGCTGTACTCCTGATCGACGCCCGGCAGGAAGCCCGGCACGTCGACGAGGTTGACGAGCGGAATATTGAACGCATCGCAGAAGCGGATGAAGCGCGCCGACTTGTTGGACGCGTCGACATCAAGGCAGCCTGCCATGACGTTCGGCTCGTTCGCGATGATGCCGACCGTGCGACCATCAAAGCGCGCGAAGCAGCAGATGATGTTCGTCGCGAAATGCTGGTGCACCTCGTAGAACTCGCCGTTGTCGACCAGCGCGCGGATGACATCCTTCATATCGTACGGCGCATTCGGGTTGTCGGGGATGAGCGTATTGAGGCTCTCCTCCTGGCGGTTCGGGTCATCGCCCGTCTCGACGCGCGGAGTCTCCTCCATGTTGTTGCTCGGGAGGAAGGAGAGCAGATAGCGGATCTGGTCAATGCAGTCCTGATCGTTCTCCGCCGCAAAATGCGCAACGCCGGAACGGCTGTTGTGCGTCATCGCACCGCCGAGCTGCTCCGCCGTAACCTCCTCCGCCGTGACGGATTTGATAACCGCAGGACCGGTGATGAACATCTGGCTTGTGTTCTTCACCATGAAGATGAAGTCCGTGAGCGCAGGGCTGTAAACCGCGCCGCCCGCACAGGGTCCCATGATGACGGAGATCTGCGGGATGACACCCGAGGACTTCGTGTTGCGGTAGAAGATGCCGCCGTAGCCCGAAAGTGCGTCGACTGCCTCCTGGATGCGCGCGCCGCCCGAATCGTTGATGCCGATGCAGGGTGCGCCCATCTTCATGGCGAGGTCCATGACCTTCCAGATCTTGTGTGCGTGCTTCTCGCCGAGCGAGCCGCCCTCAACCGTGAAGTCCTGCGCGAACGCGTAGACGAGGCGGCCGTTGATCGTGCCGTATCCCGTCACAACGCCCTCGCCGGGCAGATCCTTCTTATCCTGACCAAAGTTGGTACAACGATGACGAACGAACATATCCAGCTCGATGAAGGTGTCCTCATCGAAGAGCAGGTTCAGGCGCTCACGCGCGGTGAGCTTGCCCTTGCTGTGCTGCTTCTCGATGCTCTTGGCGCCGCCGCCCTGCATGAGATGCTCTTTCTTCTCCAGCATGAGCTCAATTTTTTCCTGGACTGTGGACATCATATCCCTCCTGTAATCTGCCTGCGAAACCGAATGCTCCGCAGGGAATATGCGTCAAGTATGGCGGGTCGCTTCTCAGCGATCCTCATGCTCGCAGATCTCGAGGAGAACCCCCTTCGTCGACTTCGGATGCAGGAACGCGATCTTTGCGCCGCCCGCGCCGATGCGCGGCTTCTCGTCGATCATCCGGACGCCCTTTGCCATGAGGTCGGCGATCGCATTCTCGATGTTGTCAACGCGCAGAGCAATGTGCTGGATGCCCTCGCCCTTCTTCTCGATGTATTTCGTGATCGGGCTGTCGTCCGCCGTGCCGATGAGCAGCTCGATCTCACTCTTGTTCGGTGTCGGGTGGAATGTCGTTGTAACCTTCTGCTCGGCGACCGTCTCCTCAGCCGTGCAGGGAATGCCGATCACGTCCGACCAGAATTTCTTCCCCTCTTCGAGATCCTTCACGGCAATGCCGATGTGATCTACTGCCAGAACCTTGAACATAGGTACTTCCTCCTTGGGAAATTGCTGTCAATTTCCACTGTTAAGATAACATTTCGGCCATGACATCGCCCACTACGGTGTAGGGGTCGGTCTCATGCGCCTTGATTTGCGCCACATAGTCATCGAGTCTGCCCGTATCGACGATGCGGCGTTCGATGCTGCGCCGAACACCTGCGTGCAGGATGTCCAACATCTCATCGCGCGTGCGGCGCGTGCGCCGCGCGGCAAGAACGCCATTGCCCTCGATATGGGCACGGTGTTCCTCTACGGTGTCGACCAGCTCCGTGATCCCTTCGCCGCGATTCGCGATAACCTTACGGATCGGCGGTCGCCAGTCGGACATGTGGTCATCCAAATCCAGCATCATGTTGATCTCACGGACAAGCTTATCCGCACCGTCAAGATCGGACTTGTTGATGGCGAACACGTCACCGATCTCCAAGATGCCCGCCTTGATCGCTTGGATGTCGTCGCCCATACCGGGAATCAGCACGACCATTGTGGTATCCGCCGCCCGCACGATATCCACCTCGGACTGCCCGACGCCAACGGTCTCGACAAAGATGATATCCTTGCCGAATGCATCCATGACCTTTACCGCGTCCGCCGTCTTGTGCGAGAGGCCGCCAAGGCTGCCGCGCGTTCCCATGCTGCGGATAAAGACCCCCTCATCAAGCGTCAAGTCGTTCATACGGATGCGGTCGCCCAGAATGGCACCGCCGGAAAAGGGACTCGTGGGATCGACGGCGATGATGCCGACGGTTTTCCCGCGCCTGCGGTATTCCTTGGCAATCTTATCCGTCATGGTGCTTTTGCCCGCACCCGGAGGGCCGGTAATGCCCAGAACATAGGCATGTCCCGTATGCGGATAGAGCGCTTTCATGATGTCGGTCGCTGTCTCACGCTCGTTCTCGATCGCCGTGATGGCGCGCGAGAGCGCGAGGCGGTTGCCCTTCAGCACTTCGGCTGCTATATCCATGCGCCCACCTCCTTCGCGCAGTGACTTTATCGGAACAATGGAATGGATGACAGACGAAACGATTTTCTGTCTGTCATCCATCCTTTCAACAGTGTTTGTTACGCTACGTGTTCCTTGATGAAGTCAACCACTTCGCCGGTCGGTGTGCCGGGGGTAAATACTGCGGCAACGCCCGCATCCTTGAGTGCGGGGATGTCGCCCTCGGGGATGACGCCCCCGCCGATGACGAGCACGTCGTCCATGCCTTTCTCGCGCAGGAGATTGACCACCTTCGGGAAGAGATGCGGATGCGCACCCGAGAGAATGCTCATCGCAACGACGTTCACGTCCTCCTGCAGAGCTGCCTCCGCAATCTCCTCGGGGGTCTGACGAAGGCCGGTATAGACGACCTCGAATCCCGCATCGCGCAGGGCGCGGGCAACAACCTTCGCACCGCGGTCATGACCGTCCAGACCCGGCTTTGCAACGAGCACTCTGATTTTCTCTGCCATTTTTATATTCCTCCTGAACGGGGCTGCCGCCGCTTACGCGCGCGGCACGCCCCCTTGCATTCACCAAACACTGATCCGCAAAAGCACCGACGCTTACAGATTGACGTGTGCCTCGTACTCGCCGAAGACCTCGCGCATGACGCCGCAGATCTCGCCGAGCGTCGCGTAGGTCTTGACCGCTGAGAGGATGTGCGGCATGAGGTTCTCGTTCTCGTCGCTGCACGCCTTCTTGAGGTCTGCGAGAGCCGCCTGAACAGCAGCATTGTCGCGCTTCGCCTTCATCGCCTCGACCTTTGCCTTCTGCTTCTCGCCGACGGATGCGTCGACGCGGAGCAGGTTCTTCGGCGCCTCTTCCTCCACTTGGAACTTGTTGACACCGACGATGACGCGGGCACCGGACTCGACGTCCATCTGCCACTTGTAGGCACTGTCCTGAATCTCCTTCTGGATGTAGCCCTTCTCGATCGCCGCGACGGCGCCGCCGAGATCGTCAATCTTCTTGATGTACTCCCAAGCCTCTTTCTCGATGCGGTTGGTCATCGCCTCGACGTAGTAGGAGCCCGCGAGCGGGTCAATGACATCGGCGAGCCCGCTCTCGTACGCAACGATCTGCTGTGTACGGAGTGCGACCATGACCGAGTCCTCCGTCGGAAGCGCGAGCGCCTCGTCGCGGGAGTTCGTGTGGAGCGACTGCGTGCCGCCCATGACGGCAGCGGCCGTCTGGAGTGCGACGCGGACGATGTTGTTGTTCGGCTGCTGTGCGGTGAGCATGGAGCCTGCCGTCTGCGTGTGGACGCGGAGCATCATGGACTTCGGCTTTTCTGCCTTGAAGCGTTCCTTCATGACCTTTGCCCAGATGCGGCGGGACGCGCGGAACTTCGCAACCTCCTCGAGCACGTTGTTGTGTGCGTTCCAGAAGAAGGAGAGGCGTCCCGCGAAATCGTCGACGCTGAGCCCTGCCTTGATGGCGGCCTCGACGTAGGCAATGCCGTCCGCAATGGTGAATGCAATTTCCTGCGATGCCGTGGAACCGGCCTCGCGAATGTGGTAGCCCGAGATGGAGATGGTGTTCCAGTTCGGGACGTTCTTGGAGCAATATTCGAAAATGTTCGTGATGAGGCGCATGGACGGGCGCGGCGGGAAGATATACGTGCCGCGCGCCGCATACTCCTTCAGAATGTCGTTCTGGATCGTGCCCTTGAGCTTGTCTGCCGAGACGCCCTGCTTCTCCGCCACGGCGATATACATCGCGAGGAGGACGGACGCGGGCGCGTTGATCGTCATGGACGTGGAGACCTTGCCGAGGTCGATCTGATCGAAGAGGATTTCCATGTCGGCGAGCGAGTCAATCGCAACACCGACCTTGCCGACCTCGCCCTCGGAGATGGCATCCGTAGAGTCATAGCCGATCTGTGTCGGGAGGTCAAATGCGCAGGAAAGCCCCGTTGCGCCGCTCTCGATGAGGTAACGGTAACGCTTGTTGGACTCCTCCGCCGTGGAGAATCCTGCGTACATACGCATCGTCCAGAAGCGTCCGCGGTACATCGTCGGCTGCACGCCGCGGGTATAGGGATAGACACCGGGGAAGCCGATGTCCTGTGCGTAGTCCGTCTCCTGAATGTCGAGCGGGGTGTAGAGTCCCTGCTCTGGGATGTGAGGACGTGCCGGGAACTTCGCCGTTGCCTTTTCGACGGTAGCATTGTACTTGTCAAGCCCCGCCTGGATGTTTTCATTGCTCATGAAAATATTCTCCTTTGCCTTTACAGTTCTTTTTGTGTTGGGTTATTCCCTAAAGGGCTTTTTGCCCTTTTTGTCTCGTTTGTATTACTTCTGCATCGACCCCGTCGCGAGGAAGCGCTGATGGAAGGAAAGCGCCTCATCGAGAAGGTGCGGCGTCTGTGCGCCCTTCGTCGCTGCAAGTGCACGCTCGTAGTAGTCGAGCAGGATCGGACGGAAGTCCGGATGTGCGCAGTTGTTGATGATCTCGAGCGCACGTTCGCGCGGGCACTTGCCGCGCAGATCCGCAACGCCCTGCTCCGTGATGACGACATCCACGTCGTGCGCGCCGTGGTCGATGTGCGAGCAGAACGGAACGATGGACGAGATCTTGCCGCCCTTCGCCTCAGACTGCGTGTAGAAGATCGTGAGGTAGGCGTTGCGCGCAAAGTCGCCGCTGCCGCCGATGCCGTTCATCATCTTCGTGCCCGTAACGTGCGTGGAGTTGACGTTGCCGTAGATATCGACCTCGATCGCCGTGTTCATCGCGATGACGCCGAGACGGCGCACAACCTCGGGGTTGTTCGAGATCTCCTGCGGACGGAGCATCATGATCTTCTTGTACTTATCGATGTCCTTATAGAAGCGCTGCAGGCCTTCGGGCGAGGGCGAGAACGCGGTGCCCGATGCGAACTTCAGCTTGCCCGCGTCTGCAAGGTCGAACATGCCGTCCTGAATGACTTCGGTGTAGACCTCAAGATCGGTGAAGTCGGAGCTGACAAAGCCGGCGATGACCGCGTTCGCCACGTTGCCGACACCGGACTGTAGCGGCAGGAGCCCCTTTGGCATACGTCCCTCGGCAATCTCCTTCTTGAGAAGATCGACCGTGAACTGCCCCATCTTGCGCGCCGCTTCGTCAACCGGTGCAAGGGCACGTGTCTTGTCCGTGATGTCGCAGGGAACGATGTACTTGATCTTCTCCAGCGGGCACGGCATGAACGTCGTACCGATGCGGTCGCCCGCCTTCGTAATGGGAATCGGCAGACGGTTCGGCGGATCGAGAGGGATGTAGATGTCGTGCATGCCGACAAGCTCCATCGGCTGGCTCGTGTTCACCTCAACGATGACCACGTCCGCACTCTGGATGAACGACGGCGTATTGCCGACCGAGGTCGAGGGGATGATGCCCTCCTCGGTGATGGCGACAGCCTCGACGAGCGCAACGTCGATCTTGCCGAGGAAGCCCTCACGCGACTGCTGCGCCACCTCGGAGAGGTGCATATCGATGTAGTTCACCAGTCCGGAGTTGATCGCATTGCGCAGCGGCGTATTTGTCTGATACGGCAGGCGCTGCTTGATGCCGCCCGCCTCAGCAAGCGCACCGTCGAGCTCGGGACCGGTCGAAGCGCCCGTCCAGATATTGACCTTGAACGGATTCTTCTTCATGCGTTCGGCGATGGCAAGTGGAACTGCCTTCGGATAACCGGACGGCGTAAAGCCGCTGGCACCGATGGTCATGCCGTCAGCAAAATACTCTGCTGCCGTCTCCGCACTGACAACCTTGTCAGCCAAGGACTTGGGTATGCGATCGGAAATATCGATCATAGAAAAACCTCCCTCTGATACGCCGGCAGGTATCGCCGTCGTCCGTTGATACTCCTATGACACACACAACAAACAACCGCAGACATTCAGGAATTCTCATTTCATCTTGTAAATTATTCATGGTAGGAATTTTCTGAATAACTGCAAGTTATCATAGATGCACATGTCAATTATATCTTTCCTTAGGATATCACGAAAAAAAAATGCCGTCAAGATTACATTGACGGCATTTTCTGTGATTTGTGAAAAAAAGAGCAAATAAGTTTTAATCCGGCAATTTTTTGTCTGACAGATCCTCGTTTTCCGCGCTTGTGTGCGTCAGATAATACGAGAGTGAACTGAGTCCGACGGACAAATCTTCGCTGACAAACGGGACGTTCGGCGGCACCTGCAGCTTGATCGGAGCGAAGTTCCAGATGCCGCGGATGCCCGCCGCAACAAGCTGATCAGCAACGTCCTGTGCATGTGCGGCAGGCACGGCGATGACGCCGATCTGCACGTCACGCTCGGCAATGATCTCCGCGAGATAGGCAATATCCTCCACGCGGCGCTCGCCGACGCGCGTGCCGATCACGACCGGATTCACATCGAAAATTGCAACGAGATGAAAGCCAAGGCGCGCGATCCCCTGATAGTTTGCAAGCGCGGCACCGAGATGTCCCATGCCGATGATCGCAACGTTCCAATGTTGGTCGAGCCCCAGAATATTGCCGATGCTCTCCTTGAGTTCCGCAACGTAGTAGCCCACGCCCTTCTTGCCAAACTGTCCGAAAAACGCAAGGTCTTTTCGAATCTGTTCGGGGTTGATGGCAAGGCGGCGACCGAGTTCCTCCGAGGAGGCAATCTCCACGCCCTCATCCGTCAGCTGACGCAGACAGCGATAGTAGCGCGGCAGGCGGTCAACGGTGGCCTTGGATATGGATAGATTTTCCTGCATAGTCATCCTTCCTTCATCTCCCCCGCAATCGCATGCGCCGCCGCCGTCATGGCAGCGAGCATCC
Organism: Centipeda periodontii DSM 2778; assembly: GCF_000213975.1. GTDB lineage: Bacteria > Bacillota > Negativicutes > Selenomonadales > Selenomonadaceae > Centipeda > Centipeda periodontii. The sequence goes on from NZ_GL892076.1 coordinate 57,451, forward strand.
AGAGCAGCATAGAGGACGGTATATTAAAGAGCAGATGATCCGTCATGCCGTTGAGCGCAACGGAAACGAATGCGAGTCCGAGTCCAAGTGAAAGTCCCTCGATGAAGCGGCGCCTGCGCCAACGTGAAAGCGCCGTGCGCACATCGGCAACCGTCTTCCACTCGTGTTCATGGGCAGCGAGCACTGTCTCCCATGTCGCCACTCTCTGCGGCAGACGAAATGCGATCAGAAGGGATCCGAAGAAGAACCAGAGGAACGAGAGCGCCCCCGGGACACCAATCTCGGCTGCATAGTTCAGATACATATTGTGCGCGTGGACAATCTGCACGGGCGCACCCTGCAAGTAGAAATCATACTCGGGGTAGACCATAAAGTACATGCCCCAACCGATGCCGAGGAAGGGATGATCCATCACCATCGCAACGGTGCTCTCCCAGAACGCGAGCCGCATCTCCGAGGAGGTGTCCACGCGCGTAAAGACGGAGAGCAGACGATCGGCGAGCACGGGGTCAAGCAGCAGTGCCCCCGCCCCGATGGCGACAATGCCGAGGAGCACGCGCCAGTTGCTCAGTGCACCATAGCCTGCCAGCACAATGGCGATGACAAGACATGCGCCGCGCGCGTAGGTCATGCCGAGGCACACGAGCGCTGCCACAAGCAGGAGAATTGCGAGCGTGCGCCATCCACGGGTGAGTGCCGTTGCAACTCCTACGGCAATACAAGCGACGATATCAAGATAGCCCGCGAGGATGTTCGGATTCTCCCATGTCGAGAAGACGCGCTTCGAGAGTTCGGGGAACGCCTCGCCGTCCACCCATTTCATCGCCGCAATGTCGATGCCGAAGATGAATTGATAGAAGCCGTAGAGGATGACGAGCAGCGCCGATAGCGCCATCGCCACGACGACGCGCTGCAGTTCACGCGTTTTCCGCAGTGTCTGGCCCGCGAGCAGATAGGTGAGTGCATAGATCGGCACGAGATGATAGAAATTGTAGAAGCTGAACGCCTTGTCGGGCGCGACCGCAACCGACAGCAGCCCGATGACGACGAAGAGCAGTGCCGGCGCGTCGTAGGGCAAACGCCGCAGATGAAAATTTCGATCGATCCGCAGACGCAGCAGCATCGCGCCGCAGCCGATGAGCAGCACAACCATCGCCGCAAGCGGCGCAAGCGGGATGAGGAATGCCTCGGCGATGACGGCGTACAGCATCATGCGTGCCATCCTCCCCGCCCAGCGGCGCCGACGCATCGAACGGCGGCGCTCCTGAAAATAGTCCTCTGCCACGCCGTCACCTCCCCGCCGTAAGCATCGCGCGGATATCGCCCACGAGGTAGAGCGAGCCGGCGACAACGAGCAGAGCGCTGCGTACATGAGCGCGCCGCACAGCCTCATCCAGCCCCTTTGCGCGGTCATCACAGGCAACCGCGACCAGCCCCATCCCGGCGGCAACGGCAGCAACGACATCCGCAGCCGCCGCGCGCTCCGAGTTGGGGCGTACGGTGACGACCTGATCGCCGGGACGCAGAAGTGCGGCGAGCATGGTATCAATATCCTTATCTTTCAAAATGCCGAGCAGAAAGACGCGTGGCAGATCGGGGAAATATGTGTCGAGCCCCGTGCGCAGCGCCCGCATCCCCGCAGGATTATGCGCACCGTCGATAACGACAGGCACGCCCTCGTTCGCGAGGATTTCAAAGCGCGCGGGATGGCGCACCGTACGCAGTGCCGTGCGAATGGCCTTCTCCGTCACGCGCACATCCTCGCGCTCGAGGAGCTTTGCCGCCATGATGACGAGCGCGGCGTTCTCCGCCTGATGAACCCCGGCAAGTGCAAGCGCGAACGGCTCTGGCTCGCGGCAGACGACGGAGTGGAAGGCGACGCACTGTCCTCCCCCGGAGGGGAAGAAGATCTGGCTGGAAAAGTCCTCGCCGCAGACAAAGACATCCGCGCCGAGTTCCTCCGCGCGCCGCTCGATGATTTCAAGCGGCTCCCCTGTCGCCGCCGTGATGACAGGCACGCCCTCCTTGATAATGCCCGCCTTGTGCTCGGCGATGCCGGCAAGTGTCCCGCCGCAGCGGTCGGCATGATCCATCGCCACATTTGTGATGATCGTGAGTGCAGGCTCAATGACATTCGTCGAGTCGAGAAGCCCTCCGAGCCCCGTTTCGATCACGGCAATCTCGACCTGCTCCTCTCTGAAATAGAGGAAGGCAAGCGCCGTCAGCGCCTCGAACTGCGTCGGATGCTCATGCCCTGCCGCGACCATTTCATCCGCAGCTGCGCGCACACGCGTGAGGAGCGCGGCGAACTGCTCCTCCGAGATGTCGTGCCCGTCCACACTCATGCGCTCCGTGTAGGAGATGAGGTGCGGCGATAGATAGCGCCCGGAGCGGATGCCCGCCGCACGGAAGACAGCATCCATCATCTGCGTAACGGAGCCCTTGCCGTTCGTTCCTGCAATATGGATGGTCGTATAGCTGCGCTCGGGATTCCCCAGACGCGCACAGAGCTCCTCCATGCGCGCGAGCCCCAGACGGATCCCGAACGTATTCAGTTCATCGAGATAGTGAAGCGACTCCGCGTAGTTCATCGGAGCACCTCAGAGCTTCGCCAGATCCGCGAGGCGCGTCCGGATGAGCCCGATCTTCTCCTCATAGCCCGCGAGCTTTTCGCGCTCCGCCGCCACGACAGCCGCAGGTGCCTTCGATGTAAAGCCCGCGTTCGAGAGTTTGCCCGAAAGGCGTGCAATTTCCTTTTCCAGATTGTCGCGCTCCTTCGTCAGACGCGCCGTTTCCTTCTCCACGTCGATGAGTCCCGCCAGAGGCAGGTAAACTGCCGCACCCGCCAGTGCGCCCGTGACGACGTTCTCCGGGTCGGGTGCATCCGCCGCGAGGAAGGAAACCTCGGACGCGGAAGCAAGCGCATGAAAATAGTCCGTATGCGCCGCAAACGTATCTGCAAGAGCATTGTCGCGTACGCGCAGGAGAAGTGCACTCTTTTTACCGGGCGGCGTGCCAAGCTCCGCACGCAGATTGCGCGTCACCTTGATGACCTCCATGATCGCGGTCATCGCCGCCTCCGCCTCGGTGTCGATGTCATTTTCATCGACCTCGGGCCACGGCGCACGCATAATGCTCTCACCCGCGTGCGGCAGTTTCTGCCAGATCTCCTCCGTGAGAAACGGCATAAAGGGATGCAGCAGGCGCATCGTGCGCTCCAGAACCGTGCGCAGGACATAGAGCGCCGTGTTCTTTGCGCGCACATTCTCCTTGTCGTAGAGCCGCGCCTTCGTCAGCTCGATGTACCAGTCGCAGAACTCGCTCCACAGGAACTCGTAGATCGCGCGCCCCGCCTCGCCGAGCTCGTAGTTCTCAAGATTCGCCGTCACCGCGCGCACCGTTTCGGCAGAGCGCGTCAGGATCCAACGGTCGGCAAGCGTATAGTCGCTCTCCTCGGGGACAAACGCATCGTCCGTGCCCTCAAGATTCATCAACATATAGCGCGAGGCATTCCAAATTTTATTTGCAAAGTTGCGCGCCGCCTCCACGCGCTCCCAGTAGAAGCGCATATCGTTGCCCGGCGTATTGCCCGTGATGAGCATGAAGCGCAGCGTGTCCGCACCGTATCTCTCGATGACCTCCACGGGGTCGATGCCGTTGCCGAGCGACTTCGACATCTTGCGCCCCTCGCTGTCGCGCACGAGCCCGTGGATGAACACATCGCGGAACGGCACATCGTCGCCGAAGCGCAGCCCCATCATGACCATGCGCGCAACCCAGAAGAAGATGATATCGTACCCCGTGACGAGCGTCGCCGTCGGGTAAAAATGGCGCAGATCTACCGTATCCTCGGGCCAGCCGAGCGTCTCAAACGGCCAGAGTGCGGAGCTGAACCACGTATCGAGCACGTCCTCATCCTGATGGATGTGCTTGCTGCCGCAGTGCGTGCACGCCGTGATGTCCTCACGCGAAACAGAGGTCTCGCCGCAGTCCTCACAGTGCCACGCGGGAATGCGGTGCCCCCACCAGAGCTGACGCGAGATGCACCAGTCACGGATATTCTCAAGCCAGTTTTCGTAGATTTTCGTAAAGCGTTCGGGGACGAAGCGGATGCGCCCGTCCTTCACCGCCGCAATCGCCGGCTTCGCGAGGTCCTCCATACGGACGAACCACTGCTTCGACACGAGCGGTTCGATCGTCGTCTTGCAGCGCGAACAGTGCCCGACGGCGTGCTCATGCTTCTCCGTGCGGACGAGTGCACCGATCTCTTCAAGCTCCTTGACGAGCGCCTTACGGCATTCGTAGCGGTCGAGCCCCGCATATTTGCCTGCGCCCTCGCCCATGGTTCCATCCGCGTTGATCACAACGACCTGCTCAAGATTGTGCCGCAGCCCCATCTCGAAGTCGTTCGGGTCGTGCGCCGGCGTCACCTTGACCGCACCTGTTCCAAATGCGGGATCGACATAGGAATCGGCGAAAAGTGGGATGCGCCGCTCCACCACGGGCAGGATCAGCGTCTTGCCGACAAGGTGCTTGTAGCGCTCGTCGTCGGGGTGGACGGCGACACCCGTATCGCCGAACATCGTCTCGGGGCGCGTTGTCGCGATCTCAACATAGTCGTCCGTTCCCTCAATTTGGTAACGAAGATGCCAGAGATGCCCCTCCTCCGTCTCGTGATCGACCTCGATGTCCGAGATCGCCGTCGAGCAGTGCGGGCACCAATTCGTGATGCGCGTGCCCTGATAGATCAGCCCCTGCTCATAGAGGCTCACGAACACCTCGCGCACCGCGCGCGAGCATCCCTCGTCCATCGTGAAGCGCTCGCGCGCCCAGTCGCAGGACGCACCGAGCATGCGCAGCTGATACATGATGCGGTCGCCGTACTGCTGCTTCCAATCCCAGACACGTTCGAGGAATTTCTCGCGCCCGAGTTCGAAGCGGTTCGTGCCCTCCGCGCGCAGACTCTCCTCCACCTTTGCCTGTGTCGCAATGCCGGCGTGGTCGCAGCCCGGCACCCAGACCGTGTTCTTGCCGCGCATGCGCTGATAGCGCACGAGGATGTCCTGCAGCGTTTCGTCGAGCGCGTGCCCCATGTGGAGCTGCCCCGTCACATTCGGCGGCGGGATAACTACGCTGTACGGCTCACGAGATTCGTCCGCATCATCGTGAAATAAATTATGTGACTCCCAGTATTCGTACCACTTCCGCTCAAAGCTCGCCGGATCATATGTCTTTGGAATATTTGCACCGGATTCCTGACTCATCTGTCTGTTCCTCCCGAAAGAAACACCCCCGTCCCGAGGGGACGAGGGCGTCCGCACAACGTCAATGCCATTATCGTATGAATGCAACGATAAGATTAGCACAAAACGATGTATTTTGCAACAACATGTCAGCTATTACAGGAAAGGATCACGTCGCAAATGCGATCCACCAGCATAAGCTCCAAATCTGCATAAATCGGCAATGTCAAAACGCGATTTGCAATGTGACGCGCTACGGGCGTCTGTTCCACGTCATACTTGCCATGAAAACAGTCAAACGTATTCGTCAGCGGATAGAAATACTTTCTGCTGTAAACATCTACCCGCTGCAGCGCATCAAACACCTCGTTGCGCGTGCTGCCGAACTCCGCTTCGTGAAACACGACAGGGAAATAGGCATAGTTCGGTGCAACATCCGGCTGGATCGGATTCAGCTGTACGCCGCTTATCCCCTCCAGCCGTTCACGATATCGCTCCGCAACTGCTTTCCGCTGTGCAATCTCGCCTTCGACATGGCGCAGATTGCACAGCCCCATCGCTGCACAGAACTCGTTCATCTTCGCATTCGAGCCCACCCCGTCGACGCACTCCGCATCACGAATGCCAAAATTCTTCAGGCGCGACAGCTTTTCCCCAAGCTCCCGGTCATGGAAACACGCCGCACCTCCTTCGATGGAGTGAAAGACCTTCGTCGCGTGGAAACTGAAGCACGAAACATCGCCGAATGCTGCCGTGCTCTTCCCCTGATAGCGCACGCCGAAGGAATGCGCCGCATCGTAGATCACCTTCACCCCGTACTTATGGGCAATGCGCTCGATCTCCTCTACGTTGCAGACATTCCCATAGACATGAACCGGCATAATGGCAGACGTACGGTCCGTGATAAGGCGCTCGAGCTTTGTCACGTCCATGGTGTAGTCATTCGGATCAATGTCGCAGAATACCGGCTCCAGTCCGTTGCGCACAATCGCGTGCGTTGTAGAGGCAAACGTAAACGGCGTCGTGATAACCTCACCCGAAAGATTCAGCGCCTGCAGCGAAAGCTCGAGCGCCATATGCCCATTCGTAAAGAGGTCGATATTCGGTGCGCCCAAAAACTCCTGCAATGCCGCTTGAAATGCCTGATGCTTGACGCCCATATTCGTCAGCCAGCGCGACTCCCAAATATCGCTGATCTCTGCGATGTACTCCTCCATCGGCGGCATCGACGACCGCGTCACCATGATGCTCATGTTCTTCCTCCCCTCTATTTCTATTTGACGACGATGTAAACCGTCGCCGTTTCCGTCAAAGCGTTCTCGTACATCGCCTGTGTTCCAAAATACTTCTTTTGGAATTGGAGCACTTGGAATCCCGCCTCCGCCAGCCGCGCAAGGTATCCTGCTCGGCTATACTTTCGAACATGATCATCCTGCCCGAAGCGGCGCCATCGTTCACCAATGTCCGTGCAATCGGGATCTTCATCAATCTCCGTCTGGTTGAGATCCATCGGTACGACGAGAATACCGCATCCCGTCTTTTTCAGGATGCGGTGCAGTTCACGCATCGCTTTTCGATCATCGCGCACATGCTCCAAGACATGGGAACAGATAAAGAAATCGACACTCTCATCCGCAAGGCAGTTCATGTCCATAATATCGAGGCGATAATCCACCTGCTCCATATAGCGATCCGCCGTCTTGTAATCAGCTTTGGGGAAATTCTCACGAATAAAGCAAGATAATGCCGGCGCAGGTGCAATATCAAGGATCACACCGGAAAAATTTTCCGTCAGCTCCCGCCTCATCCAAACAGCATAGGCGCGTTCTCGATCGGCACTGCCACACCACGGACAAGAATAATCCGTCTCATTTACCATTTCGGAACGCCATGCCTTTTCACTATATTTGCTGGCCTCCTCAAAATAATATGACGGCAAAGGCATGTACGCGGCAACATAGTTTCCACAGCAAGCGCATTTGCGATACCGCTGCAGAATACCCTCGGGTATATGCCCCTTGTATCGCCCTTCACGGTGTCCGAATATTTCATAATGCAGTAAAGGATTTATGCCAGCCCAGCGGATATCCGGGTTTTCTATCAGATACAGTTCCGTCGAGAAATACGGAGACGGATTCCAGCCCTTTGTATATCCCTCCGTCAGATAGTGTTCTGCTGCATTTTTCTCCGCATCGATCCGATAGGTCTTGCGATACCACGCTTCGTCAAAGAGAAGAGAACTTGCAACAATGTGGAGGGCGTTTTCCAATGAAATTTCCATAATCTGCCTGCTTCCTATTGTTCATCATCGTCCATATGCAGTGTGACCGTCGTGTCGATATCAAAGTCAATCCGGCAGTCCTTGCGAAGTGCCTCCGACATTCCTGAAAAAACGCACAGTAGGTCTTGAAATTCCATATCCTCCCAAATATTGGGAATCGTTGTGGCTATACGAAGAGATTCACTTGCCATCCTCAACCAGCCCGCAATAGCCTTTCGGCGAGTATCTGAATCATGGAGGTAGATATCGCGTTCAATTGCCTCTCGAATGACCATCGCCCAACAAATGGTACCACGAATGCGGGAGGTCAGCGATCGCTGTTCATTTCCGTCATGAACGCGGAACTTGCTCAGCGGCTGCGGAAAATACACCATATTTCCTTGACTGAGCAGGCGAAGCCACGTGGGAAAATCTGATATGAGATATTTTCCTTCCTTGCCCGAAAAGCCCAGATCATGCCCATCCAACATAAATTTCTTTTTGAGCAGTGCCGTGGTCGGTTCACCGACAAAATTAGTCAGATAGACAAGAATATTTGCTCCAATTGTCTCGCCGCTGAATTTCGTAATCTCCTGAGCAATGGGGCTTGTTGCAGGAATATCCGGCAGCTTATTTCCATCCGCATCGATACATTCCCGATACGAGGTGACAAGGCTGAGATCCGGATTTGCAAAGAAGCAGTCCATCATGACCGCAATCTTATCCGGCATAAAGAGGTCATCATCCATCAGCCAGTTGACATAAGCCGCATCCTTATTGTCATAGTTGTGGGCACGTGTCCAATTCTCCGGTGCTCCATAAGAGGGATGATGTTCATAGTGAATGCGCGGATCGTCCGAAAAATCGCGACGCATCATCTCTGCCGTCTCCGTATTATGGGAGTTGTCCGTGATAAAGATATCCAGGTTGCGGTAGGTCTGCGCGAGCACGCTTTCAAGCGCGAGGCGGAAGTAGTGCGGTCGCTCAAACGTAGGAATAACGATCGACACGAGCGGGTAGATATCGGTTGAATATGTATCGAGAAATACCTCCTGACTCACATCATCATAAGATATTTCCTTTGTGCCCGAGAGCAGCCATGCCTCATCTTGGTGCGGCACAACGCTGCGGTAACCCCTGCGCCGAAATTCGACACACTGCGCCTCCGCATAAAAGCAGTTGCTATGGAAAAGGTCTCTGCGCCATGGGATGTCATACTGTGTCGCGATCAGATCGCCGCTTACCGCCATGACTTCCTCCGTCGCTCCCTCTATGTCCCCGCCACGAAAGGAACGATCATCGGTATACAGAAGCCGCCCTTTGATAAACGGCGATGCGGCGAGCAGGCCCGTCGTCGAGATCTGCTTTGTGCCAACAAGCCCCATAGCTCCGATCATCGGATTCTCAAACACACGCAGCATTTCCTCAAAGAAATTCAGCCGCAGCAGGATACTCCCCGGCGCAAGGTAGATCTTGTATTTCGCATCGCTTGCTTCCATGGCGCGCTGATAGGTCTCCGCAACATTCCCGTCAGGGCGCACCTCGATCAACTCCGCTTCATAGCCATTTGGTATATCGAGCGCATCAATATACGGACGTATGGCAGAGACGCCACTCGGATCGCACTGCGCGATGACCGCAATTTTCCTGTCATTCATAACCGGATTCCCCTCTATCATGTCGCGTCAAAAAATCATCCCTCATATTACCTGTACCACACGACTCATTGTCCGAATGAGATCGACGCCGTCCCAGACGAGTGCGAAGTCCATCGTACGCCCCAAGGGCACAATGCGATCCACGCCGGCAGGACGCATGGCAAGAATCTCCTGCAAAAGCGCGTCCCTCTGTACGCCGTAATACGAAAGCGTCTGGCACGAAATGCCGCACAGCGGTCGTATCTCTGCAAGTTTCTGCGCCCGATATTCGATAAAGAAGCCACTTCCCGCCCTGTATGCGGTCATCTCCTCCGTCAGTTTCGCTACACGAACGCGCGTGATCAGATTGTCCTCCGCAGGAACTTGCCGCACCTCAAAGCACGCACCAAGCCGATAGAGCTGCGTCAGCTTGTCCACCGCCTGAACCGCCTGCATTGTGTAGCGATCCTTCACAAGCGCATGTAGAGTGCGCCAAAACAGCTCCTGTGCCGCCTTGACCTTCTCTGCTGCGCCGAGCCATACGACAAAGTGGGGCGCGGTACAGGCGTTTTGATCGCTGAGATAGGTATCGTTGTAAAAGTCCTGTGCAATGCGCGCCTTGTCCGCTGCCGCAAGATAGGCATCGGCGTCAAGGACGGCGAGCGAGTGTCGGTCGGCAAACGTGATTTCATTCGCGCGCGGAGCAAGGGGCGCGCGGCGTATCGCTTCAATCGTCGCATCGCCGCCCCAGATCACGCGTGTATTTGCCAGCCGTGAGTAGTGCTCCGTTACGTCCTGCACGTGTCCGTAGCGGACAAAGAGGAAGTACGGAAAGAGCGCGGGAAACTCCGCAAGCGTCTGTGCGAAAATTCGACAGAGAACATCGACCTGTGGAAAGTCCTTCGACGGCAAACGCACGACGCTTGCATTTCCCGCGAGGAATGCCGCAAGGCACGAGTATGCAAAGTTCACAGCCACATTCGAGGGTGCGATGTGAAAGACAATACCGCGCCCAATCCTGTTTTTCTCCGCCTCATAGACGCGGTACATTTGCCGCAGCGCAGCGGGACGGCACCAGAATCCGAGCGTCATGACATCAGGAAATGCCTTCGCCTCTGCGTCCTTGAGAATTCTTGCCGAGAGCGCGGAGAGGAACGCACACGCCTCCTCCGAAAAGACGAGAAGCGGGCACACCCGCTCCATCTGTACCTCGATTTCCGCACTGCCGAGCGCATAGGTCACGCTGTCAAAATGCTGCCGCATAGGTATCACTGCACCCCCTCAGCTCCGCCTGCTTCAGCCTGCCGAGCACCTTGAAATACTTGCCCCTGCGCCCGCACGGGCAGTCGTCCTCTCCGAGCAGCACACCCTCATCCTCCGTCAGGAGGACATGACCCGGGTACGACTTCGGCAGGAGCGAGACGACCTCAAGGATGCCGCGCTCACCGAAAGCCGCCGCCGAAAAATCGAATGGACGACGGACAATGACATCGGCGTACGTACTCGCATGGAGGTGACCCTCTGCGCACTCAAGATAAATGCAGCCCGTCTGCTCGACCATGCCGTAGTAGTCCGCAACATCAATATTGCCACAGACCTCGCACAGTGCCGCGCGAAACGCCGCAGGCGTAACCGCGTCGACGGCGAGCTTCTTCCAGCCGCCGCCGTGAATCAATACGGCGTTCGAGAGGTCAAGCCGCTCGCCCGCCGCCCGCAGAGCATGATAGAAATACTGCCACACCATAAATGTGAAGCCAAAGAGCAGGATGCGCTCGCCCGCATGCTCCGCGAGAAATGCGCGAATATCATCGAGCTGCAGCTCCATCGCGTCATTCAGCGCGTAGAGCTTCTTTCGTCCGAAGATCGAAAAACCGAGGATACCCGCACCGCGTGCCGAGAACATCGCACGGTTCTTGACCACCGAAGGGCAGTCAATGATAAGCATCGGCATACGGCTTTTTCCCGTCCACTCGGAAACGATACGCACAAGCGTTTTCTGCTGGTTGGTCGCCGTCCTGCGGTCAAGGAAAATCCGCGATACCTGCTGTCCCGTCGTCCCCGACGAGGTCATCGTCTTGAATACATCCTCCTCTGCCACACTCCGCAGCTCCATCTCCTTAAAAAGGCGCACGGGCAGAAAGGGAATATCCTCCACCGAATGAACGTCCGCAGCAGAAAAGCCAATCGTCTCCATCATGCGCGCATAGGGCGCGCAGTGCGCTCTGTGATGCTCCGTCAGCTGCAACAGTCCCGCGCGCAGGAGTTCCTGCTTTTCCTCATGCGCGATGTCAAACGGCGGCAGGGCGAGCACGTCCTCATACGTCATAATACTGCTCCAAATCCCGATAGACCGTCTTGCCCGAAGCATTCTTCGGGATCTCCGCGATATACTTCGCCGTGAGCGCCGTATGGTGCAGCCCCAGCTTCGCGCTCAAAAACGGCACGATCTCGGGGACAAGTGACTCCTGCGTCACAAAAATGTAGAGGTTGTCATCAATGCCCGCGCATGCGACCTCGATTTCACCGAAATGCTGGCGCAGGATGTGCTCGACCTCCTGCAAATTCGTACGCTTCCCAAACATCTTCAAAAAGCGTCGCTTGCGCCCGACAACGGTATAAAAACCATCGTTGTCACGCTGTGCGAGATCACCCGTCTCATAGCGCCCATGACGCTCATCGCCGCGCACAAGATCTGCACCGCTCATCGCATAGCCAAGCGTGACATTCGCGCCGTAGTAGACCAGCTCACCGACCGTATCCGTGTCTGTGATTTCCTTTCCCGCCTCATCGATGAGCTCAAACCTGCCGCCCGGGATCGCGACGCCCATCGCCCCGACTTTTTCAAGTGCATACTGCGGCGGCAGATAGCCCATGCGTGCCGTTGCTTCTGCCGCGCCATACATCACAATGAATTCCTTGCCCGTCTGTGCGGCATAGTCCGCGAACGCCGCATGAAGCTCCGGATCGAGCTTGCCGCCCGCCTGCGTCAGTGTATGCAGCGCAGGGAGATCCATGCGGAAAAAGCGCAACCGTTTCAGCATCGCGTAGGTGTAGGGAACGCCCGAAAAAGTCGTTACCTCTTTCTCCCTCATGAGCTGCCAAAAACTGCGGTCAAAGAGCGTCTTCTCCGTCACAACGACCGACGCCCCGACCGCAAGGTGCGTATTCAGAATCGAAAGCCCATAGACATAGTGCAGGGGCAGATTCGTCACGGCACGCTCCGTTTCGTCCAAATGCAGATATGCTGCAATGGACGCCGTATTGGCACGCAGATTCTCATAGCTCTGCCGCACGAGCTTCGGACTGCCCGTAGAGCCCGATGTCGTCATAAGAAGTGCAAGATCGTCATGCAGGGGAAAGGGGCTTTTCTCCTCCAAATCGAGCAGTACATACGCATCGTGCCGCAGAACCTCACGGCTCGGTTGAAACTCTTCCGCACGTTCCGCCGGAACCCACGCATAGCAGGGACGGTACGCCGCACGGAGCGCGGTGAGCAGCCCCGCATCGAGTGCGGCGTCGATCATCACGGGCACAATTCCGTTCTGCACGAAACCGACATAGCCCGCAATCGCGGCGGGCGAATTGCGGGCTAAAAGAAAGACCAAGGAACCTGGCGCGACACACGCAGAAATCCGCTCCGCCTCTTCCCCAAGCTCCTGATAGGTCACCGTGCGCACCTCAGATAGGAGTGCCGTATGATTTGCAAATGCAGAGAAATCCCACAGCTTGTTTGTCATTTCCCTCACCTTGCTGTTCACGCCGTTTCATCGATTGCTGTACGAATCCGTGTGGCAATCTGCTCTGCCGTCAGGCCGCATGCCTTCAGCATATAGTCATACGATCCCGTATGCGGGAACTCGTCCGCTATGCCAATCAGAAGATGCGGCGGGCGCTTTGCCTTCGGCGCAAGGTACTCCGCGACTGCGCCGCCAAGACCGCCGCAGACGGTATGTTCCTCAACCGTCACAAGTAGACGATGCGATAAAAGTCCATCAAGACAATTTGTATCGAGCGGCTTGATCGTGTGCATATCGACAACCTGCACACTGAGTCCCGATTCTCCGAGCATCTCCGCCGCAGCAAGAGCAGTATGAACCATCGTCCCCACCGCAACAATGGCGACATCTGCGCCCTCGCGCAGTGTGATCGCCTTTCCAATGACGAAATCGTATTCCTCGGAATAGACAACAGGGTTGCCGGGCCCCCCTGTCAATCGCAGGTAAACAGGACCTTTGTGATGCGTAATTTCCTCGACCGTCTTTACAATCGAGCCGCAGTCCGCCGGCGAAACAACCGTGATATTGGGAATAGCGCGCATGACAGCGACATCCTCGATGCCGAAATGCGAATTGCCGAGTTGTGCCATAATAAGCCCACTCCCAAGACCGACCGTCTTGACATTGAGCTGCATATAGCCCATGTTCATGCGCACTTGTTCCGCTGCGCGCATCGTGATAAAGGGGGCGAACGACGTTGCAAAGATCGGGGTGCCGTCCTTCGCCATCCCACCTGCGACGCCGACCATATTTTGTTCCGCAATCCCCATATTGATACAACGTTCCGGAAAGATTTCCTGAAAACGACCAAGACCGGAAGAGCGAACGAGATCTCCCGACATGGCATAAAAATCCATACCACGCTCCGCCATATCGAAGAGTGCCATACCAAAGACAGCGCGCGAGCCGAGCTTCGACCAAAGACGCGCCTTGCTTTTTGTGAGTTCCATCACACTTCCTCCAACTCCGGAATCGCCCTTTGATACTGCTCCTCCGTCAAGCGGTTATGATGCCAGTCGTTGTCATTCTCCATGAAGCTGACTCCCTTGCCCTTGACCGTATGGGCTACAACCGCACGCGGTTTCTCGGCTTCTCTTGTCCGTTGGAACGCCTCCATCAGTGCCGAGGCATCGTGCCCGTCCACCTCGATTGTCTCAAAGCCGACGTCTTGCAGCATCTCAGCATAGCGATCCGACATGTCAAGGATCGCCTCACTCTTCCCGTCGCTCTGCATGTGATTATTGTCAAGAATGAGGGTGAAATTGTCAAGACCGAACTGCACCGCGCTCATCGCAGCCTCCCACACCGATCCCTCGTTGCTCTCACCATTGCCGCAGAGCACGAATGTCTGATACGCATAGCCCTTCTTCTTCGCAGCAAGTGCCAATCCGACGCCCATCGAGATCCCCTGTCCGAGGCTTCCGCTCGACGATTCGATGCCAAGCGACGCATTCATGACGGGGTGGGCGATGAGATCCGATCCATCCTGCTGAAATGTCGCAAGCTGCTCTTGCGTGATGATGCCGAACTCGGCAAGTGCAGTATAAAGCCCCAGCACACCGTGCCCTTTACTTAAAATAAACTTGTCCTGCGCCTCATAGGGAACAGCGTGCTGCGCCGTATTCATCACGGCACCGTACAGGACGGACAAGATCTCCATCATCGAGAGACCGCCGCCAAGATGTGAACTGGTGCCGCAGCGATATGCCAAGTCCAATGCCATGCGCCTCATGTGTCTGGCATGGCAGCGAAGCTCCTCTGCCGTCATCGTCTCATCCCTCCATCTACGCGAAGAATCTGCCCTGTCATATAGCTCGCCATATCCGATGCAAGAAATACAGCAACGGAGGCAATCTCCTGCGGCTCTGCAAGACGATGGAGGAGCGTCGCCGCCTCCATGCGGCTGCGCAGCCCCTCCTCCATCGCGGCGAGCATATCCGTCCGCGTCGGTCCCGGCGCGATACCATTGACACGAATGCCGTATGCGCCAAGCTCCGAGGCAAGTTTTCGTGTTGCACCGACGAGTGCCGCCTTACTCGCAACATACTCCATCTGCGCCGGTTCACCATCAAGTGCGGCAATCGAGCAAATATTGACAATCGCCCCTGCCTTTTGACGAACCATGAGTTTTGCGACGCGCTGCGTCAGCTGCATGGCAGCAAAGAAATTGACGGCAAAAACACGCTGCATCTCCGCCGGATCTGCCATCAGAAAAAGACGGTTCTCCGGTATAACGCCCGCATTATTGACGAGAATATCGACAGGCTTCTTTCCTATGCGAATCTGCTGCGCTCCCGCCTTGATGCCGTCCTCATCTGCAAGGTCGAAAATCACCGGCTCAATCCATACACCGTGCTCCTGCGTCAGTCGCGCGCACATTTCCAAAAAACACGGCTCTTCGCGGCGCGCACACGCCCATACATTTGCGCCCTGTGCAGCAAATTCCGCGAGAATGGCGGCTCCGATTCCGCGGTTCGCGCCTGTGACAACCGCATTCTTTCCCGTCAGTAAAGACGCCATTGCATCAGCCCTTTTCAATACCCGCATCATATTTCCCGTTCAGGATCTCGATGCCCTTCGCAAACGAATTAAAATCGATGATATCATCCGTCTCCATCTCAATATCAAATGCATCCTCAAGCTCTGCTACGAGTTCCATATGACCAACCGAATCCCACGCCTCAACGTCCTGATACTTCAAGGCTTCCAATATCCCTCTGTCACCAATCCCCATAACGGTCTGAAATGCCTGTACATATTTTTCATATCCGTTCACTTCATATCCTCCATATCCTCCAAGATAGCTAGTGTAAAATCAATCTTACAGACGATCTTATCCTTTACCGTTATTTCCCCGTGACCACTGCCAACACCATGTTTCCAGCGTTTCAGCTCCGCTTTGATGCGGAGCGTATCTCCGGGGTGGGCAAAGCCCAGATACATCAAATTGTTTGCACGAACCAAGTACGATGTCTTTTCTTTGTTGCCCGGCAGCGTGTGAACCGCCAGTGCAGCAGTCTGAAAAATTGCCTCCATCTCAAGTGTCCCCGGCATGACAGGATTACCTGGGAAATGACATTGAAAAAACCACTCGTTATTCGTCAGATTCTTGACCGCAACTGCCGATCGTCCGGGAATGACACATTCGGCATAATCAATCATGAGTAAAGGGTACTCAACGCACGAGTACTCCTTAACTCCATTATAGTCCAATGAAAGTTCCATCATGCCATCTTCCTCAAAATAAGTTTCATACCTCGATGAACGAAAACACCCGTGTCTTGCTGAAGTCAATGCCGACAGCGGCGCACGAGAGTCCCGCCCCAAACCCGCAAAGCACACAGCGTTTCCATTGTGACGCATCATGTGTCAGACTATGCTGAATCAGCGCCATTGGAATGGAGTCCGGACCCAAATTCCCCATGTGCTTGACGAATAGAGGAACCCTCTCTGCCGGCAATTTCAGATGCCGGATCAAACTCTTGACAATGAATGCATTGGCCTGATGAAATCCAAATACATCGACATCTTCTTTCGCCCAACTGCAGCGATCCAGAACCTCCTGTACACTTGGGCGAACCTCCGTCATAGCAAAGCGCATGACCTCCATGCCGTCCATGTAGAAATTTTCATCCGTACGGATATTGCCGTTTTCGTCCTCTTTTTCAACATCTGTAACGCCCGCCTCACGCGGTCGCCGATTCGCACCAACGAAGATGCCGAGCTTGTCTGCACGTGAGCCATCGTGATAAAAGGAAAACTCCGTTGAAAAACATGGTACATCCGATGCTGAGATGAGTACCGCCGCCCCAGAATCTCCCGCCACCATGCGTCCCGCCCGATCCTTCGGATGAATGGCGCGCGATGCCGCCAAATCCCCCATACAGAGGAGGACATTCTGGCAAAGCCCGTTTTGAATTAGCATAAAGGCTTCCAACAGACCATACACAAAGCCCGAACATACATGATTAATATCCATCGCAACGCATTTTGTCGTCAGCCCCAACCGTGCCTGAATAACACCTGCAGTACATGGTTGAATATAGTCGGGATAGCCCGAGACGAACAAAATCCCGTTGATCTCCGATGCATCAAACTTCAGCCTTTGAAAGAGATGTTTTGCCGCTTCAACGGCATAATCCGTAACAGTCTTATCGGACGGTGCATAGCATACATCCTCTATTTCAGTCAGCTTTATAGTACGCTCCAAAAACGCCTTGCCAAAGGGCAAGTCCCGAAGATGAACTCTTTCTTTGGGAAGCGCCACTGTCATCCCTGCCACATACGGAGTTGAAAAAACCGACATCTCGACCTCCAATCAGTTCCATGGTCCGCAAAGATATCCGCCATCAAGCACAAAATTTTGTCCTGTGATCCACTCGGCTCGATTGCTTAGAAGGAACAATGCCATTCCCGAGACTTGATTTGCTTCACCGATACCTAGCAAGTGATTTTGTATGACATTCGTAGGGATATTTGATGTGTTTTCATAGAGACGCGTCATTTCCGTGCGAACATACCCAGGACTAATCGAATTGAGTCTCTTCCCATCCCGCGCCAAATCATGTGCGAGAGTTTTCACACCTGCAATGACCGCAGCCTTTGCGGCCGCATACGCAAACATTCCCTTGCCCCCAATAACTCCTGCTACAGAAGAAAAGAGGACGAACGATGCTTTTTCATGTGAGAACTTTTTTTTGGTCATACTTTGTAAAGCACGAACCGCTCCCCAAAAGCTAGTTTCCATAATACGATAAGCAAATGCTTCATCAAATCCACGAAGTGGCGTCGCACCAGATATGCCTGCTGTATAGACGGCTCCATGTATCTTCCCATATTCTTCTACGAAAGCTGTAGCCAACGCATTCCAATCGTCTGGTGTTGCAGACAAAACATCAAGCGTTCTTATTTGAATGTGCGACGACATCCCTGTCAGGTCTTCCAGTCGTTCCCTATTCCGCGCAACGGCCAAGACGTTCGCTCCGCTCTCTGCCAGTTCCTTGGTAATCTGTCTGCCAATACCGGATGAAGCTCCAACTACGACAAAACTCTTATCACAAAAGTCGAACTGCACGTCCCCCATGGCTTACTCCGAAAGAAGTTCATATAAATCTCGCACGGTCTGAGCCCCTTTTACTTGTGCAGGTGTTACTGTTTTACTCACCTTTGTCGCAGCGAACGCCATAAATGCAATATGACTAAGGGAATCCCATTCCGCCACATCAGAGAGACACGTTTCCATCACAAGCTCATCCTCCGTGTCCATCATATCAACCAACTCTGCCAAAAAAACTTGCTCTGTCATGGTAATACCTCCAATAGATACTTGTTTTTATATATCACCCGTTTTCAGGACACACCCATCCCGCAAATCCAGCAAGAGCGATGCAATGGACAGTCCAACCCCGAATCCCGAAAAAAGATAGTGCCCCTCACAAGAGCGTCCCGTTCTTTTCATCTCCGCGAGACATACGGGAATGGACGCCGAGCTGGTATTACCAATCCGGCTACACATAAAGGGCGCACGCTCCGAGGAAATCTCCAGTTTTTCTGCAAGTGTCCTCACGATCATCTCGTTTGCCTGGTGGAACACTGCACCATCAAGTTTACTGATGTCTTCTCCTGCATACGCCAAAAGTTTGCGAATATTATCCGGCACATCATGAAAGGTAAAGTCCGTGACTGCCATACCGTCCATAACCGTATAATTCCCTCGTTCAAGGGTCAATCCATCATGATCTGCTAATCTCGGCGCACGAGCACCACCGCGTGAAAGGAGTATCGCACCGGCACGATCTCCATCACTTTCCATGTGAAATACCAGAGAGTCCTCACCCCGTCCCACGACGGCGGCAAATCCCGCATCTGCCATAATAGGATACATCGCGGAGTCTTCAGGGCTGGTGTCTCGACTGGATGTGTCGCCCCCGACAAACAGTACCTTTCGCCCGTCCAACACGGGAAGCAGTGTCCCCGCTAAAAAAAGACCATAAGCAAAGCCGGAACAACCGAGATTCACATCATAGGCAAGGATATCAGGTGAAAGTCCAAGCCGTGCCTGTATAAAATAGCTTGTTGCAGGCGAGAGATAGTCCGATGTCTGTGACAAAAATATAATTGCGCCAATATCTTCCCTTCGCATCTGCGACAAGATACGCTTGGCACTTTCAACCGCAAGATCAGAAGTACACACACCCTTCTTGGCAATACTGAGTGCCTCAATCCCTGTCGTGCGGGTAAAGCGCTTCACTTTTTTCTCCGTCAGTAAGTGCTCCATGCGTGCAGCAACTTCCATCCGTTGCCCCGAAACTGTTGCCGTCACAGCTTCCAAGCAGAACCCATGCAGTGTACCAAGCATCACGCACACCTGCTCTCAGAAAGTACTGCCGAAAAATCTTTCTCGATTATCATAGAGCCTCCTTGTCAAATTGGCATTGCAGGATTACCAAACACCGTTACGCCTGCCCTTACACGCCTGAGTACGACGCTTCCAATACCTATCACTGCATCGTCATCAACGCGACTGTGCGGAACAACACGTGCCCCACTGCCCCAGAATGTTCGCTTGCCGACCTTCACATATCCTGTAATATCGACGGTTCCCATCAAGCTACTGTAATCGGCAATATTCGCATCATGTCCAACACCGGAACGTCCATTAAACGTAACAAAATCACCAATCTGTGCATGGTCGTGAATGTGCACCTGTGGGCATAGAATATTTCCCTGCCCCACACTGGCTGTTGGGTGAATAATGGCGGAATTATGGATCACATTGATAAATTTTCCGTCTTTATCCAAAACTCTCTGTACGAGTTTTTCCTTCGCCTGTGGGTCTGCAATCGCACAGATAAAGCAGTCGTCGGGCTCAATCACGTACGAATCGACATCACCCAGGAGTGGTGCAGAGAGTTTTTTATATTCCTCTGCCGCAAGTTTCACATCGCCATCTAGAAAGCCCTTGATGTCCCAGTCCGTGCCATAGCCGACGGAATCCTGTGCGTGCCAGAATACTTCTCGGGCAAATCCTCCGACACCAATGATAATTAAGTGCTTCATGTTAAGACCTCACAACGTGCTTATCTGTGTTTCCATAATACGTTTTCATTATCCTTCAAGTCCTCAAAATTGACAACCACCGCATAGTTTACATTTATTTCACATCACATAACAACCCCCGATGATATGCGATTTCAGATAAAGCGCATATATTCTCATTCATAGATTGCTGTATCAGATGAATCAGACTTGACGCAGTATGTAGATCCTGAAGCGATTGTATTGGAAACGCCACAACGCCGCGTTCCAATTTCGTATGATCTCTTTTTTGAATTGTCTGCACGCGCTCAAATTGGATGCCGAGCTCTATCCCCTGATAGTTTTCCAGCGTGTGAGAAGACGGCGCGCCATATAGGATCCGTCGAAACGATTTCGTCAGATCCTTCCCATAGAGAAACGATAGTCCATACACGCGCATCGTCCCCGTTATGTTTTCAGCCCCATTCTTTTCTTCTCCATAACGAAGCGATATACCAAGCGATTCCCCGCCGGCAAGATGCGATTTCACCCACGCGACATCCGAATCCTTCCCGCAGATCGTGATATCTGTGATCCCTGCCAGCATAAAATACGACAGCTGTAGGTAAACCGCCGGTTTATCATAGACAAGGGTAGATGCCTCTATCCCTTTCGGATACTCCATGGTCAGCATGCCGTCCCAACGTACGTCAAAGCTCGCGATATTGCCCTCTAAGATGCTTTCGATATCCGTATCAAGAATCACGGACAGTTTCCCCAAAAGTGAAACATCCGGTACCGCGAGCCCGCGTTCCCACTTGGAAACAGCCTTGTCACTGATGTGCAGACACTCTGCGAGCGCTCGCTGCGTCATGCGATAGCGCTTCCGCAGAAATGCGATGCTGCGCCCGACCTTTAATGCATCCATTGGTCACCTTGCCCGCTCTCTGTATTGAACGCATAACGCTCCGTGCGCACGCAGCTCTTATACGTCTGCCCCATGCTGCGCCAGATCCTCCGCCATTGCGCCCCAACGCCTTTCCCTCAGAATAGTCCCGTGATGACACCGTCCTCACTGATGTCCATGCCCATTGCGGCGGGTACTTTCGGCAGTCCCGGCATGGTGAGCACGTTCCCCGTGAGGGCAACGACGAAGCCTGCGCCACAGGAGGCGCGGAGTTCGCGCACGGTGATGCGAAAGCCCGAAGGGCGTCCGAGGAGCGCAGGGTTGTCCGAGAACGAGTACTGCGTCTTCGCCATGCAGACGGGCGTCTCGGTCATGCCGAGCGCCTCCATCTCCGCCATTTGCTTCTTTGCCTCGGGCGTGAAGTCCACGCCGTCCGCACCGTAGATTTCCTTTGCAATCGTTTCGATCTTCTCCGCAATGGATTTCTTCACATCATAGATCGGGTGGAAGTCGGCGGGCTTTCCGAGTGCTTCCGTTACGGCATCCGCGAGGGCAAGTCCGCCCTCTCCGCCCTTCGCCCAGACTTCGGAACGCACGCACTTCGCGCCAAGGCGCGCACAGAGTTCTTCGAGCAGGGACAGTTCCGCCTCCGTATCGGTCGGGAACACGTTGACGGCGACGACGGCAGGCAGTCCGAACTTGCCGATGTTCTCGATGTGCTTTTCGAGATTTGCCGCGCCCTTCCTCAGCGCATCGAGATTTTCCGCAGAGAGTTCGTCCTTCGGCACGCCGCCGTTCATCTTGAGCGCGCGCACGGTGGCAACGATGACGACCGCATCGGGCGAAAGCCCTGCAAGGCGGCACTTGATATCAAAGAATTTCTCTGCGCCAAGATCCGCGCCGAAGCCCGCCTCCGTCACAACGTAGTCGGCACATTTCAGCGCGTACTTCGTTCCCATGACGCTGCTGCACCCGTGCGCAATATTCGCAAAGGGACCGCCGTGGATGAGCGCAGGCGTACCCTCGATGGTCTGCACGAGGTTCGGCTTGATGGCATCCTTGAAGAGCAGTGTGAGCGCGCCCGTCGCGCCGAGTTCCTCGGCATGGACGGGACGACCGCTGCGCGTCCAGCCGATGAGGATGCGTCCGAGGCGGCGTTTCATATCCGCAAGTCCGTCCGCAAGGCAGAGGATCGCCATCATCTCCGAGGCGACCGTGATATCAAAGCCCGACTCGCGCGGGATACCGTGGACGCGTCCGCCGAGCCCCGTAACGACGTGGCGAAGTGCACGGTCGTTGATGTCGAGGACGCGCTTCCAGACGATGCGGTTCACGTCGAGATCGAGCGCGTTGCCCTGAAAGATGTGGTTGTCAATGAGCGCAGCAAGGAGATTGTGCGCCGTCGTGATGGCATGAAAATCCCCCGTAAAGTGGAGGTTGATGTCCTCCATCGGCACGACCTGCGCATAGCCGCCGCCCGCCGCGCCGCCCTTCATACCAAAGCACGGGCCAAGAGACGGCTCACGCAGGGCGACAACGGTCTTCTTGCCCTGACGATGGAGCGCGTCGGCAAGTCCGACGCTCGTCGTGGTCTTGCCCTCGCCCGCAGGGGTCGGGTTGATCGCCGTAACGAGGATGAGTTTGCCGTGCGCGTCCTTCACGCCCGCAAACGCAGCGGGCGTCAGCTTCGCCTTGTACCTGCCGTACGGCTCGATATGCTCCTCGGCAATGCCGAGTGTCTTTGCGATCTCCGTGATGGGGCGCAGCTGCGCCGCGCGTGCGATCTCCACATCGGATTTCATCGTTTTACTCTCCTTTCGCTTCTGTCTGCGCCTTTGCCGCCTGCACGACGTTCTCCATCAGCATCGCGACCGTGAGCAGCCCGACGCCGCCCGGCACGGGCGTAATCGCGCCCGCGACTTTTTCCACCGCCTCAAAGTCCACATCGCCGACGAGTTTCTTCGGCGCAATGCGGTTAATGCCGACGTCGATGACCGTCGCGCCCGGCTTTACCATGTCCGCTGTGACGAAGTGCGGCTGTCCGACTGCTGCGACGAGGATGTCCGCCTCGCGCGTGATCGCGGCAAGGTTTTCGGTGCGCGAGTGGCAAAGCGTGACCGTCGCGTGACGCTCGAGGAGAAGCATCGCCATCGGCTTTCCGACGATGTTGCTGCGCCCGATGATAACGGCGTGTGCCCCCTCCATCCGTATGCCCGCGTATTCGAGCATACGGATGCAGCCGGCGGGCGTGCAGGGACGCAGCCCCGGTGTGCCGAGGAAGAGATGTCCGACACTCACGGGATGGAAGCCGTCGACATCCTTACGTGGGTCGATGCGACTCAGCACCTCCTCCGAGCTCTCCGAAAGGGGCGCGGGCAGCGGCAGCTGCACGAGAATGCCATGTACCTCCTCATCCGCGTTGAGCTCGTCGATGCACGCGAGCAGTTCCTCCCGCGTGGTCTCTGCGGGCAGGGGGATGTGATTGGAGCGGATGCCGAGCTCCGCACAGGCTTTCTCCTTGTTGCGGACATAGACCTCGGATGCGGGATCGTTTCCGACGATGATAACGGCAAGGCAGGGATTTACACCGTGTGCGCGCAGTGCGATTGCGCCGTGTTCTGCGCTCGCCTTGATGCGTGCGGCAAATTCCTTCCCATACAGTATGCGTGCCATAGCTGCTCTCCTTTACACCAAATAACTAAGCCATGTGAAGACAAATATTGCAATTGAAACAATGCCGTTGCGCATGAAATACGTTTGTGTCACGCGCGAGAAGTCCGTCGGGCTTGCGATGCGGTGCTGATAGATGAGCGTGCCCGCCGCAATGCCGACGCCGATGTAGTAGGGAAAGGCGAGATCCATCATCGCACCGAGAAACACAAAGAGGATGATGGACAGGATGTGCATCGCGCGCGAGATCTGAAACGCCCCGTGTGCGCCAAACGTGACCGCGAGGGAGTGGAGTCCCTGACTGCGGTCAAACTCCTCGTCCTGCGCCCCATACATCGCATCGAACGCTGCAATCCAGAGTGCGACGGCAATGAAGAGGACGATCATGGGCAGCTCGATCTTTCCGCTGATCGCCACCCAACCGCCCGCCGGTGCCATGCCGATCGCGATGCCGAGGAAGAGATGCACCCAGCCCGTCACGCGCTTCATGTACGGATAGACGAGAAAGGGCACGGCGGCAAACGGCAGCAGTCGAATACAGACGGGATTCAGCTGCAGGACGGCGAATACAAGCACAAGGAGGCACACGCCTATAAAGACGAGCGCCTCCTTCTTTGTCACGCGCCCCTGCACCATCGCACGATAGGCGAGGCGGGGCTGCTGCTTGTCATATTTCAGATCGGCAAGATTGTCGAGAGCGAGTGCTGCCGAACGCGCCGCCGTTATGGCGAGCACGATCCAGCCGAGATCACCGAGCGGGGGATCCCCCCCTGCCGCGAGCAGAGCCCCCATCAGGGCAAACGGCAGAGAAAACACCGTATGATGAAAGGCGGTATTGTTCATGTGCGCCCGCAGGCGCTCCATCCACCAACTCAATCCAGACCGAACTCCTTCCAGCGCTCATTGACACGCTTCACAATGTCCTCTGACATCGCAATCTCATCGGGCCACTCGCGCGCGTGTCCTTCCTCCGGCCACGTCTTCGTCGCGTCGATGCCGAGCTTCGAGCCCCACTTCGCCATCGGCGAGGAGTGGTCGAGCACGTCCAGAGGTCCCTGCACGATCTCGAGATCGTATTTTGCGTCGATGTTGTTAAAGACGCGCCACCAGACTTCCTTCATGTCCTGCACGTTGACATGCGCGTCCACGACAATGATCATCTTAACGTTCATCATCTGCCCCATGCCCCAGAGCGCGTGCATGACCTTGCGCGCGTGCATCGGGAACTGCTTCTTGATGGATACGACAATGCAGTCGTGGAACACGCCCTCGAGCGGCATATTGACATCGATCACCTCGGGCAGCATCTGCTTGAGGAGCGGCAGGAAGATGCGCTCGGTGGCTTTCGCAAGGAAACAGTCCTCCATCGGCGGTTTGCCGACGACGGTCGCCGCGTAGATCGGATCCTTGCGGTGCGTGATCGCCGTGATGTGAAAGACGGGATAATCGTCCGCAAGCGAGTAGTAGCCCGTATGGTCGCCAAAGGGGCCCTCGCGGCGCATCTCGTTCGTATCGACGTAGCCCTCGAGGATGATCTCCGCCGTCGCGGGCACCTCGAGGTCGACCGTGATGCATTTCACCATCTCGACGGATTTGTGCCGCAGGAAGCCCGCGAACACCATCTCGTCGATGTCGCGCGGGAGCGGCGCCGTCGCCGCATAGGTGACGACAGGATCGGTACCGATCGCGACCGCCGCCTCGATGCGCTCGCCGCCGCGTGCCTTCATATCACGGAAGTTCTCGGCACCGTTCTTGTGAATGTGCCAGTGCATGCCCGTCGTGCGGCTGTCGTACTTTTGCAGACGGTACATGCCAACGTTGCGCTTGCCCGTCGCGGGGTTCTTTGTAAAGACGAGCGGCAGCGTCACGAAGGGGCCGCCGTCGTCCGGCCAGCATTTCAGAATGGGGATCTCGTCGAGGCTCGGATGCTCCGTCTCGATGACCTCCTGACACGGTGCGTTCTTGACGTACTTCGGAAAATTGATCGCCTTGCGCGCCAGCGGGATCAGTGTCATGAGATTCATCTTGTTCTGGAGCGAGATGTGCGGGATCTTCAGGATCTCCGTGAGTTCGTCCGCGATGTCGTCGAGTTTCTCCACGCCGAACGCGAGCGACATGCGCTCGTAGCTGCCGAATGCGTTCATGAGGACGGGCATCTTCGATCCCTTGACGTTCTCAAAGAGGAGGGCGACATTCTCCGCCCCCTCGCGTTTTGAGATGCGATCCGTGATCTCGGTGATCTCAAGTTCCGGATCGACCTGTGCCGTAATGCGTTTGAGCAGTCCGCGCTCCTCGAGTGCGGCGATGTATTCGCGCAGATCCTTATATGCCAAGATGTTCCCTCCTATTTTCTGAGTACAAAGCGAACGATGAGATAGCCGACGCCATAGAGCGCGATCATCGGCAGGGCGATCATCGACTGCGTGAACACGTCGGGCGTCGGCGAGATCACGGCGGCGATGACGAACGAGAGGAAGATGACGATGCGGGCATATTTCCGCAGGAACGCGGACGAGATAAAGCCCAGCTTGCCGAGGATCGTGATGACGAGC
Source organism: Centipeda periodontii DSM 2778 (assembly GCF_000213975.1). GTDB lineage: Bacteria > Bacillota > Negativicutes > Selenomonadales > Selenomonadaceae > Centipeda > Centipeda periodontii. The sequence goes on from NZ_GL892076.1 coordinate 83,513, forward strand.
GGCAGCTCAAAGACAAAGCCGAACGGCAGGACAAACATGATGACGAACTCGAAGTAACGGTTCACCGAGAACAGCGCTTCAAGCTCCTCGTTGCCAAATCCCTTGAAGAACATGATCGCCGCCGGGAATACGAGGAAGAATGAGAACGCGAGCCCGAGGAAGAAAAGAATGACCGATACAGGTACGACGATCCCGAGGACAAGCCGCTCTGCGGGTGTGAGTGCGGGCAGGAAGAAGCGCCACACATGGTAGAAGATCACAGGCAGCGCGAGAAGAAAGCCCACGACGACGGCGATCTTGATGTAGGTAAAGAACGCCTCCGCGGGCTGCATATAGTAGAGCTTTCCGACCGGAACGGTCAGATAGTGCATGATATCGTCGATGAAATAGTAGCCGACACCGGAGCCGACAGCAACAGAAAGCAGACACTTGATAAGCCGTGAGCGCAGTTCTGTGAGATGTGCGATGAGTGTCATACTGCCGTCATCGTCGGATACGCTCTCTGTCGTCTGCGTTGGAGGCGTCATCGGCGGGGCTTCTACAGAGGTCGGAACGGGCTGCTCGCCGTTCGTCTCCCCTGTGTGCTCCGGATCAAGGGATTTCGATTCCTCCGCCATGGGTCAGCTCTTTGCCTCTTTTTTCTCAGCGTCCTTGAGCTGTTTCGCCTCCTCGGTGACGTTGATCTCCGTCCGTGAGTCCTGTGGCTCATTGTTTGCCGATTTGAACTCCTTGATGCTCTTGCCGAGCGCCTTGCCGATATCGGGCAGGCGACCGGGGCCGAAGACGACGAGACCGATGATGAGGATGAGGACGAGTTCGGGAACTCCCAGACCAAACATAAGAACCTCCTAAAACAATACACTATGCCTTATTTTCCGTCGCATTTTTCTGCTCCGCCTTGTGCGCCTCAACAGACGCCGCTGCGGTGGCTGCGGTCGGCGTCGCTGTAGGAACCGCCTGCTCTGCCGGAGCAGCAGCCTGCGGGGCGGGCTGTGCCGCCGGTGCGGGTGGTGCGGGCGGTGGCTCGGGCGCGTTGATTGCTGCCGTCAGCGCATTCGACGCCTTGCGGAACTCGCGGATGCCCTTGCCGAGTGAGCGCCCCATCTCGGGCAGCTTGCCGGGGCCGAAGACGATAAGTCCCACCACCAAAATCAAAATCAGTTCGGGTACACCAATGCCAAACATGGATGACTCCTTCTCATGGCTGTGCCATGTTCGCTCCTAAAAACATACTCTAGAATTCACGTCGACCGATAAAATCCGCCGCCATCAGACATGTCTCACGGATCTTCTCGTCCAGCGACTCCGGCAGTGCGTTCCTCGCACGCTCCAGATAGGCATCCGCCTGCGCCTGCGCATAGTCCAGACCGTCCGTCGTACGAACGATTTCAAGCGCACGCGCGACCTCTGCCTCCGTCATCTTCGGATTTGTGATGAGTGCCGTAAGCTCAGTACGTCCTGCTTCATCCAGCACTTCAAGCGCGCGGATGACGGGCAGTGTCACAAAGCCCTGTGCGAGGTCGTGCCCTGCAGGCTTTCCGATATCCTCGGAGGTCTGCCGATAGTCAAGCAGATCATCCGTGATCTGGAATGCCATGCCGATTGCGTGCCCATAGAGTGCCATACGCTCGGCATCAGCCGCACACATGCCGCCGATCGCACCGCCGAGTTCACAGCAGATCTCGAGAAAGTCCGCCGTCTTTTTGCGGATGCGCTCATAGTAGGCATCCTCGCTTGCAGGAACCTGATAGGCTGTATGATCTTGGAGGATCTCGCCCTCACTGAGCGTACAGACAAGCTGTGCCAGCTTGATGTAGACCGACGAGTCATAGCCCTCCTCCGCCACGAGCTTGAATGCACGCGCGAAGAGATAGTCGCCGCTCAGAATCGCGACCTGATTGCCCCATTTGGCATTCGTCGTCGCTGCCCCGCGCCGTGTATCCGCCTCATCGATGACATCATCGTGGACGAGGGACGCCGTATGGATCAGCTCGAGCGCGATCGCAATCGGCATCGCGCGTGCGCGATCGAATGAGGCGCCGCCGCGCGCCGTGAGCAAAAAAAGCGCGGGACGCAGGCGTTTCCCCCCCGAGGAGACGAGATGTTCTCCAACATCCGTTATAAGCGGCGTCTCGGAAACGATTGACGCGGCAAGCGCCAGTTCAAACTCCTCGAGATCCGCCTGTATGACATCAAAAATGTCGTTCTTCAACGTCGTATCACCTACATTGGGCGCAGCAATGTGCACCGCAAACTTTCTTCCATAGTGTGTATAAACCTCCACACATTCTATCATATTGCGATGATACCGTCAAAATTATTTCATTGGACTCTCATGTACTTAGGGAATCACTGATAAATTCAGCCCATCATCTTGGCGCATCTTTTTCGCCCTGCCTGTGTCAACAAATCCTCCACATAGCACAGCGGCTATGCGTCCGGTTTGTTTCCTTGGCAGGACAAAAAATCTGCACCAATCTGAGGGTCTATTTTATCAGCGATTCCCTTGGATTTATCGCTGCTGTAAAATCAGAGCACTTCCAACTGCACGCTCAGACCCATCCGAGGGAGAATTCACCACGCTCCCGCGTACGCAGAGCGCCGAGGAGCCGCCGCCGTCAAGGTTGATTGCGTTCTGTACGCCGAATTTCACGAGCAGCTCGGCAAACTCCGTCAGTGTCAGCCCGTGGCTGTGCGACTGGCGTCCATCGACGACGGCGAAGACAATTTTCCCCTCCTTCGTCACGCCGACGGCACTGCGCGGTGCACGCCCATAACGGATATCGCCCGGGAACTGCTCCTCGCCCGCCGTCACGTGCACAGCTCCGTTCTCGACGAGCCGCGGTCCCGCGCCGACAATCTGGACGGCGCTGTTCCACATGCTCCCCATGTTCTCTGTCAGGACGGTGGGATCGCCGAGCCGTGTGCCCGCTGCCGCAAAAGCATCCATCGAGGAACCGTGGACGGAGACGACGTAGCCATCCGAAGGAATCGGCGAATCATTCGTGTTGATCTCCGCGACGCGCCCCTCGCGGATCACGTATTCAAGACCGTAGGGATTCGTCCCTGTCGATCTGCCATAGGCGCGGTTGTAAATGATGACCTCGTTTTCACCGCGCTCGGTGTTGACCCCCGACACGGGGAGCGTCACCTGATCGATCTTCACTGTCCCATCGTAGGACACCGTACCGAACACAAAGGAACCATCGGGCATTACGCCGAACGCACTGCGGTCATAATAGGTCGTACCGACAATCGTGCCGTCGATCTTTGTCACACCGAGGATGACACCGTCTGCCGCAAAATAGGAAGCGTTGATCGCCGCAACCGCATTTGTATCCCGCGCAATCCCGCTGACCGTCTGCCGCCCGGGGATAATACCGCGTGCAAGTGCGGGGCGGACATTGTAGCGTGCCGGATCTGCCTCGATAAAGTACGAAGTTACCTGTCCATCTTCATCCTCATAGATGTAGGTGCGCTGCATCAGCCCTGCCGCAATCGGTTCTTCCTTCAGGATCGGCAGCTTCGGCGTTTCGGGCTGCGCCTGCGCATCGCCCGCCTCTGTCTTCGCCGGTTGTTTCGGGGGGTACGGTGCTGGCGGCGGTGTCACCGGCTTCACAGACGGCTGCTGCCCTGCCGTCTTCGGCGCAACATCAAGAAATACGCGGAACGGGTTCGTCAGATTGCCGATCCGATAGCCCATCCCCTTTGCCAAGGTGACGGTCACATAGAAATGACCGTCACGCGCTGCATAGGCGACGGAGTCAATGCGCTTCGTCCGCACGGCAATACGTCGAAACGCCTCTGCATCCGTGTCATCAAAATCAAAGGTCAGCTCGCGTTCGTCCTCGGAGAGCCTGACATGATAGACCGGCATCTCTGTAAAGTCGAAGACGAGGCGGTCATGCTCCGCCGTACTCGACGTACGAAGATCATTCAGGCTTGCTGCCCACGCATAGGAGGATGCGGTCAATAGGAGCGCGGCTGCAAGTACAAGGATTTTTTTCAAAACACGCATAGGATACTCCAAACTAACGCAATAGAAAAGGGGACGCTGCGCAAACAGCTCCCCTTGATTCTGCTCTTCTCTCATCGAGTCTTGATGGTCAACTGCTTATACATCATATCCGCGATGCCAATGCCGCCGCTCTTCGCCACAGAATTCATCAGCTCCGTATCGCGCATATCCTCGAATATCTCGATCGCGTTGGACTTTTTGCCAAAGAGTTCGCTCTCGGGCACCGTCGCACGCATCTGCTTATACATCATGCTGAGGAACATCGCCTCGAAGCCCTGACACGCCTCGCGCAGCTTCTTCGCCTCGATCTCCTCCGCCGTCATCGGATTTTTCGGCACATAGCCTGTCGCCTCTTCCGTAGAGACCGCAGCCTTGCGCTGAAGCTCATCCAGTGTCGCTTGAAACGACTTGCTCTCGGCACTCATGCGTGCTGCATCGTAGGAGGATCCTGCCGCTCCGCCGAGGAGCGTGCTGTCACCTATCGGTTGTACCATCATGACCCTCCTTACACAATGTCCAGCTCAGCGTGCAGAGCTCCTGCCGCCTTCATCGCCTGCAAGATTGAGATCGTATCACGCGGGGTAGCGCCCACCGTATTGAGTGCACCCACGATGTCGCTGATGTTCGTCGTTGCGGGCAGAACAATCGTGCTGCCCTTGGGCTCCTTCACCTCAACATCGGGATTGTCCGTCACGACCGTATTGCCATAGCTGAACGGTGCCGGCTGCGACACATCCGGATTTTCCTGAATGCGGATCGTCAGCCCCCCCTGTGTGATAGAGACGGCATCCACCGAAACATCGCCGCCCATGATGATCGTCCCCGTGCGCTCGTTCACCACAACGCGCGCCATATTGTCGGGACGGACGGGCAAATCCTCGATCGACGCGACAAAACCAACCACGTTGCCGCGGAAGTAGGACGGGATCGCTACATCCACGCGCCCGGGATTGCTCGCCTGTGCGATGCTTCCGTACTGCGCGTTGATCGCCCCCGCGACGCGCGCGGCGGTCGTGAAGTCCGGCCGCGAAAGGGAGAGCGAAATCTGCCCGTTCGCACCGATATTATCATCCTCCACCGTGCGCTCGACAATGCCGCCGTTCACGGCAATGCCAACTGTCGGGAATGCCTTTGTCGTAGTGCTTCCGCCGCTGCCTACCGTAAATCCACCTGTGGAAACGCCGCCCTGTGCAACGACATAGACCTCGCCGTTGCCCGCCCGCAGCGGTGTCTGGAGCAGTGTCCCGCCACGCAGGCTCTTCGCATCACCGATGGAGGAGACCGTCACATCGAGGCTGTCCCCCTCGCGTACGAACGGGGGGAGCGTCGCCGTCACCATAACCGCCGCCACGTTCTTGAGCTTGATTGAGCTGCTGTTGACCGTGATTCCGTAGCTCGTGAGCATATTTGCAATGGACTGCACCGTCTCCCCCGAGCTTGAGCCATCGCCCGTGCCGTCAAGCCCCACGACAAGACCATAGCCCATGAGTTGGTTGGAGCGTACCCCCTGCACCTTGGAGATGTCCTTGATCCGCGTCACGGCAGAGTCTGCCGATGCAATCCCCGGCAGCGCCGTGAGCACAAGCGCGAGGAGGAGCAGAAGGACGGTAGTTTTCTTCATAAAAGCGCCTCCCGTCAGAACAGAATGTTGAAGATCTGTGTGAGAATGCCCTGCCGCTGCTTCGCGTTCAGAGGTCCCTTCCCATCAAAACGCACGGTCGCATCCGCTACCCGCGAGGAGAGGATCGTATTCGAACTCGATATATCCTCGGGACGGCAGGTGCCGCGGAAGACAATCTTGTGTTCATTGCGGTTCTGCCAGATGGACTGCGTGCCCTCAAGGATGAAATTGCCGTTTGGCGTCACATCCACCACGGTGACCGTGACATTGCCGGCAACGCGATTCGACGAGGAGGCAGAGCCCTTCGCATTGAACTTATCCGAACCGTTCGCCGATGCCGCTTTGAGGAAGTCGAAAATACCAATGCCGGCACCGAGGCTGACCGACCCGCTCTTCTCATTTGAACTATTGCGCGACGCCGAGGTTATTGTCGACTCGCTGATAACGATGGTGACAATATCCCCGATGCCCGTCGCACGGTGGTCAGAGAACAGGTTCTTGGTCGGATGTCCGTTCGGATTGTTCCACAGGGATTCTGCCGAAACGGTGGGAGCAAGGCTTGCCGTACAGAGGGCGGCAGCCAACATCCCTGCGAGCCATTTTTGTTTACTCATATCGAACTCCTTATGGAAATGCTATCCGTACTTCTCTTATCCGATGATCTGCACAGTCGCAGCATCGATTACCTTGCCGCGCAGGATCTTGCCCGAGCGCACATTGCGCACGCGGATCTCATAGCCGATGCGTCCCGGCTCAAGTGCCACGCCCTCCGCACGGATGACTATGCCGTTTGTATCAAAGACCAGCTCCACCGCATTGCCCGGCCGCATAACGAGCGGCATGGCGAGCACAGACGGCGTAATCGTGGCGTCCTTTTGAATATAACGCCCCGCAACACGCCCCGCAAGACGTGTAAAATCCGTGAGCGTCAGCTCCGGCGGAGTGTCCACCGTCCGCTCCTCCACACGCGCATTGGCGGCGGAGATCGGTTCCTCCGCGCGGATGTTCGTCATTGCCACGAGCACACGGTCATAGACCGTCACCCGGTAGTAACTCGTCGCACGCCGATAGAACACGCCGTCAATGTAGACGGCAAAGGAAACGGGGAACTCGCGACTATAGGGAAGCCCGCGTGGAAACTCCACTACGGCGGTCACCTCTCCAGCAGGCAGATGCATGGTCGACGCCGCACGCTGAAGATGTAGCTCATGCCGCCGTGTTTCGCCCATCTCCCCCAGTTTCTCCTCGATCTTCTGCACAGCAAGTTCCGAGAGCTGTGCGGAAGAGAGGATTGTCGGAAAGCGGTCACCCTGCGCACCGCCATAGGCGGCAGAAGCCGCTGTCGTCCACAGAAAAGCGAATAAGCCACTCCATAGGAATAGAATGGCTGTAATTGTACGTCTTTGAGAAATCAACGCTTGAGCGAGTTCGCAATCTCGAGCATCGAATCCGATGTCGTGATTGCCTTCGAGTTGGACTCATATGCACGCTGGGAAACAATCATATCGACCATTTCCTCAACGATCTGCACATTGCTCATCTCGAGCGTCCCCTGCGTCAGCGTACCCGCGCCATCCACGCCCGGATTCGACTCAATCGCCTCGCCCGAGGCATCGGACACGACAAAGAGGTTCTTGCCGACAGAGGTGAGTCCCGCCGGATTGACAAACCGCGCGAGCGTGATCTGCCCTGCCTCCTGCTGCTGGGTCTGCCCTGCCTCACGGTAGGACACGCGCCCGTCGCCGGAGATCGTAATGGAGTCGAGCGGCGCATTCTCACCAATCGTGATGCCGTCCGCGAGCAGATAGCCGTCCGTCGTCACCATGCGGCGATTGCTGTCGAGCTTCCACGTCCCGTCACGCGTATAGGCAGTCGTGCCATCCGGCATGGTAACACGGAAAAACCCCTCACCCTGGATGCCGATGTCCGTCGGGTTGTCCGTCGTCTGCAGAGGCCCCTGCGTAAAGATACGCTGGGTTGCCGCAACGCGTGTGCCGAGACCGATCTGGAGCGCCGTCGGGTACTGCGAGTCCGCGCCGTTCTGAGCGCCTGCCTCACGCAGTGTCTGATAGACGAGATCCTGAAACTCCGCACGCACCTTCTTGCCGCCGTAAGTGTTGACGTTCGCAATGTTGTGTGCAACGACGTCCATATGCACCTGCTGCGCCTTCATGCCGGACGCCGCAGACCAAAGTGCTCGCATCATAGTCGATGTCCCCCTCCAAGAAATGATTCCATTTCGTTCACTCTTTTATATCGAATGAAATGCCCTATCTCTTAAATCATTTTAACTCGTACGCCCAAGATCATTGACCGCCTTGTCGAGCAAGGAGTCCTGTGTCTGTACCGCCCGCGAGCCCGCCTCATAGACGCGATAATTGTTGATGAGCTCGACCATCTCTGTGACAACACTCGTATTTGACATCTCGAGCATCCCCTGTTCGATCACGCCTGTCGCCTGCTGCGGCTGCGCGCCCTCCTGTGGGCGGTAGAGGTTGTCTCCCTGCTTGATGACCGCATCGGGTGCATCGAACTGCACAAAGCCGAGCTGGGCGATCTGCGCACCGTTCGCATAGATGCGTCCGTCACTCGAGATATTCACGCGCGTCGCATCCTCCGGGATCGTGATCGGACGCCCCCGCGAAGAGAGCACCGCCTGTCCGCGCACATTCTGCAGCTGTCCGCTGCTCGAGCGGTAGAAGCTGCCGTCACGCGTATAGCGCGGCCCCTGCGGCGTGCCAATGACGAAATACCCCTCGCCCGAGATGGCAAGATCATAGGTGTTGCCCGTCGTCTGCATCGCACCCTGAAGATGATCCGTTGCGATCTCATCCACGGCAGATCCAAGCCCCAACGTGCCAACACGCGGCGGACGATTTCCATCGACGCGGAACCCCTTGAAGCTCGTCACCTCTGTGTCCGCAGAGTGATCGTTGATGCGGCGCAGAAGCATCGGCTCGAACTCGCGGATCGCCATATCGTCGCGCTTAAAGCCCGTCGTCGCAGCATTGGCGAGATTGTTCGCGATCATATCCGTGTGCTTCGTCTCCGTGATCATACCGGACGCAGCAATATACAGTCCTCTCCACATATCTCATCCCTCTTTTTCCGAAAAACAGCCTTCTCGTATAATTTCGCTGTAAGATGCGTTTTTCCTGCCTGTTATTTTTTTCGTTCAAAACTCGTATTCGTTGCCTTGCCGTCAAATTTATCAAAGATGTCGAGCGCCTTGCCGCAGCCGAGCGCCACACATGTCATGGGCTCTTCCGCCACGAGGGTCGGTATTCCCGTCTCGCGCTGAATCAACTCCGCCATGCCATAGAGCAGCGCACCGCCGCCCGTCAGTACAATACCGCGATCCATGATATCCGCCGCAAGCTCCGGAGGGGTCTCCTCAAGCACCTTCTTCACACAGTCGACAATGCGCATGACCGAGCTGTCAATGGCGGAAGAGGCCTGTGCTGTAGAGATCGTAACATTTTTCGGCAGCCCGGTGAGGAGATCGCGGCCGCGGATGTCCATCTGCTCGCGCCGTGCCGATGTATATGCGGCACCGACACGCACCTTGATGTCCTCCGCCGTACGCTCACCGATCAGCAGGTTGAACTCACGCTTGACGTAGCCGATGAGATCCTCATCAAAGGAATCCCCTGCGACACGGATGCTCTCACTCGTCACGACGCCGCCGAGGCTGATGACGGCAACATCCGTCGTTCCGCCGCCGATATCGACGACCATCGATCCCTGTGCCTCCACGATATCGAGCCCCGCGCCCATCGCTGCCGCAAGCGGCTCCTCAATGAGCTGGATGTGACGTGCGCCCGCCTGCTCGGCGGCCTCCTGCACGGCACGCTGCTCCACCATCGTCACCCCCGACGGGATGCAGATCAGAATGCGCGGACGAAAGACAATGCTGCGCCCGACCACCTTCTCAATGAAGAAGCGCAACATGCTCTCCGTAATGTCATAGTCCGCGATAACGCCGTCGCGCAGCGGGCGGATCGCGACGATATTGCCGGGCGTGCGCCCGATCATCTGCCGCGCCTCCTCTCCGATCGCGAGCACCTGATTTGTGTCGCGGTTCACCGCGACTACCGAGGGTTCTTTGAGAACAACCCCCTTGCCCTTGACGTAGACGAGTACATTCGCCGTCCCAAGGTCAATTCCGATATCCATTGACATACCGAACATCTACGGCAAGCCTCCTAAACTCTGTTTCAATCAATCATCCGCAGTGCTCTTGTCTGCTTGCTGCGGTGCTACGGGGACAAGCGCCGTGTGGATCTCTTCGAGAGACGCTTCGAGCGCGGTCAGGTATTCCGCCCGCCGAGCATCATCGTCCCATTCGGACTGCTTTCCATAGAGGAGAATGCCGTCGAGATATCGCAGAACCATATCCTCGACATACGCTCTTGCGACCTCGTTCGCCGTCACATAGGCCTCCCTCGTCTGCAGTTCGAAGGCAATGCGGTCAATGTAATGCTCACCCTCGATGAGATACCCGAGCGCGCGTAGGCGCAATCCGATCTCTCGTACAGTCACGGCATCCTTCGTACTTGCAGAACGATCTGCTGCAATTTTTTCAAAAAGTGCCCACGCCTCGTTGCAGAGCTTGCCCACAGCGTCGAGTATCCGATCGCGCGCGCGCTTCTTCTTCCAAAGTACCTCACGCACCGACGGTTTTTTTTGCGCCTCCATACCCTTCCTCCCTTTTGATACACATTCCCTACTTTGTCCTTCCATTATAAGATGTTCGTCCCATATCGTCAATCTATAATTATATGTACCGCTACAGACATCTTGCAATTCTATATCCATTCAATGTAAAATATAAGGAAATGATTGGAGCAAGGGAGGACATTATGTCTGACATACTGAAAGAGGGACCGCGCCTCCGGCTGCGCCGCGCTGAGGCAGGGGATATCGACTATATCTGCGGCTTGCAGGAGGCAGCGGAAAACAGAGACTTCATCGTCCCGTTCTCACGCGCAGAGCACGAGACAATCGTCATGCAGGGGAAGGCGGCGATGGACATCATCGTCGAGGAGCACAGCGGAGAACGCGTCGGCTATCTCCACGTCACGGGACTGCTGCTCGACTCGAAGGAGCAGGAATGGACACACGTCATCATCGCGAAGAAGGGGCTCGGCTACGGACACGAGGCAATGCGGCTGCTCAAGGCGTGGGCGTTCGAGGACAGGGGCGCACACCGCGCCTGGCTCGACTGCAAAGACTACAACGCGCGTGCCCTGCATCTCTACGAGAGCGAGGGCATGGTGCGCGAGGCACTCATCCGCGAAACGATTCTGCATCGCGGCGTCTACGAGAATCTCGTTGTCCTCGGTATCCTTGATCGCGAATATCGCGCGCGCAAACGCGCAGGTCTTGAATTATAAGGAGGAAATGACATGAACGACAACGAACTCATCGAATGCGCGGCTGCGTTCCGCCGTCACGCCTACGCGCCCTACTCGGGCTTCGCCGTCGGTGCGGCGCTCCGCGCGCGGAGCGGGAAAGTCTATGGCGGCGTCAATGTCGAGAACGCATCCTATCCCGTCGGTATCTGTGCCGAGCGTGCGGCAATCGCCGCGGCAGTTACGGCAGGCGAACGGGAATTCGAGGCGCTCGCCGTCATCGCAGACAGCCCGGCCCCATGCGCACCCTGCGGCATGTGCCGCCAAGTGCTCGTGGAGTTTCCGATTGCGCGCATCATCCTTGCGAATACGGCGGGCGATGTGCGTGTTCTCACTCCCGCCGAACTCCTCCCGCACGCTTTTGGCGCGGCAGCACTGCCCACAAAGGAACGCGAACATGAAGATACTGATTGTTGACGACTCGCGCCTTGTTCGCATCAAACTCAAGGCGGAGCTCTTTGACCGCGGACACACGGTCATCGAAGCGCGCGACGGCGAGGAGGCGCTGCTGCTCATTGCGGACAAGTCGCCCGACGCGGTCTTCCTCGACATCATCCTCCCGAAGCTCGACGGCTGCTCGGTGCTGCGCCGCCTGCGTGCGGAGCATCCGAACCTCCCCGTCGTCATGCTTTCGACGGCGGCAAGCGCAGAAAACATTGCGTGCGCGAGCGAAAACGGCGCACTCATGTTCATCCAGAAGCCCTATGCCGATGACGAAATCACGGCGGCACTTACCAAGATGAGGCAGTACGTGGAGGGGCAATGAACGATTTTTTCAAAGCATACGCCGACACCTTTCTCACAGGACTCGCCGACTATGCGCATGTGACCGCTGCATTTGCCGCAGGGGAAGGCAATGCCGCCTATATCACGATATCGCAGCGCCTCGATGCGAACGGCGGCCCCCTCATCGTCGCCCTCTCCGCCTCCGTGGACGCGTTCTACGCACTTGCGAGCGGCTATAGCGGCGTCTCTCTCGACGGAATGGACGAGCTTGCCGTGGATGCGGTCGGCGAGCTCTTCAACGTCATCAACGGACATTTCTCCTCGCGTATGCGTGCGGATGGCAGTGCCGTATCCATCGTCGATCCGCCGCGTCACGATCACGGGGCGGCGAAACCTCTCGCACCCGAGCTCACCCTCCCGATTACAAGCCCCGTCGGCACAATGTGCCTCTTTGCTGCACGGGAGGAGTTTCTTACCGCCGAGGCACACTGATGTATTTTGAAAGGAGTATCCCTTGACCATATTCTCTCACACACTCAACTTCAACAACCTTGTCAACCTCCTCATCGTCCCCTGCAGCATCGTTCTTGCGGCACTCACGGCGGGCATCATCGCCGACCGACTCATCCGCCGCTACATCGGTCACCATGTCGCAGTAGAGGAAAGCACATGGAAATACGTCCTCGTCCGGTCCATGCAGGGCGTCCCCATCTTTTTCAGCTTCGTCATCGGACTCTACTGGGCGATCGATGCCGTCGAGATCTCCCCGACGCTCACCAAGCTGCTCTCGTATCTCCTCTTTACGAGCAACGTCTTCTCCATCACGCGCGTTCTTGCACGTACGGTGGACGGTGTCGTCACCATGTACTTTGAGCGCTCGGACCGGAATCTCCCGAAGACGACGCTCCTCAACAGCATCCTCATCGGTGTCATCTACGCCATGGGACTCCTCGTCATCCTCCAGTACTACGGCATCTCCATCGCGCCGATCCTGACGGCGGCGGGCGTCGGCGGTATGGCGGTCGCGCTCGCATTGCAGGAGACGCTTGCCAACATCTTTTCGGGGCTGCACCTCATCCTCTCCAAGCAGCTGCGCATCGGTGAGTACATCCGCCTCGGATCGGGGGAGGAGGGGCGCGTCACGGACATCACATGGCGCTTTACCACCATCATCCCGCTCGGCGCGAGCAATACCATCGTCATCCCGAACAAGACCATCGCGGGCGCGAACATCACGAATTTCAGCCGGCCCACGCTGAACATCAACGTCAGTGTTCCCGTCGGTGTCGCGTATGACAGCGACCTCGCTGCCGTCGAACGCATCACCATCGAGACGGCAAAGGAAGTGCTTGCGCGGGTCGACAACAATCCCGACGCGAACCCGCTCGTCCTCTACACAGACTTCGGTGACTCCTCCATCAACTTCAAGGTCATTCTGCCCTCAAGTATGTTCGACAATCAGGGCATCATCAAGCACGAGTTCATCAAGGCGCTCACCGACCGCTACCGCACCGAGGGCATTGACATCCCCTATCCCATCCGAACCGTCATACAGGAGAACGCAGATTCTGCGGAAAACGATCCACAGACCCCCGCTTCATAACCAATGTTATCCACAAAATCCACAGTTTATCCCTGGGGAAACTGTGGATAACTTTATGCCTGTCACCGAGCCCGCCATGCCTTTTCCCATCAATATTTTTGCTGAAAAACCTCCCGTTTTCCAAAAAATCCCTGTGGATAAGTTTGTGCACAAACAACTATATATAGATTTTCTATTGACGAGCACCCACTAGATGTTGTATAATCCTCACGAATCGGTGAACCATCGCCGAAGCGAAAAACGCGCCGGAAGGGCGCGTGTAAAAAGGAGAATGCAGCATGATCGTCAACGATATCAATGTCACAGTAAACGGCCTCTCGGACATCACTCCGCACGAGGTTGAGAACTACATCGCCTACATCGAGGGACAGACCCATGAGAAACTGGATCGCCTCTCCATCACGGGGACGGACGACGGTCGTGTCACCCTCGGCTATGAGATGCGCCAGCCGAAGTTCGAGCGCGTCCGCCGCATCACGGGCTACCTCGTCGGCACCACGGATCGCTGGAACAACGCCAAGCAGGCCGAGGAGCATGAGCGTGTCAAGCACGGACTCCACTGAGATCCACATCTCAGGGATCGCGCGGGACTCCATCGTGGATGGCGAGGGCATACGGCTGACCGTCTTTACACAGGGCTGCCCACGCCGTTGTCCCGGCTGTCATAATCCGGATACGCAGCCGCTCGTCGGCGGGCGCATGACGACGGTCGGCGCGGTGCTTGCGGAAATCGACGAGAATCCACTTCTCACAGGGCTCACCCTCAGCGGCGGTGAGCCTTTCTTACAGCCCGCCGCGCTGCTCCCGCTCGCACGCGGCGCACATGCACGCGGGCTCGATGTGTGGAGCTACACGGGCTACACGCTTGAGGAGCTGCGTGCACAGAAAAATTCTGCCGTGGATGCCCTGCTCGATGAGCTCGATGTGCTCGTTGACGGCGACTACCGCGAGGAAGAGCGTGACCTTACGCTCCACTTCCGCGGCTCGCGCAACCAGCGCGTCATCGATCTCGCCGCAACCCGTGCAACGGGTACTCTGACACTCTTATATACGGATGAATGATGAAATTCCCCACACGAGCAAAACAAATTTTTCCTCGTGTGGGGTCTTTTGTTAGAAAAAAGTTGGCAACTTATTAAAAAAATGGTATGATCCAAGCAGCAAGAAGCCATTGTTGGGAGGAATCGAATATGGCAGAAAAGACGTCACGGGCAAAAAAGGTGCAGGACACCAAGGAACTTGCACTGAACATCGATGCGACTGTCGAGATCGGTATGTTGGAGATGTCGAACACACAGGCAATACGCGTGTCCATCATCCGCTCACGCGGGCGTCGCTACACCGCCGTCACCCCCTTCTTCCGAAAGAGGGTGCAGGATCGGTGGAAGCCAAAGGCATCCGTCTGGATTCCCGTGGAGCACACAGGTGAAATCGCCGACTTCCTCGCGCGCGCGAATAACAAAATCCACGAAAACGATGAGTAATGCATGCCCCCGCGCATCGACAACAGATGTGCGGGGGCGATTTTATGCTTTTTTAGGAATCGCTGATAAAATAGACCCTCAGATTGACGTAGATTTTTTCGTCCGAACAAGGAGGCAAACCGGACGCAGAGTGGTGCTCTGTGGAGGATTTGCCTACGAAAAGTGGGCAAAAAAGATGCGCCAAGATGATGGCGCTGAATTTATCAGTGGTTCCTTAGTATAGCATTATTTCCCCACCGCCGCAAACACTTCTTTCAAAATATTGTATAATCGTGTAAAATAGAAACGTCAGGAGGGGTTGCAATGATACGACAAGCCACAGTGCAGGACATTCCCGAGATCCTGCGCATCTACGGGGCGGCGCGCGCCTTTATGCGCCGCTCGGGCAACATGACGCAGTGGAGCGGCGGCTATCCGTCGGAGGAGATCGTACGCGCGGATATCATGCACGGTGTGAGCTATGTGCTGGAAAATGATGCAGGGCATCTCCATGCCGTCTTTGCGCTCATCCCCGGCGACGATCCGACGTACGCGCACATCGAGGGCGCATGGCGTGACGACTCCCCCTATGCCACGATTCACCGCGCCGGCAGCGACGGGACGGAGCACGGTACATTCCGCACCATTCTCGCCTTCGCACGCACACAGCATGAGCACCTGCGCGCCGACACCCACGCAGACAACATCCCCATGCAGAGCTGTCTGCAAAAGAGCGGCTTTGCTTACTGCGGCATCATCTATCTCAAAATCGGCGACCCGCGCCGCGCCTACGAGTGGAGCAGCGGCAGCTGAGCCAAGACTGTGTATTTTTAGGAGAAAACAACTATGGCAACAATCTTTTATCCGAGCTGCAAGGTTCAGGCAGACTTTCCCACCGAGAGTGCGGCGGTGCGCCGCTACCTTGAGGAGAGGCACTTTGTGCAGACGGCAGGTTGCTGCCGCCCGCATCACCCGAAGCTGACGCCGAAGGATCACGCAATCGTCCTATGCAACAACTGCGCGAACATCGTCGAGGAAAGCTCCAAGGCGGGCGCGTTCACGTACGTCTGGGAGCTGATTGATCGGGATGCGGATTTCCCCTTCCCCGACTACGGCGGCGAGCGCATGACCGTGCAGGACTGCTGGGCGGCGGTGGAGCGACGCGGGATGCAGGAGGCGATCCGTTCCCTCCTGCACAAGATGAACGTGACAATCGTCGAGCAGGAGGAGAATTTCGACAAGACCCGCTTCCACGGGCACGCCCTGCTCGCGCCCTGCTTTCCCGGCAACGCAAAGCTCATCCCGCGCCGCTACGAAAACGGCAACTCCCCCATGTTCACCCCCATGACGGAGGAGGAACAGCACGCCTACTTTCAGAGGCACGCACAGAAGCTGCCGACAGAGAAGGCAGTCTGCTCGTGCAAATACTGCCGCGACGGCATCGACGCGTGCGGCAAGACAGGCGTCCACATCCTCCAGTTACTCTTTCCGACAAAAACAGGAGCATCCATATGATCGAATGCGTTACCGTCGGCGATATGATCCCGACGAATTCCTTTTTCTATATTGATGACGAGACGAAGCACGGCTTCCTCATCGATGCGGGTGCGGAGGGCGACCGCCTTGCCGCCCATGCAAAGGAGCGCGGTTGGACAATCGAGCGCCTTCTCCTCACACACTGTCATTTCGACCATATCGGCGGGGTCAATGACTTCCTCCGGCATATCTCCTGCCCCGTCTGTGCCGCCGAGGACAGCCCGCGCTACTACAGCGATCCAAGATGGAATCTCTCGCTTTGGGGCGGCGGTGCCGTGACGCTCTCAGATGTAAAGACATTTGCGGATCGCGCGGTCATCACGCTCGCGGCGAATCCCGCGATGACGCTCGAGGTGCGCTATACGCCGGGGCATACAACGGACTCCTGCATCTTTTACGCGGCACGCGATCGCGCCGCATTCGTCGGCGATACAATCTTCTGCGCGAGTGTCGGCCGCACGGACTTCCCGGGCGGCGATACGAGGGCGCTCTGGGACAGCATTGCACGCGAGGTCTTTACCCTGCCGCCCGATACCATCCTCTACTCGGGGCATACGGAGGAGACGACCGTGGGCGCGGAGATGGCGCGCTATCGCCGATGACCTACGCGGATTTTATGGCATCGCTCGCAAAGGGCGAGCCGCCGCAGGTCTTCCTGCTCGCAGGGGAGGAGAGCTACTACACGCGGCGCGCAGAGGACGCGATTCTGCGCCGCCTCCTTCCAAATCCCGAAAATCGTGCGGACGCGCTCATCCGCTATGAGGAGATGCCGTCCATTGACATCCTGATGGAATCGCTCGAAACTGCACCGTTTTTCACGGACAAGGTTGTCGTGCTCGTACGCGATGCAGCAATCTTTCGCGCAGGGAAAAAGACGGAGGAGGCAGAGGATGTTCCCGCACCGAAGGACACGGGCGCGGATCGCCTGATCCCGCTGCTCGCCGACCTCCCGCCGACAACCTACGCGATCTTTACGCTCGCGGCAAAGCCCGACAAGCGCAGGAAACTCTATCAAACGGTCGAGAAGTATGGGCGCGTGCTCGAGAGCGAGCCCGTGCGTGCGTGGAACGTGGAGGGCTGGCTGAACGGACGGCTGCGTGAGATGGGACGCTCGATGCACCCGAGGGCGCGCGCGTTCTTTCTGAATGTCGTGGGCATTATGCCGACGATCTCGCTCGAATTTTTGGATCGTCAGCTGGAAAAGCTGATCCTCTATACGGATAACGCACAATTTACCGAGGATGATCTGCGCGCGGCGTTCTCCGAGATGCCCGAGGTATCCGTCTTTGCGCTGATGGACGCCGTGAGTGCGCGCGATGTGCGGCGAGCGCTCGACCTCCTCGCGCGCTGCCGCGCGGACGGTGTGCACTTCACCGTGCTGCTCGCCCTCCTCGTGCGCCACGTCCATCAACTTTGGCAGGCGAAACGTCTGCTGATGAGCGGTACGCCGCCGAAGGGGCTCGGCAAGGTCATGGGGCTGCACCCCTTTATCGCGGAGAAACTCGGCGGGCACGCAAAGGCGTTCTCAGAGGCAACGCTTGAGCATGCCATCCTCGCCCTCGCCGATGCGGACTATCTTCTGAAAACGGGGCAGGCGGGCGATGAACTGCTTGAGGATGTTGTGATTCGGCTGTGCCGAAAATAATCTTGCAATGAAATAGGGAAGATGTTATATTATTAATGTAGTAGGCTACTACACTTGCTGCGACAGAGATGGTGTTTCTCTGGTCGACACACTTCCTTTCCGTGTTAGGGGTGGCAACGAAAGGAACATGAAAAGGGGCGTTGT
>NZ_GL892076.1:101853-275481 GCF_000213975.1 Centipeda periodontii DSM 2778
ATAGCGAACCGATAGGGGCGTTCATGCAACAACCCCTTTTCATTTACCGTAAATATCCCGTATAGTCCCCCACGCGCAGGATCTCCTCCGCGCGGGCGATCTCCTGTGCCGTTGGCGCGGGCGTCTCCCCGAGCCGATACGGCAGGTGCAGATCCTCGTACTTGTGCCGTGCCATTGCGTGATAGGGCAGCACCTCTACGCGGTCAACGGTCTTGAGTAGCGCGATGAACTCCGACAGTCGCCGGAGATCCGCCTCATCCGTCGTCCAGCCCGGTACAAGCACATGACGAATCCACATGCGCTTGCCGCGCTCCGAGAGGAACGCCGCGAGTGTGAGCGTGTTCACGTTGGATGCCCCCACGAGAGCGATATGCTTCACGGGATCGATGTGCTTGAGATCGAGCAGGAACAGATCGGTGAGCGGCAAGAGCTTTTCGAACGCGCTGAAGAACGGTTCCTCATGCGTGAACGGCTCGCCCGCCGTATCGATGGCGGTGTTGACCCCCTTTGCCTTCGCAAGGCGAAAGAGCTCTGTCACGAACTCCAGTTGGAGCAGCGGCTCGCCACCGCTGACCGTGATGCCGCCCGTCTGCTTCCAGTACGGGCGGTAGCGCCACGCCATCCGAAAGATCTCCTCGGGGGTCGCCTCGTAGCCGCCCTCCTGCTCCCATGTCTCCGGATTGTGACAGTACTGACAGCGGTAGCGGCAGCCCTGCACGAAGACGACGAAGCGGATACCGGGACCATCGACCGAGCCGAAGCTCTCCGTCGCGCTGATGCGTCCTTTCATCTTCCTTTACATGTGCGCATGGAAGGTACGCGAGATCACATCCTCCTGCTGCTCGCGCGTCAGGCTGATGAACTTGACGGCGTAGCCCGAAACGCGGATCGTGAAGTTCGCGTATGCGGGATCCTCGGGATGCTCCATGATGTGCTCAAGCGTCTCGCGCCCAAATACGTTGACGTTCAGATGATGTGCACCCTGATCGAAGTAGCCGTCCATCGCACTCACGAGATTCTGCACGCGCTCGTCCTCGTTGTGTCCGATGGAGGAGGGCGTCATGCTCTGCGTGTTCGAGATGCCGTCGAGCGCCCAGTGGTACGGCAGTTTTGCCACGGAGTTGAGCGAGGCGAGCAGCCCGCAGCACTCCGCGCCGTAGCTCGGGTTTGCGCCCGGCGCGAGCGGCGTCCATGCCTTGCGTCCGTCCGGCATCGCACCCGTGTACTTCCCGTAGACAACGTTCGACGTGATCGTGAGGATCGAGGTCGTCGGCTCGGAGTGACGATAGGTGTGACGCGCCTTGATCTTCGAGAGGAAGGTTTTGAGCACCCACTTCGCGATCTCATCCGCGCGGTCATCGTCGTTGCCGTAGCGCGGGAAATCGCCCGTTGTCTCATAGTCCACGACGATGCCGTCCTTGTAGATCGGCTTCACCTTTGCATACTTGATCGCGGACAGCGAGTCAACGACGTGAGAGAAGCCCGCAATGCCTGTCGCGAACGTGCGGCGCACATCCGTGTCGATGAGCGCCATCTCCGCCGCCTCGTAGTAGTACTTGTCGTGCATATACTGGATGATGTTCAGCGCGTTTACGTAGACATGCGCGAGCCAGTCCATCATGCGCTCGTACTTCACGATGACATTGTCGTACTCAAGATACTCCGTGTGGATCGGGCGGTAGGCAGGACCAACCTGCACGCCGCTCTTCTCGTCCACGCCCCCATTGATCGCGTAGAGGAGGCATTTTGCGAGGTTCGCGCGTGCGCCGAAGAACTGCATCTCCTTGCCCGTCTGCGTCGCCGACACGCAGCAGCAGATCGAGTAGTCGTCGCCCCATGCGGGTTTCATCACGTCGTCGTTCTCATACTGGATCGAGCTCGTGCGGATGGAGATGCGCGCCGCATAGTTCTTGAACGTCTCGGGCAGCTTCGACGAGTAGAGAACGGTGAGGTTCGGCTCGGGGGAAGGGCCCATGTTCTCGAGCGTATGGAGGAAGCGGAAATCGTTCTTCGTGACCATGTGGCGGCCGTCCATGCCGATGCCCGCCATCTCAAGCGTCGCCCAGATCGGGTCGCCCGAGAACAGCTCGTTGTAGGACGTGATGCGTGCGAACTTCACCATGCGGAACTTCAGCACGATGTGGTCGATCAGCTCCTGCGCCTCCTCCTCGGAGAGGATACCGCGCGCGAGGTCGCGCTGGATATAGATATCGAGGAATGTCGAGATGCGGCCGACGCTCATCGCCGCACCGTTCTGCGTCTTGATCGCCGCAAGGTAGCCGAAATAGAGCCACTGCACCGCCTCGCGCGCATCCTTCGCGGGTGCGGAGATGTCAAAGCCGTAGAGCTGCGCCATCTCCTTCATGCCCTTCAGCGCGCGGATCTGCTCGGCGACCTCCTCGCGCTGCTGAATGACATCGTTTGTCATGACACCGTCGCCGTAGTTCAGGAGATCCTCCTGCTTGAACGCGATCAGCTGATCAATGCCGTAGAGCGCAACGCGGCGGTAGTCGCCCACGATGCGCCCTCGCCCGTACGTGTCGGGCAGCCCCGTGATGATGTGGCTGCGGCGTGCCGCACGGATCTCCTCTGTATATGCGTCAAAGACCGCCGCATTGTGCGTCTTGTGATACTTGGTAAAGATCTCGTGGAGTTTCGGGCTGACCTTGTAGCCGTAGTTCTCAAGCGCCTCCTCCGCCATGCGGATGCCGCCGTAGGGCATGAACGCCTGCTTCAGGGGCTTGTCCGTCTGAAGCCCGACCACCTTTTCGAGGTCTTTGTGCGCGGGGTCGATGTAGCCCGGACCGTATGCCGTCAGCCCCGAAACGACCTCCGTCTCCATGTCGAGGACGCCGCCCTTCGCGCGCTCCTCCTTCTGCAATTCTTGGACGCGTGCCCACAGACGGTTTGTCGCGTCCGTCGGCGGTGCGAGGAAGGACTCATCGCCGTCGTACTGGGTGTAATTGCGCTGGATGAAGTCGCGAACGTTGACCTCCTCCTGCCAGACGCCCCCTTCAAAACCGTCCCAACTCTTGCTCTGCAGCATATTTTGCCTCCTATTCTTTGATGAAATCTCCATTGAGAATAAATCCCCACTTGTTGCTCTCATAATACTTCAATACAGTTTACATTTCAATAGAAAAGACAAAATAAACGCTATCAATATTTTTCATAGAAATTATAACTCGCGTATATGGTTTTTCGATGCGTGTGCGCCTCTCGCGAACACCGCGTTACCGCTCCGGCTCCTGCGTGATATACGAGAGCAGTGCCGCAAGAGGAAGCGCGCCGACGGAGATAAGCAGCGCGGGCGCGAGTCCGATGTGATCGCCGAGTGCCGCCGTCGCCGCGACACCGAGGCTGCCGAGGCCGAACGACATGCCGAGCATCATGCCCGACGCCATCGCAGCGTTCTCGGGAAGCGCCTGCTGCGCCCAGATGATCGAGCTCGGCTGCGGTGCCATCAGCGCAAAGCCCGCAGCAAAGAGAACAACGCCGCCGATGATATCCGCACTCACATGGGTAAAGTAATAGGCGCAGGGCAGAATGCCGAACAGGAGGGAACTCACAATGATCGCGCGGCCCGTGAACTTGTCCGCGAGATTGCCGCCGACAAGTCCGCCCGTCATGCCGCCCACCATAAAGATCGTGAGGAAGAGTCCCGCTGCACTCGTGTCCTCGCCATTTCCGACGAGGAGCAGCGGCAGGAAGGTGCCGAACGCACCGTGCGTCCAGCAGCGCAGCCCCATCGCGAGGTTCAGCGTAATCGTTGTGCGTGCGAGGAGAACGCGCGCGAGCTTCGGACGTTCCTCTGCCCGATGTTCCGGCAGCGACGAAACACCGCACAATCCCGAACGCACAAAAAGCAGCCCCATAAGGAGTGCGGGCAGAATGAGCAGCGGCAGCGCATCGACCGACAATTTCTCAAGAAACGCGACGAGGACAAGCGGCACGAACGCCATGCCCGCATTGCCGCCCGCGATGAAATAGCTCATCATGCCGTTCCCGCGTCCGTCCGCCGCCGTCCGTCCGACAAGCATCGACGAGAGCGGATGATACGCCGCTGTCGCTGCACCCGTCACGGCAACAAGCAGAAAGAGCAGTACCATATCCCCCGCAAAGCCCACCATGCAGATCGGCACGGCGGCGGCAGGGACGATGTACGGGAGCATGGGGCTGAAGTTCCGCCGATCCATCAGATAGCCGAAGATGGGCTGCAGCATATTCGTCGTCACGGATGCGACCATGACAAGTACGCCGCACATCGTGAGCGACAGTCCGAATTTCAGCATGAGCAGCGGCAGGAGGATCGGCAGGAAATTCGCATAAAAATCCACCATTGCGTGCCCTGTCGAGAGCAGTGCCGTTGCGTGCCGTATCTTGTAGTTCATGATGTACTCCCTTGTTTATACTATGCGTACTCCACTTTAGAAGTTGCTTCGGAGCATCGCACAATAGACTTCTTCCCCCTGTGACCAACATCCTTGCGTACAATCAAAAAATATGATGTAATGTATTGTAACAAACAATAGGAAAATGTAAAGGAGCATTCACAATATGAGAAAATGGGCGGTCATCTACTCATCCACCACAGGCAACACAAAGGCAATCGCCGAGGAGATTGCGGGCACTGCGGGCGCCGACCTCTTCCGCGTGCAGGACGCACCGACGGATCTCTCTGCGTACGACGTTGTCGCACTCGGCTACTGGCTGCGGCGCGGCGGTCCCGACGATCTTATGAAGGCATATCTGCCGAAGGTGACAAATGCGTGTGTGGTGCTCTTCCAGACGCACGGCGCAGATGTCGGCTCGGAGCACGCCGTCACCTCGTTCGCGCGTGCCGCCTACCTGCTCGGAGAGAACATTGAAATTCTCGGTACCTTCTCCGCACAGGGAAAACTCGCCCCCGCCCTCATCGCGCGACGCAAGAAATCCGATCCCGACGACACGCATAACAGCCCCGAGGCACAGGAACGCTGGGTGCGTGCCGCCGAGCACCCAAACGAAGACGACCGCGCCGCCGCACGCGCGTTTGTTGGGAAGATGGAGCACAAGCTCGACCTGCTTGAGAAATTCCGCCGCGCGCAGGAGGAGAAGAAAAACGCGCACGATTAAAGAATTTTATATACCGTTGGAAGGATTTATGCGGCTGGGATGGAATTGTTTCTTCTAGAGTCTGTTTTTCACCATAAGAAGAGGAGGCGCCGTATGAAATCCAACTTTGCATTCTTAGAGAAGCTCAATCCGGAGGCATATCAATGCCTGTACAAAGCAGAGTCACAGGTACGCATTGACTACAACATAGGAAATAACGTGCGCAAAGCATTGGAGGCAATTATATATGAGCTGCTCCGAGAGCGAAAACTGAGCGAAAAGGCAGAGAAAGCTGCGCGGAGCGAATGCAGAAAATGGGACTTGTTCGACAAAATATCCGCCTTGCAAAACACTCAGTTTCTGACCAAAATGGGCTGGCTAAAGCAGGAACAGAAAGTATCACAGCGCCCCTTTCTCCCCCCACTCGGCAAAATCTCGTATATGAAAGAGGATCACACCGCCGATAAAGCGGATGGCTACACCTTTTTGCGCCGGTTCGGCAATCAGGATTCCCATATCAAAAATCCTGCCGATACCGACCCAAAAATACAGGTGCTGTCGGATTATCCACATGCCGTACGCGCACTGAAGGTCATTTACAAGCTGCTGTACCAGATCTACCAAGGGCGCGTGGAAGGGCTTTCCAAGGAATTTCACGAGGAATACATGCCCATTGGCAGCTTCCATGTCGACAAGGCGTATGTACCGAATGATCAGAAATGGTCCGGCTGCAAAACGGAGTTTTTGGCGCATCATGATTCGGATGGGGATGAGCGTAATCGCAGCTATGCCATTTTGCGGCTCTATGAAAAGGATACGGAGCGCCGTGAATTTCTGAAACACAAAATTGATGCCATCCACCGCATAAAAGACCTCACCCCGTATGGGATTCGCGGAATGTCTGAGATCCGTGAAATCTGTCCCATGAACAACCCGAGTCCGTTTTACATCATCGCCTACATCTTCCCTCACGAGCCCATTCCCCTGTCGGATGCGCTGCTGCAGTCCATCACGATGAAAAATCGCTTGCAGATCTGCACGCAGGTATGTTACTGCCTGAAAGAACTGCATGATTTGAATCCGCCGATCTATTACCGTATGCTCTCTTATGACAGCATCTACCTCTGCAATTACAGTCAAGGAGAACAAAAGCGTTGGGCTCCCTATCTGGCGAATTTCGACTTTGCCAAGATCATCGAGAATGATGGCGTTACCGTATTGCCTGAGGCCAATGACAGTCTCACAGAAATTCGGGAGCAGAAACGAAAAAAATATATTCCTCCACAAACCCATCGTTGGGAAACCTACACCGACCGCGAATGGCGCAGTGTGGATGTATATTCACTCGGGATGCTGTTCGCCGATATTCTGTCCGGGAAGATACAGCAGGATTTGGGGGAAGATGTCTTCGAGAAGCTGGAAGAGGACTTGTCGGATGAGTTTCTCTCCTTCATTGAGAAAATGGTATCCGATCGGGCGGAGGATCGCCCGGATACCGAAGATGTGCTTTCTGCTGTCAGGAAAGAGGACGCCGCATGGAACTGATATTTTCGCAGGAACATCGCTACGCGTATACCGATGAGCAAAAGATCGAAACGGGAAATACGATCTATCGGGCGATCGACCGAACGTTCGAGAGAACGGTATGTCTGAAAGTCGTGCACATCGACGGTAAGACAGAACAGGAACGCCGGAAACTGCTCAGCATTGCCAAAAACGAAATATCCATAATGACCAGGCTGGAAAGCGAGACGAATTATATTCCGCGCATCTATACGATACATTACGATGAGGATACACACAATCTCTACATCGTAATGCAATGGATTTACGGAAATACGCTTGAGCGCTTTATGGGAAAAACGCCTCCACAGAAGATCCTGCTCTGGATGGCACAGCTATGCCGCATTCTGGCAGCAATGCAGAGCATAAAGATCACACACAAGGACATCAAACCCGCAAATATCATGATTGCCAAGGATGATCGGGTATATCTGATCGATTTCAATCTCAGTATATCACCGCCGCACCGCATGGAGGGCACAGAGGGGTACCGTGCGCCCGAGATGATGGAGAACTCAAAGACACCGGATCGTGAAAAAGTGGACATTTTTGCCATCGGTGTCATCCTCTATCAGCATTTTGTCGGGAAACGTCCGCAGCGCGGCGATGAGTATGCGCTGAGCAAGCGAAATTACAAGGAGTGGGAGTATTTCATCCCGCCCATAGAAAAAAACCCGAACATCGATAAAAAGATCAATGACATCATCGTCAAGTGCATGGCATGCGATCCCGCACAGCGCTATGCCAACGCTTCTGCCCTATGCAATGCGCTGGATGATGCACGGAAGAGTCTTGGAGGAAAAGGAGGGCGAAGGCGATGAGCACAGACATTCTTCTTCAAGCCGAATCAGATATTGTTACCGTGTCGTGCGGCATTTCTTTCGGGGTTACAAAGACGGCGTACGAGGCACTCAGCAGCAATGGAAAGGACCCGAACGAATTCCTGCAGCGGCTTTCCGGAGCAAAGATCCTGATCTTCACACTGGATTGGGGGCGGCCCAAACTCTTTACGGACAATGGCGTTTTTCAGTGCGCATTCCGGGATACCAAAGGGGAAATCACAGATAACATCACGCTGATCGGCTTTGCCGAAAAGTCCTTCATGGATCAGAACCTCGCCCT
The DNA here is from genome assembly GCF_000213975.1 of Centipeda periodontii DSM 2778. Lineage (GTDB taxonomy): Bacteria > Bacillota > Negativicutes > Selenomonadales > Selenomonadaceae > Centipeda > Centipeda periodontii. Next base: position 109,633 of record NZ_GL892076.1, read on the forward strand.
GACACGAGGTATTTTAATCTCACCGGAGCGCGGCATTCACGTGGAGTTCACACACACCAATTACGGACGCTCCGCATGGCGGAACGGTGAGGAATATTTTGACGAAGAGAGCAAAAAAGACGCGTCCGCGTTTATGGACAAAGATACGATCACAACAATCGAAAAGCATCTAAAGAAATTCAAAAAGGACATCGAAAAGATCGAAAAGAAAACGGAGCGCCGCCTCGATCTCGCCGCAAGCTATGCAACGATGACCAACAGCCTCGAAAAGGAACGGAAACATCAGGCAGGCCGCCTGTTTTATCGGGATATACAGGCGGTTCATTATGGCCGTTTGGATCGTCAGGCGTACAAGTTCATCACCGATCCGCTTGGGGAGGAAGCAGCAAACGCATACAAGGAGGGTGTACAGGTTCAGGTCAGTGAGCTGGGAGAGAGCAAAACAGCCGAAATATACGAAGCAAACAAGGACGAGGGATGGCTGACCCTCCTGTTCAACCGACAGCTCAATCTATCAAACCTCGAGAAACAGGGCTATTTGGAACTCTCCATATCGGAAGTGTGTATGGATGTCCAGCTCGATGCCGTCGAAAAGCTGCGCAACGGAACAGCAGCGGCAAAATACATCAATCACGTATTCGGAAAAAGAAGTACATTGGGCTTTACGGAGCAGGATCTGTCCTCTTGGGAGCGGCAGCTGCGCGAAGATGCGAAAAGTCCCAAGAACGAAAGCCAGATACAGGCCATCCTAAGCGGCGTTCGTGCAAAGGATATCCTTCTCGTCATGGGACCGCCGGGTACCGGAAAGACCACGGTCATCCTTGAGTGGGTACGCCACTTTGTACGACAGGAGGAAAAACGCGTCCTCATCTCTTCGCAGAACAACAAGGCTGTCGACAACGTGTTGGAGCGCATGACCGGGGAAGACGGCATCAACATCATACGGATCGGTTCTGAGGCGAAGGTGCAGGACAATGTAAAAAGGTATTTATTTGAACGCAAGCTTGAAAACCTGCGCAAGGATATTGAAACATCCGTAACCGCAAATCTCTTTCATCTGAATCGACTGGAAAAAACATGGAGTGATATTATCCATCGCGTGGAGCTCCTTGTGATCGCCTTTGACACACAGACGGAACACGGTATAGCCTTCCGCCGCGAGGCGCCGACCCGCCTTATGGCACCACGGGCGCATTTTTTTCGTGCGCGTGAGAAAGAACGATCCGTCAAGGAGGAAATCGCATATACGGAACAGGAATGCCAACGGCTGAACGAACAAAAAAATGAATATGCGCGCAAAAGCGTCGGATGGGCGACCGTACCGTACTGGCTGGGCAAGCAGTGGATTCGCTTCACACACGCGAGAAAGCAGAGAAAACTGAAACAGCTGAATGAGCTCGGCATCCTGTGTCATGAGGAACACTGCGCCGCGAGGAACAACTACAAAGCAAGCCGCGAGGAATTTCGCAAAGAGATTTTCCTGCCCTATGCCGCATCCCGTGTGATGCGGAGACAGCGGCAGCAGGAGGTGCTGCACGCGTTGGGTGTCCTCGACTTCGGATTCTTTTCGGCGCTCAGAACAGAGGAAGCACGGCAAAGCATTCAATCCCCGGCGCAGGTGAAAAGCTATCGAGAGAGCGCCGCACGGGAGCTGCAGCGGCTAAAAAATGTTCGTGCCCTCGTAAGCGAGTGGAAAGCGGACGGACTTTCACAGCAGAACTACACCTTGAAAAATCTTCTTTTGAAGTCCGTAAACCTTGTCGGCGCCACGTGCATCGGCATCAATTCGCAAAAGCGTTTTGCGGATCTGGACTTCGACGTAACGATCATTGACGAGGCAGGACAGATTCAGCTGCACAACGCATTGGTCCCGATGAGCGTATCCAACAAGCTGATCATGCTGGGAGACCACAAGCAGATCCCACCCATGACAGAGGAAGCCATGCTGACCGCCTGCAAAGCCCACGGAATCGAAACAGAGCTTTTGGAAAAGAGCCTGTTTGAAAAGCTCTACGAGGAGCTGCCGGCAGAGAACAAAATCATGCTCGATACACAGTACCGCATGCCGGCGGAGATTGCAGACACCCTGTCAAAATGGTTTTACGACGGAAAATATCTCTCTTGGGAGGGGAAAAAGGCACTTCCCGGAAAATTGCCCTTCCTGTCTCAAAAGCCCTATATCATCATCGACACCTCTGATGCAGGTGCACAGAGATTCGAAGAGTCAACGGGGAAAAACGGGGCACAGAATGAATACGAGGCAAAAATCATCATCTCCATTCTGAAAGCGATGAGCTGTATTCCGGGCTATCTGGACGATCTCCTGTCCTCCAAAAAAGAAGGTGAGCAGGAGAAGCTGCAGGAGGTCATCGGCATCATCTCCGCGTATAAACGACAAATCCAATACATACGCGAGAAGATCGAAACCGTCTTCGACGATCCCGATGCCCCCAATATGGCAGCAACACTGGACAGTTTTCAGGGACAGGAACGCAAGCTGATTTTTTACAGTTTCACACGCAGTGCAAACAAGGCTCCGCAGCGGCCGCGCATCGGCTTCATGAAGGAACTGCGTCGGCTGAACGTCGCCATGTCAAGGTGCAAGCAGACGCTCGTCCTGATTGGAGACATGGAGTTTCTCTCCTCCTGTATGTATGTGGAACCCGTTGAGGATGAGTCCGATGAGGCGAACGCATACGAATACAGCGAAAAACGCTTCTCCGAGTTCATGCGTCAGCTCTTGCAGGATGTCGATGCCGGCAGCGGAGAACGCATGAGCAGCCATGTGTTTTTCCAAAAGATGAAGGAGTTGGGCGTTCATGTGGAAGAATAACACGAATCCGTATGACGGCAAAAAAATACTGGACTTTGTATTTCACGAAATACTGGAAACCTATCCCGCAATTCGGCCCGAAACGGTCACGTTTGCGGCGATGGTCTTCTATCCGCTGGCATTGATCGAAGTGGAAACGCAGGAAAAAAGCTTCGAGGACTTTGAAAAGATCGAGCTTTTGCTGCTGCGATTCATACAGCAAGGCGCCGGAGAAAAAGAGATCTCTGCACTCATGGGGCTTTCTCTCGACTACATCCGTCCGCTGACACGCCTCCTGCGCGGCTATGGACATATCGACGGGGAAGGACATCTCACCCCGCTGGGAGAGGAAGCCGTACAGGCGGAACACAAGATACAGCTTCAGACGGGCCGACAGAAAGTCCAGCTGGATGTACTGAATCTGGCTCTCCTGCCGTGGAAGCGCCAAGTGGACAATTATGTGCTCTATGAGCGCAGAGAGGCATCGACGTGGAATACAGGCGTGCTCTCCGGCCCCAAGACACTCGATGCAAAGATCATCGAGGAGCGCTTGAAAGAGCAAGGCTATGACGGTGATTTCCTGCAAAAGGCGCGCCATGTGCTCCATACAAACCTCGAGGAGATCACGGACATCAAATGTTTAGAGCTAAAATATGCACGCTCCTGCATGCTCCTATTGGACGGCATAACGGATCCCATCGTCTTCGGGCACCATCGCGTTTCAGATGAGCACGAATTGTATGGAACGAGATCCTATGTGTGGCTCCCCTTCAGCGTCAGTACAGAGGAGCTCCGGCAGCAATACAATTTCCCGTCAGACACACTTGTGTGTGCAGACGGCGCAGAATATATGCACTCCCTCCGTCAGCTCTTTGGGCAGCTCTACAAAGAAGAGAGCACGAAGATTTACGAGGAAAAGAATCAAACGAAACATGAGCGCGGCTCAAGCAAAGAAAAAGAATATGTATTCAAGCAGCATTTTACCAACGCGTACTTCGGCAAAAATGCATTTCGCTACCTGCCGGAAAAAGATATGGTCTCCATCACGTCGTCCGGCATGCGTCCGGATGAATTCTCACACAACCTTTTTGAGGTGTTGTATCGCCTTGGCAGCGGTGACCCCTGCTATATTGCCCACGAGGACGCCTGTGGCATAGTATTGCGCGCCACCGCAGGCGATGACGAAGTTCGCTCGCTGGCAGGATTGATTGCGGATACGGCACACCAACACGGAAAGGGAAAAACGGAGGGCATGCTTCGAAGCTGTTTTCATCAATGCAGACGGAAAAAGGAAGTGTCGCGGCAGGAGGAAAACACGCCTGCCGATCCTCCACACGAAGAAGGCATACGGGAGCCGGAAGAAACGATGGCGGCATCGCTGTCCAAAGCTCTGATTGAGCGGAGAAAACAGGAAGAAACGGCACAGCAAAAATGATCTTTTTGCCCCCTTGCCATCTTACCCATAATAGAGTAAAATAAATATAAAATTAAAGTTGTAAATGGGAGGATTTTATGAAGTACCGCGTTACATTCACCGCCATTGGGGATTTTGCACTGCAGCTGCTTCAGACGCGCGGCAACCTCATCATCTTTGACAAGGACGTTCCCTACTCCTACGAGAACATGGTTGTCTCTCACACGAAAGGTACGCTGAGCGACGATGTCAAGGAAGGTGACACCGTTGTCATCGCCGAGCGCAGCTATAAGGTCACGCACGTCGGCTCGGATGCGAATGCGAATCTGCGTGCACACGGACACGTCACCCTGCACTTTGAGAGCGAAGAATCGAACGAGAAAGTCCAGCCCGGCGAGATTCACCTCATCGGCGCAGACCTCCCGCGCATCATAACGGGCGACACCCTCGAGATTCTGTAATGTATGCAAAAGACTGCTGCATGCGCTGAACGCCGGCGGCAGTCTTTTATTTTGCACAGAAGTGACACATATGCTTGCGGAAAGTATTTCCCCCATAGTATACTATCTATTGAATTGTCAAAAGAGAAAGGAGCCGAGGGATGGATACGGAGAAGAAGCGCTCAATAGAGATCGATGTCATGATGGAGATGATCGACATCTACTGCCGTGGGCAGGGGCACGCCAATCGCACAGATCTGCAGGATGACACGCCCGCACTCTGCCCCGACTGCCGCCGTCTCCTCGACTACGCGCGCAAACGCATCATCCGCTGCCCGCGCATGGCGGTCAAGTCCTTTTGTTCGGCATGCCCCGTCCACTGCTACACCACCGATATGCGGGAACAGATCCGCATCGTTATGCGCTACAGCGGACCTCGGATGCTCCTCCATCGCCCTCTCATGACTTTGCAGCACATCTGGATCGATCTCGCGGCACGCAGACGTGAAAAAAAACTTGCAAAACGGTCGCAGCACAATCAAAATAAAGGATACCTCTCATGAAGAAGATTCTCCTCCTCGCGACGGGCGGCACGATTGCCTCACGGGAAACAGCGCACGGTCTGCGCCCCGCCCTCTCCGGCGAAGATATGCGCACCGCCATCGGTGCCGCGGACGCCGCCATCGAAGTCATCGACCTTCTCTCGCTCGACTCCACAAACATCGCGCCCTCCCACTGGCAGATGATCGCGCGCAGAGTCGCCGATGTACGCACGGACTACGACGGCTTTATCATCACCCACGGCACCGATACGATGGCATATACCGCCGCCGCACTCTACTATATGCTTGAAAATATCGACCGCCCCGTTGTCATCACAGGCGCACAGCGTCCACTCGGCAGGGACGGCTCGGATGCGGAGCAAAACCTGCGTCTCGCGTATGAGGCGGCGTGCAGCGGCTTCGCGGGCGTGTGCGTCGCCTTCGGTGGGCGGTTCATCCACGGCAACGCTGCGAAGAAAATGTATTCGCTTGCAGATGATGCCTTTCGCAGCATCGGGCGCGCAGAGGTTGACCTCTCTGCCCCATCTGCGCCATCCGCGCCCTTTCGTCTGCATGACGCCCTCGATGAGCGCGTCGCCGTCATCCGCCTCTATCCCGGCATGAAGCCCATCACCATTGATGCACACATCGCATCGGGCTATCGCGGCATCATCCTCGAGGGCTACGGGTGCGGCAGTGTCCCCGGCGACGATGCGGAGGAAAGTTTTCTGCCCTCGCTTGACCGCGCACGGACACGCGCCTGCACCGTTGTCCTCACAACACAGTGCATCTATGACGGTGCGGATCTCTCGCACTACGAGGTAGGCGTACGTGCGGCACAGCTCGGCGCCCTCGCGGGCGGCAGCCTCCCCATCGAGGCACTCTACGCGCGCCTGATGCAGAGGCTTGCAGAGACGCCCGAGGGAGAAACGGTGAAATCACTCAAATAAAAAGGAATACATCATGCAGCTTCAAGAAATCGGCGTTGTGCATAACGACTACAAAAACCTTACAGACATCCCACGACAGGGACACATGAGTGAGGAGATCTCGGAGATCGAGATTCACCCTGCCTTTACGGACGGACTCCTAAAAATCGAGCAGAACAAATACCTCATCGTCCTCTACTGGGCGCATCTGGCGAAACGCGACATACTGAAGACACTGCCGCCCATGTCAAAAGAAATTCACGGCGTATTCGCCAGCCGCTCCCCCGGTCGCCCGAATCCTCTCTCCCTCTGCATCGCCGAACTCATCGCACGCGAGGGAACCATCCTCCGCGTGAAGGGACTCGATGCCCTCGACGGCAGCAGCATCATCGACATCAAGCCCTATACACGGATGGATGTCATTCAACTCCCATAAATTCTCTCATCCCGTTCATGTTGAACGGGATTATTTTTATGAACTGGATTCAGAAACTTTGTATTGAAAAATTAGATTTCGACCATGCGTGAAAAACACTTGTAATGAATCCCATTCGCCTTTATAATACTCATGCGCTATTTTAACGCAATTATCTTTTTCATTTAGCTTGTCTCACAGATGTACGTATTGGATTCTATTTCCGTGTGTCCTGTGAGCAAGTATGCGCGTTTCCATGGATTGAAACGCATTCACGCATTGTATTAAGGAGGATCTCATGACGAGGAAACAGAGTAAGCGCTCGCTGCATCTGCTCACCTACGCGATTTTGGCAGGACTCACCCTGCCCGCCTATACGGCATGGGCGGATGACGGGACACAGGGAGGAGGCAAAGTTTCTACTGCGGATATTCATGTGGAGGTGGATGCCGCGCAGGAAGAGGCAAAGATGGAGTCCCAACAGAAGACCATCATCACGAAAGAGGACATCGAGAAGAAGCAGGCGAAATCCGTCGAGGACATCATCTTCAGCGAGACGGGCGTCTCGCGCACGGTGGATGCGATGGGGCGCGTTGGTGTCTCGATCCGCGGCGCAGAGCCGCGCCATACACTGATTCTCGTGGACGGTCAGCCTGTTCTCGGGGACCTCGCAAAATACTCGGGCGCAGCGGACGAGGTCATGCGCCTCGGCACGGAGAACGTCGAGCGCATCGAGATCATCCAAGGCGCGGCAAGCTCGAAGTACGGCTCGGACGCGATCGGCGGTGTCGTGAACATCATCACACGCAAGGCGACAAAGGAGCCGGGATTCCAGTTCAACTGGGAGGGGCTAAAGACCAAAAACGACGACGGTCTTCCGTTCTCGAACTTCTTCCTGCGTGCAGACTCGGGGCAGATGGGCAAGTTCCGCGTCGGTCTCTCGGGTAGCAAACGCGAGATCATGCCCGTATACGCAAGTGTTGCACGACGGAAAACCGATATGGGGTTTGACTATGGTAAGCGCGACTTCAAACCAAACGTTCTGCGCGCCTATGGCGACACGGCAACGGTCGGTCTGGTCGGAACATACGAGCCGGACAATCGTAATACATTTGAGGTTCGCATGGATCATTATACGGAGGATCTCGTCCGCGATGTCAAGCACTCCGACTCTGACCTCGAACCACAGCAGCATTTCAAACGGCAGGCAGACCGCAACTCCTATAACATCGGTTGGACCGGATACAATAATGTGAGCGACTGGAAGGTCGAACTGAACTCCACCAACATCAAAGAAAACGATGTCTCCCTCATCAACTATGACGGAAAAAGTGTCTACGAAGGAAAGAATGAACTGCGCTATGTGGACGATGTCGACCATCGACAGATCGACTTCAAGGCGTCGATGAATACACAGCTGAGCGACAAACACCTGCTCAGCTTTGGTTTCGGAATCACAAACGAATCCGGAGAGGGCAGTCGTCTCAAGAGTTCGCCGAACACCTCGACGCGCCGCATCGACCCGTGGGATTACGACAAGGGGCTGCGCGTGGATAAACGGGATTGGCTGACACGCGACGGCGACGAGAAGAAATATGTATGGTCGCATATCCATGACTATAAATTTTCGGGCGAGCGGAATGGCGTGCCGCAGTGGGATGGCGATTACGAATACTATTACTATGATAAATTTCACACAGACAGCCACGGCAACGTGCTTCCCACCAAGACGGACGGCACACCCAACCTCGCCCCCAAAGTCACCTATGAGCAATACAAAGAGTACCGTCTGGACAAAGGAGAGCTCACGAAAAACTGGATGGGGAAGCTGCAGGTTGCGGGCAGCGACATTGACGCTCCGGCATCCTTCTGGGACGATTACAACGACTTCAAGGCACAACTGGAGGCGCAGAACCCCTCCTTTTACGGTTCCAACATCGTCGATAAATACTACGGCTGGGGGGAACAGCGAAACCCCAACGCCGTGACATTCAACGGAAAAAAATTCCTTGAGGAGTATTGGAATCGCGACCAGCGCATTACCACAGGCAAGGGCACGATCAACAAACAGCATTTCTTTGTCGGTGACACATGGCAGCTCTCGAAGGACACAATTCTCTTCCCCATCCTGCGGCTCGATCACAGCAATCTCTTTGGCACGAACATCTCCGGCAGTGTCGGTGTGACGCATAACGTCGGCGGCAATGCACACCGTCGCTTCAAGGCGAACATCGGTACGAGTTATGCCGAACCGGGCATGGGCGAACTCTGGTACAACTGGGAGATGTACGGCAGCAATCCCGTCGGGATCGGAGTTGCACGCATGGGCTGGTGGTGGGCAGGGAATCCGAACCTGAGGCCCGAAAAGTCCGTCAACATCGACATGAGCATCGAGGGTGAGACGAAGAACACCTATGCGCGTGTCGGTGTCTTCCACAACCGCATCCGCGACTACATGAGTGTCTACTTCACAGGCAAATATATGGACTTTGCCCCGCAGCTTGGCGACTACGCAAAATGGATGCGGGCGCCGGATATGATCTACAGCTTCAAGAACATCGGACGCGCGGAGATCACCGGACTCGAAGCAGAGGTGCGTCAGAAGATCGGTCCGCATTGGGATGCACGCCTCGGCTATACCTACCTCCACGCCATCAACAAGAGCGATCCGCTCATGCCGAAGCGTCTGCTCGACCGCCCGACGCACAAGATCGACATCGGCATCTCCTACGAGGACAAGAAGACGGGCTGGTTCGCACAGCTCTGGGGCGACTACTATATCCGTATGCTGGACAGCAATACGCTTGCGAACAGGGCAAACTACTGGCCGGATATTCTGTCCGGTAGCAGTGCCGTGTATGGCAGGCAAGAGTATCAGGAAAAAACGTTCGGCATCTGGAATTTCATGGTGCAGAAGAAGCTCAGTGAAGATGCCATGGTCTACGTCGGCGTGAACAACATCTTCAACCATCGTGACGACGACCGCGCGACACAGGAGCGCGTCTACCGCATTGGCGCGAACTTCAAGTTCGACACGGCGGGTCCGAAGAAGAGCCTCCTCACAAACGGTACGACCGAGATGGGGGCACAGGAAGAGGCACTGCTGAACAAGTTCCTTGCCCGCCCGTTCGACGAGAGCAAGGCGATGGGCGTCAACCTCATTGGCGACTATCAGCTGCGCTGGACGGCGCACAACGGAACGAACCGCCCGCAGTCGACCTATACGGAGGACTCCTCCGTCAGTGAGGGCGCCGTCCGCAACATGCGCGATGCGAACGAGCACGGCTTCGAGCAGCGCATCCGCGTCGGTGCCGATGCACGCGTCGCCGAGAACACGAATATCCGCATCCTCGGCAGCCTCTCCGGCACACAGGGCGTCGATCCCGCACACAGCCAACCGGACAGCAAGGGGCTCGGCAAGGCACGCCTTGAACAGGCGGACGTGACGCAGCGTATGAAGAAATGGGATCTCTCCCTCGGTCGTCTCACCGAGCCGATGGGTGTCACAGGCTACTGGTTCGGGCGTGAGTACGACGGCATCCGCGGTGTCTATACGGGCAAGACCTCTCAGCTGCGTGTCGGCTTCGGCACGTTCAAGCAGTCGACCGGTGTCTCGGATACGGCGTATACCCATGTGACCTATACGGACTTCTATCGCCCACCGACAGCCGCCGAGCTGATGGGTATTCTGCGCGAAAGTCTGATGTATGGTATTCAGGATGAAGATGTCGCAGCCCTGACGAAGGAATACGAAGAAAATTACAAGGGCAAGACCAACAATGCCTTCTTCTATCAGCAGATCAAAGAGGCATACGACAACAGTGCCAGCATTGAAGAAAAGACCGCGATCATCAAGCGCCTGCACGGCATCGTCAAAGCGGCCTATGGCAGTGAACTGGCGAACAAGGTCATTGCATTTGACGCGCCCTCGGGCACGCAGGTTCTCTACGAGGTGGAGGATGCGCACGGCAATGTCAAGGTCAAAAAGACAAGCGTATCCTACTCCAGCTACATATCTGAGTATGATTCCGATGAGGAAAAAGAATTCAAGAAGCGGATGAATCAGAAATTCGGCTTCAACGCCGCAAGCGATGAAGCCCTGCGTGCGGACAATTCCTATCTCCAGAACCATAAAAATGATCTCATGTCCGCATTCAATGAGATTGCGGAGTATAATGCCAAACAAGCATGGGGCTACTACGGAGCCACCGATCCACTCGATGATGTTTGGACCTTGAGTGGCTCGGGTGATACGATGACAGGAACTTCCACATATGACAGCAGTTCTGCCGGGGACTACCGGTTCAAGCGTGTACGCGCTGTCGTTACAGAGGATTCCTCCGGATGGCCCAACTATACATTCACGACGCCGGATACCATGGGGTCTCTCTACCAAGACCAATATGAAAACGAAAGCTCGCGTTCCCGCTACGATTTGAACATGAGCAACATCCTATTCAACTATTTGGAAGCACTCGAAGACGTTTTGCGAAAATCCGAATCCGAGAACAAGCTGCCACGTGCCGCACTCGGCAATGTTGTCGGCAACCTTATCAAGTCGCGCGGAACCGTTCTTGAGAGGGACTATATTCCGCCCATCGACAAGGCGGCATTCATCCAGTACCGCAAGCAGCTGCGCCCCGATCTCGGCGTGACGGCGTGGTATCTGCGCTCCATCGGCGGCAGGAACTACACGATGCAGGTCGCGAACGGCACGGACAATGACAGCCACAGTTTCAGCAATCTCGCGAATGTCCTCGGTCTTGGCGCACAGTGGCAGGTGGGACGGAAAACGACCGTTTCATTCGACTACGGCTACAACTTCACACGCTTCGGCAAGTACATGAACGGTGAGACAATGTTCGAGCATCCTGTGCGTACCGACATCTTCACCCCGAAGGGACGCAGTATGGGGAGCGCGCCAAAGTTCTGGGCACTACGCCTCGACATCGGACGCGCGGACACGGATCGCGCCGGAACGTGGAACGCATTCGTCGACTACAAGCACTTCGAGCACGGCTCGTTCTTCGGCGGCAACGGCACTGGCTTCCTGCCCGACCGCTACCTCGACGGTATCCAGAGCTTTACGATCGGCGGCGGCTACGTCCCCGCGCAGAACTGGCTCGTCGAGCTGTTCTACACCTTCGATGCAAAGGGCACAGGACGCCGCGATACCATCCACGGCTCGGAGAACTTCAAGCTCGGGAACTATACGCGCTTCCAAGTGACGTACAAATTCTAAAGAAAATTTTCCACACTCCACATTTCGCTGAAAATTTTTCTCAAAAATCTATTGATTTTCGTTCTCAGATGTGCTATACTTTATTCAGGCTTTCGTTAGGGAATGTCTTCGGACGTTTCCAAAGCTCTCCTAAAATATAATACACAGCAAAGATAGTCCACAGTGGAGTGTGGGCTATTTTTGTGTTTTTTATCACAGTTATATCTTGACAGACATGCTATAATAATCAAAAGGTCAAAATTTATTAAAGGAGATGAATTCATGGCAAAGAAGCATATTCAAAAGGATGTCGTCATCATCGGTGCGGGCATGGCGGGGCTGACCGCCGCCCTCTACTGCGGGCGCATGAACCTCAGGACGCTCGTGCTTGAGAACTCGCTCGTCGGCGGACAGATCGCGACGGCAGCGGACATCGAGAACTATCCGGGCTTCGAACGCGTGAGCGGGATGGAGCTGATCGGGACGCTCGAAAAGCAGGCGACGAATTTCGGTGCGGAGATTGACGAGTTCGACCGCATTGAACGCGTCGACCTCAAATCCACGCCGAAGATCGTGGAGACGGAGACGTACATCTACGAGACGCCCGTCATCATCATCGCCTCGGGCATGAACCGCCGCAAGCTGCCGCTGCCGCAGGAGCCTCACTACTTCAATCGCGGTGTGCACTACTGCCACATGTGCGATGGGCACACGTATCAGGGCAAGGTGATCTCCGTCATGGGCGGCGGCAACGCGGCAGTCGATGCGGCGAACTTCCTCACGAAGTACGCCTCGCATCTCTACCTTATCCACCGCTCTCAGCTGCGCGCGGATAAGACCTCACAGGATGCGCTCTACGCCAATCCAAAGGTGACGGTGATGCTCGAGACGGAGATCGAGCATCTGAACGGTGAGGATCGGCTCACGTCCGTCGATCTCCTGCACAAGGACACGGGCAAAAAGGAGACGCTGCCCGTGGACAGCATCTTCGTCAACATCGGTGTGTTGCCGAATACCGATTTGTTTGTGGGGCAGCTGAAGCTCACGGAGACGGGCTACATCGCGGCGGATGAGAACTGCCGCACGGAGATCCCGGGCGTCTTTGTCGCGGGCGACATCCGCGTGAAGGAGATCCATCAGCTCACAACCGCCGCCGCCGACGGCACGACCGCCGCGCTCCATGCGGAGAAGTATCTGGCAGGATTGAAGAAGTAATGAGGGGCGCCCCTTCCACCATGCTGCGCATGGTCCCCCTCCCCCGCTGTGGCAGGGGAGGCTTTTGAAAACGGCATATTAGCTTCCCCCGTCGCTACGGGGGAAGTGGCGAACGCAGTGAGCCGATAGGGGCATTCAGAAGTAACGAACTATTCGATACAAACGATAAGGAGGACATTCCCATGATTCAGGTTTTTTCATTCGACGCGTGCCCGTGGTGCACGAAGGCAAAGAAGTATCTCGACAAGAAGGGCGTCGCGTACACGGTGCGCGACATTGAAAAGGAGCCTGCCGCCTACGATGATCTCATCAAGCTCACGGGCGAGGGCGCGTGCCCTGTCATTCTTTTCGAGAACGGCGAATATGTGCGCGGCTTCGATCAGCCCGCCATCGACCGCCATCTCGGTGTGTAAGGGGAGACCGCTATGGTAAAGGTCTACTCCATCACGGTCTGCCCGTGGTGTGTCAAGGTGAAGAAGTACCTCAAGTATCGCGGCATTCCCTATGAGGAACACAACATCGAAGTCGATGAAGCTGCGCGCGAGGAGTGCCGCAGCCTTTCGGGCGATACGATCGTCCCCGTCACGACGGCGGACGGCAAGGAGTTCGCCGTCAGCTATGATCGTGAGAAACTGGATAAAATTCTCGGGATTACAGCATAAAAGAAGACATATCGAAACGGACGCAAAAATCTGTGTCCGTTTTTTTCGCGTTTCTGCTTGCCAAAATTTTTGAATCGGATTAAAATAGAGAGGCAGGGACGTTTCGTTTGTGTGGGCACAGCAAGAGATCATTGTGCCCTGACGCAAGGAGGTTTTGATATGACAGGATTACCCCTTATCCTCGCCTTTTGGGTGGCGATCGTCATCATGATCGTCATGATCTCAAAGCTGCGCATTCATCCGTTCATCTCGATCATGCTGGTCGCGCTCGCGCTTGGGCTTGCCGCCGGCATTCCGCTCATCGACCACAAGCTCGCAGACGGTACGGTACAGTATGGTCTGGCGACGGTCATCGGACAGGGATTCTCGGGAACATTCACGAGCATCGGCATCGTCATCATCCTCGGTGCGATGATCGGCACGATCCTCGAAAAGACAGGCGGTGCCCTGAAGCTCGCGGATATGATGATCCAGCTCGTGGGCAAGGACAACCCCGTCATCGCCGTACAGCTCATGGGCTGGGTGGTCTCGATCCCCGTCTTCTGCGACTCGGGCTTCGTCATCCTCGACCCGATCCGCAAGGCGCTCGTGCGCCGCACGGCAGTCTCTGCCGTCTCCATGACCTTTGCCCTGAGTTCCGGTCTCTTTATTTCACACGTCTTTATCCCGCCGACACCGGGACCGATCGCAGCGGCAAGCACGCTCGGCATCGGCGACTATCTGCTACAGGTCATTGGTCTTGGACTGCTCTGCTCCATCTTCCCGCTGATCGCCGGCTACTTCTTCGCGCGCTGGATCGGTACGAAGGTGAAGTCAAAGGATGAGGTCAATTCCGAGGAGGTCGCAAAGATCTACAAGGATCTCATCGCCTCCTATGGCAAACTCCCCTCGGCGTTCAGTACGCTCGCCCCGATCATGATCCCGATCTCGCTGATGGCGCTGTCCTCCGTGATTGTAATGTTGGGATTGACGGGGTTCGTTCCCGAGCTCCTGCGCTTTTTGGGCACGCCGATCATCGCACTTGCGATCGGCATGGCGCTTGCCACCCTCCAGCTCTTCTCCGTGGATCGCTCGGAGGAGTTCTACGCCGTCTGCAACAGCAGTCTGACGGCGGTTGGTCCCATCCTCTTCATCACGGCGGCGGGCGGCGTGCTCGGCAAGGTGATTGCGGTCTCGGATATGGTTCGGTATATCACGGCGAACGCCGATGTGTTTGGCAGCATGGGTATCTTCTTCCCGTTCCTGCTCGCCGCTGTGCTGAAAACGGCACAGGGCTCCTCGACCGTCGCGATGATTACGACGGCGGGCATTATTGCGCCGCTGCTCACGGTGCTCGGCTTTGATACGCCGATCCGTGCGACGCTCGCCTGCATGGCAATCGGCGCGGGCGCGATGACGGTTTCGCACGCGAATGACTCGTACTTCTGGGTCGTCTCGGAGTTCAGTGGTCTGACACCCGATCAGGGCTACCGCGTGCAGACGATGGGCACCCTCGTTCTCGGCATCGCTGCGATCATCGAGATCGGCCTCCTGAGTCTGGTGCTGAGCTGATATTTCGCAGAACACACAAAAGAGCACTGCGCCATGCAATGCTCTTTTTCTGATGCAGGTGTTCCCATATTCCAATCTATCTTTTTCTTGCCTCATCTTCCAAAACACCGTAAAATAGAAGAAACGTCATATGGATTGGATAAGGAGGTCACAATGAAATTCCCAACACGACTGATTATTCTCACACTCACCCTGCTGCTCGCATTCTCTGCCACGACACTGGCAAAGAGTGCCGGTCAGCAGCGCGCCGAAATCCAAAAGCTCCGCGTACAAGCACTCGATCATCTCTATGATCTCACGCCGGATGCGCACGATGTGATCGGTGGCGCCTATGGCTACGCGACGATCAGCGCCACCGGATCGCAGATCGGTCTGCTCGGCGGCGCGCACGGACGCGGCGTTGCCGTGAACAACCGTACGGGCGAACAGATCTATATGAAGATGGAGTCGTACCAGCTCGGCATCGGACTCGGCGTGAAGGAATACGATCTCATTTTCATCTTTGGCACAAAGCGCGCTTGGGAGTCCTTCATCTCCGGCAAGTTCAAGATCGGCGGTGAGGCGGAGGCCTCTGCAACCGACGGCTATTCGGGCGGCTCGATCGAGGGCGCGGATATCGTCGGCAAGGACATCTGGGTCTATCAGGTCACGACGAAGGGACTTGCGGTCGGTGCGGCGATCAAGGGACTCAGCATCTATCCGAATCGAAAGCTCAATTCGTAAAAGTTGATATACAATCTGCATAAAGAAAGCTCCGCCGATGTGTAGGCGGAGCTTTCTTTATGCAGATTTGCGGTTCGTACGATCAGGCATGTCCATATGCAGCGCCCGTCGAATAAATTCCTCCTCCGAGGTCAGAATCTCATAGGGTGCGTACTCATGATAGGCATCGGGGTGACTGATCAGAACGATCTGGGTACCTGTGCCAAGCACCGTCTCCGAAAGATATTCATCGAGCCCATTCAGGCGATTGCCCGGCTCCATCTCAACTGCAATGCAGCCGCGTATATCACGATTTTTCGCCACAATATAAGCCATACAGATCCCTCCTAAAGTCATCCTCACTCCTGATTTTTCCCTGCTCATACAATGTTCGCAGGAATGCGCCGATTTCTGCTGCCTTTTCACTGCGTTTGTATAGGTAACAATGCAGCCAATCATTCAATCGACGATCAAATACGGTGTTATATTGAAACTCGATTGGATAGTGAAAATGGTCAACTTGAAAATACAGATGAACGCCGCGATAACCGTCATCACATTTCTTCCCAACACGCATATCGGAGCAGTGTCTGAACTCCTGTGGATATGCACCGCGCAGTTCATCTACCTGCGCGTAGTCAGAACATATGAGCCGAAAGCCAAGAATGTCATTATAGGTGCGCTCAACTGTAAAATTCGGATAGTAACGATCATACTTGAGCAGTATGGATTCCAGTGACTTAATGCGATAGTCCAGTCCCGATGTTTCCAAGAGAGGAATTCGCTCACGGTAGAAGCGGCGCACGTGCCTGACATCCGACATTAGTTTTTCTTTATCAATATGTGCCAACACATTCCTCAGACTGCATCCCAGTTCAGAGGTACATGACAAATTGATAAGCAATGCATGGGATATGAAGCAACCGTTATTCTCTGCCACCAATATCCCTCCTGCTCTTCTATTACTATATCATAAAACACAGAAAGGTGCTTTTTCATTTCATCAGCGAGCCGTCGTATTTCAATGTTGCGAAGTAGTCGTCAAGCGTCTGGGCACGGCGGATGAGTTCGACGCTGCCGTCCGTGCGCAGGAGAAGCTCGGCGCACCAGAGTTTGCCGTTGTAGTTGAATCCCATCGCGCTGCCGTGCGCACCCGTATCATGAATGATGACGATGTCGCCGATGTCGATCTTCGGGAGGGCACGGTCGATGGCGAACTTGTCGTTGTTCTCACACAGCGAGCCGGTGATGTCGTAAATGTGGTCAGCGGGCGCATGCTCCTTGCCGAGCACGGTAATGTGATGATATGCGCCGTAGAGTGCGGGGCGCATCAAATTCGCCATGCAGGAGTCGAGTCCGATGTAGTGCTTGTACGTGTCCTTCTCGTGAAGGACGGTGGAGACGAGCCACCCCGCATCGCCCGTCATGGCGCGTCCGCTCTCGGTACGGACAGCGACATCGCCGAGTCCTGCGGGGCGCATGATCTCATTGTAGATCTGCTCGATGCCCGCGCCGACGGCTGCGTAGTCCACAGGGCTTTCCTCGGGACGGTACGGGATGCCAAAGCCGCCGCCGAGGTTGACGAACTCGATGTGGATGCCGAGGCGTGCCTTGAGCTCCGCCGCAAGCTCGAACATGATGCGCGCGGTGAGAAGGAACGCCTCTGTACGCAGTTCGGCAGAAATGACCATCGTATGCAGACCGAATCGCTTCACGCCCATCTCTCGGGCGCGCCGATAGCCCTCAAAGATCTGCTCGCGCGTAAGACCGTATTTCGCCTCCAGGGGCTTACCGATGATATCGTTGCCCTCGATGAGGTCGCCGGGGTTGTAGCGAAAGCTCAGCACCTCGGGCAGCCCCGCGTGCTTTGCCATGTAGTCCAGATGCGTGATGTCGTCGAGGTTGATGACCGCGCCTAGGGCGATTGCCTTTTGGAACTCGTCATACGGGGTATCGTTCGAGGAAAGTATGATCTCCTCGCCCATAACGCCCGCTGCCTCGGAGATGATAAGCTCCGCGATGCTGCTGCAGTCCGTGCCCGCGCCCTCTTCGTGGAGGATCTGAACGATGCGCGGATTCGGGAGTGCCTTGACGGCAAAGTGCTCGCGGAAACTCGGTGCCCATGTAAATGCATCGCACAGGCGGTGGAAGTTCGCGCGGATCTTCGCCTCATCATAGATATGGAACGGGGTCGGGTATCGCTCGATCAGGCGCAGCGTCTCTTCCTGCGTAAGCGGAAAGTTCTTTTCGTTCATGGTATCCTCCTCTATATGAGCTTCCCCCGCCGATGCGGGGGAAGTGGCGAGCATAGCGAGCCGATGGGGGCGCCAGTGTCTGATGAGACTTGCTTACGATAGCAATACCTGCCTTGCTCAAAGCGCCCCCACCACCGCTTCGCGGTCCCCCTCCCCCGTTTCGACGGGGGAGGCTTGCAAAACATGAGATTCCGTTATTATAGCAACGGCAAAACAACTCTGTCAATCTGCACGAGACCGCACGGAAGAAATCAAATTGTATACCTTGACGAAAATCCTTCTCTCCCCTATAATGAGGGCTATCTTTTTTTATTTTCATTGATTCATACATTGGGAACTAATAAGGGGGTATCTTCATGATATTTGGAGGAAAGGCGCTGCGCCTTGCTGCCGCTCTGGTCGGCACGGCGCTTCTCGGCTCGGTGCTCGCAGGCTGCGGCGGCGACGCGGCAAAGTCGGATGAGATCCGCATCGGTGCAAACTTCGAGATGACGGGCAATACGGCGAACTACGGCAGTTCGACGCTCGAGGGTCTGAAGCTCGCGATCAAGGAGGCAAATGATGCCGGCGGCATCAATGGCAAAAAGATCGTCCTCGTCGAGGCGGACAACAAGTCCGAGGCGGCAGAGTCGATCAATGCGGCGACGAAGCTGATCTCCGACGATCATGTTCGCGCGATCGTGGGTCCCGCAACGACGGGCAACGTCATCGCGGAGTCGCAGGTTGCGACGGACAACAAGGTCCCCGTCATCGCACCGGACGCAACGGCGGTCGATGTCACGGTCGAGAACGGCGTTGTGAAGCCGTGGATCTTCCGCAGCTGCTTCATCGATCCGCAGCAGGGCGATGTCATGGCGAAGTTTGCACTGGATACGCTCAAGGCAAAGACGGCGGTCATCTACATCGACAACTCGACGGACTACTCCAAGAGCCTCGCCGCAGTCTTTGAGAAGGTCTTTACGGCAGGGGGCGGTCAGGTGCTTATGACCGAAGGATTCCTTGCAAAGGATCAGGACTTCAAGGCAACGCTCACGCGTCTGCGCGCGGCGAATGCGGATGTCATCTTCGTCCCCGCCTACTATGAGGAGGTCGGCAAGATCGTCAAGCAGGCGCGCGAGATCGGCATCACGGCGCCCATTATCGGCACGGACGGCTGGGACGATCCGAAGGTCGCGGAGCTCGCGGGCACAGCTGCATTGAACAACACGTACTTCAGCACGCACTACTCCGACAAGGATGAGTCCGTGCGCCCCTTCATCGACGCGTTCCAGAAGGAATACAACCATGCTCCGAACGTGTTCGCCGCACTCGGCTATGACGCGGGCAAGCTGCTCGTGGATGCGCTGAAGCGCGCGGGCTCGGATGATCCCGAGGCGCTGCGCAAGGCGATTGAGGAGACAAAGGATCTCGTCGTCGGCACGGGCACGATTACGATGGACGCGCAGCACAACCCAATCAAGCAGGCGGTCATTCTCGAGAACAAGGACGGCGACCGCGTTGTCGTCGCAAAGATTATGCCGAGCATGTAATAGATTCGGCTGACGCTTTCAAAAAGAGCCGCACAACTGCGGCTCTTTTTTATCAGGAGGTCATTCTATGGAGTTTATGCACCAGATTCTGCAGCAGCTGATCAACGGGATCTCGCTCGGCAGTATCTACGCGCTGATCGCTCTTGGCTATACGATGATCTACGGCATCATCAAGCTCATCAACTTTGCGCACGGCGATATCTACATGGTCGGCGCCTATCTCGGCTTCTACGCCATTACGCTCGGCATTCCTGCCCTTCCGGCGATTCTCATATCGATGGCAGTCACCGCACTGCTCGGCGTCATTGTCGAACGCTTCGCCTATCGTCCCCTGCGCCATGCACCGCGCATCTCCGTACTCATCACGGCGATCGGCGTGTCATTTCTCCTCGAGTACGTCATGATGGCGATCGTATCCCCCACGCCGCGCACCTTCCCCGCAACGATCAGTGACATTTCATTCGATCTGGCGGGGCTCATCATCAGCGGGCAGCAGCTGCTCATCATGGGCGTGACCTTCGTGCTGATGCTCATCCTCACCTACATCGTACGCTCGACGAAAATCGGCAAAGCGATGCGCGCCGCATCGTATGATACGGAGGCGGCGCAGCTCATGGGCATCAACGCAAACCGCATCATCTCGATCACGTTCGCCATCGGCTCGGCACTCGCGGCGGTCGCAGGCGTACTCATCGGCATCTACTACAACTCGATCGACCCGCTGATGGGGCTGATGCCCGGCATCAAAGCGTTCGTTGCGGCGGTATTTGGCGGCATCGGCATCCTGCCGGGCGCGGTCGTCGGCGGGCTCGTCCTCGGCATCGTCGAAGCGTTTATCTCGGGATTCGGCTTCTCGATGTTCCGCGATGCGGCGGCATTCGCCATCCTGATTCTCGTCCTGCTCTTCAAACCCGCAGGAATCTTCGGAAAAAATGTCAAGGAAAAGGTCTAAGGAGGGTTGCAGATGAATCTTTTGCAGAAAAATGATCTCAAGATGCTCGTCTTCGCCCTCGTGATCTATGGTGTTATCATGGGGCTGACAAGCGCCGGCATGCTGAGTGCGTTCTGGCAGCTGAACCTCATCTTCGCAGGGATCAACATCATCCTCGCGGCGAGCCTCAACCTGATCAACGGCTACACGGGACAGTTTTCACTCGGGCACGCGGGATTTATGGCGGTCGGCGCCTACGTCGGCGTCGTCCTCACGACGAATTTTGGAGTCCCGTTTCCGCTCGCCATCCTCGTAGGCGGTGTTGCGGCAGGACTCCTCGGCGCACTCATCGGTCTGCCGACACTGCGTCTGCGCGGCGACTACCTCGCCATCGCAACGCTCGGCCTCGGCGAGATCGTCCGCATCGTGATCATCAACGTCCCCTACGTCGGCGGCGCGGCGGGCTTCAAGGGCATCGCCCACCACACGAACTTTACATGGGTGTTCTTCCTGATGCTCGTTACGCTTTTCATCATCAAGAATTTCGTCAACTCGCGCCACGGCCGCGCGTGCCTCGCGATCCGCGAGAACGAGATCGCGGCGGAGTCAATGGGCGTCAATACGACGAAGTACAAGGTGCTCGCGTTCACGATCGGCGCATTCTTCGCGGGTGTTGCGGGTGTGCTCTTCGGACACAATATGTATATCCTCAGCCCCGCCTCGTTCACCTTCATGCAGTCGTTCAACATCCTCATCATGGTCGTCATGGGCGGACTCGGCTCGATGACGGGCTCAATCGCGGGTGCGCTCGTCGTGACCTTCCTCTCGGCGGCGCTCGCGAGCTTCCCGAATGCGCGCATGATCATCTACGCGCTCGCACTCATCCTGCTCATGTTCTACCGTCCGCAGGGGCTCTTCGGCTACGTCGAGGTCACGGCGATGCAGCCGCTGCGCCGCTTCTTCAAGAAGGGGGGTGAGGCGTAATGGCAAAGGATTTACTCACGGCAAACGATGTCTCGATGGTCTTTGGCGGCCTCAAGGCGATCGTCGACTTCAATGTGCACATCAAGAATGGAGAATTACTTGGGCTGATCGGGCCGAACGGCGCGGGCAAGACGACCGCGTTCAACCTCTTTACGGGCGTCTACCAGCCGACGACGGGCGAGATTACGTTCAAGGGCAAGAGCATTGTCGGGCTGAAGCCCTACCAGATCACAGAGCGCGGCATTGCACGCACGTTCCAGAACATTCGTCTCTTCGGTGAGCTCTCCGTGCTCGACAACGTAAAGATCGCCTACCACTGCCACATGAACTACGGGCTGATAGAGTCCGTGCTGCGCCTCGGGCGCTACTGGGGCGAGGAGAATCGTCTCACCGAGGAGGCGTACCGCCTGCTCGAGATCTTCCACCTCGCGGACGCGGCAGAGGAGAAGGCAAAGAACCTGCCCTACGGTGCGCAACGGCGGCTCGAGATCGCGCGCGCCCTCGCGGCGCAGCCGAGCCTCCTGCTCCTCGACGAGCCGGCGGCGGGCATGAACCCGCAGGAGACACTCGAACTCATGGAGATGATCCGCTGGGTCAAGAAGGATTTCGGCATCACGATCCTCCTCATCGAGCATGACATGGCGCTCGTCATGGGCATCTGCGAGCGCATCTACGTGCTCGAATACGGCGCGATCATCGCGAACGGCACACCGGAGGAGATTCGCTCGAATCCCGAGGTCATCCGTGCATATCTGGGGGCGGAGGAATAACATGGCAAAGGAAACAGCAGCAAAAGCTCCCATGCTCCGTGTGACGGATCTGGAGGTTTACTACGGCGCGATTCACGCGCTCAAGGGGCTCTCGCTCGAAGTGAATGAAGGTGAGATCGTCACCCTCATCGGCGCGAACGGCGCGGGCAAGTCCACGACACTGCGCACGATCTCGGGGCTGATCGCGCCGAAGAGCGGCACGATCGAATTCGAGGGCAGGAGCATCGCGGGTACGGGCGCACATGAGATCGTGCGTGCCGGCATCTCGCAGGTGCCCGAGGGACGACGCATCTTCGCCGAGATGAGTGTGCTTGAGAACCTTGAGCTCGGCGCGTTCACGCGCAGTGACAAGGACGGCATTGCCGCCGACATGGAGATGGTCTTTACGCGCTTCCCGCGCCTCAAGGAGCGCATCGCGCAGCAGGCGGGCACTCTCTCGGGCGGCGAGCAGCAAATGCTCGCGATGGGACGCGCCCTCATGAGCCGCCCGCGCCTCCTGCTCCTCGACGAGCCGTCGATGGGGCTCGCTCCGCTCCTCATCAAGGAGATTTTCTCGATCATCGTGGACATCAACAAGACGGGCACGACCGTCCTGCTCGTCGAGCAGAACGCAAACATGGCGCTCTCCATTGCCAGCCGCGCCTACGTCCTCGAAACGGGACGCATCACGCTGTCCGGCGATGCGAGGGAACTGGCGGCAAGTGAGGATGTGCGGAAGGCGTATTTAGGGGGATAAAAGAAGGAAAACGCGACGCAAAGCGCGAATTATTAGAGAAAATATCTCGTGTTACCATTGGCAAGGAGGAAGCATTTATGTTTGTTGCCAACTGTATGACCAAGAATCCCGTCACGATCGGCCCCGACGCAGGCATGGACGATGCGGCAAAACTCATGGACAAGGGGCATTTCCGCCGCCTCCCGGTCGTGGAGCACGGAAAGCTCGTCGGCTTTTTCACGAATCGTGATCTCCTGCGCGCCTCGCCCTCCTCGGCGACCACACTCGACCGCTACGAACTGCGCACCCTGCTCTCGAAGATCAAGGTTGCCGATGTCATGCAGAAGAATGTCATCACCGTGACCGACACGATGACGATCGAGGAAGCCGCGCTCATCATGACGCGCGAGAAGATCGGCGGTATGCCCGTCCTCTCGGAGGTCGGCAAGCTCGTCGGCATCATCTCCTCCACGGACATCTTCAAGGCGTTCATTGCCGTCATGGGACTCGACAGCGGCAAGACGCGTCTCACGATCGACGTTGCCGACCGCACGGGCGTCCTGCGCGACATCGCGACCGTCCTCGCCGATCTCGACATCAGCATCGACAGCATGGTCACACTGCCGCAGCCGAGCGGCACCTATCAGATCATCATTCGCGCCGACATCGACGACGTGGACACGGTCAAGGAGCGCCTCTTGGCAAAGGGCTTCACCGTCAGCCATGTGATTCAGATTGGCTAAATTGAAAAAAACTCTGCCGCACAAAACGGCAGAGTTTTTCTATGCGTTCTTACTCCCCTATCCGTTTCCCATCCGTGTCGATCAAAATCAGCCGCGCATCGGGGAAATCCGCGAGCAGCTTCTTTCCCTCCTCTGCGCCAAGCACGAAGATCGCCGTCGAGAGCATATCGGAAAGCGCCCCCATATGTCCCTGCCATGCCCCCTCCTCCACATCCATCGGCAGGACGACGGTCACGGAAGCGAGCCCCGTCTGCGCAGGATAGCCCGTGCGTGGATCGATGAGATGATGCCAGCGCCGTCCCTCATACATAAAGAATCGCTCATCATCGCCCGAAGAGGAGAGCACTTCGTTTGAAAGGGGTACGACGGAGAGGAGATCAGACCGCTCCACTCCGCGCGGATTGCGGATGCCGATCTGCCACGGTGCGCCCTCCTCGTTCACGCCCATCCCGAGAATCGAGCTGGTCCCAAGATCTGCGAGCGCATCCGTTACGTCCGCACTCTGCCAAGAGTTACGAATACCGTCAAGTGCCAGCCCCTTGATGAGTGCGCCGCGGTCGAACTTCATGCCCGCTTTCATGAGTCTCGCCTCATATTTCGTTTGACCGGTTTCCTCCATCGTACGAAGTTCGAGCGCCTCATAGCCGACATGTACGCGTGCCTCCATAACCGCCTCGGCAGGTGGCGGCATCTTCTCCGTGCGTGCCCGCTCCCAGAGCTGTGTGAGCGTGCCCGCCGTCACATCGAATGCACCGTCCGAACGATGCGCGATCTCCTGCGCGAGGTTCAGTGTATCATAGAGCGCGGGCGATATCTCCCGCCACTCCCCCGTTCCTGCCGCCGCCTCCACAGCCGCGAGTGCTTCCCCATCCGCATCGCGCTCCGTCTGCGCGAGCACCGCCATCCCGTCGCGCAGCGCCGCCTGCGACGTGATCTCATCCGCACGCACCACGAGCCGTGCCACCGTTCCCATCACGAGTTTTGTCTCCTCCGCCGTCACTGTGCCCCCGCACCCGCCGAGGAGGAGGACTGCGCAAAAAAGAACCGCAGCAGGAATTTTATACAACGTGAAGAATCTTTCTATCATATGTATTCCTTTCAAAGATTCCTTAGATGAACGAGAACGCGACCGCTTGCGCAACGATGTGTTCGCGTAGCGTGCGTACGGTGGTTCACACACAAAAACGATGCGAGGTGCTCTATGCCGCATTCCAGACTTTACGAAATCGCTCGCTTCGTCCTCGTCGGCGGCGCGTGCTTCATCCTCGACTACGGCCTGCTCTACATCCTCACCGAGTACGGAGGACTTTACTATCTGTTTTCGGCGGGCATCTCCTTCACTGTCTCCGTCCTCGTCAACTACTGGCTCTGCCTCGTCTGCGTCTTTCGCGGGGCAAATGCACAGACGCGCCGCATGAAGATGCTCTTCTTCGGCTCGAGCATCGCGGGTCTCGGACTCAACCAACTCCTCATGTGGATGCTTGTTGACCTCATAGGCATCTACTACATGATTGCAAAGCTGATCGCTGCCGCCATCGTCATGGTGTGGAACTACATCCTCAAACGCCGCGCCGTCCTCGGCAGATGAATCCATTCTAACAACTTCACACAGAGACTTCAAGCCTCCCGCTGCAAACGGGAGGCTTTTTCAAGTGCACGTTTCCCCCACAACAATGCAGGATTTTCCACCTATCAACGCGAAATAAAATCACGATAGTTTTTATCAATCGTTGAGATAAATTCTATGCATCACCAAAAGAGGAGACGAAAGCTATGGCAATGGAAATCTCACGCCGCACTTTTATCAAAGGCACTGCGGCGGCGGGCGTAGTTCTCATGTCCGGCGCCTATCTCGGCTGTGGGAACAAGAACATTCCCGCACAGGTCAGGCACGGCGACGTGACCTACGACGTGCTCATCATCGGCAGCGGGGGTGCCGGCATGCGCGCGGCGCTTGCCGCGACAAAGGACAAGGACATAAAGGTCGCCGTCATGTCGAAACTCATGCCCACGCGCTCAGCGTCAACAATGGCGCAGGGCGGCATGAACGGCGTCACGGGGGTCACGGACGACAAGGACACGGTCGAGTCGCATACGTTTGACACGATCAAGGGCGGGGACTATCTCTGCGATCAGGACGCCGTTGAATACTTCGCCGAGAACGCGGGCAAAACCATCTACGAGATGGACTACATGGGCTATCCGTACAACCGTCAGAAGGACGGACACTTCCATCAGCGCAAGATGGGCGGCTCATCCCACGCACGCGCATCCTACTTCGAAGATCGTGCAGGGCATGCGATGGTGCACGCGCTCTTCGAACAGTGTCTTGCACATGACGTGGACTTCATCTCCGAATGTCAGATGCTTGAAATCACGATGACGGACGCAGGCAAGCTCGCGGGCGTTGTCGCTATGGATATGCGTACGGGCGACCTCATCGGCATCCCCGCAAAGACCGTCCTCATCGCAACGGGCGGCTACGGACGCGCCTACTGGGTACGCACATCCAACCCGTACAGTTCCACGGGCGACGGCATCGTCGCGGGCATGAATGCGGGCATTCCGTTCAAAGACCCAGAGATGGTGCAGTTCCACCCGACGGGACTCTCCGTCAACGGCGTGCTCCTCTCCGAGTCGAGCCGCTCCGAGGGTGCGCTCCTCATCAATAAGAACGGCGAGCGTTTTATGTCGCGCTATGCTCCGGAGAAGATGGAGCTCGCGACGCGTGACATCGTAGCACGCGCGATTGCAACCGAGATCGAGGAGGGACACGGCATCGGCGAGGGGCTGACCGCAGGCGTCTACCTTGACTTTACAAAGATTCCAGCCGAACGCATCCGCGAGCGCCTCGGGCAGGTCGCCGACCTATCGCTCCGCTTCGCGGGCGTTGACATCACGAAGGCCCCCGTGCTCATCAGCCCGACCTGCCACTACTCGATGGGCGGGCTCGAAATGGCGGACTTCCATACGGGCGCAACGCGCGTCCCCGGCATCTACACGGCAGGTGAGGCGAGCTGCGTCTCCGTGCACGGCGCGAACCGCCTCGGCGCAAACAGCCTCTCCGAGGTTCTGGTCTTCGGCAAGACCGCCGGCGAGGGTGCCGCTGCCTACGCGAAGGAGCATGCTTACGAGGGCAGTCAGGATGCGCTCACGGCAGGCTGCACAAAGTGGAAGGATCGCTTCGACAAGGTGACCGCGCGTCCGCACATGAACAACCGCACCGTGCCCGAGATCCGCGACGCAATGGTCGATACCATGTGGTTTAAGGCGGGCGTATTTCGGAATGGTCCGCAGCTCGAGGAGGCGGCAAAGGAGCTGCATGCGCTCGAGGAGGACTACAAGAACTGCTTCGTCGGCGACACGTCCCATGTATACAACACAGCGTTCGCACAGTACGTCGAGCTCGGCAATATGCTGCAGATCTCCCATGCCATCGTGCAGGGCGCGATTGCACGCAAGGAGAGCCGCGGTGGTCATTCACGCCGTGATTTCCCAAAGCGCGACGACGCGAATTTCCTCAAGCACACGCTGATCTTCAAGAAGTCGGACGGCAGCTATGCTGCGGAGTATCAGGATGTCGTCATCACGAAGTATCCGCCGCAGGAAAGGAAGTATTGATATGGACGTGCAGCTCAAAATCCATCGCTTCGTCGAGGGGAAGAAGTGGGTGGACACCTATACCGTCCCCATCACCACGGGCCTGACCGTCCTCAATGCGCTGACCTACGTCAAGGAGAAGCTCGACCCGACGCTCTCCTTCACGAGTGCATGCCGCTCGAGCATCTGCGGCGCATGTGCCGTCCGCGTGAACGGCAATGCCGAGCTCTCCTGCGAGGTGCTCGTCGAGGATCTCCTCGCACGTTATCAGACAGAGGAGCTGACCATCGAACCGCTCGGCAACTTCACCGTCATCCGCGATCTCGTCGTGGACTGGGATCCGAAGTACGCACGCATCAAGAAGGTAAAGCCCACACTGCACCCGAAGGACGATTTCACATCCGAGACCGGCTGCCTGCAGTCGCCCGAGGACTTCAACAAGTACAAGAAATATGCGGGCTGCATCCTCTGCGGCTCCTGTGTCTCCGAGTGCAATAAGAACACGCTGAACGCAGACGACTTCCTCGATCCGTTCGCCTTTGTCAAGGCGGAAAAGCTCGTCGCAGACTCGCGCAGCAAGACACCCGCCGAACATCTGAAGGCGGTGCTCGACGCGGGCCTCTGGCGCTGCTTCAACTGTCAGGAATGCACGGCGAAGTGTCCGAAGGGACTCGATCCCGCAGGTGCGATTGAAAAGCTCAAGGAGGCGACGTTCCGTCACCATCTCGACGACAACGTCGGCGCACGCCACGCCAAGGCAATCTATGACGACATCTCCGAGTCCGGTACGCTCGACGAGTCAAAGCTCAACATCAAGTCCGAGGGCTACTTCATGTCCGCTCTGCGCCTGCCAATGGCACTGCGCCTCATGAACACGGGCAAAATGGATCCGCTCGCGAGCCATCCCGTCAACCCTGAGATCAAGACCATTGCCGCGATCGTAAAGGCGGCGGAGCAGGCGGACAAGGAGGAGGCAACATCATGAAGTACGCATTATTTCCGGGCTGCGTCCTCGAGGGAGCGGCCGCCGAGGCATATACCTCGCTCAAAGAGGTCTGTGCGCGTCTTGCCATTGATGTAGAGGAAATCCCGAACTGGACGTGCTGCGGTGCCTCGCACGCGCAGGGCGTGAACGACCTCGCCGCGCTCGCCGTCAACGCACGCAACATCTCCATTGCCGAGCACATGGATCTGCCGATCCTGACCGTCTGCAACACCTGTACCTTGCAGCTGCGCGCGGCAAAGTATCGGCTCGACCATGACGCAGCGCTCAAGGAGAAGGTCAACGCCATCCTCAAGGAGGCGGGGCATCCATACGCATATCAGGGAACAAGCGAGATCACACACTTCCTCTGGGTGCTTGACGAGCACCCGGAAGTCCTCGACGGAAAAATTACGGACGCGCTCAAGGGCACGCAGGTCGCCTGCTACTATGGCTGCCACATTCTGCGCCCTGCGCTCATCATGAATCACGAGAGCGGCGATTATCCCGAATCGTTCGAACGCCTTGTGCGCCGCCTCGGCGCAGAGCCCGTCTGGTTCGACGCGGGACGCAAGTGCTGCGGCTTCCACGCACAGTTCACGGCGGAGCACGATGTGCTGACCGTCACGGGGCAGATCGCAGCGAGCGCCGACCGTGCCGGAGCAAATCTCATCGCGACGCCCTGTCCCCTCTGCCAGATGCAGCTCGACATGTACGGACCCGAGGGACGCGAGGCGGTGCACTCACAGACCGATATGCCTGTCCTCCACCTGCAGCAGCTTGTCGGGCTCGCGCTGGGCATGACGCGGGACGAAGTTGGATTTAACCGTCACGTTTCCGCGCGTGAAAAATTAAAGATCGGGGGCTGAGCCCTTTTCACGGGACTGCCCACAGCTGTGCCTCGCGTATATGAGTCGGATATGGCATGAAATCACGTATCTTCCGACGCATCGCGAGGGCAACTGTGGGCATTTTTTCATTTTATTCGCATGTAATTACAATTTAACGAAAGTAGATGGAGGATATTGTCTATTATAATAGAATATATGCAATGAATACACTCTTATAAATTTGCTTCAATAGCTAAAATTGTCTTGCTATTTTAGCAATTTTGCGCTACACTGGAAAAAAAGGATGGACGGCTCATTGATTGCAGATATATGAGCGCTGCCAATTTCATCTGCGCAAAGGGAGTGAATATCATGTTTCTGGAAGAGCGCCAAGAGCTCATCGTCCGCATGGTGGAGCGTGACGGTAAAGTCAAAGTCAAGGAGCTCAGCGCCAAATTCAAGGTGACCGAGGACTGTATCCGCAAGGATCTGGGATCGCTCGAGCGACAAGGACGACTGAAACGCACCTATGGCGGCGCTGTGAAACTAACACAGAGCGTTCATATGATCGAGGTCAGCCGTCATCGTCACATGGATGTCGAGGCAAAGCGCCGCATCGCGCAGGCTGCTGTTTCGCTCATCCAGGATAAGGACATGGTCTTTCTCGATGTGTCGACGAGCAACCTCGCCATTGCGGAACTTCTCATGAAGAGCGACCGCGATCTGACGGTTGTGACGAACATGGTCGATGTACTCGGCGTGCTCGCGCGCAACCCCCGCATCGAGCTGATCTTTGCGGGCGGACAGATCAACCGCGGACGCGACGGGTTCTGGGGCGGCATGACGCAGGACTTCATCGGCAGGCTCAAGCCCGACATCGCATTCGTCGGCGCGGTCGGCGTGGATGTCAAGGGCAACAGTGTGTCCACCTACGACATCGACGACGGACTGAACAAGGCACGCATCATCGCGCGCAGCAAACGCGCCTACGTGGTGGCGGAGGCGCGCAAGCTCTCGACGGACGGCAACTATGACTACACTCCGCTCAACGCGCTCGCAGGGCTCGTGACGGATACGGAACCACCTTCGGACATTCGCGCGGCGGCGGCAGAACTCGGTGTGGATATCGTACTGCCCTAAGCATCGCATACTGTTCGGAATGAAAAAGCCGAGGCGGCTCTTGCCGTCTCGGTTTTCTTGTGCAAAAATATAGAGAGAAAGGAGTTTTTGCATGGAAGATCTTCTCGCGCACTGCACGCTCTGTCCGCGTCGCTGCGGCGTGAATCGCATGATGGGGGCGCGCGGTTTCTGTGGTGCGGGACATACGGTGCGCGTAGCGCGCACGATGCTCCATCAGTGGGAGGAGCCGTGCCTTGTCGGCGTGCACGGCGCGGGCGCCGTGTTCTTCTCCCACTGCACGCTGCGCTGCGTCTACTGCCAAAATCACGCGATCAGCCACGAGGGCGGCGGCACGGAGATGAGCACGGAGGAACTTGCCGCACGATTTCTGGAGCTTGCGCGCGAGGGAGCTGCAACGCTCGATCTTGTGACACCGACGCACTACACACCGCAGATTCTCGATGCGCTCACACGTGCACGCGCGCAGGGGCTGACGCTCCCCGTGGTCTGGAACACGAGCGGCTATGAGACGGTGGAGAACATCATGCGCCTTGCAGGTGCGGTGGACATCTACCTGCCCGATCT
This sequence comes from Centipeda periodontii DSM 2778, assembly GCF_000213975.1. Classification (GTDB taxonomy): domain Bacteria; phylum Bacillota; class Negativicutes; order Selenomonadales; family Selenomonadaceae; genus Centipeda; species Centipeda periodontii. Next base: position 140,579 of record NZ_GL892076.1, read on the forward strand.
GAAGTATGATACGGAGGAAAGCGGGCGGCTCTACTCCGCCGCACCGGATTATGCGGCAGCGGCGTGGGCGGCGCTCGGGGCAATGGTCGCGCAGGTTGGCGCGATTCGCTTTTCCCCCGACGGTCAGCTTCTCGGCGGCGTGCTGGTACGACATCTCGTGCTGCCGGGGCACCGTCACGAGAGCATTGCGCTCGTGCGGCGGCTGTGGGAGACGTTCGGTGATTCCGTCCAGCTCAGTCTGATGCGGCAGTATACGCCGCTCTATCGTGCCGCAGAGTTCCCGCCGCTCCACCGCCGCCTGACAACGTTTGAATACGAGAGCGTGGTGAATGCGGCACGTGAGCTTGGGATGAAGCGCGTCTATGTGCAGGGTGCGGAGGCGGTGGGGGCGCAGTATGTACCGGATTTTGAGTGATTGGATTCGATATTATAACGGAGCAGTGTGAACCCAACGCGAACGCTTAGTTACGCAAGTGATCGTGCGCTTGTACGCTTAAATACCGTCGGACTTCTTAAACGCGCTTCGCTTGAACGAAAGAAATCCGACGGGGCGTACCGCGCACTTTACTCACTTGCTCCACTAGGGTTCGCTTTTGGGCATCACACTGCTCTATGCATATGCACGGCATAACGTCGTTGATTCCCTCAACCACACCAAGCATGTCATTCACCCTCTCGCCCTCATAATCCCTTTCCACGCAGCCTTTCTCAGCATGTCCGCAGGAATCATGGTCGCGGCAAGGAGGAAGACAAGCACCCAACCGCCCGCGTGAATGGGCGTCGTGCTGAACATGCCGCCGATCCACAGCCCGATATCGTGCGGAATATACGGCGCGTTGATGATTGCCGCCATGATGAGGACGATCATCACCCATACCTTGAGAAAGCCCGGATTCTCTCCAAGCGCACGGAAGATGCCGAAGCCCGTGGAGCGCACGTTGAAGCCGTTCATCAGCGAGGCGAGGACGAAAAGCAGGAAGTACGCCGTATAGTGCTCCGCTTTCCCGTCAAAGACGGCGGCAATATGCACGTTCGTCAGAAAATAGAAACTGAGCAGGACAAGCCACGCTCCCATGCAGACGATCTGCACGCTCATTGCCGGGCTGATAAGGTTCGCATCGCGGCTGCGCGGCTTTTCGCGCATGTAGCTCTCGTGCGCAGGTTCATTGCCGAGCATGATCGCGCCGAGGCTGTCCATGACGAGGTTGATGAAGAGGAGATGCGTGACGCGTAGCGGCTCGATGATGCCGAAGAACGGCGCAACGGCGCTCACGACGACCGCCGCGATGTTGATGACAAGCTGAAAGCGGCAGAATTTCAGGATGTTGTTGTAGATCGTGCGTCCGTAGAGAATCGCGTCCTTAATCGAGCGAAAGTTATCATCGAGGATGACGATATCCCCCGCGTCACGCGCCGCCTCCGTGCCGCTGCCCATCGCAAAGCCGACATCCGCACGGCGCAGTGCGGGTGAGTCATTCACGCCGTCCCCCGTCATGCCGACGACGAGGTTCATCTTCTGCGAGAGTCGCACGATACGGGACTTGTCCGTCGGCAGTGCGCGCGCGATGACGCGCAGCTGCGGCAAAACGCGCTGTACCTCATCATCGCGCATCTGCGCGAGGTCGCTGCTCGTGAGCACGAGATCGCTGTCCTCGCGCAGGAGGCCCGCATCACGCGCGATCGCAACGGCGGTCTCGCGCCGATCGCCCGTCACCATGACGACCTGCACGCCCGCCGCCTGCACCTCCGTGATCGCCTCGCGCGCCTCGGGGCGCACATCGTCACGAATAGCCGCAAGCCCGATGAGAACCACATCCGCGTTGATCTCGTTCTTTCGGAAGGGCTGCTCCGAATACCCGAACGCCAGCACGCGCATTGCACGCGTCGCATAGGCGTTTATTTTTTCGTTCAGTGCCGCCGCGTCAAACGGCACGAGTGTCCCATCCGCTCGGAGCGCGTACTTCGCACGTGCAAGCAGTGCCTCGGGCGCCCCCTTGTAGACGACCGTACCGCGCGCAGGCAGCTCCGCCTGACTGAACTTGTTCGTCGAGTTGAAGGTCTGCCGCTGCCCTGCGCGGCAGCGTTCATCTGCCTGCATCGCACGGTACGTTTCGACGCCCAGAAAACGCATGACCGCCTGATCGGTCGGATTGCCGCCAACGACACTGCCGCTCTCATCATACATGGCGGCGGAGTTCATACCGATCGCGAGCTTCAGCTTTTCATGGAGGACGGCATGCTCCTCGGGCGCGATGACCGTGCCGTCCGCCGTAAAGAATTCCACGACCTCAAGCTGTCCGCCCGTGATCGTACCCGTTTTGTCGCTGAAGAGGATGTTCAGCGAGCCCGCCGTTTCGATGCCGACCGCACGCCGCACGAGGACGCCGCGTGCGAGCATCCGACTCGTATTCTGCATGAGGACGAGCGAGATCATGAGCGGCAGCCCCTCGGGTACGGCGCAGACGATGATGAGGATCGCGAGCGAGACCGCCTGAATCACATCCACAAGGATCGCACTCCATCCCAGCATGACATATGCCTCAAGCCCACCCGCACGCAGGACGAAAAACATCATATAGAGCGAGATGATGACCAGTCCTGAGACGTAGCCGAACGCCGAGATCTGATCGGCGAGCTTCGCAAGCTTCACCTGCAGGGGAGAGTCCGGCTCACGCGCCTGCATCTCCGCCGCCATCTTCCCCATCATTGTCTGCACGCCGACGCGGCGCACCTCCATCACGCCCTCACCGTCAAAGACGACGCTCCCGCGAAAGAGTGTCGCATCATCGACGAAGGTGTCGCCCGTAACCTCTTCGGGAAAGCGATAGAGGATGTCTGCGGGAACCTTCGGGCACTCCTCCGTCTCCCCGTTGAGTGCCGAATTGTTGACGCGGAGTTCCCCCGCGATGAGCATTCCGTCCGCCGGGATCTTGTTCCCGCCCTGCAGGATCACATGATCACCCACAACGATGTCGTCCACGGGCAGCACGAGGAGCCCGCCGTCGCGGCAGACCTTTGCCGTATCCTTTGCCGAGCTTGCACGCAGAGCACGGTACTCTGTATCGCTCGCCACATTCGTCCGCGCCGTCACCGTTGCGACGATGATGACGGTCACGATCGTGCCGATCGGCTCGTAGATCTCCGCATGCCCCGCGAAGTACATCGCGATCATAAGCGCGACCATCACGAGCAGGATGCGGATCATCGGATCGCGGAACGTCTCTAGGAACGCCTCTCCAAACGTCACCCACGCAGGCTCCGGAATGGTATTCGCGCCGTATTGCACGCGCGATGCTTCCGCCTCAGACGATGTAAGTCCCGTGAATTTCAACGGCATCCCCTTTTCTAAAAACGGCTCTATGATAAATGTTGCGGAACATGGGTGGACACATGAAACATTCCGTAATATGTGCCGAAGAACTTCTAGGGAATCGCTGATAAAATGAAGTCCGTCAGATTGGCGTAGATTTTTTCGTCCGGTTGAGGAGGCAAACCGGACGCAGAGTGGTGCTCTGTGGAGGATTTGCCGACGAAAAGCGGGCAAAAAAGATGCGCCAAGATGATGGTGCTGAATTTATCAGTGCTTCCCTAACACATCACCTACGCACGGCGCGTACAAAGTAAAAGACGAGATAGGCGCTGAGTGCAAGGGCTATCCACTCTCCGATCCTGCCGTACATCGGTGCGATGAATATGATCAAACTCAGTACGGCAATCCGCATCGGCTCCTCCCACGCTGCATTTGTCCGTCGCCGAGCGGCAGCCTCAACGGCATCCGAGATGCGACTCTTCCAGCGCGTCAGCCAGAGCACGATCCCCGTGACAATCATCGCCGCCGTCATGAGGATGAGCAGCCCCCAGAAGATTTTCTCCGCAAGCATCTCATGGTTGTGAATGTGGATATTCAGGAAGAACGGCGCCGTCTGCAGCCACGCGGGCACGGGTACAAAGAGCGGCTCCCCGCCCGCCGCAGGCAGGTATGCCTGCTCGCCGAGCGTAAAATCCGTCGCACGCACGGCGGGCTCGGCGATCTGGAAGATATAATAGCCATCCGCTGCCGTAGGAAGGCGCAGGGAAATAATATCCTTCGCAGGAAAGCTCTCCTGAATTCGCGTTAGCGCCTCGGTCGAAGACAGTGTCCCCGCACTCTGTTCCTGCGCCGCAAAATGCTCCATCGCAAGTGCGTGCGCCGTGCGGTGATAGTCCCGTATTCCGATGGAGTAAAGGACGATGAAGATGCCGCTCACACACATCACGACCGCCCATGTGCCCGCAAAGACGGACGTGATCTTGTGCCAGTCCGACCAGAACAGACGACTGCTCTTTCGCCGCCGCGTGCCAAACGCAAGGCTCTTCATCATCGGCAGATAGAGATAGACACCGCTCACAATGGAGATGACGGAAAGGCCGCACATGAATGCGAGAAGGTCGCGCCCGCCCTCATCCATCCCCATGCGGACGTGCAGAACGTGCATCGTATGCATGAACTGTTGCACGGCTTCGGAGCGGTAGACGCGGTCTTTGCGGTTGAAGACCGTGCCCGTGCGCACATCGTACATGATCTGCTCGCCGCCCATGCGCATATGGGATCGCGCCGCCTTTCCACTGCGATCCTTGACGAGGAAGTAGAGCGTCCCGTCCGACCCGTCCGGTGTGACACCGAGGATCTCCTTCTCCGGAAACGCCTGCATCACCGCCGCCGTCCCCGCAGGCAGCGCCTCCCAGATCGCACGGAGCGGCATGGGCTCCCCACTTTGCGGCAGATTCACCGTGTTCCACGCATTGATTTCACTGCGAAAGAGCAGCGGCAGCCCCGTCAGCGTCAGCAGCAGGAGAAAGAGCGCGCAGATAAGGCTCACCCATTGATGAATAACATAGATTTTTCTCATTGATTGCCCCCGTTCCATAGAGAAATTTTACCGCCCACTATCATAACACAAAATGAACGGAAACGGGACAAAAAAGAGAACGACTGCGCACCGCAAACGCGCAGCCGTCCCCCATTTTCACAATCAGCCCTCTTCGACCTCGATCAGGGCGTACTTTCCGTCGTTTCTGCTGTAGACCACGTTGACCTCCTCCGTTTCCGCGTTGCGGAAGACGAAGAAGCGGTGATTCAGCAGATTCATCTGCATGATCGCCTCCTGCACATCCATCGGCTGCAGGGCAAAGCGCTTCGTCTTGACGACCGGGAAGACATCGTCCTCCTCCGGTGTCGGCTGGACGAATGTCTCGACCGCCTCTGCCTTGAACCCGCCGTGACGGAAACGGCGCTCGAGTTTTGTCTTCTGCTTGCGAATCTGGCGCTCCAGCTTCTCGATGACGAGATCGATGGAGCTGTACATATCCTCCGAACGCTCCTCACCACGCAGCAAGACGCCGCGCACGATGGGAGCCGTTACCTCTACCTTGTGATGCTTCCCCTCCACCGAGAGCAGTACCGAGATGTCCCCGACGTTCTCGAAGTACTTCGTGATCTTGCCGACCCGCTTCTCCACATAGTCCCGCAGCGCCGGTGTAACCTCGACATTCTTTCCCCGAATCGTGAATGCAGCCATGAAACACAGCCCCTTTCTATCCACGGGAGCGCTATTCTATCGCCCCCCCTTTATCTATGTATTTCGACATGCGGGGAAAAAAACCTGCAAAAAGAATAGCACTTTCCTTAAATTCTGATTTTTCTCTTGCACGATTCCGCTCTTTTGCGCAAATGAAAAAGCCCGCTGTGTAAGCCGGGCTTTTCAAACCATTGTGCTTATTCCTTTTTGACGACGTTGTCCGCCTGGGGACCACGCGCGCCCTCGACAATGTCGAACTCCACTTCCTGACCCTCGCTGAGCGTCTTGTAACCCTCGCCTTGGATCGAGGAAAAGTGTACGAACACATCGTCTCCATCCTCGCGGGAGATAAATCCATATCCCTTATCCGCGCTGAACCATTTCACTTTGCCCGTCATATCGGCTCTCCTTTCACTGATAGAGAAAGTACCGCAACCAGCCTTTCTCCAGTTTCGCACGTATGCTTATTCTTATTATAAGAGCCGTGTGTAGTACTGTCAATGGGATAACACGAAACAGAGTGAAAAAGAAGAATTTATATTCTTTGACATTTGTCACAATGAATATCAAAGATGCGGAAAGAACTTTGCAACGCGTTGGAGACGTGCGCGTTCCAGTTCCTCCCTCCGCTCGAACATCTCGCGATAGGCATGGATATAGTCGTCGATGTGCTGATCGAGCAGGCGGTGCTCCGCCACATAGCGGTAAGCCTTCTCCGCGAGCGTACGCCTGAGGTCGGCACGGCGGATGAGGAGGTCGAGCTTCTGCGCGAACTCCTTCGGGCTGCGGAAGATCAGCCCCGTCTCACCGTCACGCACCGTCCCCGCATAGACCGTCGGCGAGGCGAGCACCGCGGCGCCGTGTCCCGCCGACTCGATGAACTTCAGATCGGACTTGGCACGGTTGAAATCCGTATCATTCAGCGGCAGGAGCGCGATGTCCGAGGCATGCAGTGCCGCCGTATACATCTCGTACGGGACGACAATGTCACCGTCCTGCGTGCCGCCCGTGAACTCTTTTGCCTCCGTTTGGAGCGCCTGATAGAAGCCATGATCCGAAACGACACGGAAGTACAGGCGGTCGCCATGCCGTCGGATCGCATTATTGATCGCGGGCATCAGCGGCTCCCAGTCCGGGCGACGATTAAATGCGCCGAAGAAGATCGTCACGCGATCCTTTGGCACGTCATACGTACGCCGCTCGGGCAGAGCTTCCAACTGATTCTCAAAGAGATAGACATAAGGATTGAATTCACGCAGGAAGTCCGCGAGGTACTGCGTCGAAGTCTGCACGGCGGAGACGGCACGGAAGGAGAAGTAGTTATCCTCCAGCATCTGCTTTGAGATCACCGGATGGTCATCCAGCTCATGGAGCAATACATTCCCCTGTGTTCCATACTTTGCAAGGATTTGGTTCACGGGTGAATCACAGTTGATAAAAGCTCTTTCAAACAGGATAAAACTATCATGAAGATCCCGAAGACCATACAGATCGAGCGCCTCATCTCCTCGCTGCGTCGCCCCGCTTAACGAGATGAAGCCGCGTGAAACAAGTTTTGCAAAGGGAATGTCCAGTCGAATCGGTGCGCACTCCTCCACGCGGTTCATCAGCACAACATGGATATCTGGCACCCCCGCTTCATATTCCTGACGCAGCGCAGGGGATACCAGTGGGAGCGTGCCGACAACCCTTTGGTTAAATATCTGCAGTGAATCCAGCGCCTCCCGATGCTCCTCTTCCTTCGTCAAAAACACGCGACGGCGCCAGTATTCCTCAATGAGGTGCCGCCATTCAATCACGCTGCGAACCAAGGACTCCGGATTCTGTCCCTCCTGATCGTCATGCACACGGAACAGGCTGAGCGGCCGCGCAAAGACGACGGCATCGCCCTTTTCGAGAAGTTCGAGCCACATGGCACAGTCCGATATGGTCAGACATCCACGCGACTCCGCACGCCAGTAATGATGCGTCAGATCACGCCGCCGAAAGAGGACGGCGGAGGGCTCGCCCAAAAAGTTGGTACAGTTTGCAAGCGTCATATAGCCGACGAACGAGCCACGAAAGCCTCCATAGGTCCCATGGATGGGCGGCGCGTCCTCCCACTGTCCCAGAAACATTCCATCCCCATCAATAACACCGCGCACCGATGTGACAAGGGTTACCGTCGGCTCTGAGAGGAACGCATCGACCATCCGCGTTATTTTATCCGGCAGGAGGATATCATCGTCCATGCACCACTGCAGGAACTCCCCCTGTGCCAGGTGCTCGAACGGCATAAAGTTCTCTGCCTTGGTTTTCGCCATTTTATTCCGGACATAGCGCACGCGTATATCATCCTGATATGCCTGCATCAGCTCCTCGGTGCGGTCATCTGTAGAGTTGTCACAGACAATGATCTCAATATTGGGATACGTCTGTGACCGCGCACTTTCAAGCGTCTCACGGAAGTACTCCGGGCGGTTATACGTCGGGATCATGATGCTGACAAGCGATGTCCTGAGGAACGCCGACCGCCCACTTGCATGAATGAGCGGCATATTCTTTGTCCACACGATACCGCCCAGTGTCTCTTGCAGAATCGTTTCGGGCACGCCGATGTCGATCCCCCACCGCTGCAACAGGAGGGGGCGCGCCTCCGATCGGGTCAGATCGTAGAGGTCGCAGCTTCCCGCGCCCCTGTGCACAAAGTAGACGGGAGCGCGCAGGAGGTGGAACCCATCGTATTTCAGACGGAACGAAAGATCAAGATCGGCGCCGCCGCCCGCGAACGCCTCATCGAACCCATGTACCTGCTGAAATGCAGAACGCCGCACAAGCAGGGCAACGTGCTCGAGGAACAGGCTCTCCGACGGGCTCGTCAAATGTCTGCTGACCCATGCGGTCGGATCCTCGCCGGACGCCCTCATCTCCTCGTCCTTCAGGTACTGCCACAAAAATTGTGTGTGATTGGAGAACGGACCGACGGCAGCGATCTCTTCGTGCAGCAAAAGGGTCTCCAAGAGCTTCTGAAAGCCCTCTGCCGTAAGGATAACGCCCTCCTGCAGAAAGAGGAACACTTCGCCTGAGGCAAGTGCGGCACCGTGATTCGAGAGTGCTGCAGGCGCAGTTGTGGCAGATGGGCACACGCGGCACGGCAGACCGTGCATCTCCTTTCGCACGGTCTTTTCCATCGCCGCCGATGAAGTGATGATCAGCTCTGTATCGATGCGCAGAGCCGCAACAGAGGAGAGTGCCGCCTCTGCCGTCTCGCGCAGATACGCCCCTTCCTCTGTGGCTGTGAGGATAATGCTGAGCGCACTCATGATTTCAGCGTACGCAGCAGCGTGAAGTCTGCCATCCGCATCTTTGCGGCCACCTGAATCGCCTTATCCCGTTCGCCCATCTCGTGCAGAAGGAGTGCCATGTTCCTGAGCGTCGCATCACAGCCCGGATCGAGATGCAGGGCTGCCGTGAGCAGCACCTTTGCCCCCGCATAGTCATCTGCGACATATGCCGCGCCCGCGAAGGCGTTCAACGCCTCCATTTTTTCCACGGGGCGAATCGCCTGCGCAAGGATCTCCGCCGCCCGCTCCTCGGCATCTGCGGTGCTTGCGACAGGTACTGCCGGAGCGACAGGCTGCGGGACGGCAAGCGGCGCTGTGACGGCAGCTGCAGCAGGCGCCTGCTGTACGGGCGCTGCACCGAGCCCCAAAAGCGCCGCAAGGTGCGGATACTCCGCACGCGTCCTCTCCGGCGTGAGGCGTGCATCGAGCCCTGCGAGGCGGCTGATCTCCGTACGCTGCGCAGAGGAAACTGCACGCCCGTGCACAGAAAGGATATTCTCAAAGAGCTTCAGCGCATCGTCCGGACGCTTCTCACGCCGACAGATGCGCGCAAGCAGAATGCGTGCATCCACATTGCCGGCATCGCGCGAGAGCACATTCGTCACCCAAGTTGCCGCACGCGTATAGTCGCCGAGCTCGAAGTAGGCACGCGCAACATCCCCGAAACACTCTTCCGGCGGATTTCCCTGCGCGATCATATCGGCAAAGGAATTGATGACCTCTGCATACTCCTTTTTCTCCACATGCTTACGAATCTGTTCGATCGTTGCAATTTTCTTCTCTGCCATCGTCATCGTCCCTTTCGCATTACGCTTTTCTTCCCGACGTGCACGCTTTCTGCGCGTGCGCTCTGCACGGCTCTTGTTGCGTTTCTTCATTGAGATATCGCTCCCATATCATCTCATATGCCGCTTCCACGGCGCGGACATAGCTGTGGAGCCCATCATTAAACCAATCGGATTATGCGGTAACCTATGCAAATGTTCATATCATGCCTTGCCCATCTGCATATGCTTCCTGCATTCCGGCAAGACTGCGTTCAAACGAATCCCTGCTGCGCTTCCCAGTCCGCCCAGATCGCACGATACCATTCCTCCATCTCACGAATATAACGCTCCTGGTCCATGACCGGCGATGCCTTCATCCGAGGGCGCAGTTCCCTATGCAGAGCATCGAGCAGATCGAGATTCCCCGCCAGTGCCACCGCCGTCTCGACGTAGTCCGAAAGCTGCTCAGAGGCAAGATCTGCAAGCCCGATATTCGCCAAGAGGCTGTAAGTAAAGCGCGTGCTGTGCCGCTCCGTATAGTAGGAGACGACGGGCACACCCATGTAGAGCGCATCGCAGCTCGTTCCGCCGCCCGGCCACGGGAAGGTATCGAGCGCAATGTCCACATCGAGATACCGCAGCATATAGTCCGATGTCGCGCCCTCGAACTGCACGCGGCTCATATCAAATCCGAGCCGCTGCAGGCGATCATACGCCAGTACAGCAATCCCCCGCCCCCCATAGGCACTGTTCTTTAGTAGGAGGCGTGCATTCGGGACACGTTCCAGTATCGTGCGCCATGCCAGGAGCATCTCATCCTGCAGCTTTGCGTACTTATTGAACGAAGCAAACTGAACATAGCCCTTCGCACGTGCCGGTGTTCCCTCGGATGCAGGCAGGCTCGTATAGCCATTATAGCAGAACTGACTCGTTAAACGCAGTAATTTTTCAACATAGACACTTTCGCTGCCGCTTCCCTCCGGGTCACAGTAGTGATCGGTTACGAAATAGTCTACTGCGGGCAGTCCCGTTGTCGCCATATAACCAAGCCCCGAAAGCTGCACGGGGGCAGGCTTCCATGCAAGGGCGGCAAGCCCGGAATTCGACGTATGCCCCGCAAGGTCAAAGAGAATATCGACCTCGTCCGCATAGATCGCGCGCGCAACGTGCTCCATATCCCGTGCATGCTCCGAGAGATCCCGCCAGCATGTAACAAGTGTTTGGAAGAATTTTGCATATTGATCCTCCTTGCCGAGACTGTAGGCGTAGACTTCGAACCGGTCGGGATCAAATCCGGCAAGGAACGGCCAGATAAAGTACTGCATGACATGCATACGAAAGTCCCCGGAGATGTAGCCGATGCGCAGCTTTTCCTTCCTGCGTCGCCCTGCATGGGAATAGGGCTGCACATCCGCAAAGAGCGCCCCATAGCCAAGGCTCTTTTGATAGACCTCCTGCGCCGGAACATCTGCGGCATTGAGCCTGAAGAGTCCGCCTCCATAGTAGAAGCGCCGCATAAAGAGGTCGGTCGTCCGCTGAGAATATGCCATTGCATAGGAAGATACTGTTGCAGAATCACAGACAAATACCCCGTGATCCGCACACACCTTAAACAAATTTTCAGGAATATCTTCCACCACAGGAAGACCGCTGTCAATCAGCGCAAGCCCATGCTGCGCCCGCTCATAGATCTCCAGGTGCGTTCCGGGCGGTGTATCACTGATGACAGAGAGATAGAGGCGTGCGCCTTCGCGCTCCCACGGCACCCCCTCAGCCGCAAGCGCCCATCGTCCGGCAAGCACCAGATCATCCCTGAAGAAATATCCCCACGCAAGGCTCATGCGTTGCTCCGGCACAAGCCGCTCAAGCCCGTCCAGCATGTGCGCCGTATGGAAAACCGTCTCCCAATCCTGTGCGCCGGCTGCATGTGCAAGCCGTACGGCAAGCTCCTCCGGTTCCTGCGCCGCGCCGCATACAAGCACGCGATCATAGGCCCTCTCCACGGAAAACATGACCGCACCTATATCGAATACATCCAAAAGATGCCAATGCAGGAGCCCGTGCAGCTGTGAGAGGCGCGGAAGATCAGCGCAGAGCGCGCATGCCTGCGCGCCCACATCCTCAACACGAGCTGCCGTGGGCAGTCCCAGTCGAGCCATCAACATCGCGGCATAGCGGTCATCGACAAGAGATTCCGATACAAGAAGAGGTACACCGTGCTCCGCCGCATGGCAGACATCCATGAGATCGACATGGATCCCAAGCAAAATGTCAATCTCATCATAGGGGAGCTCATCCACCAGATCGAGCGCAGATTTCTCCGTCCCCAGTTCCGCAATCTGCGCGAAGTCCTCCGCCGAAAGCCCCTCTGCAATACTTGCGGGAAGAATCAGACGAACGGCAGGCATGCGCGCAAGAAGATCCGAAAGCATCTGCCGAAGCGCCGCCGCACCGTCCCCGTACAGCGATCCGCTCACGCCGATCGCCGGCACCCCCGTATCGAGGAGCGGAGCGCGGTAGGTATATCTGTGGGCAGGATCGAACGGCGTATAGCAATAAGGAAGAAGCACCTCCCCCTCAACCGTGGGCAGTACTTCCGCAAGCTCCCGTGGGCAGTTGTCTGCGAGGGAGATCACATGCGCAGCGGGATGCATCTCCATAATGGCACAGATAGTTTCATCCGGCATTCGAAGCGAGAGATCCACGAGCAGATCAATTTTATCCCTGCGAATGATCTCTGCCGCCTCTGCAGGCGCAGCACCACCGAGCTCCCGCAGCGTGACCTCCTTCGAAAAAAGCGCCGTATCACCGCCCATGCCCGTATGATAGGCATAGATCTCAAAGCGCAGCTTATTATAGGCAGCGAAGAACGCGGGCAGCAGATCCCGCGTACGCCCCATCCCAAAATCCGAGGAGAGATAGCCAAGACGAATCTTTCGCTCTGCATTCTCCGTGCGTTTTCTTTCCCTACGCTTTATCTTTTTTTTCTTCATCTTCTCTCCTCTTTCTGTCCATACTCATACTATCGTCATAAATGGAGTTGGACTTTAAGCAGTATATGCCGACCAAAGCTGCTCATAGGCTGCTCCCACTGCCGCACCATAACCGACCGCATCCATCACGGGGGAGCTCTCCATCATCCGCCGCAATCCCGCGTGCAGGGCATCCAGTATGTCGGCATCACCGGCAAGGGAAACCGCAAGCGCGATATATTCCTCCTCCGCCCGCGCGACGAGCGCTCCCGCTCCAACATTCTCCAAGAGGGAGGCACCGAAGCGGCTACCGAGAGATGCCCCTGCAAGCGTGACCACAGGCACGCCCATATAGAGGGCGTCGCATGTCGTGCCGCCCCCCGGATAGGGAAAGGGGTCGAGCGCAATATCCACGCGATTGTATGCAGCAAGATAATCTTTCGAGGAACCTTCCGTATCGACGCGATCGAGCGGAATTCCCGCCTCTCCCATGCGGTGCAGAACCTCCGCACGTGCATCCGCATACGAAAAGACATCCGTCTTCAAAAAGAGGCGGCTCTCCGGCACGCGGCGCAGGATCTCTGCCCATGTACGGAGCACGCGGTCATTCAGCTTTGTAAAGTTGTTGAAGCTGCCAAAGACAACGCCGCGCCCCGCCGCAGGAGCGTGAGCGGGCACGGGCGCCGCATGGAGCGGCTGCCAGCAGAAATGTGAGTGCGGCAGGACAAGCAGCTCCTCCACGAAGCCCGCCTCCGCATTCCCTTCCGCAAGCACGGGATCGGCAAGGAAATAATCAACCGTAGGCAGCCCTGTCGAAGCAAAATAGCCGATCCCTGAGATCTGCACCGGCGCAGGACGGTAGGCAAGGATCGGCAGCGTCATGCCCGCCGTGTGTCCCGCAAGCTCGACGAGAATGTCAATGCCGTCGCGATAGATCGTATGCGCCGCTTCTTCCGCCGAGCGTTGTCCAAGATTGCGGAAATGCTCAACCGACTGCCGCACCTTTTCCGTGTACGCATCCTCTGCATTCAGCGCATAGACCGTCACCTCAAAGCGCGACCGATCGAGCGCTGTCATCAGCGCATACGAAAAGGAGAGCACAACGTGCTCCCTGACATCGGGCGAGAGATAGCCGATGCGCAGCCGCTTGCCCGCACGGTGCTCCGTGTGGTCGAACGGATGCACATCCGCACAGAGCGCGCCGTACTCCTCTGCCGCCCTCTTGTCCTCCGCGAGCGTCGCGGGCAGATAGTGCCGGTTAAAGAGTACATTGCTCGCGTTCAGCGCACGCAGGGCGAGATCGGGCGCAGCGTCGCGCGCCCGTTCATAGAACTTCACGGCATCCTCTGCATCGCCGAGGAAACGGGCGCACTGTCCCGCGAGATTATACACCTTCTCCGCAATCGCAGGGGGCATGCTTGCGTCAATAAGCGGCGTCAATGCCTTGCGTGCTGCGACACGTTCCCCCTCGAGGAGATAAATGCGCGCACGCAAAAAGATTGTATAGGGATCGTCGGGGGCAAGTGCCGCGCATTCCCTCCATGCCGCAAGAGCTTCCTGCGCACATTTCGCCTCGATATGAAGTGCCGTCAGGAGCCCCGCGGCTTCGAGGGGTACATGTTTGTGCAGCTGCTTGATCCCCTTGCGTGCTGCCTTCTCATCCCCGTGCGCGAGCGCCGCAAAGATCCGATCGCGCAGCGCCTCAAGTGCCTCGCCCGTCATTCCGTCCCCCTCGCAAGCCGTCCGATGCGGCGTATCACCCGCTGTGCTTCGGGAGCCGCAGATTCCCCCCTGCACACATGCGGCAGCAAAAACGCAAGTGCCCCCTGCTGCGTGGGTGCAAAGCGTGCCCCACGCGCAGCTGCAACCACCGCCGCGCGCTCCATATCCTCGATCAGCGATGCCGCCGCAGAGCTTACATCACCCGCGAGGAGGAAGCGCCGACGCTCCGAGAAGTGTATGTCCGCACGCCGGTCATAGTAGAGGCTTGCCAGAGGAAAGTCCGTTCCCGCGAGAATCGAAGAGAGAAACGCCGCATCCGCCGTTTCATCATAGAGCCGATTCAGGGTTTCGATGAGCGTCGCATCATCCGCGCCCACCGCCCCGAGAAGGCGCACGAATCCCACGAGGGCAGATGCATCGTGCGGGCGCAGTTCTATGGCACGCTCATAGAGCGCAACTGCCCCCTCCACATTTCCCGAGAGTACCGCAGCCGCGCCGAGGCATGCATAGGCACGCGGAGCGAGAATGCCAGAGAAGTCCCCCGCACGATAATACTCCTCATGCAGACGTACACCCTCCGTGTACGCTTCGCGCGCTCGCGCGAAATATCCCGCTTCCCACGCATAGATCCCATAGATCAGAGGGAAATCCGCCTGTTCCGGAAATGCTTGGCGCGCTACCTGATACGCATCTTCGATCTCCGCATCCGGCGCCCCCATAAGGATGAGCCCCTGGAGAAGAACCGCATGCGGACGGTTTTCCGAACCGACGGGACGATCCTTGCTGTCCCGTGCCAACCGTGCATAATGCACTGCCTTCGGATAATCCTCAAGCGTATAGTAGCAGTCCATCAGATGGTATTCGTCGAGCTTCTTATACACGCCGCGCGCACGCCGCGCGAGCAGCAGATCCAAATCCCGTTTGGACTTCTCTTTGATAATGCGCGGCGAGTAGCCCGTATGGTAAAGTGTCAGCCCCGGCGCCATCATCATCTCGCGCCCGGGATCTCCGCTGAGGTTCTCCACATGTTCGTGAATACTCCCCACAAAGCGGATGTGCGGCGCACGGCGAAAGATCCGCTGCACCTGGGCCGTTGTACCGAGGAGCGCCCCCGTATCCATGTCGATGTTGACGAGGTGCACGATAAATCCGTCCATCGTCTCTTTTTTGTCGTATTCCTCAATCAGCGGACGTACGCGCGACGCACTCTCCTCCGTGAAGTACTCGTCCGCATCCGTAAAGACCACCCAGTCGCCCTGTGCCTGATCGAGTGCAAAATTCTTTGCTGCGGCAAAA
The DNA here is from genome assembly GCF_000213975.1 of Centipeda periodontii DSM 2778. Taxonomy (GTDB): domain Bacteria; phylum Bacillota; class Negativicutes; order Selenomonadales; family Selenomonadaceae; genus Centipeda; species Centipeda periodontii. The sequence continues at coordinate 156,217 of NZ_GL892076.1, forward strand.
TCATTGATCCAGTCAAAATGATACACCCGCGCACCGCCCGTGCGTGCGATCTCCACCGTCGCATCTGCCGATCCCGTATCGACCACGATCATCTCATCGGCAAAGACACGCATCGACGCAAGCCAGCGCGGCAAATTTTCCGCCTCATTCTTGGCGATCACACATGCCGAGATCTTCATTTGATCAGCTCCAATAGTTCCATTGCCTTCCTGTGCGATGGATCGAGAGTGCATGCACGAGTTAGGCATTCCTGCGCCTCCGTGCGTGCACCGAGATAGAGGGCGGCAAGCGCCATCCCGTAACAGCTGTCCAGCGACTCTCCCTCCACGGCAGAGAGGAGGCTCCACCCGAGGAACGCCCCCTCCCATCGCTGTGCATCTGCAAAATCCTCTGCCGCAGCACGCAGGACATCTCTTCCATAGCCCGCAGCAACACGCAGAAAGCGTGCGCTCTGCTCCGCGTCCGCATGATGGATAAACGCCGCACGCACGCTCTCATAGCCGTCCATCGCCTCCGGCAGTGCGACCGCATCCGGCTCATCGTAGTGCCGCCAGAATGCCAGCATCGCATCCGGCAGCAGACTGCGCAGCCGATGATAGAGATGAAGGCTCTTCGCACGGCGTTCGCGTTCCAGACGCAGAAGGATCTCCGGCATCTCGCGCACGTATTCGACCAACGCGCCGACCACGTGCTCGCCCAGTTCCTTCGGTGCAAGCACGCGTATGCGCTCATAGATTTCGGGCGTAGGAACAACGTGCCCCGTCATACGCGAGAGTTCTGCGCGTGCCGCCGCGCCGAGTGCCAGCCAGCCATAGCTGTCCGCAAAGCGCGTGAGATAGGCAAGCGTCTCCACTCCCTCACCAAGAAGCTCCCGCATTCCGGCGAGAATCTGCGCTACATCCTCGGAACCATGCAATTCCATAGAGACATCCAGAGCCTCTTCCCGCGCAGTATTGAATGTGAATGCGCGTGTCAGCTCCTCCTCTGCCGCATCTCTTTGTCCCATTTCCATTAAAATACGTGCACGCGCAGCAGAAACCGCCCCTGCCCACGCAGGGAACACCGATGCCTCACCCTCCGCATCTGTCGGATGCTCATAGAGCATCAGCGCCTTTGTCAGGGCATCCAAAGCGCCGGCATCACCATCTGCGGCGAGGAGCAGCCCGAGGCGCCCATAAAAGTCCGGCAGCTGCGAAAACGCGCGGCATGCCGCGTGTGCGGCTGCAATTTGTTCCGGCAGCGGAATATTCTCCTTCTCCATCACATCCAACAGAAGATGATGAAGATGGCTCTGCGCACCGAACGAGGTCACATTCTCCTCAAGAGCGGCACGCACATAGATCAGCGCAGCAGCATACTTTCCAAGCCCGTAATAGGTATCGGCAAGGTAGCGGCAATCGCCGATCTGAAGACCGTGCTCCCCGATGCGCCGCTCCATCAGTGCAAGATTTCGCTCGTGCTTCGCACGGATGCGTCCCGAGGAGTACCCCACATGGCGAATGACAAGAGCGACCGGCTCGTGATAGAGCACCGGCTCTCCGTCCTCCTTACGCAGTGCCTCATGTACCCGCCCCTCATAGAAAAGGCCGCGCCCCATACGCAGAAGCCGGACATGCGGCGCACGCCCGATCTCACGATTGCCCGCATCCTCATCCACATGCACGATCGGCAGCAGGACCGCGTCCACATGGGGCAGTACAACATCCATCATCGCAAGATAGGGCCGCAGTTCCGCAGGATCAACAAAAGACTCATCCGCATCCAGAACCGTCACCCAGTCCGCATGTGCCTCTGCAATCACCGCATTGCGGGCGGCGGCGAAGTCATCCCGCCACGGGAAGTCGAAGACCTTCGCCCCTGCCCGCTCCGAAAGCGCTCGCGTCCCGTCCGTCGATCCCGTATCGGCAACGACCCGCTCATCGGCATAGACCGCAGCATTGCCGAGCCACGTTTCCATGTCGCGCGCATCATCGCGCACAAAGACACATGCGGCAATGCGGATCTCCTCTGCACGCGATGCAATACGCTGCCATATCTTCATCCGGCGACACAGTGCATCGCGCATCTCAGCCGTAAAGACCGACTGCTCCGTCCCCGCCGTCGGCGGCCCTGTTTGGAGCGCCTGCTCTGCCGCGGCAGTCGCATCCTCATACCGATGAAATGCAGCAAGCGCCTCCGCGAGCTCCGCGTGCATCTCCGGCAGTTCCGGAAATTCTCGTACTGCCTGCTCCGCAACGGCAAGATGCTTGTCCCTGAGCACCGGATTCGCACCATAGATACGCAGGAGGATCCGATAAGAACAGCTCGCATACAGAACACTGCGCCGACCCGTCCCGATATCGAGAAGAGCATAGCGTTCTGCCATGCGTTCATTGCCCAGATTGTCATAGGTCTCGGCGAGATAGCGCCAGCAGCGCTCCGGTGTATCGGTATGTTCCAGTTCTTCGAGGAGCAGACGCAGATTGCGCTCCCCCTTTTCACGGGTAAGCACGGCGGAGTAGCCCGTATGGACAAGCGTCAAAAGTTCCGGTGCAATGATGCGGGAAAGCGGTGCCGAGCCATCCGCTTCCCGCAGTTCCTCATGAATACGCCCCACGTAGTGCCGGCCCTCTCGTCGCCGAAAGATGCGCGGTGCATAGGAATCGAGCAGCGTTTCTCCCGTCGCTTCATCAATATTGTGCCACGGGACGAGAAGCACCTCACCCTCCGTGCGATCCGCTTCCTCAATCACTGCCCGCAGATGCTCCCGCGTCTCGGGAGAAAAGTATTCATCCGCATCGATAAAGACAATCCACGCTCCACTCGCGTGGGCAAGCACAGCATTGCGCGCCGCTGCAAAATCATCCTGCCACGCCGCGTGATATACCGAGGCGCCGCATTCCTCCGCAGTGCGCACACTGTCATCCTGCGACCCCGTATCGAGGACAATGATCTCATCCACCGCAGTGCACAGACTCTCAATGGACTGTTTCAGATGGACGGCATCATCGCGCACAATGTAGCACGCCGTAATCTGCATTTTCTCTTTCACCTCAGCTCCCGTATCCCCCCCCAGATAAGCTCTCTGCCGCTCCTCCCAAAGCTGCGCCGCCGCGGGCACCCCCAGCACCCGATAGATCCGAGCGAGTCGCTCTGAGACAAGCGCCGCAACAGCATCATTAAAGAACGAGGAGTTATGTATGGAAAGAAAGTCATGATCGTAGCGGCGCAAAGCCTCCTCAAAGCTCTCCGCCGCTTCACGGTAACGCACAAGCCCGCAGAGGATCATCCCGCGCTGCGCGTAGAAATCCGGCAGCTCCGGAAATTTCGCCAGAGCCTCATCAGCAAGCGCCAACATTTCCTCGTCTGGATAGTGAAGGGCGCGCATGGACTCGATCACCTGATGATAGATCGTGCTCTCAGAGCCAATAACCCTGATATTTCCCTGCAAGACCTCCTTGGACAGGGCAATTACCTTCTCATAGTCCTTCAGTCCGAAGAAGCAATCCATCAAATAAAGCGCATGCATCTCCGTTCGTCCGTGAAGCGCGGCATCCTGTGCCAGCATCGCAATATTGCGCCGAATCTTCGCCTCGCCGCGTATCTTTAGATACCCCGTATGTCCGACAGCAAGGCGTTCATCGCCATAGGCGAGCACGCGCTCCTTTCCGTCATCACGAACAGCCTGCTCATGAATCATGCCCTCGTAGTGAAGACCGGGCATACGAAGAATACGAGGGCTATTGTCATACATAGCATTCTGAACGACATTGGCAGTCATAAAATTGCAGCGGCGAAGCATTATTATGTCAAAGTCGGGTGCTGCACGTATCACATCATCAAGCGCATTTCGAACGTGTTCCGGATGGAAGAAGTATTCATCCGCATCCAAAAAGATAACAATTTCCCCGCTAACCTTGCCAAGAGCGTAGTTCCGTGCGGCGGAGAAATCATTCTGCCACGGAAAATCCCAGAGCTGTGCATGAAAGTTTGATGCAAGCTCTGCCACACCTACGTCCGCTGCCGTTGAGACAATAACGATCTCGTCGACCGCATCTCGAAGAGAGGCAAGAGAACGTCGCAGCTCAGCTACCTCATCCTTTACAATATAACAGGCAGAGATCCTCATCATGCACATCCTTCCATTCCCATTCGAGGAATATTATACGCGATATGGATAAAATTAGCAAAGAAAAAGAACCCCTCCCCGAGGGGAGAGGTTCCTGTCATCCGTATGTAACAGCCGAAGCGAATTACTGGAGGAGCGAAAGGACAGCGGAGCTGTTCTGGTTCGCCTGCGCGAGCATGGACTGCGCAGCCTGGAGCAGCACGTTGTTCTTCGTGTAGTTCGTCATCTCCTTCGCCATATCCGCATCGCGAATCGTGGACTCGGAGTTCTGAACGTTCTCGGATGCCGTCGAGAGGTTCGAGCTCGTGTAGGCGAGACGCGTCTGAACAGCGCCAATGTTTGCCTGCTCATCAAGAGCCTTCTGGAGCGCCGAATCAATCGTGTTGATCGCAGCGTTTGCACGATCCTGCGTCTGGACGCTGAGGACAGAACCATCCGTGCCCTTGAGACCAAGTGCGAGCGAACGCATATCCGTCATGCTGACCTTGATCGCCTGATTTGCCTTCGTGCCCGTCTGAAGAACGAGAGCGTTGTCGTCGGACTTGTTCTCTGCACGAATACGCTCATTGAACATATCGAGAGCATTGTTCGCCGTCTTGCGGAGCGTGCCCGAGTTGTCCATGACCGAAAGCGTGAACGAGGAGATCTGATAGGTCGTGCCCGAACCGGCAGCCGCGATCGAAATCGCCGTCTTGTTATCCGCCGTGAAGATGCTGTTCCCAGCCTTGTCCTTACCGATGTAGGCCTTATTCTGCGTGGAAGCAGAATCAAGAAGATCCTTGCCCGCAAAAGACTCCGAGCCGTTGAACGCAGCTTTATCGAGAATGTCGACCAGCTTGTTCGTGCCGACCTCGAACGTCGTCGTGTAGGTACGACCCTGACGAACGTAGGAAACCGTGAGCTTATCCGTCGACTGGATGTTGAGGCTCTCGCCCATGCGGTTCTGGATGCTTGTCAGAGCAGACGCCCATTTCGTCTCCGTGCTCAGCGCGGAGTTCGAAAGGGTCGTGCAGGTCGCCGTGCCAACGCTGTTGCGCGAGCCGTCGACGAGGTACTTGCCGTTGTACGTGGCGAGCGCGTTGTCGTCGATCTGATCAACCATCTGGTTGATCTCCTTCTGGATCGTGCGGCGATCTTCATCCGTGTTCGTGTCGTTCGCTGCGTTGATCGCCTTCTCCTTGAGGGTCTTGAGGATCTCGACCGTGCTGGAGACAGCGCCCTCAGCGGTACGCATCATGCTGTTGCCGTTCTGCGTGTTCTGGTTGTCCTGATCGAGCGAACGGATCTGGACGCGCATACGCTCGGAGATGGCATAGCCGGACGCATCGTCACCGGCGTTGTTGATCTTCATGCCCGAGGAGACCTTCTGAAGGCTCTTCGCGAGTGCCGACTGGTTCCTGTTCAGGATGTTGAGCGTGTTGACCGCCGACATGTTGTTCTTTACTACCATTGCCATGTGTAAATTCCTCCCTGGTGTCTTTCCGGATGTTCCGGAACCCTGAATATATGTGCGGACATCCGTGCCCGCTGTATAATAGGCAAGTGACGCGTCTATCCTGAATGGCTGCTAGCTAGCCCTCCTTGGCAGCCGCACCGCTTGCTTATTATCACCTTACATAAAGTATATCGTCATGATGAAGACATACTTAAGTTTGGAACTGGAACTATTTTACTTTTTTTTATCTGTTTGTCAAGGGTGACAGCCGCAAAATTTAGACAGAAATTAGTACCGCCGATTGAGGTTGCCTCCCAAAGGGCTCGCCCCCGTGAGATCGTAGCTGTGCACAGCTGCGTTCTGCCGCCGTGAACGATTGAGCCACGCGCGCGCCTTGTACTGAATCTGCATTTCGAGCGGACGGAGTTCCGCGTCATAGGCAGCCCACTCGGCCCCCGTCCGATAGGGATCCGACGAAAGTCCTTTCAGCATGCCCACAATCTGCTCACGCTGATCGACGAGATCGAGAAAGGTATCAATCTCGTCCGCATCCACGAATTTGAGCAGCTCGTGCGTGAGAACACGATACTTCTCCCAGAGGGCATGCGCCGTCTCGTATGCTTCATCCGGCATAGACGCCGCTCCCTTCCATCCCGCGGGCGCCCTTTTCCTCACGCGCCGTCTTCATCGCCTGCGCCCACGCATCGCGCAGCTCCGTCATGATGTCCGACGCCTCTTGGATGATCGCAGGGTCGCTCTTCATGTTGCCCTCGACCAGACGGTCGTAGGCATAGTTATAGAGCGGCATCAACTGATGGGAGATCTCATAGTCCATATTGAGCGTGATGCGGAACTCGGAGATGATGTTCTGCGCCTTTTGAAGGGAGATGTTGGACGCCTCGTAGTTCTTCTCCGCAAGCGCTTCAACCCCCTCCTTGATGAACTTGAGACAGCCGTTGTAGAGCATTAGTGTCAGCGCCTCGGGTGTTGCCGTCATCACCTGCTGCTTCTTGTATGCCTCCGCAGCACTGTTTACCATATGGGAATCCCCCCCTTACGTCATTGTGCGTTAAAGAAATTGAACTGTGTCGAGAGACGGGAGATTGCGACCTCCATTGCATTGTACTTCTCGTAGAGCTTGCTCTCAAAGGACGACATGAGCTTCTTGAAGTCGCTCATCTGCTTCTCGTAGTTCTGAATGAGCTTGCCAAGTTCACTGAGATCCGTCTTGTCCGCTGCAACGCCGGAATGGCGCTCCATCTCCTTGAGACGCCCGTTCAGCTTGTTGTAGATGCGGGAAGCAACGCCGTTGTTGCCGTAGTCATCGTTCTCATCATCAAAGGAGATGAGGCGGTTCACAGCATCCGGCTCCGCCGCAATCGCGTTCTTGAGCTTCGTCTCATCGAGCCGCAGATGCCCCGTCTGATCTTTCGCCGTAATGCCGATGGACGAGAGCGTGCTGTAGCGTCCGGGCACGGACTGCACGCGATTGATCACCGCATCGCGCAGATCGCCGATGATGGAGCGCAGGTGGGTATCCCGATAGAGGAGGCCCTCCTTCGCCTTCGCATTCCACTTCTCGACCTGCTCCTTCGTCATGCCGTCTTCCTGCGACTTCGTGAGCACGCCATAGTCCTTGTGCCCCTTATCCCCATACTGCTTGACGAGATCATCGAGCAGTGCATTGTACTCCTCGACAAATTTCTTGACGTTCTCAACGAGCTTGTCCTGATCCTGCGCAACGTTGACGGTAGCCGGTGTACCAACGGGCGTCGTCTTCTTGAATGTATAGGTAACGCCGTTCACCTGCAGGTTGTTTTCCTGAAGGTTGTTGTACGTCCGTCCGTCAATCTTAACGTTCGCATTCGTGCCCGCAGTCGCCATCGCGATGGTTGTGGGGCTGCTCGTCGTAAGTGTCATGGGTGCGCCGATGGTGCCGCCGCTCACGACGCCGAGCTTCAGATTGTTCAGGAGATTCGTCGTATAGCTCGCAGAGGTTGAGGTTGTATCCACGGTGAGGTTGATCTTGTTGCTGTCGCCCGTCTTGTTGTTGAAGAGGGAGAAGCCGTCCGATACGGAGTCATAGCTCGCACGGATGTCGAGCGACGATTTCTGACCGCTCGCCGTATAGCGCGCATTGTTGATGCGGTTTGCAAGATCGTTGAGGGTGAGGTTCTTGTTAAAGACCTCATCTGCCGTGAACTTCACCTCTGCCGAGCCCGTTCCGTTCGAGATCTTGAAGCTGAGCGCCGTATCCCCGGGTGACATGCCCGGCGGCATCGTGCCGCCCGTGAACGCTACGTCCTTGAGCTTGACGCTTGTCGAAGCGCCGGTGTTCGTACGCGCAATATGCTGTCCCGCCGCCGTCATGAAGTAGGCGTTCGTCGCCGCCTGCATGACCTCGACGGAGTGCGTCATCACACCTGCACTCGCATTCGCCGTCGCCGAGACAGCATCCGCGTTCGAGCTCGTCGCTGTCATTGGTTTCGTCGTAGCACTCAGTCGATAGTCCGACATGCGCGAACGGAATGTATTGACCTTATCATAGACGTTCGCATAGGCTTCTTTACGCCATTCGGTTTCGACTTCTTTTTTGTAGATGCGGTCATATTTCTTCTGCTGCGAGATCATTCCGACCTTGACCAACGATTCAACGTCCAGCCCCGAACCGGAAAGTCCATAGATTCCTTTTGCTCCTGCCATATTATTTCTCCTTCTGCATCCTTATGCCGTCTTGTCCAAAAATGCACCGATCCAATCGTGCACCTTAATCATATGTTCCACCATTGCCTCGGGCGGGATCTCGCGCAGGACCTCACCGGTCTTCTTGTCAAGCATCCGCACGGACATAAAGTTGACCTCTTTATGGTACTGGAACTGCAGATTGACGTTGATATTGCGCATGATCTCGTTGAGCTGCTCTGTAAGGTATGCGGTCTGCTCCTCCGTGAGCGGTTCATGCTGCGGTTTCTGTTCCGCAGCATCCGCAGCCTTTGCCTTTGCGGCGTCAGCAGCGGTGTTCGCAAGAGGAGCCTGTGCCTCCCGTACAGCTGCTTCGGGCGGATCGGCCTCGGGCACGTCCGCCCCCCTCATTCCGCTGACAGGTACTGCCGTCAGCATAACATCCTGAACATTTTTTACGGTCATAAGGCACCCCTCCGTGTGTCATTGGAAACGCACTCGGCGCTCCCTTCAATTCTTCCTTGACAATTGTTTCAGATCTTGGGCAATGCACTGAGATCAACGTTTGCGGGCGCTGCCGCAGCCTTTTGATTCTCCTCCTGAATTGCCCGATATATCTCACCGCGGTAGATCTTGACGCTGCGCGGCGCATCGATCGCAATGCGCACGTTGTCGCCCTGAACTTCCACGATGTTGACAACAATATTATCGCCAATCATGATCTGCTGTCTGGGTTTCCGTGTGAGCACGAGCATTACCGTTCCTCCTTTTCGGCGGGGAACAGCCGATGCTTTGTCGTATACGCGCTGCGGTCAAGCACAATCTGCTTCGCTTTGCGCGTCTTCGCGTTGATGACGATCGGCGCCATAAGATTGGCTGTCAGATCGCGGATCTCATTGCCCGACAGGGTGAGAATTGCATAGATTAGCACCTCCTCCGGAGATGTCAGACCGAGCTCCGCCTCCACCTCATCATCGATGGTGAACTCATAGTCGGGGAAGAATGTGAGCGGCATCGTCATCAGGAAGGCGAGCCCCGGTGTCTTGACCGACTGCAGAAAGACATACGGGCTGTCCTCCTCATACGGGATGATGATGAACTCCCGTTCCTCCTCGAAGGCGGGGATCCCCGCCTCAAAACAGATGATGGACTCCTCTGCCGCCTCGATCTCACCAAAGCGGCTCGTCATAATCTTCTTCATCAATGACTCCTATTATGCACGTATATCGTATTTGCCTTCACTGACCCACCGGCGGATATCGCCTTTCTGCTGCAAGTAGGTCTCAATGCTGCCGCGCTTATACTCAAGGCGCGGCTTTCCCTCCGTGTGCCAGTGAGGCGTTGTGCGACCGACCGTCGGCTCGCCAACTGCCTGCCCCACATCAAAGTGGATCTCGGGGTCAGGGATGTGCGCCGCAACCAGCGTCCGCTGACGCGTGACGCGGTTCTCCATATCGCGCTTTGCAAACTCGATGCCGACCTGCCGTCCTGCCTTCGGTCCGTCCTCAGCGAGTGCCCATGCCATCTGTGTGTGCTTTGATGTGCCCTTCTGTACCTCGCGCATGCCGCGCTCGAGATTCTCACGGGCAAAGTCCGTGTGATTCGTATAGCCGTAGCTGTGCCGACTCGGATAGCTGTCAATCGTGAGTTTCGGCTGCGTTGCGCCGCGGTTCGAGCGTGCCTGCTGCGTTTCCTGTTCGTAGTGCGGCTGTATCATGCCGGAATCCAGCCGATTCGGCTGAATACGCATCCCGATCATCGGAAGCGTGTGGCGTATATTCAGATAGAGCATAGGCATAAAGGGCATCCTTTCCCATTAGCTTAAGAAATTACCGCAGATAATCCACGAGCGAGAGCGGCAGGATGCGCGCCCCCATCGAAAGCGACATACTCATGATGGTCTGCTGCTGCATCATCTTTGTCGCGAGCTCCGCCACATCCGTACCGGTGGTATTCGTGATATCACGCGTGATATTCTCCTTGTGATTCGTGAGAATATCCGTCATATCCGTGTAGAGGGCGCTGCGCGAGCCCGTCTCCGTATGCGCCTGCAGCGTGACCTGATTGGCGACATCGGCGAGCGTCACGCCGTCCGAGCTGAGCCAGTGTGCGTCGCACGCCTTCGTCTTGGCATAGACGGTCAGCATATTGTTGACCATCGCCGTACCCGAGGGCTCGTTGCCAGAATTTTTATCATCGAAAAGATCACGTCCGAAGATATCCTGCCCCGTCTTGTTGACCGTATCCGCCGACGGCTCCGTCGAGCCGTTCTGCTTGACCATCGAGATGTAGCGCATATCGCCGTTGTAGGTGACAATCTGCTGGCGCACAGAGGAGAATTTCAGCGTCACACCGGACACCGCCGTGTTATTGGACCAGTTTACACCCTGTCCCGGATCGCTGACCAGCTCCCCCGTGTTCTTGAAATTGTTCTTGATAAAGTTCGTACCCGTCGTGATGTTGCCGACGCGATCCGCTGCGGAAACGGTCTTGCGCCCGTTGGCAATGACATCCTTGTAGCCTTCCTGCACGAATTTCTTCGTGTAGATATCACCCGTCAGCGTGTTGAGGTAGTATGTATTGCCGTCGTCGCCGTCGAGCGAGAGCATCTGGTGCAGGAAATCCGCGCTGTTGTTGTTGCTCGCATCGTTGAAAAAGGCTGCCTGACGGTCATCGAGCGTCTTCGTCACGCCACGGTTCTTCAGATCCGCCTCGCTCGACATGACAAAGGGCTGCTTGAGATCCGCCTGTCCCGCGAAGATGTAGCGGTCGCCGAGCTGCGTATTGCCGAGCGAAACGGCCTGCTCAATGTTCGCCTTCATCTCGCGTGCAATCGCGGGCCAGTCGCCGCCTTTCTCGTCCTTATCGTCGTTTGCGCCCTGGATGGTCTTTGCCTTGAACGTCTTCTGTATGTCCTCCATCGCAGAGAGCGAGGTCTGCGTCGCGTTCATCCACGAGATCCCAGCCTTAACGCTGGCCTGATAGCGGTCATTTTCGCCCTCGGAGACATCGTAGCGCAGGAAGCGCGAATAGTCCACGGAGTTGTCCGAGGGGCGGTGCAGTTTGCTGCCGTCGCCCTGCTCCATGAGTTTCGACTTCGTGTAGTCGAGTGCGTTCAGATCCCTCTGATAGCGCCGCACCATGTAGTTGCTGCTAATGTGAACCATTATGTCACCTCTTACCTTCCGACGACGCCCGTGCTGTTGATCAGACGATCGAGCATCTCATCCATTGACGTGAGCACACGTGAGCACGCGCCATAGCCCGTCTGGAACTTGAGCATGTTCGTCAGCTCCTCGTTCCAGTCAACCCCCGAGGTGGACTGCCGCCATTGCTCGATCTGCGTCATGAGATCATCCTGCTGCTTGAGCGTCTTGTCGATGTTTTCGGCATCTGCACCGAGCTTGCTCATCATGCTGTTGTAGTACTGGTTGATCGAGACATCGCTGACCGCACGCTCCGTGCCACGCGGGTTCATCGTGCCCGCCTTGTCAATGTTGAAGAGCTTGCTCAGCTCCACCGCCATCGTTCCATCGCCCGTGCCGTTGACCTCGGAAAACTTATATTTGTAAGTCGAACCAGTGCCACTCAGCGCAGTCGGAACGACCTTTGTCCCGTCCGCCTTCGTGATCTGACGCGCGGCGACGAGATTCTGCCCGCCCGGTTCCGTCAGTTCATCTGCGATCTTGAGTGCGTTGATGATCTGCATCGACTGGAGCCTGTCCGGACTGCCCGTAACGTTCGTCTGCACCGTCATCTCACCCGGGGGGCCTACCGTACGCGTGAGTGTTGCGCCCGCAGCCTCCATATAGCGCTCCCCTGTCAGCGGGTCGATATGCCATGTGTACTGCATCTGGTCGTAGGTCGTGCCTGTCTCAGACTTGAACTTGTTCTTCCCGAAAAAGTTCAGCCACGTCGTCGGTCCATTGGTCGTGTCGTTATCAATGCCCGCGCCGAGCTTGTGCACATCGTTGAACGTCGTGAGAAGCGTCGCGGAGATATCCGCGAGCTGGTCGATGTGTCCCTTATCCTGCACGATCGTATCCTGCAGAGCTTTCAGGATGCCGCTCTGCGGGACGTAGCCGATGCCGCCCGCCTCCTTAATGCGCAGGGTATAGTCCGTGAGCCCGTACTGCTTATTGTTGATCGGCTCGCTCATCTCAAGCGTCAGCGAGCTCTCGCGCTGAACGAGCGACATGCCGTTCGAAACGACGGTATACTGTCCATTTGCTTCTTCATAGACATTGACGTTCGTGATCTCAGAGAGCTTATCCACGAGGAGGTCGCGCTGGTCGCGCAGGTCGTTCGCCTTGCCTCCGTTCGTTTCGGCAAACAGGATGTTCTTGTTCAGACGTGCGATCTCCTTTGTGAGACCATTGACCTTGCCAACCTGAATGCGCATTTCCTCGTACTGTGACTCGATCTGAGACTGCAACTGCCGTGCATTCGTCTTAATGCGGTCGATGAGGTTGTTCCCCTTCGCGATGACCGACGTGCGCGAAGCCGAATCACTTGCATAGTTGGAGAGGTTTACCCACGCGGAGTAGAACTGCTGCATCGCGTTCAGCACACCCGTCTTCTTGGAGTCGTTAAAGATCGTTTCCACCTTGTCGTAGTTCGTCTTGTACGTCTGGTAGAGGTTCTGCGTCGAGTTCTCCGACCAGTACTGCTTGTCCGCGTAGACATTGCGTGCACGGTTCAGCGCCACGACATCCACGCCGCCGCCGACATAGACTCCCCCATAGAGGGATGGGCGCTCCTGATAGTTCGTCGCCGCCGAGTCGACGCGCTGGCGCGAATACCCCTCTGTCGAGGCATTTGTGATGTTGTGTCCCGTGGTGTCGAGCGAGAGCTGATTGTTCTGGATGCCCCGCACCATCGTATTGAGTCCGGCAAAAGTTGACCGCATAGATCCCTCACTCTTTCCTTATATACTCGCTCATTTATACATCTGCATCAAACATTGCAATCTCGCGCCGCACCCCGGGTGCGGGTCCCGCAACGGGCTGCGATCTGCCGTAGGTGTCGTCCGCAGCCGTGCCTGAGATGACGTTCAGCTGATAGTTCACGAAATCCGCACTCCTCTGCAGCAGCTCCGCGCAAATTTGTATGCGTTCTTGCAGTTCCTTCTGCCGTGCAGCAACGGCGCGCAAAACGCGCTCCACAGCGAGCCGTTCACGCAAATTCGGCTCACGGGAGACGATATCAGAGAGGCTTGTCGCCCCTGTCCGGAGCAAAAAGTCCGACTGCCGACGTGCAAGCGTACGCACCTCACTCAGGCTGCGTTCCGCTGCCGCCGTCGGCTCCGCAAGCCCCCCGCCCGAAGCACTCCGACAAAATGCTTCTCTCAGCGCAACAAAGCGAAGCGTCGCCTCTTCGTAGGCGGCGAGCTGCTCTTTCAGGAGCACAAGTGCCTCGCGAATCTCATTTGTCATCGCCGCTCACGCCCTATAGTCCAAGTTTTTCTTCAGATGCCGCACCTGCTCTGTGCCGCTGCTCCCGTATACGGGGTCGACAACGGCACCGCCGATCCTGCCCAGCTGCCGGTTCACTGCGATGAGCGCTCCCTCAATGAGGAGGGAATTCGCCTCACTGAGCTCCTTCGTTTCCTTGACGATGAGGCTCAGCTTCCGACTCGCTGCGAGCACGGAGCGGTGAACGGCATCGGTCGGAGCAAGCAGTGCAAGCTCCTCCATATCGGTCTCGGCGCTGACGCCGGGCGTATCCTTTGCGATCTGCGCGAGCTGCGTCAGGCGTTGTGTCTCAAGTTCCTGCACCGCATTTGCGAGAAACTCCTCCTCGGCGGTCAGCTTCTCCAGCGCCGCCATGTCAAGTGCCACGAGAACGCGGCGCTTTTTCCCCTGCAGATCACGGATCTTCTCGTACTGCCGATGAAGTTCCTTGAGTGTTGCAGCGAACGTATTCCACATGACCTAGCCCCTATCAGTAACGCATTGCGAGCATCTTTGCCGCAATGTCGGCCGGTGCGGGTTCCTGCTCACGTGCCCGAAGCGCCTCCACACGCTCAGAACGCACATCGTCTATGCCCCGCAGTTTTTGCAGAATATCACCAAAGCTCTGTGCCTCGCCGGAAAGTTCGAGTGCATCCGGACGCTGCACAGCTCCTGCCGCATCCAGACGACGCATTCCTGCCGACTGACTGCCCGCATAGAGACGGCTCACCGCCGCAACTGCATGATTGCTGATCAACATATTCTTCACCACCTAATATATCAACTCCAAAAAATTTGGAGCCCTTTCACACTCTTTATCGAAAAAAAAGACGTGTACTTAAGAAGATTTTCCCAAGTACCCGTCTGCACTTTTACTCATTTACCCATCTTATCACCGAGTGTCACATATCCGCGGCGTCCGCTTGCAGCATCAGCAGCGGGCTTTGCAGCCGCGCCGCTCTTCTTCGCAATCGCGGCGGTCAGTTCCTCGCGCATCTCCTTCTGGCACTTCTCGCAGTACTGCCCTCTCTGGATGGGCGAGCCGCATTTATCACACGGATAGTAGAGCTCGACTCCCGTTGCCACAAAGCGACCCTCGCGGATCATCCGCCGAATCAACGGCTCCTGTGCACCGGTTTCCTCAACAATCTGCGCGATCGTGCTCTTGGGGTTGTCGCGCACATACGCGATAATCTCCTTTTCGTACTCCTCTTCCTTCGCGCGGCAATCCATGCAGATACGAGAATTGTTGATCGAAACAAATACCTTCCCGCAACTCGAGCAGTTCTTCATCTTTCCTGCCATTGACAAAACACTCCTCTCAAATAGCGGATCGGTAAATGCATGATCCGAAACTATCTCCTATTTCTCTCGTATTCTACAACAGGTTTGCGGAAAAATCAAGCATTCATCGCTGTGTGCGCCGCGCGAAAAGCCCACCCTCCGGCGTCAGGATGCGGCAGCTGTTCAAGACGACGGCGAGCGTCGCTGTGTTGTGGATCGCCGCCGCTGCGAGAGGGCTGATCGACCCGAGTGCGCCGAGCAGCATCGCCGCCGAGTTGACGAGCAGTGTCGCCTTGAAGTTCTGATGTACGAGGTGCATCGACCGCTGTCCGAGGCGCAGTGCCTCCACAAGCCGCGTCGGATCCTCGGAATGAATGGTTACCGCCGAGGACTCCGCCGCGATGTCCGTCTGGCGTCCGCCAAGTGAAACGCCCACATCGGCAAATGCAAGCGCAGGCGCATCGTTGATGCCGTCACCGACCATCATGACGGTGCCGCGCTGCTTGAGTTGATTGACGTAGCGCGACTTATCCTCGGGCAGGATCTCCGCATGATAGGAGTCCACATCCATCTCGCGCGCCACGTCTGCCGCGACCGCCTTTGCATCGCCCGTGAGCATGACAATTTCATCCACGCCGCAGCGCCGCAGCTGGTTCAGCGTCTTCTTCATCTTCGGGCGGATCGGATCCTCGATGCCGATGATGCCGATGAGCTTCGTATCCCGCGCGACGTAGAGGAGGTTCTTCCCCGTCACCGAGGCAATCAAATTCTCCTCGTCCGTAACGCCGTTCTCCTGCAGGAAGCGACGGCTGCCGACACGCACGATACCGCCCGCAAAGCCCTCGAAATCCGGCACCTCGGCAAGCATGCCGCGCGCTACAATTGTTTTGGAGGATCGGTGCTGCGGTGCCTTCCACGCCTGTTCCTCCACGTATTTCTGAATGGCGACAGCGAGCGGGTGCACGGAGTGCTCTTCTGCCGATGCCGCGAGAAGGATGACTTCCTTCTCCGTCACACCCGCTGCCGTGCGGACGAACGTGATCTCCGGCACGCCGACCGTCAGTGTTCCCGTCTTGTCGAGCACAACCGTATCCGTGCGTGCAAGCGCCTCAATGTAGTTGCCGCCCTTGACGAGGATGCCGCGCTTTGCCGCCGCCGCAATCGACGCCGACATTGCCGTCGCCGTGGAAAGCTTGAGGCCACAGGAGAAGTCAATAAAGAGCAGATTCAGCACACGTCCCCAGTCACGCGTCGCACCGTAGACGATCGCCGCGCCGAGGAAGGACACGGGTACGAGATAGTTCGCCATCTGATCGGCAAAGTTCTGCACGGGCGCGCGGCGCGTCTGCGCCTCCTCGACGAGGTGAACGATGTGCGCGAGCGAGGTATCGCCGCCCACCTTCTCCACCGCGACGACGAGCTCGCCCGCCTCAACCACACTGCCCGCATACACCGGTGCACCCTCATGCTTCATCGCGGGTGCCGATTCGCCCGTGATGGATGCCTGCGTCACCGCCGCATCACCGCGCAGGACACGCCCGTCGATCACAATCTTCTCGCCCGCGTGCACGGCGATCGTATCACCGGGGCGCACTTCCTCCACGGGCACCTTGCGCTCGACCTCGCCGTCCGGCGTCTCTTCGACGAGCCAGACATCGCGCTGTCCGAGCGAGAGGAGTCCCGAGATATGCGTACGCGCCTTCTCCGCCGCATAGCTCGTCAGCATCTCAGAGCCGTTGCTGAGTGCGAGCAGCATGAGGCTCGACTCGGGCTTGCCTGCGAGCACGGAGGCGATGACCGCCGTCGTCGTCAGCGTATCCGCATTCGGCTGCCGATTCTCGATCAAACCGCCGATCCCCGTCTTGATGAAATTACGTGAAATACCAAGCACGAGAAGAGCGCGCAGAATTTTCAGCGAGGCGAAGAGCTCGGGCGCACCGCGCCGAAGCAGTTCCATCGCCGCAAAGCTCGCGAGCGAGATCACGGCATCGCGGCGGAACTCCGCGAGGCGTTCCGTCGGTGTCACCGCCTTTTCTGCCGCATCGCGCACGGCACGCTCTGCTGCCGCGAGGATGCGTGCGGCGGGGATTGTGCCCTCGTGCCAGAGCTCGACGTGTGCATCGCGCACGGATGCCGCCGTCACCGCAGGGAAGCGGCGGATACGCGCCGCAAGCCGCAGAGCATCCTCACGCGGGAGGGCAGTGCTCAGACGAATTCGCGTGTTCACGAGCTTCATACCTTCCATCCCCTCATGAGCGTCAGTGCCCACCAGAGCATCTGCGAACCCGACGGCGTATTGTTCGTGAGCAGGAGCTGGCGAATCCCGCGCAGGACAAAGATCACCGCGACCAGCGAACTGAGATCGAGCGCCCCGCCCGTGTGCCGCTGAATCCAGCCGCTGAAATCACGCACCGAGCGGCGCACGCTCTGCGCAACCGTCGCAGGCGGCGGTGCGGTGCGTCCCTCTGCAAAGATCGCCTCCAACCCCTCCGCGAGCACGAGGATATGCGCCTCGTCCTCCGGCGGGTAAATAATGAGAATGCTGCCGGACACCGCGTTTGCCCGCAGAGCCGTCACAAACGGGAGACGCGGCAGAAGCTCCTCAAGCACCTTTGCGAACTCCGGTGTCAGATACGGCGTCCGATAGCGACGACGCCCCGACGATGCGTGCACCACAGCAAAGGGAGACACCGAGGGATCGCTTGCCCGCTGAGGAACAGCATTCTTATCCGACACGCCCGCATGCAGGAGGGGCGTATTTCCACCCATCCGCCCCATGCTGCCAAAGAGACTCGAAAATGCAGATGCACCGCTCGAAAAATTCCCGAGCGATGCAGCGCCCGACAACAGATTGCCATCCTGCATCGCGCGCCCGTGTCCTCCTCCCATGCCCTGCCCGGCAAAGCCGGACGTACTGCCCGCGCCGAGCATCTGCCGCAGCATATTGGCAACGGATGCGCCGAGCATCAACCCTGAGACGTAGTTCATGATGCCCGCCTCCTCGCGTGCGTGCGCATATAGTCCTCTACGCGGCGCAGCTCCGCATTCCTGCGCAGGCGCTCCGGCTCATACGTAATGAGGATCGAGCCCGTCGCGATATTCGTATCCACGCGCTCAATCTCCGCGAGTGCACCAAGATGTGCCTGCACCTGCGCCTCGAGCGCCGCATTGTTTACGAGCTGCTTGCTGTAGAGGCGCACACGCCCCGGCATATACGACGCAATGTCCGTCGTGCGGACGAAGACATCCATCGCCGACTGTGGAATCGCGTTTTTGATCGTATCGAAAATATTCATGAAAAGCCCTCTTACTTTCAAAAAGGGACTGCGCGCGATTCCGCGCAGCAGTCCCCACCCCTACGGAACTCTTACTGCTCCGACGCGGACTGCGCCGCAATCAGATCCTCCAGTTCCTCCTTCTGGCGCTGAAGCTCCGCCAGCGAGAGATCCGCCTGACCTGCCTCGAGCGCGGCGAGCTGCTGCGTGCGCTCCTGCATGAAGCGATAGCCAAAAATACCTGCCACCGCACCGACCGCAAGGCCAATCCAAAAATCTGTCTTTGAGAACATGACAATTCCTCCTCTGTTCTATCGCCCGAGCGGGCTGTTTACACTCTGGCGCCTTGCCTCGAACTGAGTTCACCGATGGAAAAGAAAAGCCGCCGTATGGCAGCTTTGAAAGATTTCACACGGTGATGACAATTCCTGCGCCGTGAGAACATCGTCGGTCCTCTCCGGAATCATCTGTTGTTCTCAGTATATGTGAGAATAGGCGTAAAGTCAATAGTTTTAAGGTAATCAGGAATAACTATTGACATCATGGATAACGATTAGCAGTGTCCATGTGCGCGGGGATTGCGATCCGCCCCGCCGCCACACCTTCGCGTACGAACTCCGGTGTTACCCGCTCCTCCTCCGCCACAATGCGCATTTCCTCCGTCGTCTCTCCCGCACGTGCGCGCTGCATCTATGTTGCCATAACGATCGCCTCCTAAAATAAAAATCCGATACTTTCTCCACACTTCTTCATCAAAATATCATCATTGTTCTATATGATAATTCCGATCATTTCCACATGCATGAAAGGTGCATTTCCATGAAAATCCATTCGCAGCGCTTTGCACGCTTCCTTGGCATCTGCCTCGCCCTCATCGTCATTCTCTATGCACTCTTCCACCTGCCCGCCGGCGAGGACGGCGACCCGCCCACCTACAAGGCAGAAGTGCTTTCCGTTGCGGAGAGCGAAAACGACATCGCTGCATTTGCGCCGGGCAGCGCACAGTATAGGGTACAGATTCGTATCGACTCAGGCCCCGCAGAGGGAACAGAGGCAACGATCACACACCGGACGCTGAACAATCCCGCCTTTGATATCCACCCGCAGGAGGGCGACAACATCATCGTCCGCACGGAGAACGAGAGCTACGCCATCGTCGACTACGACCGCCTGCCCGCAATGCTCCTCCTGCTGCTCGGCTTCGCCGCGCTCCTCATCCTCTTCGGCGGCGTCACCGGCGCAAAGGCGCTCCTTGTCCTCCTCTTCGCCGTCCTTCTCATCGCAAAGGGACTCATCGGCTTCATCCTTTTCGCACCGTCGCACATCCTCCTCTGGACGATCCTCATCGGCGCCGTCATCACGCTTGCGACACAGCTCATTGTTAACGGGCGCAACGTCAAGTCCGCAGGCGCGATCATCGGCACGATCGGCGGCATACTCATCGCGGGGCTTCTCGCCATCCTTGCCATCCACTTTTCCTATCTCACGGGCGTCGCTGAGGAGCAGGCAGGTATGCTCAAGGTACTCTATCTGAAAGACGTGGACTTTCGCGAGCTGCTCTTTTCGGGCATCGTCCTCGGCGCACTCGGCGCCGTTATGGACGTAGCGGTATCCATCGCCTCTGCGCAGTATGAGATGAAGCAGCTCGCACCCAAGACCAGATTTCGGGAGCTCGTCGCCTCAGGGCTGAACGTCGGACGCGATGTCATGGGCACGATGGCGAATACACTCGTCCTCGCCTACATCGGCGGCGCACTCCCGCTCATCCTCCTCATCTCCGCGCAGCCCGATATCTCCCTGCTGCACGTCATGAACCTCAACATGATCGCAACCGAAGTTGTGCGCTCCCTTGTCGGCAGCATCGGCCTCCTCTGCGCCATCCCCATCACTGCCTACGCCACCGCCTTTCTCATCACGGTCCGCCCACGGCGCAAAAGGAAAAAGGCAGAGGACTAGGGAATCGCTGATAAAATTATCAGTGATTCCTAAAGAATTCTCGCACTTGTTCCTCTGTCACTGCACGCATATCACTGTCTGCCGCCCACGCCTTTGCCCATTCCACCGTTTTCTCCACGGCATCAGCAATATGCCAACGTGGTTTCCATCCGAGTTCACTCTTGATCTTCGAGCAGTCGAGCTTAAGGAAATGAGCCTCATGCGGGCCATTGTCCGCGTGTGTCTGCCAGTGTGCGCCCTCCCCCCAAGTCCGACAAAAGATATTGGCAAGTTCGCCCGTCGTCACACAGTCTGCATCGTCGGGTCCCACGTTCCACGCGCCGACGAGGGAGGCGTCTGCCGCCTGTCGTGCCGCAATCGTAAGATAGACGGAGAGTGGCTCCAAGACATGCTGATAGGGACGCGTCGAGTGGGGGTTGCGGATGTCGATCACCTGCCCGCGCACGGCTGCGCGGATGCAGTCGGGTATAATGCGGTCGGGCGCAAAATCCCCGCCGCCGATCACGTTGCCCGCGCGCGCCGTTGAGAGGCGTACTGCTCCATCGGCAAAAAAACTCTGCCGATAGCTGTAAACCGCAAGCTCGGCACAGCTCTTGCTCGCGGAATAGGGATCGTACCCCATCAACGGCTCATTCTCACGGTAGCCCCATGCCCATTCCTTGTTTTCATAGACCTTGTCCGTCGTCACAACAAGTACCGAGTGTACGGTGTCCGATGCGCGGACACATTCGAGCAGATTGACCGTCCCCATCACGTTCGCCGCGAACGTATCCACGGGGCGACGGTAGCTCTCGCGCACGATCGGCTGTGCCGCAAGGTGGAAGACAATCTCGGGATCTGCTTCATCAAATGTGCGGCGCAGCGCTGCAAGATCACGCACATCCCCACGCACATCCCGCATTTCCTTCAAGATACCAAGATGGCTCAGTGCCTGTGCGCCGCCCTTGGTGGGTGCATCGAGGGAAAATCCCGTGACCTCCGCACCTGCCCTCAGAAGCAGGAGAGAGAGCCACATGCCCTTGAATCCCGTATGTCCCGTGAGGAATACGCGCTTCCCCTCGTAAAAGTTTAAGTCGCCCATTGCCCCTCCATTTCTTCCCAATTCCATAGCTACGTCCAGGTTTACGATTCCTGTGCGTCGTGATTTTTCCATATCTCTTTGCACTTTTCTGCATCCTGCTCGACTCAATCCGTTTGCTCAGGCCAGCGATGTCCCTCGTGATCGATCGTGCCGCGGGTAAATCTCATTGCAATGTCATAGAAGTACTCGAATACGGCATCATCATCGACGTTCTCATGCGCAGGAGTTCTCTTCCATACAGCCATCTTCGCCCCCGCAAGATCAACGGTGCCGTCCATGCCGACGATATCCTCCGAGCTGAGCCGGAATTCATAATCCATCGTGCGGATCCCAAGCTCATAGCGCTTGCTCGGATAGATGGAATTAGAGATGACATAGGCGCGCTCTTTCCCGCCGAGCGCTGCGGGGAGATTGCCGTCCGTATTCTCACCGACCGGGAAGCCGACATTATGCGCCATGATATTGTAGATGTCGACGCCGCTCGTCAGCTCCTGCACAATGCCGCGTGCAGGAATATCCCCGCCGCGCATCATGAGCGTCGCCCCCGCCTGTTTCTCACTCGTGAGATACGGCTCCGCCTCATAGACGGGAACGCCGTGATCCGAATACAGATGCACAATGTATTCATCGTCGCTGAAATGATGTTCCAAATAGTCAAAGAGTACGCCGAGCACACGATCCGCATGGCGGATGTTGTGTCGATTCGCAGCGATATAGATGGGACGGCTCGGCAGATTCACGCTGGTCTCCCGATCGTCGCTCCCCTCCATGCGCTGCGCGAGCGGCAAATGTGTCTGAATGGAGCTCGGAGGTGCCTGCGCGCCCGCAGAGTACACATGCGAATCGGCAAAATGTATCCACAGGAACTGATCGCATTCATCAAATGCCTCGATGTGACGGATCGTCCGTTCCACTGCCTCATATCCCGGCAGATAGGTTGCGTCCACAATGATGTGGTCAAACCCGCGCGTCACACCGTTGTATATGCCATCCCCTGACCCCATGACATTCACGCAGAGATAGCCGAGTTCCTTCATGCGCTGAGAGATGGTCACATAGGACGGATCGATCTCCTGTCCGAACACCTCGTTGAACACCTGATTGTGATGCAGATACATCCCCGTCTCAATCGACGCGAGCGAGGGATAGGTATACTCCGCCGCAGAGAAGTGATTGTTGAAAATAATGCCCTTGGAAAAGAAGCGCATGATGTTCGGCACATCTGCGTATTGGAATTCTTTGATCGCACCCCAGCTCAGCGCGTCCACAAGGATGTTCAGCACCAGCTTTTTGCGTTTCGGACTGTGTCCGAGGCGGATGGGGCGTGCTGCCGCAAAGGGCTGCTCGGAGCAAATCCGAACGGGCTCTTCCACGCGATAAAACAGATAGCGATACTGCCCGCCACGGTCAAAGAAGCTCTGCTCCCCCACGGAAAAAACGATCTTCTGCGACGGCTCTGTTCCGGCTACAGGCAGCAGGTATGTCTCTCCGGGCGCACACGGAACCTCCAGTTCGGTCTGCACGGTCGAGCGCCAAATATCAAAGGTAAAATCCGCGCCATAGTGTTTGGCAAAGGCGGAGTCCGCACGGCTACGTGCGAGCAGCCATCCGTGCGAGTTCAGTTCCCCGCGCTCGAGGTAGGCTCCCACCCAATACGGATACGGTTCCGGCAGGACATGCGGGATCCATTCGCCCGCATATACGCCGGACTTCCATTCGATGCTGCCCTGCGCAAAGTTGGCCCGCGAAATATATGGTGCATAACTCCCCAATCGAGCGGCACATGTGAACAGATCAAGATACCGCTGCTCCTCTCCCTCCGGTATGGACATCCGCAGCGGGCGGCGGCAGTGCACACGCAGATAGGCACGGTAAAGAGCAGCTTCGTAGAACATCCCAAGCCGCTCATAACACTCCGCCAAGAGTTCCCACACGACAGGACTCACCCTGCGCTTGCGCTCGCCGTCGCGTGCAATCGCAAGCGCCAGCTGTGTATTGCCGTGCGCCAGTGCATATTTTGCATAGAACACTTCGAATTTTTCTGACGCCGGATATAGTTTTTGATATTCGATCAAAAGGAGCAGATATTCGTCGTCCCACTCCTCATTGGCGACCTTTGCCAACAGTTCGTCAAACAGACGCCGCCCCGTTGAATTTCCCTTATGCCATTGATAGATTTTCATTTATCTGCTCTTTTCCAACCTGCTCTTCTGTCATTCCATCATAACCGCTTCTTCGCGATCACCTCGCGCATCTTCTTGAGGTTGCTGCGGTACTCTTTCGGCTCCCTCATCGCAATGACCGTATAGAGGGCATCGGTGATCGCCATGTGGATGAGGCGCGAGGAGACGGCCTCGGAGCTGTAGTGCACCTCGCGTCCCATGCCGTGCAGCACAACATCGCCAAGTTTCGCCAGAGGCGCATGAGCATGGCTCGTGATGACGACGACGGAGGCGCCCGCCGCCCGCGCCGTACGCACGGAGTCGAGGAGCTCGAGGGTCGCACCCGTATGCGAAACGGCGATTACGGCATCCTTCGCCGTGAGGAGCGACGCCGAGGTCGCCTGCTGGTGCGCGTCGCTATACGCCTGTACGACCATGCCAAAACGCAGGAAGCGTGTCTCGATGTCGCGGCAGACGGTCGCCGAGTTGCCGAAGCCGTAGACGGCGATGCGCCGCGCGCTGCGGATGATGTCAACAGCGCGGTCAATCGCTGCATAGTCGAGCAGCTTCAGCGTGTCCGTGAGTCCGTCCGTGATGTTGCGAAAGACCTTCTGCACGACCATCTCGCTCGTGTCAGCGGCGTCGATGTCCTGATAGACTGTTTCCTCCTGCGTATAAAGCTCTGCCGCGAGCGCGATCTTGAAGCTCTGCAGCCCGCTGAATCCAAGCTTCTTACAAAAGCGCGAGATCGTGATCTCAGAGCTGCCGACCGCAGCCGCAAGATCCGAGATTGTCTGCTCCATCACCTCACTCACATGCGCGGACACATAGTCCGCGATGCGCTTTTCCGTCCGTGTCATATGCGCATAACTGCCGCGCATCACGGGCAGCGGCAAACTCTCCGCCATCATTCCACTCCCCTTCGATGTTACTTTCTTATCATTATAACAAAAAGATTAGCATAAAGGAAGCACTGATAACTTCAGCACCGCCATCTTAGCGCATCTTTTTTGCCCGCTTTTCGTTAGCAAATCCTCCACATAGCTTTGGCTATGCGTCCGGTTTGCTGCCTCAATCGGACGAAAAATCTGCGCCAATCTGAGGGTCTATTTTATCAGCGATTCCTAAAAAAACACCTCCTGCAAAAAACCTTGCAGGAGGTGTTGTCATAATTTCGCCGTTCACTCTTCACTTAATCAAGATCGGCGAGAATCGCGCAAATCTCCCGATCCTCGGCCTCCGTGAGTGTCGTCCCCGGTGCGCGTGTGTCGGTGGAGATGGGCAGCCCCATCGCGCGCACCGCCGCCTTCATCCCCGTGATAAAGAGCGGTGTCACGGCGTAGATGCGCATGAGCCCCGCGATCTTCTCGGCACAGCAAACTGCCGCAGCAAAATCACCGCGCTCATAGGACGTGTGCATCTTGACGAAAAGCTCGGGCACAACATTCGTAAGTCCGCAGAGGACACCGTCACCGCCGGAGATGCGGTTCACAACATAGTATTCATCAAAGCCCGAGAGAACGGCGAAATCTTGGCGTACGGGCTTGACCGCCTGACAGATGCGCCGCGTGTGGCTGATGTTGTCCACCGTGTCCTTGATGCCCGTGATCGTGGGACAACGCAGTGCGATCTCGCGCACGATCTCAGGAGAAAGGTCGCTGCCCGTACGATCGGGGAAGTTATAGAGCATGATCGGCAGCGTGGTTCTCTTTGCAATGCGCTCAAAATAATCAATCGCCGCCGCAGCAGGCGGTCCGAAGTAGTAGGGTGAAACGATGTTGAGTGCATCTGCCCCCGCCTCCGCAGCATGGGCAGCAAGACGGATGACCTGCTCCTCCTCCGTGTGACCGACACCGATCACAACCTGCGTGCGTCCCGCAACGGTCTTGACGGCGAAGTCGATCAGTGCGCGCTTCTCCGCATCGCTGAACGCGTAGAACTCGCCGAGACTGCCGAGGAAGAGCAGTCCGTTCAGTCCCGCCTCGACGAGATGATTGATGTGCCGCTCCATGTTTTCATAGTCGATTGTGCCGTCATCCTTCAATATCGTAATGACGGGTGAGTTGACTCCCTTGAACATAGTATCCTCCGCTTCCCTATCTTCCTGATCTCTCCTGTAGCGCTTTCTTTCCGGCCTCAAGCACGGCGAGAATGCGCTCCACATCGTAGACGCAACCGCGCCATGTACCGCCACTGACCTCCTGCAGCGCCGCCCAGAGGCGCGTATCGTCAGGGAGTTCCGCATCGGGACCGACGCCGTCCTGCATCGTGCGTTCCGCAAGTACACGCGCCCCCTCTTCGCAGCTCAGAGGCCTCTCCTCCGTGCCAATAAAGTTGAGACTGCCCTCCAGCTTCTCGGTATCAACAATGATCTCGACAACATCGCCGTCGCGCAGCTTACCGATGGGGCCGCCCGCAAGAGCCTCGGGTCCCACATGTCCGAAACAGGCACCCGTCGACACACCAGAGAAGCGCGCATCCGTGATGAGGGAGACATGCTTGCCGAACGGCAGGTGCTTGAGTGCGGAGGTGAGCTGATACGTCTCCTCCATGCCCGTCCCCTTCGGCCCGCCGCCCATGACGATCATGATGTCCCCCGCGACGATGCGCCCGTGTTCCTTGAGCGCAGCAATCGCCGCTTTTTCTGATGTAAATGTCTTGACCTTGCCCGTGTGACGAAACACCTTGTCCGCGCCGATCACAGAGGGATCGATCGCCGTGGATTTTACGACGGAGCCCTCGGGCGCAATGTTGCCCGTAGGGAAGGTGACGGTTGAGCCGATGCCGCGCCGCTTTGCTTCATCCGGGCTGAAAATCACCTCATCGGGCGAAAGGCCGTCCACCTCTTCGAGACGCTTGCGTAAGATGCTGCGTCGCTCGGACTGCTCCCACCAGTCAAGGTTTTCTCCAAGTGTCGCACCTGTGACGGTGCGCACATCCTCATGCAGAAGTCCCAATTTCCTGAGATGCAGCATAACCTCGGGTACGCCGCCCGCCATGAAAGCGAATACCGTCGGATAGTTGACGGGGCCGATCGGCAAAACGCTCACGAGGCGCGGCACCTCCCTGTTGATGCGCGACCAGTCGGCAACGTCGGGCATGTGGCAACCCGCCGCATGTGCAACGGCGGGGAGATGGAGCAGTAGGTTCGTGGAGCCGCCGAATGCGGCATGAATGACCATTGCGTTCTCGATCGCGTGATCGGTCAGGATATCGCACGCCACGATATTTCGCGCGGCGAGTTCCATCACCGCACGCGCCGATGCACGCCCGAGTTCCCGCCAGATCTCCTCTCCCGACGGTGCAAGCGCCGCGTGTGTGAGCGTCAGTCCGAGTCCCTCGGCGACGACCTGTGACGTACCCGCCGTACCGAGGAACTGACAGCCGCCGCCCGGGGACGCGCAGGAGCTGCAGCCCGTCCGCGCAGCATAGTCGAGCGTGATCTCGTCGTTCGCATAGCGCACCCCGAGTGTCTGCACCGTGCCGAGATCCTCACTATCCGTCGGCGAGAGTGTCGCGCCGCCGGATAGTGAGGATGACGGGACGGTCGTGCATACCCGCGAGCGCCATCATCATCGCGGGCAGCCCCTTGTCACACGCGGCGACGCCGATGATCGCACGCCGTGTCGGCAGCGAGCGCATGAGTCGGCGCATGACGATCGCAGCATCATTCCGGTATGGCAGCGAGTCAAACATGCCCGTCGTCCCCTGACTGCGTCCGTCGCAGGGATCAGTGACAAAGGCGGCGTGTGGGACATAGCCCTCCGCCTTTAGTTCATCGGCAGCAGAACGCATGAGATCGCCAAGCTCGAAATGTCCATTGTGCAGGCCTACCGCCGCCGTTGTCCCGTCATCGCGGCGGATGCCGCCCTGTGTGCCGATGATGAGTACATCGCCGCCCGCCAGATCGTCGGGATTCCACCCCATACCCGCGTTGATTGTCATGCCGAAAATATTGCCGCTCGGCGATTTCCGCAGCATTTCATCCGTCAGCGGCAGGCGCCCCTTCGGTCCCGCCTTGCGCGTGCGCACCTCGTACAGCCCTGCCGGCTCCCGTGCGTAAAGTTCCTCCATCGACATCGCAGCTCCACCTTTCACTCAATACACAGACAAAACGGGACCACTGCACAAGCAGCGTGCAGCAGTCCCGATGAAAATCAGCCTTTTGAAATCACAAGATCCGGATGACGCGCAATGTCCTCCGCAATCTCCTCCATGTGGGGAACAACCGCGACGCGCATCCCTGCCCGGTGCTCTACAAGCTCGAACCCGTGCACGATGTCATCCAATGCGACGGCATGTGTGAGGATGCGGTCGGCATTGATCTTGCCGCTGCGGATCAGTTCCACGGCGAGCGCGTTGTGACGCGGCGCGGATGAGAATGTGCCGTACAGCGTGATCTGCCGATAGTGAACAAAGTTCACGTCGAACGAGAGCTCGGGCGTATCCTTCGGCAGCCCTGCAAAGAGGCAGACCTTGCCCATCTTGCCCGTCATGGCGATGCCCGCACGCTGCGCCGCAGCGCTGCCCGCCGTGACGATGACGACGTTCGCGCCGAGACCGTCCGTCGCATCGAGTACCGCCTGCACGCCACCGTCCTCACCCGTTTCGATGTAGGCGTCATAGTTCAGATCGTGTGCTGCGTCCAGACGGTTGCGGCTGCGGTTCAGCAGGAAGATCTTCCCCGCGCCGCGCGCACGCGCGAGCTCGGCGTGCATGATGCCGATCGGACCCGCACCGATGACGGCGACGGTATCACCGAGTTGGATGTCCATCGCCTCCTGCCCGTTGATGACACAGGCAAGGGGTTCTGAGAGCGAGGCGGCGAGATAGTCAACCTCGTTGGGGATGAAGTTGACATTGCCCGCACGGACAGCGCTTGCAGGAATGCGCACGTACTCGGCAAAGCCGCCGTCGTAGCCGTGTGCGATGGTTTCACGCGTATAGCAGAGATGCTGGCGTCCCGAGAGACAGTAAGAGCATGCACCGCAGCCGATGCCCGGCGCAACGATAACGCGGTCGCCTACGTGGTAACGATCAACGCCCGCACCGACCTCCTCGATCACGCCCGCAATCTCATGTCCGAGGATGATCGGCGGATGAATCGCCTTGTGCCCATGGCGGAATGTCCTGAGATCGCCGCCGCAGATGGCGCACGCCTTGACCTTGATGAGGAGTTCCCCCGCACCGATCACCGGCTTTGCGACCTCCTCCACGCGCACGTCTGCCGTGCCGTGGTACACTGCTGCTTTCATAGCTGCCTCCTCCCTATTTGAGTCCCGAAAAGTCGGTCGAAACGGCATCCGCATTGACGACCCAGCGCGGCGCACTCCCGCTGATCGTGCTCTTGATCTCCTCGAGCAGGAGGTAGGGCGTACGGTTGAATGCGTCGCGTGTCGATCCCGCGAGATGGGGCGTGATCGTGACGTTCTCAAGCGTCATAAACGGATGATCCGCCGGCGGCGGCTCCGTCCAGAACACGTCAATTGCCGCGCCGCCGATCTTCTTGTCATGCAGCGCTTTGATGAGTGCCTGCTCATCGATGAGTCCTGCGCGCGCTGTATTGATGACATATGCCGTCGGCTTCATGCGCGCAAACTCCTTTTCACCGAGGAGTCCCTGCGTCGCCTCGGAGAGACGCGCATGCATACTGATAAAGTCCGCCTCCGCACACAGTTCCTCGAGGGGAACGAGGCGTGCGCCCGACGCCTCGACGTCTGCCGCGTTCGCATATGGATCGTAGACGAGGATCTCTACGTCGAAGCCTTTGAGTTTCTTTGCCACGAGATGCCCGATGTAGCCGAAGCCGACGAGACCGATCTTCTTTTCGAGCATGTCGCCGACAAAGGCGGCGTTCGAATACTGCTTCTTCCAATGTCCCTGCTTCAGCTCTGCGTGTGCACGTCCGATGTTGCGCATCTCGGCGAGCATGAGTCCGATCGTGTAGTCCGAAACCGCGTGCGCGTTGCGCCCCATCGTGTGAAACACGGCGATGCCCTGCTTCGATGCCGCCGCGACATCCACATTCTCGACACCCGCGCGGCACGCGCCGATGATGCGGCATTTCTTTGCCGCTGTTACAATCTCTGCATTGATCGGCGTGTGATGTGTGATGATGATATCGACATCGCCGACATGATCGAAGATCTCCACAGGCGGCTTTCCTGCCGACGGTCCTTTCTTCTCGACCTCGCTGCGCAGGAACCAGAACTCCTCATCGCTTGCGGGCTTCCAGTCCACGCGCGCGACTTCGACATCGCCCAATATCTTCTTGACGGCGGCCTCCAGGCGCTCGGATGAGAGCAGAGGATCGCCGATTACCAATACCTTCATGTGCCCCTCCTTATTCAAAGCGAATGACATCGCCGACCATGAAGCGCGGCACGCCGTCGCCCTTGACCATGATCTGCCCCGGCAGTTCCACTGCGTCCTTGCCCGTAAACACAATCGTGCAGTGTCCGTTTGCGCGCAGCGTCTTCATCGCCTCATCGCCGACCGCCGTCACCGTATAACTGCGATCTGCGAGGGTCAGCCGATCTCCCGGCACGATATCTGCCGAAAGCTCCCCCTTTGTGTGCGCCACGACCATGTTCTCGTACTCGTACGGTACATCCTTGTTAAAGAGGATGACAGACTCGCGTGTCTGCATAAAGGGCAGTACAAAATCCCCGATTGCCGTGACCGTTGCTTCATATTTCATCATAGCTCTCCTCACTTCGTTTCATTTGTCCCCTGCGCGCGCGTCACCGCCGCGTTGAACTCCCGCAGTGCGGGATAGAGCGCTCGGTTCAGCGTCTCATAGAGCTCCATATACTGTGCGTGACGTGCCTCATCCGGCACATACTCCCGCTCGGCAAAGCGCACGCGTGCGACGGCTTCCTCCGGACTCGCATAGACACCGGCGCCGAGTCCGGCGAGCATCGCCGCACCGAGCGCCGCAGCCTCCGGAACATCCTTGCTGCGCACGGGAATGCCTGTGACATCCGCCTTCATCTGCATCCAGAACGTACTCTTTGCCGCACCGCCGATGGCGTAGATCGACTCGACGCTCTGCCCTGAGAGCTCCTGCATCGCCTGCACGATGCTGTGCATCTCGTAGCAGAGCCCCTCGAGAATGGCTCGCACAAAGGTGCCGCGCGTCGTCGCGCGTGTAAGTCCGACGAACGCCCCGCGTGCGGCGGGGTCGCTCCCCATCGTGTGACGCCCCGAGAAATACGGCAGCATCATGCAGCCGCGCGCACCGATCGGCTCGAGCGATGCCTCCCCGACCAGCTGGTCGAAGGACGCACATGCGAACGTATTCTTGAACCACTCGAAGATCCCGCCCGACGCGACGATCATGCCCATGATGTAGTAGGCGTCATTGACCACATAGGCGACGGACGTGAAGTTCTTCTCCATGCTCGCGGCGCTGCTCTCGGGCGCATCCAGAATCGCAAGCAGCTGCTCGCTCGTCCCTGTGGAGTCGAGCATCTGCCCCGGACGGATGATCCCCGTCGCAAAGGTGCCGCAGGCATAGTCCACACCGCCCGCAAAGACCGGCGCCCCTTCTTTGAGTCCCGTCGCTGCGGCAGCGGCGGGCGTAAGCGTGCCGATCTGCTCGCCCGGGCGGATGGGATCGGCGAGCATGGAGCGATCGATCCCCGCCTCCGCAAGGATCTCCGTCGACCAGTCGCGGCGCGTTAGATCAAACGCCATCGATCGGCACGCATTCGTCCACGGCGCACGCGCTGTGCCCGTCAGTTTCAGACTGATGAAGCCCGCGATCGGGATCCAAAGCCGCGCCCGCCCCCATGCCTCAGGAACATAGCGTTTAATCCACTGCATCTTTGTGATGCTTGCCACGGGATTTGGATTGATCCCCGTAATCCGATAGATGTGCTCTCGCCCGAACGGCTCCCACGCAGAGGCGATTGCCTCCGTGCGCGTATCGAACCATCGGATTGCAGGATACACCGATTGCACAGCGCCGTCAAGCAGAACATCCTCGCCTGAACTCGCAACTGCAACACCGTCGCACGTCTCACCGGGCAGCTGCGCCGCAATCTCCGCGATACAGGCGGCGACGCCCTCCCAGATCAGCTCAGGCGAGGTCTCCGCCCAGCCGTTTTCATGATACTTCGTATTTGCCGGTCGACGTGCAGAGGCGAGAAAACGCCCCGTCTTGTCACACGCGATCGCCTTGTAGTTTGTAGAGCCTGCATCAATGCCCAGAAGATAGCCCATGACACCCACGCTCCTTTGGATATGATCCGCGCAGCGCCTTCATCAGCCGATGAATACGTTGAGGATCAGGACGCCCGCGAGACCGAGCACCGAGATGATGGTCTCCATCGCGCACCACGTACGTACCGTCTCCTTTACCGTGAGGCCGAAGAACTCCTTGAAGAGCCAGAAGCCGGGATCGTTCGGCGGCGAGATGATGAGACTGCCCGCGCCCGTCGCGAGCACCATGAGCTCGGGGCTGACACCCGTGAGCGCAACCACGGGTGCAGCGATACCACCCGCCGTAAGCGCTGCGACCGTCGCACTGCCGCAGGCAATGCGGATGACGGCGGCGATCGACCACGCGAGGACAAGCGGCGAGAGGTCGGAGCCCATGAGGAGGTCGCCGATGTAGCGGCCGACGCCGCTGTCGATGAGGATCTGCTTGAGCGCGCCGCCGCCGCCCACGATGAGCAGGATCATGGCAATGGCAAGGATTGCAGACTCGGAGATCTTCATGATCTCCTGAATGCTCTTGCCGCGCGAGATACCAAATGTGTAGAACGCGATGAAGATGGAGATCGTGAGCGCCATATCCGGCGAGCCGAGGAAGGTCATGATCGCCAGCGCGTGCGAACCGGCAGGAAGCGTCATCTTTGCAATCGCCGAGCCGGCCATGAGCACAACAGGCACGAGCGCGGTGAATACGCTGACGCCGAAGCTCGGCATCTCCTCATCCGTAAACACCTTCGGGTTATACAGCCCCTCGGGGATCGCGGGGTTGAGATCCTTGACGAAGTTGTAGAAGATCGGCCCCGCAATGATTGCAATTGGAGCTGCGAGAAGTGCACCATAGACGAGTGTCAGACCGATGTCCGCATTGTAGATGACCGAGATCGCCGTCGGTCCCGGATGCGGCGGCAGGAAGCCGTGCGTCACGGAGAGCGCCGCTGCCATCGGAATGCCGACCTCGAGCAGGCGGATCTGCGCCGATGCCGCGATTGTAAAGACGAGCGGGATGAGGAGGACGAAGCCGATTTCATAGAAGAGCGCAATGCCGACAATGAAGCCCGTAAGGCAGACCGCCCACTTGACCTTTTCCTTTCCAAACATATTGATGAGCGTCATGGCAATGCGCTGTGCACCGCCGCTCTCTGCCATCAGCTTGCCGAGAATCGCGCCGAACGAAACGACGATGGCAAGCCCTCCGAGTGTCCCGCCAAGCCCCTTTTGGATGACGGGGATGATCTGCGTGACGGGCAGTCCTTCGGCATAGCCGACGAGACCTGCGACGATGAGCAGCGAGATGAAACTGTTCAGCTTCACGCGAACGATGAGGAAGAACAGCAGCAGGATGCCCACAGCTAGAATAATCAGCGGCATAGGATTCCTCTCCTTTCATGTATGGGGATCTCATCCCCCACCGTCTTTCCGCCCCCATTCCCCGGCAGAAAGACTTGCAACAATTCCTAACGTAATTATAGACGATTGTTTTTCATTTGTAAATAGCATTTCATTTATTTAATCTATTTTTGTTTATTAAATATCATTTCATGGCAAAAAAATTGCTGCACGATTTCATGCAGCAACCCGTTCGTGGTGAACCACGCCCTATTCTTTTGGATAATGCTCCTGCCACTGATGGTGGAACGATCCCGCCTTGTCCGTGCGCTCGAAGGTATGCGCACCAAAATAGTCGCGCTGTGCCTGAATGAGGTTTGCCCCGAGCTGTCCGCTGCGCAGTGCATCGATGTACTGCATGGCGGCAGAGAGTGCGGGGACGGGCACGCCATGCTGCACAGCAAGGCAGACGGTACCGCGCAAACTCTCCATGTTCGCATTGATGGAGGAGAGGAAGAAGTCATCGAACATGAGATTCTTGAGATTCGGCTCGCGCTCATAGGCGTCCGTGATGCGCTGCAAAAATTCCGCCTGGATGATGCAGCCCGCACGGAAGATGGAGGCAATCTTTCCGAAGTCAAGCGACCAGCCGAATTCCTCCTTTGCCGCACGATAGAGCGAGAACCCCTGTGCGTAGGCGACGATCTTCGCCGTATACAGGCTGCGGCGCACGGCTTCGATAAAGTCCGCACCAACCTCGCCCGCGGCGGCAGGTGCGCTCATGACCGCTCCCGCATGGGCGCGCTCCTCGGTGAGGTTCGAGAGCACACGCGCGTTGCACGCCGCCGAGATCATGGAGAGATCCACGCCGCACTGCAGCGCCTCAAGGCTCGTCCAGCGCCCCGTCCCCTTCTGCCCCGCACGGTCGACGATAATATCGACGAGCGCCTTGCCCGTCTCCGCATCCTGCTCGGCAAAGATGTCCGCCGTGATGCCGATGAGGTAGCTCTTCAGCTCGCCTGCATTCCACTCGTGAAAGATCTCGCCGATGCGCGCATTCGACAGGCTGCCTACGTGCTTCAGGATGAGGTATGTCTCCGCAATCAGCTGCATATCCGCATACTCGATGCCATTGTGCACCATCTTGACATAGTGTCCCGCGCCGTCCTCGCCGATGTAGGTGCAGCACGGCGCATCCCCCGCACGCGCCGCAATTCCTTCTAGGATCGGGCGCACGGCCTCGTACGCCGCGCGGTCACCGCCCGGCATGATGGCGGGGCCAAAGCGCGCGCCCTTCTCGCCGCCCGAAACTCCCACACCGAAGTAGCAGATCCCCTGCTCTCTGAGCGCGTCATGCCGACGGCGCGTGTCCGCATAGAAGGAGTTGCCGCCGTCGAGGATGATATCACCCGCCTCGAGCAGTGGGGCAATCTCCCCGATCGCCCAGTCCACGGGCGCTCCCGCAGCGATCATGAGGAAGACGCGGCGCGGCTTCTTCAAGGAACCGATGAATTCCTTCAAATCGTAGCAAGCATGGAAATTCGCGGGTGGATTGCGTTTCTCTGCCGCCTCCGTCAGATCCGATGTGCGGTTCCACCCCGCCACCTGAAAGCCATGATCCGCCATGTTGAACGCGAGATTGCTCCCCATGACACCCATGCCAACGACACCAATATCCATCGTTCCATTACTCATCTCGATTTCCTCCCCTCAGTGTCCCGCCTGATACGCCGCAATCTCGGCGAATTCCTTCTGCAGATTGTGATAGAGCCGCCCGCTGATGTCGACGAGCTGCGCATATGTCTTGTGATTCGACGGGTCGGGCGCGTAAACCTTCTTTGCGTGTACGAGATCTGCCGTATCCGCGATCCCCTTCATTTCGCCTGCCGAGATAAAGCCCAGCACCGCCGCACCGTACGCCGCTCCCTCGCTGTTATCGGGCAGAACGAGCGGCTCGCCGAGCACGTCCGCGAGGATCCGCATCCAGAGCGGCGACTTCGTAAAGCTGCCGCTCATACGGATGTCACGCACCGCACCGAACCCCTGCAGGGCATCAAAGACGTTGTGCATGCCGTAGCAAATCCCCTCCATCACGGCGCGAATCATATGGGAGCGGCTGTGGTTCAGCGAGAGCCCGAAGAAGAGCCCGCGCAGATCGGAGTTCCAATACGGCGCACGCTCGCCCGTGAAGAATGGCAGGAGGATCAGCCCGTCCGAGCCGGCAGGAATCTTGGATGCCTTCATCGTCATGAGGTCGTAAGCATCCACATCGAGCGCCGCCATCTGTGCCTCGCTGAAATGGCAGATCTTATCGCGCATCCAGCGCAGGATCATGCCGCCGTTGTTGATCGCGCCGCCCGCGACCCAGAGCCCGTCCACGAGGTTGTAGCACCATGTACGCATCTTCTCATCGGTGCGCGGCTCACCGACGAGCATGCGCATGGCACCGCTCGTGCCGATGGTCGCACTCAGCTGTCCCGCCGCGACCGCACCGATCCCCACGTTGACGAGCACGCCGTCCGTCGCACCGATCACAACGGGCAGACCTGCCGTGAGGTGCATCCGCTCCGCCGCAGCCGCCGTGAGCGCACGTGCCTCGGTTGTCGAGACGACGGGCGGCAGCATATCCTCCGTGATGCCGATGAAGTTCAGGATCTCCGTGTCCCACGCAAGCTGACGTGCGTTATAGAGCGCGGTCGTGCTCGCCGTCGAACGGTCGATGAGGAACTCCCCCGTGAACGCATGGAAGAGATGATCCTTGATCGAGCCGATGAACTTCGTGCGTGCGAACAGTTCGGGGCGATTCTGTTTCAGCCAGAGGATCTTTGCCAGCGGGTAGCAGGCGTGCATGGGGCAGCCTGTGCGCTCATAGAACGAGCGGCAGAGTGCGGGTTCCGTTTCCTTCAGCGCGCGCACGATGCCTGCACTGCGGCTGTCTGCCCACGTCTGCATATCCGTGAGCGGCTGCTTCTCCGCATCGAGCGGGATCAGGCTGTGCATGACCGTACTGAGTGCGATGCCGGATGGTATCCGCCCCTGATGGCGCAGTGCATCCGCCACCTTGCCCACCACCTGCTCCGTCGCCGCAAGGATCTCTGACGGGCGTTCCTCCGCCCAGTCCGGATGTGGCGTGCGCAGTGGATAGAATGCCTCTGCTGAGGCACGGCTCAACCCGGATGCCTCGTATGCGATTGCGCGTACACCCGTCGTCCCGACATCCACGCCGATCCATATGTTTTGTTCTTTCACACTGCCCATCGTGCCGCCGCCTTTCTTCGAAAAAACAACAAAATCACTCGCATGAATTATCTGCATTGTAGCACATCCACACGCAGAAAGCAATATAATTATCATATTTTATTTTATAAAATGTTTATTTTATATCAGTTTATGCATATGACAAGGGCTGTTGCACGACTTTCGTGCAACAGCCCTTGCTTGTTAGTGTATCGCCTTTTTCTTAAACCGCCCGCCCACAATGTCGTGCACGGCATTGATTGTGACGAAGGCACGCTCGTCCTTGTCAAGAACGATCTCCTTGAGCTTGTCGAGTTCGAGGCGCGTGACGACACAGTAAAGGATTTCCTTTGCATCGCCCGTGTAGCCGCCCGCGCCGTGCAGCAGTGTCACACCGCGCCCGAGGCGTTCGTTGAGCGCTTCGGTCATCTCCTCATGCTCGCTCGTGACGATCATCACGGCGTAGGACTCATCGAGTCCCTTGAGGACGACATCGATCATCTTCGCGATGACGAAGTAGGCAAAGAGCGAGTACATCGCCTTGTCCCACCCGTAGAGCAGCCCCGCCGAAGAGAGGATGAAGAGATTGATGAACATGACAACCTCGCCGACGGAGAACTGCGTGCGTGCGTCCATGATGATCGCGACGATCTCCGTTCCGTCGAAGCAGCCGCCCGTACGCATGACAATGCCGACGCCAAGCCCCGTCACGACGCCGCCGAAGATCGCGGCAAGGAACGGATCGTTCGTCACCTGCGGCACATCGTGCAGTACACTCGACCAGATCGAGAGCATGATGATGGCAAAGATGGTCGAAAGCGCAAAGCTCTTGCCGATCTGCTTGTAGCCCATGTAGACGAACGGAATGTTGTAGAGCACGAGGAATACGCCGAGCCCCATCCCTGTGATCGTCTGCGACATGATCGAGAGGCCGACCACGCCGCCGTCGATGACATTGTTCGGGATCAGGAAGAGTTCCAATCCCACTGCTGTGATGAGCGCGCCGAGGATCAGGCGCAGCCCCTTCTTGATGTAGAACATGATCCCCTTCGGTGCTGGCGCTTTCTTCGGTTTTTCCTCCGTCTGCACGCTCCCCTGCTCCATCGTTTCCATTTCTGCTGTCATATATACGCCCCTGTTCCGTTATATTTTCTTCTCCATTATAGAGGAAAGAAAAAGCGCTGACAAGTCGGAGATGTGGAACTGGATTCCTTGACTTTGGCATGTCTAGAATATATGATGGTTTTAATGGGGAATATTATCATTTCATCGAAAATCTAGGGAGGGATAATTACATGATCTACACCGTCACCTTCAATCCGTCGATTGACTACATCGTCCGATTGGAGGATCTCACTGTGGGCGAGATCAATCGCGTGAACTACGAGCAGATCCTGCCGGGAGGCAAGGGCATCAACGTCTCCATCGTGCTGAAAAATCTCGGACACGACAGTGCGGCGCTGGGCTTCCTCGCGGGGTTCACGGGCGTCGCGATGCAGCAGATGCTGCACTCATTCGGCGTCAAAGACGATTTCGTGCGCCTCGATGACGGCTTCTCGCGCATCAACGTCAAGATCAAGGCGGGACGCGAGACCGAGATCAACGGACAGGGGCCCGTCATCACGGAGGAAGCGCAGCGTACACTCTTTGAAAAGCTTGGCCGCCTGAAGAGCGGCGACACGCTCGTCCTCGCAGGATCGATTCCGAACACGCTGCCCGATGACATCTACGAGCGCATCATGGAGCATCTCGCGGGGCGCGGCATCCGCATCGTGGTCGACGCGACAAAGAATCTCCTGCGGCGCGTGCTGAAGTATCGCCCGTTCCTCATCAAGCCAAACAATCACGAGCTCGGTGAGATGTTCGGCGTGGATCTGAAAACGGACGACGAGATCGTCTACCACGCAAAGAAGCTGCAGGAAGAGGGCGCAACGAATGTGCTCATCTCCATGGCGGGCGACGGCGCAATCCTCCTCACGTCCGAGGGAGTCTTCTACCGCTCCGCCGCACCGAAGGGCACGCTCGTCAACTCCGTCGGCGCGGGCGACTCGATGGTCGCCGGCTTCCTCGCAGGCTTCATGGAGTCGAACGGCGACTATGAGCGCGCGTTCTACATGGGCGTCGCAACCGGCTCCGCCTCCGCATTCTCCGAGAACCTCGCCACGCGTGAAGAGGCACTTGCGCTACTGAAGACGATTGTTTGATGTAACTGCGGCATACATCCCAGG
Source organism: Centipeda periodontii DSM 2778 (assembly GCF_000213975.1). Taxonomy (GTDB): domain Bacteria; phylum Bacillota; class Negativicutes; order Selenomonadales; family Selenomonadaceae; genus Centipeda; species Centipeda periodontii. The sequence continues at coordinate 194,664 of NZ_GL892076.1, forward strand.
CAAATGAATGTAAACCTATCGCAGCTGTGCAATACTCCGTAGCAAACCCTAGTGGAGCAAGCGGAAGAGAGGGCACGTTCTGCCCCCTGCGGATTTTATTCGTTCAAGCGAAGCGCGTTTGGAATCCGCAGGTATTTCGGCAGATAAGTGCCCGACCGCTTGCGTAACGAGGGTTCTGCGAGGAGTATGCACAGTGAATAAAACTCAGCACAATGAAAAAGGAGGGGGTTTCCCTTGCATATCAACGATCTTCTTAACCCTAAGAGCATCGCCCTCGGCGTTTCTGCCCCTGCCTCGAAGGAGGCGGCAATTCGCCTGCTTGCCGACTACATGGAAAAGGGCGGCAACCTCAGCGACAAGGAGCAGTACGTCAAGGACGTGCTCGCCCGTGAGGAGAGCGGCACCACCGGCCTTGGCGACGGCATCGCAACGCCGCACGCCAAGAGCGACGGCGTGCAGGCGGCGGGACTCGCCGCCATGACCATTCCGGACGGCATGGACTTCGCCGCGATGGACGGCAACCCGAGCCGCCTCTTCTTCATGATCGCGGCTCCAAACGGCGCGAACGACGAACATCTCGCCATCCTCTCGAAGCTCGCGACCATGATTATGGATCCCGACTTCAAGGAGGCGCTCATCGCCGCCAAGAGTGTCGAGGAGTTCCGTCGCCTCATCGACGACAAGGAAAACGACCGCTTCGTTGCGCCCGGTGCCGACACGGCAGACGAGGAGACGAAGCCTGCCGCCGACCACATCCAGATCCTCGCTGTCACCGCCTGCCCCACGGGCATCGCGCACACCTTTATGGCAGCGGAGAGCATCGAGCAGCACGCGAAGAAACGCGGTCTCACGGTCAAAGTCGAGACGAACGGCTCAGCGGGCGTCAAGAACGTCCTCACGCCGGAGGAGATCGCCGCCGCGGACGGCATCATCGTCGCGGCGGACAAGAATGTCGCCATGTCCCGCTTTGACGGGCGCCGCGTCGTCATCACGAAGGTCGCGGACGGCATCAACAAGGCAGATGAACTGATCGACCGTGCACTCTCCGGCAGTGCCCCCATCTACCATGCAACCGGTGCGGACACGGCAGAGGGCGCAGACGATGCAGAAAACGAGAGTCTTGCCCGCCAGATCTACAAACATCTCATGAACGGCGTCTCGCATATGCTCCCGTTCGTTGTGGGCGGCGGTATCCTCATCGCGCTCGCCTTCCTCTTTGACGACTACACCATCGATCCGTCAAAGTTCGGCTCGAACACCCCGCTTGCCAAGTTCTTCATGCAGGTCGGCGGAGCCTCGTTCGGCTTCATGCTCCCCGTCCTCGCGGGCTTCATCGGCATGTCGATTGCCGACCGCCCGGGACTTGCCGTCGGCTTCGTCGGCGGTTCACTCGCAGGCGCAACGGGCACGGGCTTCCTCGGCGCACTGCTCGCGGGCTTCGTCGGCGGCTACGCCGTCAACGCCCTCAAGAAGGTATTCGCGGGACTGCCCGCCTCCCTCGACGGCATCAAACCCATCCTCCTCTATCCGTTCTTCGGCATCCTCATCATGGGGCTGATCTCGCTCTACATCATCGCGCCGCCCGTCTCTGCCATCAACAACTGGATGATCGAGACCCTCGGCGGCATGGATCCCTCGGCGCGCGTCCTCATGGGACTGATCGTCGGCGGCATGATGGCAGTCGATATGGGTGGTCCCATCAACAAGGCGGCATACGTCACGGGCACGGGACTCCTCGCGTCGGGCGAGTATCACGTCATGGCTGCGGTCATGGCGGGCGGCATGGTTCCGCCGCTGGCGATCGCACTTGCGACCACGTTCTTCAAGAACCGCTTCACCGAGAGCCAGCGCAAAGCGGGCATCACAAACTACGTCATGGGACTCTCCTTTATCACCGAGGGCGCGATCCCATTCGCGGCATCCGATCCTGTGCGCGTCATCCCCTCCATGGTCGTGGGTTCTGCGCTCGCGGGCGCACTCACCATGTTCTTTGACTGCACCCTGCGCGCACCACACGGCGGCATCTTCGTCGTCCCGACCATCGGCAACCCGCTCATGTACCTCGTGAGTATCATCATCGGCGCCGTCGTCGGTGCCGTCATCCTCTCCCTGCTCAAGAAACCGATCAAGGAGTAACGCATCGTACCCAGTATAATAAATGAGCTGTTGCGTGAAGTTAAAAAACTTCATGCAACAGCCTTTTTCGTTCCTCTTCCCCGCCGCTGCGTGGGAGGCATTGGAGAATCCCTCTGCGTCCGGTTCGCTTCCTTGTCCGGCTGAAAAAGCTGTACTGAATTGCAATTATAGCACAAAAGGGGATTTTTCTGCTGCGTAACACCACCCGAGGCATACAAAAATCCCGTTCTGCCGATGATAGCAAGATGGGATTTATGATCGGTATTCCCTCATAGCAGACTGTGCATTCGTCCAAGCTCCCGCACCTTCTCGAGCGAGAGATTCGAGACCTTCGCGATCATCTCAATCGGCATCTTCTCACGCAGCATATTGAGGATCATGACGCCTCTCTCCTCATCGCGCCCCTCCGCACGCCCTTCCGCACGCCCTCGTTCAAGCCCCTGCTCAAGCCCCTGCTCAAGCCCCTGCTCAAGCCCCTCCTCAAACTTTGCCGCCTCGAACAGTTCCTGATTCCACTCAAAATTCACCATATCAACAACCTCCCTCTCGTGCGCTTTCAAAAACGCACGCATAATATCGCGTTCCATACAGGTGTGCATCGCGGCGCGGATGGCGTCCGCCGGCAGCATTCCTGCCGCACGGTTCGCCTTGATCTCTCCAATGAACCGGCTGTAGTCATGTAGGGCACGGCTCTCCATGAGCAGTTTTTTTCGGTCACGATAGACGATGTTATGCACCGTCACCAAAAGCTCAAGGTGTATCTTCTCCTCACCCTCACGCCGATATGCATCCGAGAGACGCATCACGAACTCCTCGGGCAGTTCCTTCGTGCCCGTATAAAATACGTGAAACTCAGGCGCAGGAAGTAAAACACTCCGATTGCGATAGAGCAGGCTGCTATCAATTTCCTCACGCAGTTGCTCACATACATAGTAGAGACACCGCAGTGGCATATTCTCATTTGGCGTGCTCTGGTGCTCGATGAAAACGAGATACCGCCCCGCCAGCAGAAATGAAATATCGTTTTTGACCTGCGAGAGGAATGTCCCTTCAAGTGTCACAATCTTCACAGGATCGCTCGCCGCATACGTTCTCCCATGCAGGGCGCCCGCAAGTTCCCGCAGTCGATCCGCATCGTTAAAATACGCGCGAAATACCGTATCCTGATACTGTCGTCCTTCCGCTTCCTTGCCCATAGCTGCTCCCTTATTTGCAATTCTTTTTTATATTGTACGTTCTTTCCAGTCAATTCGCAAGAAAAACCGCCGAATTTCTTCGGCGGCATGAACGCAATGATGGGATTACACCTTAAACCGTCCGACAAGCTCATCCAGTTCGCCCGAAAGCCCCTTGAGGTGCTCGGCGGTTGCGGCAAACGCCTCGAGGGAGGCGGTCTCCTGCTCGATGGCAGCGGCAGAGTCCTCGGTAAGCCCCGTGATCTCCCGCGACGCTTTCGCAACGTCCTCGGAAGCTGCAGCTGCGACCTGCACACAGGCACGCACCGCCTCGATGGAGGTGATCAGGGCGGCGCGGTTGATCTCATCGGCCTTCATGGATGTCTGCATCTCTTCCATATGCGCGGAGATGCCGCCGACACTCGCAGCAAGCAGCTGAATATTTTCATTCTGCTCGTGTGCGTGATTCGCCACATTCGTGATGGCAACGGCGTTGTACTCAACCGCCTTGCTGTTTTCGATGCTCGCCTGCCATAGTGTGTCCGAGAGTCCCGAGACCTCCGTGGAACATTCCTGCGCGCGCTGCACGATTTGGCGCAGATCGCTGACAAAACTGTTGAACGAGTGAACAATGCGCCCGATCTCGTCATAGCGCTTCGCAGTCAGCTGCTGCGTAAGATCCGCCTCCTTGCCCGCGACCTCGTGGAAGGACGCAGTAAGCGCCGCCAGCGGACGCAGAACCTCGGTAATGATGCAGTAGGAGGAGATGACGAAGATGAGGAAGGCAAGGAAGATCACGCTCACGCCAATCTTTTCCGAAGCCTCGATCTTTGCCTGACTCGCGTGGTCATACGCTGTAACGAGCTTGTCCACCTCTGTCACATAGCCTACAACCTCAGCGGCGACCACAGCATTTGCCGCATATTTCTTCTCGGGCGTATCCGCCCTCAGCACATCAAAGACGTGCTCGCGATAACTCTCCCACAGGGGCTGCACAACAGCCAGCTGCGCCTTTACCGCATCGTCCGAGGACGCCTCAAGATGCATCTCCGCACAGCCCTCGTTGAGCCCCGTGAGAACGCGTTCATACTCCTCAATCCGCGTCCGCATACTGCGTCGGATATCCACCGCCTCGTCTGCATCGGCAGGAACAAGGCGCGCCGAGAGCCACGCAAGCTGATAGGCACGCATGCGCAGGGAACCGGACGCGTTGACGGCAGGAGAGTCTCCCTCCAGTTTTTCAAATGTATAAAAGTTCAGGGCAACGAGTCCGACAATGAATGCGAAAAGCACCAACAGTGTGGCGCGCAGTCGATTTCGAATAATCATATATATTCTCCTAAACGCGTTACCTCCATCACTTCTTTGATTATATCATAAAATTAGACGCAAGAAATGAGAAATTAAAAAAAATAGTTACAATGGAAAAGATCGTCGACGATTTATTGTCAACGATCTTTTCCGTATGCTTCAAAGTTTAACAAGCGCACGCAGGCGTGCGAGGTCGATGTAGGTCTCGGTCTCGGGGTGACGGCTGAGATAGCCCTGATGCTCGTCTGCCGCCGGCTGAAAGGACGTAAGCCGTTCCATTGTCGCGTGCAGTACGCGCCGCGCCGCCGCACTGCTGTTCGGATCGTTGAGCGTCAGATGTTCGCCCGTCGCGGGACAACGCCCCTTCCCCGCAAGGAAGGTGAGGTAGAGCGCGATCTGCGGCTCGTCCTCGGCGCTTTCGTAAAAGATACCCGCGCGGTACATACTGCCGCGCACATAACCCTGCCCGTCAATGCTGTATGGTGTCACAACGGCGAAGTGCAGGTCGAGGAGCTGCGAGATGTCGATCTTCTTCGGATCGTAGCAGATCTCAACGCCCATACGCCCGCCCGCCGTACCCGTTGCCACGTCGTCATGCGCGGCGTTCGGTGCAGCGTTGATGTAGCCCGTGCGGACGGAGATGATGCCACGCCACTCCTTGAAAACCTCCTCAAGCTCGTACATATCCGCGCCCGAGAGGCAGATGCGTTTGTGCAATCTAAGTCCCCCTTCCACCACGCTTCGCGCGGTCCCGGGGCTGTTGCACGAAGCTAGAAAACTTCGTGCAACAGCCCCCCTATTTCTCAATTCGCAAACAGATCGACCTGCCGCCCCGCCGCGCGGCGCACATCGAACACGCCAAGGAGTTCGGCGACCGCCTGTGTCGGCGAGATCTCACCCGAGAGGATTGCCTCGCGCACCTCGGGCATGCGTCCGCGCACGACCGCATCGTCGAAGAAGAGGTTGTGCAGGTGCTCGTCGATCATGCTGTTCATCCAGTCGAGCAGCTGTCCGTCACGACGTTTCTTCCAAACGCCCGTCTCCGTGGTCTTCTCGCGGAAGATGCGGATGAGCTCCCAAAGTTCGGCGAGTCCTGTCTTCTCGATGGCAGAGGCAAGATAGGCGTGCGTCTCCCACCCCGGCGTCGCGGGACGGATGAACTCGATCATGCGCTCGTACTGTCCGCGTGCGACCTTTGCCTTGATGAGGTTATCCCCGTCCGCCTTGTTGATGACGATGGCATCCGCAAGCTCCATGATCCCCTTCTTGATGCCCTGCAGCTCATCGCCCGCACCCGTCAGCACGACGAGGAGGAAGAAGTCGACCATGGAGCGCACGGTCGTCTCGGACTGTCCGACACCGACCGTCTCAATGATGATGACATCGTAGCCCGCCGCCTCACAGAGCAGCATCGTCTCGCGGCTCTTGCGCGCGACGCCGCCGAGTGTGCCGCCGGCGGGCGAGGGGCGGATGAATGCCTCGGGACGACGCGAGAGCGTACCCATGCGCGTCTTGTCGCCGAGGATGGAGCCTTTCGTGACGGAGCTGGTCGGGTCGACGGTGAGAACGGCGATGCGATGCCCCAGATCACAGAGCATGTTGCCGAACGCCTCGATCATCGTGGACTTGCCCGCGCCCGGTACACCCGTGATGCCGATGCGCAGGGCGTTGCCCGTCTTTGGCAGCAGCCTCTGGAGCACGCGCTGGGCGAGTTTGAAGTGGCGGCTGCTGTTGCTCTCGATGAGTGTGATCGCGCGCGAGAGCGTCATGCGGTCGCCGCGCTCGACGCCCGCAACATAGTCGTCCTCCGATAGGACGAGCTTGCGGCGGGGCATCCCCTGCCCGTTCAATAGTTTCGGATTGATATTGCCGACGGTCAGATCCTTGATCCCCTCGATGCCGCCCATGACACTTGTCGTGAATTTGCAGTCGGCATCCTCGGGCACCCAGTCGGGTCGTTCCGTTGTATATTTTTCGCTCATAGAGCCTCCTTCTATGGTATTGAGGCGCCCCTATCGACTCGCTTCGCTCGCCACTTCCCCCGTAGCGACGGGGGAAGCTAAGGAATCGCTGATAAAATAGACCCTCAGATTGGCGTAGATTTTTTCGTCCGAACAAGGAGAGAGTCCGACGCATAGCCAAAGCTATGTGGAGGATCGCGGGCGTAGTGCGGGCAAAAAAGATACGTCAAGATGGCGGTGCTGAATTTATCAGTGCTTCCCTAATATCCCGTAATTCAAAGCCTCCCCCGCACGGGGCGGGGGAGGGGGACCGCGCAAGCGGTGGAAGGGGCGTTTTATTTATTTCCTCAGCCTGCAGCCTCTTCCTTCGCGCGTGCGATGAGAAGTGTCAGGAGCTTGATGCCCGCCTCGGGGATGTTCGTGCCCGGTGCGAAAATCGCGACCGCGCCGTGCTCGTAGAGGTTGTCATAGTCCTGCACGGGGATAACGCCGCCGATGCAGACCATGATGTCGTCGCGGCCGAGCTTCTTCAGCTCATCGACGAGCTGCGGCAGGAGCGTGTTGTGCCCCGCTGCGAGGGAGCTGAACCCGACCATGTGCACGTCGTTGTCGACGGCATCCTGCGCCGTCTCGGCGGGCGTCTGGAAGAGCGGTCCCACGTCAACGTCCCAGCCCATGTCGGCGAAGGAGGAGGCGATGACCTTCTGTCCGCGGTCGTGTCCGTCCTGTCCCATCTTCGCGACGAAGATACGCGGACGGCGTCCCGTGAGTTCCTCGAACTCGTCCGCCATCTCACGGGCGCGGTCGAGTTCGGTCTTGTCCGTGAACTCGGAGGAGTAGACACCCGAGATCGTGTGAATGACCGCCTGGAAGCGGCCGGAGACCTTCTCCACCGCATCGGAGATCTCGCCGAGCGAGGCGCGTGCGCGTGCCGCATCGACCGCTGCCTCGAGGAGGTTGCCGTTGTCGCGTGTCTCCGCCGCCTTCGTGATGCCCTCAAGGCAGCGGCGCACATCGTCCGCATTGCGCTCTGCGCGCAGTTTCTCAAGGCGTTCCACCTGTGCCTGACGCACGGCGGTATTGTCGATGGCGAGGATCTGCAGGGGGTCTTCCTTTTCCAGGCGGTACTTGTTGACACCGACGATGCTCTCGATGCCGGAGTCGATCTGCGCCTGACGGCGTGCCGCCGCCTCCTCGATGCGCATTTTCGGCAGTCCCGTCGAGATCGCCTTTGCCATGCCGCCGAGGGACTCGACCTCCTGGATATGCGCCCATGCACGGCGGATGATCTCGTTCGTGAGCGCCTCGACGTAGTAGGAGCCGCCCCACGGGTCGATGATCTTGCAGACGCTCGTCTCATCCTGGATGTAGAGCTGCGTGTTGCGTGCGATACGCGCCGAGAAGTCCGTCGGCAGCGCGATTGCCTCATCCAGTGCGTTCGTGTGGAGGGACTGCGTGTGACCGAGTGCCGCACCCATCGCCTCCATTGCCGTGCGGGCGATGTTGTTGAACGGATCCTGCGCGGTCAGCGACCAGCCCGATGTCTGGCTGTGCGTTCTGAGAGCCATGGATTTGTCGTTCTGCGCGCCGAAGGATTTGACGATCTTCGCCCAGAGGACACGCGCCGCGCGCATCTTTGCAATCTCCATGAAGTAGTTCTTGCCGATCGCCCAGAAGAACGAGAGACGCTTCGCAAAGTCGTCAACGGCAAGTCCCGCCTTGATGCCCGTGCGGATGTACTCAAGACCGTCCGCGAGGGTGTAGCCCAGCTCGATGTCCGCCGGCGCACCCGCCTCCTGCATATGGTAGCCGGAGATGGAGATGCTGTTGAACTTCGGCATGTACTTCGTTGTGTACTCAAAGATGTCGCCGATGATGCGCATGGACATCTCGGGCGGGTAGATGTAGGTGTTGCGCACCATGAACTCTTTCAAAATGTCGTTCTGGATCGTGCCCGCCATGATCTTTTTGTCAACGCCCTGCTCCTCGCCCGATACGATGAAGAAGGCGAGAATCGGCAGAACGGCACCGTTCATGGTCATGGAGACGGACATCTGATCGAGTGGGATGCCGGAGAACAGGATGTTCATGTCCAGCATGGAGCAGACCGAAACGCCCGCCTTGCCCACGTCGCCAACGACGCGCGGGTTGTCCGCATCATAGCCGCGATGTGTCGGAAGGTCGAACGCGATGGAAAGACCTTTCTGACCTGCGGCGAGGTTGCGCCGATAGAATGCGTTCGACTCCTCGGCGGTCGAAAAGCCCGCATACTGACGCACCGTCCACGGACGGAAGACGTACATCGTGGAGTAAGGACCTCTGAGGCACGGCGGGATGCCGCTGGCGAAGTCGAGGTGGTTCATCGATGCGTATACATCGTGATCGTAGAATGGTTTCACGGGCACACGCTCCATGGTCTTGTGCGTGAGTGCCTCGAATGTCCGTCCCGTCGTCCCCTCAAAGAGGGCGCGCCACTCCTTGGAGTCTGCGGACGGGCTTTCGCCGAGGCTCATCCCCGTGAAATCCGGGTTGGTAAAGCCTGCCATTACGCAATCATCCCTTTCTTTTTCTGAAGGCTCTCGAGCACCTCATAGCAGTTCGCACGGACGGAGATGTATTCGTCAATGCCCGCTTCCTTGTAAGTCTCAAGCAGATCTTTCGGCGCGGCGCCCGCGAGGAATACGCGCGCGTTCGGCAGCACCTCATGGAGCTTCGGTGCGAGCGCGGGCACGATCTCGGGATAGGTCGCATCCGTGGAGCAGATGACAACCGCATCCGCGCCGCTCGCACGCGCTGCCTCTGCAGCCTCCTCGACGGTCTTGAAGCCGTCGTTCGTGAGCACCTCGAATGCGCCGACCTGCAGGAAGCCCGTGGTAAAGTCCGCACGTGCCTTGTGCTGCGGGATGGGACCCATGTTCGCGAGGAAGATCTTCACGTTGTCGTTCTTCTCCGCCTTGTAGTCCTCCGTGCGCCGGCGTAGCGCCTCGAAACGCTCGCTCCAACGGTGCGGCGCGATTGCGGTAACGGTCTCCGCGCCCTTCCCCTCGTTGACTGCGTTCATCAGCTCTGCAATCGTTGCGCCCGCAAGCGCCGCCTCCGTCGCATTCTCAACACTGAGCGCTCCCCTCAGTGCGGCAAGCGCCTCGTCACGATGCTTTGCATCAATGTCGGAGAGATAGGCGTCGATGTCTTTCGTGCGCTGTGCCTTGAGCGCCGCCGTATCCTCCGCACGCGTCTCCAGCAGCGTCTCCGTCATGTTCGGATACATATTGTTGCCGACAATGCGGTCTTTGCGGAGGTTGGCACTCTTGAAGCGGTCGGCAAGCACTTTCGCGATGGCATCCTGCACCGTACCGCTGCGCAGAGCCTCCACGATACCGCCCTGCTTCTCGATGCTTTGGAACTCTTCCCAGATCTTTTCCTTCATCTGGCGTGTCAATGTTTCGACTGCCCACGAGCCGCCGGCGGGATCGATGGGTTGGAGAAGTCCGAATTCCTCCTGTAGCATGATCTGAATATTGCGCGCGATGCGGCGCGAGAATTCATCGCCCTTGCGGATGGGTTCGTCGAACGGCGCACTCTCAAAGGAGTCGATGCCGCCCACGACGCCCGAGAAGATCTCCGTTGTATTGCGGAGCATATTGACATACGGGTCGTAGATGGTCTTGAAGAAGAGCGCAGGGCGCGCATGGATGCGCATCTTCTGCGCCTCTGCGCTGCCGCCGAACGCCTTCACGATCTGCGCCCAGATCGGACGCACGGCGCGCAGCTTTGCAATCTGCAGGAAGAAGTTCGCGCCCATTGAGAACCCAAAGGCGATCTGCGATGCCGCCTCGTCAATCGTAAGACCACGCTCGCACAGCGCCCTGAGATACGCCGTCGCCGTAGCGAGGACGGAGGCAACCTCCTGCACATCGTTTGCACCGCCGCTGCTGTAAACATCGCTGCGTACGAACACCGTACGCAGACGCGGTGCATTCGCCGTCGCCCAGCGCGCCGCCGCAGCGAGGCTGTCATAGTGTGCGTCCAGCGAGGCGGGGAGTTTCCCGTCCGTCACGAGCGCTCCGATGGGGTCTGCGCCGACGATGCCCTGCACGTTCGCCATATCCTCGCCCGCCGCGCGGCGTGCCGCCGCCACGAGTGCGAGGAGGGGCACGGCATTTGCGCCCGCATAGACATAGAGCGGGAACTTCTTGAGGTCAAGCCCCGTGAGCAACGTGTGCATATCATCGACCGTCGTCACGCTCGTGCCCGTGTCACCGACCTTCTCCGCCTGACGTGCGTCGATGCCTGCACGGGACGCCGAGTCCAGCACGATGTGATAGATCGTCGATCCCTTGTCGTTCTCGTGACGCAGGAGTTCGTTGTTCTCGGAGGGCAGCGTCTCGTCGCACGCCTGCGCAATGCCCCACGGCTTTCCGATGTAGCCCGCCGCATCGACGCCGCGCAGATAGTCCCCCATGCCGGGCATAACGCTCTTCGGCAGGATTTCTTCCGTGTGTTTACGCGTATACATGGGATCGAAGGTGATCCCCTCGTACGTCTTTGTAAACATCTTCTTTTCAAACGGCGCGCCTTTGAGGAGCGCTTCGCATGCGGCTTTCCACTCCTCATCCGTGGGCGGCGTGAATTCATCGAGCGGAACGTCGGGGAAGTCCTCGACATCCGCCGATTTTTTCAAAAGCTTCTGAAGCTCTTCGTCGCTCGACCGCTCTTTTTCTTCCGGCATAGTATGTCCTCCTTTATATTTTTAGGGAAATTAGACCGAAACTAACTTCTCTAAAAAATCATCATATGATGATTTTTTGTAAAAAAAGCGCTCTGAGCTTCCACCCTCAGAGCGTAGCTTCCATATAGGAAGCAAAACGAGAACTGAAAAGATGAGCAATGTTTCCCCAAGGAGCGCATACTCCTTCATCCCGGGGAAATCTCTGGGCATGGGATACTTTTCACATGCACACAGATCTCCTCAGGATCGTTCATGCACGCCGGAAACGGGTTTATACAAAGAAAAAGCCCATTCCACGGTGTGCAGAACGGGCTTTTTCGGTATCGTTACTCAGTTCCCGACATGGTTTGGTCTATCCGTGCCAAACTCTCTCTCGAGGCGAACGAATCCGCAAAATCTCCATCCCCATCACTCGCAGGTCAATCGGTGATTGTTAATCAAGCAGGTCTCCTGGCTCCAGTTCATCGCTCTTTCGCATCTTCCCAGAGATCTCTCCCCAGTGACTGCCGACTTTCATCGACGTGCGAAATCACTCCCTGTTACAGTGGCGTGACCGCTCCGGCTTATGAAATCAGTGATTCCCATACCGGATTCCCTATGAAGCATCTGAGGCTCTGCACGCAGAACCTCTGCACTTGATCCATCATCAATATTTAGTTTTTATGGTACGATAGAATAGTAACACTGAAACGGCTTCTTGTCAATAAAGATTCGCGCAAAAAAGAATCACTGCGTGAATTATCGCACAGTGATTCTCCATGTGTATAATTTTCATCAGTCGATGACATAGACCTCGACGTTGCGGCGTCCGAACCGGATCGCCTCATCGTAACTCTCCATACAGAGATCAATTGTGTTGCCGACAATCGCGCCGCCCGTATCTGCGGCGATTTCCTCGCCGTAGCCCGGGATGAAGAGGCGCGTGCCGAGCGGAATGACATCCGGATCGACCGCCGCGACGCCGTGCCCTGCGGGAATCCCGGTTGCCGTCATGCCGCTGCCGCCCCCGTCACTCGGGAGGTAGGCGGACGCATGCATCGTATATGCCGCACGGTAGCGCGGAATGCCACGGCTGACGCGATCCACCTCACGCTCACGCGCGCGGCGCTGCTCGGCAGCCTGCTCGTTCTCCGTAAGCTCGATCGCAAGACCTGCCGTGATCGGTGTATCCATCGACGGCGTCACATCGACCTCATGCGGGTTATAGCCGTACTCTGCGATGACATCGCCGACCGTGCGTCCGCTCGTCATGACCTGCTGCGTGTCATCCCAGAACGAAATGCTGACGGGAACGGCACGGTGTACGGAAATCTCGGTATGGCGCTCGTCCTCGTTGTGGAAGACCTCGTAGGTATCCTTCGCGCCGAGTTTCACGCCCAGTTTCTCAAAAATATCGTTGGGTCTCGTCTGCACCGTCATATCGGTGATGGTCTCGCCATCGACATGCACGCTCACGCGCTGCATATTCTTCGGCAGTCCGTTCATCGTGAATCCGCTGGAGAGGAGCATCATCCCCGCCAAGATGGCGCAAAACAACATGTTTCTCTTGATCTGAATCAGCTGTCCCAGTTTCTTCCACTGCATAGAATTCCTCCTTTGCTGAAAGCATTTTCCCACTTTACGCTGAATTTTTCATGAAAAATGGGATTCAGAATAATTTCAGCGTGTGTTTTCATATTTTACTCGCCACTTGAAAGGGATTATCGTCCCACACAAAAACCCTGTGCGTGGAGGATTCCTCCATACACAGGGCGACGATTTGCGAAAGAACAATATAAGTGTTGCAATTTTCACGCAGTAATTTAGGAGTTATTTCCCCAGCTTTGGATACAGTCGCCGCGCGTTCTCCGTCGTGTACGCCGCAACCTCCTCCACCGATTCGCCGCGCAGCTCCGCAATCTTCGCCGCGACATGCACGACGTAGGCGGGCTCATTGCGCTTGCCGCGCTTTGGCACGGGAGCGAGATAGGGGCTGTCCGTCTCGATGAGGAGCCTCTCCTGCGGTGCCTCCCGCACGATGTCGGGGAGTTTTGCCGCATTCTTGAACGTAAGAGGACCGTCGATGCCGATGTAGTAGCCCATCTTCCACAGCTCGCGCGCTGTCTCAAGGCTGCCCGAGTAGCAGTGGAGTACGCCCGTGAGATCACGCCCCTCCGCCTTTAGGATTGCGAGCGTATCCCCGTGCGCCTCGCGGTCATGGATGCAGACGGGAAGACCTGCTGCACGCGCAACACTGAGCTGCGCGACGAAGAGCTCGCGCTGCACGGCACGCACCTTTGGATCTTTCTCCCAGTAGTAGTCAAGCCCGATCTCACCGATGGCGACCACCTTCGGATGCTTTGCCCATGCGAGGAGCTGCGCCCGCTCTGCATCCGTCAGTACGCACGCACTCTCGGGATGCACGCCGACGGCGGCATAGAGTGTGGGGTACTGCTCCGCATCGGCGATGACCTGCGCGGATGCCGCCATCGTGTCGCCCATGCTGATGATCTGTGTGACTCCCGCCGCCTCGGCGCGCGCGATCATGTCTGCACGGTCATCATCGTAGCGCTCGTCATACAGATGCGCGTGCGTATCAATGAATGTCATCATTTTTCGATCTCAATGCGCGGGAAGAGCTGCTCCGCCGAGCCGACCGTGTGCCCGTCCGGCGTGCCGCCCCACGCAGCGTCCGCGAGCCGCACGCTGTCAAAGTCCGACGTAAATCCCAGCTGCTCGTGGATGCGGCGCGCGGTCACGGGCAGGAACGGGGAGATCAGGACGCTCGTAATGCGCAGCGACTCGACCAGATGATAGAGCACGGAGTCGAGCTCCGCCGCCTTCGCCTCATCCTTTGCGAGTGTCCACGGCGCGGTTTCGTCAATGTACTTGTTCGTGCGCGAGATGAGCGCCCACGCAGTCTTGATTGCGGCGGAGAGTTCCATGCGCTCCATCTGCTCCGTGTAGTCCGCAAATGTCGCTGCCGCCATGTCCTCAAGTACCGCGTCGAAGTCCGTACGTCCTGCACCCTTCGTGATAACGCCCCCCCGATACTTCTTTGCCATCGAGAGCGTGCGGTGAAGCAGATTGCCAAGGTCGTTCGCAAGGTCGGAGTTGATGCGCCCGATGAGCGCATCGCGCGAGATGTTGCCATCCTGCCCGAGCGTGATCTCGCGCAGGAGAAAGTAGCGCACGGCGTCCGCGCCGAACTCCTCGATGAGCGCAATCGGATCGACCACGTTGCCGACGGACTTCGACATCTTCGCCCCGTCCACAATCAGCCAGCCGTGCCCGTACACCTTTTTCGGCAGATCAAGCCCGAGTGCCATCAGCATGCAGCCCCAGATGATCGTGTGGAAGCGCACGATCTCCTTGCCGACGAGATGCACGTCCGCCGGCCAGTAGTGATTGAATTTTGCCTTGTCGTCCATGTAGCCGATCGGCGTGAGGTAGTTCGTAAGTGCGTCGAACCAGACGTAGACGACGTGCTTCGGGTCGAACGGCACGGGGATGCCCCAGTCGAACGAGGTGCGCGAGACGCAGAGATCCTCAAGCCCCTGCTCGATGAACGCGATCATCTCGTTGCGGCGCGAGACGGGCTGAATGAAGTCCGGATGCTCATTGATGTACGCAAGCAGACGATCCGCGTACTTGCTCATGCGGAAGAAGTACGCCTCCTCGGAGACCTCCTGCACAGGGCGGTGGCAGTCGGGGCAGCAGCCGTTCTCGTCGAGCTGCAGCTTCGTCCAGTAGCTCTCGCACGGCGTACAGTAGAGCCCCTTGTACTCGCCCTTGTAGATGTCGCCCTGATCGTAGATCTGCTGAAAAATAGCCTGCACAAGTTCGTGATGGCGTTCCTCCGACGTGCGGATGAAGTCGTCGTAGGAGATGCCGAGCAGTCGCCACAGCTCCTGAAAGCCCGCGACGATGCGGTCAACGTATTGGAGCGGCGTCACACCCTCCTTCTCCGCCGCCTGCTGAATCTTCTGCCCATGCTCATCCGAGCCGGTCAGAAAGAACACATCGTAGCCCGCGAGCCGCTTGAACCGCGCGATCGTGTCCGCAACCGTCGTGCAGTAAGCGTGTCCGATGTGCAGCTTCGCACTCGGGTAGTAGATGGGTGTGGTGATGTAAAACGGAGTTTTTTCACTCATAATGCATGCCTCGTTTCGATCATTTTTTCCTTATATAGTAGCACAGCATTTGCGTGCTTTCAATCTATATCTCCTCTCCGGACACGAGCCGCACATTCTCCCGTGCCGCGGCCTCCCGCAAACGCTCGGTAAAGCCGTAGAAGGAAAAGATCACATAGTGATAGTTTCCGGGATATTTCTTTTGAGGAAATTTGTCCTGCAACTGTCGAAGTACGTCAAGATCGGCGGGTGCATGGCGAAATTTACATTCCGCGAGCAAGAAGTTCCGCTCCGCGCGATCTGCAGCAACAATGTCGATCTCCTCCGACACGGTACGCCTTTTCCCATCTACGGTGTGCGTGACCTTCTCCCACCATCGACCGATCTTGACAAAGTGAAATGGCAGCGTCCCTGCCTGATTACACACACGCAGATGCTCCACACAGATCTTCTCAAAGGCACGCGCGACATACGCATGCAGCTGCGGCGCAATGAGATGCTGCCACACACCGCGCACATCGCCCGCCTCAAGCTCCGAGTGGCTGCCGTAGAGGAACGCGTACCAGAAGCGAAAGTACGCGTCCGTCAGCTGATACAGCCCCCGCCCACTGCCCGCACGCTCCTTCACGGTGAAGAGCACAGAAAACTCGCGCTCGATGATGCCAATCTCCATGAGGTTCTTCAGATAGACGCTGATTTTCGTTTTCTCGATCTGCGTCTTGCTGTGGATGAGTGCGAGCGTATTGTTGCCGAGTGCCACCGCTTCAATGATGGCATTGTAGACACTCGTCTCGCGCAGCTCCTGTCGAAGCAGAAACTCCACCTCGCTGTAGAGTACGCAGCCCTTTTGCAGGATGTTCTTGCAGATATTTTCTTCGAGGGATTTCTCGGATTGGAACTGAATCAAATAGTAGGGTATACCGCCAAGAATCGCATAGACTGCGACCTGATCCTCCACACTGTACTGCGGGAAAAACTCCCGTACGCTTACAAAGGGCAGCGGCAACAGCTTGTAGATGCCCGTCGCTCGTCCGTACAACGGATTTCGTTCGGCAAGCAACTCATTCTCGATAAAGCTCATCGCACTGCCGCAGAGAATGAGCATGACGTTCGCACGCGAGAGCTCATGATCCCAAAGATTTTGCAGGATGGACGGCAGCGCTGGATGGCTTGCGCACATATAGGGGAACTCGTCGATGATGAGAAGCTTCTTCCCCTCGGACGGAACCTCCTGTATGCTCCTGAGTGCCGTCTCCCAATCCGAAAATGCGGTCAGAAATCGCGCCGCAGGAAGACCTGTCTGCAAGATGCGCTTTGAAAAGCGGGCAAGCTGCTCCTGATCGGTACACTCCGTACAGGCGTAGAACACGGCTGCCTTATCCCGCGCAAACTGCTGCAGCAGCTCCGTCTTACCGATGCGCCGCCGTCCATAAAGAACGATAAGTTCAGCGCGCGGGGAGTCGTAGCACTCTTGTAGAAATTCAAGTTCGCGGGCACGCCCAATAAACACAGAACCCCCTCTTTCTAATCGTGATTAGTATAATCGTGATTAGAAAGATTATACATCGATGGCGAACAAAGTGCAAGCATCACGCATCCTCCGCCAGCAGCGCCTGATACACATCCCGCCGCGCGATGCCAAGCTCCTGCGCGGTGCGCCGCATGGCTTCCTTCTTGTCCAAACCTTTGGCGATATGCGCCTCGTAGCGCTCCATGAGGGTCATCTTCGCTGCCGTATCCGCAACACTGGCAACGCTCTCATCCGCGCCCGCAACGATGAGGACGAACTCGCCGCGCGGTTCGTTTTCCCCATAATACGCGAGCAACTGCCCAAGCGACGCACGTCGAAATTCTTCAAACTTTTTCGTCAGCTCGCGAGCGGCACACGCGCGCCGCTCCGTACCGAATGCCGCGACGAGCGCGGCAAGTGTCTCCTTCAATCGATGCGGCGCCTCGTAGAAGATGAGTGTCTCGGGGTAGGCAGCAACACGCGCGAGCAGTTCGCGCCGCTTCTTCTCCTTGCGCGGGAGAAAACCGACGAAGGTAAAGCCATCGAGCGGCAACCCCGCGCAGATGAGCGCGGAGAGCGCAGCGTTTGCACCCGGCAGCGGCGTGACGGGGATGCCCTCCGCGATGGCACGCCGCGCAAGATCCCCGCCGGGGTCGGCGATGCCCGGCAGCCCCGCGTCGCTGACGCAGACGATGTTCTCACCCGCCTGCATGCGCGCGATCAGTTCCGCGCCCTTTCCCTCTTTGTTGTGCTCGTGATAGCTGGTCATGGGCGTGTGGATGTCGTAGTGCGAAAGCAGCCCGCGCGTGTGCCGCGTGTCCTCGGCAGCGATGAGGTCTGCCGTGCGCAGCGTTTCAACCGCGCGATAGGTGATGTCGCCGAGGTTGCCGATGGGCGTCGCACAGAGATAGAGCCGTCCGGTCACGGTCATTCCTCCCGTTTGTTTTTCTCCCATTGTGGGGCACAGATGACACATTGTCAAGCGAGCCTTATGAAAACTCCTCCGCTCTTAAAATTTCGATTATATTTCTCATTTTTGGCTTTTCATTTCCACGCCATTCATATATAGTAGGGACAGAAACAAGGAATCATGAGGGGGATAACGATGGACGAAAAGACGAGAGTCCTCATTGTAGAGGATGAAGTGCGCATTGCACGATTTTTGCAGATGGAGCTTGAGCACGAGGGCTTTGAGGCAGAGACCGAGGGCAACGGCACACGCGCCTATGAGCGCATCATTCAGGAGAATTTCGACATCATTCTGCTCGATGTCATGCTGCCGGGCATGGACGGCATCGAGATCTGCCGCCGCGTGCGCACGGTCTCAAACGTCCCCATCATCATGCTGACGGCACGCGATGCGATCGAGGATCGCGTGGAGGGTCTGGACATCGGGGCGGATGACTACATCACGAAGCCGTTTGCCGTGCCCGAGCTCCTAGCGCGCCTTCGGAACGCGCTGCGCCGCCGTGACATCTCCACCGAGGATGCCTCCGACCGCCTCACGGTGAAGAATCTCATCATGTTCCTCTCACGCTACGAGGTACAGGTGGACGGTGAGACCGTCGCCCTCACGAAACGCGAATACGATCTCCTCGAGTATCTCCTGCGCAACAAGCGCACGGTGCTGACACGCGACCAAATCCTGCAGGAGGTATGGGGATTCGACTACACGGGCGAGACCAATGTGGTCGACGTCTACATCCGCTACCTGCGCGCCAAGTTGGATGACCGCTTCCACAAGAAGTACATCTACACGGTGCGGGGCGTCGGATATGTTGTCCGCGACTAGGACGCATCTCGCACGCTGGATCGATCGTTATTTCTACGTCCGCATCTCCACAAAGATCACACTGCTGTACGCGGCAATCCTCTTTTTCGTACTCATCTTGTCGACGGCGATTCTGGGGATTGGCGCGTACATCTATTTTTATCGGCAGGCAGAGGTCGATCTCGATCGCAGCATCCAGCATGTAATGAGCAATATCGAAACCGGCAATGCCACGGAGGCAAAGTTCTGGTTCGAAGGACCCGTGATCCCCGGCGTTATTGTGCGGATCACGGATAGTTCGGGACGCATTGTACTCGACACAGACACCCACTTCCCCTCCATTGAACGCATTGAGCAGGGGCGTGTCACAACGCCGATCTGGGCAAACCCCGATATGGAGGTCTCCGAGTTCCAAGGCGGGGCGGTTTATCACGCGCGGCGCTACGTCGAGTACGGCGGCATTCCCTATCAGGTTCATTTCTTCCGCACGATTATGACCGAGAAGGACTTTTTCAGCTCGCTGCAGCGCCTGATCTTCTACACCGTCGCCATCGGCTTTGTGCTCGCGCTTCTTGCGGGACACTTCATCAGTCGGCGTATCCTGAAACCCATCCGCGAGTTCACGTGGACGGCACGCAGCATCGAGGTGGAGCGCCTCGGCAGGCGTCTTGACGTACCGCGTGCCCGCGATGAGCTCTCCGAGCTGGCGCGCACATTCAACCGCATGCTCGATCGTCTGCAGGAGGGTTTCTCGCAGCAACAACGCTTTGTATCCGACGCCTCACACGAGCTGCGTACGCCTCTCACCGTCATCCTCGGCTACTCCGATATGCTTTCGCGCTGGGGGCGCGAGGACAAAAACATTCTGGATGAGGGCATCACCGCCATTCGCTCGGAGGCGGAGAATATGCAGCAGCTCATTGAAAAGCTGCTCTTCCTCGCACGCGCCGACCAGAAGCGACAGGCAGTCAACAAGGAGGCGGTCGATCTCGCAGAGCTCCTCGCCGACACGATAGAGAAGATGCATACGGTCACGACCTCACACGAGGTCACCCTCGGCAGGAACGATCCCGCGACCGTAAGCGCTGATCCCGTGCTGCTGCGTCAGCTCCTGCGCATCTTCCTCGAAAACAGCGTAAAATACACGCCTCCCGGCGGTCACATCCACGCCTACTCCATTCGATCGAACGACGGCAGCTCGGTCACCGTCACCCTCACGGACGACGGCATCGGGATTGCACCGGAACATCAAGCGCGCATCTTTGACCGCTTCTACCGCGTTGACTCCTCGCGTACAAAGGAAACGGGCGGCTCGGGGCTGGGTCTCTCGATCGCGCGTTGGATTGCCGAGCGCCATGACATCAAACTTGTGCTCAAGAGCGCGGTGGACGAGGGCACGACAATCACGCTCAACATCCCGCTCATACACGAATGAAACAAAGGTTGCTGCACGAGGTAAAATTATTTCGCGCGGCAACCTTTTTATGGTACAATGAAATAACAAACAGAAAGAAAGGTGGATTGCTATGAAGATCCTCATCACCGGCGCGACGGGTCAGCTGGGTCATGACTGCGTCGAAGAGTGCAAGGCGCGCGGACACGAGGTACACGGTGTCTCCTCGGAGCTCTTCCCCCTATCCGACGAGAACGTCATGCGTGCCGTCCTCGAAGCGGTCGAGCCGGATGCCATTCTCCACGCGGCGGCATACACTGCCGTCGACAAGGCGGAGGACGAACCGTCCCTCTGCCGCAAGATCAACGCGGCGGGCACGGAGATTCTCGCACGCCTCGCACGCGAACGCGATGCAAAGCTCCTCTACGTCAGCACGGACTACGTCTTCCCCGGCACAGGCGAGACGCCGTACGAGACGAACGCACTCACATCGCCGCACAACGTCTACGGCGCGTCAAAACTCGCAGGTGAGGAGGCGGTGCAGCAGCATCTCGAGAAATACTTCATTGTGCGCATCTCATGGGTGTTCGGCGCACATGGCAAGAATTTCGTCAAAACTATGCTCGAACTCGCCAAAACGCACAAGAGCCTCTCCATCGTCGCCGACCAGATCGGCTCGCCCACGTATACGCGCGACCTCGCGCCGCTGCTCGCGGATATGCTCGAGAGCGAGAAGTACGGCATCTACCACGCGACGAACGAGGGCTTCTGCTCGTGGGCGAAGTTTGCTGCCGAGATCTTCCGGCAGGCGGGCAAGGAGGTCAACGTCACCTCCGTCCCCTCCCACATGTACCCGACAAAAGCCGTGCGCCCGAAGAACTCCCGCCTCAGCAAAAAATCGCTCGACGAGGCGGGCTTCCATCGCCTGCCGACGTGGCAGGATGCCGTCGGGAGATTCTTGGAGGAGCTGGGAGAGGCGCGGGTATAGGGGAAACATTGTCCCGCCCTCTCGCCGTATTGTATACCCTGACAACCCCGTGACAAGTATGCTCCATTATGGTACAATGGGGCATATTTTTCTGATTAAAGGAGGAATCTTCTTGTTCAGCAACATCAGCCGCAAGTACCGCGAGACAGCACTCATCAAGCTCATCGCGGTCGGACTCATCATCGGTATCGGCATCGCACTCTATGTGCCCGCCATCATCCCCATCGTCGCCGTGCTCGGCGATGTCTTCGTCCGCGCCCTCAAAGGCGTTGCGCCGATTCTCGTCTTCGTCCTCGTCATGAACGCCATGGCGCAGCGCACCGTCGGCTCAGGCGCGGCACTGAAGCCCATCGTTCGCCTCTACATCGTCGCGACCTTCCTCGCATCCGTCGTCGCTGTCGGCTTCTCATTCGCCTTCCCCTCGACACTTCATCTGGTCGTGGCAGACGCGACCATTGCGCCGCCGAGCGGCATTGTCGAGGTCGTCCACAACCTCATCATGAACGTCGTCGACAACCCGCTCCACGCCATCGCAAACGCCAACTACATTGGCATTCTCGCATGGAGCATCCTGGCGGGCATCGCCCTGCAGAAGGCAAGCCCGACAACGAAGAACACCGTACGCGACTTCGCGGTCGTCATGACGCAGATCGTGCTCTGGGTCATCCGCTTCGCCCCGTTCGGCATCATGGGACTCGTGGCAGATGCAGTCGGTACGAGCGGTGTGGACGCCCTCATCGGCTATTTGCAGCTGCTCGCCGTCCTGATCGGCGCATTCTTCTCCGTTGCACTCATCATGAACCCGCTCATCGTCTGGGCACAGATCCATCGCAACCCGTACCCGCTCGTTTTAACGACACTGCGTGAAAGCGGCATCTACGCATTCTTCACACGCAGCTCTGCGGCGAACATTCCTGTCAACCTCCAACTCTGCAAGCGCCTCGGACTCAACCCCGAGGTCTACTCCATCTCCATCCCACTCGGTGCGACCATCAACATGAGCGGTGCGGCGATCACGATCGCCATCCTCTCGCTCGCTGCGGCGCATACACTCGGCATTCAGGTGGATCTGCCGACGGCGCTCCTGCTCTGTCTCATCGCCACCGTCGGTGCGTGCGGCGCCTCGGGCGTTGCAGGCGGCTCGCTGCTCCTCATCCCGGTCGCCTGCTCCTCGTTCGGCATCAGCAACGACATCGCGATGCAGGTCGTCGGCGTCGGCTTCATCATCGGCGTGCTGCAGGACTCCTGCGAAACCGCACTCAACAGCTCCTCTGATGTCCTCTTCACCGCGACGGCGGAGTTTGCCGATCGCGCAAAGGCGGGCACGCTCACGGCGGAGGATATGACGCCGAAGAGCTGATCCACGACATACAAAAATGGCTTCTGCGCCCGTGTGCAGAAGCCGTTTTTTTCGTCTGTATGGACTTCAGAGATACCGCAGCCGTCGGTTCAGCGTGACGCCGAGTGCGGCAGCGGCGACCGCCTTGATAAGGTCACCGGGGATGTACTGCACGAGCGCCATAAATGCGGCGACGATTCCCGCGAATTTATCCCCGAAGAGAATCGTCAGCCAGAGCGTCGCAATGAGGTATGTGACGGGCACGCTCACGAGCGTACCGACGAGCGCATAGCGCGCAAAGGACGGCTCTTTGCCCTTCATCATACTCATGAGCGTATAGGCGAGGAGGAAGCCGATGAAGAAGCCGCCGCGCGGGCCGAAGATGATGCCAAGCCCGCCGACGCCGCCCGCGAACACGGGCAGCCCAATCGCGCCGAGCACTGTGTAACCGATGAGGACGACCGCCGTCTGGTGCGGTGTCAGGACGAGCGCCGCAAGGCACATCACAAACGTCTGCATCGTGAGCGGTGCCATAAACGGCACGGGAATTGCGATGTACGCGCTCACGCAGATCAGCGCGATACAAAGCGCCATGCGTGTCGTATTGTGGACGGAAAAGAATTTATCATCCAGAGATGTCATAGCAATCGCTCCTTTTTCACGTTCGTATTCTAACGCGAAAGAAGCGATTCGTCAACCTGTTTATGAAGAACGAGTAAACAAATTCTCACTTTAAAATGTTACTGACAAAACAAACGTTTCTATGATATACTGAGTATGTTGCTTACCCCATACTGGCAACAGAAAGGGGTGTTGGTCTTGGAGATACTCACCATTTTTTGTATTTCTGTCGCAGCAAATGTAGTTTCATACTACATTTGCAAATGGCTGGACAGAGCGATGAGTTAGGCAACCAGCATCGGGCTCAAGCCACCCGCGCAAGAACGGCATAGAAAATCCCGGCAGTGCGACCTGCCGGGATTTTTGTTGGTTGGAAATCCTCACCAAGATTTCTGGGTATAGTATAACACGTTCAATCGCATATTGCAAGTGCTCAGTTCGTCAGCTGTTCAAGGCGCGAGAGGTCAACCTCTTCGTGCACCTCTTCGACGATCTCTTCCTCCTCGGCCTCTTCCGCAACCTGCGGCGCAAAGTCGACGATCTCGAGATTGCGGTAGCGGGTCATGCCCGTGCCTGCAGGGATGAGCTTGCCAATGATGACGTTCTCCTTGAGTCCGACGAGCGGATCGATCTTCCCCTTGATCGCGGCGTCGGTAAGGACGCGCGTGGTCTCCTGGAAGGATGCCGCCGAGAGGAAGGAGTCCGTCGCAAGCGACGCCTTCGTGATGCCGAGCAGGATCGGCTTTGCCACTGCCGGCTCGCCATCCTCCTCGATCGCCTTTGTATTCGCCGCCTCAAACGCATTGATCTCGATGTACTCGCCCGGCAGGAAGTCCGTGGTGCCGGACTCCTCGATCTTGACCTTGTGCAGCATCTGCCGCACCATGACCTCGATGTGCTTGTCGTTGATCTCAACGCCCTGTGACTTGTAGACCTTCTGCACCTCGTAGACGAGGTAGCGCTGCGTCGCCTGCAGACCGCAGACGCGCAGGATATCGTGCGGATTGATGGAGCCCTCGGTGATCTTGTCGCCAATCTTCAGCACTGCACCGTCACGCACCGCCATACGTGCACCAAACGGCACGGAGTACTCACGCGGCACGCCGCCCTCGGGCGTAATCGTGACCGTGCGCATGCCCTTGCCTGTATCGTCGATGGCAACGACACCCTCGTTCTCCGCGATGATCGCGTTGTGCTTGGGCTTGCGTGCCTCAAAAAGTTCCTCGACGCGCGGCAGACCCTGTGTGATATCATCGCCCGCGACACCGCCCGAGTGGAACGTACGCATTGTGAGCTGCGTACCCGGCTCGCCGATCGACTGCGCGGCAATGATGCCGACCGCCTCACCGATCTCAACCTCCGCCTGATTGGCAAGGTCGCGCCCATAGCACTTCATACAGACGCCGAACTGCGACTTGCAGGTCAGGACGCTGCGAATGGAGACACGCTTACGCACGCCCTCAATTCGTTTCGCAAGAGCCTCGTCCACGGGATCGTTGATGCGCGCGATCGTCTCGCCCGTTGCCTCGTCCACAATATCCTCGGCGAGCACGCGACCGACGATGCGGTCGGCAAGCGACTCGATGACACCCGTGCCCTCGGTGATTGCCTCGACCTCAATGCCGCGCACATTGTTGTTGCGGATGTGGAGCTCGTGCAGCTCCGAATCAATAATGGCGTCCACCGCCTTATCCGTGAGCAGATCGCCCTCGGAGGCGAGCACCGTACCGTCCTCAAGGACAGCATCGCGCACGACTTCCTTCCCGCTGAGTTCGCGGACAAGCGCCATGCGCACCTTCTTGCGCTTCTTCGCGTCCGGCTCGCCGAGCGTAATGCTCTCCGTGACCATCGCGTTGCTGACGGCGCCCTCCACATTGACGGAGGAACCGCGTACCATGATCTCGCGGATATCGTGCTCGCCGATGGTTTCGAGAACTTCATCGTCAAGAACGGTATCCTGCGGATAGAGCACGGCCTTCGTCTCGGGGTCGTAGATCGCCGCCGCCAGAAGTCTGCCCATCAGGCTGTCAACCAGAAGTTCGAGCGCGTCAAATGCGGACTCTGCGAGCTGTGCACGCACCTGCATGAGGTTGATCGCGGAGACATCGCAGTCCTCCTCACGCACGATGACATCCTGCGCCACATCGACGAGACGACGCGTGAGGTATCCCGAGTCCGCCGTACGCAGAGCCGTATCGGCAAGACCTTTGCGCGCGCCGTGCGAGGAGATGAAGTAGTCGGAAACGGTCAGACCCTCACGGAAGTTCGCTGTGATCGGCAGGTCGATGATCTTGCCGGACGGATCCGCCATGAGTCCGCGCATGCCCGCGAGCTGGCGCATCTGCTGCTTGTTGCCGCGCGCGCCCGAGTCCGCCATCATGAAGATGGGGTTGAACGGATCCATGTTGTCCATCATCGCGTCCGCGACATCGTCCGTTGCCTTTGTCCAGAGCTGAACGACCTTCTTGTAACGCTCGTCCTCCGTGATGAGACCGCGCGCGAACTGACGCTCAACCTTGTTGACAAGTGCCTGCGTGTCGGCGATGATTTCTTTCTTCTTCGGCGGCACAATGACATCGGAGACGGCGACCGTCATACCCGCAATGCAGGCATAGTGGTAGCCGAGATTTTTTACATTGTCGATGACCTCGGCGGTCTTGGTCGCGCCGAAGTGATCGTAGCAGTTCGCAACGAGCTTGCCGAGCTCCTTCTTGTTCATGAGAACGCCGAGGCTCCACTCGCCCGTCTCCGCGTCCTGATGATAGTGACGCAGCTGTTCCGGCAGAATCTCGCTGAAAATCAGGCGTCCGAGCGAACTGCGGACAAGTCCGTAGCCCGCGATCTGCACGCGAATCTCCGCCTGCAGATCGAGCACCTTCTCCTGATAGGCGAGCAGTGCCTCCGCGATCCCCGTAAAGACTTTGCCCTCGCCGACGGCGCCGGGTTTGAGCTTCGTGAGGTAGTATGAGCCGAGCACCATGTCCTGCGAGGGGACGATGATGGGCTTGCCGTCCTTCGGTGCAAGGATGTGGTTCGCGGCGAGCATGAGCACACGCGCCTCGGTCTGCGCCTCCGCCGACAGCGGCAGATGAATCGCCATCTGGTCGCCGTCAAAGTCCGCGTTGTACGCCGTACACGCCAAGGGGTGCAGCTTCAGCGCACGCCCCTCGGTAAGGACAGGCTCGAATGCCTGAATGCCGAGGCGGTGAAGCGTCGGTGCGCGGTTGAGGAGCACGGGATGCTCCTTGATGACATCCTCAAGCACGTCCCAGACCTCGGGACGCGCGCGCTCGACCATGCGCTTTGCCGACTTGATGTTGTGCGCCGCGCCGTCCGTCTGCAGCTTCTTCATGACAAACGGCTTAAAGAGCTCAAGCGCCATCTCCTTCGGCAGA
Source organism: Centipeda periodontii DSM 2778 (assembly GCF_000213975.1). Lineage (GTDB taxonomy): Bacteria > Bacillota > Negativicutes > Selenomonadales > Selenomonadaceae > Centipeda > Centipeda periodontii. Next base: position 221,105 of record NZ_GL892076.1, read on the forward strand.
CCGCACTGATGGAGTTTCAGCTCGGGACCGACGACGATAACGGAACGCCCCGAATAGTCGACGCGCTTGCCGAGGAGGTTCTGACGGAAACGGCCCTGCTTGCCCTTGAGCATATCCGAGAGGGACTTCAGCGCACGGTTGCCGGGACCCGTAACGGGACGCCCGCGGCGGCCGTTGTCGATGAGCGCGTCCACCGCCTCCTGCAGCATACGCTTCTCGTTGCGCACGATGATGTCGGGCGCACCGAGGTCGAGCAGACGGCGCAGACGATTGTTGCGGTTGATCACGCGGCGATAGAGATCGTTGAGGTCGGAGGTCGCAAAGCGCCCGCCGTCGAGCTGCACCATCGGGCGCAGATCGGGCGGGATGACCGGCACAACGTCCATAATCATCCACGAGGGACGATTTCCTGATTTGCGAAACGCCTCCACCACCTCGAGGCGGCGGATGGCACGCACCTTCTTCTGTCCGGAGGTTGTGCGCACATCGTTTCGGAGCTGCGCACTCATCTGCTCGAGATCGAGCTCCTCAAGCAGTTCCTTGATCGCCTCCGCGCCCATGCCGACGCGGAACGTATTGCCATACTTCTCAAGCGCATCGTGATACTCGCGCTCAGAGAGCAGTTCCTTCTTCTTGAGATCGGTTTCGCCCGCATCGATGACGATGTAGTAGGCGAAATAGAGAACTTTTTCGAGCGAACGCGGGGACACATCGAGGATGAGTCCCATGCGGCTCGGAATGCCCTTGAAATACCAGATATGCGAAACGGGAGCGGCGAGCTCGATATGCCCCATGCGCTCACGGCGCACCTTCGCGCGCGTGACCTCGACGCCGCAGCGGTCGCAGACAACGCCCTTGTAACGGATGCGCTTGTACTTGCCGCAGTGGCACTCCCAGTCGCGCGTCGGTCCGAAGATCCGCTCGCAGAAGAGACCGTCGCGCTCGGGTTTGAGCGTGCGGTAGTTGATGGTCTCCGGCTTCTTTACCTCGCCGTGTGACCACTCACGAATTTTATCGGGGGAAGCGAGTCCGATCCGCATCGAGTCAAAATTGTTTACATCCAGCAACAGATGCCACTCCCTTCCTTAAATATCCTCATTCGGCGCATCGATGTCGTCAAGTCCGTCACGCAGAATGGCGTCCATATCATCATCCGCCGAATCTTCGTCGCCGCCAATATGCGCAATGATGTCCTCATCCGAGACCTCCTCTGCGCCCTCATCCTCTTCATCATAGGACTCCTCGGGCGGCGGAGGCGGAGCCCCCGTCTCATCGACGCCCTCGACATCGAGGTCAAGCGAGCGTGCCTTCTCCCCGATGTCCTCGTCCTCCTCATCGCGGATCGCGATTTCCTTCGCATCCTCGTTGAGCACCTTGATATCGAGACCGATTGCCTGCAGTTCCTTGATGAGCACCTTGAACGACTCAGGGACGCCGGGTTCCGGGATATTGTCGCCCTTGACAATGGATTCGTACGCCTTGACACGTCCGACCACGTCGTCGGACTTCACCGTCAGGATCTCCTGCAGTGTGTAAGCCGCGCCGTATGCCTCAAGCGCCCAGACCTCCATCTCACCGAAACGCTGTCCGCCGAACTGCGCCTTGCCGCCCAGAGGCTGCTGCGTGACGAGCGAGTACGGTCCCGTGGAACGCGCGTGGATTTTATCATCGACAAGGTGATGCAGTTTCAGCATATAGACGCAGCCGACCGTAACGCGGTTCTCAAACGGCTCGCCCGTACGTCCGTCGTAGAGCACCGTCTTGCCGTCGTCGGGCAGACCCGCCGCGCGGATCGTCCCAAACACGTCATCGTCGCTCGCGCCGTCAAAGACGGGTGTCGCGATGTGGATGCCCGCCACGTCTGGAACGGGCATCCCGTTTTTATCAAAATCATAGCCCGCCGCACGGAGGTCTTCCTCCACCGTCGGATCACCCGCCTTGATGCGCTGACCGAGCACGCGGCACGCCATGCCGAGATGCGTTTCGAGCACCTGCCCGATGTTCATGCGGGACGGCACGCCGAGCGGGTTCAGCACGATATCGACGGGGGTGCCGTCCGGCAGGAACGGCATGTCCTCCTGACGCATGATGCGCGAAACGACGCCCTTGTTGCCGTGGCGGCCGGACATCTTGTCGCCGACCGAGATCTTGCGCTTCTGCGCGATGTAGACGCGCACAAGGCGGTTCACGCCCGGCGGCAGCTCGTCGTTGTTCTCACGCGTGAAGATCTTCACATCGATGATTTTGCCCGCCTCGCCGTGCGGCACGCGAAGCGAAGTGTCGCGCACCTCGCGCGCCTTCTCGCCGAAGATCGCACGCAGAAGACGCTCCTCCGCCGTCAACTCCGTCTCGCCCTTCGGCGTGACCTTGCCGACGAGGATATCGCCGGGGCGCACATCCGCACCGATGGACACAATGCCGTCCTCATCGAGATCCTTGAGCGCGTCCTCCGCAACGTTCGGGATGTCGCGTGTAATCTCCTCGGGACCGAGCTTCGTATCGCGTGCATCGCACTCGTATTCCTCGATGTGGATCGAGGTGTAGAGGTCGCGCTTCACGAGATTCTCACTGAGGAGAATCGCATCCTCGTAGTTGTAGCCCTCCCACGGCATATAGGCAACGATGATGTTGTAGCCGAGCGCGAGCTCGCCGTTGTCCGTCGACGGACCGTCCGCGATGGGCTGCCCCTCCGTGATGCGGTCGCCAACAAACACAAGCGGCTTCTGATTGATGCATGTCGCCTGGTTCGAGCGGACAAATTTCTGCATTTTATAGTTGTCAAATGCGCCCTCATCCGTACGGACGGTGATCACATCTGCCGTAACCTCCGTGACCTCGCCGCTGTGGCGTGCAAGCACCATGACGCCCGAGTCACACGCAGCCTTGTACTCCATGCCCGTGCCGACAAGCGGCGCCTGCGTCTTGAGGAGCGGAACCGCCTGACGCTGCATGTTCGCACCCATGAGCGCGCGGTTCGCATCGTCGTTCTCGAGGAACGGGATCATCGCCGTCGCGATCGAGAACACCTGACGCGGCGACACGTCCATATAGTCCACGCGGTCGCGATGATGCAGCCCCGTCTCCTCGTGGAAACGCGCCGTGACACGCTCGTTGACAAAGAACTCGTTCTCATCGAGCGGCTCATTCGCCTGTGCGATGATGAGCTCGTCCTCCTCATCCGCCGTCAGATAGCGCACATCCTCTGTCACGCGGTGATGTTCCTTGTCCACGCGGCGATACGGCGTCTCCATAAAGCCGAACCGGTTCACGCGCGCATAGTTCGCGAGAGAGCCGATGAGACCGATGTTCGGACCTTCCGGCGACTCGACCGGGCACATGCGCCCATAGTGCGAGTTGTGCACATCGCGCACCTCAAAGCCCGCGCGCTCACGCGAGAGACCGCCGGGACCGAGCGCCGAGAGGCGGCGCTTATGAGTAAGTTCTGAAAGGGGGTTATGTTGATCCATAAACTGCGAGAGCTGTGAGGAGCCAAAGAACTCCTTCACCGCCGCCACAACGGGGCGGATGTTGATAAGCCCCTGCGGCGTGATGCTCTCCGTCTCCTGAATCGACATGCGCTCACGCACAACGCGCTCCATGCGCGAGAGACCGATGCGGAACTGGTTCTGCAGCAGCTCCCCGACCGCACGCACGCGGCGATTGCCGAGGTGGTCGATGTCATCCGTATTGCCGAAGCCGTCCATGAGACCGAGCAGATAGCTGATCGCCGCCATGACATCCTCACGCGTGATCGTGCGGAACTGATAGTCGCGCGTCGGCGCACAGAGCATGCGGTAGATCCCGCCGTCCTTTTTCTGCACGTCAAAAGAAACGAGTTCTCCCTCGCCGAAGAGTGCCGTTTCACGCTCCGCGCTCACGGCATCCACCATCTCAGCCGTGATCGGCTCGCCCTGCGGGAAAACGATCTCGCCCGTTTCCTTATCAATGACAGGCGCTGCAAGCACCTTGCCGAGCAGGCGGCGGCGCCATCCGAGTTTCTTTGTGAGTTTATAGCGACCGACCGTCGCCAGATCATAGCGACGCGGGTCGAAGAACAGCACCTCGAGGAGCTGCCGCGCATTGTCCTCGTTCGCGGGCTCGCCCGGACGCAGACGGCGATAGATCTCGATGACCGCCTTGCCGCGCGTCTTGACCTCGTCCGTATCGCGCTCAATCGTCGCAAGCATACGCTCATCGTCGCCGAACAGTCCGCAGATCTCCGCGTCACTCTCGTAGCCGAGCGCGCGAATGAGATAGGTCACGGGCATCTTGCGCGTGCGATCAATGCGGACGGACACAATGTCGTTTGCATCCGTCTCGAGCTCGATCCATGCACCGCGGTTCGGAATCATTGTCGCGTTGAACAGCTCCTTGCCCGTCGTGTCGATCTCGACACCGTAGTAAGTGCCGGGCGAGCGGACGAGCTGGCTGACGATGACGCGCTCCGCACCGTTGATGATGAACGTACCCGTGTCCGTCATGAGCGGGAAGTCGCCCATGAAGACCTCCTGCTCCTTGATCTCGCCCGTCTCGCGGTTCACGAGACGCACATTCACACGCAGGGGCGCTGCATAGGTCACATCGCGTTCCTTGCACTCGTCGAGATCGTATTTCGGCTCGCCAAGCGCAAACGATTCAAAGGAAAGGATGAGATTTCCCGAGAAATCCTGAATAGGCGAGATATCGCGGAAGATCTCCGCGAGTCCCACCTCAAGAAACCACTGATAGCTCGTGCGCTGGATGTCGAGGAGATGCGGCATCTCCATAACTTCCTTAATGCGCGCGTAGCTGTACCGGGTGCGACGGCCGACCGACACAGGATTGAACATGAACGCTGTCACCCTTTCGCTGGATTATCTTAATGAAGCTTTGTGTGCCACAGTAATTAAAAAGACACAAAAAGAACAAGGCAACCATCCGAATACCTTGCTCATTTGTCCTTTCTAACACGAGCCGCGAAGGCTGACCCTCCCCGAAAAAAGGCGCACAAATCCCCATTCTTATTCAATAGGTCATTGTATAATACTACATTGGCAATACCCGTGTCAAGAAAAATTTTTCATCGTATGAATTTTTTCGCTCAAAAACCGCATGACTTTGCCATGCGGTTCAAAGGAGCACATCGCTCACACATATTTGTTCTTCTTGCTCTCTGCCGTCAGTTCCGAGAGGCGCTGTGCAAGGATGGTATTGATGCGATTCTGGATGGAGGTGATGAGCGGCTGTTTCTGATCGTCGCTCATCGCGGACTTCTTCACCTCGGCAAGCTGCTTACGCAGGTTCGCCAGTTCCTGATCGAGCGGGTTGTCATGGCGGCGTGCGTTCTTGTCGCTCTGCTGTGCTTCATTCGCCTTTACCCAACGACCATCCGCCGTCTGGATGAGGTGAAGAGGATCGCGCTGACGGCTGAGACGGTGAAGGAACTTGATTTCATCCACGCCGTCCGAAAGTGCGCGGCTCATCTCTCCCTGCGTATAGCGAATCGAAGCGTTATCATTGCCGCGCATGGAACGTTGCAAGCGGTCATAGCCGTCCGCATCGTTCGTTGCCGCCTCCCAGAGTTCGCCATGTGCATAAGAGAAGTTCGCACGCATCGCTTCATCCAAAGAATAATGTCTGCGGGTCAATCCACCAAGAAACTCCTGATAGGCTACGGCGGTATCGTCACGACCTGACTTCTTGAGCGCCGACACGATCTCTGCATGGTTCTTGTACGCGCCCTGTGCTGCCTTGACCCACACGTCACTCGCTTCCTTATGACGCGCCATGAAATCCAGTTCCTTGACACCGATGTTCGCAAGCGAACCATTATACTCGTAACGAATCCGCGCGGCAAACCTCGTCGACGGCGAACTAAAATCGACTGCAACAAAGACACCCGCACGGTTTTGGAGCTCATTTGCGTACGATTTTGCCCGCGTGTACTCCTCCACCGTCGTATGTCCACGTGCAATACGCTTCCCAAGTTCCTCATCTGCATAGGCGTTGTTTGCAAGCGCCGCCATCCCCGCAAACTTCAGATTGTACTGCCGAAATGCGGATGCACCGCCCGCACGCACTTTGTCGATGACACTCCGATATGATTCAAAGCGTTCGTCCGCCTCCGCATACAGAGGATTCTCTACACCCTTTTTCTCTGTCCAGTGCTCGGCGTAGATGTTGATGCCGAGTATCTGATCGCCCTTCCAATACAACTCGTCCGAATATGGCTCAGGCAATATGAGAACAGCGCTGTTCTTCTCCGCCGCGCGCTCCGTCAACTCCTTCTGCTTCGCACGCCACGATGTGTAGAACTCCTCCATCGAGCCTGCCTTGATCTCGCCGTCGTAGCGCTTGGTGCTGCTCATCAGACGCGCGATGTATTCGCCGTCGCTCTCATCGCGTCCGCGAGCACTGATCTCGACACGGTAGGCGGGCGCCTCCACGCGCTCCGTCTGTGCCACATCGTTTTTCTGCGCCGCGTTTGCGTTCGTCGTCTTTGCCGCCGCGTATGCAGACGGCGCTTCTCCATTCACCCGCATTGTCATAGTCAGCACTCCTTTGCCGCTTCCAAAAACGTAACAATGACGAAGTATTCTCTTTCTCTCCCTCGTTTTCCTGCTTCTATATCAAAAAGAATATATTGTATGCTATACCGTTCATGCTACTCACCCCAACACTCAAGTAGCAGAGGGTGTGGTGTAATGTCAGTTCGATATTTTGTGCAAGCTGTTACGGCGAGTGTAGTAGCCTACTACATTTGCCAGTGGCTAGACAGCTGCCTTCGTTGAGTAGCTAGCCCAAGGTGAGAACGCCCCATAAATGTGCGAGAAGCCCCCGTAAGAATCGCCAGTTCTTACGGGGGCTTCGTCGTTTGTGACGCCTGTATCAGTTCGTCCTTGCCTAGGCATAGTATAGCACAGCACATTTCAAATTTCAAGACGCGAACTTCATGCAATATCCCCGCCGACACAGACCGTGCGCGTGCCGATCTGCCCGATGTGGACAGGCAGTCCGTAGAGTGCGGTCATGCCCTCCTCGTCGATGACCTCCGCTGCCGCGCCGTGCTTCCAGAGTGTCTTGTCCTTCAGCACGAGGGTCTCCGCCGCGAGATAGAGCGCGTGATCGGGGAAGTGCGTCGTCATCAGGATGCCGATGCCCTGCGCATGAAGTCGTTGCACAAGATGGAGGAAGCGGTGCGCGTTGCCGAAGTCGAGGTGTGCTGTCGGCTCGTCGAGGATGAGGAGCTCCGGCTGCTGCGTGAGCGCCGCCGCGAGCAGGACGAGCTGACGCTCGCCGCCCGAGATGTTCGTATAGGGCTGCTCCGCGAGATGCGCGATGCCAAGAAAGTGCAGGTGATGCAGGGCAAGCTCCGCCTCGCGCTCTCCGGGCGAGCCGAAGTAGCGCATGTGCGCTGTGCGCCCCATCATGACGACATCGAGCACACGGAAGGGAAAGGTCGGCGTATGGTTCTGCGGGATGTAGGCGATCTTTCGCGCGAGTGCCCGCTGCCCATACGCACCGCGCTCCTTCCCGTCGAGGAGCACGCGCCCTGTGCCGCCATGCTCGCCCACAATACATTTCAGCAGGGTGCTCTTGCCCGTGCCGTTCTTTCCGAGAATGCAGTAAATCCCCGTGCCCGCGAGGGAGAATGTCACATCCTCCAAGATTGTGCGCCGCGCATCGTAGGAAAAGCCCAGCTGCTCTACGTCCAGTCTCACCAGCGCACCTTCTTTCGCAGAATGAAGTAAATGAAGATCGGAATACTCACAATGCCCGTAATGACACCAATCGGAATCTCAAGTGCCGTCAGCGTGCGGCAGAGATCGTCGATCACGAGCAGATAGACGATGCCGAGCGATGCGGACACGGGCATCAGCCGCCGAAAATCGGGGCCGACGATCATACGCGCGAGATGCGGGATGACGATGCCGACCCAGCCGATGATACCGGAGATACTGACGACGAGCGCAGTGACGAGTGTCGCAGCGAGAATGATGACGGCGCGGTCACGCCGGACGGCAACGCCCATCGACTGCGCCTCCTGCTCGCCCATGCTGAGGATGTTGATGCGCCAGCGATAGAGGAACAGCAGCGTGAGTGCCGCAAGATACGCGGGCAGGATGAGCAGAAGCCCATCGAACTTGACACTTGCAAGCGAGCCCATGAGCCAGTAGACGATCTGCGGCAGCTTTTCCTGCGGATCGGCGGTGAATTTCAAGAGTGCCACGAGCGAGGAAAAGAATGCGCTCACAAGCATGCCCGAGAGGATCATCGTGACGGATGCGCCGCGCTTTCGTCCCGCGAGGAGGAACGTCAGCCCCACGGACACGATGCCGAACACGAGTGCCGCCATCTGCACGCCCGCCGCCGGCAGAGACAGCACGATCGCAAGGGCCGCGCCGAATCCCGCGCCGTTTGATACGCCGAGCGTATAGGGACTCGCGAGGGGATTGCCGAAGAGTGCCTGAAAGACACCGCCCGCAACGGCAAGCCCGCAGCCTGCAACGACCGCGCCGAGGATGCGCGGCAGGCGCACGTCATAGATCATCGACACCTCCATCGCTGTCACATCGGGCGGCAGTACGCCCGTGAAGTCCGCAAGGAGAATCTGGTAGACGTGCGTCGGCGAGATGTGATACGCACCGAGGGTCAGCGAGTAGAGGATGCACGCCAAAGGGAGCAGGACGAAAAGAGCGCCCTGCCCCCCCATGACGTATTTACTTACGCGCGTCATTTCCGCACGATGCCGTCTCCGACCGTGCCCGTGAACGGCACGCCGTAGAACGTCTCATAGAACTTCTTCGCGCGCTCCATGACCACGTCTGCGCTCACCTTGTCCGGATAGAACATGTGTGCAAGCCACAGCTCGCCGAGCGCGACCGAGTCCGCATCGGGATTGCCCCACGGCTTTGCCCAGTAGGGAGCCTCGATTACATTGCCGTTCTGGACGGCTCGCAGCTGTGCGTAGGCGGGATCGGTGGTGAACTCCTTGTAGATCTCGGGGTAGCGATCCTGCGAGATGATGACATCGGGATTCCACTTTGCGAGCGACTCGACGTTGTACTCGCCGTTCCCCTGGATGTCCTTCGCCGCAGGGTTCATGCCGCCCGCACGCAGGAGCATGCAGCCGACATACTTGTCGTTGCCGTAGACCATGTGCTTGCTGCCAACGGGGATTGCCGTCACGCGCTCCGCGTCGGGAATCGTGCCAACCGCCTTCTCGACGATGGCGCGGCTCTCCTCGGCAAATGCCCAGAGCTCCTTTGCCTTCGCGTCACGTCCCGTGAGGTGTCCGAGGATCTCAATCGCACCGCGTAGGCCGTCCGTATACGCCTTGTCCGCATTCGACAGGCGCGGATTCTGCGCCTCCGCCTGCTTCCCCTCGCCGCGCAGTGAAATCACCGCGACGGGGATGCCCATCTCGCGCAGCTTTGCCGCCGATGCCTGATCGGACTGCGAGGCGACGATCACGATGTCGGGCTTCAGCTTTGCGATCTCCTCGATGTTCGGCTGCGAGAGCGTGCCCGGTGTCGGCATCTCCTTGATCGCCGGCCAGATGTCCGCGATGTAGTCGCCGAGGTCGCGCTGCCACGTCGACTCGACACCGACGATCTTGTCCTGCCCGCCGAGCTGGCAGATGATGTCGAGCGAGTGATGCTGCAGGACGACCATGCGCTCCACGGGTGCCTTCACCGTGACCTCATTGCCCGCCTGATCAGTGAACGTGTAGTTCTCCGCCGCTACGGGCTTCTGCTCCGCCGCCTTCTTGGCGTCCTGCCCGCAGCCCACGAGCAGCGCCATCGTAACGATCGCCGCGAGGAGCGCGGTAAGGGCACGCCGCAGGATGAATGTATCTCTCATAAAATCTCCTTTCGTTTAGAAAAACCGCCCGATGACGAATGTCATCGGGTGGCTCAGTATGAAAATAATTCGTTTAGAAATTGAAATCTACACGCGCAAAGATCTTGCTCGCATCCTTATCGCCTTTGAGATCCTTGCCGCGGAAATACTCGACCTTGCCGACAACGTTCTTGAACGGCACATAGTGAACGCCGGCCTCCCAGCCCTTCTGTCCCGCACTGATCGCGTTGTACGTCGGCTTGAACACAGCATAGTCACCGAGGTGACGGTAGGCGACAAACATTCCCCACGAGCCGACATCCGACTTCTTCGCGCCCTTGTACGAGAGCTGCACACTGCCCGCCTTCTTATAGCGATCCGCCTCCGTGTTCTGCGCATATGCGCCCGAGAGGCTGACATTCTTGTCAAAGGCAATACCGCCGCCCAAGGAGAAGATCCGTGCCTCGTCCGTCGTGCCGCTGTTCTTGTAGCCCGCCACGCGATATTTCTCGCTGTTCGCATGGTAGTAGCCAACGCCCGCATTGATCTTGCCGCTCTTGCCGGTCAGCTCAATCACCTGCACGTTCGCCGCAGGATCGCTCGAAGTACCCAGCTTGTTGACGCGCCCCGCTACGACCTTTGCCCTCACCACATTGCCAAAGCGCACGGTCGCGCCGGACATCGAGGGCGGATCGGAAACCATGCCGTTATCCACGTCTGAGAAGAGCGGCATCTGACCGAGGCGCACCTCGAACTTGCCGTACGTGCCGATGGCATGGGCGCGATCCACCTTGAAGTTCTCGCTGCCCTTTCCGTCGCCCGCATCCTTATCCATCAGATGATAGCCCGTCAAACGTGCCGTCACCTTCCAGTTCTTGTTGACCTCTGCCGTCGGGAACACGCGGAACATCGCCATGTTCTGATTCGCGCGCGCCTTGCCATCATGACGATCGCTTGTGTACTGATAACGGAAGAAGCCCGTCCACTTCACCATATCGGCGTTCTTTTCGAGATTTGCAACGCGCACGCCGAGGTTGTTCAGCTCATCGGCGAACTCAGCGGCAAGACGATCAACAAGAGCCTTGTCCGATGTAGACATATCCCCCTTTGCCATCGCCTTTGCAACCATCTGCGCCATCTCATAGCGCGTGATGTTGCGGTCACCGCGATACGTACCGTCGCCGTAGCCCTCGATGACACCGTCTGCGGCAAGCTGGGTCACAGCATCGTACGCCCAGTGGTCACGCGGAACGTCGCTGAACGGATTCGCCGCCGCAAACGTGGTCGATGCCGCGCCGATCGTGAGTGCTGCGGCAAGAGCCGCGACAAGATTCTTCTTCATAAACAAAACAGTCCTTTCCCTGCGGGATTCCCCGCTGTCCTAAAATATAGGAATCGCTGATAAAATGAAGTCCGTCAGATTGGCGTAGATTTTTTGTCCGAACAAGGAGACAAACCGGACGCATAGCCAAAGCTACGTGGAGGATTTGTCGACACAGTGCGGGCAAAAAAGATGCACCAAGATGGCGTGGCTGAATTTATCAGTGCTTCCTGTATTGCTGCACTGCCACAGAGAGTTCTGGGGCAGTGCCGACAATCAATGAAACAATTACTTCGCAGGTGCTTCGCCCTTGATGATGCGCTGTGCATCTGCCTCGCTCAGATCATAGTGGAGGAAACGCTTGTAGAAGTCCACGGTCTCCTTCACGAGATCGACATCGGCAAAGAGCTTCGGCTGGATCGTCTGTGCCGCCCAGAGAAGCTGCAGCGCGGACTCGGCACTGTAGCGATCCCAGTTGAACGTGCCGACGGGGTTCGCATAGATGCGCCCGTTTTTGACCGCCTTGATGCTCGACCACTGCGGATCGTTCTTGATTGCCTCGATGCCCTTTGCGGACTGCATACCGCCGATGATGATGATATCCGGATCCGCCTTGAGGACTTCCTCGATGGTTGTCTTGATCTGTGGTCCCTTCGCTGTGATCGCGTTACGCCCGCCGCCGTAGCGAATCCACTCGTCGATGATCGTATCCACGCCGTCCACCTTGAAGAGGTCGTCGCCGCCGACGATGTGGAGCACGACGGGGCGGTCGGCATCGCTGAGCTTCTTCGTGCGCTCATCCGTAAACTTCGTCTTCTCGTCGAGGTAGGAGAGGTACGTCTCCGCATTCTTCACAGCATCGCCGCCGAGCACATCGCCCGTGATCTTCACAACCTTGCGCAGCCCGTCATAGGTCGCAAAGTTGACACGCACCGCCGTATAGCCGTTCTTGCGTGCCGTCTCGATCTGTTCCTTACTGCTCGCAAGCACGACCTGCGGCTTCTCCTTCTCAACCTCTTCCCAGTTCACATCCGTGCCCTTGACCGGCGCGGAGATCTCCGCGATACGCGGATAGACCTGCGCGAACCATGGGAGCCCCTGCACATTCTTCGTCGTTGTGACGAGCTTGTCCGCGCCGCCGAGAAGCAGCACAACCTGATTGTTCGCGTGCCAAAGGTCGGCGATGCGCTCCACGTTCGCGGGAATCGTGACCTCCGTGCCGTCGATGTCCGTGACCGTGCGCGCCCTTTCCTGTTTGCCCTGCGCGGCGTTCTCCGTCCCGCAGCCCACAAGTGCTGCGACCATCATGACGAGAGCCAGCAGCGCAATGAGATTTCTCTTCATTGCATACATCCTTTCATCTGAAAAACCTGAAACTTTATTGTTAGCGTGTAATCCCCCGTAGCGACCCCTAGTGGAACAAGCGGGAAAAGCACACGTTCTGCCCCCTGCGGATTTCATTCGTTCAAGCGAAGCGCGATTGAGATCCGCAGGTATTTAGACAGATAAGTGTGCGACCGCTTGTGCAACGAGGCGTTCGCGAGGGGGATGCACGACATACTACAGCCGAGGAATCACGCAGACCGTACGCCCCACATTGTCGCTGTGAAAAAGGCTCAGCTTCGTCCCGTACAGTTCCTCAAGGTGCGATACCCGCACCTCGTCCACGGACTCGTAAAAATCCATATGCGTGCCGAAGCAGAGCGCGACACGGCTGTTCAGCAGTAGCGCCTGCTCGGGCAGATGCGTTGTAAAGACGACCCCGTAGCCCTTTGCACGCAGATGGTCGATGATCTGCAGGACGAGCACCTGATTGCGCACATCGAGTGCCGCCGTCGGCTCGTCCATGAGGATGAGCTGCGTATTCTGCAGGAGGGCGCGCCCGATGGCGACCAGCTGTCGCTGACCACCGCTGATCTCCCTGCACTGGCGGTCGCGGATGTGCGCGATGCCCAGCTCCTCAAGGATCACATCCGTCTGCGCATAGTCCGCCTTGTTCGGCGCTGAGAACATCCCCGTGCGCACCGTCGCGCCAAAGGACACGTAGTCGCGCACCGTAAACGAGCTCTCCGCGCTAATGATCTGCGGCACGAACGCGATCTCCCGCGCACGCTCGCGCGGTGACATCGCATAGATGTTGTGCCCGTTCGTATAGATGCGCCCCTGTGTCAGCTCCTGAAAGCCCATGAGACACGCAAGCAGCGTCGACTTGCCGACACCGTTGCGCCCGAGGAGCGCGAGCACCTCGCCGCCCTTGATCGAGAACGAGATGTGCTCGAAGATGTACGGCGCATCCGCGCGGTAACGGAACGAGCCGTCATCGAGCCAAAGCATTGCGCGCTCCATCAGAAATACCTCCGCTGGCGATAGAGAATCCACGCGAAGAACGGTGTCCCGACGAAGCCGCAGAGGATCCCGAGCGGCACCTCCGCCGAGGTCAGCGTGCGTGCGAGGAGATCGGCGAGCATCAGGAAGGACGCGGCGAGCACCGCCGTCGCGGGCAGGAGCTGCGCGTGGTTGCCGCCGACGAGCATCCGCGCCAGATGCGGGAGGATCAGCCCGATCCAGCCGATCGTTCCGCTCAGGCACACCGCCGATGCCGTGAGGAGTGTTGCAAGCGCGATCACGGCAAGTCGCTCGCGCTGCACATTCACGCCGAGACTCGCCGCCTCCTGATCGGAGAGCGAGAGCACATTCATGCGCCAGCGCATCGCAAGCAGCCCCGCGAGCATGAGGACGATGATCGGCGTGACGTAGAGCAGGTTGTCCCATGAGACCTTTGCAAGGCTGCCGAGCTGCCAGTAGACAATGTCCGCGAGCTCCGTATCAGGGTCGGCGAGGTATTTGAGCAGCCCGATCACCGCCGCCATAAAGCCCGAGACGATGATGCCGCAGAGGACGAGCACGATGCGCGAACGGCTCTGCACGAGCTTCGGCAGCATGAGTGTCATCGTAACCGCCGCGATACCGCCAAGAAACGCTGCGACCGCCGTGACTCCGAGCGTCAAATGCGCGAGAATCGCAAGGCACGCGCCCACGCTCGCGCCCTGCGAGACACCGAGGAGATCGGGCGAGACGAGATCGTTGCGAAAGACGCCCTGATATGCCGCGCCCGACACCGCGAGTGCAACGCCCACGAGAATATCCCCGAGGACGCGCGGCAGGCGGATCACCATGACGACATTATACATCGACGCGTCCCACGTGATCGGAAGTTCGATAAAGTTTGACGCCAGAATCGCACAGACCTGATCGAACGGAACATAGAACCGCCCGACCGAGAGTGAGAGCACAAAAAACAGTACGGCGAGCACACTCCCCGCCGCCATCATACGCGCATATTGCCCCATAACGCCCCTTTTCCGTTCTGCAAATCCCCAAACTTTCCCAACAAAAAATGCCCGCCGGAAAAATCCAGCGAGCAATTACAGCGCACAAAAAGAGCGCAGTTCTCCCCCTGCCGGTTTTCCTTTGCAATGCAGACAAAAGCCTGCGGGCAGGGAAGGACGTTTCCATACCTTCCCCCGTGATCTGCGAGAATCCCGCGATCAGGCCGACGCACCATAGCCTGTGCCACAGGTACGGCGGCTCGAAAAACATAAAGATATATGGAGTTTGCATGAGTATAGCATGAGATTCCGAATAATACAATGAAAAAATCACTGTATTCCATCCTGTCAATCATTCGTCTTGCAAAATCCAACATACTCATGTAGAATATAATAGAATTGGTATTAAAATTTATAGGAGGTATCTTATGTTTCTGACACGATGCACACATGCGGTGCGCACGGTCCTCGCGGCAGCGATGCTGGGCATACTCGCACTCACGAGCGGCTGTTTCAGCGGCGATGTAAATGTCGTTATCAACGAGGACGGCAGTGCCGATCTCAAGACGACGCTCGTCAGTGTGCCGATGCTCGCCGAGATCGTCGAGCAGAGCAAGACGGCGGCGACTGCCAAGAATCCTGATGCGCAGGTCACACCCGTGACAAAGGAGAATATGTCGGGCTACGAGATCACGGAGCACTACGCGACGATCGACAAGCTGTCCGAGAACGATTTCTTCAAGGCGAACGAGGGCAAGAACACGGGCATCACCGCGAACAAGAGCCTGTTCTACACGGACTACAACTTCGACCTGCTCTTCGAGGGGAGCCAGAACGGCGGCGGCGCGGGTGCGTTCGCAAGCAACATCACGTTCACCTATCAGATGACACTGCCCGTTGTGCCCACAAGCTCGAACGCCGATCGCTCGGAGAACGACGGCAAACAGCTCACGTGGAACCTCGGCAAGACGCTTGTCACAGGCGAGTCGTCGAAGATGGAGGTCGCATTCCGCATCTGGCACAAGACGACGATCATCGGCACCATCGTCCTCGTCGTCATCCTCATCGGCGCCGGCGCATTCTTCTTCCTGCGCAAGCGCAAGGACCCGGAGGAAGAGCCGGAGCAATCCACGGAGGACGCTCCGATCGACATCAAGCCGCTCGATAAGAACTAGGGAAGCACTGATAAATTCAGCACCATCATCTTGGCGCATCTTTTTTGCCCGCACAACGCCTGCAAATCCTCCACAGAGCACCACTCTGCGTCCGGTTTTCCTTCTCAATCGGACGAAAAAATCTACGCCAATCTGAAGGTCTATTTTATCAGTGATTCCCTACGGAACACACAAAAATGAGGAACCCCTGCAAACGTGCAAGGGTTCCTCGTTTTTTATATAGACTTTTGCAAGTATTTTTCTTTATTCTGTCCATATCAAAGCAAACGAAGAAGGCATCGACCCTCTCCGTTTGTTGTGGTCGCACTCTGAGCGGCGACACGCTCGCTGTTCTATGGTCATTGTATCTGATTTGCGCAAAAAATCAATCCCATTAAGCATGCGTCAACCGCACTGCAAAATCAGGTGGACACGGTCGAAATTCCGTGCGGCAAGGTCTTCCTTCCGAATCCAAAAGTAGATCAGACCGCAGTCGCCGTACATCAGCTCCGTATCCCCGTCCGTCACTGTCCCCATTTGCAGCAGCAATACCCAGCGCTCCACGGATGTTTCCACCGGATCCGCATCCTCCTCTTCGAAGCACCGTGCGTGCACATCCCCCTCGATGTCTCTGCTGTAAAGCTCACACTCAGGCTCCATTTCGCCCTGAATCTCATCCGCATAGCCGAGCATCTTCATGGGATTGTCCTCGTGTGCGGCAGCATCGTATCCGAACTCCGCCCGCAGTTCGTTGTAGGTGTCCCAATCCACCTCTTTCCCGCTCCTGCGGCTGTATGCAAAAGACGACAGGAGACTGACGGCGTCTGCAAATGTCAGTGCCTGTTCGCCCACACTCCACTCCTTCGTTTCCGCCGGGATCGCCGTCGAGACAAGCTGCTCCGTCTCCTTGAAATAGTAGACGCGCGCATAGCCCTTGTGCCCCGGTTCGAAGCCCCACTCCATCGACATGGTCTCATAGAAGAAGCTGAGCACGCCCGTCTTCGGCAGGAGACCTGTGCGATCGTACTGCGCGGCTTCGCCAAGGTTGATCTGCGCGAGAAAGGCGAGTGGACGGTTCTTTGTCACATCCTCGAAGTCCGTTCCCTTATAGTACGGCCAGTCAAAATCTGCGGGCAGGTCGGGTGTTCCGTAGAACTTGCTTGCCCCGACGGGAAGTTTTTTCTGCGAAGGATGATGTGTAATCACAATCTCCCGCCGCTGCGTGCGTTCAAAGAATGCTGTCACCGCACGGCGCAGGCATTCCCGCTCCGCCTCAACTTCACACACGAGCTGTTCCACGCTCATAGAAGCGGGCTCCTCCGCATACCAGCCGTGCTTGTTTTCAACCGCCTCTTTGCACCGTTCCGTCATCCCGCCGGGCTTGCCGAAGAAGATACGCTCGATCTCCGCCTTGCCCGCCGCATCATGCTCCGCCGCTTCCAAATATTGCAGAGCCAGACGCAAAGCACAAAGTTTCGGATAACGATTGACCGCGAAAAAGTACAGGGCATAGCCCATGCGGTAGTTCCAGAGCGCATCGCGATCGACTTCCGGAGCCCCGTTCAGTGTCTTGATCGCATTGAAAAAGCTGCGCTCCTCGATGGATTCCTGCGCGGTCTTCATGCTTCCGCCTTCTTCGCGCGCGTGTACTGCATCGCGAGAATCACGGCAAAGATGGCGAGACCGATCATGTCGGTCATGCCGCCGGGCTTGATCATGAGGAGTCCCGCGACGATGAGCAGGACGCGCTCATACAGGCGGCAGTGATCGGCGAGGAATCCGCAAAGTGCGGAGCTGACGGCAATCATGCCGAGGAGCGCGGAGAGCGTCGCGACAATGAGTGTCAGCGGGGTTGCGTCGACCATCAGAATGACGGGAGAAAGCACGAAGATGTACGGGATGATAAACGCCGCAATCGCAAGTTTCGACGCGTGCACGCCCGTCTTGAGCGCATTGCCTCCGCTGATGCCCGCCCCCGCATAGGCGGCGAGCGCGACGGGCGGTGTCACATCCGCGATAATGCCGAAGTAGAAGACAAACATGTGCGCCGCGAGGATGGGCACGCCCATCTGCACGAGCGCGGGCGCAGCAATGGTCGAGGTGATGACGTAGTTCGCCGTGGTCGGCACGCCCATGCCGAGGACAATCGCCGTAATCATGGTGAAGAACATCGCGGGGAGCAGCATGCCGCCCGCCATCTCGATGAGTCCGGAGGCGAGGCGCAGTCCGACGCCCGTCTTCGTGACGACACCGATGATGATGCCCGCCGCCGCACAGGCGATGAGCACGCCGAGCACCGCCTTCGCGCCGCGCTCAAGCCCGTAGACGATCTCAATCGGCTTCATGCGCGTGGATTTGCGCAGCATGGCACAGGCGATGGAGAGGACGATGGCGACCAGTGCCGCACGCATGGGTGTGTAGCCCGAGACGAGGAGATAGACGATGACAACGAGCGGGATCGCCAGATGTCCGCGCTCCTTGATGAGGGTCAGTGGATTCGGCAGTTCATTGCGCGGAATCCCCTTGAGATTCTTGCGCTTTGCCTCGAAGTGCACGCCGAGCCAGACGCCCGTAAAGTAGAGGAGCGCAGGGATCGCCGCAGCCTTGACGACCTCGATGTAGGAAACGCCGACGAATTCCGCCATGAGGAACGCCGCTGCGCCCATGACCGGCGGCATGAGCTGACCGCCCGTGGATGCCGCCGCCTCGACCGCACCCGCAAAGTTCGGATGATAGCCGAGCTTCTTCATCATCGGGATCGTGAGCGAGCCCGTGCCGACGACGTTTGCGACGGAACTTCCCGAGACGGTACCCATCAGTCCGCTCGACAGGACAGCAACCTTCGCAGGACCGCCGCTCGCCCACCCCGCGACGGCGTTCGCCAGATCGATGAAGAACTTGCCGAGCCCCGTGCTCTCAAGGTATGCACCGAAGAGGATGAAGAGGAAGATGAACGTCGAGGAGACGCCGAGCGGGATGCCGAAGATGCCCTCGGTCGTAAAGTAGAGGTGGCTGACAAGCTGCTCGATCGAAAGCCCCCTATGCGCCAGTACGCCCGGCATATAGGGACCGAGGAAGGCGTACGCGAGAAAGAAGAGCACGACGGTCACCATCGGCAGCCCGACGACCCGCCGCGTCGCCTCGATGACGAGGAGGATGCCGATGCCGCCGACGACCACATCGGTCGGCGCAATCGCGCCTGCACGCGTCACGAGTTCGCGATACTGGATGACGATGTAGGCGGGTGCCGCTGCACCGAGGACGGCGAAGATCACGTCGATGGGATGAAAGAAGCTGTCCCGTGTCCACGCGCGCCGAAAGGGATAGAGGAGGTACGCGAGCGCGAGTCCGAAGCCGAGGTGGACAGCACGCTGCAGCTGCGCGTCGAGAATGCCGAAGGTCGCCGTATAGAGCTGAAAGACGGAAAAGGTGATGGCAATGGCGGCGATGATTTTTTTTGGAAGTCCCGCATAGTGGACGGTGTTTGATTCGCGGTCATATTTCTTGAGGACTGCTTCGGCAGTCTTGTGATCGGTCATAGAGAGTTCACATCCTTTGAGGAATTTTTCGGTGCGCCCCTTCCACCGCTTCGCGGTCCCCCTTCCCCGCAAGCGGGGCAGGCTTAGGGCTTTTTATATCCACAATATTTCACAAAAACAGAACAAAAGAAAGATGAGGCCGCCAAACGGCAGCCTCGGAAATCTCATAAAAAGTAGGTGTAGAGAGGTGCGACAACGAGGTCGATGCGCGTGCCGACGGGATACATCTCGTAGACGGGGATGCGCGCCCCGCCCGCTTCAATCGTCAGCTCCGTGCCGACGCCCGTCCTAAGACTCAGCTCGCTGTAGTCGCGGTCCATATCGAGGATGAAGTATTCCCCCTCCTGACGGAACGTCCCCTCCTCGGGGAGAAAGGGCAGTCCCACGCCGTGCGACTGATAGCGCGTGCCCGCGAGGTGGAAATGCCCGTCCGCGTGTGCGGTCAGGAACTCCTCGACGGGGGTCTTCTGTACGGAGTGGATGAAGTGAATCGTAACCGGCACCTCATCCCGAATCTGCCGCACAAGGACAATCATATCATCCCCTGCACGCAGGAACAGCGCAGGCGCACTCAGAATATCGAACGCAACGAGGAACACTGCTACAGCGAGTGCAATCGCATAGGCTCTCATTTCTCGTTAAAGTACTTCTCCGCGCCCTCGTTCATCGGCAGGGACATCCCCGCCTTCGCCGTGTCCTTCGTGATCTGCTTGCCGACTGCATGCGCCGCCTGCAGGCGGTCGAGGTTCGAGAAGATCGCCTTCGTGATGCTGTAGCCGAGATCAGCGTTCACGGAGGGACCCGCGACGAGCATCGCCATGACGGAGACACTCGGCACCGCCTCATCAAAGCCCGCATAGGTGCCCGCAGGAATGACGGTCTTGGTATAGAAGGGATACTTCGCGATCAGCTGATCCGCTACGTTCTCCTCCACGGGCAGCAGGCGCACGGGGTTCTGCGAGGCAATGTCCTGCACGGATGCCGTTGGATAGCCCGCCGTCAGGACGGCGACATCCACATTGCCGTCCTTCAGCGCGCTTGCTCCCTCGGCAAACGAGAGGAACTTCGCATCGATATCGTCATAGCTGACGCCATACGCCGCGAGAATCTGGCGTACATTCGCCTCGACACCTGAGCCTGCAGCACCAACCGCAACGCGCTTGCCCTTGAGCTCAGCGAGGCTCTTAATGCCGGAGGACTGGAGCGTCACAAACTGGCAGGTCTCTGGGTAGAGCGATGCGATGCCCTGGAGTCCCGCCACCTTCTTATCCGTGAACATCTCCGTGCCGTTCACGGCATAGTAGGTGATGTCGTTCTGCACCGTCGCGAGATCGACTGCACCGTCCGCAAGCATATTGATATTGGCAACGGACGCGCCCGTGCTCTGTGCACTCGCGTTCATGCCAGGGATATCCTTGTTCAGCACCTCGGCAATCGCGCCGCCGATGGGGTAGTAGGTGCCCGCCGTGCCGCCCGTACCGATGTTGAGGAACTTCTTATCTCCCGACGATGCGGAGTTGCCGCCGCAGCCGGTGAGAAGCACGGCAGAGAATACAAGGACCGCGCCTGCCGCAAAAATTTTCTTTACGGTAGAGATATTCATAGTCTTTCCCTCCAAACAAAATTCCATTCCGTTTTCGGCATATCATCGCCCAAGGCGAGAATAAATGTATTCTATCATAAAAGCCCCTATGCCTGCAAGCATAGGAGCTTCCTATATCACGGTATACATGTGGCATTGCGCGCATCCACATCCGACTACACAGAATCACAAACACATCAGTTCTTTACAATCTCTGCCGCCTCACCGTTCGCTCGGGCGCGCGCAATGCACTCCTTGAGGCGCACGATATTCTTCTCGTGGAGGTCGATGGCGAAGCGGATGCGCTTCTTCTCCTCCTCGGTGAACTCCGGCTTTTTGTATGCAATCCGAATGCGCGCAAGGCGCTCCTCCACATCGCGCAGTTCGTCCTCCATCGGTCGCACATGCTGGAGTGCGCATCCATAGACCGCGCGCATGGCATCCTCCACGTACTGTGCGTAGCCCGGCTCACCCGAGACTTTCTCGAGCCACTGCGCAACGTGATGGATGACATCGTAGGGCGACTCACCGCCGTGGATCATGGAGACGATCTCCATCTTCACCTGCTGCTCGCGTCCGTGCGGCTGACGAATAAGATCTGTTTCCTCTGCCATCAGATGATCTTCTCTCCGTGATAACGCTCCCCGCCAATCTCCGGATAGAGACCGTACTCCACGGCCCACTCGCATTTGTACTTAAGCGCCTGCGCGTGGATGGTCGCGACGCGATCGATATTCTCGCGTACGATCTTTGCAGGCACGCCTGCCACGAGTGAGTTCGGAGGGATGACGGCATTCTCCTTGACCACGGCACCCGCCGCAACGATGGAACCACGCCCGATCTTTGCACCCGTGAGGACGGTCGCGCCCATGCCGATGAGCACGTGGTCCTCGATCTCGCAGCCGTGGATGCAGGCGCAGTGCCCGACGGTCACATAGTCTCCGATGATGCACGGGTAGTCGTCCGCAACGTGCAGGCAGCTGAGGTCTTGGATGTTCGTACAGACGCCGACGGAGATGTAGTTTACATCGCCGCGTGCGACGACACCCGGCCAGAGACCGGAGTACTGTCCAATGCGCACATCACCCGAGAGGAATACCTGCGGGGCGACGAACGCCTCCTCGTGAATCTGCGGCGTGATGCCGTGAAAACTGGGGAATCCATCCCCCTTAAATGTAAACATCGGATATCCTTTCTTCAGCCCCTCGCCTCGAACGGCTCCACGCCGTGCGACGCATGATAATAGGTGCGCGCGGCAAGAATCTCGGCAACGCTTGGCGCGGGGCGCACGGGTGCGGGCTCCCCCTCCGTACGCTTCTTGCGGTGCACGCCGCGCGCCTCCTCCTCTGCCGCATCAAGCGCCGTGTTCGGGAGGTTCGCGAACTCCTCGGAGTTCGCATACTCCATCCACTCGCGCTGCAGCGCGCGCAGAAGGTAGACCTTCTCGTTGTCGAGCGGCGAGAGCTTGCCCTGCGCCTCTGCCTGACGAATCATGTCGTCGAGCTCCTCACGCGAGAGCACGCGGCGGTTGCCATATTGGTCGCGCGTCGAAGGACCGGGCTGAAAGCCTTCCTTTTCCTTATCCTGCGGGGCGTTCTGTGCGCCGTCCGCACGTTCCTGCGCAGCCCCCGCGCCTTCTGCCGCATGTTCGCTGCTCTGCGCGACCGCCTCACGCCCGAGCGCCCCCTGCATATCGCCCGTCGTCGGTGCCGCAGCTGTGCCCTCGGTCAGTGGCGCATCGAGTGCATCACCTGTAGCAGCCTCACCGCCTGCCGTCATCGCGGGCGCGGACGCCCCCCCCTCGGCGGAGCCGCCGCCCACACCATGAAAGCTCGGCATCTCGCCGCTGCCCGACTTCATCTCGGCAAGCACGGCAATGTTTGCCTGTGCCACGGCGCGCAGCGCCTCGTCCTTCGTCTTGGCACGCTTCAGCGCACGCGCAAGCGTCTCGCGCCGCTCCTCGATCCGTGCCACCTTCTCGTAAAGATCGGGGTTGTTTTCCTTCAGATACTGCTTATCCGTGGCAGAGAGCTTTCGCCCCTGCCGCAGCTTCTGACGGATCAGCGCCTCGCGGTTCGCATCTGCCTTGTCCCGCGTTTCCTGCGTCTCACTCGACTTCACCCTGCCGGGCTGGACGGGCGCACCCATCGCCTGTGCGAGGCTTTTTCCCGTCTTGATGCGATACTTCATCTCGCGACGCAGATTGCGCATCTGCGCATAGTCGCCGATTCTTCCGATTCCCTCAAAAAGTGCCATCCCATTACCTCCGTGTAATGTAATTTCATCCTATATTATGGTAATCGACAAATCACGGGTGATGCAACAGTATTTTACCGTATTTTGGGCAAAAAGAAAAGCCGGTATATTCACCGGCTTCAATCTCCTGCCATATCATTTGGTCGTCCATGCACAATCCATTTTTATAAACAATTCCGTCGTGCAGACACTAATCACCCTGCCAAGTCCCGAGGTGCTCCCCCACCAAGGCCGGCTAATCGTTCCAAACGCGCCCATGTGCCGCCCCCATCGTCCACAACCGAACGTCTGGCACACGGCATCAGCAGAAAATTTGATGTAAATTTATCATATTATGTCCATGTGTGCAATAGCTAAAAATTATTTTTGAAAAAAATTTTTCTTTTGATAAAAAAATGATTGACATAGCGTCTCATCGGGTGCAAAATAGCCTCGCATTAAAGTTTATACTGTGCATTCTTTCGGGGGAACGAACGCACGATGTGGGACAAAGAAATGAGGAGGATTTTATGGGACAGAGAATGCCCATCGGGTTGCAGCTGACAGGACTCGTCGGAAGCGTTATCGCCCTGATGATCGTACTGCTTGCCATCGTGCTCTACGAGTTCAAGGCGACCAGTGTGGACTATCAGCATCTGCTCTCCGTCACGGTCAAGAACAGCATTACACTGCTCGAGGCAGAGGATGACTTCCATCAGGGGCTGAGCGAGCTGCGCGGCTACATCATCACGCACGACGCAAGCCGCGCCACGGATACGGAGAATGCGCTCAAGAAGGCGGACGACCTGCTCGTCGTCTTTGCCGATCACGCGGTCAATCCCGAGGCGAAGCAGCGCGGCGAGGAGCTGCGCAGCGCCGTCCATGACTACACGGAGCGATCGAAGACGATCATCTCCCTGTACGAGCGCAACGATATTGCGACAGCGACTACGGCCTCTGCAGAACTGCGCAAGAAGACGGATGAGATCGACGCTCTCTTCAACAAAGCTGCCGAGCTCCAGACCTCCGTGCAGGAAGAGAAACTTGAGAAGCTGAACGATACCGTCGACCATATCTTTATGATCGTTCTCGCGATCAGTATCATCGGCATCATCGGAATCGGCGTAGCGGCAACGTGGTACGCACGCCGCCTCGCGAGCCGCCTCATCAAGCTGCGCGGCGATGTCGGAAGGCTCGGCAAGCTCGACCTTTCATTCCCCGGCACACGTGCAACATGGAACGATGAAATCGGTGACATGGCGAACGAGCTGATTGAGATGAAGGACGCCCTTCATCAGATTGTCCGCTCCATCCAGACCGAGGCAGACAACCTCTCCAAGGCGAGCAACAGTCTTTCGAACTCCGTCCAGTCGCAGATGCAGGTCTCCGAGAGCATTGCACACACCATCACGGATGTTGCATCCGACGCCGTACACAACAACAGCAACATCGGTGAGATCTCGAATGCCATCGAGCAGGTCAGTGCGCGCACCGAGGAGATGAGTGCAAGCGGAGTCCATGCGAACCAGACCGCAAGCGATGCCGTGGACGATGCTCGTCAGGGCATGAAGTACATCCACCAGCTCGTTCAGCAAAACACGACGGTCAGCGACTCCATGACGGAGATTTCACGCGTTTCGGAAAAACTGGTCACAGGCTCCGATGCCATCAAGGACGTCGTCACCACCATCCGCGAGATCGCGGGACAGACGAACCTCCTCGCCCTTAACGCAGCCATCGAGGCAGCACGTGCGGGCGAAGCGGGTCGCGGCTTCGCCGTCGTCGCTGAGGAGGTCCGAAAGCTCGCCGAGCAAAGCTCTGCCGCCACGAACGAGATCGAGCAGACCATCACCCATATGATCGAGAGCATCCAGTATGCGGCAACAGCGATTACAAACGCCGAGGAAAAGGTTGCGGAGAGCAAGGAAGTTACGGAGGAGACGGAGAAGAGATTCGATTCCATCCAGAAGCGCCTCGACGACGTACGCGTAAGTATTGAACATATCAGCCAAGCGGTCGACCATACGGCGCAGGATATGCAGGATGTCGTCGGCAACACGCAGAACATCAGCGCCGTTGCCGAGAAGACGGGCGCAAACGCCGAGACCGTCGCTGCCGCCTCCGAGGAGCAGAGCGCGAGCCTGCATGACGTGAGCGACAGCGCCGAGTCCCTCGCGCAGACCGCGACAAAGCTCAACGACATCACGTCGAAGTTTAAGCTGTAAAATACCCTTCAAATGAACCCCGAAGTTGCCGCTTCGGGGTTTTTGCTTGCAAAAATAAAAATACTACCTATTGACAATCTCTTCCTCCCCTTTTATAATCAAACACATGAATAGTTGTTCATATATCATTTAAATAAAGGAGTGGATACCCATGAAAAAGGCATTCAAGATTCGCGATCTCGACTGTGCCAACTGTGCGCAGAAGATGGAGGATGCTGCCGCAAAAATAGCGGGTGTGAACAAAGTGCGCATCAACTTCCTCAGTGCACGCAT
Organism: Centipeda periodontii DSM 2778; assembly: GCF_000213975.1. Lineage (GTDB taxonomy): Bacteria > Bacillota > Negativicutes > Selenomonadales > Selenomonadaceae > Centipeda > Centipeda periodontii. The sequence goes on from NZ_GL892076.1 coordinate 246,585, forward strand.
GACGCTCGACGCGGACGATGCACGCTTCGATGAGATCGTCGCAGAAATTGGGAAGATCATTAGGAGCATCGAGCCGGACGCCGTACTCGAAGTCTGATTGCAGAAGGGAATCCGGTCATGACGAAGAAACAGAAGAGGCTGCTCCTGCGCATCGGCGGAGCAGCCGCACTCTTCATCCCGGGAATGATCCTCGAAGACACAATCGTTGGCGTTGTGCTCCTCCTCGCAGCTTACACTCTCACCGGCTGGGACATCCTCTGGCGTGCGGCGATGAACAGCCGCCACGGGCGCGTCTTTGACGAGAACTTCCTCATGACAGTCGCCACCCTCGGCGCGATTGCCCTCGGTGACTACTCCGAGGGTGTCGCCGTCATGCTGCTCTACCAGATCGGTGAGTGGTTTCAGGGCTACGCCGTGCAGCGCTCCCGCCGTTCCATTTCATCCCTGATGGACATCCGTCCCGACACGGCGCGTGTGCTCAGAGATGGTGCGGAGGAGGAGGTATTCCCCGACGAGGTCGAGGTCGGCGAGACCATCATTGTCCATCCGGGCGAGCGCGTCCCGCTCGACGGCATCATCACGAAGGGCGAGGGACTCCTCGATACTTCCGCGCTCACGGGTGAATCCATGCCGCGCACGGTGCAGGCAAACGATGAGATCATCAGCGGCTGCATCAATGCGACGGGTGTGCTCGAGGTGCGCGTCACGACGCCGTACGAGGAATCGACCGTCGAGCGTATCCTGTCTCTCGTGGAGGAGGCGACGGACAAAAAGGCGACCACCGAGACGCTCATCACGCGCTTTGCCCGCTGGTACACGCCCGCTGTTGTCATCGGCGCCGTGCTCCTTGCCCTCATCCCGCCGCTCGTCACGGGCGATCCGTTCAGCATGTGGATCTACCGCGCCCTCACCTTCCTCGTCATCTCCTGCCCCTGTGCCCTCGTCATCTCCGTGCCCCTCTCCTTCTTTGCGGGAATCGGCGGTGCGAGCCGCGCGGGCATCCTCATCAAGGGCGGCAACTATCTTGAGGCGCTCGCAAAGGCGGACACCGTCGTATTCGACAAGACCGGCACACTCACCAAGGGCAGCTTCCACGTCGCAAGCGTCGTGCCCGCCGATGGCTTCGCAGAGGAGGACGTACTCTTCTATGCGGCGAACGCCGAGCGCTACTCCACCCATCCCATCGGGCGCTCCATCCTCCGCGCCTTCACGGGCGGCGGCGGCACAACCGAGGATACGGACATACACGCGCTCGAGGAGAACGCGGGACGCGGCATCTCTGCGCACGTGGGCGGGCATTTCATCCTGCTCGGCACACACGACCTTCTCACAGCAAAGAACACGGTAAACATCCCGCCCGTCCCGCACACGGGCGCGGTCTACCTCTCCGTCGACGGACGCTTCGCAGGCGTTGTTCACGTCGCGGACGAGCTCAAGGAGGACGCGGCGGAGGCGATCCGCGCCCTGAAGGAGCGCGGCATACGCGAGACCGTCATGCTCACGGGCGACTCGCGCTGGATCGGCGCGAGCGTCGGCAAGAGCCTTGGGATTGATACGGTCCACGCAGAACTTCTCCCACAGGACAAGGTAGCGCAGGTAGAGCATCTGCTCTCCGCAAAAAAGGAGGGCAAGACCCTCGCCTACGTCGGCGACGGCATCAACGATGCGCCCGTGCTCGCGCGTGCCGATGTCGGCATCGCGATGGGCGCACTCGGCTCGGATGCAGCGATCGAGGCGGCGGATATCGTCCTCATGACCGACGAGCCGAAGAAGATCGCGACCGCCATCGACATCGCACGCAAGACCATGCACATTGCGTGGCAGAACATCGTCTTCGCCATCGGCATCAAGGGCATCGTCCTCGTCCTCGGGGCGCTCGGGCTCGCGGGACTCTGGGCGGCGATCTTCGCCGATGTCGGCGTCACCGTCCTCGCCATCCTCAATGCCATGCGAGCACTCAGCGTGAAGGAATGACTTGCATTGCAGACACGCATCTGATATAATAAAGACACAAAAAAGAGAACCGTGACAAGACGGCTACCTCTTCACATTACACGGTTATAACCGCTCGTGCTTGGTAGGTAGGGCGGTTATTTCTTTTTAACGCAGATAATGTAGCCAGTGACGAGGATCAGCGCAAGGATGAACTCGTAGTAACTCATATCGCAACACCTCCCACTTACAGAATCGGGAAGGTGAAGAAGGTAGCCGCCATAGCTTGTCAGAGGGTTCTCTGTTTCTATTATACATTCATTTGTTCGAAGTGCAAGTAAATCTTTCTACACAAAAGCCCCCGACCATCGTCGGGGGCTTTCTTATATACCGTTACGCCTCGCCGCGCCGCCCGTGATACAGGCACCACGGCTCCTCCGCCATGAAGTCGCCGTCATGGTAGTACGCGGCGCGTGCACGGCAGCCGCCGCAGGACTTCTTGTAGCTGCACGAGCCGCAGCCGCCGCCGTAGTCGAGCGTGCGCAGCTGCTGGAACACCTCGTTCCTCGCCCAGATCTCATCGAACGGCATCTCGCGCACATCGCCGAGCTCACGGTTGAGGTACGCACACGGCTGCACCTTGCCGCGCGGACTGATGATGCAGTACGTCAGCCCCGCAAGACATCCGCGCGTAAAGCGCGTATCCACACCGAGCTGGTCGGCGATGCGCAGGAACTGCGGCGCACAGGTCGGCTTCAACTCGATGTCCACCGTCTGCTGCTTCTTCATGATGCGCGAGAGCACATCCTCATACGCCTCCGCACGCAGCGACTCCTCCTCGATCGTCTCCGCACGTCCCGTCGGCACGAGGAAGAAAAAGTGATGCGCCTTTGCCCCGATCTCCACGGCAAAGTCCGTCATCGCCTCAAGCTCGTGCGCGTTCCAGTCCATCACCGTCGTATGGATCTGGAATGGCAGCCCCGCCTCACGGCAGTTCATCATGCCGCGCACAGCGCCGTCCCAACCGCCCGGGAACGAGCGGAACGTATCATGCTTCGTCTTGTCGAGCGAGTCAAGCGAGATGCCCATGCCGCACGCGCCCGCCTCTTTAAGCGCCCTTGCCATCGGCAGGTCAATGAGCGTCCCGTTCGTGCCGAACACAGGGATGAGTCCGAGTCCGCGTGCATAGGAAACGAGCTCTAGGATGTCGGGGCGCGTCAAGGGCTCTCCGCCCGAGAAGATCATGATGCGGAAACCCGCCTTTGCGATCTCGCGCAGGAGCTTCTTCCCCTCCTCCGTCGAGAGCTCCTCGTCCGCGCGGCAGCCCGCATCGCGGTAGCAGTGCGCGCAGTACATATTGCACGCATTCGTCGTGTTCCACGAGATGATCTTCACCCCGCCGCCCGCGACGCCCTTCGGATGCCCTTTCGGCATCCCATGCGGGTGGGCGCCGGGGTGTCCCATACCGTGCGGATGTCCACCGGGATGACCGCCCATATGCGCGTGGGGATGTCCCCCCATCGCCGCATCGCTCATCGCGTGCCCGTGTGCGGCGTGCGCCGCCTCCATCGGGGCGCTCACAGCGCAGCCCCCCGCACACCGATCTCCTCATCCGTCAGATAGCAGGACGGATCGGACTCCCAGAAATCCCCTGTCCGCGCCTCAGCGCGCGTGCGAAAATTCCCGTTGCACCAGCTGAGATACTGACATTTCGAGCAGCGTCCCTTGAGGAGGGGTTTGCGATCCTTCAGCCCCGCGAGGATCGGATGCGTCATATCCTGCCAGATATCGCCGAATTTCTGCTCGCGCACATTGCCAAACGTGTGATGCTGAGTGAACTGGTCGGGGTGCACATAGCCGAGCGGATCGACCTCACCGAATGCGATGCCGGAGCGATTGCCGCCGTTCGCGCCAATCAGCTTCTTGATCTGCTCCGCCCCTGCATCGTTCCCCTCCGCGAGCGCCTTGAGGTACATGTAGACTCCGTCACAGTGGTTATCCACCGTCAGGATCTCCTTCTTGAGACCACGCGCCTCAAAGTCCTTCGTCCGGGCGATGATCGTATCCATTGCGCGCCGCGACTCCTCCGCCGTCACATCCTCATCCATCATCTGCCCGCCGCGCCCCGAGTAGACGAGGTGATAGAAGCAGACGCGGTTGATCCCCTTTTCCTCGATAAAATCAAAAATTTTATCGAGTTCCATGATATTGTGATGGTTGATCGTAAATCTGAGCCCAACGCGCTGCCCCACGGCGACGCAGTTCTCGATCCCCTCCATCGCACGCTGATATGCGCCCTCGACCCCGCGGAACATATCGTTGACATCCGCAAGCCCGTCGAGTGAGATGCCGACATAGCCGACGCCGAGATCCTTGATCCGCTGCGCCACCTCGCGCGTGATGAGCGTCCCGTTCGTCGAGAGCGTCGGACGCACCCCCTTGTCGCGCGCGTACTCCGCCAGCTCGAAGAAATCGGGGCGAATCAGCGGCTCGCCGCCCGAAAAGAGAAGCACGGGCACGCGGAACTCCGCCAGATCGTCAATGAAGCGTTTCGCCTCCTCCGTCGTCAGCTCGCCCTCGTATTTTTGCCCGTCCGAGGACATATAGCAGTGTCGGCAGCGCAGATTGCACGTACGCGTCGAGTTCCAAACCACGACGGGGCCCATGCCCTCCGCCGCACCGCTCTTCATACGGTGCGCGTTATGCCCGTATCGCAGAGAATCGCCGTAGTACTCATCCATAAAAAGTAATTTTGTAACGCTTATCATTAGTGTCTCCTAATACATACAATACACACAACACACAGTTTACGCGTCCGCCTCATTGCGCTTTCGGATACCATCGAGAAGCAGCCGCGTCTTGAGCGCGATGTTCTCCTGAAAGCTGAGTTCAAGCTGGCTGAATGCCGCCGCCTGATAGAGCGAGTGAAACATCTCCGCAATGAGATCAACCGGGACATCACAGCGGATCTCGCCCGCCTCCTGTCCCTCGCGGATGATCTCCGTAAACACCTGCTTGATCTGCGGCGTCATACGGCTGCTCGACGGTTTGTCGGCAGGCATCGCCTGCGCACCATGCTCTGCTCCGCCGTGCATCACATGGTGGGATGCGGAGAGAAAGAGGGGCATGACAAAGCGATTCTCGTCGAGGAACTTCGCCGTCACATGTGCACCCACCTCGAGCAGCTCCAGCGACGTACGCTCTGCCGCACGTGCCTCCGCAAGTGCCATGCGGATCGTCTCACTCAGACGACCGAGCAGGGAGAACAGCAGATCCTCCTTCGAGTTGAAATAATTGTAAAAGGTTCCGATGCCGAGATCTGCTGTACTCATGATGTCCGCAACAGACGTGTCCTTGTAGCCCTTCTTCGAGAACTCACTGATTGCCGCCTCGAGAATCATTCGACGCGACTGCAGCTTCTTGCGTTCCCGGCGGCCCATTTTCTCCTCCAAAAGAACTTCACCCTTTCTTTTGTCATACAGAACTATTATAGCGAAAAATAATGGATTTGAAAAGAGAAAAATGAATCGCATTCATATTTTCATTCTCAACATCCTTATTGAGAATCAAACGGACACAAAAAAACGCCGACCTCCGTCGACGTTCATGTTCATAATGGTGACCCAGGAGGGATTCGAACCCCCGACCCTTTGATTCGTAGTCAAATACTCTAATCCAGCTGAGCTACTGAGTCACGTGTCTTGCGACTCGATTATAATAGCAGAATCAGGGGATCATGTCAAGGAAATTTTTGTCCGAGCGCATCTCTTCCATCACAACGCCCTCGCAGGCTCTCCCCACACACCATCCCGGTAGAGATGCGTGAGGCGCATGGGCAGGATCTCGCCGCGCTGCACCGGCGCATCCGTATAGACACGGACATACGTTTCTGTCAGCCCGTCCGTCACACCCGCCTCCGTCGTCTCGAACAATACGTCTGCCACCGAGCCGAGCTGGCTGCGATGATACTGCTCCGCCATCTCCTCTGCGAGTGCCTGCATGCGTGCCGCACGCTTCTTGCGCACTGCGGGCGGCACTTGATCAGCGCGCCGTGCAGCAGGCGTTCCCTTGCGCGCCGAGTACGGGAATACATGCATGCGTGCAAAGCCCATCGCACGCACGAATTCCATCCCGGTCGCAAAATCCTCCTCCGTCTCCCCCGGAAACCCCACAATGATGTCCGTCGAGAGCGCAACGCCCGGCACCGCCGTGCGCACCTCCGCGATCAGCTGCGCAAACGCCGCCGTATCGTAGTGGCGGTTCATCGCACGCAGCACGTTATCGCTCCCCGCCTGCAAGGGCAGATGCAGATGCGCCGCAAAGCGCGGCTCCGTCCGCATCAGTGCGAGGAGATCTGCCGAGAGCTCCACCGATTCGAGCGAGCCGAGGCGCAGGCGCCGCAGCTTTTCCTCGGCGAGCGCCGTGCGGCACGCATCCGCGAGCGTCGGACGATCCGTGAGATCAATCCCGTACGCGCCGAGGTGGATCCCCGTCAGCACCACCTCGTGAAAGCCCGCCTCCGTCAAGAGGCGCATCTCGCGCGCGACCGCAGAGAGCGCACGCGACTTCACGGGGCCGCGCGCATACGGAATGATGCAGAACGTGCAGAAGTTCTGGCAGCCGTCCTCGATCTTCAGAAAGGCGCGCGTGCGATGCGGCAAGGAGTGCAGTGGGATGTCCTCGAAGACGCGTGCCTGCATAATGTCCGTGATTGTTCCCGCGATGCCTTCGTTCTCGCGGAGCGATGCCTCCACATAGTCGACGATGCGTGCGCGCTCCTTCGTCCCGATCACCACGCGCACCCCCGCGAGCGCGCGAATCTCCTCGGGTGCAACCTGCGCATAGCAGCCCGTCACCGCAATGCAGGCAGAGGGATTCGTGCGCGCCGCACGGCGGATCAACTGACGCGACTTCCGATCGCTCAGATGCGTCACCGAGCATGTATTGATGACATACACATCCGCCGCCGCATCGAACGGTACGACCTCATAGCCGCGCGCGCGGAACAGCCCCTCCATCGTCTCCGTCTCGAACTGATTCACCTTGCAGCCGAGCGTCATAAATGCAGCCCTCACGCCGCGCCTCCTTCCAAATATTTTCCTATTCTACCACAAATCAAACACTGCGCAATAAATTTTTCTCGTAAAACTAATGACATTTCCACAAAAAACGATATAATAGACATAGGAAATTATTCCCAAGCCATGACCATGGAAGGGGGAACATACATGGCAACAATCACACAGATGACCAGCGCAGCGCGCAGCATCTACAGCTCGCTCTACGCAAACAACTCGCGCACGGACGCAACGGCGGCGCTCTTCAGCGACCAGACACGCAGACGGCGCGGATCCAGCCTTTACTCCGCACAGTATCGGGGGCAGGACTCCAGCGCAAACGAGCTTCGCTCCATCATGGACATTGCGAATCAGGCGCGGCAGCTGCGCAAGTCCTACACGGAGACAAGCTCCAAGTTCTACGCCGAGTACGACTCGAACATGAAGGATCTCCGCAAGGCTGCGGGCAAGGTCGGCGGGATGGACTACCAGCTGAGCAGCGCCGACATCACCACGAATGCGGACGGCTCGAAAAGCTATAGCGACAAGCTCAAGTCCGCCATCGGCAACGTCAAGGATCTCGTCAATCAGTACAACGAGACGAATGACTTCCTGCGGGACAACAAGAGCCTCGGCAAGGGCGTCCAACAGCTCACGACAGAGTTCTCCGACACCACGTACAAGGCGGACTCCTACGCCAAAATGGGCATCTCCGTCGACGCCAAAACAGGTAAGATGAAGGTGAACGAAGATCGTCTTGCACGCGCGCTCACAAGCTCACCTGCACAGTCCGAGGCAATCCTCGGCAACGGTGGACTTGCCGGACGCGCTGACCGGCACGCACAGTACGCGCAGATGTCACGCAGCCGCGTCATCCCGTCGATGGAGCAGGCGATCGGCAGTCAGCTGAACTACGCATCGAATTTGCTGAACGGCAGATCGCTGCCCACCATGTCGCGCTACTCGAACATGCTGAACCTGTTCAGCATCTACGTCTAAGGAGAAAAGAAATGGATCTTACAATGGATGTAGCACAGATGTCCGTCGGAATGCACCAGATGCAGGCACAGCAGAGCCTCGGCATTGCTGTCGCAAAGATGGCAATGGACTCCGGCAAGGATGCCCTCGAGCTCCTCGAGGAAACCACCGCGAGCCTTGATCCGAGCCTCGGAAACAGCGTTGACGTATACGCATAATCGAAAACATGACGAAATCCCCCTTTTTGCATAAGCAGGAAGGGGGATTTCTTGCAGAAACAAAGTCGCAAATCACGAAAGGAGCCGATCATGACGCTACCCTACCAATGCCCCGACTGCGGCACGGAGCTCGGCTACAAGGGACTCTGCTGGCGGTGCAGGACAGCGTCGAATCGCCGTGCGGCACTCGCATGGACGCCGGAGGAGGTCGCGGCAAAGGAGCAGGAGATCATCGCGCAGATCGAGGATGTTCCCGATGATTTTTGGTATCTGCTCAGCTGTCGCGGACGGCTCGCACCGGAGATCCCACGCGCGGCACTCGCGGCGCGTTCCTTCTGGCCCTCGGCACTCTACTATCACGCGCCGACGGATGTGCGGGATGGACTGATCGCGGCACTGATGGAGACGGATATCGCACATGAGGCGAACGAGCTTATGATGTGCCTCGGTATGCAGGGCGATGACCAATCCCTTGCGGCACTCCTTGCACTCGAACGCAATCCGCGCCCGTGGCGCGGGAAGCTGCACGTCGATCCCTCCGTCTATGCGCAGTGCGGCGGCTGGACATTCGACCGCGAGGGGCGGCGCCGCATGCTGAACTTTGGCACCTGCTATCCACTGGTGCACGCCGCATCAGAGGAGGAGCTCCGCCGCTCGCCCATCCGCATGGCCCGTCCGCGGGAGGAGCACTGCCCGCACTGCGGCTGCCGCATGGCGGATATGCTCGTCCTCGACGGACGGGATGCGCGTCTGCACTTCCTCGGCATTGACGGCATCCTCACAGCAACCTGCTGTCCGAACTGCGTCGCATATGCAGAGCCGATACTGAGCCGCTATACGCTCGATGGCGGCAGCGAGGTACTTTCCTACGAGGATGCGGGCGATACCACGTATATCGAAGAGGAGCTTGTCAGGATTTTTGAGAACAATCTCATCCTCGGTGAGAAGCCTGTTCCGCTATTCTACGGCGCACGCTTCGAGGACACCTGCACGCTCGGCGGCTTTGCGCTCTGGTGGCAGGACTGGGAATATACAGCGTGCCCCGACTGCGGGCAGCCGATGAAGTACCTCATGCAGATTCATTGGGAGGCGCTGACGGACTATATGGAGGGCACGCTCTACATCGAGTTCTGCCCCGACTGTCAGATTGTCTCCATGCAGCACCAGCAGACGTGAGGCGCAGCCATGACCGACCATGATGATACCGTACTTGCAGAAAAGTTCCGCACACTGTACGCGCACCTTTGCCGTGAGCGCATCCTCCCATCCATGCCTGTCATAGAGGATGCCTCGCCCGCACAGATGGCGACAGTACTCCGACAGGAACTATGCAATGCCTACCCGAAGACAAAACGCAAACGCACGATGAAGAGCATCCATTACGCCAACGCGTTTGCCGACACGGCGCTCAGGGAGTGTGCCTTTACCCTCGACGATGTCGAGCAATACCTGGCACGGAATCACTTCCTTGACCATGACCGCTCCGTTGATTTCTTCAATGAAACGATCACAGCGGAGGGATTCGTCATCACACCGACAAGCCTTCTGGAAACGATGCTGGAGAGCCTGCTCCTCAGTCATAAAGGAGAACACGATGAAAAAAATTGGCAAAAATGACTCTGCATATAAAAAGAAAGCCCCGATGCCCACAGAAGTCTATACCGAGGAAGAACTGGAGACCGTCGAAAGTTACATTGAGACGAACTTCGGCACGTATGCGAACGTCTTTCATGAGATTGTCTCGCCGGACATCCACCTGGACATCTGCATTGTCGATCCGACCGAGGAACGCAACTACTATATGCTCGTCACCCTCGGGATGGGCGCGCACCGCATGAACGTGCCAAAAGAGCTCGCCGAATACAAGCTCGAACGCGCGGAACTCGCGATCGCCCTGCCGCCCGACTGGAAGATCCACGAGGACGACGAAGTGCACTACTGGCCGATCCGCCTGCTGAAGAACCTCGCACGTCTGCCGATCGAGGACAACACTTGGCTCGGCTGGGGACACACGATCAGCAACCGATCGCCCTATGCCGCAAGCACCAATCTGACCGCTGCCCTGCTCGTCAGCGCGCAGGTCAAAGGCGGAGGAGACACCGTCTGCCCCCTCCCGAACGGCGATGAGGTCAATTTCTATCAGATCATCCCACTCTACCGGGACGAACTCAACTACAAGTTCGACCGCAGTGCAAAAGAGCTGCTGAACATCTTTGACGAGCGTCGTGTGAGCTTCGTCGTCGATCCGGAGAGGCGCAGTGCACTCGCGTCCGAGGACTTCACCGATCTCGTAATGGACAATGCACAGTGGCACCTCGACAGCCTGCGCGAAAAGAAGCTGCCCGTAGATGAGATCACGGCGTACAACCACCTCGCGATCTATCTGCGCTGGTGCATCGAACACGAGCTGATGGCGGATTGGTTCGTCCGCCAGTATGCGGCGACCGTCCGCGCCGTGCGGGAGCATCCGGCAGATACCGACCTGCGCCCCTTTATCCGCGACGACCTGCACGGTATTCTGATGCGCGGTTTCTTTGGCGAGGAGGGCACGGCGTTCGCACAGTATTACTACGACGGCGAGGCCCCCTCCTTCCCCTCGGACATCGACAACTATGCCCTCTCCTATTTCGGTGCGGCGCGTTACCACTCGAACGAGTTCAAACAGGAGGCATACCTCTTTGTTCCGTTCGACGAGGACTACTATGCGGCGATGGCACGACTCATCACACAGCGATGGGACGCATGGAAGCGGAACAGCGACGAGCGAAAGGAAAATGAAGATGAGGCGCCAAGCGACGTCGCTGCCGCAATCATGCAGTACCTGAACTGCGGCAGAGCGGACTGCTCTCTGATGTACTTCCCGCCGATGGCGGACGATGATCCGATTGTCGCGGCATATAGTTACGCTGCACGGCTTGGCGTACGCGAGGGCTATGTCCCCCTCCTCATCGTCCCGAGCGATACACTGTGGGAGAGCCTGACGATGAATGCGGAAGCGGAGAAGGGCGCGTTCAAGGACTATGATTTCGATGCCGATGCCGTGGAAAAGTACCGCAAGAAAATCCTTGCACAGCCCATCGGAGACGGCAAATCGATCCTGATGGAACGGCTCGGCGAGCGTTTTGAACTGAGCCGAGGGGAGGCGCCGGACGATGTGGAGGGAGAGGATTTCCGTGAGACCGACCACTTTGTCAGCTACTGGGACTACGAGACGCAGAAAACGCAGCCGATGATTCTCGCCAAAATTCCCGTGAAACATCCGTGGACGGTGTTTGCGTATCTGCCGTTCGGCGGGTGGAACGACTGTCCCGACACTGCCGCGCTGATGGCGGTCTCGAAATACTGGCACGAACAGCACGGCGCTGTGCCTGCCGTCCTCACCTATGACACGCTCGAATACAGCGTTCCCGCGCCCATAGAACCGCAGGAGCGCGCCTTGGATCTGGCGAAGGAGCAGTACGCGTTCTGCGCCGACATCATCGAGCAGGGCGCACCCGGCATGAGTGTCACGCGTCTCGCACGCGATCTGAGGCAGTCAAACATCTGGTATTTCTGGTGGGACTAAGCAGGGGAGTTTTTCATGACACTACTCGAACAGTGCCAAATTTGGCACGAGAACAACGAATTTCAGAAGATCATCGCGGAGATCGAGGCGCTGCCAAGCGAGGAGCGCACGCCGGAACTCGACAGTGAGCTTGCGCGCGCCTACAACAATGCGGCGAGCGCAGAGGACCGCGCGTATTTTGAAAAGGCAATCGGACTTCTCGCGCCGCACGCGAACTATTTCGCGGGCGATCATCTCTGGAACTTCCGCATGGGCTACGCCTACTACTACCTCGACCGCGAGGACCGCGCCCTCCCCTACTTCGAGGCGGCACTCGCCGCGCTTCCCGGCGATGCGGATACCAAGAGTATGATTGCGTACTGTCACAAGGACCTTTCCCTGCCGCTCTTTCAGCGTCCGTTCCGCACCCGCGTGCAGGAAGCGTGGGCGGCGTTCGAGAACATAGAGGCGGAGCTGCGCGCGCGGATGGATGCGGGATCGGATCACGGCGAGGAGCTCATCGAGCGGTGCGACACTGTTCTGCACATCGCCTTTGATGACGTCTCATTCGAGCTTGGGAAGGGCGGCGCGAAATATGAGCTGATCCTGACGCCCGAGGGCATGCGCGCAAAGCTCTTTCCGCTCATCTATTTCGCGCGCCATGCCCCCGCCTCCGTGCGCGAGCACTGGGACATCCGCGTCGGGCGCACCGCCTCTCTTGGTGCCCTGCGTACGGGCGACTACAGCATCGAGATGAGGGATGTTGCCGTCTGGTTCACACAGGAGGGAGAGGGGATCGCCCTCATGGTCTACTGCGAAAAACTCCTTCCTCTCCTGAAGGAGGACGAGAATCGCGCATGGTGGATGCTCTCCACAATCGTCGATCAGGCACTCGGCGAAATCGCCTCCATCCGCCTCATCCATGATTTCGAGATCATTGATACGCCGAAGGAAGAGCCGCCGATGTTACTGACGGATCTGCCAAAGGCCCTTGAGGAAGCGGGTCTTTCTCTCGACAGCGATGCAGAGGACTATCTGAAGCACTCCTATCTCGCCTACGAACGCGAGCCGCAGGATATTTCCGATACGAGCTGGCGGTTCGATGTCTACACGGGCAGTACACGTCTGCCCTCCATCCTCAGCGCCTATACGGAAAACGATGCGACACTCGTGGATATGTACCATGCGGACGGGATTGTGGCGGGCTTTCTCGCCTATCCGCTGACGGATGCGCTGCGCACGGATTCGGAGGCTCCCCTCGCGTTTCGCGATGCGCTCATGACGGCAATCGAGAGGGATACCAAGGAGCCGGATGCTGTGACCTTCCTTGGCGGAGCGACGGGTACGGACTGCGGCTATCTGGACTTTCTCGCATGGGATCTGCGCGCCGTCCTCGACGCCGCCAACGGCTTTCTCGAACAGACGGATCTGCCGTGGGCGGTGTTCCACTCCTTCCGACGGGACGCAAATTCCGTCAGCCTCTTTGATCGTACGGAGGAGGATGATGGCGCGGAGCAGGAAACCCCCGCCGCCGCGAAATCCTCTCTGCTCTCCCCTGCGGCGGTTCGGAAACTTAAGGCGATGGACGACGGCTCCACGGGCTATTTTTACAAGATGTTCCATTATCTTGAGTCGTACATCAAAAATGGTACGATCAAGGGAAACTTCACGCGCGAGGAGGCATACGCCGATCTGGATATTGCTCTCTGGTACGCGTATGCGTGCAACAATCTGAACACGTACGAATCTTACTACCGCACAACGCAGTGGCTGCCCGCAGCAGAGGCGAACGCGCGCGGCTGCGGGACATACTACTACCGCTACGCCGTCGCTCTCATGTACTGCGGGCGACTGGACGATGCACTTCGCATGGCAGAGAAGGGTGCACAGGAGGAGCCGGACTATCCGTGGACATATCTGCAGCTCGGCAAACTCCGCGCACACTTCGGCGACCGCGACGGGGCACGCGCGGCGGTGCAGAAAGGGCTTGCCCTCGTGCCGGACGATCACGAATTCCTGACGCTTGCGCGTGAGATCGAGGAGGGTGCGACCATCGAGCAGATGTCCTACCACTGGATTGATCCGGAGTTTGATAAAGAGCTGCAGGAGGCATCTGAGGCAGGGGAAAATTGGGAAGCGCACGGCGATGCGGATGAAGAGATGTACGACAAGCAGCGCGTCATCTCCTGCATCACGACAAACAAGGCGGGACTCGCCTATTTCAAACAGCTCTTCCGCCCCGACCCGAAGAACTACGAGCGGAACGCGCCCTATTGCAGCTTCGACTATCCCGTGGGCGATACAACCGTGCGGCTCGTCTTCCACATGAACGAGGCAGGGCTCTCGAAGCGCGATCCCGCATGGCTGCGCACGCAAAAAGAGAGGCTCGATGACGGGCACTGGCTGAAGCGCGTCGATGATGCGGGCACGGGCGCACTGACCGCCGTACACTATGGGCTTGACAATCAGGTCACGCTCGCGTATCAGTACCCGTGGCAGGAGAAGTGTGTCTACATCCCCCTCGATGAGGATGGGAATCCGATGGATGAAACGAGTGAGGAGCAATAAGCATTACAACATAAAAAGTGTGCTGCGTGAGGACATTTTTGCCCTCATGCAGCACATTTTTATTATAAAACCCGTTTCCAAGCCGTCACAACGAGTCACTTTCCCCTGCTGAACCACATTCGATTCATCAAGCACAATGCCCCCACCGTTGTACATCCGAATGCCGCCGCCGCAATCCATGACACGCCCCAAAGAGGAAGAAAAAGTCCAATGACCGGAAGAAGCGCCAACGTCCAAACAGCATAATGGTGGAAACGAACGAGGGGAAACACCGCTTCCTTCGACATAGTTCCCTGAAAGAACCTGGTGATATAGACGACCACACCACTCACGGTAAGCAACACCGAAAGAAACAGAAAAAATGTCCACATACCTTTGAGCGGCAGAGAATCATGATTATGAAAATGGAGATTGACAAACAAAACGCTCCATAAGAGGTCTGCAGACACATTTGGTATCAGCAGGGTTCCGGTTCCATCGCTCGCCATAAACACCCATTGGTGCGGTGTATATAGGTTTGTCTCAGAGGACACCTTAGCGACCTCAAACGCATAAAAGGGATGCTCTGCATCCGGCAAACAAATCGATTGTATGCTTTGTCCGGAAGCAACGGCGCGACGCACACGCTCTACGGCATGATCAGCAGAGATCGTGGCACCTGTTGGAACGGTAAACTGCGCTCCGGCCGCCGTCCACGCCGCTTCATTATAGTGATCCGATCCCGCCTCGTACAGGTACAGACCAATACCGCTCAGAGAAAGGACACATAACCAACTGCCGGTCAGTATGCCCAGTGCCTTGTGCCAATCCGACCACCACCGTCGACGCGAAGAACGCCGCCGCACACCAAAGGGCATTCCCTCCGTGAAGGCTGGATAGAGCAAAAAGCCAGTGCCAATCGACACAATCGTCAAAAGGCAAATGATCACAAGGAAAAGCTCTCCTGCCTCTCCATCATTCAGACGGACGTGAAGCAGCAACATCAGTTGCATGGCATCTCCCACCCACGCACAGCAATATGCACGCGGCAAGGACTCCTGCAAGACACTGTTCTTCAGGTGCAGTTCGATCATGCGCCGCGCATCAGGGCTATCCCCCTCCTGAAGACGCATGCGGATGCTTCCTATGGATGGCATGAACCGTATGGACTGAACTGCTTGCCCCGGCGCCTCCGTCTCCGCCTTTTTCAACGCCTCCGGCAAATGGCGATAAAGCACTTCCTCACTCACAGCATCATAGGCACCTGATGGGGTAGCATTCCAATCGTATATTTCTTCACCAAAGAGCAGAAAAAAACCTGTCAAACACAGCAACAGGAGAAATGGTGCAACAATGAGCCCAGTCACACGGTGCAGCTGATATATCCATTTCACGGTGTCTTACCTCCCGAATCGAAAGCAGGACACACATAGCTTTCCGTCTATTTTCGCCGTGCTCACAGATCGAATTCCATGCCAACGGTAAAGCTGCGACCTCGTGCCTTATACCACTGCCAATAGTCGCGATCAAAAAGATTGTCGACGGAGAAAGACAGTGTTGCATTGGATGTAAATTTGTAATTCACTCCAATGTTGGCAATGAAGAAGGCGTCGTCCGACAGATAGCGATGTGCGATATAATGAGGCTCATTACGACTGCTGACATACTGCCCTTCCAGATATGCACTCCATGGATTCTGATCATATTTTATGCCCAGATGAAGTGTATGTTTTGGAATGGAGTAGATCCTATTATCATCGCCATCTGTAGCCAGTTCGTAATTATAGTTCGCAAACACCGACCAAACGGGATTGAACCTATGGCGCAGTTCCAGTTCCCAGCCGACGCGCTTTACCTTGTCTACATTAACATACTTTCGGTTTCCATCCGCATCCTCGTCACTGAGTGTAATGAGATCCTTGGTTCTCGCATGGTATAACGAGAGTCCCAGATATGTTTTGTCGTTAAATTTCTCCTTCCAGCCGATCTCAAAGGTATTCGATTTCTCCGGCTTCAGTGTCGGGTTCGCAATGACATCAACGCCCGGATCGTACCAATAGAGTTGGAACAGCCGCGGAGGATTGAACGAATGTCCAAAGGAAGCATAGAGTGTCGTCCTCCGGTTGGGGAAATAGGAAAAGACAACCTTGGGGCTCAGCTCATTATAAGACGCGTCCTCATGCCGAAGATCTGTAACGTTGTCATGATAGTATCCGTCATACTTCCGATAGCGATCAAACCGCAAACCTACATTGATGCCAAACTTTTCATCAGCGCGATAATCATCCTGAACGAAAACCGCCATCACGGAGTTGCGTCCGCCTGTCTTTGATCTCTGTGCGGTAACAGAATCATGGTCATGCCAATGCGCCAGTTTGGATTTGATATAATCCATCGAATCCCGCTGTATATCAAAGCCTGTTACAACGGTATGCCGCCCGAGATCCCATGTCTTTTGCAGATCCAGTTTAACCGTCTTGCTCGGATAGCTCGTTTTTCCGCCCGGTCCTACTCCTGCGAAATCATCTCCCCCGGAGTAACCACTCTCCTTTACCTCTGAGATACCCGCATTTACGATGAGCTTGTTTCCCGTATCCCGGTATTGCAGTGTGTGCCGATCGACGACCTGACGCCCATAGTAATCCGTGAAGTCAGATTCATCGAAGTTATAATATTTCGATCCGATGAGAACACTCCCCTTAAAAACACGGTTCCCCGCCACATCGGTCAGATAGGACTCCGGATTAGTGGAAAAATAACGATATCGATCATGGGTATAGCGATATGTGAGTGACTGTTCCGGAGTGAATTTATACTTCACCTTAAAATTAAATGTGTTGTCCTCACTAGCGCCTGTCCCCGGTGTGCCGAGAAGATAGATCGTCCGACCATTGCCCCTGAGCGTCTGAACAGCGCCTGTCGCCACGGGGTTCGATGGCGTATCTGTTCGTCCCCGCGTCACATAGACATATTTTTTCATCCAACCGTCGGTTCTTTTATTCTCATAGCCAAAGGAAACCGACCATCGCTCATCGATCTTTTTCGACAGATTGATACCGCGCTTCCATGTACGTCTTGTTCCATAGGATGCGTATGCGTGTACACTGTCCCGATCGGGATCCTTACTGATGATATTAACCACGGCCCCCACCGCTTTTCCCCCATAGAGGGATGATGCAGGACCACGCAGGACTTCGATGCGCTTCACATCATCCACGGCGACCGTGTTCCAATTCATCCCTCCTGAAAAGCCATCGTTTATCACCATGCCATCATAGAGAAACAGGATATTGCTCTCACCAAATCCTCGGATGGTAATTCCGTTCGCCACTTCCGACATGCCATGCGTACGCGCATCGTAGACCCCCGGCAGCATCGCCAAGGCATCGCTCAGTGTCTTGACGTTATGCCGTTTGATATCCTCAGCGGTGATAACGCTGATACTCGCAGGCGTTTGCATCATATCCTTTTCTGTTCGTGTCGCCGTTACAACGGTTTCATCAAGAACGTGGGTATCAGGATCCTCCGCAGCGAATCCGTCACTCGTGAGGCACATATGGAAAAGGGCCCCCAATACAGCTGCCGTCAAATGTTTCTTTTTCATTTGTTTTTCATCCTTTCGCGAAGACCACCTTCGCTCGAGCAAATAAATCTGCAGCTGCTCATTTTCAGTTCTATTTTTTCTTATAATACATCAATATTTTAAATATATCAAGTATAACAAAATCACAAGCGATTATTGCACAAAAAAAGACGTTATACGTTCATTCGTACGCCATCCTGTAAAGACAAATCAATCTTTCCTGCATCATTTACTTTACACCTATAATCCCAGTTCCTCCTCAATCAGCACGAGCTCCATCGGGCGATAGCTCATCTTCTTGTAGTGAATGGTGAGGGCGTTGCAGATGCGCTCAAGTGCCGCGCAGTCATAGCAGCGCGTGCCGTCCTTCGCACAGGGCGTTTTCTTGCCCTTGCGGTGGGCGTTGCGTGGGGCGGCGATGCGGTGAATGCGCTCGATGCCCGCCGCAATGTCGGGGACAAGTTTGTTGATGCCGACGACGAAGTATGTCTTTTCATGCCCGAAGAGCGAGCCCGCGACACGGTTGCCCGCGCCGTCCATGTTGAGGATCTGCCCCTCTTCCGTGATGGCGTTCGCCGAGAGCAGAAACACGTCTGTCATCAGTGCCTCACGCCCTGCGGCGAGAAATGCCTCGATGCCGCCGACGTGCCCCGCGCGCGGCGGGTCGATGACCTCGTTGTGCTCACTTAGCCGCTCGTAGAGGGAGAGCGCCCGCAGCGTCTCGGAGTCGCCAAAGCCGACGCGCTTCCCGCGAATCTCACGGGCGAGATAGTCCGCCGCCGATGTGCGACCGGCGAACCGCGAGACATCGTAGCGATTTTTGCGAAACGCCTCCATTGTACGTGCAATGCGCTCCTCATATGCCGACATCGCACTTCCTCCTCTGACGTTGAACGTCCTACGCAAAGACCTCGTTGCACAAGGGATATACGGTAAACCTCAATACGTTTCAATAATATTAAAGTTCGAGTCGCACGCGGCGGGTGTGCGCCCAATCTCGCGGATGACGCGGATGATGTGATCCTCCGACAGCGCGCGGGGACTCTTCGCGCCCGCGTCGTGGAGAATCGTCTCCTTGTGCACCGTCCCGTCGATGTCGTTCGCGCCGAAGCAGAGTGCCACCTGCGCCACAGGCACGGTCAGCATGACCCAGTACGCCTTAATGTTGCGGAAGTTGTCGAGCATCAGCCGCGCGATTGCGATCGTCCGCAAATCATCCCACATCGTCGTCTGCCGCACCGTCCGCCCCAGCTCCGTATTCGACGGCAGAAACGGGAACGGGATGAACGTCTGGAAGCCGCCCGTCTCATCCTGCAGGTCGCGCAGACGCATCATATGCTCGACGCGCTCCTCGATGGTCTCGATGTGTCCGTAGAGCATCGACGCATTCGTCTTGATACCGAGTGTGTGCGCCGTGCGGTGCGTTTCAAGCCACTCCTGTGCCGTCGCCTTATTCGGGCAGAGTTCCTCGCGCACGCGGTCGGTCAGGATCTCAGCGCCCCCACCCGCAATCGACTGTAGCCCCGCCTCACGCAGACGCACGAGCACATCGCGTACCGACAGTCCCGAACTCTTTGCAAAATGCGTGATCTCAACGCCCGTAAAGCCCTTCAGATAGAGCGATGGAAATGCCTCATGCAGAGCCTTGAGCCGCCCCCAATAATCCTCGAACGACCAGTCCGGATGCAGCCCGCTCACGACGTGCAGTCCCGCGAGATGCGGATCGCGCATCGCATCCGCGACATGCGCC
Organism: Centipeda periodontii DSM 2778; assembly: GCF_000213975.1. Classification (GTDB taxonomy): domain Bacteria; phylum Bacillota; class Negativicutes; order Selenomonadales; family Selenomonadaceae; genus Centipeda; species Centipeda periodontii. The sequence continues at coordinate 266,194 of NZ_GL892076.1, forward strand.
ACCGCCTCCTCCACGCTCATCTCATACGCGCCCGCATCCTCCGCATCGCGCCCGAACGCACAGAACTTGCAGTGCGCGAGGCAGATATTCGTGAGGTTCACATGGCAGTTCACGTTATAGTAGACGATGTCGCCGCACTTCTCCTGCCGCACACGGTCGGCGAGCGCACCAATCCACGCAATGTCAGGACACGCAAAGAGCCGCAGCCCGTCCTCCCGTGTCAGGCGCTCGCCATTCTCTATTTTCTTTTCAATCTCCAAGTATTCGCTGTGCAATCTCTCTTCTCCTAAAATATATGATGGATTAGGAGTTTCGACATACAGGGCGCATTTTCCTGCCATATAAAACAGCGGAGCAGACAATGGTCTGCTCCGCTGCCGCATATTCGCTTATTTCTTCGGCGTAATCGCAATCACGCGCGCGGGCAGTCCCGTCGCGCCCTCGATGTTCGGCCACGCGACGAAGAGCAGCGCTCCCGCAGGAGCCACACGATCGAGGTTCGTCAGTACCTCGACCTGCAGCTTGCCCTTGTCGAGGAGGTATCGCTCGCAGGCAAGATCCCCCGCCTTTGCCGCCTCCACAGAGGCATCCGTGTCGAGAGTCTCATGCCCGCTCGCCGCCGCATTGCGCGTCTCGTAGATGTACCTCAGCGCGTCCATCGACCAGCCCGGGAAGTTCTCACTGCCGTCCTCCGCGATGCCGGAGATCGCATCCATATCCGGCCAATGCCTGCTCCATCCCGTATAGAGCGCTACGAACGCACCGTCCGGAATCGCGCCGTATTTCGCCTCGTACGCCTTGATGTCCTCCACCGTCACGGCATAGTGGACATCGTGCGCGACCTGCTCCGTCACGTCGATCACGCACAGCGGATAGAGCATGTGCTGCGCCCCATAGGACTCGGCGAGCGGACGGTTGCGGACGAAATGCCCTGGGAAGTCGATGTGCGTCCCGAACTGCCCCGGGAACTTGAACGTCTGGATCAGGCAGTCGAGCATCGGATTGCCCCAGTCGAAGCAGGTCTTGCTGAGCTCCACAGAGCCCTCCGGAATTCCCGCCCAATATGGGCTGTCATTGTTCAGCGGATGCGTCAGATCCACCCACTCATACGCATCGGACTTCAGTTCATCGAGCACATTCCACAGTTGATATGCCATATCTCCATCTCCTTTATATCATATAAAAAATATATGCTTATCCTATGATAAAACTTTCTTTTTGTCAATCCTCATAAATCGAAAGTTTTTCTCCTATGGTATTGACAATCTTCTGAAACTTGGGTATACTAGAAGCAGTTAAGGAGGATTCGTCGACAGCCTGATTCAGGACAGGTCGTCCCCCGTATGATCCGTAAACATATGGGCAGAGTTCTCCGGAGTTTCCACAGTGTTGACCGACGGTTGTTGGAGAGGGATCACGGCGGTGCAGCTTCGCTGGCTGAGCGAAGTGGGCATAGCCTAATTTCCCCGACGGACTGGGAGGAGATTCCGATGGGTCATTGAGTGGCCGCAGGGTGTCCGCATGTGTGTACCCTATCTTGGCACGTGACGGGATAGGGTGCCGAGCGAAACATGTGGCAGGAGGATGCGGCAGCCCGCAGAGGACGGGTGCAGGGACGTACAAGGCGCACAGCAGAAGAATGTTTTCCCACGAGTGGAGTCGTGGTGTGTGCGTCAGATGTATGTCGAGGTAGTTTCTCAGCGTTTTGGAGGAAAGTTCCCCATCCCATGCTAGCTCGGACAGGGAACGAAGCAAAGGTCGTTTGGATGCAAGAGAGTTACCTATCACTTCCCGTATTTTCCTCATGACCGCCGACAGGTGACGAGAAAGCCTGTCGGCGGTTTTGTATTGTATACATGAGATTTGATTCCTTTACATTCTGTATTTCTATGTTATAATATTTTCGTTATTTTTTCTTCATCTAGGTAAAGGATAGGTGATTATCGTATGAAAGATTCGCACAACGAGTTCATGCAGCACGAGCTGAGACTCCCCGAGCTCACCGTGCGCGGCATGCTGCTCGGCGCGATCCTCACGATCATCTTCACAGCCTCGAACGTCTACCTCGGACTCAAGGTCGGACTGACGTTCTCGTCGGCGATTCCAGCGGCGGTTATCTCGATGGCGGTGCTCAAGATGGCGAAGGACGCGAACATCCTTGAGAACAACATGGTGCAGACGCAGGCGTCGGCGGCAGGTACGCTGTCCGCCATCATCTTCATCATCCCGGGTATGCTCATGATCGGCTACTGGCAGGGCTTCGAGTTCTGGCAGACGCTCGTCGTCTCAGCGTGCGGCGGCTGTCTCGGCGTGCTCTTCACGATCCCGCTGCGCCGCGCGATGGTCGTGCACAGCGATCTCGCCTACCCCGAGGGCGTTGCTGCCGCAGAGATCCTGAAGGTCGGCAGCGCGGCAAAGGAAGACGGAAAGTCCGACTCCGGCATCAAGGAAATCCTTTCGGGCAGCGTCGTCGCGGGCATCATCGCATTCCTCACGAACGGTCTGCAGGTACTTGGCGGCTCGCTCTCGGCATGGTTCCATGTCGGACGCGGCATGACGCAGCTGCCTCTGGGATACTCCACCGCGCTCGTGGGTGCAGGCTACCTCATCGGCATTGCGAGCGGACTCGCCATGCTGACGGGAATCGCGATCGCATGGGCGGGATTCGTCCCCTACTTCACCATGACGGAAATGCTGCCCGACGGCATGACCCTGCAAAAATTTGCGGGCACGGTCTACCAACAGAAGGTGCGTCTCATCGGCGCCGGCGCAATGGGTGTCGCCGCAATCTGGACACTCATCACGCTCGCACGCCCCGTCATCGACGGTGTGAAAGAATCCATCGCGGGCGCGCGCACGAATGATGCGGAAAAAGGTCTGCACCGCATGGACATCGACATGACAATGAGGAGTATTGCACTTGTCTTTGGTGTAACGGTCATCGGACTTCTTGCAATCTTCTACGCCTTTGTCAGCCCCGAGCACATTCCGCCGAGTCAGAAGCTGATCTTTACGATCGTCGGCGTCGGCATCGCTGTCCTCATGGGTTTTTTCGTTGCTGCCGCCTGCGCCTATATGGCGGGACTTGTCGGCACATCCTCGAGCCCGATCTCCGGCATCGGCATCCTCGGCATCATCGTCGCCTCGCTCGTCATGTACTCGCTCTGTGCATCGTTCGGCATCTTCGACATGCCCGGCGGCGAGAAATTTGCGACGGCGACCGCCATCTTTACAACCTCAATCATCCTCGCGATCGCCTGCATCTCGAACGACAACATGCAGGACCTCAAGACGGGCTGGCTCGTCGGTGCAACGCCGTGGCGCCAGCAGGTCGCACTTCTCATCGGCTGTGTGGTCGGCGCACTCGTCATCGCGCCCGTGCTGAACCTCCTCTATGAGGCGTACGGCTTCCCCGGCGCGATGCCGCGCGCAGGCATGGATCCCGCGCAGGCACTCTCCGCACCGCAGGCGGTTCTCATGACCACCATCGCGCAGGGCATCTTCTCGAGTAAGCTCGCATGGGAGTATATCTACATCGGCATCGGTGTCGGCGTGATCCTCGTGCTGATCGACCTCTCCCTCAAGCGCACGACGCGCAGTCTCTGTCTGCCGCCGCTCGCCGTCGGCATGGGCATCTACCTCCCGCCCGTCATCCAGACACCGCTCGTCGTCGGCGCCATCCTCGGCTACTTCCTCAATTGTCATCTCCGCAAAAGCGGCGGCTCGAATGCTGAGGCGGCGGGTCTGCGGCGCGGTACGCTCTTCGCCTCGGGGCTCATCGTCGGTGAGTCCATCGTCGGCGTCCTGCTCGCCGGCGTCATCGTCATCTCCGTCTCGAACGGCGGCGGCGAGAGTCCGCTCGCAATGGTCGGCTCAGACTTCGCCGACACCGCTGAGATGCTCGGACTCCTCGTCTTCCTCGGCATCCTCGGCCTCTTCAGCAAGGTCGTCCTGAGCGGGAAGAAATCCGCGTAACTCCATACAACACGACAGCACGCCGGCAAAAATGTCGGCGTGCTTTTTACGTATTTATTTTATACGTATTCTATTGTATAATACGAACAAAGGGAGGTGTTCGCATGACGCCACGAGAGGCAGAAAAAATCATTCTGGCTGACGGTTGGCAGTTGCAGGAAATTCAAGGCTCACACCACCAGTACACGCATCCGACAAAACCGGGCAAGGTCACAATCCCCTTTCATACAAAACCAAAAGATCTGAGCAAGAGAACACTGAACTCGATTCTGAAACAGGCAGGTTTGAAATAATTTCTACATCTTATATTCCAAAGGAGAACAGCAATGCTTCACATTTATCCCGCCATCTTTTACCATCAAAATGACGATAGCTACACCGTCATCTTCCCCGACCTGAACCACCTCGCAACCGAAGGAGAGAATCTGGAGGATGCAATGGCAATGGCAACGGACTGCCTCGCGGGCTATATTCACACAATGAAAGCAGAACACACGAAACTTCCCGCACCTACCCCGCTTGAGCAAGTCGACCTCTCCGCAGAGGACGAGGAGGGCGAAGACTATTCCGACGAGCGCGGTCGCTTCGTCTCGCTCGTCTCCGTCGACGTGGAGAGCTATGCGCGTACGCATTTCAACAAATCCGTAAAGAAAACGCTGTCCATCCCGCGATGGATGAACGACCTTGCCGTGGCACGGAGCATCAACTTCTCAAAGACGCTGCAAAATGCGCTGCGGCGAGAACTCGGAATCGAGGCATGAAAATCTGCAAAGCAGACGTATTTTGTGTTACAATATCCTCACAGAACCATCTTGTGTCTGCGCTATTACAAAGGACACAAAACACAAGGAAAATGGAGGTCTTATGCAGCAACTTTCTCGCACATTCCTCGCCGTCCTCGCCCTTCTCTGCTGCGCCCTGCCCACCGTAAGCGCGGGTCCCGCACCCGCACTCACGCGGGTCGAGTCCATCGCACTCTGGGCGGAGGGGACATCCCCCGTTGCGGCGGAGGCGGACTACCCGAACCGCCTGCCCGAGGGCACGGTGTTCCGTGGGGAAAACCTTTACGTGAAAACGCGTTTTATCGGCTACCCTGCGTGGAATCTGCTGACCTATCGGAGCGGGTCGGAGACAGGGCGGATGCTCGACTATAGGGAAGTCGAACGCACACCGCTCACGGATGATCTGCGCGTGATCGTCGGCTATGAGCAGATCGTCAGCATTCCGTTTGCAGAGATCGGCACAGCGGAGATCGACCTCTGCATCGTTGCTGCCGATGCGGGGAGCTGCGCACCGCGCCATGCCTTTGTGCGCGGAATACAGACAGAGAAGTAACATCACAGGGATTGAGGGAACAACATGAACATGAGGGATGAATTCGAGCGCATCATGCGCGAGCACCGCGAGATCGCACTCGCAACGACGACAGACGGGCTGCCACATGTGCGCATCGTGAACTTCTACTATGCGCCCGAGGAACGCTGCGTCTACTTCGCCACGTTCAAGGACAACGAGAAGGTCGTCGAACTCGCGGCGAATCCGAACATCGCATTTACCACCGTACCGCACAACGACACGAACGAACACGTCCGTGCGAGCGGCAGAGCCGTCAAGTCCGCGCACACCGTCTACGACCTCGCGCCACTGTTCGCGGCGAAGATCCCGCGCTATCAGGAGACCATCGATGCCGTCGGCGACGACCTCATCCTCTACGAGATCACGGTCGACATGGCAGTCGTCACCGTGGACATGGAGCACATCGAACGCATCCGGCTCTGAGGATGGAACAGCAAACGGGGCAGACGTACGAAGTTTTACAGCTTCGTACGTCTGCCCCGCTTTCTATTTTCCATGATTTTTTGCATCATACAGATTCATCGCATCGACAATCGAGCCCAGCGTCTCCATATCCCCGTTCGCATACATCGTCACTGCCATGTTCTCCTCAAAACTGCGCGACGTATCATAACGGAACTTATCAAGGAACTTGCTCATCGTCCGATCATCATTCACAACCACGAGATACCCCTCATTGTGCCGATCCGGATCGTCGGCAACGGGGCTCTGCGCAACGGGGACAAACCGAACACAGCGTTCGTGAAACATATCGTACTTGATCGCCGCCGCAATCTGCCCCGCGAGATAGAAAACGCGCTCCCTCTTTACAATATCCTCCCGCCCATACACGGGAATCCTCTGACCGTCGATATAGAGCTCACTGGAGAGCACCATCACGCGATTATTTGATGTCTTTCTGATGTAGTCCATCGCACGGTCAAACCGCTTTTCCGTGCCAGGGTGCGGATTGCGGTAGTTCTTCGGAAACTTTCCGTCAGGATAACGAATCTCCTCCAATCGAAGGAATCGATCAAACTTTATGAGGGCTCCACCAGTAGAATATTCAGGGACATTCTCAAGGAACTGAAGCCCCCACTCGTCCGCGCCCATCTCCTGACTGAGCGACATCTTGCGCTCCCAGAGCGTATCCACGAGGTTGATCCCGATCTGCCGCGCCGTCATCGCAGAGACAGAGCCGCCGAGCGCACCGAGAATATTCGAGATGATGTTCAGCCCGTACTGCTTGTCATAGCTCTCAAGATGATCCTTGCCCGCCCAGTGCCCGAACTCGTGCGCCATGACGAACGCGACCGCAGAGGTGTTGTAGATATTCGTCTTGTTGAGAGGGCGCATGCGATTCTTGTTCAGATAACCGTCGTTCTGATAGGTGTCCATAAAGTTCACCATCGAGTCCGCCATATAGCCGTACCCACCGGGGAGCATAAACGCATTTGGCTGGTCGCTGTGGTACATCTTCATTGGTTCGAGCCAACGCTTATGTACACCATCGTTCCAGTTGAGGTATTCGGGGTTCGACGCGATCAGACGCTGCTGGATCGTGATGAGATCATCGTCCATCGCAACATCATTCTTCTCCTCAAAACGCTCCGCCGCCGCCCTGCCGATCTCATGCTCCTCCGCGCTCGTCATAAAATGCGCCGCTGCAGAGGAAACGAATGGTGCAGGCTGCACCGCAGCACACAGGGACATACCGAATGCAAGCCCCACGGCAAGCATACACTTCTTTTTCGTATTCATTCCACACAACTCCTTTGTAAATATCCTCCCTCTCCGTAGGGAGGTTTTTTGATGCTGCCCCGCGCCCCTTGCCGCACTCCTCTCCTGTATTTCGGGGTTCCCTGTCATGGGAATAGCGTAGGATATCATGAGAGCAGTGTTTTGTCAACCGTGATTTTGCAGACACAAAAAAACCTTCAACAGCAGTTTGTTGAAGGTTGAGAGAATCCATCTCCTTGCGGGGATAATGCTCTATTCACCTCTCCCGTCGAAACGGGGGAGGTGGCGAGCGGTGCGAGCCAGTGGGGGCACTTGTGGCGAATGAGGCTTTCTCACGATAGAGATGCATGGATCGTTCATAGCGCCCCTTCCACCGCTTCGCGGTCCCCCTCCCCCGCTGTGGCAGGGGAGGCTAGGGTTCGTGCGTTCCGTCCCCTTGCGGGGATGTGGTTTTGAAATAGCAGATATGTTCGCGCAGTGGTATATCTTAGACTGTTTCCGTCCCCTTGCGGGGATGTGGTTTTAAAATTGTTCGGCGATCCGTTCGCATTCGCCGCTGGAATTTGTTTCCGTCCCCTTGCGGGGATGTGGTTTTAAAATATGGGGTTGAGAGAAGTCGTTTGATTGATTTTATCAAGAGTTTCCGTCCCCTTGCGGGGATGTGGTTTTAAAATGCTTTGGGATTGGCATCGTAAGGCACTCCCCCCGATGGTTTCCGTCCCCTTGCGGGGATGTGGTTTTAAAATGATGTGGTTGTTATGATTGTACGGTAAGTGTACGAAAGGTTTCCGTCCCCTTGCGGGGATGTGGTTTTAAAATAACGACGAATGTTGCCGTCTTGTGTTCTTTTGCATTGTTTCCGTCCCCTTGCGGGGATGTGGTTTTAAAATCCTCGCGGCTGGAAGCCTTGTGCTGTCTGTGTCAAAATGGCACTTTGCGTCGGCGATGTGTTCTAAAATCCTTTGCCAGCGTTGCGGCTCTAAGTGCGGTGCGGATTTCATTTTTAAGTATAGCACATTGTCCCCCTCTCTGCAATCCCTCCACGCCTTTGGGCTCTTTGTCAATAGTTACGGAAAATAATTACGGCTATTTTTTTAGATGTTTTGTGCGACGAGATTTGCGTTCTTCATTATTGAGGATGTAGAGAATGCGGCGACGGAAGTTCTCAAAGTTACGAAAACCGTAGCAGACACGTTTTAGAACCTTGATCGTGTTATTGCAGCCCTCGGTGAATCCGTTGTTATAACCCGTTCGGATACCGTTCCAAATTTCCTCTTTCCACTGTTCCGTTGTTTTCAGCACGCGGATGAATGGGGCAAGATTCGCCATTTGGACGTGCCGTTGAAAATCATGCAGCCGCTCCTTGAACATCTTCCGATCTGCGCTGTCAAAGATACGATAGTATTCTTCCTTCAGCGCATGGGCTGTTTTCAGTGCTTCCGAAAAGGAAAGGATTTTCGCGAGTTTGCTGCGTTCGTTCAGACTGAGTTTCGGCTCTCGTCCCAAGAGGATGTGCCGTGCGTTCCGAAACCATTTCTTATCACGCGACGGAAGCCCTGCCTGTACTTCCTTGCGTATGCTGTCGAGCGCATTGTTCGCGAGACGGACGGCATGGAATTTATCGGCTGCGATTTCTGCATTCGGGAAGCACTCTTCGGCGAGTTTATGAAAGAACGGCGATAGATCAATGCTGACGACCATGACATTCTCGCGCTCGGATTCAGGATATGCGAGAAGTCTGTTATAAATGCTTGCGGCACAACGGTCATCAATGACGTTGCAGCAACGTCTGTTTTGCAGGTCGTTGATAACGACCTGATATTTTGCGCCGACGTTTCCGCAAAATTCGTCCATGGAGATGACGGTATCCAGCAGATCGGACTCCTGCTGCTGCTTCGCGCGCGCAAAATGACGCATAACGGTTGTTGGCGATATGTCATGTCTCCGTGCGATGTGCGCTGCGCTGACGAGTTCCCCGTGCGCGTGAACGATTTTCTCGATGACGCTGCGGGGCATTCGTTGATATGCGTCGATGAAACTCCTGTCCTCGGAAAAGGTCTTTCCGCATTCACGGCAACGATAACGACGGTTTTTGTAGATGTACCTGAGCGCCGCATCCGGTATACCGGTTAGAATTTGTTCGCGATACCGATCCACATAGGTGTATGACGATCCGCACGCAGGGCAGTCATGATGTTTGCGCGGAAGCAGGAAGACGAGACAATCGTCTGACTTGAC
>NZ_GL892076.1:276455-305858 GCF_000213975.1 Centipeda periodontii DSM 2778
GGAGAAACGAAAAACATTTGTCCGCCTTCAAATGCTTGCGCAAATTCGGCGGACGCGCCTTATATCCCCAGCCCTAAAGGGCGGGGCTTTACGGCGCATTGGGGTAAAAATACTGCACTTCCTCCTTTTCTTTGACACCGGCAAGTACGGGAACACCGTGCGCTCGCTCATCAATTTTGGTATGCAAGGATTCCCATGTTGCAGGGGACGCATACGCCGCGCCCGCTGCGCTGCCATGAAAGAATAGCCCGATCTGCGTGTGGATTGGGTGGCGATAGTGCTTTGCCATTGCACCGAGAAAGTCGATGAATCTGTTTTTGTTAAAGCGCAGATCGGAATAGAACCTGTCGCGCTCCTCGATAAGTGTGTGTACGCTTGTCATTCTGCCAGCCTCCTCCCCTAAAGTATAAGGGCTTACAGAATGAAAAAACTGCAAACTTTACAGCTTGCAGTTCATTGTATGTTGAGTTATCTGCCCGTGCCGCGCTCAGCCGTTTGATCTTTTTCGTTGCACTTCTTGAGCGACGGAAGGAGGATCTGCTCCCTGCGCAGGGCGAGGGACTTTTTCATATACTCTTTGGAGATGTCCGAAAGCCCTTCTGTGCGGTCGATGAGGTCGTCAATCCGTGCGGATGCCGCCTTGATCCGTGGCACAATGCGCTGAATGGCACGACGCAGGTCTTCCGGAGGACTCTTGAAGATTTCGTGATAATGAACACGCCGTCCGTGATACCGATATGCGGAACACAGATTGTATTCCGTATTCTTAAAACCTGCGCTGTCTTCCAAAAGCGTTGTTTTTTGTTCATCGGAGTATAAGGGAGAAAGTGCCGAGCCGCAATCATATACGGGGGCAGGGGACAGTGAACCGTCAGCCCCTTGTATCATCCCCCAGTTATCTAAGTGCCGGTCGCCATTACCAAGCAGAGCATCTACGACAAACATATCCCAGAAGAAATTTTTTATCTGCGGCTTGTTCTTGATGGTTACATCTTCATCAATGACGTGCATCACATCTTCAAGCGTTGTCTTTTTGCGTTTCTGACTATCCGTTTCATGCAGAAGAAACTTGCTGAACTCAATCAGGCAGCCGGGCTTGTCCTGACAAAACACCTCACAGGCAACAACAGTCTTCTCTCTCTTGCTGTTGGGCGGCGTTCCGCGTCCCAAAAAGGTATTTTGAGCGGGAATCCCAAGCATTTGAAAGACGTGACAGCCAATGTACTCCGAATAATGATTGTTGATATAACTCAGCGCCGTCTGCTTTGGCGCGCGGTTCGGGTCGGGAAACTTCACCATGTAGAGTTTTCCCTCATACTCCATTGTCCATTTACTCTCAGAGCCGCCGAAGCGGTTCGGCAGCCATTTCACATCACGCAGATCAACCATAAAGCAGCTCCCCAAAATACGTCAGCATTTCCTCACGGTCGCTTGACGAAATATCCCCTTCTTTCATGGCATATTTCGTTTCGGAAAAGAGATGCCCCATTTCAGAAATCATAAAAACACGGTTCTTCTCCTCATACGCCCGATAAAACGCCGTCATATACTCGCAAAGCACCTCGTCATAATCCGACGGGTTATACTTATAGCTCATCTTCTCCATTATCCTCGCCTCCTGTTCCAATTATACCGCGAACGGGGAAGCGAGGCAACTGCGCCCTATTCAAACGGCACAAATCCGAGGGGCTTGCGGCGTTCGTAGCCACTTGCCTTGACGGCTTCCTTATCAAACGGGTCGGCGACGGGGAGCGTGCATTTCTCTGCGGGCTGTCCAGTCTGCGCCCGACCGATCAAAAGGGCTGGCATGATGCGGATGCGCTCTTTGCAAAGACGCAGCTGGAGGCGGGTGTCCCGTTCCCGCGCATCGCGGGGGCAATCCAACGCAACAGTCCCTATGCGATCATCTCGGGCGACCGTGCCTATGGGACGAAGCTCGCGCGCGACACATCGGCAGAGCGCGAACGGGAAAGGGGACAGGGCGCTGCGATCAGCGCAGCACGCTAGGAAGGACATTGTGGTATATACGATAAGAGGGTCTGCCCCCAGTACGGGCAGACCCTCTTATCGTCCTATGTTCTTGCTGTTTTCCTGTGTTCTTTGCGGTACGTCCCACTTTTCGCCCGTCCATGCGAGCGGGCGCAGGTTTTTCTCTGCAAAGGGGGCGAGAAACTTCTCCAATCGCCCATATAGCGCAGAGAACTCCGGCTTGTTTTCGACATTCGCCAATTTTTCGTAGGCGTGCTTCAAATCCTCCTGCCTCGTGCGGAACTCCTCAAAAGTTCCGAGGGTGCGACCACCCGCATGGATCAGGCGGTGAACGTCCAGCAGGTTAATATCCTTGCAATGCGATAGGATATAGACATCCACAAGATCCTTTGCCCTGCGGAAGACCTTCGGGCTGGCGATGGCACAAATCTTATCCGAGAGCATTTTTTGCAGCGTTGCGCCGCGAATATAGAGCGGCTGACCTTGATAGGAGATTTGATAGTTCTGATAAAAAGGATGGCTGCGTTGTCCAAAATCCACCTTGAATACACGTTCTTTGTTGGCGTCTAAAATTCGGAATCCCGCAGATTTTTCTTCTGCCGGTTCACGAAAAACGACAACAGATAGACTCGGATCGACACGCCGAACGGCTTTTTCCAGCACCTCGCGCATCGTCTCAGCGGTGGGCTTTCCTCCCAGCCAATCACCGTCAATATCGTGTGTGATACGGTGTACTGAGATGGGCGGAGCTTCCAGCAGTGCCAAATTCAGATTCATTGCCCCTTTGAAAATGATAGGGGCTTTCGCGCGTGTGAGTTCTGCCATGACCTTCATCATGAGTTGTTCGTTTTCGTTCATGCTTCATTCCTCGTCATAGTATTCCATTGCCCATACTTTGTATTTCTCGAAGCGGGGAAGAAGGTCTTGCTCAATCTGCAAGGAATCAAAGGATTCTCCGTTGGAAAAATATACGTCCGCCAAACTTTCCTGTATGACCTGATTATCTCCATCCGCACGCAGAAGATCGTTGATGGTCTGGTTGACGGTCGTGCAGAGCAGCCCATTTCGACGTTCATGTTCCACAGCGGAGAAAGAGCGAATGAGATGCTCTGTTGTTCCGTCTATGTGCAATGGTGACTGCACATAGATGTGGGCAGTTTCGTGAAAACTGCTCCCATTGGACAGCCCCAGATAGTCCGCAGCCGTATCATAGGCAAGGATACAGGGGGCATCCTTCAAGAGATCGCGCAGGTAATCGTTATAGGTGTGCAGTTCCAAGGCAATCACTCCTTTCTCGTCTTCCATAACTATCTTAAAGCAAAAATCTTCCCGCTGTCAACACGCTGCGCCTATCTCCCTTTTGCGCTCTCGGCGAGGATTTCGTCCTTCTCCATCTCCGACACGAGCATCCAGTTTTCTCCCATGCGGCTGTCCTTGCTGCGTGCGACGAGTGCCGCATATTGGGGATCTCTGATCCCTTTTGCAATCGTGCGTGCTGCTTGGAGCGGTGTTCTGCGTGCGCCGCCGCTGCCGCTCGACGGTGCGGCAATGTAACGTGCCCCGTCTCCTTCGCTTTTCCGCTGCCGGTCGGCAGCGGATTTTTCTTTGCCCAGCTCCGCGCTTTCCTTTGTCATGGCAGCAAGCTCCGCTGCGATCTTCGACGCCTTTGCCGCAAACGGCTTATTGCGCTCCATGACACCCGCCGCGATGCTCGCAATCTTTTTCACTGCCTTGGGTGTGCTGCACCGTTCGGTGAGTTCGCTGCGCATCCGTGCGAGTTCGGCAGCTTCCTTTGTGAGGTTCTCTTTTCGCTCAAGGAGTGCGCTACGTCGCTCCTCAAGTGCATTCTCTTCCTCCTTGTGTGCTTTTTTTGCAGCGGATGAGGCGAAGAAGCCGGGGGCTTCCTTTTTGTCGAATGCGCTGCGATCCTTCTTCCACGCCTCCACATCGTTCTTGTAATACTGTTCCTGTTTGCGATGAGAGTTCTCGCGTGCACGCAGTTCCTTCCATGCACCTCCCGCGAAGATGTTCTGTGCGATGAGTTCGGCACGCTCCGACGTTAGAACATCCTTCTGCGCCGCCGCAAGTTCCTTGCGCTTTTCGACGACAGCAGCATCCGTATGCCTCTTTGCCTCGGCGAGGATACGAACGACATCGGCGAGGGAAAAGCTCTGTGGCTCCTGCTCCTTGCGCAGATTTTTCTTTGCCGTTTCGATGGTCTGTGCAAAATCCCGCAGCCGTTTCTCGAAGCGTTTCTTTGCAAGTTCGTTTTCAAAGAGCAGCTGATTGACACGCATCTCTATGTTCCGTGCGGTTCCGCGTGCGGATAATTTGCGCATCTCCGGTTGCAACTTTTTTGCAAGCCGCTGATACTTTTTCTGCGCTGCGGCAATCCTTTTTTCGAGTACGGGCAGCAGATCCCCGGCAGCATGCTCCTCGTCCCCCGCGTTCTTTTCTGCCGCCTGAACACCTGCCGCGAGCGCACGCAGGTCAAGCAGTTCTTTCCGCACCGCTTTCATATCATGCCAGAGCGTGCGCGTCTCTTCCTCCATGAAGGAAAGACGCGCCTGTTCCTGTGCCGCATCGCCCCAAAGGACGGTCGTTTCGGTCGCAATCAGATCACGATGCGCGTCCCCTAGGTCTTTGCGTACATCCTCCGGCAGATGGTCTTGCAGGTTGTTGTATTCATCGAGCAGATTCTCAAAAAGCTCTTCTGCTTTGCTCTGCCGAATACGATCGGCGGCAAGATTTTTCGCACTGACAAGATTCCTGTAGCGGTCATTGAGCGCACGCAGCCGATGAAAGCGTTCCACGCGTGCGTTCTTTTTCAAAATATCGTCGAGGGAAACGGCGAAGTCTGTTTCCGGAATTCGGTCGAGGAGTTCAGCAAGAACGTGATCGCCGCGCCGCAGTGCGTCCTCCTGCTGCGCCTTGAGTGTTCGATGATCGACGCGGACGGGGACACCGTATTTTTCAAGAACGTCGTTCTGGATTTTCGCAAAGTCCTCGCGTAAGTGCAGGAGATAGTCTTTCCTGTTTTTGCCAACCCATTTCTCTGCTTTGGCGCAGCCCCCCTTGGCGGGATGCTTCCGATTCGCACGCCCGAAAAACTTCTCCGGCGTTCGCTCCTGCTGCCGTTCCTGTGCGTCGATCTCGCGTGTCGAGAACATGATGTGAACGTGCGGCTGCCGTTCCCCGAAGGAAAGCGTGCCGACCTTTTCATGAATCGCCCATGCATAATAATGATCCGCGAGGTGTTTGGAAAGAAATTCGTCGAGGATTTCTTTCTGCTGCGCAAGGTTTAATTCGTTCGGAAGTGCGAAGATGATTTCTTTGTAACGCTCACCGTTCGCACGTTCGTAACGATCTGCCGCGTGGAAGAATTTCAGCGGCGAATCCTCTGCCCATCTCGGCATTTGGTGTCCCGTTGCAACGCAGCCACCGCGCATTTCGTGCGCCGCCTCGCGGTTGATGTACTGTAGGTGCGAGGAAGCGAATGTGCTGTTTGTACCCTTTTGAAGAACCTCCAAGATGGCATCTGCTGTGCGTTCTACATCGCGCCTTCTTGCGCGAGCGTGAGTCCATCGCAGAGCCAGACGGGTCTCCCGTCCTCCTCCTCGGAGGTATAGCTGACGCTTGACATCATCCGACAAAAACACAGGAGTGCGTCGCCCTTTAGTGCCCACATTCCCGCCGGGCAGTACATGCAGGAGAAGTCCTTTTTTGGCAATTTCGTCGAGGGTAGGTTGATGAGTGTCGGACTTGGATATGCCGAAGGAGGGGGAGAGGGCGAGGAAGTTCCCGCTATGTCCATCGACTTCTCCTGCCCTTCCTTTGGTTCGTCCAGAGAAATCTCCGAATCCATTCCGTCCAATTCGTCCACCAGCTTCGCGAGCTCCATCTCCTCGTCCCCGTTCAATTTCTTCACGTTCCTTTCGGTTTGCGATATTTTTCTTTTCAAGCGCTCTGTCTGTGAAATGAACATCAAGATTCAGATCACGGACAGTGATGAGTGCCTCTTCCTGAAATTTTTCTGTCCCTTCGAGGGAAAGCTCCTCACCAAAGATGCGCTGCGCGGCAGCAAGGGCGATCCCGACGGTCTGAGGCGAAGCGTTCTTGGTGACGTGGATTCCCTGTGCGTCGAGTTTGATTTTCCCAAAAGGACTGCTGTAGAGCAGCACCGGTTGATGCGGCAATGGAAGGATCGGATGCGTTCCGGAAATCGTACTGCGATAGCTGTGAACATCGGCACGGAGTTCCGTATTTGCGTCGATGTTTTGAAACTTTCCCTCACGGTTGATGTAGGAGATGTGACTGCCCGCCTTGATCGAAACACCGCTTGGTTTTTTGTCGGACTTGAGTTCAAAATGGTAGCTTGCCATGCACTTTTTCCTTTCGCAGGGGATCCGCGATTCTCAACCGAAGGTTCAGCGAGCGTAGGTGAGCGAGAAAAAGAAAAGCCGTAGGGTTTTCAAAGTGACTGCAAGAAATTTTGTGCGGTTGAGTTTCTGTTTAATTTTCCTATAAGGGAAATGAAATAGAAACTCCTAAGTGTGCCCTGAACGTGTTTTACGAAATGAGTGTATCACAGCCGTGCAGATGGAATCAATGGAAGGATTTGCCATGTGACAGTGTCATGTCCCGTGTGTTAAGATAATCGCGACAAAGGAAGGGTAGGATTTTTACTTCGATACAATCCTCCGGCAGTAAGGAGACATACTCAAGAAAATCCTTAATCCGCATCATTCTCTTATCCCTCCTTTCAGGCAAAAAAATAAATGCTACGATGATACTCAAGGTATCTTCGTAACATTTATCATTTTGCAATGCTACATCGACCTTAGAGTGTCTCCGTAACATTTATCATAGAGCCCGCCTTTGGACGCTAAAAAATGATAGCCCTAAATTGCAGTCCGATTGAGGAGGCAAATCGGACGCAGAGTAGTGCTCTGTGGAGGATTTTCCAACGATAAGCGGGCGAAAAAGATGCGTCAAGATGGTCGTGCCGAATTTATCAGTGCTTCCCTATGCATGAACTTCAAGTGCCTGTCCAATCCATGCATTGAGATCACGATAGGTGCTGCGCATCGCGCGCACCTTATCCCCATAAACAAGCGCAAGCATGCGGCAGAAGCAGCTCAGTACCTCCTGCGATCCCATGCCTATCTTCTGGCGGAACCGTTCTTCCGTCACATTCACCATCTCATGCGCCGCCTCGTTGCGCAGTTTGCGAATATCTGCAATAGATTCCAGTTCCGCCATGACCTCCGCGTGCAGATCCGCGTCACGAACACGCTGTGCCTTCCCCGCATAAGCACAGCAAAGGGACAAGAGGTAAAATGAAAGTGGCTGATCTCGATAGCCGTAGGGGAATTCCCGCTCCAGTGCGGCAAGCAGCTCCTTCTCCTGCGCGGCAAGCCGTTCCCGCGCGAGACAGCGAACACCATTGCGTGGCTCACACAGAGCACGAATTGGGATGGTCAGGTTCTTCGCGGTATACTCCCTGAGGAATTCATAGAGAAACGGGATCATGCGCAGCATCAGATTCGACAGCCGCCCCGTTTCCTGATCGATCTGCATCATGAGGAAGTATTCAACCAGCTCCTCCGTTTTCCCGATGAAGGGAAAGAGCTTCTTTCCTCTGTACTCACGCAAGATGGCCTTTGCTTCCTCCGTCAGGAGCATACTGCGCTGTTCCGCATGAGAGAGGAGTAGCGACGCTTCCGGCGGCACAAGCGGACTGCGCCGCGCAATCTTGAGCGCTGCTGCGTACTCATAGCTCTCGATCAGCGATCGGATGCGGCTGCGCTCCGCGTAGTAGCGAAAGATCCCAAGAGGTGGCTCATCACAGCGGTTCTCTGCTCCCTCCTCCTCGTCGAAATTGTTCTCAAGCAGTGCGTCGATATCCTCCGCGTCCTGCGTCGCCTCGTTCGCACGATTCGAGGTACGGGAGGGCGCGGCAACCTGTATGCCGACACAGTTCTCCATGTCTGCCGCGAGCATCGCAAGGACGGTCTTCATCTGTGGTGTTCCCGAACTCAGATTCAGGAGGATCTGCGCCCCCTGATTCTCCGAACGAAGCCGCAGAACCTCCTGCGGCAGAATCTGACTGAAGGACTCATAGAGATGTGCCTCCTGTATGTCCGTGAAGATTTCCTCGATCACACAGTCGAAAGCCGTGCGGTGGATCGCACGCGTATAGCGGTGGTCGCGGTGCTCCTTCTCCGCCATATCCTGCGTATAAAAGAGCACGACGCGCTCCGGCTGATAGTGCCGCAGGATATGCAGCATCGCACCATCATAGCAGCCGCGAACGGGGTCGGTGTCCCCGAGCGGCGAGAACAAAATATGCTCCATCTTATCGCCTCTTCCAAACATCTGCATCCACCGCCCCCATGCCAAGCGCTGTCTTGATCCCGACGCCCGCATATGGCGCGAACTCCATGAGCATCCCCAGAATACGCCGCACGCTGTCTGTCCCCGTAAAGCCCATGGAAAGCGTTCCGCGAAAGCCGCGCAGCGTATGTCCGTCCACGGAAAATCCCGCCGTGCGCAGGGCGTACTGACTGATCCGACATGCAGCACCGAGCTGCTGTGCGAGATCCTCCGCCTCTATCCGCACCTGCGGACAATAAAGCGCCCAGCGTGCAAGGAGACTCTGTACGATCAGATAGATTTCCGGCAGGAGGACATACTGTCCGTCACGTTTGAACGCCGTCATTGTCCGAAAGGTAAGCTCCGCACCGCGCGGCGCATCATCGGGAAGAAAATACCGGTCAGCAAGTGCCACATCATCCATCTCTGCCACGCAGCAGAAATTCTGTATGGAGATTGCATAGCCCTTCTGCCGCAGATATATCGCCTCTGCTTCTCCGAGCAGTCCCTCAACAATCGCCCCCATCTCATCCGTGAGCGTGTTGATCCGCCAGAGTGTACGCTCTGACTCTTTCTCATAGTGTACACTCTGACTGTAGGGGCGCAAATTCTGCGTATGCAGGAACTCTGCCACATCGGCGGGCAGCCGCTCCATCAGCGCCCCATGCAGGACGGATCCCATCGCGGAGGAGGCGCGCTGTCCTGCAGGGAGGACAAGCTCTGCCTCAAACCGCCGAAACATCGCCCACCCTCCTGAGCGCACAGAGTCCCATAATCCAGTCATCCTGCCCCATGACGGCACGCTTCAAGGTACGCGGCGAGAGGGTGCGGTCGAACTGCTTGTGCCGATGCTTCGGCTCAACGCGTCCACCCTTGCGCTCGGTGAATGCCTCATCCAGATAGGCGGCGATGAATTCCCGCGCCTCCTCGTCACTATCCGCAAGCGCATAGACCAGTGTCTTTGCGAGGAATCCCGTACCGCCGCCGAGAAGCATATCCGCCGTCTCCGCCTCCTCGAACAGTGGCTGATAAAAGCGCGGATTCATGGGCAGGAATACCTGTTTCTGCAGCCGCAGACCATCCGACGTATAGTCACGCAGCGACTCCATCACCTGATCGAGTGACATGATGCCTGCTGTCTCAAGCATTGCAAGATCCGCCGTGATGGAGAAACGCAGCGTCCGCCCCGCCGGAATACACTCGCGAAAGAGCGGCAGTCGGCTTTCATTCTTCCCCGCCTTGTTCCGCTTCGTCGTCGCATCCACCTTTTGCAGGACGATCGTATCCATCGCGCCCGTGCCGACGGCATCACTCACACGCAGTCCGCGCAGAGCGCTGCTCACCGCATCGCTTGCCTTCGCGCCGGGCAGTGCAAGCGTATGCAGTGTCGTCCGTTCCATCTCCTCGATGATACGCGACCACGCCTTTTTCTTATCCCTCAAAGCCCCCGCCTCCGCGCGGATCCGCGCCCAGAAAGAGCGAAACCGCATCGGATCACGCCGGACTGCGCCGTAGAGCAGTCCCGTGCGGAGCGCCCCCTTAATCGTACTGCCGGGGATGTAGGGGCGCCCGTCCGCGTGTGTCGTCTGACAGACAATATCATTAAGACTTCTCCGTCCCCGCGCTGTCGTCATCAGATCCGGAGTCGCTGCCTTCCGCAGCACGATGGAGCGCAGCGCGCCCTCCTTCACCCCATTTGCCAGCAGCCATTCGCGCAGACTCTTCTCACGAAACGCCCCATGCTCGATCGCACGGGCAAAGTCGTCCATCAGACCGCACTGTGCGAGGAGCACAATCCACTTCGATTCATTGGGGAATGCGACCTCGTTCTTCCTGCTGTCATAGAGATACTCGAACGCGCGTCGTTTCTCCCCTGAGCCCGTATGCACGGGCGCAATACAGGTCAGCTCATATTCCTGCCGAACGATCTGTTCCTTCATGCCGTCACCCCCAGATAGAGTCCGAAGCCGTAACGCCACACAGGATGTCCGTCATATGTGCAAAGCTCTGCAAGCGAACCGCCGATGCGCGTGCGCAGACACGAACCCGCGTCGATGAGATAGATGCTGTTCTTCTTCTCTGCCTCGTGCGCTGGCGCCGTGATGAAACCACCCGTACGACGCAAACGATACGCCCCATCCTTCACACGCGGAAGCTCCTCCGCTGCCGGCACAACAGGCGCAATCGTCATCTGCCACGGCGCATCCGCCGCATGGAGCAACGCATAGAGCGCCGCATCGTCCGCATAGATGCCGTCCGCATCGAGCACGATCTCATCCTCCGCAATATGAAATTTGCCAAAGCCGCTCGTTCGCTTCCCGCCAATGCCCGAAAGCCCCAGCCATATAAGCAGCTCACGCAAAAAGTCTGCATCCTCTGCATGATGTACATAGGCGAGGAGATACAGCCCCGCATCCCTATGGAAGTCGAACTGTCCCACATAGTAGGGCAGCGGCTCTGCCTCCCGCGTGTTCACACGCTGACGCAGCGATGCCGTACCGAACTCCGCCGCAGACGAAAAGGGAGCTCCCGTCCGCATCGCATCCACATAGTCCGCCATGCAGCTTGCACGCAGATACTTCATCGACTTCTGCTTCTTGCGTTCCGTCGCACGGCTACACGTCTCTACAAAGTTCGCACGCGCCTCACCCGTTCCCTCAATGCGCAGAACGGGACGCGGGACATAGAACTCCATTTCGCCGACTGCATCCACGCGCCACGGCAGGAGATCCGAAAAAAGGAGCTCCCGCGCCGCCACACGTTCGTGCAAATGCGCGAGTGCATCCATTTCGCCCGTCGCCGCCAGCTCCGCGCAGAGTGCGGAAAAGAGCGCGTCCGCACCATACTCCGTTCCCGCCTCATCGAGTCTGCCGCCGCGCCCCGCCTGTGCGAAATGTACCGCCGTATCGAACTGCAGCGGATAGATCACATAGCTCACGACGCTCGTCCGCCTTTCTCCAGCAGTCCTGCAATCTCATTGCACTGCTCCGCGCTGACCGCCTCCGGCGCAGACAGAGAGAAATAGTCCACGGAGAACTCCCGCAGTGACAGCCTGCCATACCCGCGCGAACCATGCCCACCGAGATAGTCCATCTGCAGGAGCCGCAGCCCCTCACCGAGGAGCCGCATATCCTCCATCAGCTCATCCTCATGCTCGATATTGTAGACCAGACGGAAATCGAACTCCGCCCCCGCCGGCACACGTTCGATCTGGCGCGGATTCGCTGCCGCTGTAACGCGGTCGATCGTATTCTCCCACTTTACCTCGCCGATGTAGGTATCCAGCTCCATCGCGCCGAAGCGGTCAGACGATCCATCATTCATGCGAAGATCATAGAACTGCAGACGGGACAGTCTGCCGCCCGCCTCGCCCTTCGCTGCTGCGCCGAATAGACGGCGGATCTCGGCGCAGTCCTTAGACACATCATGCAGGATATACCCCTCCGTCATGCTGCGCGCAAGCAGCGTGCGCAGCTTCCCCTTGAGCGAGCTGCCGGGAATGATCGGCCGCTTCGTCATCGGATCGCGCAGGAACGGACTGTCCACCGCGCCGATCGGCGCGAAATCCGAGGATGCCCCGATGTGCAGCCCCGTCTCAAGGCGCAGTCGTGCCCGAATATCCAGTTTTCCCTTGAGTGTGCTCTGCTGCTCCATCGTCAGTCCCTCCCGCCGTGATATTTATGATAAGCGACCAGCGCCTCTACATAGTGTGCGAAATCCTCATAGGCGCGGATGTTCGTACCGATCCCGTCGATCCACTCCGTCAGGCGCGCCGTCTCGACAAAGGGACGTACCGCCCGCGGATTCCGCCCCACCTGATAGGCGAGCTTCACCTTGAGATACTTCACCTCGGACGCGAGCGCCTCTGTGAGAGCAGTCGCGCCGTCATTCTGCGCGCGATATACCGTGATCTTATTCGTCAGCGCATTCACCGCCGCGAGGAACTTGCGGATCTGACTCGTCGTCAAAAAGAGCCGTCCGTTGCCCTCCTTTGCCAGCCGCACAATGACATTCTCCGCCTCCCGCGCAATATCGCGCACACCGCTCGTCTCAGCCATCTGGCTGCACTCCCTTCTCTCTCATACTATAAATAATAAACTGCAATGCCGTCGAAAGCTGACGGCGGTCACTTTCGTCACGATACCACGCATAGAGCTGTGTACGAATCCGTGCGTACGAGGGCCGCGCCTCAGAATGCAGACCACGCTCCATTCGTGCCAATACATAGGCGAACCGTGCAATCTCGATCGAGCGTCCGTCCGCCTCGAGCAGACCCAGCAGCTGATACGCCTTCGACTTGCCGAGCGGCACGCGAGTCACATGCTCATTTCCTTCAAACGCAAAATGCGTGCGGAGGAATGCCATCTTCTCCCCACATACCCCATCGATGAACGCATTCCATTCATAGGTCGCCGTAGGTATCCGTCCCGTCCGCTCCACGCCGAAGAGCGCGACTGCATCCTTGCCCGGCAGACGCTTTGCAAGGGACTCGAGTGCCCCCGTCTGACGCGCCATCTCCGCCACGGGACATTTCTCCTTGAAGAACCCAATCCCTGCCGAAAAGTGCAGCTTGCCGCTCGTAAAGCGCAGGAATGCACGGCGCAGATCGACTGCCATCTCCACAATATCATCCCACGCCCCAAGCAGAAAGAGATCATCGCCGCCGGAGTAGACAATATGCACATCGCGCGCTGCCTTCTTCCCCCGTCCAAAGAGCGAGAACGGCTCCATCCCATGCTGCCCGGCGCAGATTGCATTGATATAACATTTGAAGAACAGCGAAAGCTGACGAGAGAGCGCCGCCGTTCTCGTCAATGTCGCGTATGCCGCAGGAAACCCCGCGAGGAACGCCGCGCCGAGATTGTCCACATCCGCACGGAGCACGCCAAGCCTCCGAATGCCCGCCGCATCCTCCGCTCCACCGCTCCGCGCAGCAAGATGCGCGAGCTCGATCACACGCCCATCCTCCCGCGCCGTATAGTCACCCAGCCAGAGATGCGTCGCGAGACGCTCCCCCGTATAGACCTTGTTCTTGATATAGAGCCGCTCCGGCGGCTGCGGCAGACGCTCGACACGCTCTATCGACTCCGCTGCGAGATAGAGTTCCCGTCCGATTCCCGGCAGCGGCAGCATATCCGTGCCCCCCTGCACCCCAACACAGAACACATCCTGCTCAAGGATGCGCTGTCCGAACGCATAGAGCGCATTGCACATCGGGCACGCCTCCACGCCGTCCGGCTCACGGTAGGGCGTGAGCTCAGTCGTCGACGTACGACAAATCGCACACTCGCGTGCCGCATCGTGCAGTCGGTTCAGTGCGCTCGTCGGCGTGAAGAGCGCCTCCAACTGCTCCATCGAGTAACGACAAAGCTTTTCCTCTGCGAGCAGCTCACTCACGCGACGGAACACCGCCTGCGTCCCATGGATGCCGTCCTCCTGCGCACGAAACTCATCCGCCGCACACGGCGTCCACGAAAGCGCCAGATAGAGTGCTGTGCCGAAATGTCGCAGGAGCCACGCATTGATCTCCATGCGCGCACGGTAGAGCGTCTCCGTCACCGTGTCCGTATTCGGCAGCAGCAGATAGAAATGCCCACCGCCCGTATAGAGCAGCGCAGAGCGGCTGATCCCGCACGCATCGAGAATCTCATCCACCACATTTTCAAGCAGGATTTCCAAATAAAAGGAACGTCCGCGCAGACTCTTGAGTGCGCCCCCCGACGGAATCCCGTAGATGAACGGCTGGATGCCCGACACATCCCCCGAGACGAGGAGATACATCTCCGTCTCACGCAGCGCACGCCCCTCCTTCCCCGCCGCAAAGCTGCGGTAGTCTGTGATGCCGTGTGCCTCGAAGTATCGATACATCGCCGCCGCGTATGCTGCCGTCAGACGAACATGATCGTAGAGCGAGATATCCGCCGCCTCTGCGCGCGCCGTACTGGACGGCACATAGCTCAGAACCCCCTCGAGTACACGCAGCAGCTCGCCGACCTGCATCTGCATCGGTGATTTTTTGCGGAAATTCGTCTCCAGAGTCTGATAAAGCCGCTGATACTCTGCCTCCGTTGCCTGTATCTCATCCACAGGATGCGGAAACTGTATCGCCGTTCCCTCCGGATCGAGCGCACACAGATGGAACGCCTCCTTTGCAGATGACATGCCGCCCTCTCCGAAAAGATGAAAGACCGATTGCAGATTTGCCGCAGCAGAGAATCCCCCCGCACTCTCATCCGTCAGACGTCGGTCGCTTGCCGCCGCAAGATTGTCCGCCTCATAGACGATGTAGCTGATGTCGTCCACATCGGTGCGCAGATTCTTCAGTTCCTCCGCGTGATGATGTCCCACCGCACGCAGGATATCCCTGTCCACATCCTCTGCAAACCGCGCAAGGAACGTCACCCCTGCCGCAGAGTGCGTCCCCGCCGCTGCATTCGCCCGGTGCACAAGCTTGCCGATGTCATGCAGCAGTGCTGCTCGCTCGATCCGCTGACACAGATCCTCCATAGCCTCATCTCCCTTCTCTATCAGTATCATATTGCTTTAACAATTCGCTCAAAAAGAGAAATCTCCTTCAAAGCAAAAGCCAACCCATCGTGCTGTGAACAAATTTCACACACAACGGATTGGCTTTTTCTAAAAAATAACAACATCCTCGACATGACGGTCTCCGATCCCCCACGAGCGCACCGACGTATGATTGGCGAGCAGATAGATCCGCAGCGAGTCCGTCGCGGGGTCGATCAAACCGCTCGTCAGTTCCACCATACGATCATACTTCTTCTCCGTCAGGAACGCCTCGAACGCAGACTTCTGCACGCGGATGCCATATCGCTCGAGACACTTCACCATCCGTGCACGACGGCGATTATCCGTGATATCGTAGATCACCAGAACAATGTAACGCCGCTCATCCTCCACTAGGAACTCATTTTCCTCGTACTCCATCATGGCAGTCACCTCAGCGCAGCGAGATCGGTTCATACATCTCCTCATTCTTCGCAAGCAGTGCCTGTGCATATTGCCGCGCCTGGTAGGCGAGCGTACGACGATAGGAATGCTTCCCCTCCACATAGCGGTTTGCCGTCCGCAGCTTCTTCTCATACGCGCGCAGAAAGATCGCCCGCCCTTCTCGCGTCAGGATGATGCCCGGCTCATCCTCCTTCATCGCGGCGAAATGCTCGCGCTTGATCTCATGATGACTCACCAACGAGAGCACCATCGCATCCACGAGGACCGCACGCCACTCCTCCATCAGATCAGATGCAAGTGCGGGATGACGGTTCTTCAACGCATGGAGAAAGCCAAAATACGGGTGCAGTCCCTCGTTCGAGAGCGCTGTATAGATATCATACATCAGCAGCGTATAGCCAAAACTCAGCATTGCATTGAATGGATCGAGCGGAGGGCGTTTACTGCGCCTCATGAAGGCAAACTCCTCCGGTACGAGAAGCCCCAGTGCACGAAAGTACACCTTTGCAATCGCCCCCTCGTAGCCCATCAACTGCTCACTCGTCTCGGCGAGCGGGATGCGCTTACGCAGGGCAAGAATCTCGTCGATTGCCTGTTGCACCCCCGGGAGTTCCGCGTTTCGGTTGTAGCGGCGTAGCAGCGTGAGCTGGTTGTGTACCTTTGCCGCGATCACCTTCCTGCCCATACGGAGATAGAAGCCGGAGCCCTTCATGAGCACCTGTCGCTCCTGCCGGAAGACATTCACATGACGTGTCGACTCGAGCCGTCCGAAGAAGAACCCCGTGCGCGAGAGCCAAGTGACCGGAACACCGAGTCGCAGCAGTTCCACCATCGCCTGTGAGGACACCTGCACACTGTCGATTAGGGTTAGCGATTCGAGTACCTCCTCGGGAATCTCCATCACGCATTCATTGTTGCGTCCGATGACGAAATTCCCACCGCGCTTCTGAACGTACGCCCCTTCCTCCGTGATATATGCAAACATCGCACTGCCCCCCTTATGAAATTGTTAAAACGGGTGCTTCCGTCCCCTTGCGGGGGGCTGTTGCTTAAATAAGAGGAAAAGGCAGTTGTCTATAAAAATGCTAAAAAGTTTCCGTCCCCTTGCGGGGGGCTGTTGCTTAAATACATATGGTTTATTGAGATGCTTTAATGCTATCTCGTTTCCGTCCCCTTGCGGGGGGCTGTTGCTTAAATATGTGCTTGTTGAAATGTATGAAGCCCTTGACGAATCAGTTTCCGTCCCCTTGCGGGGGGCTGTTGCTTAAATCAATGCAATTTCAGCCTCAGAGGATTATCGGCTTGATGCGTTTCCGTCCCCTTGCGGGGGGCTGTTGCTTAAATTACTCCAGTAAGAATCTCATCATCAGTATCATCTACAAGGTTTCCGTCCCCTTGCGGGGGGCTGTTGCTTAAATAAAAAATCAGCTCGCTATTCAGCTTGAAAAGGCTGTGGTTTCCGTCCCCTTGCGGGGGGCTGTTGCTTAAATCAATACGATGTATGAGTTGACTTCATCCCTTTTGTTTCCGTCCCCTTGCGGGGGGCTGTTGCTTAAATCCTCGCCGCGCAATCCCTTGCGGGATCTCATCGAAAAGGGCAGTTTGCGGCGCGAATGTATTTTGAGCCGCACAAGTGTAGCCCGTTTGTGTTAAAAATTGCTGTATCCCTTGCGCCTATTGGTGCGGCGCGGATCTCTACTCGCGCATATTGTACAACGGTGTTCGCTGCAGGAAGCCCATTAAGCCTCCATCCCGCATTCGCGACGAATCGCGTTCTGCAGGAGCTGAGAGAAGTTGATGTTGTGCTCGCGTGCGAGCGTGTCCATCCATGCAGGGATGGTGAGGGTCTTCTTCACCGAACGGTTGTCCGTCCGGCGCAGATACGCCTCCTCGTCCCATTCGATGAGTGTAGTGAAGTCGCGCCCATGCGTCACAATGTCAGCAGGGTCGGTCGCGGGCGGAAAGGGCTTCTTGTCCGCTTTGAGCGTATAGAGATAAAGTCCGAGTGCATCACTCGCCATATAGAGGGCTTCTCGCATGGTGTCCCCCTGTGTATAACAGCCCGGCAAATCGGAAAAAAAAACAGAATACCCTCCCGCCTCCGGTTCAGGATGAAAAACCGCAGTATATATTTTCTTTTCCATGCATATCCCACTTTCTTATAAATAGAATATCACGCAACAGGTTTTCATACAAGTCATTCATCCCGCCGAATCTTCGGCAGTAAAAAGCGTAGGAGGACGTAGGCGAGGATGCTGCCCGCGCCCGTGGAGAGGAGGAAGGGGACGATGTAGACGGTGTAGCTCGCAGGGTTCAGCCCCATGAGGAGGGCGGCGACAGGATAGGCGGCGAGTGCGCCGAGGATACCGGTGCCGAGTGCCTCGGCGATGCAGGTGATGCCGAGGCGCTTCGTATAGTGGTAGGCGAGCCCGCACGAGAGCGCACCGATCATGCTGCCGGGGAACGCCATGAGGCTGCCGAGCCCTGCGATGTTCCTGAGAAGGCTCGCGGCGAATGCGACGCCGACGCCCCAGAGGGGACCGAGGAATACGGCGGCGAGGATGTTGACGAGGTGCTGCACGGGGGCGCAGCGGCTCCCGAGCACGGGGATGCTGAACAGTCCGCCGAGCACGGCGACGGCAACGAGGATGCCGGCGAGGGTGAGTTTGCGGGTGCGTGTGTCTAGCATATAAATTCGCTCCTCAGATCAAATCCATGCGCGAGTGGACCGCTCCCCTTTCCGAGGTCAAGCCCTGCGGCAAGTGCGCCCGAGAGGTATGCCTTCGCACGTTCGACGGCACGGTCGATGTCCATGCCGCGTGCGAGATTTGCGGCGATGGCACTTGAGAGGGTACAGCCTGTGCCGTGCGTGTTCGCAGTCGCAATGCGCCGCCCCTCGAACCAACGCGCGCCCGCACCGTCGACGAGCAGATCGTTCGCATCGTCGACGCTGTGTCCGCCCTTCATGAGCACCGCTGTGTGTGCGCGCTCATAGATACGCGCCGCCGCCGCGGTCATGCCCTTGCGGTCGGTGATTGCCGTATCCGCGAGCACCTCCGCCTCGGGGATGTTCGGCGTGATGATGGTCGCACGCGGCAGGAGCAGTGAGACGAGCGCCTCAACTGCATCCTCGCTGATCAGGCGCGCGCCGCTGGTCGCGACCATGACGGGGTCGACGACGATGTTCCGCGCATGGTATTCGTCCAGCTTCTCGGCAATCACGCGGATGAGCGCGGCGTCCGCGACCATGCCGATCTTCACCGCATCGGGCGGGATATCGGTGAACACAGCATCGAGCTGCGCCGCAAGGAATGCGGGCGGGACGGCGAGGATGTCGGTGACGCCCGTAGTGTTCTGCGCGGTGAGCGCGGTGAGTGCGCTCATACCGTAGACGCCGTGCGCGGTCATGGTCTTGAGATCCGCCTGAATTCCCGCGCCGCCGCTTGAGTCACTGCCCGCGATCGTGAGTGCTGTGTGCATTTTCATCATGCTTCCTCCTCAGAGTTTTTGGTCTATAGCACCTGTTACGGATTTGCCATGCGTACTGCATTTTCTTTTGTCCCTAGAGCTTCGTGATGTTCATACGCGCAGCGAGTTCTTCCGCAGTCATACGATAAATACTGTCAATAATACACGTCCGGTAGGTCGCGTTGCCGTCGCGCTCCCCCATCTGCGCCCACGCGATCTCTCCTGCGACGTCCATAAGGGCGACCGTCTCGGCGACTGCCGCGAGGAGTCCCAGAGGCTCAACAGCGAGAGCCGCCGCAAGGAGGGCGGAGAGCTGACAGCCCGTGCCCGTGACCAGCCCCATTTCGGGGCGCCCATTTCGGACAGTATACACGGTCACACCATCCGTCATAATGTCGATGGCACCCGTAACGACGACGATCGCCTCCGCACGTGCGGCAAAGGCACGCAGGAAGTCTGCCGTCGCCGCAAGATTCTCCTCGGTCACGGCATCCGCCGCATCCGCATCGACGCCCTGTGTCGTACCGCTCCCGACGGCAAGCGTCCGAATCTCGGAGATGTTGCCGCGAATGACGGTCGGGCGTACCTCATGGAGGATGCGCAGTGCAGTTTCCGTGCGCAGCCTGCTTGCACCCGCGCCGACGGGGTCGAGGACAACGGGATGTCCGAGAGCGCGTGCACGCTTTCCCGCCGAGAGCATGCTCGGGATGGTGCGCGCATTCAGCGTTCCGATGTTGAGGCAGAGCCCTGCGCAAAGCGCGGTGATCTCCTCCACTTCCTCGGGATCGTCCGCCATGATGGGGCGCGCACCGATGGCGAGCAGGACGTTCGCGACATCGTTGACGGTGACGTAGTTCGTGATGCAGTGGACGAGCGGGGATGCCGCTCGGATTTGGTCGAGGGTTGATGATGTCATGATGTTCCTTTCATAGTAGGAGGATTTTTTGGGGGTAGGAAGGGCGATGTCCCTAAGCGAACCCTAGTGGAGCAAGTGAGTAAAGTGTGCGACTCGCCCCCGGCGTACTTCTTTCGTTCAAGCGTAGCGCGTTTAAGAAGTGCGCCGGTATTTAGGCGAATGAGCACGCGATCACTTGCGCAACTAAGCGTTCGCGTGGGACATGCCTACACCAAAATATTTACGGTCTACACTTCCCCATCACCCGATTTGCGAGGAGTGCAAGCAAAAGCGTGATTGCCATGGTCGGCAGTGTGCTGCCGACGGGCGTGTCGAGCGTCATGAGATAGCGATAGCAGAGGAAGCCGATGAACCAGACAGCGAGGTTGACGACGTGGACAGAGCGCCCCGCCGCATCCTCGCGCAGGAGGAAGTAGCTTGCGATCTGGACAGCGATCATCGGGGCAAAGACCGAGCCGATGATGTAGAGGAAGCCCGTGATGTCGTCCATCGGGTAGAGCATCGCCGCCACCGCACCGAGGACGGTCACGCCGATACCGACACTGCGCCCCGAGGCGGAGCACACGATGCTCTCGCTCGAAATGCCCGCCGAGTACGCATCGAGATACGTCGTGGTAACGGTCGAGAGGATGACGACACCGAGCCCCGCTGCGCCAAGTCCCGCGTGCAGCATAATCTGTGCGATGTCCGATTCGCCCGTGAGGATCGCCGCACCCATGCCGATGAAGTACATCCAGCAGCTGACAAGCCCGTAGACGAGTGCGCTCATGGCGGCAGCGGCGACGGGCTTCTCCGCCTCGCGCGTGTAGTCCGAGATGAGCGGCAGCCACGAGAGCGGCATCGCAATCGAGAGCTCAAGCGCCATCGCAAAGCTCATTGCCTCACCTGCCGCAGAGCCCTCCGCAGCCCCCGTCCCGCCCATGATAACGGAGCAGAGAAGCACGGTGAGCAAAAACAGCCCCGTCATGGCGACGGCGTTCACGCGCTCAATCCGCAGAATCCCGATCCGAATCCAAACGATAATCAGCACGCCGATGACGAGACACCAGAGCCAATGCCCCGCATCCATCACAGAGTTTGCCGCAAGCGCTCCGTCGTAGATCATGATGCTCGTCCAGCCAATGAGCTGCATGACGTTGAGTGCGGCAAAGAGTAGCCCGCCGCGCGCCCCGAACGCCATCTTGACCGTCTCCATCGCACTGCGGCGCGTGCGTGCGCCGATCAGACCCGCGAGGAAAAGCAGCGCACAGCCGATGATATGCCCGACGACGATGGCGATGCCGCCGTCGCGAAAGCCGAGCGGCGCAAAGAATGTGCCCGTTAAAATCTCCGCCAGTGAAACCCCCGCGCCGAACCAGATCAGCGCGTTTGCGGGGATGCTTGTACGCTTGTCCATAGAAACCTCCAATCCATGTGCCCCTTCCACCATGCTGCGCATGGTCCCCCTTCCCCGCACGCGGGGCAGGCTTAAGGAATTAAAAACACGGCTATGCCAACTGACATAGCCGCGCTATTTGCACATATATCCCTACGTTGGCATTATCCAAATCAGGTTATGGGTCGGGACGCGTTGCCCCCTCTCAGCCGACTGCTGTCAGCTCCCCTTATTCTGTTGTATATACGGTTACTGTGCGCTCATCGAGAGCTCGATGAACTTGTTGCCGAGCTTCGCCTTCTGCAGGACTTCCTCGGTGATGTCCGCGCCCGCCTCAACGATGACAACGCCGTTGTCCATCTTGATCGTGCGCGTCGCCTTCTTGCCAAGCAGGAAGCGGCGGTGACGATCCTCGTTCACGCGATCCGCACTCTTGTCCTCGGCAGGCTCTGCGGCAGCCGCCTCCTCAACCGGTGCAGGCGTCTCTGCGGCAGGTTTCTCCGGCTCAGGCGCCGTTTTCTCAGCGGGCGCAGGTTCCTCTGCCGGGGGCTCGACGGCGGGCGCTTCCTCCACAACCGGCGTGGATGCCTCAACAACGGGTGTTACAGGCTCCTCCACTGCGGGAGCAGCCTCTGCCACCGGCTCAACCGCAGCTTCCTGAGCTGCAGGCGCTGTCACAGCGGGCGCCGCCGGTGCAGCCGCTGCGTCAAATTTTTTTCCGGCATCGCCCTCCGGAGAAATGACCGTGACTTCCTTACCAAAAATGGAAACCTGATCCGCCGTGACCTCAGAGGTAGAGCCCTCCGGTGTCGTGATTTCGCACTTCTCGATGCTGCCGTCCTCGCCGATGAAGATCTCGGTGATGTTGCCCTGAATGACACCCGTACGCGTGATCGCCTTCGTGCCGATGACGCGGATATTGTCGTCGAGCAGTGTCTCGAAATCGCCCGCCGCATCGAGCGTCAGGATGTTCTCGCTGTTGTTGATCGTGACGGCGTCCTCGCCGACTGCAATAACATTATCATAGGGAATGAGCTTGACTCCGCGATACCAGTCCTCGTCCTCAATCGTGATCGCCGCTACCACACGGTTCGGCGCATCGATGAGAAGGGTCTTGCTCATGCCGAGCTCGCGCCCTTCGGTAATGCTGATGACGGGAAGTCCCAGAATGTCAACGCTTTTCTTCATGTGTATTCCTCCATTTTACCAAAAAATGTCAGATGTTCGGCTCGTCTGCGCGCCGATCCGCCTCCGCGAGAATCTCCTTCGGAACCTCGCCGAAGGGGAGAGTAGGCGTACCCTGCGCCGCGAGCATATGAGAAACGACGGTCAAGGCTCTGCGGGAGCGTTCGAGCTCCTGCACCATGACTGCGTTCTGTGTGATGATAGGAAGCGCCAACGCCTCGTCAAAGAGAGCGAGCGCCGCAGTGTAGTTCCCCATGCGCTTGTAAAGTGTGGAGAGTTCGATGATGAGATACGGCATATAGGAGTCGTTCGGATAGCGCGCAAGCGCACGGCGATATGCCGCAATGGCAAGAGCAGGATCGTTCTCTGCCGACTCGTATGCAACGTCGAGCATCTCCTCCATGCTCTCCGGCAGCATTTGCTCCGCCGGCGCAGCTGCTTCCTGTATCACGGCAACTGCAGGTCGTGCGACGGGAGAGGATAGCACGTTCTCCCGTGTCTGTGCATATGCCGGTGTGGCGTCTACAGACGCACAGTCCACCGCCGCAACGGAAGGATCCTTCGCCGCCGTCGCAGACTCTGGCGTGCGGCGGCGTGCACGTGCCGTCATGAACGCATTATAGAGCGTGACGATCAGCCCCGCTCCTGCGACAAGGGCTCCCAACTGTACATAATACATCGTCGTCAGCGGCGGACGCAGGGCAATCAGCCCGGCGACGACGCCGACGCTCATCAGGATGGCAAAAACGAGCGAGGAAAGGCGGATCTGCATCTGCATTACCGTCGCCCCCTTTTCATACGACCGACTCCCGATACAGCGGGCATACTGATAGGTATTCCTTGACGTTTTCGACATGAATACGCAAATTCCTTCTTTGGCAGAGGAAATATTAAAAAAAATTCGTCGTGCTTTTTCCAAAACTTTTTTCTTTCGACTCTTTTTTTATCTCATGTTTCATAGTATAATGGCTGTGACATATTCATTCGCGTGCATAAACATGACGCATGCGAGGGGAAGATAGGTTGATTCACTAACGGATGGGAGAGATTCACATGACGCAGGAAACAGTGATGATCGAGAACAAGACGGGCATTCATGCGCGTCCCGCATCGGTGTTCGTTCAGACGGCAACGAAGTTCAAGTCCAAGATCCAGATTGAGGCAAAGGGCAAGAAGGTTGATGCCAAGAGCATCCTCATGCTGATGAGCATGGGGCTTGTCAAGGGTACGGAGCTCACCATCATCGCCGAGGGCGAGGACGAGGCAGCGGCCGTAAAGGAGCTCGCGGATCTCGTCAAGTCGAAGTTCGGCGAAGAGTAATCGGATCACAACGGGACGCCCGAGGTTTTGCAGTGCACTGTTTGCCTCGCGGCGTTTTTTCATAGGACTGCCGACCGTCAAAGCGCAAGGAAGGGGTCGGCATCTCTCATGGGGGGTAAAATATGGCAGAACAAATCCGTGGAAAAGGCGTGATCTCAGGCATCGCCGTCGGCAAGGTCATGCTCGCAGGGCAGAACCTCGACGGCTATCTCGCGGCATATAAGCCCGGCTCCGTTGCAGAGGAGCAGGGCAAGGCGGAGGCGGCACTCGCCGCCGTCACCGAGAATCTGCTCGCGACCATTGATCGGCTGCGCAAAGACGAACAGACCGAACAGGCAGCCATCCTGGAGGCGCACCGCATGATGGTGCAGGATCCGATGATGGCAGAGAACATCAAGACGAAGATCGAGGCATGCGGCAGTGCGCCGCAGGGCATTCTCGATGCCGCGAACGAACAGGCGCAGATCTTCGAGCAGATGGAGGATGAGTACTTCGCTGCGCGTGCCATTGATCTGCGCGACGTGGGCAAGCGCGTCGCGAAATACGTCCTCGGTGTCAAGGAGCCGGAGATCGGCACGGGGCAGGTCGTCCTCTGCGGGGAGGAGATCGAGCCGTCCGTCGTGGCGGGCATGCCCACCGACCAGATCGCGGGCGTCATCCTCGGCTCGGGCAGTGCGACGAGCCACGTCGTCATCATCGCAAAGGCGCGCGCCATCCCGACCGTCCTCGGCATCGGCGACAAGATCAGCCTCATCCAGGACGGCGACGAGATCATCCTCGACGGCAGCCGCGGCGACATCATCATCCGCCCGACGGAGGAGGAGCGTCTGCTGTATCAGGACAAGATCGAGGAGCAGAAAAAACTCGCGGCGCACTATGCCGCGCTCAAGGATCTGCCCGCCGTGACGAAGGACGGCGTGCGCATCGAGCTCACGGCAAACATCGGCACGCACATGGACGTGGACAACGCGCTCACGTACGGCGCGGAGGGCGTCGGACTCTTCCGCTCCGAGTTCGTCTTCATGGGCTCGACCACGATCCCGACCGAGGAGGAGCAGTTCAAGGCATACCGCGCCGCCGTCGAGAAATGCAGCGGTCACATCTGCGTCATCCGCACCATGGACATCGGCGGCGACAAGCCCCTGCCCTACCTCAACATCGACCCGGAGGAGAATCCGTTCCTTGGCTACCGCGCACTGCGCATCAGCCTGGATCGCCACGACCTCTTCCTCCCGCAGATCAAGGCGATCCTGCGTGCCGGACTCTACGGCAAGGCGGCGATGATGGTGCCCATGGTCATCAGCGTGAGCGAGATCCAGCGCGTACAGAAGCTCGTCGAGCAGGCAAAGGTGGAGCTCACACACGAGGGCAAGGAGTACTCCGACGACGTACAGGTCGGCATCATGGTCGAGACGCCTGCGGCTGCCGTTGTCTCCCCCCTCCTCTCCCAATACGTCGACTTCTTCAGCATTGGCACGAACGACCTCA
The DNA here is from genome assembly GCF_000213975.1 of Centipeda periodontii DSM 2778. GTDB lineage: Bacteria > Bacillota > Negativicutes > Selenomonadales > Selenomonadaceae > Centipeda > Centipeda periodontii. The sequence goes on from NZ_GL892076.1 coordinate 301,544, forward strand.
TCCAGTACACACTCGCGGTCGACCGCGGCAACGCGCAGATCGCGCACCTCTACAATCCGTTCAACCCGGCGGTGCTCCGTCTCATCCAGCGCACGATTCAGAGTGCACGCGAGCGCGGCATCTGGGCGGGCATGTGCGGCGAGATGGCGAGCGACCCGTACGCCGCCGTCATTCTGCTCGGCATGGGCATCACAGAACTCTCCATGAGCGCGCCCAGCATCCCGCGCGTCAAGGAGATGATCCGCTCCGTCACCTCGACGCAGGCAAAGGAGCTCCTCGCCGATGTCATGAAGATGGAGCACGGCGTCGATATCCGCGCCTACCTGCACAAGATGCTCGAGAGCTCGGACGCAAGCGCAGGGCTCTGATTGTTGCCGCAGTCACAGACATATACGCACACGTGCGTCATACTACAGACGTGTGTTATATTTTGAAAGCTTCCTGCTGTGCTTCGGTGCGGCAGGAAATTTTCGTCTTAGGGAATCGCTGATAAAATAGACCCTCAGATTGGCGTAGATTTTTTCGTCCGGTTGAGGAGGCAAACCGGACGCATAGCCAAAGCTATGTGGAGGATTTGCCGACGAAAAGCGGGCAAAAAAGATGCGCCAAGATAATGGTGCTGAATTTATCAGTGCTTCCCTTAGGAAGATATGATGAAGCTATCCATCGACAGCACCGCATGCGTCTCGTGCGGCATGTGCGCCGAGCGTCTGCCCGCCGTCTTTCGCATCGACCGCACGGCGCGCTCTGCCGTACTCGTGCGCCAGCCCATACCGACGGAACAAGACGATGCTCTAGAGGCGGCGGAGGACTGCCCGACGGGCGCAATTTTTCCCGTGGCAAATCCATGAATATATGCTACAATAGAGAAGGTTTTTCGATTGTCGTTTTTGTGGGGGGAATTTACGATGACGGAATTAAAGATGGAGCCGTTCGGCACGATGCCGGGCGGTGATCGAATCGATCTCTACACGCTGACGAATACGCACGGCACGAGCGTCGCCATTACGACCTACGGCGCACGTTTGGTGAAGTTCGAGCGCCTTGTCGGCGGAAAACCGCTCGACATCGTGCTCGGCTACGAGACAGGCGAGGACTACGTCGCCGACACCGCCTCGATGGGTGCCATCGTCGGACGACACGCGAACCGCATTGCAGGCGGACGCGTCACCATCGCGGGGCGACCCTATCAGCTGGAACTGAACACGGGCTCTCATAAACAGAACCACATCCATGGCGGCTCGAAGGGACTGCACTATCACCTCTGGACGGCAGCGATCGTGGACGGCGGTGTCGCGTTCACAACGATCAGTCCCGACGGCGAGGGCGGCTACCCCGGCAACTTTGAGGCGAAGGTCACCTATCGCCTCACGGACGACGATGCCCTCCACATCTCCTACCGTGCCATCAGCGACGCGGACACCATCTGCAACCTCACGAATCACACGTACTTCAACCTCGAGGGTGCCACGGCAGACAGCGTGCTCGACCACGAAGCACAGATCTACGCCGATGAATTCACATGGGCGGATGCGGAGTCGCTGCCCGACGGGCGCATCCTCACCGTATTCGGCACGCCGATGGACTTCACCGAGCCGCACCGCATCGGCGAACGCATCGACGCGGACTACGACCAGCTGCAGATGGCGGGCGGCTACGACCACAACTGGGTGCTGCGCGGTGACATTGCGCCCGAGCCGTACTCCCATCTGAAAAAGGCGGCGCGCGTTGTCTCAAAGAAAACAGGGCTCGCCCTCTCCTGCTATACGACACAGGTCGGCATGCAGTTCTACACGGGCAACGCCCTCGGGAAAAACCCCCTGATCGGCAAGGGCGGCAAGGAGTTCCCCCGGCGCGGCGGCTTCTGCCTCGAGACGCAGTTCTTTCCGAATGCGCCTGCGAATCCGAACTTTCCGCAGCCCGAGCTGCACATGGACGAGGTGTGGGAAGCAGAGACCGTTTACAAGCTCGATGATCTATGACCAACTTCTTATGACCAAGTCACAGCTATAGAAATAGATTATAGAAATCCAAGATTTTTCAATTACCCATTTATACAAAATCGCTAGACATTTCTATAAAAGAAGCGTAAGATAATATCTATCGATGAGTTCTGCTCACAAAAATTAAGGGAGGATTGACTAAATGAACATTCATGAGTACCAGTCCAAGCAGGTTCTGCGCGAGTTCGGCGTGAACGTGCCGAACGGTCTGCCGGCGTTCACCGTCGACGAGGCGGTTGCGAACGCGGAGAAGCTCAGCACCCCGGTGATCGTCGTCAAGGCGCAGATCCACGCAGGTGGCCGTGGCAAGGCGGGCGGCGTCAAGATCGCAAAGAACAAAGAGGAAGTGCGCGCCTACGCGCAGGAGCTCCTCGGCAAGACGCTCGTCACCCATCAGACGGGCCCCGAGGGCAAGGTGGTCGGTCGTCTTCTCATCGAGGAAGGCTCGAAGATCAAGAAGGAGTTCTATCTCTCCTTTGTCGTTGACCGTCAGACGGCGAGCATCGTCATGATGGGCTCCGAGGAGGGCGGCGTTGAGATCGAGAAGGTCGCCGCCGAGACCCCCGAGAAGATCATCAAGGAGTACATCGACCCCGTGATCGGGCTTGCTCCGTTCCAGGCAACGCGCATGGCGTACGCCATCAACATTCCCGGTCCCGCCGTCCGCAAGGCAGCAGCGCTCATGCAGGGACTCTACGCCGCATTCATCGGCAAGGACTGCTCGCAGGTCGAGATCAACCCGCTCGTCGTTACCGAGGACGACGATGTCATCGCACTCGATGCGAAGCTGAACTTCGACGACAGTGCCCTCTTCCGTCACCCCGACATCGCGCAGCTGCGCGATGAGACCGAGGAGGATCCGAAGGAGCGCGAGGCGGCTGCGGCAGGACTCAACTACGTCAACCTCGGCGGCGACGTCGCATGCATGGTCAACGGCGCAGGACTTGCGATGGCGACCGTCGACATCATCAAGCACTATGGCGGCGAGCCGGCGAACTTCCTCGATGTCGGCGGCGACTCCGAACCGGAGAAGATCGCAAAGGCGTTCAGCATCATGCTCGAGGGCGGTCAGGCAAAGGGCATCTTCGTCAACATCTTCGGCGGCATCAACCGCTGTGACAACATCGCCAACGGCATCATCGAGGCGGCAAAGATCATCTCCACGGATGGGAAGTCCCTCCCCGTTCCCGTCGTCGTGCGCCTCGAGGGCACGAAGGTCGAAGAGGGCCGCGAGATCCTGAAGAACACGCCGATCGGCAACGTCTTCCCCGCAGCCACGATGGAGGGCGGCGCAGAGCAGATCGTGAAACTCGTCGCACAGGCGAAGGCTTAATCGAAAGGGAGGTCATACAATGTCAGTAATGATTGATAAGGACACCAAGGTCATCGTCCAGGGCATCACCGGCAAGGCGGCTATGTTCCACACGAAGCAGATGCTCGACTACGGCACGAAGCTCGTCGGCGGCGTCACCCCCGGCAAGGCAGGGCAGACCGTCGAGGGCGTACCCGTCTTCAACACCGTTGCAGATGCGGTCAAGGCAACGGGCGCAACTGCCTCCGTCGTCTACGTCCCCGCGCGTTTTGCGGCAGACTCCATCCTCGAAGCAGTCGATGCACAGCTCGATCTCGTCGTCTGCATCACCGAGCACATCCCCGTCCTCGACATGGTGAAGGTACGCCGTTACATGCAGGGTAAGAAGACCCGCCTCGTGGGACCGAACTGCCCCGGACTCCTCACCTCCCAGCAGTCCAAGCTCGGCATCACGCCCGGCACCGTCAGCAAGCCCGGCCACGTCGGACTCATCTCGCGCTCCGGCACCCTCACCTATGAGGCGGCATTCCAGCTCACGAACGCGGGCATCGGTCAGACGACCACCGTCGGCATCGGCGGCGACCCCGTCAAGGGCACGGACTTCATCGACGCGCTACAGCTCTTCAAGGATGACCCCGACACCTACGCCGTCCTCATCATCGGCGAGATCGGCGGCACAGCGGAGGAAGACGCCGCAAAGTGGATTCAGGAGAATATGAAGGATAAGCCGGTCTCCGCGTTCATCGCCGGCCGTCAGGCGCCTCCGGGCAAGCGCATGGGTCATGCGGGCGCGATCATCTCCGGCGGCAAGGGCACGGCGGCGGACAAGGTCGCTGCGCTCAACGCGGCGGGCATCCCCGTCGCCGACACCGTCGCCCACATCGGCGAGACCATGGTCAAACTCCTCAAGGAAAAGGGCCTCTACGACAAGTGCCACACCTGCTGAGGCAATTTACAGCATAACGAAGGGGCTGTTGCACGAGCGCCCCTATCGGCTCGC
>NZ_GL892076.1:306091-307764 GCF_000213975.1 Centipeda periodontii DSM 2778
GTGTGCAGCGCAGCTTATACATGATTTCTTTCAAAAAGGACTTTTGAACCTGTCATATTTGACAGTTACATAATCTTCAAAAACATGCTATAGTAGTAATATATTAAGAAAGCACTGATAAATTCAGCCACGCCATCTTGACGCATCTTTTTTGCCCGCACAACGCCTGCAAATCCTCCACATAGCTTTGGCTATGCGTCCGGTTTGCCTCCTTGTTCGGACGAAAAAATCTACGTCAATCTGCAGGACTGTTTTATCAGCGATTCCTATAATTTGCACTCGAAAGGATGTGGAAAGTATGCGTGGTGACAAGGGGATGCGCGGATTCCTTGCACTTGTTCTTGTGCTCGCCCTGCTTCTCATGAGCGGCGCATATGCGGAGGCCGCCGAGAGCAGGCTGCTTGGCACGACGTCCGTCACGGCAGGCGAACTGCTCGCAAAGCCTGCACAGCGCACGTACATCGTCGACACGGCGGACATGGTCTCAGCAGAGGATGCCACGCAGATCGAAAAGATCGGCGCGGAGCTGCGTGCAAAGACAAAGGCGGAGATCGTCGTCGTCACCGTTTCGACACTTGGAGGAACGGACATCGAGTCGTACGCGAACGAGCTCTTTCGCAGCTGGGGCATCGGCGACGCGCGGCTGAACAACGGCGTGCTCCTCCTCATAGCAAAGGACGACCGCGCGTTCCGCATCGAGGTCGGCTACGGACTGGAGGGCGCGATCACGGACGGCTATGCGGGCAGCGTGCTCGACGCGATGAAGGGGGAGTTCCGCAAAGAGAACTACTCCCCCGCGATCCTCACGGCGTACGTCACGCTCGCGCAAAAGGCGGGTACGGAGTACGGCGTGGCACTGGAGAGCCTTGGCGCGGCACTCGGTATCCCCGCAAGACCCGCGCATCTGGGTGCGGTGGCTGACTTTGGCGAAATGCTGATGCCGGAGGACGCGACGGCAATCGAGCAGATGGGCGGCGATCTTACGAACGCGACGGGCGCGCAGATGATTGTTGTCACCATGCCGACGCTCAAGGGTGTGGATGCAGGGCGGTTTGCGCAGCAGCTCTTTGTCGACTGGCAGCTGAAGGATGCGGTACAGGGGAACACGGCGCTGCTCTTTATTGCAAAGGAGGAACGCGAGATTTCCTTTCTGTTCGGGCCTGCCCTGACCGAGATGGAGCAGGAGCACGACACGACCTACGCCGTCAACCGCATCCGTTCCGAGTTCCCCTTTGACAAGGACGATATTTCCGAGGAGATCCGAAAGGGCTACGCCACGGTCGGCGCGCGCTTGTGCGAGAAAGCTCATGTCGCCGTGCCGGACTCCATCGACGAGGGCGGCAGTGAGCCCTTCTACGTCTATATCTTCGGCTTCCTCATTGCGATCCCGCTCATCGGACTGCTTCTCTATGTCGTGGTCCACGCATTCGGGCTTGCGTTCTTCTCACTGTCCGCTCTGCTGAACCTTCTCTCCTCGGGCAGATACGGTCACATCCCCTCCGGCGGTGGGGGCGGCACCTATGACGACGACGATGACCGCCCCTCCTACGGCGGCGGAGGATCCTCGGGCGGCGGCAGCTACGGCGGCGGCTCCTCGGGCGGCGGCGGCGCATCGGGGAATTGGTAGGGGCGCCCCTATCGGCTCGCAAGCTCGCCACTTCCCCCGCTCCGGC
>NZ_GL892076.1:307814-399354 GCF_000213975.1 Centipeda periodontii DSM 2778
TCCCAAAGCCTCCCCCGCCAAAGCGGGGGAGGGGGACCGTGCGTCAGCACGGTGGAAGGGGCGCCTAACGATTGAGGCAAAATACGAAAGGAAGTTACACCATGAACAACAAGGGCTCTATGACCGTCGGGGTCATCATCATCGTCGTCATCCTCATCACCCTCGGCGGCTTCATCTCTCTCTATAACGGGCTGAAGGAGGCAGAGATCCGCGTCGACGCCTCCTACGGACAGGTCGAGAACCAGATGCAACGGCGCAGCGACCTCATCCCGAATCTCGTGAACACGGTCAAGGGCTATGACGTACACGAAAAGTCCATCATTGAGGAGGTTGTAAACGCACGTGCGAAACTCGCGGGCGCACAGGGCGTGGAGCAGATGGATGCAGCGAACGCGGAACTGACGGGCGCACTCGGCCGCCTCTTTGCCATCGCGGAGGCGTACCCCGACCTCAAGGCGAACACGCAGTACCTTGAACTCATGCGCGAGCTGTCCGGCTCCGAGAACCGCATCGCCGTCGCACGCCGCGACTACAACGAATCGGTGCGCGAGTACAACGTGCGCATCTCGACCTTCCCAGGTATGTTCCTCGCAGGCTTCATGGGCATGACGCAAAAGCCCCAGTTCAAGGCAAAGGAGGGCGCGGACGCCGTGCCCGAGGTGAAGTTCTAAAAGGCACTCCACATACGGACACAAAGGAGGCACACCATGAAGATTTCGCTCAAGAAAACAATCGCTGCGGCACTTGCCGCGCTCATGCTCACGGCGGCATCCACATCCGCCACATCCTCCACCACACAGCACATCACGTCGCCTGCGGCAGCAAAGAAGCAGCTGAACGCCATCGCCAAGGCGGAAAAGCTCTGGAGAAGCGAGTTCATCATGTGCGGGGATGACGACAATACACCGCAGCCGCATCTGCGTTCCTTCGACCCCACTCGCACGTATTTCGCCGTCACCGATCTCGACGGCAACGGTCGGCTGGAGCTGCTCTTCCGTCATGCCGCCATGACGAGCGTGGAGGAGGGCATCACCCCCTATCCCTTCCGCACCATCCCCACAGCGTTCGCCATGGGGGTCTACGAGATCGGCACGGACGGCCGACTCGCACGCCTCCCCGAGACGGAGAACGGCTACGGCGCACCCGATCTGACCGGGCTGGCGCTCAATGTGATCGACAGCGACAATACGCGTTGGTACAACATGAACACGAGCACCATCACGAGGGACGAGCACAATCACTACAGCTATACCGTCGCCTATCAGCGGTTCGCCATTGCAAACGGTGTGGTGCGCTGTGAGCTGTGCGCGGAGGAAAACGGCTATTACAACGTCTATGACATCGACCGCGTCGAGGCAGTTCCCTCCTCCGCATATATTTACGACGGCGACCCCGCCCATCTAGGGATGCGTCATGAAGATTTCGTACAGAGCCCGTTTTATCGGTATTTTACGCACATCTATACGCCGTCCTGCGCCGTATACTGGATGGGCGCTGATGAGCTGAGCCGCAATCCGCGCGAAGCCCTTGCTGCCTCATGGGCAGGCTTTGTCTACGGCGTTATGGACGGAAAAGGATAACCGATTGCACAAAAGGAGGTACGCGATGAAACATATCTCGCTCAGAAAGACCATACTCGCGGCACTTGCCGCCCTCGCACTCATCATGCCCGCCCCCACTCCCGCCGCAGCCGCGCCGAGCCCCGAGGCACAGCTGCAGATGATCGCGGAGGCAGAGCCGCTGTGGAAGGATGAGTTCGTCGCGCGCTGGGATAAGGGACAGGCACCGTTTCCCTATCTCAGACGCTTCAACCCCCGCCTGACGCACATCGCCGTCACCGACCTCGATGCCAACGGTCGCCTTGAGCTGCTCGTACGCCATGCGATGACACTGATGGATATATCCGGTCCCCATGCGGCGGGTGTTGTGGATATCCCGATTGATATCAGCCTGTCCGCCTACGAGATCTCTGCGGACGGACGGCTCGAACGCCTCCGCGCAGAGAACGGCTACGATTGGCCCGATCTGATGAACCTCCAACCCCTCAGTGAGATTGACGAGCACGGCACGCGCTGGCATCATGTCCGCACCGTGACCGTCTCCCTGAGCGATTACTTCACGGGCAATGACCCTTCTTACTCCTATACAGCGTCCTATCAGCGCGTCGCACTCGACCATGGAACGCTGCGCTGTCAGCTGCTCGCCGTGGAAAAAGGCAGCTATCGGGACGTGGACAGCCCCTCCACCTGCAGGAAAATCCACGTCTCCACCAGTGTCTTTGACGGCGATCCCGCCCATACGAATATGAGTGGACGGAATTTTCAGCAGACCTATCTGTATCAGACCTTTGACGAGGCACTCCTGCCGCCAAGCTCCATCCGCTGGGTGAGCGGCGACGAACTCAACCGCGACCCGTACGAGGCGCTTTCCGCCTCATGGGCAGGCTTTGTCTACGGCGCTATGGACGGGAAGGGATAGCCATTCATTAAAAGGAGGCACACAATGACAATCTCGCTCAAAAAATCGCTCGGCGCAGCACTTGCCGCACTCTCGTTGACGGCATCCGCCGCTGCCGCACCCGCAGCGATTGACACGGAAGCGCAGCTCGATGTCATGGCGGCATCGGGTGTGATACAGCAGGAGATCAACGACCAGTATCACACATGGGACAGCATCCTAAAGAGCGGCATGGCGGAGCGCAGTCACTATACCTTCTACGCCGCCGTCACCGACCTCGACCGCAACGGACGGCTCGAACTGCTCATCAGTCGGCATTTCCTGAACAAAGATCCGCTCTACTATGCAGGGGACAGCATCTCAGAGGAGCAGCAAAAGGGACTCCAATATCTCTGTGAGAACTATCCGAGTGAGGTCTACGGCGCGGCGTATGAGATCAGTAGGGATGGGACAACGCTCGAGCCGTACGCGATCAATAATGCGAACACGCAGTTCCCCGACCTCACACGCCTACACATCAACGGACGCAAGTCAGATGGACGCTATCTATACACAGTCGATACGCAGCGAATGCCGCGCGATGAAAGCCGGACGAGCACAACGGATCACTACGGCATCGTGTGCGATGCCCAGATCATCTGGGCGGATGTCGACCTCGGCGTTGGAACGAGCGTTCATGCGGAAGGGACTGCAAGTGTCCACGGTGAGCAGGTCGAGCCGCACTACACCTCCATGAAACTCCTCTATCTGAACAAGGACGTCGACCCCTACGGCGAAGAAGCCGAGAAGTTCCGGCGCGAACAACTCGATAGAGCCGGCCGCCGCGTTAGCTTCGTCGACTGGCAGGCACTCGATGCGGATGCACGTGCCGCCCTCGCCGCCTCATGGGCGGGCTGGTCGTACGAGGACGCGGTTTAAGGAATACAAAAACAAGGAGCTGCCCTACGAAGCTAGAAAACTTCGTAGGGCAGCCCTTGTCATTATGTCAGCGGTATCGCTACAAGCGCCCCTATTTTCCCTACCGGATCACTTCATGCTCGTCGCGGTGGCTGATCACATAACGACCGCGCCCCGCCTCTTTCGCCTCATAGAGTGCTTCGTCCGCTTTCTGCAACAGCAGGTCAAACGAGCCATGCCCGACTTTCCCCTCGGCAATGCCCGCACTGACCGACAGGACGCCGAACCGTTTATCCGCTTTGAACGACTCAAAGAAATCATCAATGAAGCCCTGCATACGCCCCGGGATATCCTCGCCTACCACGCCATCCGTGAATATGATGAGAAACTCATCGCCGCCGATACGAACATTCAGCGTATCGTGAAAATGTTTTTTGATCAAATCGGAGGTTCGTACGAGCGCCTCATCCCCCGCCAAGTGACCGTATGTATCGTTCACCGACTTGAAATGGTCTAAGTCGAGGTAAGCGACAACCATTTCATTCGTCTCCAGCTTGGACAAAAATTCATCTAGCTGACGCCGGTTTGCAAGCCCTGTGAGCTGGTCGTGCAGCGCCATGTAAACGATATTCTGCTGATATTCGTATTCCTTCGTGACATCACGCGCAATGCCCACCGTGCCGATGATCGTATCGCCGTCGAAAATCGGCGTTTTGTATGTCTTGAGTTTGCTGAGATTGCCATCTGCCTTCATGACCTCTTCATCAAACAGGCAGGTGGTCCGAGCGGCGAGGACTTCGTCCTCGGTCTCAACGCAGACATAGTCGCTCGCCTCGTAGACTTCCTTCGGAATGTCCCAGATATCGTAATGATCCCGACCTCTGACATCCGCCTTTTCCTTCGCGACCGCCGTACAAAAAGCGTCATTGACATCAAGGTGAATGCCCTTCAGATCCTTGAACCAGACCATATCAGGGAGCGTGTTGATCGTCGCCTGCAGCCATGTTTCCTGTAGCCAGGCGCGCTTACGCTCGGAAATGCGCGTCAGGACATTGGCGAAGTGAAACCGCGCCAGTGCCGGTCCATCATTCACCCAGATATCGTCGACTGCCTCATAGTCCTCGGTCTGCAGCTGATCCGGATCGTCGGCGCAGAGAATCAGCAGACTGTCACGCGCCGGCATTGCCTTACGAACCATGCTTGGCGACAGGAAACTTGCTCGATCCATGATAACGAGCAGCTGCTCCTCATCCGCCAGTTCCCGAACCAGATCCTCTTCCTTGCAAATCGTGTAAAAGCTATGACTGAAATGCTCCTTGGGTGCAATCCCTTTCCAGAGCGCAACCTTATCTTCGGCAATGCCGATAAAGGCAATCTTCAGCTGCACATGATACAAGGCTATCTCTCCTTTATCACTGACCGATAAAAAACACTTTTATATAATAAGGTATTTATAAGAAAAAGAAAAGTAGTTTCGTAACTTTTTCTACACGACCTTTGCTGCGCGCCACCCAGATCGCCTTACATCTCCTCCGCCCGTGCAATTCTATGCAGGAGGACGCGCGCATATTCTGACGCGCGCGCAAAGTCTGCCCGCGTCAAAACGAGCAAGACATAGTCCTCGTTGTTCATATCCATCGCGGCAAGAACATGATCCTTCCACATCGCATTCACTGCCTTGCTCCAGACAGAAATCCCGTCCGCCTCACCGAGCATATCTCCGTCAACAGCAAGTCCCGTATCTATTGTCAGCGACTGCACGGCAGCAACAAAATCTTCCTTCTCACTCTTCCAGTCGAGCTCCACTGCCCTGCCGCTGCGCACGAGTTTTTTGTAAAGCCCCGCCCATGCGGCGTCGATGCCTGTGGAACCTTTCGCCTGTAACTTTTTTCGCAACTGCTTCGTATCTACCGCATCCACACGCAGAATATTTGCAAGCGCAGTGACTGCGTCTGCAATCGCTTTGGGATCGTCCTCGGTCGGTTCATATGCCCCGACATCGGGGAGCATTCCTTTTCGCACGAAGTCTTTCATGATCCGCGCCGCGTCGTCATAGGAAAGGTCCGTGCGGCGATGCTTCTTCCCGCCGATTTCCAGCGTGAGCACCACCTGATCGGCAGCCTTCCCACCGAACGCCTTCATCGACGTGCAGCCCTCGACCGCGTGCGGCGGGCAGATCTCCACAAACATATTCGTTCCGTCCCGCATGGACTTCAATTCGTTCTCAATCCCCACAATATGAAAGCCGTGACGGTTCATCGAACTGCACTTCAGGCACCAGTCCTCATAGGTACTGAACACCTTCGCCTGAATCCAATGATATAAGTGCATCAGCGGAATCCTCCCCATAGATACGATGCCGTTACCTTACGATATTTCAGCGGATGGGTCAAGCACAAATACATTTATTTTTGATAAATCCTCTTATAATAATTGATTTCTCTTCTCAACTGCGTTATAATAAGGACAGAATTCAACAGGGGAGTTTTCCCCTCTCTCATATGTTCACACACTAGGAGGTATGCCCAATGAATCAGGAACAACTCAGGCGCATGGAGCATGACAAGGGCTTTATCGCGGCACTCGACCAGAGCGGCGGGTCCACGCCCAAGGCGCTCAAGGCGTACGGCGTCGACGAGAGCGCCTATAACGGCGAGGAGGAGATGTTCACGCGCGTCCACGAGATGCGCACGCGCATCATCAAGAGCCCCTCGTTCGACAAGCACGAGATCCTCGCGGCAATTCTCTTTGAGAACACCATGGATCGCAAGATCGACAACCTCTTCACGGCAGATTTTCTCTGGAATCAGAAGGGCATTGTCCCCTTCCTCAAGGTGGACAAGGGACTCGCGGACGAGAAAAACGGCGTTCAGCTGATGAAGCCCATCCCGGGGCTTGACGCGCTGCTTGACCGCGCGAACGAGCGCCACATCTTCGGCACGAAGATGCGCTCCGTCATCAAGCAGGCAAATCCGGACGGCATTCGCGCCATCATCGACCAACAGTTCGTCGTCGGTATGCAGATCGCGCACAAGGGACTCGTCCCCATCCTCGAACCCGAGGTTGACATCCACTGCCCCGACAAGGCAAAGGCGGAGGAGATCATGCTCGGCGTCATCCAGGAGTATCTTGCGAAGCTCCACGAGGGAGCCAAAATCATGTTCAAGGTCACCATCCCGACCGTCGACAATCTCTACGCCGAGATCATGAAGGACAGCCACGTCGTCCGCGTCGTCGCCCTCAGCGGCGGCTACACCATGGATGACGCGAACGAAAAGCTCGCGCGCAACCACGGACTCATCGCCAGCTTCTCCCGTGCCCTCGCGCAGGACCTGCGCTTCTCGCAGAGTGACCATGACTTCAACGCCGTCCTCAAGAAGGCAATCGACAGCATCTACCGCGCATCCATCACCTGATGCACGCGTGACAGTGCCGTCCTTTCCCCTATATTCTCACGAACAATCCCCCGCCGCGCAAATGCGCGACGGGGGATTTGTTGTTCTATGGGGCGGCTCATATCTCCCATGTCAGCATACGGTAAACAGCATCTGTTTGAATGGTCATGCGTTCCCTCTGACCGCCATCCTCCTCTGTGCGGCTTGTACAGCCGCTTCCGCATGCCGGATTGCCTCTGCAGAGATGTCAAGCCCCGTCGCAGCCATGCCGCGATCTGCCCATGCCATGACCATATCGCCCATCCCGCAGCCAATGTCGAGCATCGAGGCAATCGGACTTGGCAGCTGCATGACATTGTCAGAGATACTCTGACGGAGAACGCGCCCATCGTCTGCCATCGCAGAGCGATAGCGATCATCCCAAATGCGGTCTTCCTGTTCGGATACTTCGGGAGTAGAGCCGAAATTTTTCGTGCAAGAAGTCTTATCCGTTATAACTGACAGATTTTCACATTTCCATATGTTTCTTATAACCTCAAACTTCGCAGATAAATAATGTGCTGTAAGCCTTGAAATATCTAGCTTTCGGGTAAATAAAATATTTCCTCCGACGTTACCACGTCAGCCGTATTCTGCGCTCTGCGAATGCCTACAAACATGGTGGCTTTCCGGTCCTCAGCATCTTCCTCATCGCCTTCTCTACGGTCTTCACGCATCGCTCTTTCTTCATGCAGATTCACCTCCAACGCGGTGCTGTCCCCTTTGCCAAGGATACCTTCTACCGTTTCATGAACTCCTGTCGCATCCATTGGCGCAGGTTCACCACACTGCTCGCTGCAACCATCATCCAATCCACCATCGCACCCTTGACGAGCGCGGATCGTGTCAACGTCCTCATTCTCGACGACTCCATCTACCACCGTGCCCGCTCCAAGAAGGTTGAACTTTTGGCACGTCTTTACGACCATGCCAAAAAGGATTTCTCCTATGGCTTCCGTATGCTCACGCTTTGCTGGTCGGACGGCAATACACTCCTGCCCATCAGCCATACGCTCCTGTCGACACAGAACCGGAAGAACCGTCTGAATCCCTCCTCCGAGAAAGTGGATGCTCGCACGAACGGCGGCAAGGGGAGAAAACTTGCCCAGAGAAAGGCAACCGAGGTCATGCTCTGTCTCCTGCAAGAAGCGAAGGAGGCAGCGATTCCTGCACGTCATGTCCTCTTCGACACGTGGTTCTGCTCTCCGACCTCGCTCTTGTCTGTCCATGAACTTGGCTATGAGGTCGTCGCGATGGCAAAGAAAACGGAGAAGATTCACTATCTCCATGAAGGTGTGATGCAGGATGTAAAGGCAATCTACAGGAAACACCGAAAGCGGCGTGGTCGCTCGAAGTATCTCTTGTCGGTCGACGCCGCTGTCCGTAAGGGAGCCGAATCCTTACCGGTGCGTCTCGTTTTCGTGCGCAACCGTAACAACCGCAAAGACTGGCTGGTCTTGGTAACGACGGATATGAGCCTCACGGAGGAGGAAGTGATCCGCATCTACGGGAAGCGTTGGGGGATCGAGGTGTTTTTCAAGGTCTGCAAGAGCTATTTGCGCTTAGAGAAGGATTGCCGTGCACTCTCATACGATGCGATGACTGCACATGTTTCCATCGTGTTTACACGGTACATGTTTCTGGCGGTGGAGCAACGGGAATCCAAAGATGACCGAAGTATCGGAGAACTGTTCTATCTGTCAATCGACGAGCTTTCTGATGTCTGTTACATAGAAGCAGTACGGCTTCTCATGGCGCTGTTTGCCACACGACTGCAAGAGTGGAGGCTTCTGGATGAGGGAGAAATACAAGAACTGCTACAAGGCTTTCTGGCGGAACTGCCGATACTGTTGGCACAAAACCTGCGAAAATGTGTATAGGGGATATGTTTTTCCAGCGATAGGGTCATAGTTTTCATGGCTTGACGTATGTTTTTGAGGTGCGAAGTTTGAGTAAACCTCATAAAATACGCTTCGTCAATCTCATAGCTGCTTACTTCTTATCAAAGATCGCAAAAGTGCTTTTCCTTGCATATTTTCGACAAATCGTCTAATATTGCTATATTGACAAGCAGAAATCAGGTGATATTCATCAAGACATATAACATCATTGATCTCTTTGCCGGCGCTGGCGGTCTGAGTCTAGGCTTCCGGCAAACCGATCGGATAAATATTGTTGCAGCAGCAGAGCTCAACCCACATGCACGCAAGACATACAAGAGGAATTTCAAATCGACATGCCTCTATGAGGATGTTTGCAAAATCGATTACGCAGAATTGAAAGACGAACTCGGACCAATCGATATTGTGATCGGGGGTCCCCCATGTCAGGGCTTTTCCAATGCCAACCGTCAACGCACAAGTTTGATCAATATGAACAACAGGCTCGTAAAAGAATATGTCCATGCGATCTATGCGTTACAGCCGACCGCATTCGTCATGGAGAATGTTGCGGCACTGCGCTCGAAAGTTCACCGTTTCCTCGTGGACAAAACGGATCTACACAACGAATATATCATGGCGATGAATTTAAGAGATGAGTCTCTTGAGATACTCCCTGCAAAGGGTTCTTTCGACGGAGTGCTTGCGCTTATTCGAGGCAGCAACGATTCCTATTTTTGGGAGGAGCCCTTTTATAAGGCGATCTATACGCTCTACCGTTTTCGAAAAAATCAGGAAAAATTTGATACCTCTCTGCAAAAACACAGGAGGGCGCTTCTCCCGCACCTAAAACGCCTCACAGAAATGGAGGCGACGGGCGAAATCCCTGTGCCCCTACGGGCGAAAGATACTGCCTTTGCAGAAGGATTGCTCGCATATATGGAGCAACAAATCGATTTTTCCACAATGATACGGCATATGGAGATATCCGTTCTGTTGCAACAGTCATTCCTGAAGTTAAGAGAACTCGCACAGAATAATATCCACATCTTTGACTATCGCGAAGAGAAAGGCGGGATTGTCGTCGCAGTGAAATCCTATGCCGTACTCGACTATATCAAAACCATGCTGTCCATCGCACCGCATAAATATACATTGTATGAACACACGCTAAACGCCCTGCACTATGGCGCACCACAAAAGAGAGAGCGCTTTATCCTCATCGGACTATCAGAAGGCTGTAAAGAGGGATATACGCCACCAACGACATACTTTGGAGAGAGCACCTATCGAACGGTACGCGATGCCATCGGTGATCTGCAGGAGATTGCACCATCCATTGATGTCCATGCGGATTCTGTCAAACTCCTGCCGCAAAAAGGGGGCTCCGTACTGGCAAAGAATCTGCGCGGAGCGAGACTCTACAATCATGTGGCACCGGCAACAGGCGATATCGCGTTGGCGCGATTCCACGCGTTGCGGGAGGGGCAGAACTTCCACGATCTCAATGCGTCGCTCAAGACCACCTATACAGATACTGCGCGCACGCAAAATACGATCTATATGCGCCTCTGCTATGACGAACCATGCGGAACGGTGGTCAATGTGAGAAAGTCCATGTGGATCCATCCTGTACTGGATCGCGCCATCTCCATACGCGAGGCGGCACGTCTGCAGACCTTTCCTGATTCCTTTGTATTCGAAGGGACAAAGGATGCCCAATATCAACAGGTTGGAAATGCCGTTCCCCCCTTTTTGGCAAAGGCGATCGCAAAGAGCCTGATCCGCATTTTGGATACCGGCACAAATGAATAAGCGAGGGTCGCCTCCATGAGAGCGCATCCCTCGCTTCTTTATTCTACAGACTCCGCTACCACGCTTATTTCTTCCGCCTTGGCATATATTTTCTCATAGATCCGTTCCTCGGGCAGACAGTCGAGAATGTAGATCCCACCCAACAGGTTGAGATATTTCGCGAGTTCTCCAACGATGTTGGTATCCATCTGCATCCCATTTTTTCGAGCATCCATAACGGCGGACAAGAAGCCACGTATGATTGACGGATTGTTCGAGGTGTTACGCTCCAATATGTGCATGATGTAGTCCGCATTCTCACACACAAATTTCGTCATCTCCCACGGATCGCTTCTTGTTTTATCATAGGTCAGCCGCCCGATCCACCAAAGACGTGAGAGGGCATTGCGTGTAAGGGATCGCCGTGTGCCAAAGCCGAAGAAAAAATGCTGCACGATCTGACGCTCCGTACATTTTGCGTCGATATCCCAGCGATATTTGACATAGCTCCAAAAGGGTCCGAGACAGAGTCCCGCCCACAGCCGCTCATCCGACGCAAGCGCATCCGACAGGAAGCTCAGCTGCTCATAGACGTGCTTTGCATTTTCTGCATCCGTCTGAAAGGGCTTTTCTGCGGACATGACGAGAGAGAAGTCTGGCACCTCCTTGAACCGGCTATCGACAAAAAGAGGCTGCTCAAGCTCCGCTACCAGCCAATCGGACGAATCCGCCCGAAACCGCTCCGCCCAAACGGGGAGATTGCTCTTGATGATGTTGATGTTGTCATAGCTCACGAATTGCAGCTTCATTCGTCATCTCCTCCGAAGAGCCCACTGACGAGCAGCCGAAACGCCCCCGAAGCGGGATCATTGATGAGTTTTTGTGCCAGTACGAGCGTATCGCACTCCTCAAATTCCTCCGAGGCAATTTCACAGTCGAACTTATCTGCCAACGTTTTGGATAGAATACGATACCATAAGTTCTCGTCATTCTCCTCGCGTTCCAGCGGAGGTATTCGTTTAAGCTCAGACAGAACGTGGGCAAGCACCGGCACAATCGTCAGCGCATTGAGTAGCGTCTCAAGTTGCGGCATCTTGCTTAACTGTTTATAGCTGTAATAATCCTCAAGCGGGAGCTTGATCAGAATCTTCCTGCCGGAATAATCCACAACCATATGTCTGCATGACTCATCTGGATTGCGCATAATGCTGAAAATGGACGGCACCTGTTCCAGCTCGTCCCTGTCTTTTGCGACATAAATCGTCGCCATTTGCCCCGTTGCCAGGACGCAACCAGCCTCGATATCAAAGGAAACACCGTGATAGTCCTCATGAAAATCGCTACTGGAATACCTACGGATATCCTTAACCGCAACAACAAACGGACAGATTTGGAGCTTGCCGCTGAGCTGCTTGTCCGGCAGGAAATCGGAGGCAATCGACTTTCCTGTTTGAAAGACCTTCCGAAAGCCCGTCTGTGCGCATTCCATATGATAGACATACTTCGCCTGCTCCGAGCGGATCAACGCCCTGAGTGCTTCGTTGGTGAGCGTCGCGGTGAAATCGACCTTCAGATCATATCCTTCCTTGCGTGGCTCAATCAGTGCGCTGAACTCACCAGTCTTGTAGTCATCGGAATAGGTGGAAAGAACAGGATAGGGATAGAGCTTATATTTTATTTCCATATGCTCGCACCTCCATCGGACAGTAGTCGTGATAGTCGAGTTGGACGTCAATCTGTAGCGCCTGCTCTGCGGTAAAGGCGATATTGCGGATCTTATTGCCCACGATAACAAGATCTGGCTGCGACGCACAGACCGCTGACAGTATCTTGGCATCATACGTTTGTGACTCTGCCGACATGAACAGCTCAAGAACACCGTTATTTGCAGAAACACGCGGTGTGAAGATGATACGGTACAATCCCTTAGATCGGTCACGCTCCATATTTCGTACGCGGCTCGCTGGAATCGTTGACAGGGACTTTCTGTGCTCGATCGGGATATCGCCGCCCCCGTCGCCGGGACGATGCCCGCCTCCATCCCCTCCGCCTTGACCGGGATGCTCTCCCCCGCGCCCACCTTCACCGGGGCGGTCGACAACTTCGATGTCTCCGGCGTCATCGTTTTCCTGCGTACTCTCCTCCTGAGTGCTCTGCGCATCGGCAGACGGCGGCTTGGTTTCGGTCACGCGGATCTTAACATCCTGAATCGTATCCGACAGCCGCTCTGCACGCTCCTCATGCGCAGGTGGCTCCTCCTGTTTGGCAGACAGATATTCGCCAACCGGCGGATCCAACGCCTCCTCGCTGTTATCATTCCGCATCTGATCAAGTCCGTCCCGAATAAAGCGCGTAAACTGTGCGAGCAAATTCTTTGCCTTACTTCGGTTCTCCGCACGTTCCACCTCCCACTCGAGATGTTGCGGGTTTTCAAGCGCCCTCAGATACGAATTAAGCGCATCCCCCTCGATATAGAGTACCCCCGCAAACGGGATGATCCCATTGATATGTCCCTTGTCCTTGATCTTCATACCCGTCTGCCGCACCATCGCAACACGCCGATGAAAGCCCGGCAGAATCATTAGGCGAAGCACAACCCTGCCACGGGTTTCGGGATCCTCCGAAAACTCCTTTTCAAAGGTACACGCCACCGTATTGTCCACCAATGCCTGATAATACTCATCTGCATGCTCCTGAAAATAGGGCTTATAGGACTCAATCAACGCGGGGAGACTTTCTTTCTGAATGACAGTGCCGTCCACATCCACGACCAGTGTCCCATTATAAACGGCGTATAAAAATCCATCCAAAACAGAGGCGACCATCTGCTCCCGCCAATGTTCGCCTCCCCGAAAACCGATAACGAAGAGATCCGTCCCATGTTGTTCTGCATCACGTTGATGCTGCATGTCCAACGAAATCTGCTCATACAGGGGAGAATTCTTCTCTCCGCCATAGAACCCGATTCCCTGCGTGATCTCACCGTTTTTGCCCTTGAACGACGTAAGGCGCGAAATCCCCTGACAGGCAGACGCCCCTTCCATATTCGAAGTGCTGTAGAACACCGTCCGAAACAAAGAACAAGCAAAGGGGGCATATTTCCCTATACCAAACGAGCCTCCATTGCTACCGCTCTTGTCCGATGCACCGGTCGCCTTGGTGAGATTGCACCACGCCGAGTTATACTCTTCCTGTACCCCCGTTAGCCCCGTCGTATTGTAGTCACTGATGCGTAGGCAGGTGATTTCCGCCTGCTGTGTGGCAGACAGCGCTGTCTCGAAAAAGACCTTCGCCTTGTCCGTTTTCTGGGCAGCCCAAAATTCCTGCGAACGCTTCAGTGCATCTATAAGCCCCGCGAAATCAGGAATATTCGATGGTGCAATCTGAAACGACCTAAACTCAATCTTCGTCGCCTGTCCGCTCTGATCATTGGCATCCAGAGAGTTCTGACAGATCTCGCGTGCAAGTGACTTGATCGGCGTTCCCTTGAACGTCTCCACGCCGGAATCCGCAATCCCAAAAATCTGCCCAAAATTGTTGGACGGAAAATTCCATCTGCGTTGCTGTTCCATGTTGTCCTGCACCTTCTTTCACTTTTGTGTAGCTTTATTATAGGAATCGCTGATAAAATGAAGTCCGTCCGATTGGCGTAGATTTTTCGTCCGAACAAGGAGGCAAGCCGGACACAGAGCGACACTCTGTGGAGAATCGAGGGCAAAGTGCGAGCAAAAAAGATGCGCCAAGATGATCATGTTGAATTTATCAGCGCTTCCTTATATCATAACAGATATGTTGTGTGTCGTAGTCCTGAGCATGGCGTTATCACAGCTTCTGTCCCATGGACGCGACACGACTCCCGCTTCACAAAGGAATTCGAAGAGCTTGCCAGTTGACTTTCCCTGTCCTGCACCTAAGCACTGGATGAAGTGCGCCGTACTGCATGGCGCCAGGCACAGATGCGGCAAAGGAAGAGTTGGATCGTTGGATCAAATGGGCACAGCATAAAACTGCAACGGAAGTATTCCCTATCAGCCCACGAAGTAATTGAAATATATCTTGAGAATATTTTTCTTTATTTTCCCATTCAGATATTGTTCCTGTACGGCTTTTTGAATCCACCCTCTCACTTTTTCATTCCCTCCCATCGTCTGCAACAGCTTCTCTGAACAATATGCAAGCCATTCACATTGAAAATGGCTATAGTCATAGCGTTCCCAATCAACGACCCAAATAAGTTCAGCAATATTGGTTTTTCTGATACACTCACGTATTCGTTCTTTTTCGATAAAAGCATCCGCGAGATATGCATTCGTAATACAACTAAAAATATAGTCATAAGAACTCGGAGAAGTGTCTTCCCGATCATCCCGCACCTTTGGCAGAACTGCAAGGAGTTGTTCCTCCACCTCTTTGTTTGGCTGCAAGATTTTCGCACTTAACAGCCTGCAAAACAGCCCCAACCGATCCCGCCTGTAAATGTCTGCAAGCCTCTCCGACGCCGTCAGATCACTTAAGTCCAAGTCTCTGGCATTCATTGTCGGTCGATCAGGCAACATCGTGAAATCCCACTCTTCCCGCTGCGCCAAAGCGGAAATACTCGTTTTCGTATCATCATCCACGTACGGATACAGGATGCGCAAGACATCAAGATCCTCCTGTGCCATTAGATCAGATACATATCCGCTCTTGAACGCTCCGACATTATTTAGCTTTTTTTGCAAATACAACGCCCGTTCGAGCAAACACTCTATTTCATCTATAGCGATATTTTTCTCGGCGATGACACACAAAAGTTGTTCTATAAATTCATGAAGCAACTGTTCCGCGTTATTCTCATCGTCCACCAGATCCTCACATTGCAATGCACTTGCGAAGAAATCTGTTATCGCCATCCGCACCTGGCGATGTGCGATATTTCCGACATGATTTACCAGCGCCTGAAGCACTGTCAGTAGCAATGCCGGAAGCCGTGCACTATGACAGGAAAGGCACAGGATTTTTTCAAAGAGTTCATTTCGTTCAACTACATCTATATCAGGTAAGTTCGACAGAATATGACTTAACCTGTTAACGCCATCATCGCTAATGCTGATCTGAACATCCTCCTCGCTCTGCGAGAAAATAAACTTCATATCTTCCAAGGGTAGATATCGCAATATGAAGTAGATATCCATTGCATCCAGCTCCTCTGGCTGGATATTTCCGACGGCATCAACGAAGGACGACTCTTCTCTGCCCACTATTTGCGGGGCTGTCATTGCCGTCAACAGACTGGACACATATTGCCGGATTCCGGAGGAAAATTCTATATACTGATCCAGAAGAATAAAGTTCTGAACCAGATAATTCCAGTTCTCAATAACATATTGACGCAGCTCCGTAATCGCAGGTATTTTTGCAAAGAGGGAATACGATGTTCGTGATTCTTTCAGTGCCTCCTCTGCTTTTTTCTGCACAGGAAGAAGTGATGAGTAAAACACCTGAAATGTATACAGCTCTCGAAGGAATGTATTGTCCTCATTTCCGATATCCGGTAGGGAGTAAAATATTTTATCTAAATCTATCGCATCTGCATCCTGCCAGATCTCATTCTGTTCCTTTTCCGAATACTGTGAAAATGATTTTCGAGCTATTATCCTTGCTAAATATTTTCGATTCAACAGACTAATAAAATACCAGACATACTTCCTCTGTTGATAGAAAATATTCGTGCCCTTCTGTAAATATCGGTACGCTTCCACATATTCTCCCAAATAGTAGGAAAGCCCTGCCTGCTCTACATATAGCACAGGATTTGCGGCTAACATGGAGTCATTTCGTTGTCTCATTTTTTTCAGTTCAAGTATATCATATTCCACGATTGCAGAGAGTATTTTATCCATATTTGTGTTTTTGCCCATACGAGGGGTAACTGTTATAATTTTCCTTTTTTCGTCACGCACATGCCAATAGACACTACTTTTTGCAAGGATTCCGTAGATTTCCCTATAGTATTCTTTGTCCTCATCTGACACATCTTCCTCATAAGGAATTTCAACATTCCCTCCAAAAGCAGAAAGCCAGTTTAATATTCTAAATCCGATATT
Organism: Centipeda periodontii DSM 2778; assembly: GCF_000213975.1. Taxonomy (GTDB): domain Bacteria; phylum Bacillota; class Negativicutes; order Selenomonadales; family Selenomonadaceae; genus Centipeda; species Centipeda periodontii. Next base: position 324,363 of record NZ_GL892076.1, read on the forward strand.
TTCGATTACAACAAGTCGATTGTTATCCAAACAGATGCCAGTTGCCAAAAATGGTTGTCCTATGTATCTTCCATGAACATAATTCAGATCCTGCAATGGTTTTAAGGTATCATATATTTTCTCTGCCATTGTCTGCTCCTCTTTTTCACGCAGAAATTGGAGCATTTGAACCAACTGCTCTTCATGTTCAGGGGCTTCACACATCATTTTAGCATATAGCACAGTGATTCCAAAGTTCTTAAAGTAATTCGCTTCCGCCTCGGAATACGCTGTCTTCGTCACAATCATATAGGAACGCGGCATATCACGTCCCAGAACATCTTTGACCCACGAAAAGATCTGTTTCAAGTCCGGATCGTTAAAGGAATAGCCAATGAATATCATCGTATTTTCAGCGATAAGAGCCTTGATATATGCCGTCAGCAACCGAAAATTCCGTTCATAGTGTAAGTAATCGTCTTCCTTGAGAACAAAATTATCATGTTCAAAGTCACCATGCATTTTTATAATCTTGTTTTCTGCGAAGCCATAAGCAAGATCAGAATCCTGACCGATCACATCAAACACACGATAGTTTTCTTTTGCAGCCTCTTCCAATAAATGATCGTAATTCGTTGTAACAATCGTTTTTACTTGAAACTTAAAAAGTTCACGATGTATATGATTCGTGGGCAAGGTTTTCTGGTATTTGAAAACAGCCCACATCAAACGGGTATAATCGCGTTTTCCGTGTTGAACATAATAGTATTGCGAAATCTTCAGCGCATCGTCCTGCAGGATTCCCTTCATTCTTTTTTTTATCTGTTTTATCGCCGTTGCCCATGATGGCATACCGGAAGGAATCGATACACCGGCTCCAACAAAAAACACCAGTCGCTTTTCACGTTCCGCCTGCTGGATCAGATGACGTTCTTCCCCGTATAAATTCTCTGTATATCGATTAGTAGACATGCTGTGCCTCCTCTGACCTATTCCCCCACAAGCCCCATAAATTTCTCAAAGAAGTCCTTCAGCTTCTCAATGACGCTGCGCTTCTTCGCGGCACGCCCGCCGCCGAAGCGACGCACGGGCGGGAGGATCGCGTCGATAGCAGTGCCGGTGGTCTTGAGACGGCCGTCGCGGAATGTGCTCGCGACAAATTGCTCTGTCTCGTCGGGTTTCAGATTCTCCTCCGCGACTATGGAGGCAAGTGCCTTTTCCTTCTTCTCCGTGACGTATCTGCGCCAGTCCTCCATCACCCGCGTATCCGTATTGACGGTCGCAATGAATCCGTCGATCAGCTCCTTCTTGCTGCGGAGTTCCGGGCTCGACCCAACGGCACGGTCGATCACGCCGATGATGCTCTTGTCCGCGCCGTTCGCAGCATGATACTTCTCCACGAGCATGAGGATGTAGTCGATGCTCACGTCCACCTGCCGGATGAGTTCCAGCTCGAACACGACATCGTCGTTGATATTCTCCTTCTCCGCATTCCCCTGCCCCGTCAATATATGGTGTATATCGAGGTAGGCACTCTGGTAGTCCTGCAGATCACGGGGCGGCAACAGAGGATCGTCCTCCGCGAAATCGTCAAACGCCGTGAGGATGTTCCGCAGACGCAGGATGCTGCCGAAGATCCGCACAAAGTCCTTCTGCGCCACCTCGCCTAAGACCTGCTCTCCGACCGTGAATTTCGCACGCAGCTCCGCGATCAACTCCGCATAACCCTTGTGATGCTGCCCCTTTTCATCGTCATACCCATCATAGTAGTCGCGGAAGCCGCGCAGGAGCACGACACTCTCGGCATTTTCATCGCCAAAGAGCGAGATCGCATCATCCGTCGCCTTTGCCAGATTGCGGAATGCGACAATGTTGCCAAACGTCTTGACTGAATTCAGAATCCGATTCGTGCGCGAAAATGCCTGAATCAGCCCGTGGTATTTCAGATTCTTGTCCACCCAGAGCGTATTCAGTGTCGTCGCATCAAAGCCCGTGAGGAACATATTCACCACGATAAGGAGATCGATCTCACGCTTCTTCATCCGCTGCGAGAGATCCTTATAGTAGTTCTGGAACGAATCGCCGTCCGTCGAGAAATTCGTGTGAAACTGCGCGTTGTAGTCCGCAATCGCATCATCAAGAAAGTCGCGGCTCGTGCGGTCAAGCCCCGCCGTATCGAAGTCCTCATCGGGCAGCGCATCCTCGGGATCGTCCTCGTTCGCCGCATAGCTGAAGATGGTCGCAATCGTGAGACTCCGCCCCGCCTCTCTCAGCTGACGGCGAAACTCCTCGTAGTACGCCATGCAGACAGGAATCGACGCGACGGCAAACATGGAGTTGAAGCCAAGCACACGCTGCCCCTTGAGCGAGTATGCCTTACTCCGCATCGTCTTCTGGTCGAAATGCGCGAGAATGTATTTCGTCACCGCACGAATGCGCTCGGGTGCGGCGAGTGCCTTTTCCCGATCAATCGCGCGCACCTCTTTATCATCGACATCATCTTTGCTTTTCATCGTATTGATATAGTCAATACGGAACGGGAGCACATTGCCGTCATTGATCGCATTCACAATCGTATAGGTGTGCAGCTTGTCCCCGAACAGCTGCGGCGTTGTCCGTGCAGACGGCTTGCCCGCCCCTGCCGCATTCGGTGCAAAAATCGGTGTCCCCGTGAAGCCGAAGACGTGATACTTCTTGAACGCCTTTGTGATTGCCGTGTGCATCTCACCGAACTGCGAGCGGTGGCACTCATCGAAAATCAACACAACATGCTTGCCATAGATCGGGTGCGTCCTGTTCTGACGGATAAAATTCGACAGCTTCTGTATCGTCGTCACCACAATGCGCGCTCCATCGTCCGCAAGCTGCCGCGCAAGCACCGCCGTCGAAGTGTTCCCGTTCGCCGCCCCCTTCTCGAAGCGGTCATATTCCTTCATCGTCTGGTAGTCGAGATCCTTGCGGTCGACCACGAACAGCACCTTGTCAATCTCCGGCATTGCAGAGGCGAGCTGCGCCGTCTTGAACGAGGTCAGCGTCTTGCCCGAGCCCGTCGTATGCCAGATGTAGCCGCCGCCCTCGATGCGCCCCCACGTCTTGTAATTGGACGAAATCTTGATGCGGCTGAGAATCCGCTCCGTCGCCGCAATCTGATACGGGCGCATGAGCATGAGCACTTCTTCCGTCGTGAAAACGCAGTACCGCGTGAGGAGCGCAAGCAGTGTATGCCGCGCGAGAAACGTCCGCCCAAAGTCCATGAGGTCGGTAATCAGCCGATTGCCCGCATCCGCCCAGTAGGACGTGAACTCAAAACTGTTGCTCGTCTTTTTGCTTGCCTTGCGCCCCGCCGCATCCATCTCGCGAATATGGCTCGCACGCGTCGTATTGGAATAGTACTTCGTATTCGTCCCATTCGAGATCACAAAAATCTGGACGTACTCGTACAGCCCTGCGCCCGCCCAGAAGCTGTCCCGCTGATAGCGGCGAATCTGGTTGAACGCCTGACGGATCTCCACACCGCGCCGCTTCAGCTCCAGATACACGAGCGGCAGCCCGTTCACGAGAATCGTCACGTCATAGCGGTTCGTATGTGCCGCCGCATGCTCCCCCGCGTCCGCACCACCCTCCACCGCATACTGATTGATCACCTGCAGTCGGTTGTTATGGATGTTCTCCTTGTCAATCAGACGTATGTTCTTCGTCGTACCATCATCACGCCGCAGATTCTGGATATAGTCCGTCTGGATGCGACGCGTCTTCGCCGTAATCCCGTCACTCGCGGGTGCGATTGAGGTCTTGAAAAATCGTTCCCACTCCGCATCCGTGAACGCATAGTCGTTCAGTACCGAGAGCTGCGTGCGGAGATTTGCGATCAGCTCCGCCTCATCGTGAATAGGGAGATATGCATAGCCCTCCTCCTCCAGCAGACGGATGAGCGCCCGCTCCAGTGATGCCTCCGACTGGTACGACCCGTACGGTGCACGCTCCTCCCGCACATACTGTGCGAGTACCGTACTCTCCTCCGCCGACGCGATGAGATTATAGTACATGATGCCCCTCGTTTCTTGCTATGTGGTAGATAGGCGAACCTTACAAAACCGCCCGCGAACCTTACAATCACAAAAATCACTGAAAAAACCAGTATTTACAAGCATTGGCAGCTGTTCGATCTGCGTCTAAAACAGCGTTTTTCCATCAAACCTTACAAAATGGACTTTTTACCTCACATTTTTCATTTTACCTTACAAATTACCTTTCGGAAGAATTGCCTCATAGGTACGATTGGGATCATATTTCCCTCCATTTGCTTTCACCAACTCCATATCGATCAGGGTGTTGAGTCTTTTCAGAATCGTACCTGATGAACGTTTCGTATATGCAGAAAGCTCCGAACGCCTTGCGGGGCCATGATTGATAATATAGGTGAGTAATTGCTGTTGTATATGATCCAATCCGTCCCATGCAGGTGCTCCAACATGATCGATGGTGTGCAGCTCCTGCCGCCGTTGCCGCATCAAGATATTATTTGTGAGAACCAGGCGAACATTCTCCTTCGACTCCGTATAGACAGGCTCATCGAGAAAAAAGTCGGCCATCTCTTGATAGATTCGATTGACTCCTTCATTGAGTTCCCTCACCCATCCAAACTCAGTCAACACACGAGAGATACGCGGATTACGGGAGTAGCGTGTCTCCTTGATGTTCTCGATCGTAACAATATTGGGCAATCTGCCGGGACTCTCAATCTCCAATCGATCATCATACATCGTAACCTTAATGAAACTGCCGCTCATTGCATATTCCCGATGTGTAACTGCATTCACAATTCCTTCCAGCCATGCAAATTCGGGGTACTCCGGAACACTTTGAAACTTGCCGCTGGACACATCAAACATCATAAACTCACGAAGCTGGGTTGCAATAAAACTCTTTGTCTCTTCAATAATACGCAGCAAAGGAAGCTCAATGCTTTTATCACGCGTAATGTTGATCTTTGTCCCAACACCTGCATACGTCCCGTCATAGCGCAGAAAACGAACACGACAGTTCGGATAGAACTGTGCAATATTCTTTGCGAAAAGAAGTACCGCCGCATTCGACAAATACTCTTTTTCCTGAGCACGTTTAACAAATCCACGCGCCCGCAGAACCTGCAAAGATGACTGCTCTGCCGCGCCAATGACGGCTTTATACTGATCCAAAAGTCCGGCATCCAAATCCTCAATGCGGGCATCCCAATTCGGCTCATCCTCAAACGAGCGCGTGCTTTTTGCATACTCCAGATTTTTGAGGTCATCACCATGCAGTTCCTTCGTTCGGTCGGCAATCCTGAGCCATACCCGCTCCTGTATATTGCGAACAATCTGCCCTGTACTCTCTTGGATGTGAAGCAGAAGAAGGCGATCTGCTGCTCCATTTACATTCACAACATCGAGAAACTCTTTTTGATAGCGCGGCATAGGACGGCAGAAATCCTTGGGGGCACTGATAAAGTCATTGATTCTATCCTGCCCGACAAAATTGACGCCCTCCAGTGTGCGTGTCGTATTACTGACACCAATCACGATCGTTCCGCCGTCTGCATTTGCAAAGGCAGAAATGAGTGGTGCAAGATCGGATGGCTTAATCTGCGCCGATTTACAATCAAAATATTTATTCTCCTTCTCATGCAGAATATAGTCCAATGTCAGCATCCGATTGATCGCAGAGCTTACAGGCATAACAGACCTCCATTCTGTAATAAAGTGTAACCTTACAAGTTCTTGAATAAGCCTTTCAACGGCTTACCACTCGCAAATATCCAGTAATACCAAGCCTTTGGAGAACAGGTAAAAATATACGGCGCTGTTTTTCTGCATGAACCTTGCAAAACCATCTTTGAACTTCACAAGTTACAAAAGAGGTCATGCCCCCTTCCGTCGAAACGTAAGGAGTTTGTCGCGATAGTATTCATACTGCTTCTTGCGTGCGACGATCTCGGCGGGAAGCCCCTGCGTGAGGTCACTCGTGAGCGCATCGAAACGGTCGAGGATATCAGCAATGCGTTTTTGGGCTTCGATTGTTGGTACTGCAATATGTTCTTGACAATATCATTTCGCCCTGCACATTTTTACCGGAGCGCCCTCTGTAGGTTCTGATAGATCGCATCATCCTGCGCGCTGAAGCTCACGATGGTCACGCGCATGCCCGCATCCGGATGCGCGTCAAACCACTCCCGAATCGTCATGAGGGCGATCTCTGCCGCCGCCTCCTTCGGGTAGCCGTAGACACCGGTCGAGATGGCAGGGAACGCGATGGTATGCAGCCCGCGTGCCCGTGCGAGTTCAAGGGAGCTCCGATAGCAGGAACGCAAGAGCTCCGCATCGGATGCGCTGCCGCTGTAGACGGGTCCGACCGTATGAATCACATAACGCGCGGGCAGACGATATCCCTTCGTGATCTTTGCCGCGCCCGTTGCGCAGCCGCCAAGCGTACGGCACTCCGCGAGGAGCTCCCTGCCCGCCGCCCGATGAATCGCCCCGTCAACGCCACCGCCGCCGAGGAGGCTCCGATTCGCCGCATTTACGATGACATCTACGGCGAGCGTCGTAATATCACCCACAAAATAGACAATCTCATTCTTCGATGCATTTGTCTCCAACATCATCATTCCTCTCAAAATACTCGTATTTTTTCAATATAAAAAGTATAACACAAGGATCTCGCATATTTTTCAAAAATTTTTCTAAAAAGCTGTTATCTATGACAGGTCACAAATAATTCCTTTCATGATAGAATGGAGGAAACACGTCCAGTTCCTATCATCGAAAGGCAGGTGATCCTCATGCCGGAGGAGGTTCGCGCGATCCAGTGCCGCAGCTGCGGCGGAGCGATGTACTCGGATCCGAAGGCGGCGGCATATGTCTGTGCGTTCTGCGGCACGTCGGTTCCGTGGACGAACGAACAGGTCTTTTGGGCGTCGCCGATCACATTCCGTCACAAACCGGTGCAGGTCATAGACGGCGCGATGAAGCTGGGGCACGTCGAGGTGATGACGGGTGTCGACCCGCACAACGAGCGGGTTCTCAGTCAAAAATACCGCCAAAAGAGCGTCGCGGGCAAGCTCGCGCTCTGGGACGATACGACGGTGGAGGCGTTTGCGGGCGTCTGTCAGCTCACGTTCGTCTGTCCCTTCTGCGGCGGAGAGTTCACGGGAGAGTCGACGCAGCATTTCTTCACGTGCGGCTACTGCAACAACACGTTCGAGGACGAGGAGCTCGTCCGTCCCGGCGCGTATCGGCGCGCGTTCATCATGGGCGTCGGCGCGGAGAATGTGCCCGGGAAGGCGATTCCGTTCGCCGTGACGATGACGCAGGCGCAGAACGCCGCGCGGATTCTCTCACAAAAATTCCCGCAGGAGTTCGTGGGACAGGACATCGAGCGGCGCATCCGCACCGAGATGACGGCGGTCTACATCCCGTTCTCGCTCGCCGACCTCAGTGTCAAGATGTCCGTTCACAGCAATCGCGGCGATTTCGAGGCGTACGAGGAGATTGTAAACTGGGCGTGTCCCGACACGACGCTCTATGACATCCACCTGCTCGATCGGCTCGACCCGTGGGATTTCGGCGCGGTGACACCGTTCGATCCCGCCTTCGCCGAGGGGATCTTCCGCGTTGCGGCGGCGGCAAACAACGCCTCACGCGCAGATGTGATCGACAACCTGCTCGCGGAGCGGCTTGTCACCGATCTGAAGGACAGCTTCGCACTGACGAAGGCGGAGATCATGCGCTGGGGACGGGATTTTCGCAAGCACAAGAGCGCGACTTTCCTCCTGCCCGTCTACTATCTGGATCGGCGCGCAGAGGACGGCGAAAAGACACGGCAGGTGCGCATCGCGGTGAATGGACAAACGGGCAAGTCCGCCGCATTCTTCTATCAGTATGACAGGGAGGAGCGCTACGTCGTGCGCGCGCCGTCCCATCCAAGGGCGATGTCGAACGAGCACACGGTGCGCACGCCTCCCGTTGCGGTCAAACGCGTCGGCTCGCCGTTCCTGCACCGTACCATTCCGCTCGATGCGGCGGTGGAAAAGTCATTCGGACAAAGGCTGCGCGGACTGTTCGGATTCGGTTCCTGATACATAAGAAGGGGCGTTGCACGAAGCTAAAAACTTCGTACAACGCCCTTGTCATTATGTCAGAGGTATCGTTACGCCCGCTGTCATCCCGGTGCTCAAACGCGATCGACCAGTCCCTAGTCCACCGTCCACTCGTTGACGTTCCAGAAGATCCCGCTGCCGCGATGTCCGAGCAGCATATCCTCGGTGATGCCGTGAATGCGCGTATTTGTCACATAGATGGAATCAACGTAGCAGAGGAAGGTATACGGCGGATCCTTTGCCAGTTCCTCCTGAAAGAGTCCGTACAGGCGCATGCGCTCGGCGGGATCGCTCGTCTGCCGCGCCGCCGTGAGATAGGCGTCCACGCGCGGGTTCGCATAGTGTCCCTCGTTGACGACCTGCTTCGTTCCGAACACCTTGTATGTGTGTGCATCTGCGTCGAGTGGGCTGCCCCAGCCGATGAGATACGCCATCTGCCCATCCCAGTCCACCTGCGCCGGCTGCTCAACGGTGCAGTGAATGCCGACCGCATTCAGCTGCTCTGCTACTGCCGTCACGATTTCAAACCGTCCGAATCGGTCATTTTGCACGGACAGGACGAATCCGACTTCCTCTCCGCCGCGCTCGTAGTACCCGTGCGCCCCCATCGTGCAGCCCGCTGCCTCAAGCAGCGCCCGTGCCTTCGCCGGGTTGTAGTCATAGTGCTCGATGTTCGGGTTGTTGTAACGATTCCTCTGCAAGGGGCCGTACGCCGGAATTCCCTGTCCGAACAGGACATCGCGGACAATCGCCTCTCGGTCGACGGCACAGGAGATCGCAGGAATGAGGTCACGGTTCCGCTGCCAGTAGGGATGTTTGAAGTTATACAGGATGGCACGGTAGTCCGTCGTCTTCATGTCATAGTAGCGAAAGCCGCTCTTTCCGGCAAAGGCATCGGCATTTTTCGGAGTGAGGCGCGCCATGTCGATCTCCCCGTCCGCGAGTCCTGCCGCCTCGTCGTCGTCATTCGCCGTCACACGAAAGATGACGCGCTCGATCTTTGGCGCACCGCGATAGTAGTGCTCATTCCGCACGAGGACAATTTTCTTGCCCGCCTCCCAACTCTCGATTCGGTACGGTCCCGTCCCGATCGGATGGCGAAAGAATCCCGTTTTCGTGAGATCCTTGCCCGCCAAGAGGTGCGCCGGCAGAATGGGCTGCGTCATATAGTCGAGGAACGCCTCGTTATGCGCGGCAAGACGGATGCGCACGGTTCGCTCATCCACCGCAGTGATCTCGCGCACATCCTCGAAATACGGGCGCTGCAGGGATCTATTTTTCGGATCGAGAATCGCCTCGATGGTGAACTTCACATCGTCCGGACAAAGGGGTTCCCCATCGTGCCACGTCACACCCGCACGGAGATGAAAGGTATAGGTGTGCGTCGCCGCATCATACGCCCACGACTCCGCGAGCGCAGGAACCGTCGCCCCCGTACCGTCGCGACGCATGAGTCCGTCAAAGAGCAGCGGGTCGATCTCTCCATACGCGTCGCGCAGCGGGTTGATCCATTCATAGTCGTGCGAGCCGCAGACCATCTGCGAGCCGGTCACCTCCGCAGTCCGCTTCTCCCCGCAGCCGGAAATGAGCACAAGAAATACAGCCATGATGCACAGCAGTGACTTCTTCATCCACATCATCCTCTGATCGAAATTCTACCGATGATTTTTGTCACGTATCGTAAAGCGTGAGCGTGACAAAGCTGCGGTTTTTGCCAAAATGGAGGGTCTGCCCATGCCCGATGTATGCGGGTGCGACGGAGCGCTCTGTCTGCTCCTGCGGCGTACGCCTCAGACCGTAGGCACGGGCGAATTCCTCAAGGGAACTGTCCATGGTAAGCCCCGAACGGTCAAAATGCAGCGGGCTGCCCGGCAGGAGGGCGATGGTTGTCACCATGCCGGACTGCGCGCAAACCAGAACCTTCTGCGCGGGGTAATAGGAGCCGTAGGAGTAGGTGCGCCCTCCTGCTGTGAGGGGCGCCTCCGTCGTCAGCTTGACCTCCGTGCCAAAACGCTGCGTCACATCGCGCATGCGCATGCCGGGCGCAACGCCGCCGACCGTCTCGTAGTAGGTCGGCGTCCCGCGCAGAAGTCCCTCGCCGCCGTCAACCGTGATGAAATACTGATCGTCCCCAAAGTTCGTCCATCCGATCTGTATGCTGCGCGGTCCCGCCGCCTCCATGATCCGAAAGGCACCGGCACCGCATGCCGCGCTGCCCACGAAGGAACTGGCCTCGATGACAGGACATCCGTTGATCCTGCCGTCCCCAATCGTCACAACCTCCCTGCCGTCCGCGTCATACCACGTCCCCGCGAACCGCTCAAGCTGCGGCACGTCGGACATCCCACCATCCTGTGCCGCCCCTGTGCCCTGCCCCACAAGCAGGATAAGTGCGCATAGGGCAAGCAAAAACAATTGTTTCATCCTACACCTCCTGTTTTTGCAAGATCTTTCGTAGACTAAGGAACCACTGATAAAATGAAGTCCGTCAGATTGGCGTAGATTTTTTCGTCCGATTGAGGAGGCAAACCGGACGCATAGCCAAAGCTATGTGGAGGATTTGCCGACGAAAAGCGGGCAAAAAAGATGCGCTAAGATGATGGTACTGAATTTATCAGTGGTTCCCTTATTTCATCCGTGCTCCCTTTATTATAACCGAAAGGCAGAGGAAAGCATACTGTTATATAGGACAGATCAAACAAAAAGATTTCAATTTTTCCGAAAACCTGTCATTTATGACAGGTCACAAACAATCTTTTTTATGCTAAGATAGAATCAATCGAATTCTCGCATTTTTCCATCTGCACAAAGGAGGATTTCTAAGGAATCGCTGATAAAATGAAGTCCGTCAGATTGGCGCAGATTTTTTCGTCCGATTGAGGCAGCAAACCGGACGCATAGCCAAAGCTATGTGGAGGATTTGCTAACGAAAAGCGGACAAAAAAGATGTGCTAAGATGGCGGTGCTGAATTTATCAGTGCTTCCTTAAATGAAAAAGATGAAGTTCTGTCGTATGGATCTGTAGGAGCGAAAGGAGTGTCTTCCATGAAGATCAAATCATTGCTCTGCGCCGCCATCCTCGCACTCATCCTTCTCCCCGCCGCCCTCTGCGCGGCGGAAATCACGGATGAGGATATGGCGCTCGGCAGCATCCGCATCGGCGATACGCGTGCCGCGGTCGAGGCGCTCTACGGCAAAGGCAATCGCGTCGCGGACGGCGTGGACGTGTGGAACGGCGAGGATGTCGGCATACACGTCATTGACTACGGTGCGTCGCTCAGCGTGACGTACCGCAGCTCGGACATGGGCTGGCACGTCATCAGCGTGCATCTTGGCGTGAACGATGTAAACGAGTACAACGCGGAGCCGTCCGATGAGTCGCGGAGCCTCGAGACGCCGCGCGGCATCCATCTTGACAGCACGCGAGAGGATCTCGAGGCGGCATACGGCTATCTGCCAAAGCCGAAGTGCAGCAACAACGCCCCGCCCGTCTGCGGCTACTTCTACGACGGGGAAACGGCACAGCTCGCGTTCTACATCTGCGCCGAGCACAGCCCCGGCATCCGCTCCATCTGGCTGCACGAGAAGTAATCCACCCAACGGCATAAGAAAACGGCTGCTGTGATGAAGGATTTCCCTTCGCACAGCAGCCATTTTTGTGTGCCTAGCAGGAGTTCATAGCGCTTTCAGTACTCCGCTCACATCTTCTCCCACGCAGTAAAGCGATGGGCACGCGCGCCACCACCGATATCCACACCGCTGTAGTAGTTATCGTAGTACCCATACTCCTCGAGGTAGTCCCGCACGGCGATGTTGCCCGTATAGACATCGTGCCTGCCGCTCGGCAGTGCGCTGCGGAACTCGCTGACCGCCGACGACGGCGAGCTCGGCTCGAACATCTTGATCGTGCTGCCCTCCTTAATGAAGATCGCGAACTTGCCCGACTTCACATGGTTTTGGAAGTCACTCTGACTGATTGTGCCGCTCCACATGGCAAACGTCATGGAGGACATCGCCAGCATCAGTGTGAAAACCAGCGCCATCACCTTTGCTGCCCGTTTCATTGTACATCATCTCCTTTACAGATCGACAACGGGTTGCTTGAAACAAATGAACCTGCGCAGTTCACTTTTCTTATTATAAAACAAAACGATATGAAAGCGTACTGTAGTAAATGACAGGTTTTGCAAAAAAATTTTCAAAAACCTGTCATTTGTGACAGGTCACAAGGAGCTTTTTCTATGCTAAGATAAATGTAATCTGAACGGAGGTAATGTCCTATGAACATCAAATCATTTCTATCCATCCTCCTCCCCGCTCTTCTCCTCTGTGCTCCTCTCTCGGCGGCAGAAGGCATACCGGGGGATCGTGCGGAGCAGTACACACAGCCGCCGCAGTCCCTGGAGGGGGTGCAGGACAGGGAGGCGCGGGACTGGGAGCGCTCCGTGGAGTCCCCCGTCCCGTGGCTCACGGTCATGGATCATATCCTGACGGTCTACGACACGAACGAGGTCAAGGCTTACCATGCCGTCTATCCCGAGCTTCAGCTCGCGAATGACGACACATCGCCGCTGGCAAAGGCATTGAGCGAGTGGTCTGTGGAGCGGAGCATGGACGCATGGCACAGCCCGATCCGCACCTACAGCGAGGAAGCGCGCAGGGACGGGTACGAGCTCCCCTTCTATTACAGCGACATCACACCGATTTCGCGGTGGGGACGGGTCGATGAGCAACTCATCTCGTTCTTTATGGAGGGGTCGTCGTATGCGGGCGGCGCGCATTCCATCCCCCATGTCAATGCGTATACCTTTGATCGGAAAACGGGGCGGCAAATCGCGCTCGATGAGGTCGTCACAAACCGAACGCTCCTGATCGCCGCACTCGAAGCGGCATTCCAGACGCAGTATCCCGCGGCAGTGGAGCGGGATTTCCCGCACGGTGTCATGGAGGTGCTTCTCATGCAGCATCCGGCAGAGAAGGGGCTTTCGTCGTTCTGCTGGTACATGGCAGCGGACGGGAGTCTCGTGATCTACTACCCGGACTCCGTGCTCGCCTCCTACGCAGCGGGTGCATTCACCCTCACGATTGCGCGGCAGGATGCACCGCGCCTCTTTACGGCGGCGTATCCGATGGAGTAAATCAAAAAACAGCAAAACAGGTCTGCGAAGCAAATATTGCTTTACAGACCTGTTCTTTATGTTCACGCGATGAAAGGTGTCATCCATCGCTCAAAGCGCCCCCACCGTCACGCTAACGCGTGCCACCTCCCCCGCCTTGGCAGGGGAGGCTTGGGATACGGGATATCTCAGCTTCCCGCATTGCCGCAAAAACTTCCTCCGCCGGACGGACTCTGCCCGCCGCAAGATCTTCCAGCCCTTTTTCCAGTTCGCGTTCGAGTTCTGCCTCACTGAGATCGGCATGATGCAGCGGACGTGTCGCCTCTATATCAATTTTCCAGTACAGCGTAAACAATTTTTCAAAAGTACGCCGTCAAACTCATCCCGAGTACCTTCTGCCGTGCGCCGTCATACGTGCGCCCCATAAAGAGCGGCGCGCCGGAGCGGGCGGGGCGCAGGTCGTATCCCTCGACGGCGAGCACGAGTCCGCGTGTAAGCACGATGTCGGCACGCGCGCCCCAGCCGCGAAAGCCCGCACGTCCGAAGAAATGCGGATCGCCGTCCATCGTGTGATGGAGGTAGGTCGCACGCGGCTGATGATAGTACGCGATCCACGCGCCGTAGTCGCCCGCTCGCTCCACATCGGGCGAGGGGCGCAGGCGCAGCGTCGCCACACATCCGCGCCCCACGTCCGCATAGCGGTCGAGATCGGTGTGTGCACGACCGTGCAGATATTCGAGTTCGAGGCTGCGGTGACGATCAAAGCGATAGCCCGCAAAGAGTTCGAGAACGCGCTGACGGTCGATGCCGTTATGTAGGGCGAGCGGATTTCTCCGCGGCTCCGCCATCGTGACGGCAGGCGCTTCCGTCATGAGGTCGTAGTAGAACGCGCCGCCCATCCACTTCGTCCAGTTCCGCTCATAGCCGAGGATGACGCCGCGCCGCCGCTTGCTGCCCGTCGGTCCGACGGTGCGCCCGTAGAAGATCGAGGTCATGCCGACACTCTTGTCACCGTGACGCCAGCGCACGCCCTCGACGCGCTTGTCAAAGACATTGCCCTCGATCGGCGTAAAGATGAATCTGCCCGCGCGAATGCGCACCCCATGTGCGTTCTCGTGCTCAACGTAGAGGCGCGAGAGGTAGAGGTGATGGTCATTCCGATGTGCGCCCGCGATCGTGTCCTTGTCATAGCGCATATCCTCGAGCATGCCGCTGACGCTCCACCCTTCCCCGAGATGAATGGTCGGAGCAATGCGGAAGCGGCGCGTGGAGAGGTACACATCCTGCTTCTTCCCCACGGACGGCAGTTCCATACGCGCCTTGCCGTAGAGCCAGCGGTAGTCGCCCCAGAATTCGATGCGCGGCGTCTTTGCGGCAGCGGCAGGAGCAGATGCGGCTGCGTCCGCCGTCTATCCCTGCACGGCAAGCTTTTCCTCGCCGGCAGGAGCCGTCTCTGCCGCAGCACAGGAAAGTGGTGCACAGAGCAGCATAATGGGTACGAGTCGATCGATTCGTCGCACAAAAATCCTCCCATCCGATCCACATCTTCACAGATCATTCACACATGAATCAAACTGATTTTATTTTATCATAAAAGATACCAATCCGATAGGAAAAAATTTATTTAAACTCTTCTAGAACTTCTGTAGCTAGGACTTTTTTCTCAAGGAATCTCTTACATTTCCATCGAAATAATACAAATTCAAATATGTATATTGGGAGGGGTGGCGATGAAGCGGTTGCATAGGGCACGGTTCCTCGCCTGTGGACTGATCGCACTCCTCTGCGTTCTCCTCATCCCCGCCTCTACATCGGCACTCACAATTGCCTATGACCGCAACTATGGCACGGCATATGTGAACATTCTGCGCAATGCGTGCGCGGAGCCGACAGAGGCGCGAGGATATACACGCAACCGGCTCGAACTGTTTCAGGATCGTCGTGTGGACGCGATCGAGGTCTACGATTTTGAGGCGGATCACTACCGTCACGGAACGTCGGAGGAGCTTTACTGGTACCCGCATTTCACGGCAACAATCGTGCTTGCCATGCATGAGGATGCGCCCGTATCTGTGCGGGGCTGGACAGATCTCAGGGAGGGCGTCACCATCGTCCTGCCCGACAACTCACCCGAGCGCGAGATCTTTTTCCTGACGCTCGCGCAGCGGATGGGGCCCGACACAGAGACTTCATTCGCCCGACTCGCGCGGATGAAGGACAAGAAACGGCTCCGTTTTTATCCCGTACATCGGGGGCTGCGCGGCGTCTTTGCCGACAGAGACATGCGCGATGTCTACGTGCTCTTTGCCCACGAGGCAGATCGCCTCATTCGGCGCGGCGCACGCCTGCGGATTATCGAGCCTGCCGATGGGACGCTCTCGTTTACAAAGGGGCTGCTCTCACGAACGCCCATCACGTTCTCCGATACCCTGCCCGAGAGTCTGTCGGCAGCGGGCTATCCGCCCGTCTCCGCCGGTGCTGTACCTGCCCGTGCACTGCCGCCCGATTTCCTGTACAGCCTCCGTGCAACGAATGCACGCTACCATGCGGAGATTCAGGAACGCCCCTTCCTTGCGCCGACAGAGCCGTACAAACGTTTTGTCATCCTCATCTGCGCCCTCATCGTGACGGTCTTCTGGGGCGCCTCGATTCATCATCGCGTGCTGCACTACGGCACGCGGCGCGCCGTCCTGCTCCTCATCGCCATGCTCGTCCTCTGGGAGCTGGACCGCGCGGCAAAGATACTCACGCCCGTACATGCCGATGCACTGGAGCACATGCTCTGGTATCTCTACTACGTGTTCCGCGGCGGACTTTCGGTTGCACTCCTGTGGATCGCATGGGCGTCGGACGAGGATGTACTCGACCGCGCAATGCCGCCGTGGCTGAAGGCGATCCTCGGCGTCAACCTCTTCCTCGCTGTGCTCATCCTCTGCAACGATCTGCATCATCACTTTTTCTACTTCACGTGGGACATCGAACTGCAGGAGTGGTCGGATCATCTGGCATGGGGCGCCTATGCCTACTGGACGCTCTGGTTCATCGAAATCCTCGCGGCGCTCCTCCTCCTTCTCGAAAAGGCAAAGCTCCAGCAGGTGCTGCGCCCTGCGATGGTACTGCCCTTCGTGCTCTTCATTCTCTTTATTGTGTACTCCATCGCCTATCAATATGTAGCGTGGGTACAATGGCCGGAGCTTACCGTCATGACGGCACTCTTTTTCCTGCTCCTCATCGAGCTGTGCCTGCGTACGGGGCTCATGCCGTCGAACCTCCTTCATCAGGCGTTCTTCACCCATGCGCGTCTCGCGATGCAGCTCACGGATGCGGCGGGACGAACGGTCTTTGCCTCTGCCGCTGTGCCGCGCGCAGCGGAACGCGACATCCGCAAATCCCGCATGGAACTGGACGGCGGTGCGCTCCTCTGGCAGGAGGATCTCTCTCTCCTGCACGAGCGGCAGCGGCAGCTTGCACTCACACGCGAAGCCCTGAGCCGCTCCCGCGATCTCCTGCGTGCGGAGCACTCCATCCGCAAGCAGCTGCTCCACCTCACACTCAAGCGGCATCTCTCCGAGGAGCTTGAGGCGATCCTTGCGGCGAAGCGCCCGCTCCTGCGCGGTTATCGTGAACAGCTGATGGCAGCGGAGGACGAGGCGGACGTCACCCGCATCATCCGTCGGCTGAATCTCCTCTCCTCCTATCTCAAGAAGCGCTGCGTACTCTTCCTCAAGGGACAGGAGGACGATCACATTCGCACAGACGAGCTCTCGATGGCGATCTCGGAGATCTGTGCCTATCTGCGCCCACTCGGGCTGCGCGTCGGCGTAGAGTGGAGCCTCCCGCAGCTCCTTTACACGGGGACGGCGCTCGCTCTCTTTGACTTCTTCACCGAGTTCCTTGCACATGCCGCCCGCGTGGGGACAGAGGACGTATTCTGCCGCTTTGTCGATGACAGTGTCACCTTCCTGCTGGAAGCTGCGGACTGGATTGCGCCGTGGGCGCTACACTGGGAGGAGCAGCATAGCGTATCGGTCACACTCAGTGATCGCGGCTACGCGCTCTCCCTGACGGTACACCCCGCACGCGGGAAGGAACGGGAACAGAGCGGCGGAACGCAGACACCTGCAGGTGTGCAGACAGAGGAGGCACCGACGTGGAACGACTGACATCGTACACCTATGAGGCGATTCTCATCCTCGTCCTCATTGCATGTCTCGTCCTTGTCGCCGAGACAGCCGCACTCTTTTGGAGTGCCGTCCGCCTCGACCGTCATCGCATCCGCCGCAGTCTGCCGGAGCTCTCGGCGCTTGCCGTCACCCTCTGCCTCACCCTGCTCCTCGGCGGCGGATGGAACCTCTTCCTGATGGGGCTGCCGCCGTACGACTGGCTGGAACAGGAACGCTGCATAGCGGGACTCGCCGCCATCTGTGCGGGACTCTTCTCCATGCGGCGAAATCCCACGCGCGGAGGGCTGCTTGCTGCGGCGGGAGCCTTTTCCCTTCCGCTCTTTGATCGCTTTCTGCCCATCTCCGCGCTCCTCGTCCTTGCACTGCTCGCGGGACGTATGATGCTCCTCATCCGGCACGTACAGGCACGGCGCGCATACGAAGTGACCGTTGCCTCCATCCGCGCGGGACTCGATCTCCTGCCCGACGGGCTGCTCTTTGCCCGCACCGACCACAGCGCCGTCCTCGTCAACATCGCGATGCTGCATTTCATGGAGCGTCTCTTCGGACGTCAGTATCGGAACGCCGAGGTGTTCTGGCAGGAGCTTATGGCGTTTGACAGGCCCTCGGTTGCAGAGAAGCTGCCGCGCACGGATGCCATGCTCTTTCGCTTTACGGCGGGGGACGCATGGCTCGTGCAGCGCGTGCATCTGCATGAAGGGCTCGACGGCTGGCAGCTCACCGCCTCCTGCGTTACGGAGCTGGACGCCGTCACGCAGGAACTCGAGGCGAAAAACGCAGCCCTCAGCACCACGGTGAGCGAACAAAAGGAACTGTTGACGCGCCTCGAGGAGACCGAGCGGCACCGCGCCCTGCAGGAGATCACCTCGCGTGTCCACGATGTGCTCGGTCAGCGCATCAGCATGCTCCAGCAGCTGCTCGCGAGTCCCGCACCAAAGGATGCACTCGACACAATCGTACGGATCGACAGCCTCCTCGATGCGGTGCCGCTCACACAGGAGCCGCACCCTGCCACCCTTCTCGCCGATATGACAGATACCTACACGCGCCTCGGCATCCGTCTCGTCCGCACGGGTGATCTGCCGCGCAATCTGCGCCGTGCACACGCATTTGCCGCCATCATCCGCGAGGCACTGAGCAACGCCGTCTGTCACGGGCGCGCAAACGAGATCCACATCACGCTCACCGAGCGCCACCTGCGCATCCGCGACAACGGCATCGGCTGCCGAACACTGCGCCCCGGCGGGGGGCTCACCGGCATGATCCGCCGCGTGAACGACCTCGGTGGGCGTCTGCTCATCACACCTTCACCGCATTTTGAACTGGACGCACAGATAGGGGAGAAACAAGGATGATTAAACTTCTTCTCGTGGACGATCAAAAGATCCTGCTCGAGGGACTCGTGCAGATCTTCGCCCCGCTCAAGGACATCGAGATCATTGGTACCTGCACCCTCTCGGAGCTCGCGGAGGAGGCGTGCTGCCGCCTTGCCCCCGACCTCGTGCTCATGGACATCTGCATGGAGGGACGCACGAGCGGCATTCAGATCTGCGAGCGTCTCAAGGCGCGTTTCCCTGACCTGCGCGTCGTCCTCATGACGGGCATGCAGGAGGTTGCCTTCCTCGGGTGGGCGAAGAAGGCGGGCGCAGACAGCTTCATCTACAAGGAATCCTCGGGCGAGGCGTTTGTCTCCTGCATCCGCGCGACCATGCGCGGCAAAAAAATCTTCCCGGACCTGCACGGCACGTACACCTTCGGCGGCACGAACATCCCGCTGACGAAGCGCGAGTTCGCCATCCTGCAGCACATCTGTCACGACAAGACATACGAGGAGATCGCGGACGAGCTCGGGATCACGAAGCGCACCGTCCACTTCCACATCGGCAACATCCTCTCCAAGACGGGCTACAAGACCATCGTCGGGCTCGCCGTCGAGGCGACCGAGCGCGGCTATACGGGCGGTACGGTATAAAAGGATGGGGCTGTTGCACGAACGCCCCATCTTTTTATATCTCATATTCCAATTTTTTCAAAAATTTTTTACAAAACCTGTCATTTATGACAGTATGTTTTTTCTCGTGATGTGTTACAATATAGAAGAACTTTCAAAACGCTTGCGTTTATTATGCAAAGGAGGAAATACCATGGGGCTTATCCAAGCAGCAGTCGGCTCCGTCAGCGGAGTACTCGCCGACCAGTGGAAAGAATATTTCTACTGCGACAGTCTCGATAAGGACACCCTTGTTGCGAAGGGGCAGAAGCGTGTCGGTAGGCGCAGCTCCAACACGAGCGCGACGGACAACATCATCAGCAGCGGCTCCGGCATTGCCGTCAACGACGGACAGTGCATGATCATCGTCGAGCAGGGCAAGGTTGTCGAGATCTGTGCCGAGCCCGGTGTGTTCACCTACGACAGTTCCACCGAGCCGACCGTCTTCGGCGGTGACCTCGCAAATGATCTCGTGGCTGTCCTCAAGAACATCGGCAAACGTTTCACATACGGCGGCGACGCGCCGAAGGATCAGCGCGTCTACTATTTCAACACGAAGGAAATCATGGGCAACAAATACGGGACGGCGCAGTCCATCCAGTTTGAGACCATGATCGGTCAATATATGCTGAACGTCAACATTCGCTGCTTTGGTGAGTACAGCTACCGCATCACGAACCCGATTCTCTTCTACACGAACGTCTGCGGCAACATCGAGGGCGTTTACGAGCGCAGCGAAATCGACTCGCAGCTCAAGAGCGAACTCCTCACCGCATTGCAGCCCGCGTTCGGGCGAATCGCTGCAAAGGGCATCCGCTACACCCAGCTCATCAACTACACGAAGGACATCAGGAACGAACTCTCCGAGGAGCTCTCCGAGGAGTGGGGCAAACGGCGCGGCATCGAGATTGTATCCTTCGGCGTGTCGAGCGTCAAGGCGAACGAAGAGGATGAGAAGCGCATCAAGGAGATCCAAGACAGCGCAATCATGAGCGATCCGAACCTGCGTGCCGGTCGTCTCGCGGGTGCCACGGCGGACGCCATGCGCACCGCCGCCGGCAACGAGGCGGGCATGGGCGGCGCGTTCGGCTTCATGGGCATGGGCATGGCAGGAAATGCCGGCATGGGCGCGATGGGCGCGTTTGGTCCGCAGGGCGGAGCCGCTCCGCAGGGCAACCCGCTTGCACCGCCGCAGGCAGCGCCCGCAGCGGCAGGATGGACGTGCAGCTGTGGACAGACGGGCAACACGGGGAAATTCTGCTCTGGCTGCGGCAAGCAAAAGCCCGCCCCCGCCGCCAGTTGGAACTGCCCCTGCGGACACACGGGCAATACCGGCAAATTCTGTGCCGAGTGTGGGAAACCGCAGCCGTCCGCCGAGGGATGGTCGTGCTCGTGCGGCGCGACGAACGCGGGGCGGTTCTGCGCGAACTGCGGCAAACCGAAACCGGCGGGCGCACCACTCTATGTGTGCGACAAGTGCGGCTGGAAACCCGACGATCCCGCCCACCCACCAAAGTTCTGCCCGCAGTGCGGCGATGTCTTCGACGAGAACGATAAGCAGTAAGCCTTCGTGTTAGAAGAGAGGTGACTGATATGGCAGATACAAGCGTCAGCTACAAATGCCCCAACTGCGGTGCGCCCCTCTCCTTTCTGCCGGGGCACGACCACGTAACCTGCGAGTATTGCAACACCGAGCTTGACATCGCAACCGTCGAAAATCTCTTTCAAAAAGAGCAGGAAAAGGCGGCACTCGCCGCCGCAGCAGAAGAGTCGAAGTGGAGAACCGAGGCAGCGGGCGGTGAGTGGGACACCGCCGAGGCCGAGACGATGAAGATCCAGACCTGCTCCTCCTGCGGCGCAGAACTCGTCTCCGACGGCAACACCATGGCGACCGAATGCGCCTACTGCGGCAGCCCAAACATGATCCCCAGCCAGTTCGGCGGCATGCTGCGCCCCGACTTCGTCATCCCCTTCCAAAAGACGAAGCAGGATGCCATCGCCGCACTCAAGGAGTTCTACGGCGCGGGGCTGCGCAAATACATCCTCCCGAGCGCATTCACCTCTGAGAACCGCATCAAGGAAATCCAGTCCATGTACGTCCCCTTCTGGCTGTTCGACTCGAAGGTGCGCGCGAGCGCAACATTCCGCACGGAGAACGACAGCGTGCGCGAGACCTCGAACGAGATCATCACCGAGACCAGTCACTACAGCTGCGAGCGCAGCGGCTCCATGACATTTGAACGCATTCCCGTCGACGGCAGCAAGCGCATGGATGATAAATATATGGAAAGCATCGAGCCGTTCGACTACAGTGCACTCGTCCCCTTCTCCGCCGCCTACTTCACGGGGCACATCGCGGACAAATACGACGTGGATGCCGAGACGAGCGTCCCACGCGCCGACAAGCGCGTGCGCGAGAGCGCCGTCGGCGTCCTCGAGAGCACAGTCAAGGGCTACGACCGTTGCTCCCTCGACGGCGAGGCGAGCGTTATCAAGGAGGACGGCACCGTCAGCTACGCCATGGCACCCGTCTGGATTCTCACGACGAAGTACCAGAACAAGCCCTACACCTTTATGATGAATGGGCAGACCGGCAAGGTCGTCGGCTCCGTCCCCATCGACCGTGCGAAGGTGCTGCTCTACTCCGTCATCCCCGCCATCGTGAGCATCCCCATCTTCTACTTCCTCGCGAAGTTCGTTCTGTCGGATTAAGGAGGCGCAGCGATGCTTACAAAAACGAAAAAGAGCCTCAGCGCCCTCCTCGCCCTCCTCCTTCTCCTCTGCATCACGTCCATCGCTCTCGCCATGCCGCGGCAGACACAGCAGCCAAAGGCACAGAACGGGATTGAGGCAGAGTGCATCATCGACGAGGCGGACATCCTGACAGACAGCGAGGAGACTGCACTGAACGCAAGGCTCACCGCGATCGAAGAAACACACAGGGTACGCATCCTGATCGGCACACTGAAGGGGACGAACGAACAGGCACTCGACAAGGTCGCAAACAACGTCGTGGACCAGATTGCGACTGCCGAGAACGGCACCATCGTCCTCCTCCTCTCGATGAAGGAGCGGGACTGGTACATCTCCGCCGACAACAAGATGCGTGCGCGCATCACCGACGGCAAGGGCATCGACTACCTTGCGGGCGAATTCCTGCCCGATCTCAAGGAGAACAAGTACGCCGCCGCGTTCACCGCATTTGCAAAGACCACGGACGAGATGCTGACCTACTACGAGAAGGAAGGCAAACCGTACGATCCCGCGAACGCCTTTAACCTCATGGCATTCGGCATCGCGCTCGCCTGTGCGCTCATCCTCGGCGGCACCATCTACTATATGCTGTACGAGTACGAGAGCAACGTCACCTTTGCGGCGGAGGCGGATGCCTACCTGAACCACGACAGCTTCCAACTCACGCAGGACGAGGACAACTTCCTCTACACCACCGTCACGCGCAAGACCAAGGAGAAGTCCTCCTCCTCTTCCTCCTCCGGCTCCAACGTCAGCACCTCCAGCAGCGACAGCAGCCACGGCGGCGGAGGAGGAAAGTTCTAGCCTACCCTATCGCAGCGGAGCGATGACCGCTAGCGGTGGAAGGGGCGCTCGTAGCGATACGGCTGACATAATGGCAAGGGACGCCTTGAGCGTCTATGAAAACAATCACAAAGGAGCGATTATCATGAAAACACGATTCCTCAGCCTTCTCTGCACCGCCCTGTTTGCCGCAGGCATCCTCCTCGGTGCGGCGACAGCATCTGCCCACGGCATGACCTATTGGGAGGCGACACTTGTTCTGGATGATACGGCTACGGGCGGGCAGAACCAACTGGAACCGCGCAAAGCCACACTCGCTGATGCCCGCAGGGCTATCGTCCGCGCAGGGCTTGCGGACGACTATCAGAAGAAAGACTTCTCGGGCGACGGCATGCGCTTCATCACCTTCGACTTCAACTACGCCGAACACTTCATTTTCCGCGCCGTGACAGGTGCGAAGGATACGCGCGATGCGGGCAACCTCACCATAACGAGCTACGATATCATGGGGAAGAGCGTCCGCACCCTCAGCGGACTCTGTGTCGGAAAGAGCTACGAGGACATCGAGGAGATGTACGGCGAACCCTCCTTCTCCGAGACAAACGAGGACGGCACGACCGCCTGCACATACGCGTTTGATGACAAAGCCGCCACGCTCACCTTCGACATCGACGATGCGGGCATCATCCAAGCGATCAAGTTCCGCACTGAAATCTGAGTATTTGCGCACACGAAAAAACCACCCGTATTTTGGGTGGTTTTTTCATGTGATACAAACACGCTTTCTCCTACGTAATTTCTATGCTATACTGTTTTTGCTGTCGCACCTCAAAATCTAGGGAATCGCTGATAAAATGAAGTCCGTCAGATTGGCGTAGATTTTTTCGTCCGAACAAGGAGGCAAACCGGACGCATAGCCAAAGCTATGTGGAGGATTTGCCGACGAAGTGCGGGCAAAAAAGATACGTCAAGATGGCGGTGCTGAATTTATCAGTGCTTCCCTCGCGATAGGTGGAGGGAGGTGACTCGGTTGGTTGACATTCTCGTATCTTTCGGAGTAGGCTTTGCCGCCAGTCTATTGGCGGCATACGTCTATGACCGGCTGTGCCGTCGCGACAGCTAACCATCTCTGCGCCTGTCAGCAAGCCTAAGCTGCGAAAGCGCACGAACGCCCTGCGGTGCCTAAAGCCGCAGGGCGTTTTGTTGGTGCTCGGGTGGTGATCGACCATCCTCATATCTTTGTGTCTTGATTATAGCATTGCAAAGAGAATATTTCAAGCACCTATTACTCAGGCAAACGTTTCATCTCGTACGCATTCGGAGATTGCAGAGCCCCCGATAATTCCCGCGCACGCAGGGGCGACAGATGTTTTTCAACCATGGAGGTTGCTTGCTCTTTAATCTTTTCAAGGCTCTGCCCCAACTGATCCAAATCTTTTTGTACGATTTGAATCAACTCGCCCGCCCGTGTCTGAATCATACGTTCTTGCTCTCTCACATCCTCTATCATCATGGTACGCTCCGAACACTCCTCCGGAAAAATCTCCTGAATTTGTTTCACTCTCGAAAACATTTGATTCATCGCCCGATTTTGAATGGCAATATATTCATTTACCATTTCCATACACATACGGTGTGCCCGCATGCGCAACTCAATATTCATCGATCCAATACATTCGAACATTTTCTCTGCTGCTTTGCTCAAATCCTCCTGATATTGCTTGATTGCTTCTACCGCTTTTTGATTGCGCTCAAATTCTTTGTCGGCAATCATGTTGTCGATTTCGACATGCCTCTGCCGGAGGTTCGCCTCAATCTCTGCTTCTCCTCGATGCGTCAAGATGGTTGCGGACGACCTCACCCCGACCCGGGCACTCGTACAGCTGCAGCAGACGAAAGCCCTTGTTATCTTTGTAGTCAAGTTCCACGCTGGTTCCTCATTTCACATTTTTTCTTATATTGCTCCGCCGCCTCATCGCTCTTCATCTCCAGAAAGGCAATGATCCAAAGGAGAAGGACAATCGTCGCAAGGGATATCAACACCCCGAGGAAGCCAAACGATTTATAAACTTCGCCGAGCAAGCAAAAAAGCGAAGGAAGAACAAAAACAACCACGAAGGGCATCACCATCACTCCATTCCATCAAACAAGTAAAGGAATCACTCACTGATAAAATAGACGCTCAGATTGGTGCAGATTTTTCCGCCGAAATGCGGGTAAAAAGATGCGCTAAGATGGTAGTGTTGAACGTATCGCTTCCTTATTGCACAACTTCCGTCAAAATCCTATCCTTCTTGTTCCAGCGCGAAGATCACCAGATCCTCGAACCCCTCCTCGAACCGCCGACGCATCCGCATCCACATAAATCTGCATCGCCTCAGTCCTTAGATACACATGTTATCTGTCATCATCTTTTCTCATCTCAGTGTATCTCATTGCGTCTCTGTGAATGTCTGAAATAAGATTTTGACACTCCTGCTGAAGATTTGTGAGTCGATCGTAGGTCGCCGAGCGCCCGGCACGCATTTTTTCAATCTCAGCGAGCCTAACATCTATCTGGTGAATCGGCACAATATAATTCTCCTCCAACAAGTTCGCAAGAGCCTTTCTGAAGTGCCGCGAAACGCTCTGCGCCGCTTGGCTGAATCCACCGCGCACGGACTCCCGTCCCTGTCTCATATCCTGTGCGAGCTGCTCCGCATCCCGGTCCGCCTTGACCTGCATCCCAACGGACAGGATAACCCCAAACACACCGAGCGCCTTCCCTGCGACGTTGATTCCCTTTGCAAATTTGACCGCTTCCCACGGCTTGAAATTATGCCCGAAGAAGTGTCCGATATCCTTTACCAGCGCATGCGCATTCCCGCCCGCAAACTGCCTCAACCCGTTTGCCCCGGGGTTCGCCAGCGCATAGTCTGCAACATTTTTTCCTGCCTTCTCCAGAAAATCTCCCTTTAGGATTTTCTCGACGAGAGGATTCTCTGCACCGTTCTTTGGGTTCAAACGGAATTCGAGGTCCTTTGAAAATGCCGATCCATAGAACGCATCGAGCTTCTCCCCGCCGCTGCGCGAGACTTTCTCGATCTCCTTTTCAATACGGTTGACGCAATCATCTGAAATGCGCTCAACCTTGTTATATGCAGCCTCAAGAGCCGTGTTCGCAGCATCTTCGCTGTCATAGTCATAGATCGCATTGGCAATCTCCCGCCCTACGTCATGAATCTCGGCAACAGCATCTTCGATTGCCGCTTTAACCGCCGTCTCAAGCCGCCACTGGTTCGCCTGCACAATATGACGCTCTTGGCGCAGATGCTCCTCCACGGCATCCACATCGTTGTCTCCGACGGATGGCTGATATTCCTTCATCGCATCACGGATGCACGCATCCATCTCGTAGAGTGCCGTGGTCATCCGCGATGGCATTTCCTTTTCGCGGATAAAGTCGTTCAGCACAGAAACAAACTCTTCGTAATTGCTCCGCTCAACCAACTCCGCCACAATTTCCTCATCCGTCTCGTCACGGCTGTCCACATACGACTCGGCATCGATGAACACGACGTGCAGATCCTTGGGCGT
This sequence comes from Centipeda periodontii DSM 2778, assembly GCF_000213975.1. Taxonomy (GTDB): domain Bacteria; phylum Bacillota; class Negativicutes; order Selenomonadales; family Selenomonadaceae; genus Centipeda; species Centipeda periodontii. The sequence goes on from NZ_GL892076.1 coordinate 350,883, forward strand.
ATACGGATGGGTCACCTTTTCTAAATCCTGTTCTTTGATTCTGCGGTGCTCCGGCGTATTCCCGACATCTGCCATCTTATTCACGACCAATATCATTTCGCCCGCCTTGTCCGCATCAATGAGCAGCTTGCGGAAGTTCTGCCCGATGAAGTCATCGAACAGTTCCTTTGTGACAACATAGACAAGCATATCCGCCGATGTCATTGCCTGATACGAGATTTCATCATGATCGGGGCGCAGTGTCGTATGAATCCCCGGCGTATCAATCACCTGTATTCCGTTCCAGTCATAGGTATGTGCCACCTGCGTCGTGATCCCCTCACCGACGGCAATATTCTCAACGCCCGTGAGCGCCTTGAGAATGGTAGACTTGCCCGCGCTGTACTGCCCCGCAAATACGATGCTGAGGGGCTTGTCCGCCGCAAAAATACTCTGCGGCAGAGCAGAATCACGATAGTCAATTGCTTTGAATTCATCGCGCACGCGTTGAAGCAGCTCATTGCTCCGCCCAGCCCATTGTCCAAGCGCTACATTCATTTCCTGCATCTCTGTCCCCTCCATCAGTTCATAACGACCATCTCTGTGAGCTGCTGCGCCAGCCGAATACGGCTGCGCAGAGCGGCATCACTGACATCCAGTTGAGGAATACTCACGCAACACGGAGCGTGCCCAACCGAGGTGACAATGCGACTCTCCCAAATTTCCTTCGGAGGAATATCGGGACTCCAAATCGCCTCCCGCAGCACATCGTATACATCATCACAGCCCTCAATACAGAGAACCTGCTCTCTGAGCAGTGCCGCCAGTTCGTCCTGCGCGCTATGCGGTAAAACGCCGCCTTGCGTACAGTCCATCATCACAGTATCGCCGGGAATACGCGCCACCTTGCCGATATGCCGCATCATCCCGTCCCGTCCAATATGGTCAAATGCTGCTTTTAACAACTCTGTATTGATTTTCCGCAGCTTGTCATTTAACATGCGTGCCGTATTTCGTTGAGCCTCGGACAGTTTGGAAACGGAACTTTCGATTTTATATACGACTCTCTGCATCGGCAATACATATTCCTTGATGAGATTTTTTTGCAGACAGCTGTTCATGTCTTTGCGCAGCTGTTTGATGATCTCTTCGATATGCTCCGTCAGTTTCTTCTCCAGTTTGCGGCGGGCATCTCGTACCTTTTTCTCCCGATCAGTAAAGAGAAACGATATCAGAGTGCTAGCAGCCGCAATTCCAAAAAGAACCCATCCTCCAGGATTCCACCAGTTTGCTAATGCACCGATAACAAGACCGCCATTTCCCACAGCGGCAAACCAGTTCCACATCCGCTTCGCATCAATAATAGACTCCATATTGATGCTATGGTTGGTGAACGATTGCTCAGAAAAACGCATCTCGGCACAGATTGCACGGCTGATTTCACGGAGTTCTGCCTCATACTCGTGCCCTAACTGATTGATTAGCTCCTCTGCCTTGCCGCTAATATTGCGCTTTTTGAGCATTGCTGCCCAAGCGTCGCCTGCTCTTTGATCATCATAATGTTCCTCGGCAAATTCGGCAACACTTCGTTTCAGAGAACTCCGCAGATTCGTAAGGAATGTCTCGATCCTCTTCTCTCCGTCCGCCTCGAACGAGGAAATCCAAGAAGCCAGATTTGCCCGTTTCTCACCGAGTAGTTCCTGCTGTTTTAGATTCTGGACACTATACCGAAACAAACGCTCCACCATTGTCAAGGCTGGGACGGCTACGGCATCGAGAAAGGTCTTGAACTTATAAAAACTCCCACGCGCGCATACCTCGCGGATGATATACTCCTCGACCAAAGGAAAGCGTGAAAGCTCATAGACTTCATCCCTGACTTCCTGAAAAGCGTCCTGTTGAGACAAAAACGCTGCCTTCAAATGCACAGGAATGAACGGTATACCACTCCAATCACTTCCGTATTGCCGTCCAAACGCAACGAATTGCTCCTGTAAGTCGCGCAGTCGTTTCGGCGCGAATTTCTTGGTCATATCACGCCGAAACAAGCCCTTATTCAAATCATTCGGCGAACGCAAGGCCACATTTACATTGATGAGGCAGATCACGGGTTTCCCGAGTCGGAGGATATGGTCAAGGCATTCCGCCTCTTTCGCCTGCGGGGCATCATTCGTAATGAGGAACAGGATGAGGTCACCCTTCTTTGCCGCTTCGTAGGCAACGCGCTCATCCTCCGCCCCCTCGAACGCAGCAATCCCCGGCACGTCGGTGATTTGCAAATTCTTATACCGATAGGTGCGAACATCGCGTGTTGTGCGCTGCCCACCGAGACCGATGGACGCGCCATTCCCACGGATAAGAATCTCCATCAATGTGGATTTGCCCGCCATCGTTCTGCCGAAAAGAGTAATGGCGAACGTATCCTTGACCAGACCGCCGACCTCCTCAGCCACCTTCATCGGAACAGCACCAAAATCCGATTGAATCGATGATAGTTGCGCAATCAAATCATTCATCATTTTCGGGTCATTGAACTTACTTCTTTTGAGAGTACGAATCTGATTACTTAACTGCTCACTCATGTGATGGATGCTTTTCTTGAGTGCCTCCGTCCCATCTATGGCAATGTCATAGCCACGACGCGCAGATATCGCGCAAGCATCTAATACAGCTGTCAAATCATTTTCTGTTCGACGGGAATTTTGCTCTATCATATGATTCCGCCCCTTAACATTTCTTTCCAAATATATCACTAATTCTGCATCATTTCTTCTTTTTCCTGCTATGAACCGAATTCCTTCGTATCACACTATAGAAGCTGTTCAACGGACGTTCCTCACGCCAGCAAAGTTCTCCGCCCCTGCGTTCCTCCCGCATCATATCGAATGCAAACAGGACTTCGCGCATATCCGCAGGAATCCGCTTCACGCACTCCTCATGCAGATCATCGGGACAGCCGTAGAATGCCTCAGCGATGCTGCCCGCAATGCAGGCAGTGGTGTCGGTGTCGCCACCGAGGGAGACGGCGCCCCGGATGGCATCAACCATGCTCGTGCTCTCGAAAAAGGCGGTAATCGCCTCGGGGACGCTGCCCTGACAGGTGGCGTCCATGCGATAGTGCGGGCGGATCGCCTTGAGCGAGCGCGAAAAATCATAGCCGTACTGCCCTGAGATGTATTGCCGAATGACGGCTTTGCTGCTCCCCCCGCGTGCAAGATAGATGGCACTCGCGACTGCCTCCGCGCCCTTGATGCCCTCGGGATGATTGTGCGTAACCTCCGCCGTCCAGCGTGCGACCTTCTGCGTGAGCGAAAAGCTCGAATAGAGCCACCCGACGGAGGAGACGCGCATCGCCGCACCGTTGCCAAAGCTGCCGTAGGGCTGCGGATCATCCGTCACGAGCCATTTGCGGAACAATCCGCCATAGCCGACGCGCGGATAACAGCGTCCCCAGTGCTGCATGAAGTGCACCACATCGGCTTTCACTGTTGCCTCATTCGGTGTCTGCCCCGACGCCATCAGAGCCTCGGCGACGGCGATGGTCATGACGGTATCGTCTGTGAAGCGTGTGTGTGCGGGGAAAAGCTCGAACTCTTTCGTCTTTTCCCCACGGTCGAACTCGTAGGGCGAGCCGATGATGTCCCCCAAAATTGCGCCGTACACGAGCGTTCACCCCGCCTTGAAATTATAGATCGGCTTCAGCACCTCGATCACGTCCACGCTGTCCTCGATCACGTCAATGATGTCCGCGAGCGACTTGTACGCCATCGGTGCCTCGTCAAGTGTGTTCTCATTGACCGCCGTTGTATAGACATCTACCATTGTTTCGCGGAACTCGTCCATGGAGAGGTTTTCCTTTGCCGCCGTACGCGACATGAGGCGTCCCGCGCCGTGCGGTGCGGAGTAGTTCCAGTCCGGCTCGCCGCGCCCGACGGCGAGAATGCTGCCGTCGCGCATGTTGATTGGGATGAGGACGCGCTCACCCTTGTGCGCTGCGATTGCTCCCTTGCGGAGAATGCGCTCCTCGGTGTCAATGTAGTTGTGTATGGTGTGGAACGCCTCGCCCGCCACAAGCCCCGTGCGCTCCAAGAGAACGCGCGCAAGGACTTCGCGATTCCGCCGCGCGAAGTCCTGACAGATCTCGATGTCGTGCAGGTAGTCCTCAAGGTAGCTGCCAAAAAGGAACGCGAGGTCGGCGGGAATTTCCGCCGCCTTTGCCTGAAACGCGCGATTCAGATCCTTGAGCGCCTCCTGCAGCTCGCCGCGCCGTCCCTCCGCCTTATACCTGCGGATGAGCTCGTCACGCGCACGGAACAGTTCGTCCTTGCCGTGCGAGAGATCGATGGCGATATTCTGATAGTATTCGGCGACCTGCTTGCCGAGGTTGCGGCTGCCCGTGTGGATGACGAGGTAGTTCGTGCCGTCCGCGCTGCGGTCGATCTCGATGAAGTGATTGCCACCGCCGAGCGTGCCGAGGCTGCGTGCGATGCGCTTTGTGTCCTTGAGGGCGCGATAGCAGCACAGACCGAGGAGGTCGAACTTCTCCTGCCGCCCGTCCCAGAGGTTTCGTCCCGAGGGGACGTAGTGCGCCGCCTCATCGAAGCGCGCGAGGTCGATCTCCTCCTTGCCAAGGTCAACCGTATACATGCCGCAGCCGATGTCCACACCGACGAGGTTCGGAACCACCTTGTCCCGGACGGTCATCGTTGTGCCGATGGTGCAACCCTTGCCCCAGTGTACGTCGGGCATGATGCGGATGCTCGCGCCCTCCGTGAACTCATAGTCGCACATGCGGCGGATCTGCTCGACCGCCTCGTCCTCGATCACCTTTGCGTATGCAATCGCGACGCCGCAACGTCCGCGTATCTCCATGCGATCCATTGTCATTCATGCTCCCCCCTAGTTCAAAGAAATCACGAGCGCGATAAGAAATTTGATGCCCATGACGCCCCAATACAGTACTTTTACGATGGCGTATGCGACCAGCAGTACCAGTACAGTGACGCATTCGCCAACGAGCTTCACAACGCCCTTGATTGTTTCCATCATTCACCTACCTGCGGAAAATCTTCCCATCGTCCGCCCCGTCGCGAAACAGCCCGCCGCGCCAGATGCCGGGGAATGCGAGCCGATCGCGCGTCAGTACATCATACATGCGATAGCCATCCATCCTGCACGCAGGGCACGGGCTCTGCACGAATTTCACCAGCCCGAGCCGATAGGGACAGCGCGCACACGGCGGACGCACCGCACGAAATACGTTCTGCAAATTCTTCAACACGCTCATTATCCTCGCCTCCTGTACTCTCTTCTTGATGTCCCTATCTTAGCAGAACCTCCGCCTCCATAGGTCGCCGCACAGGCGACATTTCATGATTTATCTCGATGATAGCAAAAGACATGGACGAATTGCGCCCATGCCCGAATATTTCCTCCTGCTTATGCCGTCTGCATCTTTTTCAGCAGGTTTTCCGCATCCTTCTGCCACATCGCAAGTGCTTGCGTATGTTGTTCCAGTTCCTCGATCTTGGTGCGACCATCTTCAATCGCCTGCTCAAGTTCTGGAATATGCGGTGCGTAGTTTTTGTAGAACGCCTCTCCTCCGATGCTGTCTCGCGTATCCTTGATCGCATCTTCCACAGCGTTGTGAAGATCCTCTTTGAGTTTCGCCAGCCGCGCATTCCTCTCTTGGATAGAGCAGAGATCATAAACCATCATCACAACCGTTAAAATCCCGTTCGCAATAGGCGCAAACCGCGCTATCTTCACCACCTGCCACGGTTTGAACTTGATGACGATGCCAATCTTGCCGAGCAGGTCTCGCCCGATGAAGATCCCCTTTCGCGCACCTTCAACCATCACGCCCTTAGGCATATGCTTGAGTCCCTTGACCCCTTTTTTGAGTCCGTCCGCAAAAAGATTCTCCTGTGTACGAGTCAACTTTTCAAGGGAGCTGCTCAGGAACTCCGTTTCGCTCCGCATCAGGGAAAAATGGCGTTCCATGATTTTCTGCAGCTGATGCTCGAACTCATGTCCATACTCCTCACCGATCTGTCCGATCTGCATTTTAATAAACGCCTCTGCATTGTCGAGTGTCAGTCCGTGGATCTCTCCGACCAGTTTATTGCGATAATCGTCCAAATCCTCGTAACAGGCATTGCGCTCCCGTTCAAGATGCTCCTTTGTACGTGTGACCTCTTTCTTCTGCTGCGTATTTGTCTCGTACAGCGCAGGAAGAATCGTTGTTTCATAGTTCTCGACGATTTCACCGACCGCCGCGATGTTCTCCCGCAGAAGGACACACGCGGTCTCGCGCGAAGCATCATCGAGCAGCCCCACTTCTGTGTGTCCCGCAAGGAGCTCGTCGATTGCCGCTTTGAGTTCCCCCATATGCGAGCGTTGCATATATGCGTCCATGTGCTCCTTCCAGAACGCCATCCCCCTCCGCTCGGGGTCAGCAGCAATGCAGACGATGCGGGCATTCCGTGATTCTTCCATCGTCAGCCCGACGAGTTCCTCCAGCTTCGTACGCACCGCACTCTTCTTGATCTCCGCCTGTTTCGCATAGGCTTCATCATCGGTCACGTCCGCGACATCATCCATTCGGTTGACGACGAAGATCATGCGGTCAGACTTGCCGAGATCACGCATAACATGGCGCAAAAGCTCCTTGTGGCTGTCCTTGATGGGATTCTTGCTCTCGACAACATAGAGCAGCACGGGAGCTTCGTCGAAATAGCGGCGCGTGATGGCATCGAAATGCTGCAACTTTCCTGAGACCGCCATCTCTTTCGTCCCAAAGAGCCCCGGCGTGTCCACCATGCGACATGGCATCTTTGCTTCATCCGGCTCGTAGATGTGGATGCCGGCCGTCGCCTCATCCATGGCGATCTCCATTCCGTCGAGTGTATCACCCGCAAGACCCGCGATAACGCTCGTCTTGCCGTCCGAGAATGCACCGACGAGGGCGATGGAGAGCTTTTCTTTCGGAAGCTCCGCCAGCTTCTTGTCGAGCTTTTCACAATCCTCCTGACAGTCCACCCCCAACGCAGAAAGTTTCTTGAGCCGCTCCTTAACCGCCTCGTAGCGGGATTTTGCCGTCATGTTTTGCATGAGAATATCCTCCTGTCTGCATCCACAGTATATGAAGGAGCGGCATCCGCTCCTTGACCACGAATTCTATTTCACACCAAAGAAATGCCGCAGATCCTTGACCACGACACCGATCTCCTGCGTGGCTCTCGCGTGCTGATCCACCATCTGGGAGAACTTGTCATACGTCTTGGTGCGCACCTGCCCCACAAGATCGAGCTCGTTCAGCTTCTCGATGAGTTTAGCAGTAAGCCTATCTTCCTGCTGGGCAAAGAGATCCTTCGCCGCAGCCTTTGCCTTGGCGATGCGTTCTTCCTTTCCCTTAATGTGTTTCACTGCCGCAAAGCCAATGATTACAGGAAGCGTAATCACAGCAGCAACGCCTGTCGAAAACAGAGCCGCCAACGCCCCCCCGAGGGCAAGAGCGTTCAGGCCAAGATCCACTCCGTTCCACAGATTCTCCTTTAGATCGGTGCCCTTGTATTGGAACCCACTCCCCGAAAACGCCATTCCCGTGGCACTTCCGAATCCCATCTGCCCCACATGTTGGATTTTCTCGTTCAGCCGTTCATATTTTTCCTGTAGAACAAAACGTGCATTATCTATCTTCTTTTGCACTTCCTCTGCGATGAACTTCTGCATCCCCTTCTCGTTGTCTTTCATGAACTGCTTGACGTATTTCTCGCTGATGCTGCCGTCCCACTCCTGTTCGATCGCTTTGTACATCACGTCCTGATATTTCGAGCGATATTTCGAAGCGATCTTCTTCGGAATCTCCACAATCGTCCATGCAAATATCTGCTGTGCACTGCACGCTTCAGCACGCGCACTCTCAAAAACACGGTACTCACGCTCCATCTGCGCTTGAAGATCCGAGAGCACAGCAAGTGCTCCCACCGTCTCCTCATCTCGCGCGGTAAGCTCTCCGATCAGTCTGCTGAGTTTTCGCCGCTGCTGTTCGTAGCACGCCGTTGGGAAATCTCTCGCCCACTCCTGCAAGAGTTCGACGATCATATCCAGACGACTGGAGACACGCATCGACTCGTAGGAGGCGGAAAATTCACGCGCATAAATTTCCTGATCCTGAATCAGAGCATCCAGATGGGGGGCGATCAGAGTTTTTCCGCTGGTTTCATCATACGCCACCCCTGCAAAAGCAAGGTGGGCATTCATCGCATAGCCGCCCTGATAGTTCTCGCCCAGCACCGCCCTGAGTTCCTCCGCAGCTTGCACCGCCGCCTCGCGCCGAACAGCCTCCATCTTCTTCATGAGGTCATCTGTATACAGCCCATCAAGCGCAGGGTCGCGGTTTTTCTTCCCCTTGCAGTGCACGTTGCAGACCGCATAGACCCGCGCATCCTGTCGGAGATAGCTTTTCAGTTTCTTCAGCGTCTCACGCTCGGGTTTCTTCTCGTTTCCCACGATGTAGAGAACAACATTTGCCTTGGACAGTTCGTCCTTGATGGCCTTTGAAAAGTCCGGCGACTTCCCCTCAAGCACCCCCTCGATCCCGGGAAGATCGGTCAGCCGCAGTGTGCAGGAGTCGACGCGCACGTCGTAATGTGCGGCCTGCTTCGTAAAATCTGTGTTCCCATCCCCGATGGTCGCCCCCCATGTTCCCCACGCCGTCTGTCTACGCGCGGCATAGTATAGGCGCAAGGCCTCAATCAGCGTCGACTTCCCCGCATTTGTCTCACCGAAGAATACAACACGGCAGACATTCCATTCATCTGCATTGGGAACAGCATATTCTGCAGCACGAAAGTCCGCCTGCATCCGCATGATCTGCGTGCGAATGTCCCGCTTCTCTACAATGCCCATACCGGGATCAGTAGCACGATCCACCTCGATGGAGGCAGACATCAGTTTGTCCAAAATTAGACGATACGTGTCTACGATGGTTTCACGCGTTTTTTCCATCATTCATGCCAACCTTTCATCACAGCACATCCATCCCGAGCGCATACAGGATCTCGTTCACGGTGTCGATGTCGAAGCCCTCCTCGATGCAGTACTGCATGGCGAGGTCGTATTCGTGCGCAGGCGAGATGCTGTAGCCCGCGCTCGCGAGGAGATCACGCGCGTCGTCGAGGTTCAGATGCAGGACAAAGATGAATGCGTAGACGACGCGGATTTTCGGATGATAGTTCTTGTCGGTGCGAATCTTGGAGAAAAGTTTGCGGTCAATCCTCGCGCGCTTGTACGCCTCGACATCGGTCATGCCGCTCTCGTCGATGAGGCGCAGGAGGCGCTCGGAGAAGGTTTCTTCCGTCTTGTCGAGTTTGCTTTTGAGGCGGGAAAGGATCGTGTCAAGGCGGTCCCCCACATTGAGTATGACACCTGCCACTCCTGCGCCGCGTATCTCCCGCCCCTTTGGAAGGCCGCCCCGCACGCCGTACCGCTCGCGCTCGTCCTCGAAGGGACGCGGTACGGGATGCGGCAGCTTACGCTTTGCTTCCTCGATGATGTCGGAGGAACCCTGCAAATGCGCGGCAATATAACGGCGAATCCGTTCAAGGAGGTCGGCGGATGGAGTTTGATGCGGCGGTAACATGGACATTCCCCTCTCAGTTTCTTTTCATAAAATTTTAACATACCCGAATTGTCCACGCAAGGGATTTGTTTTCATTTGTTATGGAAAAAGAGCAAGGACTGTTATACGAAAATTGCTGTCTTCGTATAACAGTCCTTCCCCGCATGCGGGGCAGGCTTCTATTTCACTTAGCTGCGCCCGCTCTGCGTCTTTGTAAGATGCTCGCTGATCTTCCGCGACCATGTCGGCAGAGCAACACCTGTCGCGGAAAACTCCAAGATCATCGCCCCGAGCGATGCGAAGTTCTCGCGCACGCCCGCCGCATCACAGGCGAACGCGGCGGTGTTCTCGGCGGGGATGCCGACGTCTCCTGCGACCTGCTTCGCGTCGATGTTCGTACCGAGGAAAACGAATTCCCAGCCCGCCTCCTTTTCCTGCTGCTGTACCAACTCCCGCACCCTGTCAGGTGTCCAGTAGTACTGGTTCGCGCGCTCGATCTCCGTGTTGTCCGTGATGATGATGAACATCGTACGCACGGGACGCTCTTCGGGGCGATCCTCCCGGTGCACGAGCTGAGCCATGTGGATGGAGGCACCGATGGAATCGAACAGTCCCCCGCTGCCGCGCTCGCTGTCCTGCTCTACGAAATCTTCGGGATGTTCATGCCTATACTGTTCCGCAAGGGTAAGGAGACGCGTAAAGCAGCCCTGTTCGATGAGCGCAGCATCCTCGGTGATCGGCACGCGGGTATTATGGTCGATGCAATGGGTGATCTCTTTATGGTCAATGCAACCGGCGATCTCTTTCCAGAGCCAAACAAGGAGATCCGTCCGCTCCTCCCTGAGCCGCGCGATCATATCGTTGAATCCGTCGATCAGATCGGACTCAAGATCCGCCATCGGCCCGCTCAGCTCCAACAGGAAGATCAGCTCCGTCATCGCTCCGCTGCCGTCCACGTCGAAATACCCTCTCCGTGTGTCCGTCTGTCCGTTTGTCTTTGCTTCTGCCATGATATGCTCCTCCTCTATATCAGTTGACCTTTTCTATGGATGCGAGTATAGCAGAAGGACGGCGGCGCATGGTCGCATGGCAGGCGACATTTATGCACTCGCTGATAAATTCGCCCTGCCATCTTTGGGCTTCACGTTCTCCGCTCAGCTGCGCCCGCTCTGCGTCTTTGCAAGGTGTTCGCCGATCTTCGTCTTCCAGCCCGCTCCGACGATGCCCGTATGTGCGAATGCACACGTCATGCGCGAAAGCGATGCGAAGTTCTCGCGCACGCCCACCGCGTCACAGGCGAACTGGGCGGCGTTCTCGGCAGGGAGGCCGAGGTCTCTTGCGACCTGCGCTGCATCGATGTTCGCACCGAGGAGGATAAACGTCCAGCCCGCCTCCTTTTCCTGCCGCTCTACCAGATCCCGCAGCCGGTCAGGCGTCCAGTAGTACAGGCTCGCGTTATCCGTTCCGCCCGTGATGATGACGAACATCGTACGCGCGGGGTTCTCGGGGTAATGCTTGTATACGTACCTAGCGCGGCAGACAACACCGCCTATCGCATTGATCAGCACCCTTCTACCGGGCTTGCCGTCCTCTAGTGTGATGGGCGCGGGAGCAGCTTGGCGTGCAACCTGCTCCCGCATGATACGGAGGCGCTCAAAGAAGTCCTGTTCCATGCGTACGGAGTCCGCGGTGATCGGCACACGTTCATCAACGTACAAGCAAAAATCAGCGAACTGCCAGGTAGTGACAAGGATATCCGTCTCTTCCTCTCTGAGCCGTGCAATCATGCCGTTGAACCCGGCGATGATATCGGACGCAAAGTCCGCCATGGGCTCGCTGACGTCCATGAGGAATATCAGCTCTGTCTGTCCGTTTGTCTTTGCCTCTGCCATGATATGCTCCTCCTCTATATCGGTTGACCTTTTCTATGGATGCGAGTATAGCAGAAGGACGGCTGCGCATGGTCGCATGGCAGGCGACATTTATGCACTCGCTCATAAATTCGCCCTGCCATCTTTGGGCTTCACGCTCACCGTTCAGCTGCGCCCGCTCTTATGCTTTGCAAGGTGTTCACCGATCTTCGTCTTCCAGCCCGCTCCGATGATGCCCGTATGTGCGAATGCACACGTCATGCGCGAAAGCGACGCGAAGTTCTCGCGCACGCCCGCCGCGTCACAGGCGAACTCGACAGCATTCTCGGCACGGATGCCAAGTCCGCCCGCGACCTGTACGGCGTCGATGTTCGCGCCGAGGAAGACGAACTCCCAGCCCGCCTCCTTTTCCTGTTTCTTCACCATCGCGCGCACCTGATCCGCCGTGTAGCGCATGCTTGCGTTCTCCATGCCGTCGGTGGTGATGATGAACATCGTGCGCGCGGGGCGATCTTCGGGACGCGCATACTTGTGCACGTTTCTGATGTGGTGGATCGCGCCGCCCATCGCATCGAGCAGAGCCGTCGAGCCGCGCGTGTAGTACTCCTTGTCCGTGAGTGTTGGTACCTCTGCGATCCGCACGCGGTCATGGATGACCTCGTCCTCGTGGTCAAAGAGCACCGTCGAGACGAGTACATCTCCCCCATCCCCTTTGTGCTGTGCGATCATGCCGTTGAACCCGCCGATCGTGTCCGACTCCAGCCCCGACATCGACCCGCTCCGATCCAAGATGAATACGAGTTCCGTCTGTCCGTTTGTCTTTGCCTCTGCCATGATGATCTCCTCCTCTATACTGTGTGACCTCTTCTATGGTGTCGAGTATAGCAGGGAAACGAGGACGGGTGGTCGCATGACAGGCGACATTTTGAAAAAAGACACTTTTCTTCTATAATAGATATTCAAACAACAGCAGGAGGGATTCCAATGATCTACACAGCACACTACACATCGCCGCTCGGCGGCATCACGCTCGCGAGTGACGGCATAGCCCTCACGGGGCTGTACTTCGATGGGGAAACAGGCTGTCCGCCATGCGATGCGGCGCACAAAAAAGACCTCCCCGTATTCGGAGAGGTCGTAAAATGGCTTGATCTGTATTTCGCCGGCAAAGAGCCGGACTTTATGCCCACGCTCAATCCCACGGGCACGTCGTTTCAGATGTCGGTATGGGCAATCCTGCGAGCGATCCCATTCGGAGAAACGACAACATACGGAGCGATTGCAAAACAACTCGAAAAAGACACTGGACGGCGCATGTCGGCGCAGGCGGTCGGCGGCGCGGTCGGGCGCAACCCGATCTCCATCCTCATCCCCTGCCACCGCGTCATCGGCGCAAACGGCAGCCTCACTGGATATGCGGGCGGACTGGACAAAAAGGAGTATTTGCTCGAGCTTGAGGGGATCATCTGATCTCCAACTGAGTGTTCCTTATCGCTGTAAAAACTCCATGGCTGACAAAATTCTCGGTTTCACGAGTCCAGCCTCCAAGAAGTCCTTGTCCCCAGTCAACAGGATATCTGCGTTTGCCGCAAGCGCCGCTCTGAGAATCGGACGATCTGCCGCATCACGAATCTTCTTTTCTGCTGGAACGGGTTGCTCTGGAACAGCAACAAGCTCTACCGACTGTAAGGCCAGCAGCAAAAATTGCTCCATAGCCTCCGTCTTTCGAGGGAATTTCCGCGCAAAAATGCGTCGTAATTCATTCACATTCTGTCTGCAGATGATCGCAGTGTTGGGGTGCGTAATCGCCTTCATATAAGCTTGAAATGGCGTCCCGTTTGTAAGGATTGCGGAGATCAAGATGTTCGTATCAATCAGAACACGCATAATCACTTCCGTTGCGCTCACGTTTTACCAAAGCCATCACATCATCCTCTGAGAGCTCTGCCCCCTCGCCCGCCATCTCACGCTTCAGCCTCTGCATTGCATAGGCAGCAGCATTCACAAGCCGGACGGATCCCTGCTCTACCACAAAGGTCACACGACTGCCGTGCTCAACACCAAGAACACTGCGCACATCTTTGGGAATCGTGATCTGCCCCTTTGCCGTAACCATTGCGTTGTCAATAAATGTGTCGGACATAACTACTGTCGCCATTACGGGCACCACCTTCGACGTAGGAAAAGTAGGAATTTCTTGGAAATTGCTGATAATAACGAAGTCCATCCGATTGGCATAGATTTTTGTCCGCGGGAGAAGGCAAACCAGACGCATAGCAAAGGCTATGTGGAAGATTTGCCGACAAAAATCAGACAAAAAAAGATATACTAAGAGGCGCAGCTGAATGGATCAGTGCTTTCCTTTCTATATTATACCACAAAAATTCTCCCCCACACAAGAAAACGCAGCCCCACGCGGAGCTGCGTTTTTGTTTGCGCCTACACCTCAATCGCCGCATACCGTTCGCTGCGGAGCACCTGCTCCATATACTCGTACGGGGTAATGCGCCCGTCGACGACCATGGAAAAGATGCTCGGGCTGCAGCCGGAGACGAGCATGACGCCCTGCTCGTTCATCGTGATGGGCTGCTGGCAGCGGCGGCTCTGTACGTTCCAGAAGACGATGCGCGGCAGCGCATAGCCCGCCTCCGCGAACAGTTCCTTGGCCCGCTCGAAATTCGTCACGTCCGCGTCCACGGTACAGGCATCGAACTCCATATCCGTGATGATGTAGAGCACGGATGGCAGTTCCTCCTGCGGCACACGGTTCTTCACCGCTGCGCGCAGGAGGAGGCGGAACACGGCTTCGAGGTTCGTGTTCGCCACCTCATTGAACGTCCTGCAATAGAGGGTTTTCGCCACGATCGCCGTACCCGCGATCTCGACAAGCCGCGGGTTCTGGGAAAATGTGATAAAGTGCCCATGAAACGCGCCCGTATTGCGCTCGGCGAAGTAGATGGCAAGCGAGAGCGCGACACTGCTCGGCAGTGGGTTCCCGCCCCAGTACATCGAGCCGGAGCCGTCGAGCACAACCAGTGCGTTCTCTCCATGCGTATAGTCGGGCAGCGCACGCCATGTGACATCAAGCGCATGCGCTTCCTCGGGACTTGGCGCAGACCCTCCTCCCCATATGCAGAGCGGACGAATGATCTCATAGGGATAGAGCGTTCCCGTATGCAGCCGTTCCTCGCCGCGCTCGACGCGTTCAAGGAACGCCTTGTACCGCTCCATGTCGTTGCGCCAAAACGCTGCGCGGTACTTGAACATCGCCTTCGACGGCTGCTTTGCGTAGTCAAAGGTATAGTCCCTCGTGCGCAGGGCGTTCTCGATGAGCGCAATGCGGCGGCGCAGACGGACGAGCATCCTGCGGTAGTCCGCCTCCCGCATCCCGAATAGGACCGCGAGCCGCCGCGCCTGTGCACGCGCCGCACGCGAGGAAGTATTGACGGACGGCAGCCACTTCGCGAGGAGGGAGATCGGATTTTCCTCCCATGCGGCACGCAGGTCTTTTTCAAGCTGTGCGCGAATCAGGTGGACAGCTGCAGCCTCCAATGGCGTGTCGAGAAGGACGAGCAGATCGTCCCAGCGACCGTACCCCGGAACGAATTTCAGATTCTTTTCGAGAGATGCGGGCGCAGCGAAGGCGAGGTGGCGCAGCAGCACGCGAAAGAGCCGCCGCTCGCCGAGTCCTCCGCGCACGTCACGCGCGTAGAAGAGGGTGCGCAGCGCATAGGTCGGATGCTCGGCAAAGGCGCGCGTGAAGCGCACGATGATCTCCGCCTCGCCCGCCTCCCGCAGCGCGCCTGCCGCCGCAAAGAAGTCGAGCACGTCTGAACCCGAGCTTGCATAGGTTGCGGCATCGTTCTCCGTCCGCGTATAGGTTCGGTTGCTTTCCTCTTTCAGCGCGTCCAGCATCGCTTATCCTCCTTTGCGCAAAATGCCCGACCCAGATGCGGATGCACTGTGCCGGACACATTCATTCACCGCAGCAGACTGCGGACATATACGGACAAGATGCCACGGACGGAAGCGTCGCCCCATCCTGTGGGGCAGATTCCCCACACTGTTTTACAGACAGTTGATGTATTGCTGTTGGCATCTTTCGCAAGACACGATTTCACGCCGACGATCCCCATAGGGAATCTCTTCGGTATTCCGAATATTGCTGTTCATGTCTTGTACTTATTGTAGCATAAACGCTCTCTTTTTTCAAGAAAATGTGCTACTTCTTCGCCTCTTTCGCCGTGTGTGCGGTGTTCGCCGCCTTCGTCTGCTGCGCGATGGCATCGCAGACGCAGCCGCCCGTGGGCGTAACGGTACCGCGCTTGCGTGCCTTGTGCGCCTCGTAGCGGCGTTTGCCCTCCTCGAACGCGGCGCGTGCCTCCTCGGTATCGAGCGTGAGCGGCGGCACGGACTTCGGACGTGCGTTGCGGTCGAGCGCGACCATGGTGAAGTACGCCGAGAGACCGAGCTGCGGATCACCGCCGTCGTCCAGATCCTCGACAATGACGTTGACGGCGACCTCCATCGAGCTGTGCCCGACATAGACGATGTCCGCCGTCACGACGACGAGGTCGCCGATGCGGATCGGCAGGTGGAACTCCAGCTCGTCCACGCGCGCCGTCACCACGTTCGAACGCGCATAGCGCCGCGCCGCCGCATACGCCGCCGAGTCCATCAGCTTCATAATCTCGCCGCCGTGCACGTTCCCGTTCGGATTCGCCTGACTCGGCATCATGACCTCACTGATGACGATGCGGCTGTCCTTCATCTTGCATTCTTTCATTATATATCCCCCTGTCAAAATCATTTTCCCATCGGAGCACCTACTCTACCATGCTTTGCTGAAAATAATCCGTTACATTTGCTACGCGCCTTGACACCCACGTACATTTCGGTGGTATAATTTGCGCAGGGAAATGATCCGGCAAAGGGGGATCTCTATGTATCTGGAAAAAATCACATCGCCCGCCGATATCAAGGGGTACGGCGCGGCAGAGCGCAAGGCACTCGCCGAGGAGATGCGCGACGCACTTCTTAAGCGTGCGAGCATACACGGCGGACACTTCGGCCCCGACTTTGGCATCGTCGAGGCGATCATCGCGCTGCACACGGTCTTTGACTCGCCCACGGACAAGATCGTCTATGACGTGTCGCACCAGTCCTACCCGCACAAGATGCTGACGGGGCGCGTCGAGGCGTACATCAACGAGGCGGAGTACGACGAGGTGTCGGGCTACACGAACCCGGAGGAGAGCCCGCACGACTTCTTCAACGTCGGGCACACGTCCACCTCGATCAGCCTCGCCTCGGGACTCGCCAAGGCGCGCGACCTCGCGGGACGCAGGGAGAACATCATCGCCCTCATCGGCGACGGTTCGATGTCGGGCGGCGAGGCACTTGAGGGACTGAACGTCGTCGGCGAGATGGATACGAACTTCATCATCGTATTCAACGACAACGACCAGTCGATCGCCGAAAACCACGGCGGGATGTACCGTGCATTCAAGGAGCTGCGCGAGACGAACGGCACAGCGGAGAACAATCTGTTCCGTGCGATGGGGCTCGACTACCGCTATGTGGCGGACGGCAACGACTGCGAGGCGCTGATCGCCGCGTTCTCTGCGGTCAAGGACAGTCAAAAGCCCGTCGTCATCCACATCCACACGCAGAAGGGCAAGGGCTACAAGTTCGCCGAGGAAGACCGCGAGACATGGCACTACCGTATGCCGTTCGACATCGAGACGGGCGCGCTGAAGCATCCGTACACGGATCCGTTTCAAGTTGCGAGCGTTGATTTCATCAAGGCAGAGGCAAAGGAAAATCCGAACTTCGTCTTTCTCGCGGCAGGGACGATGGGCGGCATCGGACTCTCCCCCGCAGACCGCGCGGAGCTCGGCAGTCAGTACGTTGATGTGGGCATCGCCGAGGAGCACGCCGTTGCGATGGCATCGGGGCTCGCGCGCGGCGGCGCACGCCCGATCTTCGGCACGTACAGCACCTTCTTTCAGCGCGTCTACGATCAGATGGCGCAGGATGTCGCGGTCAACAACAACGCGGCGGTCTTCCTCTCCGTCGGCGCATCACTCTACTACATGAACGATGTGACGCATCTCGGCTTCTTCGACATTCCGCTCTTTGCAAATATCCCGAACCTCGTCTTCCTCGCGCCCGCGAGCCTTGACGAGTACGCGGCGATGCTGCGCTGGTCGGTGGAGCAGACGAAGCACCCCGTCATGATCCGCATGCCGGTCATGGGCTACGAGGAAAGCCCCTACCCCGTGCGCACGGACTACAGCAACCTCAACAAATATCAGGTCGTCACCGAGGGCGCGGAGGTCGCACTGATCGGTGCGGGCAACTTCGCGCAGCTCGCCTCGGCGGCTGCGGCAGAGCTGGAAAAGGAAGGGGTCAAGGCGACTGTCATCAATCCGATCTTCCTCTCGGGGCTCGACACGGTACTGCTTGATTCGCTGAAGGAAAAGCACCGCCTCGTCCTCACGCTCGAGGATGGAATTTTGGAGGGCGGCTTCGGTCAGAAGATCGCCGCGTACTACGGAATGGATGCGAACATCCGCGTCCGCTGCTACGGTCTCTCAAAGGAGTTCCACGATCGCTACGACGCCGCGGAGCTTGCACGCGAGTACCATCTCACCGCCGAGCAGATCGCAGCGGATACAATCTTTGCATTGAAAGGATAACCTATAGGAAGCACTGTCCACGGCTTCTCACACGGTCCGAAGGGCAAGGCACCCGCAACAATACATATCCCCCACCTCGGAGCCGCGCGCTTCGAGGTTTTTATTTTCCATGCGCGGAAAGTTTTGAATTTTATCGGCATCTCCTTAGAATTTATGCTATAATGTAGCATGCGTATTATCATGTGTCAACGGAGGGCTATTCCCTTGTATCTTGAGACCATCCACGAGCCCGCAGACATACGGGGCTACACGGCGGAGCAGCGCCGCGTTCTCGCAGAGGAGATGCGTGCGGCGCTCATCCACCGCACGAGCTGCATCGGCGGGCACATCGGGCCGAACCTCGGCATCATCGAAGCGACCATCGCACTCCACACGGTCTTTGATTCGCCGCGCGACAAGATCATCTTCGATGTCTCCCATCAGTGCTATCCGCACAAAATGCTCACGGGACGCGTCGGCGCCTACGTCAACGAGGCAGAGTACGCTGATGTCTCCGGCTTTACGAACACCGACGAGAGCGTGCACGATATCTTTAACATCGGGCACACCTCGACCGCCATCAGCCTCGGCTCAGGACTCGCCAAGGCGCGCAATCTGGCGGGCGGGAAGGAAAATATCGTCGTCGTGATCGGCGACGGTGCGCTCTCGGGCGGCGAGGCATTCGAGGGGCTGAACGTCATCGGCGAGATGGGGACGAACTTCATCATCGTGTTCAACGACAACGATCAGTCCATCTCCGAGAACCACGGCGGCATGTACCGCAAGTTCAAAGAGCTGCGTGAGACGGGCGGCACCGCACCCGACAACCTCTTCCGCGCGATGGGGCTCGCCTACCGCTATGTTGCGGACGGCAACGATGCGGAGGAACTCATCCGCGTGTTCTCCGAGGAGAAGGACCGTGACCGCCCCATTGTCATTCACATCCACACGCAGAAGGGCAAGGGGCTCCCCTTCGCCGAGGACGATCCCGAGGGCTGGCACCGCCATGCGCCCTTTCATGTGGAGACGGGCATCGCCAAAAAGACGGCCACGCCCGACCCGTACGCCGCTGCGACCGTGGATTTTGTGCTCGAAACAGCACGGAAGAACCCGAATTTCATCTATCTGTCCGCGGGCATTGTCGGCGGCATCAACCTCAGCCCCGAAGACCGCGCCGCGCTCGGCAGCCAGTATCTCGATGTCGGCATCGCCGAGGAGCACGCCGTCGCCATGGCGTCGGGACTCGCGCGCGGCGGCGCACGCCCGATCTTCGGTACATACAGCACGTTCTTCCAACGCACCTATGACCAGATGGCGCAGGATGTCGCGATCAATCGCAGCCCCGCCGTCTTTCTCGCGACGGGCACATCACTCTATCGCTCGACCGATATGACGCATCTCGGCTTCTATGACATCTCGATTTTCTCGAATATCCCGAACCTCGTCTACCTCGCGCCAACGAGTGTCGCGGAGCACATCGCCGTCCTGCGCTGGGCAGTCGCACAGACCGAGCACCCTGTCATGATTCGCATGCCCTTCTCAGGCTATGCGGAGAGCCCCTATCCCGTGCGCGCGGACTACGGTGCGCTGAACAAGTCCATTGTGGTACGTGAGGGTGCGGAGGTCGCGCTCATCGGCGTCGGCAACTTCGCCGCGCTCGCATCGGAGGCGGCAGAGGAACTCGCACACGAGGGGCTCCATGTGACTGTCATCAATCCGCTCTACCTCTCGGGGCTCGATGCGGAGCTGCTGACCTCGCTTGCAGAGAACCACAGCCGCATCCTCACGATCGAGGACGGTATCGTGGAGGGCGGCTTTGGGCAGAAAGTTGCATCGTTCTACGGCGACATACCGAACATGCGCGTCAAGAGCTATGGGCTGCCGAAGAAGTTTTTCAACCGCTACAAGCCCGACGAGCTCGCGCAGGCGTATCACCTCACCGCCCCCCAGATTGCAACGGATGTACTGCGGGGGATGCGGTGAAAAAGGCAGCTTCATCGGAGCTGTCAGATGTGTTATAATAGGCGCAGGTGCTATCTATTCGGTAGGCGGTTAATCTAAGCCCTCGAAAGGGGGCGAAGCCGATGGAGCTATACGACTTTTTAGCGTTAGTTTTCATGGTAACGATTTGCATCGTTGCATTAAAGGCATAAGAAAACCCGTCTAGCCCTAGCAAGTTTAGACGGGTTTTCTAAATCCAAGTTCTAAATAGGGCTGATCGTTTACACGATAGCACCTTTTCTGTTTCTTATTATATCGCTTTTACCATACAGCTGTCAACAAATACAGTCTCAAAAAACGCTTGCATTTTTCTCATCGGCGCGGTATAATGTCCCTTGTCAGTCACGGGGACGTAGCTCAGCTGGGAGAGCACCAGGTTCGCAATCTGGGGGTCGAGAGTTCAATCCTCTTCGTCTCCACCATCTTGACTTTTCGCGGAGGAATCCATATGGATATCCTCCGTTTTTTCATAGGGAGGTAACTGCCATGTTTCACAAAATGCGGCGCAATGTACAGCAGCTTTCGCAAGAAGAGAGCGAGGCAGTGCTTCTGCGCGGCACGGCGGGCGTACTCGCCCTCATGGGCGACAAGGCATTCCCCTACGCCGTGCCCATCAGCTATGTCTACGATGGCGAACACATCTACTTCCACAGCGCGACCGAGGGGCACAAGATCGACGCGATCCAACGGAATCCGAACGCCTCGTTTGCCGTCATCGATCGGGACGAGGTCATCCCCGAGAAATACACCACCGCATTTCGCAGTGTCATCGTCTTCGGCAGCATCCGCATCATCGGGGACGATGCGGAAAAACTTGCGGCGATTCGCAAGCTCGCCCTCAAATACGCGCCCGACAATACCGAGCAACAGCACGCGGCGGAGATCGACGGTGCATGGAGCCGCTTCTGTATGCTTGAGATGAGCATCGCTCACATGACGGGCAAACAGGCGATTGAGCTCGTTGCGAAGAGGCGATAAAGAATCAATGGATAAAGAATTAAAGGTGATCTGCGGGGAGGCAGTGGAAACACTGAAAAAATCCCCGATAAGAGTGTCCGCCTGGTTGCAACGGATCCCCCCTATAATCTGAACAAGGACTACGGCAACAATCAAGATAAGCTGGCATTCGAGGAATATCTTTCCTTTTCGCGTCAATGGCTCACAGAAGCTAAAAGAATTCTGACGGATGATGGAACAATCTACGTCTTTATGGGGATGCGCTACATCTCCTATATTTATATGATTTTAGAGCAAGAATTAGGCATGACATTTCAATCATGGATCACATGGTTTTATACGCAGGGGGTCGGAAAAACAAAAGGCTTCTCTCCACGCCATGACGATATATTGATGTTCACCAAGCACAAAAGCAACTTTATTTTTCATTTGGATGCGATAAGGATTCCTCAGAAATTCTATCGTTCAATCAACAATATGCGTGGCGCAAACCCAGGGAATGTTTGGGAATTCTCGCATGTACACTATTGCAACAAAAATCGAAAGAGCCATCCAACGCAAAAACCGGAGGGCTTGTTTGAGCGGATGGTTTTAGCCTCATCCAATGCAAGCGATACGGTTCTTGATCCATTTGTTGGGAGCGGAACCCTTTTGAGAGTATGTCAGCAGACCGGACGCAACGGCATCGGCATTGACATCAACCCCGAGTATACTACAATGACTGAAGAGCGGCTTTCCGAAGCGTTCACGGGATTTGACAGTATCGACGTGCGTATGAAGCGTGTCCCAAACGACCTGAATCATCCACAAATTCGAGAAGAATATCTCAAAAATCATACTGAGTGGTTTTTGAAATATCATCCGGATGCAGTCCAAGAATTCATGCAGGAAGCATATCGAAAATATGGCAGAACAAACATGGATAACGCATTAAATTTGTTTGATTCTGTCCCAGAAACAGGAACATAACCAATTTCCCGCTCTATACAAAATGGAGGGCTTCCGATGTGGAAGTCCTCCATTTGCATTTGTGTTATCCATCCATCTCCATGCCATACGGCAGCACTGCCCGAAGCTATTCTTTCGTCGGCAGATACTTCTCCGCTCTGCGCTGAACTTCCTTGACAAGGTCGCTGCCGGCGGATGTCCCCGTACGTGCCACAGGGTGGATGTCATGTGCCTCCAGTTTACGTCTGACCGCCGCCATGGTCCCCTTCGGATTGCGGTAGTACGCACTGCCGCGCAGACGGATGAACTGCCAGCCCAACCGCTCAAGGGTCATCTGCCGCTCCATATCCGCATACACCTGCGCGGCTTCGGTGTGGTCGAGATCGCCGTCACATTCGAGCGCGATCTTCTTCGCGCCGTCACGCACAACGATGTCGATGCGGTAACGCCCGATCTCCCATTGCTGTACGATGTCATAGCCGTGCCCGACCAGATCCTTTGCCACCGCCGCCGCAAACGGCGAGTCTGCCTTCCGCTCAATCTGCGACAGTGCGTTTTTCGCCGCGTGCGGATTTTCTGCATAGCGCAGGAGTTTGCTGCGGACATCATCGCTCTTGAGCGCCGTCACGGGGAAGGAGTGCAGGATCCAGAGCTGATCGCGGGCGCGGCTCACGGCGACATTGTAACGCTGGACGATCTTGGATTCGCGCATGAGGCGGAGCATCCCGTCCTCTTCTGCACTATCCACCATATTCAGGATGATAACGTCGCGCTCATCCCCCTGGAACTGCGCGGCATTCCCGCAGAGAATCGCATGCCGCTCCACATCGACGGAGGCGCGCAGCAGGAGATCGAGCACCAGTGCCGCCTGGTCACTGCCGAGGAGGGAGATGACGCCGATCGTCTTGTCCCGATAGGCGGGCATTTCCGTCATCGCACGGATGAGCGCGACGGTGTATTCCGCCTCCTGTCGATTGATGCCCTTCCTGTCGTCACGAACGCCGTTCATACGACACGGAACGATGGCGGGCAGGAGTGCGCTGTCCGCCGCATCGCGCAGCGGTCGAATGTTTCCCCCGTAGCACAGCATGTCGGAAAAGCCGATGATGTCCGGCACACAGCGGAAATGCTCACGGAGCATCAGTACGTCGCAGATCGTCATACCGACATCGTAAAGCGAGGTCTGTCCGGTATAGTTCTGCGCCCCCGGAATCCGCCCCGCAAGGTGCATCTCGATGAGCTTGCCGACCTCGTCCAAATTCTGTCCGACGGCGAGCGGGCTGACCTGTTTGTTGTCGCCGACGATGATGATTTTTGTTCCGAGATAGAGCAGCGCGAGCGCGCTCAGATCCGCCTGACTTGCCTCGTCCACAATAATGACATCGAAGTGGTGCTCCTTTGGGTCGAGCTGCTCCAGCGCCGTCCGTATCGTCATGATCCATGCGGGCACGGCTTCCCGGCACCTATCCATGAGTTCGCGTGCCTGTGCACGCAGCACCGATGCGCGTTTTCCGCTGCCCGTACCGAGATCCTGCAGCGTCAGCCGCCAGAACTCCAAATTCTGCTGCATACGGCGGTCACGCTCCGCGCGCCGCAGCATATGTTCCCATGCGCTGCAGACCGCCGCCTCCTCCGTCTTGGTGCGATAGTCCCTGCCCAGCTCCGTATTCTGCCGCGCAAGGACATCCGGTGCGTCCTTCATGAGCTCTTTCAGCATCGTGTCGTACTGTTTCCACCGCCATGCCTCGGCGATGTCCGCAGGCGGCTCGGCTGCCCCGTGCATCCCCGTACGCGCACGGATCGCCGCCGCCCAGCCGGGTGCTGCGGCGCGGAGCTTGCGCAGTGCCTCCGCGCGTACGGCACGTATGTCGTACTTCTCGTGGAGCATGGCGAGGTTCCGGTACATGTCGGCATAGCTCTGTGCGCCCTCTCCGAAAAATGCGCGGGCGAGGGCGCGGGCGCATTCGGACCTGCTCCTGCGCAGGGGGGCGATCTCCGCTTCCGCCGCACGCAGGGCATCGACCGCCGCACAGTACTCCCCATAGACCTCCAGGATATCGCAGAACTGCGGCAGGAACTCATGGATGCCGGTCAGGATCCGCTCCACGCGCTCGGCGTCACGCATCGCCCCTTTCTGCGGAAAAACGTCCTCCGCGCTGAGTGCCATGCGCCGCATCAGTCCCGTCAGCCGTGCATAGTCCCTGTCGTACCAGTCGAGACAGCGGCGGATGTGCGGAAGGATGGTCTGTGCCGTGCGCTCCGGCTCTCTTTCGTCCAACTGTCCGAATGTTTTTTCCCCATGCTCTGCGAGCAGCGCATCCCAAAAATGCGCACATTTCTCCCGCTGCTCCATAAGTGTGAGCGCCGACATGACGAGTGTGCAGTCCTCTGCCGATCCGATGGGTGCGCCATTGATGTCCGTCCACCCCTCCACACGCTGATAGGACTTGTCAAAGAGGCGTCTGAAAAAGCCGATCTTCCCATCCCGCAAATAGAGCGCTTCCATCTGCGGCAGAACGCGCCGCAGCTCCGACCGATCCGCCGCATCCGAGATGGTCACTGTCCTGCCGAACGCCGTCTCCGCAAACCGCTCCGCAATGAATGCCGTTTTCTCGATCTGCCCGCATAGACGATTCCATCGCTCCCGATACGCGCCGCCGCGCCTCCCGTCCGCAACAGCATGGATGTGCCACGCCCCAAGCCCCCCGAAGTCATCGGGATACTTGCGCAGCTCCCCGAGCAGGGACTTCGCCACACGCGCAAGCGGAATGCGCTGCTGTGCGCGCAATAGATAGATGAGATCTCCGCTCTGCACGATCGTTCCGCCCACGCCCTCCGCCATCGCGTGCAGGGAGACCTCCAGCGACTCTTTCCGCGTGCGCAGCCGCGCCAGCTCCTCGGGCGCAATCAGCGTTTTCGGATCGGGAACCGCCAGTGCCAGCTCATGCTCCTCTGCGGCAGAGAGCGTTCCGTTGCTGCGGTAGAGCGCAGTGAGTTCCTCCGGAGAGAGAGGCATCTCCCGCCCCACATATACCCTGCCGGGGATGACGGGCGCAAACCGCGCCTCATGTTCGTTCACATAGCGTGCCGCCTCCACCGGAGATACGCTCTCCCTGCCAAAAACGAGGTTCTCATGTTCCCGGTGCGCACGCCGGAGGATTTTTTTCCGCACATCCGCAAGTCTTTGCATGATGTCCGCACGCTGCGCGAGCGCCGACTCCTTTGCAAGCCGCAGCTCGGCGACGCTATGCCCCGACAGGTAGGAGGAGATGCCGTTCACGGAACACTCCATGTCGCTGTTGGTCTCATCCAGAAGGGCGATGCAGAGACTTCGCATCTGTTCGGACATTTTGTCCCGCAGGACGGAGAGCGCCTTTTTCGTATGACTCGTGACAAGGACGCGTCTGCCCTGCGCGAGAAAGTGCCCCATCAGATTCGCAATCGTGTGCGTCTTGCCCGTGCCCGGCGGTCCCTGCACGATCACGGCATCGTGCCGCTCGATCTGCTGCGCGATGGCGAGCTGTTCACGGTTCGCGGGCATGGCGAGCAGGATCCCGGGATCCTCCCCGCTGAGCTGCGCGAGCCGCTCCTCCGCCTCCTGCACGGGGCTGTCCTCGGGCGTACGCTCCTCATGCAGCCCCGCAATCGCCCAAAGCGTCTGTGGGACATAGCCCGTCGCATCCATATGGGCAAGCACGCCGTCGGCGAACTTTGCAAGACCGTCCGTGCGTCTGCGCACGAAAAAGACGGGATTGTCCTGCAAAAACACCCGATCCTTTACCTCCGGCGACATCGTCTGACCGCGCTGCAAAAACACCCCCTTGGAGGAAAGGAGCTGCACCGCGTCCCTGAGGAACGCCTCTCCCGCCGTGCGGTCAAGGGGATGAATCCCCTCCTGCGCAAGCGTTCCCTGCACCGCAGAAACAGCCGTATGGATAACGCTTGGCGACGCGCCCAGAACCGCAGTATACAGCTCCGGCTCCCCTTCGGTATCGAGGACTGCGACCTCATTTCTCCCCGCATCGAAGACCATGCGTACGCGCTTTAAGAGAATCGGGTGCCGCAGCGCGGGGCTTCCGCCATCGGTCAGGATGCCGTTGCCGATCACCAGTTCCCGCGTCTCGGACTCCTGCTCAAGTTCCTTGGACAGGCGGCGCAGTTCGAGAAAGAGTTCCTGAACCGCAAGCAGGTGTTCGTCCGGTGCGGAACACGCCGACAAATCAGGTCTGCGCACCGTGAGGATCCGCTCCTCCGGCACGGCCTCGTTCTCCGATGTTTCTTTCGCGGCATCGCGATCGAAAAGCCGCACATATTCATCGTCCTGCGGAATCTGAGCCATGTATTTTTTCCACGGCTGTTTGTCAATATCAAGAACGCTCGTCGTCTTCAGTTCCGCCATTCCCTTGAGAAACGTGAAGATCGCCTTTACCCGCTCGCGCTCCTCTGCCGTCCGCTCCTGCCTCTCTGTTGTCACGAAATGCTCCTTCTCTCGTATCTGTGCTCCGCTATGCTTCGACATTCAGCACGATGAGCTTCTCCTCGGTGAGCTCGCGGATGGCGTAGGCGGGGCCCTCCTTGCCGATGCCGCTGTCCTTGACGCCGCCATAGGGCATGTTGTCCATGCGGAAGGTCGCGCCGTCGCCGATGATGACGCCGCCGACCTCAAGGTGTTCGGCACAGTAGTTCGCAATGGCGAGAGAGCGCGTAAAGACGCCCGCCTGCAGACCGTAGCGCGTATTGTTGACCGCCGCGACGGCTTCTTCAATACGGTCGTAGGGAATGATGCTGAAGACAGGCGCAAAGGTCTCCTCGGCAACGACCTTCATCGCAGGGGTAACATCCGTGAGCACAGTAGGTTCGTAAAATGCTCCCGTCCGATTGCCGCCCGTGAGGACACGCGCGCCCTCATCCTCTGCCTCATCCACCCACTCCTCAATGCGCTCTGCCTCGCGCTCGGAGATCATGGGACCAATCTGCGTATACACATCCATGAGGTCACCGCTGCGGAAATTCTCTGCCGCCTCGACTGCTGCCGCACAGAACTCCTCGTAGATGCTGCGCGCAACATAGACACGCTGACAGGAGATGCAGACCTGCCCCGCATTCACGAACGCATGGCGTGCGCAATGCTCGGCAACCCATGTGATGTCATCCACATCCTCGTGCACGATGTTCGCAGAGTTCGAGCCAAGCTCCAAGGAGATGCGGCGAAACCCAACCGCCTCGTGGAGCGCCTTGCCGACGGGGACACTGCCGGTGAACGAGAACATGCGGATGCGCTCGTCCGCCGTGAGAAGTTTTCCAACCGTACCGCCCGCGCCGTAGATGAGATTCAGACAGCCGGCGGGCAGCCCCGCCTCCTGAAACACCTCACACAGGAGCGACGCCGTGAGCGGTGTCGCCGAGGCGGGCTTGTAGACAACGGTATTGCCCGCCGCGAGCGCGGGACCGATCTTGTGCGCCGCGAGGTTCACGGGGAAGTTGAACGGGGTGATGGCACAGACGACACCGAGCGGGCGGCGGATCGTGAACGCCATGCGTCCCGCGCAGCCCGGTGCCCCCGCAAGCGGCACCGTCTCGCCGCGCAGACGCTTCGCCTCCTCTGCCGAGAGGATGAGCGTCTGATAGGCGCGGTCGATCTCACCGCGTGCATCGCGGATTGGCTTGCCTGCCTCGGCAGAGAGCGTCGTCGCGAACTCCTCGCGGCGCTCCCTCATGAGATTTGCCGCGCACATGATGATCTCGTAGCGCTCGTAGGGGCTGAGCTTGACCTCGTAAAAGGCACGCTCTGCCGCATCCACCGCCGCACGCACCTGCTTTTCTCCGGCTGTGGCAACCTCGGCGATCTGCTCCCCCGTTGCCTTGTGATAGACGGGAAGTGTATCCTCACCCGCGACGCGCTTGCCGCCAATGAGCATATGAATCGACTGCATGGTATCGTCCTCCTTGCGTGTCTGTTTTTTCTCAATTATACGACGCACGCGCGAAACTCGCAAGCGAAATACAGGGAAGTGCCAAAAGGAGAAGACAAGCGAGTCTGCTCCTTTTGGCACTTCCCCGAAAAAAAACGATGTGCTATAATAAATCCAGCGACCGGTGAATGTCGGTTTACTCCCTTTGTGGGGGTGATGTGCGTGACGCTTTACGAAAAGCTATCGCTCCTGATTGCGACGGCAACGCTCGCAGTCAACATCATATTTCTGATTACTAGGTAAACAGAAAAAAGAACCGCACGCGCGGTTCACGTCGGCTCCTTCTTCAAGAAATACACTATTTCAAGGAGAGACCGGCGTAACCACACACCGATCGTCCTTTTATGCTGTTATTATAGAAAAATATTCTACAAATGTCAAGCACGGCACATCCCGCTCGATGAGATGTGTCGTTTTCTTATGGCATCCTTCTCCCTAATCTGCGTGAATATATCTATTCTATAAACTGCGATAGATTTTCATTGACAGTAACCATAAAATACCGTATTCTCAACATGAATATTATTCGCGTTTAAGAACATATCGGCGTATTCACAGAAAGGATTTTCCTTGCGCATCAAAGCATTGCTCTCCTCATCGTCCACACTCTCCATCCTGCTCGCCCTCATCGCTGTCTGTGCGGTATCGGCGGGCAGCGTCTCTGTTCCTGCGGGCGATACGCTTGCCATCATCACGGCGAAACTGACGGGCAATGTCCCCGCCGTCGATCCCGCCGTCACAGACATCATCTGGTCGCTGCGCGTGCCACGCGTCCTGCTCGCGATGACGGCGGGCGCGGGACTTGCGCTTGCGGGTGTCGTCATGCAGGCGAGCGTACAGAACCCGCTCGCGGAGCCGTTCATCCTCGGCATCGCCTCGGGCGCGTCCGTCGGCGCAACGCTCGCCATTCTCATCGGGTCGGCAGCGATCCCGTTCGGCGTGCCCGGCTGCGCCTTCCTCGGCGCGATTCTCGCGACACTCGCCGTGCTCATGCTCGCGGGGATTCATCGACGCGTCTCGACGGTAAAGCTCGTGCTCGCGGGCGCGGCGATCAGCGCTCTGTGCGTCGCGGCGACGAATTTCATCGTCTACATGGCGGCAGATGCAGAGGGCATGCAGTCCGCCGCGTTCTGGACGATGGGCAGCCTTGCCGACGCGAAGTGGCACAGCCTTTTCCTGCCCGTCCTCATCGTCACCACGCTCGCCGTCTACTTTCTCTCCCAACTGCGCACGCTCGACGTGCTGCTCCTCGGTGAGGAGCTTGCCGTAACGCTCGGCATCGACGCAAGTGCAAAGCGCCGCCTCTACATGGGACTCCTCGCACTGCTGACGGGTGTCCTTGTCGCGACCTGCGGCATCATCGGCTTCGTCGGACTCGTCGTGCCGCATCTCGTGCGCGCGTTTACGGGCGCATCCCATCGACGGCTGCTGCCCGCCGCCCTTCTCGTCGGTGCGATCTTCCTCGTCGTCGCGGATCTCCTCGCGCGCACGCTGCTCCCTGCGGGCGATCTGCCCATCGGCATCATCACGGCACTCATCGGTGCACCGCTCTTCATGAAGCTGCTCTTCGGCAGCAGCGGAAACTTTGGAGGCGGACGATGAAAAATATTCACATCGAAGGTCTGAAATTCCGCATCGGTGCAAAAGAGATCCTGCACGACATTACCGCCGATCTCCCCGCCGACCGCTTCGTCGCCCTGCTCGGCCCGAACGGCTGCGGCAAGTCCACCCTGCTCAAGCATCTCTACCGCGTCCATCGCGTACAGGAGGGGCAGGTCACAATGGACGGCACGCCGATCGCAGAGATTCCCCTGCGTGCCGCCGCACAGGAGATCGGCGTCATGGGGCAGTTCCACGCCGTCGACTTTGATTTCAGCGTGGAGGAGATTGCCCTCATGGGGCGTGCTCCGTACAAGGAGAGCTTCGAGGAGGACACGGAGGAGGATCTCGCGCTTGTCCGCGCGGCACTGGAACGCGTCGGCATGGCGGACGCGGCACAGCGCAGCTTCAATGAGCTCTCGGGCGGCGAGCAGCAGCGCGTCATGCTCGCGCGCTGTCTCGTACAGGAGCCGCAGCTGCTCATCCTCGACGAGCCGACGAATCATCTCGACATCAAATATCAGCTGCATATACTTGAACTGGTCAAGGGACTCGGCATCGGCGTGATTGCCGCGCTCCACGATCTGAACCTCGCGGCGATGTACGCCGATCTCCTCGTCGTGATGAAGGCGGGACGCATCGAGCGCATCGGAACGCCGCGTGAAATTATCACGGAGGAAATGCTCGCACACATCTACGGCGTGCGCGCAAATGTCAGCTATGATGCGGCGGGACTGCCGCTCGTCGACTACCGCACGGAGCAGGCGCTATGAAGGGCACGCAGACAAAGGGCAGAATGCTTCGCCGCATCTCTCATATGCTGAGTCTCCTCCCCCTGCTCGCACTCTCCGCCCTCATCCTCTCGCTCTCCGCGACGGACGGTCGCGGCTCACACGCACCATCGGAGCAGCCCGTGGACGGCATCACCTACACGACCGCGGACAGCGAGGGACGCCCCGCCACGTTCACGCTCGCCCATCCGCCGGAGCGCGTGCTTATCTCCTATCCCGGCGCGACAGAACTGCTGATCGACCTCGGGCTCGAGGATCGCATCATCGGTACAATCGCGCCCTACGGCGCGGAGCCGCCCTCGTATGCGGACGCCTACACTGCGCTCCCCATTCTCGCCGCGCCCTACGTCCCGAGCCGTGAGGAGGTTGTGGCGCTCCGCCCCGATCTCATCATCGGGTGGTCGCATCACTTCACCCCCGAGGCGCTTGGCGATGTCTATTCCTATTTTGATCGCAGCGTCGGCGCGTACATCGTGCCCGCCACCGTGCGCAAGGGGCATCCGACACTGGAGGAAACCATCTATCCGTTTATCAGAGATATGGGTCACATCTTCGGCACGGAGGAACGCGCAGCCGAATATACAAGAGGTTTACAGGAGCGCGTTGCCGCCGTTGAGAAGCGAACAGCGGCACGCGGGCAGCGATATACCGCCATGATTTTGCAATCGCACGGCAACAGTCTCTACAGCATGTACGGCCCCGCCTACATCATCGACGACATCGCGCGCAAGGCGGGCGCGGACAACATTGTCGACCGCCAGATGCGTTCGGTCGGTCCCGAGCGCGTCCTCGGCTTTGCTCCCGATGTTATCATCTACGTCAATCCGAAGGATATCTCAGCGGATGAGGCACGCGCAGAGCTGCGGGAGGATCCGAATTTACAAAACATGAAAGCCGTGCGGGAAAACCACATCATCATCGTGAATTTTTCCGATGTCAACAACGGGAACGGGCGCTGTATCGCGGCGCTTGAAAATATAGCAGCAGGGCTGAATGCCCTCAGGGATGAATAAGAAAGGGATATAAGGATGAGAAAATCAGTACTCAGCGGACTCGTTGCGGGCGCGCTCACCGTTGGAATGGGCTGTGCTGCAACGCCGGCAAATGCGGAGGAGGCAGTGCAGTCCTACACGCTGGACGATATCGTCGTCACGGCAAGCCGCAGCGAGACGGCGATCAGCGACGTACCGGCGGATGTCACGCTGATCTCGGAGGAGCAGATCGAGCGCGGCAACTACAAGAGCGTGTCGGATGCGCTGAAGGGGGCGAACATCAACGTCGTGCAGAAGGGCTTTGCCGCCTATCCCGTCATCAACGGAGATTCGCGTGTTCTCGTCATGGTCGACGGCAAAAAGGTCAACTGGGATCATCTCGTCGTCAGCGGGGACACAAATGCCGTCGATGTCGATCAGATTGCGATCGGCGACGTGGAGCGCATCGAGATCGTGCGCGGACCGAACTCCTCCCTGTACGGTGAGCGCGCCGTCTCGGGCGTCATCAACATCATCACGAAGCGCCCGACGGCGGGAAAACCGACCGGCAGTTTCAACATGCAGCTCGGTTCGTGGGGCGAAAAGCGTGCGGGGGTGAATATCAGCGGCGGCGACGGGAAGAATAGCATCAAGGTCGGTGTCGCACATGAGCGCCGCAGGGACTTCCAATATAAGAACGCCTACAGCGAAAAGCGCACCTTCGAGAACAGCGACATCAACCGCACGGACTACAATGTCGGCTTTGACCGCATCCTCGGCAGCGACCGCCTGCGCCTCGAGTTCAGCCGTCATGAGGGAGATGATGGCTACGGTGTGAGCCTGAAAAATCCAAGGACAGGCGCATCCTCCTATCAGGGACGCAAAAATATTGTCGATACGGGTTACGGCATCACCTATATGTTCGGCTCTGAGAAGGAAGGTGAGGGCACATTCCTGCGCTTCTATCGCAACGAGGCAAAATCAGACGGCGGCTTTAATTCCCAGTACGACCATCACCTGCGGCGCAACGCGTTCGAGGGGCAAAAACTCTGGATGCTCGGCAACAAGAATATGCTCATCGGCGGCTTCCTCTGGTCGCAGGAGAAAATCCACGAGATGAGCGGCTATATCCCAATGGATGCATCCGCCATCACAAAGGCACTCTTCCTCGAGGACGATTGGCAGCTCGGGCGCGGTTACTCGCTGAAGCTCGGCTCGCGCCTCGAACATCACAACGACTTCGGCACCGATGTCACCTCGCACATCAGCCTCAACAAGAAGCTGAATCGCGGCACGCACGCCTATATCTCCTTCGGGCAGGCAGTCAACAATCCATCGCTCAAGATGCGTTACGCCGACTCCCCCTATTGGGTGGGCAGGGAAGATCTGAAGCAGGAGCGCTCCCATACCTTTACCATCGGTGCGGACAGTCAGATCACGCGCAAGTGGAGCGTCTCGGGCAGCCTCTATTGGAGCAAGGTAAAGGACGCGCTTCGCTGGGTGAACGGTTATACCGATCCGATGACCTTAGTCTATGTGCGCGGCTACTATAAAAACGTCCAGACCGAAGATCGGCGGGGACTCGAGCTCAGTACACGCTACCGTGCCGATGACCGCTGGACGGTTCGTGCGGCATACAGCTTTGCACACATTGACTCTACCGATCCCGAAAAGGGCTTCCTCTCCTCGAATACGCGTCCAAACGGCTATAACCTCGGCATCTCCTACACGCAGGGGAAATGGGATGCAGACCTCGATCTGAACTATGTGACGGGGCGCAGCGCGGCGCGCTTCACGGATTCCCGCTACCTGACGCTTGACCTCGGCGTGAACTATCACATCTCGAAGGAATTCAAGGTCTATCTCAAGGGCATCAATCTCACCGATGAGAGCTACGAGTCCATCGGTGTCACGCCATCCGCATGGACAAGCATGGGTGCCTACGCCATGCCGAGCCGTCACTTCATTCTCGGCGGAACGTACAACTTCTGATTGATTTTAGGGAACCACATACAAAAAGAGCAGACGAATATCTGCTCTTTTTTTGCTTTCCTGTGAAGAAACGATGTGCTATAATGAAGCCAGCGACTGGTGAATGTCGGTTTACTCCCTTTGTGGGGGTGATGTGCGTGACGCTTTTTGAAAAGCTATCGCTCCTGATTGCGGCGGCAACGCTCGCAGTCAACATCATATTTCTGATTACTAGGTAAACAGAAAAAAGAACCGTACGTGCGGTTCACGTCGGCTCCTTCTTCAAGAAATCTAATTTCGTAGGAGTGACCGGCGCAACCACACACCAGTCGTCCTTTTATGCTGTTATTATAGAAAAATATTCTACAAATGTCAAGCACGGCGCATGTTTACAAATATATATTCCTCATGTGCGTTCGTCAGCAGGACCGTTGTTCGGATGATTATTTCAGGGAAAACGGATACTTCTCCGGAAGCTCTTTATCCAATTTTCGCATCTCGTCCCATATGAGCTCCTCTTGCTTTGACGTATCCTGTGCGTCCGTATTCAAAAAGCACTCCCATTGGGCAATCAAATCTGCGAGTTGAACGAATTTCTTAAAATCAATGTGCAGCTCTGTCAGAGGATGTTCCCATTCTCCATGGTCAAAGAAGCATATCTCCCCATTTTGCAGGTTCATCAGCCAAAGATCCCCCTGACCATCATCGGCAATCGCTATATACTGTTCCGCGAGTTCAGGGAACTCCATATAGAGTTCCTGCCCGTTATCGCTGAAAAACAGAGCCTCTGCCGAGATTTGACAGCCTGTAAGCCGCTGTAGCGCATCTGAAACATAGGGCATGTCATTTTGTTCGTATAAGGATAGCTTCTTTCGTGAATAAAGGGACAATGTCTTGGGCTTATGCCCCCATAGATCCAGAATTTCATTCGGCCGGCGGATAAAAAACAACGGCTCCATGCACAAAACTCCCATCCGCTTCTCTTCGTGCTTTCTATCGCAGGAATTATATGCTATACTCACAGCAAGCGACCGGTGAATGTCGGTTTACTCCCTTTCGGGGGGTGATGTGTGTGACGCTTTTTGAAAAGCTATCGCTCCTGATTGCGGCGGCAACACTCGCAGTCAACATCATGTTTCTGATTACGAGGTAAACAGAAAAAAGAACCGTACGCGCGGTTCACGTCGGCTCCTTCTTCAAGAACATAAAATTCTGTGGAGAGACCGGCGCTACCACACACCGGTCGTCCTTTTATATTCTCATTATATCCATCCCCCTACAAAATGTCAAGGAATCGCTGATAAAATGAAGTCCATTTAGATTGGTGTAGATTTTTGGTCCTGTCAAGGAGACAAACCGGACACATAGCAAGGGCTATGTGGAGGATTTGTCAACAAAGACAGGGCGAAAAAGATGCGCCAAGATAGTGGGCTAAATTTATCAGCGCTTCCTCAAGCAAGGAGGTACACGATGAAGGAGATCGATCGTCTCAGAGAAATCCTCGCAGGAAGCAGCCACGCGGTGTTCTTCGGCGGGGCGGGCATGTCGACAGAGTCGGGCATTCCCGACTTTCGCAGCGCGGGCGGCATCTACAGCGAGACGCTGAACAGAGAGTTCACCCCCGAGCAGATGGCATCGCACAGCTTCCTCATGGCGCATCCGGAGGAGTTCTTCGACTTCTACCGGCGGCGCTTTGTCTACCTCGCAGCAGAGCCGAATCCGGGGCACTATGCGCTCGCAGAGCTGGAACGGCGCGGCATTCTCGCGGCGGTGGTGACGCAGAACATCGACGGGCTCCATCAGGCGGCGGGCTCGCAGACGGTCTACGAACTGCACGGCTCAATCCGCCGCGCACACTGCATGGGCTGCGGCGCGCACTACGGGCTCGACTACATCCTCCACCATCGTCCCATCCCGCACTGCAGCTGCGGCGGCATCGTCCGCCCAGATGTGGTGTTATATGAGGAAAGTCTGGACACGGCGACCGTCGAGGGCGCGGTCACGGCGATCCGCGCCGCGGACACGCTCATCATCGGCGGCACCTCGCTCATCGTCTATCCTGCGGCGGGACTCATCGACTACTTCCGCGGTGAGCATCTCGTCCTCATCAACAAGAGCGAGACGAGCGCCGATGCACGCGCCGAGCTTGTCATCCGCGAGCCGATCGGCGATGTGCTGCACGAGGCGCTGCCGGACGAATAGCAGCCCGCCGAGAGGGCATGACGCCCAAGCGGTGGAAATGTACTGATTGTTCAAGGCACCCCTTCCACCGCAAGCGGTCCCCCTTCCCCGCTGTGGCGGGGAAGGCTTTGGGATGGGCGGCGCATCAGCCCCTTCGCCCCCGCCGCACACTCTGCAAGAGGATCCCGCCCATGATGAGAACGAGGGCGAGGAACGCCGCGCTGCTCATCTCCTCACCAAGCGTTATGGCAGAGACGACGAGCGAGAGGAGCGGCACGAAGTAGGCGAGGTTGGCGACCATCGCCGAGTTCCTCGCCCCCTGCAATGCCATCGCCCACCAGAGATAGCCCACGGCATCGATAAAGACGCCAAGCCACAAGAGGCCAAGCCACTGTGTCCACGAGAGCGTGACCCACACCTCCGTGAGAAGTGTCACGGGCAGGGAGCAGAGCGCCGTCGTTCCCCATGCCATAATCATCATCACCGTCTGGTCGATGTTCCTCCGCTTGTTCAGCACGCAGAAAAGACCATAACAAAGTGCCCCAAGTATGCAGGCGGCGGCACCGAGCAGGCCGTTTCCCTCGGCGCTGCCCTCCCCGCCGAGGGTGAGTACCACCACGCCGGAGAACGAGAGGAGCAGCGCAGCGGCGGTGCGCAGGGTGATCCGCTCCCCGAGAAGGAGTGCCGCAAAAAGGACGATCATCATCGGCCAGAGGAAGTTGAGGATGCATGCCTCCTGCGAGGTCAGCTGCGAAAGCCCGTAGTAGTACAGCCCCGAGTAGAGGAAAAGCCCGAGAAAACCGAGTCCCGCCATCGCCGCATAGCCGCGTATATCGTATGTGCGAAATATGCGCCCCCCGTCACGCACAAGCTGCACGGCGAGCAGGAAGAAGCTCGCAGCGAGCGTGCTCAGGAAGAGTGCCTCAAACGTCGGGATCGCCGTGAGCAGACTCTTCACCAACGCCGCCGTCGTTGACCAGATCACGACTGCACTGACCGCATAGAAATAGACACGTCCCTGCCCCTGCATTGCAAAACTCCTCCGTCCGCCGACTCCGCTTGACCTCTGCCTCCTGCATCTCTGCACGCGCCTGTTTCCTGCACACAGATACAGAAAAGGCTTCCGAATGTTCGGAAGCCTTTTATTTCAAATGGAGCTGATTATAGGACTTGAACCTACGACCTGCTCATTACGAATGAGCTGCTCTACCAACTGAGCTAAATCAGCATACCGCCTCACAGGCGATAGTGGAATTATACCCGAGCGCACGGCTCCTGTCAACCCCGCAGCAAAAATTTTTTAGCACTCTGTGGTTCCCTAGAGGACTAAGGGATCCGCACATAGAACTCATCGTTGTAGACCGCAACATCACGCTTCAGGAACGCATTATAAAACGGCTTGCTCCCGTAGAACTTCATATGATAGGCGAGGTAGAACGCGATCTCACCTGCCGGCATCACGATGCCCGTCTCCGCCCACGAGCCGGTCGGCAGGAGGAAGTGCCATCCGTCGCCGTCCTTCACATACATCGCCCGATCGTCCCAGTTGTAGGCAAAACACATGGTGCGCACATCGGTCATCACGCCCCTGCCGCCGCTGTAGAAATCATCTTCATCCCCGACAGCACTGCGCGCCGTGACGACGTTTACCGCGATGACGTACTGCGGCGGCTCATAGCGCTGCACGACGAGCGAGCTGCTGTCCACGTACCATGCCGTCCCCATATGCCCGTCGCAGAGGATGAAATTGCAATCGCCATTCAAATATGTGGCATAGTTCGCGGACGTGACTACAGGCAGCGCGAGCACAAACAAACCGATGAGCATCACAGCCATCCGTTTCATGAGATGCACCTCCATTCACATGGAATAATTCCATCTTCATTTTCTAAAATCCTTCCCACACGCAAATTTCAACCTCCCTCTCATCCCTTTTTCACCTCTATTTAATCACGTTTTGGAACAATACGAACGGGAGTGAATGCAATGTTAAAACAGATCCTGCGCGCACTGATCTGCGCGCTGATTCTCATCGGCACAATAAATATCGCCTCCGCTGCACCTGAGATCATCGAGGCGGACGGTGTCTATATGATGGGCGACAACGACACGCCGAAGAGCGCCCGCGATGCGGCGCGAAACGAAGCGATGCGTGCGGCGACCGAGCGGGCGGGCGTCTACATCGAGAGCACGAGCGAAGTGCAGGGCTATACACTGACGCGCGATGAGATCCGCACGGTCGCCGCCGCCGTGCTGCGCGTCCTGCACGAGGACGTGACGCCGGAGCTCATCGAGGGAGCTTGGCGTTACCGCGTCCACCTCGTCTGCTCCGTGGACACGGAGGGGATCGACCTCAAGGCGCTCGCACAGAACAAGGCGGAGCTTGCACGCCTCACACGGGAGCGTGACGCACTAAAGACGGCAAACGACGCGCTCCGTGCGCGCTATGAGCAGAAGGACGCCGGGGAAAATTCCGCGACCGTCACGGACAGCGACAAGCTAAACGCCATCTTCGATGATGTATCAGCGATGATCCTGCGCGGCGAAACCGATCACGCGGTCGCAGACCTCTCTCTCCTCCTGCAGGATCCGAGCGTTACGGGGGACGCCCGCGCCTATGCTTACGTGCTGCGCGGGCGTGCTTACTACGATCAGCACAGCCGCGCGCTCGCCCGCGCCGACTTTACGGCGGCAGAGCGTACGCCGCACACGAACGGCACCTATCCCATCTGGCGCCTCTATCAGTACCGCGGCATGATCGCCTATGACGAGGGGCGCTATGACGATGCGGTGAATGATCTCGTGAGCGCATGGGACGCCTCGGATAAGACGGACGACGAGCTCCGGATGACCCTGCGCCGCGCCGAACGCAGAGCGGAGCAG
The DNA here is from genome assembly GCF_000213975.1 of Centipeda periodontii DSM 2778. Taxonomy (GTDB): domain Bacteria; phylum Bacillota; class Negativicutes; order Selenomonadales; family Selenomonadaceae; genus Centipeda; species Centipeda periodontii. The sequence goes on from NZ_GL892076.1 coordinate 389,312, forward strand.
GAACGCCGTCATCGCGTGCGCGGGGACGGCGGTGCACGCAGCTGGGGCATCGTCATCGTCCCATAGGAGGATATACCATGCGCATACAACTCTACGCGGTACTCCTTGCCGCGCTACTCGTCCTTCCGCTTTTTGGACAGACCGCAACTGCCGCCCCACAGGTCATCACCGCCGAGGGCGTCGCCATCATGGGCGAGAGCGACATGCCGAAGGACGTGCGTGCAGCCGCACGGCGCGAGGCGATGCGTGCAGCGACCGAGCAGGCGGGCGTCTACGTCGAGAGCTATACCGAAACGCAGGACTTTACCCTGACGAAGGACGAGGTGCGCATGATCGCGGGCTCCATCCTCCACGTCATCAAGGAGGAGGCGATCCCCGAGGTCATTGAGGGAACCTGGCAGTACCGCGTCCGCCTCACCTGTGAGGTGGACACCTCCGAGGTCGACATCGCCGCCCTCGCGGAGAAAAAAGCCGAAATCGCACGCCTTCAAAAGGAGCGTGACACCCTGGAGGCTCAGAACAACGCCCTGCGCATCCGCGATGAACAGCGAAAGCGTGCGGCAGAGGCAGCGCGCGGGACACGCCTTGAGGACACCCTCTCCTACACGGCGATCTTCGACGAGACGCTGCGCCTCATTCGGAGCGGTCAGGCAAAGGAGGGGGCGCTTGAAGTCACGCGCCTCATCGGCGACCCGCGCGTCACGGGCGATGCACTTGCGTACGCCTACTGTCTGCGCGGCATTGCATACTACGAGCTGGGCGAGGACAAGACCGCCATCCAGAACCTCAGGAGCGCGGACGAGATCTCACGCTCAAGTGCGCTCTACCCCCTCTGGCGCGGCGACCAGTACTACGCACTCATCTGCGAGCGTCAGAAACGTTGGAAGGACGCCGCCAAGTTCTTCCGCCTCGCGTGGGAGGCATCGGACAAGACCGACACACAGCTCAAAGAACAGCTCGAACGCGCCGAAGACCGCGTCGGGAAAAAGCGCGGCGGCATCGGCGCGTTTCTCGGCGGCATCGTGAACGGCGTGCTCAGCGTCGCCGGCGCCCTTGTCGGGATCGGTTGATGAGCACCGACGCATATGCCGATAGCGCCCCGCCTTTTGTCCCTCTTTGACAAAAATGCCCTCTTCCGCTATACTTTCCATGTTATGAAACAATCATACACGTCCCATGTTTTATGGAAGCCCTACTTCCGGACCCAAAGGAGGATTTTCATGTTTTATTCGATGCGTCGTGCCCTCTCCGTTCTCGTGGTCGGCGGACTCCTCTGCGCGCCCGCCGCGCTGCTCACGGGCTGTTTCGGCAGCAATGACAAGGACGCTTCATCCGGTGTCAGCGCGCTCCTCGCCGGCAACACGACCGAGGACAAGATCGATGCGATCTCGCCCTATCTCGATGCGACCAACAACTACAACCATGTCATTGTCACGTTCGACTTCGCCATCGCCCCCTCGCTCGAAAAGATGCGCAGCGGTGAGCGTCAGACCAGCATCTCCCTCCCGAATTTCGCCGATCTGAAGAAGGATCTTGAGGAGGCACGTGCCAATCCAAAGACCGCAGGCGTTTTCCAGGATATCGACGCCGAGGCGGATGCCGTGCTTGCGATCCTGAAGGATCTCGCACCGCTCGCGGAGAAGATGGAGAGCTACTACTCCTCGAAGGGCTATCTGACGGACGACTATGCCGCCGCTGCGCAGATGACCGCGCAGTTCCTCCCGCTCTATGACAAGTTCGAGCCCGCCTATGACAAGTTCGATGCCGTCGTCACCCAGCGTTTCAAGGAAGTGCGCCTCGCCCAGCTCGAAGATATGAGGAAGGAAGGCAGGACGAACGCCGCCAACTATCTCGAACTCTCGATCAAGACACGCGATCTCGCGGATATGCTCGACAGTGAGAACATCGACAAGGCGGCCGCCGAGACGAAAATCGCGGAGATCAACGAACTTGCGGCAAAACTCCCGGATGTCCCCGCACTCGGCTCCTACAAGTCGAACCTCAACCGCTTCATCGGCACGTTCCGCAGCTATGTCGCGGGCACGGAGGACGCCAACGAGGTTGTGGAGGACTTCAACGATCTCGTACGCTCCTCCCAGAACCTCGACCTCGGTGCGTTGGATAAAAAGAAATAACAGACAGCCACACGCACACAAAAGTGCCGCAGAACCTTACTGCGGCACTTTTTGCATATCCCCCACGTTCTCCCCCTATACGCGCACGAATTTTTATGGTATGATAAAAATGCAGAAAACGCGTGCCTCTTTTGACCGACGAAAGGAGAATGCACCCTTATGAAGAAACTACTCATCGCACTCGCCCTCTCTCTGGCGATGATGCAGACCGCATTCGCCCAGACCGTCACCGTCGACGGCGTGGGCGTTGACCGCGACTCCGCGATGCGCGATGCCGCACGCATGGCGGTCGAGCAGGTCGCCGGCATGTACATCAACTCAAATACCGTCGTCTCGAATACCTCTGTGGAGATGGACGAGATTCTCTCGCACGCGCAGGGCTACGTCCAAAACATTCAGGTCATCAGTGAGTCCATGAATGGCGGCGAGTACCGCGTCCGCGCAAGCGTCGACGTGAACACCGACCCGAACTCGGCGTTCATGAAGCGCATGGATGCCGTCATGCGCCTGAACGATCCGCGCATCGGTGTCGTCATCCTCACGGATGATTCGGACATCGATCACGACTTCTATGGACTCCCCGGTCATGACACGATCCTCGAAACGGCACTCAACGAGCGGCTCCTCGCCGTCGGTTTCAAGCACGTCGTCGATGTGAGCCTCCTCTCGCAGCTGCAGGATTCTTCGGTACTGAACGCCGTCTATCGCGGCGACAGCCGTCTCCCGTACGCCGGCGATGCCTCCGCGCGCCCGATCGACTACCTCGTCATCGGACGCAGCCACGCAGAGGGCTACAAGGTGAAGCTGCCGGACAATCAGGGCGGCTACGTCGAGACACAGATGTCCTCGGCACGCACACACCTCGACCTCAAGATCATCTCCTTCGGCACGAGCACGATCATCGGCACCTACTCCGTCGATGGGCAGGGCGTCGAAAACAGCCCTGCGCTCGCGGCGCGCAAGTCGCGTCAGGCGGCAGCGGTTAAGGCGGCGGAGAAGCTCGAGCAGCAGTTCCTCAAGGCTGCGGCAAGTGGATTCTCAGGCATCCAGTTCACCGTCCGCGCGAATGACTTCTCCCTCGTCGAGCAGCTCGTCAAGGAGCTGAAGGAACTGCGCGGCGTGCAGGATGTCTACGTGCGCGGCACGAACGCGGGCAAGACGACCATCGACATCGCCTCTGCACAGAAGCCGTTCACCATCCTCCAGATGCTCCAGCGTAGCACCAGTCTCTCCATCTTCGTTGAGAGCACCAGCGATAGCGAGATCAAGATCACGCTGCGCTGATACTTCATCCCCGACAGAACAATAAACTGCCGCATGAGCACTCGTGCGGCAGTATTTTTTAGAAATTTTTAGTCTCCGGAATCGACTTCAATCCGAAAAAAACCCGTAAAATCGCGCCATTACAAGCAACAATTCAGAAAATAGGACTTTTTAACCTGTCATATGCTACAGTTCCCATTTCTTTTAATTTGTGCTAAAATAACAGGCGACATCGAATATGTCAGTATCCATGCACCCACGGAAGGTAGTCACGTGTTTTCTGCAAGAGCCCTATCATCCGCCTGTCCGCGTGGTGCACGCAGGGAGCCATGGGATCATTTTAAGGAGGAATTCTATGTTGAAGAAAATGATGGGCATCCTTGTCCTTCTCGGGGGGCTGATGATGGGATCCGTCTGTCAGGCGGGGCTCTACGACAACCCTACCGTTGCAATCATGCCCTTCCAGAACAAGGTGCCGGATCGGTGGGGTGGCTTCAGCGACCATGCAGGCATCGCAACCGAGGAGCTCATCACCCTCATCAGCGACCGTCCCGACGTGTTCCAAGTCTATGAACGTATCGAACTCCAAGGGCTCGTGGATGAGCAGAGTCTCGGTATGACCGGACTCATCGCAGAGGACACCGCTGCCGAGGTCGGCAACCTCAGCGGTGTCGAGTACAAGATCTTCGGCGCACTCACGAACCTCTCGGCGAAGGAGGACACCTTCGGTCTCGCCGGTCTCACGGGCGGTCTGCTCGGCAGTCAGGCAAGTGTCGTGGCAAATGTCTCAATCCGCGTCGTCGAGGTTTCGACGGGACGCGTCGTCCTCGTCGGGCAGGGCAAGGGCAGCTCGAAGCGCGTGTCAGGCGGCGTCGCCTCAGAGGGCGGCGCATTCATGCTCGGCTCTGCGAACGTCACCGACGAGATGGCGTTCAACGCCGTCTCCAAGGCGATCAAGGATGCCGTCAACGGCAAAGAGGGTCTCTTTACGAAGATGGGCGTCAACGACAAAAAGGGAAAGAAACGTTAAGTGCTTCCTTAAGAGAGCACCATCCGCCGAAAAGTTTCATTTTCACAAAAAGGAGCGACAACGATGAAGAACCTGAAGAAAAAAGCCCTCGTCAGCGCCATCGCAGGCGTATTTGCATTCGGGGCGGGCTTCTATGCCACACCGAACTCCTCCCTCCCCTCCCTGACCATCATGCAGGCAGCCGAGGCAGCCGCTCAGTGGGAGCAGGGCACGATCACAGCCGAGGGCTTCGGCACACCGCCGATGGGCACCTACGGCTCCAAGGCGAGCATCATGGCGCGCCGTGCCGCGATTGTTGACGCACAGCGCAACCTCGCCGAGCAGATCAATGGCGTGCAGGTCGATGCCGAGACCACCGTTGAGAACTTCGTCATCCGCAGCGATGTCGTCAAGACCAAGGTCAGCGCACTCATCAAAGGCGCAATGGTCGTTGAGGAGCAGATGATGCCCGACGGCGCATATCGCGTCGTCATGTCCATGCCGATGTACGGTATGCAGGGTCTCTCCTCTGCCATCATGCCCGCGATCCGCGACAACACGCCACCCACGCCGCCCCCGCCGGTCATCTCCGCCACCATCACGGCTGAGATTACAACGCAGATTCAGACGAGAGGCGTAGGCTACACGGGCGTCATCGTGGATGCGAGCGGCATGGGCCTCAAGCCCAGCTTCTCCCCCGTCATCTATGACACAAACGGCAGAGCCATCTACGGTGTCAGCAACATCAACTACGATCAGGCGATCTCGCAGGGCATGGTCGGCTACTCAAGCAGCGTTTCTGCGGCACAGGCACTCCCGCGTGCCGGCGGCAGCCCACTCGTCGTAAGGGCGGTGCAGGTGCGCGGCGGCAACAACTCCACGAACCCCGTGAACGTTGTCGTCTCCGTTGACGACGGCGACCGCATCCTCGCGGCGAATGCGCAGAGCCAGATGCTCATGAACGGCAGCGTCGTGTTTGTGCGCTAACCGGCAAGAACGACAGATACGAAACTCCCGAGGGCAGCCTCGGGAGTTTTTGCGTACAGAGGATTTGCCGTTTATTTCAGAATATGTTAAGGAAGCACTGATAAATTCAGCACCGCCATCTTAGCGCATCTTTTTTGTCCGCTCAATGCCTGCAAATCCTCCACATAGCTTTGGCTATGCGTCCGGTTTGCCTCCTCAATCGGACGAAAAAATCTACGCCAATCTGAGGGTCTATTTTATCAGCGATTCCTTAAGTTTATTGCCCAGCTTATCAATGATAAATCCATCCATGATGGGAAAAAATACATAGGCATGGAAAATATTGAATCATGAACAGGAAAATATCTTGATATGGGAGAAATTGTTCCAGAGAGTTTGTGCAATAATTTCTGTAAGGGAGATATTCTTTTTGGTAAGTTACGTCCTTATTTAGCAAAAGCATATATTGCAGAAGAAAATGGCACCTGTTCAAGTGAAATTCTCGTTTTTCGTACCAGTTCGATTTTAAGGAGATAACTTTTTTATTTGCCGTTGCACTTAGATCGTAAACTCAGGTTGGAAAATTTTTCTGCACGGGTCTTTCCCTACTATATTTTCATTATTCCACAGAAACGGAAATACTGCTTTGGCATATTACTTCCGCATTGATCGCACCAATCACGTCATTTTGTATAGAACTCACTCCATAAATATGCTATCATAAAAGAAACGAACAAAAGGAGGTGAGCCGTATGGCGGGAGTTACTGTACCGGTTCATGCGCCCGTGATCGATTGGATTGTGCAGAACATCCGCGAAGATCAAATTGCCCCCAACGTACTCAACCAGCTGAATGCGTGGAAGACGGGCGAAAAACAGCCCACGCTGAAACAGTTGGAAGCGATGAGCAAAAAAACACACATTCCATTCGGCTACTTCCTGTTGCAAACGCCGCCCGATGAGGATATTGCACTTGCTGAATATCGCACTGTTGGGAGTAAAAAACGTCAAAAACCGAGCCGTGAACTCATTGATATTCTGGATCAAATGACAGCAATTCAGGACTGGATGAGGGATGATCTCAAACGGGAACAAGTCGATGTTCTTCCCTTTGTCGGAAGTTGCAGCCTCCACAATTCCACGAGCGAGATTGCGCAACGGATACGAGATGCCCTTGCACTCAGAACGAACTGGTACAGAAAAGAATCTTCCGCAGAGGCCAATTTCAACCGTATCCGAAATATGCTAACGCAGCACGGTGTTCTTGTATTTACAGGCGGCAAGATCGGAGCGAATACACATAGGCCGCTTGATATAAGAGAGTTTCGTGCCTTTACACTTGTCGATGCGTACGCACCACTCATCTTTATAAACACAACAGACACAACAAACGGGCGTCTCTTCTCTCTCCTGCACGAAACGGTTCATGTATGGCTCGGCGAAAACAGCCTGTTCAATAATCCCGAATGGTCGGATGAGCGCGTGAGTCTGCTCGAGCAGAAGTGCAATGCCGTTGCGGCAGAGCTTCTTGTCCCCGCAACAGAATTTCCTAACGTATGGGATGCGTCCATTCCAGTCGAGAATATGACAGAACGAGCAGCGCGTCATTTCCGATGTAGCGAAGCCGTAATTCTGCGGCGCGCCTATGAGATGAAAAGAATACCACGGAATGTATATGCGCGTATGCTTGTATTGCAAAAAGAGCAATGGGAGCGAATAAAAGCGCACAAGAAAAAGACCGGCGGTGGTGATTTTTACAAAACATTGCTCTCGAATCTCGATCACCGTTTTCTCGCCGCCCTTGAACGGAGCGTAATTCAGGGCAACACACAGGATACGGATGCCTACCGACTGACAGCGACCAATCGTAGAACTTACAGCGGCGCACTTGAGCGGATGGGAGGCGTTTGAGTTGAGCGAAAAATACCTCATCGATGCCAATAGTCTGATACGCCCTGCCCGTGCATACTATCCGTTTGATTTCGCCCCATCTTTTTGGCAGCAGCTGCGTCCAAAAATTTCACTGGATAAAATAGCCGTTCTAGATAAGGTACGGGATGAGGTTCTAAAGGGAACAGACGAACTCTCTGCATGGATAAGCGACCTTCCAAACGAGTGTATTTTGTCGACGCAGGATATGCAGATCCTTCAAAAATACAGAGATGTTCTGAGCTTTATTCAGCAAAGCGATAAATATAGCGAGGCAGCACTTCGTCGTTGGTCACAGTTGGATATTGCCGATCCGTGGCTGATTGCTGCCGCCAAAGTATATGGCTATACGCTCTTGAGCTTCGAGCAGTCGGCTGGGACAATACCGGAAGGAAGCCGTTCAAAGAATCCAAAACTTCCCGATGTTGCACGTCACTTCCAAGTACCATACACATCCTTATTTGATATGATGCGAAACGAATCCTTTATCTTATGACAAAATCTGTATTTTACTCTCGTACAACGTTCTTGCTTCATGTGTGCACAAAAAAACAGGAAGGTAAAATACTATAAAAGCATGCAAACACCTCTGCACGTTTATCGTACAGAGGTGTTTGCACGTTTTATATACGATTCATCATCTCGCTGTCCAAGGCTTCTTGTTTGAGTTCGCCCTCGCACGAAGCAAGCACCTGAGCAGAGTAATAGTAAAAGCTGTAAAAGAGTTCCGCCGGGAACACATCCTCGTCCTCCCAGCGCAGTTCGTCCTCCTCCTCATCGTAGACCTCCGACCAAAGGTATTCCTCGCGCAGGAGATCGGAGAAGCGCGGCAGAGGTGCTGCGTGCTCCAACTCATCGCCCATGTGGACGCATTCGGCAATCAGCAGAAAATGTTCAAGCAGCCGCTTCGCAATCATGCGTGCCGTTTCGTTCTCCGCTTGCGCGGCAAGTGCACGGCGAAAAATCCGTGCAAGAAAAATGAGCGCGAACGGCGTTGCGTGCCAGAGCGTACCCTGATGCTCCGTATTGATCTCCATCTCGTAGAGTGCCTTCTCCACCGCCGTAGGATCGTCCATCGCCTCCAATACCGCAAAGTATCGGGGAAACGCCGTTGCACGCCCGTAGGGCGTCGTCAGTCGGTGCCACGGTACATCGTTCACGGTCAGTGTCTCAATATAGCCTTCATTCTCGTTCATCGCGACACCTTCTCTTTGGGCCCCTTCCACCGCTTGCGCGGTCCCCCTTCCCCGTCATACGGGGAAGGCTTCTGCTCTCAGTAGCTCGGATACAGCCCATCCCAAACAACACGGCGGTAGTTTGCGCGGTCGGTGTCGCCCTCGGTAGAGATACAGAGGATGCGGGAGTCCTTCCCGAGACCGATGCGGTCGCGCAGGTAGTCGAGACTGCGGTTCTGCATGAGCTCGGCGACGAGTCCCGTGGTGACGGCGCCGCTCTCGCCCGAGATGACGCGCGGATCGTCGTCCAGCGGGTTGCCAAGGATGCGCATTCCCTTTGCCGCGACCCACTCGGGCACGGAGACGAAGTGATCGGCGTGATCCTTCAGGATCTCCCACGCGATCGGGTTCGGCTCGCCGCACGATAGCCCCGCCATGATGGAGTTAATCTCGCCCTTCACGATGTGCGGCGCACCATCATTCGCGGCAGCCGTGCGATAGATGCAGTCCGCACGGTTTGGCTCGACGATCGTGATAACGGGACGCTCCGCCCCACAGTGCGCCGCGAGACACCCCGTAACTGCAGCGGGCATCGACCCGACTCCCGCCTGCAGAAAGACATGCGTTGGCAGTTCAGCGTACTGCTGCGTCGCCTCATGTGCCAGCGTCGTATAGCCCTGCATGATCCAGAGCGGGATCTCCGTATAGCCGTCAAATGCCGTATCCTGCACGAGCACCCAGCCCTGCTCTTTTGCAAGCTTCGCCGCGTGACGCACAGTGTCATCGTAGTTGTACGTCGTAAACGCCGCCTCCGCGCCGAGCCCGCGAATGTTCGCCAGACGCTCGGGCGAGCCGCCCTTGGGCATGAATACGTGCGCAAAGAGCCCGAACAGCTTTGCCGCCCACGCGATGCCGCGCCCATGGTTGCCATCCGTCGCCGTCACGAGCGTGAGCGTGCGCAGCCGCTCGCGATACTCCGGCTTTTGGAGATTCTCATAGGTCATCTCGCTCTCGGGGATGTCGAGATACTGCGCGAGATAGCGTGCGACCGCATAGCTCGTCCCGAGCCCCTTGAACGCGTTCAACCCGAACCGCTTGCTCTCATCCTTCACCGCGAGCCGCCCGAGTCCCAGTCCCTCCGCGAGCCGCCGGAGATCGGCGAGCGGTGTCGGCTCATAGTCCGGCAGACTCCGATGAAAGCGCAGCGTACGCGCCGCAGTCTCCGCTCCGAATGCGGAGACATCCGAGAGCGCTTCCTCCGCATGTATGAGTTGTACTGCTTTGATCGATTCGTTCATGATGCATTTCCTCCCGATCAACAATAGTTATTTCATGATTTCTTTTCATTATAGCACAGATGATATGTATTTGTAAGAATAATAAAATATATTCTTGTAGATATCCATTCACTTTTCTGAAATTTCTGCTTGACAATCACTTTCATCCATTCGTATAATAGGACGTAATCTCAAGGTTAGTTGGTAGGAGACAGCGCCGCAGACACAATGCGCCGCATTGGAAACACAGGCACGCCTCCTCCCCTCAGGATTCAAAAGGAGGAATTTCC
>NZ_GL892076.1:399512-400705 GCF_000213975.1 Centipeda periodontii DSM 2778
TTCGCCGACGAGCTGAATAACCTCGGCGTTCGCGTGTCGAAGCTTGAGAAGAACGCCGATATGGTGAAGTGGAATGGAAAACTTGAGTATACGTACACAAGCGAGCGCACAGAAACAGCGCGCGATGGAAAGACCAAGAAGAACGACGACAACCTTCTTTTCCGGCTTGAGCCGTCCGCAGAGATCAACAGCCACTGGCACGTCAATGCACGCCTCGATGCGGAGACCAAGATGGACAAGGACGCCGGTGAGGCTGGCAGCGACAAAGTCGAGCTGAAGTACGCATGGGCACAGGGCGACTACGGCGACTTCCAGATCAAGCTCGGAAAAATGGAGCTGCTCACGGCAGAGGCGTATGCGAAGCCCGGTGCACTCATCTTCGATCACCACTTCTCGGGCGCAGAGGTTTCGTTTGGTAAGGATTTGCGTGTAAAACTCCAGGCAGGCCGCATCAGTGACGAGGAGCTTACAGATCCGGCGAACTATCAGGCTGCAGAGCTTATGTATAACGGGCGTCTCACGGGTGGTGTCGGCTATTACCGCCTCAGCTCAAAAAACTACATCGGCTATACCGGCGGCAAGGAACGGATAGGCATCTGGGGCGTGAACGCTGGATACAGTTTCGATAAGAACAACTTCCTCTCTGCGGCCTATGCACGCAACAACAGCCTTGCCATGGACAAAAAATACAAGAAGTCCTATCAGATCAGCTACGACTACAAGGGCGCAAAGCCAGACGATCGCGGCTCATGGGGTGCATACGTCTCCTACCGCTACATTGCGGGAGCCGCGCTTGGAGCCACAACAGACGGTGCAATGGAATTCACGAAGGGCGTTGAGATTGGAACAGACTACACGCTGTTCCCGAACGTCGTCCTCTCGGCAAAGTATTTCCGCGGCAAGGATCTGAATCCGATTGTCACAAACGGACAGGACAAGGTCTCGAAACTCTTCGGTCGCGTCGAGTTCTTCTTCTGATTCCCCTGTTTTCACACACAGATACCGCAGATTTCGGTCTGCGGTATCTTTTTATTTATTTTTCTGAAACTTCTGCTTGACAATTATTTTCATCTTCCCATATAATAAGATTTAATCTCAGCTAATACGAGTGGAGGCAACGCCGCAGACACAATGCGTCGCATTGGAAACATAGGCATACCTCCTCCCGCAGATTTCAGAAGGAGGAATCCCCC
>NZ_GL892076.1:400943-440277 GCF_000213975.1 Centipeda periodontii DSM 2778
TTTGCTGACGAGCTGAACAATCTTGGCGTGCGCGTCGCGAACCTCGAAAAGCACGCGGATATGGTGAAGTGGAACGGCGAGCTGCGCTACACCTATGAGCGTGTCGGCGGCGAATTCGTCGGCAAATATGTGGGGCAGCGTCAAACGAACAACGAGCTGCTCTTCCGCCTCAATCCGACCGCCGAGGTGAACGACCACTGGTCGGTCAAGGCACGCCTCGACGCGAAGACGAATCTGAAGTCCGACGCGGGAAATAACGGCACGGTCAAACTCAAGCGTGCGTGGGCGGAGGGCAAATACGGCTCGACCACGATTCGACTTGGTAAATTCCCGGTCTTCACGGAGCAGGGCGTGCTCTTTGATGATAACATGTCGGGCGCATCCCTGATGCTCGGTGCAGAAAAGCCGGTCTCGGCAACGATTTACGCCGGTCGCTATAACCTTGAAGGCTCTGCATGGGGGGACGAGATCACCGAGGCGAAAGAGGCGGGGCTCTACACCGGCGGAACGGCGGCAAACATGCAGGGGATCACGCTGAACTGGGATCCCTCGGAGCGGTTCCACCTCGGGGTGGATTACCTGCGGCTCGGCAACAACAAGCTCCTGACGGGCATGATGGGGGTAAAGGATCCGCTGAATTACTACGGTGCCGGCATCACCTACCGTCCCGTGCAGACGGTCTATCTCTCGGGCGGCTACTGGAAGACGAACAGCCACGAAAGCGCCGAGATCAAAAAAGAGCACATGAAGTCGTACAACATCGAACTTGGCTACAAGGGAGCGGACGAGTCGGATCCCGGTTCGTTCGGTATCTACGCCGCCTATCGCTACATTGGCGGCATGGGCACGATCGCCCCGACCTTCGACGGTGCGATGTGGAACACGAAGGGCTGGGAAATCGGCGGTCAGTACACTGTCCTCAAGAACGTCGTCGGCTCGCTCATCTACTTCCACGGCAAAGAGATTTTCTCTGCCGAGCCCGAGGGCAAGACCGGCATCAAGAAGGGCTTCGCCCGCGTCGAGTTCTTCTTCTGATTTCTCCCTCTCTCCACGAACCGAATACCGCCGGAAAACCGGCGGTATTTTTTTGCGTAGGACTGCGGCAGCCCCTTGACCTCGCTCCCGCCTCATCATGTATACTAACAGAGAAGCAGTCACAGAATACGCTGCATATTCATCGTCACCCGCTTCTGAGAAAAGGAGATGAAGCAATGAAGATCCGTTCCATTCGGAAGATCCTTGCGGCCGCCGTTCTTGCATCCGTCCTCACATGGGCTCCGCAGGCAGCACTCACTGCAGCGTACGAGCAGCCCGCGCACGGTCTTATCCTCACGGGCGAGGTGAAGCAGGCATACATCACGGAGAAGATGCAGGCATTCTTCCATCCCGCGCCGGACGCAGCTCCTCCTGCATTCGAGCTGCCGGACGGCTGGACGATCGCACATGAGCGCATCAACGGCGTCACGGTCGACCGCATCACACCCGCGGAGAAGCGCTCTGACCGCGTGCTGCTCCAGCTGCACGGCGGCGGCTACATCATGGCACTCACCGACATGCACCGCAGCCTCGCCGTTCGTCAGGCAGTCCTGATGAACGCGGGCGACATCTACTGCGTGGACTACCGCACGGCGCCCCCCCCACCTCTATCCCGCGGCGCTCGAAGATGCCGTGCATGCATATGAGGGCATTCTTGCGCGCGGGATAACGGCAGAGAACATCATCCTCGTCGGAGATTCTGCAGGCGGCAATCTCGCGCTGGGCCTCGCACTCTATTTAAAGGACCACGGCATTGCACAGCCGGGCGTGATTGCGCTCGCCTCCCCGTGGACGACAATGGAACACCGCGCGGGCACATCGCGCACGACGAAGGCAGCGGCGGACCAGGTGCTCGGCATCGGCACGCCGCTCTACGGTCCCGTACAGACGGGCGACTACTCTGGCGGAGCCTTTCCGCGCAGCGACCCGCGTCTCTCGCCGATCTACGCCGATCTCAGCGGGCTCCCGCCGATCCTCATCCAGACCGGCGGCAACGAACTCTTCCTGACGGAGAACGAGGAGCTCGAGCAAAAGGCGGCTGCGGACGGCGTCACGGCAACGCTCACCGTCTATCCCGGCATGCCGCATGACTTCGCCCTGCTCTTCCCCGAACTGGAGGACTCTGTCCAGTCACTGCAGGAGATTGCAGACTTTGTAAATAGGTACATGGATTGAGGCGTAAACGGCAAAATCCCCCTGCGTTCGTATCGTGAATGCAGGGGATTTATCATATGCAAAATGCCGTGTTAATACTCTGCCTTCCAGACCATTTCATCCACAGCGGCCTTTACATCCGCGACCGCGCGTCGGTTCAGTCCCTGCTTCACGGCACACTCCGCAACGGCAACAGCGACGGCGGCAGAGAACTCAATGAGGCGCGTAACGGGCGGAATGACGGCAGCGCCCTTTGCCTCGGGCGTAAGGAATGCGCCGAGTGAATGCGCCGCGGCCGAGATCATCTCATCGGTCACGAGCTTCGCGTCGACCGCCATGCTGCCGAGTCCGAGTCCCGGATAGATGAGTGCGTTATTCGCCTGTCCGATCTCGTAGGTCGTGCCCCGGTAGGAGACCGGATCACGCGGAACGCCGGTCGCAACCAACGCACGCCCGTCCGACCAGCGAATGAGGTCCTCCGCTGTCGCCTCGGCAAGCTCCGTCGGATTGCTCAGCGGAAAAATGATCGGACGATCACACCACGATGCCATCGCTCGCACGATCGTCTCCGTGAACGCGCCCGGCATTGTCGACGTGCCGACAAGGATGGTCGGCTTTACCGCCATCACGGCGGCCGTAAGCATCGTGAGCGAATCCGCATGGTCGAACTCGCTGCGTTTTCGCGCGAATGGCTTTTGCTCCGGCGTCAGGTCGCCCATGTCGTCAAAGAGGAGGCCCTGCTTGTCCACGAGGTAGAAATGCCCGCGCGCCTCCTCCTCGCTGAGCCCCTGCTCGACCATCTCGCGGCAAATACGGCTCGTGATGCCCGCGCCCGCCGTCCCCGCGCCGAAGCACATGTATCTCTGCTCCGTGAGCTTCTGCCCCGTGATCTTCATCGCGCCAAGGAGTCCTGCGAGCGTGATGATGCCCGTCCCCTGACAGTCGTCGTTGAAGACGGGATAGGTCTTCTGGTACCGGCGCAGAATCGGCGCGGCGTTCCGCCGTCCAAAGTCCTCGAAGTGGAGATAGAGGCGTGGGAAAAGCCGCTCCGCCGTCTGCACAAAGGCATCGATGAAGTCGTCGTATGCCTTGCCCCGCACGCGTTCGTGACGATTGCCGAGGTAGAGCGGATCCTGCAGGAGGCTCTCGCGGTTCGTCCCGCAGTCGAGCATGACCGGCAGCACCGACGCGGGGTCAATTCCCGCTGCTGCGGTATAGACCATCAGCTTCCCGACGGCGATATCGGCACCGTTCGTCCCCCAGTCGCCGATGCCGAGAATGCCCTCTGCGTCCGTTGCAACGATGAGACGGATCTCCCGGTCGCCCGCCGCCTGCCGCAGCATCGTCTCGACCGCCTCCGGGTGATCAATCGAGAGATATGCCGTCTCCTGCGGGTTGATAAACTGCTCGCTGTACTGCTCAATGCTCTCGGCGATCACGGGATCGTAGACAATCGGCATGAGCTCTGCGATATGCTGACGAAACACATAGTAGAACAGGCGGCGGTTGCGGTTGAACACGTCCATCAGGAAGCGGCGCTTCTCGAGCCCCGAGCTCTTGCGCTCCATCTGCTGATAGATGCGCTGCGCCTGCTCCGCAATCGTGTCAACATGCGACGGCAGGAGGCCCGTAAGTCCAAACTGTGCGCGCTCGTCAGCACGGAACGCCGTCCCCTTGTTTTGAAACGGATCGCTCAACAGAGCATACCCTTTCTTGTCCATAATTTCCTCCTTTTCGTCAGTGAAACACTCTTGCATTCGGTATTCGAGAAAAGCCCTCCGATTTCCTGCTGTACACAATTTATAATCTGCTGCCGCATACTGGACAGGCACATTCCTCATGCGTTACAATACGGGCAAAGGAGGAATCACCATGCAGATTCGATACGAAGCCGAGCACTGCCGCAGTGCGGCGTATGATGGAGAGAAACGCATCGGGGTCGCGGAGTTCGACGTGCAGGACGGACGCTGGGTCATCACCCATACGGAGGTCGATCCCGCCTACGGCGGTCAGGGGATCGCACGCAAACTAATCGAGGCGCTCATTGAGGCGGCACGCAGCAGCGAGGCAAAGATCGTCCCTGTCTGCTCCTACGCCGAGAAGATGATGCGCAGAAAGGAAGCGTACGCAGACGTGCTCGCGGACTGAGCAGAGGCATGCGAAAGGGCTGCTGTACGAAGTTGTCTTTCGTACAACAGCCCCTTTTCCATACATCCCTTTTCTCACCCGACCGCCTTTGCCATTGTCTCACCGAGTGCGGTGCACGCAGCGAGCGCGTCGTCGTCCGGCTCGCTCTCACAGGTCACGCCGTCCGCGACCATCACCGCACCGGCGTCCTTCGTGCGCTGTGTCCACGTTTCCATGAACGCACCACCGCCCCAGCCGTACGAGCCGAACAGACCGACCTTCACGTCCTTCAGCTGGCTCTCCGCCTCGGCGAAGAACGGCTCGAACTCGCCGTCATCGAGCTCCTCCGTGCCGCAGGCGGGGCAGCCCATCAGGATGCCGTCGTAGTCCGCGATCCGATCCGCCGAGAAGTCGCCGACGCGGATGAGTTCGACGTCCGCGCCGCCCTTTTTTACGCCCGCGACGACTGCATTTGCCATTGCCTCGGTGTTGCCCGATCCGCTCCAAAATACCACTGCAATCTTTGCCATCTGAAAATCCTCCCTTGGATGATTCGTTTCGTTTCCCTGATGATAACATTTATCAGATTTCGATGCAATCTATTTTGAAAATTTTTCTCATTATTGTTTGTGCTTGACAGGAGTGCTATACTGTAACGCAAAGGCTTCTATAAGATTACACAAAGCGCCCCTTCCACCGCTTGCGCAGTCCCCCTCCCCCCGTACCGACGGGGGAGGCTTTGAGTTTACGGTATCTTACCTGCCACGGCGGAGGACGTGCCGCGCTTGCAAGGCGATCAGGGCGCTTGTGAGGAACGGCGTTTTCTGACGATAAAAGGAATCTCCATGCAAAAAGAAACATTCAACGTCACGGGCATGACCTGCTCGGCGTGTTCGGCGCGCGTGGAGCGCACCGTAAAAAAGATGGAGGGGACGGCGGATGTGTCCGTCAATCTCCTCACGAATACCATGACGCTCGCCTACGATGCGGCGGTGACAAGCCCCGCCGCCATCATCGCCGCCGTTGAGGATGCGGGCTACGGCGCGAGTGTCAAGGGCGCTGCGGGCGCGTCTGCCGCCCCCGCAGAGGCGACGGGTATGGACGCGGCAGAGAAGGCAATTCGCGCGATGCGCACGCGCCTCGTCCTCTCCATTTTCTTCCTCCTGCCGACGATGTATATTGCGATGAGCCCGATGCTTGCAATGTGGGGCATCCCCTACGCAGAGGGATTCAAAGCGGTGTTCTGGGGCGCAGAGAATGCGCTGACGTTTGCACTCGCACAGTTCGTGCTCATCCTCCCCATTATGTACCTCAACCGCGCGTACTATGTCAACGGATTCCGCAATCTCCTGCACGGCGCGCCGAATATGGACTCGCTCGTGGGCATCGGCTCGATGGCATCCGCGCTCTTCGGCGTGTTCGCGATGTTCCGCATGAGCTGGGGGCTGGGGCACGGCGATCTCGCACTCGCAGCGGAGTACAGTACGAACCTCTACTTCGAGTCGGCAGGCATGATCGTGACCCTCATCACGGTCGGCAAATATCTTGAGGCGCGTGCAAAGGGACAGACGACAGGCGCACTCAAGGCACTGATGCAGCTCGCGCCCGACGAGGCAACGGTGCTGCGCAGCGGCGTCGAGGCGACCGTCCCCGTGGCAAACCTCGCGCTCGGCGATACTGTCATCGTGCGCCCGGGCGCACGCATCCCCGTGGACGGCACGGTCACGGAGGGTGCAACGAGCGTGGACGAGTCCGCCGTGACGGGCGAGTCCATGCCGATTGCAAAAACAACGGGGGATCGCGTGACCTCGGGCACGCTGAATGTCGAGGGCACGATCCGTTTCACGGCGACGCGCATCGGTGAGGACACGACGATCCGTCAGCTCATCCGTCTTGTGGATGATGCGAGCGGATCGAAAGCGCCCATCGCGCGCCTTGCCGACCGCGTGTCGGCGGTCTTTGTCCCCGTGGTGATCGCGCTCGCGCTCACGGCGGGCGGCGTTTGGCTGCTGATGGGCGCGAGCGTGGAGTTCGCGTTTTCCATCACGATCTCCATTCTCGTCATCTCCTGCCCCTGTGCGCTGGGCCTCGCCACGCCTGTCGCGATCATGGTCGGCACGGGGCGCGGTGCGGCGCACGGCATTCTCATCAAGTCGGGCGAGGCGCTTGAAACCGCCGGAAACATTGATACCGTCCTCATGGACAAGACGGGCACGCTCACCGAGGGACGCCCGCATCTCGTGAGCATCCACCCCATCGGGATGCCTGCCGACGAGCTCGTCGCACTTGCGGCGGCGCTTGAACAGGGCAGCGAGCACCCCATTGCCGCCGCGATCACGGACTATGCTGCGGAACGGGGGCTGAACGCTCCCACCGCCGCGGATTTTGCGGCGGTCTTCGGCAAGGGCGTGCGCGCACGTGTGGCGGGTGCGGATGCGGCGGCGGGCAATGCGGCTCTGCTTGCTGAGCTGGGCATTCCCCTCCCCGATGCTGTGGCGGCGGCACTTGCCGCGATGGCAGAGCGCGGCGAAACAGCGCTCGCCATCGTACGCGCGGGGCGCATCGTCGGGCTCCTCGGCGTACGCGACGCAGAGAAACCAACGAGCGCGACGGCCGTTGCGCAGATGAAGCGCATGGGGCTGACCCCCGTCATGCTCACGGGCGACGACGAACGCACGGCACGGACGATTGCCGCACGGCTCGGCATCACGGAGGTCATCGCGGGCGTCCTCCCCGCCGACAAGCGCGCCCATGTGGAGCGTCTGCAGGGCGAGGGGCATCGCGTCGCGATGATCGGCGACGGCGTAAACGATGCGCCCGCGCTCGTACAGGCGGATCTCGGCATCGCCATCGGCGCGGGCACGGATGTCGCAATCGACAGCGCGGATGCCGTGCTCGTGCGCAGCGACCTCCTCGACGCCGTGAGTGCCATTCGCCTCTCGCGCAGCGTCATGACCAACATCAAAGAGAACCTCTTCTGGGCGTTCTTCTACAACGTCATCGGCATTCCGCTCGCGGCAGGCGCGCTCTATCCGGCACTTGGCATCAAGCTCTCGCCGATGATCGGGGCAGCGGCGATGAGCCTGTCGAGCGTCTGCGTCGTGCTGAACGCCCTGCGTCTGCGCTTCTTTGCCATCGCGCACGAGCCGGCGGCAGAGACGGAGCGCACGCAGCACGAAGCAACGATCACTCCCATCGCAGCAGCGATGGATGATACAGCGGCACCTGCCGCGGATGAACAGGCGGCAGATACTGCCGCCGCACAGGGAAAGGAAGATATCACCATGGAAAAGACCATTCACGTCAAGGGCATGACCTGCCCGCACTGCGTCAAGCACGTCACAAAGGCACTCTCCGGCATGGACGGCGTCACGGATGTCGTCGTCGACCTCGAAGCGGGCACGGCGAAGTTCAGCGCCGCGCGCGAGATTCCAAACAATGAGCTCGCCGCCGTCCTCGATGATGCGGGCTACGAACTGGGCTGAGACTCCGAACATAGGAAAACGGTCATGCGGGAATGCTCCTGCATGACCGTTTATTTGCGGCAAAAACAGGAAAATCTCTCGATGCGTCGAATATAACAAATGATAATAATTTTTTGAAAGAATAGAGAAAGGTGTGTCTCCGATGAAAAAACTTCTCCTCCCCCTCATCTGTGCCATGCTCCTCGCCCTCTGCGGCGGACGCACAGCGCAGGCATTTGCCACGATGCCACTCATTGACAACGTAAGCCCTGCCGAATATGTAGAGTTTGTCAATACATTTTTGGAAAAACCGACCTTTATGCGTGCCCCGACGTATGATGCGGGTGCGTCCCGTCTTGCAGGTCACGATGTCTATACGTCACGCACGCAAAACGGCACCATTGTGCAGCTGCATACAGACGGAGAGAACATTTCCTATCTGAACATCACGTTCAACGAGGACAGCGAGGACGCAGTCTACGATGTCTCAAGTCTGAGTGTAGCGACCTACATCGCATGCGACATGAGTGAGTCCGAAATCGATGCGATCATTGCTATGGAGAGTGTGCAGGAGGACAACGCCTTTACCGACAGCATCTACTGCTCTGCCGCACAGCGCATGATTACATCGCGCACGGTTCTGGATGGCACGAACAGCACCGTCGTGCTCTCCGCCTCGCCGAACTGATCGGTCCGACACCAATGCTCCCATGTTGAACATCCACATGGGAGTTTTTGTATGGGCTGCTGCAAAGTATACCGCACATATTTGATTTACAAAATGACAGATTTATCCTAGAATAAGTAAATCAATTTGTGAGGTGGTTTGTATGATGGAGGAACGGATCGAAATGACGCGGCGCACCGTGTTCATGGAGGGTGTGCATGACGGCGTGCCGATTGCGCTCGGCTATTTCGTAGTGGCATTCACGCTCGGGATTCTCGCCAAGACGGCAGGTCTCTCGGCGTGGCAGGGATTTGTGACAAGCGCGGTCAACATCGCCTCGGCAGGCGAGTACGCAGGCTTCACCGTGATCGCAGCACAGGCGCCCTATCTCGAGATCGCCGTACTGACGCTCGTCGCAAATGCGCGCTACTTCCTCATGGCGGCAGCACTCACACAGCGCTTCTCTCCTGAGACACCGCTCGTGCATCGGCTTGCCGTAAGCTTCGGCGTGACGGATGAGATCTTCGGCATCACGGTCGCGCGCGGCGGCGCCGTGAGTCCCTACTACAACTATGGCGCGATGGCAATCTCTGTGCCCGCATGGTCGGCGGGCACGTCGGCGGGCATTCTTGCGGGCGGCATTCTCCCCGCAGCCGCCGTCTCCGCACTCTCGGTCGCGCTCTACGGGATGTTCGTCTGGGTGATCCTGCCGCCTGCGAAAAAGAGCCGCCCGATTGCAGGTATGGTCATCCTGAGCTTCGTCCTCTCACTCGCGGCGACATATGCGCCCGTGACGGGGCAGCTCTCGGGCGGCACGCGCACCATCCTCCTCACCCTCCTCATCGCGGGTGTCGGTGCTGCGCTCTTTCCCGTACATGAGCAGCAGGAGGAAAACGATGCGTAATATATGGCTCTACATCGCCGTCATGAGCGCGGTGACGATCGCGATTCGCCTCACACCCGCGCTTCTCCTGCGGCGTCCGATCAAAAACAGATTCGTGCGTTCCTTCCTCTTCTACGTCCCCTATGTGACACTCGCCGTCATGACCTTCCCCGCGATTGTGGAGGCAACGCGCACGCCGATCGCAGGCGCGGCGGCATTCGTCTTTGCCATCTTTCTCGCGTGGAATGGAGCGAGCCTCTTCCGCTGTGCGGCGGGCGCCTCCATCATGGTGCTGATCGTCGAGGGGATTGTGTTTTCGCTGTGACCGACGAAAAATCTACGCCAATCTGCAGGACTTCATTTTATCAGCGATTCCCTTGCACTTTTCCACAAAAATTCGTAAAATAGAGGCAAAGAGGTGAGCGTATGGGGATCTATCGAATCAAGCCGTGGGAAGAATTGACGATCCGTGATGACTATATGTTCAAGCTCATCATGAGCCGTAAACGTATCTGCAAACAGATGCTTGAGCGAATTCTTCACATCGAAATTGAGAGCCTGTCGTATGTCGAGACGGAAAAATCAATTATTCCAGCCTATCAGAACAAAGGCGTTCGTCTGGATGTCTATGTAAAAGACAACAAGGAAACGGTCTATAACATCGAGATGCAGATGCGCCGCCTTGAGGGAGACGGGCTGAGTAAAAGGACACGGTATTACCAAGCCATATTGGATACCGATCTGCTTGCCGCAGGAGCGAGTTACGGCATGCTGAATCGGACCTTTATCATTTTCATCTGTCCGTTTGACCCATTTGGCGCAGGACGACACATCTATACATTTCGGAATTTGTGCATAGAGGATCGAACCCTGGAACTGGACGATGGCGCAACGCGTATTTTTCTGAATACGAAAGGGACACGCGATGATGTGGATGACTCGGTTCGCGCGTTTCTGAACTATGTCAATGGTGTGGTCAGCGAGGATAGCCTCGTGCAGGAAATTGATGAGGAAATCCATCGAATCAAAATAGAAGAAAGAGGGAAGGTGGGGTATATGTTTTTGGCAGATAAGATTGCAGAGGAGCGTTTTTACGCTGCAAAGGAAGGGCGTGAAGAAGGACGTGAAGAAGGACGTGAAAAAGGGCGTGAAGAAGGGCGTATCGAGGCACAGCTTGAAAACATTCATCGGTTGATCACGAAGCTGAAGATATCTGCGGAGCAGGCAATGGATCTGCTTGAGATCCCACCATCAGAACGACAGCACTACAAGGGTGCGTTGTAAAGGAAGCACTGATAAATTCAGCGCCATCATCTTGGCGCATCTTTTTTGCCCGCTTTTCGCCCGCGATCCTCCACATAGCGGGCAGCTATGCGTCCGGTTTGTCTCCTTGACAGGACAAAAATCTACGCCAATCTGCAGGACTTCATTTTATCAGCGATTCCTTCAGGAACCGTAAAAGGAGGTGGGCACATGGAGTTCGACTGTTGGACAGGTCTCAATATCGAGGGAAAGCCCTACCTCATTGCGGAGAAAATTCGCTATAAGGAAAAGACTTCGGACGATGTATGGACGGAGTACGGGCTAATTACACAGGGCAGCAAGGACCGCATCTGGCTGACGATTGCGGACGGCGGGCTTTCATGCAGCCTTTCCGTCACGGTGGAGGAGACCAAACCACCGAAGGGCTACCGTCTGCACGATGCGGGCAAGCAGGTGGTCACGGGCAGCTGGGGCGATACGCGTGCCGCGATTGGCGATATCTCGCGATACGAGCAGTACAAGAGCGCAGACGGGACGGAGACGTTCTTTGTCGAGAATAATTGGGGAAACAAAACTGCGTCGGCAGGACATAAAATCTCCGCCACAGGCATCCACCTCGATGTACTGGCTTCCTCCCCGCGCCGCAATGCCGTTTGCTACTACCTGAAGAGCAGCTTCTATGAGGCAGTCTCGAGCGTTGCCATTGTTTTCCTCATCGCGATGAGCTTCATCATGCTCACGGATGTCATTCCGAATCTCAGTGCGCGCGACTGGCACGATTTCCGCCGTTTTGTCGGGACTCCCTATGCCATGCACGAACGCCTCAGCGATGCGCCCTACTACACGGAACAGCGCGAGGAGGGCGGCGCACGGGTTTACACGGCGCAGGTCGATGCAGGCATCGCCGCTCTGGATCTCATCGAGGGCATGGACGGCAGGGTGAAGGACGCGTACGAGGATCTCGGCGATGCGGAGCATCCGATTGTGATTCGCACGCAGACGGAGACCGCACGCATTACGAGCGCGGCGGACGGCACGGCGTACATCGTTGTGACGGGAGCAAGCCCCGACCGCGCCCCCGCCGCCGACCAACTTCGACGAAGTCATACGCTCATCCGCTACGCCGAACTCGTCCGCACGGGCGACACGCGCGGACGGGCGGGGGTGGTGCAGTAGGAGAGTCCGCGCACCACCACTTGACCGCACCATTAAAATTTTCCGATAGGAGGTGATGCCGTGGATTTTGACTGTTGGACCGGCATCAAAATCGGAACGAAACCATGTACCATTGTGGAAAAGATCCGATACAAGGAGAAAACATCGGATGATGTATGGACAGAGTATAAGCTTATCACGAATGACACCAATGCACACATCTGGCTGAGCATCACAGACGATGGACGCTCATGCATCATCTCCTCCCCTGCGGGAAACAATGTGCCGAAGGGCTACCGTCTCCATGACAGCGGCACGGAGGTTGTAACAGGGGTCTGGGGCGATACGGATGTGGCGGTCGGCGATGAGACGAGATATGAGCAATACGAGAGTGCGGACGGCAGGAACACCTTCTTTGTCGAGTATTGGAATGGCAGTCGCAGCAGTTCGCAGGGAGGAAAGATCTCCGCTTCTACAATCATCGCGGACACGGACACGGATACGAGTACGCGGCAGAAGGTACGGGCGATATATCGGCGATCGAGGCTGCGCAACTCCCTCATCGAGCCGGTTGCAGGTCTTGCCGGAGCCTGCGTCATCCTGCTCCTATCCGTCGCTCCCGACTTCGACATGCGGGACTACTGGCACGCGTTCCGCGATTTCGTGAATCTCCCCTATGTCATGCACGAACGCCTCAGTGATGCCCCCTACCACACGGAGCAGCAGGAGGAGGCCGGCACTCTGGTTTACACGGCGCAGGTCGATGCAGGCATCGTCGCTCTCGATCTCATTGAGGGTGTGGACGGCAGGGTGGAGGATGCGTACGAAAGGCTCGGTGATGCGGAGCATCCGATCATCATTCGAACCCGGGAGGAGACCGCACGCATTACGAGCGCGGCGGACGGCACAGCGCACATTGTCGTGACGCAGGCAAGCCCCGACCGCGCACCTGCCGCCGACCGGCTTCAGCGCAGTCATACCCTCTTCCGCTACGCTGTGCTCGTTCGCACGGGCGACACGCGCGGACGGGCGGGGGTGACCATCGACGGAAAATAGGAGAACACACATGATTGATCCATCCGTACTCATGCTCACGGCATTCTACGCCGCGTTCGGCATCCTGCTCATGATCGTGTCCAACATTGTCATCGACTTCTTCATCCCCGGCGACTTCGCGGAGGAGATTCGGCGCGGCAATCGCGCGGTCGCGTGGCTCTCGGCGGGCTCGTTCATCGGGATTGGCGAGATCCTGCGCGCCGTCATCATATCCCCCGCCTATGATGCGCTGACAACGGACTTTGTGCAGGGCGTCATCGCAAGTGCCGTCTACGCCGCCGTCGGCATCATCTTCTTCATCATCGGCTTCTTCGTCATCAACGCATGGCACCGCAAATACGCACTCGCCGCCGAAATCCAGCGCGGCAACACAGCGGCGGGCATCTTTGTGTTCGGCATCTTCGTCGGGCTGTCACTGGTCATCAGCGGCGCGGTGCATTGATGAGCGTGCTCACGAAAAAGCCTCCCCCGTCACCACGGGGGAGGGGGACCGCGCAAGCGGTGGTGGGGGCGCTTTGAGCGATTACAGGAGAAGCTGCATAGAGGAGGTTCTGCATGGAAAACATGGGGCGCAAGGCCGCCATTCTCGCTGCTGCCTTTGCCTCGGTCGGCGCACTCGGCGCAGCGTATGTCTATCGTCATGATATTGCATTTTCTATTGCCGACGTTGTTCATCCCGAGTGGAACGCGGGCGAGGCGCGGCTCGCGGATGCCTATGACCGCCGCTACACGCTTCTCAACAACGGGGACGGGACGGAGACGGCGCTCTATGACGATGCGACCGCCGTCACCTTTCGCCACGACGGCGCGGGCGACCTTGTCTGGCTGTTCGGTACGGCGAGCCTCCTCGCCCCGATCGCGCCGAACTACTTCGCGTTCCACGGCTTTTCCTACGCGGGCGGCACAATGGATCTTGCACGCATGACCTACCGCGCGAATGCCCCACTCACTCCGCTGCCCGAAAAGCACGTCGCCTCCGGCACGGGCACGCATTCACACGGAGCAGGTCACGCCTTTGCGGGACGCAGCTACAACGACAGAAAGAGCTCCCAGTCCTCCGAGATCAGCCGGAGGTCCGGCTTCGGTCAGGCGGGCATCCGTTCATCGGGAGGCTCGTGACTATGGAACGCGTACACACAGATACCTACATCGATGCACTCGATCCCGCCATCTTCACCTACATTCAGTACGGCGACTATGCCGACCGCTACCCAACACATACCGTGCAGGCATTTCCGCAGGAGTTCTACGATGAACTGCGCGCAGCATCGGCAGGGCTGTTTCGCATCTTCTGCAAGGCAGCAACGGTCCTCCAAAATGCGTCCGACAACTTTGCGCGCGCGATGGATCTGCCGCGCGAGCTGCTCCCCTACCTGCGCATTCCGAATGCATTTGGGCTTCCGACGTGGCTCTCGCGCTTTGACTTCGTACTCGATGAAACAGGGCATATCCGCATGGTCGAGATCAATGCGGATACGCCCTGTTTTATCGTGGAGTCCTTCTATGCAAACGGCATCGCGGCCGCGTATCACGGCTACCGTGACCCGAATGCAGGTGCAGGGGAACAGCTGCGGGACTTTCTCGCACAGATTCACAATCGCCTCGCCGCTCCCGTCGCCGATCTGAACCGGCGAACGCTCCGCCATCGTCCCTTTGTCTTTGCATGCTTTGACGACTATCCCGAGGATCTCGCGAATACGCGCTTCCTCATGAATCGAATGCGAGAAGGCGTACCGCACGGCGACCTCCGCTTCCTCTCGTTCTATGAGATGGAGATTGATGCAAACGGCATTCTTCTCGCCGACGAGGAATATGCGACTGCACTCTATCGTCTACACCCGATGGAGATATTGATTGACGAGCGCACCCCGAAGGGGGAACCGCTCGGGGCGATGTTTCTGGATTTATACAAGGAGGGGAAATTTACGCTCATGAATCCACCCGAGGCGATCCTCCTGCAGAACAAATCCTTTATGGCGCTCGTCTATGCGCTTGCGCGGACAGAGCAGTTCCTGACCTCCGAGGAGTGCGCTCTCGTGGAGCGTTACCTCGTGCCGTCCTATTTCGAGGACGATTTCGCGGCGCTCACGGACGGTACATATATCCACAAGGAGATCTGGGGGCGCGAGGGAAGAAACGTGCGTCTGGTCGAAAAGCGCGACGGGCGTGCATCCACGGTGCACGAGAAGCAGCCCGACAACGTCGATGAGATTATCTGTCGCGAAAGCCGCGCGGCAATGTATCAGGACTTCATTCGTCCACCGCGCTTTGTCCACACGGTCGACTCCGGAACGATCGACGGCTGCCTGACGCTCTCGTGCTTTATGCTTTTCGATCAGCCCTCCGCCGTCGGCGCACGCTTCTCCCCCACCGCGATTGCAGGCACGGAGGCATACTTTCTGCCGCTCGTTGTTGAGGAGTCATAGGCAAACAAAAAGACGAAAAAGACCGTGTGTCTCTTCCGTCTTTCGAAGCTTTGTGCTATACTAACAACAGGTGACTGATGAGGTTCGGCCTCCCTCATGGGAGGTGATGCATGTGACACTTTATGAAAAGCTGTCGCTTCTGGTTGCAGTGTTGACACTCCTAACCAGCATCATTTTCAATCTGCTTCAATTATAGGCAGAAAAAAGAACCGTCCGCGGTTCACGTCGGCTCCTTCTTCAAGTACAAAAACTTTAGGGAGAGACCGACGTACCCACTCGTCAGTCACCCTTTTGTGTCTTTATTATACCCGCAGCGAAAAATCTTGTCAAGTCTCTCTGCGCCGCTCCCACCAGCACCCCGCGAGGAAGCACAAAAGCGAAACAGTGATCCCGACGGCGATCGGATGCAGCCCGAGGGGCTTAAATCCCGCTACCATCGCCGCGCAGTAGATGACGGTGCCGCCGCCCATTGCAGCGAGTGCGCCTGTCCTGCGCGCCCACGTCGTAAAGAGTCCGAAGACAAGCACCCAGAAGAACGCCGTCTCAAGCCCCCCGAACGCGAACATATTGATGAGCCAGATGAGGGACGGCGGCGCGACGGCGAGCACGAATACGACGATCCCCAGCGCGGCGGTCACGCCCATCGAGAGACGGCGCAGTGTTTTTTCCTCGACGAACCTGCCGCGCTTCTGCTGATGATGGAGATAGACATCCTTGACCACCGCCGACGAGGCGACGATGAGGACGCCGGAGATCGTCGAGATCGACGCCGCGAGCGGTCCGATGATCGCGAGACCCAAGAGTTCGGGCGGCATGACGCGTGCCATCAGCTGAGGAATGACCGCATCCACCCCGCCGAGCGCCTTTGCATCGACGCCGAGCACACCGCGCCCGAGCACGCCGACGAGGTTCACGGCGATGTTCATAAAGGCAATGACGACCGTCCCGATGATCATGGCGCG
Source organism: Centipeda periodontii DSM 2778 (assembly GCF_000213975.1). Lineage (GTDB taxonomy): Bacteria > Bacillota > Negativicutes > Selenomonadales > Selenomonadaceae > Centipeda > Centipeda periodontii. The sequence continues at coordinate 417,137 of NZ_GL892076.1, forward strand.
GTGCATATCGCGGCTGCTCCGGTAGCTGATGCCACGCACAACGGACTGCGGCAGCGCGATCGTGAGCGCACCCACGAGCAGCCACTGTGAGATGTAGAGCGAGACGGGCATCCGTCCCGCCGCCGTCGGCGTCAGCATCTCGGGATGTGCGGCGCGCAGATTCGCGAGAATCGCCGCGAGTCCGCCGCCCGCCTCGAGCACATAGTAGAAGAGCAGGACAATGCCGAGCATCATCACAATCGCGCAGCAGGTATCCGTCAGTGCAACGGCGCGGAATCCGCCGATCGACGTATAGACAACAACCACGATTCCAAAGAGCACCAGCCCCAGCTCATAGCGGTAGCCCGTGACCGCAGCGAAGAGCTGCGCCCCACCGACAAACTGTGCGACCATCGACGCGGCAAAGAAGAGCACAATCACAAACGCCGCGAGCGCTGCGAGCGCATCCGATTGATAACGGTGACGGATGATGTCGACGATCGTGACGGCGTGGATGCGGCGTGCGAGCCGCGCGACCCTCTTGCCGAAGATGCCGAGCACGAGAAAAATCGTCATCGTCTGGATGACCGCCATGTAGATCCAGCCGAAGCCAATCTCGTACGCCATCCCGGGACCGCCGACGAACGAACTGACGGAGCTGTAGGTGGCGACCATTGTCATCGCGAGCACAAATGCGCCGAGCGTCTGCCCGCCGACGAAATAGCCCGCGAGGAATCCGCCCGCGTGACTCTGCCGCCGCACATAGATCCCGAGTGCGAGCATTGCCGCCATAAAGGCGAGGAGCGGCAGGAGCACCATGAGATTGCCGCTCATCGCGCCGCCCCCTCTCCGTGCCGATCATCGAGAGGAACGTCCTCTGCCGTGCACGCGAGGTACACGGCGAGCACCGCACCCACGATCAGTACGCCCACCGTGGACGTAATCGCCCAGAGCGGGAAGCCCGCGACCGTCACATCGACCTCGGCGAGACCGAAGCCGAGCGCCGTCCAGAGCACGGCAAAGAGAACACCTGCCGCAGCGGTACGCCTCGCCTCACGGGCGATGGCGTCCGCCGCCTTCTTTTCATCCTGCATGATGAACCTCCTATAGAGTTTTCGCCGTCGGAGGTACAAGACTCTCCGCGACTCCTTTGCAAATACCGCCCTATCCTACCACATCTTTTTGCGGCACGCAATCATCCTTTGTTCAAAATCTTTGCTGTATACGGGGAGGTTCCTCCGATGAGATTTTTGATACATAACGATAAAACATCTTGATTCCTTCCCGAAAACAGTATAGAATTGAAAATATCTATAGAATTTATGAAAGGGAGAGAGAATTTTGGGTATTAAACAGAAACTGCTCCTGATGGGGACACTCATGGCGCTGCTTGTCGTGACGATCTGCGGAATCGGCTACTACAAGGCGCAGGACGCCCTCACAGAGAGCACCTCCGGGGAGATCAACGCACTCCTCAACATCGAGGCAAAGGATCTCAACACATGGCTCGTTCAGAAAGAGCAGCAGGCGGTGAGCGCTGCGAATCTGCTTGAGGCATATGACGGCAGCCCCGTCATGATGGATCGCCAGATGATGAGTCTCGCCGCAGATGACAAGGATGTCCTCGACCTCGCGAACGGTACCGAGGACGGTCGCTTCATCAGCTGGAACGACGGTGACATCTCCGCGATCGACCCGCGCGGGCGCAACTGGTATAAAGACGCCAAGGCAGCGGGCAAGCCGATCTTCACTGAGGTCTATCAGGACGCGGTGTCTAAGAAGATGGTTATCTCCGTCGCTGTTCCCTACTATGGGAAGAACGGTACATTCAGGGGTGCGGTCTGCTCCGACCTCACACTCGACATCCTCGACGCACGCGTCAAAGAGCTGAAATATCACGGTGAGGGCGCGGGGATCATCGTCGACCCGAGCGGTCTTATCATCGCCTCCACCGAGGGACTGGCGATGCACAAAACCGATGAGAATCCTGTCCTAAAAGAGCGTTTCCCCGAAATGCTGAAAAACAAAAACGGTTACTTTGCCATGGAGAAAGACGGTCAGCAGCAGATCATCGCGTACTCGACCGTTCCCTCCACCGGTTGGATCATTGCCATTGCAGTGCCTGAGAGCGTCGCATTCGCACAGCTCGTAGGGCTGAAGGTGACGTACGGGGTGCTGACCGTTCTCGGCATCCTGCTCGTTGCAGGCATCATCATCGCCCTCCTGCGCTTCGCCGTAGCCATCACGGGAGCGACCGAACGACTCATGCACCATGTCGGTGCGCTGGCAAAGGGCGAGCTGAACCTCTCCGACCTCCCCGTCACATCGCAGGATGAGCTTGGACAGCTCGCAGCGAACTTCAACACCATGATGAAGAGCATCCGCGATGTCATCCGTCAGGTTGCGGGCACGGCGGAGCAGCTCGCCGCCGCCTCCGAGCAGCTGACGGCGGGCGCGCATCAGATGGCAGAGTCCGCCACCGAGATTGCGGGCACCGTTGCAAACGTCGCCGACGGAACGGAAAAACAGCTTGAGAGCATTGCAGGCGCAAAGAAAAACATCGGCATCGTCTGCGGCGACATCGAGAGCGTCACAGACAAGGCGGGACGTGTTGCCGACGGCTCCATCCGCACGGCAGATGCCGCTGCGAAGGGCGAAAGCCTCATGAACGAAGCCATGCAGAAGATGACAGGCATCGAGCAAAGCGTACTGCGCTCCGCCGAGGTCGTCCAGAAACTAGGCGAAAGCTCCAAGCAAATCGGTGAGATCGTCGAGACCATCTCCGCCATCGCCGAGCAGACGAACCTCCTCGCCCTCAACGCCGCCATTGAGGCGGCACGCGCGGGCGAGACGGGACGCGGCTTTGCCGTCGTCGCCGAGGAGGTCCGAAAGCTCGCCGAGCAGTCGCGTGAGGCAGCCGACCAGATCAAGGAGCGCATCGCGAGCGTTCAGCACGACACGGTACAGGCAGTCACCGCCATGCAGAACGGCACCACCGAGGTGCAGGAGGGCGCGACCGCCATTCACGAGGTCGGCACGCAGTTCGAGAGCATCATGCACATGGTCGAGGAGATCAAGGAGCAGATAGCAGACATCAACAGCTCCATGCAGACCGTCACAAAGGGAACGGAACTGATCGTTCAGTCCGCGACCATGGTCAATGAGATCACGGAGAAGACTGCCGATCACATGCAGAACATCTCCTCCTCGTCCCAGTCACAGTCCGCATCGAGCGAAGAGATCGCCTCCGCCTCCCAGTCGCTCGCCATGCTCGCGACCGACCTACAGAACACCACGAACAAGTTCAAACTCTAAGCGCATACGGAACGGGGCTGTTGCACGAAGCTGGAAAACTTCGTGCAACAGCCCTTGTCGTTATGTCAGCAGTATCGCTACAAGCGCCCCTTCCACCGCTTACGCGGTCCCCCTCCCCCGCTCTGGCGGGGGAGGCTAGGATTATGGTATCTTAGCTTCCCCCGCCAGAGCGGGGGAAGTGGCGAGCGCAGCGAGCCGATAGGGGCGCTCGTGCAACAGCCCCATTTTTAGAAAGGAATTTTCATGACCGACATCATCGACATCCACACGCACAGCATCGCCAGCATGCACGCCTACAGCACCATCCACGAGATGGCGACTGCGGCAAAGGCAAAGGGGCTCGCACTCCTCGGCATCTCCGATCACGCACCTGCCCTGCCCGGCACCTTCCACGAAATGTACTTCTGCAACTTCAAGGTCATCCGTCCTGCTGCCTACGGCATCGACATTATCATGGGCGCGGAGCTGAACGTCATGGACTACGAGGGCAGCGTCGACCTGTCCGAGCGCATTCTCCAAAAGATGCACTACGCCATCGCGAGCCTGCACGATCTCGTCATCACTCCCGGCACGCAGGAGGAAAACACGCGTGCCCTCATCGGTGCCATGGCGAATCCCTACGTCGTCATCATCGGTCACCCCGACAACCCCGGCTATCCGATTGACTTCGATGCCCTCGCACGCGCCGCCGCCGAGCATCACGTCCTCATCGAGGCGAACAATTCCTCACATAACCCGAATGGCCCCCGCAAGGGCTCGGAGCTCCTCGCACGGGATCTCCTCGCCGCATGCCGCCGCCACGGTGCACACATTATCATCGGCAGCGACGCCCACATCGACATCGACGTGGGCGAACACTGTCATACGCACGCCATCCTCGATGAGATCAACTTCCCCGCAGAGCTTGTGCTGAACAGCGATCCCGCACGCCTCAAGGCATGGATTGCGGAGCGCCATGCGCGGAACGGCGTGCACGGTCTTCCTTATTCTTCCTGAAATGCCATAATCCTAGGGAATCGCTGATAAAATGAAGTCCGTCGAATTGGTACAGATTTTTTGTCCTGTCAAGGAGACAAACCGGACGCATAGCAAAAGCTATGTGGAGGATTTGTCGACAAAGACAGGGCGAAAAAGATGTGCTAAGACGGCGCGGCTGAATTTATCAGTGCTTCCCTAGCCTCCCCCGTGCGGCACGGGGGAGGGGGACCGCGCAAGCGGTGGAAGGGGCGCTTGTAGCGATACCGCTGACATAATGACAAGGGTGCCCTACGAGGCTAAAAAGCTTCGTAGGGCAGTCCCTTTTTAGATTCTTTGTCAAAACTCATACGTCAGCCCGAGCCAGTAGCTGCGACGCGCCATATAGGAGCCGCCCGCGATGCCGTCGGCATCGAGATCGTCATAGTAGACGTTGTAGTTCGCAGAGCCGACCGCCGTCGTGCGATCGAAATTGCGATTCAGCAGATTGTTCACGGCGAACTGCACACTGAGTCCATCGCGCAGCTTATGTGTCACGCCCATATTGACAACCGTGAACGGGCGATACGTCGAGGCGAGCCCCGCCGCCTGCTTTGAGCGGTACATCCCGCTGCGGTACTGCGCCGTCATCCAGACATCGGTCGCCTCCGCCGGCGTCCAGTCGAGCCGCAGATTGACCGCCTGCTTCGGCGTCGAGCGCAGTGGCTGTCCCACATTCTTTCCACTCTTGATCCGGCTCGTGAGGAACGTCCAGTTCAGCCCCGCCGAGAGTTTCGGAGCGAGCGTGAACTTCGTCCCGAGCTCCACGCCGTGAATGCGCGCCCTGCCGACATTCTCATAGGTACGCACGGCGCCGACGCCTGCGACATTCACAGCGTCGCTGAGATCGATCTTGTTCTTAAAATCCGTGTGGAAGAACGTCAGATGTGCATCCGTTCCGTGGCCACTCCGATAGTAAAGCCCAAGTTCCTGCGTCGTCGATTTCTCCGGTGTCAGCCCCGTATTCCCACGATAGACCTCGCCCGTGATATTGAGATGGACATCGACGGGCGCAGACTGGAGCATCGTCGGCGCCTTGTAGCCCGTCGCGATGCCGCCCTTCACCGTGAAATGACGGTCCGGCATGTAGATCAGATAGCCGCGCGGGCTGAGATTGTCGTCGTAGTCCTCGGGATGTTCGTAGCGCAGCCCGTAGGTGAAGACCAGCTTCTTCGAGAGCGCCCACGTATCCTCACCGTAGAGCGCCCAACTCGTGCGCGAGAGGCTGCCGTTGTCGTTCGAGCTGCGCCGTTGCATCAGATTGCGGAACATCATCTGCATCGGGGGCGGCAGCATCGAAAGAGAGGTCGGCTGTAGCCGGCGCATCAGATGATAGTCCACGCTCTCCCGCTGCCAGCGTCCGCCCACGGTCAATGTATGTGCATCGCTGAGATCCGCGACATACTTCGTATCGTAGGTAACGAAATCATTTTTGACACGGTTGCGGATCGTTGATTTGATCGGAATAAAGATGTGCGGGATCGGGGAGGGATTTGCCGTGCCTGCCAGATTCGCATCGAAGTGCATCTCGTTGCGCAGGAAGGACAGCGTATTCGTCCATGTCCCATCCCTTCCGACCTTGTTCTCTGCACCGAGCACAATCTTCGTGCGGTCAAAGCGCTGTGACAGATCGCCGAGGAGATTCGTTCGTACGAACGCATTCGGAATGGGTGCCGGCATCTGCCCACGCTGTGCAAAATCACCATCGCGCATATTCTGTCCACGGTCGATGTCGAGATAGTAGCTCTGCCCCGCAGCGGGCGTATAGGTCAGACGCGTCCCGAGATTCCAGTTGTCGTAGTCGCGCTTCTCCTTGTCGATGCCGAACGCCGACGCGCCACGCTTTAAGTAGCTGCCGCGCAGTTGCAGACCGACCTTCTCCTTCGTGATGGGACCTGCGACATTGAACGAATACTTCATCGTATTCGACTTATTCTCTGTCGTCTCAAAGAGACTGCCCACCGAAACCGACCCGTGGAACTCGTCCGTCACCTTCTTCGTGATGATATTGATGACGCCGCCCATCGCATCCGAACCGTAGAGCGTCGACATCGGACCGCGCACCACCTCGATGCGCTCGATCTGACTCGGCGCAGGGAGACTCGTATTCGCGAGCTGGTTAAAGCTGCGCATCATACCGCCCGCAATCCCCGGCCCCGACTGCGCCACGCCGTCCACGAGGATGAGCGTGTGGGCATCGCTCATGCCGCGAATCGAGACCGCAGGCGTGTCAAAGCGCCCCGTCGCACCAAACGTATCAACGCCCTCAATCGTATCGAGCACCTGCCTGAGATCCGTATAGCCGCGCTGCATGATCTCATCCGACTGGATGACCGTAATGCTTGCGGGCGCATAGCGCGGATCCTCCTCGAAGCCGGACGCCGTCACGACGACTGCATCCGTCTTGTACGTCTGCGCCGCAACATCCGCCGCCGGCACATCGGCGGCACAGGCAGCCCCCGTCCATCCGGAAAGTGTGAATGCGACAGCCGCCGCAAGCGCTCGTTTCTCTCTCAATCGCATGATCGTTCCTCCTCATCCATAAAGCAAACAACACCTTCGCCCGCTCTCCCAAAGAGGCAAAGCCATCGTTACTTTCTGCTCACGACTGCGATATACGAGAACTCCTTATTATGGTCGAAGAAGAAATTGAACATCTTGCGGAAACGGTCGATGTTCTCCGTGCGCAGACCATTGCGGATGATCTTCATCGCCCCGTCAAACCCCTCATCGCGCACCAAACCCGCAGGATCGAGCAGCGTCATATCGCCCGTCTGCACCTCGGTCACAAAGCCCGCGTCATGGAACAGCTTCTCCCAGAGCGCGTGCGGGAGCGGATCGACATTTACATTGATCGCGCGCGAGATGCCCGCGCGCAGCTCCGCCGCCTCCGCCTCATCCGCCACGCGCAGCGCAACATCGTGCGTGAGGAGCACGCCGCCCGGCTTCAGCACGCGGAAGTACTCGGCAATCGCCTTTGCCTTGTTCTCGCGCGGCAGCATCGTCAGCATCGCCTCATTGATGACCACATCGAACGACGCATCGGGGAAGGGCAGTGCCATCGCGTTCCCCTCCACCACATCAATCACGTCCGTCAGCCCGTGCTTCTCGATGTTCGCACGCGCCTTCTCAAGCGCGGCGGGGTTCATGTCCAGCCCCGTGATGCGGCAGCCGTGCGCCTCCGCGAGCGCGATCATCGTCGTCCCCATATTGCACGCCACCTCAAGCACGCGCGTATCCGCCGTAAAGTCAACGTGCCCCAGCAGCCACTCCGTCGCCTCACGCCCGCCCGGACGCAGCCGTGTCTTGCCCAGACGTGCGAGGAACTCATGCCCCGGTTCGTGCTTCTTCTCTTCTGCCATGTGGATCGCTCCCATCTATATGATTGAAAACAACTTTCATCGATGAGGCTAGTATAGATGAGAATGCTTCGCGATTCTGTTGCAAAAGTCACACGCCCGAAAAAAGCGCAAAAAAAGAAGGGGCAAATGCCCCTTGTGTGTGCCGTCCCCTTATGTAGATTATGCTCTATAAGCCTCCCCCGTCGGAACGGGGGAGGTGGCGAGCAACGCGAGCCGGTAGGGGCGCTTGTGACGGATGCCGCTTTCTTACGATAGAAAAGCTATATCGTCCAGGGCGCCCCTTCCACCGCTCCGCGGTCCCCCTCCCCCGTGGCGCACGGGGGAGGCTTTATGTTCAACGCTCCCCGTCGCTCCACGTCGTATCGGTAAAGAGATCGAGCGGCTCGCCCGGCAGTGCACGCTGCGCCGAGATCTCGAACGGGACGCGCTGCTCGCGCACACATGCGATCGCGAACATATTGATCGCCGTCGACATATTCATCCCGACTGCGCCGCAGAAGTTTTCGAAGTTCTTCTTGAGTTCAGCGTCCATGCGAATGCTGATGCTAGTCTGTGCCATGTAGGACATCTCCTTTACAAATCCATTGTTCTATCCAAGAATAGCATATTTTGAGCGGAGTTGCAAGGGAAACCTGTCCTTCGGCACACTTCTCATGCGGGCGCGAGCCCTTCCATCCCTGCCCCTTCGCGCAGCTTCCGCAGCAGATTCGCCTTACTCTTGCTGACGGCACTTGCCGACGTACCGAGGAGCGCGGCGATGTGCCTGAGTGTCAGATCGCGGAAGTAGTGCAGCGAGAGGATCTCCTTCTCGCGCTCCGTCAGGCGATGCATCGCCGAGCGCAGCAGCCCGCGCACGAGGAGGCGGAGATCCGCACGCTCCGCCGCATCGTCCGCGCCGCCGCAGCGCTCCCACGCATCGCGCGCATCCGCATCCTGCTCGGGGTGACACGTCCGCTCCCAGAGCCGCCGCTCGCGGCGGAACTCCGTATAGAGCGCGTGATGCACGCGTCCCTTCACGAAGCCCGCAAACGGTGCGCCGTGCTTCGGATCGTAGTCATGCAGCGCCTCGATGAACGCGAGCAGGGCAATGCTCTCCGCATCCGCCGCGAGCGCCGCATTCCGGAGATACGAGGCACGTGACTCATTGACGATCAGCCCGCGATAGCGCGCGTGCATCTCCGCCATCGCGCCCGCCTCCCCGCGCACCGCACGCGCGATCACGGCATCCTCCTCCGCCTTTGTGAGAGGCGCGTGCTCCCACCGCGCAGGGCGCGGCAGCATTTCCTCATTTCGTTCCCTCATTGTGTATACCTCCTTCAAACAGATGTTTTATCAAGAGGAAGTATAGCAAAAGAAAACATACGATGCAAAAAGCGTATCGGCGTGATGGACATAAAATCGCACGCAACAAAAAAGAGGCGCCCGTGCAAGGCGCCCCTTTATCATTCTCACGCAGGGCTTTCCTTGCCGTGCAAGGCGCCCCTTCCACCATGCTTCGCATGGTCCCCCTTCCCCGCTGTGGCGGGGCAGGCTATTCTGCTATATTAGCTTCCCCCGTCAGAACGGGGGAAGTGCCGAGCGAACGCGAGGCGATAGGGGCGCTCCTCGATGCGCTTCCGCCCCTACTCGTCCTCCTCCGCGAGCGCGATGGTCACCGCGCTGATGAGCTTCTCATTGATCGCCTGCACGCACGAGATCACATAGTCGCGCTGCCCGAGACGGAACGGCACGAGATGATGCAGCCGCAGCACGCGCGCCCCGTCCGGCATCTGCTTGTAGAACAGCATCGCGACCTCCTCGCGCCCCGCCTTATCCTCCAGGATGGCGCGGAGATGCTTCTCGCTGTAGAACTTCTTGAACAGCTTCTGTTCGGCGGGGATGATCTTCTCCTCCGCGTAGTACGCGACCAGCTCCTCAAAATGCCCATACTCCTGCGTATAGTTCACCTCATAGACATCGCGGTAGAGCTGCATGATCTTGCGTGACCCCAGATCGAAAAGATCCACGCGGTCGTAGAGCGCCACAATCTGATTCAGCGCCTCCTGCATCGAGCCCGCCTCCGGGGAAAAGCGCGAGATATTCACCGTCGCCATCAGGAAGACCGCACGCGTATCATCCACGTCGCGTGTCACAAGACGCAGACGGACAGAGTTGAACGAGTTGCGCGTGATAAAGTCCGTATAGACCTCACGCCCCGTGCGGTCCGCCTCAACCATCATACGCGCAATCATGCGCTCATTCTGCCGCTTGCGCCGCTCGTAGTGCGGCGTATGCACACTGTCCTCATCCAGCTCGATATTGCGCAGGAACATCTTGAACATCTTGCTCTGGTAGAGATAGCGGATCTCCCCGTCACACTCTTCGAGCACCGCGAGCGAGAGCGCATCCCCGATCTCCGGCGAGCCGCGCCGCTCAAGCGCCTCACTTGAGAGCACATTGATCGCGCCGATCTCCTGATAGTAGCTGCCGAGTCGGAACGGCTCTACCTTTACCTGCGCCGTCTCCCCGTAGCAATAGGCGACCGCCTTGTCGAAGGGCATCGGTGGACTGAAGAGATAGCCCTGCACCTTCTCGCAGCCGATCTCGCGCAGAAACGCAAACTGCTCCTCCGTCTCCACACCCTCGGCGAGCGTATGCAGTCCAAGTTCCTTCGCCATATTCACGATGGAGCGGATGACGATCGCAGACTTCGGATTCGTCTCGAACGAGCGCAGGAAATTCATATCGATCTTGAGCACATCAAAGACATAGTCCTTGACATTGTTCAGCGACGAGTATCCGCTGCCGAAATCGTCCATCCAGACCTCGTAGCCCGCCGCGCGGAAGCGTGCAATCTCACCTTGGAGGAACTTTTCGTCCTCATTCATCGCACCCTCCGTCACCTCGATGTTCAGCATAGAGCGCGCGATATCATAGCGCAGACGGACATCCTCGACTGCCTGCACCATATCCATCAGACGAAAATCCGCACGCGAGAGATTCACCGACACGCGCAGCAGTTCCCAGTCCGGAATATCACGGCGAACCTGCACAACATCCTGACAGACCCGCTCGATGATGTAGAGATCCAGCTGCGGGGAGAGATGCGCGTCCTCGAGAACGGGCACGAACACCCCCGGCGAGATCATCCCGTGCGCCGGATCCCTCCATCGTGCCAGCGCCTCGAACCCACAGATCTCGCGCGTCATCGCACGGATCTCCGGCTGATAGTAGACCTCGATGCAGCCCTCGATCATCGCCTCTTGGAACGAGCGGATGATGTGGCTGCGGAAATTGATTTCCTCCTCCATCGCGGGATCGAACTCCGCCCACGTCAGATCGTACGTATTCTTGATACTGTTGCACGCGATCTTCGCGCGATCCATGATGAGAGCGACATCGGTCACCTCCGGCAGCGGATGATAGATCCCCGCCTTCATCTCCATCGGCAGCCCCAGATCATAGACGCGGATCCGCTCATGGATAAACTGGATACAGTCGTTCGGATTCTTCCTCTGCGTCGCCACCGCAAAGTGATCGTCGTTAAAGCGGGCGACCAAGTTCCCCTCAAAGGTCTCGCGCAGGAGATCCGCCACGTAGCGCAGCAGGCGATTTCCCTGTTGAAAGCCGTAGCGCTGGTTAAAACTCTTGAAATTCTCGATGTCAAAATACATGAACGTCAGCGGCTCCGCCAATGGATCCTGCATATGCGCGGACGCATGGCGCATGAACTGCATCATATTCAGCAGCCCCGTCACCTGACACAGATCACGTTCGCCGTACTGTTCCAACAGAATGAACCCTCCCTTTCCACCTACCGAGTTCATTTAGGGAAAGCTCCCTAGAACGAAATACGTGCGTACTCCTCCACCATATCGCGCACACTCATGCCGCCCGTCTTCGCGCCGGGCGCAGACGACATACGCTTCGTCACCGCCTCAAAGATCGCATCCTCGATCGAGCCGGGAACGAGCTGCTCCCAGTTGCGCGGATCGTAGGGGCGCTCCTTCACCGCATTCTCGGGACGCCCCGTCACCTCCAGCTGCGAGATGAACATGATCTCGCGGCGCTGAGGGCTGATGTAGTAGTGCTCAAGGAAATACTTTGCCGGGCGGATCTTCCCATCCTCCACAAGCGGCTCCCCCGTCGTATTCTCCACGAGACGCACCCATGCGTCGATCATATACTCCGAACTGTTGTAGGGACGCGGCACCCAGCGCGTATTCGTCGCATCCATATAGTACGTAAAGCCGTTGTCCGTAAAGAGCGTCTTGTAGCGCGAGCCTCGGTCGCGCTTGTTTTGCGCCACCTTCTCCGCACGCGCGGTCTTCTTCTCCGCCTTCTCGGCTGCCTTCGCCGCACGCTTCTCCTCCTTCGCCGCAGCGAGAGCCGCCTTGCGCTCCGCCTTTACCGCCGCGCGCTCCGCCTTGCGGTCTGCGAGCGCCTGCTGACGCTCGGCACGCGCCGCCTTTTTCTCTGTGAGAGAGGCGGCAGGAGCAGTCGCCTCCACCGTGGAGGCAGGTACCGCAGGGGCAGCCCCCTCGGTCGTTGACTCAGACAGCGCCTCCACAATGGGTGCAGCCGTCTGTGCCACCGCAGCAGGGGGATTCTCCGATATGCGCACGGGGGCTGCATCAGGTGTATCCTTTGCCGCGACGCGCGCCGCCTTCGCCTCCGCGATCGCCCGCTGACGCTCCGCCCGTGCAGCGGCGCGCTCTGCCTGCCGCTCTGCACGAGCCGCAGCCTTCGCCGCGCGCTCCGCATCCCGCGCCGCATTATCATCTGCCACAGACGAGCGCACCGTCGTCGTCGTCGCCTCTGCCGCATCCGCAGCCGGTGCGGACAGGAGAAATATCGTCAGCGTCCCGAGAGCCAACCCTCTCCATCGTTTCATCACGTCATCCCCTTATCGAATCGTGTCCTTTTTCACATGCCGCGCCGAAAATCCGCACAGCAAATACACGTATACTAGTTTTATATGTTCGACACAAAACAGATAAATCCTTTATTATTTCACCTGTCGGCGCGGATAGCCCCTCGGCGTCGGGCGCTCCTTCGTCACCGAGAGAATCGCACGCACATCGTCGAGTCCCGGCAGATAGACGGGACGCGCAAGTATCGCACCGCCGCCGAGCGACCGTGCGAGCCCCGCGCCCTCCGCCGCCTCCTCCGCGTACGCACGCCCCTTCAGCGCGAGGAACGTGCCGCCCACGCGCACCAGCGGCAGCGCGTATTCGAGCAGCACGGGCATCCGCGCCACCGCACGGCTCACCGCGATATCGTAACACTCCCTGTGCGCTGCCTGACGCGCCGCCTCCTCTGCGCGCGCGTGAATCGCGCACGTATTCGTCAGCCCCATCGCGCGCGTCACCTCCATGAGGAACCGCACGCGCTTTTGGAGCGCATCCATCAGCGTCACATGGACATGCGGCGCATAGACCGCGAGGGGGATACCGGGCAGCCCCGCACCCGTCCCCACATCGATCAGCATCTTTGCCCCATCGAACAGCGCGGCATCGTACGCCGTCAGACTGTCGATGATATGCTTCACCGCCACATCCTCCGGGGATGTCAGCGCCGTCAGATTCATGCGTGTATTCCAGTCCGTGAGCATCTCGTTATAGACCGCGAACTGCGCGATCTGCGCATCGGTCAGCGTGATCCCCGCCTCTGCCGCACGCCGCGTGAGGATCTCCTCGAAAAAAGTCATCGGCGCCTCCTTTGCCGCTTTCATTAAAATCCTTTCGGATCTGTGCCGGTCTGCAAGCGCAAACCCAACTTGCATTTCTTCCCGTTCTGCGAAATCTCTTTCAGCACACCGCTGCAGTACACAGCAGCATCACGCCATCTTAGCCTCCCCTGCCATAGCGGGGGAGGTGGCACGCGTCAGCGTGACGGTGGGGGCACCTTGGGCAATCGACACATCTCTATCGCAAGAGAGTCACACGAGCCAGAGGTGCCCCTTTCGCCTCACTGCGTTCGGCACTTCCCCCGCCTCGACGGGGGAAGCTGGTGGTTCCACCATTTATTCTATCGCATTCCCCGTCCGATTGCCAGACAAAACATTGCAAAAAAATTTTCGTCTAATAAATCTCGTTTCCCCTTGAAAATACAGGATTTGCCCATTTTTAGGACTTTTGATTCCTGTCATTTGCTACAGTACGCATTTTTCTGAAATATGCTACAGTAGGAATCGGAGAGGAAGAATCGGCATGATTCAAGGCGCCCACATCGGATGTATTTATCTTGAAAGGAGTCAACCATCATGAAACACCATTCTCAGCGCAGCAAACGTCCCCCATCACGGACACTTGCCCCACGCATCCTCGCCGCCCTCACGGCAGGCGCGGTGACGCTCGGCGCGCTCCCGTACGCGTACGCCGATCCCATCGTCGCCTCCTCCGTCACATCGGACATGGTGACAGAGGACGGGGTTGCGGGCAGCATGGACGGATCGTCCGCCACCATCACCGTCGGCAGAACGGGCGACGGCGATACGCCGAACATCGGCGTGAAGGACACCCACGGGAATTTTGACCGATGGAGAAACGTTGTCGGCGCATACCGCGTTATCCCCTTGGCAAATGCAAACATTCATCTTTCGAACAGCAAAGCGATTGTCCGCAGCGGCAAGCTGAAGGGAGCCTACGGTGTAGCTGCATGGGCGAGCGGCGGCACAGCCCTTGTCGAGGACAACACGGTCGAGGTTTCGGGCGGCGTATTTACAGGCACCGACGGATCTGCCGTTGCCGGCGGCCTTGCGCGCGTTGAGGACGGCGGCCCGCAGGCAGTGGCAGTGGCGCGGCGAAACCATGCCACCATCACAGGCGGCAGCTTCGACGGACGTTATCTTCATGGTGGTCATGCATTTATCGATGACAGCGGGACCATCTTTGCTGATGCCACGGCGGAGGGAAATACGCTCACCATCACGGGCGGCAGCTTCCTATAGGGGCGTACGAAAATCATCTACGCAGGCGACGTCACCATCAACGAGCACGGCGGCGCTGCAGGAAGAGCCCTCCGAAATCACCTGACGATCAACACGGATATGTCACAGAATTCCTTTATGGCCGCCGGCAGGGTAGTCGCCGAGCTGGATGCAAACGTCAACCTGCAGGCAAATGAGAATGTTGCCAACGTAAGGACCAGCGGGGAGGAGATCTACGGCGGCACGGCGGTAGCGTGGCAGGTAGAGCACACCTCCCCCACGCTCGGGACGGTAGAGGCGCACCGGAACAAGGTCTGGATCGGGGCAGGCTCCGGCACGTTCGATCGCAAGAGTGCAGCCGGCTACAGTGAACTCAAGGCATCCGACACGACCACGCTGCGCGCTGCGGCAAACGAGAACGAGTTCTCCATCGAGGGCGGCAACTTCGATAATATTTGGGGCGGCGGCGCGCTCGGCGGCGGCAGTTCTATCAAGAGCGAGCGCACAGGTGCAGACACCTTCGCGGCGGCGACGGCAAACAAGAACAAGCTCTGGGTCGGCACGCATGCGGGCTGGTTCAACGCGGATCTGATCGGCGGCTCTGCGAAGGTACAGGCGACTGCGGGCCGGGCAGAGGCGGCAGCGCACGAGAACGAGCTGTATGTGAAGGGAGGCACCTATCAGCAGAACGTCTACAGCGGCAGTGCCGAAGCAGTGTCCGAGAACGGCAGCGCTGTGTCACAGGCGACGAAGAACTACCTCTCCACCGAGACGAACATCACGCCGGACCTCATGGGAGGTCATGCATCTGCTGAGGCAAAGGGTACCTTTGACGTACTGGCAAGCGAGAACTTGCTCAGTCTGAGGGGCGGCGCGCGCAGCTTCATCGGCGGCTATGCCGAGGGCACGCAGCAAGACAGCGGCACGTACGTCCTCCAGAGCACGGGCACGGCGAACGAGAACAGTATGGAGATCCGCTCTACCGGTACATTCACCGACAAGAGCGCGGGCGGTTACGTCCATATCACAGCGAACAATACGAAGCTGCTGTCTGCTGCTGCAGCAAGGAACGATGTTCTCCTGCAGGACGGCACGTTCAACGAGGATGTGGCGGGCGGCAGGAGCTTTGCCCGGAATACGACGACGGCGGCGGACAGCGTCACGAATGCCGCAGCGAACGAGAACACCGTCCACGCCTTGGGAGGCACGTACGGCGCGGGACTCTACGGCGGCTCGGCGTATGCCGAGGCAAAGGGCGAGTTCAATGCGAGTGCCAACAAGAACAAGCTGGCCGTCTCCGCGGGGGCAAAGAACTTCATCGGCGGCTACGCCGAGGGCAAGCAGCTCGCGCCCGGTGAGTCGGTGACCCACAGCACCGCAAAGGCGAACGAGAACAAGGTCTGGGTGGGTGCAGGCGCAGGGACATTCACCGACAAGAGCGCGGCGGGCTACAGTACGATCGAGACGAACAATGTCGCTGAACCAAAAGGCGAGGCAAACAGCAACCAGCTCACCATCCGTGCCGGCACGTTCCGTGAGGACGTGACGAGCGGCAGAATCTTTGCGCGGAACACGTCTGCAGGCAGCGCGGCAAATGCCGTCGACAACCGCCTCTGGGTGTACGGCAGCACCACGCGGTTCCAAGGGGATCTCTTCGGCGGCTCTGCCGAGGCAAGAGCGGCGGGCAATCACAGCGCAGAGGCAGAGGCTTCGGGGAACATTACCCACCTGATGAAGGACACGACGTATGACGGGGATGTCTACGGCGGCATGGCGCAGGGTGGCTCCGACACGGGCAATGTCTACCTCAAGTCCAATTACAACGAGCTCTACATCCACGGCGGCACCTATCGCGGCAGCATCTACGCAGGCGCGGCTCTGGGAGATCCCGCAGCGGATCCCACCAATGTCCATGAGGAGGTTCAAGATAATAAGATCGAGATCTCGGGCGCAGACGATCTCTCCTTCGCAAGTCTCTACGGCTATCGGCACCGCGTCGGCGGCGCGGGGGCCTATGCAGCCAACAATGAGCTCGTCCTAAAGGATACGAAGAATATCACGGTGAAGAGCGTGGAGGGATTCGACCGATTCGCGTTCTATGTTCCGAGCGATATCACCGAAGATGATACGATGCTCTACGTCAGGGACGATACGAGGAACATCGACCTCAGCGGCAAGACGGTCGATGCCCATCTGCAGGGCAGCACCTCGCTCCCGAACCGTATCCGCCTTCTCCATACGGTAAATGCGGAGATTCACAATGACGGCACAGCCACGATGACTGTGCATGAGGGCATCTCCGGTACGGAACGCATGAGCGTGACGACGAACCGTAAAGAGCTGATCGTGCGGCGTGACGGCGTCACAACCGATGCGGGCGTTCCGGTGCCCGTACCGTCGGCGCCGAAGCCTGACGAGAAGCCGCTGCCATCGGGGGCGACCCCGCCGACGCCACCTGGCTCGCCGCCGATTACACCGCCGGGTGGGATCGTCACACCTCCGCCGACACCGCCCGCACTGCCGCCGGAGACGCCTCCGCCGCCTCCAACGCCTCCAACTCCTCCGACACCGCCCCCAACACCACCGACACCGCCCCCAACACCACCGACACCACCCCCAACACCGCCGACTCCACCTCCAACACCTCCAACACCACCCCCAACTCCTCCGACACCGCCCCCGACACCACCGACACCGCCCCCGACACGCCCCCCGGCGATGGTTTCCGACTCGATGAGGACAACGCGAAGTCCCTTGCCGAGACGGCGGCAGGTTCGGTTGCCTTTATCGGCTCGGGCATGAATCTCTTTACGAATCTGGGTATGTCAAGTGCGTCCATCGAGGCGGCGGCATCCGAGGGCTTTGCTCCCTTTGCGGCGATGAGCGGCTCCTCGATGCGCGCCAAGACCGGCTCGCACGTCGATGTCAAGGGCATGAATCTCGCCGTCGGTTTCTCGCGTGAGGTTCTGCGCGGCGACGACCGTCTGATCTTCGGTCCCATTGTCGAGTACGGGCGCGGCAGCTACGACAGCTACGTGAACAGTGCGCACGGCGACGGCACTCTCCGCTACATCGGCGGCGGCGGCTTTGTCCGTTGGGAGCAGCCGAACGGCGTGTTCTCCGAGGCGAGCCTGCGCTGCGGACGCTCGAGCATGGACTATTCTGCCGATCTTACGACGGGGCGCAGAGCGACGCACACGTCCTACGACGCGGACGCGAACTACATCGGCGCACATCTCGGCATCGGCAACCATGTGACGATGCAGGACAAGAGCACGCGCGAGGTCTATGCGCGGTACTTCTTCACGCGGCTGGGCAGTGCGGACGCAACGCTCTCCACGGGCGACCGCTACTCGTTCTCTGCAGTGAACAGTCACGTCCTGCGCGTGGGCGAGCGCTGGCAGCTCGTGCACGGCAACAGCGCGCTCATCCTCGGCGCATCCATGCAGTATGAGTTCGACGGTGAGGCGAGCGCGACCTACCACCGCGCGGGCGGCATGAGCTACACCTCGCCGTCCCCGTCGCTCAAGGGCTTCTCCGGCAGCCTCGAGCTCGGCTGGAAAACGCAGATGAGCAGCAACTCCACCGCCGACCTCTCCGTCGAGGGCTGGGTGGGCAAGCTGCGCGGCGTGACCTTTAGAGCAGGATTTGCTTGGAAGTTCTAAGGAAGTCGCACGCGTCTTGAGCGTCTAACGAAAAATGCTTCCAGACACAAAGAACCCGTCGGCACATCGCCGACGGGTTCTTTTCATATGTTATGGATCATCGCTCACAGCATCGCCTTATACCTGCTCCACTCCGACTGCGGAATCGCGAGCACGTCCATCGCCTTCTCCGCCGTAAGCGACAGTCTTTCCATCATGCGCTGGATGGATGAAAGACGCTCCGTCTCCTTGCCGCGCTCCAGACCTTGTTCCATACCACGCTCCAGACCTTGTTCCATACCGCGCTCCATGCCAAGTTCCATACCGCGCTCCATGCCGAGTTCCATGCCGCGCTCCATGCCGCGCTCCATGCCGCGCTCCATCATCTCTTCACGAAATTCCTGAACGAACTGATCCCACTTCGAGCTCATGTGCGTCACTCCTTCCTCCGTGTTCTTAAACGCTCCCGTCCGCTCCGCAAGCACTTCATAGTACATCTTCTCCGGCTGCACACATTGAAAATCGTGCATCAACCGCCCGAGCGGGGTCTCCGTATCCACCATCGAACCATTCACATAGACAATATGTGTGCCGTCGTCAAAGAGGTCGCCGTCGCCCCTGATCGTTCGCTCAATCACATAGAGCGGCTTCCCTTTCCCGAGCACATCTGTCTCGGTGATAAAGATGACGTATGACTCCGGCAGTTTCTCATAGTCCGCGCGCTCAGGCAAGGCGTTCGCATCCATGATGCTGCTGTGGTAGCGCGCCCTGCGCGGCGCTGCGCCCTTTTTCGCACGTTGGATTTCGATGTTGAACTCCTGCCCGTCCGCAAAGGCATGAATATCGAGCCGCACATCGTGTCCGTGCAGATTCTTCAGTGTGTTCTGCGTGACGACGCTCGTTGCATGGAGATTCGGGCGATCGAGGATAATCTGCAAGACCAGATCAACACAGGGAAGACTGTTTTGAAAGACCGCCGTCATAAAGATATCATCCATCAGCGTAAAACTCTGTATGATCTCCCGATACCACGCTCGCCGCGCTTCCTCCGTGTCCGGTGCCATCGAATCCCCTCCTGTAATTATTTTAGCGTATTGGGCACGGGTATGCAAGGAAATTTCTCACTCAACTCCCCGTATCAGCACAACCGCCACATCGTTGACGTTCGTGCCCGTGGGTCCCGTTATGATAAGCCCGCCGACGGCGTTCAGCGCGGGGTAGGCGTCGTTCTCGGCGAGTGCCGTAGCGGCGCTTTTCCCCTCATGTGCGAGCGCTGCCCGCGTCCCCCCGTCGACGTAGCCGCCCGCCGCATCCGTGGGACCATCCGTCCCATCGCTGCCGACGCTAAAGACGGCAACGTTCGCAAGCCCCGCAATGCCGTCCGCCGCCGCGAGCGCAAGCTCCTGATTGCGGCCGCCGCGTCCCTTTCCCTTGAGCTGCACGACGGTCTCGCCGCCCGCGATGTAGGCATACGAAACACCATCGCCCGCATGCGTGCGTGCGATGTCCGCGAGGAAGCGTCCCGCCTCGCGCGCCTCGCAGTCCAGCTGATCGGTGAGGAGGACGGGCGTATATCCGCGCCGCTCTGCCGCCTGTGCCGCCGCCGCACAGAGCCCCTTCACGCTGCCCGTGATGTGCGTCTCGACATTCGGCAGGGCTGTCGGCAGAGGCTTGTCGAGCAGTGCCTTTGCCGCATCCGAGAGGCGAATGTGATATTTCTCCACGATCCTGTGCGCATCCTCTGCCGTCGATGTGTCGGGGTGTGCGGGGCCTGATGCGATCATGCCCGGCGGGTCGCCGAGGATGTCGCTGAGCACGATGGAGAAGACGTGCGCGGGGGCGCAGTGCGCTCCGAACCGTCCCCCCTTGACCGCGCTCATGCGCTTTCGGAGGGTGTTCATCTCGACGATGTCCGCGCCGGAGGCGAGCAGCTGTTCCGTGAGCTCCGTGAGCTCCGCCGCAGGGATCAGCGGCTGCTCAAAGAGCGCACTGCCGCCGCCCGAGAGGAGGAAGAGCACGGTGTCCTCCGCCGTGAGGTTCTCCGTGAGACGCAGTGCCTCCGTGGTCGCCGCAAACGAGTTCTCATCGGGCACGGGATGCCCCGCCTCCATGCAGCGCACATGTGGGATCTCCCCCATCACATGATCGTATTTCGTGATCACAAGCCCCACGTCGATGCGCTCCCCGAGCACATCCGCCGCCGCGCGCGCCATCTGCCACGCCGCCTTGCCGACCGCGATGAGCACAATGCGCCCTCGCGGGAATGTGTGCCCCGCGAGCGCCTTCTGCACCGCCGCATCCGGCAGGATCGCCGCGAAACTCTCCTTGATGATTCCATCGGCATCGTTACGCAAGTTCATGATGATCTCTCCTTTCCTATTTTCTTCCTTATTATAGCACAAATGAAACAAGCATCAAAAGTCCCCCGTTGACCGAAATCATTTTCTATGGTCTAATAATACTATCGCAAGATCACACCGCAGGTGGTGCTTTCCTAAGCCTCCCCCGTCGATACGGGGGAGGGGGACCGCGCAAGCGGTGGTAGGGGCGCTTTGGGCGATTTATGCTTTCATACTCAGAACGGAGCATGTACCATGAATATACAAGACAAGGTCGTTTACCAGATCTATCCGAAATCCTTCTACGATACGAACGGCGACGGACTCGGCGATCTGAATGGCGTCACCGCCAAGCTCGACTATCTGAGGGAGCTCGGCGTCGACTTCCTCTGGCTGACTCCGTTCTTCGTCTCGCCGCAGAAGGACAACGGCTACGATGTCGCGGACTACTGCGCCGTCGATCCGCGCTTCGGCACGATGGAGGATGTGGATACGCTCATCCGCGCGGCAAAGGCACGCGGCATTGGTCTTATGTTTGATATGGTATTCAACCATACATCGACCGAACACGAGTGGTTCAAACGCGCGCTTACAGGCGATCCCGACTACATGGACTACTACATCTGGAAGGACGGCAAGGAGGGGCAGCCGCCGACGAATTGGGCGTCGAAGTTCGGCGGAAACGCGTGGGAGTATGTCCCCGCGCTCGGGAAATACTATCTGCATCTCTTCGACGTGACGCAGGCGGATCTCAACTGGGAGAATCCGCGCGTGCGCGAGGAACTAAAGAACGTCGTCCGCTTTTGGAAGGCAAAGGGCGTCGAGGGCTTCCGCTTCGACGTGGTGAACCTGATCTCAAAGCCCGCCGTTTTCGAGGATGATCACGAGGGCGACGGACGCCGTTTCTACACCGATGGGCGCCACGTCCACGATTTTTTGAAGGAACTCACGCGCGATACGGGGATCGACACGATGATCACGGTCGGCGAGATGTCCTCCACCACCCTCGAGAACTGCATCCGCTACTCGAACCCCTCCGAGAAGGAGCTCTCGATGGTCTTCAACTTCCACCATCTGAAGATCGACTATAAGGACGGCGCGAAGTGGGCACTACAGGAACCGGACATCATGGCGCTGAAGAACCTCTTTGTGGTCTGGCAGGAGGGCATGGCGGCGGGCGGCGGCTGGAACGCCGTCTTCTGGTGCAACCACGATCAGCCGCGTGTCGTCAGCCGCCTCGGCGACGACGGGACGTATTGGAGGGAGTCGGCGAAGATGCTCGGCGCGTGCATTCACTTCATGCGCGGCACGCCGTATATCTATCAGGGCGAGGAGCTCGGCATGACGAACGCGCAGTACACGGATATCGCGCAGTACCGCGATGTGGAGAGCCTGAACTACTACAGGATCCTGCTGGACGAGGGCAAAACGAAGGACGAGGCGCTGCATATCCTCTCCGTGCGCTCGCGCGACAACAGCCGCACGCCTATGCAGTGGAGTGCCGAGGACAACGCGGGCTTTACGAGCGATACACCGTGGCTCGCTCCGCCCGCGAATTACGACACGATCAACGCTGCGGCGGAGCGCGGGGAGGCGGACTCCGTCTTTCATTTCTATCAGACCCTCATCCGCCTGCGCAAGGAAATGCCCATCATCCAGAAGGGCGACATCTTCTTCCTCGAACGCGCAAACGCGAGCATCGTCGCCTACGAGCGCGCCCATGCGGGGCAGAAACTGCGCGTCTACTGCAATTTCCGCGCGGCGGACGTTCCCCTGATGGAGGACGCCCTTGAGGATCTTGCGGACGCGGGCTGGACGAAGCTCCTCGGCAACTACGATGGGCTCGCGCGCGATCTGCGCCCGTACGAGGTCGTTGTGCTTGAGCGGGTGCGGGCGGGAGAAAATGCCTGCGATTGAGGGGTGTCAAGTCCCTCACGAAGAAGGAGTCCTCGGTATCATGAAGTGGGTATCCCACACAAGTCTCACCGCCACGATCGCCTACGCCGTCACCGCCGATCCACTCTGTACGGCTGCGGCTGCGGTCGGCGCCGTCCTGCCGGATAAGGTTGAGGGTACGCCGCAGAGCGTCGGGTGGCATACATGGCGCAGCCGCCATCGCGGCTGGTCGCACTGGCCCATGCTCTACCTTGCGCTGATCGGCGGTCTTCGCGAGGCGCAGCGTTATTTCTTTTACGATGCGGCGTTCTTCACCGTCCTCACATGGATCTTCATTGGTGCGCTCTGCCACATCGCGGAGGATGCCGTCTGCGGCAAGGTGCCCTTCCTCTATCCCACGCAGAAGATCGGGATGCGGCTCTTCACCGTCGGCTCGTTCCGTGAGTATCTGTTCGTACTCGTCTGCATTGTTGTTGTATATGCAGGACAGTATTTTCTGCGCATGTAAAAGCGCCCTGGTCAACGCAGGGCGCTTTTACATGCGGTCCCCCTCCCCCGCTCTGGCGGGGGAGGCTAGGATTATGGTATCTTAGCTTCCCCCGCCAGAGCGGGGGAAGTGGCGAGCGCAGCGAGCCGATAGGGGCGCTCGTGCAGCAGCCCATTTCTCATGGATTCAGTGATT
>NZ_GL892076.1:440327-449566 GCF_000213975.1 Centipeda periodontii DSM 2778
TTCCCCCGCCAGAGCGGGGGAAGTGGCGAGCGCAGCGAGCCGATAGGGGCGCTCGTGCAGCAGCCCATTTCTCATGGATTCAGTGATTTGCCGCCTCGTAGATGGCAATCACATCCGCGCGCGTAAGCGGGTGGAAGTTGCCGAGACGAATGGTGTCGTTTGCCGTTGCGGCGCTCGCGATCTCCTCGATCGTCCCCTTCGTGAGCGTGCCAACACCAAGCCCCGCGAGGCTTGTCGGCATGTTGATCTCGGTGAAGAACGCCTCCATCCTGCGGATGCCCGCGCGCGCGCGTTCCTCATCCGTACCCGCGTCGACACCGAAGATCGCCGCGGCGAAGTGCGCAAAGCGCGCCGGATCGTCCGGATAGACGCGGCGTGCCCACGAGCCCCAGAGCGCCGTGAGCGTCATTGCATGCGTCGCGTCGTACCGCGCAGAGAGCTCGTGTCCGAGCTTGTGCACAGAGAAGTCCTTCATGCGCCCGAGCTCCGTAAAGCCGCTGTGCGATACGCTGCCGCACCACATGAGCTCGCTCATCGCGTCGTAGTCCTTGCGGCTGACGAGGAGGCGGCGTACGGACTCCATGACCGTGAGCAGCAGCTGCTCGGCGACGCGGTCGGTGAAGAGGTTCGACTCCTTGACGCTCGTAAAGTAGCGCTCCATCGTGTGCATCATGATATCCGACGCGCCCGCTGCAATCTGCTCACGCGGCAGGCTGAACGCGAGCTCGGGGTTCATAAAGGCAAAGACGGGACGGTTCAGCGGCGTGTTCAGCCCGACCTTGCGCCCCGTATCCTCGTTCGTGAGCACCGCCGAGTCGCTCGTCTCGCTGCCCGCTGCGGGGATCGTGAGGACGGAGCCGAACGGCATCGTCTTCGTGATCTCTGTCTTGCGCGTCCAGATATCCCAAATGTCCGTGGTCGGGTTCGCAATGCCGTGCGCGACCGCCTTTGCCGAGTCGATGACGCTGCCGCCGCCGACCGCGAGGATGAAGTTGACATCTGCCGCGAGTCCCTCGCGGATCGCCTCACGCACGAACGAGACGCGCGGATTCGGGCGCACGCCGCCCATGACGAGGAACGCCAGCCCCGCCGACGTGAGATTTTTCTCGATGCGCGAGAGCAGCCCCGAGCGCTCCGCACTGCCGCCTCCGTAGAGGATGAGCACGCGACTCGTACCGAACGCGCGCAGTTTCTCGGCGACCGCATTCTCTGCACCCCGCCCGAAGATGATCTCCGTGGGGCAGTGATAGGTGAAGCTTTGCATGAAAATCCTCCTCTGTATTCGTACCTGTAAGCACATTTATTATAGCAGAAATTGCAGAAAAAAAAGTTAATCTATTCCGAAGAAAACAGTTGCCAAAAGGGTTGAAAATTTCGTATAATAATAATCGGGCAAAGAAATTATTACGGTTATGTATAAGGAGGCTGAAAAATGAGTGCTGATCAAAGCAAAGAAGCCCAAAGAATTCATGAGGCAGAACAAAAGTTTGATCGGACACGGCGTCTTGTCGGGCTGTTCGGCGCACCAATCCTTGCCCTGTTGGTGTTCCTGACGCCCATCGACGGACTGACCGTGGAGTCACACAAACTGCTCGCCATCATGGTTCTCGTCGCTCTCTGGTGGATTACCGAACCGGTGCCCATCCCTGTTACCTCCCTGATCGGTCCGACGCTCGCCGTCGTCACCGGTGTCGTCACGGCAAAGGACGCGTACGCCGCCTTTGCAAACCCGATGATCTTCCTCTTCATGGGCGGCTTCATCCTCGCGAAGGCGATGATGGAACACGGGCTGGACAAACGGTTCGCCTACTGGCTGCTCGCGCGCAAGTGGGTCGGCTCGAATCCACGCCGCATCTTCCTCGCGATCGGTCTTGCCGCAGCGCTCTGCTCCGGCTGGGTCAGCAACACGGCAACCGCCGCGATGATGTTCCCGATCGCACTCGGACTCCTCGGCGCCATCAAGGAGATGATGGCAGCCAACGGCAAGGAGATCGACCTGCACGACTATAAATACGCGACGGGTCTGATGCTCATGACCGCGTATTCGTGTTCCATCGGCGGTGTTCTCACCCCGATCGGCACCCCGCCGAACATCATCATGCTCGGCTTCCTCGACCAGATGGCGAACATCCACATCTCGTTCTTCCAGTGGATGACATGGGGCTTTATCGCGATGGTCGTCTACTTCGTCATCACCTACTTTATCCTCATCCGTATGTTCCCGCCCGATGTGGAGCGCATCGACGGTGCCGAGGAGTTCATCCGCGCCCGCGTCGCGGAGCTCGGCGGCTGGACACGCGCGCAGAAGAACACGCTCGTCTGCTTCCTCGTCGCGGTCTTCCTCTGGGTCTTCCCGGGCATTCTCTCCATGACGCTCGGCAGCACCGCGCCGATCCTCAAGATGTATAACCACCTCTTCCCCGAGGCGGTCGCAGCAATGGTGGGTGCGCTGCTCCTCTTCCTCATGCCGATCAATTTCAAGGAGCGCCAGTTCACGCTCGAGTGGAAGGCAGCGGTGCAGGGCGTTGAGTGGGGCACGCTCATCCTCTTCGGCGGCGGTCTTGCAATGGGCGGTATGATGTATAAGACCGGGCTCTCGCAGTGGGTCGGCGACAAGATCGTCGGTATGCTCGGCGGTGATCCGTCCGAGTTCGCCCTCGTCGCGATCTTCTGCGTGATGTCTCTGCTGCTCTCCGAGCTGACGAGTCACACGGCTGCAACGAACATGATCGGTCCTCTCGGCATCACGGCTGCGATCGCGGCGGGCTTCAGCCCCGTGCACGTCGCCGTCGGTATCGCCCTGTCGTCCTCGCTCGGCTTCATGCTGCCGGTGTCGACGCCGCCGAACGCCATCGTCTACGCATCCGGCTACATCCCGATCACAAAGATGATCAAGACCGGTGTCTACATCGACTTCATCGGCATCTTCTGCGTGACGATCCCGCTCGCGATCTACTTCGTCGTCTGGATTGTGGGATAACAATACTTCCGTTTCTGCATCAAAAAGAGCCGCATAGAGCGGCTCTTTTTGATCGGAATATGTCATAACAGGCGGAAAGGGGAATCGCATGACTCCGTTTCTCTACTTTCTCGCGGCGGCAGGTGTGCTTGCGGCGCTCTTTGGATTGTGCGCATACGGGATGACATGGAGGGAGAACAGAAAACGCAGACGCAAAGAGGAACGGATCGCCGCGCTGCGACGGACGCTGACCCCGTATGATTTTTACCGTACGGTGCCCTCTGCCGTCAATCAATCGTTCTCATTCGGTCCTATGCAGGCGGGCGACCGTGTCCGCATACGGCGGGCGTTCACGGACTATAATGGGAACTGTTATGCGGCAGGTGAAGAATTTTTCTTCGCGTGCACGTATTTCCTGCCGTATGACGACGGCTACACCCTGTTCATTTCCTATGACGGCAGGGAAATCAGCTGCATCTGCCTCCAATTGCGTTCGGAAGCGCAGTGGGATATCTGCGTGGCTGCGGAGGAATATTTCGAGGTGATCCTTCCCCGTTTGTGACGGGCAGGCTTTTCATTTGGGGAACCCTGATAAATTCAGGCTTTCACCATCTCTTCGCCCTGTCTGTGTCAACAAGGGGCTGCGCTCCGAAGTCCCGGCTCCGGAACACAGCCCCTTTCTCCTGTGGTGACGCGTCTCAGTTCACGACATTCGTCGGCGTTCCCGCCATAAACGCGCGCACGTTGTCCGCCGTCATCTGCATGATACGCACGCGCGCCTCCTTCGTCGCCCACGAGATGTGCGGCGTGATGATGCAGTTCGGCGCCGTGAGGAGGACGTTGTCCGCCTTGATCGGCTCGGTGGATACCACATCGAGCGCCGCACATGCGACCTTGCCGCGCGCGAGCGCTGCGGCGAGATCCGCCTCCACAACGAGCTGCCCGCGGCTGTTGTTGATGAGGATGACGCCGTCCTTCATCTTCGCGATGTTCGCCGCGTTGATGATGCCCTCCGTCGCGGGGAAAAGTGGGCAGTGCAGGAAGATGAAGTCCGCCTCCCTGAAAAGCGTGTCGAGCGGCACATAGTCCGCAAGTGCCCGTCCCTCGGCACGCTCCGTCCTGCTGTAGGCAAGCACGCGGACGTTCATAGCGGAGAGGATGCGGGCGACCGCCATGCCGATGCGCCCGAAGCCGATGATGCCCGCCGTCTTGCCGCTGACCTCGATCAAGGGACGCTGCCAATAGCAGAAGTCGACGCTGTTCGTCCACTCGCCCGCGTGTACCGAGCGGTCGTGATGCCCGATGTGGGAGCACGCCTCAAGGAGGAGTGCAATGGCATACTGCGCGACGTTGTCCGTACCGTAGACGGGCACATTCATAACAGGAATGTTCTTTTTGCGCGCATACGCCGTATCCACAATGTTGTAGCCCGTCGCTAGGACGGCAATCGCCCTGAGGTTCGGGCAGGCGTCCATGACGGCGCGCGTGATCGGCGTCTTGTTCGTCACGGCGATCTCCGCGTCGCCGATGCGGCGGGCGATCAGCGGCGACTCCGTGAGCGACGTACGGTCATGCACCGTCAGCTCGCCAAGCGCGGCGAGCGGTTCCCAGCTGATGTCTCCCGGATTTTCGGCATACCCGTCGAGTACGACAATCTTCATTTGATCTCCTCCTGTCATGCGTTACGCAAACACCTACTCAATATGCAGCGGCTCCTTGTGCGTCGGCGGCGGGAACGCCCCGTCAATCGCCGCACAGTCCTCCGCCGTGAGATCAAACGCATCCGCGCCCGCGTTGCTGACGGCATGCTCCTTGCGGCCCGTGCGCGGAATGGCGATTGTGTTGCCGTCGCGGATTGCCCATGCAAGTGCGATCTGCACCGGAGTCGCGCCGTACTTCGCCGCAATCTCCGCGAGGACGCCGCTCCCGAGGAGGTCGCAGCCGAGCCGCCCCACCTGCGCGAGCGGGCAGTATGCCATCAGAGCGACATGGTGCTCCCGCATCCACGGCAGAAGGCTGTAGTCGATCCCGCGCGAGCCCATGTGGTAGAGCACCTGATTCACCGCGCAGTTCCTGCCGCCATCCACCGCCCACAGCTCCTCCATGTCCGCCGTGTCGAGGTTCGACACTCCCCACGCGCGGATCTTGCCTGCGGCACGTGCCTCCTCCATCGCCGTGACCATCTCCGCAAGCGGCCGTTCCCCGCGCCAATGATAGAGATAGAGGTCGAGGTAGTCCGTCCCGAGATGAGAGAGGCTGCGGTCGAGCGACTGCATGAGCCGCGTGCCGTATGCGTTCGACGGCATGACCTTCGACACGAGGAAGAGGCTGCTGCGGTCATACGGGCGGATCGCCTCGCCCACGAGCCGCTCGGAGCGCCCGTCGCCATAGTTCTCTGCCGTGTCAAGAAGGGTCATCCCCGCCTCGATCCCTGCCCGCAGCGCCTCCACCTCGCGATCATAGGTCGCAACCGCGTCCCCGAGGTACCACGTTCCCTGCCCGAGCGCGGGCACACACGCCCCGTTGGACAGCTTTACCATATGTTTCATCGCTTCATACGCCTTTCACACAGAAGGAGCACATACCTGTCAGGCAATGTGTCCCTTCCCCAATTCTGCTGCTTACAATTTTACCACGAATGCAGGGCATAATGAACGCCTCTGCATGATTTTCTTCCATTTATCAGCGATTTCTTAACGAACACCCCGACAGCACACGCCGTCGGGGTGTTTGACAGGGAATCGATCAGAACACGTAGTTTACGCCGACGAGGAAGGAGCGGCCGACGGTGTGATACGTGCCGTTGTTTGTATTGTCGCGGTGGTTGAAAATATTGTCCACATCGAACGTCCCCGTGAGATCGGGGGTAAAGCGATAGGCGACGTGGAGGTTCGAGGCAAGGAGATTCCCTGAGATGGGCGTGAAGGAGACGCGTTCACTGCGCGTACTGTTGTAGCCGCGATCGCCCCAGTAGCTGAGACTGAGCGCCGCCGAGAGGTCGCGGTTCTCGTAGGTCATCCCCGCAGTCAGCTGATAGCGGCCGAGTGCGCGCACCCAATCCTGCCCCGCCTTGTACTTGCGCTCAGGATTGCCGTAGGTCACGCCGCTGGCAAAGCCGAAATGCGCGTCCACATCCTGCGCATAGGAGACCTCGACGCCCGTATTGCGGTAGGAAGCGGCATTCGTCTGGTAGGTGATGCTGCCATTCTTCACGCCGACAATCTGATCGCGCACATCCGTATGGAATACCGTCGCGGTGAAGCGGCGCCCCTTGCCGTCGTATTTGTAGCCCGCCTCGTAGTTCCAGCCGGATTCCGGTTTCAGATCCGGATTCGGCACCATGACGGAGCTCGCATAGTAGAGGTTGCGGAAATGCGGCATGCGGAAGAATTTGCCGACGCTCGCATAGAGGGCACTGTCACGGCTGAGCCGCGTCGTCACCTGCAGCTGCGGGAGAAATGCGTTGTAGTCGCCCGCCGAGGACTTCACCCAGTCCTGCCGCATGCTGACGATTGCCGCCGTGACAGGGCTGAGGTCGCGGTCATAGGAGGCGACGATCGAGTACTCGTTCATGCCATAGGGACCGAATTTCGCATAGGGTTTGAGCGGACTGCTACTGTCGCTGAAACGCGCATATTTTCGATTCTGATTGACGTAGGTCTGCCGCTTCACCGAGATGCCGACAAGCGTCGTGCTCACATCGTCCTTCCAGACCTTCTTCACCTCCGTGCCGTAGTGTCGGTGGTGACTCTTCTCCCACTCCACAACATCGGGGCTCGCGGTGAAATAATCGGGGTTTTCGATCGCGCGAAAATTGTAGTAGGCACTGCCCGACCAGCCCTTCTTGTCGCTATAGGCAAAGTTCGCAAAATGCTCGTCGTCATCGTACCTGAAATAATGGAGAAGTTCTCCCGCCCGATCGTTATAGAGAATGGAGTGATTCTTTCCGCTATACATATAGGAAAGACGCATTTCGTCATTGATCTTGTACGTCAGATTGACATGATCCTTGCGGCTCTTACCAAAGGCAACCGCATAGGGTGTACTCACGCCGTTGATCTTCGTCGTATTCACGGCATCCGTCAGATTCCCCGTCTTGCCGTAGTACGAACGGCTCACGGCGATGCCGACCTTGCCGAGGTCAATGGTCGCGCCGTAGTCGCGCTGCCCGCGGTCGCCCGCCGCCACGTGCACGGTGTTTTTATACGACGCCTTCGTGATGACGTTGACGACGCCGCCGAACGCCTCCGAGCCGTAGAGCACGGAGCCGCCGCCCTTCACGATCTCCACCCGATCCACGGCGTCGAGGCTCATCATGTCGAGATGGCTCACGTTGTTGAACGAGGCGGGCACACCGTCGATCAGCACGAGCGTCCCATTCTCGATGCCGCGCAGATTCGTTCCCGCATTGCCCGTGATCCACGTCTGTCCATCGGGCCCCATGTTCGTGAAATACACGCCGTTCTTGAATTTCAGCGCGGAGATCACATCATGCGCCCCCGTCTTCTTCAGCTCATCGGCGGTATAGACCGTCGCATCCGCAGGGGTGTCAAGCGTTGCCTTCTCATAGCCCTGCGCCGTCACATTCACCGTAGGGGTCTCATAGCTCTGCGGCTCATCTGCCTGTGCCGCAAACGGGAACGCGCAAAGCACGCACGAGAGTCCTGCCATCCATTGTTTCTTTCTCATATGCCCTCCTTGAAGATAGATGTTCGAAGCGCCCCTTTCCCCGTACCGACGGGGGAGGCTGTCATGTTCCCGCTGCGACGGACAGATGTCGCTCCACGGGCTGCTCGATTGCATCCCCATAGGCGAGGTGTGCGAGATCCTGCGCACCGAACACCATATCCTGCGAGGAGTTGTAGATATAGCCCTCGTGCGGCCGCACGATCCGCTGCTCACGAATCGCCTTCACCGTTTGGAGTGCGGGATCATCCAGATACTCACGGTTGAACTTGTCGATGTCGTAGCGGCCATGTGCCGTCCAGACGGGCACGATCAGGATGTCGGGATCCACTGCGAGGATGTGCTCCTTCGTCAGCGGCTGACCTGCCTCAAGACCGATCACGGCTGCTCCGTTTGTGACCCCCGCCA
Organism: Centipeda periodontii DSM 2778; assembly: GCF_000213975.1. GTDB lineage: Bacteria > Bacillota > Negativicutes > Selenomonadales > Selenomonadaceae > Centipeda > Centipeda periodontii. The sequence goes on from NZ_GL892076.1 coordinate 448,381, forward strand.
TCGTGCAGAGATGATCGAAGAGACCTCCCTTGCTCCCGAACGTCGGTGACATGGAGATGACGAGCACCGTCTTGCGCGCATCGGGCGGAATCGCCGCAACGCGTTCCGCAAGTGCGCTGCGCTCCGCATCGAACGCGGCGAGGAGCGCCGCTCCCTTTTCCTCCTCACCGAGCGCGGCAGCGACAAGGCGGACAGCATCATGCAGTTCCTCTGCGGAGTGCGGCTTTTTGCACGCAACGACCTTGATCCCCATATCGCGCAGCGTGTCGCAGACAGCGGCATCCCTGCCCGCATCGAGAAAGATGACATCGGGGCGCAGCGCCATGACCTGCTCCGCCGAGGGATGGTTCAGCTTCACGGGAATCGTCTCCGCGATCCCTACGATGTTCGAGCTGTTCGGATCGTCCGCGAGATAGTCGATCCCAACGAGGTGCTCCGGCGGCAGCATCCCCAGCACAATGCTGTCCAGCCACAGGGCAAAGTTCAGCACACGTACAGGCTTCTCCTCGAACGTGACCACCTGCCCCTGTGCGTCCGTTACCTGATAACCGCCCGCCCGTTCAGCAGGCACAGAACCGCAGCCAAGCACCGAGAGAATGAGGACAAGAGCAAGCATCCCCTCAACAAAACGCATGTGCCTCCCCCTCTCTATCCGCGTCCCTCTTCGTCTCCGGCTCCATCTGCGCCGCACCATGCAAAAGCCCCGTCCACGGCAGACGGGGCTTTCTCACACGAAAAAAGCCTGCCGACCTGTCCATCGCAGGATGCAGAGAAAGGCTGCGTCCCCCATGGGGTGCAGCACTCCGGCGCACGAGATTCGGTAGGTCTTCTGGCTCTGCTTCCTCGTCTGCTCCGCCTTCCCGGTTGCCCAGTGACGTATTGGAGCATTCTCAGCATTACAGCGGCGGGACCGCATCGGCTTATGAAGTCGCAGCCCTGCGCTGCGCTCCCCGATTTCCCTGTTACGCCCCGAGGGGCACCGAATCTGCTTATGAAGTTTGAGCAAATCTGAATTGTAGTATAATTAAAAGCAATGCAATCTGTCAAGGGCTTTTACCCAATGCGCCGTAAAGCCCCGCCCTTTAGGGCTGGGGATATAAGGCGCGTCCGCCGAATTTGTGCAAGCATTTGAAGGCGGACATTTGATTTTTGCTTTTCTTTGCAGTAATCTTTCATTGATGGGATG
>NZ_GL892076.1:450045-460910 GCF_000213975.1 Centipeda periodontii DSM 2778
GTCAAGTGCAAGAGATTCTCTATTTGTGACTAAATATCATTTAGATGTGAGCACAGGTAAATAATAACTATCGCTTATGTTTCTCATGTGCAAGTTTCATAGGTCTTTTGTCCAAAAACAGGAGGAAAATCAGAAGAGAGAGAGAATTATAGGAATTTGTCAAAAGAAAGTTTCCAAAAATAGACTACGGAAACTAGAACTGTCTGATAGGAGATGTATTCATGGATGCAGCAATGCTGACACTGAGTGTTCTCGGTGTGGCGGCGATCCTCTTCGCCACCGAGATCATCCCGCTCGCCGTTACGGCGATGAGCGCGGCAATCGCCCTCGGGCTTCTGGGCGTACTCACGCCCACAGAGGTTTTCTCGGGGCTTTCGAATCCCACCGTCGTCCTCTTCGCCGGGATGTTCATCATCGGTGCGGCGATGTTCCAGACGGGACTCGCGCAAAAAATCGGCATTGCGGTCGTTAAAAAATCCGGCAATGACGAGCGTGCATTGATGGCGGCACTGATGCTCATAACGATCATCCTCTCATCCGTGTCCTCAAACACGGCGACCGTCGCCTGCCTCATGCCTGTCGTCATCCAGATCTGCGCCGCTGCACGTCTGCCGGTCTCACCGCAGCTCATGGCGCTCGCGGTGGCGGCGAACGTCGGCGGCACGATCACGATGATCGGTACACCGCCGAACATCCTCATGAGCGCGACTCTCGGCGCGAGCGGTCTTACGCCGTTCGGCTTCTTCGAGTTCGCGTGGATCGGCATCCCGCTCTCGATCGTCGGCATGATCTACATGCTGACGATCGGACGCCGCCTCTGCCCGCGGAAGCTCGTGGACAGTGAGGCGTTTGCCAAGGAGGAAGAGGATACGAATGATCCGCGCAAGATGATGATCTGTGCGGTCATCCTCATCGGCGTCGTCATCGCGATGGTGCTCGAGAAGCAGATCAACGTGCCGATGCAGACCTCTGCGATCATCGGCGGTCTCCTCTGCGTGCTGACGGGCTGCCTCACGGAAAAGCAGGCATATCAGGGCGTCGACTGGACGACGATCTTCCTCTTCGCTGGGATGCTCCCTCTCGCAAGCGCTATGGAGCACAGCGGTGCAGGTGCGATCATCGCGCACGAAGTTGTCGGACTCATCGGCGATCACCCGTCCCCGATGGTCATCGTTGCGGCGATGTTCGTCCTCTCCTGCGGTCTGACACAGTTCATGTCGAACACGGCGGCATCCGCACTCCTCGCGCCGATCGCGATCTCGATCGCCCAGTCCATCGGCGTATCCCCATATCCGGTCGTCATGGCAATCGGCATCGCGGCATCCTGCGCGTTCACAACGCCCGTCGCGACCCCGCCGAACACCCTCGTCCTCGGCCCCGGGAAGTTCCGCTTCATGGACTATGTCAAGGTCGGCGTTCCGCTCGTCTTCGTCTCGCTCATCGTCTGCCTTGCGGTCATCCCTCTCGTCTGGCCGTTCTAAACCCCTGACTCCACAGATATAAACGGCGGCAGGAGTATTCGCTCCCCATCATGCACGACCGTGAACAAACGAACTGAAAAGGACAACGTTTCATCAATGGCAGGTATATCCATCCGATTTGCCTGTCATTTCATCGTGCATCTGTGAGGAGAAATCATCATGAAAAAAGAAGACATGCTGAGCCATCTCAAAGCATTCGATCCCGCCATCTTTACCTTCCTGCAGGACGAGATCCAGCGGCAGCGCTGTACGCTCTCGCTTGTCCCGACCGTGAATGCGATGTCGCCGCTTGCAGCCTTCCTCGAAGGAAGTGCACTCGCAAACAGCAGCATCGAGAGCTGCGCAGCCGGACACGGGAACTACATCGAGGAGCTCGTGCGCACACGGGCACAGGAGCTCTTTGGCAGCGAGCACGCCGTCGTACGCCTCGGAAACATCGCTGCCGCCTCGCGCGTGGCGCTGCTCGCCCTATTGCAGCCGGGCGATACGGTGCTTTCGTTCAACCTGCGCAAGCAAGAACACTGCGCCGGCCTCAACTATCACTTTGAGAACTACGGGATCGATCCCCATCTGCAAAAGGTGGACTGGGACGAGGTCATGCAGATTGCAGAGCGGGTGCAGCCGCGCCTCATCATCTTCTCGCCCGTCAGCTACCCGCGCATTCCGAACTACGAGCGTCTCGCGGAGGTTACGCGCACCGTGGGCGCCTATCTCTGGGTCGATATCGGACAGTGCGTGGGACTCGTCGCGGCTGGTCTCATTCCCTCACCCGTCGCCCTTGCCGATGTCGTGAGTTTCCCGACGAACGATTCCCTGCGTGGTCCCGACGGCGCCATTCTCCTCTGCAGGAAGGCGATCGCCCCGCAGCTCGAAGCCGCCGTCGCCAACACGGGGCATATTGCGCTGCACATGAACCACCTCGCATCCCTCGGTTTTGCCCTGCACGCAGCCGCACAGCCAAAGTTCCGCGCGTACGGGGAGCAGGTACTTGCAAACAGCAAGGCACTGGCTGCTGCCCTTGAATCGCGCGGCATATCCCTTCTCTGCAGCGGAACCGAGACGCATCTCGTGCTCGCTGCGCCCGCAGCGGGTGTCGATCTGATGGATGCGGCACAGACGCTTTGCCGCATCGGCGTCCATGTAAAGGTGGACAAGATTCCCACCATGCAGCCACAGATCCTTCTCGCGGCACTGCGCCTCTCAAGCCTGAACCCGACCACACGCGGACTCAAGGAAACGGATATGGACGTCATCGCCGAGGTACTCGCGCGCGTGCTTGCCGGTGCACTCACCGAGAGCGAGGAGGACACACTGCGCATGAAGATCGCAAAACTCCTCATGGACAAGCCCATCTTCTCCGAGGAGTGGATGAACGATGCCTTTGCGCGCATCGACACCTCCTCGTCCGATACGGGCAGCATCCATGAGCACGCCGCCCATGAGCGCATGAGCGTCCTCAAGAATCTATTCCGATAAGCCTCCTACGCGCTCCCGCATGAAAGCTCCATGCCCATGCGGGAGCTTTTTATTGTCATCATAAAATATTCAGAAACGTCAACAAACAGGGTGCCCAACGAGTCGGATTTGTGCTATACTAAACGGACAAGAACAAGAGTATAGAAGGTTGATGTCCCGAAACGTTCGTGTGTGTCATCAACCGAAGAGATCCAAATGCACGGAAGAGGAGAATTGCCCATGAAACGTGAAGAAGTCGTCAGCCACCTGAAGGCGTTTGACCCCGAGATCTACAATCTGCTTGAGGAGGAGCGCGAGCGTCAGCGCTACACCCTCTCCCTCATGCCGAATATGAACGCCATGTCGCCGTTCGCGAAGTACCTCGAGGGCAGCATCCTCACAAACAGCTTCTTTGACCGGAGGGACGATACCCCGACGGGCGGCCTGCACCTTGTCGGCATCGTCCGCGAGCGCGTCAAGGAACTGTTCCACGCCGACCACGCCATTGTCCGCCTCGGCAACATCGTCGCCGCCTCGCGCGTCGTCTTTCAGGCGCTCCTCTCGCCCGGCGACACCGTGCTCTCCTTCAACCTGCGGAAAAAGGATCACGTCGCGGGACTCTCGTACACATTCGAGAACTACGGCATCGAGCCGGGGACGCAGGAGATCGACTGGGGGGCGGTCCGAACGCAGGCGGAAAAGGTCAGACCGCGCCTCATCATCTTCTCGCCCGTGAGCTATCCGCGCACGATCGACTATCAGATCCTCTTTGAGATCGCGCAGAGCGTCGATGCCCTTCTCTGGGTCGACATCAGCCAGAGCGTCGGACTGGTCGCCTCGAAGATGGTGTCGTCCCCTGTGCCGTTCGCCGATGTCGTCACCTTCTCCACGCGCGACTCCCTGCGCGGTCCTGACGGCGCTGTCGTCCTCACGAAGCAGGATCTCGCTGCGCGCATGGAGACCGCCGTCATCAACACGGGGCATGAGGCACTGCATATGAACCACCTTGCCGCGCTCGGCGTGGTCCTGCGCGAGGCGGGCAGCGAGCGATACCGCATCTATTGTGAGCAGGTCGTCAAGAACGCACAGGTGCTCGCACGGACGCTTGCCGACCACGGTGCCTCCGTCCTCTGCGGCGGAACGGATACGCACCTCGTCCTCGGCTCCACCGCGACCGGCATCGACATGCGGGAGGCGGTCAAGGCGATCGGTCGCATGGGGATGCGCGTCAAGCCCGACAGCGTGCCCACGATGACCTCCGGGCTGTTCCTCCACGCCCTGCGCCTATCGACCTCGAACCCCACCACGCGCGGGATGCGCGAAGAGGACATCGCCTACATCGGCTCCCTCCTCGCAAAGCCGCTCACCGCCATTCTCTCCGCCGAGGAGATCGAAAAGACACGGCAGGAGATCATCGCCCTCGTCAAGGATGCCCCGCTCTTCGATGATGATTGGATGGGGGTCGCCGAGGACTGATCTGCAGAGGATTGATATTTGCACAGAAATACGCCCCTCCGACGCGTTCGGAAGGGCGTGTTTTCACTGTTTTTCATGCTGTTTTTCGCGAGTGCCCGCATCTCCCCGATGAATTCATCAAAAAATATTTTATACCCGATTGACACGGGGTTTATTCTGTATTATAATTCAGATATGTTCACAGCCAACTACATATCCATCATCTATTCTATCACATGTAAGGAGCATTGTCATGCCGAATATCCAACTTTTACTCAGCGACGACGAGTATGCCGTTGTCGCGGCGGCAGCAGCGAAACAGGGCGTTCCCGTTCTCGTCTACATCCGCAGCCTCCTCTTTGGCGCGGAAGACGAGTTCACGGCGGCATACGCCGAAACGCTCCGCCGCGTCGAAGCGCTGCCTCCGGGGACGAAGTTCAACCTCAAGACACTCTTTGGAACGGACTGGACGATGAGCCGCGGCACGAAGCTGACGCTCGGCAAGGCGTTTTACGATATGGTGAGCGGCGGCACGGTCAGGTCGGCAAAGCCGCTCGGCAAGGACAGCTCGAACATCATGCAGTACGAGCGTATCTGAGATGTGCAGGAAACAACGCGAAAAGATATTTTTTCATATGGATATGAATAAGGAGGAGCATTATGAAAACGATTCAGGTATCTGATGAGGAGTATACCTTCATCCGCGCGGAGGCAACGGCAAAGGGTATCCCCGACACCACCTGTATCCGCAGTATGATTGTATCGCAAGCCTGCATTGAGGCGATCATACGCGTCAACAGGCTCACCCCCGGGACAACGTTCGAACTGCCGACGCTCTTCGGCACAGACTGGGGCAAATTTCACGCGTCCGCATCAAACATCGGCAAGGCGTTCTGCGATCTAGTGTGTAGCGGCTCCATTGCAGACGTGAAAATCATCGGCAAGGGGGGCAGCTCAGGGAATATGCAGTACGAGCGCGTGTAAGCCGTGCAACAATCGACAGAAGAAGGAGGAACGCATGAATCTCAAAGAAGCATTCCAGATGCAGAAAGCCCTGAGCCGCCTGATGGAGGAGGCTGCCTCGTATCTGGACGACACAGACAACATCATGACGGTGACGGAGAAGCACCTCCGCAGCAAGGTTGTCCCCGAACAGGCGGACGAAGCCGTGGACTGCAGCGAGAAATCGCGCATGGCGTACAATCCCATGACCGTGCTGCGTGCATGGCACGCGCTCATGGAGGAAAAGGAGCGGCTCGGACGCGCCATCACGGCGGCAAAGGCGGCAATGCCGCTGAACTTCGACACCGCCGCCGAGGAGAACAAGGCACGCCGCCGCTTCCTGCGGACGCTCGCGCATATGGCGGAGCAGCGTTCCGAGAGCAGGATGAAACGCGGCGCGGGCAAGGGCTACGTCTTCAACAAGGACGGCAACCAGACGCCCTACTGCTACGACATCGAGGTGGTGAGGACGATCGACTATGATCGGAATGCCGTCCGCCGCATGCAGGACGTACTTGCCAAAACGGCAGCCGACACCTCCCGCGCCCTCGACGAGGCACTTGTGCGCACCGAAGTTGACTTCACGCTACAGCTCCCGATCCCGGAGAGCACCATCAGCGAAGATCCCGCAGAACGCCTTATCTACGAGCGCATCTGCGGCAATGCGGGCAGTGCCCTCGCAGAGATCATCGAGCTGCTGGAGGGGAAGTAGCGTATTTTAGACCGTAATCGGATTGGCGCAGACTTTTCGTCCAATCAAGAAAATCAGCCGGAAGCACAGAACCCCTATGCTGAGGACTGATTGACGCAGAGCAGACGGAAAAGATGCGCCAAGATGACGGCTGTTCCGGCAGGGGCAGGGGTCACTCCCGGTTCAGGTGCAGATGAACGAAGAGGCTGCACGCCCCCTGCGTGCTTGCACGCAGACAAAACTTGGTATGGACTCCCTAAGGGGAGCTCCAAATATCACCCCCGCGCCGCCGATCGGCATCTGCGGACAGTGCCGACCTTTGCGGAGACCACCGCAGCGCGGACAAACGCGGGGCAGGCGGGAGAGACCGCCATCGCACGTCGCAGTGCAAAACGCAAACACAAAACACCCAACGGCATCCCCTAACGCAGGGTGCGGATGCAGACAGCACCGTATACCACCCTGCCGCAGACATATGTCGCGCCAATTCCGCGTCCGCACGCACATACCCAAAATCCAAAACACGCTTCGCCCTTACAAATGATATATATTCGTTCGCAGCCCCCGATGGGGGAGCTGCGCGGGAGGCTCTGCGCATCAGAACTTCCCAAATAGGGAGAAGCCCCTGCCTCTGCCGGAGCAGCCGAAAACGCCCGCCCACGAAGATTTACCTCCTCGTGGGCGGGCATATTTTATGCGGAAAGGAATTGCTGATAAAATGAAGTCCGTCAGGACGGCTCGATGGGCTTTATCGGCACTTCCTAAAATTCACACAGAAAAAGGCACTCCGAAGGGATCTCATCGTGACGAAATTCTTCGGCAGTATGCTGATGGAATTCATTTAATTTCTTTGGAATCTATGATATTCTATATGATATAAAGATAATTCTATTTTGCATGAGAGGATTCCTATGGCTACTGAAAACATGAACTATGGCGATACGATTTCTGACTATCTCACGGGAACTATCTTAAAAACTACACCAGAGGAAATTGTGCGCCAAACTTTTATCCGCACTCTGCACGAAGACTATCTTTATCCGAAAGAAATCATCCGCAGAGAAGTTAGCATTCAAAGCGGATCAAAGATTTTACAGGACGAAACCGGTGCTGACATTCGCGCAGACATTGTTGTTTACCACAATAAACGAGCCGCACTAGATGGCGATCAAGGAAATATTCTATTTGTTGTAGAATGCAAGAAACCCAATGTAACAGATGGTTACAATCAGCTTGTTTCCTATGTATTTAACACGTCTGCCGTAGGTGCAGTGTGGACAAACGGCAATCAAATCAATATATATCGCAAAACCAAAGAAATCGGAAGGCTGGAAGAAATTCAATCCCTTCCACTCTATCGCGAATTATGGCAGTCTGAACACGACGCCATCCCCCAAAAAGAAGAGCTTAAACGCCCGCATAACATACGCTTTCTCCTAGCAACTTGTCACAACAAGTTATATGGGCGTGGGATGGAGAATGAAGATTTTGATCTAGCGATGGATATGGTGCGAATCCTGCTTGCAAAAATCCAAGACGAAACCGGTCCCGGTCTATATCCACGTTTTTGGATTACGGACGAAAACTTCAAAACCGTAGAAGGAAGAGCCGCAGTAGCTTCCACGATACAAACCCTCTTTAGAGAGTATGCAGATCAATATCCGGATATTTTTGATGCCCATGAAAAAATATCCGTTGGCAATGACTGTATTGCGGAAGCTGTCGGGATATTACAAAAGTGGAATCTTGCTGCATGTAATGATGACGCAGATGACTGGGATCTCATGGGAGAAACATACGAGCAATTCACCCACATCAACCTCAAGCGACAACAAGGTCAATTCTTTACAAATAGGCTTGTCGTCAATATGATGGTAAAAATGTTAGCCCCCGAAATTGGCGACCGAATACTCGACCCCGCCGGCGGTGGCGGGGGATTTGCCACCGCTATGTTCCGTTATTTGCGTCGCAAAGTGATCATGTCTACAAAACATGGGTCAGCAGCACGAGACCGCCAATTAACAACGATTAAAGACAGCATCTACCTTGTTGAGATTGCTGCCAGATTGGTAAAAATCGCAAAATGCGCAATGCTCCTTACCGGTGATGGACAAACAGGAATGACGAGAGGAAACTCTATCGATCAATATGACCGACTGGATCCTTGGATTAAATCGCGCTGTTTTGCAAATACAACAAATGCACCGTCTATCATCGTGACAAACCCGCCATTTTCTGGTCAGAAAGCAGATTCCCAAATATCCGACCGAAATATTTTGAGAAATTTTAAGTTTGGACATACATATACACAACAACAGGATAGTTCCTATATTTTTTCCGAATCTGATAATGACCTCCTATCACGTCAATCCCCGGAACTTCTTTTTTTGGAACGTTGCATCGACTGGTTGAAGCCAGGAGGTCGGTTGGGTATCGTTCTGCCAAAAGGGGTATTGGACAACATTACCTGTGAAGCATATCGTTCATGGCTGCTGGACAACTGCAATATCAAAGCTATTATTACCCTGCATAAGGATACCTTTCAACCGGATACCGGTGTAAGGACTTGCGTACTGATACTGGAAAAATATTCGAAGGGACACAAAGGAATAAATAATGATAGAATATTTATGGCACAATCACAAAGAATTGGACAAGACTCAAAGGGAAACGCCGTTTACGTGGTTGACAACAACGGGAGCAGCACAGGCGTTCTCAGTCAAGATCTGGATGAAATTGCCGAGGCATATTCTTCATTCCTTCAAGATAATACGGCTATACACCCTTCTGAGTATATTTTCTCTATTCACAGGAATGATCTTAAGGATCACCTCAACCTCAATCCCCAACATTATTCTCCCCGCCTAAACAGGGCAATCGATCATGTGTTGGAGTATAATGAAAAACCCGGCTGGTCTGTAACAACGATCGGACAACTAGAAGCCGGTATGAAAATTTTTATGGGTCCGCGATGGAATTCTGCAACAATAAAGGTGGATAATCCTACGAATACAGCAGAACTCACTCCATATTTGACAGCAAATGGCGCCCTGGAATTACGTCGCTTTACTGTAAAATGGCTTGATTTTTCCAAGGCAACAAGACAGCAACGTGAGTGCAGATCATTACTCAAAATTAAGGAGGGGGATATTTTAATCACACGCTCAGGCACAATCGGAAAAGTCACCTATGCCACAAAGAACTTAGCCATGACCTATCTGGTCAGTGACGACTTAATTCGAATCCGAGTGCAGGACAAAACACTACGCGCCTATTTATTAACATACTTTTCTTCATCGATGGCACGCTCGCTGATGCTGCTTGATGAATATGGCTCTGTGCAACAACATTTACAGCCTCGTCACATACAAGAAATGTTAATTCCGATACCGGAGGATTGGGAATCTGCCACACAGGAAATTGCCGCCGGAAACAGGTTGATCCACGCTATGGAAAATTTATCTTTGGCAGACCATCTCATACAAAACAGTATATTTAACATTTTTTGATACACTCTACCAAATCATTATCATTCTAAAAATTCCCTCAACAAAACTAGCCCTAATAATACTTGTTTTGTTGGGGGAATTTCTTCCGTAAATTGGGGGAGGTAGTATTACGCTAAGTACCGTAGTATAATAAAGAAAAAAGGGGTGAGTCATGTGTTGCAGGTTTTATCAAGACCATATGTAAATCGTGCATCTCGAGCTTGTCAGGGGCTGATGAATATTAGGCATGGTGAAATAATGACATATCAAACTTTGGCAAGGATATTCAAAAAAGAAATCCCTTATGATAAAACCAAACATTTGGGGTATTTATTGGGATTTTTTGACGAATGTTATATATCCCTGATTAAAGACTTTATGCGTGAACAGGATATATCCAAAGAGCAGATTATTGATATTTTCCAACTCCTTCCGGAACAAGGAGAAATCTATGATTTCAGGAGAGCGTTGAATCATGGTGAGTTCTAAAGACAAACCGGATTATGTTTTATCCACGCAACTACTCGAATATGCTGCATCTATTATTGAGAAAGCCAAGCTGCCTTCCTTCACCTATTCTTTAGGCGGGGGAACGGTCTTATCTTATGTATTCAATCATCGTAAGAGTAAAGATATTGATATATTTTTGTGTGTTATTTCACTTCCTTCAGCAGGGTCTCCGCCGCAAGCCGTCCGAGCGCGTTCGAGGCGAGCGGGCTGTCGCCCGTCAGGAGGATGCGGTCGCGGTGGACCGCACCCGTGAAAGTCCGTCGTCGGACTCGTACACACCGAAAGCGAGTAGTCCGAGGGGAAGTAGGCGTTCCACTCGGCGCGGTCGGGTGCGGGGTTCTTGCTTTTCTCTGTCATGTGAATATTCCTTTCCAAAATCAACAACGTTTGAGCACAATATCGTCGAGTGCAACGCGCGGACGCGACGGCGGCGACTGAAGCGGATGCTCCGCCGCCGCTCCAGTACCTCTTCAAAGTCCATATCATTTTCCTTCCCTTCCTCAGTTCCATTCCCACGCTCAAGGCGTCTCTCCCGCTGCGGCGGTGGAGACATTTGGTAAGAGGTGCGCGGCAAGTGATACATTTACGGATAAATGTATCAGACAGAAAAAGACGCCCCGAAGGGCGTCCTCTTGGCGAGATTCTTTGGCAGGCGTGCCATTCCCCTGCATCTCTCGGGTTTCCCCTGTCCATACCAGCGGCGTGTGGTTGACACGAAATTTACCACCTCAAAGAATCTCTATCCTTACTTTTATTATACGTCAGTGTCTATACGGCTTTGAC
>NZ_GL892076.1:462172-508101 GCF_000213975.1 Centipeda periodontii DSM 2778
GCGCCTTATATCCCCAGCCCTAAAGGGCGGGGCTTTACGGCGCATTGGGGTAAATATTTATTCCATTTCTTCTCACTGATTTTTAGAAATGTAATAACCGAATTGGAATACCCTTGTGGATCAACAGATGTCACAAGCCGTAAAATCAGTTGAAAGCGAACGTCATCCACCTCAAATGTCTTGAGTACAAATGCCGTATGCGGATGATTAGCCTCCAGAATATAATCCGGCTGCATGAGCATATGCGGAATATACGCCGCATATCGCTCATAATCCTGCGGATGACGCTCTTTCACATGCGCAATTTGCGTATCCGTTATAATAACTTCATCCGTCACAATATGAGGATTTACGACAGAATAGATCGTACGATCAATTTTACAAATAACATGCACGCGATTTATTGTCCCCTATCATCCATTTCCCCAATAATTTCCTTCCATATATATCCCTCGCGCACGCCCGAGTCGCTGTAGAGGATATCCTCTGCATCGAACGTCTCAGCGAGGACGGAGGCGATGATCATGCCGGGGACGATATTGTGGAGGCGGTCGGGGGCGGAACGCAGGAGGACGGCAGTATCACGCTCGCTGAGTTTCCTCCCGCTGCCGAACAGGTCAATCATCACGGGCAGATGCACCGTGCGCAGGAGCCGTGGCATTTCATCGGGATAAAGGAGGCGGTGCATGCGGCTCGCACTGCTGAGTACCCCGCCCATGCCGACCATGTGACGGGCGCAAAGCGCACGTACATCGAATGCATCCTCCAAAACCGCCTCGACTGCCGCGCGGATCGCCGCGCACTCATCGGGCGTCGGGAGCAGCCCCGCAACGTGCGCTTTGGTCATCGCGAGCGAGCCGAGGGGCAGGCTCCAACGCCCCCGCATTTCGTGACCGATATAGTGAATGATCTCGGTGCTGCCGCCGCCGATGTCCGCCATGATGCCGTCCGCGTGTGCGATGCTCTGCGTCGCACCGATGAAGTCGTATGCCGCCTCCTCATCGCCGCTGATGACGCGGATAGGAACCCCCGTGCGGCGCGTGATCTCCTCCACGGCGGCGCGACTGTTCGTCGCGGAGCGCAGTGCCGCCGTCGTAAAGGCATGGACGTGTGCGATGCCGAATGTTTCGATAAAATCCGTAAACCCGCGCAGGATCTTGACGGTCTTTTCGATGCCCTCGCGCACAAGCCGTCCCTTATCAAGGTAGCCCGCGAGTCCGACGGTGTGCTTGCGCTTGAGGAGGAGGTCGAACGTCCGCCCCTCGATCTGATAGACCGCCATGCGGATGGTGTTCGAGCCGATGTCGATGATCGCGTGCAGCATAGGCTACCGCTTCAGCCCGCTGCCGGGCACGGGGATGATGACGCGATAGTTGTCGGGCATGCCGTCCGCGAAAAAGGTGCGCGCGCCCGCAAGCCCCGCCGCCGCCGTGAGCTCGGCATAGATACCGCGGCGGTTGAGCGTCTTTGCCGCCTTGAGGATGTCGCTGTCCTCGACGGCAACGGCATCGCCGCCGCTGCGGCGCAAGGCTTTCAGGATATCCTCCATGCGCGGCGGTGCACTCACGCGGATGGTCTCGGCAATGGTGCTTTTACGCGGGGTCTCGGGCAGACCATGGAACGCCTCGACAACCGGCGCGCATTTCGTGCTCTGGATACCGATGAAATGCGGCAGGCGGCCGATCTCGGCAAAGCCCTGATAGAGTCCGAGGAGAAGCGATCCGTTGCCGATCGGAACGAAAATGTAGTCGGGCACGCTGTCGTTCAGCTGGTGATAGATCTCCTGCGCCATGCTCTTGATGCCGTCGGCGAAGAGTGGGTTGTAGACGTGGGAGGCATAGTAGTCGCTGCCGAGCTCCGCACGCAGGGTGCTGCTCGCGTTCATGCGTCCGTTGGGCACGCGCACGACATCCGCGCCGTACGCCGTGATCTGCCTCACGCGCTCACCGGAGATGTCGTCGGGCACATAGACTCTGCACGCCATGCCCGCCGCCGCCGCATACGCCGCGACCGCCGCCCCCGCATTGCCCGCCGAGTCCACGGCGACGTGGTCGATACCGAGGTGGAGGAGTTCGCCGATGAGACGCTTCGCCCCGCGATCCTTGAACGATCCGGTCGGCTGGCGATCCTCCATCTTGAAGTAGTATCTGCAGCCGTCGACAACGAGCGGCAAAAGAGGCGTCTCGATCTCACCGAGGGTCACCGCCTCATGGCGATCCTCCGCGTCCATTGCGCTCTGATACAGACGAAAAAGCCCACCGCATTCACACGCGTAGGCGTGCGTTGCGACGGGATATTCCTTTTTGCAGCGCTCACAGTAGAAGTGCATAATGGATCCTCCTCTTGAGGAACCACTGATAAATTCAGCACCATCATCTTAGCGCATCTTTTTTGTCCGCTTTTCGCCCTCGATCCTCCACATAGCTTTGGCTATGCGTCCGGTTTGCCTCCTCAATCGGACGAAAAAAACTACGCCAATCTGACGGACTTCATTTTATCAGTGGTTCCTTGAACGTATGAAATCGCATCTTTGTAAGGTATTTGTTTGGCGCAAGCTCCACGCGAACGCCTCGTTACGCAGGCAATCACGTGCTTGTATGCTCAGGCTTCTTAAGGAATCCGCCGGGGCATACCGTCCGCTTAGGGGGTTTGCGCCGCCTCTCCATGTACGTCCCCCGCAACCTCATCCGTTGTGTCCTCCGTCAGGGCGTGGTTGCCGAACATGGTCGTCAGCGTCTCGCGCGTGAAACCGTAGGCGGGGCTCGAGAAGTCCTGCCGCGGGTCGTAGCGGTTCGACGGAGCGCCGAGGAGTCCGCAGACGGTATCGTACATCATATCGTTCGTAAAATACGCGTCCTTCCGTGCGGCAAGGGTCGCCGCCCGCTGCGGCAGCGTCGCGCGGTACTCCGGCGAGAGGTAGATGAAGAATGGGATGCGTACCATATCGAAGCTGAACACGTCGGGATTGTGCGAGATCTTGAGGTTTTCCCCATGATCGGAGAAATAGACCATCGCGCGGAGGTTCAGATTCTTCTCCGCATAGTTAAAGACCTCCGCGAGAATGTGATCCGTGTAGAGGATGCTGTTCGCATACGATGCCGCGCTCGTCATCGCCGACTCTCCGTCTGCGGCAACGAACTTCGCCCACTCGTCGGGATAGCGGTTGTTGTAGTAGATATGGCTGCCCATCAAATGCAGCACGATGAAGTTATTCACGTTCGGGTCAATGCGTGTGAGGTACGGGAGCAGGCTCTCGTCAAACTTTGTCGTAAAGGTGTACGAGTCGTCCGTCCACTCCGCCACATCCGCCGTCTTTGCGACCATCGTGATCGCACTGTCGAACTGCCCGTAGCGCCCCTGATTGCTGAACCAGTACGTATGATAGCCGATCTTTTTCGCCACATCGAGCAGGGAGGCCGACTCGAAAAACTCCTTGTCGTTGTACTGGCTCTTCTCGGTCAGCGCACGCTCGAGAACAGGCACCGTCTGCGTCCACGAGGAGTACGTGTTACGGTAGACGAGGAAGCCTTCACGCTCCGCCGCCATCCGCTCCATCCACGGCGTATTCTCATACGGGAACGACGGCGTATAGTAGTGCATATAGTTGCGCGATGCCGACTCTCCGATGACGAAGATCACCGTCCCGGGGGCGCGCGCAGCAAGTGTATTCTCCGCATCGATGATGAGTGACGCATATCTCTCGTCCTGATTCAGACCATACGACTGCGTTTCCTCAACATAGGTTGTCACGTCCTTGTAGAGTCCTGCAATCGAGCACTCCGGAATCAGGGCAATATGTACCCCCGCCGCAACGCACATGACGAGGACAAGGCTGCCCATACGCGAGCCCTGCGCGCTCGGATAGACGTGCTGTGCGAACAAGAGATAGCTGCGGTACGAGAGATAAATGAGCACCAGCAGCAGGAAGACAACGAACAGCGCGGGCAAAACGCCCACCGTCGACTCGATGTAGTCCCCCGCCTCGTGCCAGTTTGTGAGGTACAGCGCCATGAGGGACGCGGGACTCAGTGCGTGCCAGACCGTCATATAGTAGGCGATCTGTGTGAGCGGGATGAGCGACATGAGGAAGCCGAGCACGGCGAGCAGCACTGCCGTCAAACGTTTATGACCGAGGTGAAAGAGGACGCCGCCGAGCGCCGCGAGCACGAGCATGTTCGCTGTCCCGATCAGGAAGTCAAAGAAGATGAGCGAGCGGTACCAGTCCCGCGCATACGTCCACGTATAGAGGAGCGGGAACGTCAGGCACCAGAGCAGCCCCGGCACCATCGCCCCGATCATCGCCCGCGAGAAGAGCGGAACGCCCGTCCCATACTGCATCAGCATGAGAATGCCAAGGAGCGGAAGAAGCGCGGGAAGAAAATACTCCGCGCCCATGTCCTGCCCCATATTGATATAGCACGCGACAAGCGTCAGGAAATATGCTCCTGCCGCCGCCGCATAGCGGATCCACTCATTCGCCCGCTCCGTTGATACCTTCATATACAGCCCTACTACTCCATGATAAAGATTTCGAGATCCTGCCGCCCAAACATCAGCGCCTCCGCGTGCGTGTCAAATGCGACGTCAATGCGATAGCCGTGGATTGCACTGCCAACGTCCTCCGCAATAGCCTCCCCATAGCCGGGGATAAAGACGTGCGTGCCGAGCGGGATCACCGACGGATCGACCGCGATCACGCCGCGCCGCAGGGGCGTTCCCGTCGCCGTGCGATTGCCGTTGCCGGGATCGAACGCGCTGTACCCCGTTGCCGACACGTAGACCGCGCGCCCGCTGCCGCGGCTCACCTGTATCGTATTATGCTCCTCGGGAATCCCGAGCGCGACGGGGTCGTATTCCTCCCCGCCCGAGAGCACATGGTACGTCGCTGCGCCGCAGACGCCATCCACCGTGAGACCATGCGCCTCCTGACAGCGCTCGATCGCCGCGCGCGTCAGAGGTCCCGCGACGCCGTCCGCCGCGCCCTCAAGATAGCCCCCCTGGATGAGAAGTTCCTGCACATGCGCCACCACCGCACCGCGCATCCCCTCCTTCACGAGGATGTGCGCCGCCTCTGCGGGTGCGTGAAGGGCAAGCGGCGCCGTCACGGCAAGCGCCGTCGTCACGGTAAGTGCCCCGCGAAAGCGCCGCAGTTCCCTATGCCGCTTTGCCCTCCGAACAAGTTTTCGTGCTGCCAAAAGGAGTTTTCGTACCTGCATATCGATCGTGCTCCCTTCATTTCTTCTCTTTTTCGATAGCACTTTGATGCTCTCATCATCGATAGGAATATTTTACTATAAAGCCAGATTCCCGTCAAACGCGCGCAAGCTCGATCGTAGGCGCACGCGCAATCAGCCCGTCCTCCGCCGCATATCGGTAAAAGAGTCTGAGCCCCGCAAGCGTCGCCTCGTCCAGCTGCCAAACGACCGCGCTGCCGAGGTACTCCGTCAGCTGCGCACGCGTGAAACGCCCATCATGCGATAGCACCTCCGTGATCGCCGCATCCTTCACCGCATCCCAGCCCTCGAACGCCGCCGCGATCCGCCCATGCACCATCTCCAGTGCCGCCGGATGTGCCGCCGCAAATGTGCGCGCCGCCGCCCAGATACCGAACACCATGCGCGCGCCCGTCATCTGCTTCCACTCCCGCGCGAGATCATAGATGTAGATCCCGTCGGGCGGGTGATGGTAGAGTTCGAGCGCGTCATCCCCGATGAAAAGGGCGCCTGCCGCCCCCTCCGGCACGGGATCCTCCGGTGTGAGTGCCCGCGTTTCGTACTGCGGCGCGGCATCGTATGCACGGCGCAGGATGATCTTGAGGAGGGCGTGCGAGGACGCCGACTTATCCGAGAGCAGCACGCGCCGCGCACCAATGTTCTCTGCGGGTACGCGCGAAACGAGCAAAACGCTGCGCACATCACCGTCCGAGGCGATGCACACATCCGGCAGGATCAGCAGATCGTCCGCATGGCGCGCATACGTGATCGAGGAGACCCCCGACACATCCAGATTCTTCGCCTCGAGCCGCCCGTTCAGCTGCGCAGGCGTCGCACGCAGGATGTCCAGCCCCTGTGCCGCCCCATGCGCGAGCGCATACGTGAGCGGCAGCACATTCAAGAACGCAATATGACCCAGACGCGGTACCATGCGCATCCCCCTCTCTTTCTCTCCTCCTATTATAATCCTTCTTCGCTGAAAAATACAGTATTTTCGAAACCACTTACGGAGAATCAAATCGTTTCCGCGCAGTTGAAAATCGCCGCGTGCGCCGCTATAATAACATCATCACAAACTCCCCGAGAGAAAAGGAGCGCTTACAATGAACGAAATCGCACTGAAATACGGCTGCAACCCGAACCAGACGCCCGCACGCGTCTACGCCGAGGGCGGGCTGCCCTTCACCGTCCTGAACGGACGCCCCGGCTACATCAACCTGCTCGACGCGCTGAACAGCTGGCAGCTCGTGCGCGAACTGCGCGCGATGTCGGGGCTGCCCGCCGCCGCCTCGTTCAAGCACGTCAGTCCTGCGGGCGCGGCGCTGGGTCTCCCGCTCAGTGACGCGCTTGCGCGCGCCTGTGCCGCCGAGGGGCGCGACCTCTCGCCCGTCGCGTGTGCCTACGTGCGTGCGCGCGGTGCCGACCGCATGAGCTCCTACGGCGACTTTGCCGCCGTCTCGGACATCTGTGACGAGAGCCTCGCGGAGTTCCTGCGCGGCGAGGTGTCCGACGGCATCATCGCACCGGGGTATACCGAAAAGGCACTTGAGATCCTAAAGAGCAAGCGCAAGGGCAGCTATCTCATCCTCCAGATGGATGAGAGCTACGCGCCGCCCGCGCTGGAACGCAAGGATGTGTACGGCATCACCTTCGAGCAGCAGCGCAACGAGGTTCGGATCACAGAGGACTGCCTCACGGATCGCCCGACGGCGAACAAGGATATCCCCAACGCGGCAAAGCGCGATCTCCTGCTCGCGCTCATCACGCTGAAGTATACGCAGTCCAACTCGGTCTGCTATACAATGGATGGACAAGCGATCGGTGTTGGCGCGGGACAGCAGTCGCGCGTCCACTGCACACGCCTCGCAGGGAACAAGGCGGACATCTGGCAGCTGCGTCAGAGCCCGCAGGCGCTCGCGCTCCCCTTCCGCGATGATGTGCGCCGCCCCGACCGCGACAACGCCATCGACGTTTTTGCGGCGGGCGATGAGGACGACTACGCCCTGCTCGTCAGCGACTGGCAGCGTCTCTTTACGGCAAAACCAGCGCCCTTTACGCGTGCGGAGAAGCGTGCGTATCTCGCGACGATCAAGGGGGTTGCGCTCGGCTCGGACGCGTTCTTCCCGTTCGGCGACAACGTCGAACGCGCACACCAGAGCGGCGTCTCCTACATCGCGCAGAGCGGCGGCTCCATCCGCGACGACAACGTCATTGAGACGTGCGACAAGTACGGTATTGCAATGGCGATGACCCATATCCGCCTCTTCCATCACTGAGTGCGGCATCCTTCCCTTCAATCATACACAAGCAGCGGGCTGCTCTGCAAGGACAAAACGTTCTTCGCAGAGCAGCCTTTTTCATTTCGCCGAATCTTTTTCATAGTCCATTCTCATATATTATACTGCTGTTAAACATTTTTATTTGATTTATCTATCAGACTCGTGTTATCATTCCGTTATCTATTGTATAATAAGTTTCATTTTCTTCTCTGCAGGAGGTATCCAAAATGACCCGATCCCTCCGCCGCCTTGCCCTGCTCGGCATTACACTCAGCGCAGCATGTTTTGGAGCGCACGCCTACGCGGCTCAGACCATGACCGATACGCACAGCAGTACGACAGATATGCAGGGCATGACGAGCAGCCCCGCTGCCGACGGGATGTACGTATTCACCCTTGACGAGGTCATCGTCACGGGCTACCGCGTGGCAACGCCGCTCACCCTCTCCACCGATCCGCAACGGCCGCGTCAGCCCATCCCCGCCGCCGACGGCGTGGGCTACCTCAAGACCATCCCTGGCTTCTCCGTCGTCCGCAAGGGCGGGCTCGGCGGCGACCCGATGATGCGCGGCATGGGCGGCTCACGCATGGTGATGGACATGAACGGCGGCATGATGTCGGGCGGCTGTCCGAACCGCATGGATCCCACATCGACCTATGCGTTCCCCGAGACGTTCAGCCGCATCATCGTGAACAAGGGCCCGCAGAGTGTCCGCTACGGTGCGAGCGTCGCGGGCAGCGTCATCTTCGAGCGCGAGACGGAGCGCTTTGAAAAGCCCGGCGTGCGCGGCAGCGTCTCTGTCCTCGGCGCGTCGAACCACCGCCTTGACGAGCTGACCGATGTCGCGGCGGGCGATACAAAGGGCTACGCGCGCATCATCCAGACGCGCAGCTATGCGCGCGACTACGCGGACGGCAACGGTCACCGCATCCACTCGGGCTACGGCCGGCACAGCCTCACGGGCATCGTCGGACGCACGCCCGACCCCGATACCCTCTTCGAGGTCTCCTACGACCGCAGCCGCGGCTGGGCAAAGTACGCGCACGGCATGATGGACGGCAGCCAGTTCGACCGCGACAGCTGCGCCGTCAAATTCGAGCGCGCTCATCTCTCGCCTGTCGTGGAGAAGTTCACACTGAATTTCAACAACGATACAATCGACCACATCATGGACAACTACACGTTCCGCCCCGGCGGGATGATGGGAACGGAGGTCAAGCGCGAACAGTACGGTGTCCGTGCCGCCTTTGACCTGCGATTCTCACCGCGGACGAGCGCCGCCGTCGGCATTGACCTGCGCCGCGACGCACACAGCTTTGCCGAGGCGCACAAGCGGCGGAAGGGCTCGTTCAACAACGATATGGACATCAACAGTTTCGGCATCTTCCTTGAGTACAGCCGCGATCTCACGGAACGCAGCAGCCTGTTCACGGGGCTGCGCTACGACCGGACGGAGACAGACTATCACAACGCCCTGTTCCGCAATCCGATGGGGATGCTCACGCGCAGCCTCGTCCCCGGCAGTGCGAGCGATCATGCGGTCAGCGGCTTCATTCGCTGGGAGAACACCGCAAAGAAGCAGCCGCTCACGTTCTACGTCGGCCTCGGACACGCAGAGCGCCCCGCCGACTACTGGGAGGCGTACCACACATGGGCAGCATACAGCAACCGCGTGAACGGACAGACCGCCTCGCCCTCCGCGACGCGTCCCGCCACGGAGAAGAACACGCAGCTCGACCTCGGCTGGGTCTATACGAGCGAAAAGACGAATGCAAACCTCTCCCTTTACTACGCGCACATTGACGACTTCATCCTGCGCAAGCCGCAGATCGGCATGGGTCCCACGGCGCGCACCCCCTATGCCAATGTGGACGCGCGTCTCTACGGATTTGAGGCGGAGTACACGCGCATCGTCTCCCCGCGCTGGACGCTCGGCGCATCGCTCGCCTACACGCGCGGCGACGACCGCACGAACAATACAGCGCTCCCGCAGATCGCCCCGCTCGAGGCAACGCTTACGGCGAAGTACAGTCACAAGAAGCTGGAGACGAACGCCGTCTGGCGGCTCGTCAGCCGCCAGAACCGCTTCCACAAGGGCTACGGCAGCGTCACGGGCACGGACTACGGCCCAACGGGCGGCTTTGGCATCCTCTCCCTTAGCCTCGCCTACCGTCCCGACGAGAACCTGACGTTCTCCCTCGGTGTGGACAACCTCTTTGACAAGACCTACGCCGAGTTCGTCAACTACAGCGAGGCGGAGATCAGCGCCCTCGGCGTCGCAGGCGGCGGTCACATCACCGAACCGGGCCGCACCTTCTGGTTCAAGAGCAACTACAGATTCTGACACATATTTCCCGACGAAGCTGCCGCATCGTGCGGCGGCTTTTTTTCTTCCCCTTTTCGCTCCTCTATGCTATAATAAATCATTATTAAGAAATCGCCGATAAAATGAAGCCTGTACGATTGGCGCAGATTTTTCGTTCGGACAAGGAGACAAGCCGGACACACAGCCAGGGCTATGCATAGGATTTGCAGGCGTTGAGAGGGCGAAAAAGATACACTGAGACGGCGGTGCTGAATTTATCAGTGCTTCCTTAAAATGTGGGGGGATTGCAAATGAACACATATCGCACACTCTTCGCCGTGCTGACACTCGTGCTCTTCCTTGCCTTTCCTGTGTCAGCGGCGACACCGCCGCTGCCGAGCACACCGCCCCTCGTGCCCCCCATAAAAACTGAAGGCAACAACAAGGACGTGCGCCGTGCCTACTACCGCGTCGGCAATACCGAGATCAAGGCAACCATCTCGCAGATGGGCGGGCAGCAGCATTTCACCCTCTGGGAGGGCAAAACGAACGTCTTTCACTTCAGCGCTCCGACGAGCAAACTGTTCTACGGCGACATGGGCGCCTTTACGAGCGGCGGGCAGACATTCTTTTACTACTATGCCAACACGCGCATCGGATGGCGCGCACCGGGCGCACCGCCTGCCTCCGGGCACGGCATCGTCGTCGGCAAGTCTCCTGTCGACGGCACCTATCGCATCTATGTGGACAGTGCCGACTACTACCACCCGAACACCGACGATTTTCAGCTTGCCATCGGTCTCGTCCAGATGCGTGAAAACGAGCGATTCATCGCGCTCTATTTCGGTCCTGAGCTATTTTCCGACTTCGGCGGCGTAACGGCACGGTACCAGCTCACGTACAACCCAGCTGCCGACAGCTTCGTCTACGAAGAACGATAAATGATTTTAATGAACAACACGGGGAGGTGATTGGTCGTGATCGAAGCGGCCAAGACATTCGAGGAATACATCAAAAAGGAAAACATCACGGGCTTTCAGATCCGTGAGGCGGGCGATGACCGCAATACCGTAATCTTTGAGAGCGAGATCGAGGTTGAGGAACGGCGGCTGCCCATTGCCGTCATCATCGACTCTACGGCGTACGCCACCATCCGCATCCGCCTCGCACAGAACGCCGTCGACGACACGAACGCCATGCTCCTCATGGGCTGGCTCATGCGGCAGAACCAAGACAGCCGCCTCATCAAGTTCTACCTCACCTCCGACACCGCTATCCTCGCCGACGTCGTTGTCCCACATAGTCCCGAGGAGTTTGATCCTGAGGTCATGGTCAGCGTCCTCCGCGTCTTTATCCGCGACATCACAAAGCTCATGCCGGATCTTGCCATACTCCTCCCCGAGGAGTGAGGCACGCGTTTGACAAAGCGCCTCAAATCTGCTATCATAGCAACCATCGCGGGCATAGTTCATCGGTAGAATGAAAGCTTCCCAAGCTTTAGAGGTGGGTTCGATTCCCATTGCCCGCTCCATATGAGCACTCAGCACTGTCAGGAAAGATAGTGCTTTTTTGTTTTTTAACACTTTTGTTTTTCTGTTTATAAACAGTTTTTGTGGTTATAAACAAAATTTTATGTTATACTATCCTCATAGGAGGAGATTTTATAATGGATTCTATCAAAATACTCCGTATACGGTATGAGAATATCCCGCTGTTTCACGATGGCTGCTTTGAGTTTAGCCTTATGGCAGAAGATCGTGTTTCTGACCCTACACAGGTGTTTCAGCTCCGCAAAAATCTCTATACGCAGAAACTTATCGGACTTGCTGGGATTAACGCCTCTGGTAAAACATCTGCACTCAAGCTTATTTATTTTGCCATGTCCATTCTCCTAAATCGCAAAAGTCTTAACGAAATTCCCTATGGCTCTGAGCTTCTGCAAGACGGAACAACCCTCATATTGGATTTCTGTTATCAGAACATGCGTTACGAACTACGCTCTACTATCGGGAGAGCAACGCTCTCTCACGACGTAGATATAGAATTTTACTTCAAAGAAGAATTTCTATTCAAAAAAACTCTTGCATCTATGAAATCGAAGAAAGATCTATTTCATTTTGATGACATAGAGCCTATGATTCGTCGCTCAAGATTACCATCGGCGACTCTCGATTTTCTTAAGGATGATGATAGTGTAGTAACCGGGATCATCCGTAGTCAATCATCCCCCCTAAGATCGTTAATTGGCGCTGTAAACATCAACTTCTGGCGACCAAACGAGTCTCCTGCCACTGAAATTCTTCACGCTTTTGATGCAAATCTGGATGAACTCACGGTTTCGATGACAGATAATAATGTCACATATACCATAAAATTCAAAAACGCGCCGCGGCGATTAAAAATCGAGACTGCATGGGGACTGACCAATTTCATCTCCTCCGGCACCATCAAGGGGCACAATCTCATGGCATACATTGAGGATGTCCTCCAAACGGGTGGATATCTCATTGTTGATGAGCTTGAGAACCACATGAATAAAGAACTTGTGCGTATGATTATGAACATCTTCAAAAATGAGCGCATCAACAAGCACGGCGCATGCCTGATTTTCTCCACACACTATGCAGAAATCCTTGATTTTATGGATCGCAAGGATAACATCTACATCACGCGCCGCAATCAGACAGATGCCTCGATCGAGCTGCTGAACTACGCATCCGAGGTCAAACGTAACGATGTCAAGAAGAGTGATGTAATCCTCTCGAACTATATTGAGGGAACAGCTCCGTCCTACGAGAGTATTCAGGCGTTGGAGGACTATCTATGCAGCAAGATGGGTTAAACTTCGATCACCTGAAAGAAGAATATGTCATCTGTATCTGCGAGGGCGCAGCAGAGCAGGCAATCATCGAATTGCTGCTCGACCATAACAGCCTCGTATTTGCTCATGATAATCTGGTTGGAAGAGAAGTCACCCGCAAGCGAAAGTCCTCTGAGATTCAGTCCTCCTTTCTGAATCGAGCATACCAACGGCGTGTGAATATCCT
The DNA here is from genome assembly GCF_000213975.1 of Centipeda periodontii DSM 2778. Taxonomy (GTDB): domain Bacteria; phylum Bacillota; class Negativicutes; order Selenomonadales; family Selenomonadaceae; genus Centipeda; species Centipeda periodontii. The sequence goes on from NZ_GL892076.1 coordinate 475,018, forward strand.
GCGGATTCTGGATTCCAAAAAGGATTCCTTCAAACTCCCATTCCTCTATGCAGAACGCTATCCTGTGCATAACATCTACACACGCCCAGAAATTGAGATACTGCTGATTATCGCCGAAGGGCAAGTCGAAAAGTATCTACAAAAAGACAAGACGCGCTATAAGCCCAGCTCCTATTGCGCAGAGATCCTCTTTCCGGGCGAGCACATCAAAAGCCGCGAATTTATACAAGACTACTTCGCGGATATTAACAAACTGCACAACGCCATTCGTCTCTATCATGAACAAGCAGGAAAGCGAGGTGAAGCGAATTTATTTCACCTACTATCCAAGTCATTTATATGGACACCGTAATCCGTTATTGGGATTCAGAGCCGCCAAATAGACGGCTCTTTTTGTTATGCTCTGGCAAGTGCCCGCTTTTGGCAGTCCATGCAGAGCATCCGATGGTATCTGCTCTCGGAGAATGCCCGTACCTTATCGGTCAGCTTTATGCCGCACTCCTCACAGTAAGATGCAGCACCCGCAGCGGAGCGTTCCTGCTTCCGTGGAATCGCAACAGCGCGACTCTTTGCCGTCGTTTTGATCGGAGTGGTTTTTCTTGAGGGGTCAACGGACGTACTCTCATCCGTGCGAGTGTCTGCCTCGGGATCGTCGCCTGTGCTGATGGATAGACTGAGCATATAGGCGTATTTAACGGCTGCGGTCTGCGCCTTCATCACCGCCTTATCGCCGCTGTCCTGCCCGCTCCCAAGCCCCGTAATGAGCACACTCTCGTCCGAATCACGGTCGATCAGCGTGATATTCACCTTCACCGTCGCAAGGTGCTCGATATTGCCCTTTGCCGTCTTAACCTCTTCCAATCTGATAAGCTCAGGAATAACGAGCGATGCAAGCCCCTGCTCCACCAGTGCAGCGTTCACTTTGCTCAGAACATCGGCACTCGTCGCGTAGGTGTATCCGTGAAAGCTGTTCGTTCCATTTTTTGCGATATGACTGCACTCGCGCATGACCGCAATCATTTTTGCCGCAATTTTCTTCATTACATATTCCTCCCAAAAATCCCCCTGTACCATACACGGCACAGGGGATTCATCCATTACTGAATCTGAATGTTATTGTACTCCATCAGCGTAATCCCCGGCAGGAGCACACCCTGCCGCAGCGCATCTTTCAATCCTTGCTTGTCCACCTTATCCGGCACAGGAATCAAATACGCCGCAGGAATGACAGCCCCTTCATCAATATGGATTCTCTGGCTCTTGCGCCAACCAATAGAGAACTCCTTGTCCTGAATCTTCTCCCCGTGGAGACAATCGGACAAGTACTGCTTGAGGCTGTCCGCCTTATTCTTCGCCGCCGTCTTACGCGCAGCGAAGGTCTTTTCCTCCTCTTCGTAGGCACGCGCGTCGGCGAGCAGGTTCTTAATCCAACAGGCAATGTTGCGGATTTTCTGCCGCCGCTCCATCTGAAGCCCATGAAGCCGCTCCACATCAATGATTTCACCCGTTTTCAGATCAATGCAGGAAAGAATATCCTCTTGGATTTCATACAATGCACTCATATTTCCACTCCCTCCTATGCGACAGGACGCATCTCATCAAGATAAGCGACCTGCTCATACGCTGCTCCTTCACGCGCACTGGTCTGAATTTCCTGCGGAAAATCAAGCGTCAAACCACCGGCGATATTGCCGTAGGCAACATCCTCCATGCGGAGTTCCTTCACGATATTACGCAGCCCCTTCGACAAGACAAGCGTCTGCACAGGGCTAAGGGTCAATACCGTACGGTCAGAACCCGTTCCATTCGTCAGGCTCAGCACAATCGAACCTGATGATGTATAGACCTCCCCGCTCAGATCAGAGAATGCCAAACAGAAATGATGATAATGTGACATAAAATCCTCCATTCATAAAAATGGCACCGCCCCACAAAGAGGAAGGTGCTCATATCCTACTACGCCCGCGCCAATCGCTTTCGCAGAGGTGTGACGTTATGTTCCTGTACGGCAATGCGCTGCGGCACAGGCAGGGCTAACAGTTCCCCACCAATGCGCTCCAACTCTGTCGCACGCTCGTAGCTGTCTGCAAGTTTGCTCGCTGCCGTCACCGCATTGATAAGCCCATAACGACTGTTATCCCCGCCCATAAAGAGCTGACGCAGGACATCACCGCGCTCATTCTGCGTGAGGAGGAAACGATCTGCCAGCTCCTCGACCGCCTGCACAGGATTATCCGCAAGCGGAATCTCCATTGCGTCACGCATCTTGTCTACGGTCAGATGGAATTTCGCAGCATCCACGGCACAACGCACGGTGTCTTGTACCTTCATAAAGAATGCCTTATCATCCTGCGCCAGTGTTTCATCGGAGTACAGTTCATAGGCGGCATCGTCCTCTGGTGCGACCTGCCGCCCGACATGATACTTCTTCTGTGCGAAGTCCTTGACGATCAGCCCATTCTTACAGACAAGGCGATAGATCAGCGGCTCGACCTTCAGACTGCTAAGCCCGACCTCACTGTTGGACACGACAAAGCCCGCCTGTACAACATCACCGACACCGACCTCGGCTTTCAGCTTCTTGTTGACGACCTTAGAGGTGCGATTCCGTGACCTCACAGCTCATAATCGTCGCGTCCTTCATCTCCTGAATCACGGGCAGCACCGCCGTGCAGAGTTCCAGATTGTCCAGACGGCGATAGCGATCGGAGAGAAATGCGCGCACATTGCCGTCCAGTACACGAATCATCCGACGCTCAGGTGACTGTCGAAACCATCCGTTGACATTCTCATCGAGGAGTGCCGGATATTCCCTCTGCATCTTCTGATAGTAGCGGTAGGGGATTTGCAGACGCGCAGCGATCTGCTGATGGGCAGTTTCGCCAATCGTGTACTCCTGCGTGTCATCGCCAAGAGCGATGAGGAAACGACCGCCCAGAGCGGACGAATCCATCGCGAGCGACCGCGTATCTGAGATAAAATCCTTCCGCGCCTCGCGCTGACGCGAGAGCTCCTGCCCGAGTTCCTGTAACGTACGACCTTGCTTCATGTTGATTACCTCCTATAAAGACAGAAAATCCCCCATAGCCGCGCGGCTATGGGGGAAAGTAGCTATATGTTTCTTTTACCAAGTGACGTTTTTATATTCGTCCGTCACCTCTTCGGTCATAATATATTTGAGGATGCTCGTCATACCAAAAGGTTCTGCCATCTGCCCCACAAGCAGCTTTAGCATTGGCACTTTGTGTAGTACAAACTCCCCCAATCATCAACCCCATCAGAACAGCAACAAACGTCCCCTCATATATAGAGAGATCTCCTTTCTCACTACCTCATGTATGGGCGTCCAGTATAGTTTAGGCAAAACTTGAGAACTGCCTGTACATATGCATGGGTTACCGGCGAACAGCTTGTTGTCGAGTTAATGGTACAAAGCCATCTTCCATAAGCATCCGTTGTAAATTCGTAGAGACAATACTTTTCCCATTCGTATATGATAACAGCAAAGTTGCGTCCCGACGAATTATCTTGCTTCCAGATAATAGAAGATTCATCTACCGTAATACGCATCCCTTTTTCGTCATATACTCTCGTCATTGCTTCTGCAGAATGCCCAAGACCAAATCCAACGAGTATGGACACTGCTGTTAAAAGAGTCACAAACACTCCCTTCAAAATCAGATCCCTAGATTGAAGCCGCCTCTGCATTTCCGGTTGCACCTGCAATCAGAGCCCCCAGCAACAATGCAAATATGAAAGAGAGCCCCCTTTCCCCAACCAATATTTCTTTCACCTCCATTCCTAATTCACTTATTCAAAGTAGACAAGGATGAAATTGGCAACATTCCATTCAGCCCCATCTTTCATGGTTACACCACGAAGGATATTGTCATATCCCATTCTCAAATACAGCGTGTTATGTGTTCCCTTAACCCCTTCAGAATTATAGTTTTGAGCATACCACGTTTTAGATACTCCTGTGGTTTTGTTGTAGACTTGGGCATGACCTGCAATATACCATCCATTTTGAGGATCCATATACTCGTAGTCTTTTCCGAGTGAGTCTACGTCAACAAGATACTTATTCTGCACATCGACCCAATGTTCCGCATGAGTTGTATTGTTCATGACAAACAGTGCGACTGCCATAAATGCAGTCGCCATAAACACCTTGAATATCCTCATAACAAAACAGCTCCTTTCCCTAAGAACATTCAGACTCTCCATATACATAGTATAAGTTGACTAGTTCGAAGTTTTTCCACAGTTTCCGCAGAAAAGATCCTCCGTAGCCATAGGTGCTCCGCAATGTCCGCAATATTTTACAGCGGGTTTGGTGTCATTTTTAGCACCTATAGAATCCGACAACAAGGATTCACCCTTATTCATCTCACTCGTAGAAAGGGTATTTATAGGCTCTTCCGATATAGGGTTATCTGAGGAACCCCTTTGTACATTACTGTCCTCTGATTGTGCATTTTCATTACTGCTCCCTCTATTCAAGAGATATCCTATACCAACAATTACGGCCAGTGTTATCTCCCAATGGTTTATTAAAAATCTAAAAACCGATCTAAGCAGTAAAAATGGTATAAGGAGAATAATAATAGCAATAAACCCAGCCCAAACAAATATACTTAAATAGGCGCTCAAATAACCATTTACCCCATCAAAAGAAACTACAGTTTTCCCTTCTTTCATTTTCATTCTCTCATTTTTGCATCATATCTCTCCCCTACACATTGTGAGTGATATAGACGAAGAAAAAACGTTCCCAGGTCGCTCGCTGAAGTATAATTCTCACGCCCTTCTCGTATTGCGGCCATATCCATCATTTTGCGCTTCAGTTGTGTGTCTTTATAGCCGTTCACTACAAGATAGCGATTAACATCCGCTACACCAATCATATACAAGAGCCGTCCAAAAGGACGGCTCTTTTTGTATGCTGATGCATTTTGCAATTGACCGCTCATAAACTCTACACCGATCTGACGGGCTTCATGTTATCCGCGACGCCCTTTGCAGCTATTTGTCGGTCAATGCCTTGTTCACGATCCCCATGCTTTCCAAACGATTCATTTCCACATCGTTGATCGTGACCGCGCCAAGTTCAAATGTCGTGTCTGAGAGGATGATGAATTGAACGCAGCACTCAGCCTCTTTGTTGTTCCAAGTGCAGTCACCCACAAACTCAACAACACGCTTCCCGTCCGTGGACTCAAATGACTTCCATTTAGTATTGCCAAAGAAGTTATCGAAGGCTTTGCCGATCTTCACGTCCGGCGCCATCTGCAAGGTTCCGCCCTTCACAAGCGTGACGTATTTATCGTCTCCGCAGCCCGAGGTCACCAGCAGCGACATCAGAATCAACAAGAGTGCCAGAAATCTTCTCATCTGCATGTTCATCATCTCCCTATTTCTCATATACAAGAGAATCTTCACCATACGCAAAGACAACACTTCCTAAACAATTCCTCCGACAACATCAGCAAACCATCTCCGATAATTGTGAAAGGTTATTATTCATTAGAATTATATCATAATTATGTTAATTTTCACAATATCTATCATAGAAAAATTTGACACGCCTTGCAAAAAAATATCCTTCAAAAAGAATGCTCTTCTTGAAGGATATTTTCATCTATGAGTCAGCAAAAATGTGAGCCCTAATGCCTATCCCCTGTACGCCAGCGGATCCTCGCCATACCGGTTGGGACCGTCATCCCCCTTCTTCACCCAGAGATAAAGGCCGACGACGAGGTTCACGAGCGGCACGAGGAGGAGCAGCGAGAACCAGCCGGATTTGCCCAGATCGTGCCAACGGCGGATCATCAGCATGACGGACACAACACACAGGGCGAGGACAACAACGAGCAGCACGAGGGACACGAGATTCAACGCCAGCGAGCTACTCTCTGCCATCACGCCCATCACATTGGACAAAATCGACGAGGTGATCCCCACTAGGAGTCCGCGCAGGATATACGGCTTGCGGTTGAGACGCCCATGGTAGGTGAGGAACATCTCACGGATCCCCTCCGATCGGGGCTGCGGCGCGCCCCCGCCCCCATAGGGCGGCTGATACGGCGGAGGAGACTGCGGTGCTCCACCATAGCCGGGCGACTGCTGCCCTCCGCCGTAGACGGGCGGCGGCGGGAACTGCTGCGGGGCGTTCTGTCCCGCGCCATAGGCACCGCCCTGCTGGGGCGCAGGCGGGGAAGCGGGCTTTTCCAGGGAGACGGTCTTCGACCCGCAGTTCGGGCAGAACTTCTGTCCTGCATCGAGCTGGCTGCCGCAATTTCCACAGAATGACATGATGATTCCTCCTTATGAAATAATCCGATATTCCGACGAAATCATAACATATAAAACTCATTTTGTATAGACTGTCAACGCGAAGCATCGTCCGGGAGCAAACTCCGCCTATCCCCTGTACGTGAGCGGATCCTCTCCGTACGCATTCGGCCCTGCGGTTCCCGGTGCCGCCCACAGATAGATCTCGACGAAGAAGTTCACGACGGGGATCAGCGAGAGCAGTGTGAACCAGCCGGATTTGCCCAGATCATGCCAGCGGCGGATGGTCAGCATAACGGAGGGAACGCACAGGGCGAGGACGGCGAGGTAGAGCGCGAAGGCGACGAGAAGCGCCACCGACGAGCGACTATCTCCCAACACGTCCCCCACGACATTCAGAACGACCATGAGAAACCAGATGCCGATGCTGTACAGGATGTACGGCTTGCGGTTGAGGCGTCCCTGATAGGTAAGGAGCATCGCGCGGAGATCCTCGGGCTGCGGCGCGCCCCCGCCCCCATAGGGCGGCTGATACGGATACGGCGGCTGCTGCCCTCCGCCATAGCCGGGCTGCTGCTGTCCACCAATGCCGGGCGGCGGCGGGAACGAGGCAGGACTCTGCTGCGGGGCGTTCTGCCCTGCGCCATAGGCGCCGCCCTGCTGCGCGGCAGGAGAGGCAGCGGGCTTTTCCAGGGAGACGATCTTCGTCCCGCATCCCGGACAGAAGCGCGCGCCATCGGCAAGCTGTTTGCCGCAGTTTCCACAGAATGACATGATGATTCCTCCTTATGAAATAATCCTATTCCGGCCAAAATCATAACATAGAAATCCTATTTTGTATAGGAATCGCCGCTAAAATGACAAAAGAGGCTGTTGTACGAGGTCATTGGCTCGTACAACAGCCCTTTAGGAAGCACTATCTCAATGTCACATCGAATTCCCCAATCAGCCAGCGACCGTCGCTCTGGAGGAGGGTCGCCCTGCCTGAGAACGACTGCTGCGAGATACGCCCGTTGATCTTGTCCTTGGAGTCGAGCTGATAGCTGACGACGACTTGGGCGGGGGTCTCGGAGACGATCCGTATGTTGCTCACTTCATTGGAGACGGTCGTGGTGTAGCCCTGTGAGAACGATTCATACGTGCCCAGCTGGTTCTGCATCTCCCATGTCAGGGTGTTGTACGCCGCCGACGTCCTGCCGGCAGCCAGATTCTGATAGTAGCCCACCAGCGTATTGACTGCCTCCTGCGTGCTCCGGTTCTGCCCGGATGCCTCGCTGATGGCAGCTGTGCCCGCAGCTACTGCGCCACCTGCGACCATCGCTCCGCCGGCTCTGGCGAGACCCGAGCCTCTGCCCGCAGACGGTACAACGCTACCGGAGGATGCGCCCTGTTTACTGCCCGTTGCAGCACCGGCGGCGGCTCTGATTCCCTGCTCCACAACCTCCCCCGCCACCTCTTTCTTGACGGCTTTGACGAGTCCGGAAGGGAGCTTGCAGCCCGAGAGGGAAAAGACGAGCATGACCGCCAGCAGACAGGCAGTCGGGCGTAACAAATTCATCTTGTTTGCCTCCTATCTTGCAGATGATCCACAGGGGTAATTAATGTTATTAATATTCGCCGAAATATTCTTGTTCCCTTCTTGGAAAGCACTAATATTTTCATCATTGCTTCCCATTTCCTAGGATTAAGGTATCAGACCATGCGTCAGTTTTGCCCTGATGATCCGGCGTACAGATTCATTAATCCGCTCCTCGCTGATCTGTCCGCTCTGCACAGCGTCGTATATCCCCATATAGGCATCCTCGGCATGCGCGAGTTCATGACAGACCAGCACGATATCCGCGCCTGCCTCGACCGCCCTCTGTCCCGTTGCGCGGAATGTGAGATGATTTGCCACCGCGCCCATCTCGAGGTCGTCTGTGATGACAAGCCCCTCATAGCCCAGCTCGGAGCGGAGCAGATCCGTAGTGATCGCACGGGAGAGGCTCGCAGGATTCTCTCCGTCAAGCGCGGGATATTGGAGATGTCCCACCATGACCATATAGTCGAGATCCTTCCCCCTGCCCGTCTCCTCGATCATGCCTCGGAACGGCACGAGATCGGTTTTCTGCAGCTCCTCTTCGCCCGCCTCGATGGAGGAAATCTCCTCGTGGGAGTCCACCGTGCCCCTGCCTATACCGGGAAAATGCTTGAGCGCATAGATCATCCCTGCGGAGCGATACCCGTTCCCTGCCGCTCGGACGCATGCAAGCACCTCATGCGGATCCGTACTGTAGGAGCGTCCATCCGGCGCGCCCACATCGGCAACGGGGGCAAAATTCACATTGATCCCGAGGGACATGAGATCCCCCGCCACGGAGGCGGCGAAGCGTTCGGCAGCGGCAGCCCCCTCCTGCCCTACCTCCTGTGCCGCAGGGGGCGCAGGGATGAAACTCTCGCCACGCACCACCGCGCCGCCCTCCTCGTCAATGGCGATAAAGAGGGGCAGCTCCTCGTCCGCATGGGACTGGATGTCCGAGATGAGCCGCCTCGTCTGCTCCTCTGAGTCCAGATTCCTGTCAAATAGGATGATCCCGCCATAGTGGAACTGATGCAGGACATAGCGGGCATCATCGTCCAGCGTTCTCCCCGGGATGCCGACCATCACCATCTGCCCGATCCGCTCCGTGACGGACATGGAGGACAGGATCTCCTCCACCTGCTCGTCTATGGTCAGCCCGCGCAGGTCGTGCTTTGCTGCGGCCACCTTTTCATGATCGGTCTTGTGCGCCCTGATGGCATAGAGAGAACCGCCGAGGATGGCGAGCAGGAAGAGCACTGCGCCCAATATGCCAACAGCGGCTTTGTATTTCTTTCTCATAAACCCCCTCCGAGATGTATCTGTCAAAAACATGAAAAAAAGCTACACTTTCATTATAACACAGGAGGGCAAAAGGAGATACCCCGATTCGCCCAAGAATGCAGCGGCTTATTATTTCATCATGCAGTCTTATCTTGCCTTTTTTCGTATTCTACTATATGATGAAGGTATTAAATTGTACGAATTTCCAGAAAGGAGCATTTTCATGAAACTCATCGACCGCCTCCTCCCCATGACAGCGCGTGACGCAGGAGGGTAGATGCGCCGCAATATCCTGCACGCTGTCAGCGCCGCACTCTTCATCCTCACCGTACTTATCTCGCCGCAGATCGGCATAGATGCCGCGCCCGCCCTCGGGCAAACTGCTGCCGCCGCAGACATGCGCACGCAGGAACAGCCCCCCCTACTCGAAGATGTACTACAACTATGCCCCGCCGACGGATGAGTTTATCGCGGGTCTCGCCGCCGAACAAGGTGTCGCCTATACCCCGGGCAAGAAGGGTGAGGCACGTTTTTATGCCGACGACGGCCGCCCGATCTACCCGAGCAACGACGGCGCAGTCGGTGTGATTGTGACGGTCACGCTCCCTGCGGGCGATCTGCTGACACGCTACGGGAAGCCGACGGGTCGCTATGTCTCGCCCGACGGCATGACGTTCGAGCAGCGGGCACTGCCGAGCACGACGAGTGAGGGCGACTTCCACGTCTACTGCGTTGAGCGTCCCATCGATGGTGTGCAGAAAGGGAAGATCGCTCCGTGGTTCGGACGCACAGGCGGCGGCATCCAGTACAAGCTCCCCGACCGCATCGTGAATCTGATGGAGGCGTCCATGCTGCGTGAGGTGGACTTGGCCGAGGAGAACGAGGCTGCATAATCCACGCAGGTCGTAGAGCGAACCTTTCGATTACACTTTTTTCTTGCATTTCCCCCCTCCCTGTTTCTATAATGCAGATAAATATCTGCACAGACGGGGAGGTTTTTCTATGAGAATTCCAATGCGTCAATATATGGCGCTGCTCGGCATCACGATTGCCGCATTTATCTTTAACACATCCGAGTTCATACCGATCGCACTGCTCATCGATATCTCGGAGTCGTTCTCCATGACGGAGGCGGCGACGGGGCAGATGATCACGATCTATGCGTGGGTGGTTGCTCTGCTCTCGCTGCCGCTCATGCTGCTGACCTGCCGCATGGAGCTGAAACGGCTCCTGCTCATGATGGTCGCGCTCTTTGGGCTCGGACAGCTCGCCATCGTCCCGCGCGACGCATCGACCGTCGCGACGGCGATCTACTCGGGCATCTTCAACCTCGCCCACATCGGCTACATCGGCGCGGCGATTGCCGCCGTCGCTGCCCTGCTCTGCCGCTACGTCTACGTGAAAGACGTGCAGGGGAGATAACTCATACACGAAAAACCCCGCCGCATTCGAAACATACCGAACGCGACGGGGTTTTTTCGAGGGGAGCAATGATAAATCCAGCACCATCATTTTGGCGCATCTTTTTTGCCCGCTTTTCGCCCTCGATCCTCCACAGAGCACCTCTCTGTGTCCGGTTTGCCTCCTCAATCGGACGAAAAAATCTACGCCAATCTGACGGACTTCATTTTATCAGTGGTTCCTTAGATTGGAAAAATCGACTGTACCAGAGTCTCCTTTTTCAATATAATCACGGATTTCTTTTTCTGTCGGCGTTTTTCGGCCTCTTGCTGTTCAATGACCTTCCCACGCTCATTGCACTCATCATTCCATTGTTTCAAACTGGAAAAGATACCCATGTGAATCACTCTCCTTATCGTATCAAGGATACGCTCTACCGACCTCTGATCTTCTCAAGCATACGAATACGCTCGAGTATGCCGATCGCGATTTTCTCCGATCGGTCACTCGGAAGATTCTTGTTTTCCGTTAGAATTTCTTTTGCCTGTGCGGGAACATAGCGCAGCATTGCAAAGTCGATGCCGGAGAAGTCGCGGACAAGTTTGATCTGCGTCCTGTGTTTATTCCGGAAGGTCTTTGCCTTATCGAAATGCTCTGGGATATGCGCCATGTCATACCAAAGGCTGTTGCCATTATCGAAGATCGGCGCAGGGTGCTCAATCTCCAAGGTGTTGACATTACGGATGAACCCGAAGTTGCCCCAATGCCGATCTACATTCATGATGAGAAAATCAAGGCAGAGCATTTGCTGAACGAACTTCTCACCGTCATGAATCTGATAATGCTCCATCGCACGTTTCAGCTGTTCCTCCTTTGCCGTCCCTTCCTCAAAGCACATAGATTTGCAGATATAGTAGGCAGATACATACTCATGATCCTCGTCGATGAAGTTTTTGCACTTGCTGTAATATCGATGATCGTCCTCTGCAAGCGTGTACTCTACATAGGGGATGGACATACAGGAAAGGATGCGCGAGCCAATGACCTCGTTGAACGGCTCTTGGACGAACGGCGGTGTTCCGGTCTTCATCAGATACCGAACACCATCCTCAATGATCCATTTTTTCTGGATGAGACCATCGGATGTGTTGTCCGGCGAGTTCATATCCAAATCCCCATTGATGCGATTGTCAATTAGAAATTCTCCCATGTCCATGGAGAAGGCATTCGTAAAGAAATTGATGTCCTTCCATGCTATGTCTGCACCAAGCGGCTTGATCCAATATTGGTCAGAGAGGCTGAGGCCGAACGATTTATTGATGATCTCTGCCATCGCCGAGACCTGCAGATCCTGCAGCCGCTCGCGCAGCTGCCGACGTGAGACGGGAATGCTGCGGCCATTCCACCACTGTGTGAAATTCTCACCGAGCATTGTCCAATCATCGCTATAGATTGCAATCGGCATCGGCTCTGCATTGTGAATTTCGAGAATCTCTTTGACGTAGCTGGTCTTGATGTCAATATCCAGCGACATGAGGGGCGTATTCTTGTTCATGAGCGTAATCTTCATGATAACACGTCCTTTTCCTGTGTATAGAGCGGCTCATAGGTCGTGAGGATATGCTCAACCAATCGGTTGAGATTCAAGCCGGTTTGTACCGCATGAATCGCAAGCGCTCGATGCAATGCAGGAGAAATACGAACGTTGAAGCTGCCCTTGTACGGAATTTCCGGAGAAATTCCATTTTTTTTGCATTGTTCAAGGTACACATCAACCGCCTGATGAAAATTTTTGACCAATTCATCGGCTCTGACTGCCTGATAGGTGACTTTTTCCTGTATGCCGAGAACCCTGCCAAAGAGAAGACCATCTGTCTCCGAAATTTCTACGGAGCCGACATATTCCTTATACCGTAGAATATTCTTCATCGTCCACCTCCATCCTTTTTTATTTTACAAAATCTCTATGAAACAAGCAACTATATGTAGTTGCTTGTTTTGAATGAAAAATGATAGGAATTTTATGCAGTCGTTTCGCGGTAGGATAGAAGCATATGCTATAATATCCTCATAGGAGGAGATTTTATTTGTTTCACATCGAAGACAAGGAGACATACGAGCGGATCAAGCGGGATAGAACGGATGCAAAAGAGCGCATGGACAAGTCTATCGAGGCGTATGGCGCAACCTGTCTGACGCTGAAGAACGAGTTCGAGCATCTGGAAAAGATCAACAAGATGCGCGGCGCACTCCCCAACGCAAAGTTCGTCCGCATCGACTCCCACATGAAAATCGCCGTCTGTGAAAAATATGTTCTATATGGGAGTCAGAACATGATGTCCTATCGCTATAAGGCGGGAAAAAAAGATATTCGCTCCGAAATTACGATCAAGGATACGGATGTGCGGGAGATCGAGGAGTTCAAAAAGATCATCGAGCGTGAAGTCGGAAAGAGAGTGAGGTTACGGTGGTAATGTCCTCGAAACTATCGGAATGCACAGGATGTAACGACATACACCTATTGGGGGCGTTCTGTGCGCTCCTCCTCTCTGTCGTCCTCCTCACGGGCTGCTCATCCACACTCGCCACAGAAAGCAGCGATCCGTATACGGCGGACGATGTGATCGCGATGGTGGAGGAGAAATTTGCCGTCTGCAATCCGCATCTCATCTGCACGGAAACGCAGGTTGAAAAAGAAAAGCCGTTCGAGCGGCGCATCTATGTCCTGCGCGACACGGCAAATGATTTTACCTTCTCGTGCAATGCGGTCGTCCGCCGCCCGACGCTCCCGCGCCCCGGTGCGGAGCGGGACACGAATGCGTTCTTTCAGTATGCGACGGGGTATGCCGCGCATCTGAATGCGGATATTGCACGGGTGACGGCAGAGTACGGGTTCCGCACGGCAACGGCGGAGGAGGCGGAGGCACTGATTCATTCGGGCGTCAAACGCAAACACCTTGATCGGGAGGTCTCGCTCTTTGATGAGGGCGACTTTATCTTCGTCACGGACGGCGCGCGCGGCGCAGATCTGGCGGCGATCTGCAAGAAGCTCCACACGCTGTACCGTCCAAACGGGGACGGTGTCGTGCTTTCTGCACTGTATGGGCGCAAGATTACGTTCTACGATCTGCCGCCGAACGAAACGGAGCTGACGCGCGCCACCTTTGTCGCCTTCTTCACACTGAAGGGGCCGAACGACTGGGCGGCGACGCTCGCCGATAACCCCGGCTCCTCATCGAATGAAACGGATGTCGCCGTCATGGAGAAGAATCTCGCGCGCTACTTTGACAGCTGTCTGCGCAGTGCGCGGGAGGAGGCAAAAAACAAGGGCACGGGGGCTACGCGCTGAGGAGTAAAGCGCTCGACAAGTAGGGCTGTTGCATGAAGCTAGAAAACTTCGTGCAACAGCCCTTGATTATGTCAGTGGTATCGCTACAAGCGCCCCTTCCACCGCTTGCGCGGTCCCCCTTCCCCGCTGCGGCGGGGCAGGCTTGGGGCTGTGGTGCCCCTTCACCAATGCGTCGCGGTCGCCTGCTCGTTCGCGATGTGATCGCGGCGCGAGAGCGCGAGGCAGACGGCATCGAGAACGATGTGGAGGCTCTGGTCGAACAGCGAGCTGAGGAGCTGGATGGATTTGCGTTCGCCGCCCGCGTCCCCCTTGACAGTGCCCGGAATCTCAAGCACAACGTCGGCACACTGCCCGAGCGGCGACGCCGGCTTGCTCGTGACAGCGAGCACGCGCGCGCCCTTTGCCTTTGCCTTCTCGGCGTCGCTCACGACGTTCTTGCTTGTGCCCGAGCCGGAGACAGCGATAAACACGTCACCCGCCTCCACGGCAGGGGTAATCGTCTCACCCACGAAATACACGGTATATTTGAGGTGCATCAGTCGCATGGCAAACCCCTTTGCACTGAAGCCGGAGCGCCCCTCTCCGTCGACAAAGATGCGCCGATTCGGCGCAATCTCCGCCATGAAACGCTCGATGTCATCCTCCTTCACCTTTGCGAGGACGCCATGAATTTCCTCCTCGATCTGCTTTAGTATCTCCAGCATAGTTCTCCTCCCTATTCTCTCATCGCCTTATGAAATGCGCGCGCTTCCGCCGCAGGATCCGCCGCCTTCGTAACGGCACTCCCGACGATGCCGATCTCGATGCCACAACGCCTGAGGAGCGGCACGCTCGCAAGCTGCACGCCGCCCGCTGCCGCGATGCGCGGCGTTTTGGCAGCGGCGCGCAGCTGTCCCGCCATCTCCTCGATGAGTGCGCCGAGCCCCTCGCCCACGCAGTCCGAGGGCAGGTGGATGCAGAAAATCGCACGCGGGAATTCTGCGGCGATCTGCCGCACGCGCGCCGCATCGCATGCGAGGAGGTCGATCAGGTAGTCCCTGCCGAACGCGTCGGCGACCTCTGCACACGCGCGGATCGTCGCAGACGAGGAGAAGCCCATCACGGTCGCGACTGCCGCGCCCGCTTCGTACGTTTTTCGGAATTCGTACGCGCCCTCATCGCAGGTCTTGATATCCGCGAGGAAGTCCTGTGCGGGAAAGGTGCGCGTAAGCGCCCCAACGCTATTCTCAAGTCCAAAGTCCTTGATGAGGGAGGTGCCGATCTCCACGATGTCCGCGTACGCCTCCACCTGACGAATCATCTCCATCGCGGCGGGGACATCGACGCGGTCAATGGCTACTTGCAGCTTCATTGTGCGCCACCTCCCCGCTTTGCGATGTATGCCGCGAGCTCCTCACGCGTCGGCAGCCCCTCGTTGTCGCTCTTGACCGTGACCTGAATCGAGCCGATTGCATTCGCGCGCTCGACCATCTGCGCGACGGGCAGATGCTCAAGCCACCCGCTGATGATGCCGACGGCAAAACCGTCGCCCGCGCCGACGGTATCGACGACCTGCTCCGCCGGAATCCCCGCGATGTGCGTGCATCCCTCGGGCGTATCGGCATAGGCGCCCTTCGGTCCCTCCTTGACAAAGACCATGCGTGCACCGCGCCCGCGATAGAACGCGGCGATCTCAGCGGGGTCACTGCTCCCCATCAGGATCTCGCCCTCCGCCGTGCCCGGCAGGACGATGTCTGCCATCGATGCGAGGTGATTCACCGTGCGGATCATCGCATGTCTGCTCTCCCAGAGCGTCGGGCGCAGGTTCGGGTCAAAGGTCACGCAGATGCCCCGCTCCCGTGCGCGCTCGATCAGTCGGTAGGAGGCATTGCGGCAGCTCCCCGAGAGCGCGGCGGGGATGCCCGTCATGTGCAGCACGCGCACACCGTCCAGCGGAATCGCCTCCACGTCCGCCTCGCTCAGATGCGAGGCAGCGCTGTTCCGTCGGAAATAAAAGACCTCGGGATCGCCCTCTGACACCTTGTTTTTCAGCTGATAGCCCGTAAAGTGCTCCGCGTCGTATGTGATCTGTGTGTGAATCTGCTCCTTCCGCAGCTTCTTCTCGATATAGGTTCCGAACGGGTCCCGCCCGAGGCGCGTGGCATAGGTCACACTGTGCCCGAGACGCTTGAGCCCGATGGCAACGTTGACATCCGCACCCGCGAGCAGCTTCGTAAAGTTCTCCACCTCATCGAGCGGTCCCTCGGTCTCCGCCACGAACATGACCATCGGTTCTCCGAATAAGATAACGTCTGACATCGCTGTCTCCTCTCAGTCCTCGACGGGAACCTTCACCACGATCTTGCGCACGAGGCACGGCGCATCGCCGATGCAGCGCGGTTTGTGCCCATCGTCGGGCGATACGACGGCAAAGTCCCCCGCGCGCAGATGCACGCGTCCTGCGGTCTGCGGCTCCTCATAGAACGCGAGGTCGCGCTCCGCATCGTACGGCTCCGCCGGGGTCAGCTCGGACTGCCGGATATAGCCCATGCACTCCTCGCCGCTTGCCACGTACTGAATGTCAAAGTATTTCCGATGCGACTCAAACCGGCAGGTATCTGCGGGCATGGTCTCATACTCCTGCACCTCCGCGCGCATGCCGTCCCCGATCTGCAGCACGCTGCCCGGCTGTTCGTTCAAAAAATCCGTTTCCTTCAGAAACGCAATTGCGCGGCGAAATCTCACAGCGCGATAGTCCCACTTGCCCTCGATCTTGATATTCTCCGTCAACATATGGCATCCTCCTCCGTCATCCCCTCCGCATGGGAGAGAACCTCTCTGATCTCATCAAACAGCGCACTCGCCGCGCGCATGTCGTAACCGTACACGAGCAGCACGTCCAGACAGTAGGGCGAATACGTCAGCCCCTCCATCGCCGCAGCGAACTGCATCGCCGCGATCTCGCCCAGACAGCGGATCGTGGAGCGGTTCGGGATCGGACCGCGCCAAAGCGCGATCTTCTCGGTCTGTGTAAAGATCGTCGCCTTCTTCTGCATCTCCACCACGTGAAACAGCTCGTGCCACAGGAGGATGCGCGTGATGTCAAGGCGCGGGAGCGACGCTGCCACATCCGTGTCCGTAAGAAGAGCCTCGCCGCGCCGCACCGCATCCCGATAGACGGTGATGAGATCCGGCTCCGTAAGGGTCGCAAAGAGTATCTGTCCGCCGCCGGGCGATGCGTCCTCAGAGCGGATTTCCACACCGAGATGCTGCGCTGCGCGTACGGGCGTCAGCGCGGTATCCTCTGCCTCGCACGCCGCACGGAGAAGGTCTGCCTCCTCCGCACCGCAGCGGTACGCCCACTCCATCAGGACGCGTTTTTCATCGTCCGTGAACTTATCCCGCAGCAGTTCCCGCGAGAACGCGTACCACCCATAGTCCACGGGCACGATCTGCGCCATGTGCCGCATCATCGCCCCGATGGGATAGACCTGCTGCTCCGCATACGGCTCATACGACGCAGGTTTTGACCGCCGAAAGAGTTTTGCCCAGTCCACGCCCATCTCCTCCCATCTGTACGCTCCGTCTTACATCATCGTGCGTGCGCCGACCACCAGAATCTCCATCGACGCATCCATCGCCTGCATCTCCACATCCATGAGCATCAGGACGCGGTCGAGCTCCGTGCTGCCCGAGAAGTCCATCACGCGCGCGCCCGCACAGATGTAGTAGTCCGGGCGCAGAATGGCGTCCGCCTTATACACGGCGAGCTCCTCCCACATCTGCGTGACGACGCCGCGATAGCCCGTCACGCGCGTGGCGGCAGCCTTTGCATCCGCGCGCTGCACCTTGATAAAGCCCTTCTTGTCCACGATGCGCACGGCGCGTGCGCCGCCCGTGTCCTTCGGTTGGAAGATGCGGAAGTTCGGGCTGTGCGCCGTGACCTCAATCGCGTCAACGGTCGTCTTCATGTCCTCGGCGGCAATCGCGTGTGCCTCCTCCTCGGAGCACTCCGCCATCAGATCCTGTGCCTTGACTTCCGTCGAGCCGCTCGCGATCGCAGTCAGCTTCGATGTCTGCGCGTCGATCTCGATGTGCACCTCGACCGTATCGGGCGCGGCACCGCTCTCGACCGCCTTGTCGATCGCCTCCTGCTTGATCGCGCGGATGTCATCTGCCGTCGGGTTCGGCACTGTGCGCTCGACCACATCACGCACCATCGCAAGCGCAACGCCGATCGAGGAGATGACCTCCGCGTTCTCCGGGATGCTGTAGTGCACGCCCATCTTCTCCGCGCAGAACCCGATCAGCGCCGCCGCACCGCCGCCGACACCGACGAGGTGGATCATGTCGCGTTCGAGCTTGTATTTGTCCGCGAGCTCAAAGATCACGGGGCTGATCTTCTCATACGCGCGCGTGAGGATCTGACGCGCCACATCCTCGACCGTCGTGCCCATGTAGTCCGCAACGGGCTGCATCGCCTTGCGCGCCGCCGCCGCATTGCCGTACGAGAAGTACTGCGGGTCAATCAGCCCGAGCACGTTCGCCGCGCAGGTATTCGTGATCGTGATGCGCTTGCCGCTGGCGAGGCGGATGCACACATAGTCGCTCGGATCACCGGGACGCGGGGAGAACAGCTCAAGCTTCGGATCGACGATCTCCTCCTCGGGCGTAAAGACGGCGTACTCGAGCCCCGCGATATGTGCGCTGCGCGGGCCGACATCCTTGACGCCCTTCTCGCTCACGCGGATCATGCTACCGCCTGCAACGCCCATGACACGCACATCGAGCGATGTGATGTACGTGCGGTGCCCGCCCACGATAGAGTAGTCGATTGCGGGACGGCCGTCCTTGATGACGCCGATGTTGACCGTCGTGCCGCCGACCTCGAAGTACACGCCGTTCGACGCGCGCAGGTAGACGAGCGAGCCCATGACCGAGGCGGCAGGTCCCGAGAGCATCGTGAGCACGGGGCGCTTTTTCATCTCCGTGATCTCCATGACACCGCCGTCGCCGCGCATGATCATCAGCGGCACCGTGACGCCCGCCGTGCGTACCGAGTACTCCGTCTGGTTCGCCGTGTTCAGCATCTTCGGCAGGATCGAGGCGTTGATCGCCGCCGTGCGCGTGCGTCGCGTCAGACCGTAGAGCTTCGTGATCTCCGATGCCATCGTCGTCTCGACGCCCATCTCGTCCTTCGTCACCGAGGCGATGTTCTGCTCCTCCGCCATATCGTCCACGCCGAACGCCTGCGTTGCGACGAAGACCTCCGCGCCCTCTGCCCGCAGTTCCTTCGCTGCCTGCTCCACGCTGTCATGCGAAAATTTCCCCTCGGGGATGTAACGGTTGACAATCTCGATCTTGCGCCCGTTGCCGAGGTCAATGTTGCCGAGCTTCATCTGGATCTTCGCGAGGAGCCCCTGAATGCCGCCCTCCGAGGTGCCGATGATCCCGACCTTTGCCACGTCGCCCTCCACGAGCGCATTCGTCGCCTGCGTCGTCGAGTGCGCGACGAAGATGACCTCCTCCGGCGCGATCCCGTGCTGCTCCATACATTTTTGAAACGCCTGCACAACGCCCGCCGCGACGCCGTACTCGTCATCGTGCGTCGTCTTGACCGACGCCTTGCCGATGATCTTCTGCGTCGCGTTGTCGATCGCGACCGCCTTCGTATGCGTGCCGCCCACGTCGATGCCCATGCGTACCTGACGTTTGATTTCTATCGACATAATGCCCCTCCTATTCCACTCAGGCAGCATGCCCGAACATGACGTAGATCATGATCTCAAGAATCGCGGTGATGATCCAGCCCGCCGTCGCGCTGATCATGAGATACTCGCGCGTCGAAACTTTTGTATAGCTGACGCCCCACACGATCCATGACTGCGTGATGCAGCAGGAAACATTCATGACAATGCTCGGGATGATGATGAGCGGCGCCAGATAGCTGACCGGCAGATTCAGCGAGTTCAGAATGCCGAGCGTCGCCGCGCCGCAGCCGAACAGCGTGAACGGCCCGCGGAAGAGCCCCATCGGTGCGAGCACGGCAAAGGCGAGCGAGAGGACGAGCGTATCGTTCGGGATGACGCCGCCGAGCAGCGCGCGGAAGTACGGCACGCAGAGCTCCGCCGCCTTGTTGAACATCGGCAGGAAGAGCAGGAATCCGACGAGCGGCGCCGTGTCGCAGACACCGTCGAAAAAGTCCTTGTTGATCGTGCGCGCCGTCTGCGCCCACGACTTCAGCTTGCCGCACGTCAGCATCGCATAGAAGCTGCCGCAGACAAAGCCGAGGATGATCGGAACCTTGAACACGATCAGGAGCACGACGGGGAGAATCGGCGTGAGCAGCGCATAGCCGGAGACGCGATCCTTTGCGCGCTGGCTCTGCGGCAGCGTCGCCGCCCAGCTGTGCACCTTTTTCTGACGCGTTGAGAGAATCACGAGCACGATGATGACCGCCATCTGGATCAGCATGCCGTAGATGCCCCAGCTCACCTGCATCTCATAGGGATACATCGTCTTGCCGCTGCCATCGAGGAAGAACGCCGCGAACTGCCCGTAGAGCACGGGATTCAGGAACATACCCGCGCCGACACTCATCATAAAGGCAACCGTCGCGACAATCTTATTGATGCCGAGGGAGAGGAAAATCGGCAGCACGATAACGCCGATCGCGATGACTGCACCCGCGCCGAACACCGACGAGAAGATCGCCGTCGTCACAATGCAGATCAGGATGCACGTCAGCCATGGCTTGTCGCCGCCGAGCTCCGTCGTCGTGCGAATGAGGCTCGAGGCGATGCCCGTGCGCATCAGCACGCGACCGAACCACGCGCCGAAGCAGACGTTGACCAGCACCGAGCCCCAGCCCTCAGGCCCCGACTGGAACACCTTTTTCAGCGCGTCCCCCCACGAGGTCTGAACGATCTTCCCGCCCATCTCGATGAAGGAGGGATCCGTCACCACCATGTTGCCAACCATCGGCAGAACCGTCCAAATGATTGCCATCGTGAAAATGCCGAGCATCAGATTGCCGCCGCGTACGGCGTACACAACCAGCCCGAAGAAGGACACCAACAGCAAGATACCGACTACATACTCCATGTCAATCCTCCTCAAAAAAAGCCTACAACATTTACTCTATTTATGATGAACTATCTTCATATCTCCTTTCTGTTTATGATATGTAAGCGCTTTCACATCGTCATTATAGCAACTCTTCGCAAAATGTCAATTCTTTTTGCGATGTTGGAACATAAAAAACGGTTCTATGATAAATGTTACGGAAGAATGCAGACTACGGTGCTCCAAAGCAAACCCTAGTGGAGCAAGCGGGTAAAGTGCGCGGTACGCCCCGTCGGACTTCTTTCGTTCAAGCGCAGCGCGTTTAAGAAGTTCGACGGTATTTAAGCGTACAAGCGCACGAACGCTTGCGAACGAGGCGTTTGCGTGGAGCACGCAGTCCGTAACACTTGACGTAGTCCCTAAAAAATGGACTGCGATACGAAACTCTTCGCTTCGTATCGCAGTCCATCGATTCTCTTGCGCGAGAACGCGCCTTCCGTCACGCTGCGTAAGACAGGTTTTAGATGCGTAGCCCGCATGGCGGAAGAGGCGCCCCCTTCCCCGCTCACGCCGTATCCTGCACAATGAGCTCGGGTTTGATCTTTCGCTCCTTACGCACCTTTCCCTCCGTCAGCAGCTCGATCAGCACCTCGACCGTGAGGCGGCTCAGCTCCTCGCCCTTGTTGTTGATCGTCGTGAGCCGTGGATTGCAGACGTAGGCGTACTCCGAGTTGTTGCAGCCCGACACCGCGATCTCCTCCGGCACGCGCAGGCCGCGTGCAAGCAGCGCATAGAGCACGCCGACCGCCGTCAGATCCTCACCACATACGACCCCGTCATAGGGGATACCGTTCGCCTCATCATAGAGCGCGTCACAGATGCGTGCTGCAACAGCGCTGCCGCCGTCCATGCCGTACGCGGTGTGAAAGATATGCCGCCGTGGGTTTTTCTCCCCCACCGCGCGCAACGCCTTGCAGAACCCCTTTTGCTTGCGCTCGGATGCGCCTGTCTCACGATCCGCGACATACGCCAGATAACGGTGCCCCGTTGCAATCATATGCCGGACCGCCAGCTCGATGCCATAGCCCTCATCGACGAATACCGTATGCGCATTCTCCCGATCGAGCACACCGTTCGCCAAGACAATCGGGGTTTTTCGCACCGCCTGCAGCGCATCCTCCGTGCACAGATCACGATAGATCGAGCCGACGAGGATGATGCCGTCCACGCCGCGCTCACCAAGCATGCGCAGATAGCCCGTCGTCTTTCCGATGTCCGTATCCGTATTGCACACGAGCACGGAGTAGCCCGCGCGCGAGAGCAGCCCCTCCATGATATACGTCGTCATGGCATAGTGTGGCACACGCACATCCACCACAAGGATCGCAACCGTCTTCATCGAACCCGTCGCGAGCCCGCGCGCGATCGCACTCGGCTGATAGTTGCTGCGCGCGAGGACCGCCTCGATCTTGTCACGCGTCGCCTGACTGACGTAGCCCTTGTTGTTGATCGCGCGCGAGACCGTCGCGATCGACACGCCCGTTTCCCGCGCAATATCGTAAATTGTCATAGCAAGCTCCCATGCGCCTATTTCACAAAAAATCCAAAAGGTTCACGATCATATCAAAATCTATGATCACAGATAATCCGGATGCTTTCTTTAATTGCCGTAACGAGTTTTTTCTTCTCTTCCTGTTTCGATTTTGCCGGACAATCGTTAGAACACGAATATGTTGTGATTCTCTTACTTTTCAAATCAAAAGGAAGATCTTCCTTCTGTCCCGTCACATCATTAAAAATAAGAATAACATGTTCGTCCCCCAGAGAACTCAGAGCATATCCCGTTTCTACTAAAACATTGGGATTCGGCAACTTCTTTGCCCCCTCTGTATTGATAAAGGAAACGTCTGCCACAAATATCAAAGACCGATCTATTTTTTCAAAAATCACACGCGCAATCTCAGGGGAACCAGAGCGTTCCTGTGTATCTTTATCAAAGCTAATTGGTAAATTCAATTCTTCTACAGAGTCATCAATCGCTTTTTTGAGTGCATTCTCAATAAAATTACGATTTGTTGAATTGGATAAGTCGCTTTGCCAAGAATAGAAAATATTATATTCTCTCTCACTCAAATCATTTTTTAATTCTTCTAAAATATACGTCAACCAAGTACGTAGCCCGTCTTCTTCTCTATACTCAAATCCATGCTCAAATGCAATTAAACGCATGACATTCAATGCCGTCTCAAAATTATCTATTTTAGTAGATAGAATCATCTCAAAAGGGACATTGATCTTATTGCTATTGTCAAAAAATACCTGTTGAATCGATACTCTATTTTCTAAAATACATGTTATCAGCTTTCCTTTAGGAACCGCCAATAACCGCTCAAGCAGCCTGATGCCAAATCGTAGTTTCCAAACTTCTTGTTTGTTCATATTTCCTCTATCCCCCCTACTCCCCAAAGAGATCGGCATGTGTCCCTGTCGCCGTAGCAGATAGAATCAGCCGATCCTCAAAAATCTGATACATGAGGAGCCAATCCGGCTCAATGTGACACTCACGAAAATCTCGCAGATTCCCTCCCAGAGCATGATCGTGGTGTTTGTCCGGCAACGACTGTCCACTTTGCAGGAGTGCCAATACCGCAATGAGCTTCCTCATATCTTTGCCCCGTTTTTTCGCACGCCGCACATCACGCTTCATGCGATTCGTATAGACAATCTGATACACGTCACTCCTCCAACATAGATGCAACCGCATCCTCTGCAGAGGCGAAAGGTCCGTGCAGATTCTGCCCCGTGCGGCTGTCACGCACAGCCTCCATCAAGTCTTCGGAGATTTCGTAATGCTGCACCGGAAAAGGAATCCCCGCACGCGCAATGGATGCCCGCAGGAAAATCTGAATCGCCGTTGCAGTATCAAGTCCAAGGCTGGCAAAAAGATCATCCGCCTCCTGTTTCACATGATCATCAATCATTACTTCAAATCGTGTCATGATCTGCACCTCCATATTTGTCCAATTTATTCTAGGAATCACTGATAAAATGAAGTCCGTCAGATTGGCGCAGATTTTTTCGTCCGATTGAGGCAGCAAACCGGACGCATAGCCAAAGCTATGTGGAGGATTTGCTAACGAAAAGCGGACAAAAAAGATGCGCTAAGATGACGCGGCTGAATTTATCAGTGCTTCCTTTATTATACCATATTCCCCCACGAGAGGAACTGTTTGAATAACAGTGTGACGAAGAGCCGCGTCCGTTTTCTAGGGAATCGCTGATAAAATGAAGTCCGTCCGATTGGCGTAGATTTTCTCGTCCGAACAAGGAGACAAACCGGACGCATAGCAAAGGCTATATGGAGGATTCCAGGGCACAGTTCGGGCAAAAAAGATACGCTAAGATGGCGCGGCTGAATTTATCAGTGCTTCCCCAGCATAAGAAATTTGCTATGAACACATTTACCATTGTCTTTTTTCGCATTTCAATATATGATAGAGGTGCTGAATTATTCGAATATCCAGAAAGGAGCAAGTTCTATGAAGATCCTCTCCCCCATCCGCATCATTGCCGCCGCACTCTTCGCGCTGAGTGCACTGCTCGGTGCGCCGAACGCACAGGATGCACCGCTCTCCATTGGCACGACCGCCGCTGCGGCGCAGGAGGTACAGACAGAGCCGCACTACTGGCAGATGTACTACAACTATGCCCCGCCGACGGATGAGTTTATCGCGGGTCTCGCCGCCGAACAAGGTGTCGCCTATACCCCGGGCAAGAAGGGTGAGGCACGTTTTTATGCCGACGACGGCCGCCCGATCTACCCGAGCAACGACGGCGCAGTCGGTGTGATTGTGACGGTCACGCTCCCTGCGGGCGATCTGCTGACGCGCTATGGCAAACCAACGGGTCGCTACGTCTCGCCCGACGGCATGACGTTCGAGCAGCGGGCACTGCCGAGCACGACGAGTGAGGGCGACTTCCACGTCTACTGCGTTGAGCGTCCCATCGACGGTGTGCAGAAAGGGAAGATCGCTCCGTGGTTCGGACGCACAGGCGGCGGCATCCAGTACAAGCTGCCCGACCGCATCGTGAATCTGATGGAGGCGTCCATGCTGCGTGAGGTGGACTTGGCCGAGGAGAAGGAAGCCGCATAATCCGCGCACGTCGTAGAGCAAACTTTTTTCTTGCATTCTCCCCTCCCTGTTTCTATAATGCAGATAAATATCTGCACAGACGGGGAGGTTTTTCTATGAGAATTCCAATGCGTCAATATATGGCGCTGCTCGGCATCACGATTGCCGCATTTATCTTTAACACATCCGAGTTCATACCGATTGCGCTGCTCATCGATATCTCGAAGTCGTTCTCCATGACGGAGGCGGCGACGGGGCAGATGATCACGATCTATGCGTGGGTGGTTGCTCTGCTCTCGCTGCCGCTCATGCTGCTGACCTGCCGCATGGAGCTGAAACGGCTCCTGCTCATGATGGTCGCGCTCTTTGGGCTCGGACAGCTCGTTTCGGGACTCGCGACGAGCTATGATGTGCTGCTCGGCGCACGCATCATCGTCGCCTGCGCACACTCGATTTTCTGGTCGATTGCCGCACCGCTTGCGACGCGTCTCGTGACGCGCGAGCATCGCCCGATGGCACTCGGCATGATCGTGACGGGCAGCTCCGTCGCGACGATTGTCGGACTTCCGCTCGGACGTGTGATCGGCCTCGCGGCGGGGTGGCGTATGACGTTCCTGCTGCTCGCCGTGGTCGCCGTGATTGCGTTCGTCTATCTCGGGGTTCTCCTGCCGAAACGGGCACCGGGAGAGGGGTTCACCATCGGCGAACTGCCGTCGCTCGTCCGACAGCCTGCACTTGCGTGCATTTACATCATGACGGCACTCTTTGCGACAGCGTACTTCACGATGTACAGCTACATCGAGCCGTTCCTGCACAGTGTCGCGGAGTTCTCGCCCAGTCTGATTACGGTGGCGCTCATGCTGCTCGGGGTCAGCGGCATCCTCGCGAGCCTCGTTTTCTCCAAAATGTATGGAAAGCGCCGCTTTTTCCTGCTGCGCTGGTGTCTCGTGGGAGTCGCGGCCATGCTCTTCCTCTGGCAGGCGGCATCCATCTCCGTCGGCACGATGATCGTGCTCACGATGCTGCTCGGGATACTCGCAACGCTCTACAACACGATGTTCCAGGCGGAGGTGCTCGCCATCGTCCCGCGCGACGCATCGACCGTCGCGACGGCGATCTACTCGGGCATCTTCAACCTCGGCATCGGCAGCGGAACGTACCTCGGCGGGCTCGCGACGGGGGACGGTCACCTCGCCCACATCGGCTACATCGGCGCACTGATTGCCGCCGTCGCTGCCCTCCTCTGCCGCGCAGTCTATTTGCCGGCAGTACGAGGGAGATAGACGAGGAAGATAACGGGGCGACGGAACGAAAAAGGATTTCGTTCCGTCGCCCCCGTTATTATTTATAAGACAGATCCCTCATTCTTTTCCATACGAAGAAAATGGATCTGCCGCCGTCGGCATCGGCTCCGCTTCATAAACATAGGCCCCCCGAAGTTTCTGCGCATGTCTCTGCACGACGTGCTCAATATGCCTCTTCCACGCGGGCGCATCCATCGTCGCACGATTTTCCGCGCAGCACAAAAGAAGCTCACGTACACGCGTCGGCGTTGCCTCACCGGATGTAAACATTGCCTCAAAATACATCTGATACTGCGCAAGTGTCAGCGGGACAATCTGCAGCTCCTGCTGCTCATCCTCTTTCGTATACCATATCCCATGGCGAAACGTCTCAGCAGTATTCGTATCGATCTTCACTGCGATGAACAGCCCATAGACCGGTTTTGGGACCCATCGAAGAACCGCATCGGAAACATGGCGGCGCACCGGCTCCCCCTCCATTGCCTCCTGCCGCGAGGATGAGGACATCGTGACCTCCGTGAGGATCGCAAAATCGTCGAACTCGCTGTAGAGATCGCCCTTCCCGCCGCCTGCGGTACTGACCGGCATGAAGTCCGCGTCCATCTTGAACCCGCGCACCTCATACGGCATCGTAGTCAGATGATTGACGGCAAGAATCGCACGCCACAGAATCCACTCAAGATACACCGGCAGCTCATCACGCGGCACCTCGATCTCGTAGTCCTCATCATAGGTCTTCTTACCGCCGCCGCGCAGGATGAGTGTCATATAGTCCGAGATTTCGCGCCACTCGTAGCATTGGCGACGCGCATACTGCATCTCATCCGTCTGCGCCAAGAGCTGCTCAAGTCTCTGCCGAGCCATATTGATCTGCATCGCCGTTTCAAGAGGCGGTGCAGGCACCTCAAACGCAATGTGCCGCTCCTTCAGCGTTTTTTGCAGTTCGTCCAAGAGTTTTTTCGCAACGGGAACATCGTCTGTCGGCAGCGGTGCGCCGGTACACAGCACCTCATAGGCACGCATCAGAGATTCCGCAGATGCTGTCGTCGATGCAAGCCGCTCTGCCACGAGGCGCTTCGTTGGCAGAAGCATGAGTCCTCGACCCCTACGCTGCAGAATTCCTGTAATCCTGAGATAGCGCATATTCATATCCGCATAGTCGAGAAAATTATCCACCTTCTTGCTGTAGTGCTCCGCGCGACGTGCAATCTCCATGCGGTCAAACTTCTTCTTCGAAACGGCATGTGTGCGACGTTCTCTGAGATCCAGAATACGAGCCACGACCTCGGAAAAATCATACGCCGGGTTCGTCGTCTGTACCCACAGCGCAAACTCAATGCGGCTGATCTCGGACGAGCCCGTGCGCCGCTCGAGTTCCAGCATAATCGCAAGTACCCAGCACAGCGGCGCGAAATAGCCACCTTCGGGCAGCGGAAACTGCGCCACACGCATCGCTCGAAGAAAGCACTCCTGCATCGCCGGATAAGTGTCCGCCATGAGGAACGTGCGCCCAAACGGCGTAATCGCATCAAGAGTACCAAGTGATTCCTGCGCCCCATCCGCCTTTTTTAACTGCGGATAGATCAGCCCATTTTTCGCAAACATCAGCCGCCACTTGCGTGCATGACTGCCGGACGCATCCTTGCCCGCCTCGTTACGGATGATCCCGCGCTCGTTCAGGAGGTTCATGAAGCCAATCTCATTGTTACGCCCGCGAAAATTCCCCACGAACGGAGACTCTGCATAGATGCGAAAGCCCTCCTGAATGCGATTCGGGCTGCGCAGCCCCGTGTTGCCAACCAGCCAAATATCGATGCTCCGCTCCATCGCCGCCCCCTCAATACCCGACAAAAAGATACTCCTGCACCGCATTCCGATGCGTCTTTGCCGTCGCCTGATTCCCGAACGAATACTTGTAGTCCACGGGGATCACCTCGACGTGCTCCTTGTACTTTGCCATCAGGGCAAGCATTTCCTCCTGTGTCGGGAGACTGTTCGAGGAGTAGGACACCACGAGAACACTCTTCGCAAACTTTCGAAAGAGGCGGTCAAATGCCTCTGCCGCTCCGAGGCGCGTCGAGAAAGGTGTCGGATAGGATTTGAACTTCTTGGTCAGCGTATGCTCCTGAATCTCCACGCCCTCCCAGTTGCGCGCAAGCCCCTCCACGAAATGATAGCGGCGCACATATTCATTGTCCGAGAGCGGCGAATAGTAGGGCGGATCCATATAGACGAGATCCGACGGTATCCGCACCGTCATCGCATCGCCCCAACGTGCACGGCTTGCCCGACCATTGTCAAATACCGCCGCATTCACGAGCTCCACCGCCTCAAGGAACTGTTCTTCGAGCGTCTTTTGCAAGTCCTTCCTGCCATCGTCATAACGATGTCCCGTATATGTAAATATGCCGCGCGGGCGTTTTTTGATGCACGCACGAATGAGTGCGGTCATTGCTATCGCGCGTTCGTATGGATTTCGCAGATGTGCGATATTCGTGCGCAGGGTGTCAATCAGATCGTTTTCCTCATCGGTGTAATAAAGGCCCTGAAATGTCCGTGCAACAAAGTGATCCGATTCCTTCTGTGCGAGAAGCAGCTCCTCCGCCGTGCATGACGAAAGTGTAACCGTATTATTTTCCACCATCGCCTTTGAGAACGTCGCTGACATCGCCATATAATCATTGCTCAGGACCGTCTTGCCCTGTGCCTTGAACATATAGCTGACAATGCCCGAGCCGGAAAAGAGATCCGTGATCGTCTCTGCACCAAACTGTGATGCGACCGCCCAAACCTCATGGAGAAGTTTCTGCTTCGACCCCATGAAGCGTGTCGGCGGGTACTGTGCGACCCGCGCTGAGAGAGGAACCTCCACGCGGGCAATGCGCGGCCGTGCCACAGGTGCCGCCGTCACAATCACATCCTCGCCCCTGCGGCTCTTCCCATTGGAGGAAATGTGCCGCTTCGTCTGAATGATCTCGATCGGATACCGCGCATAGAGTTCGTGCACGAGCGGATGATTCGAGTTCGTGAGGATCACATAGCATCCGCGTTCATGGAGACGCGCGACCATCTCTGCGAGGCGTACATGATCCTCCTCGTAGAACCGCTCCTTCGTATAGCGCTTGAAATCTGCATACGCCGAGATCGGCAGATACGGCGGATCCAGAAAGATCAGATCCCCCGCCGCCGCATGCGTCTCCAACACATCCAGATAATCGCCGCAGATGATCTCCGCACGCGAAAGAACGCGCGTCGCCGCAAGAATCGCCGCACGATCACAGATTTTTGGATTTTTATATCGTCCAAAGGGGACATTGAACTGCCCCTTTTGATTGACGCGATAGAGCCCGTTAAAGCACGTCTTGTTGAGGAAGATCGTCCGTGCCGCCGCCTCCACAGGCGATAGTTGCTCCCAATCGAGCGCACGCACCTCATAGAAGTGTTCACTCGTATTCTCGTACTGCTCCAGATGCGCGATGACCTGCTCTGCATCTGCCGCAACTGCACGGTACATATTGATGAGCTCGGGATTGCTGTCCGCAAGAACGGCCCGCTCCGGCGCCAACGCAAAAAAGAGCGCCCCGCCGCCAAAAAATGGCTCAATGTATTTGCCGTAGCGCGGCGGCACCTTCGCGCACAACTCCCCGAGCAGCTGCGTCTTCCCGCCCGCCCACTTTAGGATGGGCTTCGCCTTGTATGCTTCTGTCCTGTCCATATTTGCTGATACTGTCATATACGCGTCGCTTCGCCCTCCTTGGAGCTATTATAGCATATTTCAACTAAGTCATAGATCTTTTGACCCCTTTGCCGATCCGAATACCTCATGCCACCAAAACCTTTTCTTTCATAATCGTTTGATAGAAATTACTATCCGGGTTGACCTCAGTGATTTCAAAAACATCCACGTTTTTCTTGAGCACCTCGCGCAGATCCTCCACCAAGGCAAAAATCATCGTTCGCCGAAACATTTCTCCACCAAAAACAAGAAAATCCAAATCGCTGTTCTCGTCCGCTTCCCCTCGCGCATATGAACCAAACAAATAAATTTCCTTCACACGGTATTTATCAGCAAGCGGTTTCACCGCCGCGGCAATCTGTTCCATGGTAAATACAGACGCTTGCATCATGACTCCTCCTGTTCATAATGATTCATAACGCTTCCCGAGGCTTGTGCACACTACAGCACCCGCCGCACCATCGCGGGACTGTACGCCGCAAAGAGCTGGTTAAGGAAGCCCTGATAAATTCAGCAAAGCGATCGAATGAAAATACATTCGATCACGTTACGTCTTGTGATTTCATCAATGCTCTACATCCGCGCCTCATTATATCATACTCACGCACTCTTCATAGACCATTTGACGACCTATTCCTCAACAGGATGTGCCGCCATGCGGAATACTTTGCAAAAAATGATATTCTCATGGATACCCATCTATTATACCATATCTCCAATCAAAAGAGCCCGCCCCTGCGTTTGCAGAGACGGGCTCTTTGTCATGCGTTCCGATTACTGCCCCTTGGCAGGCACATCGACATTGCGCTCCCTGAGGTCGCGGTTCAGCGACTCCAAATGTGTGAGCACGGCGTTTGCGATGTTGACGTTCCGCTGCTCCTTCAGATATGCCTGATAGTGCGACGGGTTCTCGCCGCTCGCCGAGGTCAGCATCCCCGGCACCACCTTGCCGCCCTCATACTTGTACTGCGCATAGATGGTAAACGTGTGTGCATCGCCGTTCCACGTGCCGAGGTCCGCATCGCTGCTGGATCGATTGTCATGCGGAATGGTGATGGTAAAGAGATACGGGTCCCCGCTCCGACTCGGGAAATTCACGGGATTCCAATACGATCCCTTTTTCGCGACATCGGCCGCCATCGGGAAATGCACCTGCACCGCTGCGCCCTCTGCCGCTGCGTAGACGTACATCGTGTAGCGCCCCTGCTCCTTTGCCATGACGAGGAAGCCGTCCTCATCGCGGCCGGATGCGCCGATCACATTCGTGGTGATTCCCTTCTCTTGGAGTGTCTTTTCGTAGGTGCTGAAATCCTTCGTTTGCGCCTGCGGTGCTGCGCTCTTTTCCGCAGGCTGCGGCTGCGTGCTCTTGGCGTTGTCTGCCGGAGCCTGCGTTTGCGCGGCAGGTGCTGCTCCCATGACGGAATCCACTGCCGTCAGCACGGGCGTATTGCCCATGCGATACCACGTCCACCCGCCGATGCCAACGCCGACCAGCAGGAGAGCGATGCCGACAGCGCTCAGGGCAACACTGTGTGCATTCTTTCGGACGAATCCGATCACCGCAACGACAATGCCGAGGATCACAATCCCCACCGCCGCAGCGGTTGCGATCTGGACATGCTGCGGGTGCGGCACACGGAACACCGCTTGGATCACGACATCCTGCCCGGAGAGCGAGGGCTTCAGATCCCACGTCGCCGTCGTCCCGGAAACAATGCCGTTCGTGCGCTCGAATGCCTCCGGAACAATGATCGCAAAGTCCATTTTCACCGAGTCCAGCACGGACTGCATCATGCTGCGCGAGAACTCGTCCGTCTCCTGATTCACGGGGTTGCTCTTCGCATCACCGGCAAAGAAGAGATCGAGATCGTACGTATCATAGAGGAATCCTGCGCGATGCCATACACCATGATGCCCCTGCGTCGGCTGCCACGCCTTGGCTCCACCGCCGACGAGCTGCTCCACGTTCTCATACGTCTGCGTCGCGACGAAGCCGTTGCTGCGATCCTGAATTTGCGCGCCCTCCTTCTGCGCCTCGGCACGCTGCTCGCGGATCTTATCCATGGCGAACTCATTCGTCGCCGTCCACTCCTGGGAGACTGCAATCGTCCCATCCGCGCGGAACTCTGCCCCCATCTTCATCTGAAAGCACCCGCCAAGCAGGCTCACGAGGATGACGCCCAAAAGCGCCAATGTTCCCCTGCGTAACGTACACGAAAACATAACATTTCCTCCTAACAGATCCAACATACACGACTCTAATGATTATAAATGATTCAGACTCAATTAGAATTATATCATAAATGTATTTTAAGGTACAATGGTTTTATTGCAAAAATTCCGCATTCATTTCAAAAGCCCGCCCTTGCTCTCTTGTGCAAAAAGAGAGCAGGGGCGGGCTCTTTTCATTGTGTTCTGTTATTCCGTCAGTGTCTTTGCATAGAGGGAAGTCGAGCGCCTTGAGGTTCTCGATGGTCGGCTCGTAGTTGACCTCACTCCAACGGTTGCTGACGTAGAAAAGACCTTTGTTTCACCCTCGGACAAGCGCCGCATACTTTGCACGCTCTGCCGCTGGAATCTGCAACGCCTCCATCGCCTTTTCCACGGAGAGATTCATGCTCTTCATCAGATTACGAATGGAGGAGGCAAGGGCTTGCTGCATTCCCTGCTGCATTCCCTGCTGCATTCCCTGCTGCATTCCACGCTCCATGCCATCCTCCCACGCTTCCTCGGCACGCACCTGACGTGCCAGTTCTTCGTCCCACTCGAAATTCACCATGTCAAAGACCTCCTTTTCCTGCTTTTCTGTGAAGTATTCCGGCAAGTAATTGTGTGCAATACAATAGCGGATCGCTGCGGGTACGGCGGCGGCAAGCGCAGCCCCTTCCCGAACCGCAGCACGCACCTGCGCGACAAAGGCGCTGTACGCCTTCAGAGAAGCGCATCGTGTGAGGATTTCATGCTCCGATGCCTCGTTGATG
>NZ_GL892076.1:508832-513701 GCF_000213975.1 Centipeda periodontii DSM 2778
GCTGATAAAATAGACCTTCCGATTGGCGCAGATTTTTTGTCCGATTGAGCCAGCAAACCAGACGCATAGCCAAAGCTATGTGGAGGATTTGCGAACGAAAAGCGGGCAAAAAAGATGCGCTAAGATGGCGGTGCTGAATTTATCAGTGCTTCCCTAAAGACACATTCCCCCCAACAATGCCAAGTGCACCTCTCACTGCACCTCGACCTGACACATCCGCATCGCGGCGAGGGCGTTCGCGTGGCTCTCCGGTGTCACGCCCGCGCAGCAGGCAGCATCGACACAGATATGTTTCTCGGGGTAGAACGCCTTTGCGAGGAGGGCGTTGGAGATGACGCAGATGTCGGTGCAGAGTCCGACGAACTCGATTTCGTCATAGTCCGCGAGGGCGGCGGGGAGGGCGGTCGCGCCGAATGTCGGCTTTTCGATAACGGCGACAGCAGTGCGCACAAAGGGCTGCAGCGCATCCGCGATCTCCCAGCCCGCCGTGCCGCGGATGCAGTGCTCTACGGGGAGTTTTCGCCCCTCTTGCGTCTGAAGATAATCCGCGCCATGCGTATCCATGGTGAAGATGAGCGCCGTGCCCGCCGCCTGTTCTTTTTCGAGCTTTGCTGCCAGACGCGGCAGCATCTCCTGCGCCTCTGGCGTCCCGAGTGCGCCGTCTACGAAGTCGTTCTGCATATCGACAACGACGATTGCCTTTTTCATGACGTGTCCTCCTCTATCTCCGCTGCATTCGCTTCATTATACCATATCTGTCCGCAGGTGTGGATTCATTTCCGAATATGCAGGAGTATTTCGTCTTTATATCGAACTTATAAACAGATTGTTTAATCGAGCACTACAGAAAGGAGATCATCATGCTCTGCCGCAAAATTTTCTGCGCCCTCGCAGGCGCCTTCCTGCTCATCCTGCCGTTCGCCTCCGCAGCAAACGCCATGCTGCCAACGGAGCAGGCCGAACAGCTGCTGGTGTCACGCGGGCTCCCCTTCGTCGTGCACGAGACGTGTGCCGATCCATCGGGGGCAGGGCTCTCCCTCACGCAAAACACGGACAGCGGGGAGAATTGGCTCATCTGCAGCGTTGGCGACGCGGTCTTTGGCGCGCCGCTGACCGTAGACCTCTACGATACGGGGATGTACGGGGACGAATACGGAAACCATTCCCCCGCCATCTTCGCGGGCTGTTTCTTCCAAGACACGCGCGGCACCGAGGATGATACGCTCGGTGTATGGGAGGGCGTAGATCACTATCTGCCGGTCTACTATTCCTATGATGTGGTCGATGGTCAGATCATGGCAGACAACTACATCTCCTCGGCGCGGGGTACAATCGACGCGGACCACTACGACGCCCGCATCGTGTCGGAGGAGCACACGGCCGCCATTCATACCTTCTTCGAGCTGCTGCCCGGTCTGCGCGCAGAGGTCGCATACAGCCATATTGCGATCGATGAGATGTTCTGATCCCCGCAAAAAGGCTGCACGAGCAAACGACAGACGCATGCAGCCGAAACAGGGCGATTCCCAAACAGAAACACTATATGGAGTGCATCAACAAGACGGATACATCTCCAAAATCAAAGGCGCTGCGGCGCCTTTTTTCACGTCGACGATGCCCTTATCGGTCAGCTTGAAATACGGGCTGACGGGCAGGGAGAGGGTGCTGAGCGACATGATGACGTTGTCGTGGCGATAGCCGCAGTCCGCGAGAACGGTGCGGACGCGTCCGATCTGCTCTCCGAGGACGGGGAGGGGACGGTCGGAGAGGATGCCCGCGATCGGGAGCGGGGCAAATGCCTGCACGCGGCCGTCCGCTGCCGCAGCAAAGCCACCCTGTGCCTCGATGACGGCGTTCGCCGCCGCCTGCATATCCGCCGCCGCCTGCCCGAGGACGAGCAAATTGTGACTGTCGTGTGCGTACGTGGTCGCCGCCGCGCCGCGCGTGAGCGCCGACCCGCCGATGAGTGCCATGCCGCAGCCGCCGTTTTTCCCGTGGCGCTCAAAGACGCAGGCGAGGTTGTAGGGGCTGCTCTCCCAGTCGATCACACCGCCGTGCACGGGCAGCTCCGCCTGCCCCTCCGCGACAAAGGTCGTATGCTCCTGCACCTCGAGGATGCGGCAGAGCACCGTCCCCTCCGCGATCGGCGCACGCAGAACAAAGTCCTCCGGCGAGCGCGGTCCGAGATGTACGCTGTGGTAGAAATGCGCGGGGAACGATGTGTCGCGCTCCGGTTCCTCCCATACGCTGCCGCGCGCAAAGACCTGCCGCCCCGCGCGCCAGACGCTCTCGATCGCAATCGCGCGCAGATCCGAGAGCACGACAAAGTCGGCGATGCGGCCGGGAGCAATCGCCCCTTTGTCCCGCAGCCCCATATGCTGCGCAGGTGCATATGTCGCGGCATAGATCGCCTCCTCGGGCGAAAGTCCCAGCTCCATGCTGCGCCGGACGAGGTGGTTGAGCTGACCGTACTGCATGAACGCGTCCGGCATCGTATCATCCGTGACGAGGGCGAAACGCCCCGACAGATTGTGCGCCATGAGGTAGTCGAGGAATTCCTTCTTCAGCGTCTTTTCCTGCAGCTGGATGAACATGCCGTTCGCCGCGCGCTGCGCGAGTCCCTCCAGCGACTGATCCGTGTGATCGGAGCGAATGCCGCGATAGAGAAGCTGCGCCAGCTCCCATCCGACGAAGCGCGGACAGTGCCCCTCGATCGAGAAATCCGGACGACCGTGCTGAATCTGCCGGATCAGACGATTCGTCTTGGCGTGCGCGTCCGCGATGACCTCACGGCAGTTCATCACCTCGCCGAGGCAGATGACCTGCTCCATGTGCATGAGCGCCTCGACGTCATCGTTCTCGATCGCGGCGCCCGCCGTCTCAAGCGTGTCATTCGTCGACGGCACGGACGAGGGAATCGCAATCCGAACGTCGCAGGGGCCGTCCTGCGCACTCTGCATCAGCGCGCGGATGCCCGCGAGACCAAACACGTTTGCGATCTCATGCGGCTCCGCGATGAGCGTCGTCACACCATTCCGCGCAGCGCCTTTCATAAATGTACGCGGCGCACACATCGTACTCTCAATGTGCATATGACAGTCGATCAGCCCGGGGATGACATACTGCCCTGCGAGATCCACCGTGCGCTGCGGTGTGAGCGGCAGTTCGTCCATGCCGACATAGGCGAAGCGATCGCCGCAGACGGCGAGGTTGCCCGTGATGAATTTTTTGAGATAACTGTTGTAGATCTGCCCATTCGTCAGCAATACGTCGATGTGCATAGCGCTCTCCTATTTTACGCCCGCAATGGCGTAGAAGTAGTACGCGAGCAGGAGGGCGAGCATATAGTGCCCCTTGTGCAGCTCATTCATGCGCCCCGCCGCGATCTTCATAAGGACGAACGCGATGAAGGCGACGGAGATGCCGTTTGCGATGTTGAACGTGTACGCGGTAAAGGCGATGCAGAGGAACGCGGGGATGTACTCGGCGATGTCCGTGTAGTCGAGATTCCGCATCCCCGCCATCATGCTGACGCCGACGTAGATCAGGACGGGCGCAGTCGCCGCCGCCGGGATCATGAGCGCGAGCGGCGTCACCGCGAGAATGAGAAGGAACGCGGCCGCCGTCGTGCACGCCGTCAGACCCGTTCGGCCACCCGCCTCAACGCCCGCACCGGACTCAAGATAGGTGATGAGCACGGGAATCGTAAAGAAGGAGCCCACCGTCGCAGCGATCGAGTCAACGTGAAAGACCTTGTCGAGTCCCGGCAGATCGCCGTTCTCGTCGAGGAAGCCCGCCTTGCCGCCGATGCCGATCGCCGTACCGAAGCTCGAGAAAAAGTCCGGCAGGAAGAACGCGAAGAGGAACGGCAGGTATTGAAGATCGAGCGCACCCATAAGATCAAAGTTGAAGAAAATCGGCGCAATGCTGTCCGGCATGCGAACGATGCTCTCCGGGATCTGCGTGAGCCCCATCGGGATGCCGATGACCGTCCCCGCGAGGATGCTGATGAGCGCGGCACCGCGAACCCTGCGCGCCGTGAGCACGAGGAGGATGACGAAGGTGATCGCCGCGAGGATGACGACAGGCTGCGTGAGGTCGCCGAATGAGAGCGCGACCTTTTTCGCGTTGACTGCGAGCAGCTTTGCATTGCGCATGCCGATCACGGCGAGGAAGATGCCCACGCCCGCGCTGATCGAAATCTTGATGCTGCGCGGAATTGTCATGACAATGAGTTTACGAATTCCGAGCACTGTAACGATGATGAACAGCACACCGCTCAGAAAGACAATGGCGCTCGCGACACCGATCGGCACATTTTGGAGCTGTACCATCGTGATCGAGAAGATCGCAACGCTGCCCATGCCGGGCGCGAGGGCAAACGGGCGGTTCGTGTAGAGCCCCATCGCCATCGACGTGAGAAAGATCATGAGTACCATGCCCGTGAGCATCGCCCCCTGCGGAACCCCCGCCTCCCCCATCATGTGCGGCACA
Organism: Centipeda periodontii DSM 2778; assembly: GCF_000213975.1. Classification (GTDB taxonomy): domain Bacteria; phylum Bacillota; class Negativicutes; order Selenomonadales; family Selenomonadaceae; genus Centipeda; species Centipeda periodontii. The sequence goes on from NZ_GL892076.1 coordinate 513,327, forward strand.
ACGGCGAGCACGTAGCCCATCGTCGCGAACGTCGTCAGACCCGCGAGGATCTCCGTACTGACGGAGGAGTGATGCTCCTGCAGCCGAAACTGCCGTTCAAACCGCTCCTCTAGGAATGAATTCATTGGACACGCCTCCCAAAGACAATCATAAAATAACTCACGTACATTTCTATTATAGCCTCATTGTCAAATTTTTCCAAATAAAAAAGGGCTGTTGCACGAAGCTAAAAAACTTCGTGCAACAGCCCTTGTCATTTGTCAGCGGACCCCTTCCACCGCTTCGCGGTCCCCCTTCCCCGTCAAACGGGGAAGGCTAGAATTATGGCATCTTAGCTTCCCCCGCCAGAGCGGGGGAAGTGGCGAGCGCAACGAG
>NZ_GL892076.1:513751-519985 GCF_000213975.1 Centipeda periodontii DSM 2778
AAGGCTAGAATTATGGCATCTTAGCTTCCCCCGCCAGAGCGGGGGAAGTGGCGAGCGCAACGAGCCGATAGGGGCATTCGTGCAACAGCCCCCTGCAAAAAACACAATACTCAGCGCGAGAGATGTCGTCCTATTTTCGAATTGCCTTGAATGCAGCCGCCTGCTTCGTCATGCCGCGCTCGGAGGCGAGGCGCTCGATGGAGGATGCACCGAAGAATCCGTCGATCTCCGGAACGTGTTCAATGACATACGCCGCATCCTCCGGGTCGGCGATGGGACCGCCGTGGCAGATGACCATGATATCACTGCGCACACTGCGCCCCGCCGCAATGATCGCGCGAATCTTTTCGCAGCAGTCGTCGAGCGTCACGGCCGTCTCTGCTCCGATCGAGCCCTTCGTCGTCAGCCCCATATGCGCGACGAGGATATCCGCGCCTGCCTCTGCCATCGCCTTTGCCTGCTCCGGATCAAAGACATAGGGGCAGGTCAGCATATCAAGCTCATGTGCCATACGGATCATGTCGACCTCGAGACCGTAGCCCATGCCCGTCTCCTCGAGATTCGCACGGAACTTGCCGTCGATCAGCCCCACCGTCGGGAAATTCTGGACGCCGTTGAAGCCCTGCGCCTTGAGATCGGCGAGAAAGAGATCCATCACACGGAAGGGGTCTGTTCCACACACACCGGCGAGCACGGGGGTCTTCTTCACGATGGGGAGAACCTCACGCCCCATCTCCTGCACGATCTGGTTTGCGTCACCGTAGGAGAGCAGCCCGGAGAGCGAGCCACGTCCCGCCATGCGGAAACGTCCCGAGTTGTAGATGATGAGCATGTCCACGTCAGCCTTCTCGCTGCACTTCGCCGTGATGCCGGTACCGGCACCGACGCCGACGAGGATCTTGCCCTCCTTTACCTGTTTTTTGAAGTCCTGCAGGATCTCCTGTCTGGATTTTCTAAGCATCTCTGTTCCTCCGTTCCAAAACTACCGCTGTGCTTCCATCATCTGCACGAGCCGCTCTGCCGCCGCCTCTGCAAATTCCCGATCATTGATATGGCAGTCCATCGCAACGATCTCCGTCTTCGCCGGATCGACCTTCTCCCGCAGCGTACCAAAGAGTGCCGCATCCTCCTCCGGTCCGTAGAACGCCTGCCCCTCGGCATCGAGCATGGAGACGCCCTGCATCGGCAGGAGCAGGACGCTCCGCCCCGCATGTTCCGCCATGTTCAGCTTTTCCGCCAGCTTCGCCGCGACGGCGACATTCTCCTCAACAGACGTACGCATGAGCGTCACCGTCGGATTGTGCTGATAAAATGTGCGCCCGGCGAACTGTGCAGGCACCGTCTCCGGTGCGCCGAAGTTCACCATATCCACGGCTCCCACGGAAACCACCTGCGGCACACCGCCCAATACAGCCGCCTCGGAGCGATGTGGGCCTGCGGCGAGAACGCCGCCCACGAGCTCATCACACCACTCCGTCGTTGTCAGATCAAGCACGCCTTTGAAATAGCCGGAGGCGATCAGGCTCTCCATCGTCTTGCCGCCCGTCCCCGTCGCATGAAACACGAGCACGTCATAGCCGTGCCGCTCGAGTGCCTCGCGTGCAAAATTCACGCAGGGCGTCGTAACGCCGAACATCGTCGCGGCAACGAGCGGCTTTTTCGCCCCCTCCTCAGCGGGCAGTTCATCCCTCAGCCGCAGAAGACCTGCTGTCACGAGCACCGCATTGCGGAAGATCGTGCGCGAGATCTCGTTCAGCCCCGCCACATCGACGATGGACGGTATCATGATGATGTCGCTTGTGCCAACATACGGGGCGACGTTCCCCGATGCCATCGTCGAGACCATGACCTTCGGCACGCCGATCGGCAGCGCACGCATAGCAGGCGTGACGAGCGATGTCCCGCCGGAGCCGCCGAACGAGAGAACGCCATCGAATCGCTGCTCCGCGTAGAGTCTCGGCAGGATCTTTGCGAGCCCGCTCGCCAGAACTGCGGTCGCCTTCGCCCGATCGCGCTTTTCCGCAAGCGCCTTCATATCCTCTCCGGCTGCCTCCGCGATCTCTGTATTCGCAACATCGACCGAAATCCCCGCCTCGAATACACCGGTATGAATCGTAAACACGCTGAGCCCTAATTGTTCAAGCAGATTTTTCACATAGAGCAGCTCTTCGCGTTTTGTATCAAATGTACCGGCGAGTGCAACTGTTTTCATCGAACCCCTCCTTTTACGAAAAAAGAACTATGCGACCGTGTTGCTTACAGAATCATTCTATCGTTTTCTCGCCAGCATGTATATGTCTTTTTATATAGAAATCTTGTGTATATATTATATTTCTGTGAATTCTATGGATTCCGACTTGTGTTTATCTCAGATGAGCGTATATCGCGCGGCGAAACGCCCTGATATTTGCGGAACATCTTCGAAAACTGCGCGTAATCCAGATAGCCCGAGCGCGCCGCCACCTCTTTGCAGGAGAGGCGCCCCTCCTCGAGCAGCGCACGCGCGCGTTCCATGCGATAGGACAGGAGAAACGCGGTAAAGCTCATGCCCGTTTCCTGTTTGAACCGCGCGCTCAGATACGACGGCGACACATGGAGCACGATCGCCAGATCGCGCAGCCGGATTTCACGTCCGTAATGCTCGTGCACATACTGCTTGACGAAGTCGACCGCATCCGGCGCATGCGCCTCCGTCGCAAATGTTTCAGACACACCACTTCTTCCCGCATTCTTAAACGCACGTATGGTATGCAGAATCGCCTGTTCTGCGGGAATCCGGTCAAAGGTGGAGCCGCCGATATAGCCCTGTGCAGGTGTGTGCCGATAGAGATAGTCCACATCCAGCGGAGTATTGGCCGGCCCGGCATAGATCATGCGGATCGCCTCCGGATGCATGCGCACACACAGAGAGAAAATCCGGTCACAGATCTGCTGCGCCTCCGCAATCGAAATATATTTCTTCGCCCCCATAAAACCGCCCTTGGTCAGCCCCAGATGCACACAGATCACATCGACACCGGCACGGAGCATCGCCTCGGCCTCCTCCTCCCGTGTGACAAACGCCACGGTAAAGAGTCCCAAATGATGCGCCAGCGCAAGCGCCTCAACTTCGCGCTCGTAGACATTCCCATCCTCTTCGAGTGCGAGGCGGAACTGTCCATCGATCAGCGCAATGGTTGGGAAGTTTGCCACGCCCGAAAAGCCGTGCGCCTTAATCTCCTTGAGATACTCATAGAGATGAATGAAGGGATCACTCGCCGCAAGTCCGAATAGGATGGGCGCGTCCGGCAAAATGGGCAGCAGCTCCCGTGTCCCGAGCTCCATCGTAATATCATTGCTGCTGCCGTAGCAGTAATACCCCGCATAGGAACCGCGTCCCATAATCCGATAGCGCCCGGAACTGAGCGCGAGCAGAAAGTCCGCGCCGCCCATCATTGCGTAGGTTCCCGTCATCCCCGAGCCCGCCGCAACACCGACAAGATGTCCGTTGATATGAAGCTGCGCGCGCAATCGCTGCAGCAAGACCGTATACGAAACCATACACAGCACCTCCCGTGCCATTGCATATAACCTGCCACGCAAAAATACAGTTGTTGCCCATACGCATCGAACGATAATTCATCCTCTGCCCACGAGATAAAGGAAGCGTCAATAAAATTATTATAGCATATTTCCATACGAAAAAAGCACCCACTCCCGTAGGATTGGGTGCTTCGACGCCGCAGCGTCTCACGTATTCTTCGCAATGATCGCGCCCACGACAGCCCCTGCGATGATCGCCGTATTGATGCTGCCCTGCGAGTACTTCTTGCCGCCCTTGCGGCTCTTGCGCTTTCCACCCCATGCGAGCTGCTGCACATCATCGCGCCCGTCGAGACTCGTGTACGCTATGCGCTGCTGTGGCGACACGCCCAGCGGATTCGCAGAGACGGCTGCCATGCCTGCGGCACCGTAGCTCATCGCGCCGACAAGTGCCGCGACGGCGGTCTTCTTCATCATCTTTGTGGTCATCATGTAAATCCCAACCTTTCAGAGGGTGTAGAAATCTCTTCCCGTTGTAAGGAAATCATACTGCACATGGATGGGAATTGCATTCGAAGGGAATGCGAGTTTTGTTAGGAGTTGCTACTAATTTTTGTTGTTGTATGAAAATTTATTGAGTTCCGCTAAGATCGGGCTGCTTCTCCATGCTCCCGATAGTACTGCGCCTTGCCGCGCAGCACATCGCCGCCGCGCGTGCCGTCCTCTGCCCACGGGTGGAACGCAGGGCTTTCCTCCGTGCCGAGATACTCAAGATCCCAGCGTTCGCATGTCGTGCGCGGACCGTAGGGAGCATGGGTGCGCACGCTGTCCTCGTTGTCCGCCGCCTCACCGTGCGTCAGGATGCGCTCCTTGTCGATCGTCAGCCAGAGCCCGTCCGCAAGAGCCGTCGCCGACTGCGCCATCGCCTCGATCTGCGCGGCGGTCGGGGGTTCGCTGCCGAGGCTTTCCGTCGTCGCATCCACACATCCGAGGAGTGCGACGCTGATGCTCCCGCTGTTGCGCAGATACGTCGCGGCAAGCAGGTCATCGAGTACGCCGTCCCCGATGACGTAGATGCCGCCGTCCGCATCGACCTGCACATGGTAGTCCGCGAAGAACTGCCCGTAGTGTCCCGCCGTCCAGTGCAGGTAAATCTTCGTTTCACGTGCACAGCGCGCGGCGGCGTAATAGAGCGCGGGACGGTATGCCGTCGCCAGTTCCCGCAGTTCGGCGCAGGTCACACGCCGCATCGCGGAGGCGGGCAGTACCGCGCTCATCGTGCACTCTCCTTGTCGCCGCGCATCATGACCGTGCGCCCGAGGAAGCCGATCAGGCCCGAGGCGATGTTGCTCGTCAGCTCCGCGCTCCCGTAGAAGACGGACAGAATCGCGACAGTGACAAGCCCCGTCCCAACCATCCAGTCCACACGCGGCAGATCGTTCCGCATAAAAATTCTCCTTTCCTGTGTTTGCAAGTTTCTTTCCTAAGAAATACTTGCTGCAACAGCAGAAAAGGAGAGTTTTTTCCGTCCCCTTGCGGGGATGTGGTTTTGAAATTATAATCAAGTTTTAATGGTTCACGTGAAACACAAGGAGTTTCCGTCCCCTTGCGGGGATGTGTTATGCCGCACTTTCTGTCACAATGGCAAGAATATCTTCTTGTCGAATCGTATCGGTATCAATGCTGCCGTCCATACGGTCAATATCCGCCTCATAGGCAACACCGATCTCATAAATCTCTACAATAGAGGCTGTCTCACCTGTTTTGAGCCGAACTTTATCGTACAGCTTGATATCCATGACGTCACTCCTTCACATAGATCGAGGTCAGTCGAATGACTTTCGTATCCTTATCTTGGATCCATGCCGTCATTACGTTTTAATGGTTTTCTCCAACAAAAAGTTTCCGTCCCCTTGCGGGGATATCTCTATATGAGCTTCCCCCGTTTACGGGGGAAGTGCCGAACGAAGTGAGGCGATAGGGGCGACTACTCAGAGTTTCCTCAATATATATGCCCATCGTCCTCCGTACAAGCAATTTCACCATCTGAAACAATATCTGCGATTGCATTGTCAATCGCTTCGCAAACACTGAGGAAATCCCTGCGTATTTGCTGATTCGTAAAGCGAACGAGTCGAATACCTCTTTCACTCAAACAGGCTGTCCTATTGACATCATACCCGCGCACATCTTCCTCAAAATGCTGACCGCCATCCACTTCAATAGCAAACTTCAACGCAACCGAATAGAAATCCACAATGAAGTTTCCAACAGGCTGCTGACGGCGAAAATGATATGCACTTTTTGATAGGAAATCATACCAAAGGCGACGCTCCTCAGGTGTCATGCAGTGCCGCATCTCTTTTGCGTATTGCTTAACTTTTTGGTTGTAGTTACGCATAAAAACGCCCCTTCCACCATGCTTCGCATGGTCCCCCTCCCCCGCTGCGGCAGGGGAGGCTGGGGTTCGCACATTCCGTCCCCTTGCGGGGATGTGGTTTTGAAACTGTTTCACTCCACAATTCTATCGTGGAAGATGTTTTGTTTCCGTCCCCTTGCGGGGATGTGCTCTATTCGCCTCCCCCGTCGGAACGGGGGAGGTGGCGAGCGGTGCGAGCCGGTAGGGGCGCTTACAGCGGATGTACCTTTCTCACGATGGAGATGCGCAGATCGTTCAAGACGCCCCTTCCACCATGCTTCGCATGGTCCCCC
>NZ_GL892076.1:520397-532002 GCF_000213975.1 Centipeda periodontii DSM 2778
GCTTACAGCGGATGTGCCTTTCTCACGATGGAGATGCGCAGATCGTTCAAGGCGCCCCTTCCACCATGCTTCGCATGGTCCCCCTCCCCCGCTGCGGCAGGGGAGGCTGGGGTTCGCACATTCCGTCCCCTTGCGGGGATGTGGTTTTGAAATTACTAAAATTAGTCGCGTTCTCACGTCCATGTATGAGTTTCCGTCCCCTTGCGGGGATGTGGTTTTGAAATGTATTACCATGTACGACACAATCATTATCGACAACGTGGTTTCCGTCCCCTTGCGGGGATGTGGTTTTGAAATGATTTACACCTTACCTTCAGTGGTGTAAGTGTGGAGGAGGTTTCCGTCCCCTTGCGGGGATGTGGTTTTGAAATTTTCTCATGCGTTCGTGATTGCACTATCCGTAACGCAAGTTTCCGTCCCCTTGCGGGGATGTGGTTTTGAAATTCCTTGCCTCGGGAAGTCTTGCGCCGCGCGGCTCAATCTGCCGTTTTGCGGCGCGGATGTGTCTCCCCTTCTTTTCCGTACGGCAATACGTTCTATAAACAGCTATATCCCGCACGGCTCTACGTGCGGCGCGGATCTCCCCTACAGTATAGCACAGAGCCGCCCGCCGTGCAAGCCGCTTCCTGTGCATTTGCGCGACTTACCGCCGCACCCGCTCGCCACGCCGCACTTTCTCAAGATAATGCTTCGTCTCATGCACGACGATGCCCGAGAGGGCGATGAGGGCGATGAGGTTTGGGATCGCCATGAGCCCGTTCACGATGTCGGCGAGGACCCAGATCGCCTCGAGCTTTAGGAACGCGCCGCACGCGATGAGCGCGATGAAAACGAGTCGGTACGGCAGGATGGCGCGCATGCCCGCGAGGTAGAACACGGCACGCTCGCCGTAGTAGTTCCAGCCGAGGATCGTGGTGAACGCAAAGAGCGCGAGCGAAACGGTGAGGAGTGCGCCGCCGATGGAGCCGTAGAGGCTCGTAAACGCCGCGCCCGTCATTGCCGCGCCCGCCGTATCGCCGTGCCATGCGCCCGTGAGAACGAGCACGAGTCCCGTCATGGAGCAGATAATAATGGTATCAATGAACGTGCCCGTCATGGAGATCAGCCCCTGCTCGGCGGGTTCCTTCGTCTTTGCCGCCGCTGCCGCAATCGGCGCCGAGCCGAGACCCGACTCGTTCGAGAAGACGCCGCGCGCGATGCCGTTCTGCATCGCCATCATGACGGTCGAGCCGGCAAAGCCGCCCGCCGCCGCCGTGCCGGTGAACGCGCTGTCCAAAATCAGCGCGATCGCCGCGGGGATCTCAGCGGCGTGCATCAGGATGATCCCCGCGCAGATGACGATGTAGAGCACTGCCATAAAGGGGATGATGCGCGCAGAGACCTCGGCGATGCTCCGAAGTCCGCCGATCGTGATCGCCGCAATCAGTGCCGTGAGCGCAATGTCCGTCGCGATGCGCGGGACGCCGAAGGACAGCTCCACCGAGTCGACGATGGCGTTGACCTGCGGGAATGTGCCGATGCCAAAGAACGCGACGAGCACGGTCGCCGCCGCAAAGAAGCCCGCGAGCGGACGATATTTCTCGCCCATGCCGTGCCGGATGTAGTACATGGGACCGCCCGCGATCTCGCCGCGCTCGTCTGTCGTGCGGTATTTCACGGCGAGCAGGCCCTCGGCGTACTTCGTCGCCATGCCGAAGAACGCCGCCATCCACATCCAGAAGATCGCACCGGGGCCGCCGACCTTGACCGCCGTCGCAACGCCGACGATGTTGCCCGTGCCGATCGTCGCGGCAAGCGCGACGCAGAGCGCCTTGAAGCTCGAGATGTCACCCGCGCCCTTGTTCTTTGCGCGGAGGATCAGCCCGAGCGCACGCGGCAGCTGCACGACCTGCAGCAGCGAGAGTCGGATCGTCAGCAGGATGCCCGTCCCCACGAGCAGCGTGATGAGCGGAATGCCCCAGAGAAATGAGTCGATCGCATTCAGCATAGGAAGAAATGATTCCATGTCACATACCTCCAAAAATGAAAATATGGTGGTATTTTACCATGATAAAGTATTAAATGTCCATGTATACATGAAATGCTTGATTTTACATAATCACCGAAATGAAGTAAAATGAACGCTCAACGGCGAATGAGATGTCTGCGCACAAAAGATATCAATTCTCTATTTCAAAAACGAATAAATCATCTTTTTCTTTCAATAAGAAAAGCTCTGGGTTCCAATCTGAAATATCTTACATTTTCCATTTGAAATACTTTTCCGATATGTGCGTATTTCTCGGTGACAGAAAAAATTTTTGGTCGTAAGTCGGCGTCGTCATGCGATATTTTTATTTTACAATAAATTTTAATTCGATCTGCAAGATTTTGGCACGGAACTTGCGCTATGAATAGGCAGAAGCAATTATGTTTCAAGAACGGGCACAATCAAAGGAGGAAATCACATCATGAAACGTATTCTAGTTGGTCTCTTGAGCGGGCTTCTCGCGATCGCCATGCTCGCAGGCTGCGGCACGCAGCAGTCCGCGTCGAAGGACGGCAAGATCGTCATCCAGGTTGGCTACGAGAACAACCCGGGCGAGCCGTTCGATCAGGGCGTGAACAAGTGGAAGGAACTGCTTGAGCAGAAGTCGAACGGGACGATGACGATCGAGACCTATCCCTCAAGCCAGCTCGGCAGCAAGAATGACCTCATCGATCAGATGATCGCGGGGCAGCCGGTGGTGACGCTCGCGGACGGCGCGTTCTACGCAGATCGCGGCGTGAAGGACTTCGGCATTGTCTTCGGCCCCTTTCTCTTCGACAACTGGGATGAGTGCTGGAAGCTCGTCAAGAGTCCGTGGTACACCGACAAGAGCAAGGAGCTCGAATCCAAGGGTCTGAAGATCCTCGGCTCGAACTGGGTCTATGGTGCGCGTCACACGCTGACGACGAAGCCCGTGAACTCCGTGGAGGATCTGAAGGGGCTCAAGATTCGCGTGCCGAACAACGCGATTCAGGTCAAGGGCTTCGAGGTGCTCGGCGCAGTGCCGACTCCGATGCCGCTCGGCGACACCTACACGGCGCTGCAGCAGGGCACGATCGACGGCGTGGAGAATCCGCTGCCCGTGCTCTACAACGGCAAGTTCCAAGAGGTCGCAAAGTATCTCATCCTCGACGGTCATGTCAAGAATTTCACGACGCTGGTCTGCAGTGCACAGTTTTTTAGCAGCCTGACGCCCGAGCAGCAGAAGCTCCTCGTCGAGACGTGCGAGGAGGCGGGTCTCTACAACAACGAGAAGCAGGCGGCCTCCGAGAAGGATGTGCTTGAGAAGTTCCGCAGCGAGGGCGTGACGATCGTCGAGCCGTCGGAGACGGTGCTTGCGGGCTTCAAGAACGCGGCGCAGAAGTTCTACACGGGCAATGATTTCGGCTGGTCGAGCGGTCTCTATGACACGGTCAAAGCCGCAATGAAGTAAGACGTTCCGATGCGTAAGGGCGCGCCGCTGCGGTGGCGCGCTTTTATATCACAGAGACTTCATGAGAAATAAAGGAGAGATTTTATGGAAGCGAACCACGAAAGGCAGGGTGTGCTCGCGAATCTGGACTACATCATCGCAGGAATTGCGCTCTCGGTGCTCGTCCTCGTGACGTTCGTCGGTGTCTTCGCACGCTACTTCCTCGGTATGCCCTTCGCATGGGGGGAGGAGTTCCAGCTCGCGTGCTTTGTCTGGATCACATTCCTCGGCGTCGGCGCAGCGTTTCGCTCGGGCAGCCATGTCGCGATTGAGCTCCTCGTTGAGCGGATGCCGGAGAAGGCGGCGCGCGTCGTGGAGATCGGCGGCTACGCCATTTCCATGCTCATCTTTGTATTCTTCCTCTACTACGGCGTGCAGATCGTCCTCTCAATGGCGGCGATGGGGCGCACGACGAACATCCTTGGCATCCCCTACGCGGCGATCTACGCGGTCGTCCCCATTGGCTGCCTCTTGATGATGTATAACTACACGCGTGTGATCCTGCACCATCGGAAGGAGGCACAGTGATGGAAAGTACCGTTATGCTCGCGGCCATCGTGCTGCTCGTGCTCCTCTTTCTGCGCGTGCCGGTCTTTGTCTCCGTCCTCGCGGGCGGCGTGACCTACTTCCTCATGGTGCCGAATCTGCCGGGCACGATCTTCGTCCAGCGCGTCATCGCGGGCACGGAGAGCATTCCGCTGCTCGCAATCCCGTTCTTTGTCTGCGCGGGCGTCTTCATGAACTACACGGGTGTGACGAAGCGCATCATGAATTTCTGCAGCGTCCTCCTCGGCACGTTCGTGGGCGGTCTTGCACAGGTCGCGATCCTGCTCTCGACGCTGATGGGCGGGCTCTCCGGCTCGAACCTCGCGGATGCGGCAATGGAGGCAAAGATGCTGGTCCCCGAGATGACGAAGCGCGGCTTCTCACTCGAATTCTCGTCCGTCGTCACGGCAACCTCAGCGATCATCACGCCGCTGATTCCGCCCGGCATCGCCATGATCATCTACGGTTCAATCGCGAATCTCTCCATCGGCAAGCTCTTCGTCGGCGGCGTGGGACCCGGGATTCTGCTCTGCATCGCAATGATGATCCTCGTCTCGATCATCTCCCATCGGCGCGGATACAAGCCCATCCGCACCGAGCGCGCAACGCCCGATGAGTTCTTCACGGCACTCAAGGCGGCGTTCCTGCCGCTGTGCCTGCCGATCATCATCATCGGCGGCATCCGCATCGGACTCTTTACGCCGACGGAGGCAGGCGCGGTCGCCATCATGTACTCGCTCTTCCTCGGTATCATCTACCGCGAAATGCGTCTTCATGATGTGCTGACAGGCATCCGCGAGACGGTAACGACCTCCGCGTCGATCATGATCATCATCGGTGCGGCATCGACGTTCGCGTGGATCCTGACGAAGGAGCGCATCCCGCAGGAGCTCGCGCAGATGATGATCACATTCCTCGAAACCCCTGCGCTCTTCCTCATCGTCGTCAACATCTTCCTGCTGATTGTCGGCATGTTCCTTGAGGGCAACGCCGCCATGATCATCCTCGTGCCGCTGCTCGCCCCGATCGCCGCGTACTTCGGCATCAACGAGTACCAGTTCGCGATCATGTTCATCTTCAACCTCGCGATCGGTGCGCTCTCGCCGCCGATGGGCACGCTCATGTTCGTGACCTGCGGCATTACGAAATGCAAGATGAGCGCCTTCATCAAGGAGGCGGTACCGTTCTACATCCTCCTCATCGTCTGCCTCGCGCTGCTCACGATCTTCCCGGTCTTCAGCTCCGGCTTCATCAATTTCGTCTACGGTCTATAATCATGGAAAGGGGGGCACAGCCTCATGTCACTCATCCTCTTTGCCGCGCCGGCAGCGGACATCGCACAGAAAGCCGAGCGCATCATCCGGCGGCGGAGACTGGACATCCCCGTCATCACGGCGGATGACAAAAATGTGCAGACGGCTGTGCTCGCCTACCCCGAACCCTTCGTCATCATCAGCCGCGGCGGCGTTGCCGAGGAGGTCAAAAAGCTCCCCGGGCGCACGGTCGTGGAGGTCACGACCTCGTTCAACGACATCCTCGCGGCAGTCGCCTCCCTCGATACGGCGGGGATGCGGCGGGTCGCGGTCGTCATGCGCGGCAACATCCTCTTTGAGGCGCCGCAGAACTTCTCGCTCTCGGGGCTCGACATCCTCGTCCGTCCCTGCGACACCTACGAGGAGATCGAGGCGACGGTCAAGAGCCTCGCGCAGACGAAGAAGGTCGATGGGATCGCGGGCTGCCGCTATGCCGTGCGCGTGGCGGAGGAGGCAAAAATTCCAAGCGCCTACGTCGACACGAGCGAGAAGTCCATTGAGAAGGCAATCGACGACGCGCTCAAGATCCTTGACGCGAAGCGCAAAGAGTCGCTGCAGCTCGAACGCCTTGAGGCGGTCATCGGGAACATCGACGAGGGCATTGTCGTGCTTGATGAGCAGGAGCGCCCCGCATTCTTCAACGAGGAGGCAAATGTGCTCTTCGGCGGCAGTCTGCCCGGAGATTTCACCGCGGTGATGGACGCAGAGATCAAGGACTATGCGGGCGAGCGGCTCGTGACGATCCACGGGCGCAAGGCGCTCTTTCGCATGGTGCCCGTGGGGATGCGCAACCGCCGCGAGAACACGGTGCTCATCTTCCACGCGGCGGAGGCGATCTCCAAGCAGGAGCAGAAGGTGCGCTCCTCGCTCTATCAAAAGGGATTCTACGCGAAGATCCACTTCCCCGACATCCTCACGGAGGTGCCGCGCATGAAGGAGGTCATCGCGCGCGCGGAGAAGTTCGCGCGGACAAACGCGAACGTCCTCATCCTCGGCGAGACGGGCACGGGCAAGGAGGGCATGGCACAGAGCATCCACAATGCGAGTCATCGCGCAAAGAAGCCCTTCGTCTCCGTGAACTGCGCCTCCATCCCGCCGTCGCTCATCGAGAGCGAGCTCTTCGGCTACGTCGAGGGCGCGTTCACGGGGGCGCGGCGCGCGGGGAAAAAGGGGCTCTTTGAGATGGCAGACGGCGGCACAATCTTCCTCGATGAGATCGCAGAGCTGCCGCCGGACATCCAAGGGAGGCTCCTGCGCGTCCTACAGGAGCGCGAGATCATGCGTGTCGGCGATGATAAGATCATCGCGCTTGACATCCGCCTGATCTGCGCCACGAACAAGGATCTTGGCGCGCTTGTCGCGGACAACAAGTTCCGCGAGGATCTCTACTACCGCGTCAACGTCCTCAGGGTGCAGCTGCCGCCCCTGCGCGAGCGGCGCGAGGACATCCTGCCGCTCCTGCGCCACTACTTTGCACGCTACGCACCGCAGGAGGATTTCGACCGTTTCATCTGCCGCAGCGTGCGCGAGCGCCTGCTCGCCTACGACTGGCCGGGCAACATCCGCGAGCTGCGCAACACCGCCGAGGTCTTTGCGTGCCTCGGCGATGCGGCACCGGACGCCGCACAGCTGGATGAGCTGCTGGGCGCGCGCCGCATGGGCGGACAGAGGGACACCATCGAGATCCCGCTCGGACTCTCGCTGAAGGAGGTCGAGCTGGCACTCATCGAGCGCATGCTCGAGATCTATACGCCGGACGAGACCTGCGCAAAGCTCGGCATCAGCCGTGTGACGCTCTGGCGACGTCTGCGGCGGGAAGTATAATAAACAGACTTTTTAACAGAGGCTACGGACGAAGGGAAACAAGCCTTACGTTGCTCCTAAGCGAACCTTAGTGGAGCAAACGGAAACGAGCGTGCGACCCGCCCCCGGCGTACTTCTTTCGTTCAAGCGAAGCGCGTTTAAGAAGTGCGCCGGTATTTAGGCGGACGAGCACGCGACCGTTTGCGTAACGAGGTGTTCGCGTGGAGCATGTAAGGCTATATAAGACTTACAATCGAACCATATAAGGAGTTTTCAATATGAAAGGCATTCGTATCAATCAGCCCGGAGAGGCGGAGATATTCGAGACCGAAAAGCCCGTACGAAAGGCGGGTGAGGCACTGCTGCGCGTCCTCTACGGCGGCATCTGCGGCAGCGACCTCGGCACGTACCGCGGCACGTTCGCCTACGCGTCCTATCCGCGCATCCCGGGGCATGAGTTCTCGGCGCAGATCGTCGCGATCGATCCTGCCGATGCGGAGAAATATCACCTCCACGCGGGGCAGATCATCACCTGCAACCCGTATTTCAACTGCGGCACCTGCTACTCCTGCACGCGCGGCTTCGTCAACTGCTGCGAGCACAACGAGACCATGGGCGCGCAGCGCGACGGTGCCTTCACGGAGTACATCACGATGCCCGTCGAGCGCATCTACGACGGCAAGGGGCTCTCGCCGCTCCAGCTGGCGCTCATCGAGCCGTTCTGCATCAGCTACCACGGCGCGAGTCACGCGGACATAAAGCCGGGCGAAAAGGTGCTCGTCATCGGCGCGGGCACGATCGGCGTCCTCGCGGCAGCGGCGGCAAAGGCGGCGGGCGCCGAGGTCTACATCGCGGACATCGCGCCAAAGAAGCTCGATCATGCGGTCCAGATCATGGGCCTCGCGGGGCGTATCCTCAACGACTCCCCCGAGCACTTCACCGAGCAGGTGCAGGAGATCACAGGCGGCAACGGCTTCGATGTGACGATTGAGGCGGTGGGGCTGCCCGCAACCTTCCTCTCCTGCGTCGATGCCGCCGCGTTCGGCGGGCGCGTTGTGCAGGTCGGCGTCGGCAAGCGGAACGCGGACTTCAACTTTACCCTCCTCCAAAAGAAGGAGCTGAAGCTCTACGGCTCGCGCAACGCGCTGAAGAAGGACTTCCTCGAACTCATCGACCTCGTGAAGTCGGGCAAGATCGACATCACGAAGATCGTCACAAATACGTACGAGCTTGCGGACGGCCCGCAGGCATTCAAGGACTTCTCGGAGCACGCCGACACCATGCTCAAGGTCGTCATCCACTTCGCCGATCCGGAGTAAGATAGAGGAAAGGAGCGTCTGCCATGAAAGAAATACAGGAGATCTACAGCCCCGAATCGCACCCCGTCCGCATCATGCAGTTCGGCGAGGGCAACTTCCTCCGCGCCTTCGTCGACTATGCCGTCGATGTGGCGAACGAGGAAAACGGACTCGACGCGAGCGTCGCCATCGTCATCCCCATCGCAGGGGAACGCCCGCAGTTCGCCGCGCAGAAGAACCTCTACACCGTCTGCCTGCGCGGACAGCAGGAGGGTGCACCGTACAAGGAGAACCGCGTCGTCAAATGCGTCGACCGCGTCCTGAGCGCCTACGCCGACTACGACGCCTACATGCAGCTCGCCGAACTCGCTTCCCTGCGCTTCGTCGTCTCCAACACGACGGAGGCGGGCATCGTCTACGATCCCGCGTGCGCCCTTGCGGATAAGCCGCCCAAGGCATTCCCCGCAAAGCTCACGCAGTTCCTCTACGCACGCTTCCGACATTTTGCGGGCGCTGCGGACAAGGGGCTCCACATGCTGCCCGTCGAGCTCATCGAGAACAACGGACAGGAGCTGAAGCGCTGCGTCCTAGCATACGTGAAGCTCTGGAACCTCGGCGCGGACTTCGCCGCATGGCTCGACACCGCATGCAGCTTCGCGGACACGCTCGTCGACCGCATCGTCGTCGGCTACCCGCGCGCAGAGGCGGCGGCGTACGAGGAGGAGCTCGGCTACCGCGATGCGCTGCTGAATCAGGCGGAGCCGTTCTCCCTCTGGGTCATCGGGAACCCCGCGCTCGAAAAAGAACTGCCCCTTGCCTCCAGTAAATTCCACGCCATCTTTACCGACGATGTGGTGAAGTACAAGGAGCGCAAGGTGCGCATCCTCAACGGCGCACACACCTCGATGGTGCTCGGCGCCTACCTCGCGGGGCTCGACTACGTCGGCGACTGCATGAAGGATCCCATCGTACGCACCCAGCTCGACCAGTCCGTCTACGGCGAGATCGTCCCGACGGTGCACCTCCCGGAGGCGGAGTCGCGCGCGTTCGCGGCGGCGGTCTTCGAGCGGTTCGAGAACCCCTTCGTCCACCACGCGCTGCTCTCCATCTCGCTCAACTCCATCTCGAAGTGGCGCGCGCGCGTCCTGCCGTCCTTTAGGGACAGCCGCAAGCACACGGGCAGGCTGCCGAAGTGGCTCACCTACTCCCTCGCCGCGCTCCTCGCGTTCTACCACACGACGGACAGGGGCGAGAACTGCCTCATCGGACATCGCGGCACGGAAACGTACGAGATTCACGACGATGCGGACAAGCTCGAACGTCTCGCTGCGTGGGCGGCGCTCCCCGCGAAGGACTACGTGCACAATGCGCTCGCTGCAGAGGACTTCTGGGGCGAGGATCTGACCGAGATCGACGGGCTCGAGGCGAAGGTCTTGGAGCATTTCGAGCGCATCGCTGCGGTCGGCGCAAAGGCGCACATCGAAGAGCTCGGGAAGGTCTCGTAAGATGGCGGGCAAACTCTTTCAGATACAGCCGCAGGACAACGCCGCCGTCGCCCTCGCGGACATCGCGGCGGGCGAGACGGTCACGCTTGGCGGCATTTCCTACACGGCACAGACCGTCATCCCCGCCGGACACAAGATGGCGATACGCCCCATCCGCGCGGGCGAGGACGTGCTGAAATACGGCTTCCCCATCGGCACGGCGCGGCGCGATGTCGCCGTCGGCGAGCACCTGCATACGGACACCGTGAAGTCAAAGCTCGGCGATCTGCTCGACTACCGCTACGAGCCGGAGAAGGCGCCGCACTGGGATCCTGCGCAGCACACCTATCTCGCAGGCAAGACCTTTGACGGGTATGCACGCCCCGATGGGAGGGCGGGCATCCGCAACGAGATCTGGATCATCCCAATGGTCGGCTGCGTGAACGCCATCGCGCAGGCAATCGAAAAGCAGGCGCAGATCTACAAGGAAGGCACGATCGACGGCATCTACGCCTACGGGCACCCCTACGGCTGCTCGCAGCTCGGCGACGATATGACGAACACGCAGAAGTACCTCGCCGCGCTCGTGCAGCACCCGAATGCGGGCGGCGTGCTCGTCCTCGGTCTCGGCTGCGAGAACAACGAGATGCGAGAGATGCGCGCGCTGATCGGCGATGTGGACGAGCGCCGCGTGAAGTTCCTGCTCTGTCAGGAGGTTTCGGACGAAATCGAGGCGGGCACCCGGCTCGTCGCGGAGATCGCGCGCGCGGTGCGGGACATCCCACGCACGCCGCAGCCCGTCGCAAAGCTCGTGCTTGGGCTGAAATGCGGCGGCTCGGACGGCTTCTCCGGCATCACGGCGAACCCGCTCGTCGGCGAGGCGAGCAACGAGCTCGTCGCGGCGGGCGGCACGAGCATTCTCACCGAGGTGCCCGAGATGTTCGGCGCGGAGACGCTGCTGATGAACCGCGCGAAGGATGTGCGCGTCTTTGAGGACACCGTGCAGCTCATCAACGGGTTCAAGGAGTATTTCATGCGGCACGGCGAGAAGGTCGACGAGAACCCCTCGCCCGGCAACAAGGCGGGCGGCATCACGACCCTTGAGGACAAGTCCCTCGGCTGCGTGCAGAAGGGCGGCATTGCGCCCGTCGTGGATGTGCTCGACTATGGGGACCGCGTGACGGAGCACGGGCTCTCGCTCCTCTGCGCACCCGGCAACGACCTCGTCGCCTCGAACGCGCTCGCGGCGGCAGGCGCACACATCGTCCTCTTTACCACGGGGCGCGGCACCCCGTTCGCCTGTCCCGTGCCCACGGTGAAGATCGCGAGCAATCCGCATCTCGCCAGCTACAAATCGGGCTGGATCGACTTCAGCGCGGGGCGCATCCTCGAGGGCGCGTCGATGAGGGAGGTCACGGCAGACTTCCTCGACCTCCTGCTCGACATCGCCTCGGGGCGCGCGCACGCAAAGTCCGAGGCACTCGACAAGCACGATCTCGCGATCTTCAAGGACGGCGTGACGCTCTAACGTATGCATGACTATTGCATATCTATGGTAAAATAAAAGAAGGTTTGATAAGGGGCTGTTGCACGAACGCCCCTATCGGCTCGCTACGCTCGCCACTTCCCCCGCTCTGGCGGGGGAAGCTACGATGCCATAA
>NZ_GL892076.1:532052-548102 GCF_000213975.1 Centipeda periodontii DSM 2778
AAAATAAAAAAGGAGGTCTGCGCATGAAACAAGGTCTGATTCTCGCGGGAGAGCCGATGGGGCTGCTCATCGCGCAGAGCGAGGGCGCCCTCGGCAGCGTCACAGGCTACGATCTCGCGGTCGCGGGCGCGGAGTTCAACGTTGCCGTCGGCGTCGCACGGCTCGGACACCGCGTCACCTATTTGACGAAGCTCGGACGCGACCCATTCGGCGAGCGCATTATCCATGTACTGAGTGAAAACCAGATTGGAAACGAGTTCATCGCGTGGGATGCGGAGCGGCGTACGGGCTTTATGCTCAAGGGACGCGTGCACGCAGGCGATCCCCCGATCTTTTACTTCCGCGCGGGTTCTGCCGCCTCGACGCTCGCGCCGGAGGATGTGGAGGCAATCGACTTCTCCTCCTACAGCCACATCCACCTGACGGGCATCCTGCCGGCGCTCACGGCGTCGACGCGGGCGGCAGTCGACCTGATGTTCACGCGCGCACGCGCGGCGGGGCTCACGATCTCGTTCGATCCGAACCTGCGTCCCCAGCTCTGGCCGGATGAGCGCACAATGCGCGAGACCATCAACGATCTTGCCGCGCGTGCGGACATTGTGCTGCCGGGCACGGCGGAGGGCAAGATCCTCGTGGGGAGCGACGAGCCCACCGCGATCTCCGACTACTATCAGGAGCGCGGCGCTCGTACGGTCATTACGAAGTGCGGCAGCACGGGTGCATACGTCGCCGACGGTGCGGAGCGCTACCACGTCGCGGGCTTTTGCGTGCGCGAGGTCGTCGATACGGTCGGCGCGGGCGACGGCTTTGCGGCGGGCGTCCTCACGGGGCTGATGGAGGGGCTGTCCATGCGCGATGCCGTGCGGCGCGGCGCCGCCATCGGGGCGATCCAGGTCATGAGCCGCGGCGACAACGAGGGGCTGCCAACCCCTGCCGAACTTGAGAGATTTATGAAGGAGGCGGATTCCACCGATGAGTGAACAGCTGCAGAGAATCGCGGGGATTGGTCTGGTGCCGCTCGTCGTGCTTGCGGACGCGGCGTGCGCGAAGCCGCTCGGCGAGGCGCTCGTCGCGGGCGGCATCCCCGTCGCCGAGGTCACGTTCCGTACGGAGGCGTGCCTCGATACGATCCGCGCGATGAAGGAGATCCCGGATCTCATCGTCGGTGCGGGCACGGTGCACACGGCAAAGCAGGCGGCGGCGGCGGTCGATGCGGGTGCGACCTACATTGTGACGCCCGCCTACAACCCCTCTGTCATCGAATGGTGCCTGGCGCACGATGTCGATGTGATCCCCGGCACCGTCACGCCGGGCGAGATCGAGGGATCGCGCGCGTACGGCATCCGCCTGTGCAAGTTCTTCCCCGCTGCGGCATACGGCGGTACGACGACGCTCAAGGCGCTCGCGGGGCCGTTTGCCGATGTGAAGTTCCTGCCGACGGGCGGCGTAAATCTCGACAATATGATCGACTATCTCGCGCTGCCGAACGTCGCGGCGATCGGCGGCAGCTTTATGACGCCCGACAAACTCGTCGCGGCGCGGGACTGGGCGGGCATTGCCGATATCTGCCGCAAAATTGTGCAGAAGATGCAGACCGCGCTGCCCACACGCTAGTCGGACGACAGAAATACATCGAGGGGCTGCTCTACGAGCGCCCCTATCGGCTCGCTACGCTCGCCACTTACTGACCTGTCCGAGAAGCAAGCCCGAAGGGCGCAGCTGAGCGGGTAACAGGTCGTATGGGAAAACCTCCCAAGAACACAAGCCGAAAGGCGAAGTGTGATTGGAAGAGGTTGACCGCTCCCCCGCTCTGGCGGGGGAAGCTAAGATGCCATAATTCTAGCCTTCCCCGTTTGACGGGGAAGGGGGACCGCGCAAGCGGTGGAAGGGGTACAAAGAAGGGGCGTTGTACGAAGTTTTAGCTTCGTGCAACGCCCCTTTTGTTTTGTACACATGCCAATCTCTGCTATACTATGGACAAGGGTTTTCCCTCTCAACCGAGGAGGATATATGGAAGCACGCTCTGAATCGTGAGGCGCAATATGCAAAAAGAGAAACAAAAACAACAGGCGACGGATATGCTGCATGGTCCGCTCGTCGGAAAGATGATATGGTTCGCGCTGCCTCTGGCGTTCACGAGCGTATTTCAGCAGCTTTTTAATGCGGCGGATGTCGTCGTTCTGGGTCAGCTCGTCAGCATGAACGCGATGGCGGCGGTGGGCAACAATACGCCCATCGTATCCCTCCTGGTCGCCCTGCTGGTCGGGCTCGCCCTCGGTGCCAACGTGGTCATCGCACAGCGGCTGGGCGGCGGGAATGCGAAGCACGCGCGGCGTGCCGTCCACTCCGGCATCATGCTCGCTGCCGTGATCGGCGTCCTGCTGATGCTGGCGAGCGAGCTGCTCGCGGACAGGCTTCTCACGGCGCTGCTCGTCCCCGCAGAGGTTCTGCCGGATGCAGAAACGTATCTGCGCATCTATCTGCTCGGTATCCCTGCCATGGCCCTCTACAACTTCGAGGCGGCGGTTCTTCGCGGGTACGGCGATACAAAAAAGCCGCTCCTCGCGCTGATCGCCGCCAGTCTGCTGAACATCATCCTAAACCTCGCCGCCGTACTGCTGCTCGATCTCGGAACGGCGGGCGTCGCCGCGGCGACGACGCTGTCGAATTTCGTTGCCGCACTCGTGCTCTGGCATTTCCTCCGGCAGGATCACGGCGTGGTCAAGGTGGAGCGAAAGCTGCTGGTGTTCACCGCGCAGGAGCTGCGCGAAATCATCCGGATCGGTCTGCCGGCGGGCATCCAAGGCGCTCTCTTCTCCCTGTCGAACCTCCTCATCCAGACGTCCATCAATTCGCTCGGCGCAGACGCGATGGCGGCCTCCTCGGCAGGGTTCATCATCGAGGCGCTGATCTACAGCTTTACAAACGCGATCGGTCAGACCGTCACAACCTTCGTCGGTCAGAACTTCGGCGCGCGGAACATTCCGCGCTGCTGCCGCATCACGCGCGTGGGGATGATCATCGGCGCCTGCTTCGCCATTGCCTCCGGTACTGCCGCCGTGCTCTTGGACCGCCAGCTCCTGCGCCTTTTCACCGCAGAGGAAGCCGTGATCGCGCTTGGTACTGTTCGCATCTTGTACGTGTCCGGCCTCGTACTGCCGAGCGGCTTTTTGGAGGTGCTGTCCGGCGCGCTACGCGGGTTCGGTTCGTCAATGCCGCCGGCGGTGATCTCCCTCGTTACGATCTGCGGCAGTCGCGTGGTCTGGGTCTACAACGTATTCGACGCGACGCATGATTTTGGCATGCTGATGCTCGTCTATCCGATCAGCTGGGCGCTCACGGCGCTCCTCTTGGCGTTCGTCTATGAATTCTATCGGCGCCATCTGCTCCAAACCTACCCCAGAAGCCTGTTCCCCACATGAACACACAACGAAGGGGCTGCTGCATGAAGTTCATCGACTTCGTGCAGCAGCCCCGTGTTTTTCTGTTCCATCGGAGTCCGTAACACTTGACATAGACCATTTTAGTTGCGTTGTTTGCGAATGCCGCCGCAAAATCATGCAGGGCTTTTTCTCTGCACATCGAATAAATACAATAGCATTTCGTAAGGAGGTCGTACCATGTCCATACTTGCAGCCTATGTCCTGCCGCATCCGCCGCTCATCATACCCGAGGTCGGGCGGGGCGAGGAGAGGAAGATCCAGCTCACGATCCATGCGTATGAGCGCGCCATGAAGGAGGCGGCAGAGTTCCAGCCCGATACGGTCATCATCGCCAGCCCGCACACGGTCATGTATGCCGACTACTTCCACATCGCGCCCGGCGAGGAGGGCTCGGGCAGCTTTGCCCAGTTCGGCGCGCCCGAGGTCGCGGTGACGACGCAGTACGACGCAGTCCTCGCGAAGGAGATCGCGATGGAGGCGGGGGCGGCGGGCATCGAGGCGGGACCGGTCGGCGGGCGAAATGCCGCGCTCGACCACGCGGTCATGATCCCACTGCACTTTCTGCACGCGCATACGCGTGACTTCCGCATCGTGCGGCTCGGCATTTCGGGGCTCTCCCCGCTCGATCACTACAGCTTCGGCAAATGCATCGCGCGCGCGGTGCACACGCTCGGGCGGCGCGCGGTCTTTATCGCGAGCGGCGACCTCTCGCACAAGCTGACGCCCGAGGGGCCGTACGGCTTCGCGCCCGAGGGACCGCGCTTTGACAAGGCGTGCATGAAGTACCTCGAGGAGGGCGACTTCCTGAAGCTGCTGCGCATGGACCGCGCGCTCTATGAGCCGGCGGCGGAGTGCGGTCTGCGCACGTTCTGGATGATGGCGGGCGCGCTCGACGGGCAGGCGCTCAAGATCAAGAAGCTCTCCTATCAGGGGCCGTTCGGCGTCGGCTACGGCGTTGTGTCGCTGCGGGTGATGCGCGAGGACCCGCGCCGCAGCTTCGCTGAGCGCTATGAAATGCTCGAACGGCGGGCTCTGGAGGAGCGGCGCGCCGCTGAGGACGACTATGTACGGCTCGCGCGGCGCGCGATTGAGACGATCGTGCGTACGGGGGAACCGGCAGAGCGCCCCACAGGGCTCCCGTCCGAGATGACAGAGCGCGCAGGCGTCTTTGTCTCGCTCAAGAAGAACGGCGAGCTGCGCGGCTGCATCGGCACGTTCGAGCCGACGACGAAGAACATCGCCGCCGAGATCATGCAGAACGCCGCCAGTGCGGCGCTCCGCGATCCCCGCTTCCCGCCCGTTCGGGAGGAGGAGCTGGACGCCCTCGTCTACTCGGTCGATGTGCTGACGGAGCCGGAGCTCGTCACAGGTGCGGATGATCTCGATGTGAAAAAGTATGGTGTCATCGTCGAGTACCGCGCGCGCAAGGGACTGCTGCTGCCTGATCTCCCGGGCGTTGATACGGTGGAGGAGCAGCTGCACATCGCGCGGCAGAAGGGCGGGATTCCCGCCGATGCCGCCGTCCGCATCTGGCGCTTTACCGTCGAGCGGCACCACTGAGATGAGCGCCGAGACGCACATACATACTGCGGCAGACACGAACGCAACACATCCACACGGGGATACCGAGGGGTGTATCACCTGCCCCCTCTGCCCCCATGTCTGCCGTCTGCGCACGGGAGAGACGGGATTCTGCCGTGCGCGCGCAAACGTCGACGGTACGATCCGCGCGGTGAACTATGGGCGGCTGACCGCACTCGCGCTCGACCCGATCGAGAAGAAGCCGCTCTACCACTTTCACCCCGAGAGCTTCATCCTCTCCGTCGGCAGCTTCGGCTGCAATCTCGCGTGTCCCTTCTGTCAGAACGCCGGCATTGCGATGGCAGACGACTCCACCCCGACGGAGCATGTCGCGCCCGCGCGCCTCGCTGCACTCGCGGACGATCTGCGGCATCAGCCGCGCGGCAATCTCGGCGTTGCCTTTACCTACAACGAGCCGCTCGTCGGCTACGAGTACATCATGGACAGTGCGCCGCTCCTGCACGCGGCGGGACTCAGCGTCGTGCTCGTCACGAACGGAACGATCTCTGCGGAGCCGCTCGCACAGCTCCTGCCGCATGTCGACGCGATGAACATCGATCTGAAGGCATGGCGCACGGACACCTATCGACGCCTCGGCGGCGATCTGGAGACGGTCAAGGGTACAATTGCACGCGCCGTCCGCAGCGGCGTCCACGTCGAGGTGACGACGCTCATCATCCCCGCGATGAACGACAGCGCCGAGGATATGGACGAGGAGGCACGCTGGCTTGCCGCCCTCTCGCCCGACCTTCCCCTGCACATCAGCCGCTACTTCCCGCGCCACCGCATGAGCACGCCGCCGACACCGATCGTAACGATCGACAAACTCACTGCCATCGCACGGCAGCATCTGCGGCATGTCCATCGCGGGAACTGCTGAGTGAAATAAGTATATTTTCAAAGGAGATGACCAAATGACAACGCACAAGAAGCTGCGCGCCACAATCGCAACAATGATGACGATGGGCGTGCTCTGCGCGATGCCCGCAGGATTTGCGGCAGAGGCAACGCCCACCGCGGCGGCACAGGTGACAGAGCAGACAGCGACCGCCGCCCCTGCACAGCAGACGTCCAAGCCGTTCGCCACTGTCCGCGTGGGCAAGAAGTGGGGCGCAGTCGCTCCCTCGGGCAGCCTCGTCATCCCGGCGGAGTACGATGAGATCGCCTCCTACTCCGCCGACGCGGTCGCCGTCCGTCAGGGCAAGACATGGGGCATCGTCCGCCTCGACGGTACGGTCATCGTCCCTGCCATCTACAAGGCAATCTATCCGCTTGCGGCAGATACGATCATCGTGCAGAACACAAAGGATATGTATGGTGCATACGATACGGCGGGAAATGTTCTCCTGCCGGTCGAATACCGCTCCGTCACCCCGTTTTATGACGGCATCTCCCGTGTCGAGCGCAAGGATAAAAAGTTTGTCTTCTACCGCCGCGATGGCAGTCTGCTGATAAACGACACTTATCTGTGGGCATCCCGGTTCTCAGAGGGGCTGGCGGTCGTTGAGCCGACGAAAAACAAAATGGGCTACATCGACACGAACGGCAGCGAGGCAATCCCCGTACAGTTTGAAAATGCCATGATCTTTCAGGAGGGGCTTGCTCCCGTCGCAGTCAAAAAGAAATGGGGTTTTATTGACAAGAGTGGCACAATGGTGATACAACCGCAGTTCCGTGCCAAATCCATTGGCGGCTTTTCCGACGGGCTCGCGATGATAAAGGAAAAGAAGCACTGGGCGTTCATCGACAAGACGGGTGCAAAGGTAATCCAGACGCGCTATGAGGATGTCGACTCGTTCGAGAACGGGCTCGCCGAGGTGCGCCGCGAGGTCAAGGTCGGGCTGCTCGGCGGCTTCCTCACCAGTGCCGTCTCTTTTGCTACGGGGATACCGACATTCGGGGTCGGCACCGATCTCATCGGCGAAAAGGTCAAACGCGGCTACATCGACAAGACGGGCGCTGAGATCATCTCAACCAAGAATGACTACAACTCCTTCTTCATGGACGGGGTCGCACTCGTCCGCGTCAAGAGCAAATGGGGCATGGTCGATCGGAAGGGCGCCTACGTCGTCGAGCCGAAATACAAGGGCATCCACTTCTTCTACGACGACCTCGCTGCGGTGCAGGACGGCGATAAATGGGGCTTTGTCGGACGTGACGGCAAAATCGTAATCGAGCCGAGATACGATGAGGTGCACGACTTTACCGATGGGATTGCCGCCGTTCGGCAAGGCGGAAAATCCTTCTTCATCGACAAGACGGGACGCGTCCCCTTCCTCCTGCCGAATAACATCACGGACATCGGCATGTTTCGCGATGGATTTGCGCCCGTGAAGATCGGGGACAAGTGGGGCTTTATCGACAAGAAGGGCAATATCGCCATTGCCCCCACCTACGCCGAGGTACGCACGCATCAGGTTACGACAGACAGCCTATAACGGCGCTCCTCAACGTTCAGGAAAAATCATCGTTCCTCAGCAACTTCTCATGCGTCAACATAGGACTGTAGTGTGTATCCCGACACTATAGTCCTATTTGCATGCGTAAAACTCTAAGAAATGTGCGCACGTCGTACGGGCGCGGAATATTCCTGCCGGGCATAGGCAATACGTCATCTTCCTTTTAATGTCACTCCCACAATATCCGTAAATTTTTTCGTCAGTCTTATATAACATGAGCTTTTCGTCCTATTTACGTATCCTGTGAAATGTGTTATCAAAAGAAATGGCAGGATTTCGTTCATCGGATTCGTATTTTGGTGAACGAGATGAGTGAAAGGAGTCATTTTATGAAACGGAATAGGGGACAGCGCACGCTTGGCGCACTGATTGCGGCAGGGCTGGCGCTCGGAGGGACGAACGCATCTGCATCACCAATCGAGGACAATCATAATATCACGGTGACGGACGGCAGTCAGCGCGCGGTATACGGCGGAGATGCCGAGCTGCGGCACGATAACGGAGACGGCACGGCGTCGGCGAGCAGCAATACGCTTACCGTGCGGAGCAATGACGAGCTCGGCTTCCTCGCAGGCGGCTGGGTCGAATATCAGCGCTACGATAACGCGACAGCGCCGGGCGCGACCACGCTCACGGCGAGCGGGAACACCGTCACGCTCACGACGGGGAAGACGACCCATCTCTACGGCGGCAATATTCGCGTTTATGCGACGCAGGGAGGTCCCGTCACCTATCGGACCAATGAGAATACAATTCTCGTTGACGCGGGAGGCACGCAGATCGGCGACCTCTACGGCGCACACATTGAGCAGAAGGCTGCGGGTGCGGGCACATCCTTTGCCGCCGAGGCAAAGGGGAACCGCGTGACCAACACGGGCGGTGCGATCAATCACGCCGCCGCCGCCTCGGTCGATCTCATCGGAACGACTGCCACGCGCGTCAGCGTGACGGTCGATGACAACGATGTGATCGGCACGGGAGGAACATACTCCTACACGTTCGACGGTGGCTTTGGCTCGATCAAAACGGACAGCGGCGCAGCGGAAACAACCGTCACGAACAACGATATCACGATCGACGGCGGCACGCTCAAAGATGGATTCTCCGCAGAGGGCGGCTATGCCAGAGCCGAGACGAGGCGCGGCGCAGCGGAGGCGCACGCGGACAAAAACACTGTCACCCTCAGAAATTCATCGAGCACCAATGGCGGCTACAGCGGCGGAACGGCCTATGCGCTCCCATCAGGCGCGCGCGCAACCGCGACGGCAAATGAGAATATTGTCACCATCACGGGCGGTGCCTATTCGGATGGGGGCAGCGTCATTGGCGGCTCTGCAACCGTTCTGAACGGTACGGACACGATCCTTGCGACGGCAAATGCGAACCGCGTCACGCTCAGCCCCACAAGCGCAGTATGGGAGGAGATCACCGGCGGCAGGGCAAAAGCAAACACGACAGCCAATTCCACCGTGACTGCAGACGGCAATATCCTGACGCTGACCGCAGGTCGCTTCGAGCAGTCTGTCTACGGCGGCGATGCAAGTGCCGACGCGGGCAGCAATACGGCAGTTGCAGCTGCCGAGAGCAATGTGATCTACATCGGCGGCGGCAGATATGAGGGCGCGATCTACGGCGGACGTGCACTGACCAATGGAACGGCGAACACGACGGCAGTTGTGCGCGGCAACATCGTTGAGATCGCGGGCGCACCTGACCTCACGCGGGCGCAGCTGTACGGCGGCGACGCCAGAGCGGCAAGTGTGGTGCGCGCGGACAACACGCTCATCGTGCGTGAGACGAAAAACATCACGGCGCAGAGCATTGGGGATTTCCAAAAACTCGCATTCTACGTGCCTGCAGGCATGACCGCAAATGATACGATGCTGCGTGTGACCTCGAATGCCAACACCAACCTCAGCGGCACAACGCTCGCGGCATATCTGCCGGGAAGCTCTACGGCAAATCGCCTGCGCCTTCTGCGCACGGAGAATGCGCAGATCGAGACCGACGGTGCAACAACGATGACCGTCTATGAGGGCGTATCGGGGCATCGGACGGCAAAGATGGGCGTCACGAACGATAAGAAGGAACTCGTTGTCAAGGTCGACGGCAGCGCCATCGATGACGGTGTGACACCGACACCAACGCCGACGCCGACGCCGACGCCGACGCCAACACCGACGCCAACACCGACACCAACGCCAACACCGACACCGACGCCAACACCGACACCGACGCCGACGCCGACACCAACGCCGACGCCGACGCCAACACCGACGCCGACGCCAACACCAACGCCGACGCCGACGCCGACGCCGACACCGACACCGACGCCGACGCCGACACCAACGCCGACACCGACGCCGACGCCGACACCTACACCAACGCCGACGCCAAATCCGGACAATGGCACCTTCGTCCTGCATGAGAGCACGAAGTCCCTCGCCGAGACCATGACCGGCACCGCCGCCTTCCTCGGCGCGAGCAGCGACCTCATCGCGGGCAGCGGCATGGCAAGCGCCTCGACGGAGGCAGCAGGTGCGGGCGGATTCGCCCCCTTTGCCGCCATCGGCGGATCGAGCCTCCGCCATGAGACCGGCTCCCATGTCACCGTCCGGGGCATGAACCTCGCCGTCGGCTTCGCACGCGAGGTCATGCACGGGAGTGACCGCACCCTCTTCGGTCCCATCGTCGAGTACGGGCGCGGCAGCTACGACTCCTACCTCGATGACGGCACGCACGGCGAGGGCGATACCCACTACGTCGGCGGCGGACTCTTCCTCAAGCAGGAGCAAAAGAGCGGATTATTCTACGACGCCAGCCTGCGCTTTGGACGCATGAGCACGGACTACGAGGCAGACCTCCCCATCGGGGGAATCACGCGCCGCGCATCCTATGACACGGATGCGAACTACATCGGCGCGCACCTCGGCGTCGGTCAGAGGAGCGTGGCGGAGAGCGGCACCGAGCGTGAGCTTTACCTCCGCTACTTCTACACGCACCAGAACGGCGCGAGCGCAACCCTCTCGACGGGCGACCGCTATGACTTCCACGACGTTGACAGCCATCGCCTGCGCACGAGTGCGCGCTGGACGATCCCGAAGGGGAGCGGCGCACTCATCCTTGGGACATCGCTGCAGTACGAGTTCAAGGGCGACGCAGGCGCGACCTACCACACGGGCGGCTTCTCCTACGACACGCCCAGCCCCTCGCTCAAGGGACTCTCGGGCAGCCTGGAGCTCGGCTACCGCGCAAACCTCGGCAAACGTGCCACCGCCGACCTCTCCGTCGAGGGCTGGGCGGGCAAACAGCGCGGCGTCACCTTCAAGGCAGGCTTTGACTGGAGATTCTGATTTTACATACGAAAAGGGGGCTGCTCTACGAACGCCCCTATCGGCTCGCTGTGCTCGCCACTTCCCCCGCTCTGGCGGGGGAAGCTAAGATACCATAATCCTAGCCTCCCCCGCCAGAGCGGGGGAGGGGGACCGCGTAAGCGGTGGAAGGGGCGCTTGTAGCGATATTGCTGACATAATGGACAAGGGCTGTTGCACGAAGTTGGAAAACTTCGTGCAACAGCCCCTTTGTGTCGATTGAGGAATCCGTCACAGCATCGTCGAGACCAGTGCCGCCGTCGCGACGGAGCTCTGCGCCGCCCGCGATGCGAGCAGCAGGTTCCCCGCCTCGGCGAGGTTGTCCGGCTTCAACTTCTCAAAGGTCTCGGAGACGACTGCCTTGCCCGCCTCGGGGTGCGAGCCGCGCGTCACGATCTGGGAGATGAGCTTCGTCCCCTGATAGATCTGCGTGATGACCGATCCGTCCGCGAGCACGCGCGTGATGGCGGTGTCGCCCTCCTGCTCCGCCCAGTCGCGCGCCTCTGCCGCCTTGGACTCCTTGAGGTTCTGCAACATCCGCGCAAAGGTGTCGGACGTATCCTCCTTCACTGCATGCGTGCGCCGCTCGGGCGCTGTCGGCACAACGCCGCGGCTGCCAAAGATTTTCTCGAGTTCCATAGTATTCCCTCCCTTCGCGCTTCCTGCGTAATATCGTTGTCCTTACCATTTCTATCGGAGAAAATGGGATTTTATTAATGTGCCCCACACCTGAAATATTCCTTCAGGATTCCCTTGAATTTCGGCTGCTTTTTCGCTAGTATGAGAGCACAGGGAGATGATGATATGAACGAGATGCTGTCCTTTGACTCGGACTATATGGAGGGCGCGCACGCGGAAATCCTGCGGCGGCTCACGGATACGAATATGGAGCAGACGGCGGGCTACGGGCTTGACCCATATTCGGAGGCGGCGCGGGAAAAGATCCGCAAGGCATGCCGTGCGCCGCACGCAGAGATTCATTTCCTCTCGGGCGGAACACAGACGAACCGCATTGTCATCTCCGCGCTGCTGCGCCCCTACGAGGGCGTGATCGCCGCCGATACGGGACACATCTCCGTGCACGAGGCGGGCGCGATCGAGGCGGGCGGTCACAAGGTGCTCGCCCTGCCGCACGCGGACGGCAAGCTCTCGGCAGAGGCGATCGAGGGCTGTCTGCGTGCCTACCATGAGGACGCGAACCGCGATCATATGGTGCGCCCCGGCATGGTCTACCTCTCGCATCCGACGGAGTACGGGACGCTCTATACGATGGACGCGCTCGAGGTCATCAGCGTGGTCTGCCGCACGAACCGCATTCCGCTCTTCCTCGACGGCGCGCGGCTCGCGTACGCGCTCGGCTGCGATGCAAACGAGCTGACCCTGCCCGCCATCGCGCGGCTCTGCGATGCGTTCTACATCGGCGGGACGAAATGCGGCGCGCTCCTCGGCGAGGCGGTCGTGTTCCCGAAGCAGGGCACCGTGCCGCATTTCTTCACCATCGTGAAGCAAAGCGGCGCACTTCTGGCGAAGGGGCGCGTGCTCGGCATCCAGTTCGATACCCTCTTCACGGACGGACTCTACGAGCGCGGCGGCGCGCACGCCATCCGCATGGCAGACCGCATCCGTACGGCGCTCACCGAGCACGGATACACCCTCGCCCCCTTTGCGCCGACGAACCAGATCTTTCTCGCGCTCAACCCCGCACAGCTCGCCCGCCTCTCCGCGCACGTCGCCATGGGCTTCTGGGAGAAGCAGGGCGACGTGACCATCATGCGCATCGCGACGAGCTGGGCAACGCGGGAGGAGGATGTGGAGCGCCTGATCGCGGTGCTGTAAATGAGAAAATCCGCTTGCATCGGGGCAGGCGGGCTGTTCTAATAAACATAGAAAGAAACGTCCTTGACGGCATCTTTCCAAGATTGCTTAATATCCTTTCGAATAACCGCTCACTCGGTCAAAAGCTGGGCGGTTACTTTTTTTGTATCGCTAAAATATAGCCTGTGGCAGCGATCAACAAGAGAATCGCACCGACACGTCCAAGGGCGTTTTATATGACCGACCGCTTGAATTTCCGCACGGCAGTGCCGAAGAAGACGAGGATGAAGAGCGCGAGAAAGGCGGTCTGCTGATAAAGTGCCGTGATGCCGCCGCCCTTGAGGAAGATCATGCGCAGGATCTCGATGTAGTGTGTCATGGGGATAGCGAGGCTGAGGTACTGAAAGAATGTGGGCATCGCCTCGCGCGGGAACATGAAGCCCGAGAGGAGGATGCCCGGCAGGAGCGTTGCAATGCTCATGAGCCCCGCCTGCAGCTGGTTCTGCGCAAGCGATGCGATCATGAGCCCCATCGTGAGCGAGGCGAGAAGAAAGAGGGTCGTGAGCGCATAGAGGAGCAGGATACTCCCGCGCAGGGGCACGCCAAAGATGGCAAGCGCGACGAGGATGCAGATCGTCGTCTGGATGTAGCCGAGCATGATGTAGGGCAGGATCTTGCCGACGAGCAGTTCCCATATATGCAGCGGCGTTACGAGGAGCTGCTCAAGCGTGCCCGCCTCGCGTTCGCGCACGATGGACATGGAGACCATGAGCACCATGGTGATCGTGAGGATGATGCCCATGAGTGCGGGCAGCATGTAGTAGGCGGTGACGGCATCGGGGTTGTACCACGCGCGGATGCGCACGTCGTAGGCAGGCGCAGCCACGGGCGCCCCGCGCACAGCGACGGGCTGCACCCGCATGCCAAGCCCCGTCAGGGCGGCGATGGCAGAGGTCGAGGCGATGGAGTCCGAGGCGTCGACAATCGCCTGAATCGGCACGGTGTGCCCCGCGTTTGCCTCCCGTACAAGATCGGGCGGAAAGACAATGCCGATCTTTGCATCGCCGCGCTCGATCCGCTCGTTCAGCTCATCGTAGCTCCACGCGATGTAGCGCAGGTCAAAATAGCCGCTTGCCGTCATCGCCGCGAGGAAATTGCGGCTCTCCTCGCTCCGCGACTGATCGAATACGACCGTGGACTGGTGCCGCACGTCCGTGCGGATGGCAAAGCCGAACACGATGAGATAGATGACCGGCAGGAGAAAGGTCACGCCGACGGTCATGGGGTCACGCCGCATCTGAATGAGCTCCTTGACGAGAAGCGCCAGAATCCGCAAGCCGCTCACCCCCTCTGCCGCCGATCGTAGTAGATAAAGACATCCTCCATCGTCAGCGCGGACGCCTGTGCTCCCAGCGCCGAGGGCAGCGTCACATCCCGTGAGACAAGCGCACGCACCTGCCGTCCGAACACATAGACCTCGTCATAGGGCACGCCTGCCGCCCGCAGCGCCGCCGTCCCCGCCTCCGCACTCTCCTGCGGCAGGACGTAGAGACGCGCAGGCAGTTCCTCCTTCAGCGCCGTCGGCGAGCCGGAGGCGATCTTCCTGCCCTGTTGCAGAAAGGCAATCGCATCGCAGTGCTCCGCCTCATCCATGAAATGCGTTGTGACGAAGATCGTCGTCCGCTCCGTGCCCGCCATCTCCGAGAGCAGATTCCAAAAGAGCCGCCGCGACGTGGGGTCAACGGCAGACGTCGGCTCGTCGAGCACGAGGAGCGCGGGACGGTGGAGAATCGCGCAGCCGAGCGCGAGCCGCTGTTTCTGCCCGCCCGAAAGACCACCCGCGAGCACATCCGCTTTCTCCGTGAGCTGCATGCGCACGAGCACTTCCTCCGTGCGCGTACGCCGCTCCGTGCGCGTGAGGCCGTAGAGTCCGCCGTAGAACATCATATTCTCGCGCACCGTCATATTCGTATAGAGGCTGAACCGTTGGGACATATAGCCGAGCGACTGACGCACACGCTCCGGATGCACCGCCGTGTCACAGCCGAGCACGAACGCTGTGCCGCTTGTCGGCGGGAGGATGCCGCAGATCATGCGGATCGCCGTGGACTTTCCCGAGCCGTTCGATCCGATGAATCCGTAGATCGCGCCGCGCGGCACGGAGAGGTTCAGATGATCGACGGCAGTGTAGCTGCCAAAGACACGCGTGAGTTCATGCGTTACGATCACAGGCATATCGCCCGTATGCGCCTCACGTTCCATGATGCGCCCCCAGCTCTACATCCGCAGGCATGCCGGGCTTTAGAATGCCCATGGTATTATCCACCGCGACCTTTACGCCAAAGACGAGGTTCGCCCGCTCATTCTTCGTGATGCTCTGGCGCAGCGTGAACTCTGCCGCGTCGCTGATCTCCGCAATAATGCCGTGCAGCGGCTCCGCCTGCCCATCGATGTAGACGCGTGCCGGATCGCCGAGATGAATGCCCCCGAGCGCATCGGTCGTCACATAGACCTTAATCCAGATATCCGCAGGGTCGATGAGGGTTGCAACGGATGCTCCTGCACGGACAAACTCGCCTGCCTCATAGTTCTTCGTCAAGACAATACCATTACGCGGTATGCGTATGGTGAGGTCATCGATCACAGAGTCATCCATCGCGAGGATTGCCTGCTGCCGCCGCACATCCTCCTCTGCCATCCGGATATCCTCGGGACGGCTACCGTTCTCCAGTAGCCGCTGCTCCTCCTCGCGTGCGTGCAGATTGGCATCCGCCGTGTCACGCGCCTCACGCAGGGCGTCAAACGCCTGCTGTGCAATGGCGCCCTCTGCGAGGAGCTCCGTACCGCGTGCATAGTCGGCGCTCGCACGCTCCGCAGCCGCGCGTGCCCCGCGGGTGCGCTCTGCGGCCGCACGGATGTCCTCTGCGCGGCTGCCGCTCTGCGTACGCGCGAGATTCGTCCGGGCATGGGCGAGCGCCGCCTCATCGCGCAGGCGCGCCGCCATGAGATCACGCCGTCCGATGCGTGCGGCGACATCGCCCGCACGCACCTCCATCCCCTCATGCAGAAAGAGTTCCTCAATATAACCGCTCTCCTTCACACCGACCTCGACGCGCGTCGCCTCCACCGTTCCCGTGAGGAGCTGTGCGCGTCCCTCCTGCTCCACATACGCGCGATAGGCGAACACCACGAGCAGGACGAGCGCAAGGAGCAGAATGCCGATGCGAATTCCCTTGGCAGGCATACAATCCCTCCGATCAACGCAGAACCAATGACTATAGTATAGCATTGACACGTGAATCGGAAAAGTTGACTGCGATGAGATTCGATGAAAGACATCAAAAAGAGGCGGTTGCACGAGCGCCCCTATCGGCTCGCTGC
>NZ_GL892076.1:548218-593249 GCF_000213975.1 Centipeda periodontii DSM 2778
GCAACCGCCCTTTTTGTTTGCTCAAGATTGTGTGCGCCGCTCCTTCTCAAGATACACGAGGAGGACGGAGATATCGGCGGGCGAGACGCCGCTGATGCGTGCTGCCTGTCCGATGGAGCGCGGGCGGATCGCGGCAAGTTTCTCCGCCGCCTCAAGACGCAGGCTCGTGATCGCTGCATAGTCGAGGGTCTTTGGGATACGGCGGCTCTCAAGGCGCTCCATGCGTGCGATCTGCTCCTGTTGCTTCTTTATATATCCATCATAACGCGCCATGATCTCGACTTCTTCCCTAACGTCGTCGGGGATGTCAGGCAGATCAAAGAGCGGGGCGAGCACGTCATAGTTCCCCTCGCGCGAGAGGAGGGCAAAGAGGCTCATCGGTACGCGCAGGGGCTGAATACCCGCCCCCGCGAGGCGTGCCTCCGTCTCTGCGCTCGGGCTGAGCTTTGTGCTTTCAAGGAGATGCAGGGTCTCCTCGATGGCGTCCCGTTTTGCGGTAAAACGCGCCCACCGCTCGTCGCTGACGAGTCCGATGGAGCGTCCCATCGGTGTGAGGCGCAGGTCGGCATTGTCCTGCCGGAGGATCAGGCGGTACTCGGCGCGGCTCGTCATCATGCGATAGGGTTCGTCCGTGCCCTTCGTCACGAGATCGTCGATGAGGACGCCGATGTAGCCGTCGCTGCGGCGGAGCACGAGCGGTTCCTCCCCTGCAATCTCCCGCACGGCATTCACTCCTGCGACAAGGCCCTGCGCCGCCGCCTCCTCATAGCCGCTCGTACCGTTCGCCTGTCCCGCCGAGTAGAGTCCCACAATGTGCTTTACGGCAAGTGTCGCTTCCAGTTGGAGCGGGTCGAGGCAGTCGTACTCGATCGCATAGCCCGGGCGCATGATACGGGCGTGCTCAAGTCCCGGGATCGTGGTGAGAAACGCCTCCTGCACATCCGTCGGCAGACTCGTGGACATGCCCTGCACGTAGATTTCGTTCGTGTGCAGTCCCTCGGGTTCGAGGAAGAGCTGATGACGGTCCTTGTCGGGAAAGCGCGCGATCTTCGTCTCGACGG
The DNA here is from genome assembly GCF_000213975.1 of Centipeda periodontii DSM 2778. Lineage (GTDB taxonomy): Bacteria > Bacillota > Negativicutes > Selenomonadales > Selenomonadaceae > Centipeda > Centipeda periodontii. The sequence continues at coordinate 549,280 of NZ_GL892076.1, forward strand.
ACGGGCAGTAGCGCGGCCCGATGCCCTCGATGACACCGTTTGCCATCGGTGCACGGTGGAGATTCGCGCGGATGACTTCGTGCGTCGCCGCATTCGTATAGGTGAGATAGCAGGGCGTCTGCTCTCTTGGCATTTCCGTGGTCAAAAAGGAGAAGGCGGGCGCCGTCGGATCGCCCTTCTGTATGGATGTCTTTTCGAAGTCAATCGTGCGACGGTCCACGCGCGCGGGCGTCCCCGTCTTAAAACGCATCAGTTTCAGCCCAAGTGACTTGAGTGAATCCGAGAGCGCCATCGCGGGGCGCTGTCCGTTCGGGCCGCTGTCGTAGATGGTCTCACCGAGGATGATACGCCCGCGCAGATACGTCCCCGTGGCGAGGATGACGGCGCGCGCGGCAATCCGTTCGCCCGTTTCGCAGAGAACGCCCGTCACGCGCCTTGCGCCGCTGTCGCCCTCGGTGAGGAGCTCCGTCACAAGCAGCTGACGCACGTCGAGGTTTTCCGTGTTCTCAACCGTTTCCTTCATGATGCGCTGGTAGAGGAATTTGTCTGCCTGCATGCGCAGGGAGTGGACGGCAGGCCCCTTGCCCGTGTTCAGCAGTCGGCGCTGAATGCTCGCACGGTCCGCTGCGATGCCCATCTCTCCGCCAAGCGCGTCGATCTCGCGCACGAGGTGGCTCTTCCCGGGACCGCCGACGGACGGGTTGCACGGCATCATGGCAATGTTGTCGAGCGAGAGCGTGACGATGAGGGTACGGCGTCCCATGCGTGCCGCCGCAAGTGCCGCCTCGACGCCGGCATGTCCCGCACCGATCACAATGATATCATAGTTTGTAGTGTCGCTCACGTAATGATTTCCTTTGTTTTTATCACATGAATCATGTTATCGTTTTGATATAATCGCAGGTCTAAGACCGATCGTCAACGCTAAAGTCTACAGGCACGGCGCTGAGGTCGGTTTCCATACGCCGCCATTTGACCCCCGCGGAGTCAAACATGCGCTTGGAGATCTTTATCGCATCCAGAGCCGCATATTTGTCCGAAAGGTAGACGACCTCGCGGATGCCGCTCTGGATGATCGCCTTGCAGCATTCGTTGCACGGGAAGAGCGAGACGTAGATGCGGCAGCCCTTGAGCGAGGTGCTCGCGTTGAGAATGGCGTTGAGTTCTGCGTGCACGACGTAGGGATATTTCTGCTCTGCAAAGTCGCCCGTCCGCCCCCACGGGTACTCGCGGTCGTCGCAGCCGTTCGGCATACCGTTGTACCCGACGCCGACGATGTGCTTGTCCTCGTTGACGATGCACGCGCCGACCTGCGTGTGCGGATCCTTGCTGCGGTAGGCGGAGAAGATCGCCACGCCCATGAAGTATTCGTCCCATGAGATGATCATACGTATTCCTCAATCCTTGCATAACATATGTTCGTTTGTTATAATAGCAAAAGGCACTGATAGGCGCAGTGGTAACTCAGCCCCCGAAAGGGGGGATCGGTATGGGAATCTACGAGTTTTTAGCATTTCTTGTAGTGTTTACCATATTAGTCTTATCCGTTAAACGATAAATGAGAAAGCCCCGCCTTGCGTCCTCAAAACAATAGGCGGGGTAATCTCTGCTTTAGCATTGGGGGCAACCGCTGAGCGGCAGTGCCCTTTTTCTATGCTTATTTTACTGCAATTCCGATCGTTCGTCAAGCATTGCGCGACATACACTTGTTTGCTATAATGAGAAAAGGCACTGATAGGCACAGTGGTGACTCAGCCCCCGAAAGGGGGGATCTGTATGGAGACCTACGAGTTCTTGACGTTTCTTGTAGTGTTTACCATCTTAGTCTTATCCGTTAAACGATAAATGAGAAAACCCCGCCTTGCGTCCCTAAAACAATAGGCGGGGAATCTCGTCATATGTCAGGGGCAACCGCTGAGCGGCAGTGCCCTTTTTCTATGCTTATTTTACTTCAATTCGCGCAGTTCGTCAAGCGTTGCGCTCACTTCACGAAGATTCCGCGATAGAGGCGCGGGCTGCGCACGCCCGGCTTGATCTCGCCGCTGATGGAGTAGAGTGCGCCCTTTGCCATGACGAGTGCCTCACCGCAGGGTGCGGGGAACGGCAGCTGTCCGACGGTGCGCCATGCGTCGGTCTTGGCGTTGTAGACGAGGATGTCGCGATTCCAATGGTAGTCCTCGGGGGACATGGTGAAGTAGTGGGCGCGGAATGCGTCCTTTTCCTCGCCTTGCAGGGTGTTTAGATTGGAAACTGCCCAGTTGTAGATCTCATGGTTAAAGCCGCCGACGACCAGCATTTCGTCCGCATTGAGACGCACAGAACGCGCACCGAGGAGCGAGACGGGCGTGCCGTCCACGTTCGGCCCCTTGACCTCTGTCCACGCGCGCGTCTTCGGATCGTAGGCATAGCCGTCCGTGTACGCTACGTTCGCGCCGCCGCTGAATACATAGAGCCGCCCACCGAGGAACTCCGCAACGGACTGCTCGCGTGCCTCGCCGGGGAAGTCGGGCAGTGCGGTGAGCGCTCCCGTCCGTACATCGTAGGTGTAGAACTTCTTGCTGAGTGTGCCGTCCTGCTTGCCGCCGCCGAGGTACACTGTGCCTTTGTCATAGGCGGCGACACCGTTCTGGAGGGCAAAGGGCAGGGCGGGCAGCGTCTCTGTGTGGAGTTTCCCGTTCGGCGCGGTGAGGCGTGTCACTGCACGCGCCCCCGTCTCGTCGGTACTGCCGCCGAAGTAGAGCACGCCGTCCGGTGTCGTCACGGATACGCCGTAGCCGACGGGGTACGGCATCTGCGCGTGATCTGCCTCGGTGAGCCCTGCTGCCGTGGCGCGCAGGACGTAGATGTCGGGATAGGTCACCTTTGCCCCGCCCGTGAGCGGCCCGCCATCGGGGAAGTTCGCGCCGCCTCCGACGATGATGCAGTCGCCGAACGTCCCCTGTACGAGACCCGCAACGCCGATGTTCTCCGCGTATCCTGCGGCGGGTGAGAGTGTGCCGACCGACTGCCACGCGATCGCCGGTGTGCCGACCTCGGCGGGCGCGGCTGCAGCCGTGAGCGGGGCAAGGGCGATGAGTGCCGCGAGCGCGGCGTGACGGAATGAACGAGTCATATCATTTCCTCCTTTTGTATCGGGGCATAGGAAGCGCGGATACACGCAGTCCCCATCATCTTGGCGCATATTTTCACCTGTGCTGCGCTGTCGATCCATCACATAGCCCTCGCTATGCGCCCGACCGATCTCTCTGACGGGAAAAATCTACGCCAATCTGACGGACTTCATGTTATCGGTAATTCCTAAAAATATTTTCTATTTTTACAAGGAAATGATAGCATATTTGATGATAAAATTCAAATATTTTTCATATTAGGTTCTATGATAAATGTTACGGGAAAATGAGGACAGCGATGCTCCTAAGCAAACCCTAGTGGAGTAAGCGGGAAAAGGGTGCGGTACGCCCCGTCGGACTTCTTTCGTTCAAGCGTAGCGCGTTTAAGAAGTCCGGCGGTATTTGAGCGTACAAGCACACGAACGCTTGCGCAACTAAGTGTTTGCGTGGAGCATGCATGTTCGTGACATTTGACAAAGACCCTCATATTATTCATGCGTGCGTTCTTCGGAACTTTCGTGCCGCGCCGTGATCGCGCCGTCCGTTTCGGTAACGATGATCCTCTTTTCCTCCGATTTCAGTGTGTCAGGGTGATCCGTGCGGTAGTGTGCGCCTCTGCTTTCCCGTCGGAGCAGAGCTGCTGTCAGAACTGCCGTCGCCGTCCGCAGCTGAGCGGACAAGCGGAGGGCTGCGGCGACATCCGCTGCAGCTGTCGCGGGGGCATTACGCTCCATTTCCTCCCGTGCGTCCGTGCAGAAGCGAATCGCCCGTATCAGCCCCTCTTCGCTGCGTGCGATCATGGCGTTCTCTGTCATCAGGCTGCGGAGACGGCTGCGTATGGCGTGTGCGTCGGGGATGCTACGCGCGCGCAGGAGGATCTCATCGTCCGCAGCCATCGTGCCGCCCGCCTCTGTAGCGGCGGATTTGCCCGCGATCTCTCCGAACACCAGCCCGTTTGCACTGGACAGCCCGCCGATCCGATCCGCCCCGTGCATCCCGCCGGTCACTTCGCCGCAGGCATACAGGCCGGGGACATCCGTTGCGGCATCGCTGTCGATCACGATGCCGCCGTTCGCTGCATGGGCGTACATCCCAATTCGCACGGGATCGTTCGGGGTCAGCCCCTTTTTCTCGTGCAGCCAGTCGAAATAGGTCGCGATAAACTCAGGCGGATTTTGCTTCATCTCGTCCGAATAGCTCACATACGCCCCGCCGCTTTGCTCCGCGCGTGCAATGGCGAAGTCGACCGCGCGATCCGCGCCCGCAGAGGTAAACGGGCCGTGCGTGGATCGCTGCGCCAGCAGTGCGGCGCGGTTCGGCAGATGCGCCAAGATGTCGTTCCCGTCCGCGTCGCGGAACGTGGCAAAACGAAAGGTCTTTTCATTGAATACGGTCTTTGGCGCAGGGGAGAGGAAGCCGGGCATCATCTGCATGAACTCCATATTGATGAGCCGCGCCCCCGCCCGCAGTGCCAAGGCATGTCCCGTCCCCGTGACATCGGCGGTCGTGAGGCAGTTCTGAAACAGCCCGCTGTAGCCGCCCGTGGCGAGGACGACCGCCTTGCTGCGGATGGCGAGGAGGCGGTTCTTCGCCGCGAACACTGCGCCGCACACGCGTCCGCTGTGCTGAACGAGTTCCAACGCCTCGTGATGGGGGCAGAGCCGCACCCCGTATTTCGCCAGCTCCTTTTGGAAGACGGCACGCATACGGGCGGCTTCCAGACCGTTCCAATTTCGCCGCTTGTGGTCAAAACAGGGGATAAACTCTTTTTCATCGGATTTTTCCGCCGTCCTCAGCCGGATGCCGCGTGCTTTCAGCGCGTTGATCGCGGGATTGATCTTGTGTACGAAGGTTTTGACGAGCGCGGGTGTCGTCATCCCCGCCCCGACCCGTGCAATGCTTGCGGCAAGGTCGTCCTCGTCCGCCGCGTCCACAGGACCGATCAGCCCCAGTCCCCATGTCCCCGGGAAAAAGCTGGAGCCGGAAAAGATCTCCGTACTGCTCGTGAGCACGACGGCGCAGCCCTCTTTTGCCGCCGCAATCGCCGCACAGATCCCGGCGATGCCCGCGCCGATCACCAGCACGTCGCAGTGGTCTTGGGATGGAACAATCATGTGGTCTTTCTCCTTCTTGTTCTCACGTCTACAGGAATCGTTAAGGTGGTCTTGGGATGGAACAATCATGTGGTCTTTCTCCTCATTAGGACAGGCGCTCGGTCAGAGGGACGACACGCCCCCGCAGTTCGGCGTATGCTTTGCGTTTACACGAGGTCCACGCGCAGCACGCCGTCGATCTGGCGCAGGGTATCTACAATAAATGTAGGTTTCAGATGCTCACCGTTATACACCTCGAAGTTGAGGTACACGCGCCGCTCGCCGACGGTCTCCGCCTCGTCCTCATCCGTCTTTACCTTGACGCCGCGCGAGCGCAGGTGGAGATCCTCGATGCAGGCGCTGATGCGCATGATCTGCCCCGGTCGATCGACGGTGTGGATGGAGAGCGAGAGCATGTGATCGTGGTCGACCCATGCGTCGAGGCGCGAGAGGTTGCCGAGGATCAAAAAGACGATCGCCGTCGTCACGCCCGCACTCAGATAAAAGCCCGCACCGACCGCGAGTCCCACACCTGCGACCACCCAGAGCGTCGCCGCCGTCGTGAGACCCGTGACCGTGAGCCCCTCCTTCATGATCGCGCCCGCGCCGAGAAAGCCGATGCCGCTTACCACCTGTGCCGCAAGCCGCGCAGGATCCGCATTCGTCTTCCCCTCGACGTGATCGTAGAGCGCCTGCGACATGAGCATGATCAGACACGATCCGAGCGCGACCAACATATTCGTCCTGAGACCTGCCGACTTGTGTCGCATCTGACGCTCGTAGCCGATGATGCCGCCCATCGCGCAGGAAAGCACAAGACGCAGGCAGATTTCCCATTCTTCCATCGGTAAAAATTCCCTTCTGTCTTTTATAATTTGATGAAATCCACAACCTGAGAAAGTTATCCACACCTGTGCAGAACTCTGTGGATAAAATTGTTCAAAAGGCTGAAATCACCTTTATCCACATAGTTTTACACAGTGTGCATAATTTTTCCGAACGCTCTTCCATTTTCTGTGGATAATGTGGATAAAACAGTGGATAACACCATATATTGAATAAAAAAATGCTCTGCATTCCATATTTTGTACTGTGGAGAAGTGTATTTATCCACAGTTTTGCAGGAAAGCACAGGGATTATTTTGCACTGGATCGGTGCATTTATCCACAATATAAACCGATCGAAAATCGACTCCGTTCAGCACTCATCCGCTGTCCATGTATTGTAAGGACGTGCGATCAGAGCTGCGTTGTAGTACCGTTCCTCTCCCGTCACCTCCGCGCCAACCCATGTGGGACACACAAATTCCTCCGTCTCGGAGATCAGCTCAATTTCCGCAACAACGAGCCCTTTGTTCGCCCCGTGAAAAACATCCACCTCCCAGCGCTTTCCGGCAAACGGCTCCACATAGCGCGTCTTTTCCACAAGCGGAGGATCGCAGAGCGCGAGCAGCTCGCGCGCCTCCTCCACGGGGATCTCGTACTCGTACTCAAGCCGTTTGGCGCCGCGCGTTTCCCCCTTGATCGTCAGGAATCCCTGTATACCTGCTATTCGGATTCGTACGATTCGCTTCGGATCACGTGAGAGATAGCCCTGAGCTATTTCAATACCGACGCCTGTCGGTCGAAAATCTTCCTTTACCTTGAATTTTCGTTCGATTTCCACGCCCATGAAATCGCGTCCTTTCTAGATTCTATTGAAGAATATCTTGCATATTCCGTGCGTTTGCTATATATTATGTGATACTAGACGGATGGACTTATTCTATCAGTGCTCGTGCCCGAACGCAAGCCGGCGGCACTGAATACACGTCCGGCGGTAGGGAGCCTGTCTAACACTAAGGGAGGAAAGGATCGATCCCACTTTGACAACATTACCACCCAAGAGACGACCAACAAAAAAGAAACGAATCTGGCCATACGTCCTCTTTGGCGTCATTCTCATCTTCGTACTCGCTGCCATTGCGGGCGCATTCTTCGCCCAGAGCAGTCTGCTCGACCGCGCGAAGAGAGAGCACAAGGAGGATCTGCTCGTCGCCACGGACAAGGCGACCATTATGATCATGGGCGTCGACGAGCGCAGCGATGATGTGGGACGCAGCGATACGCTCATGGTCGCGACCATCGACCCCGTGAAAAACGAGACCTCTCTCCTCTCCATCCCGCGCGACACGCGCGTCGCCATCCCGCGCTACGGCTACGACAAGATCAACGCCGCCTACGCCTACGGAGGAGAGAATCTCACCCAGCGCACCGTCGAGGACTTCCTCGGCATCCGCATCGACCACTACATCATCATCAACACCCACGCCTTTCAAAAGATCGTCGATGCCATCGGCGGCATCGACATCGATGTTGAAAAGCGTATGTACTATGAGGATCCGTGGGACGATGACGGCGGGCTCATCATCAATCTGCGCCCGGGGCTCCAGCACATGGACGGCAAGACCGCCGTCACCTACGTCCGCTACCGCGACGAGGACGGCGACATTGGCCGCGTCAAGCGCCAGCAGAAATTCATGCGCGCCATCGTCGACGCCGTCACCACCCCCGCCATCCTGCCGCGCCTGCCCGGGATCATATCGAGTGTCATCGACAGTGTCAAGACTGACCTCAGCGTCCGTCAGATGCTCGAGTTCATCGGCACGCTCAAGGAGTCGCAGGCAAAGGGTCTCAGAACCGAGATGGTGCCCGGCCGCCCGCTCTACATCGACGAGGTGAGCTACTGGATCCCCGACATGGCACAGCTGCGGCGCGGTATGGTAAACTCCCTCGGCGTCACCCTCACGAACACGGAACGCAGCCGCATGGAGCGCGACGTGCGCGAGTACGAGGACTCCATCCCCGCAAACGCCACCGAGGTGCCCGCGGGCGAGAACGGTATCGGACGCGCCGTCGGTGCCGATGAGGCACTGGATACGCGCAGCCGAAAAAAATCCTCCGACAAGGACGCAAAAGAGGACAGGGGTACGCGCAAAGATACCTCCGCCGACCGCACGCGCACAAATGATCGCGATGATGCGGAGGAGCGCCCGTCGCGTCCCGGCCGCTCCTCCGAAACCGTCCCCTCCTCCGACAGCGGCCGACATGCAAGCACACGGCAGAGCGCGGACGTCCCCGCCGAGCAACCCACAGAGCGCACACAGCGCACCGCGCCAAGCAATGACGGCGCGCCCACGCGCGGCAGTGCTGATATGGGCAAGGAAGAGTGACAACGCAGCAATTGTGATGACCAAAAGCAAACCTTAGGGAGGCAAGTGATTCCTTAGGAGAACGAGCACGCGATCCCTTGCGGAGCGAGGTGTTGGCGTTGGACATCACACTTTGCGGGAGCATCCCGCAGAAAGGAAGATTCATCATGGCAAGCAAATTTGACGCAGAGGCACTCGAACTTCACCGGAGCCATCATGGCAAACTCGCGGTCACCCCGACCGTCCCCATCGCCACGCGCGACGACCTCAGCCGCGCCTACACACCCGGCGTTGCGGCACCGTGCCTGGCGATCAAGGAGAATCCCGCGAAGATCTACGACTACACGACCAAGGGCAACATGGTCGCCGTCGTCACAAACGGCACCGCCGTCCTCGGCCTCGGCAACATCGGTGCGGGCGCAGGCCTGCCCGTCATGGAGGGCAAGTCCATCCTCTTCAAGGGCTTTGCGGGCGTCGACTCCGTTCCTGTCTGCGTGAACAGTCCGAAGGTCGAAGACGTGGTGAAGGTCTGCCAGCTGATCGCCCCCACGTACGGCGGCATCAACCTTGAGGACATCAAGGCACCCCAGTGCTTTGACATCGAGAATGAGCTCAAAAAGACCCTCGACATCCCCGTCTTCCACGACGACCAGCACGGCACTGCCATCGTCGTCGTCTCCGCCCTCCTCAACGCATACAAGTACCTCGACCGTGACCTGCGCACGGCGAAGATCGTCATCAACGGCGCAGGTGCGGCGGGACAGGCGATCGCACGCCTCCTCTTTGCCTACGGCATCAAGACCGTCGTCCTCTGCGACACCACCGGTGCCGTCTACGAGGGGCGCACGGAGAACATGAACCCGTACAAGGAGAGCCTCGCAAAAGTCTCCAACCGCCAAAAGGAAAAGGGCGGCCTCGCCCAGATCATCAAGGGCAAGGACATCTTCATCGGCGTCTCCGCACCCGGCAGCCTCACACAGGAAATGATCAAGAGCATGAGCAAGGATCCCGTCATCATGGCGATGGCGAACCCCGTTCCCGAGATCCTGCCCGACGAGGCAAAGGCAGCGGGCGCACGCATCGTCTGCACGGGGCGCTCCGACTTCCCGAATCAGGTCAACAACCTCCTCGCCTTCCCGGGCATCTTCCGTGGCGCACTCGACGTACGTGCCAAGGAGATCAACGATGAGATGAAGATTGCCGCTGCGAACGCGATCGCCTCCCTCGTCGCCGAGAGCGAGCTGAACGAGACCAACATCATCGCGAGCCCGCTCGACCCGCGCGTCGCACCGACCGTCGCCGCCGCCGTCGCAAAAGCAGCGCTTGAGACCGGCGTCGCGCGCCTGACGGACATCACCCCCGAGGCCGTCGCCGCTCATACGCGCGAACTGCTGGGGCATACGGTTGCCTGAGGAAGTCAACATAAATGAAACTGCCGCTGGGGGATTGCTCCTTCAGCGGCGGTTTTCATATCATCCGGAAAATATTTTTGTAAAAAGAAAACATTTATGCTATCATCATCCTAGGCGTTGCCGTGCGGTAGGCGGTCATTCTCAGCCCCCTTTGCGAGGGGGTGATGCTTATGGGACCATACGAGTTTCTTTCGTTGGTTTTCCTCGTTACGATCTGCATCGTAATATCCAAGGCATAAGAATACCCCGCCTCTAGCACCCAAACTTTAGGCGGGGTTTCTTACTCTGCATAAACTCTTGGGGGCTGACCGTTTACCGGCAGCGCCTTTCCTATGTTTATTATACGACCCTGTCCCGCATTCGTCAAGTATGCACAAAGCGCTCCCAGATCTCCGCATATGCCGCCTCCACGTCATGAACATACGTGCGCGCATCGGTCAACGGCGCGTGCGCAAGGATCGTGCGCAGATTCGCCCGCAGGGTGCGCAGGGTCTCGGGTGAGGATGCAAGTGTCGCCGCGATCTGCACATAGTCCGCAGGAGTATCGGCGATCAGTTCCGCGAGGTCTGCATTTGTCAGAAGACTCTCCCCGAATCGTGCGCCGTGGCTCTCCCCGCGCAGGGTAATGACGGGCACGCCCATCGCAAGCGCCTCGCAGGTGGTGATGCCGCCCGTGTAGGGGAAGGTGTCGAGCGCGATGTCCATATCTGCATACTCCATGAGATAACCGCGGCTGAATTCGCGCATCTCCACGCGTTCCGTCGGAATGCCGCTGCGTACGAAGCGCTCCGCTGCGATCGCCCGCCCCTCCGCACGATCAAAGAGCTTGCTCTTGACGATGAGGCGTGAACGAGGTACATTGTCTAGCAGCCATCTCCATAAAAGAAGCACATCGTCCGTCACCTTGCTGAAATTGTTGAAGCTGCCGAACGTCACATATCCGTTGCGTTCCATTGGCGGCGGGGCAACGGGGGGGAGATCCTCGGGCAGCGTGTAGCAGAAATGGCTGTGCGGCAGGCGTATGATCTCCTCGGTAAAGGCAGGGTCTGTTGTCCCTGCGGGGTCAACGTGCACATCCGAAAGCATATAGTCAATGGCGGGCAGCCCCGTCGTGTTGAAATAGCCGATGCCCGTCACCTGCACGGGTGCAGGTTTGTACGCGAGCACGGACAGGCAGTTGTTCTGCGTGTGCCCCGCGAGATCGACGAGAATGTCGATCTCGTCCGTGCGTACGAGCGCCGCGACCTCTGCCGCCGGCATTCCCTGTATGTTGCGCCACACATCTGCGGATGCACGCAGCGCGTGTGAGAGCGCATCCTCCATGCAGTTCGCATAGCAGCAGACGGCAAAACGCATGCGGTCATGGAGCGCGAGGAGCGGGCGGATCAGCTTCCCAACGGGGTGCGTGCGCAGGTCGGGCGAGATATAGCCGATGCGGATGCGGTCGTGTCCGCGCACAGCATCCGCACGAGACGCGAGCGGCGTGACATCCGCATAGAGCGCCCCGTAGCCGTGTGCGAGGTCTGTGTACGAGGAGCGCAGGCGCGCGGGCAGATAGTTCGCGGCAAAGAGCGCGTTGCTGTACTCCTCCGCCCTCTGCGTGGGGCGCGTCTCATGACGGCTGGATGCGAGGAACGCATCGATCGCCGCCGCGCTCTCGCCCGTGAGCGTCAGTGCCTCACCGAGCATACTGTAGGCACTTGCGAGAAAGACCGTATGATAGGCGATGTCATTCCCTGCAGCAATGCGCTGTTCCAGATCGGCAATGAAGGTACGCAGATGTGCGATCTGCGTACGGATCTTGCCCTCCGCACGGTCAATGTAGATCTCCTGCCGCGCTGCACCCGGATGATCGGGGCGCACTGCACGAATCTGAGCAATATCCGCGCGTGCCTCCTCATATCTCTCCAGCTCCGTCAGTGCCGCCGCACGGATGTAGCGCATCTCTGCATCCCCGGGCAGAGCCGCGAGCAGCTCCGTCGCGACCTCTGCCGCGCGTGCGTACTCCTTCGCCTCGTACAGCGCGTTCGCCCGCAGGAGCATCTCCTGCCGTCGCGCCTGCATATTCTTCACAACATCCCTCCTCACCAATTCAGATTCTTATTCGACAAACATGCAGTGAATTCCTTTCAGCACAGCCATGCATACCCCTCGCGGAACCTCTCCGGTTCTATGATAATTGTTACGGAAGAATGCGGATGCGATGTTCCAAAGCAAACCCTAGTGGAGCAAGCGGGAAAATACTGACCTGTCCAAGAAGCAAGTCCGTAGGACGAAGCTGATTGGGTAACAGGTCGCATGGGAAAACGTCCCAAGAACACGAGCGTTAGCGAAGTGTGATTGGATGACGTTGACCGCTTGCGCGGTACGCCCCGGCGGATTTCGTCGTTCAACCGAAGGGCGTTTAGAAATTCGCCGGTATTTAAGCGTACAAGCGCACGAACGCTTGCGAACGAGGCGTTTGCGTGGAGCATCGCAGTCCGTAACACTTGACATAGACCCCCTCATAGACTTTTCCCCGCGAAAATGCTATAATCACTGTGGATACTTATGGAACGAACACGGAGAGGTGACATTTTGGATCTGGATTTTGGACAGGGGCGCATCGTCCCGGTCAACCTCGAACACGAGATGAAGAACTCCTACATCGACTACGCGATGAGCGTCATCGTCGCACGCGCCCTGCCCGACGTGCGCGACGGACTGAAGCCCGTACACCGCCGCATCCTCTACGCGATGCAGGGCTCCGGCATGACGAGCAGCAAGCCGTACAAAAAGTCGGCGCGCATCGTCGGTGAAGTGCTCGGTAAATATCACCCGCACGGCGACACCTCCGTCTACGACGCGATCGTCCGCATGGCGCAGGACTTCTCCATGCGGTACATGCTCGCGGACGGGCACGGCAACTTCGGCTCGGTGGACGGGGACTCTGCGGCGGCGATGCGCTACACCGAGGTGCGCATGTCGAAGATCGCCGAGCTGATGCTGCGCGACATCGACAAGGAGACCGTCGATTTTACCGACAACTACGACGGCTCGGAGAAAGAGCCGACCGTCCTGCCCGCGAAATTCCCGCAGCTCCTCGTCAACGGCACGGCGGGCATCGCCGTCGGCATGGCGACCAACATCCCGCCGCACAACATGGTCGAGGTCATCAATGGCACACTGATGCTCATCGATAGCCCCGAGACGACCATCGAGGAACTCATGGGCGTCATCAAGGGGCCCGACTTCCCGACGGCGGGGCTCATCCTCGGTACCGAGGAAATCCGCAAGGCATATCTGACGGGACGCGGCGTTATCAAGATGCGCGCACGCGCCCACATCGAAACAATGTCAAACGGGAAGCCGCGCATCATCGTCACCGAGCTCCCGTATCAGGTCAACAAGGCGCGCCTCATCGAGAAGATCGCCGAACTCGTCCGCGACAAGCAGATCGACGGCGTGACCGATCTGCGCGATGAGTCCGACCGCAGCGGTATGCGCATCGTCATTGAGCTGCGCCGCGACAGTACCCCGAGCGTCATACTGAACCAGCTGTATAAGCACACGCAGCTACAGGACAGCTTTGGCGTCATCATGCTCGCCCTCGTCGATGGTCAGCCCGTCATCATGAACCTGAAGCAGATGCTCGGGCACTACATCAGCCATCAGGAAACGGTCATCACGCGGCGCACGCAGTACGAGCTCGCAAAGGCAGAGGCGCGCGCCCATATCCTCGAAGGACTCACGATCGCCCTCGATCATCTGGACGCTGTCATTACAACGATTCGCGAGAGCCGCACGGCAGACATCGCACGCACGGCACTCATGGACGGGTTCCGGCTCACCGAGAAGCAGGCACAGGCAATTCTTGACCTCCGCCTCCAGCGCCTCACGGGACTGGAGCGCGAGAAGATCGAGGAGGAGTATCAGGAAGTCCTCAAGATGATCGAGGAGCTGAAGGGCATCCTCGCCGACCGCACGAAAGTCCTTGCCATCATCAAGAACGAGCTGAGCGAGGTACGTGACAAGTACGGCGACGCGCGCCGCACGGAGATCACATACGACGCGAGCGAGATGGACATCAAGGATCTGATCGCGGAGGAGGACGTCGTCGTCACCCTCACCATGAGCAACTACATCAAGCGCATCCCGCTCGACACCTATCGCCGCCAGCGGCGCGGGGGCGTCGGTGTCAAGGGCATGGGGACGAAGGAGACGGACATCGTCAGCGACCTCCTCATCACGACAACGCACCACGACATCCTCTTCTTTACGAACCGCGGACGCACATTTTTCCTCAAGGCATACGAGATCCCCGAGAGCGGACGGCAGGCGAAGGGCACGGCGATCGTCAACCTCCTCGCCGTCGAATCCGACGAGCGCATCACCGCCGTCATCCAGATCAAGGAGTTCCGCCCCGACCGCTTCCTCTTCCTCGGTACGAAGCGCGGCGTGGTGAAAAAGACGCCGCTCATCGAGTTTGCGAACATCCGCAAGAGCGGACTGAAGGCGGTCAACCTCGACGAGGACGACGAGCTCATCGGCGTCAAGTTCACCGACGGCGCAAACCGCATCATGCTCGGCACGCGCGGCGGCAAGGCGATCACCTTCCCGGAGGAGGACGTGCGCTCGATGGGACGCGGTGCACGCGGCGTGCGCGGCATAAGTCTCAGCGACGGGGATGAGGTCGTCGCGATGGACATCCTGAAACAGGGCTCCGAGGTGCTCACCGTCACCGAGGGCGGCTACGGCAAGCGCACCACCGCCGAGGAGTACCGCACGCAGACGCGCGGCGGCAAGGGACTCATCAACATGAAGGTCACGGATAAGACCGGTCCCGTCGTCGGCATCCGCGTCGTGCGCGAGAATCAGGAGCTCATGCTCATCACCACAGATGGGCTGGTCATCCGCACCACCGTCGATGAGATCTCCCTCATCAGCCGCAACACGCAGGGCGTCAAGCTCATGACCATCGGCGAAAATGACCGCGTCGCCTCAATGGCGACCATGAATCGGATCGTCGACAGCACGGGGGAGTGAGCACGGGTCTTTCGCCTCTCCTGCCACAGCGGGGAAGCAAATGGAGAATGATCCCGCGTTGGGCTTCCCTTACGATCGTTTCGCATTCCGCACGGCTTCGGTCGTGCGGATTTTCTTTTCCATCGCGCTCGGCGGGAGGATCTTGAGCACCTCGGTATACACGAGATCGACGAGGAAGAACTGCGCCGTCTTGGAGGCGATGGAGCCGGTCTCAAGCGGCGTCTCCTCCGCAATGTAGGTAAGGCTGACATCGGAGGCGGCACGCAGGCTTGAGGTGTGATCCTCCGTGAGCGAGATCACCTTGATCCCGCGCACGCGCGCGATCGCAACCGTCTCCAAGATCTCTGCCGTTTCACCCGAGTGCGAGATGGCAAAGACGACATCATTCGGCTCAAGGAGAACGGCGATCATGCGCATGGTATGGTTGTCGCGCGGGGCAACACAGTTCATGCCGATCCGCATGAACTTGAAATACGAGTCCAGCGCGATGATGCCGGAGTAGCCGAGACCGATGAAGACGATCCGCTGTGCCGCAATGAGGAGGTCCGCACACGCGTCGATGACCTCATCGCGGATGATGTCCTGCGTCTTCTCAAGGGCGATCATGTTCGCGGAGAGGAGCTTGCGCGCCGTCTCGCGCGCCGTCTCGTTATTTCGGATGTTCCCGCGATCCATGTAGCGCCCGAGCCCCGCGCCCTCCTCGGCGAGCGCCGCCTTGAAATCCGCGAGACTTGCGAATCCCATCTTGCGGACAAAGCGCGTGCAGGTTGCCTCCGCCGTACCGCTCGCGAGCGCGATTTCAGAGATGGTCATGCGCGGGATATCCGTCAGATGCGTACGGATGCAGTCAATGATCTTGCGGTCGCCCTTGGAGACGCGGAACGGCGGATCGTCGAGTCGGCTGAGTATCTTCATTGGTTCACCTCGTTCAGTTCTTATTTCTCATCATAGCAGATTTTTGTGAAAAAGAAAGGGGCTGCCCTACGAAGCTAAAACTTCGTAGGGCAGCCCTTTTGTTCGATCTTTCTCGCCATGCGTACTTTGCTTTGGAGCAACCTACATTTCTTTTCTATCGGGACGTTCCCCATGCTCCTGCAAAAAGTGATAGAGCGCACCGATCATGCCCGCATCGTTCTGCGTGGCGGCGAAAGCGATCTCGGTCGCCTCGCAGATGAGGGGAGGGAGGCGGTCACGCAGCGCCGCCTCAAGCGGAGGGCGCAGCGCCTCCTCCTGCGCCATGATGCCGCCGCCGAGCACAATGCGCTCGGGATTCGCGACACAGACGACATTCGTGATCGCATCAGCAAGTGCGTCGATGAGTTCCGCAACCTCCTCGGCAACGGCGAGATCCCCCTTCGCAAGGAGGTCGAAGACTGCGTGCCCGTCGATGCTGCCGGCAGGCAGCCCCTTCGTCCGACAGACGGAGGCGACGAGGCTGGTCGCGGAACAGCGCTCGTGCAGCCGCCCGCCCGGCACGCGCATGTAGGCAATCTCACCCGCGCTCATGGACGCACCGTGCACGACCTGTCCGTTGACGATGAGGCATCCGCCGATGCTCGTACCGACGGTCATGGCAAAGAGGGAGGAGCAGCCCCGCCCCGCGCCCTTCCAAAGCTCACCGAGCGCCGCGCAGTTGACATCGTTCAGGGCGGAGGCCGGGAGGTCAAACTGCTCGCGCATCAGGGCTTTCCAGTTCGTTCCCGTGTAGTCCGGAATGGCGTCCGGCAGAGAGTAGACAATGCACCCCGCCGCCGCATCGACCATCCCCGCCGTCGAGATGGCGACACCCTCGATGACGTACGCATCGCACGCCTCACGCACGATGCGCGAAACCTTCTGAACGATACCCGCACCGCCGTGTTCCCGCGCCTCGGTCGGCACGGAGCCGTGCGTGAGGAAGTGCCCGTCTGTATCCGCGACACCGTATTTAATGGCAGTACCTCCGATATCGATGCAGATATACATTCGGTCCCTCCGTTCTATATAGGAATCGCTGATAAAATGAAGTCCGTCAGATTGGCGTAGATTTTTCGTCCTGTCAAGGAGACAAACCGGACGCATAGCCAAAGCTATGTGGAGGATTTGTCGACAAAGAGAGGGCGAAAAAGATGCGTCAAGATGGCGGTGCTGAATTTATCAGTGCTTCCTATAGTGTTCTGTCCATTCAAAGCACCGGCATCTCAGGGAATACACCTACTCCACCTTGACCTTAAAGATTCCCTTCTTGAGCGGGGCGGGCGCGTCCACCTTCACACCGGAGCGGTGCACATCCACCGGGAAGCAGATGAGGAAGTCCCCGGGACGCATGATCGTCGAGGAGGTCACATCGCCCTCTGCGGGAACAAAGTCCTTGTCTTCCTCGTAGGCGCCCATTTCCATGCGCTCCATATGGCTCACATCGATGCGCTCCGTCCCCGTGGCAAGAACGTGGATGTCGATGTAGGCGCGGTGCGCCTCCCAGATCTTCTCACTGCGCTCGCCCGTCGTATAGTGCGCGATGTTGACATAGAGATCATCGCCTGCGATCTCATTGCGCCCCTTGGGAAGCTCCCCGAGGTCATGCGACCGCGCAAAGGCAAGCGCCTCCTGAATACGCGGCGGAAGAAATGCGTAGGTCTTTTCGTGATAAATGTTACCGTAAATCATAGAAACCTCCTTCGTCTCTTCTCCTATCTTACCAGTCCCGCGTCCGCCGCGCAACTCATTTGACAAAAATCATCCGGCAGCGGCATTCGACGAAGCAGACCGCTCCTCTTCTTTTCGTGTCGTGTAGACCGTCGTACCCGCAGGTGCCGTATAGCCGGGTGCTGTGAGGCGGCTGACGATCGTACCGACCCCAAGCGTGAGAGCGATGGTGATGAGGGTATACGACCAGAACGAAACGGAGGGGACGAAGTACTTCAGGTAGATGACCACTGCCGTCGATACGAGGAAGCCTGCGACAGCACCTGCCGCATTGGCATGGCGGCTGAATGCACCGAGAACGAAGACGCCTGCGAGTGCACCGAGTGCAAGCCCGATGAAGCTGTTGAACCACTGATACGCCGAGCGGATGTCGCTGCCTGCCATGATGATGGCAACGACGATGGAGAGGATACCGATGCCGAGCGAGATGAACTGCGCGATGCGCGTCTGCTTTTTCATCGGCATCTCAGGATGAAGCACGGACTGGATATCGAGCACCCAGCTTGTCGCCACGGAGTTGATGCCCGTGGAGAGCGTGGACTGCGCGGCGGCAAAGAGCGCGGCCAGCAGGATGCCCGTCAGACCCGTGGGCAGCTCGTATGTGATGTACGCCGCCAGCACGAGATCGCGCCGGTCGGTCATGAGAAGGCCGGGGTTCTGCTGATAGAACACGAAGAGTGCGGTACCGACGAGGAAGAACACCGTCGCGGCAAAGATGGAAATGACTCCATTGCCGAGTGTCATCTTGCGCAGCTGGTTCATGTCGGTCGTCGTGGTGAACCGCTGGACGATGTCCTGACTGGATACATAGGATGCGAACGTGACGAGACCGCCGCCGATAAAGGTAATAAAGACGCTGCTTGACACGATATCGGGGCTGAACCAGACCTCGTTTTCGAGCAGGAACTTATGTCCTGTGGTGAGTGTATCCCAGACTGTTCCCCAGCCGCCGTGGATGCTGCCGATCATGACGACGAGCGAGAGGGCGATGCCGACAATCAAAACCGTTCCTTGGATAAAGTCGGTGTAGAGCACCGCCTTGAGTCCGCCGGAGTAGGAATAAATGATGGCGATGACACCCATGACGACGATCAGCATATTGACATCGATCCCCGTAACTTCCGCGAGTGCAACGGACGGCAGATACATGATGATGGACATGCGTCCGAGCTGAAAGACGATGAACATGAGCGCGCCGAGGATACGGAGTTTGCCGCTCTCAAAACGCTTCTGGAGGTAGTGATACGCCGTATCGATCTCCAGGCGGCTGTAGATCGGCAGGAAGTAGCGGATCGTCAGCGGGATGGCGAACAGCATACCGAGCTGCGCCCACCAGAAGATCCACGAGCCGTGATACGAGTTGCCCGGGATGGCGAGAAAGGAAATGGGGCTGAGCAGGGTTGCAAAGATGGAGACACAGGTGACGTACCACGGTATCGTACCGTCGCCCTTGAAGAACTCCTTGCCCTGCATCTCTTTCTTCGAGTAGTAGAGACCTGCGAGCAGGACGCCGAGCAGGTAGATAACGAGGACTGCCGTGTCAATCCAGGTAAATCCCTCATGCATGAGAATCTCCTCCTGAGATGATTTCAAAAGGTATTATGTAATGGGATATTCGGATGGTGTCCCACGCGAACGCCTCGTTACGCAAGTGATCGTGTGCTTATCCGCCTAAATACCGACGGACTTCTTAAACGCGCTTCGCTTGAACGAAAGAAATCCGTCGGGGGCGAAACGCACACTTTACTCACTTGCTCCACTAGGGTTCGCTTTGGGACACCAATCCTCATATCAAGATATCCTACAGCAACCACAATACTGCGACTCAGAAATACTTCTTATAGATCTCCTTGGCGCGCGTACGCATCTCGGGCGTATACGGCTTCATCGGCTCGCGGCAGCAGCCCGCCTCGATGCCCTGTTCCTCCAAGAGCAGCTTGATCGTGCCGTAGAGCCCGTTGTCCAGAATGTCCGTGATAAGGTCGTTTGTGACGTGCTGGATCGCGCGCGCCTCGCTGATCTTCTCCGCGCGCGCGAGGTCGTAAATCTGACGGGCGCGCTCCGCGTTGACGTTGTAGGTCGAGCCGATCGCGCCGTCGATGCCGAGGACGGTCGCAGGCAGGAGCATCTCGTCGAATCCCGCAAAGATGAGCTTGTCGGGGAATGTCTTGCGCATGCGCTCGAGCAGGTAAAAGTCGCCCTGCGTGAATTTGACGCCGACGATCTTCTTGTTCTCAAAGAGTGTTTTGAACTGCTCGATGCTGAAGTTCACCCCCGTGAGGAACGGAATGAAGTAGATGACCATGCGCATATCGACACCCTCGAGGATGCGCTCGTAGTAGTGGTGCACCTCGTCAAAGTCGAACTTGTAGTAGAACGGCGTGACGGCGCTGATGGCGTCGTAGCCGAGGTCCTCGACGAACTTCGCGAGCTCGATGGACTCCTTGAGGTTGACTGAGCCGACCTGCGCCATGAGGGTGATGTCGTCCTTCGCCTCGTCCTTCGCGATCTCGAAGATGCGCTTCTTCTCATCGGTCGAGAGCATGAAATTCTCGCCCGTGCTGCCGCCGACGTAGAGTCCGTCCATCTTGTTGTGGTCGATGTTGTGGCGGATGATCTGGCGCAGCCCCTTCTCGCTGACGCTGCCGTCCTCGTTGAAGGAGCCGAGCAGTGCGGAATACAGACCTCTGAGATCTCTCATGATGATTTCCTCCTTAAATATAGGATGATTGAAATTCCTATGCAATCGCGTCGGTGAAGCGGCGCGCGATAAGCTGCGGACGCGTGATGGCAGAGCCGACGATCGCGCCGAAGACGCCCGTCTGCATCGCCTCCACCAGTTCCTCCGGCGTATTGATGCGCCCCTCGGCAAAGACGGGGATGGGCGCGTCCTGCGCGAGGCGGCGCATCAGCTCGAAGTCCGGACCCGCGATCTGCGGGCTGTACGGAGTGTAGCCCGACATCGTGGTTGAGATCGCATCGACGCCAAGCTCCGCCGCCCTCATGCCCTCCTCATAGGTCGAGATATCGGCAAGGATAAGGCGATGTGCGGCATGGATGCGCGCGACGAGATCGCGCACGTCCGTCTGCTGCGGGCGCTCACGCGCTGTCATGTCCAGCGCAATCATCTCGCAGCCCGTCCCGATCAGCGCCTCCACCTCGCGCATGGTCGGTGTAATAAAGATGGGGGAGTCCGCGTAGTTCTGCTTGATAAGACCGATCACGGGCAGCTGCGCCTCGCTGCGGATCTCCTCAATGTCCGCGACACTCTGCGCACGGATCGCGACCGCGCCGCCCTCCTTTGCCGCACGCGCCATACGCCCCATGATGAACGGGCTGTGCAGCGGCTCGTCCGGCAGTGCCTGACAGGAAATGATGAGTTTTCCCTTCACCTTCTCAAAGAAATCCATCCAAAGCCCTCCAATTAATTCTTATTTATTATGATTTATAATATAATATTTTATAGTGAAATATATTGTTTTGATTTCGATATATGATACCCAATGCGATCACTTACTCCACTAGGGAATCATCCTATTTTTCCCCTTCGACAAAACAATCCCGCCCGCCAACAATCGTGCGCCGTATCCGAAACTCCTCATCGAAGATCGCAATATCCGCGTATTTTCCAACCGTGAGCGAGCCGAGTCGATCATATACGTTCAGTTCCTCGGCAGGGGTGCGCGTCGCCATCTCCACAACGGCAGGAATCTCTGCGCCCGTATTCGCGCGCAGGATCGAGAGCCCGTCGTTCATGCGGAGCACACTGCCCGCGATCGTGCCGTCTGCGAGGGTTGCGCGCGTTCCCTTGACGTAGACCCTCTGCCCGCCGAGCTCCGAGACGCCGTCCGAGAGTCCGCAGGCGCGCAGCGAGTCCGTGATGGGGATGATGTGCCTGCCGCGCTTCGCCGCGTAGATGATGCGCTGCATGGCGGGGTGGACGTGCACATTGTCCACGATCAGCTCGCAGTTCGCGTCCGTGTCGAGCGCCGCGCCGAGCACGCCGGGATGGCGGTGGTTCAGCCCCGTCATGGCATTGCAGAGATGCGTGATATGTGACGCCCCTCGTGCGATTACCGCCATTGCCATCTCGTAGTCCGCCGCCGTATGCCCAATCGAGACGACGATGCCATTTTTGCGACAGCTCTCGATGAAGTTCTCCTCCGCGATCATCTCGGGGGCGACCGTGATGATCTTGATCACATCTGCATACGGTGCAATCTTTGCAAACATCGGCGGCAGGATGTACTGCTCGTCCTGCGCCCCCTTCTTCGCGGGGCTGATGAACGGTCCCTCCATATGCGCCCCGAGGATGCGCGCGCCGTGGATGCGCCGATGCAGCGCACGGCGGATGCGGACGAGTGCACGCTCCACCGCGTCAAACGCGCAGGTCATCGTCGTCGGCAGGAAGGAGGTCACGCCCGTTCGCGCCTGAAACGCGGCGAGGCGGGGCAGGGCATCCGCGTCCTCATCCATCGTATCCGCACCGTCGCAGCCGTGGATGTGCACGTTCAGGAAACCGGGGGCGACATACGCACCCGCCGCGTCGATCACCTCATCCGCATCCGCTGCCGAGAACTCCGACACAGGGACGATCCGCGCGATCCGCTCCTCATAGCAAAGAACAAGTTCTGTTCTTGCCGTAAAATTCCCGTGCTCGTTCGGCAGGATGAGAATGCCGTTTCTGATCGCCTTCATCGGGATCCGTCCTCTTTCCGAGAGAGGAGCGCGCCTGCCGCATGATCGACGATCAGCGTCACATTCGGGTGCAGCTGGAGAATGGAGGCGGGTACCGACGGCGTGATCGTCCCCTCCACCGCATCGCGCACCGCCTCCGCCTTCTCCGCACCGCTCGCGAGCAGGACAATGTGACGTGCGTGGAAGATCGTACCGATCCCCATACTCATCGCCTCGCGCGGCACCTCCGCCGCCGATGCGAAGAAACGCGCATTTGCCTCGATCGTGCTCTCCTTCAGTGCAACCTTGTGCGTCGCTTTTGCGAACGCCTCGCCCGGCTCGTTGAAGCCGATATGTGCATTCCGCCCAATGCCGAGCAGCTGCATGTCGATGCCGCCCGCCGCCGCAATCCGCGCCTCATAGTCCTCTGCCTCGCGCTCCGCATCCTCTGCCATACCGTTCGGAAAGAAGATGTGGTCCCTTCGCATATTCACATGGTCGAAGAGATTTTCGTACATAAAATGATGATAGCTCTGGGGATCCTCCACCGTGAGCCCGACATACTCGTCCAGATTGAACGAGGTCGCCTGAGAGAAGTCGAGCCCCACCGTCTGATACAGCCAGACCAGATTCTGATACAGCTCGACCGGCGTGCTGCCCGTTGCAAGCCCGAGCACAGAGTCCGGCTTCACCCAGAGCTGCCCCGCGATGATCTTCGCCGCCTCCTCGCTCATCTTCTTATAGGTATCCGTAAAAATAATACGCATCGCGATACTCCCCTCTATGTATCTGTTCTGAATTCTCCTATAATATAACACACTTCAAACTAAAATGCAATTATTTTTCATAATATCTTAGATAATTTTTTATTTCACATGATATAGGAAAATATTTTTCGTTTTATATAATGAATGGAATGAAAGGGGCTGTTGCACGAACGCCCCCAAAAACGTCATTGAAAAAGAACGAAGCGTGTGCTATGATGAAGTAGATCTCGATACACACATTGCCGCGTGCGGCATTGAAACAAACCTGCGCCGAAGTTACGGATGTTCACATTGATGTCCAGACACACATCATGCTGCGTGCGGCATTGACAACAAAACGGCTCTACGTGTCCACATCGGTCACACAGAGTCGCTTTCGTATGCAAAAAGCGCACAGCAATCTTGACGATGCGGTGCACAGGATGATTTCGCAGTGTTTGCGGCGCGCCATAACCTCACCCACGCAGAGGTGGAGGTTATGCGGTACTGCTTCTTTCTGCCTCCTGAAGAACGCGCCGCCCTCCTTGCCGAAAAAGAGGCTGTCGCAGCCTCCTCCTCTACCGCCGCCGCAAAACGGGTATAAAAAAGCCGCCATCGTAGGCGGCAGGAAGGACACCTATGGACATAAAATATGCCAAAACCGCTGTGAAAACCATCGGGAGCATAGATAAGGCGATGAAACAACGCCTCAAAAAAGCGATTGAGGATTTGCCAAAAGGCGACGTAAAACGACTCAAGGGAAGCGATTCACTATATCGGCTGCGCGTCGGCGGTTGGCGCATTGTGTTCTCTCTTCCTGATACAAATACGATTCTGATTGAGAAAATCGCCCCACGCGGGGATGTCTACAAAGGAGGCTGATTGATATGACTGTAAAAGCACAGATTGTGGAGATGATTGATTTTGTTCCCGCCCGTGAACTTCCCATTATTTTGGAGGTTGTCAAGCGTTTCATACCAAACGATGCCGATGACCGTATGACGGAGGATGACTTGAATGCCCATCGCCGCGCCATGCAGGAGTATAAGAACGGGGAAACGGTTTCTCATGATGAAATTAACTGGGATTGACGACTCATCGGACGAAACTACCGCCTCCTAGTCCAATCAAAAAATCCGCCATCGTAGGCAGCAGAAAGGAGAACGCATGGACAATATCATTGAAAAAGAACGAAGCGTGTGCTATCATAGAGGAGAAGGAAATGGAAAGTGCTCTGGCGTTGGCGTAAAGCCGCATTCCGCCGTTTCGTCTTTCCAAAACGCCTTCTCAGCCCGCGCGGGACAAGGGCTGCGGGACACAGGAATCCCGACACACACAATGCTGCGTGCGGCATTGAAACACAGTTGGCAGATAAAGTATCTGCGATTCGTATTGATATCCCGACACACACAATGCTGCGTGCGGCATTGAAACGCGTCTTTCATGATTGTTTCCTCCTATAGTTATAGATGTCCCGACACACATAATGCCGCGTGCGGCATTGAAACCCTCGGCGAGGTCACGATCGAAATCAGGTTTGCTGTCCCGACACACACAATGCTGCGTGCGGCATTGAAACATCATGCATATAATCATGACGTGATTAGCTGTTTTGGTCCTGACACATACAATGCTGCGTGCGGTATTGACAACAAAACGGCTCTGCGTGTCCACATCGGTCACACAGAGCCGTTTTCGTATGCGAAAAGCGCACAGCAATCCTTGACGATGCGGCGCACAGATGGTAGTATAGAGATACAAAAAGGGCACTGCCGTAGTCGGCTCCCCAATAATAGGATGAAATTTCCGCCTACTGTTTGGAAGCTGAAGGCGGATTTTTCTTATTTATCGTCGAACGACGATCATCAATAATGAAATACTTCTATATGCTTCAAATATATTATTGTTTTAAGGAGGTTTTCAAATGACGAAGGATATTGTCATATCAATGGACGAGGAATTGAAGTCGAACTTTGAAGAAGTCTGTGCAGATATTGGAATTTCTGTCCCTTCTGCCATTATGATTTTCGCCCGCCGTGTAGCAAGAGATCGTAAAATTCCATTCGAGCTTACGGCATCCCCGCGCCTCTCTGATCCGTTCTATTCGGAAAGCAATATGGCTCACCTGCGCCGCGGGATCGAAGATTTTAAGGCAGGGAAATTTCAGCGGCATGACTTGATTGAGGTTGCAGACGATGAATAAGAACTGGTTTGATGAAGCGTGGGAAGATTATCTGTACTGGCAAATCCAGGATAAAAAAACCCTGAAGCGCATCAACGCCATTCTCAAAGACATCGAAAGATCCCCTTTCGAGGGAATCGGAAAACCGGAACCCCTGCGGGGAAATTTCAGTGGCTTATGGAGCAGACGGATTGATGAAAAAAACCGTCTCGTTTATTTTATCAGCGATGGCTCCATACAGATTTTCTCCTGCAAAGGACATTATGAATAGGAAGTGGATAGATGTACTTAATAGGATAAATGGTAGCATATAGACTTTGGGGAAAGCATCTGCCCGCCCACGCACCGGCGTAAAAACGTCATTGAAAAAGAACGAAGCGTGTGCTATCATAACCAACCTCCCCCTTCCCGGGGGCAAGATTCGACCGCCCTTTCGACAGTGCTTGCCTTGCGTATATCATAAGAACATATGTAGCACAATAAAAAGCTGCCGATTGGCAGCTTTTTCTTATGCGATATCGCGCAGCACCTCCGCGATATCCCCGTCGATCACAATACTGCGCTCCGCGATTTCATCCGGCACATACGCCCTCCCCAGATTGATCGAGACGAGCGTCACATCCGTGCGCTCCGCCGTCATGCGCCAAAACGGATACTTGATGATCCCCGGCGTATTCATCCCGACGCCGAGCTCGATGAGGAGTGTCCGCTTCCCCTCCGTGTGATGGAGGAAATCCGTATATCGCTCCGCTGCCGCATGCCAGCCCGCATCCTCGACAAAGCGTTCATCCGCACGCAGGTTCGTTGTCATCTCCGCGCCGTCGTCGGGGCAGTAGGGGATGAGATCGGTCGGTATTGCCATCCGAGGCGCACCGCTCTCGGGTAGAAGGAGCTCCCCATCCTCCGCAAAGGCAAAGCCCTGCGCTGCGAGCATGGCACGTATACTCTCCTCGTTGTCGTATGTCCTTCCTGCCGATGCTCCCGCAGGTTTGCTGCTCTGAAAGAGCCCGTAATCTCCCTGCGTATAGAAGAGACGCTCCTTATCAAAGCCCGCCCGCTGAAAGGCGTGATCCACATTCGTCGTCAGCACGAAATAGTCGCGCCCCCGTACGAGTCGCAGGAGATCTGCGTATACATCTCCCGGCAGCGGCGCGTAGCGGTTGATGTAGATGCTCCTGCTCCACCACGCCCAGAACATCTCACGCGCGGGAAACGGATGGAAGCCGCCGCTGTAGATATCCTCGATCCCGAAGCGTTCGTGAAAATCCGAAAAATATTTAAGAAAGCGTGCGCCCGCATAGTCATAGCCCGCCGCCGCCGACAGCCCCCCCCCGCGCCGATCAGAATGCAGTCGGCAGAGGAGAGGGCGTTTTTGAATTGTGCGATGGATTTCTTCATTGTAACAGTCCTTCGTAGAGCACGCGGTCCTCATCCTTGAACACATTGAAAATGACGCGCTCAATCGTGGAATCGTGCGCGAGAAAGCTACGCACCTCACGCACGGCGATCTCTGCCGCCGCCGCGTTCGGGAAATGGAACTCGCCCGTAGAGATGCAGCAGAACGCAACGGACTTCAGCCCATGCTCCGCCGCAAGATGCAGACACGAACGATAGCAGGAGGCAAGAAGCTCCCTGTGCTCATCGGTCAATGTGCCGCTGACGATCGGACCCACCGTATGAATCACATGACGCGCGGGGAGATGATACCCCTGCGTGATCTTTGCTCTGCCCGTTTCCTCCGGATGCCCCTGCCGCTCCATGATCTCTGCGCATTCCGCACGCAGCTGAAGTCCTGCCGCCGAGTGAATCGCGTTGTCGATGCAGCGATGACAGGGGATGAAGCAGCCGAGCAGAGCGGAGTTCGCCGCATTCACGATCGCATCGGCGTTCAGGCGCGTGATATCTCCCTGCCAAAGGATGATACGCGCATCCGAGGACACCGATGGGAGCGTCATCACATCCACCACACCGCGCTGCTCCCGCTCCTTGGACAGCAGTTCACCTTCGAGACGCAGATACGCCTCGGACAGGGGACGCGGCGGGCGCACATTCATCAGCGCACGCAAGAGAGTGCGCTGCGCCGCCGCATCCGCCGCGACCTGTGTCGCCTGCACGCGATACTCCGGCATCTCGGCAAGGAGCATCGCATTCAGCTTTTGAATGAGAGCAAGGGACATGGGAACACTTCCTTTGTTTACGCCTGTACCAGCGATACGCGCTCACCCACATGTGCGCCGCTCTCGATCAGATCGACCATGCCGAGCACATAGTCTGCATAGCTGATGACACTCTCGCCCACCGCGCTCAGCGTCATCTCCTCGCCGCCGAGGATGTACTTGCCCGTCTTTGCCCCATCCGCACGGAAATCCGCCGCAGGGCTGACGAACACCCACCTTGCATCCGTACGAGAGCGCAGCGCCGCCAGCTCCTCCGTCTGTGCCTTCGCGAGCGGATAGAACTCTGCCGGGAACTCCGGCGTATCGAGCAGCTGCACCGTATGTGCCGGATCGACATAGAGACTGCCCGCACCGCCGACGATATAGAGACGCGTATCCGTCCCCGCCACGAGATCGGCGAGATGCTGACTCGTCTGCGTGTGCAGCGGCAGCGTCTCCGGCGTATACGCGCCGAACCCGTCCACCACTGCGTCGAATCCCGCAAGATCCTCCTTCGTGAGCGCCATAATGTCCTTCTGCACAAACTCCTTTGCCGCGCTCTGATTTGCGCCCCGCGCAAATGCCGTCACCGCATGACCGCGCGCGATCAGCTCCGCAATGATTGACTTGCTTGCCTTTCCGTTCGATGCCACAACTGCGATTTTCATATGAAATACCTCCATAAAATAATTTTGTAATTAAATCAGTTACGTATGGAGTATAACACAGATAAAAAAGAACGTCAACAGATACAATATATTTTTTACCGACCTCTCTGCATCGACGCAAAAACGTCATTGAAAAAGAACGAAGCGTATGCTATCATAGAGGAGAAGGAAATGGAGAGTGCTCCGGCACGGGCGCAAAGCCGCATACCGCCGTTTCGACTTTCCAAAACGGTGCAGCCCGCGCGGGACAAGGGCTGAGGGACACAGAGTCCCGACACACACAATGCTGCGTGCGGCATTGAAACTGACCTCTTCGATGAAACTTTGCATTAAGATGCGGTCCCGACACACACAATGCTGCGTGCGGCATTGAAACAGTGGGTCACTTTCCCACCGCGAGCCTGAACGATGAAGTCCCGACACACACAATGCCGCGTGCGGCATTGAAACGTTCATCCCCTTGAGGATGTCCGCCGCCTTATAGAGGTCCCGACACACATAATGCCGCGTGCGGCATTGAAACAAGTGCTCCATGTACTCACTGGTGACGACCGATGCGGTCCCGACACACATAATGCCGCGTGCGGCATTGAAACAACGTCGCATCGAAGAACGTCGCTCCACAAGCGTTGTCCCGACACACACAATGCTGCGTGCGGTATTGACAGCAAAACGGCTCTGCGTGTCCTTTCGGTCACACAGAGCCGTTTTCGTATGCAAAAAGCGCACAGCAATCTTGACGATGCGGCGCACAGATGTTAGAATAGAGATACAAAAGGGCATTGCCTAGCGGTCGCCCCCATTATTAGCAGAGATTCCCCCGCCAAGGTTTGCAGCGCAAGGCGGGGATTTCTCATTTACCGTTGAACCGATATGACCAGTATGGTGAACACTACAAGAAACGTAAGAAACTCATAGCTCTCCATCTGAATCCCCCCTTTCGGGGGCTGAGTGACCGCCCTTTCGACAGTGCTTATCGTGAGTATACCACAAGAACATACGTATGACAAGAAAATCCACTTGACACGCCTATGTCAAGTGGATTTTCCTATGCAGAATGCAATTACAGCGTCGCAATCGAAGCGATACGCAGATCATCATCCGCGCGTTCAAACTCGATGCGTAAGTCCTGCGCAAAATGTGCAATCAGCGCATCGCCGTCTGCCTCATACGGCGTTCGATTCCAAAGGAGGAATGCCTCCGCGAAGATACGGTGATCCAGCGCAAATTGCTCAATACACTGCGTGACCACAGATACAAAGCGCGGCAGATCAACGGGTGCAAAGACCTCGTCCGGCACGTCCGAAATCCCGACAAAGAACGCCCCGACTTCATGCGGACAGCGATAATAGCAGTACCCGTCTGCCAGCCCGCAGGCAACAATGGAGAGATTATGCCCGTTGAATATATCATTCAGTTCGAACTCATCCACCGTCAGCGCCTCCAGCTGCCACACCTCTCCGCACTTCCTTGTATCGCCCGCGAGACGAATGAGCGAATCGGGAAATTGATTGATATTCTCCCATCCCCAGAGCCATGTACCACTCGATTTGGACTCGCTACCGATGAATTGGATGGGGTACTCCCGCGTATCAAATAGAATCACGCCCCGCTCGAGGTCGACATTCCAGTCCTCATTTCGCACGACGCGCTCCGCGCAGGCATTCTGAACGCACATCATCTTGCCGAGGCACGCAGAAAAAACATCACGCCAGTTGCTCCGATCCACCGAGAGCCGATCAAAAAATTCCTTCATATCCATTTTCCTTCAAAAAAGGGAATCTGTCATGCCAACAAATTCCCTTATCTTTAAATATCCAGATTCCGCACGAGACGTGCATTTTCCTCGATGAACTGGCGGCGCGGCTCGACTTTGTCGCCCATAAGGATGGTAAAGAGCTCGTCCGCCGCCTCGGCATCCTCCGCGCCGACCTGCAGCATGGTGCGCCCCTCGGGGTTCATGGTGGTCTCCCAGAGCTGCTCGGGGTTCATCTCGCCGAGACCTTTGTAGCGCTGGATGGTGACACCGTCGCGTCCGATCTCGTCGAGCTTTTTCGCCTGTTCCTCGTCGGAGTAAGTGTAGAAATGCTTCTTGTCCTTGCGGATCTGATAGAGCGGCGGCTGCGCGATGTAGACGTGCCCGTGGTCGACGAGCGGCTTCATGTAGCGGTAGAAGAAGGTCAGGAGCAGTGTGCGGATGTGCGCGCCGTCGACGTCCGCGTCGGTCATGATGATGATCTTGCTGTAGCGGCGCTTCGCGAGGTCAAACTCCTCGCCGATGCCCGTGCCAAATGCGGTGATCATTGTACGAATCTCTGCGTTCGCAAAGATCTTGTCGAGGCGCGCCTTCTCGACGTTCAGGATTTTGCCGCGCAGGGGCAGGATCGCCTGGAAACGGCGGTCGCGTCCCTGCTTCGCGGAGCCGCCCGCAGAGTCGCCCTCGACGATGTAGATTTCGCATTGATCGGGATCCTTGACGGAGCAGTCCGCGAGCTTGCCGGGCAGGCTCGACACCTCCAGTGCATTCTTGCGCCGCGTCAGTTCGCGCGCCTTGCGTGCCGCCTCGCGCGCTCTGGAAGCCATCAGTGCCTTGTCGAGCACCTTCTTTGTGACGGTGGGGTTCTCCTCGAAGTACTCGGTCAGCCCCTCGGTGACGATGGAGTCGACGATGCCGCGCACCTCGGAGTTGCCGAGCTTGGTCTTGGTCTGTCCCTCGAACTGCGGCTCGCGCACCTTGAGGCTGATGACGCAGGTGAGCCCCTCGCGCACGTCCTCGCCGGAGAGGTTGCCGTCCTTGTCCTTGAGCACGTTCAGCCGCCGTGCAAAGTCGTTCGCCGCGCGTGTGAGGGCGATCTTGAAGCCCGCGAGGTGGGTGCCGCCCTCCTCGGTATTGATGTTGTTGACGAAGCTGTAGATGTTCTCCTGATAGCTGTCGTTGTACTGCATCGCGATCTCGACGACGGTGTCGTCCTTGACGCCGTTGAAGTAGATCGGCTCCTCGTTGATCGTTTCCTTCTTGCGGTTGAGGTGGGAGACGAAGGAGCGGATGCCGCCGTCGAAGTGGAAGGTCTCGCGCCGCTCCTCCTCGCCGCGCTCATCGACGAGTGTAATCGTGATGCCGTGGTTGAGGAAGGCAAGCTCGCGCAGACGATGTTTGAGTGTCTCGAAGCTGTACGTGGTGACGGTGAAGATCTCGGGGTCGGGGACGAAGTGGACGCGCGTGCCCGTGGTCTCGGATGTGCCGATCTCGTGCAGCTTCTCCACGGTTACGCCGCGCGCAAAGGAAATGGCGTGGATTTTTCCGTCGCGCCGCACCTCGACGTCCATTTCGGACGAAAGTGCGTTGACGACGGAGACGCCGACGCCGTGCAGACCGCCCGAGACCTTGTATCCGTCGCCGCCGAATTTGCCGCCCGCATGGAGGACGGTCAGCACGACCTCGACGGCGGGCATGCCGCTCTCGTGCATGTCGACGGGGATGCCGCGCCCGTTGTCGGTGACGGTGATGCTGTTGTCGCGGTGGATGACGACCTCGACGTTGTCGCAGTAGCCCGCGAGTGCCTCGTCGATGGAGTTGTCCACGACCTCATAGACGAGGTGATGCAGTCCGCGCTCCGATGTCGAGCCAATGTACATACCGGGACGCTTGCGCACCGCCTCCAGTCCTTCGAGGACTTGGATCTGTCCCGCGCCATAGTCGGCGTCGACGGCGGTCACCTCATCGCCCATCTCCTCGGCGGAGATGGCGATGCCCGAGAGGTCGGGCATATCCGCCATTTCGGCGGCTTCCTTTGCCTCTGCCTCGGTCATCGGGCGTACCTCGGTCTGTTCTTCGTTTGCACTTAGGTCGATTGTCTTTGCCATTATATCCTCCTTGGGGGTGTTATTTTTTTTGTCGGCTCTACGCGAATAATCTTGCAGTTATTTGCTTTCAACTTTATATTTCTCGCAGATGGGGCGGATTTTATCGCGGATTTCGTCAATACTGAGGATCAGCGGAAACGCCCCTTTCGTTATAATTTCTTCTTCGAGCCCTTACGTTTCTTCATCTCTTCCCAGAATTCGCGCGTGGTGATGAGTTCGTTCCGCAGCTCCCAAAAGGTGCTCTGAATCTTCTTCGGTGTGACTTCCTCCGGGGGGAGTCCGCGGTGGAGCATGGTGAGGAGACGGGCGTTTTCGCTGTCCTGCGCGGTATAGTCGGTTTCGCCCGCGATGCGGCGCACGAGATCGGCGCGTTCACTGCCGAGCAGGAGGGCGTCGCAGGAGGGAACGCGGCGCACGATGTCCGCGAGCTTTGCCCACGGCTCTCGTTGCAGGATGGCACGCACTTCGCGGCGCACGCGGCGCTCCTCGCTGCGGCGGCAGTCGTGACAGACACCATTGACCATACGTCCGCAGATCGGGCAGGGCAGAAAACCGCGCTGCTCCTTGAGGCGCTTTGCCTTGCGCGTCGTCTGATAGGCACGGCGGATCTTGACGGCAAGTTTCTCATCGCTGACGGATTCTGCGAGCTGCGCACCTGCTGCGATCTCCGCATCGCTGAGTCCGGTGCGAATGAGGGCGCGGGCGTAGGCGAAAGGTGTCTCCGCATCGCCGTCCTCCTCTGCGTCCATCGGAACAGGGCGCATCGTACGCGCAAAGGCGATTTCCTTCACGAGCCGCCCGCCCGCATAGTTGTTGACGCGCTGGATGATCTCGGGGGCACTCATGCGCATCTCGTTCTTCCATGTGGCATCGGGCGCATAGAGGAAGAGTTTGCCGTCCCGAACGGCAACGGCGCGCACGCGGCGTGCGATCATATCGCCCACGATGTCTGCCCAGTGGGAGAGTGTTGTATGTGCGATGTAGTCGCGCTCGAACTTTGGACCGAGGCGATGGATCGCGGCGCGCACGTCATCGCCCGCGTTCGCCGTTCCGAGTGTGGTGCGCATAAATCCACCTCCATTCCTGCGCCGCGTGTGCTCCACGCGAACGCCTCGTTATGCAAGCGGTTGGCTACGGATCTGCGAGAGCATCTCTGAGCCGATAGAAGTGCCCCCGCTGTGGCGGGGAGGCTTTTCCCTGCTACATCTCCCGTATCTGCCCCGCCTCCACAGAGCGATACGTCCCCATGCGTTCGACGGGGAAATACGCCGCATCCGTCGCGGTGATAAAGGTCTGGATCTCCTCGCTCCGGATAAAGGAGAGGAGGGCGCTGCGGCGCTCTGCATCCAGCTCGCTCATCACGTCGTCGAGCAGGAGGATGGGCGCCTCGCCGACGTTCTCGCGCAGGTAGAAGAGCTCGGCGAGTTTCAGCGCGAGTGCGCCCGTGCGCTGCTGTCCCTGCGAGCCGTAGCTCCTGAGATTCATGCCGTCAACCGCGAGCACGAGATCGTCGAGATGGGGGCCTGTTCCCGTTGTCGCACGCGCAATGTCGCGCGCGCGTTCGTCCGTGAATACCTCATTATACCACAGTTCGAGGCGCTGTGTCATGCCATCTTTGTCGCTCGTCAGCCCCTCCGGCGCATGTGCGATGCAATAGGAGATCGTGAGCTCCTCGCCTGCGGCAAGCACTGCCTGCACGCGTGCCGAGAGCGCCCCGAGCTGCGCGGTCGCCGCGATCCGCCGCGCAACGATGTATGCCGCACTGCGCGCAAGCTGCGCATCCCACGGCAGGAGCGCGTCAATCGGGGCAAGGCGCTCACGGATGTCCTTCAAAAGAGCATTCCGCTGGCGCAAGATGTGCGTATAGCGCAGCAGCTCTCCGTAGTAGGCGGGACTTGCCTGCGAGAGCTCCGCGTCCAGATAGCGGCGTCTGAGTGCCGGCGCGCCCTTGACGAGAAAGAGATCCTCGGGGGAGAAGAGCACCATCGGCAGGATGCCGACGAGATCGCGCTGCCGGAGATGCTCTCCGCCGCGCTCGATGCGCCGCCGCGCCCCGCGCGCAAAGGTAAAGGAAAGCTCCCCCGGTACGTCGTGCCGCAGAAAGCGGAGCGCGATGTGCGCCCCCGGATCGCCCATGCGAATAAGCTCCGCATCGCTCGATGTGCGATGGGAGCGTCCGAACGCGGCATAGTAAAGTGCCTCAATGATGTTTGTCTTGCCCTGTGCGTTCGCCCCGAGAAAGATCTGCACCCCCGCATCGAAGGCAAGACTCAGTTCTTCATAGTTGCGGTAGGAACGCAGTACAAGTGATGTAATCTGCATAATTACGAACGAACGACACAGTATGTATCTTCGCCCTCGATTGTAATGACATCGCCGACCAAGAGTTTGCGGCGGCGTGCCGTCTCGACCGCCCCGTTGCGGAGGATCGCTCCGGCTGCGATCAGTTCCTTCACCATACCGCCGCTCGGAACCGCACCGGCGAGCTTCAGGAACTGATCGAGCTGAATCGTGTCCGTATGAATCTCTACTTCTGTCAATGTGTCCTCACAGGCGTTACAACATAGATATAGTTCGGGTCAACGTCCTCACAGATCGTGATGGGTGAGAGGTTCATGCCCTGCGCGTTTGGGCCCTGCAGGGAGAGGATGAGGGTATCGCTGTCCAGCGATTTCACCGCATCCATGAGATAGGAGGCATTGAACGCGATCTTGGCATCATCGCCCGTCACCTCTGCGGGAATCGTCTCCTCCGCCTCACCGATCTCGGGGCTGTTCGAGGAGATGCGCATGAGTCCCTGCGCAAAGGCGAGCTTGACGATGTTGTACTGATCCGTGCGTGCGATGAGGGAGGCGCGCTCGACGGCGGAGGCAAAGGTCGCGGCATCTAGTACGACGCGCGTCTTGATGCTCTCCTCTGTCGGTATGACGCTGCGATAGTCCGGGAACGCCCCCTCGATGAGGCGCGAGGTCATATAGATACTGCCCGAGGACATGCTGATTTGGTTGTAGGAGCAGGCGATGTGAATATCGGACGGCACCTCGCCCGTGATCGTGCGCGTGACCTCCTCAAGGAAGCGTGCGGGAATGATGATGCGGATCTGTCCGGCATCCTCTTCGAGCATCTCACTCTTGACGGCTAGGCGGTGGATATTCGTCGCGGCGAATGTGACCTCCCTGCCCTCGACCTCAAGCTGACAGCCTGTGAAGATGGGACGGCGATCACGCTGTTCCTCGCGCAGACAGGCAAATGCCGATTTCTTGACAAGACGTGCGAGTGTACGGTCTTTCATAGTAAATTGCAGTGTTCCCTCCATACGGTGCAGGACCGGGAAGTCTGCGACTTCCATTGTACGCAGGGTGAATCGTGCCGTACCGGACTTGATGATGGCGAGACCGTCGGAACTTTCCGTGTCGATGGAGACCTCTTCGGCAGGCAGCTTGCGTGTAAATTCCGTGAGGTATTTCCCTGGGAGAACTGACGTTCCTGTCATGTGAATCTCTGCGGGAATTGTGAGGATGAAGCCGAGCTCGTAGTTGGTGGATTGGAGTTCGAGCTGTCCTTCTTTTGCCGTCATGTAGATGCCCGAGAGGATGGGAGTCTGCGGTTTGGTGGAGAGTCCTTTGCTGACGATTTGCAGCGCGGAAATGAGATCCGATTTTCCGAGTGTGATGTTCATATGCGTTCCTTTCCGGAGTTTTCTGGGGGCAGGCTCCCGTTTTCTATGGGTACTGTGTTATATATAAATATAGTAGTCGTAGTAGTAGGGGCTGTGGATTTGTGGAAAAGTGGAAAAACGCCTGAAAAATCAAAGAGCTGGTTGTGGATAAATTAGGGGAAGTTATTTCTTAGTTATCCACAGTTTACACAGATGAGGAGTGGATGAAATGTTATCCACAAAACGTCCACATGAAATGAGGTGGGAAATGAACAGGGATATGCACAGGTTAAGGAAGCACTGATAAATTCAGCAGCATCATCTCTTAGATCCCCTTGATCTGGATCGTCAGCGACTCGATGAGTGCCTTGGTTGCGGCATCGCTGTCCGTGAGGTTTTGGATCTTCTTGTGCGCGTGAATGACCGTCGAGTGGTCGCGGTTGAAGAAGCCGCCGATCGTCGGCCATGAGACCTCCGTCAGCTCGTGACAGAGGAACATGGCAATCTGGCGCGGATAGGCGATGTCGTTGCTACGCTTCGTGGAGCGGATGTCATCGCTTGTCACCTTGAAGTGGGTGCAGACAATGCGCTCGATCATCTCCATCGTGATGCGCCGTCCCTTTTCGCCGCGCAGATAGTTGCCGAGTGCCGCGATGCAGGTCGTCTCGTCGATCGGCATGCGCATCATCGAGGCGTACTTGATGAGGCGCATCAGTGCGCCCTCAAGCTCGCGGATGTTGCTGTCGACGCGGCTTGCGATGTAGGTCACGACATCCTCGGGGATGTCTACCTCCTCGGATTGTGCTTTCTTCTGTAGGATTGCGACGCGCGTCTCAAACTCCGGCGGTTGGATATCGACGACCACGCCGCCGGCGAAGCGCGAGATCAGACGATCCTCCAGATCCTTGACATCCTGCGGCTGGCGGTCGGAGGTCAGGATGATCTGACTGCCGTTGTCGCGCAGCTTGTTGAACGTCTGAAAGAACTCCGTCTGTGTCTGCTCCTGCCCCGCAAAGAATTGGATATCGTCGATCAGCAGCACGTCGATGCTGTAGTACTTCTTGCGAAATGCGTCCATGCTCTTCTCGCGGATGGAGCGGATGAATTCGTTCGTAAAATCCGTGCTCGCAATGTAGAGCACGCGTTTTTCGGGGTGATTGGCAAGGATCTTGTGCCCCGCCGCATGCATGAGATGAGTCTTGCCGAGTCCCACGCCCCCGTAGATGAAGAGCGGGTTGTGCGAGGGCAGCCCCGGCGCGTCCGCGACCGCCTTTGCCATCGAATACGAGAACTGATTCGAGCGGCCCATGACGAAGGCATCGAAGGTGTACTTCGGGTTCAGTGTCGTGATATCATCCGGCGCTGTCGCGTGCGTATCATCGCTTGGTGCAAGCGGGAGACTGCCCTGCGTTGGATATTCGACGGTTTCCGCTGCCGTCATTTCTCCGGCGGAAGGATTTTCCACCGTGTTTTTTTCTGTCGGCGGGACTTTTTCTTTCTTCGCGGGTTTTTTCTTTACCGCTGCCTCGGGATCGACGATGACGCGGAACGTGAAGTCCGGACCGAGCGCCTGCTGCACGATATCGCCGAGAAGCGCACCGAGGCGCGACTCGATGTACTGCTTTCTGCCGGGCAGATCGACGGCGAGAACGAGTTCATTTCCTTCGAGAGAAACGGGAACGCTGGGGGCAATCCATGCATTCACAACGTCCTCGTGGATGATACCGTCGGTTTTTTCCAATACCTTTTGCCATTGACTCTCGATGGATGATGACTTTTTTTCGGACATACCGTTGCGTCCCTTCAAAAATTTTTTGGCCTGCACATGTTCCTGTTATCCACAGAGTTATTCACAGCTGTGGATAACATTGTCGATGAAAAGGATTCGATTCTATGCACAGATGTGAAATTATACACCTTTTTTTCACAGGTTTTCCACAATAACAACGGGGATATTTTAGCAAAAAAAAATGGACTTATCAACAGGGGCTTTTGCCTCATCTCCTGAAAAAAAGGTGCAAATAGAGTGCTTTCGCCTTGACAGTGCCGCTTTTTTTCGTCTATAATGACGCCTAGTAATACATATGATGATTGCCGTAGATGGCACATGCCGTATGAAATCGGCAGCAAAGGAGGTGACGAGAGGTGAAGAGAACATTTCAGCCCAACAATCATTGGAGAAAAAAGACACATGGATTCCGTGAGCGCATGAAGACGAAAGGCGGCCGCCTCGTATTGAAGAGAAGGCGTCAGCGCGGACGAAAGAAGCTGTCGGCGTAAGCCGAAGCCGATCAGAGGTCACCGCGGGTGACCTCTTTTTTCACATTATGAGAGATGCTCCGGTCGAGCGCGGGGGGCGGAGTGAAACGGTATCCCCTCACCCACAGGCAGTCCATCCCCCGTCGTACCTCTGAAAATACCGACGTGGATTGAAAAAGCGATATGGAAAAAAAATACACATTGCCGCGTGCAAAGATGATCAAGCGTCGCAGCGACTTTCAACACGTCTATCAAAAGGGGACCGCTGTCGCAGGACGCGGCATGGTCCTGTATGTTCTGCGGGAGCAGCGCGTTGCGGGCAAGGTCGGCTTTGCCGCCGGGAAAAAACTGGGCTGTGCCGCCGTGCGCAGCCGCACGAAGCGCCTTCTGCGCGAGGCGTATCGCCATATGCAGCACGAATTGCGTACGGATGTGGGGATCCTCCTCATCGGACGCGCGGGACTTGCTGCGGGCAAAATGCAGGATGCCGCCACAGAGCTCCGGCGGCTGGCACGCCGCGCGAACATCTTTGCAAGCGGTGCCGCGCGTGCGGAGGAGCGGCGATGAAGTGCCTGCTCCTTCTTCTCATACGATTTTATCAGAGCGCCATCTCGCCGCTCACCCTGCCCAGCTGCCGCTACTATCCGACGTGTTCCGCGTACGCAGTCGAGGCAATCGAGCGCTATGGTGCATGGCACGGCGGATGGATGGCATTTCGCCGCATCCTGCGCTGTCATCCGTTTCACGCGGGCGGCTACGATCCCGTACCATAGGATGACGTAACGATGTGTTCGCGTTGGGCATCGTATCACGAACACGAAAACAAAGAGAAACCATACAATCGAAATTTTACGCACATACTTCCAAAAAGTAGGAGGAAATACCGTTGATCGAATTTTTTAGCAACCTCTTTGCACCCATCATTCATCTCCTGCAGCTGATCCTCGGCGCATTCTACACCGTTACCAGCGCCGCCGGACTCGTCAGCTACGGCTTTCCCATCATTCTCCTCACCATCCTCATCAAGGTCGTGACCTACCCGCTCACCGTCAAACAGATCAAATCCATGAAGGCGATGCAGGAAATCCAGCCGAAGATGAAAAAGATCCAAGAAAAGTACAAGAACAATCCGCAGATGCTCCAGCAGAAGACGGGCGAGCTCTTCCGTGAGGCGGGCGTCAACCCGCTCGCCGGCTGTCTGCCGCTCCTCGTGCAGATGCCCATTCTCATGGGCATGTACTACGCCCTCTTTAACTTTACCTTCCCGAGTCCGGAGGCGGCGGCGTTCTTCTGGCTACCGAATATGAGCGAGCCTGACCCGCTCTATATCCTGCCCGTTCTCTCCGCTGCGACGACCTACCTCCAGCAGAAGATGACCTCCACCGAGATGAACGCGCAGATGAAGATCATGATGACCGTCATGCCGCTCTTCATCGGATGGATCAGCCTCACCTTTCCCTCGGGGCTCGTACTCTACTGGGTAACGATGAACGTCGTCCAGATCACCCAGCAGTGGTGGATGTATCGGGGCGAGAATGCACCGGTGAAGGAGGCGCACTGATATGGCAGAGATCATCGAGACCACCGGAAATACCGTCGAGGAAGCGCTTGGAGCCGCCCTTGATAAACTTGGCTGCGGGAGAGCCGAGGTCACCTACGAGGTCATTCAGGAGCCGTCCGGCGGATTCCTCGGATTATGGGGCAAACGCGAGGCACGCATCCGCGTCACGACACGCCCCGTGATCCTGCCGCAGCGTACAGAGATACAGACCCCGCCGCCGCCGACCGTCCTCGCGCCGCCGCCCGTGCCGGCAGCGTCGCCGACCGAGGAAGCGCGCACAGAGGACGACGGCTTTGGCGTGCGTCCGAAGCGATTTCACACCGATCTGCGTTCCTCCGCGCGCAAAAATGCTGCGGAGAACGCACCGCGCCGCACCTTCGGCGAGAGCCGTGAGAACGTTGGGCGCGGCTCCTATGAAGAAGCGCGCACGCCGCGCGAAAACAGCCGCGGCGGCTACGGTGAACCGCGGCGGGACTATCCTGCGCGCAGCTATGGAGAGAGCCGCGCACCGCGCGACTACCGTGCGCGCAGCGGTGCAGACGAGCATCGTACGTACCATACACGCTCCGGCATCGACGAGAGGCAGGATGATTTTCGTCCGCAGCGTCGTGAGCGTACCGACAGTCTGCTCATCCCACTCACGGACGAGATGGTGGCTGCTGCCGAGAAATTCCTCAGCGAGATCTTTGCCTCCATGCATCTCACCGTCGCACTGCGCCGAACGGATACCCCGTCAGGCACGATCTTCAACATGCGGGGCGAAAATCTCGGCATCCTCATCGGCAAGCACGGCTCGACTCTCGACGCACTGCAGTACCTCACGAACCTCGTCGTAAACAGGATTCCGGAGACCGGCTATGGGCGCATCATCCTCGACGTGGAGGACTACCGTGCGCGCCGTGAGGAGACCCTTACGCGGCTCGCGGGACATCTCGCGGACAAGGCGTGCCGCATCGGCGAGGAGATCCACCTTGAGCCGATGAGCCGCCACGAGCGCAAGATCATCCACATGGCGCTGCAGGACAATCGCCGCGTCACCACCTACAGTGCGGGCGACAACCCGCGCCGCTACGTCGTCATCGTCCCGAAGCGCAGACGCTACGCGCGGGACTATGAGGAGAGCAGCTACGACCGCTACGAGCGGTGAGGGAGCACCCCGATGAGGGTACTTTGGATGATACGGGAAAATCATACAAAATACCTGCAATATGGAAACACGGATCAATAAAATGAGGTGTGTTGTACGGAGCAGAACGCTTCATACAGCACACCTCTTTCCGACATTTTTGAGAAACGGGAAAGGGAAAGCATGACCGAGGAAACCATCAGCCAGATTGCCACCCCGCAGGGAACGGGCGGCATCGGCATCATTCGTGTGAGCGGGGCAGACGCTCTGCGCATTGCGCGTACGGTTTTTCGTCCCATACGCGGGACGCTTGGGGAGATTGCGCCGTACACCGCACGCTACGGGAATATCGTTGCGGCAGACGGCACCATCATCGACGAGGGGATTCTCCTCTACATGCGTGCGCCGCACTCGTATACGGGCGAGGATACCGTCGAGCTGCAGTGCCACGGCGGCACGATCGTCCTGCGCGAGGTGCTGCTGCGCACATGGGAAACAGGGGCGCGTCCGGCAGAGGCGGGCGAATTCACCAAGCGTGCCTTTCTCAATGGACGGCTGGACCTTGCGCGCGCCGACGGTGTCATGGAACTCATCGCGGCAAAGAGCGCCCGCGCCGCGCATGCCGCACGCGAGCGCATGGCGGGCGCACTCTCGGAGAAGATCACAGCGATCCGCAGGCGTCTCCTCGGCGCGATCGCACGCATTGAGGCGGGGATCGACTTCCCCGAGGACGACATTCCTGCCGTGCAAAATGCCGCACTCAGAGAGGACATTATTGCTGCTGC
Source organism: Centipeda periodontii DSM 2778 (assembly GCF_000213975.1). Classification (GTDB taxonomy): domain Bacteria; phylum Bacillota; class Negativicutes; order Selenomonadales; family Selenomonadaceae; genus Centipeda; species Centipeda periodontii. The sequence continues at coordinate 590,478 of NZ_GL892076.1, forward strand.
GGACGCCGTTCGCCGCCTCCTCATGGGCGCGGAGGCGGGGCGCATCCTGCGTGAGGGCGTCAAGACCGTCATCGTCGGCCGCCCGAACGTCGGCAAGTCCAGCCTCCTCAACGCACTGGTCGGCACGGAGCGCGCCATCGTCACCGATGTCCCCGGCACCACGCGGGATGTGATCGAGGAGGAGATCAGCGTCGAAGGGATTCCGCTCAGACTCCTCGATACCGCAGGACTGCGTGTGGCTGAGGACGCAGTCGAGCGGATCGGCGTCGCACGCACGAAGCAGCATCTCGCGGATGCAGAGCTCGTCCTCGCCGTCTTTGACAGCTCGAGCGCACTCACCGACGAGGACAGGGAAATCCTCAAACGCCTGCGTACGATGAACGCCGACACCATCATCCTCTGCAACAAGGAAGACTGTGCCTCCGTTCTCAGAGCCACCGACTTCGACGGCATGAACGCCCCCGTCCTGATGATCTCCGCGCACGCCGGCACCGGGATGGACGTCCTGCGCGAGACCATCGCTGCGCGCGTCCGGATGATGGAGGGCGACCTCAGCGACGGCGCGCTGCCGAACAAGGAACGCGAGGTACAGACACTGCGCCGTGCCCTCGGTCACCTCGATGAAGCGGAGCGGACGCTCGCGGCGGACATGGGCAGCGACTTCGTCTCCATCGATCTGCGCGCCGCCTACGACATCCTCGGCGAAATCCTCGGTGAGACCTTGGACACCGACCTCATCGATCGCATCTTCAGCGAGTTCTGCATCGGAAAGTAGGTATGGGATGCGGCATTACGGCGAAATATCATGGGCAGCGCGGATCATTCTGCTTCAACCTGCTCCCGCGCCTCGGCAATCACATCCGCGAGCGTGACCGACTCCATCGCGCGCTCCATTGCGCGCTGGATGGCATCGAGGCGGCGGTCGAGGATCGCGTGGATGCTCCGTCCGACGGGGCACGCAGGATTCGGATTCTCGTGGAAGCTGAAGAGCGTGTCGTCCCCGATGCTCTCCACGGCACGAAAAATGTCCGCGAGGGTGGTGTCACTGAGAGGACGCGCGATGTGGGCACCGCCCTCCCTGCCGCGTGCAACGGTAATCAGTCCCGCACGGCGCAGCTGCCCGAGAATGCGGCGGATGACGACGGGATGTACGCCGATGCTGCCCGCAAGCGTTTCGCTCGTCGCGGGCGCCTGCTCTCCGTAGAGCTCGACGCAGATGAGGATGTGGATGGCGATGGTGAAACGGCTCGAAATCTGCATATTGTACCCTCCATTGTTCTGTATCTGTATGATACAACGAACAGCGAAAAAATACAAGTCTGATATCATATCGTCAACTGTCGCGCCTACGCGTATTCTGCTGCGCTGTCGAGCTGCCGCTTGACATCGAGGAGCAGCTTGTAGTGGACGGCGCGTCCTTCTTGCATGAGTTTCCTGACGGTGGGCGGCTGCCAGAGCGTATGGATGACCGTGCCGCTTTGCAGAGCCACGTCCGTGCCGTGTGCACTGCGTGCGATGAGGGGCGTGCGCGCGATGTTGATGTAGCCGAGCCTGCCGAGGCGCTTCTGCACGTGCCGCACCATGATGGGGGCAAGGACGCAGCCGTGCAGGATGGGGAGGATGATGTTGCGCCGTCGCGCGAGCTGCCGTGCCGCATTGCGGCGGATGAGCCGCAGCTCCTTGTCCTCACGTCCCGCGAGACAGGAGAGGACGTATTCTGTGGCGGCGTGCAGTGTCAGACAGTCGCCTGCGGCGGTGTGAATCACGGTCTCATTGCCGCCGCCCGCGCCGGTGATGGGTACGAGTGCGAGAATATCCGCTGCCTCAGGCAGACCCTGCATGAGCATTTCTCTCTTCGTCCAGTTCATTTCGGATCTCCTTTCCTATGGGCGGGCATGCCGCCCCTCCTGTCTGCCGTTGGCGAGACGCACAGACACGAGAAAATAATCACCTGTTCCTTTCTGATCTGTATTATATAGAAAATGTGTTCGCATGTAAAGAAATTTTTCAAATGGACTCCTCCTTTTCTCATTTGTGGCAGGTATTCCTGTGTAAAGCGCTTACGGATATCAAAAGAGAAAGGAGTTGATCCACATGGCACGCAAAGATGCAGCGAGCAAGATCACGCTCAGGGTCATCACCGGCGTCGGTACGGATGGGAAGAACATCTACAAGAACCGTACGATCAGCGCCATTGCGCCGACGCTCACAGATGCGGATGCGCTTGCGGTCGGCAAGGGCTTCGCGGATCTCCAGCGCCACGGTCTGAGTATGGTGACGCGCACGGACTCTGCCGTCCTCGAGGACTGAGGAGGGCGCTGAGAATACGGAGGAAAGGAGGTAAGCACAATGTCGACGAAGAAACAGCTGCGCATGACGATGAAGATGTCCAGCGGCAAGGAGCTGACGGTAAACCTGATGGATCCGGAGGACGGACTCACGAAGGCGGAGGTCGCGACCTGTCTGCAGAACGTCATTGACAAGAAGGCGATTGTCGCAGGAGAGGCATATCCGGTCTCCATCAAGGACATTGCCATCCAGACGGTCGATACGGAGAAGCTCGCCTGAGGGCGCACTTCCCGAGAGAGAAAGGGCTGCCCTACGAAGCTAGAAAACTTCGTAGGACAGTCCTTGTCATTATATCAGCGGTATCGTTAGAAGCGCCCCTTCCACCGCTTACGCGGTCCCCCTCCCCCGTACCGACGGGGGAGGCTAGGATTATGGCATCTTAGCTTCCCCCGCCAGAGCGGGGGAAGTGGCGAGCGTAGCGAG
>NZ_GL892076.1:593299-599747 GCF_000213975.1 Centipeda periodontii DSM 2778
CGTAGCGAGCCGATAGGGGCGTTTGTGCAGCAGCCCTTTTTGCATGGTGCGCGCATAGGACTTGCATATTGCGCTGTCTTTTGATAAAATGCAAGAGGCATGCGGTTGTAGCTCAGATGGATAGAGCATCTGCCTCCTAAGCAGAGGGTCGCGCGTTCGACTCGCGCCAATCGCACCATTTATTTTGTATGACAGACTCCTCGGCGATCCTGAGCAATGCAAAACGCCCCGACGATTGTCGGGGCGTTTTGCATTGGCGTTATCCCTTCCCAAATCCAAAGAGGGATTTGAGCCTGCTGCCGATGCCGGAGGACTTGCTCTCATCTGCAATGACGTTGTCCATATCCGGTACATCGTCATAGAGGTCAGAGTCCCGTACCTTGCGTGGAGGAGCATCGTTCCTGCTCTCGCTGTCATCTTCACCGAGGTCGAAGCCCGCACCGTAGTTTGGGGAGAAACCGGTGATGATGGGAATGCCGCAGTTCGGGCAGGCATTTGCAGAGGAGGGTACGAATTTGTTGCATTTGGGACAGAACATGATTGCCTCGCTTTCCTTCCAACTCATTCATCCGTTTTCAGCAGCCGCACGATCCCGATCAGGGAGAGGATGCCGCAGAGGCTCCAGAGGGCGATGAAGATCGTGTCGTTTGCCGCACCGATGATGATGAATTCCTCGATGATGGCGTCGCCGATGGTACTCTCATCCACGAGATTGGGTCTGCCGATGAGGTGCGCGAACGCCGCCGTGCAGAGGAGGTTCGGAAGAAGTGCGGCGTAGACTAAAAGCGCCTCCCACTTCGCGTGCCCGAGGGTTTGAAGGCGCTGCAGGACGAGCGGCAGCGTGGCGAGCGGGTAGACTGCACCGCCGATGAACAGGGCGAAGAACTCCGCGCCGGTGGGTACGAGCCCGAGGGACTTGCCGATGATGGCAAGGGGATAGAGGACGGACTGCCCGAGGGTGGGCAGAACGATCCCCGCAGCGGCGATCACAACGAGTGCACGAAATATAAAGTGCGCGCGGTCGATCTGCCCGGTTGCCGCGAAAAATGCCGCGCGAACGGAGGGAATCTCCTCCTCGACGGGAATGTCTCCGTAGCGGTTTGGGAGCTCCGCGCTCTTTTTGAGAAAGACATAGGCAGCGAAAGCGGCGAGGATGGGGACTGCGATGACGCAGAGGAGGATGTAGCTGAGCGTGAGGACCGCGATGAGATCGTCTGCGCTCTCTATGGCGTCGATGAGGGGAACCTGTCCCATCCCTCCAAAGGTATTGAGGAAGGAGAGGAGTATCACGGTGGGCAGTCCGAGCGGGAGGATGCTCATGAAGACGAGCGGGAAGGCGAGCCATCCGCTGCGGCCGATGTCATGCAGACGGCGCACCGTAGCGGGGATCACGCAGAGCGGCACGAGGGCTGCGGCGCAGGTGAGGATGAGGATGATGCCCGTGATGAGAAGAATCCAGAACGCCGTCGCCGTCTCGCGGAAAAACATGGTCGCCACGAAATAGGAGACCGGCAGAAGGGTGGAGAGGGCGATAAATGTGAGGAGCGACGCGCAGCCGCCGAGTGCGCCGATGGTCAGCGCGTAGTCGCGCCGCGTGAGTCTCCCGTGCGTCGAAAAGAGTGTCTGATTCATGACGATGCTCCGTCAGCCCTGTGGGTCTTTGGGCGGCGTGATATCCGTCGGTGCGTTCGTATCGGCCGCGCGTGCGTAGGGATTTTTGTCCAGCTTGGACGCGGGAGCCGCGGCAGCGCCGAGCGGATCGGGACCGTAGCTGTTGTCGCCCTCCGTGCCCCGCTTGAAAAGGATGTAGAGCAAAAATCCGAAGCTGACGATCGGGATGAAGCTGAGGAGGATGAAAAAGCCCGAGAGCCCGATGTCGTGCAGGCGTCGAATCATCAGCATATAGCTTGAGACCGTGATCGGGAAACAGAGCAGGGTAAAGAGACCAAAGATGCCATTGGCGGCAGACTCGTCCATTTGCATGGTGTTGTCGCCGACGAGGATGACGAAGACCATCATGACGATGTAGAGCACCACGCTGATGCCGAGGAGGGCGAGGAGGCGTTTGAGGTAGCGCAGGCGGTTGAGGCGCCCGTGCCACTGAAAGAAATTTTCCTTGATACCGTTGTCAATCTGATGCATTGGAACTCTCCTTACAACAATAACGCATGATAAAAACGTCCCTATTGTAGCATATTGTGTCGGAATTGGCAAAAAGGATGGGATTTCGGGTCTATGTCAAGTGTTACGGATTGCGATGCTCCACGCAAACGCCTCGTTCGCAAGCGTTCGTGCGCTTGTACGCTTAAATACCGGCGAATTTCTAAACGCCCTTCGGTTGAACGACGAAATCCGCCGGGGCGTACCGCGCACTTTTCCCACTTGCTCCACTAGGGTTTGCTTTGGAACATCGCAGTCCGCATTCTTCCGTAACAATTATCATAGAAGCGAGATTTTATAAGTGAATGGATAGAGCGCCGTCTGCGGAAACGGCGCTCTGTCCATTATATAAAGTGTGGTATGGGGGCTATAGGAGGCTGCCAATCCAAGGGTTGTGGGGCTGGGGCTTGCCTATGCTGCGCCCTCCTCGTTCTCGGCGGAGACGACGTTGCGTCCCTTTTCCTTCGAGATGTAGAGGGCGCGGTCGGCGCGGTCGATGAGGGCGCGCAGGCGATCCTTTTTCCCGTGCCATGTCGAGACGCCAAAGCTGAGTGTGACGCCGTCGAGGCTCTGTTCGAGGATGCTCCTGAGATGGTCGCAGAACGCGACCATGGCCGCGAGGTCGTAGTGCAGGGCGAGGAGGACGAACTCGTCGCCGCCGTAGCGGATGAAGAGATGGCGGCGGTCGATCCTCGCGTGGATGGTATCGGCGATCTGCCGCAGGATCTGATCGCCCGCGAGGTGTCCCTTTGTATCGTTGACGGTCTTGAAGTGATCCACGTCAAAGATGGCAAAGGAGAATTTGAAACCGCGCTTATACGAGAGCGCGGAGAAAGTCGCAAAGCCGTTTCCGAGCTGATGGCGGTTGTATGCGCCCGTGAGGAAGTCGCGCTGTGCCTCGTTCTGCGAGATCTCAAGCTCGCGGGCAAGCTCCTCGTTTTGCCGGGCGAGGGACGCATCCGCAAGCATTTGCTCACGGATCGTGTAGAAAATGAAGGGGATGGCGGCATAGATCGAAAAGACGGTGGTCGAGAGCATGACGGAGAGCTGATGATACTCCCAGTGCAGGGCGTCGATGCCGCCGAAGATGACGATCACGATGATGGCAAAACTGCCGTAGCGACACGCAGGATGATAGGTCCAGCTCGAACGGACGAGGGTGTAGACGAGCAGGAGACATCCGATGAGGAGGAGCGGGTAGAAGAGGAAGAGAAGGTTCATAAATCCGTCCAGCCCCAGCAGCTCGGCTACCGTCGCAATGCCGAAGAGGAGGGCGAAGACCACCATAATCATCCGAACGCGTGCGGTGTAGTGCGGCGCGACGATCTCCTGTGTGATGCGTGCGCAGGTCAGGGGCATGATGTAGAGCATGACGAGATGGATTTCCCACCAGAGATCAGCCATGCCGTAGATGCGCGGGAAGAACGAGGAGGTGCCCGTCGTCCACAGGATAAAGCTCGCAAGAAAGGCAATCAGATAGAGCTGCATGCGGCGACGGCCTGCCTTTGCACCGCGCCACGCCAGATCCATGATGAGGAAGACGATGAGCACAATCGCCACGGAGAGACTTGAGATGTAGATGGCATCCGCGAGGCTGAGGTTGCGCAGGAAGAGGCGCGAGGAGCCCAGCATGAAGTAGTCGAGGCTGCCAATCCAGTTCGGATACCCCGAGTGCAGCATGATGGTGAGGCGCTTGCCCGCGAGGTTCTGATCGAGGTGAACGTAGTGGAACGCGCGCCCGCGCGACGCCATCGGGTTGCTCCAGTCGCCGTGCATATAGACGAGCTCGTTGTCCAGATAGACGTAGACGTTCTGATTCGTCGTGGAAAACAGGATGTGATCGTTTACAAAACGCGCGGAGAGCGGGATGCGCCACGAGAGGTAGACGGTCGTTGTGCCGTCGGGCATGGGGGGCGGCGCGGGGTAGTCATACTCCTGCCAGTCGAAATTGCCCGCACGAAACCCGATGATGTCCTTGTACTCCGGATTCCCCTTCATGACGGCGTATTCGGCGTGCATATGAGGATCCAGCGGTGTCGCAAGGAGGCGCCACGCCAGAGCTGTCGCTCCGACGAGAAGTCCTATACAGAGCAGGGTGAGAAAATTCCCCCGCAGAAAAACTAGTACTTTGTTCATGGGTCTACACCCCCTTGGGGAGAGGCGGGTAACGTGTATTCACTGATATTTAGGATAATTATACCATACGAATTAGGTGTAAAACAATAGAAAAATGAAAAAGAATGCGAATATTGATGAGAAATACGGTATACAAAAAGGGGCTGCCCTACGAAGTTTTTTAGCTTCGTGCAGCAGCCCCAAGGATTCGGCATTATTGTTTCGGTTTTTCCAAGAATTCATCCTCACCGGAGACGGCGTTGCGTCCCTTTTCCTTTGAGAGGTAGAGGGCGCGGTCGGCGCGCTCCATCAGTGCCGACATGCGATCGTCCGCGCCGTGCCACGTCGAGACGCCAAAGCTCAGCGTGACGCCGCCCAGTGTCGCCTCCAGTGTTTTGCGCAGCTCCTCGCAGAATGCGACCATCTGAGCGAGATCGTGATGGAGGGCGAGGAGGATGAACTCGTCGCCGCCGTAGCGAATGAAGATGTGGCGGCGGTCGATCCTTGCGTGGATGGTATCGGCAATCTGCCGCAGCACCTTGTCCCCACCGAGATGACCGCGCGTATCATTGACGGACTTGAAGTGATCCACGTCGAAAATGGCAAAGGAGAACGCGAAGCCGCGCTCGTTCGCAAGCGCAGAGTAGTTCGCAATGCCATCCTCCAGTTGATGGCGGTTGTATGCGCCCGTGAGGAAGTCGCGCACCGCCTCGTCTTGTGACTCCTGCAGCTCCTTCGACAGGGTTTCGTTCTGCTGCGCGAGACGTGCGTCCGTCAGCATCTGCTCGCGGATGAGGAAGAAGACGAACGGGATGACGGCGTAGATGGAGAAGATCGTCATGGAGAGGATGCCGGCAAGGCGGTGGTACTCAAAGTGCAGGGCGTCAATGCCGACAAAGATCGTGAGAGAGATCATGGCAACGCTGCCGTAGCGGCATGCGGGATACTGCTGCCAGTCCGAACGCAGGAGCGTATGGATGAGCACGAGGCAGCTGACGAGGAGGATGGGGTAGAAGAGATAGAGCAGGTTCATATAGCCGTCGAGCCCGAGGATCTCTGTAATGGTTGCCGTAACGAAGACGACCATATAGATGATGATGGCGTTTTGTATATGTTTCGTATAGGCGGGAGCGACGATTTCCTGTATGACCTTGGCAAAGGTGATGGGCATGATGTAGAGCATCATGAGGTGGATCTCCCACCAGAGAGCCGGCATGCTGAGCATGCGTGAGAAGAATGACGAGGTGCCCGTCGTCCACAGGATGAAGCTGACGAGGAAGGCGATGAGGTAGAGCTGCATCGTTCTCTGCCGGTCGATGCCGCGCCAGACGAGGTCCATGACGAGGAAAACGATGAGTGAAAGTGCGATGGAGAGGCTGGCGATGTAGATGGCGTCCGTGAGGCTGATCTTGCGGATGAGGGAGCGCTCACTGCCGATGAAGAAGTAGTCGATGCTGCCGAGCCAGTTCGCATAGCCCGTGTGCAGCATGATCGTGAGCTGTTTGCCCGCGAGACTCTCGTTGATGTGGAGGAAGTGGAGCGTCCGTCCGTGCGTATCGGTCAGATCGTCCCAGTTGCCGTGCATATAGATGAGCTCATTGCCGAGGTAGACGTAGGCATCCTGATTCGCCGTTGCAAAGAGGATGTGGTTGACAAAGAGCGGTATCGTCTCCGGGATCTCCCACGTGAGGTAGACCGTCTTTGTGCCCTGCGGGATCGGGGGCAGCGCGGGATAGTCATAGGGCTGCCAGTCAAAACGGTCGGGGTCGAATCCGATGATGTCCTTATAGTCGGGGTTGCCCTCCGTGACGGCGTATTTCGGCTGGAGATTCGAATACGGCGAGGTCGAGAGCGACTGCCAAGAGAGTCCTGCCAGTGCCGCAATGAAGATGACACAGAGCAGTGTGATAAAATTTTCCCGTATTTTTTGAAAAAAAGTTGCCATTTGTGCGTTCGTGCCCCTTTACGGAATCACTGATAAATTCAGCACCGCCATCATTTTATCCGTGATTCCTCACATCCTTGAATCGGGGGTGTCTTCCCATGATTATAGTATGATAAATATTATAGCATAAAAATAAGATATTGCATACCATATTGTTGGGGGCTGCGTCAAAGAAAGGGGCTGCTCTACGAATGCCCCTATCGGCTCGCTGCGCTCGCCACTTCCCCC
>NZ_GL892076.1:599860-602671 GCF_000213975.1 Centipeda periodontii DSM 2778
CCCCCGCTTCGGCGGGGGGAAGCTAAGATGCCATAATCCTAGCCTTCCCCGTTTGACGGGGAAGGGGGACCGCGCAAGCGGTGGAAGGGGCACAAAGAAGGGGCGTTGTACGAAGTTTTAGCTTCGTACAGCGCCCCTTACCGTTTTTCAGTTTAAGGGAAGCACTGATAAATTCAGCACCGCCATCTTGACGCATCTTTTTTGCCCGTACTTCGCCCTCGATCCTCCACATAGCTTTGGCTATGCGTCCGGTTTGCCTCCTTGTTCGGACGAAAAAATCTACGCCAATCTGACGGACTTCATTTTATCAGTGATTCCCTTTGAACCCCGAAAGATCCAGCGCATCAAAACCCGCGATCAGCTCCTTTACCGCGCGCTCGATTGCGTCTGCGCCGCCCGCTGCGTCCGCCTCGATGTTGAGCGGCATGTTCGGATCGTGCAGCGACATGCGCAGCAGCGCCCAGCCCCCGTCAAAGACGATGCGCACGCCCTCGTACGAGGGACTGGCGATCGTGAGGCCCTTTGCCTTTGCGCGCTCCTCAAACGCGGCGAGCACCTCCTGCCCATAGGCGCGCACATCATCCACGCCGATGATCTTGATGCGGATCTCGCGCGCCTCGGCGGGGTAGCGGAGGTTTGCGATGAGGTCGGCGAGCGTCCTGCCCTCCGCGCGCGCCTTTGCCGCCGCGATGATGAGCTTGACGGCAAGATATGCGCCGTCGTCGAGGTAGTAGTTCTCGCTGAGTGCCCCGTGCCCCGAGGTCTCGATCGCCAGCGGTGAAACCTCGCCCGCCTCATTGCGGCGGATGCACTCGTTGATGACGTTCTTGTAGCCGCGCATGTAGCGCAGATGCTTCAGGTGCAGCTCGCCCTCAAGGAAGTCGTGCAGTCCGTCCGAGGTCACCGAGTCCGTGATGATCGTCGATCCGGGGTAGTCGGGCGCGAGGATGGCTGCCATCATCGCGATCAGGGCGTTGCGGCTGACATCCGTGCCGTCCGAGAGCACGGCGCTCATGCGGTCGACGTCGGTGTCGAAGATGAGGCCGAGATCGGCGTCGTTCTCGATGACGGCCTCCTTGATCGCACGCATGGCGGCGGGGTCCTCGGGGTTCGGGATGTGGTTCGGAAAATGTCCGTCGGGGTCGAGGAACTGGCTGCCCGTGGTGTCCGCACCGAGCGGGGTGAGGATGCGCCCCGCAAAGAAACCGCCCGCGCCGTTGCCCGCATCCACGACGATGTGCATGCCGGAGAGCGGCTTTTCCGCGGCGCCGAGCGCCGTGCGGATTTTGTTCGCAAGGTGCTCGCTGTAGCGTCCGATGAGGTCGAACTTCAGCACATGGTCGAGGGTGCCGTGTGCCTCCTCCGTCTCAGCGGCATAGGCGAGAATCTTTTGGATGTCCGCCTTGTCCGCGCCGCCCTCGGCGGTGAAGAATTTCAGTCCGTTGCGGTTGTACGGGAGATGGCTCGCCGTAATCATGATCGAGCCGTCCGCCGCCGTGTCCTCGAAGATGGTCGACATGAACATGGCGGGGGTGGAGGCGAGCACGCAGTCGATGCCGTGCGCGCCCGTGTGCGTGAGGCCGGTGAGCACGCAGTCCTTGATGGCGAGCGCGGAGATGCGCGAGTCGTGGCCGACGGCGATTTGCAGCTCGGCGGGGGTCTTTCCGGTCTTCTCGGTGAGGAGACGGACAAAGCCGGCAGCAATGCGGTTCGCTGCCTCGGGCGTCAGGGTGACGGGCTCATCCGGGACACCTGGGACGGCGACGCCGCGAATGTCGCTGCCGTTCGCGAGCTTCTTGAAATCATCATACGTCAGTGGCATTGAGATTCCTCCTTTGTTGTATGCGTTTGTCATATCCTTCAGCCTCCCCCGTGCGGCACGGGGGAGGGGGACCGCTTGCGGTGGTGGGGGCGCTTTGGACAGGGGAGGTTCTCTTACTCCGCGCCGAAGAACTCCTCCTCCACGGCAATGCAGATGGTATGGTAGATCGGGAGATGGTATTCCTGAATCTTGAACGTCTCCTCCTCGGGCGCCTTGATTACGATGTCCGCGTAGCCGCCCGTGACGCAGTTGCCGCCCGAGGCGCCCGTGAGCGCGATCGTCGTGAGACCAAGTGCCTTTGCCATGCGGAAGGCGTAGAGTACATTCTTCGAGTTGCCCGAGGTCGTGATGCCGATGAGCACGTCCTCCGGTTTGCCGAGGCCGAGCACCTGCTGTGCAAAGGTGAGGTCGGGCGCCTGATCGTTCGAGAACGCCGTGCTGATCGCGAGCTGCGAGGGCAGCGAGATCGCAGGGAGCGCTCCCTGTAGGTTCTGCATGAAGTAGTCGACGGTGCGCGGGTCGGTCGCGTCGCACGACTCGTGCAGCTTTGCGAGGATGTGCTCATCGAGGTGGCGCGGCAGGAGAAAGCCCTTCATCAGCTCGCCGACAATGTGCTCCGCATCCGAGGCAGAGCCGCCGTTGCCGCAGACGATGAGCTTGCCGCCCGCACGGTAGCTGTTTACGAGAGCCTCAATGGCGGCGCGGATGTCCGTCCCGCAGACGTCGAGTGCGGGATAGCGCGCGATGAGGGTGTCCACGGCGGCGTAGGCTGATTCTTTCATTGGTCTGCTCCTTTACAATCGTTGTTTATGTTCTCTTTATTATGGACGATATGAGGCTGTTTTTCAAGGGAAAATATGAGGGAGAAATGGATCGGTGATTTTGCGGGGTGGGAGAGCAATGAAAAACGGAACTGTTGTATGTCCCCCTATCGGCTCACTACGCTCGCCACTTCCCCCGCTCTGGCGGGGGAAGCTAAGATACCATAA
>NZ_GL892076.1:602721-606371 GCF_000213975.1 Centipeda periodontii DSM 2778
CGCCACTTCCCCCGCTCTGGCGGGGGAAGCTAAGATGCCATAATTCTAGCCTTCCCCGTTTGACGGGGAAGGGGGACCGCGCAAGCGGTGGAAGGGGCACAAAGAAGGGGCGTTGTACGAAGTTTTTCGCTTCGTACAACGCCCCGAATGTTACCGATTCCGGTAGCGGTCCGCGATCGTGTGCGGGCTCTCCCCTGCCACATCCGTATGCGCGTTCATCGGCGCGGTGTAGGATGCGGGGGCACCCGGCGGACGGATGTCTGTGATGGGCGGCTGCGGCGGTGCTGCCTGTTTCGGATGAGCGCCACGCTGGTATGCGTTCTCCTCCTTGCGTCCGCGGAAGCGGTTCCAGAGCCAGCGGATCGCGATGAACGCAGCGAAGAATATGGCGACATTCGCGAGGACACCGAGGATGTCGGCGAGGAAGCCCCCGCTCGTGCCCAACATGGAGGCGAGAAGCCCGCCGAGCATCATGCCGCCGGCGAGGAGTCCGATGTTGCGGAGCGTGTTGCCCCAGCCCGAGCTTTTCTGTGCCTGACTTGCGGCGTTTGCTGCATTCGGCGTATTCGCCTTTGCGCCTGCGGCGGGAGCGTTCTTGTTGAGCTGATCTGCGCTCTTGGACGGCGCATAGCTCTCGCCGTTGCCGGAGACGGACTTGCTCTGACTGCCGCTCTTCGTGCTCGGTGCCGCCTTCGGTGCCGCAGGAGCCGCTTTCGGCGCGATGCGTGCACCGCCCTTTGCCGCCTCTGCCTGCGCACCGAGCGTGCTCTGCGCGTTCGGGACGATGAGGGGGGCGGTAAAGGTCAGCGCGCCGACCATTGCCGCAGCGATGAGTTTCTTGAGTTTCATTCGATGTTCTCCTTTATCGATCATTCGAGATGGGGGAGCCCCGGTGTTCGCAATTTCACGGACATTCTTGACCATGGGATATTCTGCTGTGTGCCGCTCCGTAGCAAACACACGGCTGTCCTGCTGTGTGCACTCCTCGCAGAACCCTTGTTGCGCAAGCGGTCGTGTGCTCGTCCGCCTAAATACCTGCGGATTCCAAACGCGCTTCGCTTGAACGGTTAAAATCCGCAGGGGGCGGGTCGCACACTTTTCTCCGCTTGCTCCACTAGGGTTTGCTACGGAGCGGCACACAGCCCAAGGTCAAGAATGTCCGTGCTGCGAAGAGCATTTATTCCCGATAGGACTTGACGTCCTCGGGGAACGCGTAGATCTCGCCGACGGTGTCGAGCTCGCCCGAGAGATAGCGGTCGATGTCGTCCACGTCGATGTAGAGCTTGCACTCGATGTCGAGATAGCCCTGCTCGCGCCCGTCCGAGAGGTCGCGGATCGCCATCAGCTTCTCGCGCAGCTTCAGGAGATCGGTGCGCGTTGCATGCACGTCGAGCCGCAGCTGCGGTACGCCGTATTCCTTGAGTACTTCATCCATAGTCATGCGTTGTGACATAGTATCGCAATTTCCTTTCTTTCTCACCTTTGACTATTTGTCTTTTATCCTATCCGATGATGCTGAATTTTGGCTGAATGCCTCTGCGGCGGACATCGTCTCGCGCCGTTTTCGGAGGGTGAGAAGCGCCGCCGTGAGGGCGCGCTTCTGGTAGAGATAGGATTCGTAGTCGAGGTCGCCCACGGCGTTCTGCATACGCTGTTCAAGTGCGCGCATGGCTGCCTCCGTTCGTCGGATGGCATCGTCCGGATTCTGCATGAGTATTCCTCCCATCCTTTTGATATTGTAACAGCTTCGGGAAAAATTGTCTACATTAGGAAACCAAGGTGTGCTATAATGTGAATTATTGCAAAATGAGAAGAGGTTTCATATTGAAAAAATCATTTTACGAAAATGCGCGTGAGAATACGATTGCGTTGGAACGGGGGCAGAATAAGCAACGGACGCGATTTATTCTCGCACGTACACTTGTTTTCCCCGCAATGCTGATTGTCCTAGTCCACGGCTATGATATGGGATCTCCCGCAGAACTCATGCTGGGAGGCTTTTTGCTGCTGCTCTTCGTCGTGCTCGTCGCGCGGCATCGGAAACTGGAGCGGCTGCGTCTCCTGACGAAATCATACCTTGCTGTGACCGCCGACTACCTCGCACGGTTCTCGGGAGAGTGGAAGAATCTGCCCGAGGACGGTGCTGCCTATGGGAAGGAGAAGCGGCCGCCTGACCGAGATCTCCACATCTTCGGAACGGCCTCGCTCTATCAGTATCTCTGTGCGGCGCGCACGCAGGCAGGGCGCGACCGGCTTGCCGCAGCGCTCTCGGCGACGCCGTACGATCTCGAACGGACGCGGCGGCGGCAGGCGGCGGTGGCAGAGCTTCTGGCTCATCCCCTTCTCTGCATTGAGCTTGAGGCGCGCGGTGCACGGCTCCCCGACGGGCACGATACGCGGAAACTTGCAGAGGAGCTTGCACAGCCACTCAAAGGATCGCTAAAACTTATCTCTTGTATTGGCATTGTATTTGCAAACGCCTGCATGTGGTCGTTCCTATGGGCAATCTTCGCGGGCGGCTCGTGGACGCTGCCGCTCGTCCTCTTCATGTTCAACCTGACGGTGGCGATGGCGTTCTATCCGCGCACGCAGCGTGAGCTCGCCCCGCTCGGACATATGGCGCGGGAACTCAGGCTCTACGGGCGCATCTTCCGCACGCTTGAGCGTGCGCCGCTGCGCGGGGAGGCGTTTGCCGAGGTGCTGGCACCTCTTTTTTCGCCCGTTCGCGCGACAAAGGCGCAGGGGCGGCTTACTATACTTGCCGACTGTGCGGCGATGCGGCGGAATGTGCTCTTTTTCTTCCTTGCGAACGGACTTTTGCTCTGGGATCTGCACTGTATGGCGTATTTCTCCCACTGGCGCCTGCAGGCGGGTGCCGCCGCTGCGGGGTGGCTCAAGGTCTGGGCGGAGGTGGAGGTGCTCTTGTCGCTCGCACGCATCGGTCATACACGCGAGGTGCATGTATTTCCGCAGTTCCTTGACGGGGAGAAACCGCATCTCCGAGCAGAGGCGGCAATGCCGCTCCTCATCCCCGAGGAGTCGGCAACGCCGAACGATGCCGACCTCACGTCCGGGACGCTCGTCATCACGGGATCGAATATGTCCGGTAAGACGACGTATATGCGAACGCTGGGCTCCAACGCTGTCCTCGCATACGCAGGCGCGCCCGTGTGTGCAAAATCCTTTGCGCTCACGCCGATGGCGGTCTATACGTCGATCCAGATCAGCGACGATCTCGCGGGCGGCATCTCGACGTTCTATGCCGAGCTCCTGCGCATTAAGAAGATGATGACGTACAGCAAGCATGGGCGTCCGATGCTCATCCTCATCGACGAGATCTTCCGCGGGACGAATTCTGCCGACCGTATTGTCGGGGCGCGTGCGGCGATCAGCCGCCTGACGCTGCCGCATGCGATTACGATTGTGACAACGCATGACTTCGAGCTCTGCGATCTCGAGTGCGCGGGGATCCCCGTGGCGAACGCGCATTTTGAGGAGCACTACGAGGGGGACAAGATTCTCTTTGACTTCAAGATCCGTGAGGGGCGCTGCCGTACGACGAATGCGCAGTACCTCCTGCGGATGGCGGGCATCATGGGGGAGTGAGAATTTTGGAGCGCCCCCTCCGCCTCACTTCGTTCGGCACCTCC
>NZ_GL892076.1:606701-620278 GCF_000213975.1 Centipeda periodontii DSM 2778
ACCACGCGCAGCGTGGTGGAAGGGGCGCTTTGGACGATTGAGGAAGGAGTGCCTTGTTGTGATTCCGTGACAGCGCGTCTGAAATCTGTTATAATAGAAAAGTCTTTTTATAAAGGAAGGGAATGCGGATAAACCCGCTGAAAGGATATGGAATGAGTGAGCAAGGTGCAAGACCCGCCGCGACGGCGGGGATAATGACCGCTGCGGCGGTGGTTTATGCGCTTGCGGCGATCTGGCTGCCCATGCTGACGATGATGATGGGGATGCTCTGGCCGGTCTTTATTGCGCTTGTTACGGTGCGCGTGGGGCTTTACTGGGGGCTTCTCGCGTCGCTCGCGTCTCTCATCCTCACGATGCTCTTTGCATCGCCTGTGACGGGCGCCTTTTTCGTGCTCTCGTTTGCCCCGACGGGGCTTGTCCTCGGCGTGCTCTTTCGGCGCGGCGCAAACACGGTGCGTGCGCTTGTGGGCGGTGCGCTCGCCTCCCTCGGCGGAAAGGCGGCGGCGGCACTTCTCATGCTTCTCCTCTTCGGGCTGAATCCGCTGGCGATGGATATCTCCATGGCGAACGAGACCATGGACGAGACACTGGCGCTGTATCGCTCGCTCGGCATGAGTGAGGCGCAGCTGGAGGAGACACGCGCGGCGTCGGCACAGGTGCTTGAGCTCTTTGTGCTCATGCTGCCCGCCCTCTTTCTCGGGAGTTCCGTGATCGAGGTGGCGGCGTGTTTTGTCCTTCTGCGCAAGGTGCTTGTGCGTCTCGGTCTTCCCATTACGGGGCTGCCCGCATTCACCGAGTGGCGTCTGCCGATCTTCTTCTCCTATCTCTTTGCATTTTCGCTGATTGCACTCTATTGGGGAACGACGCGCGATATTGCGCTGCTCTATCAGATGGGGCTGAACGGTTATCTGATTTCTTTTTTTGCCGGGCTGGTGCAGGGAATCTCGCTGGTGCAGCTGCTGATGAAACGCTTTCACGTCTCTCCCCTTGTGCGGATGCTCGTCTATATCTTCATCGCGCTGAACGGCTTTATGACGCAGATTGTGTCGTGGATGGGGCTGTTCGATATCGCATTTGACTATCGAAAGAGATTTCGTCAAAGCAAATAAAAATATAATGTTTGTATAAAGAAAGGTACTTCCATGCCTCGAAATCTATCCGCATGGATCGATCTTACGATCCATCTGATTGTCATGCTCGCCCTTGCGCTTGTGACGTTCTGTTATAACTCCTACCTGGGGACGGCGGCACTCCTGCTTTGGGCCATTCTTGCTGCGTTTGCGTGGGAACGTTGTCGTGACAGAGAGCGCCGATTTGACCGCTACTGTATGGGCATCATACGCAATGTCAACGATGTTATGAATTATGCCATCGATCGTCTGCCGCAGGCCATCCTCGTCATCAGCAAGGAGGGGCATCTCGAGTGGTGCAATAATCAGCTTGGCGCGGCCCTTGGCGGGACAAAGCCGGAGCAGGGGACCGCAGTCGTTGATTTTTGGCCGAAGTTCAATTCGGAGGCGGTCTGGGGCATGGAAGGGGAATATCGCCTCTCGCATGAGGGACGCTCCTACCGCATCTATCATCGTATGCTGCCGACGCCTCCGCAGATGGACCCGCTGATGGCGCTCTATGTGGAGGACGAGACGGAGTTCGCCAATCTGCAAAAACGATTTCATGGGAGCCGCACGGCGCTTCTCTACATCCAGCTCGATAACTATGACGAGATCATGCAGGGGCAGACGGAGGCGGAGAAGTCCATGCTGCTGCTTGCCGTGCGCGAGCGTCTGGATGCATGGATGAACGGTCTTGGCGGGTTTATGCGCAGCATCTCCGACGGTGAGTTTTTGGCGCTCCTCGATCGGAACTCTCTGGATCATGCGATTGCAGAGAAATTTGATATCCTTGACCAGGTGCGCAAGATTGTCAACTCGAAGGGGCTGCCGGTGACGCTCTCGATCGGGCTTTCGCTTGCGTCGGAGCAGTCGTTCAAGGAGCTTGGCGAGGAGGCAGAGGCAAAACTCGATCTTGCACTCGGGCGCGGCGGCGATCAGGTGGCGCTCGATATCAGCGGGAAGACACAGTTCTTCGGCGGAAAGGCGAAGGCGGTGGAGAAGCATACGCGCGTCAAGGCGCGCGTTGTGGCGCACGCCCTGCGCGATATTATGGAGGATGCGGACGAGGTCTATGTGATGGGGCATCATAACGAGGACTATGACTGTTTTGGCGCGGCAATGGGGATCGCGTGCATGGCGCGCGCACTCGAAAAGCCCGTGCACATTGTTCTCAGCGAGATGAACGAGGGCATCGACCGCATTCTGGACATGGTGGGCAAGGATGAAGCATACGACGGTCTCTTTGTCCGTCCCGGAGACATTGCGGGGATTGCCTCTCTCTCGGCGCTCCTCGTTGTGGTGGATGCACACATTCCGCACATCCTCGCGGATCCGACGCTGCTCGACCGCATTCCAAAGATTGTTGTGATCGATCATCATCGCCGCAGCGAGAACTTCGTCAAGAATCCCCTGCTCGTCTACATCGAGACATCGTCCAGCTCGGCCAGTGAGCTGGTGACGGAGCTGCTCATGTACTTCGGCGACAACATTCGTCCGACCCGTCTCGATGCGACGGCGCTCTACTCGGGCGTTGTGGTTGATACGAAGAATTTCAGCGTCGGTGCGGGCGTTCGCACGTTTGATGCGGCGGCGTACCTGCGTCGTACGGGGGCGGACCCCGTGCTCGTTCGGGCGCTCTTTCAGAGCGACTACGAGACGACCGTGGCGCTTGCACGTGCCAAGGCAAATGCGGAGTATTTCCCCGGCGGGCTGATCGTCGGCAGTATCCCCGAGCGTCTGGCGAACGGGCAGATCATTGCGGCGCAGGCGGCGGACGGAATGCTGCGTGTGGACGGGGTGCGCATGAGCATCTATGTGTTCCAGCTGCCGGGCGATGCGGTCGGCATCAGCGCACGCTCGACGGGCGAGATGAATGTTCAGGTGATCATGGAGGAGTTCGGTGGCGGCGGGCATGCAAATGTCGCGGGTGCACAGGTGCGCGGGATGCCGCTCGCTGTTGTGCGCGGCAATGTTGTCGAGCGGGCAAGGGCATATATAGAGGAGAGTGATAGCAGTGAAGGTCATACTGCAGGCGGACATTAAGAATATCGGAAAAAAGGGCGAGATTGTGGAGGTCGCGGACGGCTACGGACGCAATTTCCTCCTGCCGAAGAAGCTGGCGCTGCCCGCGAGCAGCGAGAATGTAAACGTTGCCAAGGCGCAGGCGGGCGCGAAAGCGCGCAAGGATGCAATGGCTGTCGATGAGGCAAAGCTCATGGCGGCGCAGCTCGAGAAGGTCGAGGTGGAGATCCCCGTGCGCATCGGCGAGAACGGGCGCCTCTTTGGCGCGGTGACGGGCAAGGATGTCGCCGAGGCACTGAAGAAGAAGAACATCGACGTGGATCGCCGCAAGATCACGATCCGCGGCGAGGTGGTCGGCGAGGGGCTGTACGAGGCAATCGTCAAGGTACACCCGAATATCTCCACGACGATCAAGATTCATGTGAAGAAGGAGTAGGAGCTGTTTTTACAAGCTGCGGCGCCCACCCTTCGCAGAACCTCGTTATGCAAGCGGTCGGGCGCTTATCTGCCTAAATACCTGCGGATTCCAAACGCGCTTCGCTTGGACGATTAAAATCCGCAGGGGGCAGAACGCGCCCTTTGCTCCGCTTGCTCCACTAGGTTTGCTACAGGGGGGGGCGCCCACGCTTGCCTCGCATCCTTTCATCCTCCCCACAGCGGTGGAGGGAAACTAATGCACAACAATTTCATCCAATCGGCTGATGAGGCAATCCTCATCAGCTTTTCTCTCCAAAGGAAATAATTTTATGTCATTTTTTAAGGACTTATTCGGCGGCGACGGTAAGAAGGAACAGCCGCCCGAACTTGCGCCCGAGGCGCGAATGGATGCGGAGATTGCCGCGATCTTTCGCATGCTCGCCGATACGATGGGGACGGAGCGCCTGGTCATCCGGGCGGGCAAGATGAACGCAATGACACTCATGCGCTCGGAGAACAGGCGTGAGCGCGTGCTGGCGCTCATGCGCATCCTTGAGGAGGATCCGCTGCTCTCCCCGCCGCCGTCCGAGGCGGAGATCCCCGAGATCCTGAACCGTATGACGGAGCAGCTGGCGGGCATTCTCGCGCGGCGCGATTTGGAGGATCGCATCGAGCGCAAGGTGAACGAGAAACTTGAGAAGGATCACGAGGAGTACGTGGATGACATTCGCCGTCAGGTCATCTCGGAGGAAAGTCCCGGTACGGAGTCGCCGCACGACAAGAAGAAGCGCGAGGACCTTGAGGCGCTTGAGCAGGTTCACCTCACGCAGTCTGTTATGGAGCTGCTGCGCCCCCAGAACTTTGACGAGATCGTGGGACAGGAGCGCGCGGTGCGCTCGCTTATGGCGAAGCTCTCCTCGCCCTATCCGCAGCATCTCCTCCTCTACGGACCGCCGGGCGTCGGTAAGACGACGGCGGCGCGGCTGGTCCTTGAGGCGGCGAAGAAGCGAGCCGTGTCGCCCTTCGGGGAAAACGCGCCCTTTGTGGAAACGGACGGTACGACGCTGCGCTGGGACCCGCGTGACATGACGAATCCGCTGCTCGGCTCCGTACACGATCCCATCTATCAGGGCGCGCAGAAGAGCCTCGCGGACAGCGGTGTCCCCGAGCCGAAGCCGGGGCTCGTGACGGACGCACATGGCGGCATTCTCTTCATCGACGAGATCGGTGAGATGGACGAGATGCTGCAAAATAAATTGCTCAAGGTGCTGGAGGACAAGCGCGCCTATTTTGAGTCGGCGTACTACGACCCCGATGACAAGCGCGTGCCGCCCTACATCCGCAAACTCTTCGAGGAGGGGGCGCCCGCAGACTTTGTGCTCATCGGTGCGACGACGCGCGATGCGGATCATATCAATCCCGCGCTTCGGTCACGCTGTGCGGAGATCTATTTCGAGCCGCTGACGCCCGCACACATTCGGACGATTGTGGAGAATGCCGCACGGCGTCTGAATGTTGTGCTCGCGGATGGTGCGGCGCAGCTCATCAGTGAATACACGATTGAGGGGCGCAAGGCGATCAACATTCTTGCCGACGCGTACAGTCTTGCACTGAACCGCCTTTCGGATGATGAGATCACGCAAATTGTTTCACGTGAAACAATTCCTCCACCACTTCGCGTAACGAGGGATGATATCTACGAGGTCGCTCAGGTGAGCCGCCTCTACCAATTCGGACGAAAGAAGGCATCGGATACACCTGCCGTCGGCAGAGTGTTCGGGCTTGGCGTGGCGGGGTTTCTTGGCTCCATCATTGAGATTGAGGCGGTTGCGTTTCCTGCGGCGGAGAAGGGGAAGGGCACGGTGCGCTTCAACGAAACGGCGGGGAGCATGGCGAAGGACTCCGTGTTCAATGCAGCGTCGGTCATGCGCCAGCTGACGGGGCGTGATATCCATGACTATGACATCCACGTCAACGTGATTGGCGGCGGCAACATCGACGGCCCGAGTGCGGGGACCGCCATCCTCGCGGCGATTGTCAGCGCGGTGACAGGTGCGGCGATCCGACAGGATGTGGCGGTGACGGGGGAGATCTCCCTGCAGGGCGAGATCAAACCGGTCGGCGGCGTCTTTGAAAAGGCATACGGCGCGCGGCAGGCGGGGATCTCCACGCTCATCATCCCGTGGGAGAACAAGAAGGACATCCCCGAGGAGCATCTGGGGCTGACCATCCACCGGCTCAAGACGGCAGAGGAGGCGTTTGCTGTGCTCTTTGCCGATGAAAAGTGGAAGAAGAAAGGAGAATCCAATGGCGGAAGGACGTGTGCCACCGCAGAGCATTGAGGCGGAGTTGTCCGTACTCGGGGCGATGATGCTGAAGAAGGAAGCCGTCACGCAGGCAATCGAACTACTGCGTGCGGACGAGTTCTACCGGCAGGCGCATCGAGCTGTTTTTGAGGCGATGGAGGGGCTGGTGCGGATTGGTGAGCCCGTGGATATCGTTACTGTCACGGAGGCACTCAAGAAAAGTGGTCGCCTTGAGCAGGTCGGCGGCATTTCGTTTCTTGCAAATCTGACGAACCGTGTCCCGAGCACCGCAAACCTCGCGTACTATGCAAAGATCGTCAAGGAAAAGGCGCTTCTGCGCGCGCTCATCGATGCGAGCACGGAGATTGCGGGAGCGGCGTACGAGGCGAGCGAGGACGTTGCACAGCAGCTGGACGATGCCGAGCAGAAGATCCTCGCGATCGCGGGCGGACGGATCACGGGAAGCTTTACCCCCATCAAAGACGTCGTCTTCGATGCAGTGGATCGCGTGAGTGAGCTTGCCGCAGTAAAGGGGGGAATCACGGGGCTCTCCACGGGACTCAAGACCCTCGACTCCGTGACGCGCGGCCTCCAAAAATCCGATCTCGTCATTGTCGCGGCACGCCCCGCAATGGGCAAGACCGCATTCGTCCTCAACCTTGCCACCCATGTGGCATTGCAGGGCAAGACGGTTGCATTCTTCTCCCTTGAGATGCCGCGCGAGCAGCTCATGCACCGCATCTTCTGTGCGGAGGGGCAGATTGATGCGACGCATCTTGCGCGCGGCGAGCTTGATGATGACGAGTGGAGCCGCCTTGTCAATGTCGCTGATCGCATGCTTAAGGCGGAGCTTTATTTTGATGATACGAGCAGCACCACCGTCATGGATATCCGCACGCGCGCGCGCCGCCTTCGGGCAGAGCACGGACTCGACCTCATTGCGATTGACTACCTCCAACTGATCCAAGCGCCGGGGCGTGCGGAGAACCGCACCCTTGCCGTCGCGGAGATGACGCGCTCGCTCAAGGTGCTCGCGCGCGAGCTGGAGGTGCCGATCGTCGTTCTTTCGCAGCTCTCTCGTGCGACCGAGGGACGCTCGGACAAGCGCCCTATGCTTTCCGATCTGCGCGAGTCCGGCTCCATCGAGCAGGACGCAGACATTGTCATGTTCCTCTATCGTGAAGACTACTATAATCAGGATACGGAGAATGCAAATATTACGGAACTCAGCATTGCCAAGCATCGCAACGGTGCCACTGACACGGTGAGGCTCTTCTTCCAGAAGGAGTATACACGGTTCCGTGACCTGACGCGCGAGGGATAATTGTTTCACGTGAAACATTTTCGTGATTTTCTATCGCAAATTGTGCGAATCCCCTCAAAAAAGAGGGGATTTTTTTTGTCATTTGTGCTATCATGAAAGGAGCTCAAGGAAAACAGATGTGCATTTTGCATGCACGTTACAAATGGGTAGGGGAGGAAGAGTTGTGTTAAAGAGTATTGCAATCATGACGAGTGGGGGAGACAGCCCCGGGATGAATGCGGCGGCGCGTGCGGTTGCACGCACGGCGCTCTATGAGGGCGTGCGCGTCTGGGGGATCAACGACGGCTATCACGGGCTGCTCGAGGAGGATATGCGCGAGCTCAAGTCACGTGACGTGGGCGATATCATTCAGCGTGGCGGCACCTTCCTCGGGACGGCCCGCTGCAAGCGCTGGCAGACACCGGAGGGGCGCCGTCAGGGACACGAGAATCTGATCAAGCGCGGCATCGAGGGGCTCTGCATCATCGGTGGTGACGGCTCCCTGCGCGGTGCCCAGCTCCTCACAGAGGAGTACGGCTTCCCCATTGTCGGTCTTCCGGGGACGATCGACAACGATGTCTGGGGCATGGACTATACGATCGGCTGCGACACGGCAGCGAATACGATCATCGACGCGATCAACAAGCTGCGTGACACGGCGTCGGCACATCGCCGCGTGATCGTGCTCGAGGTCATGGGCCGCAACAGCGGATGGCTTGCGCTCGTCGCCGGCATCTCAGGCGGTGCGGAGTACATCATTGTGCCCGAGGAGGAGTACGATCTGGCGCAGATCACAGAGGATCTGATGGCAGCGTACGAAAAGGGAAAGCGCTACATCCTCATCGTGGTCGCCGAGGGCGCGGCAAAGGGACAGGATGTCTGTGACTACGTCGCACAGCATACGGACATCGAGACGCGTGTCTCGGTGCTCGGACATATCCAGCGCGGCGGCTCGCCGACGGTCATCGACCGCGTACGTGCAAGCCAGCTCGGCGAGCAGGCGGCACTCGCCCTGATCTCAGGCCTCTCAGGCGTGGTGTTCGGCTACAGCAAGGGGCACGTCGTCTCGGTCAACCTCTACGATGCAGTAAACAATAAGAAGAAGCTCGACCCGGACTACCTGCATCTGGCGAAGGTGCTGTTCTAGGGAAGCACTGATAAATTCAGCGCCATCATCTTGACGCATCTTTTTTGTCCGCTTTTCGTCGGCAAATCCTCCACAGAGCACCACTCTGCGTCCGGTTTGCCTCCTCAATCGGACGAAAAAATCTACGCCAATCTGAGGGTCTATTTTATCAGCGATTCCCTAGGGAATCTCATGGGGGGCATGCCCCTGCTACCATATTTCACACGCCCGAAGAAAGGATGATCCCGTGGCAAATATCATAGCGATTGCCAGCCAGAAGGGCGGCGTCGGCAAGACGACAACGGCGGTGAACCTCGCCGCCGCCATTGCGCGTGCCAAGCGCCGTGTGCTGCTCGTTGACATCGACCCGCAGGGGAATTCCACGAGCGGCTTTGGCATTGATAAAACAATGCTCATGTCCACGACCTATCGTGTTCTGGTTGAGGGGCGCAGTCTTCGGGAATCGATTGTCACGTCGGACTACCGCGTAGATGTCCTGCCCGCGAATGTGGAACTCGCGGGTGCCGAGGTGGAGCTGGTGGAGATGGAGCGGCGGGAGATACGCCTGCGCAATGCCCTGAGCGAGGTGGCACACGACTATGACTACATCTTCATCGACTGCCCGCCGTCGCTCGGATTTTTGACCATCAATGCGCTTGCGGCGGCACATGCTGTCCTCATTCCCATTCAGTGCGAATTCTACGCATTGGAGGGTGTGGCACTTTTGATGAACACCATTCGACTGGTGCAGGAGAACATGAATCCGGCGCTCATGGTGCGCGGCGTCGTCATGACGATGTACGACAGTCGGACGCGGATCGCGACGCAGGTCGTCGATGAGGTGAAAAATGTTTTTGGTGCCACGGTCTACGAAACACTGATTCCGCGCAATGTGCGCCTCTCGGAGGCCCCGTCGTTCGGTCAGCCCATCACCTCCTACGACATCACGTCGCGTGGGGCGGAGAGCTACATTGCGCTGGCGAGGGAGGTCATGAAGCGTGAAGAAGGCTAAGACAGGCGGCCTCGGGCGCGGGCTCGGCGCACTCGGTCTCGGGAGAACCGAGCTCGCCGGAGCAGTCGGCGGAGCTCCGTCCCCCAAGGTCCCTCCCACAACGGCTCCTCCTGCTTCTGCAAGCACAGCGGCAGAGGGAATTCCGGCCGAAATCCCCATCGAACACATTCGGGCGAACCGCTTTCAGCCGCGGCGCGAGTTCGATGAGGCGGCACTTGAGGAACTGCGTGAGTCGATCGTGCGGCATGGCATCCTCCAACCCCTCTCCGTCCGCGTCATCGGTACGGGGAAATACGAGCTCATCGCGGGTGAGCGTCGCCTGCGCGCGGCGAAACTCGCGGGACTGACGACCGTCCCCGTCGTCTTTCGCACGGCAACGGATGCGGAGCTCGCGGAGATGGCACTGATCGAGAATATTCAGCGCGAAGATCTGAACCCCATCGAAGAGGCGCATGCCTATCAGCGCCTCCTCACCGAGTTTCAGCTCTCACAGGAGGAGCTGGCACGACGCGTCGCGCGCAGCCGATCGGCCATTGCGAACAGTGTGCGGCTCCTGCGGCTCGCCGAGGGCGTGCAGGCGTTCATTGCCAACGGCGTCCTTACAATGGGGCAGGTGCGTCCGCTGCTTGCCTTGGAGAGCAAGGAGCTTCAGTGCGAGGCGGCGGAGTACATCCAGGAGCGTGAGATGTCGGCGCGCGGGGCAGAGGCTCTCGTCAAGCGCCTCGCAAAGGATCCGAACGCGCTTCGGCAGGCACGACAGCCTGCAAAAAGCGAGCGCAAGCCGGACATCTTTATGCGCGAGGCAGAGGAGCGTCTGACACGCAGCCTTGGGACGCAAGTTCGCATACAGGAGAGCCGTGAAGAGGGAAAGGGACGCCTTGAGATCAGCTATTTCTCCGCAGACGATCTCGAGCGCCTGATGGGGCTCCTCACGGGCATGGACAGTACGGCGAGGGATGACAGGCGTGCAGCGCTGCGCGCCATCTCCACACAGAACTTTACCGTATGATATTCTCGGAGAAAGTAGGGAAGAAGGGAAGAAAGCATTGTTTCTGAACAATCTCGTTATCTATGTTGCAGCCCATGCGACACCGCTCCTATTGACATCGATGCTGCTCATTCTGGTCTTATTGATTCTTGTGATCTATACGATGGCGCGCCTCTCGACGATGAATGCGCGCTACCGTGAAATGATGCGCGGCTCGAAGAAGGAGGACCTCGAGGGGATGCTGATCCAGCACATCCACGAGGTCGAGGAGGTCATCGCGACAAATGCGCGTATCATCGATGAAAATGAGGCCATTCGGCGGTTTGTTCGCAAAACTCTTGTGCGCGTCGCCATGGTGCGCTTTCGTGCATTTGAGGATATGGGCGGCGATCTCAGCTATGCCGTCGCCATGCTCGATGCGAACAACGACGGCGTGATTTTTTCGAGCATCTTCGCGCGTGCGGACTCGCGCAGCTACATCAAGCCGATCAAGGGCGGCTCCTCGGAGTACCCGCTGACGGACGAGGAAAAGAGCGTGCTGCAGGAGGCGATGGCACAGCCCCTGCCGATTAGCTATTAAGGAGCGCCCCCACCGGCTCGCAGAGCTCGCCACATCCCCCGTATCGACGGGGGAGGCTAATTGCCGTTATCCAAAAGCCTGCCCCGCCACAGCGGGGAAGGGGGACCGCGGAGCGGTGGAAGGGGCACTTACTGCCAATATCAGGAAAACCTGCTGAAACTCAGCAGGTTTTCATTTTATTCGGCTAGGATAGGACGAAGGGAAAATGGGCTGTGCGCTGCTCCGTAGCAAACCCTAGTGGAGCAAGTGAGCAAAGTGTGCGTTTCGCCCCCTGCGGATTTTAATCGTTCAAGCGAAGCGCGTTTGGAATCCGCAGGTATTGGGGAATCACGAACTCAATGATGTTGTTCAGATTGGCGCAGATTTTTCGTCCTGTCAAGGAGATGAACCGGAAGCATAGCGGTGGCTATGCTGAGGATTTATCGACGCAGAGAGAACGGAAAAGATGTGCCAAGATGGACGGCTGAATGAGTCCGTGGTTCCCTCGCGAATAAGCGCACGATCACTTGCGTAACGAGGGTTTTGCGAGGAGTACGCACAGCATAACCAATCCAAAGAACTGCGTACATCATCAGGAGAACACCTTGAACGAAGAAAAACGCTATAAAATCCAAATCATTGACAACGAGGAAGATGTGACGCGCACCGTGCGTCTATCCCTCCGCTCCGCACGGCTGCTCGCCGTCGGTGCCGTCGCGGCGGCGGTGCTCTTTACGGCAGCCTCCGTGCTCTCCGTCTATACCCTGAGGAACAACTATGTGCACGAATCGGAGGCGGCACAGCTGCGCGAGGCAAATCGCATCCAGCAGGAGCAGATCCTACAGGTATCCAAAAAGGCATCCGCTCTGCAGCAGGATCTCGAACGCCTGCGCCGCTCCGAGGACGGTCTGCGCGCGATTGTGGGGGCGCCGCCTGCGGCACTGGACGAGGACGTGCAGACGGGGATGGAGGCACCGACGGGCGGCGCGCCGCATGAGCTTACGACCGCAGAGCTTTCCGAGGCGCTTGAGATGATCGAGGAACGCCTGACAGCACGCCGCACGTCTCTCGACCTCCTCGCCGAGACCATGCGCAGGGACTTTCCCGGCGCGGCCTCCTACGCCTCTGATGATGCGCCCCACACGACGCCATCGATCTGGCCGACAGCGGGCTACGTCAGCTCGCCCTACGGACTGCGCTTTGGCGGTTCAGAGTTCCATCAGGGCATTGATATCGCCGCCGAGATGGGCACGCCCATTGTCGCGACCGCCGACGGCGTCGTGACCGCTGCGGGATGGAACGGCGGCTACGGCAACATGGTCGATGTAGATCATGGCAGCGGTATCGTGACGCGCTACGGTCACGCCTCTGCCGTTGCCGTGAGCGTTGGTCAGCAGGTGCGGCGCGGGCAGGTGATCGCCTACGTCGGCTCCACGGGACGCTCCACGGGACCCCATCTGCACTATGAGGTGCGCGTGGGCGGACAGCCGGTCAATCCTGCCGCCTATCTATGAGAAAGGAAATGTATGAAATCCATTATTTGTCTGCTTGCCGCAGCGATCCTCATTCTCCCCGCATGGGGGTATGCCGCAGAGAAGAAGGACATCCACGCCGTCATGACGGCAGAGGAGGGCACTGCTGCTCCTGCACGACAGGAGCGCGGCGAGGAGAGCCTCGACGAGGAGATGGACGATCTCAGTGACGAGTCCCTTGCGGAAAAGAATGCGAACGGAGAGATTGTCCCCGAGCCCCGCGAGGATCCGGCGCGCGAGAAAAACGCAGAGGCGGTGGATGTTCGCATGGCACCCGAGGCTACTGAGAAAATCGGGCATGGATACGGCACGGGTGAACCTCTTTCTGCCAATGGTCCTGTGCACGAAACCGTCTATGCAGAGCTGACCGCGATCGATCCCGTGACACTGAAGGACGGCGACTGGGCGTTCATCGAGGGGGACGAGCGGCGCGGCTGGTTCTTTGACCGGTCGAGGATGGCGCGGAACGAGGACGGCTCCATTTCCTACTGGCAGCTCATCCTCTACAATGACCTCGGCCGCGATCAATTCGTGCACGCCATGCACGATGAGGCGTATAAGAAGCTCGGCTACACGATGCAGCGACGTGTGCTGGACCTCAAGGAGAACACGATCCGCACCTATGAGATCATCGCCTATGACGACGAGAATATGGTCATCACGGACGGGGACCGCGACGGGCACGCCGCCGAGATCCGCCCGAACACAATGGCGGCAAAGGAGCGCGACGCCGTGAAGAAGGCGGCGAAGAGGCTGAAATTTAGGGAATAAATTGCACGCATGCTGAAAATAAATTTCGCATATTGACATAGCGTACAAATCCTGCTAGAATTAACGCACAATTAAATATGTATGGAAGGAAAACAGAAGTCATTCCCTCCACGTTTCCGAGCAAAAATATCTAAGGGGAGAGCAGTGCCTATGATATTGCGCCTGCGCTGAGGAGCACTCCAAGACGCGCACAGGGTTTCGATAGAAATATCGGAGCCTTCCCGTTTGGAGGTACTGCTTCCCCCCTTGAAAAGGAGACGACAGAATTGTTGCGTGCAGGCGGTGTGGTGTTTTCGTGTGCAGAACATCGGCAGTGTCCGTCTGATTCGAGAGGGCTGTTCGTCGTGCCTTTGGGTACGGGGGACAGCCTCTTTTCTATTGTTTTTTCGTATCGGGGGATTTAGCGACATATATAGAAAAATAGTATTC
>NZ_GL892076.1:621185-633344 GCF_000213975.1 Centipeda periodontii DSM 2778
AACCGAAAAATAGTATTCCTTTTTTCTTCAAAAGGGAATATAATTATAAAGCTTTTATAATGAATGGGATGGTTCTCATCAAGGTGCCTGCAGGGGCACTTGTGTCTTGTGTATTGGTTAGGAGGATTCATGTGAGTAAGAGGGAGAGCTTGTGGGAGGCCTATCTCGCAAAGGGAATGAGCCGACGCAGCTTTTTGAAGGGCTGCGTGACGCTCACGTCGCTGATGGGACTCAGCACGGACATGATGACGAAGGTCGTCGAGGCGGCGGAGACGAAGCCGCTGCCCGTTGTCATCTGGCTGCACGGGCACGAGTGCACGGGCTGTGATGAGTCCTTCATCCGCTCGGGTGCGCCGCTCGCATCCGATCTGGTGCTCAGCAGCATTGCGCTTGAGTACAGCCATGTGCTCAGTGCGGGCTGCGGCGAGCCGTTCGAGGAGCACCTTGAGACGACGATCAAGAAGTATCACGGCGAGTACATCCTCGCGGTCGAGGGCGCGGTTGCAGCGGGTGAGCACGAGTACACCTGCATGTCGGGCGGACATCCCTTCTCGCATACGCTGAGGCGTGTCGCCGAAGGGGCAAAGGCGGTCATTGCCTATGGTACCTGCGCAACGGCGGGCGGCATTCAGGCGGCTGCGCCGAATCCGACGGAGTCCAAGGGCATCCGTTCGTTCATTGGCTCGAAACCCTACATCGCCGTGCCCGGCTGCCCGCCGATCCCCGAGGTCATGACGGGTGTCGTCATGCACGTCGCGCTCTTCGGCACGCTGCCCCCGCTCGACGGGGAGGGGCGGCCGCGCCAGTTCTACGGCAACCGCATTCACGACACCTGCTACCGCCGCCCGTTCTTCGACGCGGGCATGTTTGCCGACCGCTTTGACGATGCGGGGGCGAAGGGGGGCTGGTGTCTCTATCACCTCGGGTGCAGAGGGCCCGAGACCTACAACTCCTGCGGCAATCTGCGCTGGTATCAGGGGCTATCGTACCCCATCCAGTCGGGTGCGCCCTGCATCGGCTGCAGCAACGCGAATTTCTGGGACGACGCTCCCTTCTCGAAACGTCTGCCCGAGTATGACGGCATCGATGTGGATATGGTCGGCGCAGGTCTTGCCGTTGCTACGGCGGTCGGTGTCGCAGCGCACGCGGGCGCAAGCCTCGTGCAGAAGAAATGCCATGAGAAGCAGCTCGAAAAAGAGGGAAAGCAGGTGCATGAATGAAACACGTAGTTGTCGATCCGATCACCCGCATTGAGGGGCATCTGCGCGTCGAGATCCAAGTCGATGAGGCAACGGGCAAGGTCACGGATGCCATCTCCTCCGGAACGGCATGGCGCGGCCTCGAGCTCGTCATGAATGACCGTGATCCGCGTGATGCGTGGGCGTACATCCAACGTATCTGCGGCGTCTGCACGTCGTCCCATGCGCTCGGCTGTCTGCGCGCCGTGGAGGATGCGTTCGGCATCACGATCCCGAAGAACGCGCACTACATCCGCAACATCATTGCAGCGTGCCTCGGTCATCAGGATCACATCATCCATTTCTATCATCTGCACGCCCTCGATTGGGTCAGCCCACTGGAGGCACTCAAGGCGGATCCGGCGGCGACGGCGGCACTCCAGAATACGGTGCTCGCGACCTATCGTCTGCCCTTCCGCGGCCCTCAGGGACTCGATACGGAGGCATATCCGCACGACTTCCCCGTCTCGAACGCGGACTACTACGCCGCGATCCAGGCGAAGGTGCAGAAGATCGTGGAGAGCGGGCAGCTCGGCATCTTCTCCGCGCAGTGGTGGGATCATCCCGACTATCAGATGCTGCCGCCCGAGGTGCATCTGATGGCGATCTCGCACTACCTGGAGATGCTGGACAAGCAGCGCGATCTCGTTGTGCCGCACGTTGTCTTCGGCGGCAAGAATCCGCATCCGCACTATTGCCTCGGCGGCATGCCCTGCTCCATCTCGATGGAGGACGGCAACGCGCCGATCAACGCCGCGCGCCTTGCGATTGTCGACCGCTCGATCCAGTCGGCGCGCCACATGATGAACGACTACTATCTGCCGGACGTGCTCGCGATCGGGCATCTGTATGTGCAGAAGGGCTACGTCTCGGGCGGGGGACTCGCGAAGGAGCGCGTGCTCGGCTTCGGCATGTTCCCCGAGGAGCCGTTCTCGGGCGCGACGAACGGCGATTTCTTCAGTAAGCTGCTCGTGCGCTGTAACGGCGTTGTCGAGAACTTCGCGGGCGGCGTGATGCAGGCAAAGGTCTACGACTTTAAGATGGAGGATGTCTCCGACCCCGAGGTCATCAGCGAGAGCGTCGAGCATGGCTGGTATGAGTACAGCGGCGGCGACAGCAAGGGGCTGCATCCGTGGGAGGGCGAGACGAAGCCGCACTACACGGAGCCGAAGGAAGGCACGAAGACGGAGTGGAAGGCGCTGAATGAGCAGGGCAAATACTCTTGGCTCAAGACGCCGAAATGGCGCGGCAAGCTCTGCGAGGTCGGTCCCCTCGCGCGCTACATCGTGCTCTACACGAAGGCGAAGCAGGGACTCCTCGGCGAGCTGAGCTGGGCGGAGCAGATGATCGTCGATCAGATCGACGCGGTGACGAAGGTGCTCGGCGTTCCGCCCGAGGCATGGCTGCCCTCGACGGTCGGCCGCACGGCGGCGCGTGCCCTCGATGCACAGCTGCAGGCGGAGATCAGCAAGTTCTTCTTTGACAAGCTCGTCGCGAACATCAAGAGCGGCGATACGCGTGTGGTGAACAACGAGAAGTGGGATCCCTCGACGTGGCCGAAGGAGGCAAAGGGCGTCGGCTTCTACGAGGCACCGCGCGGCGCGCTCAGTCACTGGGTTGTCATCAAGGACGGCAAGGTGGCGAACTATCAGGCGGTCGTGCCGACGACGTGGAACGCCTGCCCGCGCGATGATGCGGCGGGGCATGGCGCGTATGAGATGACGATGATGGATACGCCCGTGAAGATTGCGGACAAACCACTTGAGATCGTGAAGGCGGTGCGCTCGTTCGATCCGTGCATGGCGTGCTCGACCCACCTCTTTAACGCGAAGGGGGAGAAGATCCGCGTCGTCACGACCGATCCCTATGCGGGCGTGCGCGTGGATGAATAGGGGGCGATCCGCATGAAACAAGAAGTACGCAAGGAGTACTATCTCTTCAGTCCCTTCCTGCGCATCTTTCACTGGCTGATGGTGGGGGCGATCATCGTGCTCTTTATCACGGGCTTTCTGATCACGAAGCCCGTGGTCATCCTTGCCTCGGAGCCGACGAATACGCCTCTCCTCATGAACCTCGTCCGCAACATCCACTTCATTGCGGCGTTTGCGTTCTGCGCGGGCTTCATCGGGCGCGTCTATGGCTTCATCATCAGCCGCGGCGACCGCCTCTTCCCGCATTTCTGGAAGAAGCAGTACTATCTGGATGCGTGGGAGGTCGTGCAGCACTATATCTTCCTGCGCACGTCCCACCGCCCCTTCCTGCGCAACCCCTTGGCGCGCGCGGCATACGCGGGGCTGTATGGGATGGTGGCGATCGAGGTGCTGACGGGCTTTGCCATGTACTATATGACGGAGCCGTCCGCGATTGGCGGCATCCTCTTCGGCTGGGTGAACCGCGTTCTCGGCAACGAGTTTATGTCGCATTTTGTGCATCACTATGCGGCGTGGGCGATCATGCTGTTCGCGATCGGGCATTTCTATCTCGTCATCCGCGCGGAGTTCATGGAGGGCGAGGCGGAGGTGTCGAGCATGTTCGCAGGCAGCAAGCTGCTGCGGCATACGCCGGCGGACGCACAGGATGTGGAGTAAAACTTTGGGATCGTCTGTGCGTCTTCAACACGAGCGCTTAGTTGCGCAAGTAACAAGCGCCCCTTCCACCGCTTCGCGGTCCCCCTCCCCCGCCGTGGCAGGGGAGGCATTCGGTGAACGGTAGATTAGCCTCCCCCGTCGCAACGGGGGAGGTGGCGCGCTTGCGAGCCGGTGGGGGCGCCTTGGGCAATCAAGGCAGACCTGCCGGTGGGAGCGCCTGTGACGGTACAACTAGCCCTAGAATATAAAGGAGCAACATATGTGTAAGGAATGCGGATGCGGGCACAGAGAGCGCACGATTCACATACACAGCCGCATGAGAAAGCGCAGAGAGAGCATTGTCCGAAAGGAGGAGCCGAAGATGCACGAGATGGCGATTGCCGAGGGCATCCTCGGCATTGCCCTCGATCAGGCGCGCGCAAACGACGCGCAGCGGATCGAGCGCATCCACCTCCTGCTCGGGGAGCTCTCGGGGGTGGAGACGGAGGCGCTGACGCTTGCCTTTTCCTCGCTCGTGCGCGGAACGATCGCGGAGCAGGCAGACCTGACTTGGGACCGTATTCCTCTGTCGGGGCGCTGCCATGACTGCGGCAGGGAGCGCCCGCTGCGTCCGCAGGACTACCTCTGCCCCGACTGCGGCGGCGGGATGGAGTTCACGCACGGGCGCGAGATGCGCGTCGACTATATAGAGATGGAATAGGATATGAAGGTTGTTGTAAAGGCGGATATCCTCGGGCGGAATGAGGCGGCGGCGGCGGAGAACGCGGCGCTCTTTGCGCGGCATGGCATCTACGCGCTGAATCTCCTCGGCTCGCCGGGCTGCGGCAAGACCTCGCTGCTGGAGCAGACGCTCGCGGCACTCGGCAAAGAGTTGCGGATGGCGGTGATCGAGGGCGATCTCTTCACGACGAAGGACGCGGCGCGCATCGAACGCTGCGGCGCACCTGTGGTGCAGATCAACACGAGCGGCGGCTGTCATCTGGACGCAGCGATGGTCGCGGCGGCGCTCGGGCAGCTGGATCTCTCGGCGCTCGACGTCCTCGTGATCGAGAACGTGGGCAACCTCGTCTGCCCCGCCGAGTTCGCGCTCGGTGAGGATGCGAAGGCGGTTGTTCTCAGTATCACGGAGGGCGATGACAAGCCGCTGAAGTATCCGCTCATTTTCAAGGAGTCGGCCGTCGCGCTCCTGAACAAGGTTGACATCCTGCCCTATACAAATTTCGATATGGCGGCAGCGGAGCGCGACATCACGGCACTCCATCCCGGCATCGAGGTGCTGCCTGTCTCGTGCCGTACGGGCGAGGGACTGGATGTGTGGTATGACTGGCTGCGTGCGCAGGTGCGGGCGAAGAAGAAGCAGGCGTGACAATAGGAGGAAGGCGATGAGAGTGATCCATGACCAGTTGGTTGCGGTGGCGCCCGTGACGGTGCTTGGGATCGGCAATATCATTTTGCGCGATGAGGGCTTCGGCGTGCGTGCGATGGAGTATCTGGACGAACACTATCGCTTTTCACACGATGTCCGCCTGCTCGACGGCGGGACGCTCGGCCCCGAACTGCTGCATTTCGTCACGGGCACGGAGAAGCTGCTCATCCTCGATGCAGTGGCGGGCGACGCGCCTGCGGGTACGATCTACCGATTTGAGGACGACGCGGTCATGGTACATTTTCAGGAAAAGATGTCCTCGCACGAGATCGGGATTCAGGATGTGCTCGCGTGGCTGACGGTGACGGACCGCGCGATCCCGAACGTCGTCGTGCTCGGAATGCAGCCGTATGAGGTGACGGCGGGGCTCTCGCTCAGCCCCGAGATGGCGGCGGCGCTGCCGCTCTTTGCACACCGCGCGGTGGAGGAGCTTGTCCGCTGGGGCATCGTTCCTGCCAAGCGGCGGCAAAAAAAGCTGCGGAGCGCCTGAGTTGCGGCACGTTGCCGATACGATCGGTCAAGGAGGAGGCGCGCGGGAACGGCGCGCCTTTCGTGTTTCCGGCATTGTGCAGGGGGTGGGCTTTCGCCCCTTTGTCTATCGGCTTGCGGAGAGATTCGGACTCAGCGGATGGGTACGGAACGACAGTGCGGGTGTCGGCATTGAGGTGGAGGGAGCGGCGGCGCTGCTGGATGCGTTCGCGGCGGCTCTGCGCACGGAGGCTCCGCGCGCCGCAGCCGTTTCCTCTGTGACGTTTGCAGAACTGCCGCCGACGGGCGCGGAGGGCTTTCACATCCTGCCGAGTCCTGCGGGGACGGTTGCACGGACGCTCGTCTCGCCCGATCTTGCCGTCTGTGCGGACTGCCGCCGTGAGATTCTGTCCGCAGAAAACAGGCGGCATGGCTACGCCTTTACGAACTGTACGAACTGCGGGCCGCGCTACTCGATCATTCGCGGTGTGCCCTATGACCGTCCGCTGACCTCGATGGCGGCATTTCAGATGTGTCCCGCGTGTCAGCGGGAGTACGACGATCCTGCCGACCGTCGCTTTCACGCGGAGCCGAATGCGTGCACGGACTGCGGTCCCTCCTATCGTCTTCTCGTGGATGGGGCGGCGCAGGAGGGCGATCCGCTCCTGTGCGCGCGGGGACTCATTGCGGCGGGCGGCATTGTCGCCGTAAAGGGCATCGGCGGCTATCATCTCGCGTGTGATGCGCGGAGTGACGCGGCGGTGCGCCGCCTGCGGGAGCGAAAGCATCGTGAGGCAAAGGCGCTCGCCGTGATGGCGGGCGGTATGGCGCTTGTGCGGTCGCTTTGTACGGTTTCCGAGGAGGAGGCACGCTGGCTGCGATCGCCCGCCGCGCCGATCGTGCTGCTGCGACGGCGTTCGGAGACAGATGTCGCACAGAGCGTCGCGCCCGGGAATGCGTACCTCGGCGTGCTGCTGCCGTATGCGCCCGTGCATCTGCTTCTGCTCGATGAGGGTGATCTCTGGGTCATGACGAGCGCGAACCTCAGCGGTGCGCCGATCCTCTACGAGGACGATGTTGCCGTGCGTGCGCTTGCGGGGATTGCGGATGCGATTCTCATGCACAACCGCACGATCGTGCACCGCGTCGACGACTCCGTGCTGCGTATGACGGCGGGCGGGCGCCAGATGGTGCGCCGCAGTCGAGGCTTTGCACCGATGCCGCTGGCGCTCCCGACTGCAAAGGAGCGGGCGGTGCTTGCGGGCGGGGCGGAGCTGAAGAATACGTTCTGCCTGACGCGCGGAGCGGAGGCGTTTCTGAGCGAGCACATCGGCGATCTGACGGAGCGCAGCGTGCTTGCATCGTATGAGGCGACGATCGCGCATTACGAGCAGTTTTTCGAGGTGCGGCCGCAGATTCTCGCCGCCGATCTGCATCCTGCCTATCTCTCGGGGCAGTATCTCGCATTGCGTGCCGCGCGGGAGGGGCTGCCGCTCGTGCGTGTGCAGCACCATCACGCACACATCGCGGCGGTGCTCGCGGAGCACGGATATGAGGAGCGCGTGCTTGGCGCCGCGCTCGATGGAACGGGGTACGGCACGGACGGGGCTGCGTGGGGCGGCGAGTTTATGGTCGCCGATCTGCGCGGCTATGAGCGGCTCGCACATTTTGCGTACCTGCCGCTCCCGGGCGGCGACCGCGCGGCAGCAGAGCCGTGGCGGCTCGCGCTGTGGGTGCTTCATGGGATGTACGGGGCGGAACTGGCGGCGCATGCACCGAAGTTTGCCGCCGCGCTTCCCGCAGGGTGGGAGCTGCTCGTGCAGGCGACGGCGGCGGGGGTGAATGCGCCGCCCACGTCGAGCGCGGGGCGGCTCTTTGATGCGGCGGCGGCACTGCTCGGGGGGTGCCGCATGAATGCATACGAGGGGCAGGCGGCGATCGGGCTCGAACTGCTCGCGTGGAATGCGCGGCGGGCGGGTGTCGTGCTGCCGTATGTGCTGAATCGTGTGTGTGCGCCGATGACGGTGGATTTTCTGCCCGTGCTGCGTGCGCTCGCGGACGGCGCGGAGAGGATTTCGGAGGAGGAGCGTGCGGGGCGTGCGCTTGACTTCCATGTGACGATGGCGGCGGCGGTCGCGGAGGTTCTCTCTGTGCTTGCGGATGCGACGGGGCTTCGGACGGTGGCGCTCTCGGGCGGCGTGTTCCAGAATGCGCTGCTTTTGGAGCAGGTGCTCCTGCGCCTTAGGGATTTCCGCGTCCTCCTGCCGCATATTGCCCCGCCGAACGACGGCGGCATTGCGTACGGACAGGCGGCGGTGGCGCTCGCGCGGATGGAATGATGGAATACTATTATGGAAACTTCTGCCATGCGTACTCCTCGCAGAACCCTCGTTACGCAAGCGGTCATGTGCTTATCTGCCTAAATACCTGCGGATTCCAAACGCGCTTCGCTTGAACGGTTAAAATCCGCAGGGGGCAGAACGCACGTTTGTTTCCGCTTGCTTCACTAGGGTTTGCTACGGAGTACTGCATGGCTGCTTTACGGCATAACCCAAAGCCTCCCCTGCCGGAGCGGGGGAGGTGGCACGCGTCAGCGTGACGGTGGGGGCGCTTTGAACGCGCAGGGATATGCTTTGATTGAGATGGAATCAAACGATTTACATATTACATAATATAGAGGAGAAACTATGTGTTTGGCAGTTCCGGCGAAAGTCGTTGAGATAAAGGACCAGCTTGCCGCAGTCGAGCTGAATGGGGTGCGCCGTGCGGCGAGCCTGATGTTGCTGCCCGAGGCGAAGCTCGGCGACTATGTGCTCGTCCACGCGGGCTTTGCGATGCAGATCGTGGAGGCGGAGGAGGCGGAGCGCATCGAGGCTCTGCGGGCGGAGATGCGCGGCGCTCCTCGTACGGTGGAGCACATTCTATGATGCGCGCACAGGAGACACAGCGACGGGCGGCTGAGATGGTCGTGGAGATGCGCCGCATTCTCGCCGCACAGGGGAAGAAGATCCGCATCATGGAGGTCTGCGGCACGCATACGGTCGCGATCTTTCGCGCGGGTCTGCGGCAGATTCTCCCCGAGGGCGTCGAGCTCGTCTCGGGGCCCGGCTGCCCCGTCTGCGTGACGGCGGACGACTACATCGACGCGGCGATTGCGTATGCGGGGATGGAGGATGTCATCATCACGACGTTCGGCGATATGCTGAAAGTCCCCGGGACGCGCTCAAGTCTCGCTGAGGCGCAGGCGCAGGGTGCGGATGTCCGCATCGTCTACTCGCCACTCGACGCGCTGACGGTCGCGGCGGAAAACCCGAGCAAGCAGGTTGTATTCCTCGCCGTCGGGTTTGAAACCACTGCGCCGACGGAGGCGGCTGCGGTGCTCGCGGCTAAGAAGCAGGGGCTCGGGAACTTCTTTTTGCTGTCCGCGCAAAAGCTCGTCCCGCCCGTGATGCGCGCGCTCCTCGATGGCGGCGAGACGAACGTCGACGGATTTCTCCTGCCGGGGCACGTTGCCGTCGTGACGGGGACGGCGACGTTTGATTTCCTTGCGCAGGAGTATCACATCCCGGGCGTGGTCGGGGGCTTTGAGCCGCTTGAGATTCTGCGCGCGATTCACATGCTCGTGCGGCAGATCGGGATGGATGAGGCACGCATTGAGAACGCCTATGAGACGGTCGTGCGGCGGGAGGGCAATCCCGTCGCGCGCGCGGCAATCGACCGCGTTTACGAACCTGCGACCGTGCGCTGGCGCGGGCTCGGTGAGATTCCCGCCTCGGGGCTTTCGATGCGCGAGGAGTACGCGCAGTATGACTTTGCACGTGTGCGCCCACTTGCGGCGGGAGCAGTCGGCGACGGGCGGCATGGCTGCCGCTGCGGTGAGGTGCTGCGTGGCGCGATTGTGCCGCGCGACTGCAATCTCTTCGGGAGGGCGTGTGTGCCGGAGCACGCCGTTGGTCCCTGCATGGTGTCGGTCGAGGGAACGTGTGCCGCATGGTACAAATACGGGGGAGGGAGGTTCCGCTATGGAGCATGAGGTCATCACACTCGCGCACGGCGCGGGGGGACAGCTTTCCCATGCGCTGATGGAGGAGGTCGTGCTGCCCGAGCTGGGGAACACGATCCTGAATATGCTGCATGACGGTGCGGTTCTGCCAACGGCGGGGCGCGCGGCATTTACGACGGACTCCTACGTTGTGCAGCCGCATTTCTTCCCCGGCGGGAGCATCGGGCGGCTCGCGGTCTGCGGGACGGTCAACGATCTCGCGATGACGGGGGCGGTGCCGCGTTGGCTCTCGCTCGCCGTGATCCTAGAGGAAGGCTTTCCGATCGCCACGCTGCGCCGCATCGTGCGCGATATCCGCGCAGCGGCGGAGGAGGCGGGCGTTCTCATCGTGACGGGCGATACGAAGGTTGTGCCGCGCGGCTGCGGCGACGGCATCTACATCAATACGGCGGGCGTCGGGGAGATGATCGAGGGCGTGAACATCGCGCCGACGAATATCAAGGCGGGCATGGACATCATCGTCTCGGGCACGCTCGGCGACCATGCGGCGACCGTCA
Organism: Centipeda periodontii DSM 2778; assembly: GCF_000213975.1. GTDB lineage: Bacteria > Bacillota > Negativicutes > Selenomonadales > Selenomonadaceae > Centipeda > Centipeda periodontii. The sequence continues at coordinate 631,466 of NZ_GL892076.1, forward strand.
TGGCGGCGCGGCATGACCTGACGCTGCCGCCCGAAATACAGAGCGACAGTGCGCCGCTCTGCCATCTGACGGCGGCGATGCTCGCGGCGGCACCGTCGATTGCCGTGCTGCGCGATCCGACGCGCGGCGGCGTGGCGGCATCGCTGAACGAACTTGCGGCGGCGGCGCATGTCGGCATCCTGCTGGACGAGACGGCGATCCCCGTACGTCCTGCCGTGCAGGGTGTCTGTGACATCCTCGGCTTCGATCCGCTGACACTTGCGAACGAGGGCAAACTACTCGCCTTTGTCCCGCCGGCAGATACCGCGCACGTGCTTGCGGTGATGCACGAAGATCCCCACGGACGTGAGGCGTGCGTTATCGGGCAGACGACTGCGGAGGAGCCGGGGACGGTCGGGCTGCGCACCGCACTCGGCGGCATCCGCATCGTGGATCTGCCGCTCGGGGAGCTGGTGCCAAGGATTTGCTGAAAAGCGCACGAAAAAAGCGGGCAGTGGTCAGCCGCCCGCTTTTTCGGTAGAGTCGGAACCCCGACACTCCTTTTTATCTATCTGTAGTAGGATGATAGAAGGTTATTTTGTGAGGTGCACGTCCGGGATCTCGACATCGTGGTGCGTGTCAGGATCGACGTTGGAATACACGCCCGGCTTCGTTTCAAACGCTTTCAGATTGTCCGCGTTCGCCTCAAGCATATCCTCGACGAAACGCTCCACCGCATCTGCAAAATACACTGCCATTTCCGTTCCCCATTTCTATCTATGTCCTGCGCGTACGCGCTCTTTCAACTGAATTTAATTTAGCACTTTTTGCCTCGTGTGAAAAATATTTCTTCCCGATAAAACAATAGGGCGAGACTATGAAAAATTTTTATTATATGTGATATTTGCCCTGTTCAGCGAGAAAAATATATAGTAAACTAATTACGGAATAGTTTTTACAAATAAGAATAGAGCGAAGAGGTATGAATTGGGAGATGATCGGATGACGTTGGTACAGATGCGTTACTTCTATGAGGTCTGCCAGTGGCAGAACATCACAAAGGCAGCGGAGCACCTGCACGTTTCTCAGCCGACGGTCACGGTTGCCATGCAGGCACTTGAGGCGGAGACGGGGCTGAATCTCTTTCATCGCGAGGGGCGCAAGATCACGGTCACGGCGGACGGCGCGAAGCTCCTCGGCAAGGTCTCCTACATCCTCACCGAGGTCGCGCGGCTCGACGACGAGATCCGCGATATGGCGCACCGTCATGCAAAGGTGCGGATCGCGATGCCTCTGCAGCTCGGCGTCGTCTTTCTGCCGCACATCCTCGGCAACTTCCGCCGCGAACACCCCGAGATCGACCTTGAGATCATCGAGACAGGCGGCGTGAGCGCGCTGCAGATGGTCGAGGAGGAAAAGCTGGACTTTGCGCTGACGAATTACACCGTTGATTTCAGCTCGCGCCTCACGTATGCGAAACTCTTCGACTGCGAGTGCACCTTTGTCACACGTCCCGATCATCCGTTTGCGCAGCGTCATTCGCTCAGCGTGACGGAACTGCGGAACGAGCCGCTCATCATGCTCGACAGCAACTTCTTTGTTGACCGCCTTGTGCAGGACGCTTACGGACGTGCGGGTGAAAAGCCGAATGTCGTGCACTACTCGCCCTACCTCCACACCGTCAAGAATCTCGTGCATGCAGGGATCGGATCGACCTTCCTCGCGCGTCCGTCCGTGCTCCCCACGGACAACTTTGTCCAGATTCCGCTCATTGATCCCATCTTTATCAACAGCGGACTCGTGACGAAGAAGGGGCGCCAGACGTTTGACGACGTGCGTATCGTCATGAACTATCTGCGCAGACTGACGAAGGAACTGCTCGGCGGGGGGAAGAAGGGAT
>NZ_GL892076.1:633549-693800 GCF_000213975.1 Centipeda periodontii DSM 2778
TATCAACGAGGCATCGGAGCATGAAATCCTCGCACGATGCGCTTCTCTGAAGGCGTACAGCGCCTTTGTCGCGCAGGTGCGCGCTGCGGTTCGGGAAGGAGTTGCGCTTGCCGCCGCCGTACCCGCAGCGATTCGCTATTGTATTGCACACAATTACTTGCCGGAATACTTCACAGAAAAGCAGGAAAAGGAGGTCTTTGACATGGTGAATTTCGAGTGGGACGAAGAACTGGCACGTCAGGTGCGTGCTGAGGAAGCGTGGGAGGATGGCATGGAGCGTGGAATGCAGCAGGGAATACAGCAGGGAATGCAGCAGGGGATGCAGCAGGGAATGCAGCAGGGAATGCAGCAAGCCCTTGCCTCCTCCATTCGTAATCTGATGAAGAGCATGAATCTCTCCGTGGAAAAGGCGATGGAGGCGTTGCAGATTCCAGCGGCAGAGCGTGCAAAGTATGCGGCGCTTGTCCGAGGGTAAGCGAATGTTTGGAGTAACAAATGATTCTTTAGGAGGGATTTTTATGGCGGACAATGGACGCAGACTTCCGGTGTATCTTCTTCTGGATTGTTCCGGATCGATGGCGGGGGAACCGATTGAGGCGGTGCGGCAGGGGATCAAGGCGCTTCTCTCGGAACTTCGGGGCGACCCGCAGGCACTTGAGACGGCGTATCTGTCGGTCATCACCTTCGCGAGCCGCGTGCAGCAGACGACGAAGCTGACGGAGCTGATGCTCTTCAAGGAGCCGCGCCTTGAGGCGGAGGGCTGCACGCTCATGGGCGGCGCGCTGAAGCTGCTCGCGGAATGCGTGCAGACGGAGGTGCGCAAGAATACGGAGACGCAGAAGGGCGACTGGCGGCCGCTCGTGTTCCTGCTGACGGACGGCAGCCCGACGGATGTGGAGGATTTCCGCACGGCAGCGGCCGAGGTGAAGGAGCTGAAGCTGGGCAACATCATCGCCTGTGCGGCGGGCGCGGATGCCGACACGAGCTATTTGAAGCAGGTGACGGACAATGTTCTGATGATGAACAATCTGTCCTCCGGTGATATGGCGAAGTTCTTCGCATGGGTGTCCAGCTCGATCAAGATGTCCTCGAAGAGTCTGGACGCGAAACCCGGCGCGCCGATCGAGCTGCCGCCTCCGCCGCAGGGCTTCACGGTCGTTCCCTGACGGGATGTGCTGCGGACATAGGAAGGGGGCAGCGAGGTCTTGATGGACACGCAGGAAACGCAGAAGGAGCCCGTCGCGGCGCAGACGAAGCCGTGGACGGATCTTTCGGATGCAGTGAAAACCGAAACGGCAGAACCGTTGGCAGATATCCCCGCCGTACAGGAAACGGCAGAGGAAGACGCGGCTGCGGAGATGTCGGCAGCGGAGACTGCCGCAGCACCGCCGCCGCAGGAAGTGGCGACACCACCGGAAACGGAGGAACACGTCGCAGAAGTGCCGACGGACGGCTCTACCGCAGCGGAATCGGCAGTAGCGGAAACGGCCGCAGAGCCGCCCGGTGCGGAGGAGGCAGCGCCCCTCAGCGATGAGGAGGTGCTGGCACATACGGCGGCGCTTTGGGAGTATCATCCTGTCCCCGCAGATGAGCCGGATGCCGCGCCGGAATATCGTTCCGCAGCGATGCAGATCGGTGCGGCGGAGATGATCGCGGCGCGCGTGCGCGGCAAGAAGCACAAGCACGACGGCTCGAACTGCGACGACTGGTTTGCCGCCGTCCACGCAGAGGACATCGCCATCCTTGCCGTCTCCGACGGCGCGGGCTCGAAGCGTCTCTCGCGCGTCGGCGCACGTGCGGCGTCCGAGGCAGCCGTCGGCGCGGTTTATGCCGGTCTGCAGAGACTCCTGACGGCGCACGCGGAGCTGCGTACCGCCTGCGCCCTGCCGATGGAGGAGGCGGCGTTCGGGGATGCGTGCGCGCAGCTTGCCGGCATCCTGCACGAGGGCGTGTGCGCCGCGCGTGTCGCTGTCGAGTCGGCGTTCTATGAGCGCTGTGGCAGGGCGGCTTACAGAGACCTCCTCGGCAGGGATCCCGTCCTTGCGGATTTTGCGGCGACACTCCTCGTGACGCTTGCCGTGCCCGTTCCGGAGCGCGCGGAACTGCTCGTCCTCTCCTGCCAGATCGGGGACGGCATGACCGCCGCCGTGAACACGCACGCGGCATATGGCAGCGCGGTGAAGCTCCTCGGCAGACCCGACAGCGGCGACTATGTGGGAGAGACGGATTTTCTCACGAGCGACGGCATGACGGACAGCGCCGCACTGCAGAACAGGACGCTCGTCTCGCGCGGGGCGTACGATCTCCTGCTTACGATGACGGACGGCGTGGCGGACGACTATTTCAATGAACAGGAGCTGCACCGCCTGTACCTCGACCTTGCGCTGAACGGCATTCTCCCCGCAGCATCGGAGCAGACGATGTTCACGCGGGCGGAGGCCTGCCTCCTGCGCAGTCTGCCGAAGCCGACGGCGTTCCCGTGGGTCAACGACAAGACGGAGCAGGTCGCGTTGCAGTCCGCACAGCGTTGCTGCACCAGTGCGGGCTGCACGGTGGAAACGCTCTGGCAAAGTGCGCATGTGCTCCCCCTTGCCGCCGCAGATACGACGCTCGCGCGCGTTTCTGCGCCCGCGCAGCGCCTTGAGATCTGGCTGGACAACTACATGGCGCGCGGCTCGTTCGACGATCGGACGCTTGTGCTGCTCTCCATGGGTGCGGCGCATGTCTAGGCGTGCCGAGGCCGTCCTCAAGGACGGCAGGAGGCTCCCCTACATCATCACGGACAATCCGCCGCAGGGCGGGATGAAATACACCTACTTCGCGCCGGACCGCTCCTATGTCGTGCAGTTCTTCCACGATCCCGACGTGGTCGATGCGGCACTGCACGACCGCCTCACGGCGATCATCGGCCGCTACAATCCGACGCTCTCGGAGGAGGAGGGCGGTGCGCGCGGCAATACGCAGGAGGCGGCGGCGTACTTTTCGGAGCTGTTCTGTTGGCCGGTGGCAGTTGTTACTGACCCGGAGTTCGGCATTGTCTGCCCCACCTATCCGAAGAAGTTTTTCTTCGGCGCGGGCGCGTCGTCTGCGCTCGACCTTGCGGGCAAGGACAAGAAGGGGAACTGGTTCACGGGGCGTGTGCGTCGGTATCTTGCACCGCAGGAACTTGGAAATTTTCAGACGATGCTGCGCCTGTCCATCTCGCTTGCGCGCGCCGTGCGCCGCATGCATCAGGCGGGGCTGGCACACTCTGACCTCTCGTGCAACAATGTCCTCATCGACCCTGTGAGCGGCAGCTGCGTTGTCATCGACATCGACTCGCTCGTCGTGCCGGGGCTGTATCCGCCCGAGGTGGCGGGGACAAGGGGCTATATCGCGCCCGAGGTGCTCGCCGCGCTGGATCTCCCCCCGGGCGATGCGCGCCGTGCCGCGCCGGGGCTTTTGACCGATCTCTTCGCTCTGCCCGTACTGCTCTATCAGTATCTCCTGAAGCGTCACCCGCTTGAGGGCCCGAAGAACTACGATCTGCCCGCCGAGGAGGCGGATTTCCTGATCTACGGGCCAAAGGCACTCTTTGCCGAACACCCGACCGACCACAGCAATCGTCCTGCCGATCTGCGCGTGACGATCCGCGATCTCGGCCCATATCTCGAAAAGCTCTTCCTGCGCGCCTTTGTGGACGGGCTGCACGACCCGGAGGCACGCCCCTCGGCGCTCGAGTGGGAAAAGGCGCTCGTGCGGACGTGGGATCTCCTGCAGCCGTGTGCGGCGGACTGCAAGGAGAAATTCTTCGTCCTGCACGACACGGCGCATCCGTGCTGCCCCTTCTGCGGTACGTCCGTCCCCGATCGCCGCGTACTGCACCTCACGCGTATGCGCCGCGTGCGCGGCAAGGCGGGGCAGTGGATCGCGGCGGGGACGCTGAACGTCTACGATGGGCTGCCGCTCTTCTCGTGGCATTTCTCCGACCACGTATTCCCCGATGAAAAGGCGCAGGACCGCACGGTGCAGGCATATCTCTCGCGGAAAAACGGTACGTGGCATCTCGTGAACAGCGCGATGGATACGCTGTGTAGCGGCACGGGGGAACGGATTCTGCGCGGCAGTGCGCTGCCCCTTGCGCCCGGCACGCTCTTCGGCACATGGACCGAGGATACAGGCGTGCTTTGGACGTGCGAATGAGGGCTTGACCGCACGGAATTTCATGGTACAATGAAAAGGCTTTTGAAGAAAATTAGAAAAAGACAAAAGGAGAACGCGTATGAAGATTCAAGGCCTGTCAGAGGAGGCAGTGCGCGCCGCGCGTGAGCAGTACGGCACGAACGCGCTCACGGAGCAGACGAGCGAGGGGTTCTGGGAGAAGCTCAAGGGGAATTTCAACGATCCCATCATCAAGATCCTCTGCGTCGCGCTCGGCATCAACGTGATCTTTGCCTTCATGGGGCAGGTCGCGTGGTACGAGTCCGTGGGCATCGCACTCGCGGTCATCCTCGCCACATCCGTTGCGACGTACTCCGAATACCAGAACGAGAACGCCTTTCAGAAATTGCAGGAGGAGGCCTCGCTCATCAAATGCAAGGTCTACCGCAGCGGCGTGCTGACGGAGATCCCCATTGACGAGATCGTCATGGGCGACTACGTCCTTCTGCAGACGGGCGACAAGATCCCGGCGGACGGCGTCATCTGCGAGGGAACGATCCAAGTCGACCAATCCGTTCTGAACGGGGAGGCGAAGGAGGCGACCAAGACCCCTGCGACGGAGGGCGATACGGAGGCGGAGCAGAGTGCAGACTTCCTCCATCCGCACAAGGCGTTCCGCGGCTCTGTCGTCTGCGACGGAAATGCCGTGGTGCGGACGACGACGCTCGGCGACAAGACCTTCTACGGGCAGATCGCGGGCGAACTGCAGGGAGATGACGACCGCGACACGCCGCTCAAGCTCAAGCTCTCGACGCTCGCGGGGCAGATCAGCAATTTCGGCTACATCGGCGGCGTCGCGATCGCGATCGCCTTTATGTTCCAGCGCCTCGTGATCCACAACGGCTTCGAGATGGCGCGCATCATGGCGTACTGCTCGAACTGGCTGGTCGTCGTCAACGACCTCGTGGAGGCGGTTATGCTCGCCGTCATCATCATCGTGGTTGCCGTGCCCGAGGGGCTGCCGCTGATGATCGCGATTGTCTCGGCGCAGAACATGGGCAAGATGCTGAAGGACAACGTCCTCGTTCGCAAGATCTCGGGAATTGAGACGGCGGGCAGCCTGAACATCCTCTTCAGTGACAAGACGGGCACGATCACGAAGGGGCAGCTCGAGGCGGTCGCCTTCATTGACGGCACGGGCAGGGAGTACACTGCCTATACGGATCTGGGCGCGGGGCTGCAGAACCTTGTCAATCTGAGCGTGCGCTACAATACGAGCGCCGTCATCAACGACGCTCAGGCGGTCGGCGGCAACGCGACGGAGCGCGCGATCTTCGGCTTCGTCGCGGGCGCCAGCGCGGAGATGGACGCGACGGTCCGTCAGACGGTGCCCTTCAACAGCAAGAACAAATACTCCCTGACCGAGGTCACGGGCACATACGATGTGACGCTCGCCAAGGGCGCGCCGGAAAAGCTCCTCGCGCTCTGCGATGCCTACTACGATGAGAGCGGCAGGAAGAAGCCGCTGACGGATACCGCGCCGATCACGGCGACGATCGACCGCCTTGCCGCGCGTGCCATCCGCGTTCTGGCGCTCGCCGTCTACGAGGGGGCGATTCCCGCAGACGGGACGCTGCCGACGGGCGGGCTTGTCTTCGTCGGCGCGGTCGGGATCCGCGACGAGGTGCGCCCCGAGTCCGTCGAGGCGATCGCGCGCGTGCACAGCGCGGGCGTGCAGGTCGTCATGATCACGGGCGACCGGCAGGATACGGCGACGGCGATTGCGCGCGAGGCAAAGCTCCTCGAACGCCCCGACGATGTCGTCATGACCTCGGACGAGCTGGCAACGCTCAGCGACGAGGAGGTCAAGGCGCTCCTGCCGCGTCTGCGCGTCGTGGCGCGCGCCCTGCCGACGGACAAGAGCCGCCTCGTGCGCCTCGCGCAGGAGATGAACCTCGTCGTCGGCATGACGGGCGACGGCGTGAACGACTCGCCCGCGCTGCGGCGTGCCGATGTCGGCTTCGCGATGGGCGGCGGCACGGAGGTCGCGAAGGAGGCGAGCGAGATCGTCATCCTCGACGACAACTTCAAGTCGATCGGCCGCGCCATCCTCTATGGCCGCACGATCTACAACAGCATCCGCAAGTTCATCATCTTCCAGCTGACGATCAACGTCGCCGCCGTCCTCATCTCCTTTGCCTCGCCGCTGCTCGGCATGGAGAACCCGCTGTCCATCACGCAGTTCCTCTGGATCAACCTCGTCATGGATACGCTGGCGGCACTCGCCTTTGGCGGTGAGCCGGCACTGCGCCGCTATATGGATGAGAAACCGAAACGGCGCGATGAGAACATCATCAGCCGCTATATGGTGTCCTCGATCGGTGTCGGTTCACTCTGGTGCTTCGGCACGAGCCTCTTCTTCCTCATGAGCGGCACGGCACACAGCTATTTCCGCCCCGATGCCGACAATCTCTATCTCCTGACGGGCTACTTCGCCTTCTTCATCTTTATGGCGGTATTCAACGCGTTCAACGCGCGTACGGATGAAAAGAATCTCTTCGACAATATTTCTGAGAACAAGGGCTTTTTGCGCGTGATGGGTCTCATCGTCGTCGTGCAGGTGCTCATGATCTACTTTGGCGGCGTGATCCTGCGCTGCTACGGCCTGACGCTGACGGAGTGGGGCTTCGTGCTCGCCCTCGCGTTCACCATTGTGCCGGTCGATCTCGTCCGCAAGGCGATCGTCGGTAAAGGTTAATTTGGAAGCGCTGATAAGATGATTTATCGGCGCTTTCGTTGTATATGGAATGGAGGATTTGTATGGAGCGCATCCACAAGGGACAGAAAACAGACCTCACCAAGAAGTGGCCGAATCTTCGCCGCGTGCGTGTCGGCATGGGATGGCAGACGGGCGCAGCCCCCGAGGTCGATACCGCCGTCTTCCTGCTTGGCGCAGACGGCAGAGCGGCGGGCGATGAGGACTTCGTATTCTACGGGAATCCGCGCCATCGGACGGGCGCGGTCGAGCATCGGGACGGCACTGCGGGCGGCGATCGGCAGGAGGTGGAGGTCGATCTTGCCGCCCTGCCGGCGGAGATTCAGAAACTCGCGTTCACAGCGACGATTTACGAGGCGGAGCAGAGGCGGCAGAACTTCGGGCAGGTCGCGGGCGCGTACATTCGCCTCGTCGATGCGGAAAGCGGCACGGAGCTGCTACGCTATGAGCTGGGCAGCGATTTCTCCGTGGAGACGGCGATCGTCGTCGGGGAGATCTACCGCTACAAGGGGGACTGGAAGTTCAATGCCGTCGGCGCGGGCTTTCGTGGAGGACTCGCCGCACTCTGCGGGAACTTCGGCATCGAGGTGAGCGCGGGAGAGGGCGCGGCTGCTCCGCCGCATCCCGCACCGCCGCGCCCCGCGCCCGTGCCGACACCTGCGCCCCCACCGCCGCCCCCGGCACCGCCCAAGAAGGTGGAGCTGCGCAAGGGGCAGAAGGTCAGCCTCACGAAGGGCAGCGGCGGCCTCGGAGAGATCTCCATCAACCTCAACTGGAACCAGCATCCGAGAAAGAAGAGCGGCGGCTTCCTCTCCTCCCTCTTCGGCAGCGACGGCATCGACCTCGACCTCGGCTGCCTGTATGAGCTGCAGGACGGGGACAGCGGCTGCGTGCAGGCGCTCGGCAATGCGTTCGGCAGCCTCTCGCATCGGCCGTGGATCGCGCTCGACGGCGACGACCGCACGGGCGCGAGCGCGGGCGGCGAGACGCTGCGCGTCAATGGGCAGATGGTGTCGAAGATCCGCCGCATCCTCGTCTACACCTTCATCTACGAGGGCGTTGCGAACTGGCAGGAGGCGGACGGCGTCGTCACGGTACGATGCCCGGGCAGCCCCGACATCATCGTACGCATGGACGAGTACGGCTCTGCGCAGGGGATGTGCGCCATCGCCATGTTCGAGAGCCATGGCGGCACGCTGAGTGTCGAGAAGCTCGTGCGCTTCTTCCCCGGGCACGAACATTTGGATCGGGCATACAACTGGGGGCTGCGCTGGACGGCGGGATCGAAGGACTGACCCTGCGGTGTTTTACAAAAAGTCAAAATTTTTCTTTACGCGATGCAGGAAAAACACGCGATTAAGTCGAATTGTTTCTAAAGTAATCATATATGAAACTTGTCCCGCAGAAAGCGGGCACAGAGGAGGAATGGTATGGGCGTAAATTTGCAAAAGGGACAGAAGGTCAGCCTCAAGAAGGAGAACGGGCAGGCGCTCACGCGCATCTGCGTCGGACTGGGCTGGGATCCCGCCGTGCAGGAGAAGAAGAGCGGCGGTTTTCTCGGCTCCCTCTTCGGCGGCAGCACGGAGGACGTCGACTGCGATGCGAGCGTATTCGTCTGCCGCGCGGGGCATCTGAGTTCCGTCGACGACATCGTCTATTTCGGCAATCTCACGCATAGTTCCGGCGCTGTCCGGCACACGGGCGATAATCTGACGGGCGAGGGTGAGGGGGATGACGAGCAGATCCTCGTCGATCTGCCGAGCGTACCCGAGGCGTATGACAAGCTCGTCTTCGTCGTCAACATCTACGATGCCGTATCGCGCAAGCAGGATTTTGGCATGATCGCGAACGCCTTCATCCGCATCTGCGATGACCACGGCGAGTTCTGCCGCTACAACCTGTCCGACAGCTATGCCGGCATGACGGCGCTGATCTTCGGCGAGATCTACCGGCATAACGGGGAGTGGAAGTTTAACGCCATCGGACAGGGAACGAAGGATCCGGGGCTGCACGAGCTGGCAAAGCGCTTCCAGTGAGAGATCATGCCCCGCGGGGCTGATATAGCATGGACATCGTTCAGAGTATAGGAGGATCAGCATGGCAATCAGTTTGAAAAAGGGACAGAAGGTCGACCTGACGAAGGGCAATCCGGGACTCTCGAAGCTCCTGATCGGACTCGGCTGGGACACGAACAAGTATGACGGCGGCGCGGACTTCGACCTCGATGCCTCGGCGTTCCTGCTCGGACCTAACGAGAAGGTGACGTCGGATGAGGACTTTATCTTCTACGGCAACCTCAAGCATTCCTCGGGCAGTGTTGAGCATACGGGCGACAATCTCACGGGCGAGGGCGAGGGCGACGACGAGCAGATCAAGGTCGATCTCTCGAAGGTGCCCGCCTCGATTGACAAGATCGACTTCACGGTCACGATCTACGAGCCGGAGGAGCGCAAGCAGAACTTTGGTCAGGTCTCGAATGCGTTCATCCGTGTGGTAAACGAGGCAGACGGCAAGGAACTCATCCGCTTCGATCTCGGCGAGGACTTCTCGATCGAGACGGCGGTCGTCGTCGGCAGACTCTACCGTCAGGGCGCGGAGTGGAAGTTCAACGCGATCGGCTCCGGCTACAGCGGCGGACTCGCGGCACTCGGCAAGGCATACGGCGTCAATATCTGACTTATTTCTCCGACGTGCGCCTCGGGGCAGATGCCCCGAGGCTTTTTCAGAGGAATCGCTGATAAAATGAAGTCCGTCAGATTGGCGTAGATTTTTTCGTCCGAACAAGGAGGCAAACCGGACGCATAGTAAGAGCTATGTGGAGGATTTGCCGACGAAGTGCGGGCAAAAAAGATACGTCAAGATGGCGGTGCTGAATTTATCAGTGCTTCCTCAGATGATTCAGACAGGAGGTAGGAGATGGAATATCGGATCCTGTACCCGGAGGCATTCCCCGTGGTGGAGTGCTCTTTGGCGCGCGGTGAGGCGATCAAGGCGGAGTCGGATGCGATGATTGCGATGGATGCGACCATCGATGTCGAGGGGAAGATGGAGGGCGGCATCTTGGGCGGACTCGTGCGCCGCGTCTTCACCGACGAGAGCTTCTTCATGCAGCGTCTGGTCGCTTCGCGCGGTGCGGGCAAGGTGCTGTTCGGACACCCGCTGCCGGGCGGCATCATGGACGTGGAGCTGGACGGCTCGTACGGCATGATCGTGCAGAAGGGCGGCTTCCTCGCAGCCGAGGAGAGCATCAATGTCGACTCGAAGATGCAGGGGCTGATGCAGGGTCTGTTCTCGCAGGAGGGATTCTTCCTCCTCAAGCTCACGGGCCGTGGCGTCGCGTTCCTGAGCAGCTATGGCGTTATCCATGTGCTGAATCTCGAACAGGGCGAAGAGGTCATCGTCGACAACGGGCATCTCGTCGCGTGGCCGGACTATATGGACTATAAAGTGGAGAAGGCATCGAACGGCTGGGTGTCGAGCATTATGTCGGGCGAGTGCCTTGTCTGTCGGTTCAGGGGTCCCGGACCTGTCCTGATTCAGACGCGGAATCCCTCCGGTTTCGAGGGATGGATTCAGTCGATTGTGAAGAAAGGAAGCTGACATGGCGGTAAATCTTTCCAAAGGGCAGCGCGTGAGCCTCGACAAGGGGATGAAGATGGCGCTGATCGGTCTCGGCTGGGATGTGAACCAATACGACGGCGGTGCGGATTTCGACCTCGACGCCTCGGCATTTCTGCTCGGAGCGAATGGCAAGGTTCGGAAGGATGAGGATTTCATCTTCTACGGCAATCTTGACAGTACAGACGGCTCGGTGCACCACACGGGCGACAACCTCACGGGCGAGGGCGAGGGCGACGACGAGGTGCTCGTCATCGACTTTACGAAGGTTCCGCCCGATATCGACAAGATTGCCATCACCGTGACGATCTATGAGGCTTCCGTGCGGAAGCAGAACTTCGGGCAGGTCTCAAACGCCTATGTGCGTGTCGCACGCATGGCGAACGCGCAGGATATGCAGGGGACGGAGGTGCTGCGCTTCGATCTCGTGGAGGAGTTCTCCGTCGAGACGGCGCTCGTCGTCTGCGAGATCTACCGTCATAACGGCGAGTGGAAGTTCAACGCGGTGGGCGCGGGCTACCAAGGCGGACTTGAGGCACTCTGCCGCGCGTACGGCGTGAATGTCTGATTGAGGAAGGGGCTGTCGCACGAAGGCATTTCTCCGCAGGGACGATGCGGAGGGATGAGGCGGTGCGGCAGCTTTTTTGCGGAGATGCAGATATGAAGAGAGAGCAGGGAAGAGGTGCCGCCGCAGCCGAGATGCTGCCGCCGCTCGTCGATCTTGGCACGTTCGCAGCGGAGCGGGAAAACACATTCGTGCTTCCCGTGTCGGAGGCGGTGCAGGCGTGGACGGAGATCGACGGCATGGCGGTGCGGACGGAGGTGTCGGCTGCGGGAGAGCATATCCTTCGCCTGACACTGCCCGCGATGCGCACGGGCGTCCTCCTCTATGGCGCACTCATCCTTCGCGGACCGCAGGGAGAGCGCACCGTCCATCTCACGGGGCGGGCGGCGGAGGGCGCACAGGAGCACTGCGGCGCGCCGGTCGGGAGTGCGCTGCCCGCCCTCGTGCGCGGGGAGCGGCTGGTGGTCGAGGCAGATGAGACGATCGGCTTCTTCTATGAGGATATGGGGCACGCGGCGGGCGTCGATGTGGATGCCTATGTGTTCCGCCTCTATGCGGATGGGCGTGTGCGCGGCGATGCGGATCTTGTGTTCTTCGGCAACCCGATCGCGGACGACGGCAGCATCCGCGTGGAGAAGGGCGCGCGGATCGGCGCGGTCGTCGACGTAGCAGCGCTTGCGGCAGAGGCTGCGCGCCTTGTCATCTGCTTTTCCGTCTATGAGGACGGTGCGGGGCGGGACTTCTCGCATGTCCGCAGCCCTCTGGTCACGCTCTCTGCGGGCGGCGTGACGCAGTACCGCTTCCCGCTCGATGCGCTCCATCGGGAGAAGACGGTGAATGCGGCGGAGCTGTACCGCTATCGGGGCGCGTGGAAGCTGCGGCTCGTCGGCGCGGGCTATGAGGCGGGGCTGGCGCGCCTGTGCGAGGACTATGGGCTGAGTGTGGAGTGAGGTCATCCGATGGAAGACAGGGAAATATTGCAGTACAGGGTGGGGGGGCTGCTCTACATGCCCGCCTATCAGGACAATATTGTGGAGAAGATCCGCGCCGGTCGGGAGCCGTATCTGACGGCGATCTGCTTCTGCCTCGAGGACGCGATCAACGATACGGCGGTTGCGGACGCGGAACGCGCCCTGCGGGAGACGCTGCGCGCGCTGAAGGAGCTGTATGCACAGGAGGGCCGCACGAAACCGCTCCTGTTTGTGCGCGTGCGGACGGCGGATCACATGCAGCATTTCATCGACTACGTCGGCGATGTGGGCGCCGTGCTGACGGGCTATGTCCTGCCGAAGGTGAACCTCGGCAACGTGGAGGCGTACATGGAGATCATGCGCGATCTGGGCACGGATCCCGTGCGGCGCTGCGCGATCATGCCCGTCCTCGAAAGCCCGTCCATCGCGGGCATCAAGAGCCGCAGCGCGGTGCTCGGGGAGCTGAAGGCGATCTTTGACGCCCACCGGGAGTACGTGCTGAATGTGCGCGTCGGCGGCAACGATTTCAGCAACCTCTACGGCGTGCGCCGCTCGATTGCACACACGATCTACGACGTCGGCGTCGTGCGCGACATCCTCGTTGACATCCTGAACATCTTTGCGCGGGACTATGTGGTCTCAGGCCCCGTCTGGAACTACTTCGGAGAGGATCCTGCGGGGCTGTGGGCAAAGGGGCTGCAAAAGGAGCTGGAATACGACCGCCTGAACGGCTTTATCGGCAAGACGGTCATCCATCCCGCGCAGCTGCCCTTTGTGTATGGCAGTCTGCGCGTGCAGCGCGCGGACTATGAGGATGCGCGCATGATCCTGGACTGGCGGGACGAGCGTGCGGGCGTGCGGAAGAGCTGGGACGGCACGCGCATGAACGAGGTCAAGACGCATCAGAAATGGGCGGCGCGCGTCATGGCGCTCGCGGAGATCTACGGGGTGAAGGAGGAAGGGGAATAGCCATGCGTGTGTGGTTCAACCAGTGGTTCAGCACGGCGTATCATCTGATCGCGCTGATGCGGGCGGGCTCGCCCGACAGATTCACCTTCGTCGGGTCGAGCGCGAACCCGAACATGCTCTACCGTCTTGTCTGTGACGCGTGGGAGACGGAGCCTGTGCTGCCCGTCGGCACGGCGTATGTCGAATACGCGCTGCGTTTTTGTCGGGCGCAGGGCATTGACGTGTTCTTTCCACGGCGCGCGCTGACGCTCCTCGCGCAGCATCAGGATGCGTTTCGCGTACAGGGGACGATTCTCGCTGCGGGTGCTGCGGACACGATGGCGCTCCTCGATGACAAGGCGGCGACGTACGCCTTCTTTGCGGAGCATCTGCCCGAGATCGTGCCCGCGTACCGTGTGGCGCGCAGCTATGAGGCGTTTGTGGCGGCGTATGAGGAGCTGCGCCCCTGCTGTGCACGCGTCTGCTACAAGCTGACAGAGGACGAGGGGGCGACGACGTTCCGCGTGATCGACGAGAGCGTTGCGGCGCCGGGTGCAATCGCGCGCAAGCCCGGCACGAAGCTGACGTGGGCGATGGCGCAGCAGATCCTGCGCGGCTATGATTTCTCCGTGCCCTTCCTCCTGATGCCGTATCTGGACGGGCAGGAGGTCAGCGTGGACTGTCTGCAGACCGCGCGCGGGGCGATCGTCATTCCGCGGTTCAAGACGGATCACCGCTACTCCGAGATCCGCTTCGATGCGGATATCATGGCGCTCTGTGAGCGCATCATGACGCTCCTGCAGCTCCCTGTGCCGATCAACATCCAGCTGCGGAGCGACGGGACGCACTACTACCTGCTTGAGATCAATCCGCGTATGTCGGGCGGGTTGCAGCTGTCCTGCCTCGCGGCGGGAATCAATGTGCCCGACATCGCCGTCAACCGGCTTGTCGGCACGGAAAAGCCGTGGGCGTATCCCGACCGCAGCCGCGTGCGGCGCGTGGCAAATCTCGAAACGCCGCAGCTGCTGGAAGGATGAGGGGGACATGGATGGACTATACGGCGGACACGGTGCTGCGTGTGGCGCAGCGGTACAACAATGAGAAACGCACCTATTTGCTCGTCAACCCCTTGCAGGGAAAGCACATGCCCGTTGCCCCGCACGCGGCACTTGCCATGATGGCGGCACTCGGCAGACGGGTCGCGGCGGCGTATCCCACGGCGCGTCTGGTCATCGGCTTTGCCGAGACGGCGACCGCGATCGGCGGCATCGTCGCGCAGGAACTGGATCCCTCCTGCACCTACGTCCAGACGACGCGGGAGCAGTCGCGGGGCAGGCGCCGGATCGAATTTCTGGAGGAGCACAGCCATGCGCCCGAGCAGTGGATCGCCGCCGAGGCGGTGGAGGCGGCGATCGCGCGCACAGATACCGTCGTCTTTGTCGACGATGAACTCTCGACGGGCAGGACGCTCTGCAACATCATCCGCCGGATGCAGGAGGCGCTGCCCGCCCTGCGGGAGAAAAAGCTCGTCGCCGCCTCGCTCCTGAACCGACTGACGGCGGCGGATACAGCGCGGCTGCGCGCGCACGGGGCGGAGAGCATCGCGCTCGTGCAGCTGCCTGCGGGGGACTATGCGGCGCAGGTGGAACGGATCGTCGTGCGTGCGCCCGAGGACACTGTGCCCTCTGCGGAAACGCCCGCACCTCACATGCTCCTCGCCCCGGCATATCCCTCGCCGCGCGGGGGCGTCGGGATCGGGGACTATGCGGCGCACTGGCAGACACTGGGGCGCCGCCTCGCCGCGCAGCTGCCGTGGACGGCAGAGGAGCGCGTGCTCGTGCTCGGGACGGAGGAGTGCATGCTGCCGGGGCTTCTGGTCGGCAGGGCGCTCGCGGATGCGGGCTGCACCGCAGTGTTCTTCCACGCGACGACGCGCAGCCCCATCGGCATTGCGGATGCGGCGGACTATCCGATCCGCATGGGGCGGCGTCTGCAGAGCCTTTACGAGACGGAGCGCACGACGTATATCTACAACCTCGCGGCGTACGATCATGTGCTCATCGTGACGGACGCGCCGCAGGGGCAGGAGATGGAAGCGGGGCTTCGGAGCCTCTGCGCCGCCCTTGGGGAGAGCGGCTGCACGGATGTCGTCTGCATGGCGGCGGGTGGTGCATGAGCGGATGAAACGAAGGGAGCGGGCGATGTTCAGCAGCTATCGGGCGGAGGATGTGACGATCCTCCTCAAGGACATCACGGGACTGGTACCGCCGATGGCGACGGCGGAGCGGGAGCGCCTCATACAGGCGGGGCGGCACTACTCGGAGATGCTGCCGCTCGAATACGAGCCGACGGAAAAGTATATGGAGGCGTACCGCGACGCGCTCACGCGCTACGCGGAGATCACGGCGCGGGCGACGGCGTGCCTCGCGGAGGAGATCTACGCCGAAAAGGGCGCAGATGCCGTCCTCGTCTCGCTCGCGCGCGCGGGCACGCCCATCGGCATCCTCCTCAAGCGCTACCTGCGGAAACGCTTTGGCGCGGACGTGGCGCACTATACGATCTCCATCATCCGCGGCAGGGGCATCGACGCGAATGCGATGGCGTACATCCTCGCGCGCCACGCGCCCGCTGCGCTGCAGTTCGTCGACGGCTGGACGGGCAAGGGGGCGATCGCGCGCACGCTGGCAGCGGATGCGGCGGCATTCCCCAGGGTCGGTGCGGGGCTTGCCGTGCTCTCCGATCCCGCCTATGTCGCGGAGAAATGCGGAACGCACGAGGACTTCCTCATCGCCAGCTCCTGCCTGAACGCGACCGTGTCGGGGCTCCTCAGTCGGACGGTGTTGCGTTCCGACATCATCGGGGCGGACGACTTTCACGGCGCGGCGTTCTATGAGGAACTGCGCGCAAGGGATCTGACCTATGACTTCATCGACGCGGTGGAGGCGCATTTTCCTACAGCGGCACCGCCGAAGCCCGTCGCGGCGGCACATCCGTCGGGGCTTTCGGAGGTGCGGCGCATCGCGGCGGACTTCGGCATCGCCGACATCAACCTCGTGAAGCCCGGCATCGGGGAGGCGACGCGCGTCCTCCTGCGCCGCCTGCCGTGGAAGCTGCTCGTCCACAGCACGGCGGACGAGGCGCGGCTCGGGCATCTCTATCAGCTGGCAAAGGAGAAGGGCGTGGAGGTCGTTTCGTATCCGCTGCGAAACTATCTCGCGTGCGGGCTCATCCGTGCGCTCGCCGACAACTGACATGGATATCCTGTTTGCATCCGATCTGGACAATACACTGCTCTATTCGCGCCGACACCGACGTGCGGGCGATCTCTGCGTGGAGCGCCTTGCGGGCGCGGAGCAGGGCTTTATGACACCGCCTGCCGTCGAGCTTCTGCGGCGCGTTCGGGCGGCGATGCGCTTTATCCCCGTGACGACGCGCTCGGTCGAGCAGTATCGGCGCATCGCGTGGCCGGCAGGCACCGAGCCGGCGTACGCCGTGACGACGAACGGCGCCGTCCTCCTCTATCGTGGCGCGGAGGATGCGGCGTGGCGCGCCGAAGTCGCCCCCGTCGTGGCAGCGGCGCAGGAAGAACTGATGCGCCTTCATGCACTGCACGCGGAAAATCCCGCCTTCCTCCGCTGTCGCATCGTGGACGGTGCCTATCTCTTCGTCTACTGCGCCGACCATGTGGACGCAGAGGCGTGCGCGGCGGCGTACCGCGCGGAGACGCACCTCGCCGTCCTCTGTTCGGGGCGCAAGATCTACTTCTTCCCGCAGGGACTCGACAAGGGGGCTGCTCTTTGCGCCCTGCGTCGGCGCTTCGCCCCCGCACGCGTCTATGCCGCCGGTGACAGCATCATCGACCTGCCGCTCCTCGCGGCGGCGGATCGCGCCTTCGCCCCCCGCGATCTCCCCTTTGCGGACAGCCCGCACATACGCCGGCACACGGGTGCGGAGCCGTTCTCGGAGTGGCTGCTCGGCCGTCTGATGGACGAAATTTAGGGTCTATGTCAAGTGTTACAGACTGCGATGCTCCACGCAAACGCCTCGTTCGCAAGCGTTCGTGCGCTTGTACGCTTAAATACCGGCGAATTTCTAAACGCCCTTCGGTTGAACGACGAAATCCGCCGGGGCGTACCGCGCACTTTTCCCGCTTGCTCCACTAGGGTTTGCTTTGGAACATCGCATCCGCATTCTTCCGTAACAATTATCATAGAACCCACACGCCCGTCCCTGTCTTTGCAACATTTATTATGCAAAGATGGGGGCTTTGTGTTATAATGAAACGAATACTGTCTTTCCATCGACTCTGATCGGCACAGACTAGGAGAGTGAAACTACTTGTTCGGAATATCTTCGATACTCAAACGCTTCCTTGGCGACAACAATGACAAGGAGATCGCGCGCTATACGGCGATCGTCGAGCAGATCAACGCGCTCGAACCCACGATGAAGAACCTCACGGACGACAAGCTGACGGGCTACACGCGCCGCTTCCGCGAGCAGCTGGCAGAGGGCGTGACGATGGAGGAGATCCTGCCCGAGGCGTTCGCCGTCGTGCGCGAGACCTCGCGCCGCGTGCTCGGCATGCGCCACTTCGACGTGCAGCTCATCGGCGGCATCTGCCTCCACGAGGGGCGCATTGCCGAGATGCGCACGGGCGAGGGCAAGACCCTCGTCGCGACCACGGCGGTCTACCTCAACGCGCTGGAGGGCAAGGGCGTCCACATGGTCACGGTCAACGACTACCTCGCGCGCCGCGACAGCGAGTGGATGGGCAAACTCTACCGCTACCTCGGGCTGTCCGTCGGACTGATCGCACACAACATGGACTTCCCCGAGCGCAAGGCGGCGTATGCGGCGGACGTGACGTTCGGCACGAACAACGAGTTCGGCTTCGACTACCTGCGCGACAACATGGTGCTCTCCGAGGGGCAGATGGTGCAGCGACCGCTGCACTACGCCATCGTTGACGAGGTGGACTCCATCCTCATCGACGAGGCGCGCACGCCGCTCATCATCTCGGGGCCGGGCACGAAATCCACGGACAACTACCGCGTCATGGCAGAGGCGGTGCGCCACCTGAAGGAGGGCGAGGACTACACGGTCGACGAGAAGCAAAAGACCGTCGCGCCCGCCGACTCTGCCGTGCCGAAGATCGAGAAGATCGTCGGCATCACGAATCTGTATGCCCCCGAGAACATCGAGCTGTCCCACTGCTTCACGGCGGCACTGCGCGCAAAGGCGCTGATGCACCGTGACCGCGACTATGTGGTGAAGGGCGACGAGATCGTCATCGTCGACGAGTTCACGGGACGCCTGATGGAGGGGCGTCGCTACTCCGACGGGCTTCATCAGGCGATCGAGGCGAAGGAGGGCGTCAAGATTCAGCGCGAGTCGCAGACGCTCGCGAGTATCACCTTCCAGAACTATTTCCGTATGTATGACAAGCTCGCGGGCATGACGGGCACGGCAAAGACCGAGGAGAACGAATTCCTGAAAATTTACAACCTGCCCGTCATCGTCATCCCGACGAACAAGCCGATTCAGCGTATTGATGAAGCAGATGTCATCTACAAGACGAAGGCGGCGAAGTATCGCGCCGTCGGGAACGCCGTCAAGGAAATCCACGAGACGGGGCAGCCCATCCTCATCGGCACAACCTCGATCACGCAGTCCGAGGAGATGTCGCATGTCCTCAAGAAGAACGGCATCCCGCACGTCGTCCTCAACGCCAAGTTCCACGAGAAGGAAGCCGAGATCGTCGCGAACGCGGGGCAAAAGGGTGCGGTCACGATCGCGACGAATATGGCGGGGCGCGGCACGGACATCAAGCTCGGCGAGGGCGTGGAGGCGCTCGGCGGACTCTACATCGTCGGCACGGAGCGGCACGAGTCGCGGCGCATCGACAACCAGCTGCGCGGCCGTTCGGGGCGTCAGGGCGACCCCGGCGCGTCGAAGTTCTTCCTCTCGTTGGAGGACGACCTGATGCGCCTCTTTGCATCCGACCGCATCGCAGGCATCATGGACCGCCTCGGCATGGAGGAGGACGAGCCGATCGAGCACGCGATCATCACGCGCTCGATCGAGCACGCGCAGAAGAAAGTCGAGGCGCGCAACTTCGACATCCGCAAGCACGTCCTCGAGTATGACGACGTGATGAACCAGCAGCGCGAAGTCATCTACGGCGAGCGCAGGAAGATCCTCAAGGGCGAGAATCTGCGCGAGAACATCCTCGCGATGGTAAAACACATCATCAAGGACGAGATGACGCAGTACGCGAACGAGAAACTGTACCCCGAGGAGTGGCAGCTCGACGCGCTCATCGAGGATGCGGAGAAGGTGTATGCGCCGCAGGGGCGCCTCAAAAAGGCGGAGCTTGAGCAGCTCGCGCGCGACGAGATCCAAGAGGAGCTCGAGAAGGTCGCCGAGGAGGGCTACAAGGCGCGTGAGCAGATGTTCGGCGAGGAGAATATGCGCGAGCTGGAGAAGGTCGTCATGCTCCGCGTCGTCGATCAGAAATGGATGGATCACCTCGACCACATGGATATGCTGCGCGAGGGCATCAACCTGCGCGCGTACGGTCAGCGCAACCCACTCGTCGAGTACAAGATCGAGGCGCTGACCATGTTCGAGGAGATGGAGGCGTCCATCATGGATCAGATCGCCTCCCTCATGTACCATGTGAGCATCGTGACGCCGCAGGGAGCGGCGGCCGTCGCTCCCACGTCGGAGGATGGAACGCCGCGCCCCGCACCCGTGGTGGACGAGGGCGCACAGCGCCGCGCGGAGCAGCTGCTCGCACGCGAGCGCTCGAAGCTCGAGGATCACCTCTCGACCGCGCGCGCCTCGCACGGCGATGAGTCCGCCCCCGCCGAGGCAAAGTCGGCGAAGAAGGACGAGAGCGGCAAGAAGGTCGGGCGCAACGACCCGTGCCCCTGCGGCAGCGGGAAGAAGTATAAGAACTGCCACGGGAAGGATAAATGATTATTAGGATTTGCGATGGGTGCTCAACGCAAACGCCTCGTTGCGCAAGTGATCGCGTGCTCGTTCGCCTAAATACCGGCGCACTTCTTAAACGCGCTACGCTTGAACGAAAGAAGTACGCCGGGGGCGAGTCGCACGCTTTACTCACTTGCTCCACTAGGGTTTGCTTATGAGCATCCTGCCGCATTCCACCGAATACGAAAGCCTCCCCCGTCGCGACGGGGGAGGGGGACCATGCGCAGCATGGTGGAAGGGGCGCTTTGAACGGTTCGTTGTTACATTACTTTGAGCAGGAAATAGGGATTTACATTTTAAGGAATAAACTATGCTGGAAGATCTGAAACCGATACTGAATGATCTGGGCGAAAAGCTGGATCAGATGCGCATCTCTCTGGAGATCCCCGCGAAGGAGGAGAAGATCGCCGAGCTCGAGTACAAGATGAGCGAGCCGTCCTTCTGGGACGATGCGGCGGCGGCGCAGAAGCTGAATCAGGAACTTGCCGCGCTCAAAGGGGGCGTCGACACCTACCGCGACCTGATGGCAAAGTACGAGGACGCCGAAACCCTCTATGAAATGGGCATCGAGGAGAGCGACCCTTCGATGGAGGCGGACATCCGCGCGGAGCTGACCCTGATCGCGGAGGGGCTCGAAACCCTCCAACTGGAGGTGTTGCTCTCGGGCGAGTACGACGCGAACGATGCCATTCTGACGCTCCATGCGGGCGCGGGCGGCACGGAGGCACAGGACTGGACGCAGATGCTCCTCCGCATGTACGGACGCTGGGCGGAGCGGCACGGCTTCACGGTCGATACCGCCGACCTGCAGCCGGGCGACGAGGCGGGCGTGAAGTCCGCGACGCTCTTTATCAAGGGGCACAATGCGTACGGCTTCCTGAAGTCCGAGAAGGGCGTGCACCGTCTCGTGCGCATCTCGCCGTTTGACTCGCAGGCGCGGCGGCACACGTCGTTCTCCGCGTGCGATGTGATGCCCGAGATCGACGACGCTGTGGAAGTCCCCATCAATATGGACGATGTGCGCGTCGACTACTTCCGCGCGAGCGGCGCGGGCGGACAGCACATCAACAAGACATCGTCCGCCGTGCGCATGACGCACGAGCCGACGGGCATCGTTGTGCAGTGCCAGAACGAGCGGTCGCAGCTGCAGAACAAGGAGCAGTGCCTCAAGATGCTCCGCGCGAAGCTCTTTGAGCTCGAGCAGGAGAAGAAGGAAGAGGAGATCGCGAAACTCGAGGGCGTACAGCAAAAGATCGAGTGGGGCAGCCAGATCCGCTCCTATGTGTTCCAGCCGTATACGATGGTGAAGGACGTGCGCACGAACGCCGAGACGGGCAACGTGCAGGCGGTCATGGATGGGGACATCGACCCCTTTATCCGCGCCTACCTGAACGCAAAGGCAAATCACGAATTCTAAGGAGCTCATCATGTGGAAAGTATCAGCCGTCATCCTGCTCTTTGTTTTCAGCCTCGTTTGCGGCATCTTTGCTCTGCCGCGCGCGGTCTCAACGATGGTCGCGGATGAACTGCGCGAACGCACGGGTGCACAGGATGTCCAGCTGTCGATCACGGACAGTCCACGCCTCATCTTCGGAGAGATCGGGGCTCTCGACGGTGTCATCCGGGAAGGGCGCATCGGCAAGGTCTTCGTGCGCGAGCTGACCGTTACGGGGACAAACCTCCGCTTCGACATGGGGAAGCTCCTGCGTGACCAGCAGCTCATCCTCACTGATGCGGAGAGCGTCGAGATGCACGGTGTGGTGGACGCAGACGCGATCCGCGAGCTCGTCACGAGCGAGGCGGACAAATTCACCGATGTCGCCGTGACGGTGCATCCCGGCAGCGTCCTCACGACGGCAAAGACGCGCGCCTTCGGGCAGACATTTGAGGTGACGATCGAGGGCGGCTTCTCCATCGTCAGCGGCGACCTCTACTACAAGGCGACGCACATCGCCGCACGCGGCATGGGGCTGAACGTGCTGAGCCTCGACGGACTCTTCCCCGACGTGCTCGTCGCGCGTGCCGACACACTTCCCTTTGGGCTCGCGTTCGAGAGCATCGAGGAGAAGGACGGCGTTGTGATTTTGACCGCAGGGAAATAAGAATAGATGTGATTGAACGAATGTGGTGCAACGCCCCAAAGCGAACCCTCGCAGATAAGTGTACGACCGCTTGCGTAACGAAGCGTTCGCGTGGGGCGTGCATCACAGTAACAAGGAATCATTCATGAAGAAATTTCACTATCATCCGATCCTGCTCGCGGCGATCCTCGTCGGCTTTATCGCGAGCCTCCTCATCGGCATGGAGCGCCACGCCGTCGAGGAGGATTCGCGCACGGTGGAGCTCGCCATCGACTACGAGGGACTCCTCGAACTCGCCGCCCGCGAGGGACTGCCCGCCGAAGAGGTGCTCGCAGAGGCGAAGGCGGCGGGGATCACCTCACTTGCCGTTTACGAAACAACCTTCAAGAAGTTCAACGAGAACGGCAAGGCGAACGCCGTGAAGGGCGCAGACATCCTCGCCGCCTACCACACGGGCACGCTGACCGACCCGCGCTGGCGAACACTTGTCGAGGACGGCAAGATCGTCGGCACGGAGATCTACGTCGTCTCGCACGATCCCGTGACCTACGCCGAGCTGAAGGAGGATCTCCTGCGCCGCTTCGGCGCGGCGCGCATCACGGTCCTCACCGTCGGCACGGACGAGGTCATCGCGGTCAAGGATCTCTACGAGGTGTTCCTGAAGCGCAACATCGGGCTGCCGTCCGATGAGATGCGCGCCGTCAATGCGGCGGGCTTCGACGTGATCGCGCGTCCCTCGAACTATTATGACTGTACGCCGGACGATGTGCACGCTGTTTTTGCGCGCATGGATGGGATCGCGGTCTCGGCAATTGTCTTCTCGGGGCCGGTGACGCTCGGTGTGCCGAAGGCGCTGCAGACCACGATCGACGAGATGCGTGCGCGTCGGCTCTCGCTCGGTCTGATCGAGGGCGTGACTCAGCTGCAGTTTTACAAGCAGCAGGGCATGGACGAGATCGCGAAGGGCGTCGGCTACGACCATGTCGCGCGTCTCTACAGCATCCCTCTGGATGAATTGAAAAAGCTCAAGATCGACGCCGCCGTCGAGCGCTGGGAGACGACGGACGAGGAGCGGAACATCCGCATCAATCTCCTGCGCATCTACGAGGAGCCTGCGCCGAGCATGACACTCCTCGAGACGAACATGAAGTACTTCGCCGATACGCGTGCAGCGCTTGAGGCAAAGGGGTTCAAGATCGGCCGTGCGGGCATGTTCGCCTCGTACGAGCCGTCGCGCGTGCTGCGTGCGCTCGTCATCATGGGTGTCGCGGCGGCGGGCGTGCTCTATCTCTCGCTCGTCATCCCCGCGCTGAACCGACGGCGAAAGACCGTCCTGCTCTGTTTCGCGGTGGCGGCGCTCATCTCCATGATGCCCATTCTCATCGGTGCGGGCAGTAAGGTGCGCCTTGTCGCGGCACTCGCAAGCGCAAATCTCTTCCCCGCGCTCGCCATCGTGGCACTGCTCGATCTCCTGCGCACGCGGCGCTTCCCCAAGGATACGCCTCTCTGGCGCATCCTCGTCGCGGGGCTGGTGCTCCTCGGCATCACGAGTGCGCTGTCGATGATCGGTGCCTCCTATCTCTCGGGTGCGCTCGCGGATACGCGCTATCTCCTTGAGTTCGACATCTTCCGCGGGATCAAGCTGACCTTTGTCCTGCCGATGATCCTCGTCGCTGCTGCCTTCCTGCAGCGGTTTGACATCTTTGACGGGCAGTTCGACGCCTCGGCGGGCGTTTTCGGACAGCTGCGCGAGATTATGGGGACGCCCGTGCGCGTCGGCTCGCTTCTCGGCGGGCTTGTCCTACTCGGGGCGCTTGTCGTTTTGGTCCTGCGCAGCGGACACACCTCGGGCATGCCCGTGCCCGGCATCGAGCTGAAGATGCGTGCAGCGCTCGAGCAGATCTTCTACGCACGCCCGCGTACGAAGGAGTTCCTGATCGGACATCCCGCATTCCTGCTCGCACTCTACGGCGCGGCGCGGCAGTGGAAGACGTGGATCATCTTCGGGCTCGTGCTCGCCGCGACCATCGGTCAGGGGTCGATGGTGGAGACCTTCGCGCATATGAGGACTCCTGTGGAAATGTCGCTGGTACGCGGCATCGGCGGTGTCTTCCTCGGCGGTGCGATCGGCGCCGTGCTCGTGGCGCTTGTCGCCGCATGGAATCATCTGCTGGAGCGTGTGCGGAGGGCGGTCTGAATTTGTGCGTGCATACCCTTTCAAGGGCGGAAGGGCGCTTTGAGCAATAAAGGAAGATCGTCATAGGAATGGGAAACGGAGGGCATTTCACCCGATGAAGCGGATCGTTGTATCGGGGTACTACGGTGCAAAGAACGCGGGCGATGAAGCCATGCTCGCGGCGATGCTCGAAGTACTCGCGGATTTGGACCCGGAACTTCATATTACCGTCATCAGTGCGGATCCTGCGGACACCGAGCGGCGCCACGGCGTGCACGCGGTTGGCTCTCTTGATGTGAGCGGAATCCTCGGGGCACTGCGCCGCACCGATCTTCTCATCAGCGGCGGCGGCAGCCTCCTGCAGAACGTCACGAGCCGCCGCAGCCTCTACTACTACATGGGCATCATCCTGCTCGCCCTCCTCCTCGGCAAGCGCGTTATGCTCTATGCGCAGGGCATCGGCCCCGTCACGGGACGATTTGCCTGCCGCTGCATGCGCTGGCTCGGCAACCGCGTCTCCCTGATCACGGTCCGCGACGAGGGCTCGATGGCGGAGCTGCGCCGCCTCGGCATCACACGCCCGCCGATGGAGTGTACGGCAGATCCCGTGCTCGGCATCCATCCCGTCGGTCGCGAGACGGGGCGTGCCATCCTCAGTCGCTATGGGGCGGACGGTGCAAAGCCCGTCGTCGGCATCTCCGTGCGCGACTGGCAGGGCTGGCAGCACTACAAGGAGATCCTCGCCGAGATCAGCGACGCCATCGTGCGTGAATTCGATGCGCGCGTCATCTTCCTCCCCATGCAGTACCCCGAGGATGTCAAGACGGCAAAGACCATCGCCGCGTGGACGCAGGAGGAGAGCACCGTCCTCGATGACGAGTACAGTACGAGCGAACTGCTCTCCCTCGTCGCGAACATGGATCTGATGATCGGGGTTCGTTTACATGCGCTCATCTTTGCGGGCGTCATGGGCGTCCCCATGATCGGCATTTCCTACGATCCCAAGGTCGACCGCTTCCTCCGCTCCATCGGCGAGAAGCCCGTCAACGACCTGCAGGACATCACAACTGCGAGCGTCCTCAAGGAGGTGCGACGCAAATGGGCGGCACGCCACGAGTTCACGGCGGCGAACGCCGACCTCCTCGCGCAGATGCGCAGCCTCGCCGCGCGCAACGCCGAGCTTGCAATGGGGCTGGTGCGGGGGAAAGGGTAACGCTCTGTTACATTTTTCTTGCCAATCACGGAAGTAGTTGCTATAATAAAAACAGGAAGAACGCCCTAGGCGGCATCTTTCCGAAGTTCAGACTTGTTATTATAAGAAATAACCGCTCACTTGGGAGATGGGGCGGTTATTTCTTTTTGGTTATCGCGAGAATGTAGCCTGTTGCCACGACAAGAAACAAGATCGTGTCAAATTCGCTCATATCCGCTCACCCCCTTTCGGGGGAAAGAAGCCGCCACGTTGCTAGGACGTTCCGAATATCATTATAGGGGCTTACCAAGAAAATTGCAAACGAATTTTCTGCAACATAGGCAGAATGAAGCCGCATCCAATCATTTCCATGAGAGGATGCGGCTTTTGTTGTATGTCTTGTTACTCCTCAATCGTCACCTGCATACCGACGTTTACGTGTTCCTTGAGCGCGCAGAGATCCTCGTTGTTCATACGGATGCAGCCCTCGGACGCGCGCGTCCCGATGCTCGCGGGATCGTGCGTGCCGTGGATGCCGATGCCGTCCCATGCACCGCCCGAGAGCGCCGAGGTGTCAAGGCTGATAAAGTAGGGACCGTACGCGCCCGCGATCTCACCCTTGCCATCGCCGAAGTCATGCGTCCAGTCGGAGGAACCCAGCACCTCGTCGACGGGGAAGCTGCCGTTTGGCGTCTTCATGTCGCCGACCACTTCCTTCTGCCCCGCGTTTTTGCCGAGCGCAATCGGCCATGACTGAACGACGTTCCCGTTTACGAGGAGATAGAGGCGGAACTCCGACTTCCTGATAAGGATGCTGGTGCCGCTCGGGGCATTCGCAATGAGCGGCACCGCTTGCTCTGTTTTTGCTTCCTGTGTGGCGTTTTGCTGCGGCACGGTCGTTTCACTGGTATTGCAGTCGTTGATCCGTTTGCCGATGTGGGACGTGCAGCCCGCAGTGCACAGAAGCAGCACCGTTATTCCGATGAGAAGAAGGGGACGCATGGGAGATCTCCTTTTATGAGTCTATGTCCTTACGCCCCTGGTTTCTCAGATCGTCGACCGGCGGGCGCAGCTTCGAGTCGGGGATCCCTGCAAAGAACTCTGCGCCGAGCGCAGAGAGAAAATCATTGACGTTCATACAATTTCCTCCGGCGGGGGGAACTGCTCGCCGTTGCTCCCGATCCCCTGCAAAAATTCACGGACGCGCGGATAGAAGAATGCACGCAGCTCGGGGCTGTCCACCTCATATTCTGCGATGTTCTCGTGTGCACGCGGATAGATCCCTACCTTCGTTCGCGCGAGATCGACGGTACCGCTCAAGGAAACGGGATCGAGTGTTTCAAGGAAGAGCGTATAGTCCTGTGCGCGCGCTGCGAGATAGTAGTACTTGCGCGGGAAGAGCGAATTGCTGTACGCGATCTCTCGTCCCATCCCGCCGAAGAGCCTTGGCAGCACGCCATCGACCGCTGCATCGACGGGAAAGTTGAGGAGATGGGCGAGTGTAGGGTAGATGTCTACGGCACTTGTCAGCTCGCTTGCGACTACGCCCTCGGGCACACCCGCGCCGCGCATCATCCACGTCGCTCTTGTCATCTGTGCATCCACGATGTAGTGCGTGGGACTGAAGATCGGCACGCCATGATCCGAGTAGAGGCTGATGAGATAGTCCTCGGGCGCGTAGTGCTGCTCGAGATAGGAAAAGAGCATGCCAAGCGCGCGATCCGCATCGTGCACACCCTGCCAGAACGCGGTTTGATTGAATGCACTCGGGCGCAGATAGGGACTCGTTACCTTCACCTTGGAGTCGGAGAGGCGCTGTGCGAGCGGCAGATGCATCTGTGTGGCAGTGGGAATCTGGAATGACGTGCTCCCCCACGGATGTACATCACCAAGATGCAGGAAGATGAAGTGATCCGCCTCCCCGCAGCCGTCCAGATAGTGGATGACGCGCTCCACAGCTTCATATGCCTTGAGGTCGTAGGAGGAGACGACGAGGCGGTCATAGCCGCGCGTTACGCCATTGTAGGTACCGCTGCCGTCGCTCATGAGATTCGACGTGGCATAGCCGGCATCGCGCGCCCGCTCGGCAATGGTGATAATGTCCTCGTTCAATTCAATCGCTACCCACTCGCTGAAGATACCCGTATGCTGCGGATACATTCCCGTTTCGATCGTCGCCAGCGAGGGATAGGTGTACTCAAATACGGAGAAATGCTGATCGAAGATTGTGCCGTGCGCGAAGAAGCGCGCCGTATTGGGCATATGCTCGGCGAAGGAGGTGCGCAGCACCTGCCATGGGAGCGCATCGACAAGGATGTTTAGTACGAGCTTTTTGCGGGCGGGGCTGTGCACAAGCGGGATCGATGTACCGACGATGAATTCCTCTGTCGAGGAGAGCGTTGTATCTTCATTGAGACGAAAATAATTCGGGGCGCCGGGATTCAGCCAGATGCAGTCGTCCACCGTTTCCGTCTTTGCTGTAAGCACCTGTCCCTCCGCCGTACCAAAGACGGGTACGATCGCTTCCACTCCATCCTCCAAGCGGATGGTCGCACTCTTTGGCGCACGCGTGCCGCGCATAATGTCAAAGGTGAAATCTCCGCCGACATGGTCCGCAAGCCCCTCTGCATGTGCGATCGTGCGCATCAGCCATCGCTTCGTCCCGTGCATATCCCGCTCCGTGTACGCACCGACATAGTAGTGTGGCGTGATGTGCTCGGAGACGGGCAGGAACTCCTCGAAAAAGACCGTGGACTGTGCCGTCAGCCCCTCCTCGTCACTGTAGTTCATGCGGCTGAGCGCGTAGGGGGCGTAGTTTGCTTTGCCCGCCGCGCGTGAGAGACGGGCAAGTGTCTCCTCTGTCAGAACGGAGGCCGGTACATCAAGAGCGATG
This sequence comes from Centipeda periodontii DSM 2778, assembly GCF_000213975.1. Taxonomy (GTDB): domain Bacteria; phylum Bacillota; class Negativicutes; order Selenomonadales; family Selenomonadaceae; genus Centipeda; species Centipeda periodontii. Next base: position 661,909 of record NZ_GL892076.1, read on the forward strand.
GGGACCTTGAAGAAGTTCAGCGCATAGCCCTGCATGACGAGCGCATCCGCGTAGCGCCCACACGCTGCATAGGCGTGGGAGAGGAGCTTCCAGATCTCGTAGTTCACGGGGCGCTTCCGATGGGCGCGCTCTCCGCAGACGGCAGCATTTTCTGCATCCCCGTGATGTAACAGATATTTTGCCGCGAAGATATCCGCGCGCTCACTCTCAGGAGCAGCCTCCCGATAGGCTGCAAGCTGCGCGAGGAAGTCGTCGTCGTATGCTCCGCGCTCCGAACGATCGAGGAGATCGTAAAAGAGCGCATAGGCACGCTCGTTATTGCGCCAGAATACGGTGAAATCGTCTTGCATTTCTCGCTCTCTTTCCAGTGAATTACGCCTTCAGCGCTTCCTTAAGATTTGCCGACGAAGTGCGGGCAAAAAAGATGCGTCAAGATGATGGTGCTGAATTTATCAGTGTTTCCCTAAAATCGTGGCGATGATGGGCGTGCCGTTGACGGGCACGAGCGGCTTTGGCACCCGATCCGTCAGCGGTGCGAGGCGTGCGCCGCGCCCTGCCGCGAGAATCACGGCGCGCGTCACGCGATTCTCGCCCGTCAGCACAGCCCCATCTTGCGCATCGTTTTCCGCAGCGTCTTTTCGGCGATCTGCGATGCACGCTCCGCTCCGCGTGCAATCTCCGCATCGAGATATGCCACATCCTTGAGGAGGCGCGCGTAGTTCTCGCGGATCGGGCGCAGCTCCTCTGCGACCACCGTACCGACGGCGGTCTTGAAGTCGCCGTAGCCCTTGCCCGCGAACTCCGCCGTGATTTCGTCCATCGTTTTGCCCGTGACGGCGGCGTAGATCGTCATGAGATTATTGATGCCGTCCTTGCCCTCACGGAACGCAACCTCCGCCTCGCTGTCCGTCACGGCGGACTTGAACTTTTTGAGGATCGTCTTCTCATCGTCGAGGATGTAGATCGTCGCCTTTGCATTTTCGTCCGACTTGCTCATCTTTGCCGTTGGCTCCGCGAGGCTCATCACGCGTGCACCCGCCTTCGGGAAATAGCCCTCGGGCAGACGGAACATCTCGCCGTAGACGTGGTTGAACCGCGCTGCGACGTTACGTGTGAACTCGAGGTGCTGCGTCTGATCCGCGCCGACGGGCACGTAGTCCGCCTGATAGAGGAGAATGTCGCCCGCCATCAGCGCGGGGTAGGTAAAGAGGCCCGCATTGATGTCCTCGGGGTGCTTCGCCGACTTGTCCTTGAACTGCGTCATGCGCGAGAGATCGCCGAACGGGCTGAGGCACGAGAGCATCCACCCCATCTGCGCGTGCGCGGGTACATGGCTCTGGATAAAGACGAGGCTCTCTTTGGGATCCAGCCCGCACGCCAGTAGCAGAGCGAACGCCTCACGGCTCGCCTTTCGGCGCGCGGCAGGCGCATGGTATACCGTCAGCGCGTGCAGATCGGCGACAAAATAATAGCAGTCATACTCCTCCTGCAGGTGCCGCCAGTTCTTCACCGCCCCGAGATAGTTGCCGAGGGTGAATGTGCCGGTGGGCTGGATGCCGCTCAGGATAATCTTGCGGCGGGAGGTGACTGCGTTCGTATCGTTCATGACGATCCTTCCTTTATCTGTAGAATTCTTTTCATTATATACCATGAGAGAAAGATAAGCAAAGGAAGAATCTGTTGGGGTCTATGTCAAGTGTTACGGACTGCGATGCTCCACGCAAACGCCCCGTTATTCCTCCACATCCTTATCATGATGCCGTTTCGGCGGGCGCGGATGATAGAGACTCCAGTTCCAGTGAATCGCGGCAAAGCGGATGAGCAGCACGAGCATGAACGCAAGCCACGAATCCGCCTCGATCCCGAGCGTAAAGCGCAGCATGCAGAACACGAACGCGCCGGCGAGGGATGCCGCCGCATAGACCTCGGCGTACAGCACCACGGGCATCCGCTGCGCGAGCACATCGCGGATCATGCCGCCGCCCACCGCCGTCGTCGCCGCGAGGAGGAGCGGCAGCACATAGCTGTCATCTCCGCCGACGCGCACACCCGTCAGCGCTCCCGTGATCGTAAATGCGGCGAGCCCAATCGTATCCGACACATTGAAGATCGTGAGGAGCCGCTGACGGCGCATACGGTGCAGCGCCGTCCACTGATAGAGCAGCGAGGTCAGGAGTGCGACGCCCACCGACAGGAGAAAATTCGTCGTATCGCGCAGCGTCATCGGCGGCGTAATGCCGACCAGCACATCGCGCACCATACCGCCGCCCACCGCCGTCGCCAGCGCCAGCACCGAGATGCCGAAAATATCCATGCGGCGCGAGAGGCCGACCAGCGCCCCCGACACCGCAAAGGCAAGCGTCCCGATAATGTCAAACAGCCGCCACAGATCCTCCACGACCATCGTGATGTCCTTTCCCTTTTCAAGTATATTGCGCTTTAGCCATCCAGTGCTTCCCTAATCCTGCGCGAACAGATATACCACGGTCTCGATCGGCGTGAGCGTCCCCGTGCGTGCCGAGCGGGAGCTTGCCGCGATGAGATTGCCGTCCATATCGTACACCGCACGCTCCAGGGTGATGCGGTAGGTCTCGTGCGCATCGCGGATCCTCGCACCCGTGATGCGATAGGCGATCATCTCCTCCGCACCCGACGCGCGTGCCGCCTCAAGGTGCGTTGTCAGCCCGCTGAGGAGGCCGTTCTCCGACAGCCCCTCATCCACCGTCGCGAACATTGCCTGTGCATTGCACACATGCAGCACATCGCGCAGCACCGCCGCCATATAGGGCGCGTCCTCCGTCAGCACCTCATCCATCTCCGTCTCGATCGGCGCGACATAGAGCGGATGCCCCTCCGTGCGGTTCGGCGCACCCATCAGAAAGAGACAGGCACGATCCCCGCCGTACGCATCGTACAGCTGACGGATCGCCGCATCCACATAGACAATCATCGCGTGCGGGAACTTTGCCACGCTCCGCGCAGGATGCCACGCAACGCGCTCCCCGAACGGACAAAAGCCGAGCGGCGCTGCGAGGATGTTCTTCATCGGATCGCCGCTCATCACCACGCGATGCAACGTAAACCGCCCCTCATATCTTTGCACAAACGCCGCATTCCCGACCGCAGGCGCGCCGAACGTCGTCACGACGAGCTGCTCCGCCGGCACGCCCATATCCGCGAGCCGCGCCGCCGCGAGAATCGCCGTCGCCCCGCCGAGGCTGTGCCCCGTGAGATAGAGATGTGCCGAAGGATGTGCGCGCAGCTCCGCCGCGATTATCTCACCTGCCGTGCGGTTGCCGTAGTCGGGAAACGTGTCCGTAAAGAGCGCCGCCTGCGTATAGTCAAGGAAACCTCTGTGCACCAGCGGCGTCGCGCTCCGCTCCGTCACGGGCGCATCACGCATCGCGAGAAACTCTGCGGGCGTCGTCCCACCGAACACCGCACGACCAAGGCGCAGATCCGTCCACACATCGCTCCCGCGCTCCGTCCCCGGGAACGCGATCAAATGTGTCTCCACACCATCCTCCGCCGTGCGTACGAGATGAAAGAACCGCCCGACCGTCCCGCGATGCCCCGGCGTTTCATACGACTCGATCTGCCAGCCCGCCGCGATCAGGCGCGCGCGCAGCAGCTCCGGCAGATCACCGCTGTATGCCGCCTCCGATGCCGCCGCGCACACAAAGTAGAGCGACGGCAGATCACCGGGCGCGGCAAGTGCACGCAGCGGGGTGAGAAGAACGCAGAGAAACAGCAAAAATCGTCCGAATATCATCGCCGCACCTCTTTTTTGCAAAAAATTTATCCCTATGATACCCATTTTCCCTAGGAAATACAAGGACTTTTGCAAAATTAGGACGTTTGGATCCCGCCGTTTGCTACCGTACGCCTTTTCCGTCCGAACACACAAAGCACCCGTCGGCAATCGTACCGACGGGTGCAGGTCACAAACACTTCTCAGAGCATCGCCTGATGCCGTCCCCACTGACGGCGGAATGGCAAGCGCATCCATCGCGTTCTCCGCCGTGAGCGAACGTTTTTCCATGGAAGCGCAAGAGAGGAAAAGAAACACAGATCTTTATCCATGAGCTTTCCCATACGGATTCGTGTGGATCTCCTCGATGACCGGTGCGGCGCCGAGGACGCCCTGAAAGGCGGTCAGCGATTCCATAATACGCTGCGGTTCGAGATCCTTCATGATAAAGACGATCTGCGAACTGTGCTCCTCCCCGTGCCAGTCCGGCAGGTGCTGCGGCGGGTGAATGACGTGCTGCACGCCGTTGATGACGATGGGGCCGCGCTCCCCCACGTCGACAATCCCCTTGACGCGCAGCATCCGCTCACCGTGCGTATAGAGGAGCATGCTCATCCACAGCCCGAACGCGGTCCAGTCGAGCGCCTCATAAAATCGGATCGACATGGAGCGAACGGTGCTGTCATGCTGCCCCCCGAGCGGCGGCATCTCTGCCATGCGCACCGCTCGGTCCTGCGGCAAGGCTTCCTGCGCGCCAAAGACAGCATTGGGGTCAATCCCCCCGTACGCACTTTCGCGAATCACCGCCGCCGGATTGAGCTCGCGCAGTCGTGTGTGCATCGCAGCGACCTCGGCAGGGGCAGCCATATCCGTCTTTGTAATGACAATGGTGTCCGCCGCGACAATCTGCCGCAGCGACTCCGCGTGACTCCGCAGATGCAGCGCACTGTTCACCGCATCCAGACAGCAGACGACATTGCTGACATAGTAGCGCTGACTGAGCAGCGGATCCATGAGCACGGAGAACAGGATCGGGGCGGGGTCGGCGAGCCCCGTCGTCTCGATGGCGACGCGTTCAAGCGGCATCTCGCCCCGCTCGTATTCGTTGAGGATCTCCTTCAGCACGGCGATGAGATCCTCGCGCATATTGCAGCAGATACACCCGCCGCTCAGGAGACGCGTCGACTCTTTGACGCGCCGGATCAGGCGATGGTCGAGCCCCGCCTCACCAAACTCGTTGATGATCGTCGCCGTGTTTTGAAAGCGTGCATCCTTCAGCACATTCGCGAGCAGTGTCGTCTTTCCGCTGCCCAGAAAGCCCGTCACGACGGTGATCGGGAGCCTGCGATCCGCCATGATGCTCACACGCCGCCGCGTATGGCACACAGAAAATCAGGATCGAGCGGATCCAACGTCCTGCGGCACATCTGCGCGGCGGTGCTCCACATATCGCCGAGATCGCTGACGATCCGACTGTTGCCCTTCCGATCCGCGAGCACGTATTTGCTGCCGTTCCAGTCCCGTATGCTCAGACCGTAGTACCGCAGCACTCTGTCCGCAACCGCCACGCGGCGCAGGCGCATCCGCCGCCGATCGCGCTGCCCCTCTCCGGCGACAACGCGCTCCCGCTGCCCGTATTCCGCATCGTGGAACGGCTGATCCGTCCAGTGCACATTCATAATCAGCTCACCGCATAGGACACACATGGATCCTCCTCCTCTCAGACTCTCATGCCGCAGCGCGGAGCAAGCGCCGCGGGCGCGTTCCCCGCGGCGCCGCCTCCACAGGGACGCCTTACGACTTCTTCGGGAACCGCGCGAGGAACGCGTCCGCCATCTCGTCGAGCGTACACCAGCGGATGCCCTCGTGCTTGTTGATGTGGTCGATGAGGTGCTGGTGGCAGCCGATGCACTTCATGCGTCCGGAGACATCGGGATGAATGGTCATCGGGAACACCGCGAAATCATAGTTCTCGTAGACATAGTCGAAGGAGTCCTCCCACATGCCGAAGATGTCGCGCGGGTTGTGGAAACCGAAGCTGTTCGGCGACTTCTTGATGAACATCAGCGGCGGGAGATCATCGAGGTCCCAGTTCGCGGGGATCTCCACCAGATCCGTCTCCTCGCCGCGCACCAACGGCTTCATCCACGTAGACGCCGGTGCCGCGTAGTCAATCTTGCTCCAACTGTCGCCGATCCGCACATAGTACGGCATGCAGTCATGATGCATCAGGGAGTGATCGTATTTGATGCCGTATTTCTTCAACAGCTTGTCCGTGACATTGGAGAACTCCCACCACGGAGCGACGTAGCCCGTCGGGCTCTTGCCGGTCAGCGCCTTGATGAGCTCGATGCTCTTTACGAGCACATCCTCCTCCTGCTGCGGCGTCATCGCGATCGGATTCTCGTGCGAGTATCCGTGTGCGCCGACCTCATGCCCGTCCGCTACGATCATCTTCATCTGCTCGGGGAACGTCTCGATGGAGTGCCCCGGCGCAAACCACGTCGCCTTGATGTTGTTCTTCTTGAACAGCTTGAGCAGGCGCGGAATGCCAACCTCGCCCGCAAAGAGTCCGCGCGAAATATCATCCGGCGAGTCCTCGCCGCCGTACGATCCGAGCCATCCGGCGACCGCATCGATATCCACGCCATAACCAACGAGAATCTCTTTCTTTGCCATTGCAAAAACCTCCGATACCTTTCATCATCATCATCAAAACATCTCATTGCGCAATCTGGGATGCAAATCGCGCAGATACGGCAGTGCCTTTCGCATCGCTGCCACATCATCCAAATCGATCTCCGCGCAGATCACGGCCTCGCCGTCCATCCCTGCCGCTGCCCGCAGCGACGCGTCCGGCGCCACAATGCGGCTCAGCCCGGCGAACGAGGTAGTCTGCTCCTGTCCGCAGCGGTTGCACGCCACGACATACACGCCGTTCTCAAGTGCCCGACTCCGCGACGCAAGATCCCAGACGTAGTCGCGCGCCCGTCCAAACGCCGAGGAGTAGAGCAGTACATCCGCCCCCTTGAGCGTCTGAATCCGCGCCATCTCGGGAAAGCCAATCTCATAGCAGATGAGAAGCCCGACCGTCGCAAACGGCAGCCGACAGACGCCGATCTCCGCGCCCTTTGCGAATCGACTGCTCTCCGCATCCCAGAGGTGCATCTTGCGCTGCTGCCCGATGCAGCCCTCCGCACCGACAAGCACTGCCGTGTCGTAGATAAGACCGTCCGCTCCGCGTTCGAGAAGCGCGCCCGCGACATAGATGCCATAGCGCCGTGCCATGTCCTGCATCCATCGGGTCGTATGCCCCGGAATGCCCTCCGCGAGCTCCATGTCCCGCACCTCGACACGATAGCCCGTATTGAACAGCTCCGGCAGCACAACGAGCCGTGCGCCCTGCGATGCGGCATCCGCGATCCGCTCTGCCGCATGCCTCAGATTGGCGTCCTTGTCATAGGGAACGCAGTCCATCTGCACGGCGGCAGCGATCCATTTATGTGCCATAGCCTCGCCTCCTTTGGATTCATCATTGTCCTCTGCTTTCGTAATATGCAATTTTCATGCCAACGTGAATTCCTACATAAATACTGTGATTGTGGCGTAAACGCGCACAAAAAATATGCACCGCTGCATAGATTTTATGCGGCGGTGCATATTTGTTTATACTTTTTTCAATTTTCGGCTGATCGTGCTCTGATCCACCCCCAAGACCTCGGCGATCCGTGTTGTCGTCTTGTACTTCCGCTGCGCCATCGCGATCAGTTTCTCCTCCACAAGGCGCTGTGCCTCCCGCAGCGGGATGATCGCATCCACCTGAATGGGGGCGGAGCGCTGACGGCACTGCAGCGATTCCGGCAGGCTGTCGACGCCGATGACATCCTGCGGCGAGAGCACCACCATCCGCTCAATCGCATGCTGCAGTTCCCGCGTGTTCCCGTCCCAGCGGCAGCGGGAAAAGGCATCCATCACATCCGCGGAAAGCCGACGGTTCAGCCGATACTTCGCATTGTATTTTTTCAGGAAAAAGAGCGACAGCGGCAGGATATCCTCCTGCCGTTCCCGCAGTGGCGGAATGTGGAACTGCACAACATTCAGCCGATAGTACAGATCCCGGCGAAACTGTCCCTGCGCGATCTCTTCCGGCAGATTCTTGTTCGACGCCGCGATGATGCGTACATCCAGGGGGATGGTCTTCGTTCCGCCCACGCGCATGAACTCGTTTTCCTGCAGCACGCGCAGGAGCTTTGCCTGCATGCCGACGGGAATCTCGCTGATCTCGTCCAAAAACAGCGTGCCGCCCTGTGCGAGCTCGAACAGCCCCGGCTTGCCGCTGCGCTCCGCCCCCGTGAAAGCGCCGCGCTCGTAGCCGAACAGCTCCGACTCAAAGAGCGTCGGCGGCAGTGCGCTGCAGTTGATCTTGATGTACGGCTTCTCCGTGCGCGGACTCTTGGCGTGGATGAAGTTGGCAAGCACCTCCTTGCCGACGCCGGAGTCGCCCGTGATGAGGATGGGCACATCCGTCTCGCTCACCTTCAGTGCCATGACCGCGATCTTCTTCATCTCCGGACTCTCCGCGATGAACGCGTTGTTCTGCTCCTCCTGCAGCTGACTCCGCGCGAGCTCGCGCTTATAGCCCTCGAGCAGGAGCCGCGTCTCGTTCAGCTCCTGTGAGAACTCGCTCTCATCCACGATCAGCCGCGACGTATTGATCACGCGGACAATCCGGTTTTCCTCGTCCACGATGGGCGTTCCCATGACGAGGAGCTTCTTCCCCGTCGCCGTCGTCTGAATCGCCTGCACGCGCCGCTTTGACTCCAGCACCATGCGCGTAATGGATGGATAGAAAATGCGCTCTCTTTCCAAATCATAGACGCTTTTTCCAACCAGCTGCTCGGCATCTACGCCCCAGATCGCGGTTGCTGCCGAACTCACTTCAAGCGTCTTGCCCGTATCGTCCGAGGCGTAGATCACATCCCAGTTGGTCTCAAACAGCTTGTGGATGTCCTCCGCCATGTGGCTGTAGCTCACTTCCATCGCAGCAGCATCGCTCAGACCATGGTGACGGAACCGCATCTCCATCGCACCGACCAGCGCGCCGCTCGAAAAAATACTGCTGAGTGCAACGATATCGTCATCTTCCTGAAAGATCAGCTTCGTCTCGGTCGGATACTCCAACGCTTTGAGAATGGCGTCCGCATTGCCGCACGCCTCGATCGGCATTCCCACAACCTGTGCAAGGCTCGCCCCCCGCGCCATGCAGTACGATTCGTTCGCCTTTACAATGCGCTTTCCCGTGTCGATCACAACAATCTCACAGAGAAACGCATCCAACAGCATTTGCTCCGAAATCGCGGCAGGATTCCCGCCATTCCCCATATTTTCGGTGTTGTGTCTATTCTCCATATGCATTGCCTTTTCACTGACAGCAGCAAAATCCACAGGAACCGAATATTCCCAAACAATTATATCATCAAACGAAACGACGAACAAGCAATAGGGATAAATGTGATATTCATCACAAACTTTGTAATGGATTTATGCTACAATATCAACGACATTGCGAATAAGGGAGGGAAACAAATGAAACTCAGTGCACGCAATCAGCTCAAGGGCAAGGTTATCTCCATCGAGAAGGGGGCCGTCAACGGCATCGTCGGCATCGAGCTCAAGGGCGGCGATGTCGTCACCGCGACGATCAGCATGAACGCCATCGCAGAGCTCGGTCTTGAGGTCGGCAAGGAGGCATACGCCGTCATCAAGGCAACGTCCGTCATGGTCGGCGTCGATCATCACCACGGCTAAACGATTCCTCAGGAGCAAACATCCCCGCACATCGGATTCTTCCGACGTGCGGGGATGTTTCGTTGGGAGCGGGGAAACTAGTAATCCCTAAGCCTTCCCCGTATTGCACGCGGGAGGTTGGGATCAGTCCTCGATTTCCGCGATGCAGACCACCTGACTGGAGTCAAGACCTACGATGCGAAGCGGCGCGTTGAAGAAGCGCTTGATCTTCTTCCCCTTCGGCACCTCGGACAGGTGCATATCCTCGATTGCCGTGCAGAATTTCCCGGTGTGGTACCCGAGCAGATGCTGATGGCAGTGTACGGGCGACTCACTCTCCGGCACCTTGGTCGACGGGGAGCCGACCGCGAGGAAGTCCATCCCGATCACGCGCAGATTCGGGAACGTCTCCGTCAGGTAGTCCCCGGCGCTCGGCGCGATATAGGAGCCCTCGTGCTGATACACCGTCGGCTCCTCCGTCCGATACCGTTCGAGTCCGGTGCGAATCAGCGCGGCAGAAACGCGCCCGAGGACATCGGCAAACGGCTCCAAGTCCTCCTTCGTGACGCCCTCTGCAAGCCCTTTTGGGATGTCGAGCACAGCCACCTCCTCATGACAGAAGTAGTCGATGTCCAGCTGATTGATGCTCAGCCCGTCCTTGACGAAGTGGCGCGGCGCATCCATATGCGTACCGCAGTGATTCGGCAGCTCCGTGATGAAGCTCGCGAACGGCGTCTTCTCACAGACATCGGTGCACTGCTTCGTCTTCACGACAGGCTCGCCCGGCCATGCGAGATCCTTCGGATCGAGCGGATGAGAGAGAAACATAAACATAGGGGTGCCTCCTTTTCATATCTGACCCAAAAAACGTAACGTCCTTACATCTGCCATCGAAACAGCACATTATAGAGAATCCCGGCAGCCGCGCCGCCGAGCATGGGACCGACGACGGGAACCCACGCATAACTCCAATCCGAATTACCCTTTCCGCGAATGGGCAGCATCGCGTGCACAATGCGGGGGGCAAGGTCGCGCGCGGGATTGATCGCGTATCCCGTGAGCCCGGCGAACGCCATGACGCCGCCCGCCACGCCGGCAAACACGAAGAACAGCGCCACGCCTCCCGCGGGCTGCAGATGCGAGAGCGACAGGATGATGAACATCAGACTGAACGTCGCAGTCGCCTCGGCGAGACAGTTGCGCAGCGGATTCCGAATCGACGGTGCCGTGGCAAACACGCCGAGCTTCGCCCCCGCCTCAGGTTCCTCATCGAGGTGATCCTTCCAGACGAACCAGACAATGACCGCGCCCACATAGGCGCCTAGGAACTGCGCGATGAAGTAGCCGGGCACCATCTCGAGCGGGAAATCCCCGCCGATCAGGAAGCCGATCGTCACCGCTGGATTGACATGCGCGCCCGTGAGCGGAGCAAAGATTGCCGCCACCGCGACCATCCCGAGCCCCCAGCCGCACGCCGCCATCAGTCCGCCCGCGCCATACATCCCCGACTTCTTCAGCGAAATATTGGCAATCGTTCCAAGTCCCAGTATCATGAAAAAGGCGGTTCCTACAAACTCGCCAAGATACTGCTGAAAGTGTTCCACAGTAAGCCCTCCTTATCAAGCTTAACATACAGAGCTTTCTCCTAGCATTGCGGTCACATCGCGCAGCGTCGTTGCCGCGCCAACGTTGCCTGGGAAGATGATGTAGCTCATGCCGGGGAACTTGCTCTCCGGTCCTGTCTGCCAGACGGGGATGCCGGGCGCGACCTGTCCGAGGACGAGTGCGCGGTGCACCGAGAGCCCCTTCGTCCCGACATCACTGGACGTGATGCCGCCCTTTGCGATGAGAAACGCAGGCTGAACACTGAGGCGACGCACAATGCTCGTGATCGCCTCCGAGATCTGCACGGAGACGCGCAGGGACTCCTCCTCGGAGCCTGCGTCAAACCGCTTGCGCCCCGTGTAGACCGCAACCGTCACGCCGCTGCGGATGGCATCCTCCGTCTCTGCGATGATGCGCCGCAGCTCCTCGGCGAGCTTTGGCGGGTCGAGCACGAGCATGTGGTTGAACTCGATGAACTTCACCGCGCTCAGTTCCCGCAGCTTCTCGAACTGCTCCGTCGTCTTCTTCACATGCGAGCCGATGATGATGAGCCCGCCGTTCGTGTTGCCCTTTACAACGAGCTCATCGCGCCCGAGGAGCGGTTTATCCGCAACGCCGCCGATGACCTTCGTCCACGCCGCTGCCGTGCGGAACAGGAAATTCTTGCCCGCCTTCATCGCACGCATCATCGCGATCGCAAACACCTTCACATCCACATAGTCCACGGCGTTCACAACGACCTTGCGGAAATCCCGCACCGCCGTCAGCTGCGCCGTGATCTCGTCCACGCGCATGGCACGCAGGTCATCGAGCGAGATGCTGACCACATCCGCCGCGCGGAACGCGCCCTTCGTCTTTTCCTCGATGTACGCCTTCATGTTCGACGCCGTGTAGCCGAACGTCTTGTCCCGCGCGAACTCTGTCTCACCCGCCGGCGTCAGATCGGCGCCCTCCTGCACATAGTGAACATCGCCGATCGTAAATCGCCCGCCCTCCTTGAAGAACGGCATAAGCACCTCGCCGTCGATGCGCTCGCCCGACTCCTCAAGGGCGTGCGCAAGCGTCTCCGTCTCAAGCGGATAGTGCCCGCGCAGCGTCGAGTCGCTGCGGCTGATGAGCATGAACTGCTTGCCCGTCCGCTTTGACTCCGCCGCCACACGCGCCGCGATCGTGCGGTGCTCCGCCTCCGTCTCGGCCGCCTGGAACGCGCGTGAGTTCGTGAGGATGAAGAACATCGCGTTTTCCTCGGCAAAGCCCTCTGCGATACTCTCAGGCGACCAGTCCGTGTAGACGTGGATGCCGTTCACCGTCTGCACGCCCGTCGGATCGTCGTCAAGCACGATGATCTTGCGGTCAAAGCCCCTGCGTTCCTCGTTGAGCGCGGCGTCGACCTTTGCCTCGTCAACTGCGGGAATTTTTGCAAACAGTTCGTCCTTCGATACCTTCATGACCGACCTCCTCACACCTCATTGGATTTCACAACGACGCCGGAGATGTTCTCGTAGAACTGCACAATGCCGCTGTGGTCGTCCATCAGGTGCCCCGTCGCCTTGAGGCTGTGCATGATCTGCTGCAGCACGCCCGTCAGGATGAGCGGCAGCTCCATGCCCTTCGCCGTGTCCATGACATTCGTGATGTCCTTGAGATTGATCGCGATCGGGCCGCCCGGCTTGAAATTGCGGGAGTACATCATCGGCGCCTTTGCATCGAGCACCGTGCTGCCCGCGAGGCCGCCGCGGATCGCCTCGTAGACCTTCTTCGGGTCGGCGCCCGCCTTCGTCGCGAGGATCAGCGCCTCCGACACCGCCGCGATATTGAGATTCACGATGACCTGATTCGCCAACTTCGTCACCGAGCCGCTGCCGTTCGGACCGACGAGCGTGATCGTCTTGCCCATCGCCGCAAAGACGGGACGCGCCTCTTGGAGCACCGCCGCGTCGCCGCCGACCATGATCGCGAGCGAGCCGTCCACGGCGCCCGGCTCACCGCCGCTGACCGGCGCATCGAGGAACGAACAGCCGTGCTCCGCCGCCATCGCCGCAAACTCCTTCGACTCGACCGGAGTCACCGAACTCATGTCCGCGATGATCGTGCCCTTCGCTGCGCCCGCAAACACACCGTCCGCGCCGCTGAGGATCGTGCGCACGATCGGGCCGCTCGGCACCATCGTGATCACCATGTCTGCGCCCGTCGCCGCCTCCTTTGCCGACGATGCCGCCTTCGCGCCCTCCGCCGCCATCGCCTGCACCGCGTCCGTCGCCACATCAAAGGCAGTGACCGCAAAGCCCGCCTTCAGCAGATTGCGCACCATAGGTTTCCCCATAATACCGAGTCCGATAAATCCGATGTTTTTCATGACTGATTCCTCCCGTTCAATAACGAATCCATCTAGCAGTATGTAGTATACTACTTAATTTATAAAAGAATCGGGCACTGCCCGAAATCCTGATTGAATCGCACACGACCGCTTGTGTAACGAGGCGTTTGCGTGGTGCATCGTATCGGCATATCTTACTGCGCTACTCCAAACACGCGCGAGGTCGCCTGCATATGCACCATAAACGCGCGCATCGCATCCGCCTCATCGCGCCGCCCGATCGCAGAGAGGATCGCCGCGTGCTCCTCCCACGCCTCCGCGTGGCGGCGACGATGGTGCAGCGACGTGAAGATCGCCTGTTCGAGCTTCGTGCGCATCTGCTCGTGAATGCGGATGAGATAGCTGTTCCCCGTCGCCGCAACCAGCAGCGTGTGGAACTGCGTGTCCAGCTTCATGAACTCGTAGTGCATATGGTCGCTCGCGATGTACGGGCGGCTCTTCTCCTGCACGACACCCAACCCCGCGAGCGTTTTCTGCCGCACGGACTCGGGCGCCTCCTTCGTCAGCCAACGAATGCTGTAGCCCTCGATCGCAATGCGTGCCGCGACAATCTCGCGCAGATCATCCTCGGATACCGGGCGCACCGTCCAACCGCGATTCGCGCGCACCTCGAGCATCCCCTCGTGCGTCAGCTGCATCACCGCCTCACGCACCGGCGTGCGCGATACATTCAGCTGATCCGCCACCTGCTGCTCCGAGTAGATCTCACCCGCCTGCAGCTCGCCCTTGATGAGCGCCGTCTTGAGATACTGATACACCTGCTCCTTGTAGGATACCTTCTTAATCACAATCTGCATCCTCCAGTGTATGTAGTATACTAGTTGGGCAGAAAAAATGCAATCGGGACAAAAGTAGGAAAATTCTATGAAGCGCATCTTCTTCCGCCTCAGCAGGAGAAAAATTTCCTTGCCAAGAATCTCGTCCTCTGTTACAATATGTTCCGTATCGAATATCATCAACCACAATATATAGTATAAGGAGCTCATTCATGACAGTGACGACCGTAACGAAGCGCGCGGGACATGCCGTGCCCTATGACCGCACAAAGATCCGCAACGCGATCGCGGCGGCGAGCAAGGAGTACGTTCACCCGATGACGGCGGCAGAGATCGACGCCGTGACGACCGCCGTCGAGGAAGCGTTCGGCGATCGTGCGGAGATCAGCGTCGAGGAGATCCAGGATCTCGTCGAGAAGCAGCTGCTCGTGCATGGCTTCCACGACATCGCACGCCGCTACATCACCTATCGTCAGCGGCACGCACAGCGCCGCCTCGCGCAGAAGCACCTCATGGCGAGCTACCGCGACATCTTCTTCGCGGACTCCGTCGACTCCGACCTCAAGCGCGACAACGCGAACATCAACACGGACGCGTCCATGGGCATCATGCTGAAGCTTGGCGCGGAGGGCGCGAAACACTTCGTCGACAACTACGTGCTCGACGAGCGTTACGCCGTCGCTGACCGCGAGAACTTCATCCACATCCATGACAAGGACTTCTCACTTATCACTTTTAATTGTTGCCAGATAGATCTCCTCAAACTCTTTCGCGGCGGCTTCTCCACGGGGCACGGCTTCCTGCGCGAGCCGAACTCCATCCGCGCATACGCGAGCCTTGCGTGCATTGCAATCCAGTCGAACCAGAACGATATGTTCGGCGGGCAGAGCATCAACGCGTTTGACTATGCCATGGCGGACGGTGTGAAAAAGTCGTTCCGCAAGGCACTCGTCGAGGAGGCGTGGAAGGCGCTCCTCTATCGCCTCGGGCGCGGGCATTTCACCCATGACGCATTCAAAAAGGCACTGCGTGCGGAGCTGGACTTTGCCATCTGCGTCTATGCGGAAAAGCAGGACGACGCGCGTGCGGAAAAGGCACGTGCAGAACTCGCACGCGCCCTGCACGTCGTCTACAGCACGGCGTTCGAGACACCGGTCGCACAGGAACTCGAAGCGGACGTGCGTACCGTCTATCAGCTTGCGTGTGAGAGCGTCGAGGAGGAGACCCATCAGGCGATGGAGGCGCTCATCCACAACTTTAACACGCTGCACTCCCGCGCGGGCGCACAGGTGCCGTTCAGCTCCATCAACTACGGCATGGATACCTCGCCCGAGGGGCGGCTCGTCATTCGCGAGGTGCTCAGCGCAATATGGCAGGGACTTGGCAACGGCGAGACGGCGATCTTCCCGATCTCCGTGTTCCAGCTCAAGGCGGGCGTCAACTACAACCCCGAGGATCCGAACTACGACCTCTTCATCGAGTCCTGCCGCGTCAGCGCACGCCGTCTGTTCCCGAACTTCGTCAACCTCGACGCGCCGTACAACCTCCAGTACTACAAGCCCGGCGACTACAACAGCTGCGTCGCGACCATGGGCTGCCGCACGCGCGTCATGAGCAACGTCAACGGCCCCGAGCAGTCGGGCAGCCGCGGCAACTTCTCCTTTACGACGATCAACCTGCCGAAACTCGCGCTGGAAGCAAAGGGCGACCTGGATAAGTTCTGGGAGCTTTACGATCACTACATCGACCTCTGTCACGACTACCTCCTCGACCGCCTGAAGATCATTGAGGAGAAGCACGTTTACAACTATCCGTTCCTCATGGGGCAGGGCGTGTGGATGGACAGCGAGAAGGCGAGTCCGGTCGACTCCATCAAGGATCTTCTCAAGCACGCCTCATACTCCATCGGCTTCTGCGGACTTGCCGAGTGCCTTGTCGCCCTCACGGGCAAGCACCACGGCGAGAGTGCAGCGGCACAGGAGCTCGGACTCAAGATCGTCGGACATCTCAGAGAGCGCACGGACGCGTACACCGAGGCGGAACAGCGCAACTGGACGACGTTCGGCACGCCCGCCGAGAGCACGGCGGGGCAGTTCCAGCGCGCGAACAAAAAGACGTACGGCATCATCCCCGGTGTCACCGACCGCTCCTACATGACGAACTCCAGCCATGTGCCTGTCTACTACGACATCAGCGCATACGACAAGATCTGCATTGAGGCACCGTACCATGCGCTTGAGAACGCGGGGCACATCGCCTACATCGAGATGGACGGGGATCCCTCGAAGAACGTCAAGGCGTTCGAGAAGGTCGTCCGCGCCATGCACGACGCGGACATGGGCTACTTCTCCATCAACCACCCCGTCGACCGCGACCCCGTCTGCGGCTATACGGGGCTGATCGAGAACGAGTGCCCGCACTGCCACCGCAAGGAAAGCTCCTTCGGCACCATGACCGTGCCGCGCATGAAGGACTGAGTAGAAATAAAATGCTGCGCTGTGAAGGCGATTGCTTTCGCGGCGCAGTTTTTGTTTCCCCAAACGCTCATGGCGCCCCTATCGTCACGCCTGCGGCGTGCCACTTCCCCCGTCTCGGACGGGGGAAGCTCATATTCCGCGCTCCCAAGCCTCCCCCGTCGGAACGGGGGAGGGGGACCGCTTGCGGTGGAAGGGGCACCATGAACAAGCTATAACGCTCTATCGTAAGAAAGTCACACAAGTCACCGGCGCCCCTATCGTCACGCCTGCGGCGTGCCACTTCCCCCGTCTCGGACGGGGGAAGCTCATATGCCGCGCTCCTGCCCCCTCTTTTTATGCAAACATATTTATGGAATCACTGATAAATAGTGGATAATCACAGCCAGCTGATCCGCAGACACAAATTTCACAAATTGCAATACAAAAGAGCGTGCAATGATCTGCCCCCCAAAAGTTAGATCCTATCAGTCTAACTTTTTGGGGTCACTACATTTGACTGCTTTCGCGTTCATGACATACTTTCGTCGTTTATGACATACTTTGTTGATATTTCTCGTAGATGTGAGAAAATATGGATAGGATGTATAGGAATCACGCGCAGGAGGCAAATGATATGTATCAGGAAATCAAATCAAGACGGCTGGCGCTTCTCGTCGCAATCGCACTGACGGGCGGCTCCCTCGCGGGGGCGACGAATGCGTATGCGGCAGAGGTGACGGGGCAGAACGTGACGATCAATGCGTCAAACCCGCCGAGCAACAATGTCACAGATCCGTACAACGACCCCGGCAGTGCTGCCGGTGCCATCAACGATCCCGCAAATGGAGACGATGTATCGGGCAACACGCTGACCTTGGAAAACTATGACTACAGCGTCCACGGCGGCGTCAACCCCAACACCATATACGGCGGCTTCACGCGCGGTACGGGGCGCGCGAAGGAGAATATCGTCCATATCCGCAGCGGCGGAATAGTCGACGCCGCCGTAGGCGGCATCAACTGCGGCGGCGGCGATGCCGTGGGGAACCGGGTCTATCTCCATGCAGGAGGGCTGGTGAATGAGGCCGTTTCCGGCGGCTCCGTCTACGGTGCATCCGGCAGCGCAGAGAACAATCATGTTGTCGTAGAGAGCGGCAGAGTGAATGACGTCATCTACGGCGGCTGCATCGGGATCGCGTCCACGGGACATGCGACGGGCAACACGGTCACGATCACGGGCGGCGAGATTCGTGGTCACGTCTACGGCGGCTTTACGTATGGGAATGGCGATGTCACAGGCAATATCGTCAACATCGGCGACGGTGCGCATGACCTCGCGACGGGTACGAGCATTCAAAAATCCATCTACGGCGGCTCCAACGACGGCGGTTCGGGAACGATCTCGGGCAACATCCTCAACGTCAAGGCATCCGCTTCGGCGCAGAACATCCACAATTTCGACACGATCAACTTCCACTTTACGAATACGCTCTCGCCCAAGCTCACGCTGAGTGACACTGCGGGCACGACCATTAACCGCCTGCGCGATATTACCGTGAGCGGCTTCTCGACAATCGGTACGAGAACGCTGATCGAGAACGCGAACGGCATTACCGTGTCGGACGGCAGCTCATCTGTGAGCACTACGGGCGATACCGCAGAGACAACCCTGAGCACAGACACAACGCGCAAAAAAATCGACTACACGCGCTATATCTTCAAGGGTGCACGCACTGCCGAGAGCAGCATCTACCATGAAACATGGGGCGGCCGCTCCGTCATCGGCAACACGACGACGGGCAACGAGATCACGGTTACGAGCGGTACGCATACGGACGTGTACGGCGGCTGGACGAGGGACGACGCATCCTCACAGACTGCAACAGCGGACAAGGGCAACAGCACGTATAACAAGGTCACAGTCGACGGCACTGCCACGGTCAGCGGCAATGTCTATGGCGGTATGACGACTGTGGAGGACGGCAAGGCATCGTACAACGAAGTGACGATCAACGGTGGCACACTGAATGACAGCCGCTATGTCTATGGCGGAAGTGCCGAGAGCGGTTCTTCGGCAGACAACAACAAGGTCTACTTGAACGGCATACGTACTTCGGGCACTGTTTACGGTGGCTCTACCGGTACTGGGACGGCAAACGGCAACGAAGTCCATCTGAACGGCGCGACGGTGACGGGTTCTGTCTACGGCGGCAATGGTGACTCGACAAACAAGAACAAGGTCTACCTCTTGAACGGCGCGCAGGTGACGAGGACTGTCTTCGGCGGCAATGCTACCTCGGCAAACGACAACGAAGTCCATCTGAACGGCGCGACGGTGACGGGTTCTGTCTACGGCGGCGCGGCAAACGGCACGGGCAATCTGCTCAGTGTCAAGGGCGTGAACAGAGCCGGGCGGATTGCGGGCTTCCAGAAGCTCCACTTCGATGCGACGGGCGTCGCTGCGGGGCAGCATATGCTCACCATTACGGATACCGCCAACCGGACGGCGCTCGATTGGAATGCGCTCACAGCCACAGGCACGGCGCGGGGCATTGATTTGATCTATCACGAGCAGGGCATTGCCCTTTCGCACTACACGGCGGGCAGTGTAAAGTCCGCATTGAGCGAAGACGGCAAGAGCGAGTACGACATCGAAGCCGTCGACGAGGGCGGCACTGTCAAGAGAATCGCCTACAACAGCTACCGGTTCAAGGACGCACGCACTGCCGAGACGGTTGGGGGCGAAACATGGGGCGGCCGCTCGAGGGTCGGCAACACGACCACGGGCAACGAGATCACGGTGAGCAGCGGAACGCATACGGAGGTCTACGGCGGCTGGACGAGGGGGGCATCCTCACAGACTGCAACAGCGGACAAGGGCAACAGCACGTATAACAAGGTCACAGTCGACGGCACTGCCACGGTCAGCGGCAATGTCTATGGCGGTATGACGACCGTGATGGGCGGCAAGGCATCGAACAACGTAGTGACGATCAACGAAGGTGTCACACTGAATGACAGCCGCTATGTCTATGGCGGAAGTGCCACCAGCGGTTCTTCGGCAGACGACAACAAGGTCTACTTGAACGGCATACGTACTTCGGGCACTGTTTACGGTGGCTCTACCGGTTTTGGGACGGCAAACGGCAACGAAGTCCATCTGAACGGCGCGACGGTGACGGGGTCTGTCTTCGGCGGCGATAGCGCTACCTCGACAAGCAAGAACAAGGTCTACTTGAACGGCGCGACGGTGACGAGGTCTGTCTACGGCGGCAGCGGTGGGACGGCAAACGACAACGAAGTCCATCTGAACGGCGCGACGGTGACGGGTCCTGTCTACGGCGGCGCGGCAAACGGCACGGGCAATCTGCTCAGTGTCAAGGGCGTGAACAGTGCCGGGCAGATTGTGTACTTCCAGAAGCTCCACTTCGATGCGACGGGCGTCGCTGCGGGGGCGACCATGCTGAATCTGAACGGCGGCGCGGGCACAACGCTCGACAGGGGCGCGATTGACGCCACAGGCAGTACGGTCAGCGGCGGCATTTCCCTCCTGCACAATGCGAACGGCATCACGGTCAACGGACTTGCAGCGACCGATAACATTCTGAAATCCGAGGCGGACGCGACGACGGAGAAAAACATCGCCGCCCTCAAGAACGGCGCGACGATCACGGACATTCGCTACGAGGGCTATCAGTTCGCAGACGTGACGACTGCTGTCACCACTCCCACAGAAGCCTACGGCGGCATCTCGCGGGCGGGCAACTCCACGCACGATAATGTGATCACCGTAAACGGCAACTACGCGAACGTCTACGGTGGTCATACGAGCGGCGCAGGTACGACGAGGGCCGACAAGAATAACAGCTACAACAATGCCGTCACCATCACGGGCGGCACGATTGGCAACGTCTACGGCGGCTATACGGCGGCGGCAGACGGCACGACGAACAATAATACCGTCACGCTTGCGGGCGGCACGGTCACGGGCACAGTCTCGGGCGGCAACCGCACGGCGGTCGGCAATACGCTGAACGTCGTGGGCATGAACAACCGTGCGGGCAGTGTCGAGAACTTCCAAAATATGAACTTCGATGCGACGGGCGCTGTGAAGGACAGCACGCTGCTGACCGTCACGGGCGCTAATGCGACCAAGGTGGACTGGACGAAGCTCACGGCGACGGGAACGTCGGTGAAACCGCTCACCCTGCTGAAGAACGAGAGCGGCATCGACCTCACGAGCTACACGGGCGCGGCGAAGTCCGAGACGACGGACACGGCGGAAACGAACATCGATGTCCGCAAGAACAGCCTCGGCAGAATCACCGCAATCACCTACGAGGGCTACCAGTTCGCGCGCGCAGAGTCTGCGAGCGTCATAGGTACTGACGCATTCGGCGGCATCTCGCGGGCGGGCAACGCAACGCATACGAATCATATCACCGTCAACGGCAACTATACGAACGTGTATGGCGGTCACACGAGCGGCATGAGCACAACAGCTGTCGAGAAGAAGAACAGCCATGACAATACGGTCACCATCACGGGCGGCTCGATTGGCAATGTCTACGGCGGCTATACGGCGGCGGCAGACGGCACGACGAATCACAATACCGTCACGCTTGCGGGCGGCACGGTCACGGGCACAGTCTCCGGCGGCAACCGCACGGCGCAGGGCAACAAGCTCGTTGTCAATGCGAATGCGCGTGTCGGCAGGATTGAGAACTTCGAGAAATATGTCTTTAACTACAAGGAGTCAATGGCTGCAGATCCGATGCTGACGCTCACAGGGGGCGCAGCCTCTATGCGCCTCGACGCCATCGAAGCGAACGGCACGGTGACGGAAACACCTACGACACTCGTACACAATGCGGCAGGTCTGACCATCGCCGACTATGACAACAAGCCGAAGTCCATGCTGAACGCCGACGGCACGCGCGAGACGAATCTCGACGTGAGGAAGACCGGCACGCTGCTGACCGACATCGTTCGCTACTCCTCCTACAGCTTTAAGGGCACGACGGAGAGCACGACCAACAACGGGAATACATGGGGCGGTCGCTCCTCTGCGGGCAACACGACGGCGGAGAACAGCGTCACCATCACGGGCGGCAATCACACGGACATCTATGGCGGCTGGACGACGGGAACGGGTTCTCAGGCTGCTGCGGACAAGCGCGGCGACAGCATTTCCAACAAGGTCACGGTAAACGGCTCGGCTGCGGTCAGCGGCACAGTCTACGGCGGTTTTACGGACGTTACAAATGGCAAGGCGACGCGCAACGAGGTCACGGTTGACAAGGCAATCGCGGGCGCAGTTGTCGGCGGTCAGTCGGCGGGCGATGCGACGGGCAACACAGTCACGGTCAATGCGAACGCCGGCGCCATCACGGGCGGCAAGTCCGCAAGCGGCGAAGCCACGGACAACAGCGTCACGGTCGGCAATGGCACAGTCTCCGGCGATATCGTCGGCGGCGATGGTACGACGACGAATAAAAATATCGTCAGCCTCGCACAGGCGAACGTCACGGGGAGTATCACGGGCGGCAGCGGCACGACTGCAAACGAAAACACGGTCAATATCGACCGCACGAATGTCGCGGGTACAATCACGGGCGGCGCGGCAGACGGCACGGGCAACACGCTGAATGTTGCGGGCACGAATACCGCCGCGAACATTGTCGGCTTCCAGAAGGTCGCATTCAATACGAACGGCGTTGCGGCGAATGGCACGGTGCTGAACCTGACGGGCGGCGCGCAGACGAAGGTCAACTGGACGAATCTCACGGTGACGGGAACAGCGGAGAAACCGCTCACCCTGCTGAAGAACGAGAGCGGCATCGACCTCGCGGGCTACACGGGCGCGGCGAAGTCCGAGACGACGGATCGGGCGGAGACGAACGTCGATGTCCGCAAGAACAATGACGGCAAAGTCACTGAAATTATCTACGAAGGCTACCAGTTCGCCCGCGCAGAGTCTGCGAGCGTCATAGGTACTGACACCTACGGCGGCATTTCGCGGGCGGGCAACGCCACGCACGATAATGTGATCACCGTCGCCGACGGCACGCATACGAATGTCTACGGCGGTCACACGAGCGGCGCAGGTACGACGAGGGACGACAAGGATAACAGCTACAGCAACAGTGTCACCATCACGGGCGGCACGATTGGCAATGTCTACGGCGGCTATACGGCGGCGGCGGACGGCACGACAAATAACAATACCGTCACGCTTGCGGGCGGCACGGTCACGGGCACAGTCTCCGGCGGCAACCGCACGGCGGACGGCAATACGCTGAACGTCAACACGGCGGCGACCGTCGGCAGGATTGAGAACTTCGAGAAGGTCGCGTTCAAGGATGCCGCCTCGAAGCTGACGCTGACGGATACGGGGACATTCAACCTCGATACCTTGGCGACGAACTTTGATGCGACGGCGAACCCCGTGACCCTCGTCGAGAGTGGGAATGCGCTGACACTCGCGGGCGGCAAAGCGTTCAAGTCTGAACTGAATGCCGACGGGACGAAGGAAACGGATCTCGATGTTCGCGGCGGGAAAAAGATTGTCCGCTATGCCTACACCTTTGCAGGTGCGAAGGCGGCGACGACCGTCGGCTCTGACACATGGGGCGGACGCTCGGCGGCGGGCAATACGACGACGGGCAACGAGATCACGCTCGCGGGCGGCAGCTATACGAATGTGTACGGCGGCCGGACGACGGGAACGGGTTCTCAGGCTGCTGCGGATAAGCGCGGCAACAGCATTTCAAATAAGGTCACGGTGAACGGCGCGGCTGCGGTCAGCGGCATAGTCTACGGCGGCTACACCGATGTCACGGGCGGCAGGGCGACGGGCAACGAGGTCACGATTGAAAAGGCGACCGTTGGCAGCGTTGTCGGCGGCTATGGCACGACTGCGAGCGGCAATGCGATCAACCTGACGGATGCGACCATCTCGGGCAGTGTCACGGGCGGCAGAGGCACGATCACGAACGACAATATCATCCGCCTCCGCAACACCAAGGTTACAGGCACGGTTACGGGCGGCAGCGGTACGATCACGAACGAGAACCGCACCGGCTTCCGCAGCGTGACGGTCAGCAGCACGGCTGCAAGCGGCACGGGCAACACGCTCGCCGTTTACTATGGCACGGGCACGACGTCGATTGGCGACCTCGGCGGCATCCAGAACATCCGTTTTGATCTGGAGGATGCGCCGACGGACGGCACGGCACATACGCTGCTGAGTCTTACGAATGCTGCGGGCGAGAAGAATCTTTCCAATATCAATCTCGCGGTTCACCGCAGTGGTGCGACGAAGAAACTTCGGAAGGGCGACACGTTCACCCTTGTCGAGAACACGACGGCGGGCGGCTCGGTCAGCATTGGCGACAATGTGACGGCCGAGGGCACGGACGGCGTCACGCGCAACTATACGTTTGGCATCGCAAGGAATGCGGACGGCAAGCTCGTTGCGACCGTCACGAAGGCGGGTATGAACGAACAGGCCAAGTCCCTCGTCGAGACGCGCGCGGGCGCGAGCGCATTCCTGAACGACGGCGCGGACTTCCTCGCAGGTGCAGGTATGTCTGCGGCGCAGAAGGAGGCGGCTGCTGCGGCGATGACGAGCGGCGGTGTATATGGTCTCTGGGCAGGCATGGGCGGCGGCTCGCTCCGCCACGAGACCGGTTCATACGTCGATATGAAGGGGTGGAATCTCGGCGTCGGCTGGGCGCGTGAGAATGCGGTGAAGGCAGGAACTCTGACCTTTGGCCCCTTCATCGAATACGGGCGCGGCAGCTATGACTCCTACCTCGACGACGGCACGCACGGCAGCGGCAAGACAAGCTATGTCGGCGTTGGTATGATGGCGAAGCTGGAGACGAAGGCGAACAGCTGGATCGACGGTGCGCTGCGCGTCGGCCGCACGAAGAGCGACTATACGGGGCTTGACACCAGCTACGATACAACGAGCACCTACTACGCGATGCACGTCGGCGTGGGCAAGGACTTCCGCGTGCGTGAGGGCGATACCGTCAGCGCGTATGTGCGTTACTCCTACGCGCATACGGCGGGTGCGAGCGCACATCTCAGCTCGGGCGAGACCTGTGACTTCGATGCGGTGAACTCGCATCGCCTGCGCATCGGCACGCGCTACACGCACGGTGAGACGGCGCTGAGTCAGCTCTATGCGGGACTTGCGTGGGAGTATGAGTTTGGCGGCGATGCGCGTGCGACCTACGATGGAGACAGCGCGCCGAGTCCGTCGCTGAGGGGCGGCAGCGGGCTTCTTGAGCTGGGCTATCGCTTCGCACCGAAGGCGGACAGCCGTATCAGCTACGATCTGAACCTGAGCGGCTGGCAGGGCAAGCGTCAGGGCGTCACGGGCGGCATCTCCGTCAAGTGGGCGTTCTGAGCGACAGCAATAGCCTCCCCGCTGTGGCAGGGAGGCTTGGGAGCATGGCATATCAGCCTCCCCCGCCGGAGCGGGGGAGGTGGCGAGCAAGGCGAGCCGGAAGGGGCGCCATGAACAAGCTATAACTCTCTATCGAGAGACTGTTGCACGAAGTTGTTATGACGCGTGCAGCAGTTTTTTTGTTATGCTTTTGTTCGTGTTCCCCGAACGCTCAAAGCCCCCTTCCACCGCTTCGCGGTCTACACGTCCCGCGCACAGGCTCCTCCCCCGTTGCGACGGGGGAGGCTATTGGATAACGACATATTAGCCTCCGCTGCCGGAGCGGGGGAGGTGGCGAGCAAAGCGAGCCGGAAGGGGTGCCATGAACGATGCAGTTGAAGCATCGTATGCACCGTCAATCAAGGGATTTCAGTATTTCCAAAACCCCGACTCTCTGCTACAATAAAAAAGAACGAAAGGAGAGATTCCCATGCACGAGAAACGATGGCGCGACTACGAGATGACCGTGAACGGACTGCCGCAGCGCATCCGCTACAACGAGGCGACGGTAGAGGGACTTTTCCTTCCGCTCCTGCATCGCCTCGCCGCCCTAGAGGCGGAGAAGGGCGGGCGCCTCCTCGTCTTCCTCGCCGCGCCGCCCGCCACGGGGAAATCCACGCTGCTGCAATTTTTGGAGCGGTTGACACAGGAACAGGATGACCTGACGAGAATTCAGACGTTCGGCATGGACGGCTTTCACTATCCGAACCGTTATCTGGAGACACATACCATCCTGCGCGACGGTGTGGAGATACCACTGAAATCCATCAAGGGCGCACCCGAGACCTTCGACGTGGCGCATCTTGCGGCGAAACTCGCGGCGGCGAAGGAGGGGGCGACCCCGTTTCCCATCTATGACCGCCGCATTCACGATGTTGTCCCCGATGCGCTCATTGCAGACGCGCCAATCCTCTTCGTCGAGGGCAACTGGCTGCTGCTTGATGAGGAACTGTGGCGCGATCTGCGTGCCCTCGCCGACTATACCTTGCGCATCGACGCGCCGCCCGCATTCCTGCGTGACCGCCTCATCGCCCGCAAGGTGCAGGGCGGAGGCTCGGAGGCGGAGGCGACTGCCTTCTACGACGCGAGCGACCGCAAAAATGTGGAACGGTTCATCGCACATGCGGGGCGTGCCGATGAGGTGTGGCAGATGGCGGCGGACGGGGATTTTGTACGGGCGTAACGGAAAATGAACGGAGAGGAGGGGAACCCATGCAGCTGACACAGCAACCCAAAATTACACAGAGCCTCGTCATGACGGCGCAGCTACAGCAGGCGATCCGCATCCTGCAGCTCTCCACGCCGGATCTTGCCGCAGAGATCGAGCGCGCCTTTTTGGAGAATCCCCTGCTCGAGATGGAGGAGGGGGACGACGCGCCCGCGCAGGAAACTCCGCTCGCGTACGACGAGGGGCGTGAACGCGCAGAGGATGCCTTTGCCGCCGCCTATGATGCCGATGATCCGTACGAGTCGGAGACGCGCGCGGAGAGAACGCACGCGGATTTCGCTGCGCCGGTTGCGCTCTCGCTTGAGGAGGAACTGCTGCGTGAGGTGGATGTCCGCTTTACCGACCACGCGGAGAAGGCGATCGCCGTCTTCCTCGTCGGTTCGCTCGATGCGCGCGGCTATCTCGTTGTGTCGCTCTCCGAGGTTGCGCGTGCGACGGGCGCGGATGAGGGCACGGTGGAGCGCGTGCTTCGCGTTCTGCAGGGCTTTGAGCCGCCGGGCATCGCGGCGCGTGATCTCGCCGAGTGCATGCGCCTGCAGGCGGAGCGGGCAGGGCTCTATGAGGGCATTTTACGTGCCGTGATCGAGCGTCATCTGCGCGCGGTTGCGGAGGGGCGCTATCGCGAGATTGCACGCGTGGAGGGGGCGACGCTTGCCGAGGTGCAGATGGCGGTGGACATCCTGCGCTCGTTCGCGCCGAAGCCCGGCAGCGGCTACGGTGCGGAGCCGCCTGCCTACATCCGCGCGGATGTGCGGCTCGTGCGCGTCGACGGACGCATGGAGGTGACGGTCTGCGAGGGGGGCCTGCCGCGCCTGCGCGTCTCGCGCCTCTATCAGCGTGCGGCGGAGATGGATGCGGAGACGCGCGGCTACATTGCGCAGCGGATCTATGCGGCGCGGGCGTTCATCCGCAGCATCGAGCAGCGCGGAGAGACACTGCGGCGCGTCGCGGAGGAACTTGTACGGCGGCAGGCGGACTTTGTCGCGCATGGAGATGCGGCACTGCGTCCGCTCACGATGCAGACCGTCGCGGCGGCGCTCGGGATGCACGAGTCGACCGTCAGCCGCGCCGTTGCGAACAAATACATCGACCTGCCGCGCGGACTCGTCCCGCTCAAATCGTTCTTCTCCTCTGCCGTCGGCACGGAGACGGCAGCGCACAGCGCCGGAGAGGTACGCGCGGCGATCGGCGCCATCATCGCGGCAGAGGATGCGGCGAAACCGCTCTCGGACGCGTACATCGCTGAGATGCTTGCCGCGCGCGGGATATCTGCGGCGCGCCGCACCGTGATGAAGTACCGTGAGCAGCTCGGCATCCCCTCCTCGGCGAAGCGGCGGAGGTATTGAGCCCCATGTTTTTATGGTTGAGGCGGTAGAAGCAGCCGCCGTTGTGGAACCGGCCTAGCGCGCGACATGACCGGTCGCAACGAAAAATCCCACTGCGTTTACTAGGCGCAGTGGGATTTTTGTCGTCCGTTGTGCTATACTGAAGCTGCCACGGCCCAACCAAGCCAATCCGGCAAGGAAGGGAGGTTGTCACGATGACCATCGGAGATGTTATGCTTTCCCTGCTGACCAGCGTACTCGGGAGTATTCTCGGAACGTTGATTCTGCAGAGGCTGGGGCGGTAGAAGCGACCGCCGTTGTGGCACCAGCCGGATGCGGCCTAACCAGTCGCAAAGAAAGACCCCTGCGGTAACCAGCCGCAGGGGATTCCTTTCTTTTGGATGTCAATGACCATCGTTGACTTCTATAGACAGTATAACACGTTTATCCTATTTTGCAAGAATAAATTTCTCAGCCCGCCGCCGCATTCTCGATGATCGGCGCGGCGCCCTCGGTGATGCACTCCTTTGTGACGGTGACGCGGCGCGGGGCGCTCTCACGTGGGATGTCGAACATCACGTCGAGCATGACCTCCTCGATGATGCCCTTGAGGCTGCGCGCGCCGGTCTTGCGCTCAATCGCCTTCTTTGCGACGGCACGCAGGGCGTCCTCGGTAAAGACAAGCTCGACGCCGTCCATCGCGAGCAGCTTCTCATACTGACGCACGGGGGCGTTGATCGGCTCGGTGAGGATGCGCAGGAGCGCGTCCTCGTCGAGCGTTTCGAGCGTGCAGATCACGGGCAGACGCCCGATGATCTCGGGGATGATGCCGTACTGCATCAGATCCTCGGGCGTCACCTGATGGATGAGGTGATCAAACTCCTTCTCGAGATCCTTGCCGCGCACCTCCGCGCCGAATCCCATCGCGACGTTGCCCTTCCTGAGACGCTTTGCAATCGTCTTCTCGATGCCGACGAATGCGCCGCCGACGATGAAGAGGATGTTCTTTGTGTCCACCTTGATGGTCGGCGCCTCGGGATGCTTGCGCTGTCCGCGTGCCGTGAACTCCACGACGCTCCCCTCAAGCATCTTGAGGAGTGCTTGCTGCACGCCCTCGTGCCCGGGGTCGGCGGTGATGGAGTTGTTTGCGCCGGATTTGCGCGCGATCTTGTCGAACTCGTCAAGGTAGATGATGCCGTGCTCCGCCCGTTCCACGTCTTTGTCCGCTGCGTAGTAGAGGTTGCGCACGGCGACCTCCACGTCCGCACCGACGAAGCCCGCCTCCGTGAGGCTCGAGGCGTCCGTCACGGCGAACGGCACGTCGAGCAGCTTCGAGAGGTGCGAGAGGAGCGCCGTCTTGCCGCAGCCCGAGGGCCCGAGCATGATGACGTTCGACTTCTCGATCTCCGTGTCCTCGCCCGTGTTCTCGTAGCCGTACTTCATGCGCTTGTAGTGGTTATACACCGCGACCGCGAGAATTTTCTTTGCGCGATCCTGCTTGATGATGTAGGTATCAAGGTAATCCTTGATGAGATGCGGGCGCGTCTTCTCGAGCACATCGTCGAGCTGCGTGCGGAACGAGCTCCGCTCCTCGGAGGAAACGGAGGCGTCGTGCTCATCGAGGAAGCGGTTGATCTCGCGCACACAGTCCTTGCAGATCGCAAAGCCCGTGTTCGGATCGTAGATCGGCATATCGTATTGGTCGCGCACGTCAATGATGCGCTTGCAGAAGCTGCACTGATGCTTCACCGGATTCTTCGGCATTTATTTTTCCTTTCAATTTAAAAAGTCATTCTTAAATCGATTATAACATAGATCATCAATGCTTTCTAGTCCCACTCATTCGGAGGTCATTTTTATCTGGTCTGTTGTGCTTTTCCTATTACGGGTTTGCTTCACACTTATTCGCTGTCAGTGGCGTAGAAATCCAACAGCTTTCGCGAGAATTCCTGCTCCTTCTTTCGAATGAACTGGAGCAGGCGTCGCTTGAATAAAATGATCTCTCGGCGCCTCGTCTGTTCCGTCACCTTTTCTGTTACCATGAACAGCTCGCGCACCGGACTTCCAATCGGCAGCCCGGATATCGAGCAGCGCCGTTCCTCCAAAAAATTCATGCAGACGCTGCATGGCGCGAAAAACCAGCTGCTCTCATCCAGCCAGTCCAAGGCGATCTTTGCGGAATCGACGGAGAACTTTGGTGGATACGAATATGGGAAATACTTGTTGTGCCACCTTCGATATTCTTCGCCCCAGTTGAAAAAAATCTGCTGCTCGATATCCAGATCGGAGGGGCGCAACATCTTTTTATGGTAGTCCGGATTTTGCGTTACGACCATCAAATTTTCTTCGTGGATCTTTTGCACATGGAGGTTTGGAATGATAAACCGAGAAAGCGGAAAGCCGATATCGATGAGGTTCAGGCGAACTTGTTCATAGATTTCGAGCGTATGCAGCGTTTTCACCTGAAGATGCCAAGTGATTTTGTCCTGCTTCAATTCCCGAAAGAATTCGTTGAAAAAATAATTGTTTACACTGTTTACCGACCCAATGCTGATTTCCAGATGTTCCTTTTCATATTTGAAATTTTCCAGTTCATGGTCAAGCTGCAGCCATTTTCGGGCGATGGGGAGAAAGCTCATCCCTGCGGATGTGAGCTCCGTGCGTTTTGCACCCTTACTGCGGACGATAAGGTTTGTTCCAAGTCGCTGCTCCAGCTCTTTGAGCCGATGACTTACTGTGGCCTGCGTCACGTACATCGCTCGAGCCGCTTTGCTGATATTTTGCATGACGGATACCGTTACAAAGGTATCGATTAACTCCCGCTCCAAAATCAGCCCTCCTCTCATAATAGTTCATTAAACATGGTACGCGATTTCTCCATGCGCTTTCGATCTTCTTTACGTCCGTCGCGACGCTGATCATGGGCCTTGCGAACTCGGGGCTGCAGCTCAAATGGGCGCGTGCGCTGCTCGGGCTGGCCGAAGGCCCGATCAACATCGGATCTGTCTCCGTCATCAACAAATGGTTTCCCACGCAGGAAAAGGGATTGCGATGGGGCTGTATCTCTCCTCCATCAAATTTGCCCCCGCCTTCGTGCCGCCCCTTTGTGCATGGCTGATCATGACATACGGTTGGCGCAGCGTATTCTATGCCTTTGCTGTGCCCGGTTTCTTCCTCACGGTTCTCTGGTATTTCTTTGTGCGCGACAACCCGCGCGACAGCAAGTTTGTCAATGAGGCGGAAGTCCACTACATCGAGAATCCCGTCATCCCGTCCGTTGCGGAGAAAAAGGATGCCACAGACAATACGACGACCAGCATTGGCGGCACATTGGATCGCCTCATCCGCACGCGTATCGTTGAGCCATTGGCGAACAACGCACAGATTCTACGTTTCTCGCCTATCCTCGGAAGAGATGCGCTTGCGAAAATGAAGCCGAGCAGCATCCTCATCAATGCGGCACGCGGCGGCGTCGTCGATGAGGTGGCGCTGGTGGAGGCGCTCAAAGAAAATCGAATCTTCGGTGCAGCTGTCGATGCCTTTGTCGAAGAGCCCGTACCGAAGAATCACAGGCTTTTCTCCTGTGGCAACTTCGTTGGCACGCCCCATAACGGCGCGAACACCGCGGACGCGCTGACGCGCATGGGAACAGAGGCGGTCGATGAGATCGTTCGTTTCGAGAGAGGAGAGGCGACGCGAACAAGGCTTGGGACATAGTGAAGTAACGAGGGAGGAAACAGCATTACTGTGTCTTTTATAATTTTTTGGGGCAAGCAGAGAAAAACTTGAAAAAGGGGGTTGACGAGAGTCAACCCTTTGTGTTATATTATGACAGTCGCGCCGATGAGAGCTGCGAGGAACTGGAAAGAACCTTGAAGCCTTGTGCGGCGCAGGATGTACCCTGAAAACTACACAATGCAAAACACGTTAGAGGAAACTCTAACAAGCCAGATGCAACATCGTTGATGTCAGTCAACGAAACACAATTCTTTTACAAGAATGACATAATGAGCCAACAGGCTCTTCACATTAGCGGAGAGTTTGATCCTGGCTCAGGACGAACGCTGGCGGCGTGCTTAACACATGCAAGTCGAACGGGATGATTTAGAAGCTTGCTTTTAGAGAATCT
>NZ_GL892076.1:697624-804421 GCF_000213975.1 Centipeda periodontii DSM 2778
TCACTCCTCGATAGCTCAGTCGGTAGAGCGTCTGACTGTTAATCAGAATGTCACTGGTTCGAGTCCAGTTCGAGGAGCCATTTTTGCATTATAGCGGCGTCGCCGCTTTGGATAGTTGGGGTATCGCCAAGTCGGTTAAGGCACGGGACTTTGACTCCCGCATCCGTTGGTTCGAATCCAACTACCCCAGCCAATTTGTATCATTTTGGCGGGTACTGTGGCGCTGATAAAGGTTCACTAGCTCAGTTGGTAGAGCATCTGACTTTTAATCAGAGGGTCCCGGGTTCGAGTCCCGGGTGAGCCACCACTATTTCTTCACTTATCATGACTCACTAGCTCAACTGGCAGAGCAACTGACTCTTAATCAGTAGGTTCACGGTTCGATTCCGTGGTGGGTCACCATTATGGGCGATTAGCTCAGCTGGGAGAGCGCTTGCCTTACAAGCAAGATGTCGGCAGTTCGATCCTGTCATCGCCCACCAAGGTACACAAAAACGGCCCGGTAGTTTAGTTGGTTAGAATGCCGCCCTGTCACGGCGGAGGTCAGGGGTTCAAGTCCCCTTCGGGTCGCCATTTTTTATGCCTCGGTAGCTCAGTTGGTAGAGCAGGGGACTGAAAATCCCCGTGTCAGTGGTTCGATTCCGCTCTGAGGCACCACTTCGTATATCATTACAGCGTCTGCGGCATACGCCGCTTGTGCATGTTGCTGGCGTAGCTCAATCGGTAGAGCAGCTGACTTGTAATCAGCAGGTTGGGGGTTCAAGTCCTCTCGCCAGCTCCACGCGGGTGTAGCTCAATGGTAGAGCCCCAGCCTTCCAAGCTGGTCACGTGGGTTCGATTCCCATCACCCGCTCCATTTTGCATTTCGCCGGGGTGGCGGAACAGGCAGACGCAGGGGACTTAAAATCCCCCGATCGAAAGATCGTACCGGTTCGATTCCGGTCCTCGGCACCAAATATCATACCCGATTGTCACGCGGTCGTGGCGGAATTGGCAGACGCGCTACTTTGAGGGGGTAGTGTTCACAAGACGTGTGGGTTCAAGTCCCACCGACCGCACCATTTTATCTCTCCAACAACATAGTCACGCGGTCGTGGCGGAATGGCAGACGCGCTAGCTTCAGGCGCTAGTGATGGCAACATCGTGGAGGTTCAAGTCCTCTCGACCGCACCATTTAACTTTATAGCATGCGGTTGTGGCGGAATTGGCAGACGCGCTACTTTGAGGGGGTAGTGTTCACAAGACGTGTGGGTTCAAGTCCCACCAACCGCACCATTTGAAATAGTGTCGCTGTAGGAAATTACAGCGATTTTTTGTTGCTGTTACTCATGCTTGCGATTTTATGGAGAATACGCTAGAATAATTGCAGGAGGGGAGTTTATGGCACTGGATACGGAAGAAGCACGTCGGGCATTGTACCGAGAAATCGTTCAGAGTTTAACATTGATGGATGATATCTTTATGACGGCGGTGTTTCAGAACAGTCTCCCCTGTGTCGATCTGGTCTTGCAGATTATCTTGGAGAAGCCGAACCTTCGCACGACGAGTGTCGTTACGCAGGATACACTCAAAAATCTTCACGGTCATGATGTGCGGCTTGACATTCACGCCTTTGCGGACGGGCAGGAATTCAACATCGAGATTCAGCGAGTGAAAAGGGGAGCAGAACCACGCAGGGCGCGTTATCACAGCAGCATGATGGATGCGAATGCGCTGCCTGAAGGAATGGATTATAAGAAGCTGCCCGAATCGTATGTGATCTTTATCACGGAGGCAGATGTACTTGGGAAGGGGAAACCGCTCTATCTGATAGGACGAACGATTGAGGGGGATGGAGCGTCCTTTGGCGACGGCTCGCATATTGTCTATGTAAATGGTTCGATGGTCGATACGGAGACGCCTCTTGGGCGGCTGATGCACGATTTTCAGTGCGTGCAGCCCGAGGAGATGTACTATCCTGTTCTTGCAGAGCGGGCGGGAGTGTTTAAGAATACGGAGAAAGGAGAGATTTATATGAGCTCGAAGTGGGAACAGTTTGTTCAGGAGATCAGCAAAGAGGCGATGGAGCGCGGCATGGAGCGTGGCGCAGAAAATGCGTATCTTTCTTCTATCCGAGCAATGATGGAAAAGCTGTCGGTTACGGCAGAGAAGGCAATGGATGTGCTTGCGATCCCCCAGTCGGAGTGGAGCAGGTATAAGGCGATGCTCTGAAATTTAAGAAAAGAACCCGTCGGCATGATTGTCGACGGGTTCTTTTGTGTCAAAACGCACGGAATTTTTCGCGCATATATGGTATTTTATGATGTGTGTCGGCACGTAGCACCGTTTGCGATGCCGATGGCGTTTGAGGAACTGGAGGATATGGAGCGGTATGGCGATTGAGGTAAAGCGCGCGGGGGTACGGCGTGCGCAGTGCAGCTGCAGCATGCCCGCCGTCTGGTGGGCGCTCTCGTACGCACGGGGAGCACTGGTCATCTTTCACAGCCCGCGCTCCTGTGCGCATGTGGTGCGTGAAAAGGATGTCGGCAGCTTTCATCGACTGATCGGCGCGGGCACCTACGCGCCGCCGTCGCCCGTACCGCTGCTGACGAGCGGGATCGGTGAGGGCGATGCGGTGTTCGGCGCGGCGGAGCGGCTGCGTGCGTGCATCCGTTTTGCGGCGGAAAGATATCAGCCGCGTGCCGTCTTTGTCGCGGGTTCCTGTGTGAGCGGCATCATTGGGGACGATACGCGGGCTGCGGCGGAGGAGATGGAGGAGGAGTTGGGGCTGCCCGTCGTCGCCGTTCCTACGGGCGGCTTTTTGGACGATGAGTCCTTCGACGGCTACCTGTCGGTTGCGCGGGTGCTGATGGAGCGCTTTATGCAGCCGCCTGCGCGCGTGCGGCAGGGGACGGTGGTGTTTCTCGGGGACTACGGTGGGTTTTACAGTGCCTACGTGCAGGAGCTGAAGCGGCTGCTTGGCGGCCTCGGGCTGCAGCTGATGGGGCAGTTTCCCACCTATACGCCGCTCGATGAGGTGCAGGCGGTGCCGGAGGCGGAACTCCTCGTCGTGCTCGGCAGTGCGATGTCAGATGAGAAACAGGCGCTGCTCATCGCGTTCGCGGAGGAGCTTCACACGCGCTTCGGTACGCCGTATTTCGCGGAGGCATTTGCGGGCGGCGCAGAGGAGACGGCACACTGGCTGCGCTGCATCGGCGCACGCTGCCATCGGGAAGCGGCGGCGGAGGAGACGATTCGGCGTGAGGAGGCGGCGTTCGAGCGCAGTCTCGCGCGTGCGCGGGAGACGCTCGCGGGGCGGCGCACCGTGCTCGTTGTCGGGCGCGAACTGCACTGGCTGCAGCCCGAGATCCTCCTGCGCCTGATCGAAAGGGCGGGGGTACGCCTCTCCGGCATCATCCTCCTCGCGCTCTTTACCGAGGCGCAGCGCAGTGAGGTGGAGGACGGCCTTCGGGCGTGCAGCGATGTACCGATTCTCGCGGTGGAGGATCCCGCGAGTGAGGATCTGCTGCGGTCGGCGGATTTCGTCTTTACGACACATGAGCTGGTGGACGTACAGCTGCGGCAGATCCTGCTCGGCAAGCTGCCTACGGTCGGCTGGGCGATGGAGCGGCAGCTCATCGAGGATATGGAGCACGTACTCTATCGGCATACAAGCAGGGGAGGGCTGATCTATGGATGAGGGAATTCTCTCCTTTGACGATATGTCCGTGTGGATGGAGAGCTGTGCGCTGACGGGCGCGGCGGCATTCTTCGCGGGGCTGCGCGGCTGCGCCGTCGTAGTCAACGGGCCGCTGTGGTGCTATCTCTTTACGCAGCGGCACATCGAGCAGACACAGAGCGATATCTCCCATCGCATGAAATGCACGCAGCTCGACAACGATGCGATTGTGTTCGGCGCGGAGGAGTATCTGCGCGAGGCGCTGCAGGCGCATATCGAGCATCCGCCCGCGCTGCTCGCCGTCATTAGCGGCAGTTCGGCAAGTCTGATCGGCGATGATGTCGGTGCGATTGCGCGCGCGGCGGGCGTAACCTGCCCCGTGGTCGCCATTGACAGCGGCGGACTGACCGGCAGCTTCGCGGACGGATGGCGGCACGCTTCCTGCGCGGCGCTTGCGGTGCTGCTCCGCGAGACGGCGGCGCCCGCGCGGCACGGAGTCAACCTCATCGGCATGACTGCGTCCTACTACAACGGCGAGAACGATGCGCGGGAACTGGTACGCCTGCTGATGGGGGCAGGGTATGCGGTGCGCTGCGTATTCGGGTGTGACATGTCCCCGGAGGACATCGATGCACTGGCGCAGGCAGAGCTCAATATCGTCGTGCATGACGAGCTCGGGCTTGCGGCGGCAAAGTACATCGAGCAGCGCTGCGGCACGCCCTGCATCGCCCCTCTTCCGCCCTATGGGCGTGCGGGGACGCGGCGGTGGCTGGAGGCGGTCTTTGCCGCTCTGCCGCCCGCGCATGGGGAGACTGCTATGGCGGAGATCGAGGAGGCGGAGCGCAGAGACTTTCTGCGGATCAACGATCTCAAGAATACGTGGGGCGAGCTGCGCTTTGATACCGCACTCATCCGCGCACCGCGGTCGGCGGCGTGGGGGCTTGCCGAGGCGCTGCGTACGGAGTGGGCGGATGTCCGGCATCTCGCTGTTGCGGCGCAGGTGCGCGATGCTGCCGCAGTGCAGATCGTGGATGAGCGGCTGACGGAAACGGATACGGTGCGGGCGCAGGAACTCCTCGCGGCGATGGAGCACGGACTGCTCATGGCGAGCAGCAGCGAGTCCGTGCTTGCCGATCCGTGCAGGATGCTCTACCTCCCCGTCGCCTATCCCGTTGTCGATCGCCTCTGGCTGTCGGATCAGCCGTTTATGGGGCTGCGCGGTGCGCGGCACATCGAGGACGCACTCTGGAACGGGAGTATCCTGCGGCGTGAGATATCCGTCCGCGCATAGGCTATTGGCGGCAAAAAGCTCCGAGCACGTACAGGTGCTCGGAGCTTTTTCTGTGGGGAGGTAACATACCGCAATCCAATGCCTCCCACGCCGCAGCGGGGGAGGGGGACCGCGAGCGGTCAACGTCAGCCAATCACACATCGCTAACGCTCGTGTTCTTGGGACGTTTTCGCATACGACATGTTTC
This sequence comes from Centipeda periodontii DSM 2778, assembly GCF_000213975.1. Taxonomy (GTDB): domain Bacteria; phylum Bacillota; class Negativicutes; order Selenomonadales; family Selenomonadaceae; genus Centipeda; species Centipeda periodontii. The sequence continues at coordinate 702,761 of NZ_GL892076.1, forward strand.
CCAATCAACTTCGTCCTACGGACTTGCTTCTTGGACAGGTCAGCAAGCGGTGGAAGGGGCGCCTGTGACTTGTATGACGTTCTTACGATAGGAGTCATGGATCGCCCAAGGCGCCCCTACCGTCACGCTGTCGCGTGCCACCTCCCCCATTGTGATGGGGGAGGCTTGGAGAGCGGACGTTAGAACTTCCAGTCAAATCCTGCTCTAAAGGTGACGCCGCGCTGTTTGCCTGCCCAGCCCTCGATGCTGAGGTCGGCGGAGGCGTTCTTGCCCATCTGTGTTTTCCAGCCGAGTTCGAGGCTGCCGGAGAAGCCCTTGAGTGTGGGCGCGGGTGTCGTGTAGGACAGCCCGCCGACGTGGACGGTGGCGCTTGTCTCGCCGCCGAATTCGTACTGCATGGAGGCGCCGAGGATGAGGGAGCCGCTGCCCTGCGGGATCATCCAGCGTGCGCCCGTGCGCAGGCGATGGCTGTTGACGGCGTCGAACTCGTAGCGCTCACCCGTGGAGAGGGTTGCATCCGTGCCGTTCTGCCGCGTGTAGAAGTAGCGGACGTACAGCTCGCGCTCGTTGCCGCTCTGCTCCGTGACGCGCTGACCAAAGCCCAGATGTGCGCCGATGTAGTTCGTATCGGTGTCATAGGAGGTGGGACCGCCCGGCAGCTGCGCAGAGTAGTCCATCGAGGAGCGCCCGAAGCGCAGGCTGCCCTCGTAGAACGTGCCGTCCTTCTGCTCCTGCCGGATGAAGCCGCCGACGCCGACGTAGCGGACGGAGCCGTCGCCGTGCGCATCATTGACGTAGCTGTCGTAGGTGCCGCGTCCGTATTCGACGATGGGGCCGAAGAGGATGCGCTCATCGCCGCGCAGGACTTCACGCGAGAAGCCAACGGCGAGGTTCATGCCCTTCATATCGACGTGGGAACCCGTCTCATGCCGCATGGAGGAGCCGCCGATGGCCGCAAATGGGGCAAAGCCCTCGGCTGCCGCCGCCTCGACGGATGCACTCGTCATGCCGCCGCCCGTCATGAGGTCTGCACCTGCGCCGAGGAAGGCTGCCGCTCCTGCCATCGTCTCGACGACGGACTTGCGGTTGTCCTCTGCCTGCCGCTTGAGGTCATCGGGCGTCGGTGTCGGCGTTGGTGTAGGTGTAGGTGTAGGTGTAGGTGTAGGTGTAGGTGTAGGTGTAGGTGTAGGTGTAGGCGTTGGTGTAGGTGTTGGTGTAGGTGTCGGCGTTGGTGTTGGTGTCGGTGTTGGCGTTGGTGGTGGGGTTGGAGGTGTCGGTGGTGTTGGCGGCGGCGTTGGCGGTGTTGGGGGTTTCGGCGTTGGCTTATCGCCCTCGTCGATGGCGGAGCCGTCGGTCTTGACAATCAGCTCCTTATTATCCTCGGTGATGCCGATCTTCGCCGTAGTGACATCCGAGACGCCCTTCCAGACGGTCATGGTGGTCGTGCCGTCCTTCTGGATCTGCGCTTTCTCTGTGTAGAGGAGGCGCAGGCGCTTCTCCGTCTCATCGCCGCGCAGATGCGCCGTGATGTCCGTGCCCGTGAGGTTGGTATTGCTCGTGGACGAGAGCCAGAGCATGGTGTCGTCCTTCGTCATGCCGGCGGGCAGCCAGAACTCGAGCTTTTGGAATCCATCGATGGAATCTGCCTTGATGCCCTTGGTCTCCTTGACGACGAGCGCGTTGCCTGCGATGTTCTTCGTCGCGCCCACTGCCTTGTGTCCATAGAGCTGCGCCGCAGAGAGGTTGGGCGTGCCCGTGATGACGATGCGGTTATCCTTGACGGTTGCGACGGAGCCTGCATCACTGCCCGCGTTCGCTTCGCCGGCATAGATGCTCTCCTGATAGATGCCGCCGCTGATGTTCACAGTGTTCGCGTTTGCCGTCGCCTGTGCCGGCGCGCCGTCTGCGGTGGCGTAGCCGCCGATGATCTCCGACGTAAATGTACCGTGTGCGAGGTTCAGCGTGTTCTCGTTTGCCGTCGCCGTCGCAGCCGCCCCATCCGCGTTGGCATTGGCCCTGCCGCCGCGGACCTGTCTCCACGGAGCAGCGGCGGAGAGGGTGACGGTATTCTTTGATGCCGACGCAGTAACGGGGGCATCCTTGCCGACCGCCCCTACTGTGCCGCCGTACACATCGCTTGCCGCCGTCAGCGTGCCGCCCTCGGCGGTGATGCTGTTGCTGTCTGCCGCAGCCGCTGCGCCCGCGCGCTCTGCCGTGCCATCGGCGACGCCGCCGATGAGCGCCTGCACTGTGCCGGAGGCGTTCTTCAGCAGCAGCACATTTTCATGTGCCGCAGCGGATGCGGTCTTCCCTGCCGCTTTCGTAATGACCACGGCATACCCCGTGTGGATGCGGGTGTCATCGAGCTTGGCATTGGTGAGCTTGACCGTGTTCTTCGTGAGGGCGGCGGTCGCTGCGCTCTTCGTTGAGATGAGTTCTGCCCAGCCGCCGTACAGCTTGTTCGCGAATGTACCGCCTGTGCCCGTGACGGCGTTCTCCGTGAGCGTTGCCGACGCATCGCCCGCATTGTTCACTCTCAGGGCGGCAAGTGCGCCGTAGGCATCCTTCACCGTGCCGTCCGTGCTCGTGACCGTGTTCTTTGCTATATGCGCCGTGAACGATGCGCCGTCCTCGGAGGAGGTTTCCTGTGAGAGATAGACGCCATAGGCGCTGCTTGTCACCACGCCCTTTGCCTCGATGGTGGCGGCGTTCTCGGTCGCCGTGTATGTCGTCGCGCCGCCAAAGGCGTTCGTCGCCGTCATGTTCACGCCGCTCATGCTCTCCGCCGTGCCCTCCACGAGCCGCGCCGTGTTCCCTGTCGCCGTGAGCGCGGTATCGCCCGCCGCCGTGGCGCCAGGATCCCGCCGATAGTTGATGTATGCACCGTGGATGCTTTCCACGGCATTCGCCTTCGTCACGGTCGCTGCGTTTCTCTCGGCGATTACCGCCGCTGTGCCGTCTGTCTGGCGGACAGAGGTGTCTATGCCATAGACACCCTCGAGCTTCGTGCCGCTCCCCTCGGCGCTGTTCTCCCGGAATGTCGCCGTGAGATCCGCCGACGCGTTCGTATACATCTCCGCATAGCTGCCCGCAAGATTCGCGATCTCCTTGCCCGCCGCGCTCGCACGGTTCTTCTCTGCGAGGATCTCCGTCTTGCCGGCGTTCGCGTTTTGCGCGAGGATATGGCTGCCGTAGATTTTGTCCGCGCTGAGATCCGCCCCGCGCGCCGTGATCATGTTCTCCTCGGCGGTGAGCTTCAGATTCCCCGCTGCATTCCGCGCCTCGATGCTGCTGCCGGCGAGGGCTGCCGAGGTGCTGCTCTCGACATCCGTGAGCGCGGCACTGTTCTTTGCTGCAGTCAGTTCTGCCGCGCCGAACGCCTTGCCCAGACGCAAAATGCCGCCGTAGGCGCTGCCCGTCTTGCCGTTCGTGAGCGTCAGCGTATTCTCCGTGAGCGACCCCGTGACGGTACGCGTCGTCGCTGCCGTCTGCGCCAATGTGCCATAGGCGCCATCTACCTCTGCAGTGCTGCCATGTGTGCCAAGCACCTTGTTCTGCGTGACGGTGAGGCTGACATCGCCCGTCGTGCTCTGCGCCGAGGCGTAGCCGCCGTAGCTCTCCCCGTTCGTGACGGCAGCAGCGGCGAGGTTCAGCGTGTTGTCGGTGGTGACGGCGGCTGCCGTACCCGGCGTGCCGGAACCCGCACTATTTGTGCCTGCATAGGAATTGCCGCCGTAGAGCTGCCCCAGGAACGTGCCCGCATCTGCCGTGACTGTATTCCCCTCTGTCCGTGCGGTCGCCGCCGCATTCACGGCAGTGGCATAGGCATCCGCACCGTAGACCGCCTGCCACGGAGCAGCTGCGGAGAGGGTGACGGTGTTCTCCGTCGCCGCCGCTGTGACGGGGGCGTCCTGGCCGACCGCCTCTGTTTTTCCGCCGTAGACCTTGTTCGCCGCCGTCAGCGTGCCGCCCTCGAGGGTGACGCTGTTTTTGTCTGCGGCAGCCGTCGCACCACCAAGGTCTGCCTCGATATAGGCGTTGCCGCCGATGAGATTATTCGCTGTGCCGGAGGCGTTCTTTAGCTGCAGCACGTTTTCATTGGACGCAGCGGATGCGGTCTTCCCTGCCGCCCTTGTACGGGCAACGGCATGGCCCGCGCGGATGTGGGCGTCATCGAGCGCGGCATTCGTGAGATCGACCGTGTTCTTCGTGAGGGTGGCGGTCGCCGTGCCCGTCTTTGCGAAGACGTCTGCCACACCGCCCCGCACATCGCCCGCAAATGTGCCGCCCGTGCCCGTGACGGCGTTCTCCGTGAGTGTCGCCTGTACGTCCCCTGCATGGTCCGCGTGGAGCGTCACAGCGGCACCCATCGCGTTCTTTACCGTGCCGCCCGTATTCGCGACCGTGTTCTTTGCGGCGGTCGCAGTGAACGACGCGCCGTCCGCAGTGTTGTTTTGCTGCTCGATCTCTGCGCCCGCGACTCTGTCTGTCACCACACCCGCTGCCGCGACGGTGACGGCGTTCTCGGTCGCCGTGTATGCCGCTGCACCGCCAAAGGCATTGTTGATGCGGATCTCGGCACCAAACAGTTTGGACAGCTTGCCCTCGTTGAGGTCTGCCTTGTTGCTCCTGGCGATGAGTGTCGTATCTCCCGCCGCCGTCGCAGCGCCGTCGCGCTCATAGACGAGCGTTGCCCCCGTGAAGCTGCCGCCGTCGTCGGTCAGCTTCGTCAGGGTGATGGTGTTGCCCTCTGCGGTCACCTCTCCCGCGCCGTCTTTCTGCTCTGTCTTGGCAAACGCACCATACGCATGGTACGAAGTTCCGCTCTGCACCTCTGCCGTATTCCCCGTGAGCTTTACCGTGAGGGCGGCATTCTCGAATGAAATGATGTCGGCATAGCCGCCGGCAAGGGTATCGGCCTTTTTGCCCCGCATGAGGGCGCGGTTCGCCGTCACCGTGGCCTCTGTCGTGCCCGCATTGCTGTTCCGCAGCTGGACGTGGCTGCCATACATCTCATTGGCCTTGAGCGCCGCGCCATCTGCCGTGACCGTATTCTCCTCCGCACGGATCTGCAGACTGCCCTTCGCATCGTGCGCCTCTATGTAGGAGCCGCGGAATGCGACATTGCTATCGCTCTCGCTCGCGGCGTTGGTGAGGACGACACTGTTCTTGGCGGCGTGCAGATCTGCCGCGCCGGCCGCCCTGCTCAGAAGCAGCCGACTGCCGTACACCTGGTACGCCTTGCCGCCCGTGAGCGTGACCGTATTCTCGACAGCGGATGCCGTGATCGCCTGCCCTCCTGCCGCCGCAAGCTGTTCGAGCTTGCCATCGGCGCCGTGTACCACCGACGTAGCGCTCGTGAGCGTCCCGTCGATGCTGTTCTTCTCCGTCGTCAGGCTGAGCTTGCCCGTCTCACTGCTTACGGATGCATCGCCGCCCGTGATGTAGACGGTCGTACCATCCGTCGGAAATGCCGCCGCACCGGCGAGATGCAGCTTGTTCTCGGAAGCGGTCGTCGTCGCCGTTCCCGCCTTTGTCGTCGCATTCCCCCAGCCGGCCAAAACGTTCCTCTGGAACGTGCCCCCGTTCGCCCATAGCTCGTTGCCGCGCGCCGTCGCCGTGGCAGTACCGGTCGCGTCTTCGGTAATCGCCGATGTCTTGCCGCCGTAGACGGTCTCCTTGAAGGTGCCGCCCGCGATGGTGAGCTGATTCGCATTTGCCGCAGTGGTGACAGCAGCGGCTTTCTCTGTCCTGAGGGTGTTGTATCCGCCTGCACTCACATACTTGAACGTGCCGGAGCCCGCCTCTATCTTGACGATGTTCCCGTTCGTCTCAGCCGTGTTCAGCGAAACGCGCGTGGCGCCTGCCTGCTGCTCTCCATAGGCATAGCCACCGTAGAATTTGTCTGCGCCCGCCTTTGCGGTCAGGTGGTTCTCATTTGCCTGCAGGGAGATGGAGGTCTTGGTCGGGCGCGCGTACACATATCCGCCGTAGATTTCCGTGACAGTATCGCCCGTGGTGAAGGTGAGGCTGTTGCGCAGTGCCTTCGCCTCGCTGCGTGCATCCGTTTCTGTTATGACCTTGCCGCCGTAGAGCTTCGTCTGTGCGGTAAAGCTGCCGCCCGTGACGGACGCAATGCTGTCCGTCACCGCTGCCGTGCTGTTGATGTCCAGCGCCTCTGTATAGGCTGCGCCGCCCGCAACGGTGATGTCGCCGCCCTCGGGCACGTCGTAGGTGCCGCCCTCGATGGTCACCTTGCTGTGCTCGACCTCTGCCACTGCCCGCGTCGCGCCACCGCCGGAGCCCTCCTTGGACATGGCGAGACCGCCGATGATGCCCCACTGCGCCTCAGGGGTGGTGGCGTCGAGCTTGAATGTGCAGTTCTTGATGGCGACCTCCGCGCCGGAGATCTTTGCGGTGCCGCCATGCTCCAGCCATGCGTATGCGCCGGTGGCGCTGCCGATCGTGCCGCTGTTCACGGTCGCCTTGCCGCCCGCATTTGTACCCGTGAACTGGATCGTGCCGTCGACCAGGCTGACCTTCCTCCACGCACCTGTGACGGGCGTGGGGCGGTGATGGCCGCCCGCGAGATAGTAGATCTCGGGCGATGCCCCGCCGCCGTCCGTGCCGACGGTGATGGTCGCCGCCGTGCCGTCCGTGCTGCCCGCGATGCCTTGGGACGCCACGGTATCCGTCGTGACCGTGCTGCTGACCATGGGATCGGCAAGGGCGTACGGCATGCCGCCGAGCGTGAATGCACCCGCCGCGAGTGCGGCGAGGATGCGCGGGGTGAGGGATTTGGATTTGTGGGTGTGGTGTCGTTTCATGGGGGTGACTCCTTTCTGGATGCGTTCTATTTGTAGGGAGGTGCTTCCTTGTGGCGATGTTGTTTCATGATGTGACTCCTTTCGTGGGTGAATCCGATTGATGGGAGGGGGACCGCGAAGCGGTGGAAGGGGCGCCTGTGGCTTGAGTGACTCTCTGTCGATAGAGATGCCTAGATCGCTCATGGCGCCCCCACCGGCTCGCCGTGCTCGCCACCTCCCCCGCTGTGGCAGGGGAGGCTAAGATAGCGGGATGGGGTAGTGCGTGTTCAAGCGTCTCATCGCGACGAGGAGGGGGAAGAGCGTGGAATTTGCCGTTCCCCCAAGCCTCCCCCGCCGATGCGGGGGAGGGGGACCGCAAAGCGGTGGAAGGGGCGCTTTGAACGCCGCAGGCAGAGGCTCCAATTATAAATACACACTGCACTAATAATACTGTAGCACATTTCAGAAAAATGCGCACTGTAGTAAATGACAGGTGTCAAACGTCCTAATTTTCCGGAAAGTCCAGTATTTTCAAGGGGAGAGGGGATTTTGGGGGTGAAAAATTTTTTTGGAGAATTTTGTTGGCGATCCCGTGGAGAATACGATAGAATGATGACAGGAGGGATTCGATACTTGATACAGAAGATGTGCGGCGTGCGCGCTACCGGGAAATCATTCAGAGCCTTACGCTGATGGACGATATATTTATGACGGCGGTGTTTCAGGACAGCCTCCCGTGCGTCGATTTGGTCTTGCAGATCATCTTGGAGAAGCCGAATCTCAGGGCGACGCGCGTCGTCACGCAGGACACGCTGAAGAACCTGCACGGGCATGACCTGCGGCTTGACATTCACGCGTTTGCGGACGGGCAGGAGTTCAATATTGAGATCCAGCGTGCAAAGAAGGGCGCAGAACCGCGCAGAGCACGCTACCACAGCAGTATGATGGACGCGAATGCGCTGCCCGAGGGGGCGGACTATGCGAAGCTGCCGGAGTCGTATGTGATCTTCATTACGGAGACGGATGTACTCGGAATGGGGCAGCCGCTCTATGTGATTGAGCGTGTGATTCGGGGCGGCGGCGGACGCTTTGATGACGGCGCGCATATCATCTATGTGAATGGGGCGATGGCGGATACGACTACGCCGCTCGGGCGGCTGATGCACGATTTTCGGTGTGTACGGTCCGAGGAGATGTACTATGAGGTGCTTGCAAAGCAGGCGGGAGCGTTTAAGAAGCATGAGAGAGGAGAGGTTCGCATGAATGCGGCATTGGAGAAGCTGATAGAGGAAGTCAGTGAGGAAAAAGTGGAACGTGCCAGAGAGACGGAGCGCCTTTCGTCTATTCGCCGTATGATGGAAAAATTGTCAGTCACCGCCGAAAAGGCGATGGACGTGCTTGCCATTCCACAGTCGGAGTGGGGACGGTACAAGGCGATGCTTTGAGCAGAGTTTGACAGGAAAGGGCTGTTGCACGAACGCCCCTTTGTGTCCTGAAAAATGGTTAATGTTTCCGTAGGTGAGATTGTAAAAAACCCCCGCACGTCGAAAATGTCCGATGTGCGGGGGTTATGCTGTGCGTGGCGCATAATACTTGTGAAGTTTGTGATGAAAGTCACGCTTTGCAGTTGTTTTTCCTCAGCGCAGGAATACGACGTTCGTCGCATCGAGGAAGCCGCTCGCGCTGTTCTCGAGGAGGAGTCGGTTCGCGTCCGCTGCCGAGAGGACGGGGTTCGCATTGCCATCGACACTGACGGCACGGAGGCGCAGCGGGTTCGTGCCCGCGCGTGTCGCATCCGCCTCGCTGCGTGCATAGGATGCCATACCGTTCTGGACGACCTTGTCACTGTCGAGGTTCTTGTAGCCGTAGATGGGGCGGCCGTTCTCCGCCTTGATGACGGGACTCATGACGGGGCGCAGACCAAGGCCCGTGCAGTCGATGATGACGCCCGTATAGCCGCCGACTGCGCGGCCTGTGGGGACGAGGTCAGCAGGAGGCGTGGTGGGAGCAGGTGTCACAGGCGCCGGTGCAACAGGTGCAGCGGGCGTCGTCGGGGTCGGATGTGTCGGACGGAGCGGTGCAGGCTCGACCGCAGGCGCAGCGGGCGTCGCGGGACGAATGGGTGCAGGGATTACCGCAGGTGTGGAGGGCGTGGTCGGACGGAGTGGTGTGGGCGCCGCTGTCTTGCCGGTATCCTTGCCCCAGTCTGCCTTGCGGTTGCTGCGGTCATAGGTGCCGTTGCCCGTTGTGTCATAGTTCTGGGGTTTGTAGGGCATGTAGACGCTTTCCGGCATCGTCCACGGCTCGGGCGTTTTGTTCGGCGCAAAAATCGTGCTCGCGAGCGAGCCGGCGCCATAGACGGGCAGTTCGAGGGTCACGGTATAGGAGCCGTCGCGCTGCTGTTTTTCCTCGACAATCGCCGCGCCCTTGATGAGCGCGCTCACCTGTGTGCGGACAGTCATGTTCGCGAGCATCAGGTTCTCTACGGTGGTCACGGCATCGACTCTCACGCCGCTTGTCTGCTCGGCAAGCTGGCGGTAGGCGTCGCTGATCGCAGCGCGGCGGGCAAGTGCCTCCGCCTGTGTTCCGCTCGTGCCGGCGGGCGCGATGCCAAGCCCCTCGACATGAATTGTGCCGCCGTCCCACGCCGCAACCGCCTCGGTCGTGCCGGTCGTGAAGACGGCAAGCGCGAGCACGAGTACGGCAAGCGCAATCGATTTTACAACGTGCATAGATATTCCTCCTTGAAGTCTAAGATTCTTCTTAATCGAAATATCGCAAATAAAGAATAGAGAATCATGAGAAAAAGGTTAGTATTCGATGAGAGGGACAGGGAAAACGACATTCAAAGAGTTGCAAATAAGAATTACTTATACTATAATGTGGAGGAGTGGCGTGGGTATCCCGCGCATCCGTTTTGTTTTCTGATGGGAGGATATTCGATGAAGAAAAAACTTTTGGCGGCAGCGCTCGGCGCGGCGATGGGGCTTGGGATGTATGCAGCTCCGGCAGATGCACACGGTGTCTTCTTTGCGAACCGCGTCGACACGAAGGCGCTCGTGCTCGGCGAAGGTCCCTTGGACAACGCCTATGATCCGGCGTGTGTGCAGCGCATCGATGCCTATGATGTGAATTTCCAGCCGACGACGGTGGAGCGCGTGGATGGCGAGAAGAATGTTATGATCGTGCCGGGCGATGATCTCGGCGTGACGGCGACGTTCTTCGACTACGGCTATTTTGCCAAGACGACGGACGGCAAGGTCATCCCGACGCGCGACTACTCGAACATCGAGAATCTCGTGTCCGTGACCTATGCCTACAAGTACAATGTCCACTACTGGAGCCCGTCGGTAACGCCTGCGGGGCTCTACAATGTGCCGATCCAGATCGTGCCGGCGGTGAACCCGCTGACACTGCGCCGCGGTGACACGCTCCGTCTGCGCATCTACAAGGACGGTCAGCCGTACGCGAACGCGCCCGTGATCGCGGATGTGCTCGGCGATCTCACGACCGAGACGCAGGCGGATGCGAACGGCTATGTAAACGTGCGCGTTGCGAACAACGGGCTCAATGTCATCGGCGTGGAGGTCGGCTTCCCGACGGATGATGCGAACGTGACGAAGAAGATCTTCAGCTCCCTCTCGTTCATCATTCCGGCGGAGTAATTTCGTATCGACATACAAGAAAGGCGCAGCTGCGTGACGGCTGCGCTTTTTGCGTGCGGCTTTTGTGGCTTCATAGTAAAGCGATAACACAAATGGGACGAAAAAATCTACGCCAATCTGAGGGCCTATTTTATCAGCGATTCCTATACACCAATGCCGCACTCTTTACGGATTGCATTTTGCAGGAGTTTCGAGAAGTTGATGTTGCGCTCGCGTGCAAGGGTGTCCATCCAGCCGGGCAGGGTGACGTTCTTGCGCACGGTGCGCGTATCATTCATCTGACGTACGGGGAGTGTATCTGTCCGCACGAGAGCAACGGAGGCTCCGCTCGGCACATGGAGTGCAGCGGGGACAGATGGTGCGGGGATTGCCGCGTGTTCTGCCTCAAGATGCCAGAGTGCGAGGGCAAGGGCGTCCTCTGCGTTCTCGAATGCCTCCTCAATCGTTGCACCGTCCGTATAGCAGTTCGGCAGATCGGGAAAGTCAACGAGAATGCCGTCCTCCTCCTCGGTAAAGATGGCGGGATAGATGTATTTCATGGAGAATCCTCCTTTACGACCTTCGTTTTATCAGCGATTCCTACACTATATGATACTTCTTCCACGGGATCTGGTTGAGCCGCAAGCCGCTCAAGAAGTCGACAATGTCCTTGCGTCCGTAGTATTGAGGCTTGCCGTCCGAGGTCAGGCTCATGAGGATGATCGGCATGCCGGGGAAGAAGCGCATGAGGGCGCGTCTGGTCTGTGTGGATTTGATGGTGTAGCGCGTGACCTCGGGCGCGACGTGGATGATGGCGAAGGTGACGCCCTGCTCGATGATGACGGCTCCCTCGATGGTCATGTGTGCGCTCCTTTCGGCTGTGTTTGCTGTGCTGGTCATGATGCGCCTGCGATTCGACAGGTGCGTCCGCTATATTTCGCCCATTGTAGCAAAGCGCATCGCACATTACAATATTAAATTGAAAAGAACTATTAAAACAAGGTTGCATAAAAGCCGGGAAGTCCGTATAATAGCGATAAGGGTTATAAATCGCCATAGGCGGCGAATATAGCCAAAACTTATGATATTGACGGAAAATTCCAAGGAATTGCTGATAAAATGAAGTCCGTCGTATTGGTGCAGATTTTTTGTCCTGCCAAGGAGACAAACCGGACGCATAGCAAGAGCTATGTGGAGGATTTGTCGACATAGGCAGGGCGAAAAAGATGTGCTAAGACGGCGTGGCTGAATTTATCAGTGCTTCCCCGAAATACGATCCACAAATGGATACGGTTGTGGAAGGGGATTTGTCTTTTGCGTCGAATGTCGTAAGTGTATGGGAAGCACTGTGACGAATGCCGTTTTATCAGTGATTCCTTCTGATATTCAACGAAGATGGCGGGCGGCGTATGGCTCTGCATTCCAAAGGCGGGATGTGGGGGCAGTTTTCTTGCGTTTTTGCGGAAATACTTGCGTTGCGGGGCTGTCGGAGGAGGAATATGAGGCAGGTTTTATCGGCGTATCGGAGGCAGATTGTCCTCTCGCTCCTGACGGCGGCGTTTCTCGGCGGCGGCACGCTTCTCCTCATGGGGGAGTCGCGGCTCGTGGGTGCTCTGCTTGCGGGCGCGGGGGCGGCGGCTCTGTACTTTGCACAGCTGGCGCAGCGCATCATGCGTGCGGCGCGGCTGGGGGCGGCGGGCACGTCGCAGGTGCAGGTGGGGCTCGTGCTGATGCTCGTGCTGATCGGTGCTGTCCTCTGGGCGGCGACGACGGCGGGCGTGCACTATTTCTTTGCGGCGGTGGGGGGCTTTCTCCTGATGCACGCGATCATGATGGTGCAGCTGATTGTGCGGACGATACGCGCCGATAGACGGAACCGCTGATGGCGGTTTCGGGATGTAAGGTGGGGGGTTCCCCCGAGGGAGGTAGAGGTTATGCACGAAATCGGTGTTCGCGAGGCAGTGCAGATCGCCGGATTTACCTTCAATTCGCAGACGCTGGTGATGACGTGGATCTCGATGGTCGTCGTTCTCTTCATCGGTTGGCTCGCGACGCGCAATCTGAGGGTTGTGCCGACGTCGAACTGGCAGATGATGTTGGAGACGGTGATCGAGGCGCTGCACGACCAGGTCGAGGAGAATATGGGCCCGCGCGGGCGTGGTTTCCTGTCCACGTTCATCGTGTCGCTGTTCCTGTTCCTCCTCGTGTCGAATTGGATCGGTCTGATTCCGACGATGGCATCGCCGACAAACGATCTGAACACCACATTGGGACTGGCTCTGCTGGTCATCGTCATGATGCACGTGCTGGGGCTCGCGGTGAAGGGAATGCACTATGTGGCGCATTTCTTCCAGCCGGTCGCACCGTTCATCATCATCAACATTGTCGAGGAGGTTGCGAAACCGATCACGCTGTCGTTTCGTCTATTCGGCAACATCTTGGCGGGTGAGATTCTGATTCACATCCTGCTGCAGCTTCTCGGGAATGGCTCCACCATCCCCTCGGTGATCTGGCTGGCGTTCAGTGTGTTCGTCGGCATTGTGCAGGCGCTCGTCTTTACGATGCTCTCCACTGCTTACATTGGAGCGGCGATCAAGACGGACGGCGGGCACTGAGAAAATCGGTTTTACGTGCGGCAACGCACATCATCCAAGATTTTGTTCAACTGTTTAAGGAGGATCTTTTCATGGAAAACGCAATCATGGTCGCAGGCGCTCTTATTGGTGCGGGTCTCTGCTTTGGTCTTGCTGCGATTGGCGCGGGCATCGGTGACGGTCTTGTCACGGGTCGCTTCATCGAGGGTCTGGCACGTCAGCCGGAGGCGGGCGGCGTTCTCTTTACACGTACGCTGATCTCGGTCGGTCTGATCGAGGCGCTTGCCATCATCGGCGTTGTTTTCGGCATCATCATGCTCTACGCAAATCCGCTGATTAAGTAATTGAGATACAGCATGGATTTTGCAAAGGGGGCATAGGAATTGAGTGAAATTACGCAAGGGCTGATTGATCTCAACGGGACGCTGCCTGTCCAAATCATCAACTTCCTGATTCTCGTTGCACTCCTGCGTGCGGTGGCGTACAAGCCGATCGTCCGCATGATGGATGAGCGTAGGGCAAAGATCGCCGAGAGCATCGAAAAGGCGGACGCAGATGCGGCTGCTGCCGAGGCGACGCTGAACGAGTACAAGGCACAGCTTGCCGCCGCGCGCACGAAGGCACAGGAGATCGTCGATCAGGCGGAAAAGCGTGCCGGCGAGGAGCGCGAGGCGAGCATTCAGGCGACGAAGCGTGAGATCGAACAGATGAAGAAGGCGGCCGAGGTCCAGATGGAGCGCGAGCGCGCCCATGCGGTCGAGCAGCTGAAGGCAGAGGTTGTCGCCCTGTCGCTCGCGGCGGCGGGCAAAATCATCCAAAAGAATCTGAACGAGAAGGACAACGATGCCATCATCGGCGAGTTTATCGCGAAACTCGACGCGAAAAAGATTGGTGATGCGCCATGCTGAACATGGAACTTGCTCGCAAGTACGCACGCGCGATCTTTGAACTTGCCTGCGAGGATGACGCGCTCGTGGAGTACGGCGAAGATCTGGCGAAGGTGCAGCAGCTCTATCATGACTGCCCGGAGCTGAAGGCGTATCTCTGCAACCCGAACATCCAGCCGGAGGACAAGAAGTCCCTCCTGCGTGAGGTGTTTGAGGGCGGTGTGCGCGAGACGGTGCTGAACTTCCTCCTGCTGCTCATCGACAAGCGGCGCATGATGGTGTTCGACGCGATCAGCTCCATCTTTGGACAGCTCTCGAACGAGAAGCTCGGCATCGCCGTGGCGGATGTCACGACGGTGGACGCGCTCAGCCCGGAGCAGTTGAAGGGACTGACGGCGAAGCTCGAGAGCGTTACGGGCAAGCAGGTAACTCTACGCGAACACCGCGATCCCTCGCTCATCGGCGGCGTGGTGGTGCGCATCGGCGACCGCCGCATCGACGGCAGCATCAAGGGGCGTCTCGCAGCAATGACGGCAGAGTTAATGGCGAACTAGCGGGGTGACAGCGAAATATGAAAATGAATCCGGAAGAAATTACTTCCATAATCAAGGAACGGATCAAGAACTATGATGTCGATCTGAACGTCAACGATGTCGGCACGGTTCTTGAGGTCGGCGACGGTATTGCCCATATCTACGGGCTGGACAAGGCGATGGCGGGCGAGCTGCTGGACTTCGGCAATGACGTCTACGGTCTTGTCCTGAACCTTGAGCAGGAGAGCGTCGGCGCGGTTCTGCTCGGCGGCGATACCCTCATCAAGGAAGGCGACACCGTGAAGCGCACGGGGCGCATCATGCAGGTGCCCGTCGGCGAGGCGATGATCGGCCGCGTCGTGGACGCGCTCGGACGCCCCATCGACGGCAAGGGGCCCATTGACACAAAGGAATTCCGTCCGGTCGAGTCGCCGGCGCCCGGTATCGCGGACCGCAAGAGCGTCCATGAGCCGCTGCAGACGGGTCTGAAGGCAATCGACGCGCTCGTCCCGATCGGCCGCGGTCAGCGCGAGCTGATCATCGGCGACCGCGGCACGGGCAAGACGGCAATCGCCGTCGATACGATTCTGAACCAGAAGGGACAGAACTGTATCTGCGTCTACGTCGCCATCGGTCAGAAGGCATCGACCGTCGCGCGCGTTGTCAAGACGCTTGAGGACGGCGGCGCGATGGAGTACACGATCGTTGTTGCGGCGACGGCCGCGGACAGCGCGCCGCTGCAGTACCTCGCACCGTATGCGGGCGTTGCGATGGCGGAGTACTTCATGTATAAGGGCGGTCATGCGCTCTGCGTCTATGACGATCTCTCGAAGCACGCGGCTGCGTACCGCGCGATGTCGCTGCTGCTGCGCCGTCCGCCCGGACGCGAGGCATACCCGGGCGACGTGTTCTACTTACACTCCCGCCTCCTCGAGCGCGCGGCGAAGCTCTCCGATGCACTCGGCGCAGGCTCCATCACGGCACTGCCGATCATTGAGACGCTCGCGGGCGACCTCTCGGCGTACATCCCGACGAACGTCATTTCGATCACGGACGGTCAGATCATGCTGGACACCGACTCGTTCTACTCGGGCATCCGCCCGGCGATCAGCGTCGGTCTCTCGGTCTCCCGTGTCGGCGGCTCCGCGCAGATCAAGGCGATGAAGCAGGTCGCGGGCACGATGCGTCTGGATCTCGCTCAGTACCGCGAGCTGGCGGCATTTGCCCAGTTCGGCTCCGATCTCGACAAGGCGACGAAGGCGCAGCTCGACCGCGGCGCACGCATGGTCGAGACGCTCAAGCAGGCGCAGTACAGCCCGCTCTCCGTTGCCGAGCAGGTGCTTGTCATCTTCACGGCGGTGCGCGGACACCTCACGGACATCCCCGTAGGCAAGGTTGTCACGTTCCACACGGACTTCCTCAAGTTCATGCGTGCCTCGCATCCGGAGATCGCGTCGGCGATCACGTCGCAGCAGAAGCTCGACGATGCGCTTGAGGCGGACATCACGAAGGCGATTGCGGAGTTCAAGGACACCATCTCCTACAAAGAAGCGTAAAGGAGAGGTGACTGTATATGGCAAATTTACAGGACATCCGTCGGCGCATCCGCAGCGTCAAGAGCATCCAGCAGATCACGAACGCCATGGACATGGTTGCGACCTCGCGCCTGCGCCGTGCCAAGGAGGCGGCGAACAGCAACCGTCCCTACGCCGAGAAGACCGCTGCGGTCATTCGGAGCGTGGCGGCTGCGGCGAGCGGCATTTCGCATCCGCTGCTTGAGCAGCACGCGGGCGGCAAGCGCCTGATCCTCGTCATGGCGGCGGACAAAGGTCTCGCGGGTGCGTATTCCAGCAATGCTCTCAAGACGGCGATGACGCTCGTCGAGGACAAGGCGAACACGCAGATCGTCGCAGTCGGACGCAAGTCGCGCGATTTCTTCAAGAACCGCGGCTTTGACATCGTGCACGAGCGCGTCGGCATCAGCGAGCGCCCGAAGGCAACCCACGCACAGAAACTTGCGCGGACGCTTATCGATGCGTTTGAGGCGGGCGGCGTACAGGAAGTCTACATGGTCTATACGCGCTTTGTCTCGGCGATTACCTGCGTCCCCGAGATTGTAAAGCTCCTTCCTTTCGAGGCAGAGGAGGGCGGCGCAGCGCACGCGCAGGCACAGTACATCTATGAACCGAATGCCGAGGAGGTGCTCGGGGCACTGCTGCCGCAGTACCTGTTCACCACCATCTATGCGGCGCTCCTCCAGTCGGCGGCGAGCGAACTGAGTTCACGCATGAACGCAATGAGCAACGCGACCGACAACGCAGGCGAACTCATCGGGAAGCTCGACCTCTACTACAACAAGGTACGTCAGGCGGGCATCACGAACGAGATCAACGAGATTGTCGGCGGCGCCGAGGCACTCAAGTGACATCCATGCACCGTGCGTACATGGAGGTAAGGAGGTTTTCCATTGGCAAAAGGTAAAGTCGTACAGGTCATCGGGCCTGTCGTAGATATCGAGTTTCCGGCGGGCGAACTGCCGGAGATCTTAAGCGCCATCAAGATCAAGGGCAAGGCTGCCGACCAGGAGATCAATCTCACGGTCGAGGTCATGCAGCATCTCGGTGACAGCGTCACGCGCTGCATCGCCATGAGCTCCACCGACGGCCTGATGCGCGGCATGGAGGCGGACGACACGGGCGCACCGATCAAGGTGCCCGTCGGCGAGGCGACGCTCGGGCGCGTCTTCAACGTGCTCGGCGAGACCGTCGATCACAACCCGGAGCCCGTCGGCAACAAGGAGAGCTGGCCGATCCACCGCCCCGCGCCGAAGTTCGACGATCAGGAGACATCGACACAGATCCTTGAGACGGGCATCAAGGTCGTCGATCTGATTGCGCCGTACTCGCGCGGCGGCAAGATCGGACTCTTCGGTGGCGCAGGTGTCGGCAAGACGGTTCTCATCATGGAGCTCATTCACAACATCGCGACCGAACACGGCGGCTACTCCGTCTTTGCGGGCGTCGGCGAGCGTACGCGTGAGGGCAATGACCTCTGGTCGGAGATGACCGAGTCGGGCGTTATCGACAAGACCGCGCTCGTCTACGGTCAGATGAACGAGCCGCCCGGAGCCCGTATGCGCGTGGCGCTGACGGGGCTGACGATGGCAGAGTATTTCCGCGACGTGCAGGGGCAGGACGTGCTGCTCTTCGTCGACAACATCTTCCGTTTCATCCAGGCAGGCTCCGAGGTCTCGGCTCTGCTCGGACGTATGCCGTCCGCCGTTGGCTACCAGCCGACGCTGACGACCGACGTCGGCGCTCTGCAGGAGCGTATCACGACCACGAAAAAGGGCTCGATCACGTCCGTGCAGGCGGTCTATGTCCCTGCGGACGACCTGACCGACCCCGCGCCGGCTGCGACCTTTACGCATCTGGATGCGACGACGGTTCTCTCGCGTCAGATCGCCGAGCTCGGCATCTACCCTGCCGTCGATCCGCTCGACTCCACCTCGCGTATTCTCGACCCGCACGTCATCGGGCAGGAGCACTACGAGGTTGCGCGCGGCGTACAGGCGGTTCTGCAGAAGTACAAGGAGCTGCAGGACATCATCGCCATCCTCGGCATGGAGGAACTCTCCGACGAGGACAAGCTCACCGTTTCACGTGCGCGTAAGATCCAGCGCTTCCTCTCGCAGCCGTTCGCGGTCGCGGAGGTCTTCACGGGCTCGCCCGGCAAGTACGTTGCACTCAAGGATACGATCCGCGGCTTCCGCGAGATCCTCGACGGCAAGCACGACGAACTCCCCGAGGCAGCCTTCTACATGGTCGGCGGCATCGAAGAGGCCCTCGAAAAGGCGAAGAAGCTCAAAGAGGAGGGCTGACGGATGGCGACCATCAAGCTGGAGATCGTATCTCCCGACCGCATGGTCTACGCCGCCGATATCGACATGCTCATCGCCCGCTCCACGGGCGGCGAGATCGGCATCCTGCCGAAGCACATCCCCCTCGTCACGGGACTTCAGCCGCATGCCATGAAGATTCATGTCGACGCCAAGGAACAGCTTATCGCTGTGGCGGGCGGCTTCATGGAGGTCACACCCGAGAAGATCACCGTTCTCGCAACCGCTGCGGAAGAGCCGATCGAGATCGACGTCCTCCGCGCACAGCGCGCCTACGAGCGCGCACAGGAGCGTCTGCAGCTCCTGCACGAGAGCCCCGATACACAGGATGGCATCATCGACGAACAGCGTGCCATCCTCGCCCTCAAGCGTGCTGCAGCGCGTTTGCAGACGGCAAAGGCTCCGACACCCGGAGCGTAAGAGGTATATGGAAACGCCCCAACCGCATCGGTTGGGGCGTTTTTATGCTGTTTTGTCAGACGACAGTCGGGGCTGGTACAGAATCGTCATAGAGCTCGTGCGGAGCAATGTCTCTGCCGTTTTTCCATTCGACTGTAAAGTCGTTGACAAAGACCTGTCGAAACTGCTCGACGTTTTTGAGCGGGGTAAAAAAGGGGAGGTCCAAATAGGGCTTTACATCGAAGTGCCGGTGCTCCCCGTTGGAGAAAGTCACGCTCAGGATATAATTACTTAGGGGCTTTACAGCGATAGGGTGGATTCGCATAATGTACCTCCGATCAGCGAAGTGGATCAATGCGGAACGGGAGCTGCCCCTCGAGCATCAGATCGTAGTTCGCGCGCAGCTCGTCCTCATGCATCATTGTCCACGCGACGAGCATTGCTTGTTTCTTACGTGGGAGACTGCCCTCAAGCACGTTGCCCTCGAAATCGACGACAATGCTGTGCTCGGCGTAATACGCGTGGAGGTGAGGGACGCTGTGACGTTCGTTTCGCTCGACATAAATATAGATTTTGATTCCGTCAAACATACAGATAATCGGCATGGTGAACACCTTCTTCATACGGACGAACAGACATATCGTATAATAAAAGTATAAGCGGTCTCCCCGCATCGGTCAATAGAGCGCGTGAAAAGTTATCGATTCATCCGTCGAATTATCAAATAAACTATGGTATAATTATCCCATTGCAGAAAGGCGGTGCATCATGCCACAGATTATTCCCATCAAGGATCTCAAGGATACCGCGCGCATCTCGGAGATGTGTCACGCGAGTAACGAACCGATCTACGTCACGAAGAACGGCTACGGCGATATGGTCTTTATGAGCATGGAGACGTATGAAAATATGCAGGAGCGGGGACATATCTACCGCGAGATTGCTCGTGCCGAGGAGGATATCGAGGCAGGGCGCGTACATGACGCGCAGGAGGCGCTTGCCCGCACGAGACTGAAATATGCGCTATAGACTTATTGTTCCTGTGCATGTGGATGCGCAGATTGACGCGTGCATTGCGTACATCGTGCAGACACTATGCAATCCCAATGCGGCGCGTAGCATCTTGGATGATCTTGCAGCCGTCTACGAGCGATTGGAACATCTGCCGGAAGCCTTTCCGCTATGCCGTGATACCTGCCTTCGCGCAAAGGAATATCGGAAGGTTACCCTCCCGCATCACAACTATCTTCTTATTTATCGCATTGAGGAAACCATCGTCTACATTGTCGGATTCTTTCATATGCGTGAAAATTATCGGGACAAGTTATAATTCAATATCATATACAGAAAGGAGGCGCCTATGAATCTCGGAAGCTACCGCACGTCCATCATCCTCGCCGTGACATTCACGATACTGCTCTCGACGTTTTGGTTCTATCAGGATTTTGCATTTATCGTCTTCCTCTCGCTGCTCCTGCAGCTCCTCCTAAAGCCTGTCGTGGATTTTATGGAGGTGCGGCGGATGCCGCGCGCGGTCGCGTCGGCAATCGCCATCATTGCGTTCATCCTCGTGCTCGCCGCACTCGCGAGCATCATCTCACGTTCCGTCCTCCCGTCCTTTCAGCGGTTCGTGGCGGAACTGCCGACCATCGGTCAGAGTCTGCAGCAGCTTCCCGTTCTTTCGGACACGGATTTTGTTCAAAACGAATTCGTGAACATCCTCGACCGTCTGCGCAGCGTCGGCGCGGACCTGCTGCGTGCCTCACTCTCCTTCATCCTCGTCGCATTCGGGAAGGTCATCGACTTTGTCATCATCATTTTCGTATCGTTCTATCTGCTGAAGGACGGCGCGGATATCAAACTCTGGCTGACGGGACTCTTTCCGCATAATTCCCGTGCGCGCGTCCTCCGCCTCTTCGATACGCTCCTCATCGCACTGCGCGTCTACATCTGCAGTCAGCTCGTTATGTGCTTTATCACAGGGCTGGTCGTATTCGCCTACTTCAAACTGATGGGGCTGCCGTATGCCTCCGTCTTTGCCCTGCTCTCCGGCATCAGCGAGTTCATCCCCGTGCTTGGACCCACCGTAGCCTCGGCGCTCGGCATCATCATGACCGCCTCGGCGGCGCGGGAGCTGACCGTGCAGACCGCGCTCTTTTACGTTGCGCTCACGCAGGTGAATCACAACGTCGTCTATCCCGCCCTCGTCGGCAAGAGCCTCCACCTCCACCCCGTCGCAGTTATTCTCGGCGTCGTCTTCGGCGGAGAAGTCCTCGGCGCGGCGGGGATGTTCCTCGCCGTCCCCTTCATCGTCATCATCAAGATCGTCATCACGGACATCTATCGCGACCGGCAGGAGATGAAGGACGGGGAAACCATGTAAAAGAAAAATCGCCTCGGCACAGTGCGTGCTGGGGCGATTTTTAGGTGTCTAGGGAATCACTGATAAATTCAGCACCGCCATCTTAGCACATCTTTTTTGCCCGCTTTTCGTTAGCAAATCCTCCACATAGCTTTGGCTATGCGTCCGGTTTGCTGCCTCAATCGGACGAAAAATCTGCGCCAATCTGACGGACTTCATTTTATCAGTGATTCCCTAGGGAAAAAAGGATCGACACATACGGAAATTTTCCTAAAAAAGCGCTTGCCATACGCGGGGGGGGGGGGTATAATATTTTTTAAGGATTTTTAAGGAAATGGTAAGATGGAGGAGTTTTATGGGACTGGGAAAACGTGTCGAACCGCGCGCGGAGATGTCATCGACAGACGTCAAAAGCAATACAGCGGAGAAAGCATCGGATACCTTTGTACCGGAGGAGCCAAAGTATACCTTTGACGATATGATCCTGCCGGAGCATGTGCGCGAACAGATCCTCAATGCTGCGGACTACGCCGAGAACAGTAAGGTTGTGTTCGAGGACTGGGGGCTTGAGCGCACGCACAAGTATTCCAAGCGCATCGGCATCAATCTCTATGGCGAGCCGGGAACGGGGAAAACAATGGCGGCACACGCCATCGCAAAGCATCTCGGGCGCAAGATCATCATTGTCAACTATGCGGACGTCGAGTCGAAATATGTCGGTGAAACACCGAAGAACATTCGCAAGGTGTTCGAGGCGGGCAAGGAGACGGGGAGCATCATCTTCTTTGATGAGGCGGATGCCATCCTCAGTCGCCGCGTCACGAATATGAACAATGCGACGGATGTCAGTGTCAATCAGACGCGCTCCGTTATGCTCATGGCAATGAACGAGTATCAGGACTTTATCATCTTTGCGACGAATTTTATCTCGAACTTTGATCCTGCCTTTATGCGGCGCATCTCCATGCACGTGAAGTTTGAGCTGCCCGACGAGGAATGCCGTCGTCAAATATGGGCGAAGTACATCCCCGCCGAACTGCCGCAGACCCTTGATATTTCGGAAATTGCGGCGAAGTATGACGGGCTGACGGGGAGCGATATATCGAACGCAATCCTCAACGCAGCATTTCGTGCCGCACGAAAACGGGAGACGAGCGTCCCGTCGGAGTATTTCTATGCGGCGGTCGAGGACATCCTGCACAGCAAGGAGGCGAACCGGGAGCGCGAGCCAAAGACCACGGTGCGTCCTGTTTCAGAGGCGTACGTCAAAGAACAGCTCGCAAAGGGGAAAGTCGAGAATCCGTCCAAGATGATGGGGGAAGGAGCCTTTTTATGATACCGGCAATCGCCGCAGGAGTGGCAATGTTGACAGGCGGAACCACAGTGGGAGCGGCAGCAGGAGCTGCAGCCGCAGGAGCAGCCGCCGTAGCGGGCGGGATTGCCGTCAAAAAGGCAATGAGCGGAGGGAATGAGAAGGACAAAAAGGATGATTCGGAAACGCAGGTGCGTTATGTTTCGGAGGACTATGTCAAAAAACAGCTTGCAAAAGGAACGATGAGCAAATTGTAACGCGCTCATTTGATTGCGTTTTTTTGATGAATACATGAAGGAGAGAAGTGTATGATTCCGGCATTGATTGCAGCAGGGCTTCTGCTTGGTGGCGTTGCGTTGGTCGCAAATTGGGATGATATCGTCGATTGGGTACGCGACTTTGTACCCCGCTTTAAGAAGGCATGGGCGCGTATCAGTCCTCATCTTCCGTATGAGATGCAGTTTTTGGGTGATTTGATTGTCAAAGCCGGCGAGCATCTTATCAGCATCATGAATAAAGTTTACTATCAGGAAGAAAGTGGGCAGTGGGTGGAAGAAACCACAAGAAGAAATATTTCTGAAAATCAAGTTCCCCCTCATATCCGTGAAAAAATCCTGAGACAAAAGCAACAGACGGGAGAAGCAGCCGAGATCAGTCAGGAGCTGGAACTCGAAATGGCTGGTTAACTGAGAGACGGAGGAATCAAGATGGTATCTCGTGAACTTGATGGGGTGGATCGTGCTCTTCTGAAGGTGAAGGAAACAATCGATGGACTCTGTAAGCTCTTTGGAAGCATTACCAATTTTCACCGAGAAATGGATATTGATGAAGCTGCCAAATTCTATACGGAGAGACTTGATTCGTATATGGCTTCTGCTAAGCAGAGAGCACAGGATTCACTGATCGCAGGACAGCTTACCTTTCAATATGTTGATGAAAACGTGTTTTTAATTAAACTTGAACTTTACTATCCTACTAGTGATGGTAAATGGATGCAGGAGTCCTCACAAACAACGCGGCAGTTGAAATACCTCAAACCCGCCGCAGCACAGGAACTGCGCGAAAAGAAGGAAATCTCGTTTGAGATCGACCCGCCCGAGGAGACGCCAGAAGGGACTGTAGCTGGAAAACCTGTGACACAGAACTCGTCTGCCGAGGTCGGTGAAGTGTCTGCCCCTACAAAAACTGCGCCACCTGCGGCACAGAGTACACCTGCCATGACAGCGGAAGTGTCTGCCCCCTCCGCAGACCCCGCCGCACCCGCTACGCTTGCGTCCGCGCAGGAGTCCGCCATAGCGCCTCCTGTAGGTGAGGATGCACAACCCGCTCCTGCTTCTACCGACGAAGCAAAATAATGTTCCCGTGTCAGCAATGCGGTGCGTGTTGCCGTGCAGTCGGACAGTCGCCCCTTGGCAAAGACCTTGCGGATGCAGACGGCGTGTGCAAATATCTGAACCGTACGACGAATCTCTGCACCATCTACGCCGAGCGTCCAGCGATCTGCCGCGTCGATGACTACTATGACGCGCACTGTCGCGGCGTGATGTCGCGCGTAGCATACTATGAAGAGAATCTACGCTGTTGTGAAAGACTGCGCGGGAAATGAAACAAGAGAAAATGTCATACAAAAAACGCCGTACCAATCGGTACGGCGTTTTCGTGTATATGGGAAGCAAGGAAGAATGGACTGTAATTACGCAAGCATGGAGCGGAGGAACCAGATCTGCTTTGCGTAGTTGGTGATGTGATCCTCCATGAGGTTGGCGATGCCGAAGACATCGTCCTTATCAGCGAGGGCACGGATCGATGCCGCCTGGTCGCGGAGGAGTTCGAGGTCAGCGAGCGTCAGCTGGAGTGCCTTCTTCTGATCAACCTTCTCATCGGCGAGCTCCTTGATCGTCGCGATCGCGAGGTAGCCCTTGAGGCTCGCGACCGGCTGCTCACCGCAGATCTTGAGGATCTCGGCGCTCTCATCAAGCACGTCCGCGAATGCGTCGTAGAGTGACTCAAGATACTCGTGTACCGCCTTGAACTGCGAGCCGACGACGTTCCAGTGGAGATTGTGCAGCTTGATGTAGCCGACGCCGATGTTGGCGATGTATCCGTTGAGTGCGTTTGTGATTTCCTTGTTCATAGTAATTCCCCTTTCGTTTTGTTGTTCCGCAGATGCCGTGGCATCTGTTTCATATCTCATTACGTCTGCAATTATAGCGCAGGCATCGCTACTTGTCAATAGTAATTATTAAATAATGCAAAACCTGAATCTCAATGAAAGTTTTCCTTGACAAATCCGATGTTTTGTATATAGTTCATAGCTATAAACTATGTGTTTTCGGAAATGGAAAAGGGGACTTACCATGAGCGAGAAAAAATACCATTTTGAAACCCTGCAGGTACGCGTTGGACAGGAGCAGGCGGATCCCGTGACGGATGCGCGTGCCGTGCCGATCTACCAGACGACGTCCTATGTATTCCACAATGCGCAGCACGCCGCCGACCGCTTCGCACTCAAGGATCCGGGCAATATCTACGGGCGGCTCATGAACCCCACGCAGGATGTGTTCGAGAAGCGCATCGCGGCGCTTGAGGGCGGTGCGGCGGCACTCGCGTTCGCCTCGGGGGCGGCGGCGATCACGGCGACGTTCCAAGGGCTTGCCCATGCGGGCGATCACATCGTCGCGCAGCAGACCATCTATGGCGGCTCGTACAACCTCCTCGCGCATACGGTGAAGGAGTGGGGCATCGACGTGACCTTCGTCGATCCGAAGGCGGGCGCACAGGGCTTCGCGGAGGCGATCCGCCCGAATACGAAGTGCGTCTTCATCGAGACCGTCGGCAACCCGAACGCCGACCTCATCGACATCGAGGCGGTCGCTGCGGCAGCGCACGCGCAGGGCGTGCCCGTCGTCATCGACAACACCTTTGCAACGCCGTACCTCCTGCGCCCGATCGAGCATGGCGCGGACATCGTTGTGCACTCGGCGACCAAGTTCCTCGGTGGACACGGCGCGAGCCTCGGCGGCGTGATCGTCGACGGCGGTACGTTCGACTGGAAGGCGTCGGGACGCTTCCCGCACCTTACCGACCCGAACCCGAGCTATCACGGCGTGAGTTTTGTCGATGCGCTCGGCTCCGTCGCATTCGTCGTCTATCTTCGTGCACTCATCCTGCGCGACACGGGCGCGGCAATCGCACCACAGAGCGCGTTTTACTTCATTCACGGGCTTGAGACACTGTCGTTGCGCGTCGAGCGTCACGTCGAGAACGCGCTGAAGATCGTGGACTTCCTCGCGAAGCACCCGAAGGTCGCGAAGGTCAACCATCCCTCCCTGCCCAACCATCCTGACCACGAAATCTACAAGCGGTACTTCCCGCACGGCGGCATCTCCATCTTTACCTTTGATATCGTGGGCGGGCGTGAGGCGGCGTTCCGCTTTATCGACAAGCTGACACTCTTCTCCCTCCTCGCAAACGTCGCGGACGTGAAGTCCCTCGTCATTCACCCCGCGACCACCACACACTCCCAGATGAACGAGGCGGAGCTTGCCGCCTCCGGCATCGGCGAGGGGACAGTGCGCCTCTCCATCGGCATTGAGCACATCGATGACCTGATTGCGGATCTTGAGGAGGCACTCGCCGAGGTGTGAGGATGTTGTGAGCAGTGATGCATGAGTCACCTCACTTTCGAAAAAAGCCCTTGCCAATGCGCTCCCTACTGTGCTATAATGCGTCATGTCGCATAAGCGCATGGAGAGGTGTCCGAGTGGTCGAAGGTGCTTGACTCGAAATCAAGTGTGGTGATGAGCCACCGTGGGTTCGAATCCCACCCTCTCTGCCATTGAAAAATAAGGCTTCGTGGAGATTTCCACGAAGCCTTTTCTGCACGCATTTTTTGGTGAAAAATACGATTTTGGGCACATTTTGGGCACACGAGATTTTGAAAGTGGATTTTATGGTGCTCGAAATGAGGGGAGCTGACATAGAAAACGAGGATGCCGTGCCGCATCCTCGCATTCGTTTGTGCATCACTTTTGAACTCTTGGAAGGGACTGTTTGATTTCCTTCTCAGCGGACAAAAAGCTCTCTTTTGTCCCTTGTCCGATGCCTTTTTTGCAGAATACCCGTGTTTGTGGTGGTATCCATACCCTGTTATTTGCATGGACAGGCGGGACGAGGGGACAATACTCTGCTGGACAGTGCATCACTTTTCGGAGAAACGTGATGCACCTTTCTCCGTTATAGGAGTGCCAGGTACTTTGGCTGATCGGACTTGGCAATCTTCAGCGCGTCCATCGCAGCCTCGGCGGTGATGCCTAGGCTTGAAATGAGGTTCTTGATGCTTTTTATACGTTCTGTTTCTGCACCGCGAATTTCACCACGAACCTCGCCGCGAACTTCGCCAATAGCAATACCGTCGTTGTAGATTTCTTCCATTACCTTGCACATAGCGGCAACCCCCTTTTCATCTTCTTTGAAAAAGCGTACGCGTTCGGCGAGCACGTCGCTGTACATATCGTTCGGATCACTGCAAAAGAAGTCGTGCATGAGACGCCCCAGCGGGCTTTCGCTCTGGCATTCCCCGTTGACGTAGAGAATATGCGTGCCGTCGTTAAATACCTCCTCGGTGTCCTCGAATGTTCTCCGCACCTTGTAGAGCGGTTTTCCTCGCTTCCATATGTCATGCTCGGTGATAAAGATGACGTAGGTCTCCGGCAGGTCGGGGAAGAGCGTTCCCTTGCTGACCTCGCGAGAATCAATCATGCTGCTGTTGAATCTCGCACGACGGGGAATTGCACCCTCGTCGCTGCGCTGAATCTCCACATCGTAGATGTTCTCGCCATCCGTCGCGAGTGCGTCAAATCGTACGGAACGACCATAGAGGTTCGGCACACTCTGCTGCGTGATGACCTCCGTCACGCGCAGACGATCATTTTCCATGACGGCACGGAGCACGACCTCCATGCAGGGGATATTCCCATCAAAGCAGCTGTTAAAGAACGTGTCATCCATCAACCGAAGCTGTTTGATCTTCTCAAGGTATCGAATTTTCTTTTGTTCGAGTTCGATGATAATCACCTCAAATCAAATGATCTACCTATATTTTATAGGGATTTCCTCTTTTTTGCAAGATTGTCATTTCTCTTGCGTGCCAAAAATGATGTTGTATAAATAAAGTTGACAACTTCTTCGCAAGGATTTTAGATAAAGTCAAAGAGGAGAAGGAGCGGTCAAAATGGCAGCAAACAGGCAATACGATCACGAATTTAAGGTGCAGGCAATCAAGCTGGCGCAGGAAATCGGTCAAGCGAAAGCCGCCAAAGAGCTAGGAATTTCCAAGAACACGAGTATACATGGACATGCGCACACCGGCTTGGATATTTGGATCTTGGGTGCGGCACGCAAACACCGCAGAGTGCCCTGAGCTTGCACGAGGAGCTCGTACAGCTGCGCGCCCAGATCAAGGCACAGGATAAGGAAATTCGACGTCTGAAGAAAGAGAATGACTTTCTGGAAGAAGCAAGCGTTTTTTCGCCGCGAGCCGTCTGAAGTCAACAAAAACGAACGTATGAAGTTTATTGCGTTCAAGACAGCAGACGGCGCACACAAAGGGAATATCAGTTTTTATTGCAGACTGCTCCATGTCACAAGACAGGGATTTTATCAGTATCTGGTAAGCAAAGACCGCCCATGGAAATATCAGGAACTTGCCGATGCCATGATGCAGATCCATGCAACGGATGAATGCAACGATACCTACGGAAGAATCCGCATGTATCAGGCACTCAAGAGCAAGCAGCCAGAAGGCATCCATGTTCCGAGTGAACGCACCGTTTACCGCATCATGGAAGAGATCGGCTTAAGTCATCGTCCCAATCATAAGCCGAACGGTATCACAAAAGCAGATCGGCAGGCACAGATGTCGGAGGATCTCCTGCACCGTGATTTTCATGCCGACACACCGCTTTCCAAGTGTGTCACTGACATGACAGAGATTCCTGCGTGTGATGGAAAACTCTATGTTTCAGCACTCTTTGACTGCTATGACGCCGGCGTGCTCGGACTTTCTATGGATACGCATATGAAGGCTTCTCTGTGTGTGCAGATGCTTGATAACGCCATGATTTCCTACCCAATGCTCAGGGGAGCAATCCTGCACTCGGATCGCGGCAGCCAGTACACGAGTCAGCTGTATCGGGAGGCAATCAAAAACTATGGAATCCGTCAAAGCATGAACAGTGCCGGTGGACGCTGTCATGATAACGCGCGTTGTGAGAGTTTGTGGGCACGTATGAAGTCGGAGCTTCTCTACGGACGCTATGACACAAAGAAAATGACAACCGAAGAATTGAAGGTTCTTGTTTGGCGATACTTCATGAGCTATTGGAACAACCGCCGAATTTGTTCAACAAACGGTGGGCTTCCTCCGATGGTGAAGCGGCGACAGTTCTATGACTCTATTGCCGCAACCACTTAAACGTTCGTTCCCTTGTGAGAAATTTGTCAACTGTTCTTGACAATATCAGTCCAATCGGAACGCTTCTGCGTTACCGTGCCGCGCTTTATTTCCTCGTACAAGGTGGAGCGGGCGATGCCAAGGTCTTTGGCGATTTTCACCTTGGGACACCGAGACGCAGCATCGCTTCGATCTGCCCGCGCTGATAGGCGTTTAAGTGTTTGAATGTGCGGCGTTTTGTGGTAGAATGAAGGTGGGGTATACAGAACCTCCTGGTGGTGTTTGTGCAAAGATATTTTACCAGATTGATTCTGTATGTTCTACTTTTTTATGTGTCCGATTTCATTTTACAATGAACCATTTGAAATTCAAAGTTGAGGGAGAGGCTGGGTTGAAATGTGCCTCCGTAGGATGTATAGGAAGCGCTGATAAATTCAGCGCCATCACCTTGACGCATCTTTTTTGCCCGCTTTTCGTCGGCAAATCCTCCACAGAGCACCACTCTGCGTCCGGTTTGCCTCCTCAATCGGACGAAAAAATCTACGCCAATCTGACGGACTTCATTTTATCAGCGATTCCTATAATCCTTGTGTAAAATTTGTTTCTGCATACTCATATTTTACGCTAGAAGCTGGTGTTTGAAAACACCGGCTTCTGTGTTTTTTGCACAAAATTGAGGCTGCTGCACGTTCGTTTTGTGCAACGGCCCCACAACAACCGCGAGAGGAGGTGAGTGGATGGCAAAAGAAAAGCCCCTGCACGAGCAGGGGGCTAGTCATAAACATCACGGCGATGCCCGACGGTCACAATCAAGATCACAACAATATCGTCTTGAATGTCGGCAATAAGGCGGTAGTCGCCGATTCGGTAACGCCACTGACCACTGCGATTAGCGGTCAGACCTTTACCATGAAGGCGCGGGTTGTCGCATCCTTCAAGATTACGTCGAATCCAAGTGACTATCATTGCGTACACGTGGCGGTCAAGTTTCTTCAGAGCTTTTTTCGCTTGTGCACTGAAAACGACACGATAGTTCACGAAAGCCCAAGCTCCTTCTCTACTTCTTCCAGTGTGTAGGTCACGGGATTTGCGCGGAACGCTTTCATCGCTTCCTCGTATGCCTGCCGATCAAGCTCGTCTTCCATTCGTTCGCGCATGGAGAGTGTGGCAAAGTCGGACAGGGACATACCGGAACGAGCGGCGTGCTTCTTGAAAAGGCGGGCGTCGCGTTGGTTTAGATGTATGGCGACGGTCATAGCAGATCAGCTCCTTTCTATGGTGGTTATCGTCATTTATTGACCTCCGGGTTATCAGTTCTGCCGACGAGGTAGTCAAGCGATACGTCGAGGTAGTCCGCAAGGGCGATAATGTTTTTGAACGCAGGTTCACGGTTTCCGTCCCTTTATGGGGGGATCGTATGCTAGCAAAATTATAGCATAAAGCTAACAGGAGGGCTACATGAGAGTATCAGTTTTCTTACGAGTTTCACCGGAGCTAAAGCGATGGTTGGAGCAGGATGCAAAGCGGCGCGGGCTGATGCTCACGGGGCTTATCATGGCTCTCTTCAGTGAGTACCGCGAGCAGAAGGACAGGACGGCTTGACATACTCCCCACAGCGAAAGCCGGGGGATTCTTGATGTACACTTCAAGTGCAACGATTTCGTGTTTTTTGCACAAAATTTGAGGCTGTTGCACGTTTGTTTCGTGCAACAGCCCCACTGTCAAGCGTTTGCGGGCGATTTTGTGGGAATGAAAAAGGTTGCTGTACGAAGCGGGAGCGTTTCGTACAGCAACCTTTATAGGGATTACAAACTGTCAGTGCTTCTTGCGGAAGTCTGCCATAAACGCCGCAAGTTTCTCGACTCCTGCGAGGGGCATGGCGTTGTAGATGGAGGCACGCATGCCGCCGACGCTGCGGTGTCCCTTGATGCCGCTGAGTCCGAGCTCTTTTGCCTGCGCGACGAAGTCCGCCTCAAGAGATTCGCTCGCGAGGCGGAAGGTGACGTTCATGCGCGAGCGGCTGTCCTTCTCTGCGTGTCCGCGATAGAAGCCGCCCGATGAGTCGATGGCGTCGTAGAGGAGGGCGGCTTTCTTCGCATTCGCCTCGCCCATGGCGGCAAGTCCGCCGTGTTTCTTGATCCAGCGGACGGTCTTGCCGACCATATAGATGGCGAAGACGGGTGGGGTGTTGTAGAGGGAGTCGTTCTTTAGGAAGGTCGCATAACGAAACATGGTCGGGAGTTCGGCGGGGGTGTTTTCGAGCAGTTCCTTCTTTGCGACGTTGAGGACGACGCCCGCAGGTCCGAGGTTCTTCTGCACGCCCGCATAGATGAAGTCGTAGGAGGAAAAGTCCCACGGGCGCGAGAGGATGTCGGAGGACATATCGGCAAAGAGCTTCACGCCGCCTGTCTCGGGGGTGTAGTGGTACTCCGTGCCGTAGATGGTGTTGTTGAGGCAGATGTGGAGGTAGGCGGCACTGGGCGCAATGTTCAGCTCGTCCTGCCGCGGGACGCGGACATAGTTCTCCTCCTTGGTCGAGGCGGCAACGGTGCCGACGCCGAGCTTCACGGCTTCCTCGTATGCCTTTTGCGCAAATGAGCCGGAGAGGGCATAGCTGCCGGGGTGGGACTCTGTGGCGAAGTTCAGCGGGATGAGTGCGAAGGTCTGGCTTGCGCCGCCGGTGGTGAAGACGACATCGTAGTCCGCACCGAGTCCCATGAGTTCGAGAATGTCTGCCTTTGCCTGTGCGTGGACTTCGTCGTAGGCGGGGGCGCGGTGACTGATCTCGAGGATGGACATGCCCGTGCCGTTAAAGTTCAGCAGCTCGCTCTGTACCTCTTTCAGTACGTCCTCGGGCAGGACGGCGGGGCCGGGGTTGAAGTTATAAATGCGTTCGTTCATGGTATTTCTCCCTCTATGTTTTGTGATTCCTATGAGGCGCCCCTTCCGTCACGCTGACGCGTGCCACCTCCCTCGTTTCGACGGGGGAGGCTCAGGGGATCGGAAACGGGATGGAGCGTGTCCTCTTAGCTTTCCCCATCTGAATGCTCTGTTCGCGTCATACGGATTTGGGCGACGCGCGCGCGGTCCATGCGCAGCACCTCGAAGATGTAGTCGTCCCATGTGCAGATTTCGCCGACCTTGGGGATGCGGCCGATCTGCGCGGTGACGAAGCCGCCGAGCGTGTGAAAGTGGTCGTGATCCTCGTCGGGCAGTTCGTCAATGCCGAACTCCTCTTTGAACTCGTCGATGGGGAAGAGACCGTCAAAGACCCAGCTTGTCGTTTCCTCCGCACCCATGCGTGTGCTCGCGGGCGCGTCCTCGTCCGCGCTGCCGATGATCTCCTCCATGATGTCGCCCATCGTTATGAAGCCGACGACGCCGCCGTACTCGTCGAGGACGACCGCCTCGTGGATGGCGCCCGTGCGGAATTTCTCGAGGACACGCAGCCCCTCCATTGTGCGCGGGACGAAGAGGGGCCTCCGGATGTAGTCCGCGAGGTCAATTTCCGTGCCGTCGAGTGCTGCGTCGAGAAGTTCCTTTGCGTAGACGACGCCGCGAAAATCGTCAAGGTTCTCGTAGGCGACGGGGAACACCTCGTGCGCCGCCGCGCGAATAACGCGCAGCTGCTCGGCGCGCGTCTCGGCGAGGTCGATCCACGCGATCTGTGTACGCGGGGTCATGAGGGCAGAGGCGGTCTGGTCGCTCATGTGGAAGATGCGGTCGACCATGTCCTGCTCCGCCTTTTCAAAGGTGCCGTCCTCCGTGCCCTGTTCCATGAGATCCTTGACGGCGTCCTCCGTTGCGGGGGTGCGATTCTCGGGATTGAGTCCGAAGAGCAGCAGGAGACCGCGCGAGACGGAGACAAGTGCTGCGCTCGGTAGCGCTGTGAGGCGCGTGAGCAGGTGGATCGTGCGGTGACTGCGCATGAGGATGGCCTCGGGATCCTGTAGGGCGATCTGCTTGGGCAGGAAGTCTCCGAAGAGCAGGTTCAGCGCGGTCATCACGAGAATGCTGAGGACGAGCGCGGCAGCAAAGACCTCCATGCCGGGAAGGAGCTTCGCGAGAAAACGCCCGAAGGTCGGCGCGACGAGGAGTCCAATGCCGAGTCCCATCAGGAGGCTCGTGCAGGTGACGCCCGCCTGTGCCATGGCAAGGGGCGGTGCGGAATGCTCGAGCAGGGCGAGCGCCTGCGCGGCATCGCTGTCGCCGTCATCCGCGAGGCGTTCGAGGCGTCCGCGGTGGGACTCGGTGAGCGCTGTCTCGATCTGTGCGAAGTAGGCGTTCGCGGAGAGGCAAACGATAAGCAGGGTGAGTGCAAGAAGATCGGATAGGGAACTGTCCAAGGGTGTATGCAGCTCCTTTCAATAGATGGATATGGATTGTATTGTAGCACAGACGCAGTGAAATGTCATGGATACATGCACGTGCTCACTCCGCGAACACGTGAAAATTGACAATCTCCGCGCCCGACGCAGCGAGTGCATCCTGCACGGCAGGCGCGCAGACGGCGGCGAACTCTGCCTCAAAGTCGTGCTCCCAGAGGCAGTCACGGATCAGCACGGCATTGTCTGTGCCGGGGTGGAGCATGACCTCTGTTGTGCCGTCCTTGAGCTGTGCTGCGATCTTCGTGAGCGCGCGCGTATCGACCGCCTCGCCCGCGACAATGCCCGCAAAGTGATCGGGCGTGCGGATGCCGCGCCGCCGCGCCTTTGTCGCTGCACGGCGCGCGAGTACGGCAAGCCCCGTGCGTCCGATGAGCTGCCCAACGCCGCCGAAGTTCCCCGCGAAGAGCGGCGCGCGCGGTGCGCGCATGGCAGGAATTTTTGCCGCGCGGCAGAGGTCGAGCACAATGTCGATGATGTGCGGCAGGACGTGCATATGCTGGTGGCTGTCCGCGTGCGTCGGGTGAATCCCCGCCGCCTCCACGCGCCGCAGCTGCGCCGCCAGCTCCGCGCGCACTTCATCAAGGCTTACCCTGCCGCGCAGGAGGCGCATGGCAAACGCCGTATGGTCGTCGACAAATACGCCCGTCTCCGTCACGAGCGACGGAATCGCTGCGGGCGGCAGCACGGGATTCCCGTTTACGAGTGTCAGGTGGATGCCGACGCCGAGTGCGGGCGTGCGCGCGGCAAGCGCCGCCGCGTCGTCGAACACCGCGCCGCCCGGCATGAGCGTCGCCGAGCGCAGCACCCCGTCCGCCACACAGCGCTCCACTGCTCGGTTGATGAGCTCATGCCGTCCGAAATCGTCCGCATTCAGAATGATTTGCTTCAAGTTGTTTTCCTTTGTGTTTTCAGGATTTTATCGTATAATACATTACCATCATATTTTCGACAAAAAATATGAAATCACC
Source organism: Centipeda periodontii DSM 2778 (assembly GCF_000213975.1). Classification (GTDB taxonomy): domain Bacteria; phylum Bacillota; class Negativicutes; order Selenomonadales; family Selenomonadaceae; genus Centipeda; species Centipeda periodontii. Next base: position 737,006 of record NZ_GL892076.1, read on the forward strand.
TTTTCTATATAGGACTTTTATAGTAAAATAGGCTAGAAAATTTCTGTATTTCTTCCAAAGGAGTATTGCATGATCGTTGAAATCATCAGCGTGGGCACGGAACTGCTCATGGGAAGCATTGTGAACACGAATGCGCAGCACATCGCGCGCAAACTGGCGCATATGGGACTGGACGCGTACTATCAGACTGTTGTGGGGGACAATCCGGAGCGCCTGCGCGCCGCGCTCGACATCGCATACACGCGCGCGGACTGCGTCATCACGACGGGCGGACTCGGGCCGACGAAGGACGATCTGACGAAGGAGATGCTGATTTCCTACTTCGGCTGCACGCCCGTGGAGGATCCCGAGACGCTGCGCCGTCTGGAGGAACGCGCAGCAAAGCGCGGCATCCCGCTCAGCGCGAGTATGCGCAAACAGGCGACTGTGCCCTCGGGTGCGCTCGTCCTGCAGAATGACAACGGCACGGCACCCGGCGTCATCATTGAGAAGGATGGCCGCGCGTGCATCATGCTCCCCGGTCCGCCGAAGGAGATGAAGCCGATGTTCGATACGGCGTGCAAGGTCTTTTTGCGCGGTAAGAGCGATAAGGTTTTTGTTTCCATGAATATCAAGCTCTATTCGATGGCGGAGAAGGGGCTGCCCGTCGGCGAGTCGCCCGTCGCCGACCGCCTTGGCACACTCGTCGATGGGGAGAATCCCTCCGTTGCGACGTATGCGAAGGAGGACGGCTGTCTCGTGCGCGTCACGGCAGCAGCACCGACACGTGCAGAGGCGCAGGAACTCCTTGCGCCAACCCTTGCCGCCGCGCGGGAGGCAATCGGGGAAGAGTATATCAAACATGTGGAAGAGGACTAAATGCGACTTGGGATATTCGGGCGGAGCGTGGGGATGCTCCTTGCTGCCTGCACCATGCTCACAATCCTGCCCGCGGAGGCGGCTGTAAAAAATCTGCCGCGTCACACGGCACAGGCGAGAGGGGAGGCGGAGCGCGCCATGCAGGAAATCACGGAGCAGGTGGAGCGTGAGCACGCGCAGATGGTGTCCCAAGAGGAGCGCATATCGTCTGTACTTCTGCATTGGCAGCCCTATCCTGCGGCGGTACGCTACGCGGTGCAGCTTACGGAGAGCATGCCGGACGGTACAATGCGGGTGCGGGAGACGATGGATCGTGTCTATACGACGGGGCTGCATCTGCCGCTTGCAGGATATGGAACGGCCGATCATCTCTATTGGAGCGTGCGGCCGCTCGACTACGACGGAGCCCCGCTCACCGCGTGGTCGGTGCCGCGCCCCGTACGCGGAGAGAAAGCGGATCCAACGGCGCCCGTGCTGACAACGGAGTATGCAGATATGGCGTATGCGCCGCTTTACCCCGTCTACTCATGGATCCCGCTTGCGGGGCAGACCGTGCACGAGGTCGAGGTCTACCGCCGTGAGGGCACGTATGATCGCTATATCCATACACTGCGCGCGGGCGAGTACGATGTCTATGACGATGAGCCGTTTACCGTACCGGGCACCTACGTCTATCATGTGCGTGCCGTGACAGCGGCGGGCAAGCCGCTGTCGAACTGGTCGAACTACGGCACGTTTACCGTAGCTGACCGTACACCGATTGCAGCGCTCGGGGACAGCATCACCCACGGCGGCGGGGCGATCACCGTACCGCCCTCGTATCGGCTCTACGATTGGGAAACGTACTGCACCGTTCCCATCAAAAATCTCGGGCACAGCGGTGACACGACGGCGGAACTGCTCGCGCGCTTTGAGCGCGACGTGCTGCCCTTTTCCCCGCGCGTCCTCCTCATCATGGGCGGCGTCAACGACTACCGCAGCGGCATTTTCGGCGCGGAGAGCGTGCGCAACCTTGCCGCCCTGCGCGACAAATGCAAAATGTACGGCATCACGCCGATCTTTTTGACGGTGACGCCCATCCGCCCCGCGATGATGACCGCGCGCATGACCATCACAACGCCGCCGGCCGACTGGTGGGCGCATCGTGACTACATCAACCACTGGGTTGTGCAGCAGGAGTACAGCCTCGACGTTTCGACCGTGCTCTCGGATGAGAACGGAGAGCTCGAGGCGGGGTATACCACCGACGGACTGCACCCCGATCTCGCAGGTAAGAAATACATCGGCGAGCGTGTGGATGCCTATCTGCGCACGCATTTCGCCTACGCCTCGGGCGAGGCGGCAAAGCGCGTGCAGAAGTGAAAAGTTTCATACACGGACACTATAACAGAGGAGGGAAATCCATGACACGCAGTCTGCGCCTTGTCGTTGTCGTGCTCGTGATTGCCGCGCTGATCGGCGGCGCATACACGGGCTACTGCCGGTATCGCGACCGCACACCCGAGGCGGCACTCATGCAGATCGCGCGCGCGGTGACGACCGAGGATCGGAAGCTCTTTGATGAATACGTCGATGAGGATGCTGTGCTCACCGCGATGCACGAGGACGCGAGCGCGCTCCTCGCGGACAACATCGCGGCACTCCACGAGCGGCACCCGTACGACTGGTTCTTCCGTCACGATACCGCATTTATGCGCAGCTATATGGCGGAGCACCGTGCGGAGTACATCGGTACGGCACGCATGGCACTGGACTACTACTTCGACGCAGAGCGCGTGCCCGTGACGAAGGAGGAGGGGAATGCACGCTGGGGGTCCGATGAGATGCGTGCATTTGCCGCGCACTATACGGCAAGCATGGGGTCCGCCGTGACCGAGGGCGACCGCGCGCACGCTATCTGCATTGTGCGCGGCGATGAGAGTGACTACGGTCGGCTCCTGCCGGAGGCGTCCGTCACGATGGAGCTCGCGCGTCAGACGGACGGGCGCTGGAAGCTCGTGCGCATCTCCACCGATACTGCGCGCACGAACGGCTTCTATGCCATTGTCGACGCGGCGGAGCGGTATTGGGAACTGCAAGGTTGGGACTAGGGAATCGCTGATAAAATAGACCTTCCGATTGGCGTAGGTTTTTCATCCGATTGAGGAGGCAAACCCTCTGCATAGGTTCTGTTGTGCGTCCGATTTATTTCCTTGGCAGGACAATGGGGATTTCATTCAACGAAAAAGGAGAGCAGCGCATGAAGTACGAACTGACGAAAGAGTATTTGACCGGCATTGAAATGATTGACGAAGAGCATGGAAGGCTCTTCGAGATTGCGAACGAGTGCTATGATCTCGTGATGGACGACACGGCGATCGACCGCTTTGACAACATCGTGGCGCTCCTCGAGGAGCTGCGCACGTATGCGGCGACACATTTTGCCCACGAGGAAGAGTACATGGAGCGCATTCAGTATGAGCGGCGCTTCAGCGAGCGCTATCAGCATCTGCGTTTCATCCAGAAACTCAGCGAGATCAATCTGGATGAGATCGATGAGAACCAGCAGGAATATCTGCGCGGCATTCTTGACTTCCTCACGCGCTGGCTCTATGGTCACATCAAGGTCATGGACTGCCGCATTCCGAAGGAAGAGGTCGCGGCGCAATCGGAGAAGCCGGAGAAGAAGACGAAAAAACCCGACAAGGCGACGAAGGGCAAGCAGGAGACGAAAGTCAAGAAGAGCAAGAAAAAATAGGAGAAGAAGCATGCGCCCGGTCCAATGAGGGCTGTATTGACGGAGGCAGCGGCGCTGGAAAGCGAGAAAGATGCACCATGAAATACGTGTTTACCGATGATTATCTGACGGGGATCGCGTCTGTAGACGCGCAGCACAGCAAGCTCTTCGATCTGACGAACGAGTGCTATGAGCTTGTGATGGAGAGTGCGGCGGACGATAAGTACGACAAGATCGTTGCGATCTTGGAGGAGCTCGCTGACTATGCCGCCACGCATTTTGCACACGAAGAGGCGTATGCGGAGCGTGTGGGCGATCCGCATCGGTTCAGCCATCGTGCACTGCACTTGCGCTTTATGAAGAAGGTTGGTGAGATCGATCTTGAGAAGGTCGATGAGAACCAGCAGGAATATCTGCTGAACATCCTCGACTTTCTCGCGCGCTGGCTCTTCGATCACATCAAGGGGCGGGATTGCAAACTGCCGCACCCAAACGCCGTACAGTAGGCGCACAAAAACACCCCGCAATGAGCAGTTGCGGGGTGTTTTTGCTGTGTATTATATTTTAGGAGAGCTCTGGAAACCATATCCGTTTCGCGGGTTATGGTCTCAAACGAAAGCCTGTAGATAATATAGCATATAAGAGAATGAAATTCAATAGCATAGAAGGAAAAAGATGGTATATTAATTTTATATCGCTGAAATAAAAAAATGTTATTTTTGCATAAAAAATGAAAAAATAGGAGAAAAGAACTATGTTCAAGGCAGGTGTTTTTTCCTATAATAAATATGGGACAAAGGAAATGTCTCAAGATCGGTCGTGTGCAGCTGCACATGATCAAAAATACTCATAAGGAAATGAGGTGGCTGTAATGGCAGTCATATCACTTGCATCGGTGCTGGACAATCCGGCAAGACGGATCCCGGTCAATGCAATGGTGCGTGCGGCGGCGGCATATCCCGCGAAGGACGACGAGCTCCTTGAGGGAATGCGTGCACAGCGGCTCGCCTATCGCGAGGAGATCAGGCAGTTGCACCGCATGGACAGTGAAGCGTACGAGGTTGACATCCGGGCACTTGCACGTTCGCTGCGCACGTTGGAAGAGGATATCCACGTGGACGCAACGCGTGAGTTGTTTGGAGATCCGTACGTGGTCGAGCTGCAGGGCATGCGTCCTGCGACCGATGCCGAAGCGGCATCGGCGTAGTCCTTCTCATTCGGAGGGAATCGATCTGGAAAATTGCATAGAACTGCAAGCAAAAACCGCAGGAATCTGAGTCGGTGTAATATCCGATCAGATTCTTGCGGTTTTTTGTGTGAAATGATGTGGAGAGAATGCATTGCGATTCTCTCCGCTGTGCACGCGATCCCTTGTGAAACGCTGTCTTCGCGAGAGCACGTACCACAGAAGCTGTCAGCGTTTGATCTGCTCCAGGATGAACGGATCCTTGATCTTGCCGTCCTCTGCAAAGAGGATGATCTTCGACACGATCTCCGCCGTCTTCGGATCCTCGTCGAGGAACGGCAGGAAGAGCCGCCCGCGATGCTGGCTGTGGACGGGCAGCACGTTTATCATCGCGCCCGCCTTCTGCTGCACGACACCGCTGCCGAGGTGGACGGTGTAGTCGCCGCGCTTGCCGTGGATGTGTGCGTGCGAACCTTCGAGCCGTACGTTCGTGAGATGAAAGAGCGGGAGGCTGTACTGCACGATGGCGCGGCGCATCTCGACGGTCGAGTGGCTTGCCTCGGGATCGACGCCGCCGACGTGCGCGACGGAGACGACGAGATCGACATCGCGCATGACCTCAGTAAAGATAAGGTCGGGCACATCATCAATGAGCAGTTTCTTGAATGTCTTGCGGTCGAAGAAGTCCACCCATTCGAGCGTGGGCGCCTCGATGTCGGCTGGGGAAAACCAGTCGGCAAGCGCGTAGATGCGCGCGATGATGTTCGCCTTGTAGTAGACACGCTGCAAGCCCTCCGTGCCATCGACGACCCAGCGGCGCGTCTTGAGGAGCGCGACGGTCTTCGCGGGCTGGATCTGGTGCCCCGCATAGCGACGGCTCGTCTCCTTGCCGTGCTCGTCCGCCGTCTTGACATAGAGCTCGCGGAACACCTGCTTGAACGGCTGCTGGATGCCCTTTTCAAAGAGATACTTCTGATATGCCGCCCATGTGTCGCTCTCATAGAGATCGAGCGCGTGGGCGATTTTCAGCTCCGCGTCGACCGCAACCTCGGTGTGCGTGCCGTCGGGGGCAACGAGTGCACCGTCCTCGTAAAAGCCGAGTGCCGTGTCCGATTTGAAGACGAGTACACGCAAGAGAGGAGCGATGACGGGGTTGTGCTCCATGACGTTTGCGATCTCGCGGGCGAGGAGCGGCGTGCCGTCCTCCATCATCTCTTCGAGCATCTTCCGCGCACGGCGGTACTGCTCCCGCAGGTTCTTCTCCGCTTCCTTCAGCTCGAGAACGTCGGCGTTCTTTTTGAGCTTTGCGGGGATGGATTTCAGCGGTTTTCCGCCCTTGGTGCAGGAGAGGGAGACGGCGCCGTCCTCTGCGACGGAGAGCCACAGCTCGACCCCATCGACATCCTTCGGGGTGAAATGGGCGGCGTGCGCCTTAATGAGCTCTGTCTCTGCCGTCCATACGAGGCGTGTCACATCGTCAAAACCGCAGGCACGCGCGAGGTTCGAGAGGGCGATCTCGACCGCCTTGCTCTCGCTCGCGCGCCGCTGTGCACCGAACTGACGGCTCTCCTTGAGGAAGTTTTGCAGGAATACGTAGCGTGCGAGCATGTCCTTCTCGCGTGCGCGTTTCAGCGGGATCAGCCCGCAACACAGGACGAGATCTTTGTTGCGCTTTGCCGCGATTTCCTTCTCCACGTCCGCAAGTTTCATCACGCCGCGCACGGCGTCGGCGAATTTGCGCGCCCGCGCATGTTTCGCGCCGTCGGAGATGTATTTCGCACTCTCGTAGAGGAGGTCGAAATGCGCCTTGCCGAGTTCTTTGTATGCTGCGTTGAACCAGTCGATGTCGAACGCGCCCTCCTTCAGATCCTCGATGGGGATGGGCGTGTACTTTGCGATCATGCTCTCGCGATCCTTCGGGATGTCGCTCATGTGCGCTTGGAAGTAATAGCAGCCGCTCGCCATGCCGCGCCAGCCGAGGTGCGCCTCGATGAGCGGAATCCACTGCGGCGCGTACATTGCAACTTCGACAAGACGCTGCTCCGTGATGCCCGTCCCTGCAAGCGCCGCCTTCAGGTCTGCCGCCGTCTCGTCCGCACGCGGATACGAGACTTTCAGCAAATGACTCAGCGTCGATGCCTTTGCCTCGTTCGTCCCGTAGTACCAGCTGCCACGGTCGAGTTTCAGCGCACCGAGCGCCTGTAGGATGCGCACGAGCGTCGGGATGCCCTCGACGCGGAGGATGCTGCGCACGGCGGCGGAGTGGCGTGCGGGCGTGTCGCCGCGCCGCAGTTCTGCCGTGACGATGCAGTCGATGACCCGCTGCCCCTCCTCTTTGACAAAGGAAAGCACGTCCTCTGTCTGCGCCCCTCTAAATTCGGGATCACTTGGGTTTGGCAGTTTGCCGCTGCGATAGCGTTCGAGTACCTGCACGCGATTCGTTTCCACTGCTTTTTGTTTGCGTGCAGCATCCTCGCTCATCCCGTCCGCCTGCGTGCCGAGGAGCATCTTGTAGAATGCGTCCTTCTTCACCATGCCGAGGATCTGCGCCTGTGCGTGCTCGATCATGCCGACAAGCCCCGCCTCCGGCTCCTGCTCCGTACGGAGAAGATGCGCCTCGGTGCGCTCCGTCATGCGCAGCCGCAGGGCGTAGGACTGGGTGAACTCCGCCGCACCCTGATAGAGCCGCGCACCGTGCAGGGCGGTCTGCATGAGCGCAGTATGGTGCATGATCTGGCGCGTGTTCCCTGTGCGCCACTGATTCTTGTACTCCACGAGAAAGAGTTTTTCATCAAAGCCGTCGTAGGCGCGGCTCATGAGGAGCAGCCCTGCGGCAAAGACGAACGGGCGGTTCTCCTCGGCGTGCGTTTCATAGAGCACGCGGATGACGTTTTTCCCCGTCTGCCGTCCGACGTACCCCTCGCCGAAGTAACTCAGCTTCTGCGCGGCGAGGGCGGCGGGGAACGCCGTCCAGTCCCGCTCAGTCATGCGCGTCAGACCCTCGGTAAAGAATGCGTCCTCCGCCTTCGGCATACCGATTGCAATGGCGAGCTGATAGAGCGTGGGGAAGTCCACGATTTCCTGCGCGTAAAACTCCTCCCAGACGTCGGCGAGCGGATAGCGCCCGATATGCTCGGGTGCGTCCTTCGCGTGCTTTGCGTCTGCGCGTTCGTAAAAGCCCGCCGCAAGCGTCGTCTCCTCTCTGCCGATCCAGCGTGCCTTGTACTCGTAGTCCTCGTGCTTCGCATAGAGCGCGTTCAGCTTCGTGACGATGGCAAGCAGTTCCTCGTCCGTGCGCGGAAATATGTCTTTGAGCGTGAGCGTGTTGACGACGCGGACGCTATTTGTCTCAGGATCAAAGCCGCCCGCCGCGCGCTCTTCCTGTGCGCCCGTGAGACGGTTCAGCAGACGGCGGATGCCGCCCGCTTTCTCCGCATACTGAATCTCGATGGTAAAGTCCGGCGTGTATGCCGCATCGTACAGTTCCTGCTCCTGTGCATCCGCCATCGTATTGCTCGACAGCTCGTCGATCAGCACCTGTTCGTCCGAGGTGGGCGACTTGATCCCGTGCGCGAGGGAGAGCAGCTCCTCCGGTGTGAGGCGCCCGTCCGCTTTGCAGCGCAGGAGGAGGTCAAGCGCGCCGAGACGCTTCATCACGTCCTTCTGTGCGAGGAGATCTGCCATCGTCGCGCACAGCGGCGTATCCTCCTGCGTGTAGAGGAGGTCGAGCACCGTACGGCGCATCGCTGCATTTTTCAGCCGCAGCAGGGCGGCGATCTCTGCGCGATGGCGCGGCACGAAGTCGGTGCCTGCCTCCTCTGCCGCTGCCGCTGTGGGATTTTTGCGGATGATCTCTGCCGCCGTCTCGGGGGCTTGGCGCAGGAGGTCGATGAGCGCCTTCTCCTGCACGGCACTCAGCGGCGCTTTGAGCAGAAGCGGCGCAGCCCGCTGTCCCGTGTAGCAGGCGGGGAGGATGGGCGCGACGCGATCCGTCAGCGCAGTGCCGGCACAGAGGGCGGCGAGCACCATCGCATTGGACAGCGCTTCCTTTGTCAGCGTCACATCGTACCACGGGAAGATGCATGCAGGGTACTTCTCCTCCGTGTGCTTCATCCGTGCGCGGGCGCGTTCACAGAGGCCGAAGAAACGCGTGGCCTCCTCTGCGTCTGCGAAATACGTCGTTGCATCGAACTGCTTGACGAAGTCGTCGAGCCCCCGCAGGATGTAGAAATCGCCCGTCACATAGGACAGATAGCAGGCGATTTTCTTCATGTCCGCCGCACTGAGCTCCGCATCTGTGATGCCAAGGAGCACGCGCTTTGCAATGCGCCGCTCGTATGCGCCGTCCTGCAGGGCGTGCAGGAAGTATGAGACGAGCAGAACGGAGTGCGGCCGCCCCTCCGCGATGATCGCCTCCATGCCGGCGATGAGTTCCGTGAGGTCGTGCACGCCCTTGCTCCACAGACCGACCATCGCCTCGACATTGTCCTCACTGCGAAGGAGTGTGTCCGCCTCCGCAGGGTCGCGCAGCACGCGCATCATGAGCGCGAGGAGCTTCTTGTCCACGCGCTCGCTGTCCGTGCCGATGCCGATGGTCGTCGCGATGGCGCGTCGTATGGACGAGAAGCGGATGAGGTTGTGCTCCTCGATCAGCCCCATCATGTAGACGAAGTGTTCCTGCCGCCCGCAGTCCATCGTCTCGCAGATCGCCTGCCGCAGTCCCTCCTGTAATTTGCCCGCGAGCAGGAGCTTGCCGACAAGTTCCACGAGTTCGGTACTCTGTGACTTGAAGATGGCGCGGAAAATATCGTAGGTGAGGACATTCGTGTTGTTCTCACTGAGGAGCATATCGCGGATGATGGCGACGGTCTCCGCATCCCCACGGTCGATCCATACGGCGATCTGCTCGGGCGGGAGGAAGCTGCTGCCGTACCTCTCCACATCGTACTCCCTGCGTAGGAGCTGCAGGAAGTTCTTCCCTAAGGCGTACTCGCGCACAAGCTGCTCGACCAGATTCCAAATGCGACTGACGTGCTGATGGTAGTCGCGCGAGCGGACGAGACGACGATAGTAGCGGTTCGTATAGGGATAGGCGGCGAGGTTGTGCGCCATAGCGACGAGATCCCTGCGCAGCTCCGCGCCCATCATGAGATCAAAGGCGGGATACAGCGCGGGCGGCAGCACGTCATCGTCCACCGTGCAGACCTTGCCCTTCTTGTTGCGGCGAAAGTTTGCCACGCCGATGTCCCAGTCGTAGTCAGGCTCTCCCTTCTCGTCCGTACGGAAAAAAAGGAAATTGAGCAGCTTTTGGCTCTGCGGGTTCAGCGCATCAAACCCTGCCTTCAGCCGCTCGATATAGCGTGTCATTTCCTCGTCGCGCAGATAGTAGCTGATCATCGTATTCCTCCTACCACATACGTCCTGCAAGCATCGTCAGGCGGACAAAGGTGATCTCGTCGTTTTCATGGAGCGTGACGGGCGTGTCGCAGGTCTCGCCCGCCTCCTCTCCGTTGATGAAAATCCGATAGATGCCATCCTCGAACGACTGACGCGCGTTCTCGATCGCCGCCGTCGTGTCCTGCACCTGCCCGTTGTAGTCTGTGCCGAACCCGATCTTGCCGACTGTGGCGGCATCCGCGACCTCCTCGTTCGTCAGATAGAGGAGCGCCGTCTCGCCCGCCGTCGCCCGTTCGTTGAACCGCGCGACCTCCACCGTGACGAACGCCGCAATCAGCTCGCCGACATCACGCACCTCCCCAATCTCGTAGGGGCGCGTCTCAATCGCATTCCTGCGCTTGCCGATGCGCTTTACGTTTACCTGTACCTGCATACGCTGCTTCCTTTCATTTTGCCGCTGCACTGTCCTCATCCGCTAATCGCATAGTGCCGTGAAGTGTTGTGGCATTTTCTTTTGTCATGTGATACTCCTGCGATGCCAAATCGTGCTGCAAATCCGTGCGTGGCATTCCATCGATCCCCAAAATATCAATCATCACATTGTAGAGCAGGTCGTTTGTCCAATACTCCTGTGCACGCGACTTTAACTGCGCAAATGTCTGTGGGCGTTCCACCTGAAAATCCTCACTGAACCACATCATGAGCGGTATGCGTGCCATCGGCCATGTAAATTTGCTCGCCTCATGTCCCAGGTTTCGGTCGGCGTCATCACCGTGATCGGAGAAATAGATCATCCCCTTGAAGTTTGGCAGTGCATGAACGCGCTCGTAAATTTGGGAAAGAATATAGTCGTTGTAGCGTACGGAATCATCGTATTCATCCACCGTAGTGCCACGCCCCGAAAAATATGGATTGGGGTAGCGATCCCGATAGGTTCCATGACAGCCCATCAGATGAATGATAATCAAGGTGTTTTTCGCACATTGCGTTGGGATCTGCGGGAGCAGGATATCATCATAATGATCCGTATCCGTGCCGACGCCAGAGCGTCCGTTCATCCATGCCTGATGCTGTGCCGTGCTCCCAATCTCCGCGACGGGCGTATCCCACGCGCTAAATTTTCTCTGATTGCTGATCCAGTACGTCTCATAGCCGGCCGCGTTTGCCGCTTCGAGAAGGGAGTAAGCATTTTTTAGCTCCATCTCATTGTATTGATTTTTTTCGCTGAGTGCATATGTCAGCACGGGAACAGTATGGGTATGATTGGAGTACGCATTGAAAAAGGTGATGTTTTCATTGTTTTCGCGTTGCCCTTGCAACCACGGTGTCGTCTCTCTGTCATATCCATAGACCTGCATATGATTTCGGGTTTCGGATTCGCCGATCACAAGGACAAACACCCCGCCCGAGGAGGTGATGTTTAACCCCTGAAGCTCTTTCAACCGTTCTTCCCGCATCGTGCGTGCTTCTCTATAGGAATGATAGTCCTGAAGAGCACTCTGCACTTCCACGGCAATGCGAACAGGAAGGTACACCCCCAAATCGCGATTCACAGAGAATATTCCGACGATCATAAACACTATCCAAAGAAAACACCAGCATCGACTGGGCATCTCCATATTCATATGCAGGGTGGTGCGCAGTATTTTTACAACACCGATAAGCGTGGCAAACAGTGCCGACAGACCGCAAAGCCAAAGGAAAATATTTTGGTTTTTCAGATATGCCGCTGATTCGCTGAGATTGGTTTGAAACAGTGTCAGCACGATGGCGGAGGACAGGACATAGCCGCCGCTTATGACCCAATACCCCCACACCAGAAGAGGCATGAGTGTCGGCACGGTCAATGCTGCATAAGATAATCCAGAGACGAATCGCCGGAGCGGTTTCGCGTTGGTGCTACGCGCGGCTCTATAGATCCACGTCCAAAAAAGAAACCATGATGTGCCAAACAGATACGCGGAGGCAATTTCTCCACCACCGACATTCATTCCGACAAAAAAAGGCAGATACCCCACACTCACGAAGATGGCGACGTAAATCATGAGCATAAGGATATATCGTTTTGCATATGCTACCATTGGCAGCATGAGTGCTGCCCAGATTCCGAGGTGCAGAAGTCGTCCCCATTCCGTAATTCCTTTGTAGATATCCGGAAGGACGATCATCTGAAGAATTGCGCCCAGTGAAACAACAATGAGAACTGGAGTTAGATATAACATCCAGTTGAGACGATGACTTCCCGTCTGTTTTAACATTGTTTTCCGCATCTCCTTCATAAGTTGTGGCTTTCTGAGATTTCTTTTACTTTGATAAATATTATATTTTCTGCAAGGATTTCGGTCAAGTAATCTACAGGAATCACTGATAAAATATAAGTCTTTTTCATCCGAACGAGGAGATAAAACAGCTATAGAATGTACCGTGGAGGATTTAGGAAGCACTGATAAATTCAACCACGCCATCTTGACGCATCTTTTTTGCCCGAACTTTGTCGGCAAATCCTCCACATAGCCCTTGCTATGCGTCCGGTTTGCCTCCTTGTTCGGACGAAAAAATCTACGTCAATCTGACGGACTTCATTTTATCAGCGATTCCTTATTGCGTGCTTCTCCTTGCCAAAAGTCCAATAGTAAAACTTAATCGCAAGAATAGTTTTCAATTATAAAATTTTACAAAGCTGTGATATTGCTCACATCCACGCATATACCAATATAGTAAAATTATATCGTGTATATAGTTCTTTTTCATGGAAAAGAAATTCATGGAGGGGTGAAGGCGTGAGCAGTATCTTCAAAAAGTTCAAGTATCTGATTCCTACGTCGGAGCTTGCGGGCGGTCATGCAGAGATGCATGAAGGCGGGCGTGCATGGGAGAACATGTACCGCGACCGCTGGTCGTTCGACAAGACCGTCCGCACGACGCACGGGGTCAACTGCACGGGTTCGTGCAGCTGGAACGTCCACGTCAAGAACGGGATTGTGGCGTGGGAGAATCAGGCGACGGACTATCCCGAGACGGCGCCGGACATGCCGGACTTCGAGCCGCGCGGCTGCCCGCGCGGGACGACGTTCTCGTGGTATCTCTACAGTCCGCACCGCGTAAAGTACCCGTATATGCGCGGGGAACTCGCGGCTCTTTGGCGTGAGGCGCGTGCGGCACATCCGAACGCGTACGAGGCATGGAAGAGCATCGCCTCCGACCCCGCAAAGAAGAAGCAGTACAAGCAGGCGCGCGGCATGGGCGGCTTTGTGCGCTCGAACTGGCAGGAGGTCAGCGAGCTGATTGCCGCCTCCGTGCTCTATACGGCGTACACCTACGGCTCGGACCGCATCTTCGGCTTTTCCGTCATCCCCGCGATGTCGATGCTGAGCTATGCGGCGGGCATCCGCTTCATGCAGCTGATGGGCGGTGTCGGCCTTTCGTTCTACGATTGGTACGCCGACCTGCCGCCCGCGAGCCCACAGATCTGGGGCGAGCAGACGGATGTGCCCGAGTCGAGCGACTGGTACAATGCAGGCTACCTCATCACATGGGGCTCGAACGTACCGCTCACGCGCACACCGGACGCGCACTTTATGGCGGAGGTGCGCTACAAGGGCACAAAGGTCGTTTCGATTGCGCCCGACTACGCCGAGTCCTCGATGTTCGCGGACACGTGGATCTCGCTCAAGGTCGGCAGCGACTCCGCAATGGCGATGGCGATGGGGCACGTCATTCTCAAAGAATACTATGTTGACAAGACAACGCCGTTTTTCCTTGAGTACACGCGGAAGTATACGGACTTCCCGTTCCTCGTGCGCATCGAGAAGAAAGAGGACGGCACTTACATCCCCGGGCGTATGCTTTCTGCGCGTGACATGGGACGCGATGAAAAGCATTCCGACTTCCGTTACTACGTCGTGGACGATAAGACGGGCGAGATCGTCATTCCGAACGGCACGCTCGGCGAGCGTTGGTCGACGCAGGAGAAGTGGAACATCCGCGAGGAGAACCGCGATACGGGCGCGGAGATCTGCCCGCGTCTCTCCGTCTGGGATGACAAGACGGGGACGGTTGAGGTGCAGCTGCCGTACTTCGGCAACGACCGCAGGGAGCGCACGCTGACGCGCGCTCTGCCCGTGCGCACGGTCAAGACGGCGGCGGGCGAGGTGCTCGTGACGACGGTCTACGATCTCACGCTCGCGAACTATGCGATCGATCGCGGCATCGGCGGCGAGAGCGCAGGCTCGTACGAGGACGACACGCCGTACACGCCCGCATGGCAGGAGAAGTACACGGGCATTTCGCCCGATCTCGTTATCAAGACGGCGCGCGAGATTGCGGACAACGCCATCAAGACGAACGGTCGCACCATGATTATCATGGGTGGCGGCATCAACCACTGGTTCCACGCGGATGCGGTCTACCGCACGATCATCAACCTCCTGCTCTTCACGGGCTGCGAGGGACGTAACGGTGGCGGCTGGGCGCACTACGTCGGACAGGAGAAACTGCGCCCGAATGAGGGCTGGGCGCGCATCATGAGCGGATCGGACTGGCAGGGTCCGCCGAAGCTGCTCAACTCGACCTCGTTCTACTACTTTGCGACCGACCAGTGGCGCAGCGACGAGATCCAGACGGATGCACTGACGGCGGCGAATGAAAACGCACGCTATAGCCACGCGGCGGACTATGCCGTCATGGCGGCGCGCCTCGGCTGGGCACCGTCCTATCCGACGTTCAACCGCGGCTCGAACGACCTCGCAGCGGATGCAAAGGCGGCGGGCTTCGAGGGCGCGGACGGCATCAAGGAGTACATCGTCAAGAGTCTGAAGGACAAGAGCCTGAAGTTCGCATGGGAAGACCCCGATGCACCCGAGAACTTCCCGCGCAACCTCTTTGTCTGGCGGTGCAACCTGCTCGGCTCGTCCGCGAAGGGCAACGATTACTTCCTGAAATACCTCCTCGGCACGGAGAACAGTATCTTCCAGGAGGAGGACTGTGCGACGCACCCGCAGGAGGTCAAGTGGCGCGAGAAGGAGGAGCTCATGCAGCCGGGCGGTGCGCTTGAGGGCAAGCTCGACCTCCTCGTCTCGCTCGATTTCCGCATGGCGGGCAACGCGCTCTACTCCGATATCGTGTTGCCGACGGCGACGTGGTACGAGAAAACGGATCTTTCCTCGACGGATATGCACCCGTTCGTCCACCCCTTCCAGCCGGCGGTCGATCCGCTCTGGGAGTCGCGTACGGACTGGGATATCTACCGTACACTGGCACAGGCGGTGTCTGAGGTCGCAAAGGACGCAAAGCTCACGCCGTACACGAACATCGCCGCGACTCCGCTCGGGCATGACAGCGAGGCGGAGTTGGCACAGCCGGACGGCGTGGTGCGCGACTGGAGCAAGGGCGAGTGCGAGCCAATCCCCGGCAAGACCATGCCGAACATCGCCTCGAACACGATTGACTACACGAAGCTCTACGAGAAGTGGATTGCGCTCGGTCCGAATGCGGGCGGCAAGACGGCAAGCCACGGCAATACATGGGACTCGGCGGAGGACTACGAGGAGATCCGTCAGCGCAACGGCATCATCACCAACAAGGACTATGTGTCCTACGGCTGTCCCTCGATTTACGAGGCGCGGCAGGCATGTGATGCCGTGCTCGGGATGTCCCCGACGACCTGCGGACGCACGGCAGTGCGCGCATGGGAGGCGGTCGAGAAGCGTACGGGTCTCTCTGACCTCGTGAAGCTTGCGAAGGATCGCGAGGAGGATCGTTTTACCTTTGACCAAGTGGCGATACAGCCACGGGAGACGATCACCGCGCCGACCTTTACGGGCAGCAATCAGAACCGCCGCTACACGCCGTTTACGAACAACGTGGAGGAACTCATTCCGTTCCGCACGCTCACGGGGCGGCAGCATTTCTACATGGATCACGAGGTCATGCGCGAGTTTGGCGAGGCACAGGCGGTCTACCGCCCGATCCTCGACTTCCGTCCGATGAACAAGTCGCTCAACGGCACGCAGAAGGAGATCACGCTGAAGTACCTCACGCCGCACAACAAGTGGAGTACGCACAGCATGTACTTCGACGCGCAGCAGATGCTCACGATGTTCCGCGGCGGACAGAGCGTCTGGATGAGCGAGAAGGACGCGGCGGAGATCGGCGTGAAGGACAACGACTGGATCGAACTCTACAACCGCAACGGTGTGGTCGCCTCGCGCGTCGTCGTCTCGCCGCGCCTCCCGCAGGGCAGTGTCTTTATGCACCACGCGCAGGACCGCCACATCAACGTGCCGGGCTCGAAGATCTCGGGCACGCGCGCGGGTACGCACAACACGCCCACGCACATCCACATCAAGCCCACCCACCTCATCGGCGGCTACGGGCAGCTCAGCTACGGTTTCAACTACTACGGCCCGACGGGCAATCAGCGCGACTCGTACGTTGTCGTGCGGCGCATGGAGGAGGTAGATTGGCTTGAAGATTAAAGCACAGATTGCGATGGTCATGAATCTCGACAAGTGCATTGGCTGTCACACGTGCTCCATCCTGTGCAAGAACGTCTGGACGAACCGGCGCGGCGCGGAGTATATGTATTTCAACAACGTCGAGACGAAGCCCGGCATCGGCTATCCGAAGCAGTGGGAGAATCAGGAGAAGTGGAAGGGCGGCTGGGAACTGCGTGACGGTGTGCTCGGACTCAAGACGGGCGGCATGATGACGCGCATGGCGAAACTGTTCTACCACCCGCAGCAGCCCGAGATGGACGACTACTACGAGCCGTGGACGTACGACTACGAGACGCTGATTCACACGAAGCGGCGCAATCATCAGCCGGTGGCGCGCCCGCGCTCGCTCATCACGCAGAAGCGCATGGAGATCAAGTGGGGACCGAACTGGGAGGACGACCTCGCCGACGGACAGTCCGCACGCAAGGACTACAATCTCGCGAAGATGGGGCAGGAGATCACACTTGAGTTCCACGACATCTTCATGAAGCATCTGCCGCGTCTTTGCAACCACTGCCTGAACCCCGCGTGCGTCGCGGCGTGCCCCTCGGGCGCGATCTACAAGCGCGACGAGGACGGCGTGGTGCTCATCTCGCAGGACGGCTGCCGCGGCTGGCGGCACTGCGTTCCGTCGTGTCCCTATAAAAAAATCTACTACAACTGGGAGACGAACAAGGCGGAGAAGTGCACGTTCTGCTTCCCGCGCCTTGAGAACGGTCTGCCGACCGTGTGCAGCGACGGCTGCGTCGGGCGCATGCGCTATATCGGCGTATTGCTTTACGATGCAGATAAAGTGAAGGCGGCGGCATCGACGCCCGATCCGAAGGACATCTACAAGGCGTATCTCGGTGCGCTCTGCGATCCAAACGATCCGAAGACGATCGCGGCGGCAAAGGAGGCGGGCATCCCCGACCGCTGGATGCGCGCGGCGCAGAACTCGCCCGCGCACAAGCTGATCGCCGAGTGGCAGCTCGCGTTCCCGCTTCATCCGGAGTACCGCACGCTGCCGAACGTCTGGTATGTACCACCCCTCAGCCCGATTGCACGGCGCGTCGAGGAGAAGGTGTTCTTCCCGGGGGCGGCGGAGATGCGCATTCCTGTCGCCTACCTTGCACAGCTGCTGACGGCGGGCGATGAGGCGGCGATCGAGCGAGTGCTCCATGTGCTGCTCGAACTGCGTGCCGTCATGCGCACGAAGCAGACGGGCGAGCCGCTGCCGGAGCATTTGACGCACGATGTTGAAACGTATGAGGCGATGTATCGCCTCCTCGGACTTGCGAAGCGCCGCGAGCGCTTTAATATCCCTGCGGGAATGCAGGATGTGACGCATGAGAAGCTGCGCGAGCTGCAGGGCTCGGTCGGCTATGCGTGCCCCGGGGGGTGCTGCTGATGGAAACGAACCGCATTCAGACGCCGCTCCTCCTCACCTCCTATCTGTTCGAGTACCCCTCGGCGGATTGGTGGGAGGGCGTGCCCACGCACGCTGCCGCCGTTGTGGATGTTGAGCGCCCGCAGTCGCGCGAGGTGTTCGAGGAGTTCTTCGGCTACATCGGCGAGACGGAGCGGCAGGAGTTCGAGGACGCGTATGTGCGTGCCTTTGACTTCTCGCAGAACACGAACCTCTACCTCACAACGCACAACCGCACGGATTTCGGCAAGCAGTCCGAGGAGATGCTGCGCTACAAGCAGCTCTTCCTCGATGCGGGCTATGACCTCGAACGCGAACTGCCGGACTATCTGCCCGCACTCCTCGAGCTTGCGGCGGCAGTGCCCGAGCGCACGTCGCTACACATTCTGCATGAGATTCAGCCGAAACTGGAGCTGCTGCGTGACCGCCTGATCGAGGCGAAGCTGCCCTATGCGTTTCTCCTCGATGTCGTGCTCACGGAGGCATCCGCGCTCGAAGGGAGGACTGCATGATGAAACAATTTGCTTGGGGCGTCCTGCCCTACATCGCGTTCACGTTCCTCATCGTGGGGACGATCGTGCGCTACACCGTCTTTGAGCGGAACTGGACGACGAAATCCAGTCAGTTCCTCTCCAAGAGCGATCTGAAGATCGCGGGGCCGATGTTCCACCTCGGTCTTCTCATGGCATTCGGCGGTCACGTCATCGGCGTGCTCATCCCGAAATTTGTCACCGAGGCGGCAGGGATCAATGAGCACCTCTACCACATGATCGCGCTCGGCGGCGGTGCGCCCGCAGGTCTGCTCTTCTTCGGGGGCTTCATCCTGCTCCTCATCCGCCGTTTTGGCAAGGACAGGATGGCGGTCAACACGTCCACAATGGACAAGTGGCTCTACCTGTTTTTGTTCCTTGCAATCTTCTCTGGCTGTGCGTCCACGACGCTGAACGCCGTGCAGGGCGGATTTGACTACCGCGAGACGATTTCGCCGTGGTTCCGCTCCGTCTTGATGTTCAGCCCCGAGATTGGCTACATGGAAAACGTGCCGCTCATGTTCCGTATCCACATGTTCTCGTGGATGGCGGTCGCGTTCCTCTTCCCGTTCACGCGCCTCGTCCACTGCCTCAGTGCACCGTTTGAGTACCTCGTGCGCAGCCCGATCATCTATCGGAAGAAATAAGGATATATTTGGAAGCCGTCCCTTGCGGGGGACGGTTTTTCTTGTGTCAGGGGAGAAAAAAAGATACAATAGAAAGAAAATAGGGGAGAAAGGAGAACACTATGGCACTGAGTTTTGAGGAACGTGCGAACCGTGCTTGGGAAGAACTGTCGATTCAGGACAATTTCATTTTCCTGCGCGTGATGCAGAATAAAGACCTGTGCAAGCGTCTGATCGAGCGCATCCTTCACATCAAGATTCGTGACCTGTCGTACCCGCACACGGAAAAGACGATTGACCTGCGGCTTGACAGTAAGGCTGTCCGCCTCGATGTGTATGTCGAGGACGAGGCGGGGACGGTCTACAACATCGAGATGCAGACTGCAAAGGGGGCAGACGGAGCACTTGCGAAGCGTACGCGCTACTATCAGGCGATGATCGACATGGATCTCATCGGGAAGGGGGTTTATTACGATCAGCTGCGGCAGACGTACATCATCTTTGTCTGTACGTTTGATCTGTTCGGCTTGGAGCAGCGCATCTATACGTTTCGGAATACCTGCGTCGAACTGCCGGAGTTGGAGCTCGGCGATGGAGCAACGAAGATTTTTCTCAATGCAAAGGGACTGAAAGGTTCTGTCGATGCAGACATTGAGGGCTTCCTGCGCTATGTAAATGGCAAGGTAGTGCAGGGGCAATTTGCGGAAGCTCTGGCAAAAGAAGTCGAGCGGGTGAAGATACAGAAGGAAGCGAGGCGGGAGTACATGACACTCTATATGCAATACCAACAATATCATAGGGATGGGCTGGAAGAAGGACGCCGTGAAGGACGCCGTGAAGGACGCCGTGAAGGACTGCGTGAGGGACTGCGTGAGGGACTGCGTGAGGGACGCCGTGAAGGTGTGCTCGATATGGCACGCTCCCTGCTCGCGCTGAACGTCCCCATTGATGTGATTGAGCAGTCGAGCGGAATGACACGTGCGGAGATCTTGGCACTGCAGGAGACGGCTCCCGAGCAGGGCGAAACGGATCGTGTGATTTGACCAATCCGCAAGAATTTTTTATAGGAACCACTGATAAAATGAAGTCCGTCAGATTGGTGCAGATTTTTTCGTCCGATTGAGGCAGCAAACCGGACGCATAGCCAAAGCTATGTGGAGGATTTGCTAACGAAAAGCGGACAAAAAAGATGTGCTAAGATGGCGGTGCTGAATTTATCAGTGGTTCCACAATCAGGGAAGAGAAAGGATGATAACAATCATGAGTGAGGGAAATGCAGAGGAACTGATTCGCTCGATGAGCGCGCAGCGCGTGGAGGCGATGCGTGCGAGCTACGAGGCGGATCTTATGGCGGCATGGGAAAAGGGCAAAGAGGCGGGCAAGGCGGAGAGCGTCGGCGAGGGTGAGTTCCGCGGACGCAAGCAGGGCGTGATCCACGTTGCGATGAACTGTCTGCGCGAAGGGGTTGCTCTTGAGACAGTCGCGAAGGCGGCGGAGCTTCCCGTGCCGATCATCCGTAAGATCGCGCAGAACAACGGCATCGAGCTTCCATAATTCGGTATGCGGCAAAGGAGCACGATATGGCATTTCCGAAGGACTTTCTCTGGGGCGGTGCGGTCGCGGCGAATCAGTGCGAGGGCGCGTATAATGCGGATGGCAAGGGCATCGACATTCAGGACATCATGCCGTATGGCATCATGGGCGCACCGACGGAGGAGCCGACGGCGGACAATCTGAAGCTCACGGCGATTGACGCTGCACGAGCCGCTGCTCTCGGGCGGGATACTGACGCCGAAGGATGAACTGAGTCTCCAAGACCTCTATCAGGCGTGTCTCCTCGGCGGGAAAAAGAATCCGTATCTCAAGGCGAGCGAGTGGGGCTGGCAGATCGACCCGCAGGGGCTGCGCCTCGTCCTGAACCGCTACTACGACCGCTGGCAGAAACCGCTGTTTATTGTCGAGAACGGTCTCGGAGCGAAGGATGTGCTCGTCTCGGACGGCGCGGGCGGCATGACGGTCGAGGACGACTACCGCATCGCCTATCTCAGCGACCATCTTGTGCAGGTGGAGGAGGCGATTGCCGACGGCGTGCCCGTCATGGGCTATACGACGTGGGGCTGCATCGACCTCGTGAGCGCGTCGACGGCGCAGATGTCAAAACGCTACGGCTTTATCTACGTTGACCGCAACGATGACGGGACGGGGACACTCGCGCGATACCGCAAGAAGTCGTTTCACTGGTATAAGGACGTGATCGCGACGAATGGGGAATGTTTGAAGCGGTGAATCGAACAGCAGAGCATGAGGAGGTTCATGTTCTGCTTTTTGTACGAAAACGAGGCTTATATTATCAGGAGACCTGAAACAATTTTCTTCTGTTTGAAATGCCGAGGAAGGCGCTGCTTGCGTATGCGCGGTGGGACTGCATGATGATCTCGACGGCACAAAGAAGGAGAGGGGATGTGCGGCAATGGAAAAGCAGCCGATGGCGATCGAAGTCCGCGGGGCGCGTGTTCACAATTTGAAAAATATATCTGTCGATATTCCGCTTCATAAGATTGTGGGTATTGCGGGTGTCTCCGGCTCGGGAAAGTCCTCGCTCGCACTGGGCGTGCTCTACGCTGAGGGTTCGCGCCGCTATCTCGAGGCGTTGTCGACGTATACGAGGCGGCGCATGACACAGGCAGAGAAGGCATGCGTCGATGAGGTGCGCTACATCCCTGCGGCGCTTGCACTGCATCAGCGCCCCGGCGTGCCCGGGATGCGCAGTACGTTCGGCACGTCTACGGAGCTGCTGAACGTCGTACGTCTGATGTTTTCGCGTCTGGCGAGCCATCGCTGCCCGAACGGTCACTATGCAGCGCCGACGCGCAAGGTGGCGGCGGAACAGGAGATCGTCTGCCCGACGTGCGGCGTACATTTCTATGCACCGGGTGCGGAGGAACTCGCGTTCAACAGCGGCGGTGCCTGTGAGGCGTGCGGAGGTACCGGCGTTGTCCGCGTCGTTGACGAATCGACGCTCGTGCCCGACGACTCCCTCTCGATCGACGATGGGGCAGTACTGCCGTGGCAGACGCTCATGTGGTCTCTGATGAAGGAGATCGCGCAGAAACTCGGCGTGCGGACGGATGTGCCGTTTCGCGAACTGACTGCGCAGGAAAAGGAGATCGTCTTTCACGGACCTCCCGACAAGGTGCATCTGGTCTATCAGATCCAAAAGACCGGTGCGGCGGGGGAGATGGACTTCACCTACTTCAATGCAATTTATACCGTAGAAAATGCGCTCGCGAAGGTCAAGGATGAAAAGGGAATGAAGCGTGTGGAAAAATTCCTGCGCCAAGAAATCTGTCCGGCCTGTCACGGCACACGCCTCTCGGATGCCGCACGTGCGCCGCGCCTCGCCGAGCGCTCTCTGCCGGATGTCTGCAGGATGACGCTGACGGAACTTGCGGCATGGATCGCAGATGTTCCAAAGGCTATGCCGCGGGATATGATTCCGATGGCGGAAAGCATCTGTGAGAGTTTCCGGCATACGGCGGCGCGCCTCATGGAGCTTGGACTCGGCTACCTCACGCTCGACCGCGCGGCCTCGACGCTCTCGACGGGGGAGCGGCAGCGTATGCAGCTCGCGCGTGCCGTGCGCAATCGGACAACGGGCGTGCTCTACGTTCTTGACGAGCCGTCCATCGGACTCCATCCCTCGAACATTGACGGACTGCTGAACGTCATGCGGGAGCTTATGTCCGACGGGAACTCCATCGTCCTCGTCGATCACGATGTGCAGATTCTGCGCAGCGCAGATCATTTCATCGAGCTCGGGCCGGAGGCGGGCGCAGGCGGCGGTACGATCATCGCGCAGGGAACACTTGCAGAGATGAAAAAAAGTGCGAACTCACGCATCGGTGGTTTTCTTGACGGCAGGAAAAAGGTGCAGGTTCATACACCTGCGGCGGCCGAGGACATGTTCAAGCATGGGCGGATTGTGCTCAAGACAGAGCAGATTCATACGGTGAAGCCGCTCTCCGCCGTGTTTCCGCAGGGACGGCTGAGTGTTGTGACCGGTGTTTCTGGCTCGGGCAAGACGACGCTCATTCTGGAAAGCCTGATTCCGGCACTGGAAGCACAGATCGGCAGGACATCGCTGCCCGCGCATGTCCAGTCGATTGCCGCCGACGGTGTGCGGCAGGTGCGGTTGATCGACGCTGTACCGATTGGCGCCAACGTGCGCTCGACCGTTGCTACCTACGCGAACGTGCACGATGAGCTGCGAAAACTTTATGCGCGCACGCCGGCAGCAAAGGAGAAGGGGTATAAGGCCGGGGATTTTTCCTATAATACGGGAAAACTTCGCTGTCCGACCTGCGACGGAACCGGCTCGATCAGCCTCGATGTCCAATTTCTGCCCGACGTCACGATCGACTGCCCCGACTGCGGCGGCTCTCGATACCGCAAGGAAGCTGGCGAGATTCTTCGTGTGCCGCGCAAGGGGAAGCAGCCGTGCTCGCTCCCCGCGTTGATGTCCCTGAGCGTTGACGAAGCACTGGCGGTTTGCTGTGATTTGAAAACGGTGCAGCGGCGCCTTCAGATCCTGCACGATCTCGGACTCGGATATCTGACGCTCGGTGAGGCGACGCCCGGGCTCTCGGGCGGCGAGGCGCAGCGTCTGAAGCTCGCGAGCGATATGGGCAGGGGGCAGGAGGGCTCTGTATTCGTCTTCGATGAGCCGACAATCGGTCTGCATCCGCTCGATGTAGAGACGCTGCTCGGTGTGTTCCAAACGCTCATGGCGAGCGGTGCGACCGTCATCGTCATCGAGCATGACCTCGACGTTATACGCAATGCCGACTACATTCTCGACATGGGACCCGGCGGCGGCGAAGAGGGCGGCAGGATCGTTGCCTGCGGTACGCATGCGGATATCCGGAAGGAACCCAAAAGTGTCACGGGACGGTATCTTTGAGCCGTTCTGTCGAAGGAGATGATTTGTTTGATTTTGGATAAGCTAAAAGATTTTTTTGATTTGCGCGGCGACACTGCTTCGGTACAGGAAATTACAGAACGGGTCAATGCCGGCGTGCGATTTCGGGGGACGAATCTCAGTGTCCTGATATTGGCGATCTTTATTGCCTCCATCGGTCTCAATATGAACAGCACGGCGGTCATTATCGGCGCGATGCTGATCTCTCCGCTGATGGGGTCGATCCTTGGGATTGGCTATGGCCTTGCCCGTTACGACAGCACATATATCCGTTCCAGTGCAGGAAGCCTGTTCGCCCAGGTGATCATTTCGGTTGCTGCATCGACGTTTTATTTTTCCCTCACACCGATCGATGCCCCTTCGTCGGAACTGCTTGCACGAACATCGCCGACCATCTGGGACGTTTTGATCGCGGTCTTTGGCGGCCTCGCAGGCATCATCGGCGTAACACGCAAAGAGGGCGGGAATGTCATCCCTGGTGTTGCGATTGCAACGGCTCTGATGCCTCCTCTCGGTACCGCGGGGTATGGCATTGCAACGGGCGTGACGGCGTACACCGTGGGGGCACTCTATCTGTTCTTTATCAACAGTTTCTTTATCTGTCTGACGGCATTCATCGTCCTGAAAATCATCGATATCCCCTCGAAGATTGCGCGGGATTCTGTCGAATTTTCAAGACAGAAACGCTATTTGCTGACCTTTGCCATACTGGTCACGCTGCCCAGCTGTTTCTTTGCGTATCAGAGCGTGCAGGAAAATCTGGAGAACGAGCAGGCGAAGATTTATATCGAGGAGAATTTCAAAGCACCACCTCGTCTGGCAATCTCCTATACGTTGGACAACGAGAAGAAAATGCTGACAGTGTTTACGATTGCCGGAATATCGGAGGACGACTTGGCGGCATTGACGGAGAAGCTGCATGAAAAGAAATACCTCAGGCCGTTCCAGTTGGAGGTGTTTTCTGCGGAAACGGTGGAAGAGAGAGAAAAGATGGAGGCAATGATCGATCAAAGACTCGGCGAGGTCAAAAAAAGTGCCATTCCCTCTATGCAGGAGCAGCAGACCGTGACCGCACTCAAGTCTGCCCGCGAGGAAAGTGAGAAGCAGGGGACTTACATATTGGACTGGAATCGAGAGGCGCGTATTGTATTTCCGCAAATCTCCCGCATCGCTGTCGGGAGTGTGCAAGCCCCTGCTCCGGCGGCAGATAAATCGGCTGCTCTGAGTGAAACGCAAATTGCGTTCATATATCTGCAATCGGATATGGACGAAGCGTCGCGTGCTCGCTTGACCGAATGGATTTCGGACAAAGCAAAGAACCGTGTAGAGGTGCACTTCCTCCCCGAAGTTCCGCCAGCAGAGGCAAAAAAGGGATTGTAAGGAATCGCTGATAAAATAGACCCTCAGATTGGCGTAGATTTTTCGTCCTGTCAAGGAGACAAACCGGACACATAGCCAAAGCTATGTGGAGGATTTGTCGACAAAGAGAGGGCGAAAAAGATGCGTCAAGATGGCGGTGCTGAATTTATCAGTGGTTCCATAATCAGGGAAGAGAAAGGATGATAACAATCATGAGTGAGGGAAATGCAGAGGAACTGATTCGCTCGATGAGCGCGCAGCGCGTGGAGGCGATGCGTGCTGCTTTTGAGGCGGATCTCATGGCGGCGCGGTATCGCAAGAAATCGTTCGCGTGGTATAGGGACGTTATTGCGACGAACGGGGCGAGTCTGCGGCGGTAAGAATACAGACTCTTGGAGCGCCAACACAAACAGGGGCTGCTGCACGAAGTCATTTTGACTCGTGCGGCAGCCCCCTTTTGCTATGCGTTTTCGATGCTCTGACGCGATGAAACACATCACTTTCGTGTAAGATGTTGTCACTTTCTGCAAATTTTTGTGATACCTCTATAAAAATGCTATAATATAAAGAAAAAATGCGGAAGCTATGGGACAATATCAGAAAGGAAGTCGCAATATGAAAGCCTCATCAAATGCACATCTGCACCGCACACTCCTCTGTGCGCTCTTTGCGGGGAGTATCGCCGCGCCGTTTGCCGTGCCGCACGCGTATGCGCTGCCCATCGAGGGCGCAAATGCCCCGACAAATGCGGGGGAGGCGAATATCTCCACGAGCGGCACGGTCATGGACATCACGGGCAAGACCGAGCACAATGTGCTCCGATGGGAGGACTTCTCCGTCGATTCGGGCGAGAAGGTACGCTTCGACAGCGGCAGCCAGACAAAGGACTATCTGAACCTCGTCACGGGCGAGGGCGCGTCGAACATCTACGGCACGCTCGAGGGCGGTCGGAACGTCTACCTCGTGAACCCGCACGGCATCCTCTTTGCCGCAGGCTCGCAGGTCAATACGGGCGCGCTCTACCTCTCGACGGCGAAGCCCGATGATATTGCCGCAGCAACGAATACATTCAAGACAAACGGCACAAGCCCCCTCTCCGCCACCGCGCAGACGGGCGACGTGCTGAACCTCGGCACGGTAAAGGCGAGCAAACTCTACATCGAGGGCAAGAACGTCAAAGTCCTCAACACGGATGCGGTCACGGACGCAAACGGCACGGCACTCACGGGGGCGAACGTCACGATTCGCAGCGCACAGACGCCGCATATCGGCTACGATGTCGGCAATCGAGCGACGGCGAACTTCGACGAGGGCGGCGGCTCTGTGCAGCATAGCTTCTATGACTATGCGAATCCGAACACCGCAAAATCTGCAAGTGGGCGCGGATGGGAGGTAACGAACCTCGGCGGCACGGCGCATACGGACTATGACTATATGCGCGTGCATGATGTCTACGACCTGCAGAATATCAATGCGAAACGGGACGGCAGATACATCCTCGCGGGCAACATCGACGCAGGTGTCACAAATACATGGAATCGTACTGTGTATGGCATAGAGGGCTTCCTTCCGATTGGAGAAGATTATCGCACGCAATTTACGGGACAATTCGACGGCGCGGGACACACGCTGCGGGGGCTGTATATCAATCGTCCGAATGAGAATACTCAAGGGCTGTTTGGCTACACCGTCGGGGCACGCATTGAGAATCTCTCCCTTGTGGACGGCAATGTGGAGGGGCACGACTCGGTCGGCGGCATTGTGGGATATGCACAGGACACTGTGATTCGGAACGTTTCATACGCCGGCAGGGTCAATGGAAATCAGATCGTCGGCGGCATTGTGGGATGTGCGTGGGGCGGCAGCATTCAGAATGCATGGAATGCGGGCGCAGTCAGCGGGACAGGTCATAGCGCCGGCGGTATTGTGGGATATGCACGTGAGGCTGCTGTGATTCAGAATGTCTGCAATACGGGCGCGATCACAGGGAATGAGAGAGTCGGCGGCATTGTGGGGGCGATAGCGGACAGTACCCTTCAGAATGCATGGAGTACGGGGTCGGTCACAGGGAGTCAGCAGGTCGGCGGCATTGTGGGGGCGATGGAGAACAGCACCCTTCGGTATGTATGGAATACGGGGACGGTCGCAGGGAGTCAGAAGGTCGGCGGCATTGTGGGGGAGGCAGACGGCGGCAGCATTCGCCATGCCGTATCGAAGACGGGCAGTGCAGGGCAGGCGGTCGGCGCATCGAGCAATGGGACTGACGTGACGGATGTCAAGGTCGCTCCCGAGGCGGATATGAAGCTGGCGGCGACATACACGGACTGGAAGGACGCGAACGGCAACGCCGTCGTTGCGACCGAGGGCGGCAAGGGGCTGCCGTGGCGCATCTATGAGGGCAAGACCACGCCCCTCCTCACGGGTCTGATGAAGGGCACGAAGCGCCTTGCGAAAGTCTACGACGGCAATGTCTTTGCGACAACGGACCCGCACATCACCCTCGTCCATACGGGGAAGGATGTCGGCACATACGATGCCTACAGTGACCAGTTTGGCTATAACCTCATCGGCGGCGCGATCATTAAGCCGCGCGCATTGACGATTAGCGCAGTTGCGGCACAGAGTAAGACCTACGACGGCACGCGCGACGCAGACGCCGCGCAGTTCCACGCGACGCTCGGCAATATCGTCGCAGGCGAGGAAGGCAGCGTAACGGCGACCGCCACGGGCGCGGCGTACAACGACAAGAACGTCGCTGGGGCAAATAAAGTGAGCTACACGGGAGTCGCGCTCGGAGGTACAGGCGCGGGGAACTACAGTCTCGCCGCGACGACAGCGCAGGGGGCGGGCAGTATCACGGCGAAGCAGCTGAATCTCGCACTGACGGGCGGCGCACGCTTTGACAAGACGTATGACGGCACGGCGAACGTCACGCAGTCGCTCACGAAGGACAGGAACTATACGCTCACGAATTTCGTAAGCGGCGAGGGCGCAGACATCGCACTCGCACCTGTCACAGGTACATACACGGACAAGAACGCGGGCACGGGCAAAACCGTGACCTTTGGCGGGCTGACGCTCACGGGTGCGGGCGCGGGGAACTATTCCCTCTCTGCGACCACCCTCACGACAACGGGCGACATCGCAAGGAAGACGCTGACGCTCGAAGGGACGGCGGGCACGCAGTTCACCAAGATATACGACGGCACGGCGACCGTGACGCAGAACCTCGTGCGCGGTACGAACTATCGGCTTGCGGGCGTGGTCGAGGGCGAGGGCACGAGCGTTGTCGCGCTGAACGAATCCGTCGCACAGGGCGCATACACGACCGCGAACGCACAGGCGGCGGGCGCGCAGCAGAACGTCACCTTTACGAACCTCGCGCTCACGGGTTCGGGGGCGGCGAACTATACGCTTGCAGCGAACAAGACCTTTGAGAGCGCGGGCAGGATCACGCCGAAGGAGCTGAATCTCGCGCTCGCGAGCGGCACACGCTTTGACAAGACGTACGATGGAAATGCAAACGTCACGCAGTCGCTCACGAAGGATGGGAACTATAGCCTCACGGGCTTCATTACGGGCGAGGGCGCGGACATCGAACTTGATACCGTCACAGGCACATACGCCGACAAGAACGCCGCCGCAGACAAAGCCGTGACCTTTGGCGGGCTGCGGCTCACGGGCACGGGCGCGGGGAACTATGTGCTGAACAAGACCGCGCTCACGGGCATAGGCACGATTTCGCCGAAGCAGCTGAATCTCGCACTCACGAGCGGCGCGCGCTTTGACAAGACGTATGACGGGAATGCAAACGTCACGCAGTCGCTCACGAAGGGGACGAACTACACCCTCACGAATTTTGCAGACGGTGAGGGCGCAGGAATCACAATCACGGGCGCGGGGACATACACGGACAAGAACGCGGGCACGGGCAAAACTGTGACCTTTGGCGGGCTGACGCTCACGGGTGCGGGCGCGGGGAACTATTCCCTCTCTACGACCACCCTCGCGACAACGGGCGACATCGCGAAGAGGGCGCTGACGCTCGAAGGGACGGCGGGCACGCAGTTCACCAAGACGTATGACGGCAATGCGACCGTGACGCAGAACCTCGCGCGCGGTACGAACTATCGGCTTGCGGGCGTGGTCGAGGGCGAGGGCACGGACATTGTCGCGCTGAACGAATCCGCCGCACAGGGCGCGTACGCGACGAAGGATGCACAGGCGGCGGGCGCGCGGCAGAACGTCACGTTTAGGAACCTCGCGCTCACGGGTTCGGGCGCGGCGAACTATACGCTTGCGGCGAGCAAGACCTTTGAGAACGCGGGCAGGATCACGCCGAAGGAGCTGAACCTCGCGCTCACGAGCGGCGCACGCTTTGATAAGACGTACGATGGTACGGCGAACGTCACGCAGTCGCTCACGAAGGATGGGAACTACAGCCTCACGGGCTTCATTACGGGCGAGGGCGCGGACATCGAACTTGATACCGTCACAGGCACATACGCCGACAAGAATGCCGCCAGAGATAAAGCCGTCACGTTTGGCGGGCTGACGCTCACGGGCACGGGCGCGGCGAACTATGTGCTGAACCGCACGAGCCTTGTGGGCACGGGTACGATCACGAAGCGTGCGCTGACCCTTGGCGCAGTCGCGGCGCAGACGAAGACCTACGACGGCACGACCGCCGCAGACGCCGCACAGTTCAGCGCAACGCTCGGCAATGTCGTCGCGAGCGACAGCGTAGCAGCGACCGCCACAGGTGCGACCTACAACGACAAGAACGTCGCTGCGGCAGCCACCGTTGACTACACAGGGCTAGCTCTCGGAGGTTCGGATGCGGGGAACTACAGTGTCGTGAGTACCGCGCAGGGGGCGGGCGCGATCACGCCGCGCGAACTCACGCTGACCGCCGATGCCAAGACTGCCACGCAGGGGGAGGCGCTGCCCTCCTTTACGGGACGGGCGGACGGTTTTGCTGCGGGCGAGGATGCGTCCGTGTTCGGTGCGCAGGGCATCACGTTCGGCAGCGCGGTCACGAATACGAATACGCCGGGCAGCTACGCCGTGACGGGCAGGGCGGTCGGCGTCGCAGACGGTGTCGTCGGCAACTACCGCATCACGCAGGCGCCGGGGAATGCGCGTGCCTTTACCGTCAACGTCATGCCTGTCACAGGCGGCGTCCTCGCCTCGCTCATACAGGAGTCGAAGCCTATTTTCGACGATGGGTACAGCAGGCTCGTCTACCTCTATGGCATGCCGCGTCCCATTCCCGCTGAGATTCTTGGATTCTATCGCTTCGCACCTACGCGCGATCTCCTCATCGAGGGACTGCGGCTTGACTGAGGGGCTCTCGGAGCGGTATAGGTCATCTATCGAATCAGAGTCACTTATGCTGCCGGCGCCCCTATCGACACACCTTCGGTGTGCCACTTCCCCCGTAGCGACGGGGGAAGCTGATATGCCGTTTCCCCAAGCCTCCCCCGTTGCTGACCTGTCCAAGAAGCAAGTCCGTAGGACGAAGCTGATTGGGCAACAGGTCGTATGGGAAAACGTCCCAAGAACACAAGCGTTAGCGAAGTGTGATTGGTTGACGTTGACCGCTCGACACGGGGGAGGGGGCGCTTTGAACGGGGAGTGCTTTTATATCCAATGACACAAGGAGCAACGATACGAGGCAATCTGACCTTATATTGCTGCTCCTTTTGTGTGCGTATAAAATTGTACGTTGAAAAAAACTTGTCACATATTCAAATCTTGTGATAAAATGAACAAAGTTGCGCACTGCGGTAGACTGTGGTACCGCGTGCAGGATTCGGTTCAAAAAGGAGGCGCTTGAATGGAAACATTGGCCGGGATTATTTTTGTCGTGATGTATATGGTGATTGTCTCGGAGAAGATTCACCGCACGGTCGCTGCGATGATCGGCGCGGTGCTCATGATGCTGCTCGGCATCCTCTCGCAGGAGGCCGCACTGCATCATGTGGACTTTGAGACGCTCGGGCTGCTCGTCGGCATGATGGTGCTCGTCGGTGTGACGAAGGAAACGGGGCTGTTCGACTATGTGGCGATCAAGGCGGCAAAATCGGCGAAGGCGGAGCCGCGCCGCATTCTCGTCTATCTCTGCATCATCACGGCGGTCTTTTCCGCATTTCTCGACAACGTGACGACCGTGCTCCTCATGGTGCCCGTGACATTCAGTATCACGAAGATCCTGAAGCTCGACCCCATGCCGTATCTTCTGACGCAGATCATCGCGTCAAACATCGGCGGCACGGCGACGCTCATCGGCGACCCGCCGAACATCATGATCGGCAGCGCGGTGAAGGAGCTGACCTTCGTCATGTTCATCGAGCATCTCGCGCCGATTGCGATCATCTGTATGACGGTCGTGCTGTTCATCATGTCTGCGATCTACCGTAAGAGCCTCGTCACGACGCCGGAACTGCAGGCGGAGCTGATGCAGATGGACGAGAAGACGGCGATCACGGATCACAGTCTTCTGAAGCGTTCGCTCTTCGTGCTGGGGCTTACGATCCTCGGTTTTTTCACACACTCCTTTACACACATCGAGTCGTCGCTGATCGCTCTGACGGGCGGCTTCCTGCTGCTCCTCCTCGCGGGCGGCAGTGAGCATCTGGTGGAAAAGGCGATGCACTCTGTCGAGTGGCCGACGATCTTCTTCTTTATTGGTCTTTTCATTGCTGTTGGCGGGTTGATTGAGGTCGGCATTATCGCGCAGCTCGCGGAGACGGCGGTGGAGGCGACGGGTGGCAACCTCACGGCGACGGCGCTGCTGATCCTATGGATGAGTGCCATCATCTCGTCCGTGCTCGACAATATCCCGTTCGTTGCGACGATGATCCCGCTCATTCAGAACATGGGCACAATGGGCATCACGAACCTCGAGCCGCTCTGGTGGTCGCTCGCACTCGGCGCGTGTCTCGGCGGCAACGGAACGCTCGTCGGCGCATCGGCAAACCTCATCGTGGCGGGCATGGCGGCGGAGCGCGGCGTGCACATCAGCTTCATCCGCTATTTCAAGATCGGCTTCCCGCTGATGATTCTGACCATCGTGCTCTCGACGGTCTATGTGTATCTGCGGTATTTGTTGTAAATCATTGGCAGGAAAATCCCCACACGGGGGCGAATCAATTCTACAGAAATGTGTGAGAGACACCGACACAGTTTCGGTGTCTCTTTTTGTCCCACAAGAAAAGGGAGAGAGCCTATGTTTATACTTGCGTCAGCATCGCCGCGGCGGCGTGCGCTCCTGCGGCAGATTGGGGCAAGGTTCGTCTCGATCACGCCCGCCGTCGATGAGGTGAAGGATGCGGAGCGGCCGCGCGACGCTGTGATTTGCAATGCGCTGATGAAGGCGCGCAAGGTGGCGGAGGAGTACCCGGAACACGCCGTTCTTGGTGCGGATACTGCTGTCGTTCTGAACGGGCAGTCCTTCGGAAAGCCGAAGGACGCCGCCGAGGCACGCTATATGCTTGCGCAGCTCGAGGGGCGCCAGCATACCGTGCTTACGGGGATTGCGTGGATTGTGGACGGGCGCGAGTACACGGACGCGGCAGAGACGATCGTGCGCTTTGCGCCGATGACGGAGGCGGAGATCGCCGCCTATGTCGCTTTGGGCGAGCCGATGGGCAAGGCGGGCGCGTACGCGATTCAGGGGCGTGCGGCGATCTACATCGAGGAGATGCACGGCTCGTTCTCAAACGTGGTCGGACTGCCGCTCCATGCGGTTGCGACGCTGGCACGGAAGGCGGGCATCACGATGGAGGGCGGCGATGAATCTGCGTGATCTGCCTGCGGGCGAGCTGCCGCGTGAGCGATTGATCGAACGCGGTGCACAGGCGCTCAGTGATGCGGAGCTGCTTGCCATTCTCCTGCGGACGGGGCGGCGGGGCGAGAATGTACTGGAACTTGCGCACGGGATTGTGGCGCGGTTTCGTGAAACGGGGCTTTCCGAGATCCTCGCGATGCCCTGTGCGGAGTTTGCACGCATCCCGGGCATCGGCATGGCAAAGGCGGCGACCGTGCTCGCCGCGCTCGAACTTGGACGGCGTGCACAGCGTACGGCGAAGAGCCGCCCGCGTATCAGCGAGGCGCAGGATGTGGCAGAGCTGCTGCGCTCGCGCCTCGCTGCGGAGAAGCGCGAACACTTTCTCGTCCTGCCGCTGAGTTCGAAGAACGAGGTGCTGATGGTCGCGGACGTGTCCGTCGGCACACTCACGAATACGCTCGTGCATCCGCGTGAGGTGTTCGAGCCGGCGATCCGCTGCGGAGCGGCGCACATCATCCTCGTGCACAACCATCCGAGCGGCGACCCTGCACCGAGCACCGAGGACCATCGCCTCACGCGCATCCTCAAGGAGGCGGGCGCGCTGCTCGGCATCCCCGTCACCGATCATGTGATTCTCGGAGGAGCGGAGTTTTTCAGCTTTTCCGAAGAGGGGATGTTATAGGCATATACTTTTTTTTCACAGAGAGAGGATTTCCCCCTTCAATCATCGAAATATACTGATACCTTAGGAAATGTTTCTTGTTAAAACGTGATTAGGAGGGATTAGGATGAGCAAGATCAAAAAGATTCTCGTTCCGGTCGATGGATCGGTCAATGGCTGCAAGGCGGTCGATGAGGCGATCTTCTTTGCGGAGAAATGCGATGCGGAGCTCGACTTCGTTTATGTTGCGAGCAACATCAACAAGGACATTCCGAGCCACATCGTCTTTGACCGCATCTGGGAGAAGCTGTCGGACGAGCGCAAGGCGCGCAAGCACGTCAAGAGCGGGCACATCGCGAGGGGTATTCTCGAAGTCGCGGACGAAGAGGGGAGCGATATCATCATCATGGGCAGCCGCGGGCTCGGCCTCCTCAAGGGGGTTCTCATCGGCAGCGTCAGCCAGAAGGTGATCGAGGAGTCGAAGATCCCCGTCATGGTGATCAAATAGGCGGGAGGTGGCAGCCTTGACCGTTCGGGAGCGGCTTGAGGCGCAGGAGAACGCACTCCTTTCACCGCTGGCTGCGCGCAGTGCAAAAGCAAAACGCAGCCATCCAATGGAGGAGTGTCCCTTCCGCACGAAATTCCAGCGGGACCGCGACCGCATCCTCCACTCCAAGTCGTTCCGTCGGCTCAAGCACAAGACGCAGGTCTACATCGTCGCGGGCGATCATTACCGCACGCGCATGACGCACAGCCTTGAGGTCGCGCAGATCTCGCGCACGATTGCGCGCGGGCTGCAGCTGAATGAGGATCTGACGGAGGCGATCGCGCTCGGGCACGATGTCGGACACACGCCGTTCGGGCATGCGGGCGAGGCGGTCATGGAGGAGATCACGGGACATTTTGCCCATAACGAGCAGAGTCTGCGCATGGTCGAGATCCTTGAGCGCGGCGGGCATGGACTGAATCTCACGAATGAGGTGCGCGACGGGATCCTGAACCACACAGGCAAGGGGATGCCGACCACGTTCGAGGGGCGGATCGTACGCATTGCCGATCGTATTGCCTACCTCTGTCATGACTATGACGACAGCATCCGCGCAGGTCTTCTGACGCCCACGGAACTGCCCGCCGAGGTGCGCGACGCATTTGGTACGGACACCTCTGCCATGATTACAAGCATGGTGTCGGATATGATCGTCACCTCGGAGGCGCGCGGCGATGCGACGCTCTCGGCGCCCGTACAGCGTGTGATGGATGCGTTTCGTGCATTTATGTTTGAGCGCATCTACCACTCCAAGACGCTCGCGCACGAGCGTGCACAGGCGGGCTTCGTTCTGCGTGCGCTGATGGATCACTTCACCGTGTATTTCCATACGCTCCCGCAGGAGTTTCGGGATCGAGAGGAGAAGTGGGGGCGTGAGCAGTGCGTGGTGGACTATGTGGCGGGGCTGACGGACAGCTTCGCGGTGTCGCTCTTCCGCGAGATCTACATCCCGCCCGTGGATCAGATGACGATCAAGCCGATATAAAAGGAGATACCTATGCGTGACCCAAGGATGGAGGCCTTTGTGCAGCAGGTGCGCGCGCAGACCGACATCCTTGCCGTCGTGCAGGGCTACGTTCCGCTGAAGCGCAAGGGCAACCGCTACTGGGGCTGCTGCCCCTTCCACAACGAAAAGACAGCGTCGTTCTCCGTCGTGCCCGCCGACGGTTTCTTCTACTGCTTCGGCTGCCACGCGGGCGGCGATGTGTTCAAATTCATCTCGCTCATCGAGCAGATCACGCCGTTCGAGGCGATCAAGCGGCAGGCGGAGCAGCTGGGCATCCCGCTGCCCGAGCGCAAGCGCGACCCGCGCGAGGAGGCACGTCTCAGGGAGCTCGACGATCTCAGGAAGGTCAACGCACTCGCACGCGACTTCTTTCACAACTGCCTGACGATGACGCGTTACGGTGCGGCTGGAAAAGCCTATCTTGCGGGGCGCGGCATTACGGAGGAGACGATCGCGCGCTATGGCATCGGCTTTGCGCCCGACGCGTGGTCAAAGCTCGCCGATGCGTTCCAAAAGCGCGGCATATCGGAGGACATTCTTGTAACGGCGGGGCTCGCCGTTCGTCGGGAGCGCGGCGGTGGCGTCTACGATCGGTTCCGCAATCGTGTCATCATCCCCATCGCGGATGAGCGCGGACGCATTGTCGGATTCGGCGGGCGCGCGCTCGGTGACGCGCAGCCGAAGTATCTGAATACGGCGGAAACGCCCGTATTTAACAAACGCAGGCTGCTCTTCGGTCTTGACCGTGCACATCGCAGTATTGCGAGCGAGGGCTGTGCGATCGTGGTTGAGGGCTATATGGATGCCATCGCCGCGTGGGAGGCGGGCGTGACGAATGTCGTTGCAACGCTCGGCACCTCGTTCACGAGCGATCATGCAGGGATCCTCCTGCGCCGTGCGCCGCGCATTGTATTCTGCTATGACAGCGATACCGCAGGGCAGGAGGCGACACTGCGCGCACTCGCTGCCGTACGTGGCCGTGCGGCAGAGGTGCGTGTTCTCCTTCTGCCCGACGGCAAGGATCCCGATGAGTATGTCCGCACACACGGTGCGGAGGCGCTTCGTGCACTCGTAGAAACAGCTGTTCCTGCGCCTGTGTTCCGTCTGCGCCATGTCCGCACGCATATGACGGACACGGTGGAGGGGCGCCGCGCAGCACTCAGAGAAATGCTGCCCGTGCTCGCAGAGCTCGATGAGATCACGCGCGCCGCCTATGTGCGGCAGACGGCGGCAGAGCTCTTCCTCGACGAGGGCATGGTGACGGATGCCCTGCGCTCCTTCCTGCGGCACGGCGGAGCAGAGCCTGTGTCATCCGCAGCGACACAGCGTGTCCCCACGCATCGTTCGGATCCTGTGCTGCGCCGTGCCGGCCGTGAGGTCATTGCGGCTCTTTGGCGCGATTCTGCGCTTCTCACTGAAATTTTATCTTTGATTCCGCTCGCGCATTTTCCCGATGAAGGCATCGGTGAAATCCTGCGCGCGATGGAGAAACACCATGCAGCAGGCGGTGCATTCGATGCGGATTTTATCGCTGCTCAACCTACAGCGGCGGGGGCTGAGCTCTCTCGCGCACTCGTGGAGGAGGGGCATACGGCGGACTCCTATCGCGAGGCGTTGGGTACGCTGCGGAGGGCATATCTCACGGCCGAATTGGCTCGACACACACGCCGTGCGGAGGAACTGTTGCAAGAAGGAAAAGCGGGATACATTGACGAATTAAACGAAGTAAAGAGAATTCAAGACGAGATCGCCCGTGAAAATCCGCACACGTAATTTCGAGAAGCACTTTAGTATTTATACATTCGCAACGATATATTAAATGATATTTTTTATTAGATAATACTACGAACTGAAAGGAGGGGGTATCATGCAGACGGCAGCAGTACGCATGGAACGGGAAGATATGCACAGAATGGGAAATTTGGATGAGCTTGTAGCAAAGGGAAAGGCAAACGGCGGCACACTGACCTGTGGAGAACTCATCGAGGCGTTTGTCGAGTGGACAATGACCCCCGACGCAATGGATGGGCTCTATCAGCGGCTCAGCGATGACAACATTGAGATTGTTGACGATACGGTGGTTGACGAGGGCGGCGATGATGACGTTCTCGAACCCGTCGATGAACTGGATAAGGACGAGGCGGAGATTGAGATCGACCTCAGCGTGCCCGAGGGAGTTGCGCTTGATGATCCCGTCCGCATGTACCTCAAAGAGATCGGTCGTGTTCCTCTGCTGACGGCAGAGGAGGAGGTCGAGCTCGCGCGGCGCATGGAGGCGGGCGACGAGAGTGCACGTCATCGGCTCGAGGAGGCAAACCTGCGCCTCGTCGTGAGCATTGCAAAACGCTACGTCGGACGAGGCATGCTCTTTCTCGATCTCATTCAGGAGGGCAATCTCGGACTCCTCAAGGCGGTTGAGAAGTTCGACTACAGCAAGGGCTATAAGTTCAGTACCTATGCGACGTGGTGGATTCGGCAGGCGATTACGCGTGCAATCGCCGATCAGGCACGCACGATCCGCATTCCCGTTCACATGGTTGAGACCATCAATAAATACATCCGCATTTCGCGGCAGCTCCTACAGGAACTCGGACGCGATCCGATACCGGAAGAGGTCGCGAAGCACATGGGGCTGAGTACCGCGCGCGTGCGTGAGATCATGAAGATCGCGCAGGAGCCCGTGTCGCTCGAAACGCCGATCGGTGAGGAGGAGGACTCCCACCTCGGCGACTTTATCGAGGATGAGGCTGCGCTGGATCCCGCCGACGCAGCGTCCATGATGCTGCTCAAGGAACAGATCTCGGAGGTGCTCAAGACGCTCGCTCCGCGTGAGGCGGAGGTGCTGCGCCTGCGCTTTGGACTCGAGGACGGACGTTCGCGCACGCTCGAGGAGGTCGGGCAGAGTTTCGGCGTAACGCGCGAGCGCATTCGCCAGATCGAGGCGAAGGCACTTCGGAAGCTCCGGCACCCCGTACGTCTGCGCAAATTACAGGGAAATTTTGATCTTTGAGACAAGATCGTCTCACGAATACATGATAGGAGGAGCGCACTATGACAGAGGGGGCGGAGCAGAAAAAAGCGCCGGGCGCCGAGATCATAGAACGCCTGCTCGCCAAAGGTAAGAAGAACGGCGGGACGCTGACGTACGGCGAGCTCATTGACGCACTGCAAAAACAGGATATGTCCCCCGACGAAATGGACGATATGTACCAGCGTTTCAGCGACGAGGGTGTTGAAATTGTCGACGATGTGCAGATTTCGGCGACGGAAGAAGAACCCGTCGATGATGACCCTCCTGAGAAGGAGGAGGTCGAGATCGATCTCTCCGTCCCCGAGGGGATATCCCTCGATGACCCCGTTCGTATGTATCTCAAGGAGATCGGGCATGTGCCCCTTCTGACTGCGGAGGAGGAGGTCGAACTCGCACAGCGCATGGAGGCGGGGGATGAGGAGGCTCGTCATCGGCTCGAGGAGGCAAACCTGCGCCTCGTCGTGAGCATTGCAAAACGCTATGTGGGACGCGGCATGCTCTTTCTCGATCTCATTCAGGAGGGCAATCTCGGACTCCTCAAGGCGGTTGAGAAGTTCGACTACAGCAAGGGCTATAAGTTCAGTACCTACGCGACGTGGTGGATACGACAGGCAATCACGCGTGCGATCGCCGATCAGGCGCGCACGATCCGCATTCCCGTGCATATGGTCGAAACGATCAACAAACTCGTGCGCATTTCGCGTCAACTCCTGCAGGAGCTCGGACGCGACCCGCGCCCCGAGGAGATTGCGAAGGAGATGGGCATCAGCGTCGTGCGCGTCCACGAGATCATGAAGATTGCGCAGGAGCCCGTGTCGCTCGAAACGCCGATCGGCGAGGAGGAGGACTCCCACCTCGGCGACTTCATCGAGGACGAGGCGGCACCCGCGCCCGCAGAGGCGGCATCGTTTATGCTTCTGCGCGAACAGCTTGAAGAAGTGCTGGAGACGTTGACCGACCGCGAGAAGAATGTCCTGCGGCTGCGTTTCGGACTCGAGGACGGACGTTCGCGTACACTCGAAGAGGTCGGACAGAGCTTCGGCGTGACGCGCGAGCGCATCCGCCAGATCGAGGCAAAGGCACTTAGAAAGCTCAGGCATCCGAGCCGCAGCAAGGTGTTGCGGGATTTCTTGGAGTAGTTGACGCGTGCGGAGAAATATCGTATAATAAGCATACAAAAGGGGCACTGCCGGTAAAACGGTCAGTTCCCGAACTCAGTATTAGGTAAGATTACCCGCCTAAAGTTGGTACCTGCAGGCGGGTTCTCTTATGCCCTTAAGGCTACGACACAGATCGTTATGAGAAACACGACTGTTAAAAAATCGTAAAGAGTCATAAGCATCGCCCCCCTTCCAAGGGGACTAACCGCCTACCGTATGGCAGTGCCTGTTTTGATTATAACACGCATGTTTTTTATGCACAAGCAATATTTCCCTTGACAAGGCGGCGTATAGCCCTTATAATACGCATGTCTGACACATTCCTCGATAGCTCAGTCGGTAGAGCGTCTGACTGTTAATCAGAATGTCACTGGTTCGAGTCCAGTTCGAGGAGCCATTTGCAACAACAGGAGTGTAACGCAGCAGTTACACTCCTTTCTTATGTCTATGTGAAATCATCTGTGGTGTGAGCCCCACGCAGTCAGATACCGTCTGAGCATTATGGGAGAGGGGAGAAGAGATGCAGCTCGATGCACGGCTTGCGGCGATTGCCGCGTTTGTGCCGCATGGGACGGCGCTTGCGGACATCGGTGCCGATCATGCCTACCTTGCCGCAAC
Organism: Centipeda periodontii DSM 2778; assembly: GCF_000213975.1. Classification (GTDB taxonomy): domain Bacteria; phylum Bacillota; class Negativicutes; order Selenomonadales; family Selenomonadaceae; genus Centipeda; species Centipeda periodontii. The sequence goes on from NZ_GL892076.1 coordinate 777,376, forward strand.
CCTCGTCATGAAGGGGATCGCGCGGCGCGCCGTCGTCGGCGACCTCAGTGCGGGGGCATGTGCGGCGGCGCGACGCACCGCCCTGACACAGCGGCTCACGCGCGAGATCGACGTGCGGCAGGGGGACGGGCTCTCCGTGCTTACGCCCGGCGAGGCGGAGTCCATCGTCATTGCGGGGATGGGCGGCGCACTGATCGCAGAAATCCTTTCGGGTGCGCCTGTTGTCCTCACGAGCGTGCAGACCCTCGTCCTCCAGCCCATGAACGGTGCGGCAAAGCTGCGCCGCTGGCTCTATGAAAACGGCTGGGATATTGTCGATGAGACGCTTGCACGCGCGGGCGGACATCTCTATGAGATCATCCGTGCCGAGCACGGTGCGGCAGAGCTGCCCGACGACGTGCTGCTCCATATCGGTGCACGTCTCTTTGAAAAGCGCGATCCTTTGCTCAAAGCGCATATCGAGGGCAAGATCGCGAAGCTCACGCGTGCCGCAGGGGGCATGAATACGAGCGCTGCGGCACGGCAGAGTGCAGAGTATCGCGAAACGGTATCGTTGCTTGCTGCGCTGCGGACGATGCTTGCATTATATTGAGGAAAAGGAGGACGCCCATGCTCAGCTGTCAGCTCATCATGAACGCGCTTGAGCGCATCGCGCCGCGCCGTCTCGCGGAGGATTGGGACAACCCCGGCCTCCTTGTCGGCAGCTATGCACAGCAGGTCGGTCGCGTCCTTGTTGCTCTTGATGTGGACGATGCTGTTACGCAAGAAGCAATCGACCGCCGCGCCGACATGATCGTCGCGCATCATCCCGCGATCTTTCGCGGCATCAAGCAGCTGCGCACTGATCTCCCGCTCGGACGTCGTCTCGCCGCCCTCCTTACGCACAACATTGCAGTTGCGGCGGCTCATACGAATCTCGATGTGGCGCACGGAGGCGTAAACGATGTGCTTGCCGCACAGATCGGACTGGAAAAGCTGTCCTCCTTCGTTATCACCGGTCAGGAGGACGGCTCCACCGAGAGTATCGGGCGCGTGGGGACACTTCCCGCACCCACCTCCATCGAGGATTTTGCCCGCGCGGTGAAGGAGTGCCTCGGTGTTTCCCACGTTCGTCTCGCCGCTACTGCCGCGCGCCCTGTGCGCCGCGTTGCCGTCTGTGGGGGCGCGGGGGCGGACTTTATCGACAACGCCGTCCGCCTCGGTGCGGATGTCTACGTCACGGGCGATGTGAAGTACCACGACGCGCAGCGCGCCGTCGAGCAGGGCATGCACATCATCGACGCCGGGCACTTCGGCACGGAGGCACCCGTTTTGCCCGTTCTTGCCGAGCACCTGCGTGCAGAGCTGGCGTCCGAGCGCGGAGAGATTGAGATTTTTGTCACAAACACGCAGCGCGACGTGTTCGATGTGATTGTATAAAGGAAGAAATCGAGGGAGACACAATGGAGCAGAAGCATATCCGCAATTTTTCCATCATCGCCCACATCGACCACGGCAAATCCACCATCGCCGACCGTCTCATCGAGTACACGGGCACGCTCAGCGAGCGCGAGATGGAGGCGCAGGTGCTCGACAGCATGGATCTCGAGCGCGAACGCGGCATCACGATCAAGGCGCAGACCGTGCGCCTCGACTATCGCGGCGAGGACGGTGCGATGTACGAGCTGAATCTGATCGACACGCCGGGACACGTCGACTTCAACTACGAGGTCTCGCGCAGCCTTGCCGCGTGCGAGGGTGCGCTGCTCGTCGTGGATGCGGCGCAGGGCGTGGAGGCGCAGACGCTTGCGAACGTCTATCTCGCGCTGGAGCACGATCTTGAGATCGTGCCCGTCATCAACAAGATCGACCTGCCGAGCGCGGAACCGGACCGCGTAAAGGCAGAGATCGAGGACACCATCGGACTCGACACGAGTGCCGCCGTCCTCGCCTCGGCAAAGACGGGACTTGGCATCAAGGAAGTCCTCGATGCCGTCGTCGCCTACATCCCGCCGCCGGAGGGCGATCCCGAAGCGCCGCTCCGCGCGCTGATCTTCGACTCCTACTTCGACCCGTACAAGGGTGTCATTGCAAATGTGCGCATAAAAGAGGGAACCATAAAGAAGGGCATGAAGCTGAAGCTCATGGCGACGGGCAAGGTCTTCGAGGTGACGGATGTCGGTTGCTTCCGTCCGCAGCCCGTCGATACGGGCGCGCTCGGCACGGGCGAGGTCGGCTTTATTGCGGGGGCGCTCAAGGATGTGCGCGACGTCCGTGTCGGCGACACGGTGACGAGCGCCGAGCGTCCTGCGACAGAAGCCTTGCCGGGCTATCGCGGCGTCACTCCGATGGTCTTCTGCGGGCTGTATCCCGAGGACAGCAAGGACTACGACAACCTCCGCGAGGCTCTGGAAAAGCTGCAGCTCAACGATGCGGCACTCGTCTTTGAGCCGGAGACCTCGATTGCACTCGGCTTCGGCTTCCGCTGCGGCTTCCTCGGACTCCTCCACATGGACGTGATTCAGGAACGCCTCGAGCGCGAGTACAACCTCGGGCTCATCATGACGGCGCCGTCCGTCGTCTACCACGTCTACCGCACGGATGGAAACATGGTGGAGGTCAGCAACCCCGCAGATCTCCCGCCGACGACCGAGATCGATCACATCGAGGAGCCGTGCGTCAAGGCGACCGTCATCGTGCCGAAGGACTACGTCGGCGCGGTCATGGAGATCTCGCAGGAAAAGCGCGGCGTGTTCCAGACGATGGACTACCTCGACGCAACGCGCGTCATGGTCATCTACCACATCCCGCTGAACGAAATCCTCTACGACTACTTCGACCGGCTGAAATCCGCGACACGCGGCTATGCCTCGCTCGACTACGAGCTCATCGACTATCAGACGAGCAATCTCGTCAAGCTCGACATCCTCCTCAACGGCGACGCCGTGGACGCACTCTCGACCATCGTGCACCGCGACCGCGCCGCCCAGCGCGGCCGCCAGCTCGCAACGAAGCTGAAGGAGATCATTCCGCAGCAGATGTTCGAGATCCCCATTCAGGCTGCCATTGGGAGCAAGATCATCGCGCGCGAGAACGTGCGCGCGCGCCGCAAGGACGTGCTCGCGAAATGCTACGGCGGCGACATCACGCGCAAGCGCAAGCTGCTCGAAAAGCAGAAGGAGGGCAAGAAGCGCATGAAGGCGGTCGGCAGCGTGGAGCTTCCGCAGGAAGCGTTTATGGCGGTGCTGAAAATTGATGAATAACGTGCGTGAGGGAGCGTGGGGCATCTACGCCCACATTCCCTACTGCGTGAAAAAATGTGCATACTGCGACTTCATCTCTGCCGCCTCAGGGAAAAATACGGCGGAGATGGAGGACTATGCGGCGGCGCTTCGGGCGGAGATTCTGCGCGAGGTGCCGCCGCTTCGTGCGTGCCGGGGCGATGCGGCGACCGTCTACATTGGCGGCGGCACGCCGACCGCGCTGCCCGCTGCGCTGCTTGAGGGCATCCTGCACACACTGATCGAAACGGCGGGAACGCCCGTGGAGTGCACCGTTGAGGCGAACCCAGGCACGGTGGACGAGGCGTACCTCGCATGCATCAGGGCGGCGGGCGCGAACCGTCTCAGTCTCGGCGTGCAGAGTTTTGACGATCGTCTGCTGCGCGCCATCGGACGCATTCACACAGCAGAGGAAGCGGAGCGGGCATTTTGCGCGGCACGCGCGGCGGGCTTCACGAACATCAGCCTCGATCTGATGTATGGGCTGCCGACACAGACGCTCGACGATCTGAGGCAGAGTGTCAATGAGACGCTTGCGCTCGCGCCCGAACATATTTCGGTATACGGGCTGATCGTTGAGGAGGGCACGCCGTTTGCGGCGGCAGAGGCGGCGGGGAGACTTGCTCTGCCGAGCGAGGATGCGGCAGAGGAGATGTATGACTGGCTGATGGCGGAACTGCCCGCACGCGGTTACGCACGCTACGAGATCTCGAACTTCGCACGCGCAGGCTATGAGAGCAGACACAATCTCGGCTATTGGCGCAATGTTCCCTATCTCGGTGTCGGTGCCGCAGCGCACGGCTATGTGGGCGGCGTGCGCTGGGGGAATGAGAGCAATACGCGCGCCTATATCCGTACCATGCGTGCGGGCGGAAGCGTCCGTATTCCCGAGGACACACAGCACACACGAGATAATGCGATGGAGGAGTACGCATTCCTCGCCTTGCGCACGGCAGAGGGGGTTGATGAGGAAGACTTTGCACGCACATTTGGCGTAGGAATTGATGACGTTTATCGTGCTGTGATTCAGAGATACATCGCCCTCGGACTGCTCCGCCGCGCAGATGGGTTTGTTGCGCTCACCGATGCGGGCATGAAGTTCGGCAATGAGGTGTTCGCGGCATTTTTGTTGGACGAGTGATTCCATTAACAATAAATTTGTGCTATGATAGGGATTGTTTACCGCTCTTACAAAGGAGAATTGCCATGAAAACGCTGACCATGATCGAGATGGAGGGCTGCCCCTACTGTGCGAACGCACATCGCGCGATGGACGCGCTACGCGCCGAGGGCTACGAGGGTGTGCAGGTCGACTTTATCGACGAAAACAAAGAGCCTGCAAAGACGCAGCCGTTCGCCGGCATGTACTACTATGTGCCGAGCATCTTTATGGACGGGAAAAAACTCTACGAGGCACAGCCGGGGCAGAGCTATGACAAAATTTTTGCCGAGGTGAAGCACGCCTTTGATGCGGTGCGTACCGACTGAACGCGTCACGCATGAAAATTATGCACAGATTGCATGAGAAAAACAAAAATAAAACTTGTAAAATCGTCCGGAATCCAGCATAATAAATAAAGCGATATTTTCATAATATACATAACCCTTATGAAGGTCAACGTATACGGGTAACGCAGCGGCACTCATAAGGGAATAACAAGATGAGGTGAGTTTATGCATCAACCCGTAACCGATAATCCATTTGTCATCATGTTTATCAACATGGTCATCGTCTTCGGCGTTCTGACGGCGATCTGGGGGCTCATTGAGCTGACACACAGGCTTGACCCGACGAAGAAGAAGGCGGAACCGCCCGCAGCGGCCCCCGTTGCTGCTATGCCTGCACCCGTGCCCGCAGCGCCGGCTGCGCCGGTAGTCCCCGCAGGACTCAACACAGAGACCGTTGCCGTCATCGCGGCAGCCGTCACCGCCTGCGGTTACAGTGCCGAGCAGATTCACGCCATTCGTCCGGCAGAGCAGCCCGCATGGCGCGACTTTGGTCGTGCAAAGGGCATGCGCACGCCGCGCTGAGGAGGGAGTGACAGATTATGGATTTTATCAATGCATTTACCGTCTCCCTGCAGGCAGTCGTCGACGGCAGTGGATTCGTGGGGATGACCGGCGGCAACGTGATCATGATCCTCGTCGGTCTTGTTCTGCTCTACCTCGCGTTTGCACGCGACTTCGAGCCGCTGCTGCTCAGCCCGATCGCATTCGGCTGTATCCTCGCGAACATCCCGTTCAACGGCTTTGAAGAGCCGGGCGTCATGTCCGCGATCGGCATGGGTATCAAATACGAGATCTTCCCACCGCTCATCTTCCTCGGTGTTGGCGCGATGACGGACTTTGGTCCGCTGATTGCGCGTCCGTCGAGTCTGCTCATGGGCGCAGCGGCGCAGTTCGGTGTCTTCGTCGCCCTCCTCGGCGCGATGCTCCTCGGCTTTACGGCACAGGAGGCAGGCTCCATCGGCATCATCGGCGGCGCGGACGGCCCGACCTCGATCTACCTCGCCACGAAGATGGCGCCGCATCTCCTCGGTGCAATCGCCGTTGCGGCGTACACCTACATGGCTCTTGTTCCGCTCATCCAGCCGCCCGTCATGAAGCTCCTCACCACGAAGAAGGAGCGTGAGGTCGTCATGGAACAGGCGCGTGAGGTCACGAAGTTCGAGCGCATCGCGTTCCCGATTGTCTCGACCATCTTCATCAGTCTGCTGCTGCCCTCCATCACGGCGCTGCTCGGCATGCTCATGCTGGGCAATCTCTTCCGTGAGAGCGGCGTGACGGATCGTCTCTCGGATACGGCGCAGAACGCGCTCATCAACACGGTCACGATCTTCCTCGCACTCGGCACGGGGCTCACGATGAGCGCGGAGAGCTTCCTCGTCAAGGAGACACTGCTCATCATCGCACTCGGTCTCGTCGCCTTCATCTTCGGCACGGCGGCGGGTGTCGTCCTCGGCAAGATCATGTGCCGCGCGACGGGCTGGAAAGTCAACCCGCTCATCGGTTCTGCGGGCGTCTCCGCTGTTCCGATGGCAGCGCGTGTCAGCCAGATCGTCGGCATCAAGGCAAAGCCGGGCAACTACCTCCTCATGCACGCCATGGGGCCGAACGTCGCCGGCGTGATCGGCACGGCGGTCGCGGCAGGTACCATGCTCGCGATGCTGATGTGATGTACATCGTCAAAAGTTTTTTTTGTGGTGCAATACATCATTTGACAAAATCCTCCTTCATGGGTACTATGAGGGAGGATTTTTTTGCTCGCACTGTTCTTCCACCGGTGCGAAAAGAATATTTATTTTGGTAACGGAAGGAAGATTTTATGCGCGGAACATTCTATGGCATCGGCGTCGGGCCCGGCGATCCCGAGCTGCTCACCGTCAAGGCGATCAAGGCGATCGAGGCGGCAGATGTCCTCATCGCCCCGAAGACCGAGAAGAAGGACGGCAGCGTCGCCCTCGAGATCGCACGCCCCTACCTCAAGAAGGACATCGAAATCGTCTATCAGGTGTTTCCGATGGTCAAGGACTTTGCGGATGACACAGGCGCGTGGGAAAAGAATAAGGCGGAGATCCTTGCACTCCTCAATGCGGGCAGGAACGTCGCGTTCCTGACCCTCGGCGATCCCATGTTTTACAGCACTTACATCTACGTCTTCCGCCTCCTCGAACACGAGGACGTGGATATCGTCACCATCCCCGGTGTGCCTGCATTTGCCGCGATCGGCAGCAAGGTCGGCAGACCCATCGTCGAGGGCAACGACGTGCTCGCCATCATCCCGGGGACGGCGAATCAAGAGCGTCTCGAGGAGGTCATGGCAGTCGCGAGTAGCGCCGTCATCATGAAGGTGTATCACAACTCTGCTGAGATCATCGATCTCCTGAAGCGCAACAATATGGCGAAGGATGCCGTGCTCGTGAGCCGCGTGGGACTCGACGGTGAGCGCATCATCCACGACCTTGAGACACACGAGAATGAGAAGCTGAACTATCTCTCGACCATTCTCGCACGGAGGAATTGACATGATGAAACAGTGGACACTTGCCCTTCTCGCGGCTCTTACCCTCGTACTGACCGCCTGCGGCGCACCCGCAGCGGAGAACACGACGCAGGGCAGCTACGCAACGATTACGGACGACAACGGCCGCACCGTCACATTCGACAAGAAGCCGGAGCGCATTGTCGTCACATCTGCCTCCTTTATCGCGCCGCTGTACGCAGTCGGCGGTGAGGTTGTCGGACGCCCTGTGACCAAGTCGAAGGTTCTTCCGGAGGCGGAGAGCGCGGCGACCATCGGCCCCGTCTATCAGATCGATGCGGAGAAGATCATCGCGCTCACGCCTGACCTCGTCATCCTCAACAAGGGCATGAACGAGAAGCTGATCGAGACACTCGCCGCGAACAACATCCAGACACTTGTCATCGATATGAAGAGCTATGAGGATGTGAAGCGTGAGGTCGCGACCTTTGCTGCGCTCACCGGCGAAAAGGCAAAGGGCGATGAGCTGATCCAAAAGATGGACGCGGACATTGAGGCGGTGCGTTCCTCCATCCCGCAGGAGAAGAAACGCATCTCCATCATCCACAGCACGGGACAGGGGCTCTCCGTCCAGCTCGACGGGAGCATCGCCGGCTCGATCGCAAAGATGCTCGGCTGGGAGAACACGGCGAGCGGGATGCCGGCACTCGACAAGAACCCTGATGCCGCACCCTACAGCATGGAGACTCTCGTCGCGCAGAACCCCGACATCATCTTCGTCACGAGCATGGGCGAGGAGGCGGAGATCCGCGCCTCGATGGAGGCAATGTTCGCAGAGAGCCCTGCATGGCAGAGCGTCAGCGCGATCCGTGACGGACGCGTCTATTACCTGCCGCAGGAGATGTTCCTCTTCAGCCCCGGCATCGACTACCCGAAGGCAGTGGGGTACATGGCGAGGCTGATCTATCCATGAAAAAGCGAATCGCGCTGCTTGTTCTCTTTGCCGCGCTTGCTGCATTTGCAATGCTGCTCTCCACCGCAAAGGGGTCTGTGGACATCCCCCTCGGGGAAATCCTGAACATCCTCGGCGGCGCACGCGATACAGCGCATGCCCAGATCCTATGGAACATTCGCCTGCCGCGCACGATCGTCGCGGCACTCGTCGGCATCAACCTTGCACTTTCGGGCGCGATCCTGCAGGCGATCCTGCGCAACCCGCTCGCCGACCCGCACATCATCGGCATCTCGTCCGGTGCGGGGCTTGCGGGCATTTTTATCATGCTCATGCTGCCGGGCGCGGCGTGGGCCATCACACCCGCCGCATTCGGCGGCGCGATGCTCGCCGCGCTCCTCATCTACATCCTCGCGTGGCGTGACGGCATCCGCCCGACGCGCATCATCCTCGCGGGCGTGGCGGTATCCGCGTTCCTCGGTGCGGGGATCTCTGCCATGATGATCCTCTACAGCGACCGTGTGCACAGTGCGCTCATGTGGATGGTCGGCGGTCTGTCGGCGCGCAGCTGGCCGCACGTCGAGATGCTGTTCCCCTATACCATTGCGGCGGGGCTTTGTGCGCTCGCCGCCGCGCAGCGGCTCAACATCCTGCAGCTCGGCGACGACATGGCGCGCGGCATCGGACTCGCCGTCGAGCGCACGCGCATTCTGCTCACGGCGGTCGCCGCACTCCTCGCCGCGAGCGCCGTGTCCGTCGTCGGGCTTCTCGGCTTTGTCGGACTCATCGTGCCGCACGCCGCGCGCCTCATGATCGGTTCGGACTATCGCTTCCTGCTGCCTGCGGCGGCGCTCCTCGGCATCGCCGTCGTCACACTCAGCGATACGGCGGCGCGCCTCCTGTTTGCACCGCTTGAACTGCCTGTGGGCATTATCATGGCGGTCGTCGGGGCACCGTTCTTTCTCTATCTGTTGAGGAGGCAGCTATGAGTGCCGGAATGACCGCGCGCAATCTGCGTGTGAAGATCGCGGGCAAGGAGATCCTGCACGGGCTGAACGTGGATATCGCCGCAGGGCGGCGCACCGCCATCGTAGGACCGAACGGCGCGGGCAAGACAACACTCCTGCGCGCGCTCGCGGGGCTGAACCATCGTTATACGGGAGAGATCGTGCTCGATGGACGGGAACTCGGCAGCTACTCCGAGAAAGCGCTTGCACGCGTGCGTGCCATCCTGCCGCAGGAGCGCGCGGCGGCGCAGGGGCTCACGGTGGAGCAGCTCGTTACATACGGACGCTTTGCGCATGCGGGACTCTTTCAGACGCGTTCGGACGCAGAGGACAGGGAGGCGGTCGCGTGGGCGATGGAGACGGCGCACGTCTCCGCCTTCGCCGAGCGCGAGGTGCATACCCTCTCGGGCGGCGAGCGGCAGCGCGTCTTTCTCGCGATGGCACTCAGCCAGCGCCCGCGCCTGCTGCTGCTCGATGAGCCGACCACGTATCTCGACGTCGCACATCAGCTGCGCGTCATGGAGATCATCACACGGCTCAACCGCGTGCACGGCATGACGATCCTGATGGTGCTGCACGACATGGCGCACGCGATGCAGTACGCCGATGATATCGTCCTGATGCAGAGCGGACGCGTCCGCGCGACGGGCACACCGACCGAGGTGCTGACCGAGGAGCGCATCGCGGATGTGTTCGGCGTGCGCGTCGAGATCTTCACCAATAGTCGCGGGATTCGTGTGCCATCGCCTGTGGCATTGGTGGGAGAATAAGATGTACTAAAAAATTGACAGCGCATGGAAAATTTCATACAATGTAGAGGAAAAAGGAGGTGATGTCATGGCACAGACAAGCGTGAGCATCCGCATGGATGCAGACCTCAAGCGGCAGTTCGATGAATTCTGCTCCGAGATCGGGATGACGATGACGACAGCGTTCTGCGTCTTTGCAAAGACGGCAGTGCGCGAACGCAAGATCCCGTTCGAGATCTCGGCAGAGCGCAGCGATCCGTTCTATTCGCCAAGCAATATTCACTATCTGGAAGAACTCAAGCGTGATATTGAGGCAGGGAACGCGAATTTTGCCGAACATGATTTGATTGAGGTGGATTAATGGGGCTGCTTTGGGAGGATCGTGCATGGGAAGAATATCTGTATTAGCAGATGCAGGATAGAAAGACACTGAAACGGCTCAATGCCATCATCCGCGATATACAGAGAAATCCTCTGGAAGGTATCGGAAAGTCGGAACGGCTTAAGGGGAACCTCAGCGGATGGTGGAGCAGACGCATTGATGAGACGAATCGTATTGTCTATTACGAGCAGGATGGAACGATTCATATTGCTTCCTGCCGTGGACATTACGAGAGCTGACGGCCCTTATTTATGTCCAGATGAGCAAACATAAACTTAAAATTATAACCAGCTATAAAGTTTTTTGACAACAGGGCTTGCATTTTGTTTTCGAGCGTGCTATGATAAAACCGTTCCAAGGGAAGAGAATGAATCGCGAAAAGGAAACATGGATACTTTTGCGAATCTCATTCTTTTGGAAATCAGATGTTTTCTGTTTTACAGAAGGAGGAGTTTCTCATGAAGAAGACTCTCGTATCCGCACTTGCAACGGCTCTCGTTGTCGGTGCAGCAAGCACCACGTTCGCTGCGGCGAACCCGTTCTCCGATGTGCCCCGTGATCACTGGGCATACGATGCTGTGACCCAGCTCGCTGCGGACGGCGTTGTTGAGGGCTACGGCGACGGCACCTATCGCGGTGACCGCAACATCACGCGTTATGAGATGGCGCAGATGGTTGCGAAGGCGATGGCGAAGGACAACATGTCCTCTTCGGATCGTGCTCTCGTTGACCGCCTCGCTGCTGAGTTCGCGGATGAGCTCAACAACCTCGGCGTCCGCGTCACGAAACTCGAACGCAACGCTGACATGGTGAAGTGGAATGGCAAGCTCGAGTACACCTACACGAGCACACGCTATGAGGGCCAGCCCCGTGTCAACGAGGATAAGGTTGTCTTCCGCCTTGAGCCGAGCGCAGAGGTCAACAACCACTGGCATGTCAATGCACGTCTCGATGCCGGCTACAACATGGACAAGGACGACAGCTCCAATGTTGCACTGAAGCGCGCATGGGCGCAGGGTGACTACGACGACTTCACGGTGAAGCTCGGCAAGATGGAGCTTGCTTCTGCTGAGGGCTATCAGGCTCCGGGTTCCATCATCTTGGACGGCGAGTTCTCGGGTGCAGAGGCTAGCTTCGGCAAGGATCTGCGTGCGAAGGTCCAGGCAGGTCGCTACAGCCACGGTGGAGACTTCGGCGATAAGGCGAACTACCAGGGCGTCGAGCTCCAGTATGAGAAGGGCAGCCTGACGGCGGGCGCAGGCTACTATCGCTTCGGTTCTGACAGCCTCAATAGCATGTATGGTCTCAAGGCTGACAAGGATAAGATGAATATTTGGGGTCTGAACGGTGCTTATCGCTTCGATAAGAACGTCGCTCTGACGGGTGCTTATGCACACAACAACGATGCGGCCGGCTCCAAGAGATCCGGACAGGTTTCGTTCGAATACAAGGGCGCAGATCCTGCGGATAAGGGTTCGTGGGGCGCATATCTCTCCTACCGTCACCTCGGCGGTGGCTCCGTTGAAGCAACGACGGATGGCGCTCAGAACTACACGAAGGGCTTCGAGCTCGGCACGAACTACACGCTGTGGAACAACGTTGTTCTCTCCGCGAAGTACTTCAAGGGCAAGACGCTTGAGAAGACAGCTGATGACAAGGTTCAGAAGCTCTTCGGTCGCGTTGAGTTCCTGTTCTAAGAGACTCTCGTCACACACTGCGGCGTTCGCCGCATAAGAAAATCCCCCTCCGTCCGGAGGGGGATTTTGTTGTTTATCAGCGATTCCTTTACTTTTCCCCAAAAACCAATATAATGAAGAAAGGTTTTGGAGGTGACGCCATGATGAACGGGGATGCCCTGCTTGAGCGGCTGCGGGCGGAAAAGGAGCGCCGCATTTCCGGCGGAATCTATCACGAACTGCAGGTTCGCATGACGTACAACTCCAATCACATCGAGGGCAGCCGGCTCAGTGAGGATGAGACACGCCGTATCTTTGAAACGAATACGGTGGGCTCCGCCGCGCATGTGGATGACATCATCGAGACGGTCAACCATTTCCGCGCGATTGATTTCTGCATCGACTGTGCCGAAGAACTGCTGAGTGAGACGATCATCAAACAGCTCCATTATTTGCTAAAAAGCAGAACTTCGGACGAACTGCTCCCGTACTTTCGCGTGGGCGCCTACAAGGAACGTCCCAACATGGTGGGCGGCGTGGAGACGACGGAGCCACAGAATGTCGCGGCAGAGATGGAACGTCTGCTGAGAGACGATCACGCGAAGGGGCGCATAGCGTTCGAGGACGTTGTAGACTTTCACTATCGTTTTGAGCGTATCCATCCGTTTCAGGACGGTAACGGGCGCGTCGGCCGCCTTATTGCATTCAAGGAGTGTTTGAAGCACAATATTGTTCCGTTTATTATCGAGGATGTGAAAAAGCACTATTACTATCGTGGGCTGAAGGAGTACGAGCGCGAACCGGGCTATCTGATGGATACCTGCTATGACGGACAGGATACGTTTCAAGCACTGCTCACATACTTTCAAATAAAAAATCCTTGAGATGTTCTCAAGGATTTTGTGTTACCAATAACCGTATTGTTTCCGTTTCTGCCAAAGGAGCAGGAAAGTGAGCGATGCGCCGAGGAGATCAGCGGCGGGGGTCGCTATTTGTCCAATTGAGGAGGCAAACCGGACGCAGAGTGGTGCTCTATGGAGGATTTACCTCCTCAATCGGACGAAAATATCTACGCCAATCGGACGGACTTCATTTTATCAGTGGTTCTCTAGCACAAAGCAACACGGGTGTGCAAGTGGGGAATTTGCAAAATCCCGCCGCATTTGGTACACTTGCGGGAGTGTTGTAAGGAGAGAATATCGTACATGAGTGATCTAAGGACTGCCCGAGCCGCCGCCGAGTGTGGGGCGCGACTGACGAGGGAGGATGCGCTCCTCCTCTATGAGGACAACGATCTCCTCGCGCTCGCACAGTGGGCACGTGCGGCGAAGGAACGCGCGAGCGGAAAGAATGTCTACTATACGGTGAACCGCCACATCAACCTCACGAATATATGCAGCGCAAACTGCCCGCTCTGCGCGTTTCAGGTGGAACGCGGCGATGCGCGCGGCTATATCATGGAAACGGACGATGTGGCACGCGTCCTCGAACTCGCAAGGAAAACACCGCGCCTCACGGAGATCCACATCGTGAGCGCCCTCCACCCCGACCGCCCGTTTTCCTACTACGAGGGCGTGGTGCGGCAGGTGCGCGCGGCACTGCCCCATGCGGATATCAAGGCGTTTACGCCCGTGGAGGTTGTGAACTTCGCAAAGACGGAGGGGGCCTCCGTCCGTGATATCCTGAGCAGGTTGCAGTCGGTCGGACTCTCGTCCCTCCCCGGCGGCGGCGCGGAGATCCTCTCCGACCGTGTGCGCGAAATCATCTGCCCGAACAAGGCGACGCGTGCCGAGTGGCTCGACTGTATGCGTACGGCGCACGAACTCGGCATCCGCACGAACGCCTCCATGATGTACGGACACATCGAGACGGTGGAGGAGCGCATCGACCATCTGCTTGCCCTGCGCGAGCTACAGGATAAGACGAGCGGCTTTCAGGCGTTCATGCTCTTCCCGTTTCATCCCGAGAACACGGCGCTCGGCGCGGAGCGTAAAATCACGCGCGTCGGCTCGTGGGAGGATATGAAGATGCTCGCGCTCTCGCGCCTTGTGCTCGATAACGTCACGCATTTCAAGGCGTTCTGGGTCATGCTGACACAGCCCATTGCGCAGCTTGCCCTTGGCTTCGGTGCGGATGATCTCGACGGCACCATCGGTGAGGAGAAGATCATCCACGCGGCGGGTGCACAGACGCAGACGGGCATCACGCGGCGCGAACTGGATGCGATGATTCGCGAGGCGGGTTATGTGCCTGTGGAGCGCGACACATTTTATCAGCCGATTGCGGCGGGGGAGGGCGCATGAGAATCTCAGAGCGGGAGGCAACAGACCTCCTCACGAGCGGCGACCCCATCGACCTCGGACGCGCGGCGGATGCGGAGCGGCGGCGGCGCTTTGGCGATACGGTGACGTTCATCGTCGACCGCAACATCAACTACACGAATATCTGCGTGAACGAGTGCCGCTTCTGCGCGTTCTATACAAAGGTGGGTGCGGAGGACGGCTACCTCCTGCCAATGGAGGAGATTCTCGCAAAGGTCGGCGAGACGGCGGCGGCAGGTGGGACGCAGGTCATGATACAGGGCGGCATTCACCCCGATCTGCCACTCTCCTACTATGAGGATATGCTGCGTGCGATCCGTGACCGCTATCCCTCCATCGTTATTCATTCGTTCACCGCGACGGAGATTCTGTACTTTGCGGAAAAGGAAGGCATCACCATCGAGGACACGCTGCGGCGACTTCAAGATGCGGGGCTTGCCTCGCTCCCCGGCGGCGGTGCGGAGATCCTCGTGGATCGTGTGCGAAAGCTCATCGCGCCGAAGAAGATCATGACGGAGGATTGGCTGCGCGTCATGCGTACGGCGCACAAGATCGGCATGGAGTCGACGGCAACGATGGTGATCGGCTTCGGCGAGACGATGGCGGAGCGCGTGGCGCACATGGAGCACATTCGCCGTTTGCAGGAGGAGACGGGCGGCTTTCGTGCGTTCATCACATGGACGTTTCAGCCGGGGAACACCGCGCTCGGCGGTGAAAAGACTTCGAGCTGGGACTACATGCGGACGCTTGCCGTCACGCGCCTTTACATGGACAATGTCGCGCACATACAGGGGTCGTGGGTGACGCAGGGCGAGCGCATCGGACAGCTGACCCTCGGCTTTGGCGCGGACGATCTCGGGAGCATCATGCTTGAGGAGAATGTCGTGCGTGCGGCGGGGACGCGGTACAATATGTCGATCAAGAAGATGATTGATCTGATTCGCGGTGCGGGCAGAGAGCCGGCGCAGCGCGATACGCGCTATCGCGTGATACGGAGGTTCTGATATGGCAGAGCAAAAAATTCCTGCGGCGGGCTATGCCGTGATCGGCGGCTCGGGGACGCTGTCGAGCGATTTTCCGCGCGCGTCGATGGCAGAGGATGTTGAAATATTGGCGGACGGTCTGCACTTTGTGACGCCCTACGGCGAGAGTCCCGCGTTCCGTCTGTTTTCCGTCGCAGGACGGCGCGTGCTGACCTGCCGGATGCACGGATGGCGCAGCGGCGTGACGCGTGCGGATGCGTCGCGGCAGGTGTTCTGGGTGCTGCGGGCGGCGGGGGTGCGGCGCATTCTCTCCGAGGGCGGCGTCGGTACGGTGAACCCTCTGCTCGACCCGCGCGACTTCCTCATCCCCGACGACTACCTTGATATGTCCGTACGCAAGGATGTCATGCTCGACGGGCGTTATCTGCTTGTCATGCGCGATGCACTCTGCGCCGAGCTGCGTACAGCACTCATTGCGGAAACAAAGAAGCGCTATACGGGGCGTATCTTCGATCGTGGGATCTACGCCGTGACGGACGGGCGGCATTTTGAGAGCCCTGCCGAGATTGCGATGATGCGCGGACATGCGGACATCGTAGGGCAGAGCCTCGCGCCCGAGGTCTATCTCGCACGCGAGATCGGCGCGTGTTACGCGGGGCTGTACTTCGTCGTCAACTACGGCGAGGGCATCCGTCCGTGGTCGCACGACACCCTCACGCAGATTTTCTATGACGATGCCCCCATGATCGGCGACATACTTCTCGCGACAATCCGCAGCGTTCCCGCCGAGGAGAGCGCGTGCGCATGCCGCAGCCTGCGCAAGGAGACACTGCTCAAGGATGTCTACAATGCAGAGTCGGATAAGGGTTGACGGAAAACGCCGAACATCGTATAATGGGCATAGAAAAAGGTGCTGCCGGTAAACGGTCAGCCCCCACACTAGGAAATAGCTAAGGAATCACTGATAAAATGAAGTCCGTCAGATTGGCGCAGATTTTTTCGTCCGATTGAGGCAGCAAACCGGACGCATAGCCAAAGCTATGTGGAGGATTTGCTAACGAAAAGCGGACAAAAAAGATGCGCTAAGATGACGTGGCTGAATTTATCAGTGGTTCCCTAAGATAAGCCGCCTAGGTTTGGTCACTCAGGGCGGCTTTTCTTATGCCTTGATTGCTACAATACAAATTGTAACGAGGAACACCAGTGAGAGAAACTCATATGGTCCCATAAGCATGCCCCCTTTCGGGGGCTTAGAATTGACCGCCTACCGCTCGTGACAACACCTGCGTGCATTATAGGAAGCACTGATAAATTCAGCACTGCCATCTTGGCACATCTTTTCCGCCCGCTCTGTGTCGACAAATCCTCCACATAGCCTTTGCTATGCGTCCGGTTTGTCTCCTTGATCGGACGGAAAATCTGTACCAATCTGACAGACTTCATTTTATCAGCGATTCCTATAGCATGAAAACATTTTCCTATGAACTGCTGTTTTATATTGGCGCATCGACAATAAAAACCATCCTGTATACACGAAAAACTCCGTGAAAAATCCATTGACAATGATTCCCTGTGGTGTTACTATGATGGCGCAGGAGATCCTGCGGGAACTGTTCTATTGAAAAGAAGTGCAATCCACCATGAAATGGCTGTCTTCCACACAGTTCGTCATGAGTTCATAGTGTCCGAGCGCATACCATTGCGTTTGGACTTTTTTGCATTTTTAGGGGGTAATCGTCATGTCAGTCAATAGGGGAAAAGTTGTTATCATCGGAACGAGCAACGTCGGCTCTGCCGTGCTCAACAAGATCGCGGACTTCCAACTCGCCTCGGAGATCGCGCTGATCGATCTCGATATGGATCGCGCACGCGGCGAGGCACTGGATACCAGTCATGCTATGTCCTCACCATACTGCACGAACATCAAGATTCATCCGGGGACATATGAGGACTGCCGCGACGCCGCGTTCATCGTCATCACGGCGGGTCCCTCCATCCTGCCTGGCGAGACGCCCGACCGTCTGAAGCTCGCGAGCACGAATTCGAAGATCATGCGCTCCATCTTCTCTGAGATCGTGAAATACACGAAGGACGCCATGGTCATCATGATTACGAACCCGCTCGATGTCGCGACCTACGTCGTTTCGACCGAGTTCGACTATCCGCGCGCCAAGATCCTCGGTACGGGCACAATGCTTGAGACGTACCGCTTCCGCTATATTCTCGCCGAGCACTATGCGATGGATCCGAAGAACATCCACGGCTACGTGCTCGGAGAGCACGGCAACGATGCCTTTGTCGCGTGGTCGACCGTCAACTGCGCGGGACTTGGCATCGACCACCTCGACGAGTATTTCCATTTTGAGAAAAAACTCAACCGTCATGATGTCGAGCAGGGACTGATCCAAGCCGCGTACGATGTCATCAATCTCAAGGGCTTTACAAATACGGGCATCGCCATGGTCGCCTGCCGCTTCATCAAGGCGATCCTCTACAACGAGCACACGATTCTGCCCTGTGCCGCCGTTATGAACGGTGAGTACGGCATGAAGGATGTCGCGCTCTCCATCCCGCGCATGATCGCGCAGGATGGCATCGTGCGGTCATTTGAAGTGCGCCTTGCGGATGAGGAGATGGAAAAACTCCGCCGTGCACAGAAGAGTGTCCGCGCAGCGCTTGATGGAGCGGGTGTGAAGTAAGCTCCGTCAAGCTTGACGGATACGGTCTTCCTGCCCTATAATGAACAACGTTCTGCATCCGAAATGAAAAGAGCCGCCCGAATTTGCAGAGAGGGCGGCTCTTCTTATGGTTATGAAAGGCTTGGGGAGGATTTTTATGGAGCATGGCAACTGTGTGCCGCAGGGGACGGAGGTCGTACAGACAGGATTTCACTACACGCTGTCCCTGATCGGCGGCAAGTACAAGATGGCGATTCTCTATCTGCTCGCCGAGCATGGCGTGCTTCGCCATACAAACGGGGTGAGCAGCTGCGCGAGCGTATAGTGGTATCGTCCGTCGATGCTGTAATCCTCCGCACGTACGCCCGTTGTGATCGCGAGCGCGACCTTGGCCCCTCCAGCTTATCCCCGCCGTTTCTTCCGTACGCCCAACCGTGCGTCAGCACCTCGTCGAACCATGTTTTGAGCAGCGGCGGGCAGGAGAACCAGTAGATCGGGAACTGGAAGACCAGACCGCCGTGTTCCTCAATGAGCCGATGCTCGCGCTCCACATCAATCCGACCATCGGGATAGCACGCGGCAAGCGTGTGGATCGTACAGAGGTCAGGCTGTTTGCGCAGCTCTGTCAGCCACCGCCTGTTGATGACGGATTCTTTGAGATTCGGATGTGCGGCGATAATCAATGTCTTCATAAAGAAAACCTCCATTTCTATCTTTTGATGATAGCGCATGGAGGGATGGGGCACAAGAACGCACTTTTTCGTGGGGTACTTACGCAAGGGGAAGTGTTCAAAGAAAAATCCTCTCGTATGGTAATGCGAGAGGATTTTATGTGTTTGAAATTTAGTTTTCCGCCGCCTCATATCCGACCATCAGTGCCTGCATATTCGCGTCGACGGTGTGGGGCGGGACGCGGTTTGCGACGGCGTTCTTTACGGCATCGATCGGGACGATGCCCGATACGCG
Source organism: Centipeda periodontii DSM 2778 (assembly GCF_000213975.1). Lineage (GTDB taxonomy): Bacteria > Bacillota > Negativicutes > Selenomonadales > Selenomonadaceae > Centipeda > Centipeda periodontii. Next base: position 796,332 of record NZ_GL892076.1, read on the forward strand.
CGTGATTGCGCCGAGTGCGACGATGTTCGCAAAGAGGGCTTTGCCGATCTTCTCGATGGCAAGCGTGGTGATGGGGACGGAGACCACATGCGCCGCCTGCGGCACATTTGGCACAAGCTCGCTGTCAACGATCAGGATGCCCGTCGCGGGGTCGAGGTCGCCTGCGTACTTGTCTGCCGCCGCCTGTGTCATGGCGAGTACAATATCTGGATGCTCGACGTGCGGATGATAGATCGTGCCGTCACAGACGATGACCTCGGATCGGGACGCGCCGCCGCGTGCCTCGGGGCCGTAGGACTGCGACTGTGCGACGTTCATGCCGCACGCGGTTGCCGCCTCGGCAAAGATGATGGCGGCGGTGATGACGCCCTGCCCGCCCGAGCCTGAGAGACGAAGTTCCTTCTGCATATCACAGCCCTCCCGCGCGCCGCTGAATCTCGGCGTTCGCCATGCCGTACTCCTCGCCCGCGCACTCGTAGAGGAGTCCGATGGGGAATTTCTCCGGCGTGCGCTTCTCGGGCGGGAGCTTGTCCCATGCCGCCTTCATGACGGAGGAGTCCTTCATCCATGTGAGCATCGCGGCGGGTGATCCCATCTTGTTCTTGCGTCCGTATGCCGTCGGGCATTGTACCATCGCCTCGATGAGGGCAAAGCCGTGATTTTTGAGTCCGCCCGCAATCATCTGTGTGAGATGTTTGACGTGGAACGCTGTCGAGCGTGCGACGTAGGTCGCACCTGCTGCCTCGGCGATGCGGCACGCGTCGAGCGGGCGGTCGATCGTACCATAGGGCGCAGTCGCCGTCATCTTGCCCGGCGGTGTCGTCGGTGAGGACTGCCCGCCCGTCATGCCGTAGATGTTGTTGTTGAAGAGAATGACCGTCAGATCGACGTTACGGCGACAGCCATGGAGGAAGTGATTACCACCGATGGCGGTACAATCGCCATCCCCCGTGATGACAATGACGTTCAGCTCGGGACGCGCGAGCTTGATGCCTGTCGCAAATGGGATCGCACGCCCGTGCGCTGTATGCACCGTGTCAAAATCCATATAACCTGAGCCGCGCGAGGAGCAGCCGATGCCGGAAACGATGACGGTGTTGTCCTGCGAAAAGCCCTCCATCCCCTCAATCGCCTCGGCAATGCACTTGAGTGCCGTGCCGTTGCCGCAGCCGGGACACCAGAGGTGGGGGAGGCGGTTCTGACGAAAATACTGCTCGAAGCTGCGGCGCATCTCCGCCTGTGTCGTATCCATGCTCATGCCCGCACCTCCTCACTCATCTGACGAATCGCCGCCGTGATTTCCTGCGGCGTGAAGTCCAGCATATTGTACTTGAGGCAGGGGCGGACAGGCGTACCGTGCGCCGCGCGCGTGACCTCGCCCACGAGCTGCCCGTAGTTCAGCTCCGCGACGAGGATGCTCCGCACGCGATTCGCGAGCCGTCCAACGGCGGCATCGGCAAAGGGCCAGATCGTCTTGAGCCGCAGGAAGCCGACCTTGATTCCATTGGCGCGTGCCGCGCGTACCGCCTCGTACGCCGTGCGCGCGGTACCGCCGTAGCTGACGACGGCGTACTCTGCATCCTCCATAAAGGCTTCCTCCGTGTGGATGATCTCCTCACCCACACGATTGATTTTCTCGTGGAGACGGTGGATCAGCTGCTCCGTGACGACGGGGCTGCCCGACGGGAAGCCCGTCTCATCGTGGAGGAGCCCCGTGACGTGGATGCGGTAGCCGTCGCCGAAACGTGCCACATCGGGCACAAGATCCTCGCCCACGGCATAGGGCTGATAGCCTTCGGCGCGGGTCTTTTGCGGCAGGCGGCGCGGATAGATGTCCAACTCGGCCGCCGTCGGGAGCGTGACATTTTCGCGCAGATGCCCGACGATCTCATCCGTCAGCAGGATGACGGGCGTGCGAAAACGCTCCGCATAGTTCACCGACAGCACCGCCAGATCGAACGACTCGCGCACGCTCCACGGTGAGAGTGCGATGATCGGGTGGTCGCCGTGCGTGCCCCAACGCGCCTGCATCACATCGCCCTGCGCGGGCGCGGTCGGCTGCCCTGTCGATGGACCGACGCGCTGCACATTCACCACGACGCACGGGATCTCCGCACACGCAGCATAGCCGATCAGCTCCTGCTTCAGCGAGAAGCCGGGGCCGCTCGTCGCGTCCATCACCTTCGCACCCGCGAGCGATGCGCCGAGAATCGCACCCATTGCGCCGATCTCGTCCTCCATCTGGAGGAATGTGCCGCCGATCTTCGGCAGCAGCTTTGCCATTTGTTCGGCAATCTCCGTGGACGGCGTGATCGGATAGCCCGCGAAGAACGTCACTCCCGCCGCAATCGCTCCTTCGGCGACCGCCTCATTGCCCTGCATGAGCCTTGCTTTCGTCTCGCTCATTTGCTCTCCCTCCGCTCCACGAATATCGCAAAATCGGGACAGCGCATCTCGCACTGCCCGCACGCGATACAGTCCTCGGGTCGGACGGGTACGATCTTGCCGAGTAGGCTCACCTCGAGCACCTTCTTCGGGCAGAACGCCGCGCAGATCCCGCAGCCCTTGCACCGCTTTTCCTTGATATACAGCTCACCCTTCATGGCGTCAACTCCCGCCGGGATGTGGAAGAACATCCCTTCATACACAGAAAATAGGTTCATTATCCGTTCCGGAGGTTTGTCCCTCCGTTTTATCTGCGGATAATTTCAATATTATAACAGAAGATACGGAGAAAATAAAATCGCATACTGAATACATTTTTGCACGGTAAAACACTTGACGCGCCGTACCACTCGTAGTAATCTACAGGCGGAAAAGGAGGGGATTACTTGAACTTTTACACCTACGACTACATCACGGCGCACAGCCAGTTCGGCGATAATGTCTGGTATGTGCTCTCATTTCTCGCGCTCGCTGCGCTGCTGTTCGTGAGCATCAAATATCTGCGCAACCGCCTTGCGACGCGCTACCGCGATCTCATCGTCATTCTGTTTCTCACGGTCGCATTCCTCGGCGGTATGCAGTGGAACGACTACAACCGTACGAAGAGCGATGTGGAGGCGACCTCGCGCATGGCGCAGTTCCTCCACAGTCTCAGCGTGGATCTGGACGTGCCCGTGCAAAAGATCCGCACCAACTCGACGTATTTGAAACAGGGAATGCTCGTCGATGTGCAGGGGACGTTTTATGCGGTGACGTTCAATGCGGATTTTACCTCGTTTCAGTACGAGCGGACGCATCTACTGAACCGCGATGTGAAGATTGTGGACAAGGAGAACTGACATGCTGATCTACTTTCTGATGTTGGGCAAGCTCGCGCTCGGTCTTTTGTGTCTCATCGTTCAGATCAACCTGCTCGGCAAGGGCAACCTCGCGCCGAACTCCGCGACCGATCAGGTGCAGAACTACGTCCTCGGCGGCATCATCGGCGGCGTGATCTACAACAACGCCATCTCGATTCTGGACTTCGTGCTCGTGCTGATCGCATGGACACTGCTCGTGCTGATCCTGAAATATCTCAAGATGAACAGCGGCATGATTAAGGACTTCGTCGACGGCAGTCCCGCCGTGGTGATCGAGCGTGGCAAGATCCTCATGGATGAGTGTATGCGGCACGGAATGCTCGCACATGACATCATGCTGAAACTCCGTATGGCGGGGGTCTACTACGTCAAAGACGTGAAACGCGCCGTGCTTGAGCCGAACGGACAGCTCACTGTGATCCAGTATGGCGAGCAGAACGCCCGCTATCCGCTCATCCTCGACGGACAGGTGGACGAGGATATCCTCGAACTCATCGAAAAGGACCGCGTCTGGCTCAACGCCGAGCTGCGTGCGGCGGACTGCGCGGTGAAGGACATCTACATCGGCGAGTATAAGGACGGTGCGCTGATCATCCATCCGTATGAGAAGAAGTGAGTGAGGGACAAAAGACTCTCCGAACCTAAGGAAACACTGATAAATTCAGCACCATCATCTTGGCGCATCTTTTTTGCCCGCACAACGCCTGCAAATCCTCTACAGAGCACCATTCTGCGTCCGGTTTGCCTCCTCAACCGGACGAAAAAATCTACGCCAATCTGATGGACTTCATTTTACAACGAACCTTCCAGATTTTGTCGATTTTGCTTTTGAGTTCGTCGGTAATCATGTATGCTCCTTTATCCTTTTTGGCGCGGGATGTGAGATCATTATAGCAGGATATGCCGATAAAATACACCGCGAAAGATGTGGATATATGGTATAATGTGATGAGGAATACGTGATTTATGTGCAGAAAGGGGGCTGTGATGAAAGAATTGCCTTTGAGCGATGCCGATCTGCGGCGCTGTAATCCGATGAATGATGTTGCATTCAAGTTTATCTTTGGCAAGGAGGAGCACAAGCAGATCACGATAGATTTTCTGAATGCTGTACTACAAGAGTCTCTGGGGCATGAGATCAGCGATGTTGCGTTTCGCCAGACGGAGATGCCGCCGGACGGCGATAACGGCAAGCTGTCGCGGCTCGATATTGCGTGTGAACTGGATACAGGCGAGCTAGTTGATGTCGAGGTGCAGGTGGTCAACTACAACGATATGCAGCGCCGTACGCTGTTTTACTGGGCGCGGCTGTATCTGCTCTCGCTCTCGCGCGGGGCAGACTATCGTGTTTTGCGCCCTGCCATTACGATCAATCTGCTTGCGTTTGAGCTGCTGCCACAGCCGGAGCCCGTTGCAATGTACAGCATCTACAACATCAAGACGGGTGATCGTCTGAATCGCGACATGGAACTGCATTTTATTGAGCTGCCGAAGTATGTGAAGTTGCCGCCCAAAAAGATTGGTGAATCATCGAAGATGGAGCGATGGCTGGCATACTTTGCAAACAGACTTACTGATCAGGAGAGGGAGGAGTTGGCGATGAGTGAACCTGCGATCAGAGATGCGATGGAAGCAGAGCGAGTTTTTATGTGTAATCCGGATGAATACCTGCGCTATGTCAATCGCCAAATGGCGATCATGGACTACCAGTCCGGTTTGCAGACTGCCGCCGAGGAGGGGGAGGCACGCGGTGAAAGCCGTGTCACACGGCTTATGTCCCTGCTCCTTGAACGCGGTTTGATCGATGAAGCACGAGGGGCGGCAAATAGTGCCGAAGTGCGGAAAAAGCTCTTTGCGAAATATCATATTGAGTGAGGATACATAAAGAAAACGCTCCCGACAATTTCCTCGTCGGGAGCGTTTTCTTATGTAGGTATGATGTAGACTACTCCTTCACTCGATATGCGACGGCATACATGACGGGCAGAACGAGCAGCGTCAGCACCGTTGCCACAATCAGTCCGCCCGCAATGGCGACCGCCATCGGCCCCCAGAAGACGCTGCGCATGAGGGGAAGCATGCCGAGGATGGCGGCGGCGGCGGTGAGCATGATGGGGCGAAAGCGCAGGACGGCAGAGTCGATGATGGCGTCCATGGGCTTTTCACCCGCCTCTTCGTGTTTTTTGATCTGGTCGATGAGGATGACGGAGTTGCGGATAATCATGCCAAAGAGGGCGAGGATGCCGAGATAGGCGACGAAGCCGAGCGCGGAATCGGTGACGAGCATCGCGAGTGCGACGCCGATGAGTCCCAAGGGCGCGGTGAGGAGAGTGAGCATCATCTTGCCCATTGTGCCGACTTGGAACATGAGGAGGGTCATGATGATGAAGATCATGACGGGGATGGGCTTCATGAGGTAGCTCATGGAGTCTGAGGCGTCCGCGAGTGCGCCCGCCGTCTCGATGGTCGTGCCGGCGGGGAGGCTGCGGCGGAGCTCCTCGGTCGCCCGATACGCGCGCAGTGCAGCGTCGTTGCCCTCGCCCTGCGTGATCTCCGCCTGTACGAGGATGGAGGGGCGCAAATTGTGCCGCTTGATGAGCCCGTCCTCCGCCGCATAGGAGAGGTGAGCGATCTGTGCGAGCGGGACATAGCCGCCGCTCGTCGCGATCGGCAGCTCACCGAGGCGTTCGAGGTTCGTGCGGTCCGCGTCCGCAAGGCGCAGGACGATGCCAATGGTGCGGTCGCCCGTGTAAAACTGTGCTGCCTCTGCGCCCGTGAGCTCGGTATAGAGCATCTGCTTCACGTCGCGCGCGCTGATGCCATAGAGTTTGAGCTTTTCCCTGTCGAAGTCGATGTGAATGGTCTTGGATTTCTCTGTCCAATCGAGATGCACGTTCGTCGTGGCAGGATCGTCGGCGACGATGGCGGCGACCTGCTCGGCGACGCGGCGCACCTCGTCGGTGGTCGGCGCGGAGACGCGCAGCATGACGGGGAAGTCGGCGGGCGGACCTGTCTGGATGTAGTGCGTCGCGACACGCACGCCCGTGAGTTCGTTTTGACGCGCGTCTGCAATCAGTTCCGCGAGCTGTTCACGCTCCTCGGTGCCCTTCGCCGTGATGACGAACTGGGCGCGGTTGTTTGCGTCCGCCTTCGGGTCGACGGTGAGGACGAAGCGCGGCGTGGCACGCCCGACATAGTAGGCGTAGTTTTCAATCGCATCCGCGTGCGTATCGAGGAGCGCGGCGAACTTTGCCGCCTCGCGCTCGGTCGCGGCGATGCTTGCGCCCTGCGGGAGCGTCAGATCGACGAGCAGCTCGGGGCGCAGCGAGGGCGGGAAGAAGGTCTGCTTGATGTGCGGGAATGCGGCGATGCTCGCGGCGAAGAGGAATACCGTGCCGACAAGGACGGCGGCGCGGTGGCTGAGAAAGAGCGTGAGTACGCGGCGAAAGAACCGATAGAAGGGGCTGTTGTACGGATCGTGTGCGCCCTCGTCCGCTTTTTTCACGCGAATGAGATAGTAGCCGAAGAGCGGCGCGACCATGACCGATACAATCCAACTGAGGATAAGCGCAATGCCGATAACGGGGAAGAGTGCGGCGCAGAACTCGCTCGCCATGCCCTTGGAAAACGCGACGGGGATGAAGCCCGCGCAGGTGATGAGTGTGCCCGTGAGCATGGGCTTCGCGGTCTGGGTGAAGGCGTAGCACGCGGCATCGAAGCGTCCCATGCCGCGCTCGAGCTGGACGCTCATCATCTCGACGGCGATAATGGCATCGTCCACGAGCAGCCCCAGAGCAATGATGAGCGAGCCGAGGGAAACCTTGTGGAGGTCGATGCCGAGCATATACATGAAAACGAATGTGCCCGCGAGGACGAGCGGGATGCAGCCCGCGACAACAAGCCCGGTACGCAGTCCGAGTGAGAGGAAGCTGACGGCGAGCACGATGATGATGGCGAGTGCCAGCGTCTCGACAAAATCGTGGATGGAGTGTTGCACGACGGCAGGCTGATTCGATACCTCGTGCAGCTGGGCACCGAGCGGGAGATCCTGTTGGATTTTCTCGGTGAGGTCTTTGAGGTTTGCGCCGAGTTCGAGGATGTTGCCGCCATCCTCCATTGAGACCGCGATGCCGACGGCGGGGGCGCCGTTATAGAACATTTTCGGCTCGGATGGGTCGACGGGACGACGCTCAATTGTCGCGATGTCGCCGAGGCGGAATACATTTCCATTTGCCGCGATCGGCAGGGCGCGGATGTCCTCGATGCTCTCAAACACGCCCGAGGCGCGCAGATAGACGGTGTCGCTCGCCGTCTCAATGGTGCCGCTCGTCATCATCGCGTCCTGTGTGTGGAGCGCGTCGGTGATGGCGGTCGGCGGGATGCCGAGCTGCGCGAGCCGTGCGAGGGCGATCTCGACGTAGATGCGCTCGCTCTGTACGCCGATCAGCTCGACCTTTTGCACGCTCGGGACGGCGAGGATGCGGCGGCGTGCATCCTCCGCCATGCTGCGCAGCTCCTCGTCGCTGTAGTCCGCGCCCGTGATGGCGTAGACGGAGCCGTACACGTCGTCAAAGCGGTCGTTGTAAAACGGCCCGTAGACACCGTCGGGCAGGTCGCGCTTTACGTCCTCGCCGAAGTTCCGTACGTCGCGCCACGTCGGGCGAATCTCTCCCGCATCCACATCATCGCGCAGCTGGACATAGATCGTGGTCTGTCCTGCGCGTGTCTCACTGTGGATCTGTTTCAGCCCCGGCGTGTCCTGAAAGCGTCGCTCAAGTTTGTCCG
>NZ_GL892076.1:805091-906073 GCF_000213975.1 Centipeda periodontii DSM 2778
GTTGATGGACGCCCGCCGTCACGATGCGCGCGCCCTGCGGCAGCCCTGTGACGAGGGCATCATTGGTGCGGAACGCCGTGACGGTGACGGGGACGAGATGCACCGCGTCGTCCTCGACCACGTAGACCTGCGCCGTATCGCCCGTCTGGTACAGCGCGGACAGGGGGAGCACTGCGCCACTCTCCGCATGCTCACCGAGGCGGACGCGTGCCGTCATCCCGAGTGGGAGATCGGCGGGTGCATCCGTGAGTGCGATACGCGCACTGTAGGTGCGGCTCGCGGCGTCGGGGGCGGGCGCGATCTCGCGGACATAGCCCGTGAGTGCGGCGCCCGTTGCCCAGAGGGCGACGGCGGCAGGCATTCCGACGGAGATCTCCGCGAGGCGGCTCTCGGGCACGGCGATCGCGATCTCACGCTCACCCTCCTGCGTGAGGGTCATGACGGTCTGCCCTGCCGCGACGACCTGTCCCTCCTCTGCCGTGATGTTCGAGATGACGCCGTCCGCGCCCGCGACAAGGTTCGTGTAGCCGAGTGCGTTGCGGCTGGCGCTGTCCTGCGCGACGGCTTGGCGATAGGCTGCCTCGGCGGCGCGCTCATTCGTGCGGTACTGGTCGAGCATCGCCTCGGAGATTGCCTGCGCGGCGTAAAGCTGCTCGTAGCGTGCGCGCTCCGTACGCGCGAGCTCGTAGCGCGAGAGCGCGGCGGCGACGCCCGCATTTGTTGCATTTGCCTGCTGCTGCACATCGCGTGCGTCGATCACCATGAGCACATCGCCTGCACGGACATGCGCGCCGGCGTTTACGTTGCGCGCGAGAATCTGCCCGCCGACCTGAAAGGCGAGGCGCGTCTCATAGCGACCCTGTACCGTACCCGTGTAGCCTGCTTCCGACGCGGCGGCATCGCCGACCGTCATCGTCCGCACAAGCGGCGGCGGCGTTTCCTTCGCTGCGTCACTGCCGCAGCCCGTGAGTACTGCGAGCGCTGCTGTGAGGATGAGTGTGAGGTAGGAACGCGCGTGCATGGTGATCTCTCCTTTGTTTTCAGTAACTTCTTAAAGTTTACCACCGAATCGGGACCGTGTCCATAAGGAGGGGATTTGAACACGCGCTCGTTTTATGATAGAATACATCTTGATATTGATGAGAAAGGATGTCACGATGGACGAGGAACTGCGGCGGTATGAGAAAATCCGAGGCGCGTATCACTCCGTGGGGCGGCTTGCGAATCTGTATGATGGGATGATGACGTACTCGACGTGGTCGGGCAAATTCGTCTCGCGGCTCGTGTGGGGGTTGGACAGAAATGGTGTGAGCCGCTATGTCGGGCTTGCCCTGCGTGCGGCACACGAGGGGTTCGAGGGAAAACTGCTCGAGGTGCCGGTGGGGACGGGCTGTCTCTCGCTGCCCGTCTATGCGGAGCTGCCGAATGCAGATATCACCTGTCTCGACTACTCGCCCGCGATGCTTGCGGCGGCGCGTGCACGTGCGGATGCGATCGGCGTGCACAACGTTGCGTTTGTGGAGGGGGATATCGGACAGCTGACGTTCGAGGACAATTTTTTCGATGCGGCGGTCTCGATCAACGGCTTTCACGCCTTCCCCGACAAGGAGGCGGCGTGGAGCGAGCTGCACCGCGTCCTGCGTCCCGGCGGACGGCTGACGGGATCGGTCTTCGTCCTCGGCGGCAATCCGCGTACGGAGTTCGTCGTGAAGCATCTCTATACACGCATGGGGTTCTTCACACCGCCGTATGATACGAAGGAGGGGCTCATCGAACGGCTGAAAAAGCTCTATCGTGAGGTAGAGGTCGAGTGTGTGGAGTCGCTTGCGTGTTTCTCGTGTATCAAGTAGGGGGAGATGGGGCGGCTGCGTACGCTTTCCAAATCGATTGTTTTTTATAGGAGGATATTTATGAAGTTCCGAATGCTTTCCCGTATTCTTGGCGCTGCACTTATCACGGGCGGCGCGGTTCTTGCTGCGCCTGCGGTGTATGCAGCGGCGGCAGCGGAGGCTCCTGCTGCCGCTGCAGCTTCTGCAGCAGAGCAGCCCGCACAGGTACAGACGCCGTTTGATACGGCGGTTGTTGAGCAGCATATGATGGCGACCATCGATCGCTTTGAGAAGGATGATGTGACGGGGCTCCAGCTTGAGGCGACGCGGGAACTTCGTCCGCATCTGACGGCAGAGCAGATCACGGGTGCCAAGGCACAGTTCGCACCGAAGTGGGGCGCGCGTGCGGGCGTCGGCAAGCCGCTTATGACGGCGGGCAAGGAGGGGGACAAGTGGTATGTCATCTGCGAGCTCGCCGTGGGTTACAAGGCGACCGCTGTCATCTACCGCCTCAGCTACGATGAGAATATGAAGCTCGCGGGCTTCTTCGTTCGCTGAGAACACATGGAAAAGGGCGTGCACGGCATTTGTCGTGTACGCCCTTTGTCTTCTACTATGGCATCTTCGCCCGAATGAGCGCAAGCAGCCGTCCCTTTTCATTCTCCGACGGGAAGATGCGCAGGGGCAGAACGATTGCCGCCATCGGTGCGGTGAAGAGGCAGACGGCTTGATCGGTCAGGCAGATGTCCGTGATGCTCCGATAGGACATTGTGTGCTCTGTATGTCCGCGTCGTTCGACGATGCGCAGTTCCTCAAAGGCGATGGTGCGCATACCGAACGCGTGCGCCGCCCGCATCTCCTCCATGCTGTGCTGCACCTTTTGGACAATAATACGTTCGGAGAGATACCGATAGATGCGGTAAAGCATGATGCACAGGACGGCGGTTAAAATGGTCTGTATAAGCACGGCAGTGGGCTCACACGGGGCATCCTCGAGGATGTCTTGGAGAAAGAGCAGGATGGGGAGCAGCGGAGCCGTCAGCAGGAGAATGAGCGCAATGCGATCCGTCCATTTGAACACCGGTGTATGCAGGATGCGAAAGAGTGTGAAGTGAAGCGCATCCCGCTCGGTAAAATCAAAGGTATAGGTCATGCTGCCCTCGCATAAGAAACGATAAAAGGGGCTGTTGCACGAACGCCCCTATCGGCTCGCTACGCTCGCCACTTCCCCCGCTCTGGCGGGGGAAGCTAAGATGCCATAATTCTAGCCTTCCCCGTTTGACGGGGAAGGGGGACCGCGCAAGCGGTGGTAGGGGCACAAAGAAGGGGTGTTACACGCCAATGCCGCACTCCCTGCGAATCGCATTTTGCATCAACTGTGAGAAGTTGATATTGTGCTCGCGTGCGAGTGTGTCGAGCCATCTCGGGATCGTGATGCTGCGTCGAATGGTCTTTGTGTCGTGAATCTTGCGATAGGCAAGTGTGTCGGCTTTTATCATCCCAATGGTCGCACCCTGCGGTACAGCGATTTCCTCCGGCAGTGATGGCGGGGGGATCTCCTCTTTTTCCTCCTCGCGGTTCCAGAGTATCAAATTCAATACATCCTCGGCATTCTCGAATGCCTCCTGCATCGTTGCACCATCTGTAAAGGTGTCATCCAGATCGGGGAACGTGACGATGATACTATCGTCTTCTGTTGTGAAAAGAGCAGGATATACATATTTCATGAGGAACGCCTCCTATTTCTTTAGTCCGGCACGTTTGAGGATGTTTTGCAGTGTACCGTTTGGAATTTCATCTTTGGCATGGCGACCAACAGGGAATTGATTGCTCGTAATGGGGCTGAAATATATATCATGATTTCCTCCATTTCGCACCAAGGTGCAGCCATTCTTTTTCAAAAGACGAAGCAGTTCCGCTGTTGTCATATGCTCACCCCACAGTTATTATATATATTCGTATATATTTTTACAAGATGTTGAAGGTCTATTTTATCAGCGATTCCCTAAATATGTCATGGCAATAAAAAGCGGCAATCGCAGAAAGCACCTGCGGTTGCCGTTTCTTATTGTCAACTAAGGATGCAACAGACGAAGTCCTCCTCGGATCATCACTTTCGAGGGGGACTTCTATTTGGCGAATAAATGTCAGCTAGGGAAGCACTGATAAATTCAGCACTGCCATCTTTCGGAAGCACTGATAAATTCAGCACCACCATCTTAGCGCATCTTTTTTGCCCGCACTTCGTCGGCAAATCCTCCACAGAGCACTACTCTGCGTCCGGTTTGCCTCCTTGTTCGGACGAAAAAATCTACGCTAATCTGGCGGACTTCATTTTATCAGTGATTCCTTCAAGTGCGCATCATTGATTAAATTTTGGCTTTCGTCCCTCGAGGAATGCCGTCACTGCCTCGCGGTGATCGGCAGAGGCGCCTGCCTTCGCGAGGTTTTCTGCCTCAAGGCGGTTGTATGCCATATAGTCGCGGTAAAAGACTTCATAATAGAGCTGCTTCTGCATGGCGATCGCGCCGAGCGGGCGGTGCAGGAGTTTCTCGGCAAATGCAAGGGTTTCCTCCTCGAGTTTCCCGTCAGGTGCAAGCCTCGTGGTAAGTCCCAGCTGAAGTGCTTCCTTGCCGTAGATGCGCGGACTCAGCGCCATGAGCTCGACTGTCTTGGCGAGTCCGACAATCTGATATAGGTGGTAGATACAGCCCGTGTCACCGGGGAGCGCGACGCTTGAGAATGCGGTGAGCAGATAGCTTTCCTCCGTCATGATGCGGAAGTCTGCGCCGAGCGCAATACCGCATCCCCCGCCTGCCGCCGCGCCGTTCACCATCGCGATGACAGGCTTTGAACATTTGCGCAGGGAGAGGGATGCCTGCCCCGTCAGCATCGAGAGCTCGTAGCTGATGAATTCGAACGTCGCCATCTCCTTGATATCGCCGCCGGCAGAGAAGTTTTTGTCTGCACCCGTGATGATGAGAACCTTCACGGCGTCATCGGCGTCGCAGTGCTCGACCGTGCCAATCAGATCGCGGAACATTTGCGCATTGAGCGCATTGTTCGATGACGGACGGTCAATCGTAATCGTCGCGATGCCGTCTTGAACGGATAATTTAATGTGCTCGTACATGGGAAACCTCCTCCGGAAAATCCAATTACATAAAGAAGTTTTCTAAAGATTACGTCTTAAATTATAGTAGACGATTTACTGTTGTGATGCAAGCGAAAATTATTTTTCAGCAACCACCTCGCTGTTATTGATGGCGAAGTCAAGGAGGAGACCGATAAGCTCGTTGCGCGAGCGTCCGGTTTCGTCGGCGAGTGCATCGAGCCTGTTGATAATATCTTCCCGAACGCGGATGGATAGGATTTTATGCCCGTCCTCTCCGCGTTTTCTCTTTGTAATCATTAGTTTTGTATTCATATATATCACCTCTTTTATAGTGTATGTATGAACAGAAAAACCTTATATATTATCTATCATGTTATATAAGTTTATATTTAACGTTTAAGTTGTCATATAAAATGTACAATATATTGTGTGTAAAAATATATTATAAAATATGTTATAAAAGTGAAGGTGAAAAATGGAAATACATCCTGCTGTACAAGGAGGCGCCGAGCAAGGAAGCGCACGCATCGGCAGGGGACAGGGAACGTCTCTACCCGCAAATGTTTTCCAAACGCTGCTGGATGAGGCAGGGAGTCGTACAAAATTCTCCGCGCACGCAAAAACGCGCATCGAACAGCGCGGGGTTGATCTCACGGCAGACGATCTCACGCGTCTCGATGCCGCAGTCGACCGCATGGCAGAGAAGGGCGTGCGCGAGGCTCTTGTCTACCTAAGCCGCGGTCTTGCAATGGTCGTCAGCGTCAAGAACCGCACCGTCATCACTGCACTCGACGAGGCAAGTGCAAAGGAAAATATCTTTACGAATATTGACAGTGCTGCAATTTTATAATAAAGGGAGAGATTTATTATGATGCGTTCTCTTTTTTCAGGAGTTTCGGGACTCAAGAGCCACACCACACGTATGGATGTCATTGGCAACAACATTGCTAACGTCAATACGACAGGATTCAAGGCGGGACGTGTGACGTTCGAGGATATGCTGTCGCAGACACTCTCGGGCGCGTCAAGTCCGGGGACGACAATTGGCGGCACAAACCCCAAGCAGGTCGGACTCGGTGTGACGGTAGGTGGTATTGATACGGTCTTCAGCGATGGCTCTGTGCAGGGGACGGGAAAGAATACCGACCTGGCATTGACAGGCAATGCGATGTTTATGGTAAAACGGGGCGACCAGACCTATTATACGCGTAATGGTGCTTTTGAGTTTGATGCGAAGGGGAACTATGTCTTGCCGAGTTCCGGGCTTCATGTGCAGGGCTGGATGAATAAGACGACCGAGCATAGCAAAGTATCTACGGATGGGGCTGTGGAGAATATTGTCATAGAAGCCGGTAAGATGATGGCTCCAAAGGCTACCGAGAAAGCAACGTATTCGGAAAATCTGGATGCGAATACACCGATGATTACGGGATATACATTCATCGACAACAGTACAACGCCTCCGACGACGCGTGTACGAACGAGTACAAACAGCGGTATGTATATCACGGCAAGCAAGGCACAGCCGGTTACACTGTCGCTGAGTGATGGGACGAAGCAGACGGTTACATCCAGCACGTATACGATTGGACGTTCTCTGCCGAAGGTGACATCGTTTGGTTATTATGACACTCTCGGCATTAAACATGAAAGTCTAGTGTTCTTGGAAAAAGCAATTGTTACGACGGTGACCTATACGGATGAGGATGGGAATACCGTTACGAAACGGGCCAGTACATGGGTGGCAATGAAGCGGTAAATGAAAACATTCCTTGAAGGGGGGGGCTGCTCTTTGAGCGCCCCTTTCGGTTGGCTGCGCGCGTCACTTCCCCCGTTTCGGACGGGGGAAGCTAAGGAATAAATGAAGGCGTTTTGCTCCAACAAAGAGTCCCGGCAAAATACTCCTTGACAGAAGTTCTTTCTCTTGCTAAAATATCCCTTGTTGATTGACAGAGATGTCAGTGACGGATGCGGAAGTAGCTCAGTGGTAGAGCACCACCTTGCCAAGGTGGGGGTCGCGAGTTCGAGCCTCGTTTTCCGCTCCATTTTGCGGAAGTAGCTCAGTGGTAGAGCACCACCTTGCCAAGGTGGGGGTCGCGAGTTCGAGCCTCGTTTTCCGCTCCATCGCTTTCCATACCTGCGCACTGCGCAGGTTTTTTTGAAACTGAGAGCCTTTGGCGCTCTCCGTTTTGTTTGGGGCCTATAGCTCAGTTGGTTAGAGCAACCGGCTCATAACCGGTCGGTCCTTGGTTCAAGTCCAAGTGGGCCCACCAATCGAAATGAGAGCATCACGCAGGTGATGCTTTTTTATTTCCCGTGGGGAGGTGGGATGATGACGGAGGCAGACTTTATACGCATGATTCAGAATGCCGGCGCGCGCGTCTTTCGCGTCGGCGGATGTGTACGCGATTCTCTGCGCGGTGTATCTGCAAAGGATGTCGACTATGTGCTCACCGGAATGACGGAGGAGCAACTCTACGCACTTTTTCCGCGCGCGGAGAAAATAGGAAAGGCATTCCCCGTCTATCATGTGCGTGTGGACGGGGAGCGGCGTGAGATCGCGTTTGCGCGCAGGGAGCGTAAGACGGGCGAGGGCTATCGCGGCTTCGATGTTGCGTTCGATCCGTCCGTGACGATCGAGGAGGATCTCTATCGACGCGATACCACGATGAATGCAATGGCGATGGAGCTGCCCGATGGACGGCTGTTCGATCCCTATGGTGGGCGTGCTGATCTCGCGGCAGGTGTGATTCGAGCCGTGTCGGAGCACTTCATGGAGGATCCCGTGCGTGCGCTGCGTGCGGCACGGCAGGCAGCGGCGTTTGGCTTCACAGTGGAGGAGCGGACGCTTGCCTATATGCGCGCGTGCGCGGATGAGCTGCAGCGCGAACCAACCGAGCGTCTGATGGGCGAACTGCGTCGCGCTCTTGCCGCGCCGCGTCCCTCCATTTTCTTTCGCGTGCTGCGTGCGGCGGATCTCCTCTCCGTGACCTTTCCCGAGATTGCAGCACTCGAGGGGCAGACGCAGCCGACGGAGTTCCACCCCGAGGGCGATGCGCTTGCACATACGCTCGCGATGGTCGATGCGGTCGCGCGCGAGACGGAGGAGATCAAGACGCGTTTTGCCGCGCTCGTGCACGATCTCGGCAAGGGCCTGACACCGAAGGAAATGCTGCCGCATCACTATGGGCATGAGCGCACAGGACTGGATGCGCTCGCCGCGTGGAACCGGCGCATGACGCTCCCGCACGACTGGCTGAAGGCGGCATCGTTCGTCATACGTGAGCATATGCGTGCGCCGCGCCTCACACGCCCCGGCAAGATCGCTGATCTCCTGCTCGGCGTTGAGAGTTCGGGGCTGTCGATGGAGGCGTTCGACATCATCATCCGTGCCGACCACGGCTCGCTGCCCGACTACCTCACGCACGGTGCAGAGTATCTTGCGGCGATGCGCACGGTCACGGGACGTGCTGCGCCGACACACCTCTCGGGCGAGGAGATTGGCAGATGGCTGCGTGAGGAGCGCGTACGAATACTGAAAAATTTCTTGTTGGAGCAGTAATCGGCGTGGTATAATACGTTCGAGTGGAGAAAAGGAGGCGTATTCGATGGACAGTATTATCCTGCCTTATCGGGGGAAAACCCCTGCAATTGATCCGACGGCATTCATTGCTCCTACGGCGGCGGTCATCGGCGATGTGACGGTCGGAGCAGGTTCGAGCATTTGGTTTGGTGCCGTTGTGCGCGGCGATTTTCAGCCGATTACAATCGGGCAGAATACGAATATCCAAGAAAATGCGACGATTCACGTCATGCGTGATGTGCCTGTTCACATCGGGGACAATGTGCTCATCGGACATAATGCCGTCGTGCATTGCAGCCGCATTGGGGCGGGGACGCTCATCGGCATGGGCTCGATCGTCATGGGCTACTCCGAGATTGGTGAGAACGTCGTCATCGGAGCGGGTACCTTCCTTCCGCAGCACAAGAAGATCCCCTCGAACTCTCTTGTGTTCGGCAACCCCGCTCAGATCGTACGCGCACTGCGCGACGACGAGATCGAGGCGCTTCGGGCGGCAGCAGAGAACTATGCCGGACTCGGGGCGGAGTATAAAGAGATCATTGAGGAGATGAAGTAATGGAACAGACGCTTGTTCTCATCAAGCCGGACGCCGTCGGGGCGCACCACATCGGAGACATTACAAAGGCATATGAGGAGGCTGGACTCCAGATTCGCGCGATGAAGATGATGCAGATGACGGATCGTATCGCACGCATCCACTATGCAGAGCATCTTGAAAAGCCGTTTTATGGCGAACTTGCCGCATTTATGACATCTGCCCCCCTTGTCGCCATGGTGCTTGCGGGCGAGAATGCAATCGCGCGCGTACGCGAGCTCCACGGTGCAACGAATCCGGCGAATGCGGCGGAGGGGACGATCCGCAAACGCTTTGCAAAGAATGGGAGCGAGAATGCGGTGCATGCGTCTGACAGCCCCGAGAGTGCGGCGCGCGAGGTGCACATCTTCTTCAGTGAAACCGAGATTTTCTAATTTTTATGTCAAGTGCCCGGTCGTGTCTTTTGCATGGCTGGGTTCATTTATCCAGACCGGAGGAGGAACATACGATGAGTGTTACAACAAAGACCGGCGACCAGGGACAGACGAGCCTTTTCACAGGCGAGCGTATTGCGAAGGACGATGCGCGCGTTGAGGTGTACGGCAAGGTGGACAGCCTTGGTTCGGCGCTTGGGATGGCGCGCGCGTTTTCAGAGAACAAGCGCGTAAAGGACGATATCCTCGCCGTGCAGAAGCAGCTCGGCATGCTTATGGCAGACTTTGCGAGCCGCAACAAGCCGCCCCGCATCACGGCGGAGATGGTCGCAGGGCTCGAGGCGGAGATCGCGAGCATCGAGGAGAGCCTGCCCCCACTCAAGGAGTTTATCATCCCCGGCGACAAGAAGTCGAGCGCGATGCTCGATCTGGCACGTACGGTGGCACGTGAGGCGGAGCGCCGCGCGTGGACACTTGCGCGCCGCGGCAGCGTGGCAGAGGTAGATCTGCAGTACCTCAACCGTATCTCTGACTACTGCTTCGTCCTCATGCGCCTTGAGGATGCGGACAAGCCGACCCTGTGAGCCGGGAGAAATTTGCCGTCCTCGACGGGAGCAGCCTCTTCTTTCGCGCGTTCTACGCGCTGCAGCTCCCGCCGAATGCGCGCGGCGTCCACACGAACGCAGTGCACGGCTTTGCGATGATGCTCATCAAGCTGCTCAAGGAAATTGCACCGACGCAGATCGTCATCGCGTTTGACAAGAGCCGCACGACGTTCCGCACGGCGCTGTACCCGGAGTACAAAGGCACACGCGACAAGACGCCCGAGGAGCTGATCTCTCAGATTCCTCTCTTGAAGGAACTCGCAAAGAGCCTCGGCATCCCCTTCCTCGAGCTGGATGACTACGAGGCGGACGACATCATCGGCACCCTCGGTACGCAGGCGGCGGAGGGCGGTGTGGAGACCGTTGTGGTGACGGGGGATCGCGATGCCCTGCAGCTGATCCGTGAGGGCCTCACCGTCTTGCTGACGAAAAAGGGCATCAGTGAGACGCGTGCCTATGACACGGCAGTGTTTGAGGAGGAGTACGGCTTCGCACCGATTCGACTCATCGACATGAAGGGGCTGATGGGGGACAGCTCGGACAATATCCCGGGCGTGCCCGGCGTAGGCCCCAAGACTGCGACAAAGCTGCTGCTCGAATACGGTACGATAGAGAACGTGCTCGATCATGCCGCCGAGGTCAGTGGGAAGAAACTCAGTGCCTCGCTCGTGGAGTACCGCGATCAGGCGCTCCTATCGAAGCAGCTTGCAACGATTGAATGCAATGTGCCGGAACTCCGCTATGAGGCGGAGGGGTTTCGCATGCAGCCCGATCGTACAGCGCTCGAAGTGTTCTGCAAGGAGTATGAACTGCGAACGGTCGGGCGGATGTTCTCGGAGTATCTGGAGGCGACGAGCGCATCTGCGGCATCGGTAGAGCAGTCGCTTTTTGATTCCGAAGACGCCGCTGCGCAGTCGAATTTTGAAGCAGCGGAGCTTACTGCCGCCGATCTTGAGCAGCTGCGCGATGCAGAGGAAATCGCTGTCAGTACGGTGTTCAGCGGGACGCCGCCCTTCTTGCAGATGGATTTGCTTGCTCTTTCCTATGGAGAGGAGCAGCGCATCGTGCGCGCGGATTCCGCGCAGTTCGAGGCGGTGCGCGCGATTCTCGCGAAGCGCCCCGTCGTGCTCTGGAATGCGAAGCGCTATGCGCAGGCGGGGTTGACGATCGGTGCAAACATCTTTGATCTCGAACTGGCGGACTATCTCCTGCGTCCCGAGGAGAGCAAGCGCGATATCGAGCGCGCAGCATTTGCACGGCTGGGAAGCCTGCCGGAGGCACCTGAGGGGCTGACGGATGAGCAGTGTGCTGTGCGTGAGGTGCTGCTTGCCGCACAACTTTCGCATCCCATGCAGGAGGCACTCGCGACAGCGGGCCTTTCCAACCTGTATCGGAAAGTCGAACTGCCTCTCGTGCCCGTGCTTGCGGAGATGGAGCGGACGGGCATCTATGTGAACCGCACGGCACTCGAACGTGAACGCACGGCGGCGAACGCGCGTATCGATGCGTTGGCGGAGGAGATTCATGCGCTGGCGGGTGCGGACTTCAACATCAGCTCGCCGAAACAGCTCGGTGAAATCCTCTTTGAGCGCCTCGACCTCGCGGCGGGGAGCAAGATCAAAAAGACCAAGACGGGCTACTCGACGAATGCCGAGACGCTTGAGGAGCTGAAGGACCGCCACCCCATCGTCAGCAAGGTGCTCACCTACCGTATGTGGACGAAGCTGCGCTCAACCTATCTCGAGGGTATTGGCGCGCTGATTCGCCCCGCGACAGGGCGCGTGCACACGAGCTTCAATCAGACGGTGACGGCGACGGGGCGGCTCTCAAGCTCCGATCCGAATCTGCAGAACATTCCCGTGCGGACGGAGGAGGGGCGTTCCGTGCGCGCTCTCTTTGAGCCGGGCGAGGGCTACGACGTGCTCCTCTCAGCAGATTACTCGCAGATCGAGCTGCGCATCCTCGCGCATATGTCGGGGGACGCAACTCTCATCGACGCATTCCGCAGCGGGCAGGACATTCATGCGCGCACGGCATCGGAGGTGTTCGGCGTACCTATCGATTCTGTGACGAGCGAGCAGCGGCGGCGTGCAAAGGCGGTCAATTTCGGCATCGTCTACGGTCTGAGCGACTTCGGTCTTGCACGCGATCTCGGTATTTCGCGCAAGGAGGCGGCGGGCTACATCGAGCGCTACTTTGAACGCTATCACGGCGTGCGTGAATTCCTCGACAAGACGATTGCGGACGCGCATACCAACGGATCTGTGACGACGCTCTACGGGCGGCGGCGGGATTTGCCCGCGATCCACAGCAGAAACTTTATGCAACGTTCCTTTGCCGAGCGCATGGCAATGAATACACCGATTCAGGGGACGGCTGCCGATCTCATCAAGATTGCAATGATCCGTGCAGATGAGGCACTGCGTGCAGCGGATGTCAGGAGCCGCATCCTTCTGCAGGTGCACGATGAGCTTGTGCTTGAGGTGGTAGCGGATGAAATTGCACAGGTCAGTGACATCCTGTGCACAGCGATGAGCGGGGCAGCGGAGCTTGCTGTGCCGCTTGCCGTGGATGTGCACACGGGGAAGAACTGGGCGGAGGCGAAGTAGGTTGAAGATCATCGGGCTCACGGGCGGCATCGCTTGCGGCAAGTCCACTGTCAGCAAGGCTCTGCGCGCACTCGGTGCGTGCATCATTGACGCGGACGCCCTTGCGCACGAGCTTTCCCAGCCCAATCAGGCGCTTTTTAATGCTTATGTGCAGCGCTTCGGCATGGCGATTGTGACGCCGGGCGGGACGCTTGACCGCGCTGCGATCGCGCGGCTCATCTTTACCGATCCCACCATGCGCGCGGAGGTGGAGCAAATCTCGCACCCCCTGATCCGCAGAGCGGTGGAGGAGCGTCTGCGCATGGCGGAGAAGGAACAAAAAAGAGCAGCGGTACTCGATGTGCCGCTGCTCTTTGAGGCAGGATGGGATGCGCTTGCCGATGAGGTCTGGGTGGTTGCACTGCCGCCAGAGGAGCAGCTTACGCGTCTTTTGGCACGGGATAAGACGATGAGCGAGGGCGAGGCGCGCGCACGCATCGCCGCGCAGATGCCGCTTGCGGAGAAATGTGCGCGCGCGGATGTCGTCATCGATAACAGCGGGACAAAGGAAGAAACTCGGGACTATGTTGGGAAACTTTGGGAGGAACGCATCTTTGGTAGGGCGTAGAGTGCGGCGCAGATTTTGGTGGGGGTTGCGCCTGCTCGTCGTCGCCGTTATCGCTTTTGCACTGCTCGGCGGCTGGGGATGGGTGGAGCGCAGCTACATCTACCCCTACGATTACCGCAGCTACATCGAGACCAGTGCAGCGCATCACCGTGCGGATCCCTATCTCGTCGCTGCCGTCATCAAGCACGAGAGCAATTTCGAACCACATGCCCGGTCTGACGGCGGGGCGCTCGGGCTCATGCAGCTCATGCCGCGGACGGCGGCGTGGATTGCGGAGCGGCTCGGTGAACCCTTTACCGAGGACTATCTCTACGACCCCGCGCTCAACATTCGTTACGGTGTGTGGTATCTTGCGGAACTCGAGCAGGAGTTCGGCGGCAATGACATCCTCGCACTCGCCGCGTACAATGCGGGGCGCGGCAATGTGCGCGACTGGATGGAACGCTTTCACTGGACGGATACATTTGACGAAATCGAAGCAATTCCTTACCCCGAGACGCGGTTCTACGTGCGCCGCGTGCTCGAGGACAGGGAACAGTATAAGAGGCTCTACGACGAATGAACAAGATCTATCGGATTCTTCCAAGTGCGGAGGATATGCTCCTCCGCCTGCTGCGCGGACTCGTTCTCTCCGATGAGGAGCGGACGCTTTTGTGCGCCTGCGCACTGCGTCACGTCGAGGTCTCGACAGAGGAAAATACGTGGGAACTGGTCATCGGTACGCCCGCCGTCCTCGATGAGGAACTGACTGAGGCGATTGCACAGCAGGTTGCGACGAATTACGGGCTTGCGGGCGCATATGTGCAGCAGAATGTCGTCGCACTCAAGGGGGCTGTCGCACCGCTGTGGGAGCGCGTTGTTCGTGAGGCAGCGGGCGGGGATGCTGTGCTCTTCCATACATTGCGGCAGGCTGATTATGAAGTTGACGGCAATGTGATTCGCCTCTCCGCGCCCGGCACATTCGGCGCGGAGCTCTTCGCGCAGAGTGCTGTGGCAAAGCGCATTGAGGCGGCTGTCCGTACGAATGTCGGCTGTGCCTGTCGGGTTGTCTGCATGGCATCCGAACTTGAGGAGCTTTGCGCAGATGAGTGGACGCCGCCTGTTATGACGGCGCCCGTGAAAAAGGAACCCGCTGCTGCCGCTCCCACGCGTCTGGCGAAGGGGGCAAAGCCAAAGGATCTGCCTGCAAACGTCATCTTTGGGCGCGGTGTCGCGGGCGAGGCTCGCGAGCTTGGCATGATCGAGGACGAGATCAAGAGCATCGTGCTTGAGGGCGAGGTGTTCGCTCCGCAGGCGAACAAGCTCAAGTCGGGCGCGTACATTTTGCTGCTTAAATTTGCCGACAAGACGAACGGCATCGCGTGCAAGAAATTTTTTGCCGTACGCGGAAAAACGACACAGGAGGACATCGACGCCGAGGTCGAGCGTATCCTCAAGGCGATCGGCAAGACCTGTTCCGTCCGCATTCAGGGCAAGATCGAATACGATAAATTCATCAGCGATTACGTCCTTTTCATCGACAGCATGGAGCGGCGTACGGTGCCGCAGCGCGAGGATACCGCAGAGGTGAAACGCGTCGAGTTGCATGCCCATACGAAGATGAGCGCACTTGATGCCGTCGTTCCACCGAAGGTGCTCGTCGAAACGGCGGCGCGCTGGGGGTGGCCCGCCGTCGCGATCACCGATCACGGCGTTGTGCAGGCATTCCCGGAGGCGATGAACACGGCGCGCGCACTCAAGAAAAAGGGCACGGACATCAAGATCATCTACGGCATGGAGGGCTACCTCCTCGACAAACCTGACGATACGCGTGCGTACCACATCATCTTCCTCGCGAAGAACAAGACAGGGCTGTATCACCTCTACAAACTCGTCTCTCTTTCACACATCCGCTACTTCCGCGGCACGAAAAAGCGCGGTCGCCCATGCGTCCCGCGTGCCATACTCGAACAGTACCGTGAGGGGATCATCGTCGGCTCCGCATGCGAGGCGGGCGAACTCATCCGAGGTATCGTCGCAGGACGTACCGATGAGGAGCTTGAGGAGATGGCGAAGTTCTATGACTTCCTTGAGATTCAGCCCATCCACAACAACGACTTCCTCAAGATCGACGACCGCTACCCGATCCATACGGATGAGGACTTGCGCGATATCAACCGCAAGGTGGACGCACTCGCACGAAAACTCGACAAAATGCTGATCGCGACATGTGACGTGCACTTCCTCAACCCCGAGGATGCCATTTATCGTGCCATGCTGCAAAAGGCGAACGGCTATCGTGATGCCGACCGCCAGCCGCCGCTCTACCTGCGCACGACGGACGAAATGCTCGCCGAATTCGACTATCTCGGCGCGGAACGCGCCTACGAATGCGTTGTTACAAATCCTCGGAAAATCGCCGAGGAGGTCGAGCACTTCCTCCCCATCCCCGACGAACTCTACGCGCCGACGGTGCCGGGGGCGGACCGTGAGATACAGGAGATGTCCTACGCGCGCGCGCGTAAACTCTATGGTGAGAACCTGCCGAAGGTCGTCTCCGATCGCCTCGAACTTGAGCTGAAGCCGATCCTCCGGCACGGCTTTTCTGCGCTCTACATCATCGCGCAGCGCCTTGTCAAGCGATCAAACGACGATGGCTATCTCGTCGGCTCGCGCGGTTCCGTCGGATCCTCGTTCGTCGCCACGATGATCGGCGTCACCGAGGTCAACCCGCTGCCGCCGCACTATCGCTGCCGTCATTGTCAGTACAACAAATTTATCGAGGACGGCTCCGTCGGGAGCGGCTTCGACCTGCCGTCGATGGACTGCCCCGTCTGCGGTACGCCGCTCACGAAGGATGGGCACAATATCCCGTTCGCCGTCTTTCTGGGCTTTGATGGGGACAAGGTTCCCGATATCGACCTCAACTTCTCGGGCGACTACCAGCCGACCGCACATAAATACACCGAGGTGCTTTTCGGCAAAATGAACGTCTTCCGCGCGGGCACGATCTCGGGGCTGCAGGACAAGAACGCCTATGGTTACGCCATGCACTACTACGAGGACATGGGCGAGACGAAGGGGCGCGCCTACATCGAACACATGATGCGCGGCTGCATGGGCGTCAAGGCGACCACGGGGCAGCATGCGGGCGGCATCATGGTCGTGCCGCGCGACATGGATGTGCACTACTTTACGCCGATCCAGCGCCCCGCGAACAATATGGAGTCGGATACGCTGACAACGCACTTCGATTACCATTCGATCAGTGAGCGCCTCGTCAAGCTTGACATTCTCGGACACGATGACCCGACGGTCATCAAGATGCTTGAGGAGCTGACGCATCGCGACCCCGAGACGATTCCGTTCGACGACCCCGCGACCATGTCCATCTTTACATCGACCGAGGCGCTTGGCATCAGCCCCGAGGAACTTGGCGCGAATATGGGGACGTACGGTATTCCGGAGTTTCGCACCTCGTTCACGCAGAAGATGATCGACGACTCAAGCCCCGACTGCTTCGCCGACCTCGTGCGCATCTCGGGCTTTTCCCACGGCACGAACGTCTGGCTCGGCAACGCGCAGGATCTCATCAAGGCGGGCACGAGCACGCTGAAGGATGCGATCTCCGCGCGTGACGACATCATGAACTACCTCATGCTAAACGGCATCGAGCCGCTCCTCTCGTTCAAGACGATGGAGAACGTGCGCAAGGGCAAGGGCATCGCCGCCGACGTCGTTGAAAAGCTGCGTGCGGGCGGGATTCCCGAGTGGTACATCGACTCCTGCCAAAAGATCAAATATCTCTTCCCACGCGCGCACGCGACCGCCTACGTCATGATGGGCTATCGCATCGCATTCTGCAAGGTGCACTATCCGCTCGCGTACTATGCCGCATACTTTTCCATCCGTGCCGATGAATTTGACGCAAATATTATTTCAAAGGGAAAGACGGCGGTCAAGGCAGCGATCGACGCACTGAACGCAGAGGCGCGCGAGCATCGCGGCAAGCTCGACAACAAGAAGCAGGACATCCTTATCGTGTTACAGTTAGCTTGGGAGATGTACCTGCGCGGCTTCTCCTGCGAGCCCGTCGACCTCTATGCGTCCGACGCGGAGAAATTCATCCTGCACGAGAACTCGCTCCTCCCGCCATTTACCGCGCTCCCCGGCATGGGACAGAAGGCGGCGCAGGCGATCGTCGAGGCGAGGAAGGATGGACGCTTCATCTCCATCGAGGATCTCGCTACCCGCGCCCACGTCCCTGCGCCCGCCATCGAACTCCTGCGCGCGCATGGATGCCTCAACGGTATGATGGAGAGCAATCAGGTCGAGCTTTTTGCGTAGGAATGAGCATAACAATAGGACTGCCGTATGAAATCCCTGTGATTTCATACGGCAGTCCTGTTTTGTAATCTAAGGAATCACTGATAAATTCAGCGCCTCCATTTTATCAGTGATTTCCTAAGAACGCTTCTTACGATGCTTTTTTCATATTTGTTTTTCGCTCATGCTCTGATAGAGCCTCAAAATCGGCAGCCGTTAGAGGAATCTCTGTGCCTCTTTCCCAGAGTTCTCCTTCTGAGCAGTCGAGTTCCTCCGTCCATGAGATGCCATAGCCGCCGGGTTCGACACTGACCATTTGGAATATCGCAGGATCACGCAGCAACTCGAATTCGGGACATTCGGCGATGAAATCCGCGACATCAAATAGTTTGCTCACGTCATTTTCGAAGAAAACAAGAAGACGCAGGTTTGCGAGAGGGATGACCTTTGTGACTTTAATTGACAGCATGGGCATCATCTCCTTTTATCATAGGACTGGAAACTATTTCAGTGGAGGAAGTTTTTTCAGTTGTTTTGTGTCCCACATTTTTTGAAGCTCCTCGGACAATGGCTTGCCCCACTCCTGAACCAGTTTGACTGCTGTTGCAGGAAGATCCCCCTCGATCATCTGCATATCTTTGATGGAGAACAGCCCGTTGTGCTCGCCGTAGATCGCGTGAATGTGAGGTGGATTGTGTTCGTTCCGAAAGAAAATCTTAATGATAATTCCATAGAACCTTGTAATTTCCGGCATTTATGTCACCTCCACTATATGTATTTTATCAGACAGTGCTAAGTATGACAATCGTTATATGACACGTTGTTTTCCCCAATCGGGATATTTCAACTCTTTTCCATCAAAATGATTGACAAAACAGCATGAAAGGTCATCAATAGAATTGCTGATAAAATGAAGCCCCTCAGATTGGCGTAGATTTTTTCGTCCGATTGAGGCACAGCAAACTGGACGCAGAGTAGTGCTCTGTAGAGGATTTGCCGACGAAGTGCGGGCAAAAAAGATGCGCCAAGATGATGGGACTGAATTTATCAGTGCTTCCTATAACAAATAATTTATTTGAAAAAAAAGAGGAGAACTGATACAATGAGAGGACCTGTCAATACAAATTCATGGCATTGATCGCGGCAAGCACGGATAAGCTCAGTTGCGCTATCGTGGCGTATTTTCCGCGTTCGAGGAGGAAATGGTTTTGAAGAATAGGGGACGTTGTGCCAAACGCCTTGTACGGGCGTTGGCTTTTACTGCTACAATCGGACTTTTTGCGGGAACAGTGTCGGCAGAGACGATGCAGGTGGATCTGATGCGTTCGGTGCAGATGGCACTTGAGAACAACCGCACGATTAAGCAATCATTGACGGATGTGGATGCGGCACACGCCTCACTCGCGCAGGCAAACCGTTCGATGGGACCGACGCTGACGTGGTCGGCAACGGCGAACCGCGTTGGCGGCAAGGCATATGAGGGGTCCGGCGTCAAGTACAACTACGGCAATACGGGCACGATTTCGATGCCCGTCTATAATGCTGCGCTGAATGCACGGCGGAAGGCGGCGCGCTATGGACTGAATGCGGCGGACTTTGCGCTCGAGCAGACGAAGCAATCGATCCGCCTGACGGCGACGATGGACTATTTCAATATTCTGCAGGCACGCAATCTGGTGAAGGTACGCGAGGATACAGTGGCGACGCTACAGACCCATCTCGCGGATGTGAACGCACAGTTCAGCGTTGGTACGGTGGCGCGTGCGGATGTGCTCGCCTCGGAGGTGGAGCTTGCGAACGCACAGCAGAATCTGACGACGGCGCGGAACAACTATGAGGTCGCAGTGGCAACGCTGAACAATGTGATCGGCGTGCCGACGGATACGATGCTCACGATCAACGATGAGCTGCGCTATACGGGCTACGAGCTCTCGCTCGATGACTGTACGGACTATGGGCTCCTCTACCGCGCGGATGGTGCGGCGGCGGTCTATGCCGTAAAGCAGGCGGAGGAGAGCGTGCGTACGGCAAAGGCGGGCGATCATCCGACCGTGAATGCGGCGGCGACGCGCTCGATTGCGGGCGAGCATCCTTTTGGGAGTGACCACGCGAGTAGCGATACATGGGCAGTAGGCGTCAGTGCCTCGTGGAACATCTTCGATAACGGTGTGACGGCGGCGCAGGTCGATGCGGCAAAGGCGACGCTCCGCAAGGCGGAGGAAGCCCTCGCGGCAGCGGACGAGAAGATCCGCCTTGATGTGCGCACCGCATATCTGAATCTGCGTGCGGCAGAGCAAAATATCAAGACGACGGAAACGGCGGTCAAGCAGGCGGAAGAGGACTATCATATTGCCCGCGTTCGCTACAATGCGGGCGTCGGGACGAATCTCGAAGTGATGCGCGCGTCGGATAATCTGACGACGGCACGTATGAACTATTCGACGGCTCTTTATACCTACAACACAGGCAAGGCGAGTCTCGACAACGCAATGGGTGTACCGGTTGATCTCGATGCTGTGCGCTATCGCGCAGCCGAGGAGGAGGGTAAACGTGCCCCCGATGCACGTGCCGCGGCCCAGCTGCACGATGATGCTCTCTTTGAGACGCCGAAGGAGGCAGAGGTGCGCTCTGTTCCTGTGCGCGCACCGATGGAGGCCGCGATGGCTGCGGCAGCGCGCGTGCAGGCGGCAAACGCTTCCTACGAAGCCGAGATGAACAAATAAGAGGTTTTTATGAGACGGAGAGCGTATGTCGGGATTGCGGCGTTGGTTGCAGTCATCCTCTGCGCGGCGGTCCTCATTCATATTGTGCGCGCTCAGACCTTCATGACCGAGGTTGGCCGGATGGCAGAGAGTCTCATGGCGCAGAAGCTGGGGACGACTGTGCACATCGGTTCGGTGGAGATCCGTTCTCTGCATGAACTGAAACTTGACGATATTGTAATCTATGATAAGCAGGCGGAGGCTGTGCTCCGTGCCGATGAGGCACGGGTAACGCTTCGTCTGCTTTCTTTGCTTTTAACGCCGGAAACCTCGATTAATGAAATTTCACTTACGGGTGCACATGCGCATATTGTGCGGCGTGCGGACGGTTCATGGAACTACGGGGATATTGGCGCAGATGATACGACGCCGAGTACGTTCGAGGGGCGTTTTCGTCTCGCCGATGCGACGGCGACGATCGATAGCGATGGCATACGGTATGAACTGGACGGGATTACGGGAACGGTCAATGTGGATCGCAGTGATGTATCCTATGATCTCACAGGTGCACTTATGGACGTTCCCCTGTGTGTGCGCGGCACCTATGTCGGAGGGACGCAGGAGCTCTATTTGTCGTCCAATGCTGCGGAAATGACTCCGCTTTTAGAACTACTCCCAGAGGGAACCCTGTCGGAGGATGTGCACATTCATCGCGTCCGAGCGGATCATGTGGGGATGCATCTGCGCCGTGTCGATGGTGTGCTTACGCTCGATGGACGTGCAGATGGTGTAAGCGGCACGGCAGAGCTCTACGGCACGGAGACACAGGTGACAAGCACCGCGCTCACGTTCGACGAACGCGCACTCTTTCTCGCGGCAACGGCGGAGGCAGAGGGGCAGACGGCACGTGTTGACGGGACAATCCGTTTCGATACGGATGCGCCCTATCTCGACCTTACGGTGCGTGCGAAGGATTTCGCTGTCGACCGCATTTTAACGGACAGCCCCTACGCGGGTGCCGTGACGGCAGAGATCCGCGTGACGGGAACGCTCGTTGCGCTCATGGCGACGGGACACCTTACGGCCGCAGAGGGGGCTGTGAATGATGTGTCCTTCCAAAATGCGGCGGCAGATGTTTCGTATGCGGACGGCGCGATTTCATTTCAGAACCTGACGGGGGAACTTTTTGGCGGTACGCTTTCGGGTGCGGGCATTTTCAATACGGAAAGCAAATCCTATACGGCACATCTTACCGCCGACGGCATTGCGCTTGCGGGGCTGCGCGCGGCAGATATGCCCCTGCCGGATGGTGTGGACGGCAGCCTGCACGCCGACCTCGGCATCAGCGGGCAGGGGGCGGAGAAGTCTGCTCTTACGGTCTACGGCAGTGCGGAGGTGACGGACGGTTCCTACCGCAATATTCCCGTGGAGCGTGCGAGCGCGTCCTTTATGCTGCGTGAAAATGATGTGACGATTGACTTTCTCAGCTTGAACCTCGCGAATGATTCGGATCTTGGCGTCGAGGGGCACATCATCGGCGGTTCCGCGCTCGATCTGCACCTTTATGGCGGGCATGTTGACCTCTCGCTGCTGAACGCGCTGGATGATCGCCTGAGCTTTTCGGGACTGGCGGATTTCAGCGGCGAAGTGCATGGAGATATCCATGACCCCTATGTGGAACTGAGCGTTTCGGCGACGAACGGTGATCTCATGTATCAGCCGTTTGACAGCCTGCTCTTCCGCGCGGACGGTTCGCTCTCTGGAGTCGGCATCTATGATTTCTCAATGGAGCGCGGCGGACGTGAGGTCTGGCTCGTGAATGGAACGATCGGCTTCACGGGGGAGCGGCGTATCGATCTGCAGATCGATACGATGGGCGCACGCATGGAGGATGTGGCGGCGCTTGTCGCGCCCGATCAGCCGATCACGGGCAACATTGACAACATCATCAAGTTCACGGGAACACTCGACAATCCCCACGCGGTCGGCTATGTGCACTTTTATCGCGGCAGCTACGCAGGGGCTATTCTCTCGGGTATGGACGGCGACTACTTCCTCGATGGCGGCATCATCCGCGTGCAGGTGTTCCACATCTATTCGCCGATGGTGGATATGGTGCTGAACGGCACAATCAATACACAGGGGCTGCTCGATTTCGACGCCGAGGTGCGTGATCTCGACATGAAGCGCTTCGAGCACAAGCTGCCCTACGAGGTCTCGGGACATGGTGTCTTTAACGGCAAGGTCGGGGGCACCATTTCTCATCCGATTTTCCGCGGGGAACTGAAGGCGGATACGATTACGATGAACGGCGTGGAACTCACGGAGATCCGCAGTTTCGCCCACTATGAAAACGGGATCATCGAGCTTGAGAATACGGGATTCCGTCAGGGGACGGACGGCTCTGTGACGGCGCGTCTGCACTATGATACCGAGACGCGGGCGCTGCGCGGCACAATGGACATCACGCAGATGGATGTGGGGGCGCTCCTTGCACTTGCGAACCAAAAAGAGGACCGCGTTGCCGGAAAGATCACGAGCAAGGTGCAGCTCGGCGGCTCTCTCGACAACCCGTCCGTTGCGCTGACGGGTGAGATCGCGGAGGGCACGCTTGCCTCCTATCCGATCAGCAATGTCAAAATTGATGTGGCGCTTGCGGATCGCGTGCTGACCGTGCGTACCCTTGCGGGGAAACAGGGATCGGGCGCATTCACCGTGTCCGGTACAATGGACTTCAATGGCATGGCGAATGTGGAGATTGCGGCGTCGGATATTGCGATCGGTCTCTTTACGCGTTTTGCGAATGTCACGGAAGAGGTGACGGGGACGGCAACGCTGACGGCGCATATTGGCGGTTATACGCAGAACCCGGAGGCAGACCTGCATCTCGTGGCGAAGGATGGCGGTATGCACGGCAACTCCTTCGATGAAATGCTGGTTGAGGCGCAGCTGCGCAATTCGGTCATTCATCTGAAACAGTTCATCGTGACGAAGTATGTTGATGGGACGCGGTATATGGCGAGTGCCCACGGGACGCTCCCGCTGCGTGCGCTTACGGCGAAGCGCAGTGAGAACCTGAGTGCTTATGAGGAGATTGATCTGACGATTGCCCTCGACAACGCCGATCTCTCGCTGCTGCCGGTCTTTTCCAATCATGTGGAGTGGGCGATGGGGCCCACGGAGGGCACGCTGAAACTCCACGGGACGCTCGCAGCGCCGCGCCTTGATGGAACGGTGCGTGTCACGGGCGGTGCGCTGAAGGTCAAGTACCTTGAAAATCCGGTGACGGATATGGAGCTTCGGATCGATGCGCTCGGGGACCGCGTTGTCGTACGCTCCTGCACGGGGCACATGGGTGCCGGCACCTACATGATGACGGGGCATATGGATCTCAGCGGCATGGAGCTGACAGAGTATGACTTTACCCTTGTGATGAATGAGCTGGCAATCAAGACCTCCTTCTTTGACGGGCCTTTGAGCGGGTCGCTGCATCTTACGGAGGATGAGTACTGGGGCGAGAAGCTGCCAAAACTCTCGGGGACGATCGATATTGATCGCGCGCTCGTCTCCATTCCGTCGATTCCGGAGACGAGTGAGGAGCTTCCGCACATCATTCTGGATGTGGGGGTGACCGTGGCTCGCCATGTCCATTTCTTCAGTCCGAATTTCTATGATATACACCCATCGGGCTATGTGCATTTCGGCGGCACGACGCGTCACCCGCACACAACGGGGTCCATCGGCGTGCGGCGCGGTGACACGGTGAGCTATCTCAGAACGGTGTTCAAGATCCGTGAGGGGACGGCGACGTTCAATCAGCCCGAGTCGTTCCTGCCCGAGATTGCGTTCTATGCCGAGGCACGGCTCACGCATACGCGCGTCTACCTCGCGGCAAACGGACCGCTCGATCACATGGATTTCCGTCTCTTCTCCAGTCCTGAGATGTCGGAGGAGGAGATCATCCGTATGCTCACGCTGCGCAACGCCTATCGAAATGGCGAGGGCGGCATCACGGCAGCGGATGTGCTGTCGATCGGTCTTCAGATGAGCATTCTCTCGGAGGTGGAGGACTCGGTGAAGAACTTCCTCCATCTCGATGTGCTGCGCCTCTCGAGCGGGAGCGGATCGCTCTTTGAAACGAAGGACGATGAGGAGATCAAGAAGAACGAGAATGAATACAATATTGAGATTGGAAAGTATTTCGGCGACCGCGTGCTCGTGCGCTATGTTCAGGGGCTTGGTGCGGCGTCGGACAAGCACCGCTACGGCATACAGTACGATTTCAATGAGCGTTTTGGCATCTCGTATGACCGCGAGGGCTCCGATCAGCTGATCGGGATAGAGGCAAGAATACGGTTTTAGACATCATCGAAGGAGGTGTGCCCGTGTTTTCGGACTATGTAAAAAAACTTTCCGCTGTGCAGAAACTCACGCCGGAGGAGGAGCGGGAACTCTGGCGCGCCTATAAGGAATGCGGTGATGAGGGTGCGCGGCAGCGGATCATCGAGTCCTATCAGCCGCTGGTCTTTCGTGAGGTCATGCCTTACCGAACACTGACTGCCGTGATGGATGCGGTGCAGGAGGGGACGATCGGTCTGATCGAGGCGGTAGAGCGCTATGATCCCAAGCGCGGCGTGGCATTTAGCCTATATGCTGTGCACCGTGTACGCGGGCGCATTCTGGATTTTCTGCGTCGTGAGGGACAGGTTGATCTGCCTTGTCTTGAGGAAGAAACGGAGATGTGTGAGACGGCAAAGGAACTGCTTGTCGATGAGCGTCCCTCGGTGGCAGAACTTGCGGAGCACCATGCCCTCGTTGGTGTTTTGGGCGCTGCAATGGCACGCCTGCCCGCGCGGGAACGCATTGTACTCGAGGGCGTGACGATCGGCGGAACGCGTGCGCAGACGATGGCGGAGTCGCTTGGTGTGACACCGGCACAGATCTATCGCCTGCAAAAAAATGGGATTCGCCGCGTACGCGGTATGCTTTCGCGTTTTATGCAGCATTGGTAGTGTGATGACTTAAGGAAACTTTTATCAGCGATTCCTTAAGACCACGTTTTAACTTTAGCTTCTTGAATCCATACCATGGACTGTAGTATAATCTCGAAAGGAGGCAGGGCGATGAGTACGGATCGCAGAGAGCGTGCAAAATCCATACGTGCGGCACGTGATTGGCTCACGGGCGCGGAGCATGCACTTGCGGGTGAGGACGATCTTGCAGGAGATCTGAAGCTCATGCTTGCACGCGCAGAGCTCGCGCGCATTGCGGCAGATCGCCGTGCGCGCATCCGACGATGGACAGCGTTGATTCTGCCGCCGTTGGCTGCGGCAGGGATCTTGGCTTGGCTCATCTGGGAAAGCCCGCCTGTGAAGGAGCCCGTTGCTGCAGCGGTACAGCGGGAAGAGCC
Organism: Centipeda periodontii DSM 2778; assembly: GCF_000213975.1. Lineage (GTDB taxonomy): Bacteria > Bacillota > Negativicutes > Selenomonadales > Selenomonadaceae > Centipeda > Centipeda periodontii. The sequence goes on from NZ_GL892076.1 coordinate 830,826, forward strand.
GCGCGTGGAAACGCCTCTCCCCCTACCGGAGGAATCGGCGCCTGCAGTGCAGGCAACGACGGAGCCGATGGAGCATCCAACAGCGCCTCCGGCAGTGCCGCAGACGATGCCCGAACGTACCGAAGCCGCCGCTGCGGCGCCCGCGCCAGCACAGGCGGACACAACGCTGCCCGCACGTCCTCAGATGCCGAATGTTGATCTGCAGCGTCTGATGCAAGTTGGCGGCAAGATTTTAAGAGAGTAGTCGATCTGCCCCCCGCATTATGCGGGGGGGTTGAAACGCGCCGTTCGGCGCATATGTCTGGGAGGTTTCGCCTTTGAACAGCAAGAAATATCAGAGACTCATACGTGTGGTTGCCCTTGGCGTGGGCGTATCCGCTCTCACTCTGCCGCATGCCTTTGCCGCAGAGAAGAGCACTGCCGCACAGACAGCGGCTGCCGGGAATACGTCTGCGGCTGCGGTGACGGATGCACCCGTTCTGAGTGATGCGCCGACGATGTCTGCCGCAAGTGATTCGATGAATGCCCCTCTCGCGGATGCACCGGCACTGACGAGTGCATCCGTGCCCACCACATCGGATGAGCGTGCCGCCGCATGGGCGGCAAAGCGTCCCGCTGAGGATGAGATTTCCAACTATCTTGCGTCACAAATTGGCAAGACGGTCGTGGAGATCAACTTCAGCGGTGCAACGAAGGCAACCGAGCCGATCGCGCGCGCAGCCCTTGCCATGCATGTAGGCGATGCCATATCGGAGGAAGGTCTCGTGAAGGATCGCGATGCGATCTACGCAACGGGCTATTTCTACGATCTCTATCCAACGTTTGAGCAGGTGCCCGAGGGCGTTGTCCTGACCTACAACGTGCTCGAGAATCCGGAGCTCAAGGAAGTGAAGATCGAGGGCAATACGGTCGAGTCGACGGAAGCGCTGATGGAGCTTGTCACGGTCAAGAACGGTGAGCTGCTCAACTCCCGTACGCTGCAGGAAAATGTGCAGGCGATTCAGGAGAAATACCGCGCGGACGGCTACATCCTCGCGAAGATCACCGATCTCAACATCGCGCAGGACGGCACACTCACGATCAAGATCAGCGAGGGCGTGCTTGAGAGCTATAAGGTCAAGGGCAACAAGAAAACGAAGGACCATGTCATCCTCCGTGAGATGCGCCAGAAGCCGGGTGAGCCGTTCAACGCGAATCAGGCACGTCGCAGCATGCAGCGCGTCTACAACCTCGGCTTCTTCGAGGATGTCAATGTCAAGATGAACCCCGGCGTCGAGCCGAATGCGGTCGTCATGGAGATCGATGTCAAGGAGAAGCGGACGGGATCGTTCGGCATTGGCGCGGGCTACTCCAGCTCGGACGGCATGGTCGGTATGGTCAGCGTCAGTGATACGAATTTCCGCGGCATGGGCGACACGATCAGCCTCAGCTACGAGATGAGCGGTGATGATACGGATGCACGCGGCTACACGTTCATGTATCGCCGCCCGTGGCTCGATAAAAAAGAGACGGCGGGAACACTCCGCGTCTACAACCGCACGTATGAATACGATGATTACGATGAAAACGGCAACCACAAGGAGTCGTTCATGCGTAAATATGCGGGGGGCGAGATCACGATCAGCCGTCCCATGAGCGAGTATTCGACGAATTTTGTCACGCTGAGAAATCGTGATGATAAATACGTTAAGCATACAGAGTCTGGCAATGCGGGGAACCGCAGCGGGAACACCGCATGGATCAAGAATAATTTTGGCACAACGCGCAGCATTACGCTCGAGCATGTGACAGATACACGCGATAATATCTATGAACCGACAACGGGCGCACGTGCCTCCCTCTCGGCAGAGTTCGCGGGTCTTGGTGGAGACTTCTCCTATCAGAAGTATACGGCGGGCGACGCGCACTATCTGAAAGCAGGGCGTTCCCAAGTCTTTGTTCTGCGCGCTCAGTACGGGATCAGTAAGGGGACGATGTCGGAGTACAGCCAGTTCCGTGTCGGCGGTCAGGATACGATCCGCGGCTACCGTGAGGATCAGTTCCGCGGCACGCGCATGGCGCTTCTCTCCGCCGAATATCGCTTCCCGATTGTGTCCAAGGTGACCGGTGCGCTCTTTGCGGATTACGGCGGAGCGTGGTCGAGCGGATTCATGCCGGAGAATCTCCACGCGAGCGTGGGCGTCGGACTCGGTCTCAACACGCCGATCGGTCCGCTGCGCCTTGACTACGGACGCGGTTCGCAGGGCGGGCGCGTGCACTTCCGCGTCGGCGGAACGTTCTGATGAGGCGGGTCTGCGCGCCTGTGCGCGTGTGGACTGCCGTTCTTCTCTTTCTTGCAGGATGGGGGCTCTTTGCCCCCGCATATGCCGCAGAGGACTCCCGCGTGGAGGAGACTGCGGCTATTGTCATGGGCAATGAGCCGATTCCACCCATTGTGCGTGCGCGCATGGAGCGCACCGTAGCGGCCATCGCAGCGGAACGCATGGAGGGGCGGCGGGTAGCGGCGATCTCGCCGGCAGAGGAGTCGGAGCTCATCGGTGCGGTCTTTGATCGGCTGCTCGTCGGCTATACCGTGACAGGCGTCGAGGTGCGTCCAGCGCAGCGCACAGAGGTCGAGATTCACCTCGCTCCATGGGCAGATACGATTCGAGATGTCCGTGTAGAAACAACAGTCGAGGGAATGCCCCCTGCCGTGGAGGAACTTGTGCGTGTCGATCTTGCAGGTGTCAATACAGTCTTTTCGGATGCGCTCGTGGGTCTGCCCGTCGCTGCGACGGACTGGGCAGCGGGCGCACTGAAGGGGCGGCTGACATCGTATATGGACGAGCATCTGCCGGAGTTCCGCGCGGACTACGATATCGATGTGGATGCAGAGGCACGGGTGCGGCTCACCGTCTATCCGCGCCTGCCCGTCGTGCGTACGGTTGATCTATCCATGCGCTCGGACACGATTCCGAATGTCACCCTGCTCACGCGCCGAAAGGCGATGGAGAGCGAGGTCAGCCACCTTGTGGGAGTACCTGTGTCCTTTGTCGCACGGCATCGTGCCGCATTCGAGCAGCAGCTCGCGAGGGAGCTCGACAGCGTGCATGATTTTCGCCGCCTTCATCTTACATCGCATGTGACAATCACCCCGGGGGAGCGCATGGCGGTCATGAGCCGCACGGATACGACACGCTATCGCCTGCGTCTGACAGGGTGGCTCGATATCGGGCGCACGGCGGAGAATCGCGATGGGGAGCGGCGTGATCTGCATGTGCGCCTGCATGCGGGGCAGATGATGAGCGCACGCGATGAGTTCTATGTGGAGACCGATGTCGCGCCCGAAGATGTCCGCTTCGATTGGCGCGTGGGCTATGCGCGCGCACTCCTTCCGCGCCTCGCGGGAGATCTGCGCTATGATCTGCGCGATGCGCGGTTCTCCGTCGCCGGTACTTATGAAATACATCCGCGTTGGCTCGTTCGCTATGAGCAGTGGACGGACACGGGCGCGTGGGAATGGGAGCTGCGCTACAAGCTGCACGATTTCTTGAGCATTGCGGGTCTTGTGGACGGGCATGATCGTTGGGTTCGCCTGATTGGCAATTTCTAGAAAGAGAGGGGGCGAAACGGTGAAGAGAATTTCGATTGTGGTTCCGGTTTATAATGAAGAGGAGAATATAGAGCACTTCGTGCTGAGCGTCGAAGCGGTGATGGAAAAGCTCCCCTATGCCTACGAGATCCTCTTCATCGATGACGGCTCCCGCGACCGCAGCCGTGAGATTCTGCGGGAACTTGGGAAGGGGGATACGCATGTGCAGTCGATCTTCCTTGCACGCAATTCGGGACATCAGCTGGCACTGACCTGCGGAACGGATCATGCGGACGGCGATGCGGTCATCACGATGGACGGCGATATGCAGCATCCGCCGGAACTGCTGCCCGTGCTGCTCGCACAGTGGGAGGCGGGCTGTGATATCGTTCAGACGGTACGCCTCACGACGGAGGGCGTTTCTCTCTTCAAACGGCTCACTTCGAAATACTACTACCGCCTGCTCAATGCCATGACCGATGTGGAGATCCAGGAGGGCGGATCAGATTTCCGCCTGATGGATCGGAAGGCAGTGCTTGCGCTGCGCAGATATCGTGAGCACGCGCGTTTTATTCGCGGCATCGTGGGTGCCATGGGCTTTCGCAAGACGACCGTGGAGTTCGTGGCGCACGAACGCTTTGCGGGCCGCTCGAAATTCTCCCTGCACAAGATGATCTCGTTTGCGCTCGACGGCATCCTTGCGTATTCCGTGCAGCCGCTGCGCGCAGCATTTTATGTCGGCGTTTTCTCAGCGCTGCTCGCGGTACTGATCTTCCTTCACGTTCTCTATGAGACACTCAGCGGAGAGACCGTGCCCGGATGGTCGACCATTGTCGTGTGCGGCCTCTTCTTCGGCGGCATGCAGATGATGATGCTCGGCATCTGCGGTGAGTACATTGCGCGCATCTTGCAAGAGGTGAAAAATCGTCCGCTCTACCTGATCGCATACGACAATCGACATGCGCGGAAAGAGCCGAAGGAGGAACGTGATGAATGAGCGACTTACGAGCGGCGTGACCATTCTGTGCCTTGTCGTGCTGTATTTTTGGGGGAATGGAGCGCTTGCCGTAACGGCGCCCGTCGAGGTGAACTATGCACAGACTGCGAAGGAGATGCTGACGGCGGGGGACTGGTTCTCCCCGCAGATCTATGGGAACTATTGGTACGATAAGCCGATTTTCTTCTACTGGGAGCTGATCGCGGCGTTCTCCATGTTCGGTGTGACGGACTTCGCCGCGCGCTTTTTCCCCGCACTCTTCGCCGCGGCGGGACTTCTTCTGACCTATGCCTTTGCGCGGCGGCTCTACGATGAGCGGACGGCGTTCTGGGCGACGATCATTCTCGGGACGGGTGTGCTCTACTCGATCCTTGCAAAACTCATCCTCACGGATATGAGTCTTTTCGTCTTCTTCGGCGGAACACTCGGGGCGTTCTTCCTCGGGTATCATGAGCGGCAGAAAAAATACTTCTACATCGCCTATGTCTGTGCAGGGTTGGGCGTCCTCACGAAGGGACCGGTCGGATTCCTGCTGCCGGGGCTGGTCATTCTCGTATTCCTTCTCGTTCAGCGTGACCTCTCTGCGCTCGGGCGCATAGCGCTTCCGAAGGGGATGCTCGTCTTTGCGGCGGTCTGCGCGCCGTGGTACGTCTATATGTATCTTGCGCATGGCTCGGATTTCATCAATACATTTCTCGGGATTCACAACGTCCTGCGCGCAACGGTATCCGAGCACGCGCAGTGGGATGTCTGGTACTTCTACCTTGGCATCTACTTTCTCGGGATGTTCCCGTGGAGTTTTGCTCTGCCGCTCGCGCTCTATCGTGCGTGGCGCATTCGTCCCGTGATCGACGTGCGCACACAGTTTCTGCTCGTATGGGCGATTGTCGTACCCGTCTTTTTTCAATGTATGGCAACAAAGTATCCGACGTACAGTTTCCCCGCATTCCTGCCGACAGCAGTTTTGACGGCGCGCCTTCTTGTGCATTATCCGCGCATGCTGAAAGGGGCGGCAATCCTTGGCGTGGGACTCTATCTCACGGTTGTCTTTGTCGTGACGAACTACTCCGAGCGTGACGGACACTTCAGCGGGAAGGGGGCGGCAGCGATCCTCTCTCAATCGATGCACGCGGATGATCTGCTCGTCTGTTACGGCGATTATACGGCGACAGTGCCCTACTATACGGGGCATACGATGTATGCGCTCGCGACACGTGAGGAGATCGCCGCGCGCGCACCGAAGGAGATGAGCTGGAACAGCAAGAATGTCATGCCGTTCCTGCCCATCGATGAACTGCCCGCAGACAGGACGGTCTATCTCGTTGTGGAGCGCCATGCGTTCGACGTGTTCGAGGTGAACTTTGCGGGGCAGGGCTGGGAAGAGCTCGGTGCACTGCCGACAGAAGGGCGCACGAAGCTGCGCCTCTACCGACGTGCGGCGGCGACGCCGTGAAAAATCTTCTTCTGTTTTCCTTGAATGAATCAAGGGAATGGTGTATGATAGAGGCGGTATATTAGGAGAGTTCATAAGAAAGAGGGATTATCATGAGGAAGGTCAGTAAGATTGCCCTTGTGGCAGCAGCGTTTGCAGCGTCGTCGATGCTCATCGCGGGCTGCGGTGCAAAGACAGCGGATCGTGCACCGGCCCCGGGCGCATTGCAGAGCGGGGGCGATCCGCAGAATGTCATCACGAAGGAGAATTTCGACACCCTTTCGTCGAACCTGAGTCTCAGCGATCTGGAGGGGATGTACGGCAAAGCGACATTTCTTCAGCAGAGCATTGTGGACGGCATCTACAGCTCCACCTATCGCTTTCAGGACGGACCTAAGATTGTGGATGTAACCTTCACGCATGAGAATTGGCTGAACAATCCGCTCAGCTGCCCCCGAATCGCAAGCATGGAGTTTTCAGACATACCGCCGGTTGCGCAACGCGTTGTAAAATAATATTGAACTGAACGCTGCTCTTTGCTATAATAGGAGCGTTCGGTCAGCGGATCGACACGGTCTAACAGAAAAGGAGATTTTATTCATGATCAAATTGCAGCAGAAGCAGGTTAAGATTATCAGCATTCTGATCGCCGTTGTCTTTGTCGGCTCGGTGGTTGCGCTTGCGCTCACGCAGAGCGGCTCGGGCATTGTATCGGCGGCAACCTCATCCGTGGGTGTTGTGGACTATCGTCAGGTCGGCAGCCAGCATCCGCAGCTTGCAGCGGCAAACGCCGAAATGCAGAAGGCTTCGCAGGAAGCACAGGCGGATTTCGAGACGAAGTCGGCGAACATGAACGACCAGGAGAAGTCAGACTACTATCAGCAGACGATGCAGCGCCTCCAGCAGAAGAATGAAGAGCTGATGGAGCCGATCGAAAAGAGCATTCAGGACGCCGTCAAGAGCGTTGCGGAGAAGAAGGGGCTCTCGGTTGTTATCGAGAAGGGCGCTGTAGTCTACGGCGGTCAGGACATCACGCAGGATGTCGTCAAGCAGCTGAGCAAGTAATCGACAAGACATGCGCATATGTACCGGGCAGAGCGCTGCTCGGTACATTTTTATAAGCAGAGGAGGATCGGCTGTGCGAAAACTATGGCAGACACGGCGCAAGGAGATCCTTGCTGGCAGCATATGCGTTATCGCCCTCCTCGCCGTATTGTTTCTCAGACCCTCATCTGAGGTGCCGACGTCGGAGAGCGAGATCGGAACGATCCGGCTCGCGGAGGTACTTGCGGCACATCCCTCCTATGTACACCTGTGTGAGCTGCGTGCCGAGGAGCAGACGCTTACACTGCTCCTGCGTGATCTTCCAAAGCTGCCCAAAATTGAGCCGCCAAAGACAGACGAGGCTCCGTTTGAGGACTCCGTCTGGCAGAAGAATGCACAGACGGTCGTATCGACGCGTGTGGAACTCGAGCGTGAGCAGAAGCGCCTGACCGAGGTCTACCGCAAGCAGACAGAGGCAGACTATGAGGCACGCAGAAAGGCGATCGATGATGAATATCTCAACGCCATTCTGAACATCAACCTTAAAATTGACAATCAGCGCGCCATGCACGGCCCTGATGTCACGGCGGAGGAGCTTTCCCGTGAGCGTACCCGGTGGGAAGCCGAGCGCGAGGCATTAAAACTGGAGCGCGGCGAACGTCAGATGGCGCTTCACCGACAGTGGGAGGCAGAGATTCGCGCCCGTGTCGCCGCACGGATCGAGCCCAAGCAGGCGGCGTGGATGAAGCAGGCACAGGAGACGGTCGATGCGCAGAAAGCGGAAGCAGATCGACTGAAAAAAGAGGTGGAGGAGCGTAGCAGCGCAGAGATGGAGCGCGCACTTGCCGCGCAGGAAGGGGAGTCCGTACTTGCGCAGCGCGCCATGCGTCTTGCTGCTGTGCGCGCAGAGGCAGATGCGCTCGAGGCGGAGATCATGCGCGATGTACGCAGCCGTGCGGCGAAGCTCGCCATTCAGTACCATTTCTCTCTCGTGCTTGCGTCTCCCGAGGCAGACGGTGTGACACTTCTGCCGGAGACCGAACTCTTTGCCGTGCGGCGCTATGCACCGATCCTCAGCAATACGGCACGCGATGTGACGGCGGAGATGGTGCGCGAGATGCAGAGCATCGAAGGGAAGCCATGAGAAATGCGGCACCATTATTTTACCAGTGATTTCCCGTAACGAAAGGACTAATCTACAGATGAATTATTTCAGCAAGGCGGCTGCCGCCGTCCTTCTTACTTCGAGTCTGTTTGCTGCCGGCTGTGGTCAGGTGCACATCGGAACGCTCGATCGTGCACGTGTGCAGGAGGAGGCACCTGCAATCAAGGCCGTGGTCACCGAGGCAAATACAAAGCTCATGGAGGCACAGCAGGAAGCACAGGCGAAATTCGAGGCGAACCCGACGATGACTCAAGAGGAGGCGCAGCAGCTCCAGATGGAAACGCAGCGCAAGATGGCGGGACTCAATCAGATGTACAGCATTCAGCTTGAGCAGAAACTGAATGTCGCCGTGCAGGACATTGTCAAGGAGAAACAATTTGATATCGTCATGGACAGCTCCAAGACCTATCCGAGCGTGCTCACAGGCGGTACGGACATTACCGACGAAGTGATCCAAAAACTCCAATAAAGGGGCATGAAGCATGGAAAAGACAGTCAATGAGATTGCGGAGCTGATCGGCGGTACGGTCCGCGGGGACGGCAACCGTCTCATTCGCAGCCTTGCCTCTCTGGACGAGGCGGGGGCGGATGATCTCGCCTTTGCTGTTCCTCCGCATATCGAGGCGGCACGCGCAGGAGCAAAGGCGGGAGCACTCCTCCTGCCGCCGGGCACGGAGGGCTTTTCGTGTCCCGTCATCTATGTCGCAGAACCGAAGGCGGCGTTTGCCAAACTGTTGACGATCTTTACACCGCCGATTGAGCATACCGTCGGTGTCAGCGATGAGGCGTATATCGGAGCCGACGTCCGGATCGGCGCGGGCGTGACCATCCTGCCCTTTGCCTACATCGACGACCATGCCGTTCTCGGCGCGGGCGTGACCATCTATCCGCATGTCTATGTCGGGCAGTATAGTGAGATCGGTGATCATACCGTCATCTATCCGAATGCGACCGTGCGGGAGCATTGCCGCATCGGTGCGCGCTGCACGATTCACAGCTCTGCCGTCATCGGTGCGGATGGGTTCGGCTTTACGACGGAGGCAGGTGTCCATACGAAGGTACCACAGGTCGGCGGTGTCGTCATCGAGGATGATGTGGAGATCGGCGCGCACGTCGGCATCGACCGTGCGACACTCGGTGCGACGGTCATCGGCAAGGGGACAAAGATCGACAACCTCGTGCATATCGGACATAACTGCAGTATCGGCGCAAACTGTCTGATCGTCGCACAGACGGGCATCTCCGGCTCCACAAAGGTGGGGCATAACGTCACCTTCGGCGGACAGGTCGGTACCGTCGGACATATCAATATCGGTGCGAACTCGGTCTACGCCGCACGCTCCGGCATCATCGCGGATATGCCCGAGGGCGTCTTCTGCGCAGGCTTTCCCGTGCAGCCGCACGCCGAGTGGCTGCGCGTACAGGCGGCAATCCGCCGCCTGCCTGAGATGGTGAAGAAGATCAAGACACTCGAAAAGGAAATCGAGGGTCTGCAAGGGAAAGACTGAGATGTTTTCCTACTATGCGGTAAAGCTTCTCAGCTGTCTGATCTGTCTTCTGCCGCACGGTGCCGCGATGATGCTTGGTCAGGGGCTGGCACGGCTCGCTTGGATCTTTGTGCCGAAAAAGCGCAAGACACTGGCGCGTGAGCAGGTCATGCGCTGCCTCTCTGTTTCGGCGGCAGAGGCGGAACGCATTGCGCGGGCGAGCAGCCTGCGCTTTGGTCCCATGTTGATGGAGGTCCTCCGTTTCCCCGTCATGAAGGGGCGTATGGATGACTATGTCACGATTACGGGAGCGATTGCTGAGGTACGCGCAGCAGTCGCTGCTGGCAAGGGGGCGATCTTTGCCACCTCACATAGCGGCAATTGGGAGCTCATGGGCGGCGCGTTCGCCTGTGCGGGACTCCCCATCGTCGGTGTGGCAAAGCGCCAGAGCGCAGCAGGAATGGACCGCTTCATCAACGAGTACCGCGCACTTGTCGGTATGCATATCACCTATCAGACGGGCGTGCGTGAGATGTTCCGTATGATCGATGCGGGGTGGATCATCGGACTCATCAGCGATCAGGATCCATCTCTGCGTGACGGCATCATCATCGATTTCTTCGGACAGCCGACGAACGCGTTCACGGGAGCGGCGGCGATCGCACGGCGCTGCGGCGTGCCGATCTTTCCCGTCTTTATCCATCGCGAGGAGAGCGGACATCATATCCTGACCGTTGAGCCGGGCATTATGGTTGAAAAGACGGATGACCGCACGGAGGATGTCCGTCGTGTAACGCAGACGATCAATACGCGCATCGAGCAATGGATCCGAAAATATCCCGAGGAGTGGTTCTGGCTGCATGACCGCTGGAAATCGCTGCGGGAGGAGTAATAATATATGCGCAGAGCAGATGTCCCCGATTGAATCAAGAAAATTCAATCGGGGACTTTTTATATCGCTTGCTCTTTCTTTTCTTTTCGGCTAAAATAGGAGTGTAACCTATATTAGCCGAAATAAGGAGTGAAGATGGGATACATCAAACGAAGCATGGAGGATGTTTTTCTCAGACTCAATGAAGAGTACCCTGCTGTTTTGCTGACCGGTCCTCGACAGGTTGGCAAGACAACCATGCTACAAAATCTGATTGCAGTGGAGGCGCGTAATCGGAATTACGTTTCCCTCGATGATCTGAATGAGCGTACACTCGCGAAATCAGATCCGGCGATGTTTTTCCAGCTGCATCAGCCCCCTGTTCTGATTGATGAAATACAGTATGCACCGGAGCTGTTCACCTATATCAAAATCCATGTGGACAAGTATCAGCGCGCCGGCGATGTTTGGATGACGGGTTCACATCTGTTCAAACTGATGGACGGCGTGCAGGAGTCGCTGGCGGGGCGTGTTGCCCTGCTTCACCTTTCGCCGCTTTCTCAACAAGAGATATATGGGCATCCGTTTGGAGCGTTTTGCCTGGATATGACCGCTCTTTCAGAGCGTCAGCGGGTCGTCGAGCCTGTCTCAGTCTCGGATGTCTTTCAGCGGCTGTTTTTGGGTGGGATGCCTGCGCTCGTCAGTAAAAAATACCAGGAACGGAATATTTTCTATGCGAGCTATATCTCCACATATTTGGAGCGCGATGTAAAGGCTTTATCGGGCGGCATAGATTCTCTGAAATTCTTGAATTTCATTACGGCGGTGGCTGCCAGAACAGCGCAGATGGTGAACTATAAGGGGATCGCAGATGACTGTGATATTGACCAGACCACGGCGAAGAGCTGGCTCCGCGTTTTAGAAACGCTGGGGATCATTTTCTATCTGCATCCGTATTCGAACAATGTACTCAAGCGTATGGTGAAGACACCAAAGTTATATTTCTACGACACAGGACTTTCCTGTTATCTTACGAAGTGGAGCAGTGCCGAAACTGTCATGAGCGGCGCGATGAACGGCGCTTTGTTGGAAAACTATGTGGTGAGCGAAATACAAAAGAGCTATCAGAATACAGGGCAAGAAGCCTATCTCTACTACTATCGAGATAAGGATGCAAGAGAGATCGACCTGATTATGGAAGGCGATGGGCAGCTGCATCCGCTTGAGATCAAGAAAACGGCTGCGCCGGAAAAGAAGATGATCCGCACGTTTTCTGCGATTGAAAAAGCACCTCTGCAGCGCGGCATGGGCGCAATACTCTGCCTTGCCGAAAAGCTCGGCGCATTTGATCGAGAGAATCTGATTGTTCCGATATCGCTCATTTGATGATGGAGAAAATTTGGCTCTACTCCAAAACTAGTGGAAAAGCTATTTTCAGAACAGGTGTCGCTAATTTCAATTTTCCTGCAACCAAGTAGATCATTGCGGCATAGCCTTCAAAGGTATGAAAACCTCCAGCGATTGGACAATCTTGAAAGGCACGCCCCGTCTTTTGGTACTGCATGGAAAGTTCTGTCATGTTTTCTGTACTCAGTCGTAGCGTATAAGGGGGGCGATCGATATCGTATCCGGTGCGGGCTTGGATGCAGTTGGCGTACTTCCCTCTGCTGTCGGAGGAACATCCTGCACGAGGGATGTGCGTGTGGCAATGCTGCCGAGGATGGCGCTCGCTACAGGAGTGTTCTCATCGCGCTTTTCTGCCGGTGCATTTGGCTGGTCAAGCGGTGTGAAGGTGACCGCGAGCGTGTCCCCCGTTCGAATGGGGCTTGTGAAGTCCGCCTTGTTCCCGTTTACGAGGATGGTGAAGGTGACGCGGCTCGTCGCAGGCGGCGGTGTAAACCCGACGGCAAACAGTGCCTCGCTCACATTCGCACTGCCTGTGCCCTTTTGATAGGCAATGACGGCGCCGTCCTCGACCACAGTGCCGGAGGATGCCTCACGTCCATTGATCGTAAGCGAGAATCCGGAGGCGGGCACCTGATGCTCCCTGCCCTCGTAGATGATCGTCACATAGGCAGATGCGTCAGAGAGGTTGAGGACGGATTCGACCGTCGGGATGGCGGTCTCCTCATACTCGATGACATCGCCCTCATGAAGCGTGGTGGAGAGGAGGGCGGGCGCCTCGTTGAGTGTGATCTGCGGTTGGGTGGAGAAGCGTCGCGCTTCGCCGTTGAGCGTATAGGAGATGCGCCGTCCCGTGGGGGGAAGACCTGCCGCACGCAGCACCTCGCCAAGGGTGCGTTCCCGCCGTGAGACAATCACATCGCCGTCACGCAGGATGGGGTCTCCCTCGGGAACACTCTCATTGATTAGAATGCTCGCGGTGACGGTGATCTCCTCTCCGTTGAGGATAACCGTATAGCCGTTAATTGTGCCGATGATATCACTGAGGTGCACCTCGGGTTGTATCCCGTTCTCGCCCGCGACGAGCCTGATCCGACAGTCATCGTGGATGGGCGAATCGAGGCTCGCAATCTTGTCGTCGATGGTGATCTGTGCGAGCGTGCCCATCGTACCGGGAAAGCTGCGTCGCTCCCCGTTTACCGTGATCATCAGTCCCATGCCGGGACGCCCGTTGTATTTGCGCAGACTGATGCCGGCGGCGAGCAAGGCATCGGAGACGTTCAGCTCGCGGAAGTTGAAGAGGCTGTATTCGATGTCATTGATCCAGACGGCGAGGAAATGCAGCGTGTTGATGGAGGCAATCTTGAGAATGCCAAGTGGTGTGACCGCATCGGGTGCGTGAAGATCTTCCGGAAGCTCTGCAATGCCGTCCACCTCGTTCGGCTGGCGCACGGCGACGCGTGCCTCAGGAATCCCGAGTGCCGTCGCCACGAGTTCCGGCATCATGGGTGTGAGCGAACCGCCGCCGACGAGCATGACTGCCTGCGGCGGCTCACCATTCAGCTCCAAGATTTGCTTTGCAATCGCATTCGCCAGATGTTCGATCCCAGGTCTTATGGCGGTGACGATTTGCTTGGCGGTCAGCGAGAGCTTCATGCCGAGAATGTCGGTGAAGGACACATCCTGACCGTCCGCCGCCTTGCGTTTGACATCCTCGGCGACGTTGAAGTCGAGCAGGTATTCGCGTGAGATCGCCTCCGTGATCTCATCGCCTGCCATCGGCACCATACCGTAGGCGATGACGGAGCCGTCCCGCGTGATGGCGACGTCCGAGGTGCCCGCGCCGATATCCACGAGGACGAGATTCAGATGGCGCATCGTAGGCGGGATAAGAACGTTGATGCCCGCGATCGGCTCGAGGGTGAGCGCGCGCATCTCAAGATGTGCTTCGCGCAGAGCCGACTGCATGGAGTCCACGACCTGACGCGGGAGGAAGGTCGCAATGACGGTTGCCTGTGCGTGTCTGCCGCGCTGACCGACGAGAGTCTTGAGTTCGTTGTCATCGAGCGTATAGCGGATCGTGCTGTAGCCGACGCAATAGTAGCGCGTCGGATCGTCGACCGTGTGCGAGTGCGCAAGCTTTCGCTGTGCCGCCTGCACGCCCGCAAAGTCGAGATCGCGCTGCTGTGCGGACGTGATGGTGCCCGTGATCTCCTGCTCCGCCTCGGCGGTCATCGTGTAGAGGGCGCGTCCCGCGGCAGCCACAGCAGCGCTCTGGAGTGCGCCCGTGCGCTCGGTGAGGCGGTGCTTGACCTCGCGGATGACGGCAGCAACCTGCGGCACATCGTGAATCTGTCCGTCGAGCATGGCGCGCGTCTTGTGCTCCATGCGCTCGGTCGCGAGAATGTGGAGCAGACCGTCCCGCTGCTCGGCAACGATGCCGATGACACTGCGCGTGCCGATATCGAGTGCAAAGACAAGCTCCGTGGGGCGCTCATGACGAGCAGTATGGTTTGACCCGGGCTCTCCCTTCTTGGGACGCCCGTGCCTTTTCGAACGTCCCCGTCTCTTTGCCACTGAGCCTGATGTCATTTCTTCGTTCGTTTTATCCAGATCCGGCATTTCGATCTCCTCTGATCCTGTGTCACCTACTGTATAACATTATATTTATTCGTGTCGTTTCAAAAAAATCCTGCCATTCCGTATGCACGAACTGCACATAAAAAGGTCAGAACGAAGCCGCCGCGCGGGCAGTTCCACTCTGACCACAAGAGAGGGGTCTGAAATGCCGTATGACTTATATGTCTATACCTGCGTAAAGCAGGTGGGTACCCTAAGTCCGACTCCTGCGTTCTCCGAAGGAGCATCACATTCACCGGAATCAATTCGGATTCCCTAAAAGATCTGTAGGTTAGACATTGCTAAGGCACACGCACATCTAAGGCTCACCTTCTTGTGCATTATGATAGCATAAAAAAAAGTAAGCCGCAAGACTTGACAAACAGAGGAATAACAATTTGCTGCACAATTTGAGAAGCACGGATCCGTGCAGCGTCCATCCGATGGACTTCATCTTGGCGGTTCCCATGAAATCTGTCTTTTCGGAAAACTACATCAAAATGTTTTCCCCCTCTTTTCCTATGGAAAATCCCGTGCTATAATGTAAAAGAGAATATGGAATTGTTGAACTACAGGGAAAGATGGTGCGATGAGATGGCAAATGTTCGTGACGCAGTGAATGCGGTCATCACCGCAATTATGGCGCAGAAGGATTATCTGACGGCGGTGGATGCCAAGACCGGAGATGGGGATCACGGTCTGAACATGGCGCGCGGATTTACAGCCGCGGAGGAACGCCTCGCAGAGATGCCCGCCGACGCGCCGGTTAAGGATGTGCTCCATCACATTGGGCGGGCATTCATCGAGAATGTCGGCGGCGCAGCGGGGCCTCTTTACGGTATCGCATTTGTGCGTGCCAGCGAAGCGGTGAACAATAAGACGCGCCTTGACGTGCACAGCTTCGATAAACTCTTTACCGCAGGAATTGACGCAATCCAGCGGCGCGGTCGTGCAGAGCGCGGCGACAAGACCATGCTCGATACACTCATTCCGATCCGCGACGCATTTCGCGCGGAGAATGCGGACGGCAAGAGTCTGCGCGAATGCCTTGAGGATGCCCTGAATGCGGGGCGTGCGGGCGCAGAGTACACGAAGACGATCGCGGCGCGTCGTGGGCGCGCGGCTCTCATCGGACCGCGCAGCATCGGCATCGAGGATCCGGGCGCGATGAGCTCGCTCATCATGTTCCGCGCACTGTGCAGCTATCTGCGCGGCTGACAATATTGGGATTTGGGGGAAAAGGTTTTGACAAATACGGAGATTCGCACCCGTTTTGCACCGAGTCCGACGGGCTATATGCACATCGGCAATTTGCGCACGGCGCTCTACGCCTATCTTTTCGCGCGCGCAAACGACGGGACATTTATCCTGCGGATTGAGGATACGGATCGGAACCGCTACGTTGCGGACGCAGTGGACTTCATCCGGCGCACGCTCGACGCGGCGGGAATTGTGCCCGACGAGGGGCCCGATGATATCGGCGGGGACTACGGCCCCTACGTTCAGAGCGAACGCATGGAGATCTATCAGAAATACGCCGAGCAGCTTGTCGAGAGCGGACACGCCTACCGCTGCTTCTGCAATCATACGGAGGAGACGGAACCTGCCGAGGGAGAAAAGACATTCGGCGGCTACCCGCGTACTTGCCGTGACCTCTCTGCAGAGGAAGTCGCAGAGCATCTCGCGCGCGGCGAGGAGTACGTCATCCGTCAGAAGATGCCGCTCGTCGGGGAAACGATGTTCTATGATGTACTTCACGGCAACGTCACGATTCCGAATACGGAAC
The DNA here is from genome assembly GCF_000213975.1 of Centipeda periodontii DSM 2778. GTDB lineage: Bacteria > Bacillota > Negativicutes > Selenomonadales > Selenomonadaceae > Centipeda > Centipeda periodontii. Next base: position 847,202 of record NZ_GL892076.1, read on the forward strand.
TCGAAGATCAGGTGCTCCTCAAGCGTGACGGGATGCCGACCTATAACTTCGCGAACGTCATTGACGATCACCTCATGAGGGTGTCGCACATCATTCGCGGGACCGAGTTTATCACCTCGACGCCCAAGCACGTCCTCCTCTACGAGGCGTTTGGCTGGAAGGCACCCGTGTTCGTGCATCTCGCGCCCGTCATGGGCCGTGACGACGCGACGGGCAAGACGAGCAAGCTTTCGAAGCGGCACGGAGCGACGAGTTTCGATGACCTCGTGAAGATGGGCTATCTCGCCGAGGCAATCGTCAACTATGTGGCGCTGCTTGGCTGGAGCCCGAAGACGACGAATCAGGAAATCTTCTCGATGGACGAGCTGATTGAGTCGTTCTCGCTTGATGGGCTGTCGAAGTCGCCCGCTGTCTTTGACTATGACAAGCTTGGCTGGATGTGCGGGGAGTATTTCAAGGCGATGACGGATGCGGAGTTCGCTGAGGCGGCACGCCCGTTTGCGGGGGAACTGCCCGCACGACTCGCGGAGCAGTGGGAGACAATTGCGCGTCTTTTGCGCACACGTGTCACAAAGCTCTCCAATGTTCGCCCGGCGATTGCATTTCTCATCGAGACGCCGCCGTTTGACGCATCTCTCTATGAGAACAAGCGCAACAAGGTCACACCGGAGGCGGCGAGGGAGCTTCTGCCCGAACTCATCGAGATCCTTGCGGCACTTCCGGCAGAGCGCTGGGAGAACGATCTCCTCTACGCACTGCTCGAGGAGTGTATCGAGCGCGAGGGATGGAAGAAGGGGACGGTCATGTGGGTGCTGCGCATCGCCGCAGCAGGACAGGCGGTGACACCGGGCGGAGCGACGGAGATTCTCGCCATCCTCGGACGTGAGGGCGGTCTTGCACGTCTGCGGACAGCTCTTGCAGAGCTTTCGTGAGCACTGTCGTGAAAAAACTCTTGCGTTTTAAGTAACTCTATGATATAGTATCTCCTGTTGACATATGTGGCGCCTTCGTCAAGTGGTTAAGACACCGCCCTCTCACGGCGGGTTCATGGGTTCGAATCCCATAGGCGTCACCAATTCATCGGCGCCTTCGTCAAGTGGTTAAGACACCGCCCTCTCACGGCGGGTTCATGGGTTCGAATCCCATAGGCGTCACCATCGTAATAGATAGGAGCTGCTGTGCAGCTCCTTTTGTGTTTATGGGACGGGAGAATGCAATGCTCTTTCTGTCTATGCTTCTCATGGGAGGAATCATCGGCTTTGTCGGGGCGGGCGGCAGTGGCGTCATCATTACTCTGCTTGTGGTGGGATTCGGGGTGCCGATTCATCAGGCGCTCGCCGTTGCGCTCGGTTCGATGGCGTTCACGACGCTCTCGGGTGCGATCAGTCATTACCGCGAGCGCGAGGTCATCCCGCTGACAGGCGCCGTACTCGGTACGGGTGGACTCGTGGGGGCGCTGATCGGTGCCGTGCTCTCAAACCATATGCAGGCACCCAATCTGAGTCTCTTTACGGGCGTCATGCTGCTCTCGAGCGCATGCCTCCTCTATTTGCGCATCTATCAGGCAGAGTGGCTCGGACGGCATATTGCCGTGCGCGAGGAACTCCTGACGGGACGGCGGCTCTATCTATACGGACTGCCCGTCGGTTTTGTCTGCGGCGTCCTCTCGGGCGCGTTCGGCATCGGGTCGGCGGCGTACATCCAGATCGCACTCATGGTTGTCTTTGGTGTGCCGCTCCTACAGGCGATCGGGACGACGATGATGATTATTGTACCGATCTCCATCAGCGGCGGCATCGGCTACGTCCTCTACGGGCAGCTTGAGCCGTTGCTTTTCATCCAGACGCTCATGGCGCTCTCCGTCGGCTCGTTCTTCGGGGCAAAGCTGACGCATCTTGCGCCGCTCCCCGTTCTGCGTTTCTGGATCGTCGCGCTTCCGACGATCGGCGGCTCGATTATGATATTCTTTCGATAGATTGTCGGGGGGGACAATCTGTCGGTGGGGGGGAAATGTATGAGAAAGTTTGTTGCAGTTCTGCTGCTCATCGTGATTTCCTTTTCCATCGTCGGCTGTGGCGGGGACACAGCCGAGGAGAGGAAAGAACAGGCGAAGTATCGGCGCATTACCGCCGATGAGGCACAGGTGCTTATGGAGCGTGAGCAGGACTATCTGATCCTCGACGTGCGCAGCCCGGAGGAGTTTGCTGAGGGGCATATTCCGCACGCGATCAACATTCCGATGGATCGCATCGGGGAGGAGCCCCCGCAGGAACTTCCCGATCGGAATCAAATGATCTTCGTCTACTGTGTCAAGGGGATTCGCAGCATGAATGTTGCCAATCGACTCGCACATATGGGATATAAGAACATCATCGAAATGGGCGGGATTCAGGACTGGCATGGGGAGATTGTGAAATGATTTGTTTGATGAGGTGTTTATATGCGTAAAATTGTTATGCTTTTCTGTTTGAGTATTTTGACGTTAGGGATCTGCGGCTGCGGAAGCGCGCAGACATCTGGGGTGACCGAAGGAAAGGATCCGGCAATGGCGACATTTCAGCGCGTGAATTCGGATGAAGCAGCGAAGATGATGGCGGCGGAGCAGGGCTATCTGATCGTCGATGTGCGGACGGCGGGGGAATACGCGGACGGACATATCCCGAACGCCATCAATATTCCGAACGAGTCGATCCATACGACGCCGCCGAAGGAACTGCCCGACAAGGCGCAGAAGATCTTCGTCTACTGCCGCAGCGGTGCGCGCAGCCAGCAGGCGGCGCAGAAGCTTGCGAACATGGGCTACACGAACATCGTCGAGATGGGCGGCATCAAGGACTGGCACGGGGATGTTGTGAAATAATCGGAAGATTGCTGTACGAAGTAAAAAGCTTCCTGCAGCAATCTTTTTTTGTGTTCACTTTGCACAGAACGCCTGCAGTTCTGTACGGAAAATATCGACGGCGCGCGGCAGGTAACGCTTCTTTGCGCGGGCAAGGATGATCGTGCGGTGCGGGTCGCCCTCGATGGCAGCGTAGCAGGGGGGATGTGCGGGCGGAGCGGCGGCGATGAGTGTCTCGGGGAGGATGGCGGCGCCGAGTCCCGCGCCTGCGAGTGCGTGCGCCGTGTTCATGCTGCGCGTTTCGAGTGTGATCTGCGGCAGGAAGCCCGCCGCCTCACAGAGGGAGAAGAGCGTATCGTGGAGTTTTTGTTCGCGGTGCATCAGGAGAAATGGTGTCTCGCGCAGCGCCGCGAGGGGAACACTCGGAATATTTTCGCGCGCACCGGGGACAAGTCCGAGTGTCGTGCACATGGGATGCGCGGGCGGGAGGGCGAGCAGCAGCCGCTCCTCGAAAAGCACATCGTAGACGAAGCGGTGCTCGCTCACGGGGAGCAGCGAGATGATGCAGTCCACCTCGTTCGTTGTGGCAAGTTCCTCGAGTCGATAGGTTGTGTCCTCGCGCAGATGGAGCGTGATTTTCGGATATTTTGCGCGAAAGGCGGGGAGCATGGGCGCGAGGAGATGTGTGCTGCGAAACTGCGTGAGTCCGAGTGTCACGTCGCCCGCCGCGCCGTGCACGCAGTCATCCACCTGCTGATGGAACGCCTCATCGAGCGCGATGATGGAGCGCGCCGTCTCGAGATAGAGCCTGCCGACGGCGGTCGGCGTGAGGCGTGCGCCGCCGCGGTCGAAGAGAGGTGCGCCGATCTTCTTCTCCTGCGCGGCGAGCAGCTGCGAGAGCGACGGCTGTGAGATGTAGAGTTTTTTCGCGGCGAGCGAGAGCGTACCCTCCTCGGCAATTTTCAAAATGTAGCGGAACTGTCGGAACTCCATAAATATACCTCGGTATAATAATTTTCCTATAGAGAGAATAGGAATTTACGTATTCGACTTATAAGGAAGGATAGCGTATAATGCAAAATAAGTAAAGGGTCTGCGCAGACTCTCTTGGATGAATGGGCGCATAAACGCTCAATAATGTGTATTATCATCACGGGAGGGGACTCTTTTGAGCAAGGGAGTACGATGTTTTCTGACGGCGGGGCTGATCGCCGTCCTCTGGTTCCTGCCGGTGCCCGAGGGGCTGACACCGGCAGCTTGGCATCTGTTCGCAATCTTCGCGGGCACAATCCTCGGCTTTATTTTACAGCCGTTCCCGCTCGGGACGGTCGCGCTCGCGGCAATCACGTTTGCAGCACTGACGAATACGATCAAGCCGGCAGAGGCGCTGACGGGCTTCAGCAATACGGTGATCTGGCTGATCGTGTCGGCGTTTTTGTTCGCGCAGGGCTTTATCAAGACGGGGCTGGGGCGGCGGATTGCATATTATCTCATTTTGAAATTCGGGTCGAGCAGCCTGAAACTTGCCTACACTCTCGTTCTGAGTGATTTTATTATCGCGCCTGCAACGCCGTCGAACACGGCACGTTCGGGCGGGATTCTCTTTCCCATTGTGCGCAGCCTCGCTTCGGTCTTCGGCTCGGAGCCGGGGGCGACGGCACGCAAGATCGGCGCATTCCTCCTCGTCGTGTCGTTTCAAGTGGATGCGCCGATCGCCGCCGCCTTTCTGACGGCGTGCGCACCGAATCCTCTGATGGCGGAGCTCGCACGGGACACGGCAGGGCTTGAGATCTCGTGGGGGCTTTGGGCGATGGCGGGCATCGTGCCCGTCCTGCTCTCGATGGTTGTTCTGCCCTATGTGCTCTACAAGCTCTATCCGCCCGAGATTCAGAGGACGCCCGAGGCGCAGTCACTTGCGCGCGAAAAACTCACGGAGATGGGCGCAATGACGCGGGATGAGAAAATCATCTGCGGCATCTTTGTCGGTGCGCTCCTCCTCTGGAGCACGTCGGGCTACACGGGCGTGAACGCGACCATTGCAGCCCTCCTCGGTGTGACGGCGATGCTCCTCACGGGTGTCCTCACATGGGAGGATGTGCTGCGGGAAAAGGGCGCATGGGACGGCATGATGTGGATGGGCGGCATTGTGAGCCTCGCGGGTGCACTGAACAAGATCGGCTTCATCCCGTGGTTCGCTGCAAGCGTTACGGGGGCGATGACGGGCGTCTCATGGGGGCTGACTCTCGGCATTCTCTTCCTTGTCTATCTCTACAGTCACTATGGCTTTGCGAGCCTGTCGGGGCATGCGACGGCGATGTACGCGGCATTTCTCGCCGTTGCCGTTGCGGCGGGCGCACCTCCCTATCTTGCGGCACTTGGGCTCGCCTTCCTCTCGAACCTCATGGCGGGGCTGACACACTACTCCACGGGGTCGGCACCCATCTACTTCGGCGCGGGCTATGTGACGCAGGGGCAGTGGTGGAAGCTGGGCTTCGTCTGCTCCGTCATCAACATCATCATCTGGATCGGCATCGGCTCCGTCTGGTGGAAGATCCTCGGGATTTGGTAACTGTGTATTGGTATTAGGGAACCACTGATAAAATGAAGTCCGTCAGATTGGCGTAGATTTTTTCGTCCGATTGAGGAGGCAAACCGGACGCATAGCCAAAGCTATGTGGAGGATTTGCCGACGAAAAGCGGGCAAAAAAGATGCGCTAAGATGATGGTGCTGAATTTATCAGTGGTTCCCTAGGATAAAGGAGAGATTTCTATGACGAAAGCGGAAGCCTCTGCGCATATGCAGGACGTGCTCGCGAAATTCGTGGCGTACACGGGCAAGCGGCTGCCGGACGATGTGCGCGCAAAGATCGCGGAACTCGCCGCGCAGGAGGACGCTCCTCTTGCGAAGTCCATCTACGAGACGATGGAAAGGAATCAGGAACTTGCGGTGAAGCTGAACCGCCCGAGCTGTCAGGACACGGGTGCAGCGCAGTTCTTTCTCAAATGCGGGTCGAACTTTCCGTACATGGCTGAGATGGCGGAGATCCTGCACGCGGCGGTCGTGCAGGCGACGGTGGATGCTCCGTTGCGCCACAACGCCGTGGAGACGTTTGACGAGTTCAACACAGGCAAGAACGTCGGCAAGCAGATTCCCTCGATTTTCTGGGAGATCGTGCCCGAGCGTGACGACATCGAGATCCATACGTACATGGCGGGCGGCGGCTGCACGCTGCCGGGAAAGGCGATGGTGCTCATGCCGGGCGAGGGCTACGAGGGCGTGACGCGTTTCGTTCTCGATGTCATGACGAGCTACGGGTTGAACGCCTGCCCGCCGCTCCTCGTCGGTGTCGGTGTCGGCACATCGGTCGAGGTTGCGGCGCTCCATTCGAAGAAGGCGCTCATGCGCCCGATCGGCTCGCACAATCCGAACCCGCGCGCCGCTAAGATGGAGCAGCTGCTTGAGGACGGCATCAACGCCATCGGCCTCGGTCCGCAGGGACTGATGGGCAAGCACTCCGTCCTCGGCGTCAACATCGAGAACAGCGCGCGCCATCCGTCCGTGATCGGCGTCGCCGTGAACGTCGGCTGCTGGTCACACAGGCGCGGTCATATCGTCTTTGACAAGAACCTCGACTATAGGATTCTCTCGCACGCGGAGGTGGATTTCTGATGGAGAAGAAAGTTCTGACAACCCCGATTCAGCCCGAAGATCTCGCGGACATCAACGTCGGTGACGTGATCTACCTCACGGGGTATCTCACAACCTGCCGCGACGTGGCGCATCGCCGCGTCATTGAGGAGGGACGAAAGCTCCCCGTCGACGTAAAGGACGGCGCGATTCTCCACGCGGGGCCGATCATCCGCAAGCACGGTGAGGGGAAGTATGAAATGGTCACAGTCGGTCCCACAACCAGCATGCGCATGGAGAAATTCGAGGAGGCATTCATCGCGGAGACGGGCGTGCGCCTGATCATCGGCAAGGGCGGCATGAAGGACGGCACGATGCGCGGCTGCCGCGACCACAAGGCACTCCACTGCGTATTCCCTGCGGGTTGCGCTGTCGTCGCCGCCGCGTGCGTCGAGGAGATCGTCGATGCGAATTGGCTCGACCTTGGCATGCCGGAGACACTCTGGACGTGCAAGGTGAAGGAGTTTGGCCCCCTCATCGTCTCCATCGACAGTCACGGGCACAACATCTTCGAGGAGAACAAGGTGATCTTCAACGAACGCAAGGAAAAAGCGTGCGCGGAGATCTGCAAGCAGGTCGGGTTTATCAAGTAAAGAGCATACAAAAAGAACGCCGTTCCCATGATCGGGAGCGGCGTCCTTTTGTGTCGCGGCAGTTGTGTCGTTGGGGAGCCGTCAACCAATAAAAATTCACACCTTTGCGACCGGATCGAGTGCGCTGACCTCGCCCGTGGCGGTCATCTTGATGCTCGTACCTTCGGGCAGTCCTGTGAAGATCACAAGGCAGGCATCGGATTTCGCATTCTCACGAATGTAGTCGATGTCGAACTCCATGAGCTTGTCGCCCTTCTTCACCTGCTGTCCCGACTCAACAAAGACATTGAAGCCCTTGCCGCCAAGCGCGACCGTATCCACGCCAATGTGGAGCAGGTACTCTGTGCCGTCCGCGCTCTTCATGCCGATGGCATGCTTCGTGTCAAAGACGAAGACCACCTCGCCGTCGTCGGGCGCAAGCACCTCGCCTTTGCTCGGGTAGATGAAGAAGCCGTCGCCCATCATCTTGCTCGCAAACGCCTCGTCGGGCGCCTCCGTGATCGGATGCACCGTGCCCGTGACGGGGCTGCAAAGTGTGCGTCCCTCGCCTGCGGGAGCCGCTGCCTTTGCCTCCGCTGCCGGTTTTTCTTCGGTGGGTGCTGTGGCAGGCGCATCGTCCTCCGGCTCGACATCGGGGGCTGTCTCAAGATAGGTCTCGAGGTTCGACTTGATGACGGCGACCTGCGGTCCGTAGATGACCTGCACGCCCGTGCCTTTGACGATGACGCCGACCGCGCCCGTCGCCTTGAGCAGTTTTTCATTTACAAGTGAGGAGTCTGCCACGGAGCAGCGCAGACGAGTTGCGCAGCAGTCGACGGACGTGATGTTGCGCTTGCTGCCGAGTCCGCGCGCGATCGCAGCGCTCTTTGCGTCGCCCGAAGCTCCGTCGGCGGCAGATCCGCCCGCACCCTCGCGTGCCTGATAGTCCGCCTTTGTGAAGAGTTTCGTCTCCTCGTCGTCGTCCTCGCGGCCCGGCGTCTTGAAGTTGAAGTGCTGAATCATCCAGCGGAAGATGAAATAGTAGAGGAAGAAGTAGATCACGCCGACGGGGATGACGTACATCCAGCTCGTCTTTGCCTCACCCTGCAAAATACCGAAGATGAAGAAGTCAAGCAGACCGCCCGAGAACGTAAGTCCCACGGCGATGTTCAGCATGTGCGCGATCATGTATGCTGCGCCCGCGAGTGCGACCTGCACGGCGAAAAGTGCGGGAGCCACGAAGAGGAAGGAGAACTCGATCGGCTCCGTGATGCCCGTGAGCATACAGGTGAGCGCCGCCGAGAGCAGAAGTCCGCGCGCGACCGCCTTTTTCTCAGGACGTGCGCAGTGATACATTGCGAGTGCCGCGCCCGGCAGACCGAAGATCATAAAGATGAACTCGCCCGAGAAATACCGCGTCGCGTCCGCACTGAAATGCACGACGTTCGGGGAGGCGAGCTGTGCAAAGAAGATGTTCTGACCGCCCTGGATGAGCTGCCCGTCGATCATCATTGAGCCGCCGACACCCGTCTGCCAGAACGGCAGGTAGAAGACGTGGTGCAGACCGAACGGGATGAGTGCACGCTTGACGATGCCGAAGATCAGCGTGCCGATGTAGCCCGTACCCGTGACAAGACTGCCGAGGGCGAAGATGCCCTGCTGGGCGAGCGGCCAGAGGAAGTACATCGCGATGCCGACAAAGAGGAAGACAATCGTCGAGATGATGGGGACGAAGCGCGAACCGCCGAAGAAGGAGAGTGCATTCGGCAGAACGATCTTATGATACTTGTTGTGCAGCCACGCCACGCCGATTCCGACGATGATGCCGCCGAACACGCCCATCTGGAATGACATGATGCCGCAGGAGGCGGCAATCGTGCCTTCGAGGACCGTCGGTGCAATCGAGCCGTCCGGCAGGATCTGTCCGCCGATTTTCAGCATTGCGTTGCAGGCGGTGTGCATGACGAAGAAGGCGATCATCGCCGAGAGTGCCGCGACCTCCTTCTCCGCCTTTGCCATGCCGATGGCGACACCGACCGCGAAGATGATCGGCAAATTGCCGAAGATCGTGCTGCCTGCACTTGCCATGATCGAGAGCAGTGAATGCAGTGCCGTGCCCGCACCGAGGACACCGCCGAGCCCGTACGTCTCGATCGTCGTCGGGTTCGTGAACGACGCGCCGATGCCGAGCAGGATACCTGCAATCGGCAGGATCGCGACCGGCAGCATGAAGCTGCGCCCGACGCGTTGGAGCACACTAAAGATTTCATCCTTCATGTTTCTCTATACCCCTTTCCCTCCGCGTCCATCCCCTGTACGCCCTCCCCTTTGGGCAATACAAACAAAGAGACATCAAGAAGATTGTGAAACCTGTGTTGATGCCTGTATGCGATGAACTGCAGAATCTATAAAATAATACATGATAATTATACCGTAGATGGGGATGGGGTGTAAAGGGGAGATTTGTGGGAGTGGGAACAGTGGAAAATGATGTGTGATTCAATGCGGATTTTCCCTCTAAAAATTAATTAATTTTAGAAGGAAAACTTGCTCAGTAGAGGAATAATAGATATAGGTAAAATACTAAGGTTGCCTCGTAGGCAACCTTTTGAAGCATTTTGTCTGTATACTATACTTGTACTTGTCGAAGACTCTGCCTAAAGTGGAACGAAAGAGGGGGTCCTACACGGTGGAGCATGGAGCAACATATTGCGATGGAGGAGAGATCGTATGTCAAAGGATATTCAAGAGGCTTTGGAAAAATGTGCTGCTTACGCCGAGCGCGGCTATCGGCTTGCCAAGGCGGGCTACGACGAATTGCATGATGCGGTGTTGGAGGAAGAGGGAAAACTTCAGGAGGCAAAATACGAGCAGAAACAGTCTGGTCGCATCGACTACGGTGATACGCTCGATGCTCAGCTGCAGGAGCTGCGTGCCTCACAGGCATTGGAAGCGGAGCTGCGGCGAGATTTGCAGAGTCTGCGCGAGCGGCAAAAGGAATTTTCCGTTGTGGTTTTTGGGCGCACAATGGCGGGGAAATCGACGCTTATGGAAATTCTGCGTCATGGCGACGGGGCGAGCATCGGTAAGGGCAATCAGCGCACGACGCGCGATGTGCGGGATTACCGCTGGCAGGGCATGAAAATCACGGATGTTCCGGGAATCTGTGCCGTTGACGGGCGCGCCGATGAGGAACTGGCGATGGAGGCGGCAAAGGCGGCGGACTTGATCCTCTTCTTTGTTTCGGACGATGCGCCGCAGGAAGAGGAGGCAGCGAAACTTGCCGAACTGCGGAAACTCGGGAAGAGTGTTCTGGGGCTTGTGAACGTCAAAGCTGAGATCAATCCCAATCGCCGTGCGCTTGCCCTGCGCGTGATTCGTGATCGTCTTTCCGAGACGGAAAATTTGGATGAGATCTGTGCCCAGTTCCGCGAATATGGCATAAAGAAATATCAGCAGAATTGGGAGGGAATTCCCTTTGTCTATACACATCTGCTGGCAGCGTTCCTCGGGCAGAAGAGTCAGCTGAACGATGCGGAACTGTACGAGGCGAGCAATTTCGCCGCAGTGGAGGAATATATCCTCGAAAAGGTACAGCGGGATGGCGCGTTCTTGCGCATCAAGACGTTTGTGGACTGTGCCGTCAACCCTATGCAGACGCATATGGAGCGATTGCTACGGAACAGCTCGCTGAACGCGCAGGAAGGTATGATATTTCGCAGGAAATGGCATGAACTTGATCGTTGGTGGGACGAGTTCTTTCCGCGTGTGAAGAAGAAATACAGCGAGTTTTGCGTGCGTATGGAGAGCGAAATAGAAAGCGGCATCGCGGACTTTGTGGAGGATCACTACGAGGGAGACATCAGCGCAAAGTGGAATTACTACATGAAGGAAAATCTGCGGCTGGAGGACATGTGTAGCGCATTCCTTGGGGAAGTTGCACATATGTGTGAACGCAAGCAGCGGGAACTGTTGGACGACTTGCGCATCGAGCGGAAGTTCGCAGGAAGGATACGGCTCGAGCAGCAGCTTTCGATGGGGGATGTGTCCGATACAAAGACATGGATGCAGGTAGGAGCGGCGGGGCTGTTTTTCGTGAATCCGGTGGCGGCAGTTGTTGCCAGCGGTCTTGTTGCTCTTTTTGGTGACAGCAAGGCAGAGAAGATCCGTAAGCAAAAAGTGGAGCTGCGCAGTAAATTGACGGAGCAGATGGCAGAGGTGCAGGAGAAAATCAGCGCACAAATGGTCGATAAGATTGGTGAAATTATCAGTGAGCGAATTGAGGGCTTGCGTGATGTCCTTGTTTCGGCAGATGAACGGCTTCTTTCTCTTGCGCACGAGGAGGCGCGTGCGGCGGGACGGATGCAGACAGAGCTGCGGAATCTCAATATGGAACTCTGGGCGGAGGCGCAGCGCTATGCAGACGTGACAAAGGATATTGACCTGATGACGGTTGCGCGGATTCCGGGCATACAGACACGACTTATTGCAAGGAAGGAGCTGACGCAGAAGGATAGGAAGAAGATGCAAGCTGTCCTTGGAGAGGAAGTCGTTTGTAGTTCCGGCACATTGGCAAAGAACTGCAAGGACCTGATTGGCTCGTATCAGGACAAGGTCTTTGAGTATGGTGAAGACGGGCAGTATTACTGCAAGATTCTTGCGAATGAGCGTCCGTTGAAGGAATTGAGTCAGGACTTGAACTACCGTCTTGTGCAGCAGCTCTTTTGCAGTCCGATTTTCAATGAAAGTGAGGTATGGGGATGAACGCCTTTGTATTGAGCGCGTATGCAGAGCGCGCAGAGAGTCTGCTGGCGCAGACCCGTGCGGCATTTACGAAACTGGAACTGCCGACGGAGGGACTGCCCGCTGATATGCGTCCCGATGACGGGAAGATTAAGCTCGTCTTCGTCGGGCAGTACAGCGCGGGGAAATCCAGTATCATCAAGATGCTCTCGGGGATTGATACGGCAATCGGTGCGGGCATCACAACAGGTGAGGCGAAAGCATTTGACTGGAACGGTATGGAGATTATCGACACGCCAGGCATTCATACAGGACTGCGTGAGGATCATGACGAAATTACCTATGATGAAATCGGTCATGCGGCACTCCTTGTCTTTGTCGTCACGGGGGAGGGCTTCAATCCAACAATGGCGGAGCATTTTCGTCAGCTCGCCATCGAGCAGAAGCGCGGCGGAAGCATGGTGCTCGTCGTCAACAAGATGGATCGGGCAGCGGCTGGAAACTCCTCCGAACAGCAGACAATCATCCGTGACGATATGCGAAAGGTGATTGCTCCCTATACGCCTGAGGATCTCTATATGAGCTTTCTTGCGACGAAGTACTATGAGATGTCCTGCGATGAGGAGGATGATGAACTGCGCAGAGAACTCATCGAAGAGAGTGGTCACGATGCCTTTGTTGCCAATTTGAATAATTTTGTTGCGAAAAAAGGTGTTTCCTCACGCCTTTTGACTCCGCTCCGCCGTCTGGAGCAGGCAATCATGTCTGCTCCGGAGAGTTCCATAGAGCACGAGGCTTACACAGGGAATCAGGAGATTGCAAAACGCAAGCTGCGCATCATCGACGATGAGGCACAGGACTGCGAGCGTGACGTGCAGGACATTGCTATGCGCTGTCAGTCAGAGATCACAGGTTTTGGGCGCGAAGTTCTCCGCCAAATTGAGCATGCCAACTCACAGGAGGAAGCAGAGCGGGTATTCGAGGAGGCTGATGCAAAGGCGCAGCGGCTTGCCGATGAGGCGAATGCGGCGGCTGCCCGTGCGCTCGGGGTGATGGCGGAACATATCGGAAAAGAGACGGAGGAGCTTCTCGCATCGCCCTTTGTGCGGCAGGTTGTGGCAATCAGCCATCACGCTGTTGCCTTGCGTGACGAAGAAAGGGCGGCGGATAGCGTCTCCGTGGGAGATGTGATGCAGAAGGCGGGCAAGCAGCTTGCGACGCGCAGTTTGAAGGAAGGCAGTCAACTGGCGACCGGCAATCTGATGCCGTGGAATGTCGCAACCAGTAAGCTCACGGAGTTCTCAGGCTCGGCAATGCACAGCATTGTCAAGAGCGTGGGCAGCACGCTCGGCGTCAAATTTGCGCCGTGGGGGGCGGTGAGCATTGCGCGCGGTGCGGCGATGCTCGGATCTGTTTTGGGCGTTGTCGGTGTCCTGTATAATATCTATAGCGTCTTTCAGGGCAGCGAGAAACGTGAACAGGCGGAACGAGAAAGCAGGGAGGCACGCGAGAAGATTCGCAGCGGTTTCAGCGATGGCGCGCAAAAGGTATACAGCGAGCTGATGACGGCGGTGCGGCAGCGTATCAATGAAATTACGGCAGCGGAAAAGGCATCGATTCTTGAAGTGCAACGGCAGATGGAAGAAAACCGGCTGCGTGTGCAGCAACAAAAGGAGCAGTTGGAGGGACTGTTGGCACAGACGCGTGCCTTGATCGAGGAGATTGGTACGACATCTACATAAAAGTGGAGGTGGAGCCTGTGGAACTCGTCAACATCAATGGAAAATCGTTTCGCAAATGCGCGTTTTGCCGCCACTGGTACGACCCGACGAATGTGGCGATTCGTCCGCGTGCACCGCGCATCGGACAGTGGGAATACGAGCCGCGTATGAAGAGCCGCTGTCTCATCACCAATGCCGAGCTGCCCGCCTTCCACTTCTGCGGGAAATACGAGTGTAAAGTGTAATGAATGATCTGCTGCGGGAAATTTTCTCCTGCGGCAGATTTTTTGTCGGAATGTTTCTTTTGGACTGTCTGAAAAATATGGTATACTGTATCGAGCACGATGTGATGAAAGCTTTTTTGCAGGAACCATCAACGTGAGGTGATCGACATGGTCGGATTTGAGTGGGATGAGAAAAACTGCCCTTGGAGGTGATCGCACGCATGTTGGAGATGTCGCTCAAAAAAATCGGGAAATTGGCAAAGTACACAGCTTGCTATAGTTGTCTTACGTATGCTATAATATTCCTATCATTGTTTCGTGAAGTTGAGGAGTGTGTGTATGAGAGGTGCGGAAGCTGTTCTGGCGTGTCTGCAGGAGCAGGGCGTCGATACCTTGTTCGGCTATCCCGGCGGGATGATCCTGCCTCTTTATGATGCACTCTATGCACAGGACGAAATACGACAGATTCTCGTGACGCATGAGCAGAATGCCGCGCATGCGGCAGACGGCTATGCACGCGCGACGGGGCGTGTCGGCGTCTGCATCGCAACGTCGGGACCGGGCGCAACGAATCTTGTCACGGGGCTTGCAACGGCGTATATGGACTCGATTCCGATGGTCGCGATCACGGGGCAGGTGGACATCGCCATGCTCGGGCGCGACGCCTTTCAGGAGACGGATATCCTCGATGTGACGATGCCCGTGACAAAGCACAACTACAAGATTAAGAACGCAGCAGACCTTGTGCCGACGATCCGAGAGGCATTCGCCCTCGCGCGCAACGGGCGGCAGGGACCGGTGCTTATCGATGTGCCGCGCAATCTCTTCTTCGAGGAGGTTGCCTATACGCGTGAGGAACCTCAGGTGCGGACGCCTGGCAAACCCGACGCGGACTTTATCATCTGTGCAGCAGAGGCGGCGGCAGAGATTGTGAATGCGGAGCGCCCCCTTGTGATTGTGGGCGGCGGAGTGATCTCGGCGGGAACCTCAGCAGAGGTCACGGCGTTCATCGAAAAATATCATCTGCCTGTGGTGCATACGCTCATGGGCATGGGCGCGGTTGCAAGCACGCATCCGCAGATGCTTGGGTTTGCGGGGATGCACGGGGAAAAGGCGGCGAACTATGCCATCGGTGCTGCCGATCTCGTCATTGCGCTTGGCAGCCGTTTTGCCGACCGTCAGACGGGCAATCTCAGCAAATACACGGCAAATCGTAAATTCATCCACATTGACATCGACCCCGCTGAGATCGACAAGAATATTGAGAACAGCCTCGGGCTCGCGGGGGACATGCGGACGATTCTGAAGCTGCTCATGCGTCAAGCACCGAAATGTGATCTTGCGCAGTGGTGGGCACAGATTCGCACGTGGCAGGAGGAGCACGACTACGACTACCATGTCGGTCGCCTGACGGTGCCGTGGGCGTTGCATCAGGTGGCGCAGAGTACGACGGGCAAGGCGTATGCCTACGCTACGGATGTGGGGCAGCACCAGATGTGGGCGGCGCTCCACCTGCGCGTGGAGGAGCCGCGGACGTGGCTGACCTCAGGTGGACTTGGCACGATGGGCTATGGTCTTCCAGCGGCGATGGGCGCACAGCTTGCGTGGGGCGAGAGTCGCCGCGTGATCCATATTGCGGGCGACGGCGGCATCAAGATGACGGGGAACGAGTTCTATACGATTGCACGGTTGGGACTCCCCGTGCTCTCAATTCTCGTGAACAACCGCAGTCTTGGCATGATCCGTCAACTGCAAAAGGTGCTCTACGATGAGCACTATATCGCCTGTGAACTGGATCACGAGATGGACTATGTAAAATACGTGGAGAGCTTCGGCATCAAGGCGGCGTGCGTCTCGACGCAGGAGGAATTTGCGGCGGCGCTCAAGAGTGCGCTTGAGGATCGCAGTCATCCGCGCGTCATTGTGATGGATGTGTGGCGCAGTTTCGTTGAGCCGATGGCAAAGGGCGGTGCGCGCATTGATGAGTTTGTCGATTTTAAGTAAACGATTCGTGTCTGCACGTCATGCTGTGCACGATCAACGGGGTTTTTCGCTGCTCTCGACACTGCTCGCCGTGATGATCCTTGCGGTGATCCTATCGATTGCCGTGCCGCGTTTTACATCTGCCATCACGACGGCAAATACGGTGAAGGTTCAGGCAGATCTCACGGCGCTCGATACGGCGATCGTGCTCTATCAGACGGCAAGGGGAGAAAATCCAAAGGATATTAATAGTCTGGAGGAGTATGTGACAAACCTCAAGGATCTCAAGCCCCCATCGGGCAATGTGATCATCGATGGGCAGGAAACCCCCTTGACAGACAAGACGTATAAAATCGAACACAAGGATAATAAAGTCTGGCGCGCAACTTGTGCGGGGCATACAGCAGAGGAGTTCCATGCAAAGAAACAGGGAGGCACTTGATATGCAGGAGGAAGCGCAGGTGCTTTTTCCCGCACGCAGTGCATGGCTTCCTCTTAGCGTGTTATGGGTGGTTTCCTTGATCGGCATTCTTTTCTTTGCCGGTCTGAACATACGCAGCTTCTGTGGGGCAGTATTCGCAGCTGCGCTCATCTGGCTCTCCTATCTCGACATCAGGGATGGTCTGCTCTATGACGCAATCACGATACCGTTTGCCCTGTTCGGATTTGTTCCGGTGCTCACGGGGCTGATTTCTCTGCGGGAGGCACTGATTGGTGGGACGCTTTGCGGCGTCTTATTTTATTGCCTCTATATCCTTGCACGTGGCGGGCTCGGCGGTGGCGACGTGAAGTTCGCCGCAGGGCTTGGCGTTTGGCTCGGTTGGGAGGCGGCGGTCATCGCTGTCTGGACTGCGTTTATGCTCGGAGGGGCAGTTGCTGCACTGCTCCTCATCACGCGTCGCAGGGGGCGGCACGATGGGATTCCGTTCGGCCCCTTTCTCGCCATCGGCGGCTATATCGGATTTGTCGTGGGGGCGCAGCTTTGGCGGCTCTATTGGGGAATGCTCTGATGAGGAGCAAAGGCATGCGTGGGATGGCTCTGCTGAATGTCCTGATCGCACTCTCTGTCCTAAGCATTGTTCTTGCAGTTGCGCTTCCTGCCGCACTTTCACTCTACGCGCGGGCAGCTGTGGAGTATGAGGCGCTCCATCTCGTTGCGGAACTGCGGCGCATACAGGCAATCAGCCGCACGACTGCCGTCTCCCTTTCCATGCTGGACGGCAAGCAAAGCAAGGAGCGTGTACCGCGTCTCCGCATTCACTCCGACGGCTATGTCCTGCACCGTCCGTTTGGCGAAGATCGGCACTATGCTCCTTTGCCGCTTGTTCGATTCGATCAGGAGACGGCGAAGAATACGGTGATTGCATTTGATCCCTATGGTAATATTACATGGGACAGGAGTCACAACATGACCATCCGTGTCTACGTGCCAAAACAGGAGGGGAATGCCCTGCGCGTCGTGATTGATCGCGCGGCGCGTATCCGCATGCAGCGGGGAGAGCAGGAGAGACCGGATGAGGAGTGATGGGGAGAGTGGCTGGATTCTTCTCGAGGCGGTCTTGCTTGGTCTTATTGCCCTCGCCACAGCAGCGGTACTCGGTATTTTCGCGCGCACGGCACTGCTCGAGGAGCACGCCGCCGCGCGAATGGAGGCTGCGCTGCTCGCGCGTGCGCAGTTTTCTGTGATGGAGGCGGAGTTGGATCAGGGAACAGAGCCGTTGAGCGCAGCCACTCAGATCAACTCGAATGATCGCAGCTATCAGATCGAAAGGACAATCACACGCGCGGGTGAATTCTACGATGTGTCCCTGCGCATCTCATGGCAGATTCTGGGGCAGGAGGAACAGGTGGATTTTGTGCGGAGGCTGAGGCAGCATGTACGTGTGGAAACCACACCCTAGGCAGAGGGATGAACGTGGGGTTCTATTGATGGAGCTTGCAGTCAGTCTGCCCGTCTTCGTGCTTCTCCTGACCTTTCTCTCCTTTGCACTTGCGTGGAGTTGGCGCAGCTATCAACAGGAAATCGCGGATGCGGAACTGCGGCAGGAGATGCAGATCGCGGCTGCACGCATTGTGGAGTCTGCCCTCAGCTCCAGCCGCATTCGAGAGCGTCAGCGGGGCGTCTACGAAATGCGACAGGATGCGAAGAGCGGGGAGGCGCTGGATCGCTACTGGCGCAGCGATACACAGCTGGTGCTCAATGCGGTCACAGCGCCCATTACAGGCTCTTTTGTGGGGGCCGGGGTGCAGATTACTGCGTTTTCCATCGTGGAGGACGCCCGGTATCCGCGCCTCTATCACATTACGATGACAGGGGTGAGCATGGTGACGGGACGCACCTGCCGCCTCGAAACCTCGGTTTATCTGCGGGAGGATATGGGTGGATCATAGAGGGGAATGCGGCAGTGTTTCTGCTATTGGGCTTTGCGTGCTCACAGCGGTGCTCCTGCTCGCGCTTGCTGCGGCGCAGTTTATGCGCGGCGGAGCAAGCGTTGCTGCAGAGTATGAACGTGAGATGCAGCTGCGGCTTGCTGCCGAGAGCGGCGTCGAAACCGCTGCGGCATCGCTTGAACGGGATGCGGACGCCTATGGTCCTTTGCCTCCGGTTGGACGCAGTAAAATCGTCAGCACGGATCTTGTTTCAATTCCAACGTCGGAGGGGATCAAACTCTGTGTTTTTATCGAAAGACCTGAGGGAGCATGGGCAGAGAAAGGACTGACGGTCGGTGCGGCGGCGATCGATAAGTCGGAGACAGGTATACGCATCCCCGATGGAGAGAAGTGGGAACGTGCGAAAATCGTGCGTGGGTGGATGGAGAAAAAGGGGAATCGCTATGTCTGGCGGCGTTGGTATTAGGCTGCCGTGGAGCGTGCGTGAGGCAGTGGGGCTCTATCCTGCGCCGCATGGGCTTGTACTTGTTCGCTTGTGCGCTGCAGAGGAGCATGGGGGAGCATGGATGGTGACCGAATCGCGCACATCTGAGGAGCCCTGCTCCGCATCTTCGGATGCCGAAGCATTTGCCTCCTTTGTGCATGCACAGCTGATCCGTGCGGGATGGGAAAAAATACCGTTGGCACTTGCACTCCCTCTCGCGGAAGTGGATACGGAGGAACGTGAGCTGCCCGTCCTGCTCGAGGGCGCAGAACTCCATGCGGCACTTCTCTGGGCGCTGCGTGCCGAGGAAGATGATACGGGCGGAAAGCAGCGCGGCGATGTCCGACTCTGCGCCGTACCAATGTCGAATACGACTCCACACCGCTACTGGATGGCACGCATGGATGCGAGCCGCATCGAGAAATATTTTTCTGTATTCACTGCCGCAGGGCTTCCTTTGCGGCGGCTCACCGTGTTCCCGCCGGTCACCACGCCTCTGGAAAAGGAGATCGAGGAGGCACGTGAACCGCGTATGCCGTGGGAGTCGGCAGAGGATGATGCACTGGTGCCCGCCGTCTATGCGGGGCTTCTCGTGCGTAAAGGGATGCCGGTGAACCTTTATTGGACGACCGAACGATCTGCCGTTGGATCCGTTTGCCCGCATGCGGCGGCAATCATTGCTGTCATTGCCACGGGACTCTTTCTGGCAAATGTGACCGCGGATATCGCCGCCTGCATGGCGGAGCGTCAGGCGCGTGACCACGCGGTGGAGGAGCTTGCGCTTCGGTCGTCGGAGCGGGCGCGCATGAAGACGTTCTATGCGCTGCGTGCCAACGTGGCACAGCATGAGCAGCTTTTGAGCGCGTTCACAGCGGAGTCGCTGCCCGTGCGTGCACTGCTCATTCATCTCGGTTCGATGACGGTGGATGGTGTCCGTCTCACGGGCGTGCGGGCGGAGGAACACGCCGTTCGGATCGAAGGTGAGGCCGTGCACTATGCGGCGCTCGCCGCCCTCATGGGAGCGATGGAGGCAGATCCATTTTTCTCTGCGGACATCGCGCTTGAGCATGCGGGTCCGGGCGAGCAGGCGGAGGATATGACCGAGCGCATTCACTTCATCCTGAGCAGCAGTTGGTAGGAGGCGCTATGGATCGGTTTTCTGTGCGGCAGCGCATCGAGATTGCACTGATATGGGCGATCGGATTGCTCCTCCTCTACCTGTTTGTCGTTTCTCCCGTCATCACGGCGGAGCACGCTGCTGCGCGTGCCGAGCGGGAGGCGGCTGAGGCTGAGCTTGCACGTGTGGATGCATATCAGCGCTTGCTGCTCACAGATGAGCGGGCGGAGCCGAAACTGCGTGCGCGTCAGGCCCGCCTCGCGGATGCCTTGCCGGAGGAGCGTGGGCAGGGGCGGTTTATCCATGCAGTAGAGCTTCTTGCGCGGCGCAACAATGTGACCGTTGTCAGCTTTGCACCACAGCCGCCCGAGACCGTGGGCGAAATTATCATTCAGCCGATTGAGCTCAAATTTCGTGGAACCTATTTCGATGTGCTCTCCTTTTTGCACGCTGTACAGGAGGGCGAACGCAGCGTTCGATTCGGCTCCTTTTCGATCACTGCTGAGGGAAATGAAATGCATGGCGTTCTGCTTCTCCATATTGCGGCGCATGCGGCAGCAGAGCCGTGATGGATCCCTCCATGGGACAAAGACAGGAGCGTTTGCAGGAAAAGGTCGTCTTATATCGAATTTACTTCAAAATGAATGCAAATATGTTATATGGGGAGGAATTTGAATGAGTCAGCTGCGTTTTGTCACAGGCGGTGAGTCACACGGTGCGGCGCTCTCGGCGATCCTCGACGGTATGCCCGCCGGACTGCGGCTCACGCGCGAGGCCATTGATGCGCAGCTTGCGCGCCGTCAGCAAGGGTATGGGCGCGGCGACCGCATGAAGATCGAAACCGATCGGGTCGAAGTTCTCTCGGGGGTGCGCTTCGGTGAGACACTCGGCTCGCCGATCACACTTCAGGTCGTGAACCGCGACTTTGCAAACTGGACGGAGCGCATGGATCCCTTCGGAGATCCGGCGGGGCCGAAGGTTACTGCCGTCCGTCCGGGGCATGCCGATCTCACGGGCGTACTGAAATACGACCGCGATGACGCACGTGACATCCTCGAACGTTCGAGTGCGCGCGAGACAACGATGCGTGTTGCTGTCGGTGCTGTCTGCCGTCAGCTGCTCGCTGCCGTCGGTGTGACCGTCGCCTCTCATGTGACTGAGATCGGCGGCGTGTCGGTTGACCGTGCGGCAATCCGCGATGAGGACATCGGTGTGACGAACAGCAGCGACATGAACTGCTGTGATCCTGCGGCAGAGACACGCATGAAGGCATACATCAACCAGGCAAAGGCGAATGGCGATACGCTTGGCGGCATCTTTGAGATCGTTGTGCGCGGGCTTCCGGTCGGGCTTGGCTCCCATACGCAGTGGGATCGTCGTCTCGACGGACAGCTCGCGGGGACGCTCATGTCCATTCAGGCGATTAAGGGCGTGGAGATCGGCGCGGGCTTTGCGTGTGCACATCTGCCCGGCAGCGAGATTCACGATGAACTCTTTATGGGCGAAAACGGGCAACCCTATCGTAAGACGAATCGTGCGGGTGGGCTTGAGGGCGGTATGACGAACGGTGAGACGCTTGTCGTGCGCGCGGCGATGAAGCCCATTCCGACGCTGATGGCACCGCTTCGGACAGTGGACATTGCAACGCGCAATGAGGTCTCCGCGAGCAAGGAGCGCAGCGATACCTGCGCCGTGCCCGCCGCCTCTGTCGTTGGCGAGGCGATGGTCTCCTTTGTCCTCGCGGATGCAATCTGTACGCAGTTCCATGCGGACACGATGACCGATCTTGCCGCTTCGCTTGCTGCCTACCATGCACGGCTTGAAAGGGTATGGCAGAAGGGATGAAGAACGTCGTACTGATCGGTTTTATGGGGACGGGCAAGACCAGTGTCGGGCGCCTGCTCGCCGGGCGGCTGGGCTGTGCCTTTCACGATCTTGACAAGAAGATCGAGGAGCAGCATGGTATGAGTATCCCTGCGATGTTTGCGGAGCACGGTGAGCCGTACTTTCGTGCGCGTGAAAAGGAGGCTGTGCGTGCAGCGGCAGAACGTACGAATCTCGTTATTGCGACCGGCGGTGGAACGGTCAAGGATCCGGAGAATGTCGCGCTGCTGCGTCAAAACGGCGTGATCGTAGCGCTGACCGCCGATGTCGATACCATCCTCCGGCGAACGGCAGCACGCGGAGCGCGTCCCGTCCTCGACCATGCGGATGCAGGGGATCGCCGTGCGGCTGTTGTGCGGCTGCTCGAGGAGCGCCGCGCTCTCTATGAGGATGCGGACATCACGGTGGATACGAGCGGGCGCTCGCCGCTCGAGGTAGCGGAGTATATCGTGCAGGCAACGCGGATATGGAGAAAATAATATGAGGCAGAGGGTAGAAGTAGAGCTCGGAGAGCGCAGCTATTCAATCGTAATCGGCAGCGGCGTTGCGGATGAGATACGTGCATTCGTTCGTCAGGCGGGATACTCCCCGCATGGCATGATCGTCACGGATACAAATATCGCACCGCTCTGCGCCGGACAGATTGCAGCGCTCCTCGCAGATGCAGGCGTACAGGCAGAGATCGCGACGATTCCTGCAGGGGAGTCCTCGAAGAGCCTCACGCAGGCGAATGAACTCTTTACGCGTGCCATCGAACTTGGGCTGGATCGACGCTCGCCGATTATTGCGCTCGGCGGCGGCGTGGTCGGAGACCTTGCGGGCTTTGTCGCGGCGACCTACATGCGCGGCGTGCCCTTCGTTCAGGTGCCGACGAGCCTCCTCGCTCAGGTGGATTCGAGCGTCGGCGGCAAGGTTGCCGTCAACCATCCGCTCGGCAAGAATCTCATCGGTGCGTTCTATCAGCCGGATGCTGTCTTTATGGAGCTGGATTTTCTGAAGACACTGCCCGCACGTGAGATCGCCACGGGACTCGGCGAGATCATCAAATACGGCATCATCTACGATCCCGATTTCTTTGCGTGGCTTGAGGCGAATCGCGCGGATGTGCTCGCCCTCGAACCCGCAGCAACGGCATATATGATCGCACGCTCCTGTGAGATCAAGGCGGATGTTGTGCGGCAGGATGAGCGCGAGGGCGGACTGCGGCGCATCCTGAACTTCGGACATACGATCGCGCACGCGATCGAGAAGGAGACGGGCTATGTGCGCTATCGGCACGGCGAGGCGGTCGCGATCGGTATGGTGGGTGCGGCGGATATCAGCGTGCAGATGGGGCTCCTCGCGGATGGGGAGCGTGTGCGTATGAACGCGCTGATCTCTGCGATGGGATTGCCGCTCTCTGCCGACGGTGTGACGGCAGACGCGATGTATGCCGATCTCTTCCACGACAAGAAGACCGTAGGCGGACGTATTCATTGGGTACTCGCGGAGAAGATCGGAACAGTGTCCGTGCACATTGATGTTCCTGAGGAGATCGTACACAAAACATTAGCAGGACTTTCTTCCTGAAAAAACTTAAGTAACCTTCATTTTATAACGAATAACTTAAGGAATCGCTGATAAAATGAAGTCCGTCAGATTGGCGTAGATTTTTTCGTCCGAACAAGGAGGCAAACCGGACGCATAGCAAGGACTATGTGGAGGATCGCGGGCGTAGTGCGGGCAAAAAAGATGCGTCAAGATGGCGGTGCTGAATTTATCAGTGCTTCCTTAAAGGGGGTGAGCAATGGTGAACCGTAGATGGTGCATATTTGTGCAGGCAATTTTTTTTGTGTGGATGCTGTGCACATGTCATACGGTCTTTGCTGAAACCTCCGAACTTTCATGGGAGTACTGGCAGCCAAACAGGCCCGATGCCGATGAAAAGGCAGCGAAGAGTGTTCCTGCATTCCCCAAGGAGGAGGGGCGCTGGCGGAAATTCAACCCACAGTTCGGCGTTGCCGTGCCCGAGGGAACACATTATGTTTGGATACGTGTCTACATTCCGCCCGATACGGGCGTGGACGAGAGTCTGTTCTTCTCCACAACGGATCAGGCGGTGCAGATCTTCATCGATGGCGTTTCCATCTATCGCTACGGCGATCTGAATCTGCATGATTTCTCCTATGGGCGCAAGTGGCATCTCGTCGATCTGCCTGCGTGGGCGGTTGGGCGTCATATTTACATTCAGGCGCACTCGGACAATATCTGGGTGCTCGGGCAGTTCGACCGCATTCGCCTGGATCGCGCTGCCCATCAGATTGAGGTCGTATTTCTCTACGACTTTCCCTATGTCAGCGGCATTACGGCGCTCCTCATCTTCATCATGCTGCTCGGCGTTTATTTTTTCACAGAAAAGAAGCTCCGCGATATCTATCTGCGGCTGATTGTTGTTCTGGTCATTTTTTTCGTCTGGATGATCAGCTCGTCGAGTCTTATGCTCCTCTGGCTGGATTGGCCGGTGTTCTGGTGGAATTTGGAATTGATCTCGACCTATCTTGTCCCCCTCAGCGCCAATCTGCTCATCTACAGCGTCATTGACGAACGCTACAAAAAGAACATTCTTCAGGTTTCCTGCATCTACGGACTTATTTTATTTCTTGCCGTTCTGTTTGAACTTTTGGGACAGAATGGCCTCTATCTCATGCGGTTCTTTTACTATCCCGCGCTCCTTGTCTGCGGACTCATGATCGCATACTGGCTCTGGTCGTGCCACGAGCGCGGCAATCAGCGCTGCCGCCCTTTGCTCATCGCCTTTGGGACACTATCGGCGCTTGCCGTCATCGATGGCATGGCGTTGCAGTACCGTCTGTTTGCTTGGCACATGTACCTCGTTCCATTTGGAATCTATACGATCGGTTTCTTTATTGTCCGGCTGATTTTGGAACGCGCCGCACATGAGCGCTATCTCACAGAGCTGTCCGCGAGCCTTGAGAACGAGGTCTCTGTGGTGACAAAGCGCATGGAGGTCGACCCGCTCACAGGCGTGTTCAACCGCAATAAATTCCTTGCGGCGACGCGTGACTTCATGCGGATCTCGATCGAGACCAAGGAGCCGTTTGCCCTCATCATGTTTGACATCGATCATTTCAAGAAGATCAATGACACCTATGGACACGATGTCGGCGATGTGGTGCTCGTTGGTTTCGCGCAGACGATCAGCGGATTCCTCGATCGTCGGCACATTCTCATCCGTTGGGGCGGTGAGGAGTTCATTCTGCTCTGTCTTCACTATGACGGAACGGAGGCAGAGGCGTTCGCGAATATCATTCGTGAGGCCGTTTCGAGGGCACATATTCACCCGTCGGAACAGGTGACGTGCAGCGGCGGCGTTGCTATTTGGTACGGGACGGATGAGGATACGGCAGATCATGTGGTGAAGCGTGCGGACATGGCGCTCTACCAGTCGAAGGAGAGCGGGCGCAATCGCATCACCTGCGAGCCGGACTGGCGGGCACATATGCCGTCGCGCCGTGCAAAAGGAAAGCCCGTCGCAAAGCCTCACGAGATCAATTATCCCGAGGACAGCCTGAAGGGCATCTGGGATCGCTGAGGAAAATTTTTCTTGCACATGGGCGCATCTTATGCTATATTCACTTAGTATGTGTGTGGATGGTCCGCTGGACGGCATGAGCCGGCTATGAACGTCCGAGCAAAGGAGGAAAACATATGAATATCATCGAGATCCTTGAGAAGGAGCAGCTTCGCTCCGACATCCCGCAGTTTGCACCCGGCGACACGGTTCGCGTCCATGCGCGCATCGTCGAGGGAACGCGCGAGCGCATTCAGGTGTTCGAGGGCGTTGTCATCGCACGTCAGGGCACAGGCGTCCGTGAGACCTTCACCGTGCGCCGCATCGCTTCGGGCGTCGGAGTCGAGCGTCTCTTCCCCGTGCACTCCCCGCGTATCGCCAAGATCGAGGTGACGCGCCGCGGTATTGTTCGCCGCGCTAAGCTCTACTATCTGCGCGGACTCACGGGCAAGGCAGCTCGTATTCGGGAAAAGCGCTAAATCACGATGGATGGGGACTGCTGCGGCAGTCCCTATTTTTGCTGTATGAGAGGAGGAGTTTATGGAAAAAGAAACGTCAACCGCGTCGGAGATCAAGGACTGGGTCGTATCCATTGTCGTCGCCGTCGCGCTTGCCATGTTCATCCGCACCTTTATCGTGGAGCTCTATGTCGTCGACGGACCGTCGATGCGTCCGACGCTCGAGTCGGAGGAGCGCCTCGTCGTCAATAAATTCATCTATCGCTTCCGACCGCCGGAGAAGGGCGAAGTCCTCGTTTTTCAATACCCGCGTGACCCGAGCCGCGACTTCATCAAGCGTGTGATCGCGACCCCGGGGGATACGATCGAGATCCGCGAGGGGCGTGTGCTCGTCAACGATCAGCTGCTCACGGAGGACTACATCCTCGAAAAGACGCGCAGCGAGTACCCGAAGTCAACCGTGCCCGAGGGACGCATCTTCGTCATGGGCGACAACCGCAACAACTCCGAGGACAGCCGCTTTGCCGATGTCGGCTTCGTTCCGTACGACTTCATCAAGGGCAAGGCGATGATTGTATTCTGGCCGATTTCGGCATATAAGACGCTCTGATGGAGGGAAGCATCATGCGCTTTGTATCATGGAACGTCAATGGTCTGCGTGCCGCACTGAAAAAAGGCTTCATGGAGTCCTTCAAGGAACTGGATGCCGACGCGTTTTGTCTGCAGGAAACGAAGATGCAGGAGGGGCAGGCGATCCTCGATCTGCCCGGCTACGAGCAGTATTTTTACAGCGCGGAGAAAAAGGGCTACTCGGGCACGGCGATCTTTACGCGCGTGAAACCACTCTCCGTTGCATATGGTCTTGGGATCGAGGAGCACGATCACGAGGGGCGCGTCATCACGATGGAGTTTGAGGATATCTACCTCGTCACCGTCTACACGCCGAACTCAAAGAACGCACTCGCGCGGCTTGACTATCGGCTCGTCTGGGAGGATGCGTTTCGTGCGTTTCTCCTCGACCTGCGTGCGAAGAAGCCCGTCGTCGTCTGCGGCGATCTCAACGTTGCACACACGGAGATCGACCTCAAGAATCCGAAAAGCAATCGCCGCAATGCGGGCTTTACGGATGAGGAGCGCGGAAAGCTCACCGAATTGCTGGGCGCAGGTTTTATTGACACCTTCCGTGCACTTTATCCGGATCTGACGGGCGCATACACATGGTGGTCGTATCTGCGTCATGCGCGCGAGACGAATGCAGGGTGGCGCATCGACTACTTCCTCGTCTCCGAGGAGCTGCGTGACCGTATCGCTGCGGCGGAGATCCATGCGGACGTATTCGGCAGCGATCACTGCCCCGTATCATTGACGTTGAAATAATTGTCCTCCAAAGCCTGCCCCGCTTGCGGGGAAGGGGGACCGCGAAGCGGTGGAAGGGGCAAAAAGATAGGCTGCGTGTCGTGCAGCCCTGTGATTACCGAACGATTGTATTGTAAGGAAATTTATGGCAGCACTGAAAGAAGAACTCGCGCGCGAAATCGCAAAGCGCCGCACATTCGCCATCATCTCACATCCGGACGCGGGCAAGACAACGCTCACCGAGAAGCTGCTCCTCTACGGCGGGGCAATCCATCTCGCTGGCTCGATCAAGTCGCGCAAGACGCAGCGCCACGCCGTCTCCGACTGGATGGAGATCGAAAAGCAGCGCGGCATCTCCGTCACCTCCTCCGTCCTGCAGTTCGACTACGACGGCTATCGCATCAACATCCTCGATACGCCGGGGCATCAGGACTTTAGTGAGGACACCTACCGTACGCTGATGGCGGTGGACAGCGCCGTCATGATCATCGATGCGGCAAAGGGCGTCGAGGCACAGACGCGCAAGCTGTTCCGCGTCTGCCGTCAGCGCGGCATCCCTATCTTCACGTTCGTCAACAAATTGGATCGTTTCGGCAAAGCACCGCTTGACCTCATGGATGAACTCGAAAACGTGCTCGGCATCCGCTCCTATCCGATGAACTGGCCGATCGGCACGGACGGCACCTATCGCGGTGTCTATGACCGCGAGAAGAACCGCATCGAGCTCTTTGCCGAGGATGAGACACACGGGCAGGAAACACGCGTCTCTGAGGTGTTTGAGATGGACGACCCCGCGTGGAAGGAACGCGTCGGGGAGGAGGCTGCCGCTGCGCTTGCGGACGACATCGAGCTGCTGCGCGACGCGGGTGAGGCGTTCGACCGCGCAGCCGTGGATGCAGGCGAACTCACGCCGATGTTCTTTGGCTCGGCAATGACAAACTTCGGCGTGCAGAACTTCCTCGAGGAGTACATTCGCCTCGCACCGACGCCGGCGCCGCGCATGTCCTCGGCGGGTGTGATCGAGCCGGACGATGAGAAATTCTCGGGCTTCGTGTTCAAGATTCAGGCGAATATGAACCCCGCGCACCGCGACCGCCTCGCATTTATTCGGATTTCGTCGGGCAAGTTCGACCGCAATATGAGTGTTTGGCACGCACCGACGGGCAAGCTCATCAAACTCGCACAGCCGCAGCAGTTCCTTGCACAGGATCGCCAGATCATCGACACAGCGTATCCCGGCGATATCGTGGGGCTGTTCGACCCCGGCGTGTTCGGCATCGGAGATACGCTCTGTGACCCCGCGCACAAGTTCAAATTCGAGGACTTTCCCGTGTTCCCGCCCGAGCGTTTCGCGCGCGTCGCGGCAAAGGACACGATGAAGCGCAAGCAGTTCGTCAAGGGCATCGAGCAGCTGACGCAGGAGGGGGCGATTCAGCTCTTTGAGCAGGTCGGCGCGGGACTCGACAGCTACATCGTCGGCACCGTCGGCTCGCTGCAGTTCGAGGTGCTCGAGTATCGTCTGAAGAACGAGTACAACACGGAGATCACGATGCAGATGCAGCCGTTCGAGACGGCGCGTTGGCTCGCGTTCCCAGACGGGCGCACGATCACGCCCTCCGATCTGCGCGGTGCGGATCGCGGCATGTTCGTTCACGACAAGAGCGGCAACCCCGTCCTCCTCGTGAGCAACGAGTGGGCACTTGGCTGGATCCGTGAGAACAACCCGGATTTGCAGCTCGGACAAGTACCGTTCGACCGCAGAGAGGCATAATAGAGAAACGACAAGCGGGAGATTTCGCTCATGTGGCGAAATCTCCCGCTTTCGTATGATTATGGTAGTTCGTTCATATACCGATTCACAAAGTCCCGCATCTCCTCAAGTGCGGCGAAACTTTCCGCGAGTTCGGGCAGGACGAGCGGGAAGACATGGGGCATCTCGGGGTAGACAGTGAATGTTACGTCTGTGCCGTCTGCCTTTGCCTTTGCCGCAAGCTGCTCGTCCTCGGTCAATAGGAGATCGTAGCTGCCCGTCTGGATGAGCATTGGCGGGAGACCTCTGAGATCGGCGTGAATCGGCGAGAGGCGCGGATCGTCGAGCGGGAGATCGCCCGCATACGGCGGGATACTCCGCAAGTGGGGGGCGAACGGCGTGCCCTCGCCGAGCACCTTGTCCTTTGCAAAGTTCTCCGTGCGCGACGTGCCGTCCTTGTGTTCAAAGTCCGCCCACGGCGAGAGGAGAATGAGGGCGGCGGGCTGTGGGATGTCGTGCTCCCTCAAATAAATTGCAAGTTCCACGGCAAGATTGCCGCCCGCCGAATCTCCGTAGATGATGATGTCCGATGCCTTCGTTCCGCGCGCCAGAAGTCCCCGATAGACCGTCGTCGCATCTTCGAGCGCCGCAGGATAGGTGTATATGGGCGCATGACGATAGTCCACACAGTAGATCTCCGACGCATCCGTGTACTCCGCCTGATGCACGGCAAAACTGCGGTAGAGATCCGTAATGCCGCTCATATATGCGCCGCCATGCAGCCGCAGAACAACGTGTTTTGTAGATGACTTCGGTGGAGCAAGACGCTCGACACGCACATTTCCGATGGATGTCTTTTCATACGTCCAGCCGGTGGGTGCAGTGAACGGTGTGGGTTTCTTGTCCTCGGGCGGATGATAGAGCTCGTTCATCTGCTGCTGAATGTAGTCCTGCTTCGCCTCGCCCGTGAGGACGATACCGCGCGTTTCAGGCGTATCGGATGCTTTGTCAAACGAGCATTGCGGCAGGATCATCAGCCCGAGGACGAGCATGATACCGCTGATATATCGCTTCCAGTTGTTCATTGAAATCTTCTTATTTTCCACCCGCAGCAAATGCCTCGTCTGCCCATGTGAGGAGGATGTCCTCGATGTGTGCCTCGTGCTCGTTTACCGTCGGACCTTCCGAGGTGATGTGGAGGCTGCGCCCGTCCTTGTAGGCGATGAGAATATTGTAGGCGGGATTCAAAACGGTCTCTGCGCGTGCGCCGTAGTCGTTCTCGGCGGTGAGATTGTGTGCGGCGATCACATCCTGAAGGCTCGCCTCAAGCTCCTGCGTCCATGGAACGTAGCGCTCGCGGATGTCCAGATGGCGTCCGTTCGTAAACTCCTTGCCGACGAATTCGCCAAGGCAGGTGATGAAGCTGTTCGGATCGAGCCCCTGCGCCGCAATCTCCTCGGCGGGCAGGGCGTTCTTGACGGGCGCATCGATCTGGCAGACAATGCGCATCAGAGCACCGTCCGCAACGGGATGGCGGAACTCCATCGAGAAGATCTGAATCGTGCTCGCCTCGGTGGGCGCTGCACTCCCTACGACCTGTTGAGGGGGTGTCGTCTCGGGTGCTGCCTGTCCGTAATTTGCACCGAAGAAGAAAAGAGGGGCAAGCAGAAGCATGGCGCGGCAAAGAGTTTTTTTGCGGCAGAATGTCATCATCGTCTCCTTTTCATCCAAAGAGGTCGTTCAGCGCCTCAGTCATGGTCGGGTGGGTGTAGATGGCAGAGCCGAGTGCGGCGGCGGTGATCCCGTGGTCGATCGCCATCTTTATGAGGTTGATCATCTCCTGCGACTCGGGACAGAAGAAATGTGCGCCGAGGATTGTGTCTGTCTTCGCGTCGATGATTGCCTTGAGGACTCCTGCAGGTTTCTTGTAGACCTGCGCCTTCGGGATGGCGGCAACCTCGAGACGTGTGACACGCACGTCAAAGCCTGCCGCCTGTGCCTGCTCCTCGGTCATTCCGACGCGTGAGAGCGGCGGATCGAGAAAGACGGTGTAAGGAACAGCGCCGCGGTTTGCCGTTGTGCGTGCACCCGTACCGCCGAGCTGATCTTTTACAATGCGGAAGTCGTCAAGCGAGATGTAGGTGAACTGCAGTCCACCCGCAACATCACCCATTGCCCAGATGTGCGGTACGTTCGTGCGCAGATGTTCATCCACCGCGACGGCACCGCGCTCCGTTACCGCGATGCCTGCCGCCGCAAGGTTCAGAGCCGCAGTGTTCGGGCGGCGCCCCGTGGCGACGAGGATGGCGTTCGCGGCAAGTGTCTTCTCACCGTCCTCCGTCTGCACGATGACATTCGCCCCCGCCGCGCCATCCTCGATGCGCTGTATCTTTGCACCCGTCAGGATGTGGATGCCGCGATCATTCATCTGCTGCATAACACGCGCAGCGATCTCCCTGTCCTCACGCGGGATGAAGTCACTTCCGTCCTGTACGACGGCGACGGACGAGCCGAAGTTGGCGTAGTACGAGGCAAACTCAAGTCCGATGTAGCCGCCGCCGATGATGACGAGCTTTTCGGGAAGCTCGTCGAGCTCCATCATCGTTTCGCTCGTATAGACGTGCGTGCTCTCTGCAGCGCCCGGGATTGGCGGTACGAAGGGAAGTGCGCCCGTGTTGATAAAGATGCGTTCCGCCGTGACCCACTGCTCCCCCTCTGTGCCGACAATGCGTACTGTGTGCGCATCGATAAAGGATGCCTCTCCATCGATGACGACAGCACCCGCACCCGTTACCTTCGCGTAGTTCTTCTCGCGCAACATCTTTGTGAGGCGGCGTTTCTCTGCAATCGCCGCACGATAGCGCTCCGCCTTTGCTGCGAAGTCGCCGCCCGCCGCTGCCGAGAGACGCGCGCTGTACTCCAGCGACTTCGACGGGATGCAGGCGACGTTGATGCAGGTGCCGCCGTAACGCTCCTTCGCGCGTTCGATAAGGGCGACGGTCTCGCCCTTCTTCGCGAGGAAGCCGGCAAGTGTCTTGCCCGCCTTGCCGAATCCGATGATGAGATTTTGATATGATGTGTTCTGCATCGTATGCTCCATTTCTGTTGAAATTTATGTATATAACTGCTGTTATTATAGCATTTTTTGACACAATGAAGAGAAATATTGCGGAAAAAATGTGTGCCTCATTTACAAATACAAGGATTCCTCCTATAATGATAGAGAATGGTTCTCTATCAATGGAAAGGAGTGGACTATGCTGACGCATGAAATACTGGCACCGCATACAGAACTCCTGCTGCAGCACGATCTGTTCGAGGGAATCCCTGCGGATGCGCTGCCGGAACTCCTCAATGCGCTCGGCGGCGATCTGAAGCACTATGCGGCGGGTACGAACATCATGCGCATGGGGCGTGCGCCGATCGTGACGGGCATCATCCTCTCGGGATCGATCGAGGTGTCCTTTCTCAACGAGAACGCCGACCAGATCGACATGAGCATCTTCGAGGCGGGCAAGAGCTTCGGCGAGACGATGGAGGGCGCGAATCTCTCGGCGAGCCGCATGTTTGTCAAGGCGCTCCACGATACGCTGATTCTGCGCCTCCCGTTTCGTCAGCTGTATCATCGCAGCGCGTGCACGGATCCGCATCTCTGGCGCTTTACGCTCAATATGCTGCGGCGCATCTCGCACAAGGGCATCTTCTACCAGCACAAGATTCGCATCATGGGGCAAAAGAGCATCCGAGCGAAGCTCAGCGTCTACCTGCAGGCGATCTCGTCCGAGGGGGGCGAGGGGCTGCGCGAGATGAACCAGACGCAGCTTGCACGCTATCTTGGCGTCGAGCGCAGTGCACTCAGCCGCGAGATGAGTCATATGCGCGACGAGGGGATCATCGACTATGACCGCAAGACGTTGCGGGTGCTCAACCCGGATTTTCTCGCGCTGTAGGAGAACAGAAAGACCTGCCGCACGTTTGCGGCAGGTCTTTTCGTATGGGCAGGGGGAGCCTTACACCATCTCTTCGGGATGGAAAACCTCGTCGAATTTTTCGGCGGTGAGGAAGCCGAGGGCGACGCATGCCTCCTTGAGGCTGATGTTCTCGTCGAACGCCTTGTGCGCGGTCTTCGCGGCGTTCTCGTAACCGATGTACGGGTTCAGCGCCGTGACGAGCATGAGCGAGCGATGGAGGTTCTCGTGCATCTTCTCGCGGTTCGCCGTGATTCCTGTGACGCAGCGGTCGTTGAACGACTTGATCGAGTCGGTGAGGAGGCGTGCGGACTGGAGGAAGTCATAGATCATGACAGGCATGAAGACGTTCAGCTCGAAATTGCCCTGCGAGGCGGCAAAGCCGATTGCGGCATCGTTGCCCATGATCTGCACGGCGACCATCGTGACGGACTCGCACTGTGTCGGGTTGACCTTGCCCGGCATGATGGAACTGCCCGGCTCGTTCGCGGGGATCGTGATTTCGCCGAGACCGCAGCGCGGACCTGCTGCGAGCCAGCGGATATCGTTTGCAATCTTCATCATGTTCGCGGCGAGTCCCTTGAGTCCGCCGTGCGCAAAGACAACGGCGTCCTTGCTCGTGAGTGCGTGGAACTTGTTCGGCGCGGTGACGAACTTCTTGCCCGTCAGCTCGCTTGCCGCCTCGGCAACGGCAACATCGAAGCCCTTTGGTGCGTTCAGTCCCGTGCCGACGGCAGTGCCGCCGAGTGCGAGCTCATGCAGGAACGGCAGAGCTGCCTGCAGCTGCTTCTTCGACTGCTCAAGCATGGAGAGCCAGCCGCTGATCTCCTGAGAGAAGGAGATGGGTACAGCATCCTGCAGATGTGTGCGTCCGGTCTTGACAATGCCCTCATTCTCCTTCATCAGACGGCGGAAGGTATTTGCGAGGAGGTCAATGCTCGGGAAGAGTCCGTCCTCGATGGCGATGACGGCGGCAATGTGCATCGCTGTCGGGAAAGTGTCGTTCGAGCTCTGCGACATGTTGGAGTGATCGTTCGGATGGAGGATTTTCTCGCCCGCGATCTCGTTGCCGCGATTTGCGATGACCTCGTTGACGTTCATGTTGGACTGCGTGCCGCTGCCCGTCTGCCAGACGGCGAGAGGGAAGTGTTCCGCGAGTTTGCCTGCGATGATCTCGTCGCACGCCGCCTTGATGGCGTTCAGACGCTTTTCGTCGAGCTTGCCGAGCTTGTTGTTCGCGATGGCAGCGGATTTCTTCAGAATGCCGAATGCATGGATGATCTCGGCGGGCATCTTCTCGATGCCGATCGGGAAGTTCTCGAAGCTGCGCTCCGTCTGTGCCGCCCAATACTTGTCTGCGGGCACCTTGACTTCGCCGAGGGAATCGTGTTCGATACGATACTCCATTTGGATTGTCCTCCTTAAAATTGTAATAGTAGAGAGAAAAATCTGCTAATGAGAGTATAGCACAAAAATATGAAATTGAGAATATTTATCTTGATATTTTCTGTAAAATTGATCGTGCGGTGATGCCGATCAGGATGCCGGTCAAAACGCCGACGAAGCCAAGCACG
The DNA here is from genome assembly GCF_000213975.1 of Centipeda periodontii DSM 2778. GTDB lineage: Bacteria > Bacillota > Negativicutes > Selenomonadales > Selenomonadaceae > Centipeda > Centipeda periodontii. Next base: position 881,525 of record NZ_GL892076.1, read on the forward strand.
GGCGCGTAATAAAATAAAGCGGATGTCTGCATGACGGCGGCAGCGGCGAGGAGCTGCGCCATGTTGTGCAGGAAGCCGCCCGCGGCACTGATCGCAATGATGGAATGTTGTGTATGTTTTTTGAGCAGTGCCATTGCGGTGAAACTCGCCGCACCACCTGCGAGGCTGTAGAGCATGGGAGCAAACCCGCCGCCGAAGGCGGAGGCGAGGAGGATGCGCAGCGTGAGCATGAGCGCTGCATCACGCGTCGGCAGTGTGCAGAGAGCAATGAGCGTGACAATGGCGGCAAGCCCGAGCTTTGCGCCGGGCACGGGCAGCGGCAGAGGGAGGAAGCCTTCGAGTACGAAGAGGATGAGCGAGAGCGCGGTGAGGAGCGCGATGCGCGTGATTCGACGGAGGTTCATATTATTTCACTTCGACGAGGAGTTTGTGCGGCAGGCAGGCGATCACATCGCCTTTTTTCTCTGCTTTTCCTGTCTTTACGCAGACGAGGTCGGGGCAGTCGGCATCCACGACGGCGATCGTCTCGCCCTCAATGCGGATCGTGTTTGTGCCGTGCGCATCTGTGATGACGATCTCCTCTGTGCCTGTGTGTCCTGTGAGAGGGATGTCGTAGAGCTGCACGTTATCCTGTGTGATGACAGCATGACGCATATCGCTGTCCGCACGTGTGAAAAAAAACACGGCGCCGATCCCGCAGAGGAGAAGCAGTGTGCCGATGAGGGCTAGATCGTTCTTCTTCATTGATGTTTCCTTTCCCTGTATGATATAATCCCCTTGCCACGGCTCTCATCCGGTCAATCAGGCACGGGAGGGAGGTTGGTGACGTGCACATCTCTGATCTGTTGCTTTCGTTGCTCATCAGTGTTGTCGGGAGTGTTCTTGGCGCGCTGATTGCGCAGAGGCTGAGGAGGTAGAAGCAGCCTCCGCTGTGGCATCAGCCGGGTGCGTCTCATCAGCGCACAAAAAAAGCCTCGGGGGTCATCACTCCCCGAGGCCTTTCTATTGGTTGGCGCATGCCCACCTCTGATTCGTGATCATTATAGCATTGATAGAAAAGCATTTCAAGTGTATATGGGAGTTTCGCCATAGCAGAAATGGGAGTGAGATCAAGAATGCTGTGACTGGAAAAATTTGTGTGGAGGTGTTACAATGTCTAAGGAACCACTGATAAAAAGATGCGCTAAGATGGTGGTGCTGAATTTATCAGTGCTTCCCTAAAGCAGAGATGCCTTTGTGCCGTCAAATGCCGCGTCCCAGCTCGCGCTGCCAATAGGCAAGATCGGGCTCATTCAGCGGCAGGTCAATGGTCTGTCCGTTGTCGTAGTAGAAGCGCAGGCGCACGCTCGTCGCCTTGCGGATGGCGGGGAGACTTGCGCGCGGCAGCTCGACGAAGAGTTTGTTTTCATTCTTGTAGGGGCTGTCCGCTCCCTCCACGGGGCGCAGCGTGTACTTGGTCGCGGCCTTCATCTCCCATGCGGCACCGTCCGTGTAGAGAATGACATCGGGGAGCAGTTTCGCCTTGTCATAGCGATAGTCCCAGAGCGCGAGCGTTGCGCCCTCGAGCCGTCCTTCGTCCGTGTAGGACGACCGGAAGTCGATGCGCGCGTAGGCGGAGAGACTGCGCGCACTGCGATGATCGATCCGGTAGGTGTAGGAGAGACCGAAGATGCCGACGAGGATGAGGAGCAGTGCGACAAGGATGACGAGTCGGTGGAACAAATTCTGCATCGTGCTCCTCCTTTCAATGGATTCGTTGTTTCGGGGTATTATAACATAGGGGAAAGCTTTTTGTCAGCAGTTGATAGAAATGGGTTCTATGATAATTGTTACGGAAGAATGCGGACTGCGATGTTCCAAAGCAAACCCTAGTGGAGCAAGCGGAAAAATACTGACCTGTCCAAGAAGCAAGTCCGTAGGACGAAGCTGATTGGGTAACAGGTCGCATGGGAAAACGTCCCAAGAACACGAGCGTTCGCGAAGTGTGATTGTATGACGTTGACCGCTTGCGCGGTACGCCCCGGCGGATTTCGTCGTTCAACCGAAGGGCGTTTAGAAATTCGCCGGTATTTAAGCGTACAAGCGCACGAACGCTTGCGAACGAGGCGTTTGCGTGGAGCATCGCAATCCGTAACACTTGACATAGACCCTAGAAATGGGATACAGGAGGGGACGAAATGGCGGTAAAGCTGTTTGTGTCGGATCTGGACGGGACGATGCTGCCGGACGGCAATGAGGTCTCAGCGGAAAATATTGCAGCGGTACAGCGTGCCGCAGAGGCAGGGGTCGTGGTGACGATTGCGACGGGACGCATGTTTGAGGCAGCTCTGCCGGTGGCTGAGGCACTCGGCGTAGATGTGCCGATCATCGCGTACAACGGCGCTCTCATCAAGAGCCCGAGCGGACGCGTCTATGAGGAACATGCGGTGGAGCCTGCACTCGCACATGATATCATGGCGTTCTGTCAGGAGCGTGACTGGTACATCCAGACCTACAGCGGCGGTGTTCTGCGCTATGTCGAGACTTGCGACGAGTCACGCTTCTATGAGAACTCGCAGAAGCTCACGGGGGAGGCAGTCGGTTGGGATGGGCTTTTCGCACATACAGAGGGCAACTGCAAGCTGCTCCTCGTGACCAAAGGTCGCGAGATCACGCTTGAGCGCTCGGAAGCCATACTCACGGCATTCGGTGCACAGGTGGATGTGACGCGCTCAGCAGATCACCTCATCGAGATCGTGGAGAAGGGGATCTCCAAAGCATCGGCGCTGCAGTCGCTCGCCGCAAAGCTCGGCTTCTCCATTGAGGAGACGATGGCGATCGGCGATGCCTACAACGATCTGCCGATGCTGAAGACGGCGGGCAAGAGCGTCGCCATGGGCAACGCCTTCCCCGAGGTCAAAGCGGTGACGGACTACAAGACGCTTTCCTGTGAGGAGAACGGTCTCGCTGCAGCGATCTATCACTACGTGCTCGGCATGGGGGCGGATGCGCCCGTGCCGATGACGAGGAACTGAGACATGGCAATCAAACTCATTGCGCTCGATCTGGACGGGACGCTCCTGACCTCGGATAAGAAAATTACGACGCGCACGAAAGATATCATTGCACGCGCAATGGCGCGCGGCGTTACAGTGACCATCGCGACGGGGCGCATGCTGCGTTCGGCTCTGCATTTTGCGCGCCTGCTTGCCTCCGATGCCCCTGTGATCTGCTGCAACGGCGGCTACGTGGGAAAGGAAGAGGGGGCGCCCGTCTTTGCGAAGTATTTCGATCCCGCGCTTGTGCGGGAGTTTCTGACGTTTGCCTATGAGCGCAACTGGTACGTGAACTGGTACAGCGGTATCGAGATCTACGCACCGGAGTTTCGCGAGGAGCTCTTTGCCGCCTATCGCACGACCGCACACTTCATGGTGAATGAGGTGGGTGATGACTACCTGCGCTATACCGAGAACGTACCCCAGTTCGTTCTGCGCAACGTAGATGAGGGGATCAACGTTTACGTGGGTGCGGTGCGTGAGCACTTCGGCGATCGCTTGGTACCGCAGCAGAATACGGGAACGAGCGTTGACATCAATCCGCCGGGCGTCAATAAGGCGGTCGGCGTGCAGGCGCTCGCGGACGCGATGGGGCTCAGCCTCGATGAGGTGATGGTCGCGGGGGATGCGGACAATGACTATGAGATGCTCGAGATGGGCGCGTTCTCCGTCGTTCCCGAGAACGGCACGCCGGAGGCGAAGGAGCGCGCCCGCTATGTGACGGCGTCAAACGACGCGAACGGGATTGCTCTCGCGATCGAGAAGTTTGTACTGTGAGGTGATTGCGATGGGAGAGAAGAAGCGCGTGACGGAGAAGTTCCGTCCCGTCATCGTGACGGGGCTGTCCGGCGGCGGGAAGTCGCTCGCAGCACGCTATATGGAGGATCTTGGCTATTTCTGCGTGGATAATCTGCCGCCGGTATTCATTCCGAAATTCATCGATCTCTGCCGCGAAACGCATGGGCAGATCAATCGCGCGGCGATCGTTGTGGATACACGCAGCCGCGAGTTTTTCGATGACTTCGTGCGCGTTCTCAGTGATCTGGATGCGGGGGATGTTTCCTATGAGCTGCTCTTTATCGAGGCGTCCGACGATGTCATCATCCGTCGCTATAAGGAAACGCGCCGCCCCCATCCGCTCGCGCCTGACGCGCGTATCTCGGAGGGCGTGACACGCGAGCGCGCCCGTCTTGCCTCCGTGCGTGCGCGTGCGACGCAGCTGATCGACACCTCGCGTCTGCGCAAGGCGGAGCTGCGCGATATCATCCGACAGCACTATGACACGCCGGGCAGGGATGCGGAGATGAATGTCAACATCCTTTCGTTCGGCTTCAAGTATGGCATCCCGCTCGACGCTGATCTTGTCTTTGACGTGCGCTTCCTGCCGAACCCGTTCTATGTGGATTCGCTGCGCAGCAAGAGCGGCACCGTACCCCAAGTTTCTTCCTATATCGAGTCTTGGGATGTGACGCAAAAATTCGAGCAGCAGCTCGATGGGATGATCGACTTCCTCTTGCCGCAGTACGTGAAGGAGGGCAAGAGTCAACTCGTCATCGCCGTCGGCTGCACGGGCGGCATGCATCGCAGTGTCTTCATTGCCAAACATCTTTACGACCGCATCAAGGGCAGCTATGCGGCGCATCTCGAACATCGCGACCTCATGAAGAATGAGGTGCACGAACACGTGAGCGAGGGCTGATCGATGCACCTCATGAAATGGCTCTACCCCGGGATGGGCTTCAAACGCTGGCTCCTTGTCTTTGCGATCGGGACGCTCTGTGTCGGGCTTGGAGTTGCACTGATCTTCAACTATAAATACATCGACAGCATTGAGGAGGCGATCTTCCGCTTCGTTTATACGTGGCGGGGCAGCTACAGCTACGGCTTCACGGCGATTGCGGGGGCGCTTATCCTCGGCCTCGGCAGCGCGCTCATGCTTGTTGCGACGCGGCACATCATCCGCGCGGTCATCACGGTGCTGATGCCCGAGGGCACATCCACGCGTTTGGTAGATCTCGTGTATGAAAAGACACGCCTCAGCCGTGGGCCTGCGGTTACGGTGATCGGCGGCGGGCACGGGCTCTCCGTTCTCCTGCGGGGGATCAAGGAGCTCACAAGCAATGTGACGGCGGTCGTGACGGTTGCGGACGACGGCGGTTCCTCGGGGCGTCTGCGCGAGGAACTCGGCATCATTCCGCCCGGCGATCTGCGCAACTGCCTCGTTGCGCTCGCCGATACCGAGCCGCTGATGGAAAAACTCTTCCAGCACCGTTTCGAGGGGGAGAGCAACCTCGCGGGGCACAGCTTCGGCAATCTCTTCCTCGCCGCGATGGCGGAAGTCACGGGCGATATGGAGACGGCACTGCGCGAGTCCTCCAAGGTTCTCGCGGTCAAAGGCCGCGTGCTCCCCGCATCGAAGGAGTCCGTGCGCCTCGATGCGATCCTTGAGGACGGAACGATTGTCGAGGGAGAGTCGCACATCCCCGAGGTGCCGGGGCGCATCCGCCGCGTGCGCCTCTATCCGCAGGATGTCACGCCCGTGCCGTCTGCACTTGAGGCGATCCGCACGGCGGATGCGATCATCCTCGGTCCCGGCAGTCTCTATACGAGCATTATGCCGAATCTCCTCGTGAATGGTGTTGCAGAGGAACTCCGCAAAAGCCGTGCGCTCAAAATCTACATCTGCAATGTCATGACTCAGCCCGGCGAGACAGACGGCTATACGGCCGCCATGCACGCAGAGGCAATCATCAGGCATGCGGGACGCGGTGCGATTGACTTTATGCTCGTGAATAACGCGTCGATTTCGGATGAACTGCGCGAAAAGTATGCGACAGAGGGAATTGAGCCCGTCACAGTGGACGAGGAAGCGATCAATGCGCTCGGCATTGGTTTTGTCGCGGCGGATATCATCAATCAATCGGATGCCGTGCGGCATGACCCCGACAAGCTCAGCCGCAACGTCATGCGTATGATCTATGATTTTCGGGTGAGCTGAGATGCCATCGTTCGCCTCGGATGTGAAGAATGCGCTCTCGCGCACGGATGCGGAGCGTGACTGTTGTCGGACGGCGGAGCTTGCGGCGCTCCTGCGCATGGGGGCATCCATGGCGACGGATGGGGAACATGGACTGGGGCTCCGCTTTGAGGCCGCAAGTGCTGCCGTCGCGCGCCGTGTCATTCGCCTTCTGCGCACGATGGATACGACGATTGAGACCTCGGTCGCGATGGAGCGCACGCCACAGCTGCGGCGCCGCACATACATTGTCAATATCGCGGCGGGTGAGGGCGTCACGCCGCTCCTCACGCGGCTTGGCTTCCTCACGCGCGGAGAGGCTCCGCGCGCGGGTACGGATGTGCAGCTCCTGCGCCGAAAGTGCTGTCGCGCGGCGTACCTGCGCGGCGCGTTTCTCGGCGGTGGGAGCGTCAATCGTCCTGAGGCAAGTTGTCATCTTGAGATTACAACGAAGAGTGCGGTGATGGGACGCGCGTTGCATACGCTCCTGCGTCGTCTGCACTTTCCTGTAGGGTTGACTGATCGACGTGATACCTACGTCGTATACCTCAAAGAGGGGGACGCTGTCATGGACTTCCTCGCGCTCATCGGTGCGGAGGAGGCAGCGGAGGAGATCGAGGTGGCACGCAACCTCAAGGAGGTGCGTGCACAGGTGAATCGTCTCGTCAATGTGGAGACGGCGAATCTGCAGCGCGCCGTAGATGCTGCGGCGGATCAGCTGGCGGCGATCGAGCGCCTCGCAGCGGCGGCGGGGGGGCTTGCAGCACTGCCTGAGGATCTGCGCGAGACGGCAGAGATGCGGCGTGCCCATCCGGAGATCAGTATGACAGAGCTCGCCGCGCTCTGTCACATCAGTAAGTCGGGGATGAGCCATCGCCTGCGAAAGATCCGCAGGATGGCGGAGGAGGTTTGAGTATTGATCCGAAGAATTGCACGGCTGCTCTCGAAGGGGCTGCCGCTGCCCATGCTCCTGCTTATGGCGTTTGTGGCATGGGTTCTGACCGCTGCGCCTCCGGAGGGATTTCCCATTCTCGAGTACCACATGGTAACGGAGAACCCGCACCCCGACGCAAAACCCTACGTGGTACCGCCCGAGGACTTTGCCGAACAGCTTGACTATCTCGCAGAGGAAGGCTATACCACCATCACGCCGCAGGACTACGCGCGTGCGCGCAAGGGCAAGCAGCAGCTTCCGGAAAAGCCCATCATCCTCAGCTTTGACGACGGCTATGAGGACAACTGGCGCGTCGTCTTGCCCATGCTTGAGGAACGCGGGATGAAGGCGGTGTTCTACATGGTGACAAACAGCATTGGGAAGCCCGGTTACCTGACGTGGGACAACCTCTTTGACATGGAGCGGCGCGGCATGGAGATCGGCAGTCACACGGCAAACCATCTGCCGCTCACGACGCTGTCGCCCGAGAAGCAGCGCGAGGAACTCCGCCTCTCGAAGCTGATGCTTGAGTGGAAGGGGATGAAGACCATCTACAGTTTCTCCTATCCGAATGGTTCTTATAACGCAGGCGTCGTTGCGATGCTTGCCGAGGAGGAGTATCTGACCGCAGTGACGGGGGAGGCGGGGCTGAACACGCTCGAGACGAACCCCTATCTCCTGCGCCGGGTCAATATTCCGCCGCCGCACTTTGGGCTGACGGAGTTCCGCCTGCGCCTCATGAAGGCTGACATTGCCGCGCGGCTCGATGTGCGGCTCTCACAGCTGCCCGAGGGGATGCGTGACGGGATCTTGGAGCTGCGCAGAATGCTGAACGGGGACTTGTAACGAAGGGAATGTAAGAGAGAAAGCATGAACAAGGGAATATTTCAAAAGATGGCAGCGCTGACGCTCGCCCTCGTTTGTACGGCGGGACAGGCATACGCCGCACATCGCGGTGAGAATCATACGATTGTGCGTGAACGCGGAACGGCGCAGGCGAATATCCGCGATCGTGTCGCGAGCATCCTCGGGTCGACGGAGCCGCCGCGCAACCGCGTCTTTGCACCGGGGACTTCACACCTCATGCACCGCTGGCCGGTGGAATCCTACGATACGGGCGGCACACTGCTCTTCTCGGACAGTCCCGAGTATGTCAAGGAGACAGGCATCCTCTACCGCGATACGGTGACGGGGGATGCGCGCGTCCTCTACTACCATCTGAACGATACCGCGCAGCCGAAGAAGGTCGCAGTCATCCTTGAGACGGAGGCGGATCTCGCGACGGTCACGGTGACGCGCGGGGCGGCAGCTGCACCGAGTACGGACTATCTGCACGTCGGCAAGGAAACGCAGATCGGATACTTCGATACGCGCCAGATGGATGAGCGCATTTACGTGACAAAGGAGCGACCGCGCCTCCTGACACCCACGATGAATGTGGCGGTGCTCGCACCGGGGCAGCTCGTCTACGGGGTCTATGATTTCCACACAAATGCGCCCGTACGTGTTTCGGTCATCATGTACGGGGCGGATGTCGATCCCTTTGCCTTCCTGCGCACGGCGCACGTGCTGCCGCGTGATGAGGTGGCTCTGCGCGGGACATTCCGCGGGATGAACCGCATGATTACCTCGCAGAAAATCTACCGTCCGACGACGGACGGCGCAGTCTACTTCCCCATCGGGGACAATCTCCACGATGTCTACCGCAGCGGCATTGACGCGACGGACGGCTCTGTCGTCGTGAACTACGGCAACTACGGCATCCTCTATCAGATCAACATCCCGACGACAGGGCGGGAGAACACACGCTACTTCCTGAGTCCCCTCGGTGGTGTCTATGCGGGGGCGATGCGCGCGGAGAGCGGGGCGCACCGCCGCATGCTTGAGATACCCGCGACACGTCCTTACTTCGGTGACCAGACACTGCCGGAGGCGCCGAACGTGGCGCAGGCGCGCGAGGAGGGGCTGCTCTTTTTGACGCAGTACACGGAGCTCTCTGATCTCGGTACGTATGCGAGCGCACAGCCCGTGCGTTTTGAGTATTCGCCGCCCGGCGCGTCGAACCTCCCCGTGAACATCATTCTTATGCCGGAGAATATAAGGAACCACTGATAAATTCAGCACCATCATCTTGGCGCATCTTTTTTGCCCGCACTTCGTCGGCAAATCCTCCACAGAGCACCACTCTGCGTCCGGTTTGCCTCCTTGTTCGGACGAAAAATCTACGCCAATCTGACGGACTTCATTTTATCAGTGCTTCCATAAGATAATTTTTTCATTTAAGAAGGGTTTTTCTTATGTGCGTTGAATAAGAACATAGCAAGCAGTACATACGAAATCATTTAGGGAATCGCTGATAAAATGAAGTTATCCGTGTTTCCCGAGACCTGTGTAGATCAGGGAGGAAGAAAACATGGCAGAAGAGACGAAGATTGACCACGAGCGCCTGCTCGAAGCGATTGAGCAGATCGCGACCTCGACGCAGACGGTCTATGAGGCGATCGAGCAGGTCGCTCAGAGTGCGACGGAGCTTGCGAGTGCGGGGCAGGAGTCCGTCAAGCAGGCGAAGTTCCTGCAGGAGCGCAATGCCGATACGATCAAGGTCATCGACTTCATTACGAATATCGCCGGGCAGACGAACTTGCTCGGTTTGAACGCAGCGATTGAGGCGGCACGTGCCGGTGAGCAGGGACGCGGCTTTGCCGTCGTCGCTGAGGAGGTGCGCAAGCTCGCCGAGCAGTCCCGTGAGGCGACGGAGCGCATTCAGGTCACATTGAACGAGATGAATCGTGCGGTGGAGGACATCTCCAAGTCCATTGAGACGACCGGCTCTATCAGCGAGCAGCAGGCGGCATCGACGCAGGAGATCACGGCGAACCTCTCGCGCGTGACACGTGCGGCGGACGAGCTTAAGGACTATATCAAGAACCTCGCTTGATAACGACATACAAAAATCCCGCGGTTTCGCGGGATTTTTTGTATGTCGTTTACTTCTTCTTCTCTTTTTCCTTCGCGCGTGCCTTCGCCGCCTTCTCCTTTGCCTTTACCTTGTCACTGACCTTTTTCTCCTGCTGGTACTTCGCATAGTCGACGCCCATGCTCGCCAGCTTGTGCTTGATCGTCATGATCGGGTGGCGCAGGAACATGCCGCGCTGCGTGCTGTTCATGATGGTGAGGAAGTCCTGTGTCGCCTTCGCGCCGAAGCACGGGCGGTCGCAGCGATCACAGATCGGCTTCGTGATGCCGTAGGGACATCGATCGATTTTCGTGAAGACGGTGGCGAGAAGTGCCGTGCAGGCGGGGCAGAGTTTGCCGCTCTTCGGATTGTGATGCTTACTGCAGTAAACGCCGAAGGTCTTGCGGATGTTCTCCTTCTCCTTCGGAATGTTGTTCTTGAGTTCCGGTGGTTTACGCTTTGGGAGGAAGCGTGAGAATATGCTCATTGACGTCACCTATGCTTTCGTTTTATCTATGCGGATCTGTATTTCTCTCCATTGCGTCATTTTACCGATTTTTTAAGGAAAAAGCAAGGGAGAAGTCTGCGTGACTTTTGATGTGAAATGGGGTACAATGAACGCAGTCAGAGGACAGGAGGGTGCGATGCGTACAAGTGAGAGATTCCGGTCAGGAAGCGACAGCATGCTGGGCGAGCCAATTATAGAGGGCTTTGAAGAGGGGCAGCTGCGCAAACTATTGACCAATACGATCGATACGATCGAGGACAATAAGACGCAGATCTTTGATATCTACCAGAATACGCGCAATGAGGTGGATGATGCGCGGCAGCGTCTGGCGGAGCTCAAGCAGCGTGTCGCAGACACGATCGAGCGCGTGGATGCCCTTGCGGTGGAGGAGCAGCGGGCGAAACAGAAGCTGGCACAGGTGAGTCAGAATTTCGCCGAGCACACGGAGGATGAGATTCGCAAGTCCTACGAGACGGTCTCGATCATCCAGATCAATCTCGCGATCGAGCGCGAGAAGGAGCAGTCCATGCGCGTGGAGCGCGACAAGCTCGAGATTCGTCTGCGCTACCTCCACAATGTCGTGGTACGCGCGGAGCATATGGCACTCTCCATCGGCTCGGTGCTCAGTTACCTCAGCACGCAGGTCAGCGGCGTGCTCTGGAAGATCGAGGCGGTGCAGAAGGACAAATTCGTCGGCGCGCGCATCATCAAGGCGACGGAGGAGGAGCGCTACCGCATCTCGCGTGAGATGCACGACGGGCCTGCGCAGGATCTGGCAAACGTCCTCTTCACCACGACGATTACGGAGCGCCTGATGGATCAGGACGTGGCAGAGGCGAAGAAAACCCTTGTGGAGATGCGTGAAGAGATTCGTAAATGCCTCACGGGCGTGCGTCAGATCATCTTCGACATGCGTCCGATGGCGCTGGACGATCTCGGGCTCCCGCAGGCGGTGGAGCAGCTGATCGCGCTCTTCGGCGAGCGCAGAAAGCTGCGCGGGACATTCAGCCTCGAGGGGGTGCACTACACGCTGCCGAAACACGTGGAGATCGCGATCTTTCGCATCGTGCAGGAGGCGCTCAACAACGTCGTTCATCATGCCAAAACGGACAAAGTACGTGTGCGCATGCACTATACGGAGCAGGCGCTTACGGTGCTGATCGCGGACGATGGCGTCGGCTTTGCTCCGGAGCGTATGTCGGAGGAGCCGGAGAAGACGGATGAGGATGACGCGTTCGATATGGAGACACAGCGTCGTCTGCGCGGGCGCCACTTCGGCGTGATCGGCATGGAGGAGCGCGCGAAGATCATCGGTGCATCGATCCAGATCATTTCCGAGCCGGGCAAGGGGACAAAGGTGCATCTGCGCGTGGAAAACCGTATGGTGGAGGACGCTTGAGCGCGCCCCTTGCCGAGGCGGTGCTCGCGTATGCGGGGCTGGGCGTTCTGCCTATGCACACGCCGGGGCATAAGGGGGGACGCGGAGCACACGCCATGCTGCGGCGCTTCTTTACGGAGGAGGGGATGCGCGCCGATGTCTCGCTCTCGGCGGAGCTGGACGATCTCCATGCGCCGACGGGCTGCATCCGTGCGGCGGAGGAACTGGCAGCAGAGGCATACGGGGCTGACGCCGCGTACTTTATGGTGAATGGAACGACGGGTGCGATCCAGACAATGCTGATGGCAGCGCTCACACCGGGCGAAACCATCCTCGTGCCGCGCAATGTGCATCGCTCCATCGTAGGGGCGATGATACTCACGGGCGTGCGCCCCGTCTACATGCAGCCGGAGATCGACACGCGGCTCGGGATTGCGATGGGCGTTTCCGCTGCCGCCGTTGAGCGTGCTGTGCGCAGGCATCCGGAGGCACGCGCGGCGCTCCTCGTCTATCCGACATACTACGGTGTGGCGACGGAACTGGGGCGAATCGCGGACCTCCTGCACGCACATGATATGCTGCTGTTTGTGGACGGTGCGCACGGCGCACACTTCGCGTTCTCCGATGAACTGCCGCCGTCTGCGATGGCGGCGGGTGCGGATCTCTCGGCGGAGAGTACGCACAAGCTGCTTGGTTCGCTGACGCAGACCTCAATGCTGCTCGCGCGCGGCGGACGTATACCTGACGAGCGAATTCGTGCGGCGTCGGGCATCATGCAGTCGACGAGTCCCAATGAGCTCCTCCTCACCTCGCTTGATCTGGCACGGGAGCAGATGGCTCAGGAGGGAAGGGAACGCCTTTCCTCTGCGATTCGATGTGCGCACGAGCTGCGTCGACGCATCAATGCGATTGAGGGGCTTTGGGCGTTTGGCGCGGAATGTATGAGCGGTGCCGGATGTTTTGCTCTCGATCCGCTGAAGATCACGGTGCAGGTTACCGGAATTGGATGCACAGGATTTGCGGCAGAGGAGGAACTGCGGCGGCGCAATATCGCGTGCGAGCTTGCCGACGCGCGGAACGTGCTCCTGCTCCTGTCCTACGCCGATGGGACGCGGGAGGCGGAGCGAATTTTGGCGGCGCTGCGGGATATGGCGGCATCGTGTGCGCCGCTGTGCACCTCGCGTGGGGCGGCGTCGTTCGCTGCCTTGCCGCTGACGCCGGAAACGGCACTCTCGCCGCGTGAGGCGTATTTTGCGCGAAGTGAACATGTTGATATTGGGGATGCCGAGGGGCGGATTGCGGCGGAGACGATTGTCTTCTACCCGCCGGGCATTCCCGTGCTGGCGATGGGAGATCGCATTGACGGGGAGACACTTGCGTATTTGCGTGCGATGAAGGCGATTGGAGCACGCGTGGTGGGGGCGGCGGATGCGTCGCTCGGAACACTCATGGTGATTGCGAAAGGCTGATATGGCAAACGGCAAACTCTTTATCATCGAGGCGGGGGATGGCTCGGGCAAGGAAACGCAGACGCGTCTGCTCGCCCAGCGGCTTGTGCGTGAGGGTCATCGTATCGTGCCCGTGACCTTTCCCGACTATGCGGCGGACTCGTCGATGCTCGTGCGCATGTATCTGCGCGGGGACTTCGGCGCGCATGCGGACGATGTGAATGCCTATGCGGCGTCTACATTCTTTGCCGTCGACCGCTACGCCTCCTATCGGATGAAGTGGGGGCGGGACTACGAGGCGGGTGCCATCATCCTCGCCGATCGCTACACCACGTCGAACATGGTACATCAGGCAGTGAAGATCAGGGATGCCGCAGAGCGCGATGCTTATCTCGACTGGCTCTATGACCTCGAGTTCCGCAAGATGGGACTGCCTGTGCCCGATGCCGTATTCTTCCTCGATATGGAGCCGCGCGCGGCGGAACGGCTGATTGCCGCGCGTGCAAAGGAGAAGGGCGCGACGCCCGATATCCACGAGCGCGACTCAGACTACCTTGCGCGCGCCCACGACGCCTACGTCCTCGTTGCAGAGCGTTACGGCTGGGTGCGGATTCCGTCGAGTGTGGATGGAGAGCCGCTTCCCATAGAGGAGATTCACGAGAGGCTGTATGGCGAAATGCGGAGATTTTTGTGACGGGGGGATGTAATATGCCTGAAATCAGTTTGTTCTTTGGTATTCGTATTACAATCTATTACAAAGATCACAATCCTCCGCATATCCATGCAGAATATGCAGGCAACAAAGCGGCGATTGATATACAGAATGCTTGCGTTCTGAGTGGATATCTCCCAAATAGACAGTTGAAGATTGTCCTTGCTTGGTGTGTTCTCTATCAGGATGAACTGATGCAGAATTGGGAATTGGTCAAGAGTGGAAAGTCTCCCAATCCGGTTCCGCCAATGGGAAGGATGTGACCACGATGGATTCTCGTTTTTTCCCCGAAGTATTGCAGGTTGTCCCTGGTGACAACTATATTGTCTACGCATACTTCAACGACGGTACGGTACGCTGTTATGATGCTTCAGAGCTTGTCATGGGGACGGGCGTTTTTGCGCGGCTGCGTGACCGGCAGGTCTTTGTAAATACGATGACCGTCATGAATGGCTCTGTGGCATGGGATCTCGAAGGAAATCGCGACGCGACGAAATGTATTGACATCGATCCCTTTGTCCTCTATGAAGCCCCTGTAGTAAAGGATCCACTTGAGGAATCCGCATGATTCCCTCAAGCCTGTCTTGTGTTATGGTGGAGAAGTTGGTGTCCGTAAACTAAAAAGCCTCCCTCGCAACGGGGGAGGGGGACCGCGTAAGCGGTGGAAGGGGCGAATACAGTGACGTGTCAGGCTGAGGAGCGTAAGAGCCGATTGTGATTAAAGAAGTCATCATCGTCGAGGGGAAGATGGACGTGCGTGCGGTGCGGCGTGCGGTCGAGGCGGACTGCATCATCACCGACGGCTTTCGTCTGCGCAATGCCGCAATTAAAAACATTCGTGCCGCCTACGAGAAGCGCGGGATCATCGTGCTCACCGATCCCGATACCGTGGGCGAGCGCATCCGTGCGCGCCTCACAGAGATGTTCCCGCGTGCGCGCCATGCCTTTATCCCTGTCGAGGATGCAACGAACATCCGTGACGGAGATATCGGTGTCGAGCAGGCAAGTCCCGATGCCATCCGTGCGGCGCTTGAAACGGTGCGTACGCCGATGGAAGCACCCGCAAATACCTTTTCGATGAGCGATCTGATGACGCACGGACTGACGGGAACAGAGGATGCTGCTGCCAGCCGCGCGCAACTCGGTCGCCTGCTCGGGCTCGGATTTGCGAACGCCAAGACATTTCTTCGTCGCCTCAACACCTATGGAATCACTCGTGAGGAATTTGACTCTGCCCTAAAGGAGATAGAATGAACGCAAGTATCCCAGTGATCGCCGATCCCAAGGTTACACGCCATATACTGAACGCATTTCACCTGCGTGCAAGCAAACGCCTCGGGCAGAACTTCCTCGTGGACCGGAGCGTGGTACAGGGGATTGTCGAGGCGGCGGAACTGACCTCTGCGGATACGGTGCTCGAGATCGGTCCCGGCATCGGGACACTCACACAGGGGCTTGCGGAGACTGGGGCGCGCGTTGTCGCGGTTGAGCTGGATAAGAAACTCCCCGCCGTGCTTGCGGAAACGCTCAAGGGGTATGACAACGTGACCATCGTGCCGGGCGATATCCTCAAGCTGAATATCCCGGAAATCCTCGGACTTCGAGAGGGTGAACGGTTCAAGGTCGTTGCGAATCTGCCCTACTATATCACAACTCCCATCATCATGACGCTCCTCGAACAGCGATTGCCGATTGAGCGACTCGTCACGATGGTGCAGAAGGAAGTCGCCGTCCGCATGACGGCACGTCCCGGCTCGAAGGACTACGGCGCGCTCTCCATCGCCGTGCAGTATTTCACCGTGCCGCGCATGGTCATGGACGTGCCGCCGCGCTCCTTCCTGCCGGCGCCCGAGGTGACGAGCGCCGTCATCGCCTGTCAGGTGCAGGATGTCCCAACAGTTCAGCCGAATGATGAAAAACTCTTCTTCCGTCTCGTTCGCGC
Source organism: Centipeda periodontii DSM 2778 (assembly GCF_000213975.1). Lineage (GTDB taxonomy): Bacteria > Bacillota > Negativicutes > Selenomonadales > Selenomonadaceae > Centipeda > Centipeda periodontii. The sequence goes on from NZ_GL892076.1 coordinate 897,454, forward strand.
CGCGTTTGGACAGCGGCGCAAGACACTGCTCAATGCGCTCACAGGTGCGGGGGTGACAAAGGAGATGAGCCGCGCAGGGCTCGCGGCGGCGGAAATCGCTGAGAATATGCGTGGAGAGCAGCTCTCGCTCATGGATTTTGCACGCCTGTCCGATGCCGTTGGGAACTTGGAGATGCAGGAGGGATGACGATGTACTTTGACAGCCACGTTCATACGGAGTTTTCCGCCGACTCCGAGATGAAGGCGCAGGAGGCTCTCCGAGAGGCAGAGAAACAGGGACTCGGGCTTGTCTTTACCGAGCATCTGGACTATGACTATCCTGCGGCGGGCAAGGAAGAGTTTATCTTTGATCCCGAGGCGTATTGGGCGGCATACGAACCGCTGCGCGCGGACGGGTCGCTCTCGCTTGGCGTCGAGATGGGAATGATGGCGAGCGCACGCGAAAAAAACGCCGCATTCGCGCGGCGTGTCCCCTTTGACTTCATACTTGCTTCGATTCATTTTCTGGATGTGAAGGATCTCTACTATCCCGAGACCTTTGAGGGGCGCGAGAAGGGCGAGATGTATCACGAATACTTCACCGTCATGCGCGATGAGATCTATGCGCATCCCTTCATCAATGCGCTTGCACACATCGACTACATCGCGCGGAATTCCACGTTCGACAATCCGGAGATTTCCTATGGGGATTTTTCGGCTGATATCGACGCCGTTCTGCGTGCCCTTATCGAGACGGAGACCGCCATCGAGATCAACACGCGACGCCTCTCTGCGCCGCGCGGCATCAAGGAACTTGCACCTGTCTACCGCCGCTATAGCGAGCTCGGCGGGCGTTACGTCACCATCGGCTCCGACGCCCATGTCCCTGAGGGGGTCGGCCGCAACTATGACCGTGCGCGCGAACTCGCCCGTGCGTTTGATTTGCAGGTCGTTACATTCTGTGAGCGGAAGATGCGGGTTTGTGAGGGATAGAACACTATTTTAGGGAATCGCTGATAAAATGAAGTCCGTCAGATTGGCGCAGATTTTTCGTCCGATTGAGGCAGCAAACCGGACGCATAGCCAAAGCTATGTGGAGGATTTGCTAACGAAAAGCGGACAAAAAAGATGTGCTAAGATGGCGGTGCTGAATTTATCAGTGCTTCCTTAGTTTGTCCATGCGTGCTTGCGCCTCTTTGTAGACTTGCTCGTCTGCGCGTATGCTGATGATGATAATGCGCATTTCTGATTGCCGTCGAGGCGGCGCAAATCATTTGAGGCCTTCTTTATGTAGGTGAGCTGCCAACTCATTCGAGTTCAACCTCGTCCATTTGGTCAAGTTCATCTTGTGAGATGCCTGCCTCACGGCATACCTCCTCAAACGACATGAAGTCCTTCGGATCAAGCGACTGCAACCGTTCCTCAGCGACACATAGCAACTGTTCATCAATCAACGCCTCGTATTGTGCGGGCGAGAGAAGAATACACGCCGGCTTGTTGTTCTTCATCACAACAGTCATGCCATTTTTCTTCACATTCGAGAAAATCTGTCCCGCCTTTCCACGGTTAAACGCCGTAATTGACACGGTGTTGTTCAGTGGCATTGCGTGTGCCATGCTTTATCCCACCTTTCTTTTTTATCTTACTATACATACAAGAAGAATACAACGAATTTGTCGATCTTTGCTGAACCTTTTATCCGTTGCCTCTCCTCCTCTTTCCTGTTATAATACAGGTTATGGATGGGGAGGCTTTTTTGTGCTCAGCAATTTTTTTGTCGCGCTCGGCGGCGTCGTGCCCCTCTTCTGTCTGATGGCAGTCGGTGTCTTCGTGAAGCGTTCGCGCCTTCTCACAGAAGAAGAACTCCTGCATATGAACCGCATGGTGTTCCGCGTGTTCTTCTTCTTCATGATGTTCTACAACATCTACATCTCCGATCCGGGGACGGCGTTTCAGCCACTGCTAATGCTCTTTGGCGCGGGCGGGGTGCTGTTCACGGCGCTCGTCTTTACCGGTATTGTCTGTCGTATTGAGCAGGATAATGCACGGCGCGGTCCCATGATCCAAGCGATCTTTCGCAGCAACTACGTCCTCATGGGCATTCCTCTGGTCGGCAATATTTTCGGCGATGCGGCGATCGCAATTCCGACCATGATGATTGCGGCGATCGTCCCGCTCTATAACGTTCTCGGCGTATTTGTTCTCGAGACCTTTCGCGGCGGGCGATTTGATCTCCTGCACATTCTGCGTGGCGTACTCATGAATCCCATGATCCTCGGGGCGATCGCGGGTGTATTCTGCCGCCTCGTCAGCCTGTCCATTCCTGCGCCCGTGTTGAAGCCCGTCGCGCAGATTGCGGCAGCAACGACACCAGTGGCACTCATTATTCTCGGCGCTTCATTTCATGGCGGGAGCTATCAGGCGCATCTGCGTCAGCTTGTGTTCTCCGTTGCCTCCCGTCTTGTCATCGTACCTGCAATCATGCTTTCTCTTGCGATTGCACTCGGATTCCGCGGTGTCGAACTGGTGACTCTTATCGCCGTGTTTGCCACGCCATGTGCCGTTGCCAGCTTTGCGATGGCGCAGCAGATGCAGGCGGATGCGGAACTCGCGGGTAATTGCGTTGTATATAGCAGTGCACTTTCCTGTTTTACAATTTTTGGTTGGGTCTTTTTGCTCAAGACATTGGAATTCTTTTGACAATGAGTAATACCTTGACAGCGCACTTTAATTTTGTATAATTGTGACTAGGTTATAGAACAAGAAAAGGAGATCGACGGCAATGATACGGAAGAAAGGCCTTGCAGCTTTCGGTGCACTCGCTCTTGTGGGCTGTGTTGGAATGATGTCACCGTCGGTGCAGGCGGCTGAAGCTATGCCTGTCACAGCAGATACGGCGAGCGATATGCCGCATCGTGTTGTCGAGGGCGGCGACTTTAAGACGGCGACCCTTCGTCCGGATCGTTTGCTCGAAACATATCGCCTGACGAAGTATGATGTCATTGATATCCAGGTCATCGGACTTCCTGAAGGTGCCGGAATGAGCGATATCATGATCGGTCCCGACGGTTATGCACAACTGCCTTATGTCGGCTCCGTGAAACTTGCGGGGCTGACACTGGATGAGGCAAAGGCTGTGCTGATGGAGCGGATGAGCATGTACCTTCGTTTTCCGGACATGTCGCTCATTATGAAATCCTATGGACCACGTAAAGTCTATGTTATGGGGGAAGTCGGTTCGCCCGGAATACAGGAGCTCTCTGCCGATAACCTCAACGCATACGCAGCACTTTCCTCTGCCGGCGGCATCAAACGTCGCGGACGCAGCACACAGGTGCAGGTTCTGCGTGTTGTGGGCGATACCATGTACTATAAGACGCTGAATATCAAAAACTACATCAAGAAACATGACCTCACACAGAACGTCGTCCTGCAGGACGGTGACATCATCTATGTACCGCGTTCCAATGGTATTAAGCTGGATGAGGATGTTCTGCCGTATGTGAGCGTATGGGCAATGTATAAGGCTTTGACGAAGTAAGTCGGGAGGAGATTGAATGATGGACCGTAATGAAGATTCGATCGATCTCGGACGTCTATTTTGGGTGATGGGGCGGCACAAGGCTGTTATATTCGGTATTGTGGGGATTTGTACCGTTGTAGCACTTGTGATTTCGCTTGTTTTGCCGAAGCAGTATGAGTCTACAACACTCGTTCAAACGCGTAGCGCCGGAGCGGCCTCTTCGGGAGCTGTTGCGGCTCTTGCGGTTCTTGGAGGCGGAACAGCATCTTCTCAAACAACGAATTATATGGAGTTGATGAAGTCGCGAACGGTTTTAGAACCGATTATTGACAGCCTTGCGTTTGAAGGTGAAGATAAGAAGCCGGATGCAAAAAACTTCGCAAAAAAATATCTCGACATAAAAAATACAAAGGGAACGAATCTCATTGAGGTTTCTGCACGCTGGAGAAGTCCGGAAGAGGCGCAACGCATCTCTCAGACCGTTGTGGATAACTTCCTTCTCATGCAGACAGATATGAACCAGCAGACACAATCGTTACTTTTAAAGTTCCTTGAAAAACGAATTGACGAGAGTAAAGAAGCTTCCGAGGTTGCAGAGGAAAAACTGGTAACGTTCAGTAAAGAACACAAGATTTACAGTCCGGATGAACAAGTAAAGTTTGTTGTCGGTCAAATGCAGGCGTTCGATAAGGCTATGGCAGATTTCGAGGTTTCTATTAAGTCCGGACAGGCATCTTTGGATGCTGCGAATGCAGCGCTTGAAGACCAGAAAATGAGTAGCAGAATGTATAACGTGTCGGATAACGGCATTGTTCAAGGACTGCGTTCAAAAATAGTTGCGAAGCAGGTCGAGCTTGTTGGGTTGCGCCAAAATTATACCGAAAAACATCCCAGTGTCCAAAGGGCGGTGGAGGAGTTGCATCAGCTCGAAAATAGTCTGCATTCAGAAGTGGTGGCTTCTGTGGACTCCAATGCGGTCACACTGAATCCTACCCAGTCCGAACTTCTCAAACAGCAGGCGCTTGCTTCTGTTGAGATTTCTGTTGCAAAAGCAAGTAAGTTAGCTGTCGAAGAAGAGTGGGGGAAGAAAGAAAAAGAGATCGGGAAACTGCCGGACGATGTGTTAGAGTATGTTCGTCTGCAACGCAATGTGACCATTCAGAGTGAAGTTTATCTGAACCTTGTAAAACAGAGTGAGCAGAGTAAGCTTCAAGCAGCAATGGAGAGTATGGACATCCAGATTGTCGATCCTGCCAATCTTCCGGATGAAGATAGACCTGTTGCACCGCGGAAGAAGCTGATTACAGCGATTGGGTTTGTGGTCGGTGTCCTTCTTGCAATGGGGTACAGTATGCTTGTCTATCGGCGTGAAGCATAACACAGAATAAGGAGGGAAGCACATATATGAATACGGGGATCAGAATACCAACTCGCATTCGTAGGGTATGTGCCCCCCTTCTTTTTATTATCTTCGATTATACAGCAATTCTCCTTGCCGAAAAGATGGCATTTGGTCTGCATGATCTCTATGGTCTTCTTATGGGGACATCCTATCATGTTCCCGATGCCTACCTCTTTTTTTGGATTCCCCTTGTCTTTATTGCCTTCCTTGGAATCGCACAGACATATACAAAGATGCAACCGATCCTAGAGACCGTGCGACAGATATTCTATGCCGTTCTCTATGCGCTCATTACCTGCCTCCTTGCCCTCTACTTTATGGAGGCGAGCATGCTTGCTTCACGTCTCTACGTGATCCTATTTGGTATACTCGCGTTGTTCAATATCTATGTTGGGCGCTACATCCTGCTGAAACTCCTCAAGACAACCAATACACTGACAAAACCGGTCATCTTGATTGGTGCGGGAAAAACCGCAGAACTTGTCCTTCGTTCTTTTGATCGAGATTTGGGGTATCGCTATAGAGTGATTGGAATATTGGATGACAGCCCCATCTCGGAAGACTTGCCCCAGAAATTTCTTTTGATGGGTACATTGGAAAACGCGGCAGAAATCATTCATGATTCCAGTGTCAAGACGGTTATCATTACAGCTCCCGGTATGGAGAAGGAAAAACTTCAAACACTCTTGGAGGGTATACAGCCTTATGTAAGGGATATTATCTTTGTCCCCGATTTGATCGGTGTTCCTCTCTACAATGTCGAAGCTCAGACACTCTTCAATGAGCAGATTATGATGTTGTCCCTCAGAAATAATCTTGCGCGTCGTCGCAATCAGCTATTCAAACGTATCTTTGACATTGTGGTTGGCGGCTTGGTGTGCATCCCGATCATTCCAATTATTTTTGTCATTGCCCTTTGCATCAAGATTGATTCGAAGGGGGCTGCTTTCTTTAACGCTGAGCGCATCGGAAAAAAGGGAGAAATATTTACCTGCTATAAGTTTCGTTCCATGCATCTGGATTCTCAGAAAATCTTGGAGGAGTATCTTGCAGAAAACCCTGCAGCGAAAGAGGAGTGGGATACTTACGCAAAACTCCGTGATTACGATCCACGCGTGACAAAGGTTGGAAAATGGATCCGAAAATATAGTTTGGATGAACTGCCCCAGATCCTCAATGTGATCAAAGGCGATATGAGTCTTGTAGGACCTCGTCCTTATCTCCCACGCGAAAAGAAAGATATTGGTGAGTACCTTTCTACGATCACCTTGACTGTTCCAGGGGTTACGGGGTTTTGGCAAACCAGTGGGCGCAATGATGTCAGCTTTGCAGGGCGCGTTGCGATGGACACTTGGTACGTACGGAACTGGTCAATTTGGCTCGATTTGATGTATTTATTTAAGACTGCAAAGATTGTGTTTACAGGAAAAGGTGCCTACTGATTATCTCTTGATGCTCCAACAACTCGTTAAGAAAAATCTTACGCAGGAGGCTCTACAAATGAACAATCTTCGCGTTTTGCATATTGGTGAGTATGTGCAGGGCGGTGTTGCTACCTATATTAAGACATTGCTAACTCACTCAAGAGATGTAGGTGTAGATGAATTCATGGTCTTAGCGGATGCCAAATCCGATCATAGTTGGTCACTAGATCCAAATCACGTTTTTTTTATTCGTATCGTCGAAGCTTTTTGAATATCATTCCCGCCATGTGTTTTATTCAAAACGTCATTGCACAGGTAAAGCCTGATGTTATCTATTGTCACAGTACATGGGCCGGTGTATTAGGCAGATTTCCGTTCTTCTTCAAAAAGAAGCGTATGCGTATTTTATACAATGCACATGGTTGGGCGTTTACGCAAGATACTTCGGATTGGAAAAAACATCTATACGCATGGGTAGAACGACTTCTTGCTGTAAGGACGGATTGGATTATCAATGTATCGCAGTATGAAATGTGCAGTGCTATATCATACGGAATTCCTGAAACAAAAATGAAGCGGATTTACAGCGGTATATCTTCTCATAGGGAAGATGTTCAAGAGGCATCTCCGTTTGATTCGAGTCGCATAAATCTCCTTTTTGTTGGGCGATTCGATCCGCAAAAAGGCGTGGATTTGCTTTTATCAGCAATGCAGAATCTTACACGGAAGGATGTACACTTGACACTTATTGGAGACAGTGTGTTAGGCGGCAAAGATTTTTCTGTTGCTGATATGGATAATGTCTCTTCTTTGGGGTGGATTTCACATGATGAATTGCCCAGATATTATTTTCATTGCGACGCTGTTGTTATGCCCTCGCGTTGGGAAGCCTTTGGGCTAGTCGCCATTGAGGCGATGAAGTATGGAAAGCCTGTTTTGGTAAGCCCGAATGGAGCCCTTCCTGAATTAGTTTCTTCCAATATAAATGGCTATGTAATCGATTTTAATAACCCCAATGCGCTTAACATAGTGGAGTTAGATAAAGAAAAACTTCGCACAATGGGAGAGCAAGCAGAAAAGATTTTTCATCAAAAATTTGATTCTACTAAGATGTGTCAGGAAACCCGTGCACTATACGATGCAAATTAGCACGTCAAGACGCCGCAATAGCCGATATAAGCACGTTATGAGCCGGTCATAGGGGGACGGCGACTATGAAGATTTTACATGTTGGCTTGGACAAAACGTTGGGTGGAATAGAAAGGTTCCTTTTTAATGTTTACAACAATCGGGATAAGTCGTTTCAAATGGATTTTGTCACAACAGCAGATAGATTCAACTACGTGCTTTCAGATTTTCTTACCAATGACAATGACTGTCAGATTATTCGCATAGCCAATTTTTCGAATCCGCTCCGACATGTTTTAGACCTTTATCGCTGCATTCAGTCGGGGAAATATGATATTGTGCATATTCATAAAAACAGCTTGGCAAATCCGCTTGCAATACTTGTTGCAAGTGTAGCCGGGTCGTGTAAGGTTATTGTCCATTCCCATAACACACAGCCAAGTACGAGTCGTCAAATTGGAATGGCTTTGCATTGGTTGAACAAGAGACTTTTATCAAAACTACCAGTAATGAGATTAGCTTGCTCCAGACTTGCAGGAGATTGGCTTTTCCACCATTCAAACTATACAGTTTTGCATAATGCGATTGACTTAGATAAATTTATATTCGATATAAACATTCGTAAAGAGGTGCGTACATCATTGGATTTGGAAGATTGCTTTGTGATAGGAGCAATTGCGCGAATCTCAGATCAGAAAAATCAACTGTTTATGTTGGATATTCTTCAAGAAGTATTACGCACCGAGGAGCGTGCCATGTTGGTGTTGGTCGGAGGATATCCACGTTCTAAAGAAGGGGAACGCTACTATCAACTTGTTTTGGATAAGATAAAGCGTATGCATTTGGATAGGAACGTGAGGTTGTTGGGATCACGGGACGATGCGAATCAATTATATCAAGCCTTTGATGTAGCGTTGATTCCGTCGAAGTACGAGGGCCTTTCGATCGCGGCGATAGAGGCACAGGCTGCAGGGCTCCCGTGTGTTGTATCAGATGTTCTATCGGATGAGACGCGTGTTTCTTCTTATTATACGTCTGTGGCATTATCGGCTGACCCTGCAAATTGGGCAGAGGCAATCCTCCAACAGAAATATGTAAAGCGATCGAACATGAAAAAAGAGATGGAGGCTGCCGGGTATGCGATGGAGCAGGAAATTCATTCGC
>NZ_GL892076.1:906234-951352 GCF_000213975.1 Centipeda periodontii DSM 2778
CCAATTTAGTAAAAACCTGTGACTGAACGGGAGAGGGGGAGAAGATTGTGCCGATTGGTGCAGATGCAGCGTATTTTTTTACCGGCTTTTTGATTCTGCTCGGCATAATCGTGAAGCGCTCACCGTTACTATATGCTATTCAGCTTATATGGATGATCTTACTGTTGGGCGGAAACACCTTCGCGTTGGACTTTCCGATCAATGAGGCTTTGTATGAAGCCATTGGAAATAGTGGATACGATTTTTCCATACTGGGATTTGCTTATCAAATATCAGCAGACTATGCTAACCAATATGGATTGGAGTTTACTACCTACAACTTGCTCATATCCATATTCTCAGTTCTTCTTATTGCATGGCAGATACAAAAACACGCAAGGAATTATAATTTAGCTTTTGCGTTGTTATATCTTTATCCCTTTGTGGAAATGGTCATTCAGAAGCGTTTTCTCCCAGCTATGGCGCTGAGCCTTTGGGCACTGCAATACTTAAACAGAGATGGCTGGAAAAATCAAGCGAAGTTTTTTGGCATTTTTATCTTGGCATTAGGCTTCCATAGTGCAGTCGTTTTTTATATTGTGTTTTGGCTATTAGATCGGTTTACACATAAGGGATTTACGCGAAATAAAAAATTTATTATGGCACTGATATGGGGGGGATTGTGTGTAGTATCAAGCATGATTCCGTCGCTTGCAGGAATTATCTTTCCGGCGGATAAAGTGGAACTTTATTTTGAGACGTACGCGGAAAGCAGTGATATATTTAAATTTCTCTTTTGGGCGAGTCTGCATCTATCTGTTGTATTCTTAGTAGCTCATATTTATCGAAAAGTCCCGCAAACAGCATATACCAACCTCGTGTTTCGATTAAATATTTATTCGCTGTTTATCATACCTCTTTATGCGTTTGATCCTGTGTTTATGCGCTATCTTCGTGCCGTATTAATTTTTAACTATATGTTTTTAGGAGATTTCTTTCCCGAACGACTTCTTGTACGTAAACTTGATTTAAAGGCGGGTGGAGGAATCGTCTTATTGAGCATTATTTTTTGTTTAGTATGGTACTATCTAGGTATTGGGAATATGACGTATGAACGAATGGTAGCGCCCATTTTCCAACATAATATGTTTATTTCATAGGGTGTATGTAGTTGAGAAATGAGGTTGGGGTGTATGATAGGCGTTCGTCTAAAGGGCCGGCTAGGAAATCAGTTGTTTATTTATGCGTTTGCCCGTGCCTTGCAGGAGAGAACTAGGCAGGAGGTTCTGATTTACGATCGAAAAGATGAGCTTGATACGATGTGGCACTCCCATTTGGATCGCTATGTATTGAGTCCCTCGGTTCGTTTCACCAGTAAAAAAATCGAAGTCATGAGAATGACTTTGACAGGAAAACTGCTGTTTTTTTTCGATCGAATCTACAGCAGAAAACATAACAGTCATGAGGTGAACGAATATCAGCTTCGTCACTGGGAGAGAAATGTACGAAATGGTTTATTGCTATTGACCTATGGCTATCATCCCCTTCCGGATGAGATTCCGGAGGATATTTTTTGTGACGGATATTTTCAGTCGGCGCGCTTTATTGATGATATTCGGTCAAAATTGATTCAGGAGTTTACACCGAAGGAAGAGCCTTCACCTGACGAGAGTGAGTGGCTTAAGAAAATTGAGTCGACAAATTCTGTTTGTATTACGATACGGTTGGGAGATTACATAGGAAACAGTATCCATCAAGTTTGCACAAAGGAATTTTATCAAGACGCAATGCACAAGATGCGTGAACTGCATCCAAACTGCACCTTCTTTGTATTTTCAGATGAGGTAGACAAAGCTGCACAGATTTTGGACTTTCCGTATGCCGTTCATTTTGATTCGGGGCGCTCACAGGATGCAATGTCGCTTTACATCATGTCACATTGCAAACATTTTATTATATCCAATAGCAGTTTTAGCTGGTGGGCGCAGTATCTTGGCGATGCACCAAACAAAACAGTGATCGCACCCGATCGTTGGTATGCCAATGATACCGTTTGTGAGATTATGCAGGATAGTTGGATTTGCTTGAAATGTTGAGGCAGATGATATGAAAAAATGCTGTTTTATCATACCGTATTTTGGGAAGTTTAACTCGTATTTTCAGTTTTTTCTAGATTCCTGTGGAGCAAATCCTTTGTTTGATTGGCTTATTTTTACGGATGACAAAAGAGAATTTCGCTATCCCGATAACGTGCATGTCGTATATTGTACATTTTCCTATATTCGAGAACGAATACAGGAACAGTTCTCTTTTCCAATTTGTCTTGAACAACCGTATAAACTCTGTGACTATAGAATTTCTTATGGAGTGGTATTTAAGAGAGAACTCAGAGAATATGATTTTTGGGGATTCTGCGACAATGATATGATTTTCGGGCAGCTGGATCATTTTATTACAGAGGCTGTTCTTGAATCGTATGACCGTATTCTCGCACGCGGACATCTTACCCTGTTCCGAAATACCGAGCTTTTGAGAGAATTGTATAAGGCGCATAGTTCTCATCTTTTCGTTGATTATCGATATGTATTTTCGACGAAATATAGTTGCCACTTTGACGAGTTTGAACCGTGGCTTGATGTCTGCAAAGAGCATAACATTAAGCAATGGATTGAACCTGTCATGGCGGATATTGACTGTAACCGTTTACCGTTTCACTTGGTAGATAATATAAAAGATGTAGAGTATCAGATCTTTTCTTGGAATCATGGTACATTGGAGCGCCTCTATGTGGACGAGAATCAAATAAAAAAAGATGAGTGGCTATATATCCACTTTCAGAAAAGAAGAATGGACATCCAAAGTGAGTTGTTAGAGGATGTTACACAAGGAAAATATCCTCCATATCTTATGATACGAAATCAATTTATCTGCGAAAAAGATTTAATGGTGAACGAAATCAAAGATTTTTGTCGGCAGTCTTTTTTGGAGTCCTTGAATTTAGGACGAAAGAAAGCACGACTCAAAGAGATCGTAAATAATGTTGCGAATGGTGCGTTGCATTTTCGTTGGAAAAAGTTTCTGCATAAGAGAAGGATGGAGAAATCATAATGGATCTGAGTGTTATAGTAGCTGTTTACAATCACGACAAAGTGATTCGGCGTTGTGTCGAGAGTCTTTTAGGACAAAAGCAGACGGCGCTCTCAGTAGAAATCCTTTTGATTGATGACGGCTCGGCCGACGAATCAGCTGGTATATGTGACTCCTACAGCGAGCAATATGATTGGATCCATACGTTTCATAAGAAAAATGGTGGATGTGTAGACTCAAGACGATACGGGATTGCCAGAGCGAAGGGAAACTATATTGCCTTTGTGGATGGTGATGACTATGTAGAGTCGGATTATCTGAAAAACATTGAGCGGGCACTGTTAAATCCGGCAGATTATTATATTTTTAACAATAAGAAGACGTTTTTTTTGCAGGATGGGCTTTATGTCGAGAAGAATTTTCTAAGGTCGGGCTATCTGCCGCTTGAAATTGCTGCTGAATGGGTTCTTTTGTCTAAGGCATCTGCTGTATGGGACAAACTTTTTTCTCGCCAATTTATCGAGAAAAATAATATCTCTATTGGGGAAAATATCTCTCAAGGAGAAGATATGTATATCAATTCCAAAATACTAATGCACCGTCCTAAAATTTACGCTCAAAATACATCGTCGTATGTACATATTGCGAATTCTCCTACGAGCATCTTTGTGATGAGTGCTAAAATCAGCCACCTAGAAGACCTTTACATCATGTATAAAACGGGGAAGGAGCTGATCGATCAATTAGAATTATCAGACCGAAAAAGTGAATTTGAGATTCATATTTTGGGAGAGTTTGTAAAAAATATTGGATTGATGGTGCAGGGAGGAGAACGCACGGCTGAAATAAGAGCGTTTTTTTTAAGTCATTCAGATTTATCATTTATACACTGTGTTCGTCCAAAGACCTTAAAAGGAAAAATCTTTGCATTCATTATGAAATCAGAAAGCTATCAGCTGGCAAGAGTGATCGCAGGAGTGATTCATACCAAAATGTATTATCGTAGATTGGATAAGAAGGTAAGCGATAGAACAGTTTTGCACGCAAAGGTCATAAGTTGAACAGCTAATTGAGATACTCGAATATCATGTTGCAGAATATTTCTCGTTCAGTGATATTTGGAGGGGGTAGGGGGGGCGATCATAATGCGTTGTCTTATCGTTGGCGGAACAGGATTTTTAGGAAAAAATTTGGTACGAGGTTTGTTGAAAGAAAACCACGAAGTTGTTGTATATGCACGAGATTATAATAAACTGCATGAGGTCAAGTGTTATTTTGAAAAAGTCGAAGTGATCTGTGGCGATTTTTCCAAGGAAACTGACTTTGAATCTGCGTTAAATGGTGTAGACTGCGTATTCTTTCTTATTAGTGCAACGGGACCTGCCAATAAAAACTTGGAGTTGGACTTTGCACAAAATGTTATGCCGTCTTTTGCTCTATTTGATTGTTGTGCGAGAAAAGGTATTAAGCTGGTGTTTTTTTCATCTGGAGGAACGGTGTATGGTGAACCTCAATATTTACCCATAGATGAAATGCACCCCACGAATCCGATATGTGCCTACGGTATGTCGAAGATGATTTTGGAAAGAACACTGGAATACTATAGAGTTATGTATGGATTGGATTATCTGGTGTTGCGCATATCAAACCCATATGGTCTGGGACAGGAGCCCGCTCGAAGACAAGGCGTAATCGCTGTTTTCCTTGCTCACGTACTTACAGAAAAGGAGATTGAAATATGGGGAAATGGAGAGACTGTACGTGATTATATTTTTGTCGATGATCTGGTAGAAGTTTGTGTGAAAATGATGTCCTATCAGGGTGATGAGCGTATCTTTAATATTGGAAGTGGAAAGGGGGTGACTTTGAATGAGATTTTAACTGTAATTCGTATGTTGACGCGGAAGGAAATTCATGTCATATATAAAGAGAAAAGAATGCAGGATGTAAAGAGCAACATACTGGATATTTCCAAAATAAAATGCGAGATGGACTGGTATCCTGCTACGAGTTTATATGATGGAATTCAATGTATGAGCAAAGCATGGGATTCCCAACGGGAGCAGTTTGGTTTTTGAGGTGTTCTTCAGACAAACTGTTAGAAAATGACTGAGCGTTAAGAAGTGGTGAGGGAAGATGGTAATAAATTTCTCATTTTATAAGACTGCGGTGCGTAAATATATACAAAAAAAACTATCTGATTTTCCCAGACTTAATTATTTACAAAGAGTATGGCGAAACAGAAAAGACGATGCTTTTGTTTCTCAGGTTATGAATATAAATCATGATCCTGATGTTATTCGAATCCAGTCCTTTGGGCAGAAAAATCAAGAAAAAAACATCTATTTCATAGAGATAGACGGTGGAAAAATTGGAATGGGGGCATATCTGCGTCAAATCTTATATGCCCTGTTTGAAGCTGATCAGCTGGGATTTGTTCCAGCTGTTAGTTTCCGACGAGAAACCTGTTTATATGCAGAAAATGAGCCTGTCGATGGGAAAGACAATCCCTTTGAATATTATTTTGATCAAGTGAGTGATATATCCATAGAAGATGTTTATCAAAGTAATCGCGTGTTTCTCTTTCATCATATGCATGCGTATCGAATAGAACGGGATTTAGGAAACTTGAATCCGAATATGCCATGTGGATATATTGTTGATGATGTATATTTGGAAAAATTGGCCAATATTTATGGAAAGTATATACATTTGAATGCAAAGACGGCTGAAATGTTTCGTTTAGATACGGAACAGCTATGTGCCAACTGGAAGGAAAAAAATATATTAGGAGTACATATTCGTGGTACGGATTTTGCATTAAACTGGGGAAATCACCCCAATATGGTTACAGCGGATGAATTTATAGAAGCTATTGATGAAGCCTTGGGAGAGCATGACTATGACTATATCTTCTTGGCTACCGATGACCAAAGGAGATTGGATGTATTACGTGAGAGATATGGTTCAAAATTGCTTTATTATAAAGATGTTTTGAGAGGTGATACGGAACTGTTTATAGCGATGGAAAAAAACGCCCGCCCTATGAATCGCTATCTAAATGGCCTGGAGGTTATTCGGGATATGTATACGTTAGCCAGCTGCGAGGGGTTTATTTGTGGACTATCTCAAGTGTCTATATTGACAAGAATTATTCGCTTGTCCAGAAAAGAATCATATACATATCTCAAGGTATTGGATAAAGGTCTTTATCAGGGATAAATCATGCGAGTAGCAAATGTGTTGCACAATAGCATATACTCGATGACACTTTATGTCGTGTTAGCGCTTTTTGGCATATTGATACGGCAGGCATTTACGCGTCATTTACCTATTGAGTTCCTTGGTCTTGAGGGGTTGTTTACCAATATAATTTCTCTATTGTCCATTGCTGAAATGGGAATCAGTGCCGTGGTCAGCTACGGCCTTTATCGAGAACTTGCAAATAAAAACGAAGCCGAAATTAATATGTTGATGAGTATCTATCGATATATCTATCTCATCATAGGCACGCTGGTTGCTCTGATAGGGGGGGCTCTGTTCTTCTTTTTGCCGTGGATTGTACGGGATAATAGTGTTGAATGGGGGTATGTCCAATTCGTTTATGTGATCCAAATTTGTACAGTTTTAAGCACCTACTTTCTGGCATATCGACGTACGTTATTTGCTGCAGACCAAAAGGACTATATCTGTATTCGCATAGATCTTGTCTGTTCGTTTGCTGCAAACCTTGTGAAGTTCGCTACGATTGTGATCTGGGAGAGTTATACAATGTATGCACTCTCCGCACTTTGCTTTAATATTTTGGCGAATTTGATTATATCGCATCGTCTTGGACAGGAATACCCGTTTCTGTGTACTGTCAAGGTTACTATACAGGATCTGATACAACGAAAGTTTTTTGTGGATGTAAAAAATTTACTGATTCACAAACTGTCTTATGCCGTCTATAGCGGGTGTGACGTGATTGTTATTTCGTCTGTTTTGGGGCTGCGAACGGCCGGGCTGGTGGCGAACTATATTCTCCTTTACGATGGTGTTTATAAACTTTTGTATAAGACTTTACAGGGGATTGTTCCTTCAATCGCGAATTTACTTCATACGGCTGATGGAGAAAAGAGCTATCGTGTTTATCGTATGTTGGATTTCGTTTATTTTTTGATTGGGGGCTATGTTGCCTGCGTCTACTTTATTGTACTTCAACCATTTGTAACTTTGTTTTTTGGAGCAGATTTCTTGCTTGAGGATGCCTATGTGGTGGCATTGACATGTAAAGTATTTCTAAGTATGCAGTTTGAAAATGCGTGTAATTTTCGAAACACATACGGCATTTTTGAAAATGATCGTGGCTATTTGGTTTTGGCTGCTGTAATGAATTTCATTCTATCAGTGATATTATCCCATTACCTCGGACTTGTCGGTGTTATGGTTGGTACGATTATAGGGCTGTGGTTTATCACTTATAGTCGGGTGCAGTTTGTCTTTCGTGTGATCTTCCGGCGGAGTATGAAGAAATATTTGTGGAATCACGCATGGTGGAGTGTCGTCGTTCTACTGGAAGTCTTGTTGATTGACCAAATATTAAGTGCCCCCTTTTTTTCATCAACGTACATGGGGCTAATGATCAAGTGTTTCTGCGCAGGAATTTTGATGTTGGGAATGCAGGTCATTGTGTTCCATCGACGTGAGGAGTTTCGTAGTGTCTGCCTATACATAGGTGAAGTTAGAGATATTCTTATGAGTAAGATTCAAGGGAGGAAATCTCAATGAAGAAAGTTTTGATTACAGGAATTACGGGGCAGGATGGCTCCTATCTTACGGAGTTATTGTTGGAAAAGGGATATGAGGTACACGGCATCATTCGCAGACAGAGCAGCCAAAATACAGAGCGGATCGATCATATCTTGAATGATCTGGTGCTTGCCAATCGTGTTTTCCTGCACTATGGTGACATGACGGACTCGAGTAATGCCCATGCACTCATCCGCAAGATTCAGCCAGATGAGGTCTATAATCTTGCGGCGCAGTCACATGTTGCCGTATCGTTTGAGGTGCCGGAATATACGGCAGAGGCGACAGGTGTCGGTACGATTCGTCTACTTGAAGCGATTCGCCAGAGTGGGCTGCCTATTCGGTTCTATCAGGCGTCGACCTCGGAGCTTTTTGGTGGATTGCCTGAGACAGCTCCGCAGAGCGAGGTAACTCCATTTTATCCCAAGAGTCCTTATGGGGCGGCAAAGCTCTACTCATTTTGGATCACGAAGAACTATCGTGAATCTTATGGAATGTTTGCCTGCAACGGAATCCTCTTTAACCATGAGTCTCCACGACGTGGGGAGACTTTTGTAACGCGTAAAATAACGCTTGCAGTTGCTCGGATTACGAAGGGTTTGCAGGAAAAGCTGACTCTGGGAAATCTTGAAGCAAAGCGTGATTGGGGCTTTGCGGGCGACTATGTAGAGGGCATGTGGCGTATTCTTCAGCAGGAACAACCGGAAGACTATGTGCTTGCGACGAACGAGACGCATACCGTGCGTGAGTTTGTTGAGAAGGCTTTTGCTGAGACAGGCGTTTCCATCCGTTGGGAAGGAAAAGGTGTCAATGAGAAAGGATATGATGCCAAAACAGGAAGACTCCTTGTCGATGTGTCAGAGCAGTTCTATCGCCCCGCAGAAGTTGAACTCCTCTGGGGAGACTCGACGAAAGCTGAACGTGAATTGGGGTGGAAACGTAAAGTCGGATTCTCTGAATTGGTGTCCATGATGGTAAAAGCAGATTTGGAAAAGTACGTTCAGTAAATGTGATACAACAATATCAGGAGAATACACTATGGGAAACAGAATTATTACAGAAGATATTGAATCTATATGGTCAGAAATAGACTTATCTCCTCTGGCTGGCAAAAGTGTTTTGATTACAGGGGCAAGCGGTGTAATTGGAACCTATATGACATATTCCCTTCTTCGTTGGAATACGTTTTCTATGGATAAGATAGGGGTTTCTCTTTTGATTCACAGGGAGCTTCCAGATCATTTAAAAGAACTGGAACAAAACCCGGCTATTTCGATTTATCGTGGCGATTTATCGGACTGTCAGTTCTTTGAGACATTACCGACTTTTGATTGTATTATTCATGCGGCGGGATATGGTCAGCCAAGCCTCCTAATGGAAAATCCGATTAAGACGATTCGCATAAAAACAATGGCAACTGATTTTTTGCTGTCTCATCTTGCTCCGTCAGGGCGCTTTCTCTTTATAAGTACGAGTGAGGTTTATAGCGGTTCGTCGGATATGCCATATACAGAGTCAACCGTTGGTACCACAATGCCGGATCACATGCGCTCTTGTTATATCGAGGGAAGTCGTTGTGGTGAGGCGATTTGTCATGCGTATATGGGAGCGGATAAGACCATCCGAATTGGTCGGGTGTCCTTGCTATATGGTCCGGGAGGTCGCAAAACAGACAGACGCATATTTTATGAGTTTATTAGAAAAGCACTGGGGGGCTCCATTCAGATGATGGATGCGGGCAGAGGCAAACGCGTATGCTGTTATATTTCAGATACGGTGTCAATTTTGTGGAATATTCTTCTGCGTGGCAAAGAACACACCTATAATGTCGGCGGCGTGTCGCATACGACGATTGCAGAACTTGCCAGAATGATTGGCGAAAAACTGAAGGCGCCTGTAATATGTCCCAAAGAAGAACAGGGGCTAACTGGTGCTCCGAAAGATGTTGTTCCTGATGTCAGTCGCGCAATTTCTGAATTTGGAAAGAAGGATTTTGTTTCTTTGAACGATGGTCTCGACCGAACAATATCGTGGTATCGCGAGAATCTTTCTTGATGGGGTGATACTGAATGGAACTTTCAGATAAAATCTACGTCGCAGGGCATACAGGGATGGTTGGTTCTGCCATTGTCCGTCATCTGCAAAAGAGCGGGTATCATAATCTGCTGCTGAGAACGCATAGTGAACTTGATTTAACAGATCAACAAGCGACAAAGAGTTTCTTCAAGCAGGAACATCCGGACTATGTGTTTATCGCCGCAGCGAAGGTCGGTGGAATACAGGCGAACAGTACATTTCCTGCGGATTTTCTCTATGTAAATTTGATGATCAATGCGAATATTATCCATGCGGCACATGAAGTCGGTGTGAAAAAACTCTTGGCTTTGGGAAGTGCCTGTATTTATCCGAAGTTTGCAGAGCAGCCGCTGCGAGAGGAAGCCTTTTTGGATGGAAAACCTGAGCCAACCAATGAAGGCTACGCCATTGGTAAGATTACGGCGTTGGAGCTGGCGAAGTTTTTTCATCGTCAGTACAATGATCCGTTTATCAGTTGTATGCCAACGAATATTTACGGTGAGAATGATGACTTTGATTTGCAGGGATCCCATGTGATTCCGGCGATGATTCGTAAATTCCATACGGCAAAACTGGAGGGGGCGGATTCTGTTACTCTCTGGGGGACGGGGAGTCCAAAGCGTGAGTTCCTCTATGTAGATGATCTTGCGGATGCTTGTGTTTTCCTTATGGAGAATTATGATGAAGAGGAGCATATCAATATCGGCAGCGGTGAGGAAGTGTCCATGAAGGAGCTGGCAGAGGAGATTGCATCCGTTGTCGGTTTTAATGGAGAACTGATATATGATACGGAGAAGCCGGATGGAGCACCTCGCCGTCTTGTGGATTCTACCCGTATTCATGAACTTGGATGGCAGCATAAGGTGGCGTTGCGTGAGGGGCTTGAACGTTCGTATCAGTATTTTTTAAATCACTGTGTAGATAAGTAAGCGTTTTTTGCGAAGGTGGTGTAGTATATGGAGCGATATCGGGATCCTGTTCATGGCTTTATTGAAGTACGGCCGTTGGAGAAGAAGATTATCGATTCTGCGCCATTTCAGCGCCTTCGTCACATCAAGCAGCTTGCCATGACAAATCTTGTGTTCCATGGGGCAGAGCATACGCGCTTTGGCCATTCACTTGGTGTGATGCACTTGGTGACGAAGGCGTTTCGTATGGCTGTTGAAAATGGAAGTGAAGAGTATCCTTTTTCATCTGCAAAGAAAGAGTGGTATGAACAGATTCTTCGCCTTATTGCTTTAACACATGATCTAGGGCATGCGCCGTTCTCTCATGCTTCGGAATCAGTTTTTCCTGATGGAGTAGAGCATGAGGACTTCACTGAAAAAATTGTCAAACAGACATCGATAGCTGAGCACATTTCTAATATTGGAAATGAATTTAAGGAACAATATGGCGAAGCTTATGCTATTACTTCTGAATTGATTTGCGATATATATCGTGGCAGGATTTCTGGAATAAATTCGGAGTTCACCTTCCTTAAAAGCTTCATGGATGGGGAACTCGATTGCGATAAGATGGATTATCTTTTGCGTGATTCTCTTTACTGTGGAGTCAACTATGGAAAATATGATCTTGATAGATTGTTGGCTTCATTGACAATTGATGGTAAAGATGGGTTTCCGCGACTTGCCATAGATTATGGAGGACTTAAGGTTTTTGAGGAATTTGTATTGGCACGATACTTTATGTTCACCGAAGTCTATTTTCACCGCACACGTCGTTATTTTGATATTGTCTTAGGCAAGGCGCTACAACAGATCTTACCTAATGGGAAGTATCCTAAAAAGATTTCTTCCTATTTGAAGTGGGATGATGTACGTGTATTACAAGAGTGTCGAAAAAAGATGAGTAAGGATGAATATTGTCGATATATCGTGGAAAGATATGTATACCCTTGTGTTTATGAAACATCGGCACATGCCGTAGGAGATTCTTTGGAACTGTATAAGGGGATGAAAGGGCTACTACATAAAGATTTTGAAAAGAATCTTTTTATTGAGGATACTTCTGCTGATAAGATGCCACATAAAATTCCTGTTCAGTCTAGCATAGAGGATGAGAAAGCTGTTGTTTTGTTAAACAAGAGAATGGGGAAACGAGTTTCTATTTCGGATGAATCTCATATTATTAGGGCGTTAGCAAATAAAATTGGAATCAGGAGGCTATATGCCCATCCAGACATAGCTGAACAAGCAAGAACCGTTGTCCGAAATTGGTATAACCCGCATGAGGAGGAAGCTCAATGAAACTGATTGAAAAATATGCATTCCTGATAGGAGATATTTGTAAGGATCAACAGACTGGCAAGAAGAAGCTGCAGAAGCTTATGTATCTGATTGAGCGGAAAGGTGTTCAATTAGACCTAAGATATTCGATTCATTTTTTTGGTCCGTATAGTGCAAGGTTGGATCACGCTATCCATATTCTTGAAAATGAGGAGTGGCTAGATATTGATACATCTCGGCAGACACATCGGATTATCATGAAAGAATCAGCAAGCACTCAACTTGAAGAGGGAAGTGCTCTTGCAGAAGCGGAAAGTGCTCTTGTTGATGAAGTGCGTGCAGCTTTTTATGATAAATCCCCTATGGAACTTGAAGCGTTGACAACGATTGATTATGTAGCAACTACTTTGTTGCATGGGAATGCTACGAGAGCAGATGTAATAAAACAGGTGAAAATAATAAAGGGGAAGAAGTTTTCTTCTCAGGAGTTAGAAAAAGAGTATGATGTCCTGATTGAGCAAGGATATCTTTCTGCATAATCGTGTTTTAGAAGGAGAGCACAGATATGGAAAAGATTGGTGTTGGGTATGCGTATGTCAGTGATGCTGAGAAACGCTATGTCAATGAGGCATTGGATGCAGGACGTCTTTCGCAGGGGAAGATGGTTCATAAATTTGAGAAAGAGTTTGCGCGACTTCATGACCAAAAGTATGGTGTCGCTTGTAACAGTGGAACGTCTGCCCTGCACGTTTGCCTAGAGGCAATGAAAGAAGTCTACAGGTGGGAAGATGGCAGTGAAGTTCTTGTTCCTGCGATTACCTTTATTGCCACATCGAATGCCTGTATTCATGCAGGATTGAAACCTGTCTTTGTCGATGTGGATCCAATCTCGTATAACATGGATGCCTTCAAAATGGAGGAGCGCATCACGGATAAGACCGTTGCGGCAATTCCAGTGCATACATTTGGACAGCCGTGTGAGATGGATGCAATCATGGCTGTAGCAGAAAAGCATGGTCTGCGTATTTTGGAAGACTGTGCAGAAGCGCATTTTGCAACCTATAAGGGGAAAAAGATTGGCAGCTTTGGCGACATGGCTGCGTTCAGTACCTATGTTGCGCATACGATCACCACAGGCATCGGGGGCGTTATCACGACGAATAATCTGGTGTTGACGGAAATTTCCCGCTCGCTTATCGCGCATGGACGTGCCTGTACCTGTGAGACATGCTTGGCATCTGACCCGAGACAGGTGTGCAAGCTGCGTATGCAGACCGAGATGGACAAGCGCTTTATGATGGTGCGTATGGGCTACAGCTACCGCATTGGCGAGCTGGAAGGTGCTCTTGGGCTTGGTCAGCTCGAGAATCGTGATCTGATTATGAATACGCGCAAGGAGAACGCGCATTATCTTAGCGAGAGGTTGCAGGGAACAGAGAAGTATTTACAGCTTCCTAAGTATCCGGATTATGTCGATCATTCGTTTATGATGTATCCGATTGTCATCAAGAAAGATGCACCATTCACGCGGGATGATTTTACGCATTTCTTAGAGAAGAATAACATTGAAACACGACCGATGCTTCCGCTGTTGAACCAACCTGTTTACAAGAAACTCTTTGGCGACATCGAGCATGACTATCCGGTTGCCGAGTGGCTGGACCATTACGGACTCTACGTTGGGTGTCATCACGGGCTGAGCAAGGAACAGCTCGATAAGCTTGTAGCGACAATTAAAACATTTTTGCAGGATAAAGCATAAAATATGGAATGCGGGAGGCTTCTGTGGTAGAGGTTTCCCGTATTTCATAATATAATTGTGAGAGAGAATGGTATGCAAATCGTATTACTTTCCGGCGGTGCGGGCAAGCGGTTATGGCCGCTATCGAATGACCTTTACTCGAAGCAGTTTCTCCGACTTCTGAAACGAGAAGATGGCACGCGGGAGTCGATGATTCAGCGTGTCTGTCGTCAGATGCAAAACGTTGCATCGAATATACCGATTACCGTTGCGACGGGACGGGAACAGGTTTCTCTGATTCGACGCCAGCTTGGATCGGGGGTGAATATCTCCATTGAGCCATGCAGGCGTGATACGTTCCCGGCGATTTCCTTGGTCTGCGCATATTTGCATGAGGTGCGTGGTGTTTCTCTCGATGAAGCAGTCGCAATTTGCCCTGCCGACCCTTATGTCGACGGGGATTATTTCCATGCGGTTCTCCGGCTTCTTGAGGAGGCGGAACGGGAAAACTCTGCGAACCTTGTCTTGATGGGAATTGAGCCGACATATCCGAGTGAGAAGTATGGCTATATAATTCCTGTGTCCCAAGAAGCACAGAGCATGGTGCAGTCGTTCAAAGAAAAACCGGATAAGGAAAATGCTGAGGAGTACATTGCGCAGGGAGCATTATGGAACAGCGGTGTCTTTGCATTCAAGCTTGGCTATGCGCTTGGAAAGGCACGTGAACTGCTGGACTATACGGACTATGAGGAGCTTTTCAACCGCTATGAGGAACTCACCAAAATTAGTTTTGATTATGCCGTGGTTGAGAAAGAAAAAAATATTGCAGTTCAGCGTTATAGCGGGACATGGCTTGACATTGGTACATGGAATACGCTTGCCGAGGTGATGCCTGAGTCTTCGATCGGTCGTGTCACGATGGATGAGATGTGCAAAAATGTCCATGTTGTGAATACGCTCCCCATGCCGATCCTCTGCATGGGACTGAAGGATGTTGTGGTTGCGGCGAGTCCAGAGGGCATTCTCATTTCGGATAAGGAGCGCTCCAGCGCGATGAAACCCTATGCCGAAAAACTCCATACTCCTGTGATGTATACCGAAAAATCATGGGGCGAGTTTCGCATTATCGACGCGGAAACGGAGAGTCTCACGATCAAGATCACACTCAGTCCGGGACGTTCTCTGACCTATCACCTGCACGAGCGACGCGATGAGACGTGGACGGTGATCGAAGGGCGCGGCTGGGTGAAGCTCGACGGCAACGAGTTCGCCGTTGCCGAGGGGCAGACTGTGCGTATCCCACGCGGCTCGTTCCATACGATACGGGCGGAGACGCTGTTGAAGGTAATGGAGATTCAAACCGGTGAGGATATTGACGTGGATGATAAAATTATATGGGGAAACTCTAAAGGGTAGGATAAAGTGAGATGAGGTATACCCTTCCCTCAGTATTGTTTTGTTGCGTGATATATCTGGGAGGGTGTACTATGAACTGCCGTACAGCTGTATTTCCTGAAAGCAGTGTATTTCTCATTACCGGCGGCGCGGGCTTTATCGGCTCGAATCTGTGCGAAGCGATCCTGTCGATGGGGCACAGGGTTCGTGTGCTGGACAATCTGTCCACGGGGTATGCAGAGAATATCGCGGGATTTCGGAGCAATCCAAAGTTCGAGTTCATCGAGGGCGACATTCGGGATGCCGACATCTGCAACCATGTATGTGATAGTGTGGACTATGTTCTGCATCATGCCGCTGGAGTGAGTGTGCCGGAGAGCATCGAGAAGCCGGTCGACTATACGCTGACGAATATCATGGGCACGGTCAACATGATGGAGGCTGCGGCGAAAAATAGTGTGAAGAAGTTTGTCTATGCGTCGAGTTCCGCCGTCTATGGCGATGACGAGACGATGCCGAAGCGGGAGGAGATTGTCGGGAACCGCCTTTCGACATATGCGGTGACAAAATTTGCCGCAGAGGAGTATGCGCATCAGTATACGATGCACTACGGTCTCGACTGTTACGGGATGCGTTATTTCAACGTGTATGGTCGCCGCCAGGATCCGAACGGTGCGTATGCGGCGGTGATTCCGAAGTTCATCGAGTGCCTGCTCCGCGATGAGCCGCCGACGATCCACGGGGACGGTGAGCAGTCGCGTGATTTTGTCTATGTGGAGGATGTTGTTCAGGCAAATCTTCTCGCGTGTGTTGCGCCGCATGAGGCGGCGGGCGAGGCGTACAATGTCGCCTCCGGGAAACGATCGAGTCTGAACGAGATGTATACGGTTCTCAGCAAGCTTCTCGGAAAAGATTTGAAGCCGATTTTCAGATCGGAACGCAAGGGTGATATTCGACATAGCGGCGCGGATATCTCGAAGATTCGGGAAAAGCTCGGCTATGAACCGGAATATGATTTCGAGAATGGGATTAAAGAAGCAATTCAGTGGTATAAAGAAAAGTTGTAGGAATGAAAAGGGCAGTTGCACGAAGTCTTATAGGCTCGTGCAACTGCCCTTTTTACCAAGAACGAAATTTATAGTTCTCTTACAAAGTCTCGCGCAAAGTTCTTAAAAATCCCCCCCTCTGTCACGATCGCCGTAATCAGCTCGTGATCCGTGACATCAAACGCTGGGTTATAGACATTCACTCCCTTGGGAGCCATACGTTCCTTATACCACATGTCGGTGACTTCTTCTGAGGGGCGCTGTTCGATGCAGATGTTGGCGCCGGTTGCCGTGTTTCGATCGATGGTGGAGGAAGGGGCGCAGACGTAGAAGGGGATGCCGTAGTGCTTGGCGAGGATAGCGACGCCGGAGGTGCCGATTTTGTTGGCGACGTCGCCGTTGGCAGCGACGCGGTCGCAGCCGACGAAGACGGCGTCGATCCAGCCGTTTTTCATGACGGTGGCAGCCATGTTGTCGCAGATGAGTGTGACGTCCATTCCTGCGGCACTGAGTTCATAGGCAGTGAGACGTGCGCCCTGCAGAAGGGGGCGCGTTTCATCGGCGTAGATTTTAAAGTTGTAGCCTTTTTTGTGTCCGAGGTACATGACGGCGGTTGCGGTGCCGTATTTGGCGGTGGCAAGCTGTCCGGCGTTGCAGTGGGTGAGAAGTCCGTAGCCGGGTTTTACGAGGGTGAGCGCGTGCTCGCCTATTTTTTTGCAGATGTCGATGTCCTCCTGCTTGATGCGGAGGGCTTCGTCACGTAGGAGTGTGCGGATCTCGGCGGTGGATTTTCCTTCTGCGTTCTTGACGATATTCTCCATGCGGTTCAGTGCCCATGAGAGGTTGACGGCAGTCGGGCGCGAGGAGTTGAGATAGTCGGCAGCGGTATGAAAACGGCGCGCAAATTCGTCGTAGTCGTCCGTGTCGATCTCAAGCGCGGCGAGGTAGATGCCGATGGCGGCAGCATCGCCGATTGCGGGAGCGCCGCGTACTTGGAGTTCGCGGATCGCTGTCCAAATTTCGCCCTGCGTTTTGAGGTGCAGGTATTCGGCTTTGTTCGGGAGCTTCGTTTGATCGATAATGACGAGGGCACGCTCCTCCTCATCGAGGGCGAGAGTTTCCATGTCAAGAATGTTTGTGGTCATAAGCTTTCCTCTTTTCATGATCGAAAATACGGGCGCGAACGTTACAGCCACATTCTACCGAAGATTTGTGTGATGTGGCAAGTGAATTTTACATCTGTATAAAATCTTGCACGAAAAGCCCTCCACGAAAGATAAAAAGTTTGACTTTTATTGGGAATGGTTTATAATATAAATCGTATGAAGAGCGCAGCGGCAAGGGCACGCGGCGCCAAGAATTTGGGACTCAACAGGGGGTATTTCAATGGCAGTAAAAGTTGCTATCAATGGTTTTGGCCGTATCGGTCGTCTCGCGTTCCGTCAGATGTTCGATGCTCCCGGCTATGAGGTCGTCGCAATCAACGATCTGACGAGCCCGAAGATGCTCGCACATCTCCTGAAGTATGACTCGACGCAGGGTCGTTATAAGTATGCGGACTCTGTTGAGGCCGGCGAGGATTCCATCACGGTCAACGGTAAGAAGATCAACATCTATGCACAGGCAAAGGCGGAAGAGATCCCTTGGGGCAAGCACGATGTCGATGTCGTGCTCGAGTGCACGGGCTTCTACACGGCAAAGGCAAAGGCTGAGGCGCATCTGAAGGCCGGTGCGAAGAAGGTCGTCATCTCCGCTCCCGCAGGCAATGATCTCCCGACGGTTGTATTCAATGTCAACCACAAGACGCTGACGAAGGACGATAAGGTGATCTCGGCAGCATCCTGCACGACGAACTGCCTTGCGCCGATGGCAAAGGCACTCAATGATCTCGCTCCGATCAAGAGCGGCATCATGGCGACGATCCACGCCTACACGGGCGATCAGATGGTGCTTGACGGTCCGCAGCGCAAGGGCGATCTGCGCCGTAGCCGTGCAGCAGCACTCAACATTGTTCCGAACTCCACGGGTGCAGCGAAGGCGATCGGTCTCGTCATTCCCGAGCTCAACGGCAAGCTCATCGGCTCGGCGCAGCGCGTTCCGACCCCGACGGGCTCCACAACGCTTCTCTACGCTGTGGTCGAGGGCAAGGTTTCGGTCGATCAGGTCAACGCGCAGATGAAGAAGGAAGCGACGGAATCGTTCGGGTATAACACGGACGAGATCGTTTCGAGCGACATCATCGGTACGACGTACGGCTCGATCTTCGATGCAACACAGACGATGGTCAGCGACACGGGCGACGGCAACACGCTCGTTCAGGTGGTCTCTTGGTACGACAACGAGAACAGCTACACGAGCCAGATGGTTCGCACGATCAAGTATTTTGCGGAACTCGGCTGAGACAAGTAAACAGAGATATACGGGACACGGATCGGAGTTGCTAGCGCTTTGATTCGGTTACCGTGTGCATACGATCTTTCACGAGGTCCGGCCGACGTTTGGGCCGAACCTCGTTTTTATTTAGGGAAACACTGATACGTTCAGCGATTCCTTTCTGGAGGGGACAATATGAATAAAAAGACAATGATGCACATTGATCCGCATGGGAAAAAAGTATTCGTCCGTGTGGATTTCAATGTGCCGATGGATGAGAATCAACATATCACGAATGACACGCGCATCCGTGCGACGCTCCCGACGATTCAGCATCTCCTGAATGCGGGCGCTGCGGTCATTCTCGCCTGCCATGTCGGACGCCCGACGGAGGCGCGCGAGCCGCAGTTCTCGACGCGTCCGATCGTGGCGCGTCTGGAGGAGTGCCTCGGTCAGCCGGTAAAGTGGGCATCGGACTGCGTGGGACCCGAGGCAGAGAAGGCTGCCGCCGATCTGAAGCCGGGCGAGGTGCTGCTCCTTGAGAATCTGCGCTATCACAAGGCGGAGAAGAAGAACGATCCGGAGTTCGCAAAGCAGCTCGCCTCGCTTGCGGACATCGCAGTCGATGATGCCTTTGGCGTGGCACATCGCGCACATGCCTCGAATGTCGGCATCACGGCGTATCTTGAGACGGTTGCGGGCTTCCTCATGGAGAAGGAGATCAACTACATCGGCAAGACGCTTGAGAATCCAAAGCGTCCGTTCGTCGCCATCATCGGCGGCGCGAAGGTCTCGGACAAGATCGGCGTGATCGAGAACATGATCGACAAGGTGGACACCATCATCATCGGCGGTGGCATGGCGCATACCTTTGACGCGTCGAAGGGCTACGCCGTCGGCGACTCCCTCTGCGAGCGCGATAAGATCGATCTCGCGAAGGAGCTGCTTGAGAAGGCGGAGAAGAAGGGCGTCAAGGTTGTTCTGCCCGTCGATCTTGTCATTGCCGACAAGTTTGCGGCAGATGCGAATACGAAGATTGTCGATGTGGACAAGGTTCCTGACGGCTGGCAGGCGCTCGACAGCGGGCCGAAGACATCCGAGGAGTATGTGAATGCCCTCAAGGGTGCAAAGACGGTGATCTGGAACGGCCCGATGGGCGTGTTCGAGTTCGACGCATTTGCAAAGGGCACAGAGGCGGTCGCGCGTGCGGTTGCACAGGCAACGAAGGAAGGCGCAGTTTCGATTGTCGGCGGCGGTGACTCCATCGCGGCGCTGAAGAAGACGGGGCTGTCCGAGAAGATCTCGCACATCTCGACGGGCGGCGGCGCGACGCTCGAGCTGCTCGAGGGCAAGGTGCTGCCGGGCATCGCGGCGCTCGCAGACGAGTAAGAAAGACAACAGAGGAGAAAATATATATGGCAAGAACACCGATTATTGCAGGCAACTGGAAGATGAACAACACGGTCGCGTCAGGTGTCGCGCTCGTCAAGGAGCTCGCGCCGCTCGTCAAGGACGCAAAGGCGACGGTTGTGGTCTGCCCGACGGCAACGGCGCTCGCGGGTGTCACGGAGGCGGTCAAGGGCTCGAACATCGCAGTCGGCGCACAGAACGTGCACTGGGAGAAGAGCGGTGCCTACACGGGCGAGATTTCGACGGATATGCTGACGGAGCTCGGCGTCTCTTACTGCGTGCTCGGTCACAGCGAGCGCCGCGACTACTTCGGCGAGACGAACGAGGGCGTGAACAAGCGTGCCCATGCGGCATATGCGGCGGGCATCACGCCGATCATCTGCTGCGGTGAGTCGCTTGAGATCCGTGAGGCGGGCACGTACCTCGCCTATGTTGCGTACCAGATCGAGGCGGCGCTTGCGGGCTTTGCGGCGTCGGACGTGGCGAAGCTCGTCATCGCCTATGAGCCGATCTGGGCGATCGGTACGGGCAAGACGGCGACGTTCGAGCAGGCAGAGGAGGTCTGCGGACACATCCGCAAGACCATCGAGGTGAAGTACGGCGCGGCGGCAGCCGAGGGTGTGCGCATCCAGTACGGCGGCAGCGTGAAGCCCGATACGATCGCGGGGCTCATGGAGAAGCCGAACGTCGACGGCGCACTCGTCGGCGGTGCGGCGCTCAAGGCAAAGGATTTCGCGGCGATCGTCAATTTCTGATTTTCCCCAAGATACATAAATGAACTTAGGTTGGCGCGGATTCTTTGCAGAGGCAGAGAATCTGCGCCTCCTGAGTCTTGAGCGAAAGCTCTTAGAAAGATATCAATATTATGGCAAAACTTAAGAATGCACCTGTCGCCCTCATCATCATGGACGGCTTCGGCAACGGTGACCCGAACGATATGAAGTACAACGCCATTGCCATGGCGAATACGCCGGTTATCGACGGGCTGAAGAAAAAATACAAATACAATCAGATCAATGCATCCGGCGAATACGTCGGACTGCCGCACGGGCAGATGGGCAACTCCGAGGTCGGGCACACAAACATCGGTGCGGGGCGCATCGTCTATCAGCAGCTCACGCGCATTACGCGTGACATCAAGAACGGCGACTTCTTCAAGAACAAGGCGCTGCTCACGATTGTACGCGGCGTGAAGGAGCGCGGCGGCGCCCTGCATGTCATGGGACTGGTCTCGCCGGGCGGCGTGCACAGCCATGACGATCATCTCTTCGGCGTGCTCGAACTCGCGAAGCGCGAGGGGCTGACCGAGGTCTGGATCCACGCGTTCCTCGATGGGCGCGATGTGCCGCCCAAGAGCGCGACGGAATACCTCGCGGCGGTCGAGAAAAAGGCGGCGGAGATCGGTGTCGGCAAGATCGCGACGGTCAGCGGCCGCTACTACGCCATGGATCGCGATCACCGCTGGGAGCGCGAGCAACTCGCCTACGAGGCGATTGCGCATGCAAAGGCGAAGTCGACGGCAAAGACGGCGGTCGACGGCGTGCTTGCCTCCTACGCCGACACGAGCGAGAAGCCAGAGGGTGTCACGGATGAGTTCGTTGTTCCGTTCGTGGTCGAGGGATATCTCGGTATGAAGAACGGCGACGGCGCGATCTTCTACAACTTCCGTCCCGACCGTGCGCGTCAGCTCACGCATGCATTTGTGGATGAGAAATTTGACGGCTTCCAGCGCGATGAGTCGCTGAAGATCCCGTTTGCGACGTTCTCGCAGTACGAGGCGGGCATGAATGCACTCGTGGCGTTCCCACCCGAGGAGATCGACAACACGTTCGGTCAGTATGTGCAGGATCTCGGCTATACGCAGCTGCGCATCGCTGAGACGGAGAAGTACGCGCATGTCACGTTCTTCTTCAACGGCGGCGTTGAGGAGCCGTACAAGGGCGAGGACCGCATCCTCGTGCACTCGCCGAAGGTCGCGACCTACGACCTGCAGCCCGAGATGAGTGCGATCGAAGTCACAGACAAGGTGGTCGAGGCGATCAAGTCAAAGAAGTACGACTTCATCATCCTCAACTATGCGAACTGCGACATGGTCGGACACACGGGTGTTGTCCCTGCGGTTGTGAAGGCGGTCGAGACGGTCGACACCTGCGTCGGGCGCTTTGTCGATGCCATCCGCGAGGTCGGCGGCGAGGTCTGCATCACGGCGGATCACGGCAATGCGGACAAGATGTGGGACTACGAGACGAATCAGCCGTTCACGAAGCACACGACGAACCCCGTGCCGTTCATCGTGGTCTCTGACCGCATCAAGGAGGTGCATACGGGCGCGCTCTGCGACATCGCGCCGACGCTCCTGACGCTGGCGGGGCTGCCGATCCCGAAGGAGATGACGGGCAAGCCGCTGGTTACGCTTGCGTAAAGCATGATGAAATGAATCTGTCCCTCAGGACTTCTATTTCTTAGGAGTCCTGAGGTTTTTTGTATTGGGCTCACAATTTAGGGAAGCACTGATAAATTCAGCACCATCATCTTGGCGCATCTTTTTTGCCCGCACTTCGTCAGCAAATCCTCCACATAGCTCTGGCTATGCGTCCGGTTTACCTCCTTGTTCGGACGAAAAAATCTACGCCAATCTGACGGACTTCATTTTATCAGCGATTCCCTAAACCTATCATCTCATCGATGTTCGTAAAAATTATTTTGATATTTTAGGGAATTACTGATAAAATAGAACCTCAGATTGGCGTTGATTTTTCGTTCAAAACGAAACGGAAGGAAAACCGGACGCAGACTACTGCTCTGTGGAGGAGCGAGGGCAAAGTTTGTGACCAAGCGGCTGCCGAACGGGCACCTCTGCTCTCCACAGCTTGAGGATATGGCGCCGTTTTTGCCGGAGGAGGAATTGAAGCGCAATATGTATGTCCCGCTTGTTTTGGAGAAAGATCATACACAGGGGAGGATTCTATGAAAACAGTGCTTTTAGCAGGAGGTCTTGGAACGCGAATCACGGAGGAATCTGAACGCCGCCCGAAACCAATGGTGGAGATCGGTGGCATGCCGATTCTCTGGCATATCATGAAGGGCTACAGTCATTTCGGTTTCAATGACTTTATTATCTGTGCCGGGTATAAGCAGCACATGATTAAGGAATGGTTTGCTGATTACTTTCTGCATACATCGGACATCACGTTTGATTTTACGCAGGAGAACCGTATGATCGTACACAATCAGCATACGGAGCCGTGGAAGGTCACTATCGTCGATACGGGGCTTGAAACCATGACGGGCGGACGCCTTCGTCGGATACGGAAATATATTGGAGATGAGACGTTCATGATGACCTACGGCGACGGCGTCTGCGACGTAGATCTCAAAAAGGTGGTGCACTTTCACAAGGAGCATGGAAAGGCTGCGACATTGACTGCCGTCATGCAGAAACAGCAGAAGGGGATCTTGGATATTGGATTAGACAATACGGTGCACGCCTTTCGCGAAAAAGCGATGGAGGACAGTGCGCCGATCAATGCTGGGTATATGGTGCTGGAACCTACTGTGTTCGATTTAATCCAGAAAGATGATACGGTTTTTGAGCAAGAACCTCTCATGCGGCTCGCGCGGGAGAATGAATTGAAGAGCTACCTGCACCGTGGATTTTGGCAATGTATGGATACTTTGCGGGAGAAAATAGTACTGGAAAACTTGTGGCAGACCGGCATGGCACCGTGGAAGTTATGGGATTAGGATAAATAGGGGCAGACGCCGTCGTGCGTCTGTCCTTTTCCATTTGAAAGAGTGCGGGTGGAATGGTATACTGGGCATGATGACGTGAAATGATCGGAGGTTTCTATGCTGCGATTCTTGGTGCTGCTGCGTGCACTGCGGCGTGATATTGCCGTGCTGCTCTTTGCAATGCTGCGGCGTGATACGCCGCGCGCGGTGAAGTTCTTGTTCCCCCTCACGCTGCTCTATCTCGTGAGTCCGATTGACATCGTGCCTGATACGATCCCGCTGCTCGGTGCCGTGGACGACATGATTATCCTGCCGGCGGCGACGGAGTTTCTCGTACGCATGCTGCCGAAGGATGCGCGCGCAGAGGCGGAACGTAACGTGACTCACTATGGGACACTCGTACTTGTCGTGGCGTCCGTTGTTCTGATCCTCTGGCTTGTGCTCCTTGTTTGGGCGCTCACGAAGGTGTTTGCATGAGGCTCTATATCGCGGAAAAGCCGAGTGTCGGGCGCGCGCTCGCTGCGTGTCTGCCGGATCCGCACCGCAAGGGGCAGGGGTGGATCGAGACGGGCGGCGGCGTGGTGACGTGGCTCTTCGGCCATGTCCTGCGGCAGGCGGAGCCGGAGGAATACGATCCAAAACTGAAACGCTGGCGCACGGAGGATCTGCCGATCCTGCCCAAAGAGTGGTGGCTCGTCGTAAACGAGAGTGCGGCGCAGCAGTTCGCGGTCGTCAAGGGGCTGATCGAGCGCGCGGATGAGATTGTGCACGGCGGCGACCCCGACCGCGAGGGGCAGCTGCTCGTGGACGAGGTTCTGGACTATCTCGGCAATGAAAAGCCTGTACGACGCATCCTTATCAATGCACTCGACGATAAGAGTATCCACGACGCGCTTAATGATCTGCGCGACAATCGCGATTTCCTGCCGTTGAAACGATCGGCGCTCGCGCGGGCACGCGCGGACTGGCTCATCGGGATGAATCTCTCGCGTGCCTACACGCTGGCAGCACGTCGTGCGGGGCACGATCGGCTTGTGCTCCCGATCGGACGCGTCAAGACGCCGACGCTCGCGCTCGTTGTGCGCCGTGAGCGCGAGATCGAGAACTTCAAACCCGCGACATATTATCTGCTCGATGCGGTATTTCGTCACGAGAAGTCGGGCGAATCGTTTCATGCACGATGGAAGCCGTCGGAGGAGTACACGCCGCTCGATCCAGAGGGACGGCTCGTAGACGAAAAGGCGGCACGCGCAGCTTTGGAGTCATTTGGCGGCGCGCCGCAGGACGCCCAGATCACGCGCTACGAGCGCAAGAAGAAGGAGGAGCCGCCGCCGCTCCCATTCTCGCTCTCCGCATTGCAGGTGCTTGCGGGAAAGCGCTACGGCTACGAGCCGCAGCAGGTGCTCGACACGGCGCAGAAACTCTACGAGGAGAAGCTGACGAGCTATCCGCGCTCGGATGCGGAGTATCTGCCCGTGAGTCAGCACAAGGACGCGCCGAAGATCCTTGGCAATCTCGCCGCACTTGACGGTTCGGAGCTCTCTGCATGGGCGCGTGAGGCGGATGCAAAGCAGAAGTCGCGCGCGTGGAACGACGCGAAGATCTCCGCGCATCACGCGATCATTCCGACGACCGTGCCCGTGAATCTCGCGCGGCTCAGTGAGATGGAGCGCAATATCTACGGACTGATTGCGCGTGCCTACATCGCACAGTTTCATCCGAACTACGTCTACGATCAGACGAAGGTCGAAGTCACCTATCACGGTGAGCTGTTTGCGGCGAGCGGGCGCACGGAGCGCGCGGCGGGCTGGCGCGCGATGTATCGCACGGGAAAGAGCGAGACCGAGGACGCGGAGAAGGAGGACGAGGAGAGCGCCGTACTGCCTCCGATGAAGAAAGGAGACGCGGCGAACTACGTGTCGGCAGACCTTTCCACGCGCCAGACGAAGCCGCCCTCGCGCTTTACGCCTGCGACACTTTTGCAGGGCATGAAGGAAATCCACAAATATGTGAAGGATGAGGCGGCGAAGAAGATGCTGCGCGATGTCTCCGGCATCGGGACGGAGGCGACGCGCGCGAGCATCATCGAGGATCTGATCCGGCGCAAATTCCTGAACGCCGCCGGCAAGAAGAAGGTGCTGACGCCGACGGCGGAGGCGTATCTCCTCATCGACGCGCTCCCCGATGCGATGACCTATCCCGATGCGACGGCAGTCTGGGAGGATCGTCTGCATTCGATGGCACAGGGCGAGGGGACGCCCGAGGAATTCCTCGCGGGACAGGCGGCGTTTGCGCGCGAGCTCTGCGCTGCGGCATTGACGGCGACAATCTCGGGCGGCGGAGGCGTCCCCTGTCCCGCATGCGGGCGCGGCGTTATGATGAAGCGCAAGGGGAAGCACGGTGATTTCTGGGGCTGCTCCGCATTCCCTCAGTGCCGTATGACAGCGAATGATACGGACGGTAAGCCGGACTTTACGGGGAAGCGGATCCCACGCGCCGCGAATGGAGCGGCGGGAGCGCCGTCGCCCGCGTCTGCACCTACGCCCGTTGCGCGCGGCAGCTACACGCCGACAGCAGATGAACAGGCGGAGATGGATGCGCTGTTTTTTGATTGACTCGGAGAATACTATGAGGACATTTTCATCGCTCGGCGTGCCCGAAAACTATATCGCCGCGCTCGAAAAGCGCGGCATCGCGGCGCCGACGGAGATACAGACGGCGTTCATCCCTGCCGCACGTGCAGGGGAGAACCTCATCGGTGAGGCGCCGACGGGGACGGGCAAGACGCTCGCCTATCTCCTGCCGATCCTAGAGCGCGTCGATCCCGCCGTGCGCACGACGCAGGTGCTCATCCTCGCGCCGACGCACGAGCTCGCCATGCAGATCGCGACGGTCGCGCGCGAACTTGCACAGGCGGCAGGACTGCCGATCGGTGTGCAGGCGCTCATCGGTGGGGCGAACATCAAGCGGCAGATCGAGGCGCTCAAGAAGAAGCCAGCACTCGTTGTCGGCTCCGCGCCGCGCGTGCAGGAACTGAACCGCCTCGGCAAGCTGAAGCTCACGGGTGTAAAGGTTCTCGTTCTGGACGAGTTCGACCGACTCCTCGGTAAGCAGCATCTGGATGACGTGCGTTCCGTCATCCGGCTTCTGCCGAAGGAAACACAGATGCTCTTCCTCTCTGCAACGGCGGGGACGTCCGCCATACGCATGGCAGAGAGTCTTTGCACGCTGCGCTGCATCCGCGTGGAGGGTACGAATGATACGTATGAAAATTACTATCATATTGTATCGTTTCGTGATAAAATAAAGGCGGTGCAAAAGCTGACGCGCCGTCTGCCGATCAAACGCGGACTCGTCTTTGTCGGACGCAGCTTCGATGCAGCGCACGCACTCGAAAAGCTGCGCTTCGAGGACATCAAAGCCGTTGCACTGATCGGACAGGAACGGCGCGACCAGCGGCGCGCGGCGCTTGACGCCATTCGCACAGGACGCGCCGAGCTCCTCATCTCCACCGATCTTGCCGCGCGCGGACTCGATATCGAGGATGTGGACTATGTCATCCATCTCGATCTGCCAGAGGATGTGCGCACCTACCGCCACCGCGCGGGACGCACGGCACGTGCGGGTAAGGCGGGGGCTGTCATCTCGCTCGTGGATGAGCGGGAGATGGACAAACTCAGGGCACTCGCCGCACGCATGGAGATTGAACTGGTGCGATTGCCGCGCGCCTGAGTACGCGGCACTGCGTTATCCATTTCCAAAGGGGGAAATCGTTCGTGGACATATTGCCCACATTGCTTGACATATTGCTCGTTGCTTTTCTGATCTTTATGAACGGCTTCTTTGTTGCGGCGGAGTTCTGCTGTGTGAAGATGCGAACATCGCGCCTCGAGACGCTGATCGCAGAGGGGAGCAGTCGCGCGGGATACGCCAAGCAGCTCACGGAACATCTGGACTACTCGCTCTCGGTGACACAGTTCGGCATTACACTTGCATCGCTTGGACTCGGCTGGGTGGGCGAACCTGCGATTGCGACACTCATTCTGCCTGTGACACAGGCGGCAGGTCTGCCCGATGAGGTGGGGCACACGGCCGCACTTGCGATTGCGTTCACGATCATCACCTCGCTGCACATCGTGCTCGGTGAGCTGACGCCGAAATCCATGGCGATTGCAAACGTCGAGAACATCATGCTCGCGATCGCGTTCCCGATGGTGCTCTTCGGTCGCGTCATGCGTCCATTTGTCTGGATCCTGAACACAGTGGCGAACTACATCAGCCGCCGCCTCGGCTATGATGTGAAGGGGGAGAATGAGGACGCGCACACGGAGGAGGAGATCCGTCTCCTGATGAAGGAGAGTTTCCGCCAAGGGCTGATCAACAGCACGGAGGCGGACTTCGTCGACAATGTATTCTCGTTTACGGAGCTGAACGCACGCGAGATCATGGTGCCGCGCACGGACATGATCTGCCTCTATCTCGACGATACGTCTGCCGAGCGCATCAAGACCATCCTCGAGGAACAGCAGACGCGCTATCCTGTCTGTTACGAGGACAAGGATCACATCATCGGCTTTATCCACGTCAAGGACCTCCTGCCGCCGCTCATCCGCGGGGAGCGGCTGAACCTGCGCCGCTATATCCGAAAGGCACTCGTTGTGCCTGAGAGCATGGATGGCAGTGTCCTCCTGCGTACGATGCAGGAGCAGGGCTCGCAGCTCGCGATCGTGGTAGACGAGTACGGCGGCACGGCAGGTATGGTGACAGTTGAGGATATCATCGAGCAGATCGTCGGTGATATCCGCGACGAGTTCGACGAGGAGCGTGAGAGCGTCGAGTGGCGCGCAGGAGATGTGTGCTCTGTGGATGCGAAACTGCTGCTCGAGGAGGTTGCCGACCTCCTCGCGGTGCGGATCGAGGATGAGGATGTGGACAGCATCGGCGGCTGGCTCTATGACCAGCTCGGCGAGGCGCCGCGCGTGGGGCAGATGGCGGCCCATGCGGGAACGCTGTTCTACGTCGAGGAGGTGGACGGCGTGCGCATTACGCGCGTGCTTGTTCATCTCCTGCATACGGTAGCGGAGGAGCAAGACGAGCCTCCGGTCCATGAGGAGGAATAGATATGGCATTTGATCCCGTGCTTTACGATGATATTATCGCTGCGTTTACGATAGATACGGAGCATCTGCATCAGGCGGCAGCAGCTTTTCGACAGGACATGCGCCTCGGTCTCACGGGATCGCCCGATTCCTCCCTGCGCATGCTGCCGTCCTATCTGGGACTCCCGACGGGCGAGGAGCGCGGCGACTATCTCGCACTCGACTTCGGCGGGACGAACGTGCGCGTCCTGCTCTACCGCCTTGCGGGCAACGGGAAATATGAAATGCTCTCCCACGTCGCAAAGCCGCTCAAGGTCGATGGTGTCTACGACTTCATCGGCGCGGAGGCGACGGGTGAGGAGATGTTTGACTTCATTGCAGGCCTCGTCGATGAGGTGGTTGGTGGCGATCATGAGACACCGTATCTTCTCGGACACACCTTCTCCTTTCCGTCCAGTCAGACGAATATCAACAACGCGCGCCTGATCATCTGGACAAAGGAATTTGCTGCGCGCGGCGTCGAGGGCGAGGTCGTCAACGATCTCCTGCGGGCAGCACTTGTGCGTCAGGGACTCTCAAATGTCACGCCGAACTCCGTCATCAACGACACGGTCGCCGTGCTCCTCTCGGCTGCCTACATCTATGGCGATACGAAGATCGGTGCGATCTATGCCACGGGGCACAACACCTGCTACCTCGAGTCCTATACGGGTACGGCAAATGCACCGATGATCCTCAACATGGAGTCGGGGGGATTTTCGAAGCTCGTTCCGAACCGTTTCGACATCGCACTCGACGCTGCATCGGAGAAAAAGGGCGAGCAGCGCCTTGAAAAGATGGTTTCGGGACGTTACATGGGCGAGCTCTTCGGGATGGCACTCGCCGAGCTTCTCGGAACGAAGGAGCACATGCATGCCTTTACGAGCGTCGACATCAGCCGCATACTTGAGGATGTGAACGGAGATGCGCAGTCGGCGGCATCCATCGTCGAAACAGCGACCGGACAAATGCTCTCGGCAGAGGATGCCGTGTGCGTACGTGAGCTTGCGCGTACCATTGTCGTACGCTCCGTGCGGCTCATCGCGGCGACGTTTGTCGGGACGCTCTGGCAGATCACGGGTGAGGGGGAGATCCGTCCCCAGCATATTGCCGTTGACGGTTCCGTCTATGAGAAGATGCCGCTCGTCAAGGAGACGATGGCAGACGTGTTTGCAGAGCTCCTCGGAGAGGATGCGCCGAAGGTCGATACGATCCTCGCCAGTTGCGGCTCGGGACTCGGTGCCGCGCTCGCGGCGGCGATGGTGGAGAGTGGGTAAGAATTAAGATTTTATCAGTAATTCTAGAAATTCTTCTTGCGTATTTTTTAGAGATGTGATACAATCGTATCAATTAGAGAAGATAGGAAATTTTTTCACAACAAAATAGATTGACTACTGAATAATGTAGATGAATTCGGTATTACGGGATAAGGCATAAGCCTGTCCCCTAATACCGTTTTTTATTTGTAAAATTGTGTTCTCAGGTATGGAAAGGAGGGAAAAAGATGAAAGTGACCATCACCATGGAAAATGCCTCTGGTCTTCACGCTCGGCCGGCAGTATTGATTGCCGACAAAGCATCGAAATTTCAGGCAGACGTCATGCTTCATGCAAATGGTAAGACGGCAAAGGCGACGGATGTTTTGCAGATCATGGGGCTCGGCATCACATGCGGCAGCGAGGTTACGGTTGAGGCTTCCGGCGAAGAAGAAACGGCGGCAGTGTATACCTTAGCCGGAATGCTTGCGGCGAAGGAGATCTATCGGTGAGAGTCGGCAGATCTGGTAAAGATTTCTGATATCGAGGTGAACCATCATGGAGTTTTTGAATCAAATTTTGGCATTGGGACCCACTGTTATGATGCCCGTGATTTTCTTTATCTTGGGGATCTGCTTCCGGCTGTCGATCGGTCGGGCATTTGAAGCAGGGATGCTGGTCGGCGTTGGCTTTACCGGGATTAACTTGATTGTGTCCATGCTTCTGAACAGCCTGGGCCCCGCCTCGGAGGATATGGTTGAGCGGTTCGGTGCGAGCCTGACAGTTATCGATGCAGGATGGGCAACGAGTGCAGCAATTGGCTGGTCGTCTCCTCTGATTCCGATGGTTGTGCCAGGTGCCATCATTTTGAACATGGTGCTGCTGGCATTGAAGAGAACACAGATCTTAAACATCGATATTTTCAACTACTGGCTGATTCTCTTGCCGGGTTCCATGGTCTACTATGAGACGGGCAGTCTGGCTCTCGGAACGGCAGCCGCTCTTATACTCTATCTGATTGCCTTTATCATTGCGGATAAAACTGCGCCGGCGATTCAGGAAATGTACAACATCAAGGGTGTCGCTTTCGTTCATGCCACATGTGGCGTCTATGTTCCTATTGGAATTGCAGTCAATGCCGTTATTGAGCGGATACCGGGACTCAACAAGATCAATCTGAGCCCGGAGGGCGTCATCCAAAAACTAGGTGTTCTTGGAAAACCCATTACGCTTGCCACGATTCTCGGCGCGGGCATGGGCGTGCTTGCCGGTTGGGGCGTTGGACAATGTGCATTCCTTGCGGTTCAAGTGGCTGCTGTTATGATCCTCCTGCCGAAAATGGTAGAGATTACTGTCGAGGGCGTCATGATTGTCCGCGATCAGGCGGAGACGGTGCTGAAAAAGATCTTCCCGGGACGGGAATTCAACATCGGCATGGATACGGCGCTTCTGATCGGCGAGCCATGTATTATCGCAACAGGGCTGCTGCTCATTCCTGCCGCACTTTTCATCTCGATCATTCTGCCGGGGAATCGCATGCTGCCGTTCGTCGATCTTGCATCGATCGTGTTCGTCATCTCCATGGTGGCTCCCTTCTGTAAGCGCAATATGTTCCGCATCTTTATTACGGGACTCTTTATCGTGACAATTGCGCTCTATGCAGGAAGCAACTTGTCGGGGATTTATGGCGTTGCAGCAGATCAGGCAAATGTGAGGCTGCCAAGCAATGTTACGTCGACCGAGCTGGGCAATCTGGTGTCGTCTTACAATACACCGGCTGGCTGGGCTTTGGTAAAATTGGGTGAGATGATCGGAAAGTAAAGGAGATGCGGTGCATATGAAACTCATCGGGATAGGCGATCTCCTGATACCGGCACGGTATATCGAGGAAGGATTTGCGGGATATCGGCAGAAAGGCGTGCAGATCGAGGTGCTCGACTGGCCGCTGAAAGATTATGAGGAACTGCAGGGGATCAATCTGCAGGTGGAGACGCAGGGGAGCGAAGTCTATGACGTACCGGACGCGCTCATCAAGAAGTTGCGTGATGCGGAGATCCTCATTACGCAGTTCTGTCCGATTACAAAGAAGGTTCTGGATGCCTGTACGAAGCTCCGATTTATTGGTGTTCTGCGCGGCGGATATGAAAATGTGAATGTGACATACGCGGCGCAGAAAGGTGTCACCGTT
This sequence comes from Centipeda periodontii DSM 2778, assembly GCF_000213975.1. Classification (GTDB taxonomy): domain Bacteria; phylum Bacillota; class Negativicutes; order Selenomonadales; family Selenomonadaceae; genus Centipeda; species Centipeda periodontii. The sequence continues at coordinate 938,675 of NZ_GL892076.1, forward strand.
TACCATACCCCGGGGCGCAATGCGACTGCCGTCGCTGATTTCACCATCGGAATGATTCTGAGCGAATGCCGCAATATTGCACGTGCGCATGCAAATCTGAAAGCGGGGCGTTGGGTTCGCGACTATGTGAATGCTGCGACGGTACCCGATCTGGAGGATAAGACCGTTGGCATCATCGGTATGGGGCAGATCGGTCGGAAGGTTGCCAAGAGGCTGCATGGATTCGATGTGCGGATACTCGGCTACGATCCCTATGCGGACACATTGCCGGATTACGTTGTACGCGCTTCTTTGGACGAACTGCTTGAACAAGCAGATTTTGTGACAATACACGGCCGCCTTACCGACGAGACGAAGGGGATGATGAATGCGCATGCTTTCTCCTTGATGAAGCCGACAGCATATTTCATCAACACGGCGCGTGCCGGACTCGTCGACGAAGCAGCTCTGTATGCGGCGCTGAAGGAAAGACGAATTCAGGGAGCGGCGTTGGATGTCTTTGAGCATGAGCCGCTCAAAGAGGATGATCCCTTGGTCGGTCTTGACAACGTTACCATCACACCTCATTTGGCAGGAGGGACGGTAGATGCCTTCCTGCATTCGCCCGTATTGCTTGCTCGTGAGATGGAGGGGGCGCTCTCCGGTGATCTGACATCGCGCTGCATTGTGCGGCAGAAATGAGGTGTGCGATGGATTTCGGATTACAGGGAAAAAATGCGCTCGTGATCGGAGGCACGAAAGGGCTCGGGCGAGCGACCTGTGAGCTCTTTGCACAGGAGGGAACGAACGTCATTGCGGTCAGTCGGCATGGGGATGAATGTGCCGCACTTGCAGCTGACCTGCGGGACAGATATGGAATACGGACCGCGGGAATCGCATGTGATTTGAGCGGAAGCGGGCGCAGCGATGTCGTGCGTGAGGCGCTTGCGGCGTTCGATACGCTGGATATTCTCGTCAATGCTGCAGGCATCTGGCCGCAGGCCTATGTCCTCGATATGGAGGAGGAGGCATTTCGGCATACAATAGAGGTCAATCTGATCAGTCCATTTGTTTTATGTCGTGATTTTGCTCGGTATCTGGTCGATCAGAAGAGGCCAGGGAAGATTGTGAACGTTGTGTCACAGGCGGCGTTTACCGGGTCAACAACGGGACACGCGCACTATGCGGCTTCCAAGGGCGGACTGGTATCCTTTACGGTGTCGCTTGCACGCGAGCTTGCGCCGCATGGTGTCAATGTCAATGCAGTTGCGCCTGGAATTATGGATACGCCCATGATTCACGAGGTGCTGAAGACATGCAGAGAGTATTACTGTCAGCGAATTCCACTGGGCAGAGTCGCAGAGCCGGAGGAAGTCGCGTACAGCATCCTGTTCTTGTGCTCGAATAAGGCGGACTATCTGACGGGAATCACGCTGGACGCCACGGGCGGCATGCTGATGAGGTAAAGACACGAAAGGAGGGGCTGTCATGGCAAAATATTTAATCGGAATCGATGCCGGCAACACATCGAGCAAGGCGGTCATTTTTGATGAAGCGGGAAAGGTGGTCGCTTCGTCCTCGACGAAAAGCTCCGAGCGCATGCATCTTGCGCCGCGCGGCAGAGGATTTGAGGAGTTCGATGTCGATGAGCTCTGGCACATGGTATCGCAGTGCATCAAGCGGGCGATCGAGAAGTCCGGTGTCGCGGCAGAGGATATTGCCGGCATAGGGATTACTTCTTTTGGCAACGGCATCGTATTCCTCGATGAAAAAGGTTGGTCCATTGCGCCCGGGTGTTTTTCGCAGGATTATCGTGCCAATGATATTATCGCGCTGTATCAGCGGGAGGGCACCTATGATAAGATCAACCGCATGGTGCATGGAACGCTGTTTGCAGGAGAGCCGGGACCGATCCTGCGCTGGTACAAGGAGCATGAGCGTGCGGTCTATGACCGAATCGGCAGCGTGTTGATGTTCAAGGACTATCTGATGTACCGCCTGTCCGGCAAGTTTGCTACGGATCTCAATGTCATCGGTGGTTCATTCATGGTTGATATGGATACGATGGAATACTCGGAAGAACTGATGAACGTATACGGTATTCCGGAGATGTTCGACAAACTGCCGACGTTGTATTCGAGTCCGGAGCAGATCGTCGGCACTGTGACGAAGGATGCGGCAGAACTGACCGGGCTCAAAGAGGGAACTCCGATCGCTGCAGGAATGATGGATATTCTGGCGAGTCTTGTCGGAGCCGGAGCGACAGGAGAAGGCGTGATTACGTCCATTGCCGGATCGTGGTGTATCAACGAAACGCATTCGGATCGTGTGATACCAAATGCATCGAGTAATATGCCCTATATTCACAAAAACGAATACCTGAACTGTTCGTATACGGGGGCATCCGCGACGAACTACGAATGGTTCCATCATGTACTCGGGGATAAGGCAAGACTGACAGCCGTGTATGAGCAGCGCGACTACTATGATGTGTTGAACGAGTGGATTCTAAAGGCAGAGCCGAATATGGATACGCCGTATTTTCAGCCGTTTGTCGCATCTCCTAGTATTCATGTCAATGCGCGTGCCGGATTCAGCAACATAAATACGCATACATCTTACGGCGAACTGTGCTATGCAGTTGTCGAAGGGATCGCGTTCATTCACAAACATCATATTGACTTTCTTATTGATTCCGGACTGCCCGCAACGCTCATCCGATTGACGGGAGGAATGGCAAAGAGCCCTGTGTGGACGCAGATTTTTGCCGATACCATGAACCTGCCGGTCGAAGTTGTAGAGTGTGATGAGACGGGGGCGCATGGCGTTGCTATCGTTGCCGGCATCGGTGCGGGTGTATACAAGAGCTATGAAGAAGCCTTCGAACGCTCAGTCAAGCTGAAATCGCCTGTCGTTCCCAATCCGGAAAAGGCCGCGTTCTATCAAAAGCGATATGTGGAATGGCAGCGGCAGAACCGTCATTTGTTGGAGTATTGGAGTGAGAAGCAAGATGGCTAGGACATTTATGCTGATCCCCTCCGTGCGGGATATACGGAATCTGGACAAGGCGCTGAAATTGGAGCGGGGCGAAATTCTGCTGAGCACGGTATCTCATATCGGAAATCTTGCCGAGCTTACGACACTATGTCATAAGAATGGGAAGGAAGTCGTTGTCAACCACGAGCTCATTGGCGGTCTCGGAACGGATACAATTGCCTTTGAGATGCTGAAGAAAGCCTACAAGGTGGATGCCGTCATCGGCTCGAATGTATACCAGGTCAGTAGGGCGAAGGCAGTCGGGCTAAAGACCATTTGGAGGATTGCGCTCCTAGATTCCCTGTCGTTGGAGATGGCTTTCCGGTCCATTGAGGTGACAAAGCCGGATGCCATCGAGCTCAGACCTGCAATCTGTGCATATGAGTTTCTTGATGCATTCCGCAAAGTGTTTTCCGGTAAGATTTTTGCAAGCGGTTTTGTCAGTCGGGCTGATTTTGCACAGCGACTCTATCAGCGCGGATTTGATGGGATTATGACGAGTTCGCAGACGATGTGGGACTGGAATGCAGTTGACTGAAGTGGCGAGGAGGGATCTATATGCCTTTGGTAAATATGAAGAAGATGTTGGCAGACGCGAGAACGGGCAAATATGCTGTCGGTGCATTTGATGTGAGCAACCTTGATATGGCACTGGCTGTCACGGAGGTTGCGGAAGAAAAGAAATCGCCGGTCATCTTGATGGGGTTGGCTGTTGATCTTGCGGGTGATCGGCTTTCCTATTGGCTCGGTTATTTGCGCAAAATTGCCGAGGCAGCAACCGTTCCTGTTGCAATCCATCTCGATCACGCCGTGGACCTTTCGTTTATCAAGCGTTGCATCGACGGCGGTTTTTCTTCCGTGATGTTTGACGGCTCTATGCTGCCTTTGGAGGAGAATGTTCAAAAGACAAGCGAGGTCGTCGCGTATGCACATCGTTTCGATGTCAGCGTAGAAGCGGAGCTCGGTCATGTGGGAGACGGCATTGTAGGGAGCAGCGAGATCGGTGCTGCGAAGAAGGATACCTTTGACAATCCCGATGACTTTCTTACACAGCCGAATGAATTGACAGATTTTATCGATCGCACGCAGGTGGACTGCATTGCCGTCGCAGTGGGAACGGCGCACGGACTTTACGTGCACAAGCCGAAGATCCATTTTGAACGGCTGCAAGAGCTGAACGCAATATCGACTGTGCCGATGGTGATGCATGGCGGCTCGGGAACGCCGGATGAGCTGATTCGTAAATCCGTTGCAAACGGCATATGCAAGCTGAATATCTTTTCTGAGATGCTGACCGCGTTCAACGGAGCACTCAAGGCGGAATTGGAGAGCGCGGAGCATTTGGCGATTTGGCCGCACCAGCTTTATCAGAAGCCGCTTGCTGCCTTGCAGGAGGTCGTGCGGCAGAAGATCGATCTGGTCGGTTCGGCAGGAAAGGCTTGAGGCTCCATTTGTGACATGGGAGTCCCTGCCGCCATATCGGCAGGAGACTCGTCAGAAATATTGGGGGTATTGATTATGGAAAAAACCAAAATCCTTTGTGTTGCGGATGGCGGCATTACCGTGCAGATGATGGAAGAACTGCGCGCATTGGAGAAATTTGGCGCGGAGATCACCATCGTCGAAGATAAAGATATGTATGCAATGGGGCCGATTACGGATCGTATGACTCTCATTGAACATAAGGGGATTGATGCTGCTCCCACATGTGAGGCTCTGTTGGAAAACTGTGCGGATAAGGATATTCTTGTCGTGCATGTCGCGTCCATCAACAAAGAGGTTATCGAGAAGGCAAAGCATCTCAAGGTGGCAGCCGTTCTGCGCGGCGGTTACGAGAATGCAGACGTTCCTCTCTTAACGGAGAAGGGCGTAAAGCTCATCAATGCGCCGTGGCGCAGCGCAAATGCGGTAGCTGATTTCACTGTCGGCATGATGATTGCAGAGAACAAGAATATTGCGCGCAGTCATCACCTCCTCATGGAAGGAAAATGGTGCAAGAAGTACGATAACCAGAGTTACATTCATGATATGCGCAAGATGACCGTTGGCATCATCGGCTATGGATACATCGGTCAGCGCGTGAGAATGCGTCTGCAGGGATTTGAATGTAAAGTTCTTGTTCATGATCCGTATGCCGATCCAAAACAGTTCGCCGATCACAATGTTGAATTCGTAGCGCTGGATGAACTGCTGCGTCAGTCGGATATGGTGACGCTTCATCTGCGGCTCTCGGAAAAGACGGAGCACTTCATCGGCAAGGATGAACTGTCCAAAATGAAGTCGACCGCATATCTCATCAATACGGCGCGTGCAGGTTTGGTCGATACGGCAGCCTTGGCAGACGCATTGCGGGATCATGTGATTGGCGGCGCAGCCATCGATGTGTATGATGTGGAACCGCTGCCTGCGGATCATCCGTATTTGCGGCTTTCCAATATTACGCTGACGAGTCATCTTGCGGGCACCTCGTGCGATACCATGATGACCTCTGTGGAGATCGGACTGGAAGACCTGAAGCGGTATCTGACTGGGGAAGAGATGGTTAATATTCGTAATTAACGAGTCCCAGCTACTGTCGATAAGCATGTGTTTATCGGCAGTAGTTTTTTATACTCCAATTGAACTTTGTGCCGATCTATCGAAATCGACGGGCCCTTGATACATTTCGCTTGCCACTACGCCGCTTACTGTGCTATGATAGACGGAAATAATTCATATGAGTGAAGGAAGGAGCTTTTTCTTGCTCACGCTTTTAATGGTACTTGATGCAATCGTTGCGATCATTCTCATCGCGTCCGTGCTCGGGCAGGAGGCGAAGTCTGCCGGCATGGGCGGCCTCGACGGCGGCGGAGATACGGTATTCTCGGGTAAGGCGCGCGGGATGGATGCGCTGCTCGCGCGTGTGACCATCGTCTTCGCGATTTTGTTCGGTGTGATTACGATCGTGATTGCGCGGATGTCGAGTTGACGAATATCCCTGTTGCCGTCTCAGCGGTGCAGGGATTTTTTCAGGTGGAAAACATGTCGGAGAGAAGGGAGAAATCGTCATGCATCTTGAGGGAGCGGAGCCGTTTTTGCTGCCCGGTGGGGCGCATGGCGTGCTCCTCATACACGGATTCACGGGGCTGCCGGCAGAGCTGCGCCTCATGGGAGAATATCTGAACGCACGCGGCTTTACCGTGCTTGCCATTCGGCTCGCGGGGCACGGGACGACGGTCGAGGATCTGAGCCGCATGGAGCATGAGGACTGGATGGACTCTGTGCGCGACGGTTCTGCCATCCTCAGCGGCGTGTGTGAGCAAGTCTCCGTGGTTGGGCATTCGATGGGCGCGGTTTTTGCCATGCTCCTCTCCGTCGAGACGGACGTCGCCCACGTTGTGAGCCTCGGTGCACCCATCATGATCGCACCCGAGCAGGGGATCGAGCATCTGCCGACGCGTGAGGCGTGCGTGGATCGCTATGTGCCGAAGGCGCGGCGGAGGCTTCAGAATGTGCCGTGCGGTGCGAACAATACGTATCGGCGCATGCCGCTCGTTTCCATCCACGAGATGATGGATGTCATCGCGATCCTCTGTGGGCAGATTGCGAAGGTTACGGCACCCATCCTGATCGTGCACGGGGAGCGCGATCACACGGCAGATCCGAAGAGCGCGGACTATCTCTATGAGAACGTCCGAAGCCCACGGTGCGAGAAATACATTCTGCCGGATGCGGGGCATTTGCTGCCGCTCGATTTGGGGATCCGGGAGCGTGTCTTTGCGCGTACGGCATCATTCCTGCTGGATGAATCGGAATAGGAACGGAAAAAAGAGGGACATATGGAACAGGAACAATTGGATACGTTGAAAGAGAGAATTCACGCCTTTATGCGGGAGGACGCCTATCGCCCGCTGCCGGCGGCGGAGGTTCTCACGGGACTCGGACTCTCCGCTGAGGAGGAGCCGCTTCTTTCGTCTGCACTCATGGCGCTCGAGGCGGAGGGAGCGATCATTCGGAACCGCAGCGGACTTTACGGACTGCCGAGCCGCATGAACCTCGTCGTGGGGCGGCTCTCCATGTCGCCCAAGGGATTTGGTTTTATCATCCCTGACGTGCGCGCAACGGAGGATGAGTCGGATGTATTTGTGCCCGGCTCTGCGCTTGCGACCGCCATGCACGGCGATCGCGTCGTGGCGCGTGTGACCCCGTCCGAGATGCCGGGACGTGCACGCGAGGGCGAGATCATCCGCATCCTTGAACGTGCGAATACGCATATTGTCGGCACGTTTGAGCGCAGCAAGGCATTCGGCTTCGTCACGCCTGACAGCGCGAAGATCGGGCGCGACATCTTCATTCTGAAAAAGGACTTCGGCGGCGCAAAGACGGGCAGCAAGGTGGTCGTAGAGATCACGAAGTGGCCCGAGGAGCGGCGCAGCGCCGAGGGACGTGTGGTCGAGGTGCTCGGCAAGACGGGGGATCCCGGTGTGGATGTGCTCGCTGTGATGCGCGCCTATGACCTTGACGAAGCATTCCCGCCCACCGTGGCAGAGGCAGCCGCGTGCTGCCCCGAGAACCCGCTGCCCGAGGAGTATGCAGGGCGGCGTGACCGCCGTGATTTCCCCATTGTCACGATCGACGGCGAGGACACGAAGGACATCGATGACGGCATTTACGCATATGAGAAGGACGGCGGATTCTTCCTCGGCGTCTACATCGCCGATGTGAGTCACTACGTCCGCATGGGCGAGCCGCTGGATGTGGAGGCAGCGCGGCGCGGCACGAGTGTCTATCTCGTTGACCGCGTCATACCCATGCTGCCGAAGGAGCTCTCGAACGGGATCTGCAGCCTGAACGAGGGCGTTGATCGCCTCTCGATGGCGTGTGAGATGGAGATCGGTGCGGACGGTGAGGTAAAAAGCTACGAGATTGTGCCGTGTGTGATTCACGTCGCACGTCGGCTGACCTATACACTGGTGAATAAAATCCTTGCGGGTGAGGAGCCGTTTGTTTCGGACAACGAGGACATCCACCCGATGCTTGGGACCCTGCGCCGTCTGCGCGAAGCTCTGCGTGCGAAGCGGCACCGCCGCGGCTCCATTGACTTTGAGCTGCCCGAGATCAAGGTGAAGCTCGACGCGGAGGGGCATCCCGTCGCGCTCGTGAAGCGCACGGGTTCGATCGGTGAGTCCATCATCGAGGAGTGTATGCTCATCGCGAATGAGACGGTTGCGCGCCACATGGAGCTGAAGGAGGAGCCGTTTGTCTACCGCGTGCACGAGACGCCGAACGCCGAGAAGATCGAGCGCTTTCAGAGTCTTCTCGCCGCACTCGGACTGCGGCTGAACGTCGATGAGGATGGAAAGGTGCGCCCGCGCGACATTCAGGCTGTCCTCGACCGTGTGAAGGGCGCGCCCGAGGAGCGCATCATCGGCGCGGTTGCGCTGCGCTCCATGCAGCAGGCGCGCTATTCGACGCAGAGCCTCGGACATTTCGGGCTCGCCGCACGCTACTACACGCATTTTACTTCGCCCATCCGCCGCTATCCCGATCTCCTTGTGCACAGACTCCTGCGCGAGACCTTTGCGACAGGGCATATTGACCCGGAGAAGCGGGAGCGGCTGCGCGCGATGCTGCCGGACGCGGCGGAACACTCCTCCGCGCGTGAGCGCATCGCCATCGAGGCAGAGCGCGAGACGACGGATATGAAGAAGATCGAGTATATGGCGCAGTTCGTCGGTGAGACGTTCGAGGGTGTTGTCAGCGGTGTCACGGCGTTCGGCATCTTCGTCGAACTCGAGAACGGCGTTGAGGGACTTGTGCACGTCTCCACAATGATCAACGATTACTACAGCTACATCGAGGAGCAGTATGCGATGGTCGGCGAACGCACGGGCGCACGCTACCGCCTCGGCGACACGGTGACCATCATCATCACGCGCGCCGACGTACAGGCGCGGACGCTCGACTTCGTGTTGAAGGACAACGGTGTCTATGAGCCGAACATGGCGGCGCCTGTAAAGGCTCCGGCAAAGACCAAGGCGGATGAAAAAACGACCTCTTCGGGCGGGCGCGGACGCCGCTCACGCAAAAAGAAGGGCGACCGCAAGAGTGAGCCCATCATCGCCGATATTGAAGTGACACCTGCCGAGCGCCGCAAGAAGACACGCGGCGCGCACGGTACACACGGCAAGCGTGTGCAGGAGGGCGAGCGTGCGGCGCGCAAGGCAGCTGCGAGTGTCCCTGCAAAGCCGCGTGCCGCAGCGTCCAAAGCGGACGGCGGGCGCGGACAGCGTCCCACGCGGAATGACGGCGATCGTCGTGATCGTGCACGCGGCGGCAGAGGGAATGATCGCTACGGTGACGAGCGCGAGCCGCGCGACTACCACCGCGTCAGGGTGACGGGCCTCAACAGCGCCGTCTGGCCGGATCCACCGGGCTACCGTGCGCAGCGGCCGGAGGCGGAGACAACCGAGAAGCCGCGTCGTGCCCCGCGTCCCACGCGTCGTATGAATCGCAAAACCGAGGGCGGGACGGGGAACGCCGAGTGAGGAATTTCTATGGGGAAGAAGAACGAAAGCATTAAGATCGCCTGCGAGAACCGCAAGGCGCGGCATGACTATTTCATCCATGAGACCTATGAGGCGGGCATTGAGCTCGTGGGAACGGAGGTCAAGTCCCTGCGCGCAGGTCGTGCGAATCTGCGCGACAGCTACGCCTACATCAAGAACGGGGAAGTATTCCTCGACCACATGCACATCAGCCCCTACGAACAGGGCAATCGGTTCAACCATGACCCGCTGCGCGTTCGCCGTCTGCTCATGCACAAGGCGGAGATTTTGAAACTCTTCGGCAAGACACGCGAGAAGGGCATGACACTCGTCCCGCTCAAGGTCTACTTCAAGCGCGGACGGGCAAAACTCGAGCTCGCACTCGCGAGCGGCAAGCACAACTATGACAAGCGTCAGACGCTCAAGGCAAAGGACGCCAAGCGCGAGATGGAGCAGGCACTCAAGGATCGTCAGCGCGGCTAACAATTAAGGAGTTTTTATGCAGGAAAAGGAAGCATCACCCGCGCTTCGGCGCGGGCTCAAGAACAGACATCTCCAGATGATCGCCCTCGGCGGCGCGATCGGGACGGGGCTCTTCTATGGCTCGGCATCCACGATTGCGCTCGCGGGACCTGCGGTCATGCTCGCCTATCTCCTCGGCGGCGTCATGATCTTCTTCATCATGCGCATGCTCGGCGAGATGGCGGTCGATGAGCCGGTCTCGGGCTCGTTCAGTCACTATGCGGGCAAATACTGGGGCGACTTTCCGGGCTTCCTCTCCGGCTGGAACTACTGGTTCAACTACATCATCGTTTCCATGGCGGAGCTGGCGGCAGTCGGCATCTACATGAACTTTTGGCTGCCTGACCTCCCGCAGTGGCTTTCCGCCCTCATCTGCCTCGCCGTCATCACCGTGCTCAACCTCACGAATGTGCGCGCGTACGGTGAGATGGAGTTCTGGATGGCGCTCGTGAAGATCACGGCGATCGTCCTCATGATTGGACTCGGCGGCTGGCTGCTCGTGACGGGTGCGCCGTTTCCCGACAATGTGAGCAATCTCTGGGCACACGGAGGATTCCTGCCGAACGGCTGGTGGGGCTTCTTCCTCGGAACCGCCGTCGTCATGTTCTCGTTCGGCGGCATCGAGCTCATCGGCATCACTGCGGGCGAGGCGGAGGATCCCGACCGCACGATTCCGCAGGCGATCAATCAGGTCATCTGGCGTATTTTGATCTTCTATGTCGGAACGATGGCGGTGCTCATGGCACTCTGGCCGTGGAACGAGGTCGGTATGGAGGCAAGTCCCTTCGTTCAGATCTTCCAAAACGTGGGTATTCCCGCCGCCGCGCACATCCTGAACTTCGTCGTGCTCACCGCCGCGATCTCCGTCTACAACTCCGCGATCTACAGCAACAGCCGCATGCTCTACGGACTCGCACAGCGCGGAGACGCGCCATCCGTATTGAAGAGTCTCTCCGCACGCGGCGTACCCGTGCTCGGCATTCTGATCTCCTCGGGCATTACCCTCATTGTGGTATTTCTGAACTATTTCTTCCCGGGCGACGCATTCCTCTACCTCATCTCGATCGCAACGTGTGCCGCCGTCATCAGCTGGGTGACGATCGTTGTGACGCATCTGAAATTTCGCAGCAAGATGGAGCGCGAGAGGGGGCATATCAAATTCCGTGCACCGTTTTATCCGTGGATCAACTATCTCTGCATCGTGTTCCTCATCGGCGTCGTCGTCATGATGGCGCAGATTCCGGGCATGCAGCTCGCCGTGCCGATCCTGCCCGCATGGCTGCTCGTGCTGTGGCTCGGCTATCGCTCGAAGAAGCGGCGGGAAAAAGAATAACTCCCTTATAGCCTGCCCCACATGCGGGGAAAGGACGAATAAGGCTGCTATGTGAAGCTGAGAATCTCGCATAGCAGCCTCTTTATGTATACTGACTTTTTCATTAGACAAAAATGGCGATGTATGTTAAAATACGTAATAAAAATTTAACAGTAAGGAGGAATAATATGATTTGCAAGGAATGTGGTGCGAAAATCGAGGGACTTACGCGTATTTGTCCGCATTGTGGCGAGCGGGCTCTCATCGATGATGAACTTGAAACATGGAGCTTTATTGCGGATACGGCAGAAAAGAAGAGGCGTGCCATGCCGGAGGAAATTGTGCTGAACGCCCCGGCGCCGATTCCAGAGGAGCGTTCGGCACAGATCGACGGGTTGGAGCGGATGCGAGGGTACTTTGTACAGCACAGCAATCTCTATCAGGTGGTTGAGGATCTGGACTACATTGAAAGTGGAATGAGTCGCCCATCCATCGGTCTTTGGATGCTCGTCGGCGGACTCGTCGCGGCACTCGTCTATTTCCCGCTGTCACCGTTTCTGCCGAACTTCATCTGGGCGTACTACTTCGTCCTCTGGGGAGTGGTCACGACGATCGGCTATCTGCGCGCCGGGCGCCGCTATGAGCATCGCAAGGCAGAGTATGCCCTTCTGCGCCGCCATGCGGAGAACGATCTGCGTGCGATGTATAACAGCTGCACGGATTGCTTCCTGCCGCTCGCATGGACACCGCCGCCGCGTATCAATCGCCTGATCGATGCACTCCAATCGGGGGAGACGACCTCTGTGCGCGACTATATGGAACGGGAGGCGGGGTAACATGGCGGAAATTTGCATCAAGCGCATCTACGAGGCGGCAGAGCCGGATGACGGGTTCCGCGTGCTCGTCGATCGCCTCTGGCCACGCGGCATCTCCAAGTCGCGTGCGGCACTCGCGGACTGGTGGAAGGACATTGCTCCGTCGCCGGAGCTGCGCACATGGTTCGGGCACAAGGCGGAGCACTTTGCGGAGTTTGCCGAAAAATACCGCGTGGAGCTCTCGACCGGTACGGCCGGACCAACGCATATGGTCACCGTCGCCGAGCATCTCAAAGCAGGGGAGAATATCACATTGCTCTATGGCGCGAAGGATCCTGAGATTAATCATGCCCGTGTTTTGCGGGAGTGGATGTATGCGATGATGGACAAGTAGCACATACTGTCACTTATGTGATAAATAATTCACATAAGTGACGATCTGGGATGAAAATCTATAAAAAAAGCCGTGTTTTCGTGAGAACACGGC
>NZ_GL892076.1:951402-1001962 GCF_000213975.1 Centipeda periodontii DSM 2778
GTGAGAACACGGCTTTTTTGTTGCAATAAATTCTTGCAGGCGTTATAGTCAGCTTGTCAGGATGACAAAAGCGCTAGTACATCACATATGTGAAAGTTATTTCTCCGAGGAGGAAGTAACATGCAGGCCGTTGATAAACGGATCCTTATCAAAGCGGCAAATCTTTACTATACGGATGGTCTGAAGCAGAGCGAGATCGCGCAGCGTCTCGGCGTTGATCGTACGACAGTGAGTAAATATCTCAAGCGTGCGGTTGCGGCAGGAATTGTTCGCATCATTGTTGAGACGGACAGCAATGAGGAGCTTGAGAGTGCGCTGGAACGCCGCTTCGGTCTCCGTGAGGCATATGTTGTATCACACAGCATTGATCTCGCGCAGGTCAAGAAGCGCATGGCGCAGGCAGGACTCAGCCTCCTGCGGCGGATTGCGTCGGATGGACAGACCATTGGGATCGCATGGGGGACAAGCATTCGAGAGCTGACGCATTATGCGGCGGCAGAGCGGTTGCACCCCGTGCGTGCAGACTTCGTTCCGCTCGACGGCGGACCGGAGAGCGTTGACAGCGATCTCCATGTGAACACGCTCTGCTACGAGCTTGCAAACGCGTTCGGCGGACGCAGTCACTATATCTATGCCCCAGCGATTGCGCGTACGGCGGAGATTGCGGCGGCGATTCGGCAGGACGTGAACTTCGAGCAGATCACGAAGTTCTGGGAGAAGCTCGATATCGGCATTGTCGGTATCGGTGCTCCTGTGAAGTCCTCGAATCTTGTCTGGATGGGCAGCTTCGGACGCGAGGCGATCGAAAGCCTTCTGCGGGAGAGGGTCGTCGGTGAGATCTGCTCCATGTTCTACGACGTGGAGGGACGCCCTGTTACCACCGAGTTTCACGATCGTATCATCGCTGTCGAGCTTGCACGCCTCCGTGCACTGCCCTACAGCATCGGCATGGCGGCATCGCGTGAAAAGGTGCCCGCGATTCTCGGAGCGCTGCGCGGACACTATATCAATGTCCTCATCACGGATGAGGAGACCGCAAGAATTTTGTTAAATGAGTAATACGAAAGGGGCGAAAACTATGCTGTGGCTTGTTCTCATCGCCGTCACCATGTGGGTGCTTCAGCTCGTCCTGAGCATTCTCCAATTTCGTCGCTTCGCGGCGCACGTGAAGGAGATGCGCCGCGAGGGGCGGGTCGCCATCGGCAAGGCGAAGGGGCGCTTTGTCGCCGGGGCAATCGTACTCTTTGTGATCGACGCGGAGTGCAACATCCTGCGCGGTGAGATCATGAAGGGCGTCACCGTATTTGCAGGTTTTCGCCCCTTCGAGGATTTTAGCGGCAGAAATCTGCTCGACCTCGATGAGGCGTCCGTTGCCTCCTATGACCGTCAGACGCGCCGCGCCGTCCTCGGTGCGCGCGAGGAGTACATCATCTATCAGGAGCAGGGGGAAACCCTTGCCAGTCATGCATAAGAGTTGTTTCCATTGAAAGGAGACCAATATGGATACGCTTATCCTCTTTGCCGAAGGCTTCATCGGCATGTTCAACAAGGGCGGTGAGACCTTGATCGGATGGGTCACGGGCATCATCCCGACGCTCGTCTGCCTGCTCGTTGCGATGAACGCGATCGTGCTCTTTGTCGGCAACGAGCGCGTTGAGAAATTTGCCCACCTCTGCGCGGGCAACCCCATTTCGCGCTATGTCGTCCTCCCGTTCATCGGCGTGTTCTTCCTCTGCAACCCGATGGCGCTCTCGCTCGGAAAATTCCTGCCCGAGTACTACAAGCCCTCCTACTACGCGGCATCCTCGTCCGCTTGCCACACGATGAACGGCATGTTCCCGCACGTCAACCCCGGCGAGATGTTCGTCTTCCTCGGCGTTGCGAACGGCATCACCACGCTCGGTCTGCCGTACACCGATCTTGCACTGCGCTATCTGTTGGTCGGACTCATCGTCAACTTCCTGCGCGGTTGGCTCACGGACTTTACGACGGCATACGTACAGCGTCAGCAGGGCGTACAGCTCAGCAAAGAGCCGGCAGTGCTCAAGAGCTAAGGAACGAGGAAAGGAGAAACGATCATGAGCGAATACAAGAGTGTTGTCGTATCGGCGGGCTCGGGCGGCTTTGGCGGCCCTCTCACACTCACGCCGGACGAGAAGAAGAATAAGATCGTCAACATCACGGGCGGCGTCATCTCGGATGTTGCGATGCGTCTCGGTGAAATGACTGGAGCGGAGGTCGTGGACGGCTTCAAGACCAGCGTCCCCGAGGATGAGATCCTCGCGGCGGTCATCGACTGCGGCGGTACGCTGCGCTGCGGCATCTATCCGCAGAAGCGCATCTTCACCGTGAACATCAAGCAGACGGGACCCTCCGGTCCGCTCGCACAGTATATCAAGGAAGATATCTACGTCTCGGGCGTCAAGCCTCAGAACATCGCGTTCAGCGACGGTACGGCGGCACCCGCGGCGGCATCCGCAGCAGTCGAGACGGAAGAGGCGAAGCCGAAATACGATACCTCGAAGAAGATCACCGAGCAGTCCGGCAGCCTCATGGCGAAGGTCGGACAGATGATGGGCGGCATCGTCGCTACGTTCTATCAGGCGGGACGCGAGTCCATCAATACACTCATCACAACCATCCTGCCGTTCATGGCGTTCGTCTCCATGCTGATCGGCGTCATTCTCGGCTCGGGCTTCGGCGACTTCGTTGCGCATTTCGTCTCGCCGCTTGCCGCATCCCCTGTGGGGCTCGTCATCCTCGCGCTGATCTGCTCCTTCCCGCTCCTCTCCCCATTCCTTGGGCCCGGCGCGGTCATCGCACAGGTTGTCGGCGTCCTCATCGGCGTTGAGATCGGACTCGGACACATCCCGCCGAACCTCGCGCTTCCCGCAGTCTTTGCGATCAACGTGCAGTGTGCCTGCGACTTCATCCCCGTCGGACTCGGACTTGCCGAGGCAGATGCCAAGACCGTCGAGATCGGCGTGCCTGCCGTCCTCTACTCGCGCTTTATGACCGGCCCGCTCGCCGTCATCATCGCATGGATTGCAAGCGCAGGACTTTACGAGAATTGATATATTTCCCTGATCAAACAAAGGAGAAGCGATTATGAGTTGGTTGAATCTCGAAGGAAAAACTGCCATTGTCACGGGCGGAGCGTCGGGCATCGGCAAAGCGGTCGTCGAGGAGTTTTTGGCACAGGGGGCGAATGTTGTCGTCTGTGATATGAACCCCGAGGCTCCTGCATTCGATGAGAAGCGCGGCAAGGTGCTCTACGTTGTCACCGATGTCACGCAGCGTGCGAGCGTTGAGGCGATGGTTGCGGCAGCGAAGGAGAAATTCGGCAGAATCGACATCCTCGTCAACAACGCCGGCATCAATATCCCGCGCCTCCTTGTCGATCCGAAGGATCCGCATGGGAAATATGAGCTGGATGATGCCGTCTTTGACAAGGTCACGGCGGTCAACCTCAAGGGCGTCTACCTCTGCGCGCAGGCAGTCGGGCGTGAGCTCGTCGCACAGGGACACGGCGTGCTCATCAACATGAGTTCCGAGAGCGGCATCGAGGGCTCCGAGGGACAGAGCATCTACGCAGCGACCAAGAACGCCGTCAACTCCTTCACGCGCTCGTGGGCGAAGGAGTTCGGTAAGTACGGTGTGCGCGTCATCGGCGTCGCACCCGGCATCCTCGAGGCGACAGGGCTTCGTACCCTCGCCTATGAGGAGGCGCTTGCCTACACGCGCGGCATCACCGTCGATGACCTGCGCAAGGGATACGCAAGCACGAAGACCACCCCGCTCGGACGCAGCGGCAAGCTCTCCGAGGTCGCCGACCTCGTCGTCTACCTCGCCTCCGAGCGTGCCTCCTATATCCACGGCGTCACATATAATGTGGCGGGCGGCAAGACGCGCGGCTGAGATAAAAAGAAGTTCACATGATACATGAAAGCCCATCTCGACGTGATAAACGTATGAGATGGGCTTTATGAATGTTAAACTGAAATTGAAAATTCCTTTACCAAACAAGAGAATGATATTATAATAGAAAGTAAGTAAATGTTTCGAACCATTCATGGAATTTCGTCCATAAAATTGAAAAGGTTGCCTGATAGGTGACCTTTTTCCTCCTCCCATCACGTATACTGGACATAGTTTCGGTCAACTATTTAAGGAGGAGATCACTATGTCATGGGTAAAGAACGGACTGCTGCTTGCAGCGGGCGGGGTTATCGGACTATGCGTGGCTGCGGCTCTGGAGGCGGATGATGATGGTGCGGAGCGCGGCTCCGAAGGACTGCGCGACGTGGACGGCATCGCCCTCCTCGGAGAGAAGCTGCGCCGTGAGGCGGAGTGGGCGATGGAGGAGTGCACGAACGATGAGGAGCGCGCTGCCGTCTATGCAGAAATCAAGACATCCATCGGCGCCTTGCAGGAAAAACTCGCCACGCGCGGCGCGGAGATCATTGCGGAACTGGAAGCACAGTTCGCAGAGGGGAGAGATGAGGCAGATCCGATGAATGAACCGCCTGTGCAGACGACGCAAGTGCAGAACATCCGAAACGCACTTGACGAGTTGGCGCAGTCCATGGATGAGACGCTGAAGGGCTTGCAGCCCGTGAAAGCGACGGTGTAGACTCTCAGCAGAGATCGCTCTGCATCTGTCGGGCGGATTTTATAGGAATCACTCACTGACAAAAGTCAGTCCATCAAATTGGTGTCGATTTTTCGTCCGATTGAGGAGGTAAAACAGACGAATAGCAAAGGCTATGTGGAAGATCGAGGATGAAAAGCGGGGAAAAGATGTGCTGAGATGGTGGTGCTGAATTTATCAGAGGCTCTTATATTTTTGCTGAGGACTAAAAGAACAGAAAAGTATATGATTTAATTTTTCTTCTTTTCGGAGATACTGTAATTGACACTGATCTGTAAAGTGCTTATAATTAAACTGTGTTTAGGAACCACTGATAAAATCAGCAAAATCTTCTACTCCATTTGATCTGAAATCCTTATATCCTAGAGAAGGTGGTTATTTTTCGTTATGAAAAACTATCGTAAAATTTTTCGCATACAGGATAAACGTGCGATCGAGGCTTTGTATAAAAACGTTGAAGTAATGCAAGCAGCGGGGCAATATCCGGAAGAGTTCGATATGCCGATTACACTCCAGTATGAATTGATGTCAGAATGTAATCTGTACTGTAAGCATTGCTACAATGGCTCCGGTGAGCACCATACAACGCGCATGACAGTGGAGCGTTGGAAAGAACTGTCGTGTCATGTGGTCGGGCACGGTGGAATCTTTCAGGCAATCCTATCCGGTGGCGAACCTCTTCTTCTTGGGAATGACTTGTTTGACGTGATGGATATTCTTCACGATGACGGAACTTCGTTCGTCATTATAACGAACGGCTTTCTATTGAGCAGGGAGAAGGTGCAGCGATTGAAAAAATATCGCTATTACTGGCTGCAGGTGTCGATTGATGCCGATACATCGGAGTTGCACGATGATTTCCGACAGGTTAAGGGTAGCTGGGAACACGCTGTTCATGGGGCATTTGAGGTGTCGAGTGCGGGGATTCCGCTCGTCATTGCGCATACGGTGACGCCAAAAACATTGGAGCGACTTCCGATGATGGCGAAACTTGTCTACCGTCTCGGGGCATCCTCCCTGATGGTTGGTCAAGTACTTCCTTCGGGGCGTGCCAATCGCTATGCAGAGGAGATATATCTATCCCCTGGGCAAGAGAATCGTATGTATGAACTCATTGAAACACTGGCGCAGGAGTATCGTGGTAAACTTGAATTGCAGCGCTCGTCGGGAATCAAAAATCAATTTGATCGTTATCAAATAGGACCCAATCTCGGTTGTATCATCCGTCCGAATGGTGATGTTCGGTTGGACTGCATGGCACCCTTTGTTATGGGAAATGTACTCGAAGAGGATTTCTATGATATCTGGCAGAGGCGGGGGAGACGTATATGGAGTGATCCAAGAGTTCAGGAGTTTATTGCCTCTGTGGATGAGGAGGCACAGTCAGGGGCGATTCGAAACTATGTCGATGCCGATGTTCGCTTAGACGCATGAATATGTTAGGAGGTTCATCATGGAAAAGCGAGAATATGTAAAGCCATCTGTTGTTACAGAAAATGACCCCAAAGGTATTGTGCCTGTTGCTGCCGCTGCTATTGCGAGTGGTGGGGCTGCTGTCGGTTTTCTTGCCGGATATGCCGCAACAAGGGCTGTGACCAATGCCTCCCGTGTCCTTGCCGCAAGAGCCGTAAACTATTTGGGTGAGATGCAGGAAACGGAGGGGCTCTGTTGTGTATGAACTGTGGAGAAATCTGGTTCCATGTAAGAATGCACTGAAAGAAAAGGAAAACGGGGAGTTTTTAATTGTTTCTTCAGCATGTTTAGAAATTTTTTATCTCAATGACTCAGCGAGAGAAGTTTTTTTGTTAATGGATGGGCACAGTTCCGTTGAGCGAATTATCGACCGGATGATGGGGATTTACGATGTTGAGCGGGCTGTGTTAGAGAATGACATCATCGATGTCATTCGTGAATTGCAGTGGAAAAACTTAATATTATTAAGGAGGCGAGCGGCATGAAGCAATATATTCCACCTAAAATTGTAAATTATTTTACAGAACCTCAACCTATTGTTCCTCTTGCAGCGGTTACGGCGGCAGAAGTTGGTGCAGGGCTTGCTTTGGGAGTTTTGGCTGGTATGGGATTGGCGGGAGGTAGAAGGGATATTTACAAAGGTCCAAATAAAGGGCTTATGCCGATTGATATAATTGCTCCCACTGAGGTATAAGGTTCGTTCGATATGGATCAAGTAACGATTCTTGGCGGCAAGGTGTTTGCCTGTGAGCAATGCGGTGCTTGCTGCAAGCATTTGGACATTGCGAAACTGTTGCCGGCTGAGTTCGACCGAGGCGATGGTCAGTGCATTCATCTGCTGCCGACCAATCGCTGTGCCATCTATAACAACCGACCTGATATCTGTCGAGGAGAATATCTCTATCATACTTATTTTAACGGCATAGAGATTGACGCATATTATAAAATGCTGCATGAGTTGTGCTTATCAATCAGAGCGATGTAGTATTTATATGGGAAGAAATCAGATAACACTACACAGACCTTCGAGATGGTGTATTATATACATATCGGAGGTCTTATTATTTGACAATAGGGGAGGACACCTATGGCACGATTCTATCCCGCATTTGTAGGGGATTTTCACGGGAGCGAGGGGGAGCGGCTGGCGTATCATGCGCTCGAAACGCTCGGGGATGACTATACGGTGTTTCACTCCTACTGCTGGCTCGGCGATGGTGTTCGGACGGCGGCGCAGGGGGAGGCGGACTTTCTCGTCCTCCACCCCCGTCACGGCATTCTCGCGATTGAGGTGAAGGCGGGCGGGATTGCCTACGAAGGCGGCGCATGGCAGCAGACGAACCGGAACACGGGCGAGACGCATGTGATCTTTCCGTTTCAGCAGGCGGAGAGGAGTCGTCAGCGGGTTCTCGCGGAGATGCAAAAGAGAATGCAGCAGAATATTCCGCTCGTGGGTAAGGCGGTCTGGTTCACGTCGGTTCAGATTCCGCAGGGGAAGCCGCTCCCACTTGAGTCGCCGCGTGACATCATCCTCGATGCGGACGATCTGCGCGATCCGAAGGAGATGTTGGAGCATATATACGCGTATTGGCGCGGAATACTTCACATTCCGGAGCGTACGCAGTCGCCGGCAGAGTTTCGGCAGACTGTTCAAATCTTGCAGCCCGTGTTCCGCATCGTGGAGACGCTCGCCGCCGTGTCGGCGGCGGTGGAGCAGTCGACGGCGCGGCTGACGAACGCGCAGTTCGCGCTGCTGGAGTATCTGCGCGATCAGCGCACGGCAGCGATTCATGGGGCGGCGGGCACGGGCAAGAGTCTGCTCGCGGCGGAGAAGGCGCGGATGCTTGCACGCGAGGGGCAGAAGGTGCTCTATCTCTGCTTCAATGAGTTCCTGCTGGAGCGTCTGCGTTCCTGCCGCTGGGATGCGAACATTACGATTCACAATGAGCGCACGCTTGCGGAGGAGCTGATGACGGGGCGAGAGCTTCGCATTGAGACGGTGCTGCGGGAGTTCGAGGAATTTTTTCAAAACGAATACGATGGGACACAGTGGGCATATCCCAACATCATTGTCGATGAGGCGCAGGATTTTCCGAGTGCGCTTCTGGAACAGTTCGCGATGCTCGCCGAGCTTTATGACGGGGCGTTCTATCTCTTCTATGACCGCGGGCAGACGATTCTTTCCCGCCGCGTTGAGGGGCAGGCTCTGCAGATGGCACCGGCGTGGATTGACGCGCACATGGACTGCCGTCTCGTGCTCTACCGCAACTGCCGCAATACGGCGGAGATCGGGCGGACGGTGGGGAGCTTCATCGAGCGCAGACACAAGAACTACCTGAGCGATGTTCACGGCAAGCGCCCGTGTGCGGTATTCGTCTCCCAAACGGAGGCACTTGCACAGACGGCGGCTGACTTTGTGCGCCGTATGCGCAGCGCGGAGAGATTGGAGCTGAGGGATATTGTGATCCTCACGGTATCGACGCTCGTAAAATCTGTGCTCGGCTCTCTGACCGAGCTCGCGGGGATTCCCATATCGCACAAGCCGGAGGAGGGGAAACTCTGGCTCACGACGGTGCGCCGCTACAAGGGGCTTGAGGCGAAGGCGGTGCTGCTCGTGGATGTGTGTGTCTCGCAGCTGACGAATCCGACCTGTCAGCGCCTCATCTACGTGGGAAGCTCAAGGGCGACCGCATATCTTGAAACGCTCTTCCTCAATGATGTTTCGTCGGAGGAATATCCTGCGCTGACGGCGCAGCTTGGCGAGGTGGTCGCACCCACTCCACAGGGGATTGCGAGCTGGCTCGGAATGGAGTGCAGAGCGAATGGATGAACGACTTCTTGCGGCACTTGCGGCATATATCGATGCGCATTACGAAGCGGAGCGAGAGATTCGCCGGCTGCACATAGATGATCTGCGTACGTTTGCAGGATCGCGCCACACGTCTGTTGATCTTTTTGGGGCGATCAATGGTCTGCTCAAAAAGATGGAGGATTCCTTTTCGGAGCGGCTCCTGTATCTGATTGAGCGTACAGGGCGAAAGCCCTCCGAGATCTATACGAAGGCGGGTGTGACAAAGGCGCATTTCTCCAAGATTCGGACGGACAAGAACTATCATCCGACGAAGGAGACGGCGCTCGCGTTTGCGATTGCTCTGCACCTGTCACTTGCGGATGCGCAGGATCTTCTGCGGCGTGCGGGCTATACACTCTCGCACAGCAGCGAGAGTGATCTGATTGTCGAGTTCTTTATCGTACATCGCAAATACAACGTGGATCAGGTGAATTTCTGCCTCGATCACTATGGCCACAAGCCGCTCACGAACCGCAGGGGGAGTGTAAGTGAGGTTTAGGGAATACGGGGGAGGTGCTGTACGTAAATGACATTGATGGAACGACTGAGGCGCAGGAAGAACGGCATGCAGCGGAAGCCGAAAGTGTATGCCGCATCGTTGGGACTCTGGATTCTTCTGCAAGTGATCAGTGTGATCCTGAGAATATGCGTTGGTCTGATTAAGGTCATCATGTCAGTGCCGATGCCGGATTTATCTCCGCAGGCAATCTGGCAGTTCTTGCGGAAAATCCATTTCGTATCTTTTTTTGGGACGCTGAAGAGCAGTCTGGGGAGTATGATTGATCTCAGAGGATGGGGATATGAACTCGGTCGTCTTTCCTCCGTCTCCGAGGTATACCGAAATCTAAACGGGCGGTTATGCGAACTCATACGTAGGAAGTGGGCTGCGCTGAAAAAGCTGTGGGCAGAGATTCGTTCTCCGGGTGAGATATCAAGGCGGATCAAAACCTTCCTGCATCAGCATACGCGCAATATCCGCCTTGTCCGACGCGGTATTGTAAGTACCATTCTTGGCGTGTTTTTGGTAAAGGTGCTGACCGTCGTTTATTTTATCGTTCTGGGACCGATCACGCTGCTTTCTTTCTTGGGACTCAACTGTATGATAGTTCTCCTCGCCGTGATCAATTTCATTGCGACGCAGGTTGCCGGTCTCTTGGCACACATCATAGACAGACGGATTGCGCAGGCATCTCTTGGGACTCTGTTCAGGTTTAGGAAAAGCGGATAAATTCAGAGATACTTAAAATGCCGCCGATGAGGAGATGTGCCTCATTGGCGGCATTTTTGTGTGCCGAATTTATCCGTGATTCTTTTACTTCTCCGCCGAACTGACGCGCGATGAGATGACTGTCATAAAGATGGCAAGGGCGACGATGCCGATACCGAGGCCGATGTAGCCGTTTCCTGTGAGCCCGTCGGCAATGTAGCCGAGGAGGGAGCAGGAGGCGACGACGGCGACGTAGGGCAGCTGTGTCGATACGTGGTCGAGGTGGTGGCACTGTGCGCCCGCCGAGGCGAGGATGGTGGTGTCGGAGATGGGCGAGGCATGGTCACCGCAGACCGCGCCTGAGAGGATGGCGGCGACGGAAACGACGAGGATGTCCGGTGCGCTCTGCCCGAGGACGGCGATCGCGATCGGAATGAGGATGCCGAATGTGCCCCAGCTCGTGCCGGTGGCGAAGGCAAGACCTGCCGCGACGAGGAAGAAGAGCGGCGGAAGGAACATGACGACGCCCGCATTTGCCTGTACGACGGAGCCGACAAAGCCGCCGAGGTCGAGATACTCCTTGCTGCAGATGCCCGAGAGCGTCCACGCGAGGCAGAGGATGAAGATGGCGGGGGTCATCGCCTTGAAGCCCCAGCCAAAGCTGTCGCAGAACACGTTGAACGAAACAACGCGACGCGGCAGGTAAAGGAGCCCCGTAAAGACGAAGGCGATGAAGGAACCGAGGACGAGTGACTTTGATGAATCGCAGTTGGCGAAGGCGTCGGCAATGCTCGCGCCTTCATGAATGCCGCCCGTATAGAGCATGCCGTAGATGCACGCACCGATGAGGACGAGAAGGGGGAGCATGAGGTCGATCATCTTGCCGCGTCCTTCGCTTGCCGCGCTCGCGGATGCCTCTGCGGTGTCCTGATACTCCTTCGGGATTTCAAAATGCACGTTGGATTTTTCGACGCTTTTCCGCATTGCACCGAAGTCACGCCCCGTCCAGATGATGAAGAGCATGAAGAGCAGTGTCAGCCATGCGTAGAGATTGAACGGGATTGTCTGCAAGAAGAGCATGAAACCGTCGATCTGTGCATCCTCCGGGAGCGACGAACCGACTGCGGCCGCCCAGCTGGAAACGGGGGCGATGATGCAGATGGGCGCCGCCGTCGCATCGATGATGTAGGCGAGCTTTGTGCGCGCGATCTGAAACTTGTCCGTGACGGGACGCATGACGGTGCCGACGGTGAGACAGTTGAAGTAGTCGTCGATGAAGATGACGATGCCGAGCAGCACGGTGACGAGGGAGGCGCTGCGCTTCCCCTTGATCGTGCGCGTCGCCCACTCGCCGTAGGCATTCATCGCACCCGAGCGCGTGATGGCGGCGACGAGGATGCCAAGGATGACGAGAAAGACCAGGATGTTGACGTTGCTCCCAACCTTGTCCGCCATGACCTGAAACATCGTGAGCGTTGCCTGCAGAAAGTTGCCGCCCGCGAAGAGCATGGCGCCCGAGAAGATGCCGATGATGAGCGACATATAGACTTCCTTCGTCCAGAGCGCGAGGACGATGGTGATGATCGGCGGCAGAATCGACCATGCGGTTGCTGTCATGAGTTAGATACACTCCCTACGATAGTATTTTGCAAAATCGCTTCCCATTATAACAAAAAAATGGGATTTGGAGAAGAAAATTTATGTCTCTCCTGTCGCCTCACTGTTGAAGCGATAACCCGCGCCCCAGACGGTCTGGAGCCACTGCGGGGTCGAGGGATCGGGCTCGATCTTTTCGCGGAGACGGTTCATGTGGACGGAAACGGTGGAGGTGTTGCCCATGGCATCCAGATCCCAGACGCGGTCGTAGAGCGTCTCCTTGCTGAATACAATCTGCGGGTGCTCCGCGAGAAAGAGCAGAAGCTCAAACTCGCGCGTGGCGAGGTGCACCTCTCGCCCTGCAACAAAGACGCGATGCGTCCACGGCTGGATCTCAAGCTCACCGAAGCGCAGGATCGTCGGCGTTGTCTGTTCGCCGCCCTTGAGGCGTTCGTAGCGCGTGATATGTGCCTTGACGCGTGCGGCGAGCTCGCTCGGGCTGAAGGGTTTTACGATGTAGTCATCGGCACCGAGCCCCAGCGCACGGATCTTGTCCACGTCCTCGAGGCGC
Organism: Centipeda periodontii DSM 2778; assembly: GCF_000213975.1. GTDB lineage: Bacteria > Bacillota > Negativicutes > Selenomonadales > Selenomonadaceae > Centipeda > Centipeda periodontii. The sequence goes on from NZ_GL892076.1 coordinate 963,752, forward strand.
GCCGAGACCATGAGGATGGGGATGTCGAGCACCTTGCGCACATCGCGGCAGATCGCGAAGCCGTCTGCACCGGGCAGCATGACATCGAGCAGGATGAGGCTGTACTCGCCCGTGAGCGCGCGGCGTTTGCCCTCGTCCCCGTCGGCAGAGATGTCCACGGCAAAGCCGCTTGCCTCAAGATAGTCACGCTCGAGTTCTGCGATGTCGTTGTCATCCTCGACCAGCAGTATTTTTTTCATTCCGTGTTTCCCTCCTTTATGATGGGCAGCAAAAGGACAATGCGAAGTCCCCCGATCGGTGACTGTTCTGCGCGAACGCTGCCGCCGAGCGCCGTCATGATCCGGCGCACAATGGCTAGTCCGAGCCCGCTGCCCGCTGCGACGTTCGTGCGTGCCGCATCCGTACGATAGAAGCTGTCAAAGAGTTTGGGCAGATCCTCCGCTGTGACGCCAACGCCGTTGTCGTCACAGCGGAGGGCGAGGAAGTCGCCCTCGACGACGAGCGTCATCTGCACATGCACGCGGTCGCCGCGTCGATATTTGCTGCTGTTTTCCCATATATTTTTGAGCACGCGGTCAAACTCCTCACGGTCAATGCGTATGTATGCCGTTGTGCCGCCCTCATCCAAGGAGAGATGCAGATCCTGCTCCGCAAAATCGGGGGCGTGCTCCCGTATGGCATTGGCGAGAAAGTCCCGTGCGTCCACCGTCTCCCATGTGAGCGGGAGCTGATCGGCCTCAAGGCGCAGAAACTCGCGCAGACGCGTGGTCAGTCGTTCCATCGTCGCGGCAGAACGCTCAATGCGCTCTGCGTAGGTGCGCTGCTTCTCGGGCGTCTGTGCGATCCCGTCGAGAATGGCGCTCGCGTAACCCTTGATCGCCGTGAGCGGGGTCGCGATGTCGTGGAGGATGCCGATGAAGAGCTCTCTGCGCCGCGCTTCCTCCTCCGCCTCACGCATACGGGCGCGTGCGAGATCCTGTCGCATATCGTCGAACGCGCGGCAGGTCGCGCCCACCTCATCATTTCCCATCGGGGGAAGTGCGTGATCGAGATCGCCGCGCCGGATGGCGGCGGCCGCCGTGCGCATCTCCTCGAGTGGTGCGATGATCTGCTCGGAGAGGAGGCGTGCGAGGTAGCGGCCGAGCAGCAGAATGCCCGTCGATGCCGTGCCGATGAGCAGGACGAGGATGGCGTTCAGTACGAATTCACGCATGTCGTGCGGAATCAATGGCTCCTCGCCGCTCATCATGGGCACGGCACCCGCCCCCATGACGACGGTGCCGCTGCGCAGCCCCTCGTAGCGGAAGAACAGTCCCTCCCGATCCCATGTGAGCGCAGCTCCGCGCGGACCGCATTTGAGTGTGACCATCCGGCGGATCTCCTCCGGATTGGCGCCCTGTGTCAGGTAGTTTTCCCCTTTCTGAACGACGAGGAGGCGGATGCCCGTTCCCTCGAGGAGGCGGATATCGCTTTCAATCTCATGCAGTTTGAACTTCTTTTTCTCAGACTCGGCGCGCAGGGAACTGAGCGCGAACTGCACGGAGAGCGCATTTCCCTTCTCCGGCCAGAGGAGCGCGAGCGCCTGCTGCTGGAGCGTGCCCGCGTGTCGCAGACCGCCGAGCAGCGCCGCACCGACGGCGACGAGCACCGCAATCGGAATGATGACCATGAGGGCGTTTGTCACGAGCAGTTTCGTCTTTAGGGACAGATCGCGCAGACGCATGACAGAACCTCACTTTCACAGAACTGCGGAAAATCTTACGCTATTATAACCGAAATGAACGAAAAAATCTCAGCACGGAAACGAATTTCAAAAAAGTTATTTCGCAGTTTACACTTTGTTTAACATTTCCCCGTATGATGTACCCATCAGCAATGATACAGCATATGTGAACGCCGAAAGGCAGAGGAGGAAATCATCATGGAAATGCAGAATGTCAAGGATCAGGTCAAGAGCGTATTCACCCCGGCACACATCAAGAAGGCGGCGGCGCTCGCCGTGCTCATCGGTATCGTCAGCGCGGGCGGCGCGTACTACCACCACAGCCAAGCGGAGGCACGCTCCGCAATGGAGAAGCAGGCGCGTTCGGAGATGATTGCGGCACAGGCATCGCAGAGGAGTGTGGTTCTCATCGACGAGTCACATGTGCGGACAATCGCGGCGGAGTCAATCGGAAAGTCCGAAGCGGAGCTGGACTTCCGCAGTGTTTACCTGACGATGTGGGATCATGATGATCGTGACGGAAAGCATGACGGTAAGCGCAAGCATGACCGTAAGCACGGTCGTGATGATCGGCGTGACCGTGGTCGTCATGAGATGATGGCACCGCAGCCGACCGCTCCCGCGGCTCCGGCAGACGCAAATGGGAACGCAGCGGCGGTACCGCCGATGGGAACGGCACCTGCACAGGCAGCACCTCCCGCTCAGCCGACACCGAACATGGGGCAGTCGGACTTCCGCCCCGTCTACAAGGTGAAGTGCTATGCCGGCAACGTGGAGTACAAGCTCTACATCGATGCCGTGACGGGCACGGTGCTCTCTAGCAAAGTGGATGTGGATGACGACTTCTTTGACAAGCACTTTTGAGGAAGGATGAACGCAAAAACAGCGCTTCTCACGGAGCGCTGTTTTTCTGTGTGAGTAAATGATGAAACTGAATTTATTAGTGATTTCTTAGCAGGAGAATATGAAGATGCGGCGAATTGAGTCATATATGGTTTCGTTTGTCAGCGACAGATAGCCTGTCGCCTTTATGCGCGCGGTTATGCGGGGAGTTGATGCTGCCTTCTGTGCAGAAACAATCGGGCGCGGGGAAAGGAGAGAATATTTTGCAGGAACAAGGGCAAAAGAAGGGAAGGGGTATCGGCTTTCAGCTGAATGCAATCACGCTCATCGGCGTGGTTGTCATGGTGACGATCCTTATTTCGTTCGTCGGCTACCGTGCCTACGACGAACTTCTCAACATGGGGTCGCAGGCGAAGTACAATGAGCTGGGCGACAAGGTGCGCCCCGTAGTCGGCAGCTACGACGCGGTCAAGCAGTCGGGACTGGATCTGCGTCAGCACATCTACGAGCTCATGAAGGCTCCCCCCGAGGCACGCAGCCGTGAGGCACTGAACGCGCTGCTTGAGGATGTCATGGAGTCCAATCCGAACCTCGTCGGGGTGGGCGTGGTCTTTGAGCCGAACGCCTTCGACGGGCAGGATGCCGCACATACGAGCGACCCGCTCTCGGATGGGACGGGGCGCGTCATCCCCTATGTCGGACGCGAGGGCAGTGTGCTTGAGTTCGAGCCGACGACGGGCTATGATTCGGATTCGTGGTACACAGAGCCGGCAAAGACCTCGAAGCCGACGCTCACCCCTGCATACTACGAGGAGGTCGGCGGCAAGAAGACGCTTGTGGTTTCCATCGGTCTGCCGATCCTTGTCGACGGCCGTTTTGTCGGTGCGATCACGCTCGACTTCGACATGGACAAGGTTCAGGAGATGTTCGAGAAGCTCAGTACGCCCGACAACATCTACCTCATGCTCGATAGCAAGGGACAGGTCATCGCACACGGCACGAACCGGGATATGGTTATGAAGGACGCGTTCCAACTCATGCATCTGGATGCGGCAGAGCAGAAGGAAATCTTCTCAGACGGATCGTACAGAAAAACGCAGGTCTCCCCGACCACGGGTAAGGACTCGGTCTATGTCTACCATGCGGTTCAGTACAACGGGATGGATACGTCGTGGGTGGTCTTCTCCATTACGGACAAGGATAAGTTCACCGGTGCCGCGCGGGATATGGTGATCTTCTCCGTCGTCCTTGCCGTGATCTGTAGCGTGGTGCTCATCATCGCCCTCGCGATGTTCATCCAGCGGCGCCTGATCGTTCCCATTGGGGATGTGACGGGGATTTTGACGCGTTTTTCCGATCTCGATCTGGATCACGAGAAGGGAAAGCATGCCGCGATCTATCTGGATCGTGCTGATGAGATCGGTGCGATGATTCGCTCACTCGGGCGCATGGCGAACAGCCTGCGCGAGATCATCGGCAAGATCAACGGTGTCTCCCAGTCTGTTGCGGCGACGAGTGAGGAGCTGACGGCGACGGCGCAGAACACGGCGCACTCGGCGGAGACGGTGCGCAAGGGCATTCACGACATTGCCGAGAGTGCACGCGTACAGGTTGCGGACACGCAGAATGCCGTCAATCATACGGATGAAATCCTCAGAATGCTCGATGATAACCGCAAGGTCATGACTGAGATGAACGCGGCGACGGAGAACATTCATAAGCGCCAAACCGAGGGCGCGGAGATTCTCGCCGACCTCATGAAGAAGTCCGCTGAGACCGCCAATGCCACACAGGAGGTCGCGCGCGTGGTCGAAGAGACGAATCAGCGTGCGGAGCGCATCGAAGAGGCGAGCGCGATGATTCAGTCCATCTCCGAGCAGACGAACCTCCTCGCGCTCAATGCCGCCATCGAGGCAGCGCGTGCGGGCGAGGCAGGGCGCGGATTCGCCGTCGTCGCCGAGGAGATCCGCAAGCTCGCGGAGCAGTCGCGCGGCTTTACGGATGAGATCAACGGCATCATCGGAGAGCTCAAGACGAAGTCGCAGCAGGCGGTCGATACGATGGAGGTCTCCAAGAAGCTGGTCGAGGAGAGCAACGTCAACCTCGGACGCACCCAGCGTCGCTTTGACATGATTGCCGAGGCAGTTGATGGGGCGAACAGCGTTGTGATGAAGCTGAACGAATCCTCCGAGAAGCTGACGGAGAAGAATAAGGCAATCGCTGCTGTCAGCAACAAACTCATGGATATGGCGAAAGAGAATGACGTGACGACGGATGAGGCAGAGGCCGCCGTCGACACGCAGACACAGGCACTCGCGGATATCGCCGAGGCGAGCGAGAGCCTTGCCCAGATTGCAACGGATCTGCAGAACGAGGTTTCGCGTTTCATTGTTTGATCGTTGATTTCGTTGAATATTGCACAAAAGCCCTGCCGCAGTTGCGGCAGGGCTTTTGTGTTGCGTGATTACCGCAGCAGGAAGAACAGGGCGGGATAGACGAGAAAGAAAAACGCGATGCTCGTGGTGAGGAAGCCGGAGATCGTGTAGTCGACGTTGAGGTGATAGAGTTTCGCCGCCGTGACGGAGTTGATCGCACCCGGCGTAACGGAGAAGACGAGGATGGCACCGAGGAGAACGGGATCGCGGACGAAGGGATAGCTGACTGCCATCATGAATGCGGGCAGGATGAGAAAGCGCAGCGCGAAGAGGTCAAGGGTGTACGGTGCATAGCGCCGCGCGCGGTGCAGGTTGACGAGCGCTCCGACGGGAAGCATTCCGAACCATGCGCCGAAGTGGATGAGCCCCTCGAACGCCGTGCCGACAGCGGCAGGACGCTCGATGCCTGCGGCGTTGAGCGCGAGCCCCGCCGCCATGCCGAGGATGCTGAGCTGGTTCCACGAGAGGAAGATATCGAGAAAGTGCATGTGAATCTTGCCGCCGCGCCCATGATTTTTGTGCTGCAGGTAGTAATACTGCGCCATGGGGAATACCGCGAGCACAAGCAGCAGCGTTTGAAAGATGCCCATGATCTGCGCGTAGGCAAAACCCTGTTCGCCATAAATGATATAGGCGCAGACGCCGCCGAGGGTGGTGATGTTGGACATCATCGCGTTCACAAGATACGCGCCGCGATCGAGCGGGTTGTGATACTTGCGGATGAAGAACGCCCAGCCGACGAGTCCCGGGAATAGGACGATGAGGATGCCATAGATCGGGATGAGGGCGAGATCCCACGAGATCGGCAGCGTCCAGCAGCTCATGAGGGCGAGCAGGGTATAGATGATGATGACGTTCAGGCGCAGAATACGGCTGATCAGAGCATCCGAGATCTTTCCGTGCCGATAGAGGAGGTAGCCGACGATGAGCGGCGCGAGGAGGTCGGTGAGGAGGTAGATGATGCGGAAATCGGAGTTGTCCAAAAAAAACACTTCTTTCTAACGAAACAGGAAAAATGTTATGGGAAATAGGATTGTAAGATACAGTATAGTGGTGACAAGGAAGACGGCAATCGTATAGTCGACGTTCAGTTGGTAGAGCCGCGCGGTGAGTGTGGCGTTGATCGCCGCCGGTGCGCTTGCGAATATAACAAGGGAGTTCTGTACGATCGGATCACTGATGAAGATGCGTGCGGTCACAAACGTGACGGCGGGAAGGAGGAGGAAGCGGAGGAAGATCATATCCAGCGTCAAATAGACGAAGTGTCGTGCACGCCTAAAGTTGATGAGGGATCCGATGGGCAGCATGGAGAACCATGCCGCAATGTGGATGATGTAGGAAAATGCCTCGGACAGTACGGGCGGTCGGGCAATGCCGGAGGCGTTCAGCAGGAGTCCGGTTGTCATGCCGAGAATGCTGAGCTGGTTCCATGAGACAAGCAGCCCGAGGAAGCCGCGGGCTTCGAGACGTGCGCTGCGTCCGTGATTCTTGTGCAGGAGATAGTAGTACTGGGCGATCGGGAAGGCGAGCATGACCATCGTTAGATTCTGGAGTGCACTGCCGATCTGAGCGTAGGCAAAGCCGCGCTCTCCATAGATAATGTAAGCACATAGCCCGCACATTGTGCCAATATTTGAGAGCAAGGCGGAGATGAGATGTGTACCGCGGTCGATGGGTGTGTGGAAGCGTCGCCCGAGCAAACGCCAACTGATGAATGCCGGAAAGAGGATGATGAAGATGAAGAACGCCGGCAGCATGAGGAGGTCGCGTGTGAGCGGCAGCGCCCAGAAGCTGAAGAGCGAGAGCAGCGTAAAGAAGACAATGACGTTCATGCGGATGAGGCGATTGACTGCCGTGTCCGAGAGGAGCCGCCGCTGATAGAGGAGGTAACCGACAATGAGCGGCAGGATCAGATCGGTAAATAGATAGATGAGCCGTGCATTGATTTCATCCATAAGATGCCCCCGCTTTCGGTGATGGATAGAAGATCTTGTTCATCCTAGCACAAGTCTTTTGGATTGTAAACTGCAACAGAAAAATTCCAAATGTGCTTCCGGACGGACAACGTATCACTTTAATATAAGATACTATCACTTTCTGCAAATCTGTTGCGTACATTTTTTTAAGATAGTATAGTTTTAGATGAGATAAAAATAAATTTTCTATCAATATGTAATTCATATAAAATCAGCCGACGCGCAGATGTCTCGAAAGGAAGGAAATGATCGTGGCAAAGGAAATGAATCACTCCCATTATGTTCGTATTCTCATCGGACTCGGCACTCTTTGCTGTCTTATGGGGGACGGTCGGGCGACGCTTGCCGCACCGCCCCCCGATGCAAATATGGTCGCAGGGCAGGATGCGGGCGCACAGCTCAGCCGCATGGAGCGCGAGCAGCAGCGCCGTGAACAGCAGGAGCGGCTTGATGCGGGGGCGCAGGAGGGACTGGATACGCCGCCCGTTACGCAGACGGAGGAAGAGGGGACGCTGCACTTCGTTCTGCACGGGGTGACCTTTGACCGGAGCGCGATTTTCACGGCGGAGGAACTGGATGCTTTTGCCGCAGATCTTCTCGAAAAGGATGTTACAATCAACGATCTCTATGCGCTTGTCGCACGGATCAATGAGGCGTATGAGGCGCGCGGACGGCTGACCTGCCGTGCCGTGCTCGCGCCGCAGACCATCCGCGGCGGCGTCCTGCACATCACGTTGATCGAGGGGCGCACGGGCGAGGTTACGGTGGAGGGCAACCGCCGCACGGCGCAGTCCTTCCTCGAATACCGCCTCGGCATCAAGCGCGGGGAGATCCCGGACTTCAAAGAATTGAACCGAAACCTCCTGCGCTGGAACGCGAGCTACGACGCGCCGCTGCGCGTGCGTATGGCGGCGGGCAAGGAGGAGGGCACGACGGACTATGTGCTTGAGATTGCCGAGCCGCGCAGCGAGACGTTTGCCCTCTATGCGGACAATATGGGCAGCATCTCGACGGGACGCGAGCGCTTCGGGCTCATCTATACGAACCGCAGCCTCACCAAGAGCCGTGATCGCCTGACACTTGTGACGCTCGACGCACGCGGTATGAAGTCCTTCCTCGGCAGCTATCAGGTGCCGCTCGGACGCGACGGCTCGACCATGCGCATCGGCTACAGTGCGAATGCAACGCGCATCGTGAGGGGGACGCTTGAGCCGCTGCGTGTACGCGGACATTCGACGGGCGTGAACATCGGCTTCAACATCCCGCTCTACGTTACGACGAAGCGCAAGACGGAGCTGTACGCAGGGTATGGACGCACGCACGCGCAGACGGACTTTGCGGGCAATCACTGGATCGACGATCGGGTGGACGGCTGGAACATCTCCGTGACGGAGACGCTCTACGGGCGCAAGTCCGCGCTCCTCATGACGCACGGCATCCGCGCCGCCGCAAGCGAGAACATCAGGCGGGAGGAAAGCCACTACAGTATGTATCAGGGAAATGTGTTCTATCAAACGCGCACGCACGGCAGTCAGATGATTACGGCGCGGCTGGACGGACAGGTTGCCTTTGCGCACTACCTTCCGAGCGCGGAGCGGTTCTACGTCGGCGGCGCACAGAGCGTGCGCGGCTACGAGGAGTCCCTGCTGGGCGGCGACAGCGGCTATGCGGCGAGCATCGAATACGCCTTTCCCATGCTGCCGAAAAGCTGTGCCTACGGCTTTCTGTTTTACGACTGCGGCGCGGTCTACGGGGACAGCGCCTTTGACGATCACATACTTTCCGCATGGGGACTGGGTATACGTACGGCGGCAAGCGAACCGGTCTACGCGCAGTTCTCCGTGGGATTCCCGCTGTGCAAAGAACTCAATGATACGAATACAAAGGGCGCACGGCTGCACTTCAGCCTGAACGCAACGCTATAGTCAAGGATGAAAGGAAGAGGGATCATGAGCAGCTATCGGAAACTGGCAAGAAAACAGGCATTTCGTCTGGGGCTGGCAGTCACCGCGATGGTGGGGGGCATGACGGGCTGGCACACAGCTGCGTACGCAGACGGCGCGACGGACATCCAAAAGATGGATGCGGCGAATGCGGGCGCGATTACAAGGTCGGGGGATGTATGGACCGTTGTGCCGGACAAGGTCGAAAACGATATTGCGACCAACGCATTTTCCAAGTTCGTCGTCAATCAGAATAACGTCGCCAATCTGCAGATGTATAAGGGCGGGGTGAGCGCGAACACGCTCGTCAACATGGTGCAGGGGCGCATCGACATCCGCGGGACGGTCAACGTGCTGAAAAATGCGACGACCATCGGCGGCAATGTGTTCTTTCTGTCTCCCGAGGGGATGGCGGTCGGCAGGACGGGCGTCATCAATGCGGGCAGCATTACGGCGCTCACACCAAGTACAGACTGGTTCAATGACCATTTGCGGGACAATCGCGTCAAGGTCACGGCGGCGGATATGGATGCACTCAAGGCGGGGACGATCCCGCTGAATGCGGACGGCTCCATCGTCATTGACGGTCAGCTCAACGCGCAGAGCGGCATTCATCTGGGCGCGCCCGCGATCACGGTCGGCTCTGCGGCAAGTACGGCGGCGCAGCTCACGAGTCAAAAGGATTTGAACTTTGCCGCGCTGGTCAATGCGGGCAGCACAAGCGCGGGGCTTGGCACGCTGACCGCTGCGACGGGTGCGGGCGGCGACATCGTGCTCGCAGCGGCATCGAACCGGCTTAACAGCACAACAGACGATGTCCCGAAATACACGAATCCCCTCAGCGGCAGCAAAAACGAAATCAAGGCGGAGCTGACCGTCGGAAAAAGCGCAAGGGTTACGGGCGATCAGAACATCGCCCTGTCTTCGTATGCCGAACACACGGCAGATCAGAGCGAGGCGTTCGGCGGCACATCCTCGAATACCTCTGCGCAGCTCTTGGGGCAGATTGTCAAGACGACAGCGCATACGACGGTGAACGGCACGGTGACGGCGGATGGGCGTCTTTCTGCCACGGCAAAGGCGAAGAATATCGCCTCGGAGGCGGGTCCACTTTCCAATGCAGCGGGTCTTGCCGATGAAGTCGCGGGGGTCATCGCCGTCAACGTCGATCCCTCCTATATGATTATGGGCAGTGAGGCAACGGTGAAGATCGGCGCAGACGCCGCACTCACGGCAAAGGGCGCGGATGTCACGGTGACGCAGGACGGCAAGACGGTGGTTCAGGAGCGTGCGCTGACCGTCGGCGCGGATGCGCGCTCCTCCGTGGATGCAGGTGCGACCACATCCAAAATCAAATTTGCAAACATCAAGCACACAAATGCAGTTCCTGCGATGGCGGTCGGCTATGCCAAGGCACAGAGCGCGGCAAACGTGACCGTAGAGGGGCGTCTCACGGCAGAGCAGGGCAGCGTGGACGTTCATGCAAAATCCCGCGAGGATCTGATTGCAGCCGCCCATGCAAAGACAACGCAGCTCGGCGCAGGCGCGGACTCGACACAGATCATGAATGTCGCCGTCCTTGTGGCGCGCGGCAATAACGACGCACAGGTGAAAATCGGGCAGGGCGCAGCAGTCACGGCAGAGAAACAGGCGGACATCACAGCCGATGCGACGACCAAATTGGAGACCTCTGCATCCGCCTCTGGCAAGGAAAACTCCCTGCTCAATGTCGCTGTCAATGTGACGAAGCAGACGAGTGCGGCGCATACGGAGGTGCGCGGCACCGTCACGGGTAAGACGGCTGCGAACATCTATGCGCATAACACGCAGCTGAAAAACAGCGTGGAGGCGAGCACGGCAGCCGGCAAGAGCGGTATGATGACAGATTTTTCCAATGCCGCAGCGAATACGAACACCGTCACGGGACTGACACAGAAGATCAAGAATGTCATCGGCGGCATTCGCTCCAAGATCGGATTTCCCAGCGATGGTCTTTCCTCGCCGACCGAACTCGACAAGCTGGGGGAGAAGATCTCGCTCGGCGGCGCGGTCAACGTGCTGAATGAAGAGCAGCAGGCGCATGTCCTCCTTGCGCCGCACGCGGTCATCAACTCGGATGGAGCGGTAAAGATTGATGCGAACAGCACCATACGCGGCACGCATGTCCGGGCGCAGAGCGCCGTCAACAGCCAAACGGATCCGAACTGGTACCTCACGAAGGACGGCAAGACGGAGAAGGTCCAGGCGGGGAAGACCGAGGAAACGCAGGGCATGGGCAGCTTTGCCGTGAACGTGGCGAACATCAAGAACACGGCGGGCGTCACGACCCTTGCGGCAGAGGAGTCCGGCACATCCTACGCACCGAATATCACGGGAAAGACCGTTGACATCACGGCAGATGGGCATATTCTCTACACGAATATCGACGATATGATCAGCGAACTCCGCGCGAGCTTCGCAGAGTTCAAGCAGCACTGCGCCGCCTTTCAAGGTGCTCACGCCGGTACGCTTACTGCGGCGCAGGATAAGGCCGATGCGTATCTGGCAAAGTGCGACAATGACCCCGCCTATATCGTCTCGAAGGAGGGGCTGAAGGAGGCAAAAGAACTCGCTGCCGCCATAAAAGCCGTGGCAGACGTGCTCAAAGCGGACGTCACAGTTCCTGCCGACCTTGCGGAACGCGCATTGGCGTTTGCCGATCCTTCGAACTACCTGACCTTCCAGGCATCGGCGAAGTTCTCGGGCAAGGGGGCGACGCAGGAAAACCCCGATGCGGAGCAGGCGAAAATTGCGGGCGCGGCGGGCGTCAATTTTGCCGATGTCGATAACCATGCGGCAGTCGTTTTGGGGCGCGGCACGAAGGTCACTGCGGCGGATGAAGTGACGGTCGCGGCAAGCAGCAAAAAGCAGCTTGTGACGCTGGCGGGCGCGCCCGCATGGCAGGCAGGTGCCGATGTTGCGATCGGCGGTAACATTGGCATCACCGTCGGCGATACGACGGCGGATACCATCGTCGCGGAAGGCGTCGAGATTACGGGCAGGAAGGCTGCGATCAAGGCGACGAACAGCTATGACGGCATCCACCTCGCCATTGCAGCGGGCAAGGGCGGCAAGATCGGCTTTCAGGGCATGGCGAACTACGTCGGCGGTACATCGGGAGCTGTGACCTCCGTCGACGACGAGGCGAAGATCACGGCGGCAACTGCGGCGCAGATGAACGCGCTGAACACGACAAACATCACGAACATTGCCGGCTCTGCGGTGCTTGGCACGGGAGCCGCGATCGGACTTTCCGCCGCGCTCAACAACATCGCGCAGACAAGCATCGCGGCGATTGCCGACAACGATGCGGCAGGGGAGACGCAGGGGGATAAGACCGCAGAGCAGCGTACGGAGAAGCAGATCCGTGCGGCGCAGAAACGCGCGGTGCAGCCCTTTGGGAATGTGAATGCTGCGGATCTCTACGGTACGGCAGCGAAGAAGGCGGAGGGCGCGGTGCAGGCAGAGACGCTGGACGTCCATGCCGAGCAGAAGGGACTCATCAACGCGGCTGCGGCGGCGGGCGCAATCGCGACCGGCGATGACACCAGTGAAAAGGGCGGCATCTTTGACAAGATCGGTCAGACGGTCACGACCGGCAAAAACATGGTCGGTAACGGAATCACGAAGATCGACAACAAGCTGCAGGATCTCGTAGGGAGTTCCCTAAAAAAACAGGCGGAAAAAAAGACGGTTCCGATCAACGCGGTCAAGAACCTCGGATTTAATCAGAAGCAGCCTCCGTTTACCCTCGATCTGGCGGGCAGCGCCTCGGTCAACCTCAGCAAGGTGACGACGGCGGCAGAGGTGAAGGGGGCGAATGTCACCCTGACGACAAATGCGGCATCGCCCGCAGCCATGAAAAATCTCACCGTCAGCGCACAGGACTCCTCCTTTACGGGCGCATGGGGCGGCGCATTGGCGGTCACGTGGAAAACCACCACGAAGAGCCAGAACGAAGACAGCGCGAACGCCGGCATTGCGGGTGCGGCGAGCGTCAACGTGCAGAGACATCGCGACGTTCTGGCGCTCATGTCGGACAATCGCATCAAAGGCGCGGACAGCATCGAAAACATCGCCGTTCAGAAAGGTGCGACCGTTGCCGCCGCGCTCGGACTGTCGGTCATGAAAACAAGCGGAAAAACGGTGACATCCACCGCTGCTCCCGTTTCTTTGACGTACAACGAGGGCGGATCGGTCACGACGGCGCAGATGCGGGATAATTACGTCAATGCGGCGGCGGACGGCAGCGTACTCGCGGGCGCACAGAAAACGGCTCTCTCCAATCGCGCCGTCAGTTCGAATACGCAGGTGTCGGGCGGTGTGAGTGCGGGGCTTGTCTTCGGCAGCAAAAGCTCGAATGCGGTGGGCGCGGTCGTCGCCGTATCCAATCTGAGGAATGACGTGCACGCGGACATCACACAGACACGCAAGGATACGGGCGCACTGCGCAATATTGGTGCGCTCACGAACGAAGCTGTTTCCGGGATGACGCAGATCGGCGCAGCGATCGGCGTCGGCGCTGCCTCCGGCTCCAAACATGCGGCCGCGGTGACGGGCAGCTTTGCCGTGAACAACTTCGCGAACAAGACGGCGGCGCAGCTCACGAGGGTCACGCTGACGGCAGACAGCGCAAATGTCCGTGCGGACGACAAACAGGAGGCGGGCGCATATCAGGAGTATCTCGAGGAGCGCGGCATCGAGACCTCGGGTGACAAGTATCAAGAGGATTTTGCAAAGGGCAAGAGCAACAGCTCCCTTGCGGTCGATCAGGACGGCAATCTGACGCACAGCGGCGGCAGTACCATCGTCACGGCGGCGGCAAGCATCTCCGCTGCGGCGGGCAGCAGCGCAGCGACAGCGGCGGGGATCGGCGTCGGTGTCGGCGTGATTAAGAATGACTTCACGGCGGGCGTGAGCGGCAGCGACCTGGAGCTGAAGGGCGCGCAGGGGCTTAACGTGGAGAGCGTCGCCGATACCCGTGCCATAAACGTAGCGGCGGGCGTAGCGGGCAGTGGCGGCATCGCGGCAGCAGGTTCCGCCTCTGTCATCGCGACGAACAATGAGACCTCTGCGATCGTCAAGGACAGCACGATCAAGGCGCAAAAACTGCAGGCGAACGCACTCACGAAGAGCCTCCTCGTCAACGTCGCGGGACAGATCAGTGTCTCTGCGGGCGGCGCAGGTGTGGCGGCAGGGCTTGCCACCGCCGTCAACATGATCGACAACAATACGACGGCAGCACTGCGCGGCGGCAGACTGACGCTCTCGCACGACGGCATCGTAAACCTCAACGCGCAGAACATCGGCGGCATTGAGGCGCTGACAGCAGGGGTTGCCGCAGGGACACAGGCAGCCGTCAGCGGCGCCATCTCCGTCAACGTCGGGAAAAACGATACCCGCGCGGAGATTGCGCAGTATGAGGTGACGAAGGGGCGGATGGTCGACGCAGAGATCAGGGGCGCGAAGTCCGTCCGTGTGACAACACTTGACCAGACGCGTCAGGATGCCGCCGTCGGCGGTGTCTCTGCCTCCACGCAGGGCGGTGCAGTAGGCGCTTCCGTCGCTTTCAACGCCCTGCTCGGACAGCAGAACACGGCACGCATCAGCGGGGCGAAAATACGCCTCGCAGAGGGCGGGATGGCGACCGTGAATGCCGTCAATCAGGGCGAGCTGAACACCGTCGCGCTCAATGTCGCCGGCTCGGGCGGTAGTGTCGCATTTGCGGGGGCGGCAGCGGTCGCCGATGTCGATCAGGATACGACGGCGGAGATCGTCAGTTCCGACATTGAGGCAGAAGCGGGCAAAACGGCGGGGGATGTCACGGTACAGGCGGACGGCAAACTGACGGCACGCACCTTTGCCATCGTCGGCTCGGGGTCGTCCGAAGGTGCGGCGATCGGCGCCGGCGTTGCCGTCAACCTTCTCGATGCCGACACCAATGCCGTCATCAGCGGCGGGAAGATACATGCGGCGAATGTTATCACGGATGCCAAGAGCGACTTGGACATCCTCAACATCGGCATGGGCGTTGCCGCGAGCAGCGAGGGCGTCGCCGTTTCCGGCTCGGTCGCCGTCAACAAGATTGATAACGATACCCGCGCGAAGATCACGGACGGCGCGAAGGTGACGGCCCGAAAGAACGCCGTCGTCACGGCGGCGAGCGACGACCGCATACAGAACTACTCCGGTCAGCTCACAGCATCGGCAGAGGGCGCCGCCGCCGGTGTCTCGGTCAGCACAAACATCATCGGTTCGCATACGGATGCAGAGATCTCCGGCAGAGGAACGGAGGTTATTTCCCATACGAAGAATACGGATGCGGCAACCACGGTCAAGGACGGACTGGATCATGGCAAACTCTACAACGCGCCTCTGACACTCGGCACACTCACCGGACTGGACGGCCTTTCGGCGGGTCGCAAGGAAAATACGTATCGCGGGGTCGCTGTCTCCGCCTCGGCGACGCACACGGAGAATTCCTTCCTCGTCAATGCCGGCGTCACAGGAATGGGCGCTGTAGTAAGCGGAACCGTCAACACAAATGTCATCGGCGGAACGACCTCGGCGAAGATCACGGACGCGACGGCAAAGGCGGCGGGGGCGGATGTCTCCGTACGCGCCGATGATGCGACGAACAGCGGTGCGCTCGTCGGCACGGTCTCCGTCGCAGGAGAGGGCGCAGCCCTCGGCACAGGATCGAGCATCAACCTCGTGAACCGTACGACTCAGGCAGCGGCGGAGCGCAGCACGATTACGGCGAAAAACGCCGCCATCGACGCACGCTCCGGGCAGGGCATTGCCGCCCTCACCATGGGCGTCAGCTTTGCCGACGAGTTCGGCGCGGCAAATTCGAACAATTTCGTACGCATGGAGCAGCATACGAATGCCGCGCTGACGGACAGCAAGGTGGACGTGAGCGGTCTCAGCGTCACAGCGGACAATCTGGCACGCCTCCATGCAAATGCGCTCACCAAGGGGCTTGCGGGCTATGGTGTCGGCGCGGGCGTCGGCACGGCGGTTCTCCTCGACCGCAGCACGACTGAGGCGGATGTTGCGGTGACGACCGTCTCCTATGCGGACGATCAGGGCGAGACGCTTGTCCGTGCGCACAACGAGGAGCATTTGACAAACGCCGTTTACAGCCTCGGCGCGGCGGGGCTCGGAGGCGTCGGCGCGAGCATTGGCGGCGGCGACGTGCGAAATACCGTCAAGGCGGCGGTCAGGAACAGCAGCCTCGGCTACGTCAAGGTGAATCAGGACGACACCAAGGCGGAGACGGCGGCGAAGAAGATTACCGTCTCTGCGGAGAACGATCTGGACTTTGACGAGCAGAGCGGCGTGTACGGCGGCGGTGCTGTCGGTGCGAGCGTCGGCATTGCGGTCAACAACTTCAAATCCACCGTCGAGAGCGTGGTCACGGGCAGCACGCTCCATGCACGCGAGGCGGCAGACATTACGGCGCACGATGCAAAGACGATCCGGCAGCTTGCGACAAACGGCGCGGCCGGCATTGCCGCCGTTGGGCTGAACATCATGGTGATGAACGTCGGCGCGGATCTGAAGGACTCCTATACAATGGAGGAAGGCTCGGACAAGGAGAAGCAGCGTGCCGATCTGAAACAGCATACGGACAAGGAAAAAGCGCAGGAGCAGGATGCGGCAGCGCGCTCTCAGGAGGGGTTGTCCTACGTCTCGTCCGATAACAGCGGCAATGCACTTGCGGAAAAGACCGCGCCGAGCACGGAGGCAAAGGCATCCGCACGCGCGGAGCGCTCGCACATCCGTGCGGATGGAAACGGCAGTGCAATCAGCCTCAGCGCACGCGACACCATGAACATCACGCAGCTCACCATGCAGGCAGGTGTCGGCGGCATTGCCGTCGGGGGGGCTGCCGGCATCGTCGAAAGCAGGGCGAATGCGGAGGTTGTCACATCGGACAGCAAGCTGCGTGCGGATACGATCACGCTTGACTCTGCAAAGGACGGCGCGGCAACGCTTAAAATCTATCAGGGCGCGGCAGGGGCGGGCGCATTCAATGCTGCCTACGGCGGGCTGAACATGGGCGGCAGGAACGACCTCGCCCTCTCCGGCACAGAGATGCACGGCAAGACCATCACGGGCAAGACGCGCGATGAAAGTACGGGCAAGGTGGAGATCATCGGCGTTGCGGCAGCCACCGGCAATGGAGCAAACATCCTCGTCGGCAATGCCGCCCATGACGGCGTACAGACCATGCGCGTCGCAAACAGTACGCTCACGGCAGACGGGGATCTGACGCTCTCCATGACGCGTGCGGCAAAAACAGCTGACGCGCCGACCCTGCAAAGTATTACGAAGGCGGCAGCGAGCGGCATCACCTTTGCCGGCAACGGCATCGCGGCGCTTGCGCGCGAGACGGGCGGCATGACCATGCACCTTGCGCAGGGCAACACGCTTGCGACGGCGGGTGCCCTGACGCTCCGAACGGACAACCGCGCCGACGTGCGCGCCGAGACCGGCGCTCTTTCGGCGAGCATGATTGCGGCGGCGACGGCGACACACGCTTCCGCCTCCTTTGGCACGGAGAAAAATGCCTACCGGAACCGCATCCTCATTGGTGTGGAGGATCAGCAGGGCGGCAGGACGGATGGGGAGAACACCCTTTCGGGCAAGACCGTCACCATCGCCGCCGAGACGAACGCAAAGGAGTCGGCACAGCTGAAATCCCTGAGCGCGGCAGGAAGTGCGGGCGTGCAGGTGAGCACGGCGAAGATCGGCGCTTACAGCGACGCCAAGACCCTCCTTTCGAGCAGAACGAACTACAGAACAGCGGTAATTTCACCCACATCGGCACAGCCGAGCGGGGGTAAAGAGCTGCAAATCAGTACCAAGAACATTCATACACAGGATCTGGACGCGCGCGGCATCGCTGCGGGAGGTCTGTTTGCTACGGCTACAAACTACGGCGCAATCAAGAATGTGCTCCACAGTGATACAACTGCTTACGGCACAGGCAGCGGCAGTATCCTCCATAATGCCGCGCTCACCACGCACGCCGAGGCCATGAAGACGGGCAAGGCGGACGGCAGCGGCGGTGCGCTCGTCGCCATCAGCCCCATCGCCGCCGGGATTTCGGATGATACGACGCTGCGCGCACAGACAAAGATCATGGGGACGTGGAATATGTTGGGCGCACTCGACGCGAAGGCATCCACATACGACAACTCACTGCATAATGTCGATGCGCTTCAGGCGGCAATCGTCGGCGGCAGCGGTACGCGTCTGACGAAGACGCTCGCTCAGAATGCGGCTGTCTCCGTAGAGAACGCGCAGATCGAGACGGTCGGTGCGCAGTACTACGAGGCGAAGAATGCGTTCAGCCACGCGGACAAGGACGCGGCGAGCGGCTACGGTGCGGGCTCGGCGCATGCGGGCGATGTCTCCACGGTGATGACGGAGTCGGCAAAGATCACCTTTAAGAACAGCACGGCAAGGACGGCGGGGCGTGCAGGAATCACGGCGCACAGCCTCACAGAGGGCACATCGAAGACAAGCGGCATCGTCAAGGCGGCGGGCGTCGTTCCGTTCACCATGATGAACGGCAAGCTCGGCGTGACCTACGACAACGCTGTCGAGACCATAAACAGCCGTCTCACAACGGCAAAGGCGGGCGCGAACATCACCCTTGCGGCGAAGGATGATACGGAGCTCCGCTATGAGATGAACGCTGATACACAGGGAGGTCTTGCGGGCACGGCAGGTGCGGCGCTCACATCGAACATCACGCGCGGGAATATCGTCCGTGTCGATGGGGCAAGCACGCTCTTCAGTTCCCACGATGTAAATCTCTATACGGGACGCGGCATCGACCCGCAGACGGGCGAGCGCAATCTTGGCACGTTCAAGCTCTCCCTCCTGGCGGATGCGACGAATCGGACGGCAATTCCCCTGCGCACTGCGCCGAAGCTCGACAACAAGATGAAGCAGACCAATACCGTCGACATCGCGCGCGGTGCGCACGTCGAGAGCGTCCGCCATGCGAACCTCTCGGCTGTGCCGGGCTATACACAGGCGTATGAGAGTGCGACCGAGTATACCGTGTGGTCGGGCAAGGGCGCACAAGGCTCGCTGACAACGACGGCGGACGGCAGCAAGATCAAGAACGAAGAGGCACACAATACGGTGCGGGTGGATGGCTCTGTGACCGCGGGCATCCACAACCGCCTCAGCATGAACATCCGGCAAAAGTCCCCCGGCATGTCGGAGGCGAAGACCAAGGAGTTGACGGCGAAGCTCGCCGGAATGACGTCGGCAGAGAAAGAGGCTCTGGCGCAAAAGACCGATGCCACGGGGGAGGAGCGGCTGCTGCGCGACATCTACATGCTCTCGGAGGGGAAGGGCGCGCTCAGCGCAGACGAGGCACAGTGGCTCTACGGGCAGCTCGTTGGCGCTATTGATGCGGACATCACGGATGGCAAGGAGTGGCTCGACAAAAATGCAATCCGCTATCAGGAATTCACGCTGAACAATCCCTACCTCACGGAGTACAACAACCTCATGCGGGCATACTCCCACGTGAAGAAAGGCTCGACAGAGGGAAACAATCTCTGGACGACGATTGCTCGGCTGAAAGAGTCGATGAAGGCGGAGGGCTTCGTGGACGGGGATACCGTTCTGTCAAGCAGGACAACCATCGGACTCGTTCTGCCCGATCTTGCGGTCTCGGGCGGCAATGTGAACATCGAGGCGGATACCGTCAGCGGGACGGGCAGCCTGACCGCAAAGGGCGCACCCGTCGTTAATGTCCGGAGCGCGGCAGAGCGCCGTCTCATCGTGCAGGATGTGAAGATCTCCGACGCGGGCGGCAGGGTACGGCTCGGTGAGGCTGATCTCACAGGGGAGCAGTTTGGCGGTGCAGTTCATACCGATAAGAATACCTCCGATTCCTCCATCACGATTCACTCGACAGCACAGGCATCGGATGCGGATATCGAGCTGCACGGCGACATCATTACCCCAGGGACAATCACCGTTAAAACCGCCAACAGCAGCATCCGCTCCACCAATCGGAGCAATATGCGTGCCGCACAGATCCATGTTGAGGCGCCGAATGGCGCCGTCAGCCAGTCCTCTCCGCAGGGAACCGTGTTCATCGGCGGCGATCCGCTCGCGCGGTTCAGCAGACCGGGGCCGCTTGCAAACTGGATACAGAAGATTGTTTCCGACAACTTGGAAGCAGGGAAGACGGAAGCACTCGAGTTCAAAAATGCCAAGGACTTCTATGCGACTATATTGCTAGGCGCGCTCTTTATTCCCGGACTGCGAGAGGACGCCGAACAACTGTTCAAGGAAGCGAGCAGACATGACGCCACATGGGTCGCGGGCAAGGATATCTCGATTGCGGCACGCAACGTCAACATCAACGGGCTCATCCAGAGCGGTTACCCATCCTACAAGATAAAGCTGGATGCATCTGCCAATGATGCGATTGCCGCTGCCGACCGGCTGCGCACGGAGGAGCGGCTGCGCGTCTCCGACGAGCAGACCTACTGGGATGAGACTGCCGCAGACGGGCGCGGCGCATGGGCGTACCGCCCTGCCGTCTACTACAACGCAAAGGAGGGCTATCTCTTCACCGATGCGATGGAGACGGGCGGCGGCAATGTCACCATCACGGGGGCACTCTCCAGTACCAGTAATCCCATCATCACGAAGGACGGCTGCGTCGTCGATGGCAGGGGCAGGATTCTCGCACGCGGCGGTGAGTCGGACATCAGCATCGACACCTCTGCGGTGACGCGTGATCTCCATCTGGGGGCAATCACGAACCGCGCGGGCGGCGGCAGGGTTCTCCTCTCCGATCGGAATACGGGGAAGACGACCGAGTATCTGAGCAATGGCACGTACCGCTCCTATACGATTGGCACGGAGGAGAAGAATAGGGGCGACTTCGAAGATGCTCCGACAGAGAACGGCATGGCGCAGTATGCGCCGAAGGCGGGGTTGACCTACAACTGGACAGGCGGCAGGAGCGGCAAGAAGACGCAGACAACTTACTCCTATGGGGAGCGCTTCCTTGCCAACGGGCATTGGTCAACCGGTGATGTCGGCAAGAATATCACAGATAAAAATATTGAAGATGGCACGGTTCGCGTCAGTAAGATGGAATCCGATGGAGACATCCTGCCGAACGGCGTCTATTTCGGCACGGGAGATACGAGTAAATACCATTGGGTGGACGGGAGTGTGTATGAGTCAACAGGCGAAAAGTTCCCGAACCCGCCTGCCATAACCAAATACTATGGAAAGTGGCAGGAGAAAAACGGGAAACGCGTCTACAACGATGACGGAACGCCGCATATGATTAACACGTGGTGGGGGGAACGCCTTAAGTACGGCATTTACTTCCATCAGTGGAACGAAGTTACGACAAAGGGGACGAGCAACACCTATCATATCGCTGCAGACAAGAAGATCGGCATAGACTTCCTCGCGGGCGATGGATCGGGCAACGTGAGCGTGCATACGAACGGCAGCCTCATCCTCAATGGCGGCATCCGCAACATCTCGAACAACACCTATGCCGTCGATCTGAAATCGGATGCGGGCAGGATCGAGAGCAATCTCGGCAGGAACGGCATCGTCTACACGAACAATCTGACGGCGCATGCCGCGAATGGCATCACGCTCGTGCAGAGCGCAGCCGATGCCGCCGCCGCATCGAAGCTCACACTTGAGACGACGCAGGGGGCGATCGACCTCACCTCGCAGCGCGGCGATGTGCAGCTTGTTAAGGGCTATGCCGGGGCGGATGTCGGTATCCGCGCAAGCGGCAGCATCGTGGGCGCGATGCCGGGCAGCGATCCTGCTGTAAAGGGCGCGAACATCACGCTCGAAAGCACGGGGGCAATCGACCTTCCCATCGTGGCGTCGGGGCGCGTGGACGTGTCGGCAGGTGGGAACATCAAGCTGACGCAGAAGCAGACGGGCGGTGATTTGAAGGTCGGCAGGATTCAAAGCACGAACGGCGACGTCGATTTGACGGCAGAGGGCGGCGCCATCGTCGATGCCATGCCCGAGGAGGGCAGACTCTCCGACGCAGAGGCACGCATGGAGCGCTGGCGTGAACTGGGGCTGACGCATGCGAGCGATGGCGCCAATGAGAGTGCACAGTCGGCTGCCGCAGCCAAGGCGGAACGCCTCAAGGGGCTGGAAGTGCTAGGCAAGGCAGCGGCACGCGGGATGAGCGCGGCAGGTGCAAGCGACGCAGATGTGGAGAAGCTCTATGCGGACTATCAGGCACTCTCCGAGGCGTACCGCAATGATGCGGCGATTCAGGCGGCGCGCAAAGCGTATGCGGACGAACTCAAAGCATCACATGAAGCGGGCTGGTCGGCAGAGGAGGCATACGCGCGTACGATCGGCACAGCGGAGCAGGCATTTTTCACGCAGAAGGGCATTGTCAAGACGGATGCACACGCACAGACCGAGGTGGACAAGGCACGCACCTTTATCCGCGACTACAAGACGCTCGCGCAGAGCGACAGCTACGGCTGGAGCGCGAACGGTCTGCGCTATGCCATTCAAAAGAGCGTGATCAATGCGACGCCGGGACAGGTCGCGGAGGTCAAGACACCGAACATCATCGGGCGCAATATCACGCTTACAGCGGGAAGAAACAAGGGCATCGGTGAGGACGGCAGCAAGATCCGCATTGCAAACGCCGATCTCCTCAAGGAGCAGAATCTCATTACACTCTCGAACGCTCGCGCTGGAGAGATGCGCTGGACGGCGGACGGCGTGGAAGTCACGCATACGCGTCCCGTCAAGGTGCAGGTGCGCGAGGGCGGCAAAGTAAACCTGACGGGCGATCAGCGTGTCTATGTTGTCAGCAAGGACAGTGCGCTGAACCTCGGCACGGTCGCCTCCAAGGGAGATGTCTACCTGCAAGGCGCACGGGGCATCTACGGCACCGGCACGGCAATCACGGCGAAAAACCTTTCCCTGTACGGCGGCAGCGGCGGCATCGGCACGGCAGACAAGCATCTGCGCATCAATGCGACCGGCGTGCTCGATGCGAACGCGGTGGGCGGCATCTACATCAAGCAGGACGATACGCGTCCGCTGACCATACAGGCGGTTGGCAGCAGCGGCGACGTTGTTCTCACCGCATCCAAGGGAATGCGCATGACCACGGAGGAGGGCAAGACCGGCGGCTATATCAAGGGCGCGCATGTCACGTTGAAATCGACCGAGAATTCTCTCGGCACGGCGGCGGACGGCATCCGCATTGCCGCGAACAGCCTCCTCTACGCAGACGCAGGGGCGCACGATGTTCACATCGCGAGCGACGATAACGGAACACTTCTCATTGGTGCGCTGAAAGGAAAGAACATCTCGGTGCATGCCGTGAAGGGCGTGGAGATGAAGGAGGATGAGGATAAAGCTGCGAAGATTGAGGCGGAGGAAAATGCAGACATCGCTTCGGGTGAGGGCGCCATTGCACTCGCACAGGGCGCAGTTGCGGCAAAGAAGGTCAGCCTTTCCGCCAAGAATGGCATCACGCAGAGTAAAAACGGCAGCATCAAGACCAATGCGCTGGGCGTGAAGTCGGATGGCGCAGTCCGTCTCCTCGGCACGCAGAACATATTCCCCGCATTGACGCTGACGGGCATCGCGGGCGACCGGGTCGGCGGCAGTGTCCATATCGTGAACACGGGCGGCATGAGGGTATCGCCTCTCGACGTGGCAGGTGATCTTACAATCGCACAGAAGGGCGCACTGACAATGGGCGGCGATGTACGCGCAGACGGCACGCTGACGATTGAGACAGACGACCGGCTTGCGGCGCAGAACATCACGGCGGGGCGTGCGGCGACGCTGAACGCCGGGACTGCGCTGACGGCGCACAATATTACGGCGGGCGGCAATTCAGTGCTGAATGCAGGTGCAGACCTCACGGCAAATGATGTGACGGCGGGCGGCAGTCTGAATGCCAAGGCAAAGAACATCACGGCGAATAACGTGAACGTAACCGACAATACGAATATCACAGCGGGTGCAGATTTCAAGGTGCATGATGTGAACGTCGGCGGCGAACTGAATGCCAAGGGGCAGACTATCACAGCTGAGAACATCAAGAGCACAGGCAAGACCGCACTCACCGCAACCACGGACAGCATCACGGCGAAGAATCTTAGAGCTGGTGGCACACTCGACGCTGTGGCAAAGACGAATCTGACGGTCGATACTGTTACGGGCAAGAGCAAGATTGCGCTCACGGCGCAGACGGGGAATCTCAAGGCAACCGGTGCGGTTCATACCGACACGGATGCCGTACTGACGGCGGGCAAGGATGTCACACTGGGAGGAGCATTCTCTGCGAAGCAGAACGTAAGCCTTACGGCGGGACAGAATGCAACGCTGAACGATAAGACCGACGTGGGCGGAACACTCACGGCGAATGTCGGCAGGGATCTCGTTACGAATGGCGCTGTCACCACGGGACAGAATTTTGTCGTGACCGTTGGCAACAATCTCACAACGAACGAGACTGTTACCGCAGGGAGTGACTTCACTGCGAATGTCGGCAATAACGTCACCACGAACAATATTGTCACCACAGGCGGCAACCTTGCCATGAAGGGCACAAACGACCTCACGGCGCATGCGGCAGTGCTCTCGCACGGCGGAGCGACGCTTGACGCGCAGAACGTCAAACTCAACGCCGACCTCACAGCAGATAAGAACCTGACGATAACGGCAACGAAGAACATCTTTACAAAGGCGGGGACAAACCTTTATACGAAGTCGGACGGCAGACTGAAAGCGCATGACGCAAACCTTGACGGCGATGTGCGTGCGGACGGTACGCTGACGATTGAGACAGATGACAAGCTGACCGCAAAGAATATCACAGTGGGTAAAGCGGCAACGCTGAACGCCGGCACGGCACTGACCGCGCATGACATCAATGCGGGCAATGACGCTGTGCTGAACGCAGGTGCAGACCTCACGGCAAACGATGTGACGGCGGGCGGTAGTCTGAGTGCCAAGGCAAAGAATATCACGGCGAATAACGTGAGCGTTATCGGCAACACGATCATCACAGCGGGTGCAGATTTCAAGGTCCATGATGTGACGGCGGGCGGCGACCTGACTGCCAAGGGGCAGAATATCAATGCCAACAACGTCACAAGTACGGGCAAGACCGCACTCACCGCAACGGCGGACAGCATCACGGCGAAGAATCTCAGAGCCGATGGCACGCTTGATGCTGTGGCAAAGAATAATCTGACGGTCGATACTGTTACGGGCAAGAGCAAGATTGCGCTCACGGCGCAGACGGGGAATCTCAAGGCAACCGGCGCAGTCCATACCGATACGGATGCCGTACTGACGGCGGGCAAGGATGTCACCCTTGCGGGTACATTCTCCGCGGGCAGCGCACAGCTGACAGCGGGCGAGAATGCAATGCTCGGCGGCACGACCGACGTGGGCGAAACACTGACGGCAAAGGTCGGCAGGGATCTCGTTACGAACGGCGCTGTCACCACGGGACAGAATTTTGTCGCGACCGTTGGCAACAATCTCACAACGAATGAGACAGTTACCACAGGAAGCGACTTCACCGCGACCGCCGGCAATGACTTCACGTCGAATGACAAGCTTGCAGCGGGACAGAATCTTGTTGCGAACGTCGGGAACGATTTCACGACAAATGGCGCTGTCACAACGGGCAGCGACTTCACTGCGACTGTCGGCAATAACGTCACCACGAACAACATTGTCACCACGGGCGGAAACCTCGTCATGAAGGTCACGAATGACCTCACGGCGCATGCGGCAGTCCTCTCGCACGGAACGGCGCAGCTTGACGCGCAGAACGTTAAACTCAACGCCGACCTCACAGCAGATAAGAACCTTACGATTACGGCAACGAAGAATATCTTCACAAAGGAGGGAACGAACCTTTCCACAAAGACGGACGGCAGACTGAAAGCGCATAGCGCACGCCTTGACGGCGATGTGCGTGCGGACGGTACGCTGACGATTGAGACCGATGACAAGCTGACCGCAAAGAACATCACGGCAGGAAGTGCGGCGACGCTGAACGCAGGAACAGCGCTGACGGCGCAAAACATCACAGCGGGCGGCGACGCAGTACTGAACGTAGGAGCAGATCTTACGGCAAACGATGTGAACGTCATCGGCAACACAAACATCACAGCGGGTGCAGATTTCAAGGTACATGACGTGAATGTCGGCGGCGATCTGAATGCCAAGGGGCAGAATATCACAGCTGAGAGCATCAAGAGCACGGGCAAGACCGTACTCACTGCAACCACGGACAGCATCACGGCGAAGAATCTCAGAGCCGATGGCACGCTTGATGCTGTGGCAAAGAATAATCTGACGGTCGATACTGTTACGGGCAAGAGCAAGATTGCGCTCACGGCGCAGACGGGGAATCTCAAGGCAAATGGTGCTGTTCATACCGATACGGATGCCGTACTGACGGCGGGCAGAGATGTTACACTCGCGGGTACATTCTCCGCGGGCAGCGCACAGCTGACAGCGGGAGAGAATGCAATGCTCGGCGGCACGACCGATGTGGGCGAAACACTGACGGCAAAGGTTGGCAGGGATCTCGCTGCGAATGGCACTCTTCAAACGGGCAGTGACTTCAACGCGACCGTTGGCAATGACTTCACGTTGAATGACAAGCTTGCAGCGGGACAGAATCTCGTTGCGAACGTCGGGAACGATTTCACGACAAACGGCGCTGTCACCACGGGGAGCGACTTCACTGCGACTGTCGGCAATAACGTCATCACGAACAACATTGTCACCACAGGCGGCAGCCTTGCCATGAAGGTCACGAATGACCTCACGGCGCATGCGGCAGTACTCTCGCACGGCGGAGCGACGCTTGACGCGCAGAACGTCAATCTGAATGCAAACCTTAGCTCGGATAAGAACCTCGCGATCACGGCAAAGAACAATATCTTCACAAAGGAGGGCACGAACCTTTACAGCAAGTCGGATGGCAGACTGAAAGCGCATGACGCAAACCTTGACGGCGATGTGCGTGCGGACGGTACGCTGACGATTGAGACCGATGACAAGCTGACCGCAAAGAACATCACGGCAGGAAGTGCGGCGGCGCTGAACGCAGGAACAGCGCTAACGGCGCAAAATATCACGGCGGGCGGCGGTCTGAACGCCAAGGCGAAGAACATCACGGTAAGCAACGCTGGTGCGGGCGGCAATGCCGTACTGAACGCCGAAACTGCGCTGATGGCACAGAACGTCACAGCGGGCGGTAATGCCGCGCTGAAGGCGGGCGCAGAACTCTCCGCAAAGAATGTGAACGTCGGCGGAAATGCTGACATCACAGCGGGGTCAAATCTCACCGCAAATGACGTAAGCGTCGGCGGCAATCTGAATGCGAAAGCGCAGAACATCAGGGTAAGCAATGTCACGGGCAAAGGAAATGCAGATCTCACGGCAGAGCAGAACGCGACACTCGGAGGCAAGACCGATGTGGGCGGTAATCTTACGGCGCAGGTTGGCAATGACCTCATTGCGGTTGGCGCGGTCATCACGGGCAAGGAACTCATTGCGAACGTCGGCAACGATCTCGCAGTGAACGACCTTGTTTCGACGGGCGGGAATGCAAGCCTGACCGTGGGACGGAATGTGACACTTGACGGCGCTCTGATCACGGGCGGCAATTTCACGGCGAATGTTGCGCATGACCTCACAGCGAATGATGCCGTGACGACAGGCGCTGACTTTGCGGCGATCGTCGGCAACAACGCTGTGACAAACGGCATCGTTACAACGAACGGCGCACTCAAGTGGAATGTCGGCAAGGATCTCACGACGAATGCGGCAGTCCTCTCGCACGGCACGACAACGATTGACGCGCAGAACGTCAAACTGAGTGCCGACCTGATGTCGGACAAGAACCTCACGATAACGGCAAAGAACAATATCTTTACAAAGGAGGGAGCGAACCTTTCCACGAAGTCGGACGGCAGACTGAAAGCGCACACTGCCGATCTCGGCGGTGATGTGCGCGCAGACGGCACGCTGACGATTGAAACGGACGAGCAGCTGACGGCGCAGAACATCACGGCGGGCAACGCGACACTGAAGGCAGGAGCAGAACTCTCCGCAAAGAGTGTGAACGTCGGCGGAAATGCTGACATCACAGCGGGTGCAAACCTTACGGCAAACGATCTTGTTGCGGGCGGCACGGCAGATCTGCACGCCGGAAAGGCGATGGATACGGGATCGATCTCTGCCGGTACGGTCAAACTCCATGCAGCAGATGGGCATATCTATGCGCACGGTGCGATTACGGCAGCGCATGATGCCGCCGTTTCGACGGGGGCGCAGGGGGCAATCACGCTCGAGAAGACACTGACCGCAGGGAAGAACATCACCCTTGACACAAAGCGGGGCGATATGCTCTTTGGCGGCGATGTCCGCAGCAAGGAGGGAGCAATCACAGCAACCATCGAAGAGCATGGAAACATCGGACAGCTTGGCGGCGCAAAAATTTCCGTAGAGGCTGCCGCAAAGGGCGCGGGCTATGTAACGCTCACGAACAAGGGAACAGGCGACATCGACCTCCATCGTATCTATGCGGATCGCGATATCCGCACCAGTCTTGAGCATGGCAATATCCACGTCTATGAAATGAACGGTGCGCTTGTCGCCGTTGTACTCAAAGATCCGGACAAGAAGATGGCGCTTGAGAATATCATTGCAGAGCGCCGCATGATTGTTCAAGGTTCGGATATGAATCTCGACAATATCCGTGTCCGCGAAGGATCGGACGGACTGCTTTCGATTGAGCCGGCAGGTGCGCGGGATGATCGACCCATTGAGAACTTTACGATGGGGAATCTCAATTTGAGTGACGCGACGGGCATCCGATTCGAACGTTTGTGGGCGAACAATGCAAAGCTCAAGATCTCGGGCGGCAGGGTGTACTTTGACAAACTCTTCATCGAGGGCAGGGCGGACATCTCCTATGCCGGACAGGAGACGAGTATCTACGGTACGCCGCCGCAGATCGACGGCAACGCCGTGACCTACTGGAACGATATCAACCGCAACAATCCGCGTACCAACCTTGGTGCATGGAAGGAGGGTGGCGCAGACACGTGGATGTATATTCACTTCACGGGGCCGAATCGGCAGGAGAGCCGCGGCAACCTGCTTTCCCTTGCGAACTACCGATTTGTCTATCCGCAGCGCGAGAATCTCGTCGACTTTATGGGACATGCGCTTTGGTCTGCGGAGCGCACCGATCTCGGCATGAAACACATCTCTGCGACGGATGGAACAGCACTCGCAATGCAGACGCAGGCGAAGCCGCTCGATCGAACAACAGAGAATGCAACGGCGGATGAGCTTACCGTTGTCGAGTAATTTATGACAGAACTGCTGCACTTTTCCTAAAAGAGGTGTGCAGCAGTTTTTATTGCAGGGAATCACTGATAAAATGAAGTCCGTCAGATTGGCGTAGATTTTTTGTCCGAACAAGGGGGAAAACCGGACGCAGAGTGGTGCTCTGTGGAGGATTTTCCGCCGAAGTGCGGGCGAAAAAGATGCGTCAAAATGGCGGTGCTGAATTTATCAGTGCTTCCCCAGAAAAGTTCGTAAGATTTTGCGGTGAGAGAGAGGAAAAGAAGGAAAGGACGGCGAATATCTACCCTATTGTATAGTGTTTTGTTATGACCCGATGGCTCTTGATCGAATGGGGAGCAAAGGGTGTGTATGGGACGCCGAGGGGTGTCCCGTGGAGGAGGGGACGTTACATGGCAGTGACAGACAAAGGTTTTGGCGCATACGATGTACGCGGTATCTATCCCGATGAGGTAAACGAGGAGCTCGCTTACCGCGTCGGACGCAGTTTCCCCACGCTGTTTGGCGCGAAGAAGGTGGCGATCGGACACGACATCCGTCTCTCGGGGCCTGCGATCAGCGACGCACTCGCGAAGGGACTCACGGAAGCCGGCTGTGACGTTGTGGACATCGGTCAGTGCGGCACGGAGATGATCTACTTCGCGACGGCACATCTGAAGCTCGGCGGCGGGATCATGATCACGGCAAGCCACAATCCGAAACAGTACAACGGCATGAAGTTCGTACGTGCGGAGTCGCGCCCGATCTCGAGCGACACGGGACTCAAGGATATCGCAGCAATGGCGGTCGGCGAGACCTATCCTGCGCCCGCAGCGACGCCCGGCAAGATCGAGAAGGTGGACATTCTCGACGAGTACGTCAAGCACATCCTTGCTTATGTCGATGTGAGCAAGCTGAAGCCGTACAAGATCGTTGTCAACACGGGCAACGGCGCGGCAGGCCCCATCATCAACGCGATGGAGAAGTTCCTCCCGTTCGAGCTGGTCAAGGTCTACAACGAGCCGGACGGCAACTTCCCGAACGGCGTACCGAATCCGATCCTGCAGGAGAACCGCGAGGCGACAGCGAAGGTCGTGCGTGAGACGGGCGCGGACTTCGGCGTGGCGTGGGACGGCGACTTTGACCGCTGCTTCCTCTTCGATGAAAAGGGCGGCTTCATCGAGGGCTACTATATGGTGGGCTTCCTCTCAGAGGCATTCCTCAAGAAGAACAAGGGCGCAAGTGTTATCTATGATCCGCGCCTTGTCTGGAACACGATTGAGATTGCAGAGAGCCTCGGCGGCAAGCCTGTCATGTGCAAGAGCGGGCACGCGTTCATCAAGGACAAGATGCGCGAGGTCAACGCGATCTACGGTGGCGAGATGAGTGCGCACCACTATTTCCGCGATTTCTCCTACTGCGACAGCGGTCAGATCCCGTGGCTGCTCGTGGCGGAGCTGATGAGCGCGTCGGGCGGCAAGACGCTCTCCGAGCTCATGAAGGCGCGCATGGATCGCTTCCCGACATCCGGCGAGATCAACAGTAAGGTCGCGGACGCGAAGGCGGTCATGGATCGCATCGAGGCAAAGTATGGTGCCTCCGGCAAGGTCACGAAGGTGGACGGCCTCTCGATCGAGTTCGACAAGTGGCGGTTCAACCTCCGCATGTCCAACACGGAGCCGGTCATCCGACTGAACGTGGAAACGCGTCAGGATAAGGCATTGCTCAAGGAGAAGACAGACGAACTGTTGGCTGAGATTCGTGCCTGATAACATCCTTGTACAGGAAAGGAGTTTTTTGATGAGTCTTGTACTGAAATCCGGATTTACCTTTGACTATGACAATCTCTACGGCGAGGGCAAGGTGACGGACGCCGACCTCGCATTCTATGCGGATGATCTCAAAAAGGCGCATGAGGCGATGAAGGTCATGCACGAAAAGGGGTTTATTCGGGGGCATCTCTCGAAGGACGGCGAGCCGGAGAAGGTTCTCTTCTCGCAGACGCCCTACATCGAGGAGGGGCATATCAACTCGCCCTCGTCCATCGCGCGGCTCAAGGAGTTTGGGAAATATGTGCAGGAGAACACGGATGTCGTGATCTCGCTCGGCATCGGCGGCTCGTTCCTCGGGAACAAGGTGCTCTTTGACGTGCACTGCGGCGAGCTCTGGAACTCGCTCTCGAACGAGCAGCGCGCAGGCTACCCGCGCATCTATTTCAGCGGCAACAACATCGATCCGCGCCGCACGGGCGACATCATCAACCATCTGAAGGATGTGGCGCAGATCAAGAAGACGCACGGCGGTCAGCCGCTGCGCATCATGCTTCTCGTCATCTCGAAGTCGGGCGGCACGCTCGATACGATGTCGAACTTTATGGTCATGTACGACGAGTTTAAGAAGGCGGACAACGTCGAGGTCGAGGTGGTCGCAGTCACCGATCCGAACGAGGCGAAGCCGACACTGCTCAAGAAACTCGCGATGGATATGGGCTGGAAACAGTTTGCCGTGCCGGATGGTGTGGGCGGACGCTTCACGGTCTTCACCGAGGTCGGACTCACGCTCGCGGCGTGCATCGGTTTTGACATCGAAAGCTTCCTCGCGGGCGCACGCGATATGGATCAGGCATGCCAGAACGATGACATCTGGCAGAATCCTGCCATGCTCAACGCGGCTCTGAAATTTGCTGCGTCGGAGAAGCATGGGCGTGACATCGAGGTCATGATGCCCTACGGCGACTATCTGAAATCCGTCTCCGAGTGGTACATCCAGCTCCTCGCCGAATCCCTTGGCAAGCAATTCAACAAGGAGGGCAAGGAGGTCTGCTATGGGCGTACACCGGTTGTCGCCGTCGGCACGACCGATATGCACGCACAGACGCAGCAGCATCAGGAGGGCAAGCTCAACAAGGTCGTGCAGTTTATCCGCATCGACAAGTGGGCGGATGATCTCGTGATCCCGAATGTGTTCCCCGAGGTCAAGAAGCTCGCGGACATCGCGGGTGTGACAATGGGGGCCGCGCTCGAGGTCGCACGTCAGTCGAACGCGGATGCGCTCGCGTCGAACAAGCGCTACAGCGCCGTGTTCGCCCTGCCGGAGCTGACACCGTACCATCTCGGCGAGTTGCTCTACCTGCTTGCGATGTCGGTTGCCTACGAGGGCGAGCTCGCGGATGTGGATGCGTTTGATCAGCCGGGCGTCGAGGCGTACAAGCGCATCATGGGACCGAAACTTCAGGCATTGAAAGGATAAAATCCCCAAATCCTCCACCGCTTGCGGAGGAGGGGACCGCAAAGCGGTGGAAAGGGACGAAAGGAGAGGCTGCTGTGCGAAGTGAAAAACTTCGTGCAACAGCCCTTTTCTGTGTTTTGGGAGGAATATCGTGATCGAAATGTGGCGTGCATATCTGACCGCACTCTCCGTACGCCAGTGGTCACTCATCGGTGCAGTCTTGTTGATTGTGGTCAGCGGCGCATATCTCCTGTGGACAGATGCGGAAGAACCCGCAGTAATCGTTCAAAGAGCAGAAAACGTGCCGCCTGTGACGGAGATCAAGGGGCTTTCTGCGGCGGCTGCGAAAACGCCACTGCGCAATCCGTTCTCTGCTGCGCACGAACGTGTTGGAGAAATACCGCAGGAAGCAGCGCACGAGAGGGCAGAGGAGCGTGCTCTGCTGCCTGCGGTCGCTCCCGCTGCATCGGCATCGCCGATTCCTCCACCTGCTGTCCCCGCTCCTCCCGCACCGCCGCCGCTTGTCCTGCGCGGTGTGGTGCAGGGGGCGGACGGTTCGCGCATGGTCATCCTCGCCGAGGGTACGGAGGCTGCGGCACTCGGTATCGGGGACACATGGCGCGGCTATACACTTTGCTCTGCAACGGACACCTCTGCAACGCTGGACTCCGCATCCGGCACAATTACACTGACAAGGGAGTAGGACTGTATGAAGCGATGGATGATGACGGCACTGCTCGCTTGCGCTCTGCTCTTCCCTGTTCCCGCAGCTGCCGCACCCGTCACCATCGACGTGACGGGCGGCGATGTGCGTGCCGTTCTGCTCGCCGTCGCACGCATGGGCGGTATACCGCTCATCGTCGATGACAGCGTGACAGGTACGGTGACGGCGCATCTCACGGGAGAGGGCGAGGAGGTACTGCGCCTCATTGCCGCCGCTCGCGGCGCGCAGATCGAACGGCACGGTGCGATCTTTCTGGCACTCGGCATGGATGCACGCGCGGAGAATCGCAGCGTCCACATCTATTCCGTGCGCTATGGCGATCCTGAGGAGTTGGCGCACGCTGCAAATTTATCCCTTACAGGTGAAGGAAAACGGGCAGTTGTGTCGAAAAATAACGAAGAGAGATGGAGTGGGGACTCAGACTCTGATTCCAATACGCAGCGGCGTGTTCTCGTCGATCGGGCAACGAATACGCTTCTCTTTTATGGAACAGAGGCTGAGGCTCTTTCCGTGCGCGAAATTATTTCCGCGCTCGACGTTGCGCCGAAGCAGGTATCTCTTGAGGCACGTGTTGTCGCCGTTTCGAAGGAGGCGGCGAAGGAACTCGGCGTGGACTGGTCATGGTCGGCGCTGCCGCAGTACCCGCATGCAGAGCGTGACCGTTCGGGCGATTGGCGGGTCAGCGGACGCAACGCGGGCAGCGGAGGGACAAGCGCACCCGGGATCATCCGCTTTGGCAGAGGCCCTGAGGGGCTTCCCTACGAGTTCTACTATTCGGCGCGGATTCATGCCCTCATCACGGACGGCAAGGCAAAGATGCTTGCACGTCCGAATATCACCACAGTGCAGGGGCATGAGGCTCTCATTAACATCGGTGCGGAGGTTCCTGTGCCGCGCGTGGCGACATCCAACAACGTCACGACGACCGGAATCGAATACCGCGAGGCGGGCATCATCCTGCGGTATACGCCGCGTGTCACAGAGGATGGAAACATCGTTGCGCGCGTACACACGGAAGTCAGTACGCCCGTCTTTGTCGAGGATATCAAGGCATATCGTTTTCAAAAGCGGAGCGCAGATACCACTGTGCGCCTCCGAAACGGCGAAACAATGGTGATTGGTGGACTCATCGACAGCGACGAATCACGTTCTCTCTCGAAGATCCCGTTTCTCGGCGATATTCCCGTTCTCGGTGCGTTCTTTCGCTCCGTGCGGACGAGCAAGACCGAAACCGAACTCATGATTTTTCTTACAGCCCATGTGCTGGACGAAGGATAGATAAGCAGGATGCACGGAAAAGAGGAGATGTCAGTGGCAATCAGGATATTACTTGCAGACGATCACGCACTGCTCAGGCAGGGGATCAAGCGCGTGCTGAACTTCGAGGATGATCTCGAAGTGGTCGGCGAAGCGGAGGATGGACAGGAAGCCCTCGCGCGCACACTCATGCTGAGGCCTGACATCCTCCTTCTCGACATCAATATGCCGGGACTCACGGGACTCGATGTTACGAAGCAGCTCAAACAGGCGCGCTCGCGGACGAAAATCATCGCGCTCACGATCCATGACAGCGACAACTATGTCCTCGAACTCCTCAAGAACGGTGCGCTCGGCTACCTGCTCAAGGATGTGGAGCCGAACGTCCTCATCAAGGCGATCCACATGGTCAACGAGGGCAATCCGTTCGTCTATCCGAAGCTCGCAGAGCGCCTCTTCGGCAGTGCGGCGGTCTATGGCGACGTGAGCCGCATGGCGAAGGAGATCTGGGACGAGAGCCGCGGCGAACGCCTCACTCCGCGTGAGATGGACGTGCTCGGCTACATCGCGAAGGGTCTCTCGAATCAGGATATCGGCAAAGCACTCGGGCTCAGCGAAAAGACCGTCAAGAATCACCTTACCAGCATCTTCCACAAGCTCAAGGTCAACGACCGCACGCAGGCGCTCGTCTACGTGCTTAAAAATAAGATCGTGACATTAGAATAAGCAACAAAGCGGCTCGCACAGGATGACGTGCGGGCCCTTTCTGTTGACAGATGAAGAAGAGCAAGGGAACCGATTTCATCCTTGACAACACCTTCTTTGTTACATAATATGATAGTATCAAAGGAAAAAGAGGGGAATCAATGAGCATTATCGAGAAAGAAGCCCGCGCCGAATACCTTGCCCTGATTCAAAAGCTGCGCCTCATTGATGACACGTTTTTCAATGTCTGTTTTGACAACAACATCGAGGGAATGCAGCTCCTGCTGCGTATCTTCCTTGAGCGCGACGACCTGACGGTAAAGCGTGTGGTGACGCAGCAGAGTGCGGACAACCTCTATGGGCGCGGTGTGCGTTTCGACGTATTGGCGGAGGACAGCGAGGGACGGCTTTACGACTGCGAAGTCCAACGAGCGAACGAGGGGGCGATTGCACGTCGGGCACGGTATAACAGTGCAATGCTGGACGCACGCGAGCTGGCCAAAGGCGCAGAGTTCTCAGAGCTCGCGGAGACGTGGGTGATCTTCATCGTGGAGAATGACATCTATGGTGCAGGGCATCCGCTGTACCATGTGCAGCGGATCATACAGGAACTTCAGAAACCGTTTGATGACGGGGCGCATATTCTCTATGTAAACGGTGCGAACCGCGCAGATACACCGCTCGGACGGCTGATGCAGGACTTTTTCTGCGAGCAGTCGGAGCAGATGAATTACAAGGAACTTGCCGAAAGAGCAGATTACTTCAAGGAAGAGACGGAGGGGGTAAAGGCTATGTGCGAACTGATGGAAAAATTCGGAGAGAAGAAGATGGAAGAAGGACGTGCCGAGGGACGTGCCGAGGGGCGTATGGAGTCGGCGCGTGCGACGGCAAGGGCATTGATTGCACTGGGAAAGCTCACCATCGCGCAGATCGCCGCCGCAACGCAGCTGCCGACGGAAGAAGTGGAGCGCATGGCAGGAGCAGGTGGGGTGTAGATCGGAGAAAAAGAGGGGAATCAATGAGCATTATCGAGAAAGAAGCCCGCGCCGAATACCTTGCCCTGATTCAAAAGCTGCGCCTCATTGATGACACGTTTTTCAATGTCTGTTTTGACAACAACATCGAGGGAATGCAGCTCCTGCTGCGTATCTTCCTTGAGCGCGACGACCTGACGGTAAAGCGTGTGGTGACGCAGCAGAGTGCGGACAACCTCTATGGGCGCGGCGTCCGGTTCGATGTGTTGGCGGAGGACAGCGAGGGACGGCTCTACGACTGCGAAGTCCAGCGAGCGAACGAGGGGGCGATTGCACGTCGGGCACGGTATAACAGTGCAATGCTGGACGCACGCGAGCTGGCCAAAGGCGCAGAGTTCTCAGAGCTTGCGGAGACGTGGGTGATCTTCATCGTGGAGAATGACATCTATGGTGCAGGGCATCCGCTGTACCATGTGGAGCGAATCATACAGGAACTTCAGAAACCGTTTGATGACGGGGCGCATATTCTCTATGTAAACGGTGCGAACCGCGCAGATACACCGCTCGGACGTCTGATGCAGGATTTTTTCTGCGAGCAGTCGGAGCAGATGAATTACAAGGAACTTGCCGAAAGAGCAGATTACTTCAAGGCAGAGACGGAGGGGGTTAATACCGTGTGCGAACTGATGGAAAAATTCGGAGAGAAGAAGATGGAAGAAGGACGTGTCGAGGGACGTGCCGAGGGACGTGCCGAGGGGCGTATGGAGTCGGCGCGTGCGACGGCAGCGGCATTGATCGCACTAGGAAAGCTCACCATTGCGCAGATCGCCGCCGCAACGCAGCTGCCGACGGAAGAAGTGGAGCGCATGGCAGGAGCAGGCGGGGCGGTAAGTTAATAAAATGTTGAAAAACACTATCATTTGTCGTTCCAAACAGAACATGCTATAATATCCGGCATGAGGTGAAATTTATGCTGGAAGTTTTCCAAGGCTTGATGATACCGTTTTTTGGAACGGCACTCGGTGCGGGGTGTGTATTCTTTTTGAAGGGGGCGCTCAACCGCAATGTGCAGCGCGGGCTGACTGGATTTGCCGCAGGCGTGATGGTGGCAGCGTCGATCTGGAGTCTGCTGATTCCTGCGATGGAGGGGGCCTCCGATCTGGGGCAGCTTGCATTTATTCCTGCGGTTGCGGGCTTTTGGGCGGGCACCCTCTTCCTGCTCGTGCTCGATCATATCATTCCGCATTTGCACATGAATGCAAAGAAAGCAGAAGGGCCGCACAGCCGTCTCTCGCGGACAACGATGCTCTGCCTTGCCGTGACGCTCCACAATATTCCTGAGGGAATGGCGGTCGGTGCGATCTATGCGGGATGGATAAGCGGGAGCGAGGGCATTACGCTCGGTGCGGCGCTGGCACTCTCGCTCGGCATTGCAATTCAGAATTTCCCCGAGGGCGCGATCATCTCCATGCCGTTGCGCGCGGCAGGGATGGGGAAGTGGCGCGCGTTCGGCGGCGGGGTTCTCTCGGGAGCGGTCGAGCCGATCGGCGGTGCGCTTACCATCCTTGCGACGGCGCTCATCGTGCCGATTCTGCCCTATGCACTCGCGTTTGCAGCGGGTGCGATGCTCTATGTCGTAGTGGAGGAGCTGATTCCGGAGATGAGCGAGGGTGAACATTCGGATGTGGGTGTTATTTCGTTCGCTGCGGGCTTCTCTCTCATGATGATGCTCGATGTCGCACTTGGTTGAAACAAAACAGAAAAAGAGCCGTTGGCTGTTGCCAATCGGCTCTTTTTCTTGGAAAGGGATGCGCGCAGGTCGGGAAAAACCTGCGCATTGAGAAATGGGATGTAAGGGTTATTTGCCTTACAATGAGGAACGCAGGGAAACGTTCCTATAGAGGGATGATCAACGGGGGAAAATGTCGGGGAGGACGTTTTGTAGTTCCCCGTTGATA
>NZ_GL892076.1:1002554-1050854 GCF_000213975.1 Centipeda periodontii DSM 2778
TTTGTATTGTAGCATATTTTTTTTGAAAATTTTGTAACCCAAGTCACACAATACAAAAAAAGATGTATTAAGAATAAAATTCATTGATAAATTTGGGATCGTATCAGGGATGTATTTTAGGAATCGCTGATAAAATGAAGTCCGTCAGATTGGCGTAGATTTTTTCGTCCGATTGAGGAGGCAAACCGGACGCATAGCCAAAGCTATGTGGAGGATCGAGGGCGAAAAGCGGGCAAAAAAGATGCGCTAAGATGATGGTGCTGAATTTATCAGTGCTTCCTTTACTCTGAAAAAATCTTAGAAAAGAAATGGATAATTCAACTTGCGTGCAGTTCCTTGCATTGCTTTTTCCTGTGAAAAAACGTATAATATTGAGAAGGAGAATACGCTGGATTGATTCGCGTATTCGGAGGGGGATGCTCCCTTTGTTTGGTGAAGAGGAGGAATATTCATGCGTGATTACTTAAGAATTGCTCAGGTCATCGGTCGTGAGATCATCGACTCGCGCGGCAATCCGACGGTTGAGGCGGAGGTCGTTCTCGAGGATGGCACGATCGGTCGCGGCGCGGCTCCCTCGGGTGCGTCGACGGGTGAGTTTGAGGCACTTGAGCTGCGTGACGGCGATAAGTCGAAGTTCGGCGGCAAGGGGGTTTCCAAGGCCGTCGAGAATGTGAACACGACGATTGCATCCGCACTTGTCGGCATTGAGGCGAGCGACATCTATGCGGTCGATCAGGCGATGTTCGACGCGGACGGCACGAAGGATAAGTCCAAGCTCGGCGCAAATGCGATTCTGGCGGTTTCGATCGCGGCATCGGATGCGGCGGCAAAGTCCGAGGATATTCCGCTCTATCGCTTCTTCGGCGGACTGCAGGCGAACGTCCTGCCCGTTCCGATGATGAACATCCTCAACGGCGGTGCGCACGCGACGAACTCCGTGGACACGCAGGAATTCATGATTATGCCTGCCGGCGCTCCGACGTTCCGCGAGGCACTGCGCTGGTCGACCGAGGTGTTCCATGCCCTTCAGGCGCTCCTCAAGAAGGAAGGCAAGACGACGGCGGTCGGCGATGAGGGCGGCTTTGCGCCTGACCTCGACTCCGATGAGGACACGATCGAGCACATCCTCAAGGCGATTAAGAATGCCGGCTACGAGCCCGGTCGGGACTTCGTGCTCGCGATGGATGCGGCGTCGTCCGAGTGGAAGGATCGCGAGAAGGGCAAGGGCTTCTACCATCAGCCGAAGTCCGGCAAGAAGTTCACGTCCGATGACCTCATCAAGCATTGGGAGTCGCTCGTCGACAAGTATCCGATCTACTCCATCGAGGACGGTCTCGATGAGGAGGACTGGGATGGCTGGAAGACGATGACGAAGGCCCTCGGACACAAGGTTCAGCTCGTCGGTGACGATCTCTTCGTCACGAACACGGAGCGCCTGAAGAAGGGCATTGACCTCGGCGCGGGCAACTCCATCCTCATCAAGCTCAACCAGATCGGCTCCGTCTCTGAGACGCTCGAAGCGATCAAGATGGCACACAAGGCAGGCTATACGGCGGTTACGTCCCATCGTTCGGGCGAGACCGAGGATACGACAATTGCCGATCTCGCGGTTGCGCTCAACACCGGGCAGATCAAGACGGGCGCACCGTCGCGCTCCGAGCGTGTCGCGAAGTACAACCAGCTCCTGCGCATCGAGGAGCAGCTCGGCGCGAGTGCGGTCTATCTTGGCAAGCGCGCGTTCAACTTCACGAAGTAAGAATATCCTTTGAGATACAAAATCCCCCGTTGCGGCGGGGGATTTTTGTGTGAAACTGGAAGGGACAGCTACAGTATCTCCACAAGTTCTGCCACATTCTTGCGTTGGGCATGGCGCGGGGAGGGGACACCTTTCTCGGTTGCATATCCGACGGGGAAGATGGCGATGAGATCGTAGTCTGCCATCTGAGGGAAGAACTCTTTCATCTTGGGCGCGTCAAAGTGACCGACCCATGTCGAGCGCAGTCCCTCGTTGTGAATGGCGAGCATGATGTAGGTCGCGACGATGGAGGCATCCACATCGGCGAAATTGCGTCCGTCGTATTGACGCACCCATGCGTCTTCGTACTTTCCGCCGACCACGAGGAAGACGCCTGCACCGAAGGTGTAGTTCGTCGTCTCCGCGAGTTTTGCCCGCGCCTCGGGGCTCTCGACCGCCCAGATCTTGAACGGCTGCTTGTTGACCGCCGTGGGCGCAACACGCGCCGCCTCAAGAATGCGGTTAAGCGCCTCGCGTGGGATCTCTCTGTCCGACAGGGCGCGGCAGGAGAACCGATCCTGAATGAGTTCATTGAATTCCATATGATTACCTCCTCGTGTAGATTCTTCCTAAAGTATAGCATAAAACAGAGAGAATCGGCGGGATTTTTCGGAACAATAGTATCTTTGTGAAGGAAATCTTATTGCTTTAGCGAACTATTACATTTGTATGTATGTGTTTCGCAGCAGAGGGGGAATTTCCGATGAAAAAATTTATGACCGCGACGATGATGGCGACGATTCTTGCCGTAGGCAGCAATATGTCTGCACCGACGGCGGAAGCGGGCGGCGTATACTTTGCGGATGCGCCCGTGGTTTCGCCGGCGATAACCGCACCTGCACCCACGGCGGCACCCGGTACACGTCCCTCGGTCTACATCCCCGGACAAATTACCACACCGTTTGTGGATCGCGACCTTACAACGGATGAAAATATGTTCTTCCTTGCCATCGAGAAGGCGGACTACAATACGATGCAGCTGATGCTCGACAAGGGCGTTGACATCAATGCCTACTACACACGGCGGGGGACGACGCCGCTCGGGCGCGCCATGGCGCTCAACAACCGTACGACGATCCAGTTCCTCTTGGAGCGCGGTGCGGATGTGCAGGGCTATGTCTTTCATCGTGGAGAGAATCACACGCACTCCTATTTGGTAGAAGCCGCCGATAAGGGAGATCTTGCACTCGTGCAGTATCTGCACAACTGGGGCGCGGACATCAATGGCGTTTCGTGGGATGGGGGAACGGGTTTTTTCAATGCACTTTTTACGCTGGGGTCGTCATCCGATGATATGAATATTCGGCGCTATCTCATCGCACAGGGGATCAATGTAAACTATGTGACGAGCGAGGGCGGTGCAACACCGCTCATCAATGCTGCGGCGAAGTATATGTCTTCAGGAGAGCGTCAGAACATCCTCAAAATGCTGCTCGATGCGGGTGCAGATCCTGACGTTCGGAACAAGTCCGGAAAGACGGCGGTCGACTACTGCATGGATCGCGGCGATCTTGAGAGTGCGCGCTTTCTCCAGACATATCAGCGTCAGTAATCACCATACATGCTGTTGGCGCGGGCGAATGCGGCGGATCACGTCTGCCGTTTGCCCGTGCCTTTTGTATTGCGCCTTTCAGTCTGTTTTAGGAAATGTCTGTTATACTGCGTACGCAATAGAAATGTGAGGTGAAGGATGCGGAAAACAGCGGCAACAATGCTTTCGGTTCTCGTGATTGCGGCGGCGACACTCTTTCCGCCTGCACGCGCGGAGGCGATTGACGCGTGGGGCATTGCGGCGCAGGCGCTCGGCGTGCTCGGTGCGTATCACTCGGCGCTCGGCGCGGTGCTTGCGCTCGGCAATGATGTCAGCGCTCAAGTGCAGAGCGAGCGACAGGATATTGCGGAAAACGGGCGTGCGCGGAATGCGCGTGATATCGAACTTGTGGACGGAATTATGGAGCGGCTCGTGCAGGACGGTGACTATGTGCTCCGCGTGAACTCGCTGCCCTTTACATGGGCAGTCACGGACAGCGCTGTCTTCAATGCGGCATGCTATCCGACCGACTACGTGACGATCAATCGGGGACTTATCCGAGGCCTCGACGGCAACGTCGATGAACTCGCTGCCGTACTCGGGCATGAGATGACGCATGGCATCCGTCAGCACAGCGCGCACAACTATGCAAAAGCGGCGGCGCAGTTCTACGGCATGAGCTTCCTCAATATGAATTTCGGTCTGATGGACTGGAACAAGCTCAACGCACTCGTGGGCTACTCCGTCGCCAAGAATGTCACGCTGCCGACGGAGTACGAGGCAGACGAGGGCGGCTTTCGCATTATGACGAGCGCAGGTTTCAACCCCGGCGGTGGAGCGGCGGCAATGGCGCGCATGGGCTACTATCTGACCTATGTGACGCAGGATCTGCAGGAGTATCAGGATCCGACGCAGAAGGACCTGCCGCAGGACGATTTCTCCGACCACCCCGCGACGGAGCGGCGCGAGGCAAAGCTCGCGGGATTTATGACGGACTACAGTGCGGGACATGTGACCGTCACCGACCGCAAGACCGTCTGCATTGACGGAACCCCGCTCCTCACGGTGACGTGGACGGATGATGACTATGACAACAGCCAGGAGAATGCCTATCTCGTTGCCGGAGCGCTTGCACGTGCCTTTCATGACTACGACCGCGCGGAGGACTGGCACCTCGTTCTGACACGGGACGGCGGCGCGACCCTCGGTGGTGACCCGCGCGTGAACGAGCTGCTCGTATATTTCCTCGCGAAAGAACGGGCAGGGGAGCGCCTGATCGTGCTCGTCCGTGACGCCTATGCGGGCGAAGCGGCAAGCGGTGCGCGAGAGAAGCTGCTTACCGCCGAGAAGATGCGCGCAGACGCACGCGCGGCAGAGCTTGCCGAGGTGGAGAATGCCGATGCGAAGGCAATCAAGAAGATCCGTGAGAACAGTGATGCGTACAGCGACTATGGGGACAGCGTTCGGGCGCTGGCACTTATGGAGCGCGTCTTTTCTTCGCCCCATGATGACAGTCGTGCACTCAGCCATGTCATCCGCGCGCGTGCGTACGCCGTGCAGGGTGACACTGCGCAGGCAATGGCGGATGCGGACAAGGGGGTTGCGGATGATCCGAAGGATGTCTACACATGGCTGAACCGT
This sequence comes from Centipeda periodontii DSM 2778, assembly GCF_000213975.1. Lineage (GTDB taxonomy): Bacteria > Bacillota > Negativicutes > Selenomonadales > Selenomonadaceae > Centipeda > Centipeda periodontii. The sequence goes on from NZ_GL892076.1 coordinate 1,007,522, forward strand.
TCGGATGTACGCCGCATGCTCGGTGACCGTGACGGCGCTCTTGCGGATGCGCTGAAGGCGATCGAAACGGATGCGAAGAATCCTTACGGCTATCTGATTGCCGCAGAACTCTATGATGAGATGGAGAACGCGGCAGAGGCGCAGGAGTTTTTCAAGAAGCTTTACGCTGTCGAGCCAAAGGCAATCGAGCGAATTCCGGACGAGTATCTGGAAGCCGTCGACAAACGCGCCTACGCAAAGCGCATGAAGGACAAAGAGACGGCGAGAGCGGAACGGGAAAAGGAAATCCGCGAAAAACTGAAAGAAAAAAGCCGTCCGGCGGACGGCAATACGGATTGATGAGGGATTTCTATTGATGGGGCCGTTGTACGAAGTTTTTCAGTTTCGTACAACAGCCCCTGTCTTTATGATACGCACGTGCAATGCGCTTGTAAAAACGCATGGAAAGTCCTATAATAGAAGAGTATTATGGGGGATTCCATCGAAAGCACTGGTACATAAAGCCCCCTTGTAGGGGCTTCGTGGTCGGTGTTTTCATTCTTTAGGAGGGTTTCTATTGTTGATGAATGGTGCACGGGCACTCTTGGAGAGCCTGAAAGCGGAGGGCGTCGAGGTCGTGTTCGGCTATCCGGGCGGAGCCGTCCTCACGCTCTACGATGAAGTATATAAGATGAAATTTCCGCACGTTCTGACGCGTCACGAGCAGGGGGCAGCGCATGCGGCAGACGGCTACGCCAGAGCTTCCGGCAAGGTCGGCGTCGCCTTTGCGACCTCGGGACCCGGTGCGACGAATCTGGTGACGGGCATCGCGACGGCACATATGGACTCCGTGCCGATGGTTTGCATCACGGGACAGGTCGCGAATCCCTATATCGGCAAGGATTCGTTTCAGGAGGCGGACATTGTCGGCATTACGACGCCGATTACGAAGCACAACTATCTCGTGAAGGATGTGAATGACATCCCGCGCATCGTGAAGGAGGCGTTCTATATCGCGCGGACGGGGCGTCCGGGCGTTGTCGTCATCGATGTGGCAAAGGATGTATTCGATACGCCGATCGAATATGAATACCCCGCAGAAGCACTGCTGCACGGCTATACGGATCACATCCCATTTGATATGGAGACTGTGCACGCAGCAGCAGAGGCGCTTGCCGCGGCACGTCAGCCCCTCCTCTTTGTCGGCGGCGGTGTTGTGCTTTCGGATACAGAGGAATACGTACGTGAAATCCTCCGTCTCACGGGCATGCCTGCCGTTGCAACTCTGATGGGGATTGGCGGCGTTGCGGCAGATACCGAGGGCTATACGGGGATGGCGGGGATGCACGGCGCCTACGCCTCGAACATGGCGATTCAGGAGTGCGACCTCCTGCTTGCACTCGGCACGCGCTTCAGTGATCGTGTTACGGGGAATACAGCGGCATTTGCACCCAAGGCGAAGATTGTGCACTTTGACATCGACCCCGCCGAACTGAACAAGAATGTGCGCGCGGACATCCCCATCATCGGGGATCTCCGACAGACGCTCCCCGCATTTGTGAATGCTGTGCGCGCCATCGAGGACGATCTGCGGGTAAGATTCCGCCCGTGGCTGGGCGAAGTGCTCTCGATGGAGCGTGCCCACCCGCTCAGATGGAAACCATCGGAGGAGATTCGCCCCGAGGAACTCATCAGCTGCGTGCGGGAACTCGTGCCCGCAGATGCGATCTGTGTCACGGATGTGGGGCAGCACCAGATGTGGGCAGCGCAGTTCTTCGGCTGTTCGGAGCCGCGTCACTTCCTGACCTCGGGCGGACTTGGCACGATGGGGTACGGCCTGCCTGCCGCGATCGGCGCAAAGCTCGCCTGTCCCGAGAAGGAAGTCGTACTGATTACGGGTGACGGCAGCATCATGATGAACTGTCAGGAATTTGCGACGATGGCGGACAATGATATCGACGTGAAGGTCGTCATTGTGCACAACTCCATCCTCGGCATGGTCGGGCAATGGCAGCGACTTTTCTACAGTCACCACTACTCCGCTTCGGAGCTGAAGGGCAAGACGGATTTCGTCAAGCTCGCCGAGGCGATGGGCGTCGCCGGGTGCCGCATCGAAACGCGTGAGGAACTTGCGGAAACTCTGCCGCGCGTGCTTCGCGAAAAGGGAGCGCGCCTGATCGACGTAATCGTACCGGAGGAGGCGGATGTCGTGCCCATGGTGCCGGGCGGCAAGAGACTCGATCAGATGGTGCTCGGAGGTAGATAAGATGGACAAATACTTGCTTGCCGTGCTCGTTGACAACAAGCCCGGCGTTCTGACGCATATCGCGGGGCTTATCAGCCGCCGCGCCTTCAACATCGAAAGCATCTCCGCCGGCTATACGGAGGAGCCGGATGTCACGCGCATCAACATCGTCGTCTCCGTTGCCTCGGAGAACGAACTGCGTCAGGTGGTCACACAGCTCTCGAAGCTGATCGATGTGGTGAAGATCGTCAACCTCACCCAGTTTGAGTCCATCACGCGAGAACTTGTCCTTATCAAGGTGCACGCGACCAAGGAGAACCGCGCCGAGATCATCGATGTTGTGAATATCTTCCGCGCGCGCATCGTGGATGTCGGCGTGGAGAACGTCGTCATCGAGCTGACGGGCGACGCAAAGAAGATCGATGCCCTCTCGGAACTCCTGTCCGACTACGGCATCATCGAGATTGCACGAACGGGGGCAATTGCGCTCTCGCGCGGGCCAATTCCGGTCAAGAAAATGTGAAAACGTTATTAGGAGAGTTTGCCATGCATCTGAGAAAGTGGGGGCTTATGCTCGTGTCGGCGGCCTGTCTGGGGCTTGTCGGCTGCGGGCTGACGGGCGCTAGTTCGGATCGTGTCATCTATGCGAACTACGATGACCGCGACGGTTTCTGTACGCAGATCAAGGATGCCTTTGCCGCGAAGGCAAAGGCGGACGGCATTCAGGTGGAATTCCTTGATGCGAAGAACGACGGCAATATGCAGATTGATCAGCTGAATGAGGCGATCGGCAAGGGCGCAGGTGCTATCGTTCTGCTCGCAGCTGACGGTGCGAGCATTGTCAAGACCATCGAAAAGGCAAATGATGCCGGCATTCCCGTCATCACGGTGAATCGCAGCGTCGCGGGCGGCAAGGTGCTCCGTGCATACTCCGATGATGTGGAGGCGGGACGCATGCAGGGCGAGTATATGGCGGCGCACCTGCCGCCGAATGCAAAGATCGTTTACCTGCAGGGCGATGGAACGCAGGGCAGTGCCGTGGGGCGCTGGGAGGGATTTAAGGCGGCGTGCCTGGACAAGCGTCCCGACATTCAGCTGCTCTCCTTCGTGGATGCGGGATGGAGCAAGGCAGAGGCGCTCAAGACGATGACGCTCTGGATGAATATGTTCCCCGAGATCAACGGCGTGGTTGCGGGCAACGATGAGATGGCGCTTGGTGCCATTGCTGCGCTCAAGGGAGCGAACCGCCTCAAGGGGTGTCTGATCTCCGGGGTTGACGCAACGCCGTCGGGACTTGCCGCCGTCGAAGCGGGCGAGATGGCGCAGACGATCAAACAGGATGCCAAGGCGCAGGGTGAGGGTGCACTTACCCTTGTGGAGGGATTCCTCAAGGGGAGTCCGCCGACCGATGATCTCGCCATTCCCTTTACGTCCATAACAGCGGACAATATCGCACAGGCGAAGTGAGGAGGAGAGCACGATGAACATTCCATTCCTCTCGGCAGAGGCGATGAAGGATTATGCTGTGCGGACAAAGGTGTTTATCCTGTCGCTGTTCCTTCTCGCGGTACTGCTCCTCGTCGCTGCGGTCGGCATCTATACGAACTATCAGGCAAAGCAGTCGCTCGACGATATGTATAACCACAACCTCATGTCCACACAGTATCTGAACGATGCGAACAACCGCCTGAGGAGGATCAGTGTCAATGTCCCATACCTCCTGCAGGAGGGGTTCACGGCAGACAACCGAAAGATCCTTGTGGATGACGTGCTGGGCAATCTCGATGCCATCCGTCACGATATGGAGGAACTCAAGAAGATCGACACGAGTGAACGGGCGCAGGCGACGATCACGGAGCTTGAAAAGAATTTGAGCGTCGCCGAACAGAAGGTCGGCGCGATCAATAATATGGGAACGGCACCCGAGGACCGCGTTGTCATCTTTGACAATCTCGCCTCGCTCACCGTCATCTCAAGCAATATGGCAGTGCTCACGCCGGACAATGTATTCCAAGGCAAGCAGGTCTTTGAGGCGAACAACGCGCGCTATGATTGTACGGTCTGGCTCTTTGCCGGCATCATCCTCATCGCTGTCGGTTTTGGCGTGCTCGTATCGCGGAGCATTGCCGACAACATCTCCGATCCCCTTGCTGCCTCCATCGATCATCTGAGCGCTGTCGCTGCAGGCGATCTCTCCCGTTCGATTCCGGCAGAGCTTTCTGAACGCGCGGATGAGATCGGCACCGTGGTGAAGGCACTCGGCAAGATGCAGGGCTTTATGAAGCAGGTGCACGAGGAGGCGGAGCAAACCGATGCGATGGTCGCCGAGCTCGAGCAGATGCTGAACGGGCTCAACAACGATACGCAGGATATGTCTGCCGTGACCGAGGAGATGTCCGCAGGCATGGAGGAGACAGCAGCATCCACATCGAGTGTCCAACATCTCAGCGGTGAGCTGAATGACGGGATCAAGGGCGCGGCAGACGCAGCGCATGCGAGTGAGGAATATACGCGCGAGGTTGCGCAGCGTGCTACCGATCTCCAGACGCGCATGGAGCAGTCGCGCCTGAACACGCGGAAGATCTACGGTGGAACCAAGGCATCGGTGGCGGAGGCGATCGAATCCGCGAAGGTGGTCGCGCAGATCGAGCAGCTCACACTCGAGATCTCCGAGATCGCCGAGCAGACGAACCTCCTCGCGCTGAACGCGAGCATCGAGGCAGCGCGTGCGGGTGAGGCGGGGCGCGGATTCGCCGTGGTTGCGGGCGAGGTCGGGAAACTCGCCGAGCAGTCACGCGGGACGGCAGAGAAGATCAGCGGTCTCACGGGACAGGTCACCGGCTCCGTGCAGGCGCTTTCGAACGGCACACACAAACTCCTCATCTTTATCGATGAAAATATCCGCAGCGACTATGATCTGATGGACAAGACTGCCGTGCAGTACAAGGATGATGCGGAGTACTTCCGCAAAAACGCTGCCGCGACAACGGCGCGGTCACAGCATTTGCTGGACTCCGTCAGTGAGATGAATGCAGCGATGGAAGGGATCCGCAACGCAACCCATGAGGGCGCAGAGGGCAATACGCGCATCGCGGAGAAGGTCGTTTCCATGGCGGCAGAGTATGAGAACATCCTCGCGAAGATCCAGAGCTTTAAGGAAGGGACGGTGCGCCTGAAGAATCTTGTCGCGGCGTTCAAAGAATAACCAAATCCCAAGCCTGCCCCGCCGCAGCGGGGAAGGGGGGACCGCGAAGCGGTGAAAGGGGCGCCTTGAACGGGAGCATGAAGCATTTCGCCTTCATGCTCTTTGTTGTTTTTTTGACTTTTTTACAAAATACCTATTGACTTTTTGACTTAAAACGATTAGTATATACATCGTAAGTTAGCACTCAGCGAATGAGAGTGCTAACACCATCAAAAAGATTTGTATGAAAACTAGGAGGAAGATACCATGATTAAGCCACTGGGCGAACGTGTTGTCATTGAAGTCGCGGAGAGCGATGTCACAACGGCGAGCGGCATTGTGCTCCCCGACACGGCAAAGGAAAAGCCGCAAAAGGGCAAGGTCGTTGCCGTTGGCACAGGCAAGCTGCTCGAGAGCGGCGAGCGTGCGGAGATGGAGGTCAAGGTCGGCGACGGCGTTGTCTTCTCGAAGTACTCGGGTTCCGAGATCAAGGTAGACGACAAGGATTACCTCATCGTTCGTGAGAGCGATATTCTGGCAATCCTGTAATAGATAAATTTGGAGGCAATATAAATGGCAAAGCAGATTCTGTTTGACGAAGAGGCTCGCCGCGCACTCGGTCGCGGTGTGGATGCACTGGCAAATGCGGTAAAGGTTACGCTCGGTCCCAAGGGACGCAATGTCGTTCTCGATAAGAAGTACGGCGCGCCGACGATTACGAACGATGGCGTGACGATCGCGCGTGACATCGAGCTTGAGGATCCGTTCGAGAACATGGGCGCACAGCTCGTGAAGGAAGTCGCGACGAAGACGAACGACATCGCGGGCGACGGCACGACGACGGCGACACTGCTCGCACAGGCGATGATTCAGGAAGGCATGCGCAACGTCGTTGCGGGCGCAAACCCGATGATCGTCAAGAAGGGCATCGAGACGGCAGTCAAGACGCTCGTCGAGGAGATCAAGAGCAAGGCACAGAAGGTCGAGACGAAGGCGAAGATCGCGCAGGTTGCAGCAATCTCCTCCGGCGACAGTGAGGTCGGCGACCTCATCGCAGAGGCGATGGAGAAGGTCGGCAAGGACGGTGTCATCACGGTCGAGGAGTCCAAGTCCATGGACACGAACCTCTCGGTCGTCGAGGGTATGCAGTTCGACCGCGGCTACATCTCCCCGTACATGGTCACAGACACGGAGAAGATGGAAGCCGTTATGGACGATCCGTATGTGCTCATCACGGACCGCAAGATCTCGTCCGTTGCGGACATCCTGCCCGTCCTCGAACAGGTTGTAAAGCAGGGCAAGCAGATCGTCATCATCGCCGAGGATCTCGACGGTGAGGCGCTTGCGACCATCGTTGTGAACAAGCTGCGCGGCACGTTCAAGGCACTCGCAGTAAAGGCACCGGGCTTCGGCGACCGCCGCAAGGCAATGCTCGAGGATATTGCAATCCTCACGGGGGGCACGGTCATCAGTGAGGAGATTGGGCGCAAGCTCGACAGCGTGACGCTCGAGGATCTCGGCCGTGCACGTCAGGTGCGTTCCACGAAGGAAGAGACGACGATTGTCGACGGCGCAGGTGACAAGGCACAGATCACGGCACGCGTTGACCAGATCAAGAAGCAGATTGCAGACACTACGTCTGACTTCGACCGTGAGAAGCTGCAGGAGCGCCTCGCCAAGCTCTCCGGCGGTGTGGCGGTCGTTGAGATTGGTGCAGCGACGGAAGTCGAGATGAAGGACAAGAAGTACCGCGTCGAGGATGCGCTCAACGCGACACGCGCAGCGGTCGAAGAGGGCATCGTCGCCGGCGGCGGCACGACGTTCATCGACATCCTCCCGGCGCTCGATAAGCTGAGTGTCGAGGGCGATGTGAAGGTCGGTGTCGAGATCGTCAAGCGTGCGGTTGAGGCTCCTGTCCGCCAGATCGCGGAGAATGCGGGGCTCGAGGGCTCCGTGGTCGTCGACAGCGTGAAGAAGGCAGGCGACGGCATCGGCTTCAATGCGCTCGAGAACACCTATGTCGATATGATCGGCGCGGGTATCGTTGATCCGGCGAAGGTTACGCGCTCCGCTCTGCAGAACGCAGCATCGATCGCGGCGATGGTGCTCACCACCGAGACGCTTGTCACGGACAAGCCGGAGCCCGAGGCTCCGATGCCGGCAGGTGCGCCGGGCATGGGCGGTATGGGCGGCATGATGTAACGCGTCTGCCCGACTGAACCAATAAAAAGTGAACTCCCTTGTGAACCCTCATGAGGGAGTTTATATTTTTGGAAGCCATAGATTTCTTTTATGTTTAGGAGTGGGATTGTGATGAAGATGAAAAAAATCGCAGCGGCAATGGCACTTGGCTGTCTGATGCTCAGCGCAACGGCTTTTGCAGAGGAAGCGCAGGATCGCACCGTACAGCAGTGCTTCCAGAAGGACGAACTCATCGTTCTCGACAAGCAGGATGTTGCCGGAGGCAAGGGTACGCTCCATGGGCTCTTCTCCTTTACGCGCGACATGGCAAAGCCGGAGCAGGCCATCAAGGAGATCGGCTGGATGCGCCTCGATAAGGGGGCGTCCATTGGTCTGCACAAGCACGGTGTCAACGAGGATGCGTACATCATCATCTCGGGCGAGGGAATCTTCACGGATGGTGACGGCAATGAAACGGTTGTGCACGCGGGCGATATCACCATCGCGCGCGCCGGACAGTCCCACGCACTCCGGAACGAGAAGGATGAGCCGCTTATCTTCCTCGATGTGATCGCACAGAACGACGGCATGCAGAAATAAATATGCTGAGGTATGTTTCTTTACAGATGGAAACGTACCTCTTTTTTGTTCTGATGTTTACACAAATTCAACCGATACGATATTGTAAAAATGGAAATATAGTGCTATACTAGGCACAGATCAATCATTAATAGCTCCACCGATGGGTGGGCGAAAGGAGTTTCGCAATGCTGAATATGGACAAGAAACTCGCCAAGCGCGAGGAAGAGGGTAAAATCATCCGCGCGGGCATCGTCGGTGCGGGTCAGATGGGACGCGGCATGGTCACGCAGATGGCGCTTATGAAGGGCATCATGCCCGCGATCGTCTCGGACATCAAATTTGAAAACGTCATCAACGCCTTCCACTATGCAGGCATCAGCGACGAGGACATCGCTGTCGCAAAGACGCTCGAGGAAGCGAACCGCTATATGGAGCAGGGCAAATACGTTGCGACGGAGAACTCAGATCTCATCTCGCAGGCGAACCTCGTCGAAGTTGCGATCGATGTGACGGGCGTGCCCGAGGTCGGCGTCAAGATCGCGATCGATGCGATGAACAACAAGAAGCACGTTGTCATGATGGACGTGGAAACGGACGTCGTCATCGGCAGCTACCTCAAGAAACTCGGCGACAAGAACGGCGTCATCTACACGGGCTCGGCGGGCGATGAGCCGGGCGCCGTTATGGAGCTCTTCTCTTTCGCACGTGCGATGGGCATGGAAGTTGTCGTCATGGGCAAGGGCAAGAACAACAAGCTTGACTATGACTGCAACCCCGACACCGTGCTCGAGGAGGCGACGCGCCGCAAGATGAGCCCGCGTATGCTCACCTCGTTCAAGGACGGTACGAAGACCATGGTCGAGATGACCGCGATGTCGAACGCGACCGGATTTGTTCCCGATGTCATCGGCGGACACGGTCCTGCCGCCTCGCCGAAGGATCGTTGCGCCGACCTCAATCAGATCTTTAGGCTCAAGAAGGACGGAGGCATCCTCGACAAACACCATGTCGTCGAGTACGTCAACGGCATTGCGCCCGGTGTCTTCGTCACCGTCACCACGGAGAACGAAGAGATCGCCTATCAGATGGGCTATCACAGCATGGGACCCGGTCCCCTCTGGACGCTTTATCGTCCGTACCACCTCTGCAACCTTGAGACGCCGCTCACCGTCGCCAAGATCGTCATCGACCATGAGCCGACCATCATCCCCTTGGGCGGTCCCGTCAGCGAATGCATCACCGTCGCCAAGCGCGATCTGAAGGCGGGCGAGACCATCGATGGCATCGGCGGCTACACCACCTACGGATCGATTGCAACGGCGCAGGAGACCTATGAGAAGGGCTACGTCGTCTACGCCCTCGTCAACAAGAACACGCGCATGAAGTGCGATGTCAAGAAGGGGACACTCCTCACACTCGACATGGTCGACCTCGACACCTCCACCCAGCTCTATCAGGTGCGCAAAGAGCAGGATAAGATGTATAACAACGGGTATGCACTGAAGTAAGCGAAACGAGAGAACTTAAAAACTGCCATAAAGGATTTGTCTCTTTATGGCAGCTTTTTCTATGGAGCTATCCAATTTTTTCGAGCAGTGCATCGTGCAGTGTTTTGGAGAAGTTGATTCCCTGTGCGCGGGCGCGGTCGTTCAGCCATGCGGGGATGGTCAGTGTCTTTTTCACCGAGCGACTTGACTTTGCAAGGTTGATATTTGCGCGAATGAGTGTGGGATAGGAGGTTTCTTCTCTTGGAATGGATTGCATGGGGCGTGCTGCAGGGAGCTTGTCTCTGTGCGAGAGTGATTCTACCAGCTCGCAGGCAAGTGCCTCTGACGCATTTGTGAGCAGTTCATCCATCGTGTCAGCGAAGGTCTGACAGCTAGGGAGGTCCGGAAACTCCGCCCAGAGTCCGTCGGGATCTTCGTGAATAATGGCGGGATATATGTATTGCATGGAAGCCTCCGATCATTTTAATCCTGTTCTCTTCAATATCGCATTGAGAAGTCCTGAAGGGACATCTTTCCTGTGGATAGGGATAGGGATGATCTCTGTCGCATTTCCTTTTCTCAGCTTATGATGACTGCCATTGATATTGACGACTTGCCATCCATTTTGGAGGAGCAGCTTTATCTCTCATGATGCACCCCTTTCGTGAAATGATTATAACACGTGTATACGTGTTGTTCAAATATATTCTCTGTTGCATTAAGTGAAAGAGGTTTCACTTAATGCAATTCCCATGTATTTATTCGTAAATTTTAGAAAGAAAACGTTTGCTTTTTTGAAAACAAAGTCGTATAATAAAGACCGTAAGAAAGAAAACGTTTACTTTTCCTTTTCCATCCAAATGAAAACTGTTCACAAAGGAAGCGGTACTTGCTTCCGGCTCTTGAAGGAGGGAGTCACATGGAGGAGAAGAAGTTTATCCTCACCATCAGCCGCCGCTACGGCTGCGGCGGACGGGAACTCGCGAACATTCTCGCTGAGAAGCTGGGGGTTCATCTCTATGACCGTCAGATTGTCCATCTCGCTGCGGCAAAGCTCGGCATCAACGATCTGCATGAGAAGGAACTGCTCGAACTTGAGAACACGGTGAAGCCGCTTGCATCGCGCTTCATTCCGTTCCACTCGTTCGGTATGGCGATGGGGGAGTCCAGCCAGGGGATGTTCATGGCGGAGTCGAATGTCATCCGCAAACTTGCCGATGACGGTCCGTGCATCTTCCTCGGGCGCTGCGCGGACTATGCGCTCCGGAAGCGCGACGATGTGTTTTCCATCTTCGTCTGTGCGGACGACGACTACCGTGAGGAGCGCGGACGTACGGTCTACGAGGGCAAGACGCTCAAGGAGATGGATCGCGAGGATGAGAAACGCGCGCGCTACTATGACTACTATACGGGGCGCAAGTGGGGCGACGGCGCACACTATGACCTCGTTGTGAATGCGGGACGTGCGCCGCTCGCGCAGATTGCGGATGGCATCATTGCCTACATCCGCACGGTCAAAGGCTGAGGAGGGCTTCCCATGTCGGACAAAAAGAGCAAGTTCTGGCCGCGCATCGCTTATTCCTGCGGCACCTTCGGACATGATGTGTTCTATGCTATGCTCGGTACGTACTTTATGATCTTTGTCACGAGCAATCTGTTCCACTCCGACAACCACGAGCACGATGCCTATATGATCGGCATTGTGACGACGATCATCCTTGTCCTGCGCGTGGGCGAGCTGTTCCTCGACCCGTTCATCGGCAATACGATCGACAAGACCAAGACACGCTGGGGCAAGTTCAAGCCGTGGGTCATTGTGGGCGCGTTCGTTGCGGCGATCACGCTGGCGATCCTATTTACGGATATGGGCGGGCTGACGGTGTCGAATCCGATGCTCTACCTCGTCCTCTTTGCAGTCCTCTACCTCATCATGGATGTGTTCTACTCGGCAAAGGACGTTGCCATCTGGTCGATGATCCCTGCGCTCTCGTTCGACTCGCGCGAGCGTGAGGTGACGGCGACCTATGCACGTATTGGTTCGGTGTTCGGCGGTCAGCTGGTCACGGCGATCGTCATGCCCGTCGTGCTTTACTTCTCGCTGAACGAGAACGGCGGTGCGGGTGACTCTGCGGGCTGGTTTGCGTTTGCGGTCATCGGCGGCGGCATCGCAACCCTCGGCGCGATTATCCTCGGCCTTGGGACAAAGGAGGAGGATTCCGCGCTGCGCGAGAACAAGACGGAGACCTCGTTCAAGGACGTGTTCTCGATCCTCATCAAGAATGATCAGCTGCTCTGGGTGGCGATTGCGTATCTTGTTTTTGTTCTTGGGCAGAATGTCATCAATAATTTCAACCTCTATTACTTTATCTATGTGCTCGGCGACGCGAAGCAATTCTCCTTCCTCGGTGTCATCAACGTTATCATCGGCTTGCTCGCCGTGGCTCTCTTCCCGACGCTGACGGAGAAGTTCAGCCGTCGGAGGCTCTTCTTCGGCTCGGTTGCCGTGATGCTCGTTGGCATCGTGCTCTACGCGATGGCGGGCACGAGCGTCCTTATGACCCTCTTTGCCGCAGGTCTCTTTGCTCTGCCGCAGCCGCTGATCTTTCTCGTTGTGCTCATGACGATCACGGATACGGTCGAGTACGGGCAGCTGAAGCTCGGGCATCGTGATGAGGCTCTTGTCCTCTGCGTGCGTCCTCTGGTGGACAAGCTCGCGGGTGCGATTACAAGCGGGCTGATCGGTCTGACTGCGATCTGGGTCGGCATGACGAGCGGCGCGACGGCGGCGACGATCACGCCGGAGAACCTCTTCAACTTCAAGCTCGTCATGTTTGCACTGCCGTTTGTGTTCATCCTGCTTGGGACGATTCTCTATCGTGCGAAGGTGACGCTTACGGAGGCGGAGCATGCACGCATTGTGGAGGAACTCGAGGAGAAATGGGATGAAATGAATAAGTAATCCTGTGGTAACATTTGTGGAAGCGGTCGCTAGCGACCGCTTTCTTTGCAGAAATGGAGGTCTTGATATGAGCGGCTTCGATTTTGGGAAACTGAAAGACCCGCAGTATTTTGCGGAGAACCGCCTGCCCGCGCACAGCGACCATATCTTCTACCGCGATGAGGCGGAACTGGCACGCGGCGTGTCCTCGTTCTACCGCACACTCGGCGGGATATGGCACTTTGCCTATGCGCGGAATACGGCACTCATCCCGCAGGGATTTGAGGCGGCGAACTACGACTGTCATGACTGGGAAACAATTCATGTGCCCGCACACATCCAGATGGAGGGGCACGGCGTACCGCACTACACAAATACGACATATCCATGGGATGGGCACGAGAGTATCGCGCCGGGTGAGATTCCAACGCGCAGCAATCCCGTCGGCTGCTATGTGAAGTATTTCAACGTGCCCGAGGACTGGGAAAATGTGTTCATTTCCTTTGGCGGCGTGGATGCGGCACTCGCGCTCTTCCTCAATGGACATTTTGTCGGCTACAGTGAGGATAGCTGCACGCCTGCGGACTTCGATCTGACGCCGTATCTTGTGACGGGCGAGAATAAGCTGGCGGCGATGGTGTTCCGCTATGCGAGTGCAAGCTGGCTTGAGGATCAGGATTTCTGGCGATTCTCGGGGATCTATCGGGATGTACTTCTCTATACGAAGCCCGCTGTGCACATCGAGGACATCGAAGTCCGTGCAATCCCTGTTCATAACTATGCGGACGGTCATCTCTCCATTCGTCTCTCGTTCGGTGATGCGGGGGACAAGGGCGTTATGCTCGATCTCTATGATGCGGACGGCGCCGAGGTGCTGCAAGTCAATGAGCATATCGAGGGGGAGGCGTACGAGTTTTCGGCGGACATCGCGGGGATTCACCTGTGGAGTGCGGAGGAGCCGTACCTCTACCATGCCGTTCTCTGCGTCTATGATGCGGACGGTCTCCTACAGGAGGTTGTGCGCGTACGCGTCGGCTTCCGTGAGTTCTGCATGAGGGACGGTCTGATGCAGATCAATGGCAAGCGCATTGTGTTCAAGGGGGTCAACCGTCACGAGTTTGATTGCGATCACGGGCGGACAATGGATCCCGCGCTTTTTGCGCAGGATCTCATTGCCTTGAAGCGTGTGAACATCAATGCGATCCGTACATCGCACTATCCGAACAGCAGCCGTCTCTACGAGCTGTGCGATATTTACGGGTTCTATGTCATCGACGAGACAAATCTTGAGACGCACGGCTCGTGGATGAAGAACGGCGCGTGTGTAAAGGACGCGGATACCGTGCCCGGGGATCACGAGATGTGGCTGCCCGCCGTGCTCGACCGTGCGCAGTCGATGTACGAGCGCGACAAGAATCATCCGAGCATCCTCATCTGGTCGTGCGGCAACGAGTCCTGCGGCGGGCGCGACATCTACGAGATGAGCGAATACTTCCGCCGCGTCGACCCTACGCGTCTCGTCCACTACGAGGGGATTTTCTGGGATCGCAGCTATCCCGCGACGAGCGATATGGAGAGCCAGATGTATACGAAGGCGGCGGACATCGAGGCGTTCCTCAAGGAGCACAGGGACAAGCCCTTTATCTGCTGCGAGTATACGCACGCGATGGGGAACAGCTGCGGCGGCATGCACAAGTACACGGAGCTGACGGAGCGCGAACCGCTCTATCAAGGCGGCTTTATCTGGGATTTCGGCGATCAGGCAATCCGTCGGCACGGGCGCTATGGGGAGGACGTGTTTCTCTACGGCGGCGACTTTGGCGACCGCCCATCGGATTACAACTTCAGTGGCAACGGCATTTTCTTTGCCGACCGACGAGGAACGGCAAAGCTGCAGGATGTGAAGTTCAACTATCAGAATTTTACCCTGCGCCCCGCGTGGAACGGTGTGGAGATTGTGAATAAAAGCCTGTTCACGAATGCGGATCGCTACGAGATGCGCCTTGCTCTCGCTGTGGATGGGTGTGAGGTCTGGCAGCGGCGTATGCCGGCGCCCTTTGTATCGCCGGGAGAAACGCGCTGTGTGCCCTGCGCCGTACCCGCATTCGGCAGCGGAGAACACGTCCTCACGGCGTCTCTCGTGCTTGCACGGGAGGAGCGTTGGGCAAGCGTGGGGCATGAGGTCGCATTCGGTCAGACGATTCTGCCGGCATGGACGGGTGACGCACTGCAGATCCGCGATGTCGTTGTGGAGTGCTCTTCTGCACCCGTTTATGCACCGCTTGAAGCAGCGGGCAGTCTGCGCGTGGTGCAGGGGGACATCAATCTCGGTGTGCAGGGGGCGGGCTTCTCCCTTATGTTCTCGAGTGCGCAGGGCAATCTCGTTTCCTATCGCTATGGCGGGCGGGAGCTGATCGAGGAATTGCCACAGCCGTCGTTCTGGCGTGCGCCTGTTGACAACGACTACGGCAGCGGACGCATGGCGGATTGTGCGCAGTGGAAGATTGCGAGCCTCTATCGCCGCTGTACGCGCATCGAGTACAGCGTGGATGATGCTGCATTTACGGTGGTGGACGGATTCTTCGGCAGACAGGAGGAACGCCGCGCACAGAGCGTTACGGTACGCTTTACCTATGCGCTCACATTGTTGCCCGCAGCAACCTGCACCGTCACCTATACGGTGGATGCGACGGGGGCGCTCCGCGTTGCACTCGACTATGAGGCGGCAGAGGGACTGCCCGAGATGCCGGACTTTGCGATGCTCTTTACGCTCTCTGCGGACTATGACCGCATTCGCTTCTACGGGTACGGGCCAAAGGAGAACTACATCGACCGCTGCGAGGGTGCGCGGCTCGGTATCTATGAGAGTACGACGGCAGACGAGGTTGAGCCGTATCTGCGTCCGCAGGAGACGGGCAATCATCGCGGTGTGCGTTGGATCGAGGTCAAAGACCGCAGCGGACACGGGATTCGCCTTGCGAGTGATGTGCCGTTCGAGGCGTCGGCGCTTCCGTACAGCGCGCATGAGCTTGAGAATGCGCGCCATGCGTACGATCTGCCGTGCCCACAGCACACGTATCTGCGTGCATCGGCGGGGATGTGCGGCGTGGGCGGCGACGACAGCTGGGGCGCCCCCGTGCTTGTAGAGTATGTGCAGAAAAACGAAACGCGGCATCTGGCGTTTACGATGAAGGGGATTTGAGGAAAAACAAAAAACGCAGGAGTTTTCAAAAAGCTCTTGCGTTTTTTGGCAAAAAGAGATAGAATGAAAAACGGAAAAGAAAACGTTTACTTTCGCTTAATTACAATTTTGATACTTACCCAAAGATGAACGGAGGATGCAGACGATGGCAATTTTGGACGAGATGAACGAGGTGTTTCGGGAGAAGTTCGGCGCCGCCGAGACGCACGCATATTTTTCGCCGGGGCGCGTGAATCTCATCGGCGAACACACGGACTACAACGGCGGACACGTTTTTCCGTGCGCGATTTCGCTCGGGACGTATGCGCTCGTCGCGCCGCGCACGGACAATGTATCGCGCCTCTACTCGATGAATCTGCCGGAACAGGGCGTGGTGGAGTTCCCGATGCACGGCGCGGTCAAGAGCGAGGCTTACGGTTGGGCGAACTATCCGATCGGCGTCGTGCGCATGATGGAGGATGCGGGACACGCGGCGGCACACGGCTTTGACATCCTTTTCTACGGCAATCTGCCGAACGGTGCGGGGCTGTCTTCCTCTGCCTCCATCGAGGTCCTGATGGGCGTCATTCTAAACGATGAGCTTGGGCTGGGCATCGACCGCGTGGAGCTCGTGAAGCTCGCTCAGAAGGCGGAGAATCAGTTCGTCGGAATGAACTGCGGCATCATGGATCAGTTCGCGGTCGGGATGGGGAAGAAGGACTGTGCAATCCTGCTCGACTGTAATACACTTGAGTACCGCTACAGCAAGCTTGACCTCAAGGGGTGCAGTATCGTCATCACGAACACGAACAAGGCGCACAGCCTCGTCACGTCCGCGTATAACGAGCGTCGGATGCAGAGCGAGGCGGCACTCAAGGCTCTGCAAAAGGTCAAGGCGATCAAGTCCCTCGGCGAACTGACAAACGCGGAGTTTGATGAGAACGCCGCCGTAATCGAGGATGAGGTCGAGCGCAGACGCGCACGCCATGCGGTCTATGAGAACCGCCGCACACTCGAGGCGGTCGAGGCACTGGAAAAGAACGATGTGAAGCGCTTCGGCGCACTGATGAACGATTCCCACGTCTCCCTGCGCGACGACTACGAGGTGACAGGACCGGAGCTGGACACGCTCGCGGAACTTGCGTGGCAGCAGGAGGGCGTGCTCGGCTCGCGCATGACGGGCGGCGGTTTTGCGGGCTGCACGGTCAGCATTGTGCGCGACGAGGCAATCCCCGCATTCGAGAAGAATGTGGCGGAGGCGTATACGGCGAAGATCGGCTATGCACCGAGCTTCTACGTGGCGAATATTGCGGACGGCGCACGCCGCCTGTAAGGTGAAAGGAGCATACTCATGGCTATCTTGGTTTGCGGCGGTGCGGGCTACATCGGCTCTCATGCCGTGCATGCGCTCGTCGAAAAGGGCGAAGAGGTCGTCATTGTCGACAACCTGCAGACGGGGCATCGCGGCGCGCTGAACCCTGCGGCGAAATTTTACGAGGGCGATATTCGCGATGCCTCCGTGCTCGACAGGATTTTTACGGAGAATAAGATCGAGGCGGTCATCCACTTCGCGGCAAATTCGCTTGTCGGCGAGAGCATGGAAAAGCCGCTGCTCTACTTCAACAACAATGTCTACGGGATGCAGGTGCTCCTTGAAGGGATGGTGCGGCACGGCGTGGACAAGATTGTCTTCTCCTCGACGGCGGCGACCTACGGCGAGCCAAAGCGCGTGCCGATTCATGAGGACGACGAGACGTGCCCGACGAATACCTACGGCGAGACGAAGCTCACGATGGAGAAGATGATGAAGTGGGTGAGTCGCGCGAACGGCGTGCGCTATGTCTCCCTGCGCTATTTCAACGCGGCGGGGGCATTGCCCGATGGCTCGATCGGCGAGGATCACAAGACGGAGACGCATCTGATCCCGCTTATCCTGCAAGTACCGACGGGGAGGCGCGACCATATCACGGTGTTCGGTGACGATTATCCGACGCCGGATGGGACGTGTCTGCGCGACTACATCCATGTGGTCGATCTTGCGGATGCCCATGTACTTGCGCTTGAGTACCTCAGAAAGGGCGGTGCGAGCGACATCTTCAACCTCGGCAACGGTCAGGGATTCTCGGTCAAGGAGATGATTGCGGCGGCGGAAAAGGCGACGGGACGCTCCATCAAGGTGGAGATTGGCGCACGCCGTGCGGGTGATCCTGCACAGCTCATTGCATCGAGCGAGAAGGCACGCTCCGTGCTTGGATGGAAGCCGCAGTTCACGGATGTGGAGCAGGTCATCGGGACGGCGTGGAAATGGCACGAGAGCCATCCGCACGGGTATGAGGACTAGGACGGGAGGATGCATCATGTGTGACATTCAGCATGAAATCAGCCGTCTCCTGCACTTTGCTCGTCAGAAAGGGTTGATTGCGCCGGAGGACGAGGTCTATGCGGCGAACCGCCTCCTTGATGTGCTGCACGTTGAGGAATATGTGCCCGAAGAGGTGGATGAAACGCTTGAAACGGCAACGCCGATTTTGGAGAATATGCTTGACTATGCGGCAGATCATGGGCTGATCGAGGGCACGACGGATGAGCGCGATCTCTTCGATACGCGCATCATGGACTGCGTGATGCCGCGTCCGTCCGAGGTTGTGCAGAACTTTAAGGATCGCTATGAGCGTTCGCCGCAGGAGGCAACGGACTGGTACTATCGTCTGAGCATCGCCTCAAACTACATCCGCAAGACGCGCATCGACAAGAATATCGCGTGGAAGGCGGCAACGGAGTACGGTGATCTCGATGTGACGATCAACCTATCGAAGCCGGAGAAGGATCCGCGCGACATCGCCAAGGCGAAGCTCGCAAAGTCCTCCTCCTATCCGAAATGTCTGCTCTGCCGCGAGAACGAGGGCTATGCGGGGCGCGTGAACCACCCCGCACGTGAGACGCACCGTCTGATTCCGTTGGATTTCGGCGGGCATGAATGGTTCCTGCAATACTCGCCCTATACCTACTACAACGAGCACTGCATTGTGCTGAACAGTGCGCATGTGCCGATGGTGATTTCGCGTGAGACATTCGAGAATCTGGCGGCATTCCTTGAGATTTTCCCGCATTACTTCGCGGGGTCGAATGCCGATCTGCCGATTGTCGGCGGGTCAATCCTCTCGCACGATCACTATCAGGGCGGGCGTTATACCTTCGCGATGGAGCGCGCGGCGGTGGAGCAGGAATATCGCTTTGCGAACTATCCGAATGTGCGTGCAGGGCGTGTGAAATGGCCGATGTCGACGCTGCGCCTCACGTCCTCGGACAAGGGGGCGCTCATCGACCTCGCGGCGAAGATTCTCGCGGCATGGCGCACGTACAGCGATGCCTCCGTAGAGATCCTTGCAGAGACGGACGCGCCGCACAATACGATCACGCCGATCGCGCGGCGGCGTGGCACGGACTTTGAGTTCGATCTCGTGTTTCGCAACAACCGAACGACGGCAGAGCATCCGCTCGGACTGTTCCATCCGCACGCGGAGGTGCACCACATCAAGAAGGAGAACATCGGCCTGATCGAGGTGCTGGGGCTGGCAATCCTGCCCGCGCGCCTCAAGGATGAGATGGCACAGGTGCGTGCGGAGCTGCTGAAGGGAACGGAGGATATCTCAGGCGTCGCGATGCTTGAGAAGCATGCGGACTGGTACCGCACCCTGCGCGCGGCACATCCCGCCGTGACGGAGGAGCATGTGGACGGGATCCTGCGCGATGCGATCGGCGCGGTGTTCCTGCAGGTGCTCACCCATGCAGGGGTGTTCAAACGTGATGCGGCGGGGATGGCGGCGTTCGACCGCTGGATTGAAAGTGTAGCAGGCGTGTAAAACCTGAATTTTGGAGAGCAGAGGGGAACGAGATGAAGGCGACGATCGTTGATGTGGCGCGGGAGTCCGGCGTCTCGGTGGCGACGGTTTCGCGCGTAGTGAACGGGAACTATTCCGTGCGAGAAAAGACGCGGCTCAAGGTGGAAAACGCCATCAAGAAACTTGAGTACGTGCCGAATCTTCAGGCACGCGAGCTGAACACGCAGCGCTCCTCAAGCATCGGCGTCGTTGTTCCAAGTTTTGACAATATGTTCTTTGCCCAGGTGCTTGACGGCATCGAGGAGCATCTGCGGCAGAGCTCGTACTCTCTGCTCCTCGCGTGTGCGCAGAACGATGCGGCGCGCGAGGAGGAGTGTGTGCGGGACTTCATCACACGCAATGTTTCGGGCGTTATTGTCGTCAGTCCGAATACGGAGACGGCAGTCTCGGAGTTCTACGAGAACACGGCGGTGCGTCTGCCTCTGGTCTTTGTCAACAGTGCGCGCGAACTTGCGGGCATATCATACGTGACGAGCGATCAGCGCGGCGGGGCGCGTGCGGCGCTGGCACACCTTTTTCGCTACGGGCACGAGCGTATCCTCTTTGTGCAGGGCGAGAACAGTGACTCCTACCGCATCAAGGAGAAGGTCTACCGCGAGATCATGCGGGAGCGCGGGGCGTTCCATCCGGAGGACATTGTCAATGTCGGCGAGGGCAACCGCATCGAGACGGTGGAAAATACCATGTTCATCCTCATGGATATGATGCTCGATCTCGCACCGACGGCGATCTTTTGTTGCAACGATCTCATGGCGATGGGGGCGGTCAACGCCTGTCAGCGCATGGGGCGGCGTGTGCCGCAGGATATCTCGGTCATCGGCTACGACAACACGGCACTCAGTCGATATACCGCGCCCAAGCTGACGACCATCGATCAGAATATGGCCGATCTCGGGCGGGAGGCGGCACGACTCATGCTGAAGCAGATCGAGGAGAACGTGACGGAGAATGTCATGCTTGCCAATACCGTGGTTGAGCGTGAGACGACGGGCTTTCGCGTGGAGGAAAATAAATAGCAATCGAAGGGGGATATCCAATGAATATTGTATATCATGAGCAGGGCAAGGTCTTTCATCTCTTCAACGACTCCATCAGCTACATCCTTATGATACTGCCGCACGGCGGGCTTGGATCGCTCTACTACGGCAAGGCGCTGCGCGACCGCACGGGCTTTGAGCACCTCTTTGAGCGCGTCCATCGCGGCATGTCTGCGTGCGTCTTTGCGGATTGCCGTGACTACTCTCTGGATGCGATTCGACAGGAACTGCCAACCTACGGTTCGTCGGATTTTCGCCGTCCCGCGTTGAACGTATTGCAGGAGAATGGCAGCCGCATCCTCGATATGCAGTATATGGGATTTCGTATTGTGGACGGCAAGCCGAAACTCTCAGGTCTGCCCGCGACCTACGTGGAGTCGGACGATGAGGCAAAGACCCTCATCGTTGAGGTGAAGGATGAGGTCACGGGGCTGCGTGCGGAACTCCTCTATACAATTTTTGCCGAGGGCGGTGCGATTGCGCGCAGTGTGCGCTATAGCAACGATGGGCAGGAAGTGCTGCACCTGCAGAAGGTCATGAGTATGTCGATCGACCTGCCCGATACGGAATACGACTGGATGGAGCTGACGGGAGCGTGGACGCGTGAGCGTCACGTCGAGATCCGTCCGCTTGCAACGGGCATCACGGCAATCGGCAGCCGTCGCGGGCACTCCTCGGGGCAGTACAATCCGTTTGCGGCACTCCTGCGGCGCGGGACGACGGAAACGCAGGGCGAAGTGCTTGCGATGAGCCTCGTCTACAGCGGCAATTTCGAGATGCTCGCAGAGGTTGACAACCACGGTGTCACGCGACTGCAGGCAGGCATCCACAGCACGGATTTCGATTGGAAACTTGTGCCTGGTGTGGAGTTCCAGACACCCGAGGCGGTGCTCGTCTGGTCGGATGAGGGGCTGAACGGCATGAGTCAGACCTATCACCGCCTCTATCAGTCGCGGCTTGTGCGCGGGCAGTGGCGCGAGAAGGTGCGTCCGATCCTCATCAACAACTGGGAGGCGACGTATTTCGACTTTACGGAGGAGAAGCTGCTCACAATCGCGGACAAGGCGGCAGAGTGCGGCATCGAACTCTTTGTGCTGGACGATGGCTGGTTCGGCGCACGCACGTCCGACTATGCGGGGCTCGGCGATTGGACGGTCAACCGCGACCGCCTGCCGAACGGCATCGACGGACTTGCGGAGAAGATCGAGGCGCGCGGCATGAAGTTCGGCATCTGGGTCGAGCTCGAGATGGTCAACGAGGACTCCGACCTCTATCGCGCGCATCCGGATTGGGTGCTTTCCGTGCCGGGACGGCGCAAGTCGCTCGGGCGCTCGCAGTGCGTGCTCGACTTTTCGCGCAAGGATGTGGTCGATAATATCTATGGGCAGATGGAGGCGATTCTCGCGAGCGGCAAGGTCTCCTATGTGAAATGGGATATGAACCGCAGCATCACCGAGTGCTGGTCGCATGCGCTCCCTGCAGATCAGCAGGGCGAGGTGTTCCATCGCTACATCCTCGGACTTTATGATCTCTACGAGCGGTTGACATCGAACTTCCCCCATGTGCTCTTTGAGTCCTGCGCCTCGGGCGGCAACCGCTTCGACCCAGGGATGCTCTACTATGCGCCGCAGACGTGGGCGAGCGACAACTCCGATGCCGTCGAGCGCCAGAAGATCCAGTACGGGACATCCATGTGCTATCCTGTGAGCAGCATGGGCAGCCATGTCTCCGTTGTCCCGAATCATCAGGTCAACCGCATGACGCCGCTCCATACGCGTGCGAATACGGCGTACTTCGGGACGTTTGGCTATGAGCTGGATCTCAATAAGCTGACTGCGGAGGAGATCGCCGAGGTCAAGGAGCAGGTCGTCTTTATGAAGGAGTACCGCGAGATCCTTCAGTTCGGCACGTTTTACCGCCTGCAAAGTCCTTTTGAGGGAAATGTAACGGTGTGGATGAGTGTGAGTGCGGATCAAAAGACGGCGATTGTCGGCTGGTACCGCACGCTGAACCGCGTGAACTACCGTTTTGAGCGCGTGAAACTCGCAGGGCTGCTGCCCGATACGCTCTACGTGAACAGCCGCAGCGGCGCGCGCTGCTATGGTGATGAACTGATGAACTACGGCCTCATCACGACGGACGGCACGGCGGGTGAGCCGAATGCAGAGAACGGACTTACCACAGACTTTGAGTCGCGCATCTACGTGCTGAAGGCGGTCGAATAGGTTTTCATAGCGGGATGGGGCTGTTGCATGAATCTAAAAACTTCATGCAACAGCCCTGTTTTTGTATGCATGCGTTTGAGAAGAATCAATCATTGCATATTTGATTAAGTTTCGATAAAATAGAGTATGGGAAACGGAATTAGAGGAGGAGGATTTCTATGGCTGTCAAACGAATCTTTGTGGAGAAGCGGCAGGGGTTCTTCGATATCCCCGCGCAGCGACTCTGCAGCGATCTGGTGGAGACGTTCCGCCTGACAGAGCTGCGTGCCGTACGCATCATCACACGCTATGACATAGAGGGGCTGAGCGATGAGGAGTTTGCTCGGGTACGGAACATCGTCTTTGCCGATCCACCGGTGGATACGGTCTATGAGGACGCACTGCCGGTCTTTCCCGATGCACACATATTCGCGATCGAGCCGCTGCCGGGGCAGTTCGATCCGACGGCGGCGGCGGCGGCAGAGTGCGTGCAGCTTGTGACGCAAGGAGAGCGGCCCGATGTGCGCACGGCGCGCGTCATCGCCCTGATTGGCAAGGTGGAGACCAGAGTCTATGAGCAAATCAAGGCGTATCTGATCAATACCGTGGAGAGCCGCGAGGCATCCCTTGCGATCCCTGCGACGCTTGAGAGCCGGGTTGCTATGCCGACGGACGTGGAGGTTCTCGCGCAGTTCAACGGATTCTCACGCGTCGAGCTCGAACGTTTCCATGCCGCACACGGCTTTGCGATGAGCGAGGAAGATCTCGAATTCGTTCAGCAGTATTTTCGCGATACGGAGCACCGTGCACCGACGATCACGGAGCTGCGCGTGATCGACACCTACTGGTCGGATCACTGCCGTCACACGACGTTCACCACGGCGATTGACTCGGTGAATATCGAAAATGGATTCTTTTCCATGCCGATCATTGAGAGCTATCAGCGCTACATGGACGACCGCAAGGTGCTCTATCAGGGCGGCAAGCAGCGCGATATGACGCTGATGGACATTGCCGTCATCGGGATGAAGGCGCTGCGCGCCGAGGGAAAACTCGATGACCTCGATGCGTCCGAGGAGATCAATGCGTGCAGCATCCGTATCACCGTAGATGTGAATGGAAAAGATGAGGACTGGCTCCTCATGTTCAAGAACGAGACACACAACCATCCGACGGAGATCGAGCCGTTCGGCGGCGCGGCGACCTGCCTCGGCGGCGCGATCCGCGATCCGCTCTCGGGGCGTTCGTATGTCTATCAGGCGATGCGCGTGACGGGGGCGTTCGATCCGCGCGTGCCGATCGAGGACACACTGCCGGGGAAACTCCCGCAGAAGAAGATTACGCTCGGTGCGGCAGAGGGCTACAGCTCATACGGCAACCAGATCGGGCTTGCGACCGGGCAGGTTCATGAAATCTATCACAAGGGATACCTCGCAAAGCGCATGGAGATCGGTGCCGTCATCGGTGCGGCGCCCGCCGCGCAGGTTGTGCGTAAGCGCCCTGTACCGGGGGATGTCATCGTGCTTCTCGGCGGACGCACGGGGCGTGACGGCATCGGCGGCGCGACCGGCTCCTCGAAGCAGCATACGGAGAGCTCCCTGACCACCTCGGGCGCAGAGGTGCAGAAGGGCAATCCACCGACCGAGCGCAAGATTCAGCGACTCTTCCGGAATCCTGAGGTCAGCTGCATGATCAAGCGCTGCAATGACTTCGGTGCGGGCGGTGTTGCCGTTGCGATCGGAGAGCTTGCGGACGGGCTGACGATCAACCTCGACGCCGTACCGAAGAAGTACGAGGGTCTGGACGGTACGGAGCTTGCCATTTCCGAGTCACAGGAGCGCATGGCGGTCGTGCTTGCACCGAAGGATGTTCCCGCATTCCTGCGCCATGCGGACGCGGAGAATCTTGAGGCGACCGAGGTCGCTGTCGTGACCGCAGAGCCGCATCTCGTCATGAAGTGGCGTGGGCAGACGATCGTACACATTGCACGCGCCTTCCTCGCGACGAACGGCGTGCGTCAGCACGTTCGCGTTATCGTTGATCCGCCGAATGAGAGGGCGCCCTATCTGCAGCAGGTGCCACCGGCGGTGAAACAGGTGGGACGCGATCTTGAGGATATGTGGCTCACGAACCTGCGCGATCTCAATGTGTGCAGCCAAAAGGGACTGGGGGAACGGTTCGACTCGACGTTTGGGGCTGCTTCCGTGCTTATGCCGTTTGGCGGAAAGTACCAGCTGACGCCGTCGGAGGCGATGGTGGCGAAAATCCCCGTGCGCCACGGACAGACGAATACGGCATCGGCGATGGCATTCGGCTTTGATCCCGATCTCTCGACGTGGAGCCCGTTCCACGGAGCTGTCTACGCCATTGTCGAGGCGGTGGCGAAGATCGTTGCCGTCGGTGGTGAGGCGAGCAAGGTGCGCCTGACACTGCAGGAGTATTTCGAGCGCCTAGGTACGGAGTCGAAGAAGTGGGGCAAGCCCTTTGCGGCGCTTCTCGGCGCGTTGCGTGCGCAGCATGAGATGGGCATTCCCGCAATCGGCGGCAAGGATTCGATGTCCGGCACCTTTGAAAACCTGAACGTCCCGCCGACCCTCGTCGCTTTCGCCGTTGCGGTCATGCACGCAAACGAAGCACTCTCGCCCGAGTTCAAATATCCGGGCAACAAGGTCATCATGGTGCCCGTTCCGCGTGATGCGCAGGATCTTCCGGTCTTTTCGCGGCTCAATACCAATTTCAAGAAAATACATGAGCTCATTGTCGAAAAGAAAGTGTTCTCTGCGATGAGTGTCGGGCGCGGCGGCATTGCGGCGACCATTTCGAAGATGTGCCTCGGAAACAATCTGGGCTTTAAGTTCACCTCGTTCATTCAGCAGGATGATCTCTTCAAGCCCCTCTATGGAACAATGCTGCTCGAGGTCGCCCCCTCCTTTGACACGACAGCAAACCTCGTGGGAACGGGTGCCATCGAGATTGGAAAGACGCGCGATGTGCCGAGCATCATCACAGATCTGGACACGATTGTGCTCGCCGATGTGAAGGACGCGTATACAGAGCCGCTCGAGAAGATCTTCCCGACCATGATTCCTCAGGTTGTGCGTCAGATCGACCGCCCGACCTATGCGCCGTATACGAAGGGGAAGATCGTGGGCAGCTCCGTGAAGATTGCAAAACCGCGCGTCTGTATCCCCGTGTTTCCGGGGACAAACTGCGAATACGATTCCGCGCGTGCGTGGGAGCGTGTGGGGGCGATTCCCGAGATCTTCGTTGTGCGGAACCTCACGCCGAAGGCGGTCGAGGAGACCGTGTCAGAACTTGCGGCGGCGCTCGCGCGGTCGCAGATCCTGATGCTGCCGGGCGGTTTCAGCGGCGGTGATGAGCCGGACGGCACGGGAAAATTCATTGCGGCGATGTTCCGCGCTCCCGCACTCACAGAGGCAGTGCAGCGTCTCCTGCGCGATCAGGACGGTCTGATCCTCGGCATCTGCAACGGATTCCAAGCACTGCTGAAGCTCGGACTCCTGCCGTATGGCAAGATCACCGATCTCGATGAGAATTCACCGACGCTCACCTACAACAACATCGGGCGTCACGTTTCCCAGACCGTGCGCGTGCGCGTTGCGTCGAACCTTTCGCCGTGGCTCTCGGGGGTGAGCGTTGGAGATACGCATACGATCGCTGTATCGCATGGCGAGGGGCGCTTCTACACCGACGCCAAGACCGTTGCAAACATGCGCATACGCGGGCAGATCGCAACCCAGTACGTCAACGATAAGGGCGAGCCGACGCTCGAACAGCCGTACAATCCGAACGGCTCCGTCAACGCCATCGAGGGCATCACCAGCCCCGATGGGCGCATTTACGGGCGCATGGCGCACGCCGAGCGCATTGGAACGGATATCTGCAAGAATGTACCGGGCGAAATGAATCAGATGATCTTTGAATCCGGCGTGTCTTACTTTATTCGATAAGTTGATCCGGACAAAGAATTGGGGCTGTTGCACAAAGTTTTCTAGCTTCGTGCAACAACCCCTGATTTATTTTATCAATGACTCCTCGCTCAACTGCGCTCTGAGATTGTCCAGATACTCTGTGAGGCGCTCACGGCTGCCCTCGTGTGCGAGCTGCGCGATCACCGTCATGTGATGGCTGAGGTCGTGGCGCATACGGCGTGAGCTGCGCCAGAGCGCGAGCATCGTATGATAGCGTGCCTCCTCGGATTGGTGGATCATCTGTTCGTGAATCTGCTTCGCGTGAAGTGCGTTGCCCTCCTCCGTATAGTGCGTGAGGAGATTTGATACGCGCAGGTATTGGACGAGAGCGAGCGGGAGCAGCAGCCGCGCGGCGATGATCGTCGGCTGCACCGATGTGCCCGACGGGTCAGCGGTGACAGCGAGCGCCACGAGGATCACCTCATATCCGCAGAGATAGATCCAGAGCCGTCGATCGTCTTTGTGCAGCATCGGTGTGAGCAAATGGCGCATGGTGTGCAGTGCGGCGGGCAGGACGAGGAGAAACATCATGGGAACGAGAAGGCATTTCCACAGCCCCAGCGGCAGGCCTTCTCCGAAGAACTGCTCCGCCGCTGCTCCAAGCGTGCTCGCAAGCATCAGAAGAGGATAGACGAGCAGCGTGATCGAGAATACGCGCAGGGGGCTGTCACGTATCACTGCCATCATATAGATGATGGCAAGCGGTCGGCAGAGGAGTGCCGTCAGCGTCATACTCTGCACGGAGGACATCTGAATGAGCTGCGTCAGCGCAAGCAGGAGGACATAGCCGATGATGACGTGTGACCGTGCAAAGCGCAGCCGATCGCGAAAGATATAGAAAATCAAAAGATCGAAGGGCGGGGCGCATACGAGCGTGTGCAGCAGCCGAATCTCGAAGTCACTCATGATGCGTCTGCACCTCCTCATCAGATGTACGCATGATGGCTGCCGTCAGTACAATCGACACGGCAAAGAGATCGTCCTCCGCCGCAATCTCCATCGTCCCATTGTACCGCGCAAGACTTGCGTGAATGCTCTCCATTCCCACACCCCGCTCGCTGTAGCCGCGCTTCGACGAGAGCAGATGATCCTCCGTATCGTAGCGCAGCTTTCCGTCAAAGCTGTTATCCACCGTCAGAAAGAGCGTGTCCGCCTGATGCACGAGCGCAAGCCGCAGAATGCGCGGCACATCACATGGAAGCTGCTCCAACGCCTCGGCAGCATTGCGGAGGAGATTGCCGAGGATCGCCGTCAGGTCGAGCGGATCGATCGGATTCTTCGTGCCGATGTCGATCCGGTACGCCATCTGCACCCCCAGACGCTCAAAGAACGGCTGCCAATACCCGACCAGAATATTGACCGTCTCATTGGCGCAGACGGGGGCATAACGCGTATGAATCGCGGTCGCGGCGTTTCCCATCAGGCGTTCGATGCCTGCATGATCGCCCTTTGCCAGCAGTTCCTGTGCCGTGTCAATCATATCCGCGAATTGTGTGCGAAAGGTGCGCGTGGTACGGTCGTTTTCCTCCATCCGCGCGGCATTTTGACGTGTGATCTCCGCCATCTCCGTCTCCCGTGCGAGTTCCTCGTGCAACGTGCGCTGCCGCAGCCGTTCGTTCATGGCATAGAGCGCCAGTCCGACACAGAAGAATCCGCCGACTGCTCCGCTCAGACGAACAAAGAGAGCCGTATGCGTCCGCAGATCATTGAACGGTGAGAGCAGAATCGTCAGCGCGAGAATGAGCACGCACAGCCACGCAAGCGGTGACCATACGGCATCAAAGGAATCGTCAGCGAGCAGAGGCGCGGCGATTGTGCGCCCATAGTACAGGAGCAGCGGAGTAACAACAGGGAGACAGGCAATCGTGCAAAGTCCGGAGAGAAGGAAGGGAATATCAAAGATCGGATAGGTATCCTCTATGGCGTAGATCACCGTCTGCATAGCGAACCAAAACAGCCCCGGGGGGATGAGGATGCAGATTTGCTTGGCAATCGGCACCCGCGTCATCGCAAGCAGATAGAAGAAGATAAAGAAGAGAAACGGAAAAGCGATGCGCCGTGAAAAGACCGTTACAGCCTCAATCTGGATGATGGCCTCTATCCCGATGAATATGAGCAATCCCGCAATGATTGGCAGCGGAGAAAAACGCAAATAGCGGCGAAAGATATAGAGACGGATCAGATTGGCGGGGAGAACGTGAATGACCGTATAGAATACGGTCACGAGCGGGATGGTAAGCGGATCCTGCAGACACACGATGGAAAGCGGCAGATTCATAAACGAACTCCTATGGAAAAATAGGGGCTGTTGGACGAAGTTGGAAAACTTCGTGCAGCAGCCCCTATCACGTAAATCCTGCGCGCATCTTCTTCAGCATATAGGCGCGGTAGTTTCGTTCGACCTCACTGTTGCGGCGCGTTGCGATAGGGAGACGCGTGCCGTCTGTGAGCAGAATACCGTCCGGCGTCAGTTGGTGGATGTCGTCCATATTGACCAGCAGACTGCGGTGGCAGGAGAGGAACATCGGCAGATGTTCCAGCAGCTCGCGCACGCGTGCAAGCGTCATATAGGGCGTAAGCACCGTGCCGTCCGTCAGATGAAACGAGCAGCGACGCCCATCGGCATCGACGTAGCGAATATTTTCGATGGGGACACGCTGCTCTGTGTAGTCAATCGTGAGCGTGACGGTTGGACGATCCTTCTTAAAGAATGACGTGCGCGCCAGTGCCTCACGGATGCCTGCTTCCGTCATCGGCTTGATGAGATAGTGCGCCGCCGTCACGCCGAATGCCTCGACCGCGTGGTCACGGCTTGTCGTCACGAAGATGATTGCGCAGTTTCTATTGAATGTACGCAAAATCTGTGCCATCCGAATGCCCGTGCATTCCTTCAAATAGATATCGAGAAAGACAATATCGGCACGCGCAGAGGACATATGCGCAAGAAATTTCTTATCATCTGTAAACGCACGTATCATGGGGCGCGGCATATGCTCCCCACAGATCGTGTCAAGCATTGTGCAGAGCGCGTGCAGATCGTTCGGATTATCGTCCAGTACAGCGATTTTCATAGGGATGAAACCTCCTTAACATATTCTATGAAAATCAATACAGATATGCAAGAGTAATTTGAAACATTTTGCGTTCATGACATACTTTCCTCGTTTATGACAACTTTTATTGATATTTCTCTCAGATATGAGAAAATAATAATAGCATAATCTGACTGCTCCTATCATCCTATTGTATCAGAAGAGTGGAGGCAAATGATGCGCTGTGAGATTGCGTTTGGTGTGGACGCGAACTATGTGAAGTATGCGGGGATTGTTATGACCTCCGCTGTTTTGCAGAACGCGGGGGAGGCGATCGGATTCCACCTCGTCTGTGACGGCATTACAGAGGCGGACTGCGATCGATTAGAGGACTTTCGGCGCATATTTCCGAGCGCGGACATTCACATCTATGATGCGCGGGCGAGACTGGATGAGATTCCGTTTCCGAAGGGGATCCCGCGCGAGCGAATCAACCGAAGCGTATTCACACGGATCCTTATGCCGGAGATGGTGCCGCAGGAACTGACGCGCATTCTCTACCTCGATGCCGATACGCTCTGCGTCGGGCAGCTCAGTGAAATGTATGCATATGATCTCGGCTCTGCTCCGGTTGCCGCCGCACGCGAGGGCGATGCCGCCCGCAAGGCACAGCGCATCGGCATGAGGGGAACGGACTACTTCAACGCGGGCGTCATGCTTATCGACCTCGCACGCTGGCGCTCCATGCGGCTGACCGCGCGCGTCCTCGAGGCGTGGCGCACGCATGGTGCATCATTTCCCCTCCTCGAACAGGATGCGCTCAACTGCGCTTTGGATGGGAACTTTGCCGTGTTCACGCAGCATCATGTGCGGCTGATGGATGCCTTTGCGCCGTGGGATGTGGATTTCTCCGCGCAGGATACGATTTGGCATTTTCTCAATGAGGGAAAACCGTGGATCAACTACGCCGACCCGCGCGTGCATGAGCGCTATTGGCGCGTGGTGAACGCCTCGCCGTGGAGTAATCTCACGCCGTCCGAGCCGTGGGAGACGCGCATCGCCTACCTCGCGGGCTGTCATGCCGAGGCGGCGGAGGACTATCGTGCGGCGGCGCACTACTTCCACGCAGCGGCGGAACGGCTGATGCAGTTTTATCTGGAACAGACGAGCATAAGTCCATCGGAATAGGAGTGTTGAACATGAAGACGAATACAGACAGCAAACAGATGCGCCTGAGCGCACAGATCGCCCTTGCGCTTACACTTGGTACGGCATTTGTGCCGACGGCGGCACTCTCTGCGCCGATTACCTCGTCCCGGACCTATACGGCAGATGCGACGGTGTCGGAAGATATCGATATTTCGAGCGGCACAATTACCGTGGAGGGAGTCAATGATGATTCGACAGGACGGTATGAAAACCGCACGGTCGAACTCAAGGGAAGCAGCATCAAAATCCTGAATCCGACGGGCAATATCCTTGCAGCGCTCAGCCGCGGTGACGGCACAATGGATTTTTCGGGGGTTCTGAAGGTCAATCCCGATGGCGCGGGGAAGGTCGAGCTGCGCGGAGATATTCTCGTCACAAAACGTGATAACAGCGATGCTGACACCTATGATAGAGGCGGCTATGTCAAACTCTATCTCAAGGGGGCGGACTCCTACTTTGCGGGCGGGATTGCGGAGGTAAAAGATCCGTTGAACAGTATCATTCCACTGCATAAACGCGGCGGTGTGCTGCTCGACCTCTCGGAGGGCGCGACATGGTACCCCAAGGAGGCTGTGGATTCGTACGCGCTCTTTAACCCGGACAATCCATCGGAGAGATTCGGTGTTTTGCCCGATTGGAGTGAAGATCCGAGCAAACCACGCGGCTTTCATCTGTCGGCAGACGGCGGCATCATCGACATCGCATATGCTGCGCCGAATGTGGCACGTGCAGCTGCTGCAGGTACGCGCACGCTGACATTCAGCAACACAGAGGCAGCGCTGAACGGCGCGACCTTCCGCATCTCCACCGACCTCGCGAATGACAAGGCGGACAAGATTGTTCTGAACGGCATTCTGAATCCGACGCCGACAACGAACAATAAATATAAGCTGCAGGTCGGCTTCGATCCGAAGATGAACGATGCCGCGGATAAGACAAACTATGTAATTGCGCCCACGACGGCGGGCGGTGTTCCCGTACTGGATTCTGACAATACGGGCGACACCGTGGAGGCATCGGAGTATACCGCAAAGAAGGCGGTTGCGGCGGGACTTTTGACGAAGGACTTCAAGGTCAAACCGACCCTCGTCGAGGCGACGGAGAGCGGCAGAAAGGTTGTGCGTGTGACCAAGATTACGATTTCGGATACTGCTCCAACGCCACAACCACAACCGCAACCGCAGCCACAGCCACAGCCGCAGCCACAACCACAGCCACAGCCGCAGCCACAACCGCAGCCACAGCCACAGCCGCAACCACAGCCACAACCACAGCCGCAGCCACAGCCGCAACCGCAGCCACAGCCACAACCGCAGCCACAGCCGCAGCCGCAGCCACAACCACAACCACAGCCGCAGCCACAGCCGCAACCGTAGCCACAGCCGCAGCCGCAACCACAGCCGCAGCCACAACCACAGCCGCAGCCGCAGCCACAACCACAGCCACAGCCACAGCCGCAGCCACAGCCGCAGCCGCAACCACAGCCGCAGCCGCAACCGCAGCCGCAGCCACAGCCGCAGCCGCAGCCACAGCCGCAGCCACAGCCGCAGCCGCAGCCACAGCCACAGCCACAGCCGCCGACACCCGGCCCCGCACTGCGCACGGCTGACCTTCTCATGGATATGGCACTCGCCCAGCTCAGTGCATGGCGCGGCGAGAACAACGATCTGCATCGGCGTATGGGCGCACTGCGTGCGGGTGGAGAGTCCGGCGCATGGGTGCGCGGCTACGGCGGCAGGAACGAGTTCGGCACCTATCCCACCGAGGGCCGTTACAGCGGTGTGCAGGTTGGCATTGACCGCGCCGTTCCGCTTGGCGGCGGCACACTCTTCACGGGCTTTGCCGCCTCAATGATGAACGGCAGTGCACGCAACAGCGATCTCGACGGCAGCTATCGGGCACACTTCTTTGGCGTGTACGGCAGCTACATGGGCAAACGCGGCGATTATCTTGACGCGATCGTGAAATATGGGCGCATGACGAATGATGCGACTGCTGTCTTTGACGGCACGGCATACACGGGCGGCTACGGTGTGAACGGCTGGAACATCTCCGTCGAATACGGACATCGCATCGCCATTACCCCGCATTTCTACTGGACGCCGCAGGCGGAGCTGAATTATGGACACATCGGCGCGGCAGACTACACAATGCGCGCGGGAGATTTGTCGGGCGCACGTATCTCGAACGGTGCCGTCACCACGCTCATCGGGCGCATCGGCACGCAGGTCGGCTATGAGGACGAGCGCGGTTCGGTCTATCTGAAACTCGGCTATCTGCACGAGTTCAAGGCCGACCTCCACATGCGCGCACAGTACGGATCGACCTCTATTGACCGCAGTTACTCGGCGCAGGACAGCTATTTTGAGTACGGACTGGGCTTCACGCGGCGCGTCGGCAGAGCAGATCTCTATGGAGAGTTCAGCCGCACGGCGGGCGCGGATGTCATCAGCGAAAAATGGAAAGCGAATCTCGGCGTTCGCATCGGATTCTGAATCAATCATTTAGGAAATCGCTGATAATTTACCGCATAACGTAACTGCATAACGAAAAGACCGTTGGCGAATCTGCTTTGTCCAACGGTCTTTGTTTTGCATTCTTCAGATATAGTACCGCTTGCACAGCGCCGTGTACTGCGCTGCACCCGCATCGGTGAGCAGGTAGTAACTGCCCTCGCGGTGGAGGAGATGACGGTCGATGAGTTCGCGGCTGACACGGCGCACCTTCGACTCGTTCCATTTCAGATGGTCGGCGATCTCATCCATATGGTTCTCTGCACTCTCCATGTTCTCGGCGGTATGTCTGCCGATATGGAGGAGGAAGAGGTCGCGCTGCATCTGCCGGATGCTCTGCAGGCGGCGGATGTAGGACGTAATCGCGCCCTTGGGGCTTGTGAGCAGGGCGAGCACGTAGACGAGCATATTCATGACGGCGCAGAGCCCGGCAATCGAGGCGTTCATATGCACGGCGAGCGCATAGCCAATGACCGAGTTTACGATGCTGATGAGCAGCGCGAGCAGCAGGGTGTGCGACAGATGCTTTGTAAAGAGCAGTGCCGTCGCTCCGGGCGCAATAAAGAATGAAATGACGAGAATTGCGCCGACCGCGTCGAATGCTGCAACCGTGGTGAGCGAGGTCAGCGACATAAAGGCATAGAAGAAGATGCCCGTCGGGATACCGATGAGACGCGCGTACTCACCGTCAAATGTGGAGACCTTGAGTTCCTTGTAGAATACGGTGATAAACGCAGCGATGACCGCAATCAACCCGCCCATCTTGAGTGCGGAGGCGGCAATCTCCACGCCGCCGATCTCCACCGTGTTCAGCCCCGCGTAGATGACCTCGCCCATCAGCACCATATCGGTATCGAGGTGGGCGTTGCCCGCGTATTTGCTGATGAGAATGACGGCGAGCGCAAAGAGGAGCGGGAAGATGACGCCGATGGCATCGTCGTATTTGACGAGACTGGTCTTGCCGAGGAGTTCGACCAGCGATACCGTGATCACACCCATCAGCGCCGCGCCGAAGAGCAGCCACGGCGAGCCGAGGTCATGCGTGAGGAAAAACGCGAGCACGATGCCGAGCAGTACCGTGTGACTGATCGCATCCGCCATCATGGAGAGGCGGCGCAGGATGAGAAAGACGCCGAGCGGCGCGCACGCCGCCGCCGTCAGGAGAAGTACGAGAAGTGCGTCATCCATGCTCCTGCCTCCGTTTGAGTGTCCTGCCGAGAATCCCCTTCGTCCCGAACAAAATCGAGAAAAAGGCAATCAGCGAGGCGATGAGAATGATGGAGGGTCCCGTCGACATGCCCTGCTCAAGTGTGCTGATGTATGTGCCAACGAGCGCAGAGACCGCACCGATCAGGCTGCTCAGGACGAGGACGCGCGAGAGGCTGTTTGACCATTGATTTGCCGCCACGCAGGGGATGATGAGAAAGGAACTGATGAGGATTGCGCCGACGGCTTTGATTCCGATGCCGATGACGGCAATCGTCATGATGAGCAGCAGGATGTTCAGTAGCCGGCAGGGCAGCCCAACGACCTCCGCATACTCTGCGTCAAAGACGAAGAGTTTCAGCTCTTTGTAAAAGAGCAGGAGCAGGAAGAGGACGACGGCGGAGACAATGCAGATGAGCTGCACGTCCGCCTCAAGCATGTATGCCGCCTGACCGAAGATGTATGTGCCGAGTCCTGCCTGTGAGGCACCTGCGTAGTCGGGATTGCCCTGAATAAAACTCTTGAGCGCCATGCCGAGACCGAAGAAGCCCGAGAGGAAGATGGCGAGATTTGCGTCGAGTCCGAGGCGCTTGTCCCTGTGTGCGAGCTGGATGAGTGTGTAGCTTGCCGCGCCCGCAGCGATTGCGCCTAGGAGAAGGACGACGGGGCTGCGCGTCGCGAACGCCATGTAGGCGAGAATGATGCCGGGGAAGGTCGAGTGTCCGATCGCGTCGCCGATCAGACTTTGCCCCTTGTAGACGCTGAATGCGCCGATGGGAGCAGCAGCGACGGCGAGGATGACGCTGCCGAGCGCGACGATCTGAAAGGTGTAGTTCATCAGAATGTCCATCGTCGTCACTCCTTGAGCCGGTAGGCAAGCGCAAGCGCCGCCTCTTTGTCGAGATTGCTGAGATAGTCGCATGCCTTCACTGTGCGGTTGAGCACGACGAGATAGTCAAAGTAGGAATCGAGTGTGCTGAGGTCGTGATGCACGGCGATGACGGTGCGTTTCTCTTTCTGCAAGTCGATGAATTTGTCCATGATGATGCGCTCCGTCGTCTCATCGACGCCCGCAAGCGGTTCGTCCATGATATAGAGTTGCGCATCCTGTGCGAGCGCACGCGCGATAAAGACACGCTGCTTCTGTCCGCCCGACAGCTCCGAGATCTGGCGGTCGGCGAAGTCCGCCATCTTCATCTTTTCGAGGGCGTCCATCGCTCGTGCGTGATCCTCTTTGCCGGGGCGGCGTACGAGTCCGAGATGGGCGTAGCGCCCCATGAGTACGACATCAAAGACGGTCGTCGGAAAGTCCCAGTGCACCGAGCCACGCTGCGGCACGTAGGCAATCTGCTTGTGGACGGCGGAGAGCGGCTTGCCCCAGAGGCGCACTGCACCCGAGACGGGCTTCAACAGACCGAGGATGCCCTTGAGGAGGGTCGATTTTCCCGCGCCGTTTGGTCCCACGATCGCACAGCGCACACGCGCCGGGATATCGAGGTCGATGTCCCAGAGCACAGGCGTTTCGCGGTATGCCATTGTGAGATCTTCGACGTGGATCACGCTGCTTTGTTGCATTGAGTATCACCTCGCTCATAGTATCTTTACTTATGTAAATGTTGCTGCTGATCGTTCAAAGCGCCCCTTCCACCGCTTACGCGGTCCCCCTCCCCCGTGTCGCACGGGGGAAGTGGCGAGCGCAACGAGCCGATAGGGGCGTTCGTGCAACAGCCCTTTTTCACCTAAGGAGGGCAGTACTACTTCAAATGCGAAACAATCAGATCGACATTGCTACGGTACATTGTGATATAGGTGTCGCCCTTCTGTCCCTCGGGTGCAAGCGAGTCGGAGAAGAGCTCATTGCCCTCACCGCCGACGATCTCCACATCGAAGCCCTTTGTCCTGCAGACCTCCTGCAGCTTCTTCATGCGCTCGGGGTTCGTCGTACTCTCGGCAAAGACCGCCTTGACCTTGTGATCGACAATGTAGTTCGCCGTCTTTTCGATGTCGGCGTTTGCGACCTCGGAGTCCGTGCTGACGCCCTGCGGCGCAATGACGTTCACATGGTAGCGGTGAGAGAAGTAGTTGAATGCGTCGTGCGGCGTGACGAGGTTCCGCTGTCCCTCGGGGATCTGTGCGATCTTCTCCGTGATCTCCACATCGAGCGCATCGAGATCAGCGAGGTATTTCTTCAGATTTTCCTGAATTTCCTTCTCGTGCGCGGGAACGAGTTTGATCAGCTCGGCTGCAGCAGCCTCCGTTGCTTGCTTGTAGAGGGCGACATCGAACCAGAAATGCGGGTCGACGATCTTTTTGCCGTCCTCCTCCATATAGTTGATGTTCGCGTCCGCAAAATTCTTCGTGACGGCGACGCCCTTCTTCTCAAGCACTTCTGCCATCTTGCCCTCGAAGTGCAGACCATGATAGAGGAGGAGATCCGCCTTCTTGATCTTCTCAAGGTCGGCAGGCTGTGCGACGTAGAGATGTGGATCCTCGCCCGCAGGAATAATCAGCTCGACGTTCACATAGTCGCCCGCAAGCTGCTTGGTCATATCCTGTAGGAACGAGGTAGTGACCGTCACAGTCTTCTTTGTGTCTGCCGCCT
This sequence comes from Centipeda periodontii DSM 2778, assembly GCF_000213975.1. Taxonomy (GTDB): domain Bacteria; phylum Bacillota; class Negativicutes; order Selenomonadales; family Selenomonadaceae; genus Centipeda; species Centipeda periodontii. The sequence goes on from NZ_GL892076.1 coordinate 1,044,996, forward strand.
TATCATTGCCTCCGCCGCAACCGACGGCGATCAGTGCAGTCAGGGCGAGTGCGAGAGTGAGCAGCAATTTTACATAATTTTTCTGGATGTTCATGGAAACACCGTCCTTTCATTTGTATTTAGAATAGCACAAAAATTTTACCTTGTAAATGAGAAATTCTCTCAATTATTTCTTTATGGAAGAGAAAAAGGGCTGTTGCACGAAGTTTTTGCTTCGTACGACAACCACCTGCGTAAGTACCACATTTATTTCTTGAGCAGTTTTTCCTTCAGCGTACGATAGGCAATCGTCTCATAGGCGCCGATCTGGGACTCGGGATGGTCGCTGCCGTATGCACGACCGGTGACGGACAGCAGCGGCGGCGACTGGATGCGCTTGGCGACTGCCATGCCCGTGTAGAGTCTCCACCAACGTTCGAGGTCGGCGATGAAGTCTGCGGTTGTCGGGAAGTACGTGCCGACAAGTCCGTGTTCACATCCGATATGTGCGTCAAGATTCCCTTCTGCGTAGTGTGCAAGAATGTCTTCGGGTGTTTCGTTGTTTTCCGCAAAGGCGCGGAAGAGATGATCGTGATATGGGTAGCGGATGGGATCGCCCTTGCCCTCGTCGACGTTCTGCGCGTCGGAGAGTTCTGCACTTGGCACGATGTCGATGATGCCCTGCGGGATGACCTCTCGTCCGTAGACCGCTTCGTTCAGATAGCGTGCGAGATCGTAGACCTGATACTTCCAGAGGTCGGCGAGTGCGGAGAGGAAGCCTGCCTGATCTCCGTAGAGGGTCGCGTAGCCGACGGTGGACTCCGCCTTGTTCGCGTTGCAGGTAAAGCCCGCGCCCCACGCGGCTGCGACGGTGGAGAGGACGCGTCCGCTGCGGTCGCGCGCCTGTATATTCTCGCGTACAAACGAGGAGATCGTGAGATGTTCACCCTCGGCTGCGGGCTTGCCCATGATGGGGATTTCCGTCAGCTGCGTGACGGTGTGTGCGACGCTCTCTTCGATCGGGACGATCATATGACGGCAGCCGAGATTGTCCGCGAGCTGTGCCGCGAGTCCCTTCGTCGTTGCGGAGTTGAACTGGCTCGGCATATTGATGAGCAGGACATTCTCTGCGCCGATCGCGTCCACGTAGAGGGCGGCGGCGACGGCGGAGTCAATGCCGCCCGAGATACCGATGACGACGCGCTCCATATGGATGCGTGCGAGAAATTTCTGCACGGCGTAGCGCAGCATCCGATGGATGGGAGCGATGGGCGGCTCTGCGTGAGACAAAATGGGAACGGGAAGCGCGTCCGTGTCAACGACGGTTATACCCTCCGTGTAGGCAGGGGACATGGTGACGCGTTCGCCTGCAGCGCTGAATACATACGCTCGACCGGGAAATGCGTAGACCGTCTTGCCCTTGTCTTGAAGTCCGAGGGTGTTGATGTAGAAAATATTTTTTCGCTTTTCGTGTGCTGTCTTGGCAAGGGCGGATGCGCCGAAGCAAATGGGGAAGGGACTCGCATCTGCGGCGAGGATGATGTTCTCGTTCGGCATCTCATAGAGGAGTGGAGCAAACTGATTTCCCGCACCGTGCAGCGGTGAATGTGCGACCTCACACAGTACGCCGTCCCGCGCCTCCATGAGTGTGCGGCGCACGTCCGTGCAGATCTCTGCCTCTGCTGCGTTTCCAAAGACGACGGTGATGCCATCTGCCGCAGCGGCAATCTCCTCGGCGTATGCCGCGCAGTCGCGCAGGAATGCGGGCTGTTTCCACACGCCGCCGAGGAAGAGCCCCGAGAGACTGAGTGCGGGGAAAAGGGCGAGGTCGGCACCCGCCGCCTTTGCCTCTGCAATCTTTCCGCGCATTGTTGCAGCGTTCCGATCGGGACGACCGGGGACGACTTCCATGGAGATGAGTGCAATTTTCATAGTGATGCTCCCTTCCAAACGCGATAGCGTTTGATTTTTATTCCGGCTCAATGGTATAATCCGGAGTGGTGAGTAATATGGCAAAGAAGAAAATTCCAAAGACCAATGCGGCACGTATCTTGGATCGCCTTGGCATTTCCTACGAGCTTCTGACCTATCCCGTCGATGAGAGCGATCTCTCGGCGGCGCATGTGGCAGAGGTGACCGGCATCCCGTTGGAGCGCATCTACAAGACGCTCGTTGTGCGCGGCGACCGGACGGGTGTGTTCATGGCGGTCATCCCGGGTGCGTGCGAGCTCGATCTCAAGGCAGCAGCCGCCACAAGCGGCAACAAGCGCGCGGAGATGGTTCATCTCAAGGAGGTCTTTGACCTCACAGGCTATGTGCGCGGCGGATGTTCGCCGCTGGGGGCAAAGAAGCCGTATCCCGTCTGCTGCGATGAGAGCATCCTGCAGCATGACAGTATCTGCGTGAGTGCCGGACGGCGCGGTGAGCAGCTTGCCCTCGCTCCGTGTGAGCTCGTTCGTGCTGCGAACGCGACCACGGCAAAACTTGTGCGCTGATCTTTGAGAAACCCATGCCATAGTATAGCACAGATGAATCTTCCTGCCCAAGAGAAAGGATGTATACAATGGATTATTTCAGCACGCGCGGTGCGAAGGAACGCGTTTCCTCCGCTGCGGCAATTCTAAAAGGGCTTGCCTCGGACGGCGGGCTTTTTGTGCCGGATTCGTTCCCGCAGATGACACTCTCCGAGATCGAGGCGTTGGTTCCTCTTTCCTATGAGGAGCGTGCCGTGCGCATCCTTCGCCTTTTCCTGACGGACTATACGGAGGAGGAACTGCGCGGCTGTGTGGAGCGTGCCTATGGGCGTACGTTTGACGACGTGCGACGTGCGCCCGTGCGTGCGGTCGGAGATCTTGAGGTGCTTGAGCTGTGGCACGGTCCGACGAGCGCGTTCAAGGATATGGCGCTGCAGCTTCTGCCGCAGCTCATGAGTACGGCACGCGTGAAGGAGGGGGAGCGGGATACAATCCTCATCCTTGTTGCGACATCGGGCGATACGGGCAAGGCGGCGCTCGAGGGCTTCGCCGATGCCGAGGGCATCCGCATCATGGTGTTCTATCCCGACGGCGGCGTCAGCCCCGTGCAGCGCCTCCAGATGGTGACGCAGGCGGGGGAGAATGTCGCCGTTGTGGCGGTGCGCGGCAACTTCGACGATGCGCAGCGCGGCGTGAAGGAGATCTTCGGCGATGCGGCGATGGTGCAGGAGCTCGCGGCGCTTCACACGAAGCTCTCGTCGGCGAACTCGATCAACTGGGGGCGCCTCGTGCCGCAGATTGTCTACTATTTCAGTGCGTATGCAGACCTTCTCGCGGAGAAAAAAATCGCAACGGGTGATGCGGTGAACTTCACCGTGCCGACGGGGAATTTCGGCAACATTCTCGCGGGCTACTATGCAAAGTGCATGGGGCTGCCCGTCGGCAAACTCGTCTGCGCATCGAACGCGAACAATGTGCTCACGGATTTTTTGCAGACGGGCATCTATGACCGCAAGCGCGATTTCTATCAGACGATGTCGCCGTCGATGGACATCCTCATCTCGAGCAACCTTGAGCGTCTGCTCTATCATCTGACGGAGGATACGGCTGAGGTCGCCGCATGGATGAAGCAGCTCACAGAGGTCGGGAAGTATGACGCGAGCCGTCTGCTCCCTGCGCTGAAAGAGAATTTCTGGGCGGCATTTGCGGACGATGCTGCGACGGAGCAGGAGATTCGCGCGGTCTATGAGCGGACGCATTACACACTCGACACACATACGGCAGTAGCCTATCGTGCGGCAGAGGCGTATCGGCGCGAAACGGGAGATACGCGTCCGATGATTGTGCTCTCGACGGCAAGCCCGTACAAATTCGGCGCAAGCGTGCTCCATGCGCTTGGCGAGGATACGGCGGGGATGGACGAGTTCGCACAGATGGAGCGCCTGCATGCGCGGAGCGGGATGGCAGTTCCTCCGCGCCTCGCCGCGCTGCGTACGGCATCCGTACTGCACAAGGGAATCTGCGCGAAGGACGACATGCGTGCGGAGGTCCTCTCCTTCGCTCGTGCATAAGAAGAAATAAGAAAACAATAAAAATTTTTCATGATAAAGAAGGATTTCCGGACTATGTGAAGAATTTTCACAAAGTACGCTGAATCATCTTGTATGATATTGAGGCAATTTTGCCTCACATCAATATAGCCAAACTTTTTTTGGGGAAAGAGGTTATCATAATGGCAAAGATCGATCTGACACAGTACGGCATCACAGGCACGACGGAGATTGTTCACAACCCCGACTATGACCAGCTGTTCCGTGAGGAGCTGCGCCCCGATCTCGAGGGATATGAGCGCGGACAGGTGACGGAGATGAAGGACGCCGTCAATGTCATGACGGGCATCTACACGGGTCGCTCTCCGAAGGACAAGTACATCGTTGATGACGAGACCTCACATGATACCGTCTGGTGGACGTCCGACGAGTATAAGAACGACAACCATCGTGCGACGCAGAAGGCGTGGAACACCGTGCGCGACATCGCGATCCGTGAGCTGTGCAACAAGCGCCTCTTTGTCGTTGACGCATTTTGCGGTGCGAATGTGAATACGCGCATGGCGGTTCGCTTTATCGTGGAGGTTCCCTGGCAGGCGCACTTTGTCACGAACATGTTCATTCGTCCGACGGAGAAGGAACTCGAGGAGTTCAAGCCTGATTTTGTCGTCTACAACGCGGCAAAGGCGCGCGTCATGCACTTCGGCGATCTCGGGCTCAACTCCGAGACTGCGGTCATGTTCAACCTCACGAGCCGTGAGCAGATCATTGTCAACACGTGGTACGGCGGCGAGATGAAGAAGGGCATGTTCTCGATGATGAACTACTACCTTCCGCTCAAGGGCATCTCCTCCATGCACTGCTCGGCAAACACGGACAAGCAGGGGCAGAACACGACGCTGTTCTTCGGACTTTCCGGCACGGGCAAGACTACGCTTTCGACCGATAACGAGCGCCTCCTCATCGGCGATGATGAGCACGGCTGGGATGACGAGGGCGTCTTCAACTACGAGGGCGGCTGCTATGCAAAGGTCATCAACCTCGATCCCGAGGCAGAGCCGGACATCTATCAGGCGATCCGCCGCAATGCGCTCCTTGAAAACGTTACGGTCGATCTCGCAGGTCGCGTCGATTTCGCGGACAAGACGGTCACAGAGAATACGCGCGTTTCGTATCCGATCAATCACATTGAGAATATCGTGCTCGGTCACGTTGCGGACAAGTCCGCCGGACCGCACGCAAAGCACGTCATCTTCCTCTCGGCAGATGCGTTCGGCGTTCTGCCGCCGGTTTCCATCCTGACGCCGGAGCAGACGAAGTACTACTTCCTCTCGGGCTTCACCTCGAAGCTCGCGGGCACGGAGCGCGGCATCACGGAGCCGACACCGACGTTCTCGGCATGCTTTGGACAGGCGTTCCTCGAACTCCATCCGACGAAGTATGCAGATGAGCTCGTCCGCAAGATGGAGGAGCACGGCTCGCGCGCCTATCTCGTGAACACGGGCTGGAACGGCACGGGCAAGCGCATCTCGATTCAGGATACGCGCGGCATCATCCATGCGATCCAAGACGGCTCGATCGACAGCGCACCGACGAAGAAGATCCCGTATTTCGACTTTGAGGTTCCGACGGAGCTGCCGGGCGTTGATCCGAAGATCCTCGATCCGCGCGACACCTATGCAAGCCGTACGGAGTGGGATGAGAAAGCGAAGGATCTCGCTGCGCGCTTCATCAAGAACTTCAAGAAGTATGAGGGCAACGAAGAGGGCAGGGTACTCGTTCCTGCGGGTCCGCAGCTCTAAAATTATCTGCAGCACGGAGGAGGGGCTGTTGCACGAGCGCCCCTATCGGCTCGC
>NZ_GL892076.1:1050904-1200697 GCF_000213975.1 Centipeda periodontii DSM 2778
CTGCTGACATAACGACAAGGGCTGTTGCACGAAGTTTTCCAGCTTCGTGCAACAGCCCCTTTTTTATCAATGGAAGGAGGCGCGATGAATCTCACGGACAGCATCAACAAGGTGCGCGGTGTCGGCGTCAAGAAGGCAGCGGCGTTTACACGCCTCGGCATTCAGACGGTCTACGATCTCCTGACGTACTATCCGCGCGCCTACGAGGATCAGAGCCGCATCACCCCGATTGCGCAGCTACACGCAGGGGAACGTGCGACTGTGCTCGGCGTCATTCAGCAGGTGACGGAGCGACAGACGCGGCGGCGCGGGTTTACCGTGCTGACGGCGCTCGTCGGCGATGGGACGGGCTATGCGCAGGCGCTCTGGTTCAATCAGCGCTTTTTGAAATCAAAGCTGCGCGAGGGACGGCGCATCCTCCTCACGGGCAAGGCGGACTATGCCTATAACGGAGGCGGGCAGATCGCCCTTTCGAACATCACATCGTTTGAAATGCTCGGTGCACGCGATGAGGCGGAGGCACATCTCGGCATTCTGCCCGTCTATGCGGCGACGGAGGGGCTGACGCAGAAACAGCTGCGGCAGATGATGGAGTACGCTCTCGCGCAGGCTGGGGGGGAGCTTGCAGAGAATTTGCCGCAGCGCATTCGTGAAGAATATCATCTCGTCGGACGTATGGCCGCCTTTCGACAGATTCACTTTCCAAGGCGTGAGGAGGAGCTGCGCGCGGCGCGGCGACGGCTTGCGTTCGAGGAACTCTATCTCATCCAATGCGGACTGCTCGCACTCAAGAAGCGTACGGCAGAGGAGCAGGAAGGCATTGCACATGCTGCGAACGGCGAGCTTGTCGCGCGTGTGCTTGCGGCACTCCCCTTCGACCTGACAGAGGATCAGGCGAAGGTGTGGGGGGAGATCGCACGCGATATGGAGTCGCCACTCCCGATGCGCCGTCTTGTGCAGGGGGATGTCGGTTCGGGTAAGACGGCAATCGCCCTGCTCGCGCTTGTCAAGACGGTGGAGAACGGACATCAGGGGGCGCTGATGGCACCAACGGAGATCCTTGCACATCAGCATTACGATACCCTACGGGAGCTGCTCACGCCGCTCGGTGTGCGCATTGGATTCCTTACGGGGCGGCTCGCGAAGAAGGAGCGCACCGAAGCTGCGGCGGCACTTGCGGCACATGAGGTGGATATTGTCGTCGGCACACATGCTCTGATTCAGGACGGCGTTTCATTTGATGCACTGGGGTTGGTCGTAACGGACGAACAGCATCGCTTCGGCGTGGCACAGCGTGCGGCACTCGAGAAAAAAAGCGTGGTGACGCCCGATGTGCTCGTCATGACGGCGACCCCGATCCCTCGCACGATGACGCTCACGGTCTACGGCGATCTCGATGTCTCGCGCATCGAGCATCTGCCGCCGGGGCGGCAGCCCGTGCGGACGTTTCTGCGCGATGAAACAGCACGTGAAAAAATCTACGCATTTGTGCGCAGAGAGATCGAAAGCGGGCGGCAGGCATATGTCGTTTGCCCGCTCATTGAAGCGAGCGAGGAGAGTGACCTGCCATGCGTCGAGGAGGTCTACGAGGAACTGGCGCGGGGCATCTTTCGCGGGATTCCCTGCGGGCTTCTGCACGGGCGCATGAAGTCTGCGGAGAAGGAAGCCGTGATGGAGGGCTTCTATACCAATCGCATCAAGCTGCTCGTTTCGACCACGGTCATCGAGGTCGGCGTCAACGTGCCGAATGCGAGCATCCTCGTCGTGGAGCATGCCGAGCGCTTCGGACTCTCCCAGCTGCATCAGCTGCGCGGGCGTGTCGGGCGCGGCTCCTATGCCTCCTACTGCATCCTCATTGCCGGACGGAGCGCGGCGTCCGAGGAGCGGCTCAAGGTCATCGAGCAGACGAGCGACGGCTTTCGCCTCGCCGAGGAGGATCTGCGTCTGCGCGGTCCCGGACAGTTCTTCGGCGCGATGCAGCACGGCCTCGGCGACCTGAAGATTGCGGACGTGCTCGCCGACATGGACCTCCTGCTCCTCGCACGTCGTGCGGCACTTGCCACAGTGGACGATCCCGCCGCCCTTTCCTTTGTTTTGCCGACGCTCATGCGCCAGTACCGTGAACGCTTCGAGCATATGCGGGAGGTTTGAGACCACGATAGTTGAACTCTATGTTGATGCGTAGTAAAATGCGTGGTAAGGGCAAGGAGGATGGATATGAAAAGCTATTCCTCAAGAGATGTTCTGAAAATGCTTTTGGCAGACGGCTGGTTTGAGGTAAACTGTGTCGGCGATCATCACCAATTCAAGCATCCAACGAAGCCGGGCAAGGTGACGCTTCGACATCCGGTCAAGGATATGGGTGTTCGTGATCTGAAGAGCATCGAGAAGCAATCGGGGCTTAAGTTTTAAGGAGGACAATATGTTTCCGGACTTTTATCGCTATCCTGCGATTTTCAGTTACGAAAAAGATGGGGTGCATATCGTGTTTCCGGATTTGCCGGGGTGTGTCACATTCGGGAGCGATGAGGAGGAAGCCGTGCGCATGGCACGTGAGGCTCTTACCCTGCACCTTTATGGCATGGAACAGGACGAGGAGGAGATTCCGAGGCCGTCTTCGATGAAGATGCTCGCAGAGCAGGAGGAACTGCAGAAGAATGAGATGTTTATACTGATAGAGGCATTTATGCCTGCGTTTCGTGAGAAACAGAGCAAGCGTTTTGTCAAGAAAACGCTGTCTGTACCATACTGGATGAACGTCGAGGCAGAACGCATTGGACTGAATTTCTCTCAGACACTGCAAAATGCAATTCTACAGAAGTTGGAACTTGGGAAGCACTGATAAATTCAGCCACGCCATCTTGACGTATCTTTTTTGCCCGTACTGTGTCGACAAATCATCCACATAGCCCTTGCTATGCGTCCGGTTTGTCTCCTTGTTCGGACGAAAAAATTTACGCCAATCGGACGGCCTTCATTTTATCAGCGATTCCCTGCAAAGTGAAATTCCTTTCTGTTTGTATTCCTTGACACATGGGGATTCTCTGGGCTAGAATAACGGCATACTGTATTTGGGAGGAGATAGCCTTGACCAAGGTTTTGGTAAACGGTGCTGCAGGGCGCATGGGGCGCGCGGTGCTGAAAGCTGTGATTGACGATGCGGATCTGGAACTCGTCGGTGCGGTGGACATCACGGGCGGTGCGGATGCGGGAGAACTCGCGGGGACGGCGAAAAACGGCATCTGTGTGGAAACAGATCTCGCCGCCGCGCTCGAGCGATTGAAGCCCGATGTGATGATTGACTTCACGCGTCCCGATGTGGTCTATGGGAATGTGCTGACGGCGCTCGCACACAAAGTTTCACCCGTGGTGGGCACAACGGGGCTGACCGAGGAACAGAAGGCGGCGATCAAGGCGGCAGCGGATGAAAACGATACGCCCGCGTTCATTGCACCGAATTTCGCGATCGGTGCGGTCCTGATGATGCTGATGAGCCGCATGGCGGCAAAGTACATGCCCGAGGTCGAGATCATCGAGCTCCACCATGACAACAAGCTGGATGCACCCTCGGGTACGGCGGTGCAGACGGCGGCGATGATCGCGGAGGTGCGCACAGCGCATGCACAAGGACATCCGGGCGAAGAGGAGAAGATCGCGGGCGCACGCGGCGCGGACTACGAGGGGATGCACATCCACAGCGTACGTCTGCCGGGCTATGTTGCACATCAGGAGGTCATCTTCGGCGGACTCGGGCAGACACTTACCATTCGCCACGACTCACTGAACCGTGAGTCCTTTATGCCGGGCGTTGTGCTTGCCGCGAAGAAGGTGCACGACCTCAAATCGCTCACGGTTGGACTGGATAAATTGTTGTAAGGGGCGTTCATCATGAAGAAATATCGCGTAGCCATTCTCGGCGCAACGGGCGCTGTCGGTCAGGAGTTCCTGAATCTTATCGAGGAGAGGAAGTTCCCGTTCTCGGAGCTGCGCCTCCTCGCGTCGAGCCGCTCGGCGGGCAAGAAGATTGCCTTTATGGGCAAGGAGTATACGGTCGAGGAAACGACGCCGGACTCTTTTGCGGGGATCGACATTGCACTCTTCGCGGGCGGTGCGGCGAGCAAGGAGTTCGCTCCCCACGCCGTCAAGGCGGGCGCCATCGTTGTGGACAACTCAAGTGCGTTCCGCATGGATCCGGAGGTGCCGCTCGTCGTGCCCGAGGTCAACCCAGAGGCGATCAAGAACCACAAGGGCATCATCGCGAACCCGAACTGCTCGACCATCATCATGGTCATGGGACTCAAGCCGCTGTACGACCTCGCGAAGATTCGCCGCATCGTTGTCTCCACCTATCAGGCGGTTTCCGGTGCAGGCAAGGAGGGCATGGCGGAGCTTGAAATGCAGGTTGCGGCACTGTCTGAGGGGAAGGAAGCCGAGGCAAATATTCTGCCGGTGAGCTCTCTGCCGAAACATTACCCGATCGCATTCAACCTCATCCCGCAGATTGACGTCTTCATGGACAACCTCTATACCAAAGAGGAGATGAAGATGATCAATGAGACGAAGAAGATTATGGGGGACGACACGCTGCGCATCACGGCGACCACCGTGCGCGTGCCCGTTTACCGCAGCCATGCCGAATCCGTCAACGTCGAGTTCGAGAGCGCGGTCTCGCTTGAGGATGCACGAAAGGCGCTTGCGGCATTTCCCGGCGTCATCCTGCGTGACAATCCCGCAGAGCAGGAGTACCCAATGCCGCTCTTTACCTCAGGTAAGACGGACGTCGAGGTCGGTCGCCTGCGTCTTGATGAGTCGACGGAGAATGCGCTGAACTTCTGGATCTGCGGCGATCAGATTCGCAAGGGCGCGGCGCTGAATACACTTCAGATTGCGGAGTACATGATCGCACACGAACTTGTCTGAAAACAACGTACTTAGGGACTTATTTCCGTATAGGAGGTAAGTCCCTTTTTTATGTTTAATACACAACTAAACAATATGGAACGTCCCTTTTATTTCGCGGTATGAGCAGGGGTCTAAAAATCATATACAAGTAAAAGGGAATGCCTGTTTTCTTGAAAAGAAAGGGGGTTTTTGCTATAACTGTTAGTAAAAGTGGTGGATTGTGGTGGAATGTGCCACAGAGTGGCGAGCAAATCCAGAAGGGTGGTGCGGCCGGATGTTCATGGGGGAATACGCCCACAGCATTGATGCCAAGGGCCGCGTCATCCTGCCCGCCGATTTCCGGCAGGAGCTCGGCGTTTCGTTCATCATCACAAAGGGGCTCGACGGCAGTCTCTTCCTCTTCCCGCAGGCGGCATGGGACGAGTTCGCGGCAAAGCTGCGTACGCTCTCGATCGCCGATCCGAATGCACGCGCCTTTGCGCGCTTCTTCATCGCGGGTGCACGCACGCTCGAATGCGACAAACAGGGGCGTTTTCTCGTGCCCGCGAATCTGCGTGCCTATGCGAACATCGGGCTCAAGCAGGACGTCATTCTCACGGGCGCAGACGCGCGCATCGAGGTGTGGGACAAGGAGAAGTGGCTCCGCTATGCGGGTGAGGTCGATCCGAACATCACGGAGATCTCGACGCAGCTCGCGGGCTATGGGATTACGATATGAGTGACTTTCACCACGTGAGCGTTCTGCCCGAGGAAACGATCGAGGCGCTCTGCATCCGTCCGAATGGCATCTATGTGGACTGTACGCTCGGAGGCGCAGGGCATGCGGGACGGATCGCGGCAAAACTTTCCTCTGAGGGACACCTGATCGGCATCGATCAGGACGAGCTGGCGATTGCGGCAGCGCGTGAGCGTCTTGCGGACGCAGCCTGTCAGGTCACGCTTGTGCACAATAACTTCCGTCATCTGCGGGACATCCTCGCGCATAAGGGTGTATCCAAGGTGGACGGCATTCTCTTTGATCTCGGCATCTCCTCGCCGCAGATCGATACGGCGGAGCGCGGCTTCTCCTATATGCAGGATGCACCGCTCGATATGCGCATGGACCGGCGTGCCGTACGAAGCGCCTACACCGTCGTCAACGAATACACAGCGGCAGAGCTCACGGAGATCTTCTACAACTATGGGGAAGAGCGTTGGGCAAAGCGCATTGCCGCATTCATTGAAGAGGAACGAAAGTCCCGTCCTATTGAAACAACGGGGCAGCTCGTCGCCGTCATCGACCGCGCCGTGCCGAAGAAGGTGCGTGCGAAGGGCGGCCATCCCGCCAAGCGTATCTTTCAGGCGATTCGCATCGAGGTCAACGAGGAACTGACGATTCTCGCGGATGCGATCGTGGATGCTGCGCACGCGCTCCGCACGGGTGGGCGCCTTGCCGTTATCACGTTCCACTCGCTCGAGGATCGCATTGTAAAGCAAACATTGAAACAACTGGCGCAGGGATGTATTTGTCCGCCGCATACGCCTGTCTGTATCTGCAGTCATACGGCGGAACTGAGGCTCATCGGCAAGGCACGCGCGGCAAGTGCGGCAGAATGTGCGGAGAATTCGCGGGCAAAGAGCGCAAAGCTGCGCACGGCAGAGAAGTTATAAACGAGGAAATCAATAGATCAAGGAGGTGAGGGCGCGTGGCGGCACGTAAACTGTATACGTACGAATACGAGGAAGTGGCAGCGCCCGCACCACAGGTGGAACCGCCGAAGGAACCGCTGATCCGACGGGAAGTGAATACGAATCTGCGCAACTGCCTGCGCGCGATCTTCTTCCTGATTGCGTTCGGCGCGATGGTCGTGACGCTGCTTGGCGGTATCGGGGCAAAGAACGGCTATACACTGCTTGAGACGCAGCAGACCGCCGATCAGCTCGAGCAGGAGAACGAGCGGCTCAAGATCGAGATCGCACAGTTGAAATCGCCTGCGCGGATCGAGTCGATTGCGGTGGAGCAGCTGCACATGCAGGTACCGCAGAATATGTATTTTTCGCATGAAGGGGAATGATGGGCAATGACGAAGCGGCTGAAGGAACTCGCTGCCCTTGTGCCGGGTGCGCGTATCGCGGGCGATGATGCCGTGATCACGAGCATCGAGCGAGACTCGAGGCAGGTGGGGGATGGGGCGCTTTTTGCCTGCATCGCGGGCGCTCATGTCGATGCACACAGCTTTATACCGAATGTGGCGCGGGCAGGAGCTCGCGCTATTTTGACGCAGCGGGAAAGCGTCGATGTGCCCGACGGGATCTCTGTCCTCCATGTGCCGAACATCGAGGAGGCACTGGACGTGATTGTTCCCTATTTCTATGACTATCCCGCGCGCGCAATGCGCGTGATTGGCATCACAGGGACGAACGGCAAGACCACGACGAGCTATCTCACGCGTGCGATCCTGCGCCATGCGGGCAGGCGCGTCGGACTCATCGGAACGATCCAAGTCATGATGGAGGACGAGGTGTTCCCCACGGCAAACACGACGCCCGATGTCATCGTCATGCAGCAGCTGCTCGCTGAGATGCGCACGCGCAAAATGGATGCTGTCGTCATGGAGGTTTCCTCGCATGCACTCGATCAGGGGCGCGTTGCGGGCATCGAGTTCGATACGGCGGTGTTCACGAATCTGACACAGGATCATCTCGACTACCACAAGACGATGGAGAACTACGCGCGCGCAAAGGCACGGCTCTTCGACCTCGTGTCGGCAGAGGGGGCAAAGACGGGCAAGACAGCGGTGCTCAACGCAGATGATGCATGGAGCAAAGCGATGCGTGCACATGCGCTCTGTCCGATCATTTCCTATGGCGTGGAGCATGATGCTGCTCTGATGGTGCACGATGTGCATCTGGCGCAGGATGGCATGGAGCTGGTGCTCGTTCATGATGGCGCGGAGCTCTCCCGTCTGCATATCGGCATCACAGGCCTGTTCAACGTCTATAACGTGCTCGCAGCGACGGGCGCGGCGCTCGCGGAGAAGGTGGCGGCGGCGGACATCGAAGCTGCGCTCATGGACTTCGCGGGTGTGCCGGGACGATTCGAACTCGTGCGCGCGGGGCAGGATTTCTCCGTCATCGTGGACTATGCACATACGCCGGACGGCATGGAAAATGTGCTGCGCACGGCGCGTGCCGTGACGGCGGGGCGTATCATCGCCGTCTTCGGCTGCGGCGGCGACCGCGATCGGACGAAGCGGCCGATCATGGGGCGTATGGCGGCGGAGCTGGCGGACATCGTCGTGCTGACATCCGACAACCCGCGCACGGAGGATCCGGCAGCGATTTTGGATGAGGTCGAGACGGGCGTTCTGCCCGTCATCGGTGACAAGCCGTACGAAAAGCTCGTCGACCGCCGTACGGCAATCTTTCACGCCGTCCAAAGGGCGCAGAAGGGCGACACGGTGGTCATTCTCGGCAAGGGACATGAAAACTACCAAATCTTAAAGGACAAAACAATTCACTTCGATGACCGCGAGACGGCGCGCGAAGCGATCGGGGGGCTGTGATATGGCGATGACATGGGATGAGGTGCTTGCGGCAACGGATGCCGAGGTACACAGTGGAAAACTGCGTGGGAATGATACGATCCCCCATATCACGACGGATACGCGGAAGATCGCGGCAGGTGACCTCTTCATTGCCCTGCGCGGGGAGAATTTTGATGGTGCAGATTTTGCTGCGGATGCGCTTCACAAGGGCGCTGCGGCAGTCCTCGTCAATGCGCCTCTGTCTGCCTCCGTGCAGAAGGATCTGAAGAAGGAAAAGGGGACAGTCCTCACAGTGCCGGATACACTGAAGGCCTACCAAGAGATCGCGCATGCGTGGCGCATGAAGTTCGACATCCCCGTCGTTGCAATCACGGGCTCGAACGGCAAGACCACGACGAAGGACCTGACGGCAGCCGTCCTCTCGGGGCGCGGCGCGGTCTGCCGCACGGCGGCGAACTATAACAACGAGGTCGGACTGCCGCTGACACTGCTCGGCATCACGGAGGATGATACCGCCGCCGTCGTGGAGATCGGCATGCGCGGGCTGGGACAGATCGCCGCGCTCGCACCCGTTGCTGCGCCGAATATCGGCATTGTGACGAATGTCTGCGAGGTGCACATGGAGTTGCTCGGTTCCATCGAAAATATTGCAAAGGCAAAGGCAGAACTCGTAGAGGCGATCCCTGCGGGCGGAACCGTGCTCCTCAACGCGGACGATGAACGCGTCGCTGCGATGCGTCCGATGGCGGCAGACGGCGTGCGCATTCTCACCTATGGCATCGGCGCAGATGCGGATATCCGTGCCGAGGCACTGCGTCTTGCGGCGGGCGGCTCGCAGTTCATGGTGACGTGGGGCAACGAGCGGCATGACTACAGCATACCGCTGGCGGGAC
The DNA here is from genome assembly GCF_000213975.1 of Centipeda periodontii DSM 2778. Lineage (GTDB taxonomy): Bacteria > Bacillota > Negativicutes > Selenomonadales > Selenomonadaceae > Centipeda > Centipeda periodontii. Next base: position 1,060,227 of record NZ_GL892076.1, read on the forward strand.
GGCACAATGTCAGCAATGCACTTGCGGCACTTGCGGCAGGTTTCGTCCTCGGATGCACGCCGCAGGAGATGCAGGCGGGGCTGCGTACACTCACCCCGACCAAGATGCGCTATGAGGTGCATGAGATCGGCGCACGGCGATTCATCAACGATGCCTACAATGCAAGCCCCTCATCTATGTGCGCCGCGATCGAAACGACGGCTTCGCTCTATCATGGGCGCAGGATCGCCGTGCTCGGCGATATGCTCGAGCTCGGCGCGGCAGCCGAGGAGGCGCACAGGGAAATTGGAAAACGCGTTGCAGAGCTCGGCTTTGCGGCACTGGTGACCTATGGCGAACAGGCACGGTGGATGCATAAGGCGGCAGAGGCGGCGGGCTGCTCCGTCTGTTATCATGCAGAGAGCCATGAGGCGGCGGCGAAATATCTGCGCGAGATGCTCGTGGATGGTGACACTGTTCTCTTCAAGGGGTCGCGCGGCATGAAGATGGAGCAGATCATTGCGCTCCTGACCGAAGAGGAAGCGGGGCACTGATGGGACATATCTCGGATCTCTCGCCGCAGCTGAGTATCCTTTTAAGTGTTGTGACTTCACTTGCTATCGTGCTTTTCAGCGGCGTCTACTTCCTCCCGTTCCTGCACCGACTGAAATACGGACAGAGCATCCGTGAGGAGGGACCGGCGAGTCATCGGCAGAAGAGTGGGACGCCCACGATGGGCGGTGTGATGATCGTGCTTGCCGTGACCGCAGCGACACTCCTCTTTGCACCACTCACGGTAACGACACTGCTCGCACTCTTCATCTTCCTCGGTCATTTTCTGCTCGGCTTTGCAGATGACTATATCAAGGTGGTCAAGAAGCGCAATCTCGGCCTGCGCGCCTATCAAAAACTCCTCGGGCAGCTCGGCATCTCCCTCGTCACCATACTGATCGGGCGCGTTCTCTTGGGACACGATACGAGCGTATGGGTACCGATTCTCGGAGAAACGTGGGACATCGGCGCGCTCTACTATCTGCTTGTCGTATTCGTCCTCGTGGGCACGTCGAATGCTGTCAATCTGACGGATGGGCTCGATGGTCTTGCCTCCGGCACGGTCGCCGTGGCAGCGCTCTTCTATGCGGCGCTCATGTACGGTACGGACAATGGGTTGATGGTGTTCTCTGCGGCAATAATTGGTGCATGCGTAGGCTTTTTGTGGTATAATCATCATCCGGCACGCATTTTTATGGGCGATACGGGCTCGCTCGCACTCGGCGGAGCGCTTGCGGGCGTGGCGATCCTCTCGCATACGGAGGCGCTGCTGCCCATCGTCGGCTTTGTCTTTGTCTGCGAGGCACTATCCGTGATCCTGCAGGTCATCTCGTTCCAGACATGCGGCAAGCGCATCTTTCGCATGAGCCCGATTCATCATCACTTTGAGCTCGGCGGATGGAGCGAGACGCGCGTGGTCTATACGTTCTGGGCAGTCGGCGCAGCGGGGGCGCTTCTCGCTGGATTTGTCGTACTTATGTCATAAATATTTTTACCGATAAGGGGGACACAGGGAATTGTCCTATCAGAATCAGTCTGCGCTCGTCATCGGGGCGGGCATCAGCGGCTTTGCGGCGGCGAAATACCTTGCGGCGGCGGGCGCGCGTGTGACGCTCTCGGACGCAAAGGAAGAGGCGGACGCGGAAAAGGATCCGCTGACACAGCAACATATTGAGGATTTGCGGACGCAGGGAATCTCCTGCGTCTTTGGTGCACAAAGGGAAGAACTGCTGGACGGTACCGATCTCATTGTGCTCTCGCCTGCCGTCCCCGAGCGTATCCCGCTCGTTCGCAGCGCACGAACGCGCGGTATTCGCGTCACCACAGAGGTGGAACTGGCGGGTGAGATCGCACGCGCACCCATCTATGCCATCACGGGGACGAACGGCAAGACCACGACCACAACGCTTCTTGGCGAGCTTTTGCGCGCGCATTTTCCATCGGTCGGCGTCGGCGGCAACATCGGTGTGCCCCTGATCGACGTGGCACAGGAGATCCCGGCGGATGGCGCGATCGCGGCAGAGATCTCGAGCTATCAGATGGAGGCGACCACGCATTTTCACGCGGCAATCGTCGCGGAGCTGAACGTGACCCCCGACCACATCATCCGTCACGGCTCGATGGAGGTCTATCAGGCGATGAAGGAGAAGCTCTTCGCTGCGCAGACAGCGGAGGACTTCCTCGTGCTGAACTATGACGATCCGCATACGCGCGGCATGGCAGAGCGCGCAAAGGGGCGTGTCTGCTTCTTCAGCCGCCGCGAGGAACTTGCAGAGGGGGCGACCGTGCGTGCGGACGGCATGATCGTCATTCGCTGGGATGGCGAGGAGAATGTACTCATTGCGACGCATGAACTTGGCATTCCGGGCGGGCACAATGTCGAGAATGCACTTGCAGCGGCGGCAATGGCGTTTCTTGCAGGCGTGACGTCCGCTGAGATGCGTCCGGTCCTGCGCGCGTTCAAGGGCGTGGAGCATCGCATCGAGTTCGTGCGTACACTGGACGGCGTCAGCTACTACAACGACTCCAAGGCAACGAATACGGATTCGGCGATCAAGGCGCTCGAGGCGTTCGATGGGCATATCATCCTGATTGCGGGCGGCGACGACAAGTTGACCGATCTCACGGAGTTTATGGCGCTCGTGCGTGCGCGTGTCGATGCGCTGATCCTCGTCGGCGATGCCACGGAGCGCTTTGCAGCGGCGGCTCTGGACGCCGGCGTTTCGGCAGAGCAGATCCACCGTGCGAGTTACCATATGGAGGAGGCGGTACGGATCGCGCATGAGCTTGCCGCGCCTCCGCAGACGGTTCTGCTTTCGCCCGCCTGCGCGAGCTTTGACATGTACGGCGGCTATGAGGAACGCGGGCGTGACTTCAAGAGGATCGTGAACGAGCTATGAACATCATCGTATCCGGCGGTGGGACGGGCGGACACATCTATCCCGCGCTCACGATCATCCGCGCGATTCAGCGGAGTGAACCATCCGCGCGTATCCTCTATGTCGGCGGGAAGAACGGACTCGAGGCAGACATTGTACCGCGCGAGGGCATCGACTTCATCGCAATGGATCTCGCAGGCTTCGAGCGGAAAATCTCGCTCGAAAACATCGGACGTGTGTGGCGGGCTCTGCGTGCGGTCGCGCGTGCGCGCGGCATTGTGCATGGCTTTCAGCCCAACGTCGCGATTGGGACGGGCGGCTATGTCGCCGGACCCATCCTCCTCGCGGCGAGCCTCGCAGGTGTACCGACGCTCGTGCAGGAGCAGAACGTCTTTGCGGGCGTGACGAACCGCATCCTCGCGAAGTTTGCCACGGCGATCGCCGTGGGCATGGAGGACGCACAGCGCGTTTTTCCGAGGGAAAAGACCTATGTGACGGGCAATCCGATCCGCCCCGAGGTGCTGACGGCAACGCGCGAAGCGGGGGCAAGGGCCTTCGGCTTCGATCCTGCGAAGAAGACTGTGCTCGTCTCGGGCGGCAGCCGCGGGGCGCGCTCGATCAACCGCGCAATGGTCGAGGTCATCGCGCACGCGGCAGAGCAAAGAGATGTGCAGTACCTCCATGTGACGGGCGCGGACGAGCACGGAGATACGCTTGCGCGCATTCGGAATGCGGGCGTGCGGCTCGAAGAGCATTCGCATCTGCGCGTCCTGCCGTATCTCTACAACATGCCCGAGGCAATGGCGATGGCGGATATTGCCGTCTTTCGCGCGGGCGCGACGGGGCTTGCCGAGCTCGCGGCACGGGGGGTACCTGCGATCCTCATTCCGTATCCGTATGCGGCGGAGAACCATCAGGAGAAGAACGCGCGCGCCGTGGAGGCAGCGGGGGCGGCAGAGGTGATCCTCAACCGAGATCTCAGCGGCGCCGTGCTCGAGCAGATGCTGCACGACCTGCTCGCGGATGATGCGCGCCGTGCGGCTATGGCGGCGGCGATGAAGCGCCTCGGAAAACCGGAGGCGGCAGAGGAAATTGCGGCGCTTGCGCTGCGGATTGTAAGGAATCAATGATAAAATGAAATTCGATATACCGGTGATTCTGTGAAAACGAGAAGGGTGAGGACTGTGCTCAAGGATTTGAAGGGGATTCATAACATACATTTTGTTGGCATCGGCGGCGCCGGAATGAGTCCGCTCGCGAAGATTCTTCTCCTGCTCGGCTACAAGGTGTCCGGCTCCGATCAGGGCTCATCGCCTATCATCGAGGAACTCGTGCGCCTCGGAGCGCGTGTGTGGACGGATGGACAGCATGCGGAGAACGTGCGCGGCGCAGATGCCATCGTCGTTTCCTCGGCGATCCCGTATGACAATCCCGAGGTGATTGCGGCGTGGGATCTGCGCATCCCGAAGCTGCACCGCTCGGACATCAATGCGGCGCTCGTCAATGAGTATGAAGGCATCGCCGTCGCGGGCTCGCATGGCAAGACGACGACCACCTCTATGATCGGTGTGACTCTTGACCGCGTGGGCGTATCGCCGACCATCATCGTCGGCGGCGAGGTGCCCGACCTCGGTACGAATGCGAAGCTCGGCACAGGACGCTACCTCGTCTCCGAAGCGGATGAGAGCGACGGCTCCTTCCTCAAGCTGCGTCCTCACATTGCTGTCGTGACAAACGTCGAGGACGATCATATGGATCACTACGGCACGATGGAGAAGATCATCGCAGCGTTCCGTACGTTTGTCGATCAGGTGGATGAGGATGGCACGGCGATCCTCTGCTTTGAAAATGAGATCCTGCGGCAGATCGCGCGCGAAACGAAGCGGTGCGTTATTTCCTATGCGATCGACACGGAGGCGGACTATCGTGCGGCAGACATTGAGACGCACGGTTCCATTATCTCCTTCACCGTCTTTGAGCGCGGCACGGAGCTGGGACGTATCTCCCTCAACATCCCCGGACGCCATAACGTGCTGAACGCGCTTGCCTGCATTGCCGTTGCACGCCTTGCGGATGTCGCATTCGCGCAGATTCAGGATGCACTTGCCGGTTTCCACGGGGCGAAGCGCCGCTTTCAGACGAAGGGCAAGGAGCGCGGTGTCTGGGTGGTGGACGACTACGCCCATCATCCGACGGAGATCGCCGTAACGCTTGCGGCGGCGCGTCAGACGAACCCCAGTCGGCTCGTCTGCGTATTTCAGCCGCATCGCTACTCACGTACACAGCTGCTGCGCGAGGAATTCGGCGCGTGCTTTGCCGCCGCCGACCTGCTCATCCTCACCGATGTCTATGCGGCGGGTGAAACGCCGATCCCGGGCATCAGCGGCGAGACACTGATGGAGGAGGTCGCAAAGCAGTCGGGGCAGGACGCCGTCTACCTGCCGGAGCGTGCCGATCTCGAGCGCTACCTCGCGCAGCATGTGCGTGCGGGAGATCTCGTCATCACAATGGGCGCGGGCAACATCCTCGAGGTCGGAGAGGCTCTCGTGGAGCAGCTGAAGGCGGGGACGGCAGCCACTGGCGAACAGCCCATTGTTGTTATCATGGGCGGACCCTCTACTGAGGCGGAGGTATCGCGCCGCTCGGGCGGTGCGATTCTCGATGCGCTGCGCGCGAAAGGCTATCCTGCCATTGGGATGGAACTGGAGCCCCAGAACTTTGCCGAGGAAATTCAAAAAATCCATCCCGCGATCGTATTCAATGCGCTGCATGGAAAGTACGGTGAGGATGGCGTGCTGCAGGGAACGCTTGATATGCTCGGGATTCCCTATACGGGATCGGGCGTCCGTGCTGCGGCACTCACGATGGATAAGATGACGGCAAAGCGGATCTTCCGCGCGGAGGGGATCGCGACGCCGCGTTTCCGTTGCATTCATGCGGGGGAACGTGATGTTTACACAGCGGAGCGTATTCGCACGGAGTTCGATCTCCCGCTCGTCGTCAAGGCCCCCGAACAGGGGTCGAGCATCGGCGTCTACATCGTCACGCGGGAGGAAGATCTGCAGCCCGCCATCGATGAGGCGTTCTCCTACGGCAACGAGGTGCTTGTTGAGGAATTTATTCACGGGCGCGAGCTGACCGTGGCTGTGTGGGGAACACCTGCATCGGCAGAGGCTCTTCCCGTCATCGAGATCACAACCACCTCGGGGCGCTACGACTATGAGAGCAAGTATACACCGGGTGCATCGACACACATCGTACCCGCAGAGATTTCCGCAGAGTGCACGGCGGCCGTGAAGGAGCTCTCCGTTCGCGCCTTTCAAGCGTGCGGATGTGCAGGTGTTGCGCGCGTCGACGTTATGCTGAGTGACACGGGAGAGCCCTATGCCATCGAGGTCAACGCCGTGCCGGGCATGACGGCGACCTCCCTCGTGCCCGACGCAGCACATGCGATCGGCATCGAGTTCCCCGAGCTCTGTGAGAAGATCCTCGCGATGGCAGGGTACCGTCGATGAGCTCTCGCCGCGTTCTGAAGGGGGCGTTCTACCTCCTATGCATCGCTGCCGTCATTGCCGCGCTCATCTACTCGCCGCTCTTCACCTTTCAGCAGCTTGTCGTGCGCGGCAACGTCCATCTGGATGAGGCGGAGCTCTGCGAGATTGCGCGCATTCAGTACGGACAGCGCCTCTTTGAACTCAAGACGGATGTCATGACGACGAATCTGCTCCATGACCTGCGCATTGAGTCCGCCGTCGTGCGGCGACAGCTGCCGAATAAGATCGAAATGGATATCGTCGAGCGGATTCCTGTCGCTACCGTCGCATGTGACTACGGCTATCTGGATTTTGATCGGCAAGGGAAGGTCATTGCCAGCTATCGTTCGCTCAAGGGAGCCGACATCCCCATCATCACGGGGGTCAAACTGCGCGATCTCTACATCGGGGATGATAATAACAACGCCCGCGTTGGGAAGGTCATTATGTTTCTTGCGAAGATCGATCCGGCGGACATCGGGCAGATTTCCGAAGTCAACATCACAGTGCCGACCGCCGTCGTTGCCTATACAAAGACGGCGCTGCCCATCCGCCTCGGTGATCTTGAGCGCATACCGGAGAAGGCGGGACTCACACAGGATTTCTTACAGGATCAGAAGACCACGCGTCATACGGTGGAATTCGTTGATTTCAGCTACGATGCACCGTTTATCAAACTTGCAGATAAGACAACCACAGAGGGAAAATAAATGAAACAATTCTGGCAGGGCGGCTGGCTCATTGCACTCGTCTGCGTATTGATCGGATTCATGATCGCCGTGCAGTTCCGCACGGCGCAGGATGGGAAGGGGACACTCTCGCAGCAGCGCATCGAAGAGATCTCCGATCGCCTGCTCCAGACCGAGCACGAGCGTGACGAACTCGGTGAGGAACTGCGCAAGATGCAGGCAGCCGCCGCCGACGTAGAGAACAAAGAGGATCAGGACATGCTGCGCTATCGTGCCGCGCTCGTTCCGCTTGAGGGTGAGGGCGTCATCGTGCGCATGGATGACAGCGCAAAACCCGTGAAAGCAGGGGAGAATCCAAACCTCTATATCATCCACGACGACGATCTCCTGCGCGTCATCAACGAACTGCGCGCGGCGGGTGCGGAGGCGATCTCTGTCAACGGACAGCGCCTCACGGGGATCTCCGAGATTCGCTGCGCGGGACCGACGCTCTCGGTGAACAACGTGCGCTCGTCCGCTCCCTTCGAGATTCGCGCCATCGGGGACAAGAAGTCGCTTGAGAACTCCCTGCGCATGCGTGGCGGTGTTGTCGAGACACTGAGCGTCTGGGGCATCCAGCTCGATATCAAGGTGAGCGATGATGTCTACATTCCGCCCTACCGCGGGAGCATCCGCCAGAGCTATGCGCGCGAAACCACGGAGCGCGAGGAGGGAAGCAAATGATCTACATCGTTATTGTCAGCCTTGCGATCGGCCTCCTCATCGGCTATAACAGTCCGATCGTCATCCCGCTCGCGTATTCGAAGCTTTTCTCCGTCGCGCTTGTCGCAGCGCTCGATGCCGCATTCGGCGGCCTGCGTGCGGCGGTTGCGGAGCGCTTTGACAAGCATGTCTTTGTCACAGGATTCTTCTCGAATACGCTGCTGGCGGCGGCGCTCGTCTTTATCGGCGACCGCCTCGGCATCGACCTCTACTACGTCGCCCTGCTCGCGTTCGGCTTCCGCATCTTCAAGAACCTTGCCATCCTGCGCCGCTTTCTGCTCAAGGACTACCGGGACGGCGCGCAGTAGTGTAAAGGAAATGGAAATTTACGATGAAATAATTGACAAGGATACCCCTGAGTGATATTCTCCTTAAAAGAGATGGTTGCATCTTAAAAACAGCATAGTGTTCGGTCAGGTGTTGCAAGACTTAATAGGGAAGTCGGTCAAAGCCGACGCGGTCCCGCCACTGTAACAGCGAGTGCCTCTGCATGGTGCCACTGGGGAAACCCCGGGAAGGCGCAGAGAAACGATGAACTGGAGCCAGGAGAACTGCCTGATTTAGAATCACCGATTGACCTACGAGCGATGGGGAGGAGATTGCGGTGCATCGAATTTTGCGGTGCATCAAGTTTCCTATTGTACTTTTGTCATAATGCGATGAAGAATAAGCCTCTTTTCTCGTCTGGGAGAAAGGAGGCTGTTTCTATGCAAAGATCTCTGTTATCGTTTTATTCTTAGGAGAAGAAAGGAAGTCTCTCACAAATGTATCCATGGAAAAAGAAATGTCTTACACTGGCGGTTCTCTGCGCTCTGACAGGAGCCAATACCTCCATTGCGAGCGCAGCCGAAAGTGATCCTGCTGTCGAGGCGTCATCGTCCGATGACATGGAAAACGGAACCAATGTCTCCACCGGTTCTTCGCGGAGTGGACGCGATCTTGGCGAGACGATTGTGACGGCAACCAGAATTTCGGAGCCGCTCATGAAAGTTCCCGCCAATGTCACGGTCATCACATCAAAGGAGCTTGAAAAACGCCATGTGTTCAGTCTGCGCGAAGCATTGGCGCGTGAGGCAGGCATTTATGTTTCTCCAATGGCAGAGGTCAAGGACGGCGTTACTCTGCGCGGCTTTTCGGGATCGGACATCCTCGTTATGTATAACGGGCAGATGCTCAATACCGCTTTTGATGGCGGCGTGAACTGGGACTCCATCCCTCTTGCCAACATTGACCGCATCGAAATCGTGCGCGGTGCCGCCTCCTCACTCTACGGCGGTCATGCCGTTGCGGGCGTCATCAACATCATCACCAAGAAGGCGGAAGGTGCGGCGGACGCCAAACATCAGCAAATTCACGGGCAGATCGATGTTCTGCGCGGCAGCAACAATACATGGCAGCGGGGACTTCAGGTCACGGGCGGTGATCAAAATCTTTCCTTCCGTCTCGGCTATGAAAATCGCACCTCGGACGGCTGGGTCGGACATGCCGTCACCGCAGAGGAATGGTATGATACGGGCTACACGCCGGATGCGACCGGCTCGTTTAAGAAGCTGTCCTACGGTGAATACGTTGTGGGCAGCCGCGGCGCAAAGAAGAAAGAGAGCGAGAATACCTACGTCGACTTGAATTATGCATTCGATCAGAACCGTTCGCTTGGCTATACCTATATGCACGCCTCCTACGAGTACTCCTATCACGATCCCATTACCTATTTCCGTGACGCTGCCGGCATTCCCACGTTTTCGGGCATTGCGCAGCTGCCGAACGGCAACTATATCAGTGTTACGCCTGATGACTTCCTCGGATATCTCGGCAGGCGGGAGCAGGATATTCACAAGCTGCGCTACGAGGACACGAAGAACGATTTCAAGGCGGGGATTGGTTACAGCGATACATGGAAGGACGGTTACTCCAGCGCCTATCGTCCGACCAGTATCGACTGGACAGGTGCCGGAGATCGCGCAGAATACCCGACAAAGAACTACAATGCAGATCTGCAGAAAAAGTGGACGCTCGGGAACAATACCCTGCTTGCCGGCTTTTCGTGGATGAAGGATAAGATGCGCTACCGCAGGTATGACCTCCTGCGTTGGAAGGATTGGGGCTCGACCTATGCTGAGCCGTACCAGCAGAGCGGCGGCTCCGTGATGTCTACTGCGCTTTTTGTGCAGGATGAGCTGGCGCTTGATGCGCGATGGAAACTGCAGCTTGGTATGCGCTATGACCGCTTCGATAAGCAGAATGGGTACTCCTACATCGATGCTGTCCGCAAGGATTACGAAGATGCTTCGTTCCATGCGTGGAGCCCGAAGCTCGCCGTCAGCTATGAGCCGCAGAAGGATACGATGCTCTATGTGAGCTACGGAAAGTCGTTCAACCCTCCCTCCATCTACCGGCTCTATCGTCGCGCGGGGGACAGTCCGCGCTCGATTCAGGCGAACCCCGAGCTGACGCCGGAGATCTCAAGAACCTATGAGATCGGTCTTAAGCAGAAAATTGATAAGAATACGTCCTACGGGCTGACACTCTTCCGTGTGGATACTGCGGACAAGATTACGATTGCGACGCGCAATCGCGTGCGCGCATACTATAATATGAACAGATCGATGATCAAGGGGGCGGAGTTCGAGGTGAAGCACCGTTTCCATCGCGACTGGCGGACGTACTTCAACTATACCTTTGAGTCCGGGGAGGATACGAGCGGCGGCGTGACGTACCGGAACTGGTATCTGCCGAAACATATGATGCGGTTCGGCTTCGAGTACAACCGTGATCGCTTTAACGGCACGCTGGATGCGCAGTACATCGCCGCGCGCCAGCATGTTGACACCGTTACGGGTGAATATGGCTCAGAGGACAGCTTCTTCGTTACAAATCTGTATCTCAATTACAAAATCAATGAGAACTTTAAGCTGCAGTTTGGCATCGAGAACCTCCTCAATCGCAAATTCTATGCAAATGAAGCGGCAAGTGAGCGAACCTACACCTTTGGTACAACGTGTTCGTTCTAATCTGCGGATTGTTCGGAGCCTCGCCATCCGGCGGGGCTTTGTTGCTATTATATTTACGAAAGAATAAGGTACTTTCTCATGTGTGTGATCCGATGATTGGAAAAGGATTGTTCGTATGAAATATCTCTATCGTCTTCACCGTTGGATCAGCGCAATCTGTGCCGCCTTTTTTCTGCTGCTCTGCTTGACCGGGCTTCCGCTCATCTTTAGTGGGGACATCTATCGCTGGAACGAAGTTAATGATCGCCCGCATTTTGGCGCGCTGCCCTCGCGCGAGCTATGGGATGCTTCGCAAGCGGGGCTGGATCGAATTGCGGCAGAGATGCCCGGGCGGAAGGTGGATGCAATTTCTGCTTATCCGGAGCGCGGCGCACTGGTCTACAGTCTCAGTTGGGAGGAGAGCGGCAGCGTACGCAGGATACGGATTGCCTATGCACCGCAAACAGATGCACTCGTCCCGTGGCGTGCCTCCTATGTCAAATCGCCCGCGCTTGCTGATTTTATGAGCACAATGCACAATCTGCATATCAGAATGTCGATGGGACGCGGCGGGATGATCTTTCTCACGGTCATGTGCTTCCTTGCATTCCTCTCTATACTAGGCGGCATTTTGCTTTATCTCTCCTTTATGCGGCGGCGACTTTTTGGCGGAACGCGCGGTGGAACGTCTGCGGGGAGTTTTTTCGACTGGCATAATTTCCTCGGCATGGTTACTGCCATATGGGCAGTCGTGATGACACTGAGCGGCGCAGCGATTGCTGCCTATATCATCGGGTACGACAGTTATTTGGAAGATGTGGAGCGGGAACTTCCAAACAATATACAGAACGTATCACCCATCGAATATGAGGAAATGCTTGCGTATGCAAAAATGCATTTCCCAAGACAGGATCTCCTCTATCTTGCCTCAGGGAGTGAGACAGAACCTGCCGTCATGACATTGACGGATGCAGAACGGCCCACGATGTTCCGCGGGCAGGAGGTTTATCTCATCCGCAATGAGAGCGGATTGACACATATTACAAAAACAATGCCGCGCTGGCTTTCGTTTTGTGATTTTCTGCGTGAGCTCCATCTCCGTAATCACGGCACAATGCCCCTGAAACTCCTATGGGTGCTTCTCGATTTGGCAGTGATCGCTGTTATCATCAGTGGATTTTCCGGATGGATTCAGCGCAGTCGACGCAAAAAGGAACGCCCTCTTGTGTACGTGGAAGGCGCAGGCGGAGGTGTTGCGACATGGCGTATGCCGATAATTTTTTCGCTCCTGTCTTTGGTGGGAATGACGGCTCCTCTTTTTGACACCGGCATTGGTGATATTATCGGGACAGCTGTATGGATTCTCGTTTTAGTGCTTGCAGCTTTTTGCTGGAAGAAAGGACGGCACAAGTAGATCAAAGCCAACTAAAAATTTTTCTCTGCTATAGAAAAATAGTAAGTTTCATGGTAAAATATGCAACGACAATTATTATTTATTGAAAAGAAGAATATAATACAGATATAATATGGAGGCTGAAGCTGTGTTCGAAATGGATGATAACTTTGAAGAACTTGCAAAGATCATCGTTGTCGGTGTAGGCGGCGGCGGCGGTAATGCAGTAAACAATATGATCGATTCCGGTCTGCAGGGCGTCGAATTTGTTGCAATCAATACAGACGCACAGGCCCTTTTGCAGTCGAAGGCAGCTCTGCGCATTCAGATCGGTGAGAAGCGTACGCGCGGACTCGGTGCCGGTGCACGTCCCGAGATTGGTGAGGCGGCAGCGACCGAGAGCCGCGAGAAGATCGTCGAGGCGCTGCGCGGCGCGGACATGGTGTTCATCACCGCAGGCATGGGCGGCGGTACGGGCACGGGTGCAGCGCCTGTCGTTGCGGAGTGTGCGCGTGAACTCGGCGCATTGACGGTTGCCGTGGTTACACGCCCCTTCTCCTATGAGGGGATGACGCGTGCACGCAACGCGGACTCCGGCATCACGAATCTGCAGCAGCACGTCGATACCATCATCACCATTCCGAACGATCGCCTTATGAAGATCATCGACAAGAGCACGCCCGTCACAGAGGCGTTCAGCAAGGTGGACAATGTGCTCTGGCAGGGCGTCAAGGGCATCACCGACCTCATCACGAATCAGGGCGTCGTCAATCTCGATTTCGCAGACGTTCAGACAACAATGGCGAACGGCGGTGCGGCGATTATGGGCATTGGCGAGGCGCGCGGCGAGGGGGCGTCCGTTGCAGCAGCAAAGGCAGCGATCGAGTCGCCGTTGCTCGAGACGAGCATCGAGGGTGCAACCTCCGTCATCATGAACTTCACGGGCTCCAAGACACTCAGCATGTTCGAGGTCAACGAGGCATCCGAGTGGCTGAACAGCGTCATCATGAATGCGACGAACGGACGTCAGGCGAATATCATCTGGGGCATCGGTGTGGACGAGAACCTTGAGGACAGCGTGCGCGTCACCGTCGTTGCGACGGGCTTTGGTCTGACGGAGAACGACACATCTGCCGCCTCATCTTCAGCGTCCGATACGGGGTTCACGGCAGACTGGATCTCGATGCCGGGGATGGGCGGCGCGGCGTCTATTGCACCGAAGCCCACTGCACAGCCGCAGGCACAGGCGCGTCCCGCTGCGGCGATTGTTCCGCCGAATACGGGGAGCAATGCAGTGAACAATCGCCGCATGAACGTCGTCGAGCCAAATGCAGGCCCTGGCGGTACGGATATCATCGATATTCCCGCGTGGATGCGTCAGCGCTGAAAAGAGAATGACGTGAGGAGGGACTGTGAGTGAAGCCGATGATTGTTATGGGGGCAGATCATGCCGGTTGGAGCATGAAGGAGTTCCTCAAAGAAAAACTTCAAGAAGAGGGATATACGATTGTTGACAAGGGAACAGACAGTGAGGAATCCGTAGACTCGCATGACTATGCGGTCACAGTGGGGGAGGAAGTCGCTGCGGCACAGGATAAACTTGGCATCTTGATCTGCGGCACGGGCATCGGTATGTCGATGTCGGCCAACAAGGTCAACGGCATCCGTGCTTCCTTGGTTTCGGATCTCTTCTCCGCACAGATGACACGGGAGCACAATGCGGCAAATATTCTTTGCCTAGGTGCCCGTGTCATTGCAAACCAGATGGCGTGGGAAATCACAAAGGTCTGGTTGGCATCAGAGCCGCTTGGCGGAAAGTATGCGAACCGCGTGACGAAAATAATGGACTACGAGAAAACCAGAACCTAAAACCTTATACGATTCATGATAGAAAAAGCGCAGAGGCATAAGCTTCTGCGCTTTTTCTATGCGGAAAGAAGAGGATTGCTTCGGAGTGCCTCTGCGGCTTTCACCTTGTGTTATCTATTTCCACATTTTGTGGAAAATGTCGAACTGGAAATGTAAAAGTATTCTGTTTACAATAGAAAATGTCAGGAGGTGAGCATATGAAGGTTCAAAATCGGCGTGTCATCTCGCTGTTAAAAATTTTTCACGAGAAAACAAATCTCGTCACGAGCCATTACCTCGCGCAAGTGCTTGGCGTCAGTACGAGAACGGTACGCAGTGACATCAAAGAACTGAGCAACTTGTTGAAAAAGTGCGGTGCCTGCATTGCCGCAACCACTTAAACGTTCGTTCCCTTGTGAGAAATTTGTCAACTGTTCTTGACAATATCAGAATGTATCATATTATATTTGTTAAAGTGAATATTATGGGGTGATCTCATGACGAAAGAAGAAGAGGTTGTATTTTACGCAAAGATTCTGGATGAGAAGGGGCTGGTCAACTCTCTGGAGGGCAATATCTCCATACTTGACCGAGAGACGGGAAAACTCTACATCACGCCCTCGGGCAAGAGAAAATCCCTGCTCACGCCGGAGATGATCGCTGTGATGGATGGGGACACGCAGATCGGCGGGAATTGTAAGTATTCCAGTGAGTACCTTCTGCATCAGGCGGCGCTGCGTGCGCGTCCCGATTGTAATGCGGCAGTGCATACACATGCGCCGTATCTCACGGCGTTTGCGTTTTGCAATCAGCACGTTCGCCTGCGCTGTTCGACGACGTTTGGACTCCTGTTCGAGGATATCCCCTGTCTGCCGTACGGGCAGCCGGGAACTGCTGCGATTGCGGCTGGCATCGAGGACGCGATGGCGAACCGTGATCTCGTGCTTTTGGCAAATCACGGGTGCCTCACGGTAGGACCGACGCTGGAAGCGGCGGTTGCGATTCTCGAGGCGGGGGAGGAGGTCATGAAGATCTATTCTCTGGCGAAATCAATCGGTGCGGTCAGCGATATTCCGGAAGAGGCATGGGAGCGCATGTGCAACGAACATGCGGGCAGTGTGCGGAATCGACATAAGCCTGTAAATCGATAAATCTGTTCACCATAACAAAAGGCGTCGCTGTGAAAAACGGCGGCGCTTTTCGTATGTCAGGTTTTCACGTCTTGTTCATTTTCCGGTGGAGATGAATTTGTTTCAGAGAGGGGAATGCGGAAGAGTATGAGCGGATTTCCGTAATTTAAGGAAGTAAATCAATCTATGAAGTCCCGCAGAGAGATTCTATAATTAATTTATTTACATTATCCTATTTGCGGGAGGGATGGCGATGCAGAAGCAGGAACGGTGTAAAAAGATTTTAGAAATGCTGCTCAAGAATCCGGAAGGCATGACCGGCATGGAGCTTGCGCGTCGACTGGCTGTCTCCTCTCGAACGATTCGCTCAGATATCAAATCGCTGCAGGAGATGCTCGCAGATCAGCAGTGTCAGATTCTCGCTGCGCCCAATCGCGGCTATAAACTGCAGCGAGAGGAGACTGCGGAAAATCTGCTGCGCATTGTGGACGGAAAGGGAAAATCCGTCGGTCTGACGAGTGCAGGTGAGCAGCAGAACTATATCATCAGTCGCTTTCTGGAGTGCCTGCTGCAGGATACATCCGTTACGCAGATGACGCTTGCCGATGAGATGTATGTTGGGCTCTCGACCATCAAAAACTACCTGAGTACGACGCGGGAACGCTTTGCGGAGTATGATATCAAGGTTGTGTTGTATAAGACGGAAGGTCTGCGCATCGAGGGGGCGGAGGGAGATCTGCGCAGCTTTATCGTGGACTATCTGCATGAAGTGCGGGATGAAAGGGTGCGAAGTCTGCTGTTTGACAAGATCAGCTGTGAAGCAATGGACAAGATTTTGTCGCAGACGGCGAGCATCCGCAATCTCCAGTTGACGGATACAGCGCGTCATGATCTCGCCGTACAGACAGCACTTGCCATTCAAAGATCCACTATGGAACACACAATCGAATGCCGTACCAGTATGGCGCAGAAGCTGGAGGAAACCTTTGAGTACAGTGCGGCGAAAGAGGTTGCAAACGAAATCTTTCGTTATACCGGCATGGACATCCCATACAGCGAGGTGTTCTATATCACACAGTGCCTTCTGACGGGCAAGAAGCTGCTGGATATCGGCAGTACCGTCAATGATGCCCATGTGAAGGAGCTTGTCGAAAAGGTTCTCGTTGCTGTAGATAAGAAGTTTGGGCTTGATTTTACGGCAGATGAGTACCTAAAGGATGGTCTCATGCTTCACCTGCGCATTGCGATTGCACGGGTGAAATTTCGCGTCAACATCCGCAATGAACTGCTCAGTTCGGTCAAGCAGGATTACCCCCTTGCCTTTCAGATTGCCGTATATGCGGCAAAGATGGTACGTGAAATCGACCATATTGAGTTTAACGAGAATGAGATCGGCTACATTGCCCTGCATTTCGGTGCTTCGATGAGTCGGAACAGTATGGCCGAGGAGGAACATCCGAAGAATGTCTATGTCGTGTGTTCGGCAGGTCTTGGCGTCTCCGTCCTCATGAAGGCAAAGCTGAAAGAGCATTTTCGCGGCAGCATCCACGTCATCAGTGTTCTTCCCGCATACAAGCTGACGGCAGAGATGGTGGAGGAGGCAGACTATGTTATCTCCACCGTTCCGCTTATGATGGATTCCCCGAAAATCATCCGCGTCAACCATATGCTGCGCACGGATGATATTGAGAAGATCCAGCGCATCATGTTCCAAAAGCAGGATGTTCTAGATGCGGAGATCGTTCGGCAATTCTTTCGTGAAGAGAGCTTCTATGTGGATCGAGAATTCCGTACACGCGAAGAGTGCTTGGAGTTTCTCACGGATGAAGCGGTTGCAAATGGATGGATGGATGCAGAAGGAAAGAGTTCCGTATTTGAACGCGAACGTATGTCCTCGACGAGTATTGGAAATTTTGCTGCGATACCGCATGCGATCTCTACGGAATGTGTCGTTTCGAATATTTCCGTGCTCATCCTAAAAGATCCGGTACATTGGGAGGATTTCCCCGTGCGTGTCGTCTTTCTGCTCAATATTGAGCAGACGAAAGCAGCTCTTTGGGAGAAGCTCTTTCTCAAACTCTACGAGTTCATCAAAGAACATCATGGATTGGAATCCCTGCTCAAACATAAATCCTATGAGAGATTTCTCGAGGAGTTCACGGCGGTCTTATGACCGCCTTTTTTTATTGCCGCAGTGAATGTCATACAGATGGATCATTGCGGAAATGGAAAACGGAAAGCCTTTCTAATATTTCCTCTTTTCAGGAATATTTCAGGAAAGAGATATGCCTATGATGGGAATTTGCTGCTCGGTATAATGAATTTGCTTCTGAAGGATACGTCGAAAGGAGGGGAGATCATGGATGTTGCACTCAGTGAGGACCTTGTACTCTTGGATGTGGAGGCAGAGGACAATTTCGATCTGCTGCGTCAGGCGGCACAGCGACTGCATGAGCAGGGCTATGTAAAGGACAGTTATGCAGATGCGGTTGTTGCGCGAGAGAAGGTCTTTGCAACAGGTCTGCCGACGGTAATGGGCGGCGTCGCAATTCCGCATACGGATGTGGAGCATGTAAATACACCTGCGGTCTGCATTGCGCGTCTCAAGAAGCCAGTGGATTTCATCGTCATGGGGGACGATACGGAGACGGTTTCCGTGGACTGCATCTTCATGCTGGCGATGAAGGAGGCACACGCACAGCTGACCCTTTTGCAAAACTTGATGGGGATTTTGCAGGATGCAGATGCATTGAAGCTCGTAAAAACGGGTGAATCGGCGCGGAAGATCTGTACGTTCGTCAGAGAGCGTCTGTCGAAGGTAGAAGAGTGATTATTGATTGTAGAAAGAGAGTGAGCATCATGGCAAATGACAAGAAGGTCGTATTGGTCGCATGTGGAACGGGCATTGCCACATCGACGGTCGTGAATACCGCACTTGAGAGTCTGGCGAAGGACAACGGAATCCAGATTGAGGTCATCCAGTGCAAGATCATGGAAGTGCCGAGCTACGCGGATCGCGCGGATCTGCTCATCACGACGACAGTCGTGGATAAGGATCAGTACAAGTTCCCGGTCATCAATGGACGCCCCTTCCTCACAGGAATGGGTCTCGACAAGACGAAGGCGGAGATTCTCGCTGAGCTTCAAAAATAGTACAAAGACGGTCTGTTCGGGCGCACGGGTGTA
The DNA here is from genome assembly GCF_000213975.1 of Centipeda periodontii DSM 2778. Lineage (GTDB taxonomy): Bacteria > Bacillota > Negativicutes > Selenomonadales > Selenomonadaceae > Centipeda > Centipeda periodontii. The sequence goes on from NZ_GL892076.1 coordinate 1,078,667, forward strand.
GCAGGGGCTTGTTCATCTCTGCGTCCAAAGAAGGAGGAATATTTCATGGAAACTTTGACTCCACTGGTGCAGGCATTTTTGGCACTTGGTCCCACAGTCATCCTGCCGGTTTTCATCTTCTTTATCGGTCTTGGCTTCGGTCTTGGTCCTGCGAAATCATTTCGTTCCGGACTTACCATCGGCGTCGGATTTGTCGGAATCGGTCTCGTCGTCGCACTGCTCGTCGATAATCTCGGTCCCGCGGCACAGGCCATGGTTGCGCGCTTCGGCATCAATCTCACGATCATTGACATCGGCTGGCCGGGCTCTGCAAGTCTTGCGTGGGCTTCTCCGATTGCGGCGATCATGTTGCCCATCGGCCTCCTTGTCAACTTCATCATGCTCATTACGAAGACGACCAAGACGATGGACGTCGATATCTGGAACTACTGGCATTTTACGTTCTGCGGCGCATGTGTGTATGCGATCAACGGCAGCATTCCGCTTGCCATTCTGGCAGCGGTGCTCTTTGAGATTGCCATGCTGAAGCTTGCGGACTGGACGGCACCCTACATGGAGAAATACTATGACCTGCCGGGTGTTTCCGTCCCGACCGGCTCGACAATGGCGAACTCCCTCATTGGTATCCCGCTCATATGGCTCATTCAGAAGATTCCTGTCATCAAGGATCTCAAGGCTGATCCCGAGACGATCCAGAAGCGCTTCGGAATCTTCGGCGAGCCGATCTTTATGGGCTTGATTCTCGGATGTATTCTTGGCGCTCTTGCCGGCTATGATATAGGAAAAACGATTCAGGTCGGCATGGCGATGGCGGGTGTCATGGTGCTCATGCCGCGCATGGTGAAGCTCCTCATGGAAGGGTTGATTCCCATTTCCGAGGCAGCGCGCAACTTCCTTCAGAAGCGCTTCGGTGAGGACTCCGAGAACTCCAAGCTCTACATCGGTCTTGACGCTGCTGTGACGACGGGGCATCCTGCCGTCATCGCAACTGCACTCATCCTCGTTCCGCTGACGCTGCTGCTCGCCGTCATTCTGCCGGGGAACAATATGCTGCCCTTCGGCGATCTGGCAACGATCCCGTTCTTTGTCGCAATGATCGTTGCGGCTGCACGCGGCAACATCATTCACTCAGTTCTCAGCGGTTTGGTTGTGATCGGCGTCTGCCTGTTGATGGGTACAGCACTGGCAGAGTTTCAGACATCGATGGGCGTCACGGCGAACTTCAAGATGCCGGAAGGTGCTGCGCTCATCTCAAGCATCGACCAAGCGGGTAATCTCGTCAATTTCATTATCTTTAAGCTGATATCGCTGTTCGCTTGAGCAGATATTATTTCATGGGGCAGGGAGCAGGTTCGTGAGAACAGGCGTCCCTGCCCTTTACACAGGCGATAGGAGGAACTATCATGAAGGCATTGGTCAAGGTCGCGAAGGGCGCGGGCAACTGGAATGTGATTGATAAGCCGGAGCCCGTTGTCGGCGAGGGACAGGTCAAGATTCGCGTGGAATACATCGGCATCTGCGGCAGTGATCTTCACACGTTCGAGGGGCATTACAACGTGGATGCCGAAGGGCTGACGATCGGTCATGAGTTTGCCGGTGTCGTCGCCGAAGTTGGCGCGGGCGTTACGAATGTGAAGGTCGGTGACCGTGTGACCTCCGAGACAACCTTTGAGATCTGCGGACACTGCCGCTACTGTGAGCGCGGGGAGTACAATCTCTGCTCGAGCCGCAAGGGGCTCGGTACGCAGCAGGACGGCGCCATGGCGCAGTACATTCTCACGCGTGCAAAGAGTCTGCACATCCTGCCGGAGAACGTGACGACGCGGCAGGCATCCATCACGGAGGCGGCGGCGTGCGCGTATCATAGTGTCAATAAAGCGAAGATCACGAAAGGGGATATTGTCCTCGTCCTCGGACCCGGTCCCATCGGACTGCTCGTAGCGCAGGTCGTCATGGCATACGGTGGACGCGTTGTGATGACCGGTCTGACGCAGGATATGGGACGCCTCACGATTGCGAAGGAAAAATTCGGTGTGGAGCGCATTGTGGACGTGCAGAAGGAAGATGTCAAGGAGATTGTAAACTCCCTCACCGAGGACTATGGCGCCGATGTCTGCTATGACTGCACGGGCGCGGTTCCCTCCATGCAGCTTGGCATGGATCTCCTCAAGAAGGGCGGACAGTATGTGCAGGTCGGGCTCTTTGCGAAGAACGAAGTGACGGTCGATTTCTCCAAGATCATCCAGAAGGAACTGACCGTTGTCGGCAGCCGCAGCCAGAACACGCATGATTGGGAACCGACGCTCAGGCTCATGAGCGAGCGCAAGATTGACGCGGACAAGATGATCACGCACGAGGTTGGCATCGACGAGTGGGATAAGGCGTATCATCTGCTCAAGGGCGGTGAGGCGACTAAGATCGTCATGCACCCGATCGGATAAAAGATACGCATGCGAAGAGGCTGTTGTACGAAGTTTTCTTGCTTCGTACAACAGCCTCTTTGTGTGTCGTTATCCCTCAAGATCGGGGCGGAGATTTGCCGCCGCGCGCAGGTAGACGTGATGGATGGCCGACTGCGCCAGATCTGTATTGACGAGGAGGAGGACGCGGATGCAGCGCGGGAGACTGCCCTCGATGGCGCATTGACGCGCATCAAAGAGGGGAACGAGGTCAAAGCCCGCAATGCGGCGCACGCCTGCCGTCGGGAATGCCGCCGTCAGATCCTCGGTCACGCTGAAGATCGCCGCACCGATATCATTGGCGGTAATATCATTTGTGCGCAGCAGTTCACCGACGAGTTCCTGCGCCGCCTGCCAGATTTCTTCTTTGTCATTGCGCCCGACCGTGATGGCGCCTCGTATACCACGCATATGCTACACTCCCTTATGAATGTCCCAGATGAGCCGCAGGCTTAGTATGAATGCAATGAGATAGCCGAGGATGCCAAGAAAGGGGATGCCGCCGATCTGCGGCTTCATATCCGTCGTGCAGATGGTGCTTGAGGCAATGAGGAGTGCCGCGCATAGGAGAGCGATGATGAGCTTGTTGATCATCTTGTCGAGGCGCTGAACGGGTTCCTCCGATCCTGTGAGATCGATGTTGAGCTTCGCCTGACCGCCAAGCGTCATCTTGAGGAGATCGGCAAACTGCTCGGGAATTTGAACGGATTTGCGCAGGAGCATGATGCCCTCCTGCCGTGCCTTTGCAATTCCTTCGCGCCATGTCATGCCCTGCACAAGCCCCAAGGAGAGACTGCGCGCGAAAATATCGAGGAAGCTGACATCGGGGGCACAGCGCCGCATGACAATTTCGACCGTCATAACGCCGCGCGCAAACATGGCAAGTCCGCTCGGACAGCCAATGTGGTGCATACGCAGGATGCCAAGGATTTGATTCGTTAGGACGCCCATGTGCACATCGGTGAAATCGAGGGATCCATACTGCTCCATCATGACGTCAATGTCCTGATAGAGCTGGGCGTGGTTGATGCGCCCCTTGACAATGCCGAGCGCGAGGACGGCAGCCTTCATCTCGAAGGTGTCATGCGTTGCAAGCGCCAAAATCGCACGGCGCAGTGCCGTGCGGTCCCGGTTGCTGAGACGTCCCATCATGCCGAGGTCGAGCCAGACAATCGTGCCGTTCCGCACGCGGATGTTGCCGGGGTGCGGGTCGCCGTGAAAGAAGCCATCCTCGATGATCTGTTTCGCGTAGTTCTCACCGAGGCGGCGCCCAATCTGCGTGATGTTGACGCCCGCTGCATGCAGGGCATCGGTCTGATCGAGAGGGATGCCGTCGATGTACTCCATGACGAGGATGTGTTGGGTGGAGAGGTCACGCAGCACGCGCGGGCAGGAGATAAACGGGTTCTCGCGGTTGAGATGGGCAAACTCCTCGATATGTCCCGCCTCGATGAGGAAGTCCATCTCCTGCTTTGCGATGTTCCACATCTCGTCCATGAGCGTACGGAAGTCCACGACATTATTGTCACGGTTGACAAGGCGAATGATGGTCGCGGCGCGCTTCATGAGCATGAGGTCCATACGCATGACTTCGTGGATGCCGGGACGCTGCACCTTGATGACAACCTCCTCACCCGAGGTGAGGGTCGCACGGTGCGCCTGCGCAATGCTTGCCGAGCCGAGCGGTGTGCTGTCGATGATGCGGAACACCTTGTTCCATTCCTTATTGTACTCTTGCTCCACGATGGAGAGAATGACGGGGAAGGGGAGCGGGCGTGCGCCTGTCTGCAGCTTCATGAGTTCGTCGCAGTACTCGGTCGGGAGAAAGTCGGGGCGCATGCTCATGATCTGCCCGAACTTGACGAAGGTAGGACCGAGATCCTCGAAGATCGCGCGCAGCTTCTCAGGGGTCAGACCATGCACGATGTCGTGACGGCGCAGGACAGTGACGATCTCGCGCAGACGCAGGGCGGCGTTCTTGTTCTCTGTCCCTTGTAATAGTGTCCCCAGCATGATCTCACCTCCCGACCGAATGGCATAGAACTTTTGCCGATGTGCTCCACGCGAACGTCTCGTTACGCAAGTGATCGTGCTAAGGAATCACTGATCATAGGAGCAACATGCGGCACATGCGGCTATCTGTTCACTACAAAAAATTATTCCGCAGCTTTATACTTCTCTGCGAGCTGCTGCTTTACGGTCTCGTTGCTGAGATACTCGTCATAGGTGGAGATGCGGTCGACGACGCCGACGGGAGTGATCTCGATGATGCGGTTCGCGACGGTCTGCGTAAACTCGTGGTCGCGCGAGGCGAAGAGGATCGTGCCTGTGAATGACATGAGCCCGTTGTTCAGTGCGGTGATGGACTCAAGGTCGAGGTGATCCGTCGGTTCATCAAAGATCAGGACGTTTGCGCCCGAGAGCATCATGCGCGAGAGCATACAGCGCACGCGCTCGCCGCCCGAGAGCACCTCGGCGCGCTTCTGGCTCTCCTCGCCCGAGAAGAGCATACGCCCAAGGAAGCCGCGCACGAAGGTCTCGTCCGGATCCTTCGAGTACTGGCGCAGCCAGTCGACGAGGTTCAGCTTAACGCCGTCGAAATAGGCGTTGTTATCGGAGGGGAGGTAGGTCTGTGTCGTTGTAACACCCCACTTGAAGGTGCCTTCGTCTGGCTCCTCCTCACCCATGAGGATCTTGAACAGCATGGTCTTTGCTGCGCCGTTCGGCCCGACAAAGGCGACCTTATCGCCCTTCTTGAGTGTAAAACTGACGTTCTTGAAAAGCTGGCGGCCGTCGACCTCCTTCGAGAGTCCCTCAACGGTCAGGAGCTGATCGCCTGCCTCGCGATCCGGCGTAAAGGCGATGTACGGATAGCGGCGCGTGGACGGTTTGATGTCGTCGAGGGTAATGCGATCGAGGAGTTTCTTGCGCGAGGTCGCCTGACGGGATTTCGACGCATTTGCCGAGAAACGCTGAATGAAGGTCTGAAGTTCCTTGATCTTCTCCTCTTTTTTCTTGTTCGCGTCCTTTGCCATCTGCAGCGCAAGCTGGCTGGACTGGTACCAGAAGTCGTAATTGCCGGCAAAGAGGGAGATCTTGCCGAAGTCCACATCGCAGATGTAGGTACAGACCTGATTGAGGAAGTGGCGGTCATGCGAGACGACGATGACCGTGTTCGGGAAGTCCGCGAGGAAGTTCTCAAGCCAGTTGATCGAGGTCACATCGAGGTGGTTCGTCGGCTCGTCGAGGAGCAGAATATCAGGTGAGCCGAAGAGCGCCTGGGCGAGGAGAACACGCACCTTCTCTGCGGGGGAGAGCTCATTCATCTTGAGATTGTGCTTTGCATCGGGCACACCGAGACCGTTGAGCAGCTGCGCTGCTTCGGTTTCTGCGTTCCAACCGTCGAGTTCCGCGAACTCCCCCTCAAGCTCTGAGGCGCGCATGCCGTCCTCGTCGGAGAAGTCCGGCTTTTCGTAGAGAGCATCCTTCTCATCCATGATCTCCACGAGGCGCGGATGTCCCATGATGACCGTACGCAATACCTCGACTTCATCGTAGGCATAGTGATCCTGCTGCAGGACGGCAAGGCGTTCGCCCGGTGTGATGTCTACAATGCCCCCTGTCGGCTCGATATCGCCCGAGAGGAGCTTGAGGAAGGTGGACTTTCCCGCGCCGTTCGCACCGATGATGCCGTAGCAGTTGCCGGGAGTGAATTTCAGGTTGACGTCCTTATAGAGGACGCGCTTGCCGAATTGCAGGCTCAGATTGTTGACGGTGATCATCTTTCGGTTCTCCTTCTCTATTTGCGCAGGATTGCGCGGAACATCGACAGGATGCTCTGCCCATACGAGTCGCCGGGGACTGCCCAACGTCCGTTGAGATCCTGCCAGTTTCCGAGTGTATTTGTGCCGTAGACGCCCCGTACGAGGCTATATCTGGGATCGACGACGGGCGTAATGGGCTCACGCGTCGATGCATAGGCGAGCAAATGTTGGATGTGTGCACGCACACCGATCTGCGAGGTGGCAAAATAGGCACCCTTCACCTCTGCGCTTGTCGTGCCGAGTCCGCAGTAGTTGTTCTGATCGGGCGTTACCGTGCCGCCGTAGCGGAAGAAACCCGTTTCCTTGAGTGCCTGCGCAAAGGCAACATCGGGGCGGATGCCCTCGCGCTCACCCTCCTCGTAGTAGTAAGCAACAAGCTCACGCGGCGTCACGGAGATTTCGGGATATGGATTCACGCTGAGGAGATAGTCTACGCATTGCTCCTGACTTGCGAGCGGTGTACCAATGATCGCTGTGTCGTATTCCGAGAGCGTCTGAGGGACGCTGAAGAGCGGCTGTGTTTTCGCCTTTTCCACAGTCACCGCATTTGCCGCCTCCGCCTCCTTGATGAGTGCGTCGATGCGGATACGGAAATCCTTTTTTTCCTCCGGCTGCGCACCGCGTTCGGTGCGAACCTTTGTCGTCGTGTTCGGATCGTGTGCGCGGCGTGCCTCGCCGCCGGTCATTGTCAGAATGAAGCATCCCGTAAGGGCTGCGGCAAGAGAGCCGCGCAGAATAGTAGCTTTTCGCAAAAGATGAACCTCCCAATTTATATTTAGAGGCGAAAAGCCTCTATAAGAATCCATTTCAGCAGGAAAAAAGTGACAAGCAACGCTGTCACTCCCCATGTGGAGTGGGAAATGTGACGGTATTCGCCACGAGATGCCGTGAGCAGCACCCATATGAGAAGTGCCGCTGTCAGGCCCGTTTTGATATCATATGCCGCAAGCAGGAACACGACAATGACGGCGCCCTCACGCAGGGTGAAATCCCGGACATCTCTCAGCATGCACAAAGCACGCATGAGAAGAAGGAGCCCCATAACGGCAAGTGCGATTGCAGGAACGGCGGGAAAATCCGCAAGCGCCTGCATAAGTATTGCACAGGGCAGGAGCAGGAGCATAAGCAATGCAGAGAGCAGTGCTGTCAGTGGAATGCCCGCAATCGTATGCTCCTCTCCTCCCTCCGGGAGGGCGGCAGAGATCGGCGCGACCGTCAGTGGAAACGCGCCGAGAAAGCTCATGCAGCCGCTGACGGCAAAGAGCCGCGTAAATGTGGACCGCTGATCTGCCGCATCACCCCGTGCGGTGAGCACTGCCGTGCTCTCGATCATCAGGGCGAGCAGCAGCGTCAGTCCGAGTGCCGCAGCCGACAGGAGATCGGACTGTGGGAGCACTAGGGCGAATGCAGCTGTACTGAGTTCGGGTTCGAGAAAGGGCGCTGCGGGAATCTCCCAGAAGCCCTCTGCCCATGTGAGCACTCCGACTGCGAGCATGCCGAGCGGCAGAGCTGCACTTACGTTTCGTGCACATAGGAGCAATACCAGCAGAATGCCCATCAGCGTAAAGTAGGTGAGGGGATCGCTGAGCGTGCCGCCCATGGTCAGCGCCCATGGCGACGGCAGAAGTATGCGCGCATAGAGCGCCGCAGTCAGGAACATCGCAACCCCAAGACTCAGCACAAGACCTATACGGACAATCGGTGGGAGTGCATCCGTCAATGAATGGATGCACTTTGTGCGTGTGAGGAATGCTCCGATCAAAGAAATGACAGCTGCAATGCCGAGCCCTTCCTGCCACGAGAGACCGTGCGCGATGATTTCCTCGTAGACGAGCCATGCTGTGATAGCAGGTGAGGGGAGGGCAATGAGCGTTCTTTCCTTGCGTGAGACGGCAAGTGTTCCTGCAATACAGGCGATCATGCTCACCGTATATGCCTCTGTGAACGGCATTCCCACCCGCGCAAGCAGTAACGCCGTCAGGACAAGTGTCAAGGCAGCGACCGAGACGAGCACGAATGCATTTCCGAGGGCGATCCACGGAGTGTTCTTTCTGCCGTTCATACACGCCCTCCCGAAACATCCCAAAACATTTTCATTCTATCATAAATAGGTGAATTTCACAAATGGGAATGATGGAGCTCATGCGGAAAATGTTCATTCAATCTAGAAAGTGTTGCACTTAGATTGTAAACTCAAGCTCTAAAAAGAGGCTGTTGCACGAAGCTGGAAAACTTCATGCAACAGCCCCAGGATCTGTATATCAGGCCATATAGATGCGCGAGACATGTTTTGATACGAGGCAGAGTACCTCATAGCTGATCGTGTTTGCCCAGCGTGCAAGATCATCTGCCGTGAGTGTTTCCGAGCCGAAAAGCGTCACGATGTCACCGAGTTTTGCGTCCGGGATGTCTGTGATGTCGATCATGCATTGATCCATGCAGATGCGCCCTGCAATTGGCGCACGTTTGCCGCGTACCTCGACATAGCCGCCCGCATAGGCACGCAGATAACCGTCTGCATAGCCAACCGAAATGGTTGCAATGCGACTCTCGCGTTCTGCAATAAAGTTGCGTCCGTAGCCGATGGAGGTGCCCGGAGGAATCGTCTTGATGTAGACAATGCGGGCGCAGAACTTCATCGCGGGGCGCAGGTTCAGCGGACGTGTGACCTCATCCGACGGCCACAGTCCGTATTGCAGAATGCCCGCGCGTACCATATCGAAGTGCACGTCCGGCAGATCGAGGATCGCTGCCGACTCGGCGATATGGCGAATCGGGATGTGAATGCCCGCCGCCTCGATGGATTCATATGCCTCCTGAAAGAGACGAATCTGCTCCCAAGAGAATGTTTTGTCCTCGATATCGGCAATTGCAAAGTGAGAGAAGATCCCCTCGATTTCAATTCCGGGCAGTGCAGCAATCTCCTTTGCAAAGGAGGCAGCTTCGGAAGGATGGACGCCGATGCGCCCCAGCCCCGTGTCGATCGCAAGATGAACCTTGACGCGCTTTCCCTGCGTAACTGCCTCTGCTGAGAGCGCCTGCACGAGATCGAGACGGCAGACGGTCTGCGTGAGATCGGCGTCGACGATGTCAAAGGAACTGTCCGGCTTCGTCAGACCGAGGATGAGGAGAGGTGCTGTGAATCCCGCCTCACGCAGTTTCAGTGCCTCAGAGATCGTGGCGACCGCCAGATACTCCGCACCTGCGGCAATTGCCTTGCGCGCAACGGCAATTGCGCCGTGTCCGTACGCATCCGCCTTCACGACAGCACAGAGTTTTGCATCTTTTCGCGTATATCTGCGAATCTCTTTATAGTTGTGGGCAATCGCTCCGAGATCGATCTCGACCCACGCCGCACGACTGGGCATAGGGCACTTCCTTTCGAATCACATGGTTGTCTGTTTAGCCATGTCATTTTAGCGCATCGCATCCATTTACGCAATATTTTTCTTTGTCCAAGGGAATCGCTGATAAAATGAAGTCCGTCAGATTGGCGTAGATTTTTTCGTCCGGTTGAGGAGGCAAACCGGACGCAGAGTGGTGCTCTGTGGAGGATTTGCCGACGAAAAGCGGGCAAAAAAGATGCGCCAAGATGATGGTGCTGAATTTATCAGTGCTTCCCAAGACATTTCATATGGCTTGCAGATGAAAACAGCCCGTCCATGTGGACGGGCTGTCAAGCTGTTTATGGCATTTGCCGATTATTTTCTTTCCCAACAGCGATGCGAAGGCGCATAACTGTTGTAGAAGAAGAAACCGAGGATCATCAGGACGATGAACGTGATGTTCGTCACGAGGGAGAGCGCCCAGATGAGGTAGAGGCAGACTGCCATACCGATCGGAGCGAGGATGTAGAGCAGCGGGAAGGTGAACGTACGCGGCAGATCAGGGGAGTTGCGGCGCAGAGCAATCAGACCGACAAAGACGATGAAGAATGCTGCAAGAACACCGGTATTCGCAAGCTCGACGATGTAGAGCATCGGGACACAGCCGGCAATGAAGGCAATGATAACGGAGCCAACGAGAGTGATGAAGTACGGCGTGCCGTATTTCGGATGGATGTTCGCCATTGCCTTGGGCAGGAAGCCGTCACGCGACATCGCATAGAAGACGCGCGCCTGACCAAAGATGTAGACGATCAGCGTCGTGATCATACCGAAGAGGATGCCGACGGTGACGAGGTTTGCCAGTCCTGTGTAGCCGATGAGACGGAGGCAGTATGCCACCGGATCTGCGCGATCGAGATCCGTGTAGTTGACTGTGCCCGTGAGGACGAATGCCACGACCGAATAGATGCAGAGGCAGACAAAGACCGATGCGATAATGCCGATCGGGAGGCTCTTCTCCGGCGTCTTGCACTCCTCAGCAGAGGTTGCAACCGTATCGAAGCCCATGAAGGAGAAGAACACGACCGCAGCGCCCGTCATGATGCCGCCGGCGCCGAAGGGCAGGAACGGATCCATATTCTTTGCCATGTCCATATGGGGGGATGTGACAACAACGAAAGCGACGATTGCGCACAGGGTGAGCGAGATGAGGATCGTGTTGAGACGCGAGCTCTCCTTCGTGCCGTGTGCGAGGATGACGCCGATGAGCATGGTAATGATGACAGCGGGGAGGTTGATGATGCCACCCTCGGGCGCCGTTGTGAGGAGTGCCTTCGGTATCTCCATCCCGAGGGACGCCATCATTCCTGAGAAGTAGGCGGAGAAACCGACGGCAACCGCACTTGCGGTAACGATGTAGCCGATGATCAGTGACCATCCGCAGAGGAACGCCATGCCCTCACCGAGCGATGCGAATGTATAAGCATACGCGCTGCCCGCTGCGGGGATGAGCGATGCGAGCTCCGCATAGGCAAGTCCCACCAGCATACAGAGAAGACCTGCGGCAATGAACGATAATACAATACCGGGACCGGCATACCGTGCAGCCCCGATACCGGTCAGAACGAACACGCCAGAGCCGATGATGCCGCCGATGCCCAGGAAGGTAAGGTCAAGAGTGCTCAGCGTGCGGAGCATTCCGCTGCCTTCGCGCTGTGCACTGAAGTCCTCCAGTGTTTTCTTCTTAAAAAACATACAAAGACCTCCAAGCCTTTCTTTTCAGTTTTTATCTAAGGAATCGCTGATAAGCTGAATTTATCAGTGCTTCCCTAAGAAAGGGGCTGTTTCACAGCACATATGGGAAGCATATGGGAGTGAAACAGCCCCTCAGCAGTCAGAGAAAAGAATTACCCAAGGACCTCATCGATGGACTTGAACGGAATGTTCAGAGCCTTGGAAACGGGCTCGTTCGTGAGATGTCCGTCGATGGTGTTGAGACCGGACTTGAATCCGGGGACCTCCTTGAGTGCTGCCTTGTAGCCCTTGTTTGCGAGCGCAAGAGCATACTCGATGGTTGCGTTCGTGATGCCGAGCGTGGAGGTGCGGGAAACGGCACCCGGGATGTTCGCGACGGAGTAGTGGACAACGCCGTGCTTCTCGAATGTCGGATTCTCATGCGTCGTGCAGTGGTCGCAGGTCTGGATCGAACCGCCCTGGTCGATGGCAACGTCGACGACGACGGAACCCTTCTTCATGGTCTTGATCATGTCCTCGGTGACGAGTGTCGGCGTACGACCGCCCGGAACGAGAACCGAGCCGATGAGGAGGTCTGCTTCCTTGACCCACTTTGCAATGTTGTAGCTCGAGGAGTACTCCGTGACGACACGACCGCCGAAGATCTCATCGAGATAACGCAGACGCTCGATCGAGAGGTCAATAATCGTGACGCGTGCGCCGAGCCCGACAGCGATCTTCGCTGCATTCGTGCCGACGTTGCCGCCGCCGATGATGACGACCTGACCCGCTGCAACACCTGCGATGCCGCCGAGCAGGACGCCGCTTCCGCCATAGCGGCTCTCAAGGAACTGTGCACCGATCTGGACGGACATACGACCTGCGATTTCGCTCATCGGAGCAAGCAGGGGAAGTCCGCGGCCGCTCTTGCCGAGAACGGTCTCATAGGCAATGCCGACAACCTTCTTCTTGAGGAGAGCCTCCGTCAGAGCGGGTTCAGCTGCGAGATGGAGGTAGGTGAAGAGAATCTGCCCCTCATGGAAGAGGTCATACTCGGATTCAAGCGGCTCTTTTACCTTAACAATCATTTCCGAACGATCAAACAGAGCCTTCTTGTCCGAGAGAATCTCAGCGCCAACAGCCTTGTAATCGGCATCCGTGAAGCCGCTGCCAACGCCGGCACCCTCTTCGATCAGGACCGTGTGACCAGCACGGCGCATCGCCTCGACACCCGAGGGAGTCATACCGACGCGGAACTCATTGTTCTTGATTTCCTTCGAAACGCCAACAATCATGTTTTTTTCCTCCTACTACAGATAGATAAAAATACAGAAGGTTTGAAACGGCTAGGGGAGTTCTAAAGGTATACCCTATTTGGGATTTTAATATAATTCAGACACTTTTGTCAAGTAGTAAAAGTAATTTTTGGGGGACCAATATGCATGTTGGCTCGCACAACACTAGAGAAAACAAGCAAATACACGTATTTATAATATTTATAGAAATTATGATTCTATAACATTGACATGTATACAATAGACAAAATACCATCCGAACAAACTTCCCGTACGGATGGTGTTTTGTCTTTTTTTATCTTTCTGCCTCACGGCGGACGATGATGGCATTTATTTCACGCTGCTGCTGCATTTCGATACGGCTTTGGATGAATATGTTGGGGATGGAGACACCGATGACGATGGCGAGGATGATGGTCATGCCGTCAACGCCGAAGCGCAGCGCCTGCAGTAGTTCCTCCGCGGAGATGGTCTGAATGTGGAGGATGGCGAAGAGAAGGCGATAGAGCAGGACACCGGGCACGAGAGGAATGATGGGAGGAATGATGAGCAGTGTGTTCGGCGTGTGGACGATGTGGATGACCTTGAGTGCGGAAATGCCGACAACGGCAGCGGCAGCGAAGGAGCCAATCGCCTGTGATAAACCAAATTCGTTCATGAGGACGTTGCGGATGAGCATCGTGAGTATTCCCTCAAGAGCGACAAGAGCGAGCAGCTTTTTCGGTGTGTTGAAGATGATGGAAAAACCACCTGCGGCAAGCGCTGCGGCAAGTGCCTGACCGAGGTAGGCATCGGTCGGTCGAATCTGGACATCGGAGATGTTCTCGATGCCTGTGAATAGGATGGCAAAGGCAATGCCGAAGGTCATACCGCCGATAATGAGTATGGTATCTATCGCGCGTGTCATGCCGGAGGAGATAAAGCGATTGATGACATCGCTAGTGGAGTTGACGATCGGGAACCCGGGGATGAGGAAGATGGTGCAGGAAACAAGCGCATACCACATGGTCGGGAAGCCGAGAATAAGCGGGATGAACCACGCGAAGATGGTGGAGACAAAGGCAGCGATCATGGAGCAGGCATAGGGGTTGAATTCATTACTGATGCTGAGGCGGTGGGCGATGAATCCCGCGAGTGCCGCAATGGTTGCGATGAGTGCTTCTGACAGACTTCCTCCAAAAAGCGAGCACGATGCGCCTGAAGCAATTGCAGCACCAAGAGATGCAGCCCATGTCGGATAGCTGCGCGGACGATGTCGGATGCGGGTGACGGCGTTTTCGATGGCGTTTATAGGCGTGTTGTCACGCAGGATACGCCATGTCAGTTTGCTGATGGCTTCAATCACGGCGAGATTCACGCCGTGTTTCATGCACTTGCGGAACTGTGTGAGGGAGCGTTCTCCATCTGTGATATTCAGCATGAGTGTCGTATAGGTAACGTGGGACTGGAGCTGATCGGAAGGAATGCGCAAGTGTGCTGCAGCACGCCGCATATCCCGTATGATGCGTGTACAGTCTGCACCGCTTTCCATGAGCGCCTGTCCAATATCGAGCAGGATCTTCATTTTGTGGTTGAGTGTCCGGTTGTCATCCGCTGAGGCTTTTTTGATTTGTGCAGTATTCATGAGCATGCAGTCCACCTTCCTATGTTCTTGCCACGTTTATTATATCATAAATGATATATATGTAAAAGAAAGGAGGTGTTATGCCAATAAAAAACCGCCATGCGGCGGTTATAGAAAATACTTACGTATCGGCTCGTGCTGCAATAATGGCATCGATCTCACGCTGCTGCTGTGCCTCGATACGTTTTTGGATAAAGATGTTCGGAATGGAGACGCCGACGACGACGGCGAGGATGATGGTCATGCCGTCGACGCCAAAGCGCAGAGCATCCAAGAGCTCCCCGGCGGAGATGGTATGAATGTGCAGGACGGCGAAGAGAAGCCGGTAAAGGAGAACGCAGGGGATGAGCGGAATGACGGGCGGAATGATGAGCAGGGTGTTCGGCGTATGGACGATGTGGATGATCTTCAGCGCTGCGATGCCAACGACGGCGGCCGCGACAAAGGAGCCGATCGCCTGCGGCAGTCCGAACTCGAGCATGATGACGTTGCGGATGAGCATGGTGACAATGCCTTCGAGGGCGACGACGGCGAGCAGCTTCTTCGGCGTGTTGAACATGACGGAGAAGCCGCCCGCAGCAAGGATTGCCGCGATCGCCTGATTGAGATAGGTGTCTGTCGGCTGGATGTGCACGTCGGAGATGTTGTGAACCCCTGCAACGAGAATGGCAAAGGCGATGCCGAACGTCATGCCGCCGATGATGAGCATGGTGTCCATCGCGCGCGTCATGCCGGAGGTGGTGAAGCGGTTCAGCGTGTCACTTGCCGCATTGATGGATGGGAAGCCGGGCATGAGGAAGATGGTGCAGGCAACGAGTGCGTACCACATGATCGGAAGACCAAGTGCGGCGGGGATGATCCACGCCGCGACCGTCGCAACAAAGCCCGTAATCATGGCACAGGCATAGGGATTGAATGCGTACTTTGTGCTCATACGGTGAGCAATAAATCCCATAAGAGCCGCGATGGTGGCGACGAGCGCCTCAAGCCAGCTTCCACCGAAGAGCTTGCATGAACCGCCCGAACCGACGGCGGCACCAAGCGCGATGATCCAGTCGGGATAGCAGAGGGGGCGTTCACGGATGCGGTTGATTGCATTTTCGATCGGCGCAAGCGGCGTGTTGCCGCGCAGAATGCGCCAGGTGAGCTTGCTGACGGCAGCGAGGACGGCAAGGTTGACCCCGTGCTTCAGACATTTGCGGAACTGCGTGAAGGAGCGTTCCCCGTCACTGACGCAGAGCATGAGTGTCGTATAGGTGACATGCGACTGGATCTGTTCGGCAGGGATGCGCAGATGCACTGCCGCGCGCCGCATATCACGCACGATGCGCGCGCAGTCCGCGCCGTTCTCCATCAGTGTCTGTCCGATGTCGAGCAGAACCTTCATCTTGTGGTTCAGCATTTTATTGCTGTCCTGCGATGCATTTTTGATTGTTTCGATTTCCATGATTCCCCCTATAACCTCCCTATTCTCCACCCATTATACCATAGTTCGCTGTTTGGGTGAAATGAAGGATGTGAACGGCATATCGCTTTTCCAAATAAAAAAGCTGCCCTTTTGAGAGCAGCCTCTTTGCTTACCGTCGATTAGCACTTAATGCCGGAGCCCTTGCGTGCGTAGAAGTAGTATGTAATGATGATGGTGATGACGGTAAACGCAATCAGGATGTAGAATGCGGGGATGACGCTGCCCTGTGTACCGTACGACCAGCCGAAGATCTTCGGGATGAGGAATGCACCGTATGCCGCGATCGCCGCCGTAAAGCCTGTGACGAGGGATGCGTGCACGGGATTATCAAAGACGAACGGGATCATGCGGAAGGACGCTGCGTTGATGAAGCCCGTCGAGAAGAAGAGTACGAGGAAGGCGCCGAAGAAGAGCGCAAAGTTATGTGCCTGAATGCCGAGCACCGTGACGATGCACGCGACGAGCATGAGGAGCAACGAGTAGAACGTGACCTTCGAGCCGCTGTTGACCTTGTCCGAGACCCAGCCGCCGATGGGGCGCACACCCGCGCCGATGAATGGTCCGAGGAATGCCGCGTAGGCGAACGAAACCTCAGGGAACTCGCGGTTGACAAGGAGTGCCAGCGCTGCGGAGTAACCGATGAACGAGCCGAATCCGCAGGTGTAAATGACCGTGATCAGCCATGTGTGTTTGTTGCCGAAGATGGACATCATGCTGCGCGGGCTCTGCTTCGGAATGGGCAGATTGTCCATGAACATCCAGACGAGGATGAGTGTGAGTGCCGTCGGGATCGCCCAGAAGTAGCAGACGTTCTGGAGGTAGACTTCCTTGCCGGCAGCATTGATGAGCGGATCGCCGAACAGTCCGCCGAAGCTCGCACCAAGCAGCATGGGGGCGGTCAGGTAGATGAGCGAAACGCCGAGATTGCCGATGCCGGCATTGATGCCGAGCGCAAGTCCCTTCTGCGACTTCGGAAAAAAGAAGCCGATGTTTGCCATGGACGAGGAGAAGTTTGCACCTGCAATGCCGATCGCAGCGACAAGCAGGACAAAAGTATCGTAGGTCGTTGTCGTGTCCGTGAGTGCGTTCCCAAGTCCTATGAGCGGAAAGAGCAGCAGCGCCGTCGAGATGAACGTCCAATTGCGCCCGCCGACGATGGCGGGGAGATAGGTGTAGACGAGGCGCCCTGTTGCACCGACGAGTCCGGGCAGTGCCGCGAGCGTGAAGATCTCGTTGTCCGAGAAGTGAAAGCCAACCTGATTGAGCTGGGCGGCGATCGTCGCCCACATTGTCCACGCGACGAAGGCGAGTGTCAGCGCCCACGTTGACGTGTAGAGGTTCTGCTTGGCGACGCGCTCGCCATATTTTTTCCAGAATGTTTCGTTCTCCGGATCCCAATGCGCGAGGATCTCGCGCCGCGACGGGTTCTCGCCGAGCGCGGCGAGAATGTCCTTGCTTGCCATTTGCATCTCTCCTATGATGATTTCGCGAAACTCTGAGACGTGTCCGTGATACATCAGAGTTTCCTATAACATTGATACAAAAAAATTATAATGAAAAAAATTTACTTTGGATGTGACCGATGTCACAGGTTTTTAACAGTTTTTTCGATAATATTAAAGAATGCAATAGGAAATCCTTATGGTGAGACTGGAGGCGAAGGTCGTGGATCAGGAGACGCTTATTCGGGAGCTGATGTCGATTCCGGGCAAGGTGATATCGCTGCATGACGGCGCATACCTGTTTCGCGAGGGCACGGCGGCACATTATTTCTACATTGTGCGCTCGGGGCATATCTTCATTGTGAAATACGGTGCGTCGGGACGCGTGCTTGCCCTGCGCCTCGCGACCAAGGGGAGCCTCATCGGTGAGCTGCCGATCTATGAGGAAGAGCCGACCTACATCTTCAGCGCAGTCGCGCGCAGCGCCTCGGAAGTCTACGCGATTGAGTTTCCCGTTCTGCAGGCATATTTAGAGAAACACCCCCACCTTTCGATCGCACTCATCAAGCTGATCGGGATGCACATGCGAAAGCAGCATTTGAAATTTCGTGATCTCGTGCTCTACGGCAAGAAGGGCGCACTCTACTCGACACTCATCCGCCTCGCGAACAGCTACGGGATGGAGACCGATGAGGGGATTCTGATCTCCGTACCGCTCACGAATCAGGAGCTCGCGAACTACTCTGCCTCCGCGCGCGAAAGTCTCAACCGCATGCTCGCCGACCTTAGGAAGAGCGGAGTGATCGCGATGCGTGGGCACCTGATCCTCATCAAGGACATCGACTTCCTGAAGGAAGAGATTCACTGCGAGAACTGCGGCAAGGAAATTTGCAATATTGAATAAAAGGGGCTGTTGCACGAAGCTGGAAAACTTCGTGCAACAGCCTTTGTCTATGCAAGAGGCACGGCGACATACTTATGCCCGCCTAATTTGTACCGCGCGCGTCCTGCTGTGAGGTCGGTGAGTGCGCGCTGATGCAGATCGATGTCGCCGGTTGGAATGAGCAGGGTGAGTCTCACTGTATCCGCATAGTCTGTCGCTTCGGTCTGTACTCCCGTGTCGCGGATATAGCGTTCGACAGCGGCGAGGAGGTCATAGTCGATCGTGACGTACATCGTATGCAGGGGCGTCATGCGGATCTTTGCCGTTGCGTCGAGTCCAAGGCCTGCCGCGTGGGCATAGGCGCGGATGAGTCCGCCTGCGCCGAGTTTGATTCCTCCAAAGTAACGGACAACGGCGACGGCGGCGTTTGTAATCCCGCGTGTCTTGATCGCCTCGAGGATCGGGCTGCCCGCCGTGCCGCCCGGCTCGCCGTCGTCGCTTGAGCGCTGACGGTCGGCGTGTGCACCGAGCACCATCGCATAGGGGACGTGACGCGCCTCATAGTGTTCCTTCTTTATGGACTGTAGCCATGTGCGTACCTCTTCCTCATCCTCCGCATGAATCACGTAGGCGAGGAAACGCGAGCGTTGAATCTCATACAAAACAGGGGAGACACCGCCCTCCGGTATCTCCCCTGTGATGGTCGTGTAGGCCTCCATTGTTATTTGTTCTTGCGGTTGAAGTAGTCGACGATGCTCGCGTCAAGCAGAATGTAGGTCGGTCCCGTGCTCGCCGTCAGCTCGCCCGCCTGAAAGATGGGGCAGACATAGCCGCGCCCGCCGAGGAAGTAGTTCGTCGGCACCTCGTGCACAGTCTTTTCAGGCTGAATCGGCGTATTGCGTCCCTGCTCGTTGTAGAGATGACCGTTTATCGCCTCGCCGTCGAGATCGGACGGCGTGACGTGAACGAAGAAGGCAAGCGGCAGGCGCTGACCGGTTTTCTTGTAGTAGACGAAGCCGTAGTCATGACGCGTCGGCTGATTGCCGCGCAGCTCGTAGCGCAGATCCGTGAACGTCACGGAGAGGAAGTTGTCGTCGTCGAGATGGACGCGATAGCCGAACTCGCCGCGGTAGAATGCGCCGCTCTCATACTGTGCGCGCATGTTCGCAGCAAGCGCCTCGATATCGGCGTTGATGAGATTTGCGATGGCAGCATTGTCCAAACTGAGGACGGGATAGGAAATGGAAAGATTCGTCGTCGACTCCCGATGTTCGGTGACGGCGGCACTCGTGGTGCCTGACACCGTAATGACGAGGGCAATGGCGAGCAGCAAGGCTCTGAATTTCATAATGTTAGCTCCTCCTTTGTGTAGTTGTTACGATGATAATAAAAATTTCCGACTTTGTCAAATAAATCGTAGTAATCTATGCGCTCTTGTAGTATGATGAGAGCGCATTTTTGATGAAATAAAATTGGGCAGAAAGGTTGTGTTAGGAAGCCCATGGGCGAATCGACAATGAAACGGAAGCTGAAGCACAGACATCTTCAGTTTATCTCTCTCGGCGGGGTCATCGGGAGCGGATACTTCCTCGGGACGGGCTATGTGCTCGAGCAGGCAGGACCTGCGGCTATGATTTCCTATCTTCTCGGCGGCATCATTGTCCTTGCGGTCATGCTCTGCCTCGCCGAGCTCGCGGTGGAAAAACCGCTCTCCGGCTCTTTTGTCGTCTATGCGCGCGAGAACATCTCCGCAACATGGGCGTGCGGCGTCGGTTGGTCGTACTGGGTGACGTGGGTCTCCTACGTGCCTTCGGAGATGATCGCCGCAGGCATCATTATGAATGGTTTTTTTCCGGAGATCGGAACGGTTTGGTGGGCAGTGTTCTTCGGACTCATCGTCACCATTCTCAATCTGTTTCGTGTCGATAAATTCGGTGAGAGTGAGTTTTGGCTCTCCCTCGTCAAGGTCACGGCGCTCGTGGCGTTCAGCGTGGTCGCTCTCCTCATCTGCCTCGGTTTCATCGGCGATGAGGGCTATATCGGTACGCGCATCCTCCTTGGCAGCGGCGGCTTTGCGCCAAACGGCTATGCGAGCATCGCGCTCACCATGGTCATCATTCTCGTGAATTTTCAAGGGACGGAGATCATCGGTCTTGCAGCGGGAGAGACTGCCGATCCCGCACGCAGCATTCCGACGGCGGTGCGCAACGTCACATGGCGCATCATTTCCCTCTATATCGTGCCCATT
The DNA here is from genome assembly GCF_000213975.1 of Centipeda periodontii DSM 2778. GTDB lineage: Bacteria > Bacillota > Negativicutes > Selenomonadales > Selenomonadaceae > Centipeda > Centipeda periodontii. The sequence continues at coordinate 1,098,970 of NZ_GL892076.1, forward strand.
ACACTCCTTATCTCCATCCTGCCGTGGGATCATGCCTCGCTCTCCGAGAGCGTCTTTGCGGCAGCACTCACCGAGCACGGTTTTACGGAGCTAGCCGCACTCTTTTCATTCGTCGTGCTGACGGCGGCGATCTCCTGTTCGAACTCCGGACTCTACGGTGCAGCACGGACGGTGCATGCGCTTGCGACGATGGGCATGGCACCCCGCGTGCTCGAAGGACTGAGCAGAAAGGGCGTACCCTCGCGTGCCATCTATGCTTCCATCATCTTCTGCTGGGGTGTCATCGCGATCTACGCGATGAATCCGCACAGCGAGCTCTATACGTACCTGCTCGCACTCTCGGGCTTCTCGGGTGCCATGGCGTGGATCTCGATCTGTTGGAGCCAGTACCGCCGTCGGAGGCAGCTTGAAGCGGACGGACAGGTTTCCCTCCTGCGCTATCGTATGCCCCTTTTTCCGTACGTAACACTTTTTGGAATTTGGGCACAGGTGCTCTGCCTCGCGTTCATGATCTTCGTGCCGGAGCTGCGTTCTGCGCTCTATATCGGCGTGCCTATGCTCGTTGTGCCGATGATCCTTTACAGATTCTTGCGGCGGGGATAGCTGCGTGTTATAATTGAATTAAATTGAATCTGAATCGAGGTTGCCGATAGGGAGGAATTGATATGTTTGGGCTATTCGGGAATAAGAAAAAAGATGAAGTATCACCCACGGATCACATCCAGGCGAAGCCCCTTGTCGTAAAAACGTCCGCGCAGACGGAGCCGCCGAAGACCCGCGCTCCGTTTGCAGGACTCGGCACCGTGGGGGGCAGCGACATGAAGTCTGCATATCTTTCGCGGAGTGAGCTGACAGCAGAGCGCCTGCGCGAACTCTACGATGTGCCGGGCGGTCCCGCCATCGTCATGGGGTTTATCTCCGCCGACCTCGGAATGGATGATGTTGCGCGTGCAGTTCAGTCCGTTTCGCCGCCCGATGTGCAGCTCCTCTTGATGACAACATGCGGCGAGCTCACACGTACGAAGGATTCGCGTTCCTACTATATGGACGCGGAGGACGGGCGTGCCAAGGTTCTGCTACAAGTGTTCAGCAAGCGCATGATCGCGCAGACGCATATGATGACGCTGCCCCTCCACAACGAGGATATGCGGCGCGGTGAGGTGACACTCACACCCGCCGAGCGCGTGGAAAAGATCACCGCAGATGTCCGTGCCGAGCACATTCCCTTTCCCGTGCGCTTTGACGACACCTTTGCCTTCGTCTATGTCGACGGGGTGAGTGCGTGCGAGTCTTTTGTACTCAAGGCTCTCTATGACGCAGAGAGCCTGCCCTGCCCCTATATCGGCGGGAGTGCGGGCGGTGCACTCGACTTTTCCCACACCTATATCTACAACGGCAGAGAGGTACTCGAGAACCATGCCGTCGTCCTTGTCGTCAAACTCGCCGCAGATTACCGCTACTCTGTGTTCAAGACACAGGCAGCGGAGGAAATGGGGGCGCATTGGACGGTGATCGGTTCGGATGCGACATTCCGGACGGTGGACACCGTTGCGGATGCCGAGGGACGACCCGTCCTGCTCACCGATGTGTTGATGGAGTATATGCACGTATCGGACATTGCGGCACTCGCGGACGCGCTTGCGGAATATACCTTTGCGACACATGTTGGCAATCAGTTCTATATCCGCTCCCTGCAAAGGATTGATGAATCTGCGAAGCGGATGCACTTCTTCTGCGATATCACGGCAGGTGAGGAACTCTATCTCATGCGCCGCGTGCGCTTCCTCGAAATCCTCAAGGCGGACTATGCGGGCTTTGCCAAAGGCAAGCCTGCGCCCATCGGTGCCATCATGAATGACTGCATCCTGCGTCGCTTGACCTTTGCGGAGGAGCTCGCGGGCGCAGATCTCTTTGACGGCATTTCCATCGCCGGCTACTCGGCGCTCGGTGAGATCGCGGGGATGCACATCAATGAAACCCTGACGGCGATCTTCTTCTACCGGCTTTCCGGAGGAACATTCTACGACGGCTATATGAATCGCTTTCCGTCCGTCTATGCACTCTGTCAGAAATCCTTCCTCGAACATGATATTGCACGTCTTGAGATCATTGGCAGACTCAAGGACGGCATTATGAGTGAGTTCAGCGAATATCGCAGCGCGATGGCGGGGATGTCAAAAACGATGGCGCGCATTGGGGAGAGCGCGGAGAGCGTTGGCGGACTCATCGACAATCTGAGCAGCGGTCTCGGTGGACAGGGCGACATGACAAAGGAGCTCCTCGGGCGCAACGCGGAGATTACCCCGAAGCTCGAACGGCTCACGGAGAGCACAAAGAAGATCGAGCAGGTCATGAACATGATCACGGAGATCTCGGCGCAGATCAACCTCCTCGCGCTCAACGCCGCGATCGAGGCGGCGCGTGCCGGAGAGGCGGGGCGCGGCTTCGCCGTTGTTGCGGGCGAGGTGCGCAAGCTCTCAGAGAATACGCGCGAGCGCCTTGAGGCATCCGATGAGGCGATCAGTGAGCTCCTGCGTGATGTGCAGGAGATCGACAAGATGCTCGCGACGAATCAGGCGTTTGAGGATCGGGTCGAGGACTTCGAGCATGGATTTGACGGGCGGATTGAGGATCTCAAGAAGAATCTGGACGTCGGTTTAACGGCGATCCGTCGCGGGGTAGCATCCGTCGATCGCGTGGCAGAACTCGGGGCGCGATTGACGCGCCGCTATGACGAGCTTGAGGCAGTGCTTCGCTCCATTCGGTAAGAAATTTCATGACATAGAAAAAGCGCGGTGCGAGTGCTGCGCTTTTTCTATCTCAAAAATACGTTATCAAAATCGATACAATCGTATAGGTGGAGGCGACGTAGAGAATCACAAAGACAAATTTTCGGAAGAGCGCCGCGGGCATAAAGCGCATGCTTTTGCGTCCCGCAATGATGCCGACGGCGAGTGCGGGCAGGAGGTAGATGAACTCGTTGAATGCCCCCGTGAGAGGGAAACCGCCGATGAGATAGCTGATGAGCGAGGTTGCGTTCCCGAGGAAGAAGTAAACGAAGCAGGTTGCACGAAACACATTGGGCGGCATGGAGGTATATGCAAGGTAGATCAGGAACGGCAGTCCGCCCATGCCCGTCGTGATCGCCGTGAAACCCGAGAGCGCCCCTGTGATGATCGTGTTGCGCCGACACTCCGGAATGTGGCGGTGCGAGATCTGCATGAGGAGGAGGGTCAGGAGGACGACAACGTTGATGAAGACCTTCAGCGCATCATTCGAGATATAGGTGAAAAAGAAAAATCCAATCGGCTGTCCCGCAAGCATGCCGAGGTACATTAGGCGCACAAGCGGAAGATTCGCCTGTTTTCGCATGAGAAATCCCTGCACGGCGTTGCCGCTGCACGCGAGCAGCAGCATGATCGGGACGGTGAGTTTCGGCGCGTAGAAGAACATGAGAAGAGGCGCGGCGATGATGACGAGACCGAATCCTGTGATCGATTGGATGAACGCCGCAAAGAAAACGGCGAGCGTCGGCCCAATGTGCGCTGCGACGCCGGAAAGATAGTGCTCCAACGAGATGCCTCCTTTATAAATTGCAGCTACACGATTATTTTAGCACGAAACAACATAAAGCGCACGAGGTTGAAATGCGACTCGGACCTGTGGAGAACGCTAAGAAATAAGGATGTAACAATTCGCAGGAAATATGAATAATGATTGACGCGTTCCTCACATTTCATGTATAATAGATTGGGATAATTATTAAGGATAGATTATGTGAAATAACCGTATGATGATTGAAATATTGGGAGGAGCAGGAGTATAGTGGAGAGATATAACCCGCAGGAGATCGAGACGAAGTGGCAGAAGATCTGGGAAACAGAGCACAGCTGCCATACGGAGATGGACGACACGAAGCCGAAATACTACGTGCTTGAGATGTTTCCATATCCGTCAGGAAAACTCCACATGGGTCATGTCCGCAACTACTCGATTGGAGACGTAGTCGCGCGTTTCCGGACGATGGAAGGCTACAACGTCCTGCACCCGATGGGGTTCGATTCCTTTGGCATGCCCGCAGAGAACGCGGCAATCCAGAACAAGGTGCACCCTGCGAAGTGGACGTATGCGAACATTGAGAACATGGAGCGGCAACAGCGTGCGCTCGGGCTCGCGTATGACTGGGCGCGCGAGGTCATCACCTGCCGTGAGGACTACTACCGCTGGACACAGTGGCTCTTTGAGCTCTTCTATAAAAAGGGCCTTGCATATAAGAAGGCGGCGTCCGTCAACTGGTGCGATACCTGCGGCACGGTGCTCGCGAACGAGCAGGTCGAAGACGGCAAGTGCTGGCGCTGCAAGTCCGAGGTTCACAAGAAGAATCTCGCACAGTGGTTCTTTAAGATCACGGACTACGCGGACGAACTTCTTGAAGACCTTGACAAACTTCCGGGCTGGCCCGAGCGCGTCAAGACGATGCAGGAGAACTGGATCGGACGCAGCGAGGGTCTTGAGTTCCGTCTGCCCCTGCCCAAACTCAACACGGAGATTCCCGTCTATACGACGCGCCCCGATACTGTCTTCGGCATGACCTTCGTCGCGCTTGCGCCCGAGCATCCGCTTGTGGAGAAGATCTGCACGGTCAGCGACAAGGCAGACGAGATTCGCGCGTTCTGCATGCGTGTCCGCAAGCAGTCCGACATTGAGCGCGCTTCGAGTGAGTCGGAGAAGGAAGGCATCTTCACGGGGCTCTACTGCACGAATCCGTTCAATGGGGAGCAGGTCGAGATCTGGGTAACGAACTATGTGCTCTTTGAGTATGGCACGGGCGCAGTTATGGCAGTGCCGTCCGAGGATCAGCGTGACTGGATGTTCGCGACGAAATACGGCATCCGCAAGATCCTCACGATCCGCCCGCCCGAAGGAGAACTTCGCCTCGAGGACATGACAGCGGCATACGTTGAGAAGGAAGGCATCCTGATCAACTCCGGCAAGTTCACAGGGATGGAGATGCACGCGGCGATGGGCGCGATCATCGACGAGGCGGAGGCACAGGGGTACGGCAAACGCCGTGTCAACTACCGCCTGCGCGACTGGCTCATCTCACGTCAGCGTTACTGGGGCGCACCCATTCCGATCATTAACTGCGAGAAGTGCGGTGAGGTGCTCGTCCCCGAGGAGGAGCTGCCCGTGCGTCTGCCAGAGGATGTGTCCTTCGAGCAGGGGGCGGTATCGCCGCTCTCCTCGAGCGAACACTTCCTCCACTGTAAATGCCCGAAGTGTGGCGGACCGGCGATACGCGAGACAGATACGATGGACACCTTCATCTGCTCTTCGTGGTACTACTACCGCTACGCCGACCCGCACAATACGGAGCGTCCATTTGATCGCGACAAGGTGAACTACTGGGCACCCGTCGATCAGTACATCGGCGGCATCGAGCACGCGATCCTGCATCTCCTTTATGCCCGCTTCTTCACAAAGGTGCTGCGCGATGCGGGGATGCTCGACTTCGATGAGCCGTTCACGAACCTCCTCACGCAGGGCATGGTCATCAAGGACGGGGCGAAGATGTCGAAGTCGCTCGGCAATGTCGTATCGCCTGAGGAGATCATCGAAAAGTACGGCGCGGATACGGCGCGCCTCTTCATCTTGTTTGCGGCTCCCGTGGAGCGCGATCTGGATTGGAGCGATCAGGGCGTCGAGGGGGCGTTCCGCTTCCTGAACCGCGTCTGGCGCATCCTGCTTCAGTTCGAGGATGCGATCAAGGGCGCGCCGGGATCCTACGATCCCGCAGTGCTCACGTCGGAGGAGAGCGAACTGCGCCGCGTCCTGCACATGACTACGAAGAAGGTCACCGAGGATGTGCGCGACCGCTTCATGTTCAATACGGCAATCTCTGCCATCATGGAACTGGTCAATGCGTTCTACGCATTTCAAGATAAGGAACTCAGCCCCGCGCTTGCGCGTGAAACGGCAAGTGTGCTGTTGCGCCTACTTGCGCCGTTTGCGCCGCACATCACGGAGGAACTCTGGGCGCGCCTCTTTACGGGCAGCGTTCACGTTCAGAAATGGCCGACATATGACGAGTCTGCGCTCACGCAGGACGAAATCGAGGTGGTACTGCAGATCAACGGAAAAGTACGCGACCGTGTGAAGATTGCCGCTGATCTTGACAAGGCGGCGATGGAGCAATTGGTCACCGAACTGCCGCGCGCGAAGGAGCTCACAGAGGGAAAAACGATCGTGAAGGTTGTCTGCGTTCCGGGCAAGCTCGTCAATATCGTTGTCAAGGGATAATCAGGACACTCTGTTCAAGGAAGAAAAGGGAGAGAAAACATTATGTTAAAAGCGTTTGCTGTTCGGAGCCTCCTGCCGGAAATGCTCATCGGGCGTACGGTCTACGATGGGGAAACGGAAGTTGTTCTCGTTGAGGGCGGTACGGTTCTGGATCGGGAGACGATCAAGCTGCTCAATGAGAAGGGAATTGCATCCGTCTATGTCGATGAGGACAGCATCCTTGCTGCCGTGGAGAAGGAAAAAAGTTCGAAAACGGCAGCAGAATCGACGGATCTCTTTGCACCGGCTCCGGAGCGCGATGCGAAGCTGGACGACAAATATGCAGAGGATTATCGTTACGTTTACAGCGAGATGGAAAAACTCTTTCAGGAGGCAGCCGTCACCGGAAAACTCAACATGGACATTCTGCAGCCCGTGATGGCGGGCGGACGTCTGCGCGATCTCTACAAGGAGGGCGCGACGGCGGTTTCCATGATCTACACGATGAATCAGGAGGGTGACTACAACCTCCATCACTGCGTCCATCTCGCCATCCTCAGCGGACTTATGGCAAAGTGGATGGGGCTGGGCGGCATTGACCGCCAGAACCTCGTGCTCGCAGGGCTCTTTCTCGACATTGGCAAGCAGTTCATCGATAAGGAGCTGCTTGAGAAGAAGGGACGCCTCACGGAGGAGGAGTTCGACATCCTCAAAAATCATGTGGTGGACAGCTTCAAGCTCCTCGAGGGCAGCGAACTCTCGGGACGGACCGACCTCATGAACGGAGTCATCCAGCATCACGAGCGCAACGACGGCTCTGGCTATCCGTCCGGACTTAAGGGCGATCAGATCTCGACGTTTGGCAGAGTGCTCGCCGTGCTCGACAGCTACGATGCGATGGCATCGAGCCGCAGCTATGCGGAGAAGCGTTCGCCGTTCGAGGTCTTCAAGATTCTCTATGCCGACGTTCTGGACGGAAAACTCGACTCCGAATACGCTGTGCTCTTTATGCGTAAGCTCAATGCTGCGCTCAATGGCTGCTGGTTGCGTCTCTCCGACGGTACTGCAGGGCGCATCGTCTACATCGACGAGTCGCGCGTTACGGCGATGCCCGTTGTGCAGCTCGTGGACGGCGGCTTTATCGACCTCAATACGGTGAAGGACATTACCGTCGTTGAGATCATGACTGCGGCAGAGGTCAGCAAGCTCTAATTGCAATGATAAAAAGCACCCTGCGGGGTGCTTTTTTATGCGTGAGTATTTCCAACCCACGTTGAATGCGCTATAATGACAGAATGATTTTTCGAGAATGACAGGGAGGGTGCGCGATGGCGATGGTTCCGAAACTGAATACGACGATCTTCGAGAAGGAGATCCCGTTCAAGGTCATTGCGCCCTTTGAGCCGATGGGCGATCAGCCGCAGGCGATTGCGGACATCGCGGGCGGCATCGAGAACGGCATGACGGCGCAGGTGCTCCTCGGCGCGACGGGTACGGGCAAGACATATACGATGGCAAAGGTCATCGAGCGCGTGCAGCGTCCGACGCTCGTCATTGCGCACAACAAGACGCTTGCCGCACAGCTCGCAAGCGAGTTCAAGTCGTTCTTTCCCGACAACTACGTCGGCTACTTTGTCAGCTATTACGACTACTATCAGCCGGAGGCATACATCGCGCAGACAGATACCTACATCGAGAAGGATGCGTCCATCAACGACGAGATCGATGAACTGCGCCACTCTGCGACCTGTTCGCTGTTCGAGCGGCGCGATGTCATCATCGTTGCGAGCGTGTCATGCATCTACGGTCTCGGCTCACCTGAGAGCTATCACGAGATGGTGCTCTCCGTGCACAAGGGACAGACGATCCCGCGCGAGGCGATTCTCCAAAAGCTCGTTTCCATCCGCTACGAGCGCAACGACATTGCATTCGAGCGCGGGCGCTTCCGCGTGCGCGGCGATGTTGTTGAAATCTTTCCTGCGGGCTACAACAATCGTGGCGTGCGCATCGAGATGTTCGGCGACGAGGTGGAGCGCATCATCGAGTTTGACGCGATGACGGGCGAGGTCTACGGCGAGCGCCTGCATTCCATGGTCTTTCCCGCGTCCCACTATGTCACGGACGATGAGGACATGAAGATTGCGATGGCGGACATCCGCACAGAGCTTGCAGAGCGTCTGGGCGAACTCAAGGGCGCGGGCAAACTGCTTGAGGCGCAGCGGCTTGAGCAGCGCACGAACTACGACCTTGAGATGATCGAGGAGATGGGATACTGCTCCGGCATCGAGAACTACTCGCGTCACCTGACGCACCGCAAGGCGGGCGACACGCCGTACACGCTCCTCGACTACTTCCCTGAGGACTTCCTCATCATGATCGACGAGTCCCATGTGACACTGCCGCAGATTCACGCCATGTACGGCGGTGACCGCAGCCGAAAGGTCTCGCTCGTCGACAACGGTTTCCGTCTGCCGTCTGCGTTCGATAACCGACCGCTGACGTTTGAGGAGTTTGCCGCGCGTGTCAACCAGATCGTTTACGTCTCCGCAACGCCCGGCAAATACGAGATGCAGCAGGCACAGCAGGTCGCGCAGCAGATCATCCGTCCGACGGGACTTCTCGACCCCGTGGTCGAGGTGCGCCCGCTCGACGGACAGATCGACGATTTGCTCTCGGAGATTCGCGTGTGTATTGACCGCAACGAGCGCGTGCTCGTTACGACACTCACGAAGCGGATGGCGGAAAACCTGACCGAGTACTTGCGCGAGGCGGGCGTCAAGGTGCGCTACCTCCATTCGGACATTGCGACCATCGAGCGCGCGGAGATCATTCACGACCTGCGCGCGGGCGAGTTTGATGTGCTTGTCGGCATCAACCTCCTGCGCGAGGGGCTGGACATGCCCGAGGTGTCGCTCATCGCCATCCTCGACGCGGACAAGGAGGGCTTTCTGCGCTCCGATACCGCACTCATCCAGACCATTGGACGTGCTGCGCGCAACGCAGGCGGTCATGTCATCATGTACGGCGATGTGATCACGGGCTCGATGCAGCGCGCCATCGACGAGACGGAGCGCCGCCGCACGATACAGAACGAATACAACGAGGCGCACGGCATCACGCCGAAGACCATCGAAAAACCCATTGTGCCGCTGATTGAGATGACGCTTGTCGCCGCCGAGAGTACCGCACCCTACGGCAAAAAGGACGGCAAGGCGAAGAAGAAACTCGGCAAGAAGGAGCGCGAGAACCTCGTCAAGAGCCTCCTGCGCGAAATGCAGCAGGCATCGCGTGCGCTCGAGTTCGAGCGTGCGGCAGAACTGCGCGACATGATTGTGGAACTTGAGGGCGAACTGCCGAAGAAGAAACAATAGGGGAAACTATGAACGAAAGCATTAAAATCGAGGGCGCTCGCGCCCATAATCTGAAGAATATCAACGTGGAGATTCCGCGCGATAAATTGGTTGTGGTGACGGGGCTGTCCGGCTCGGGCAAGTCCTCGCTCGCGTTTGACACGATCTACGCCGAGGGGCAGCGTCGCTATGTGGAGTCGCTGTCCGCGTACGCGCGGCAGTTCCTCGGGCAGATGGATAAGCCCGACGTGGACAACATCGAGGGGCTGTCGCCCGCGATTTCGATTGACCAGAAGACGACGAGCCACAACCCGCGCTCGACAGTCGGCACGGTGACGGAGGTCTATGACTATCTGCGTCTGCTGTATGCGCGTGCGGGGCGTCCGCACTGTCCAAACTGCGGCAAGCCGATCGCGCAGCAGAGCGTCGATCAGATGGTTGACGCCATCCTGACGCAGCCCGAGGGAACGAAGCTGCTTATCATGGCGCAGCTCGTGCGTGGGAAAAAGGGCGAGCATCGCAAGATCCTCGACCAGATCCGCCGCGACGGTTATGTGCGCGTGCGCATCGACGGAGAATTGCGCGATCTCGGTGAGGAGATTGCGCTCGAAAAGCAGAAGAAGCATACGATCGAGATCGTGGTTGACCGTCTCGTTGTGCGTGCAGGGATGGAGAGCCGCCTCGCGGACTCGCTCGAAACGGCGCTCCATGCGGGGGGCGGCGTGGTCTATGTGCAGATTGTCGACGGGGATACACTCATGTTCAGTGAGAATTTTGCCTGTGTCGACTGCGGCATCTCGCTGCCCGAGATCGCGCCGCGCATGTTCTCATTCAACAGTCCGTTCGGCGCGTGTCCCGTCTGTACGGGGCTCGGCAGTCACAAGGAATTCGATCCCGAACTCGTTCTGCCCGACACTGCACTCAGTGTGGCGGACGGTGTCTTTGCGCCGCTTTCGAAGAATCCGAACTCCTATGGGATGCGCGCGATCACGGCGCTCCTCCGTGCGCATGATTATGACGAGCATACGCCGTGGAAGCGCATGGACAAGAAGACACAGAAGATGCTGCTCTACGGTTCGGAGGAATATGTTTCCTTCCGTTACACGAATATGTTCGGCGAGGAAAAGGAATACAACGTCCCGTACGAGGGCGTTCTGCCCGCACTTGCGCGCCGCTATCGCGAGACGGACTCGGAGGAGATGCGCGAGAGCTACGAGGACTACATGACGGATACGCCGTGTACGGCGTGTCACGGCGCGCGTCTGAAGCCCGAGACACTTGCGGTAACGATCGGCGGCAAGAGTATTGCTGATCTTACGGCACTCACGATCCGCGAGGCAGACGCATTCCTTGCGGAGGCGGAAAAGGACTTTAGCCCGCGCGAGGCGAAGATCGCTGTGGAGATTCTGAAGGAGATTCACGCGCGTCTGCATTTCCTCCTCGATGTTGGTCTCGACTATCTGACGCTCTCACGCGCGGCGGGTACGCTCTCGGGCGGCGAGGCACAGCGCATCCGCCTCGCGACGCAGATCGGCTCGGGGCTCATGGGTGTGCTCTACATCCTCGATGAGCCGAGCATCGGTCTCCATCAGCGCGACAACAACCGTCTCCTTGCGACGCTGCGCCATCTGCGCGACCTCGGCAACACACTGATCGTTGTGGAGCATGATGAGGACACGATGTACGCCGCTGACCACATCATCGATATTGGCCCCGGAGCGGGTGAGCATGGCGGCAAGGTGGTCGCGGAGGGGACAGCGGAGGAGATCATGAAGAACCCCGCCTCCATCACGGGGCAGTATCTCGCACGCAAGAAGTTCATTCCCGTGCCCGCCGAGCGGCGCAAGGGCAATGGCAACTTCCTCGAAGTGGTGGGCGCGGCAGAGAACAACCTCAAGGAGATCAACGTGAAGTTCCCGCTCGGGACGCTCACACTCGTGACGGGCGTCTCGGGTTCTGGCAAGTCTACGCTCGTCAACGAGATCCTCTATCGCGGCGTCGCTTCGCGTCTCTACCGCGCGAAGGGCAAGCCCGGCAAACACAAGAAGATCAAGGGGCTCGAACACATCGACAAGGTCATCAACATCGACCAACAGCCGATCGGGCGCACGCCGCGCTCGAATCCCGCCACCTATACGGGTGTGTTCGACGCGATCCGTGACCTCTTCAGTCAGGTGTCCGAGTCGCGTATGCGCGGGTACAAGGCGGGGCGGTTCAGCTTCAACGTGAAGGGCGGACGCTGCGAGGCGTGCCGCGGGGACGGTATTTTGAAAATCGAGATGCAGTTCCTGCCCGATGTCTATGTGCCGTGCGAGGTCTGCAAGGGCGCGCGGTACAATCGTGAGACGCTCGAGGTGCACTACAAGGGCAAGACCATCGCCGAGGTGCTCGACATGACGATCGATGAGGCGGTCGATTTCTTCCAGAATGTACCGCGCATCGCGCGCAAGCTCGAGATCATCCGTGACGTGGGGCTCGGCTACATCCGCCTCGGACAGCCCGCGACGACGCTCTCGGGCGGCGAGGCGCAGCGCGTGAAGCTCGCGACGGAGCTGTCGAAGCGCAGTACGGGCAAGACGCTCTACATCCTCGACGAGCCGACGACGGGGCTGCACGCGGCGGACATTCACAAGCTGCTCGTGATCCTCCAACGCCTCGTGGATGGCGGCGATACCGTTGTCGTCATCGAGCACAACCTCGATGTCATCAAGGCGGCGGACTATGTGATCGACCTCGGTCCCGAGGGCGGCGTGCGCGGTGGGACAATCGTCGCGAAGGGAACTCCCGAGCAGATCGTTCAAGTTCCTGAGTCCTATACGGGGAGATTTTTGAAGCCTCTGCTTGAGGAGAAACACAAATAGATTTTTACGAACTGAAAAGAAGGTAATGCAATGCTGATCCTAGGTCAGATGATCGTATTTTTCCTGATGATCTTTGCAGGAGCGCTTGCCCGGCGCTACTCTATCATCATTCCGAACAATCAGGAGCAGTTTTCCTCCCTGATTGTAAACATCGCGTGTCCGTGCCTCATCATCTCTGCGGCGATGCGCGCAGACGAGCATATGGGGCTGCACCAGGTCATCGAGACCTATACCGCCTATGCTGCACTCCTCGCGATGATGTGCATTATCGGCTTCCTCCTGCCGCTCATCCTGCGGTTTCGCGGGCGACTGCGCGGCGCGGTCAATCTCTCGTTCTGGTTCAACAACTCTCTCTTCATGGGACTGCCGCTTGTGCAGGGAGTCTACGGTGATCAGGCGGTCGTCTACATGACACTTTTCTTCATTCCTGTGAACCTGCTCTTCTTCGTCTACGGCGTTTCCTCCATCAGCATTCACAAGCGGCGCGGATTCGAGATGTTCCGTATGCTGCTCAATCCCGGCATCATTGCATCGATGATCGCGTGCGTGATCTACTTCGGTGAGATTCAGACACATCCGCTGCTCTCACAGGCATTTGCGATGATCGGCGCAATGACGGCACCGCTTGCGATGATGATGATCGGAGCCTCACTCAAGGACATCCACATGCGCCATATGCTGACGGATCGGAAGCTCGTGCTCTATACGTTTCTCAAAGCAGTGGTGCTGCCGATCCCAATTCTTTTCGTGATGAAACTTTTCGTGACGAATCCCTACATCCTCGGATGCAGCCTCGTCATCGTTGCCGCGCCGACGGGCGGCATGGTTGCTATGGTCGCACTGCTCTACAACAAGGTCGCCTATCCGCTGATGACAGAGATCATCGCACTCTCGACGCTGATCTCCGTGGCGACGATTCCTCTTGTATCCATGATTACGGGGCTTTAAGGAATCGCTGATAAATGAAGCCCGTCCGCTTCATCTGTTCGAAGGGAGGTACATTTGTTCAGTGCTCTGATTATTTTTCTGCTCGTCGTTCTCGCGTCTCTCGGTTTCAGCCTCTATTTCCTGCGCTATCTCGCAGAGGGGGGGCGTCTGCGCGTGGCGCGTATCGGGGTCACGCTCTTTGAACTCGGCGGTGTCGGTGGGCTGTACTATCTGTTCAGAAGTCATGCGACGGAAGGTCTGGCGGGGATGCTTACACTGCCGATCATCCTCTTTCTTATCGGTCAGCTCATCGCGCTTGGCATCACCGTGTTTGCCGTGACGGGACGATTTCTCTGGCGCAAAACCCAAAATGTTCCATACGATGCGAAGCGGCGGCGGGTGCTGAAAAATGCGGCAATTTATCCTGCGGCGGGCTTCCTTCTCAGCAGCTACGGCGCATTTGTTGAGCGTCATCACACCGTGCGCCGCGATCACACCATCTCGATCGCAAATCTCCCGACCGAGGCAGACGGCATGGTGATCGCGCAGATCAGCGACGTGCATCTCGGAGCGTATTTCTCCGTGGAGGATCTTGATGCGCTTCTGACGGAGGTCGCGCGCGGCGGCGCGGATCTCCTCGCCGTGACGGGCGATGTATTTGATGATGAGCGACTGAACGAGGCAGCGGCAGAGGTGCTTGCTGCGCATGTGGGGGACTGGCGGGACGGCATCTGGTACTGCATCGGTAATCATGAATACTACCGAAATGGGCGTCCGCTTGTCGATCGCATGGCACGCGAGGGACGGGTGCATGTCGTGCTGAACTCGGCAGAGCAGGTTGCGGGGCGCGGCGCACTTTGGATTGCGGGCGTTGACTATCCGTTTGCACGCGGTGAGGCATTTGATCCGCAAAAGGAAGCGTATTTTGCGGCAGCAATGGCGGATGTTCCCGCGAATGCCGTGACGATTCTTTTGGCGCATCATCCGGAGTTTATCGACGATGCGGCGGCGCATGGCGGCGTTCCCCTGACGCTGACGGGGCACACGCATGGAAGCCAGTTCGGTATCTTCGGGCAGCCGCTCTTCCCCGTGTTCAAATACACGCGCGGCATGGTGCGTATCAATGACAACTATGGTTACGTGCATACGGGCAACGGCAGCTGGTTTCCGATGCGGATCGGCTGCCCGCCCGAGGTGGCATATTTCAGATTGGAGAGAGCAGAATGAACTGGATGGATGACTACATGGCGATTCGCGAGGACATTCACACGGGATACATCTATGAGTCGATCGAGGCAATTCTCCTCATGCGCACCCATGAGGAGATCCCTGCGGACGAGCAGTGGCGCTTCTCCGAGATGATGGGCGCGTGCTGTCGTGCGCTTGCGGATACGGAGGGGGCACTTGCCGCATACTTTGAGGCGGCGACGGAGGATAAATACCTGCGCAGCCAGCGTTCGCATTTCTCCAACTATCTCTATCTCTGTCACGCCGTGCCGAATCTGACGCCGAAGGAGCTCAAGGCGCAGTTCGATATGTACGCGAAGCTCTACAGCCATGAGGAGCCGCTGTCCCCACGTGAGAACGTGCGTCATGAGCGTCTGCGCATCGGTTTTATCGCAGAGAATTTTCTCAGCTCATCATCCTCGATGTTCTATGAGGGACTCCTGCGCGGGCTTGGGGAGAAATACGATGTCTATGCATACGCTCTGGATGATCGTGCGGACGACTTTACCGAGAGTCTGCGCGGTGAGGTCAATTACAATGTGCTCTCGAATCTCTCCATCGAGGAGCAGGCGCAGCACATTCGTGCGGATGAGATCGACGTGCTCTTTGACCTCGGCGGACATACGGACGGGGGTATGACACTCATGGTGCTCGCGCGCCGTCCTGCGCCTGTGCAGCTTTCGGGCATCGGCTGGTTTGCGACAACGGGCGTGGATTTCGTCGACGGTTTCCTGACGGATGATGTGCTCTCACCTGCGGGGGCGGAGGAATTCTACAGCGAGCAGCTACTGCGTCTGCCGCATGCGTTCCACTTCACGCCCGATGCGGCGATGCGTGCGAGCGCGGTGGCGGAGCGTCCTGCGAATGCGCCCGTGACGTTCGGCGTATTCCAGAACTTTATGAAGATCAACGAGGAGTCGCTGAAGGCATGGGGACGCATCCTGAAAAAACTGCCGAAGGCGCAGCTCATTCTGCAGGATGCCGCCGTGGACAGCCCACTGCGCGTAACGACGATCCTCGAGATGATCGAGGGGCTGAAGCTGCCTGCAAAGCGGATTTTTGTGCGCACGGGCAAGCGCGACTATCTCGCGGACTACGCTGACATCGACATTGCGCTCGATACGTTCCCCTATGCGGGCGGTGCCTCGACGGCGACGGCACTCTATATGGGCGTGCCTGTGATTACCCTGCGCGGGGAGACGCACCATGCATCGCGGCTTGGTGCAGCGATGCTTACGGCGGCAGGAAAAGCGGCATGGATTGCAGAGAGTGCGCAGGCATATGAGCGGCTTGCCCTACAGATGGCGGAACATCTTTGGGAGGTTCGAGCGAATCGTGCAGCGCTGCGCGCGGAGGTGGAGGCATCTGCACTGATGGATGGAGCAGAGTATCTCTCAGCATTTACGAGCGAGATCGAACGGCTGTGGGCGGAGCGTGGGGACTTTGTGCGGTGAAGACAGAGATTCTTGACATCCTCGCACCAAGTATGGAGCGTCTGACGATGCTTGTGGTTGACGGCTCAGAGCATCTCATGCGCCTGCGGGAGATGTATCCAAACGCGGAGATGCACGCCATCACGCCCTATCCGGAGATTGCGGAGAACGAGGACATAGCGGCACTCGGCGTACACGCACACCTTCTCGACTGGCGACGTGACCCCCTGCCGTTCGCGGATGAGACATTTGATCGGATTATTTCGGAGTTTGCGATTGAGTCTGCCTATGAACCGTATGATGCGCTCATGGCACTGAACCGCGCGCTCAAGGAGACGGGGACACTCTACACCTGCTACACGAACATCCGCTATCATCGCGTGCTCGCGGGACTGCGCGACGGGGAGTTCCACGTGCGCGGCGACCGTCATCTCTATGCAAAGCCCGAGATCGTGCGTCTCCTCAACGATACGCTCTACAAGGAGATTCACTTCTTCGCGGGCGAGCGTGACGATGATCCGGCGATGGGGGAGGCATGGGCAGAGGAGGGGTTCCAGAATTTCAGCGACGATCTTACGACGCGCACATGGCTCATTGAGGCGTCTCGGAGTACGGCGGCAGCGGCAAATCTCAAGCGGTTCTTTTCGCATGAAACGCGGCGTACGATTGCGCGCCTCCTGCATCGCGTCGAGTATGACATTGCGGCAGAGAAGGCGGTCATGTCGTTGCGTGAACTATGCACGCACGAGGGCATCTTCCACGACTACCTTGCAGATTTTATCACGGAGGTCTGCGTGCATGAGGAACATGTGCGGGCAATGCTCTCGGATTTGCTCACACAAATTTAAGTGTAAACAACAACAGAACATTTAGTTGACGAAGATAAAATCCTGCTTTATAATAGACGACATAAAAATTATCTATTATGAGGCAGGGATTTTTTATGCGCGAACATCGTATTGCAGAACTCACGAAGAAGATCATTGCAGGCTATCGTATCAGCCGCGATGATGATCGCTCCATCTTTATGGATACGCCGATCGAGGAGCTGGGCGAGGGGGCGTACCGTCTGCAAAAGCACTTCTGCGGCAACCACATCGACCTGTGTACGATTGTCAACGGGCGCAGCGGGCGCTGCGGGGAGAACTGCAAATACTGCGCGCAGGCAGCATGCCACAAGACAGGTGTCGATACCTACGGCTTTCTCCCGCAGGAGGAGATCATTGCGCATGCAAAGGCAAATCAGGATGCGGGCGCAAACCGTTTCTCCATCGTCACCTCGGGCGGCGCGCTCTCGGGCAAGGAATTTGAGAAGGCACTTGCCACGTACGATGAAATGCGCCGCACGCTTTCCATCGAGCTCTGCGCCTCGCACGGACTCCTCACGCGCAGCCAGTTCCGCCGTCTGCGCGAGGTCGGCGTGACGAGCTATCATCACAACATCGAGACCTCGGAGCGCTACTTCCCCGAGATCTGCACGACGCACAGCTACGCCGACCGTATCCGTACGATCAAGGCGGCGCAGGCAGAGGGGCTCTGCGTCTGTTCGGGAGGCATCATCGGCATGGGGGAGCGGTGGGAGGATCGCTTCGATATGGCGTTCGCGCTCCAAGAGCTCGGCATCGAGTCCATCCCTCTTAACTCCCTCATGGCGATCTCGGGGACGCCGCTCGAGCATCTTGCACCACTCTCGGGTGAGGAGATTCTCCGAACGATCGCGATCTTCCGCTTCATCAATCCGACCGCGAACATCCGCCTCGGCGCGGGACGCAAGCTGCTGCCCGAGAACGGCGCGACGGCGTTTCGCGCGGGTGCGTCCGCATCCATCACGGGGAATATGCTCACGACTTCGGGTACGACAATTGCCGAGGATATGGAGCTCATCAAGGAGCTCGGTTTCACGAACCGCAACGAAGACTGTAGCGTGTCGACGGGCACCTGCGGCGCACATTGATCTGCATAAAATTAGGGACGCTGCACGAAGTCAGCGTCCCTAATTTTATCAGTGCTTCCTATAGATACTCCTCAAACTTCTCCATATCCAAAATCCGTATACTTCGCCCCGTCGCCTCAATTATTCCTTCGCGCTGCATTGCGCTCAGTTCGCGTGAGAGGGAGGGGCGGCTGACCGCGAGGTAGGCGGCAATGAACTCACGGCTGACCGTGAGCGCAATCTTCCCTTTTTCGTCGATGTGCGGGAACAAATAGCGCACAATCTTTTCGCGCAGCGTTCCGCTCGCGAGAATCTTGAGCTTCGTATGCATCCCATACGCCTTGCCGGCAAAGATCTTCATGAGGTTTCGCTGCACGATGAGCGCACTGCGGCGCGGCGCTTCTCCTACATCCAGCGTGAAGAGATGGCTCGAAACTTCGAGCAGCTTGACCTTTGTCACGGCGCGGACATACATATCGTACGGACGGCGCAGCACCTCGTAGACTTCGCCGAACATATCGCCCGGACGGTCAATCTCCGAGATGAAGATCTGCCGTCCCGAATACGTGTCCTTGAGGATGTGCACCTCCCCCTCGAGCAGGATGTAGAGCGAGTGCGGCATCTCCCCGTCGTGGAAGATGACCGCGCCCTTTGGGTACGTTCGCAGTGCTACATCGCTTGAGGCGAGGAGTTCGGCGACCTCCTCCTCATTCATCCCCTGTGCAAGGGAAGTCTGTGCGAGAATGCGCGCGGCATTTTCCTTTTCGTTTGTCATTTTTGTGTACTCCTGTATATACGAAAAAACCGCCCCATAGGACGGTGTAATATACATGGTGCTCACTGAGGGATTCGAACCCCCGACCCCCTCCATGTGACGGAGATGCTCTACCAACTGAGCTAAGTGAGCCTAAGGAATCACTGATAAAAAAATCCGCACGCTTGCGGATGGAAAATCAAATGGTGGGGTTAACAAGATTCGAACTTGTGACCTCCTCGATGTCAACGAGACACTCTAACCAACTGAGCTATAACCCCATTGTTGTCGCTCATGTCCAAACGACAAGATGAATTATAACAATGGATATGATTTCTGTCAAGGAGTTTTTTCAGACTCCTGCGGTAGCTGCAAAATGCGTATCGTGTTCCATGTTGACATCTTGTATATCGTATGATAATCTGATTTTTAATCACAACTGAATATTTTGCCGATCGGGTGCGCATTGCGCTTAATAGAGAAGCAGGTGAAAGACCTGTGCTGTCCCGCAGCTGTAATGCAGAGTCGACCTCATAACGTCACTGGGAAACCGGGAAGGCGGGGAAGACGAGGATGCAGAGCCAGAAGAACTGCCCGATTGGAACGCTGTTATCATTTTCTGCGAGAGACAGGAAGGCTGATTCGATGGATGTGCTTTGTGCGCCTTTTTGCTCTTTGTGCAAAGAGGCGTTTTATATGATGAAGGAGGCATGACAGTGAGGAAGTTTCTGATGTGTCTGCTGATGGCGATGACAATGCTCATCGTCGGATGCGGCGGCACGGATCAGCCAAAGAACGAACGCGCCGAGAAGGGCGAGATCGTAATCTCGGTGGGCAAGTACATGGTCGGCGAGGGCTTTGACCCGACAGCAGGCTGGGGGAGCTGGGGGCCGGATCCGTTCCACAGTGCCTTGATGATGCATGATGAGAAGAATCAGCTCGTCAAGGATCTTGCGACGGATGTGCAGCGTTCGGCGGACGGTCTGAAATATACCTTTACGATCCGCAGCGATGCCAAGTTCTCCGATGGTCAGCCGCTGACGGCGGAGGATGTTGCGTTCACCTACGAGACGGCGAAGAAAGCCGCCGGCACAGTCGATCTGACGGTGATGGAGGAGGTACGCGTGCTCTCTCCGACACAGGTGGAGTTCACGCTCTCCAAGCCGTGGTCGGTCTTCCTTGAGACAGCTGCGGCTCTTGGCATCGTGCCGAAGCATGCATACAAAGAGGGCTATGCGACGGCTCCTATGGGCAGCGGCCCGTGGAAGGTGGTATCGTTCCAGAAGGAGCAGCAGCTCATCATGGAGCCGAATGAATACTACTACGGGAAGAAACCGAAGCTGAAGAAGGTCACGGTGCTGAACCTCGGTGATGATGCGATTCTCGCTGCCGCGCAGTCGGGACAGGTGGATCTCGTATTTACCCCGACGGAGTATGCAGGGGCAAGTGTACCGCATATGAAATTGGTGTTAATGGATACCATTGACAGCTTCTGCGTCAACATGCCGCAGGAAGCGGAGCATGACGAAAACGGCATGCTGGTCGGCAATAATGTGACGAGCGATCCTGCGATTCGCACGGCACTGAATATCGGCATTGACCGCAAGACGATTATTGAGAATGCACTCGCCGGCTTTGGCAAGCCGAGCATGAATTTGGCAGAGGCACTCCCGTGGGCGAACAACGCACTGCAGGAGAAGGACAACCGTGTCGACGAGGCTGTGAAGATCCTCGAGGATGCGGGCTGGAAGGATACGGACGGAGACGGCATCCGTGAGAAGAACGGCATGAAGGCGGAGTTCGTCATCAATGGGCGTTCCAATGATCTGCAGCGTTATAATACGGCAGTGGCACTCGCGCAGGATGCGAAGAAGCTCGGCATCAACATCATCGCAAAGTCAACGCCGTGGTCGGAGGCGCGCAAGATCGCGCGGAATATCCCGACGGTATGGGCGATTGGCGATTATACGCCGCAGGCGATTTACAACTACTACCACTCCTCTCAGGTTGGAGTCAATGTTGTCAATAACCCCGCAATCTATCGCAATCCGGCGGTCGATGTGCATATTGACCGTGCGCTTGCGGCAACCTCGGACGAGGAAGCCATGCGTGAATTCAAGGCAGCGCAGTGGGATGGGACGGTAGGAGCGAAGAGCGACGTACCGTATCTTTGGATTGTAACCGTGCAGGTGCCGTACTTTGTCAACGAGCGTCTTGATCTTGGACAGCTTCGTGTTGGCGAGCGCGGGCAGGGCATGGGGGTTCTCGCGAATCTTGATGATTGGCAGTGGAAGTAGATCAGTATGACAAAACGGATGGCATACTTCATCGGGGGGAGCGCAGCTCGTCTGCTGCTGCTCTTGGCTGCCGTAAGTGTGGTTAGCTTTGTACTGCTAGCGAACTCGCCGATTGACCCGATTGATGCCTATTTTGCGAATAAAACGGCGACGGCGGAGCAGCATGCGCTTGTTGCTGCCTACTGGGGATTTGACAAACCGCCGCTTGAGCGATTCCTGCTCTGGGCGGGGAATATTCTGCACGGTGACTTCGGCACGTCGCTCATCTATCGGGCACCGGTACTCGAGGTCATCGGAGAAAAATTCCGTCTGACGCTCCTGCTGATGCTGACGGCGTGGGTGTTGTGGGGCGTGATCGGTTTCACGCTTGGCGTACTTGCAGGAATGTACCGCGGTAGCCGTCTCGACAAGGCGATTCAGGGATTCTCTCTGCTGTGCGTTTCTGTGCCGGTGTTCTGGCTGGGGCTGCTCTTTCTGATGCTTTTCGCAGTCAAGCTGCAGTGGTTCCCACTGGCACTTGCTGCGCCGATTGGGAAGCTGCACGAGGAGGTCACACTGACGGATCAGCTCCGTCATGTTATCCTGCCTGCGCTGACACTGAGCGTTACAGGAATCTCCGCGATGACGCTTCAGACGCGCGAGAAGATGATTGAGGTCATGGGGACGAACTATATGCTCTTTGCCGAGGCGCGGGGCGAGTCGCTCTGGCAGCGCGTGCGTCGGCATGGTCTGCGCAACATTCTGATGCCTGTAGTCACGCTACAGTTTGCTTCCTTTAACGAACTGTTCGGCGGAGCGGTGCTTGCGGAGACGGTGTTCTCCTATCCGGGGCTTGGCGGTACGGTCACGATGGCGGGGCTGCGCGGCGACCTGTCACTTTTGCTCGGCATTGCGATTTTCAGTGCGGTGTTTGTCTTTGTCGGAAATCTCATTGCCAATATTCTGTACGGCATTGTTGATCCGCAGCTGCGCGAGGGGAGGGGAGATTCTTGATGAAAGAGGATCTTTCCCTGCGCGGCGGCATGAGCGTTCGGCAGCGTCAGCTGATCTTTGCCGTGTTGGCGGGCTGTTTTATCCTCGGTATACTCATCTGGGGAACGACGATGCCGGAGAGCGCGTATGCGGTCGACTATGGGCAGAAAAATCTTGTACCGTCTGCTGCGCATCCGTTCGGGACAGATTATATGGGGCGCGATATGCTCCTACGTTCGGTCAAGGGCATGTCCATCAGTCTGCAGATTGGAATTGCTGCGGCATTTGTCAGCTCCTGCATTGCACTCCTCCTCGGAACGCTGTCGGCGGCATTCGGCGGCAAGGTCGATCAGTTCGTGCTCTGGCTCGTGGATCTCTGCATGGGGATTCCGCATATCCTGCTCATCCTCATGATCTCGGTCATGATGGGTGGCGGTGTTATGGGGGTGTCCATCGGTGTCATTGTTACCCACTGGCCGCGCCTGACACGCATCATCCGTGCAGAGGTCATGCAGCTGCGTGCACAGCCCTATATTCTGGCGGCGCGGCAGTACGGGTACTCGTGGGTGACTGTGGCACGGCGGCATTTCGTCCCCCATGTCCTGCCGCAGTACATCATCGGGCTCGTCCTGCTATTTCCCCATGCGATCATGCACGAAGCCGGAATCAGTTTTCTCGGGTATGGTCTGCCGCTGGATATGCCGGCAATTGGCATCATCCTCTCGGAGTCGATGCGTTACCTCGCACTCGGCATGTGGTGGCTTGCGTTCTTCCCGGGATTTTTGCTGCTGCTCGTCGTGCTGATCTTTGACCGTCTCGGCGCGGCACTGCGCGATCTGTTCGATCCGCAGTCCGGACAGGCATAGGAGGGGATATGGAACAACTTCTCGCAGTAAAGAATCTGTCCGTGTCCTTCCGTATGTATCAGGGGGCACTGACCCATACCTTGGTGGCAGGGATGCACGATGTCAATCTGCATCTGAACCGTGGAGAGATCCTTGCCGTCGTCGGTGCAAGCGGCTCCGGCAAAAGCCTGCTCGCACACGCCGTGCTCGGCATCCTGCCGTACAATGCCATGACGAGCGGTGAGATGCGGTATCGCGGGGCTGTGCTTGATACAAAACGACAGGAGCAGCTGCGCGGACGTGAGATAGCACTGATTCCGCAGTCCGTGACCTATCTCGATCCGCTTATGCGCGTCGGGCGTGAGGTGTGTGGACTCTACGGTTCGCCTGACGATATGGCGGCGACCTTCCGCCGTCTGCACTTGGAGGAGCGGGTGCAGCGTCTCTATCCGTTCCAACTCTCGGGCGGCATGGCGCGGCGCGTGCTCTTTTCGACGGCGGTCATCACGGATGCCTCACTCATCATCGCAGACGAGCCAACGCCCGGCATGGACGTGAAGAGTGCCGTCGAGGCACTGCAGCTCCTGCGCGAGCTTGCCGATGCGGGCAAGGGTGTTTTGCTCATCACGCACGACATTGACCTTGCCGTCGAGGTTGCGGACAATGTTGCCGTTTTCTATGAGGGTCGAACGGTGGATATGGCTCCGGCTGCCGCATTTCATGGAGATGGGGCTGAACTCGTGCACCCGTATACGAAGGCACTCTATCATGCGCTGCCGCAGAACGATTTTACCGTATATACGGCGGCAGAGGTTACCCAGATGACTGCGGTGGGAGGTGCGTGAGATGCTGGACGCAAAGGATCTGTCCTATCGCTATGGGGAGGACAGCCCTGTTCTGTGGAATGTGTCGCTGCGCGTTGCGGACGGGGAGCGTCTCGCACTTCTCGGACCGAGTGGGCGCGGCAAGAGCACATTGGCACTTCTTCTCGCGGGGTATCTTCCGCTACAGCAAGGGACGATCACGTTGGACGGCGCGTCGCTGCCAAAGGGCGGCTACAATCCCGTTCAGCTCATCTATCAGCATCCGGAGAAAGCAATGGATCCGCGCTGGAAGGTGGGAGCTACGCTGCGTGAGGCATGGGACGTTCCGCAGGAACTGCTCACGGCGATCGGTGCGGAGCCGGACTGGCTCTCGCGTTGGCCGCACGAACTCTCGGGCGGTCAGCTGCAGCGGCTCTCAATCCTGCGCGCGCTCAGTCCAAAGACACGCGTGCTCATCGCCGACGAGATCACGGCGAGCCTCGACCCCATCACACAGGCGCAGATTTGGTCTGTTATCTTGCGCGAGATCGAGAAGAACCGCACCATGCTCATTGCCATCACGCACAATGAGGCGTTAGCACAGCGGATCTGTACGCGTATGGTACATATTGAGGAATTGCAGGGATAAAAGAGAACTACCGTTCATACGAAAATCCGGTATCTGTCCGAAAGGTGGATGCCGAATTTTTTTGCGTATTTATAAGCATAGAAAAATATATGAAAACCTCATTGACAAGATCTTTTTCAGTATGTATAATTCCAATATAACATATCTAATATGTATGGATTGGAAAGAGCAAGAAAATGAAAGACATTAAACATATCGAAGCACATATTGCAGAAGAGTTTCAATGGTTTCATCGCCATCCCGAGCTCTCCTACGAAGAAGTCGAAACGACGAAGCGCATTCGCGCATCCTTGGAACGTGCGGAAATCCGTATTTTGGATCTGCCATTGAAGACGGGGCTTGTCGCAGAGGTGGGAGCGGGCGATACCGTCGTCGCTCTGCGCTCGGACATCGACGCACTGCCCATCGAGGAACAGACGGATCTGCCGTATCGCTCGGAGCACGCGGGGCGTATGCACGCCTGTGGGCACGATTTTCACATCGCTGCGGTGCTCGGTGCAGCGCTCCTGCTCAAACAGCACGAGGCAGAGCTTCCGGGACGCGTGCGCATCTTTTTCCAACCGGCGGAGGAGGCACCGGGCGGCGCGAAGGTGCTCATTGAGGCGGGGGCGCTACAGGATGTGAGTGCGATCTTTGGACTACACGCATGTCCGCTCCTCCCCGTCGGGACGGTCGGCATCTCAGCGGGCGCAGTGATGGCTGCGGTGGATCGCTTCGTGTTCCGCTTTCGCGGCAAGGGCACACACGCCGCACATCCGGAGTCGGGCATCGATCCGATTCCCCTCACGGCGGCATTCGTTCAGGCGGTGCAGACCATTGTCGCGCGCAATCTCAACCCGTTTTCGGCGGGGCTTGTAAGCGTCACGCACATCGCAGCAGGGAATACGTGGAACGTCATTCCCGAGGAGGCTCTCGTCGAGGGGACGACGCGCAGTTTGTCGGCGGAGGAGCGTGCGCTGATCCGTGCGCGCGTCTGCGCCCTGGCAGAGAACATGGCAGCGGCACATGGTGCGACGGTGGAGATGGACTGGTACGAGGGACCTCCTGCGACAGTGAACGATGCCTTCTGGGCGTCGTTTGCCGAGGAAACGGCAAAGGCGCGCAATCTGAACGTCGTTCTCGCACCCCAGTCGCTCGGCGGTGAGGACTTTGCCTTCTATCAGGAAAAAGTTCCGGGCATGTTTGTCCTCGTTGGCACGGGGCTTTCACACGCGCTCCACAATCCGGGCTTTTGCGTCGATCCGAATGCGCTCGCGCCGACGGCACATTATCTCGCGAAACTGGTGCGTGCGGCTTTGAAGAAGGTGAAGGAACGATGATCGAATTTGTGGATGTGCACAAGGATTTCCTTGTAAACGGGCAGCCCGTTACGGCACTGCATGGGGCCACTACACATCTGCGGCTGGGCAGGACTCTTCTTCAAGGAAGATTCGGAGCATATGATGACGCAGTGTCAGAAATGTGACTATCGATAAGGAGAATTGTATCGTTCTTTATAATAGGCTTGACAGATTATTTATGTTATGATAATCTGCTAAAAGTTATTGGGAATAAAAACACAATTGAATATTTTGCCAATCGGGTGCGCATTGCGCTTAATAGAGAAGCAGGTGAGAGACCTGCGCTGTCCCGCAGCTGTAATGTGGAGTCGACCTCAATACGTCACTGGGAAACTGGGAAGGCGAGGGAGACGAGGAAGCAGAGCCAGAAGAACTGCCCGATTGGAACGCTGTATCGTCCCTGCGAGAGACAGGAAGGCACGATTATTTTTGTATGTTTCGTATGCCTTTTTGCCGGAGAGCAAGAAGGCTTTTTGTTTGCTTCTTACGGTGTGTTTTTCTTGTGCTCAATTTGACGATGCATGAATCCTATTGGCATTTTGGAAACAAAATGTGAATGCGGGAATAAGCCTGTATTTGACATTGTTTTCTATGATGTACTGCCGTATTAAATGCTTTTTGTCAAAGGAGAGTAAGCACATGCAAAAGAAGCTGCGAAGGGGTACTGTACTCGGGATCTTAATGTCGACGATGCTGATGGGAGGCACAGATGTTTATGCTCAGGACGCAGAGTCGACTGTGCCCGGCGAGGAAACAGTCAAGACGACATATGTGACGCAGGATATTGATGTCGAAGGAAAGATGAAAGATCCTTTCGGCAATGTGATGACGGAACAGTCCTACTATCGCACGGGCGGCGATGTGAACGTCATTGACCGTGATACGCTTGAAAAGCGGCATTACGATCAGCTCAGCGATGCGCTACGGCAAGTGCCGGGGGTACAGATCAAGACGCCGGGGTATCGCGGGGGTGAGTATGGGTATACGCAGACACACAACATTGTGACAATTAATGGCGATGATCGAGTTGTTGTGCTCGTGGATGGGCGCCGTATGGATAACTCTGTGGGCAACGTTGTCTCCGGACGTTCAACGAGCGGCTCCAAGGCGGTCACGGACATCAATCAGGTCACAAATATTGATAATATCGAAAAAATAGAAGTCATCAAAGGACCCGGTGCGTCATTTTACGGATCGGATGCCACCGGCGGCGTTATCAATATTATTACGCGCAAGGGGACAGATAAATCCTATGGGTCACTTGATCTGTCAACCGGTTCATGGAATCGGCACAATTATAAATTGAACTATGCGGGGAGCACAGATCAGGGGAAACTGAAATATTTCTTTACACTTGCGCGTGAAATGGGTGGAGATGCCAAATATAAGGATGGACTGAGCGGCAATACCTATACCTATGTGAATACGGGCTACAAAGAGGAAACGTTCAATCTCCGTGTGGACTATGATTTCGACCCCACACATTCATTGCAGGCGGCGTTCAATCATATGCAGAGTGATGCAGACTATCCGCTTACGGCACCCGATCACAAGTACTTTAATCAAGCTGATTGGGATCGGATTAAGACTGATTATTCCGTACATAAAAAATATGGTGATCCAAAAAATCCAGGTTATCGCACACTATGGTATATGTGGGCGGTGACGGGCGCCTATAACGCCTACAACAAGAACAATCTCGATCTGACCTATACGTTCCATCGAGATAACGGCATGGAGAGTTTTGTTCGGTACTACGAACAGCATGAACGCTATTGGGGGTCGTTTGGAGGAGGGAGTCGACAAGATTCGCCCGTACCGGATACGCCCGAATGGTTTGAATGGGGGAAAGCGAATTATCGCAGCCGAGACCATCGCTCATGGTATCACCATCTGGAAAATAAAGGGATTCAGTTCCAACTGGGTAAATCCTATGGGAAACATGATGTTCTCACTTCGTGGACCTATGATAATTCGAAATACTATAATACACAAGTAAGTACAGGAAAAAACACGAGTGTTAAACGAGATTCTATCCTTGGCTACATTCAGGATAAAATTCTGCTTTCGGATAAGTGGGAA
The DNA here is from genome assembly GCF_000213975.1 of Centipeda periodontii DSM 2778. Classification (GTDB taxonomy): domain Bacteria; phylum Bacillota; class Negativicutes; order Selenomonadales; family Selenomonadaceae; genus Centipeda; species Centipeda periodontii. Next base: position 1,126,722 of record NZ_GL892076.1, read on the forward strand.
CTGACGCCGTCCCTTCGCTTCGCGCATTACAGTGATGTCAGCCATGTATCGCAAGATGGGGTTCACAGCATCGGCGGTGCCTCGTCCAACACGATTACACCGTCCCTCAATACGCAGTATCGGTTTGATAAAGATACGAGCGCATATTTCGGCTACAGCCGCGTACACAGACCGCTCAAACCGAATGACTATACGGCGACGAATGGAGCGGATGCTGCCAATCTGCAGGATGAGAAGGGAGATGTATGGACGCTCGGCGTGCGGCACGAGTTTTCACCAAATACAACGGCGTCTGTCCATTACGCCTATACACGTATGAGTAACGCGGTTGTTCGATACAGCATCTGGGATGGAGCGGTGAGTGACTTCAAGCTCAAGTATGTCAACGCCAAGGAAGTCAAGAAATCGATCAACCTTTCTTTGCAACATCAATTTAATCCGCATTTGTCGATTACGGCAGGTTATTCGCATGATTTCGATAAGTTTTCGGCAAAGGATGGAATGACCTTCGATCCTGAACTGAAATGGGCAGATGGCAATGTTAATTCCGTTATCAATAAGTTGCGTCCTGCTAATACCTATACAGCGGATCTTGTGTATGAGAACGGAAAGCTGTATACGGCATTGACGGGTACTTGGTATACGGGCTGCAATACAATGGCGTATACCAGCAGGCGTGCGCTTGTTCTCGATTTCAACATCAACTACGCGCTTCAAAAGGATTTAACCCTGTATGCCTCCGTTGTGAATTTGACCAACCAGGCGTATGAGACGGTTTATACCAGCTATCTTGGGAAGGGGAGCTGGCCTCAGTTAGGCAGACATTTTCTGATTGGTATGAAATATAAATTCTAAGGATATGGGGCGGCAAGTGTGTCATTTTGACAGCTTGCTGTCCATTTCTATAAGAAAGTTGGAGCTATGAAAAAATCTCTCATCTTATTGCTGGTAATTGTCGGACTGTCCATTTTTTTTGAGGAAAGAAATGGAGAGAACTTTGAAGTGAAACTGCCATCAGAAGACATGGTTGAGAAAGCCCCTTCATATGAAACTGTGGAGATTGAGACGTTTGACTCGTCGAAGAACCCCATATGGATTCAGTTTGACAAAGTACCGATACGGGGGATTGTATATGGAGGAAATACAATAGAGACACTCATGGTATTTGGTCAGGGTGACAAGATTCTCAGCGCGTCATTGAGTACATCCGATGAGGCATATGCGCGGATGAGGGAGAAATACCCTGAAGAACTGAAAAAAATACGACATATCTCCCAGCAGGAGATTAGCAGAGAGCAGACGATTGCCTATCAGCCGGATTTTATTCTGGGATGGAAGTCGACATTTTCTCCGAGGCGATACGGCAGCACGGATTGGTGGCAGGAGCGCGGCGTGAATACATATATTGTTGCCACATCAAACCATGTGGTGCCGCATGGAACGATCGAAGACGAGTGCCAATTCCTGGATGACATGGGGCGAATATTTGATGTTAGAGAGAAATCAGAGGCTTTGATCAATGAAATTCACGCAGAGATGGAGCTTACAGAGAAGAGTATTGTGGGGGAAAAACTACAAGAGGTCATGGTCGTTGAAGTGAGTAAAACGGGAATTATGAACTATGATGATGGTTGGATCGTGGGGGATATGGTGCGGCGTCTGGGTGGAAATATGCCCGTCAAGAGTCGCTCTGTGGGGGCTGAGGACTTGCTGGCACAGGATCCGGACATTATTTTTGTCGTTTACTTTAATTCACGGCATCGCGAGGAGTCGGAGCTTTTCTTTCAAAACGTCCGCTTTAACTCATTGAAAGCCTCGCGCAATAATCGAATCTATATGCTGCCGTTCCGGTATATGTATACGCCGGCAGTGCATACAATAGATGGGATTCGAGCGATCAAAAGGGGGCTGTATCCGGAATTATGAACCGTACAAATTGGCAGCAGGCAGTAATCCTCGTTGAATTGTTTTTGATTCTGATCATCAGCATGGCAGGAGCGCTGACGTTTGGTACGGTATCTCTATCCGTCGGCGATATCATATCTGCGATTTATGATTCCCTGCGAAGCGGCATCCCCATTGATGCGGCGGGACAGGGGGCACTTCATGATATTGTCTGGCTGCTGCGGATGCCTCGTATTCTGATGGCTGCGTGTATCGGAGCGGGACTTGCAACCTGTGGTGTCATTATGCAGGCGATCGTGAAAAATCCGCTTGCCGACCCCTATATCCTTGGCGTTTCCTCTGGTGCTTCTCTAGGCGCAACGGCAGCAATCCTCCTCGGTGTCGGGGTTTCTCTTGGAGAAAACTTTGTCGGGATCGCTGCATTTGTTGGAGCCTTTGCGATATCTCTCGCGATTGTGTTCATTGCAAATATGGGCGGGCGTGCCAACGCTGTGAAACTGCTGCTTGCGGGCATGGCACTGAGTGCGGTATGCAGCGCGTTTTCCAGCTTTATTGTCTACTTTGCCAACGATAAGGACGGCATCCAATCCATCACCTATTGGCTGATGGGGAGTGTTGCGGGTGCAAGTTGGTCGACGCTGGGGGTAATGATACCGCTCAGTATTGTGGTGCCGTTTTTCTTCTATACGCAGGCAAAGATATTGAATCTGATGCTGCTCGGCGATGATACGGCGGTGACCCTTGGGGTGGATTTGCATCTGTATCGTCAGGGGTATTTGCTCGTGAGCGCACTTATGGTAGGATTTGCCGTTTATGCAGCCGGTATGATCGGCTTTGTAGGGCTTATCGTCCCCCATGTGAGCCGTATGCTGGTCGGAGCAGATCATAGAAAGCTGCTGCCGATTGCCGCACTTTCCGGCGCAATATTTCTCGTCTGGGCGGATGTGCTCTGCCGCATCATCATTCCGCAGACAGAACTCCCCATCGGCATTCTGGTTTCAATGATCGGTGCACCCTGCTTTATCTATCTGATGATAAAGAAAACATACGGTTTTGGCAGCGGTGCATAGGCGGCAACAGGAGCATATTATGGAGATTCGCGTAGAAGAATTGGAAAAGAGCTTTGATGGCCGACAGATTCTGAATAAAATATCGCTTGCGGTAGAGCGTAAGGAGTTTGTTGGCATTATCGGTCCCAATGGGAGCGGGAAGAGCACGTTGCTCAAGTGTATCTATCGCGTTCTCCGTCCGGATTCCGGTGCAGTCTTTCTCGATGGGGAGCCGTTGGATGATCTGTCTGTGCGGGAGTCGGCGCGGCGGCAGGCAGTGCTTGCACAACATCATACATTCTCATTTGACTTTACTGTCCTGGAGGTTGTCCTGATGGGGAGAAGTCCGCATAAGCGCATGCTGGAGAGGTATAACGAGGAGGACTATAGGATTGCAAAGCATTATTTGGCGTTTATCGGTATGGAGAGTTTTGTCAATCAGTCATTTTCCAGTCTCTCGGGCGGGGAACAGCAGCGCGTGCTGCTTGCGCGGGCGCTCACGCAGTCGACGTCCTGCCTGATCTTGGATGAGCCGACGAATCATCTGGATATTCGTTATCAGTTGGAAATCATGGAAAACATACGGCAGATGAATTTGACCGTGATTGCCGCTGTCCACGATCTCAATATTGCCGCATCGTACTGTGATCGGATCATTGCGATGAAGGATGGTGTGATTTTGAGAGAAGGGGTACCCGAAGAGATTTTCACGGATGAATTTATTTACGAACTATACGGTGTGCGCGCGCGCATTCACCATTTGGAGGATGGAAATATTGTAATTTCATATCATCTGTGATGTGTTGATAAAACGTATCTGCATGCGCATGGTGCACATTGAGGAATTGCAGGGATAACAAACGGGATGATGCACAAAATCTTTCGTGGGTTCATCTCGTTTGTCTTGTATCAATGGAAAAAAAAGGATAAAATATAGGGAGTAAAGGAGGGAGCATCGGATGAACCGTCAAAACTACAATCCCTTGAATGACTATCTCTTCAAGTTCATCTTTGGCAGAGATGAGCGTAAGCGCATTACGCTCAGTTTCCTCAATGCTGTTTTAGATCGTGAGGGAGAAGAAACACTCACGGACATTACATTTATTGACCGCGAAATTGATCCGCAGTTTGAGGACGATAAGCTCTCACAGCTGGATATTTATGGAATTGCAAGCGATGGCAGTCAAATCAACATAGAGGTTCAGCTTGTGAATCTATACAATATGCAGAAGCGGACGCTCTACTATTGGGCTCGGATGTATCAGACCCTCCGCAAAGGGGCGGAGTATCAAGATCTGAGCCCGTCCATTACGATCAATCTGCTCAACTTTCAGATGCTCCCACAGGAAAGTCCGCACAATATGTATGGAATTTATGATATTGCAAGCGGGCATCGGCTGACTGACGATCTGGAAATACACTTTCTTGAGATTCCCAAGTTCAAGATCAAATCGGTGAAAGAGATGAAGCGTCTTGAAAAGTGGCTTGCTTATTTTTCAAACAAATTGAACGAGAGAGAAACGGAGGAGTTGGCGATGAGCGAGGCAGCAATCAACGAGGCGATTCAGGCAGAGCGCATCTTTATGCAGAGTGATGTGGAGCGTTGGCAGTACGAGCAGAGAGAAAAAGCAATGCGCGATTATCTCAGTGCTATGTCATTTTGTAGCCGTGAGGGACATCGTCAGGGGCTCGAAGAAGGTAGGCGTGAGGGTCGGCGTGAGGGTCGGCGTGAGGGTCGGCGTGAGGGCATGCTGGATATGGCACGCTCTCTGCTTGCACTTAACGTGCCCGTAGATGTAATTGAAAAATCGAGCGGCATGACACGCGCAGAGATTCTCGAGCTCCAAGCGCAAATAGAGCATACTTGAAAAATATGATGAGTAAAAATCCGGCACTTGCCCAAAAGGCAGGTGCCGGATTTTGTCGTTCATCTGTTGTGTGTGTGCAGCTTCCTATGTTCGTGAGGCGCGTTTGCTCTTGCCCTTCGTTGGCGGTTCAGTATTTTGCGTTTTCAGCCCCAACCAGAGAAAGAAGCCAAGGGCGACGAGCCCGAAGCCGAGGCTGGTCATCTGTGCACTGGTGAAGAGCCCGAGGTACTTCTCAGTGTAGTCGCCGCGCAGATACTCGAGCGCGAAGCGTACGAGACTGTAGAGCATGATGTAGAGTGCAAAGCACTGCCCGCGTGCGTGCCCTCGTGCGCGGAAGATGAGCAGCAGGGCAAAGATGACGAGGTCGAGCTGTCCCTCCCAGACCTCCGCCGGCCAGAGAGGCTGTGCGCCGTAGGTGTGATGCGCGAGGGTAGTGTCGGGGTAGAGGATGCCGAAATTGCTGCCCGTCGGTGCGCCGAATGCATCCCCGTTGAGGAGATTCGCACAGCGTCCGAGCGCCTGTCCGAGGACGATGGCGGGGGCGGCAATGTCCATGAAGTGTATGGTGTCAAGTCTGTGCTTGCGGCTGTAAAGGATGCCGACGAGCACGCCGAGAAAGACGCCGCCCTGGATTGCCATACCGCCCTGCCAGACGTTCAGGATCTCGGTCAGGTGGTGCTGGTAGTAATCCCAGTCGAAGAAGAATACGTCCCAGAGGCGTGCTCCGAGCAGCCCCGCGATGCCGCAGTAGATGCCGAGATCGGGGACGTGCTTTTCGTAGCCGCGTCCGTCCGCCTTTGCGAGGAAGTAGCCGACGCCCGTTGCGAGCAGGATGGAGAGCGAGATCACAACGCCGTACGAGCGGATGGGGAAGTCCCCAATGTAGAAGAGATATTGATGCAAGCGCAGCCTTCCTCTCTTTACTCTGCTTCAAAGAGCGGAAGTGCCTCAAGAAAGATGATGTCCGTGCGCTTTGCCGCATCGCCCTCGGCGAGTACCGCTGCCTGTCCGATGACGTGTGCGCCCGCCTTCTCGGCAAGATTTCCGAGCGCCGTCATGGAGCCGCCCGTGCTGATCACGTCGTCGAGAAGGAGCACCTTGCGCCCCTCAATGCGCTCGATGTCTGTATTCATGAGGTAGAGGCGCTGTTTGCCCAGTGTCGTGATGGACTCGTCTTCGACCCAGATCGGATCCTCCATGTACGCCTTGACGGATTTGCGCGCTGTGATGTAGTAGGGCATTCCGAGCTGGCGTGAAAGCTCTGCCGCGAGCGGGATGCCCTTTGTCTCGGCGGTCATGATGATCTCCGTGTCTGCCGGAATCTTCTTTGCAAGTTCGCGCGCGCAGTTCGCGCAGAGTTCCACGTCGCCGAGCATGATAAAGCCAGCGATGGCAAGCGTTTCGTTGAGGTTGAGGATTGTGAGCCGACGCTTGCAGCCTGCGACTGTGAGATCATAGTATCGTTTTGCCATGTTCAGAATCCTTTCTCGGTCAGTACGAGTTCCACAGCGTTGAGTACGTCGTTCACGTTCTCCTCAGTGATGATGAGCGGTGGCTGGAACGCCATGACGTTGCGACCGATGCCGTTCTTGCCGACGATAAAGCCGCGGTCTTTCAGATCCTCGAGCACGAGGTCGAGTTCGGCGGCGGCAGGCGACTTGTCTGCGTGGACGAACTCTGCGCCGACCATGAGACCAAGCCCGCGCACATCGCCGATGATGGGGTGGCGCTTTTGGATTTCCCTGAGTCCTGCGCGCAGCTGCTTCCCGCGCTGCTCTGCATTTCCAATGAGATTGTGCTCCTCGATGTAACGAATGACCTGAAGCCCTGCGGTCGTAGAGACGGGGTTGCCGCCGAGGGTCGATGCGCCGGGCTTTGTGTATGTGTCTGCCACCTCGGGCGTCGCGATGAACGCGCTGATGGGCGCACCGTTGCCGAGTGCCTTTGCCACGGTCATGATGTCAGGCGTGACGCCAAAATGCTCGATGGCAAACATCCTGCCCGTGCGTGCAAAGCCTGTCTGCACCTCGTCCGCGATGAAGAGGACTCCGTAGTGATCGAGGATTTCCTTGACACGTTTGAAGTAGTTCTTCGGCGGGACGATGATGCCCGCGTTGCCCTGAATGCTCTCGGCGATGAATGCGGCGGGACGCCCCGAGGTGGCACTCTTGATCGTCTCCTCAAGTTCGTATGTGCAGTCAATCCCGCACTCCTCGGGCGTGTGCTTGTGCGGGCAGCGATAGCAGTAGGGATTTTTGACGAAGTGGATGCCGCCGACGGGGTTCGGGTCGGTGCGCCACATGGAGATACCCGTGAGGCTCATCGTGAGCTTTGTGCGTCCGTGCAGGCCCCCGCGCAGGGCGATGAACTCACTGCTGCCCGTTGCGATCTGCGCGAGGAGCGCCGCGCCCTCGTTCGCCTCCGTGCCCGTGGAGCAGAAGAAACTCTTTTGCAGCCGTCCCGGCGTAATGCGCGCGAGCTGCTCGGCGAGGTTGACGAAATTCTCCGTGAGGTAGATGTTGCAGACGTGCTGGAGCGTGTTCAGCTGCTCCGTGACGGCGGCGTTGATCGCGGGGTTGCAGTGCCCGCAGTTGATGACGGAGACGCCCGCGAAGCAGTCGAGATACTTCCTGCCCGCACTGTCGTAGAGGTACTGCATCTCGCCGCGCACGATCTGACGCGGTTCACGGTAGAAATGCCCGAGGCAGGGCATGATGTACTTCTTTTTCTTTTCGAGGATGGCGGCGGCACCGATGTAGATGTTCTCGTTTGGGGAAGCTGTGTCCATGGAATATGCTTTCTAATGGTCAGATAGAATTGCGGCTCTGGCGGAAACGATAGGTGCCGATGCCCAAGGGGCGCGGCGCAATCTCCGTGAGGCGGTCGAAATCCGCCGCGCGATAGCTGTCGCTGCCCGCAGCGAGACGATCGAGCGCGGCACGGTAGATGCGGACAATCTCGGCGGTCACGTCCGCCGTATAGTCCTGCGCCTCGATTCTGTACGAGCCGAGGCCGTTGAATTTTTCGAGGTAGGGGTAGAGGCAGAGATCCTTTGCGAAGTAGATGTGGTTGCGTCCGTACTGGTCGATGCGGATGGAGTGCACGCCGCCCGCTTCGTCGCGGAATGCGTACAATTTGTCGAGCAGCTCCGGCGAGGAAAGGTCACTGTAGTTCGGCAGCGACATTGCGGGGAAGTTGTAGTCGCAGATCATCGACTCGTATGCGCCGTGGATGACCGCCTCAACAGGCAGAACGGCGTTCTCGACGATCTCGCGCAGCTGCTGAAAGGACAGCTCATAGGAGACGGTCGCCATCGTGAGGCCGTTTTCCTTGAGGAAGGCGACGGCGAGATGGTTGAATGTATTGAATGAGTGATCCGCCTGCACGGGCAGCTTCGTCAGCGTGCGTGCGAGTTTCAGCGTGCCGAGGTTGCCGACCATAATGCCGTCGACGCCGAGGTCATTCAGCGCGGTAAAGAACTGCTCGAGTTCGCCGCACTCGCGCCGCATGGTCGTGCGCGGTGTGTTCACAACAACGCGTGTGCGGCCCGCCGCATAGCGGACGATGTCTTTATAGTCCGTGAACTTCCACGGGCGGTGAGGGCGGAATGCCTCGCCGCCGACGTAGATCGTATCTGCGCCCGCATCCACTGCCGCACGCGCTGCGTCAACGGTGCCGACGCGCACGCTGAGGTGGCGGCTCGGCGTATTTTCCTTTTCGATCGGACGCTCGGCACGCAGTACCTCGTCTGCAAATCCCGCTTCCTCGACCGCCTGACTGAAAAAGCGCGGCTCACGCTCGCCCGTCATGCCGATGTCGATCGCAGTCGGCTGCCCAAATGCGAACGTCGTCGTGTAGTCGCGTACGCGGTTGTCGTAGAGCGTGCGCCATCCCTCCTCGTCCGTTGTGTAGCCGTTCGGGTCGGCGATGTAGGCGTCGATCGCCTTGCGGTACGTCGATACGAGACGCCCGATGAACTCGGGCGAGCGCATGCGTCCCTCGATCTTGAACGAGTAGACGCCCGCCTGAATGAGTGCGGGGATGGAGCGGTACATGCACATATCCTTGAGCGCGAGCTTGTACGGCCCGGGGCTGTTTGCATCGAGCACTTCTCCTGTCGTCTCATCGATGAGGGCGAACGGCCAGCGGCAGATCTTCATGCAGCGCCCGCGGTTGCCACTCTGCCCGAAGAGTACGCCCGAGTGAATGCACTGCCCACTCTCGGAGATGCACATGTCGCCGTGCATGAAGTACTCGACCTCGATGCCCGTGCGTGCGCGGAAGAGCGCGAGTTCGGAGAGCGTCATCTCGCGCCCCACAACAATGCGTGTAATGCCGTACTCCTTGAGTTTTTCAATCGCGTGCTCATTGTGCGTATTCATCATGACGGACGTGTGCAGGGGTACGGTAATGCCCATTTCGTGCACGAGTTCGAGCACGGCAAAGTCCTGCACGAGGATCGCGTCGGGGCGAATCTCGTTGAGATAGGCGAGGTATTCTCGCAGCGCGGGCAGCTCCTCGTTGCTGATGAGATTGTTGAGCGTGATGTAGAGCTCGACATTGTGTGCGTGCGCGTAGTCAACGGCTGCCTTCAGGCGCTCGTCGTCGAAGTTGAAGTCGCCCTCGTGGAGCCGCATATTAAAATGTTTGCCGCCGAGATAGACGGCATCCGCACCTGCTGCGATACCCGCTGTCATGGCGTCCCATGTGCCGGCGGGGGCGAGTAGCTCAACGGATTTACGGTGTAACAGCATTCTGTAAATAACTCCTTCTGGCATGGAGAGCTTGTTGCTTCGGTTACGGAAGCGCTCTCCTGTATCGTTTATGATTATAGCAGGAAACGTCATTTCTTTCAAATGACGGGGTGTGGTTATATAGGATTGTGCGATAGTATTTTTCTAGTATTCTATAAGGAAGTTTTTTCATCGCTCTCCTTGTAAAAGAAATGCTTTTCGAGTATATTATACATAGATTTTATTGTCTATTCCACTAATTATAAATTTTATTAGTATTGCCTGTGCAGATAAAAATTTTCTCAGGCATTTGTTCTGTTTGTTTATTTTTCTGTGTAGTTATTTCATATTAGGAGGTCTGTGTATGGGAGAGTTTGGAAGTCTGGGAATCTTTCTCGTGGTGGCGCTGTTTTTCCCCGTCATGGCGCTCGGCCCTGCATTTCTCTTGCAGCCGAAGCAGCCGTCGCCGCAGAAATACATTCCCTACGAGTGCGGCGTTGATCCGATCGGCTCGCCGTACGTGCAGTATCGCGCGGGGTATTTCCTCTACGCGCTGCTGTTCATCGTGTTTGACATCGAGACGGTGTTCCTCTATCCGTGGGCGGTCGAGTTCCAAATGCTCGGCCTCTTTGCGCTGCTCGAGATGTTTGTCTTTGTCGGGATTCTTGCGCTCGGTCTTGCCTATGCGTGGCGAAAGGGGGATCTCTCATGGAGATAGCGGATCGTGTTCCCGAAAGTCTGCGGCACAATGTCTTTGTGGTGAAGCTCGACGAACTTCTGCGCTGGGCACATGCCAGCTCCATCTGGCCGCTGTCCTCGGGGCTTGCCTGCTGCGCGATTGAGATGATGAGCACGGCAACGGCGCGCTTCGACCTCGCGCGCTTTGGCTACGAGGTGTTCCGTCCGTGCCCGCGTCAAGCCGATCTCCTCATCGTTGCGGGGACGCTGACGTGGAAGATGGCAGATCCGATCGTGCGTCTTTACGAGGAGATGCCCGAACCGAAGTATGTGATCGCGATGGGCGCGTGCACGATTGCAGGAGGGCCCTTCGCGGACTCCTATGCAGTTGTGCCGGGTGTGGATGAGATCCTGCCCGTGGATGTCTATATCCCCGGCTGCCCACCGCGCCCCGAGGCACTGATCGACGGCATGCTGAAGCTGCGTGAGAAGATTCTCCATCCGGAGCGCGTGGCGGCGGAGCGCGCCTACTGGGCGCAGCAGGTGGAGAAGAAGGCGGTGAACGCATGAGAAACGACTATGCTTCGTCAGAAGCGCTCGCTGCGCTCAAGATTGCCTTTCCAAATGCGGAATACGATGCGGAGGCTTCGCATCCAGCCGTCTATATCGGCGCGGAGGAATTGACCGTGTTTCTTACGTTCCTGCGCGACGACAGAGCTTTGCAGCTCACGCGCATGGAGAACGTCACGGCGGTTGACTGGAAGGATCGCTATGAGATGGTTTACCATCTCTTTTCGCCGACCCTCCTGCACTGGCTGACGGTGAAGGTGACGCTCGCGCATGAGGATGCGCCCACAGTGCCGTCCGCGACGGCGGTGTTCCCAGGCGTGGAGTTCGAGGAGCGCGAGGTCTATGACCTTATGGGCATCACATTTACGGGACATCCCGATCTCCGGCGCGTGTTCCATCGCGATGATTTTGTCGGGCATCCACTGCGCAAGGACTTTGTACCGCCGCCTCCGCCGAACATCCCGCGCATTCGAAGGGAGGGGATCTGATGGTACGCAGCGAGACCTATACGCTCAACATGGGACCGCAGCACCCCTCGACGCACGGCGTGCTGCAGGTGCAGCTTGAGCTGGACGGCGAGCGCATTGTAAAGGCGACGCCGATCATGGGCTACCTCCATCGCGGCATCGAAAAGCTGCTCGAGGATCGGACGTACGTACAGGGGCTGCCCTATACGGACCGCCTTGACTATATCTCGGCGATGAACAACAACTTCGGCTACGCGCTTGCGGTGGAGCAGCTTGCGGGCATCGAAACAACGCCGCGCGCAGAGTACATCCGCGTCATTATGGCGGAGCTGAACCGCATCAACAGCCATTTGATCTTTATCGGGACACTCGCGAACGATCTCGGCGCGTCGACGGGGATGCTCTACTGCTTCCGTGACCGCGAGAAGATTCTCGACATCTTCAACCTCGTCTGCGGTGCGCGCCAGACGTTTCACTACATCCGCATCGGCGGCGTAAAGGAAGATCTCACACCCGAGGCAGAGGTGCTGATCCGCGCATTCCTCGATGAGGTGCCGATCTTCCTTGAGGAGTACAACAAGCTGTTGACGGGCAACGAGATCTTCATTCGCCGCATTGTGGGGACATCCCCCATGACGACGGAGCAGGCACTCTCGTACAATATGACGGGGCCGAATCTGCGCGCGACGGGGCTTGCCTTCGACCTACGCAAGGTGGACGGCTACAGTGTCTACGATGATTTTGACTTTGATATCCCCGTCGGCAAGAACGGCGACAACTGGGATCGCTATATGGTGAAGCTGAACGAGATCGCCGAGAGCGCGAAGATCATCCGTCAGGCGATCGACGGTCTGCCCGAGGGCGACTTTATGGGCAAGAAAGTCCCGAAGGTCATCAAGCCCCCCAAGGGCGAGGTGTTCAGCCGCACGGAGGGCACGCGCGGCGAGCTCGGCTTCTACATCGTCAGTGACGGCACGACAAAGCCGTACCGCATCCACATCCGCCGCCCCTCGTTCGTCAACATGCAGGGGCTGAACGCGATGTGCCACGGAATGCTCATCGGCGACTCGGTCGCCGCGTATTCGTCCATCGACCCGATCATGGGCGAAGTGGACTGCTGAGGAAGGAGGCGGATGATGGAACTTTCTTTCTTGGGAACGATTGCGCTTACGCTGCGCGCACTCATCTACAGCATCGTACCGATCCCGTTTGTGGTCGATCTTGTGATGACCTTCGTCGGCATCGCGCTCCTGCTCGGGATTATTTCGATGGCGGCGATCGTCTTTACCTATGCGGAGCGCAAAATCTGCGCGTTCATTCAGGTGCGCATCGGTCCGAACCGCGTCGGCGGACGCTTCGGACTGCTTCAGCCGATTGCCGATATGCTCAAACTTATGAGCAAGGAAGATATCATGCCCGCCGGTGCGGACAAGGTGGTCTGGGCGCTCTCGCCCGCGCTGCTCTTCGTCCCTGCGGCGCTGGTCTATGCGTTCTTCCCGTTCGACGCGGGCGCGGTGCTCGCGGATGTAAACGTGGGAGTGTTCCTGCTGTTCGCCGTCTCGGGACAGGCGGTTCTGCCATTCCTCATGGGCGGCTACGCATCGAACAATAAATACTCGTTCATCGGCGGTATGCGCATTGTTGGGCAGATGCTCAGCTACGAGGCACCACTGCTCTTTTCCTTGCTCGGCGTCATCATGATTACGGGCTCGCTGCGCCTCGACGACATTGTGCAAATGCAGGCACAGACGAGATGGTTCATCTTTATGCAGCCGCTCGCGTTCGTCATCTTCCTGATTGCGGCGGTCGCGGAGACGAATCGCACGCCGTTCGATCTCGTCGAGGGCGAGTCCGAGATCATCGCAGGGCCGTTTACAGAGTACTCGGGGATGCGCTGGGCGCTGTTCTTCCTCGCGGAGTACGCGAATCTGCTGACGGCGGCGATCCTCGCGACGACGTTCTTCCTCGGCGGCTACAGCGGCCCGTCGTTCCTGCCGGGCTTCGTCTGGTTCGGACTCAAGGCAGTGCTTATGGTGCTGCTCATCATGTGGTTCCGCTGGACGTTCCCGCGCACGCGCGTCGATCAGATTCTCACCTTCGGCTGGAAGGTGCTCGTGCCGCTCTCGATTCTCAACGTCTTTTTGACGGGCATCGGGATGTATCTCTTCGGCATTGTCTAAGGGGGTGCCCACATGTTTGGAAAAGGTTTGCTCACAGGTATGAGCGTCACATGGAAGCACCTCTGGGGCAAGAAGGAAACATTCTGCTACCCCGAAGAGAAACTTCCGATGACGGATAATTTTCGCGGGGGCAACCTCGCGATGGACTGGCGCGTCTGCATCGGCTGCTCGATGTGCGCGAATGCGTGCCCGAATAAGGCGCTTGAGCTCGACATCGTGCAGGACGCGAAGAAGAAGCGCCACATGAAATCCTACGTGCACAAGTCGGGACGCTGCCTTTACTGCAATCTCTGCGTAGAGGTCTGCCCCGTCAAGACGCTCGTCTGGGATAAGGACTATGCGATCTCGACGTGGAGCAAGGAGACGATGACCCACGATGCGATGACCGATCAGGATCGCGAAGACCTTGCGGCGTTCCTGGCACAGGTCGAGGTCGAGGCGGCGGAGGAAAAGGCAAAGAAGGAAGCCGCCGCCAAGGCAAAGGCGGAGGCTGCCGCGAAGGCGAAAGCCGAGGCAGAGAAGGCTGCGGCGGAGAATCCCAAGGCGGCTGCCGAGAAAACGCCCGAAAAGCCGGAAGCGACAGCGAAAGTGCCCGCAGCGGGAAAACCTGCGGCAGAAAAGCCGCCCGCTGCGCCAAAACCCGCCGAAGCAAAAGCAGAACCGAAGGAAGGAGGGACGGCATGAGCATCGTATTCTATTTTCTCGCGGCGGTGACGATCATCGGCGCACTCGGCGTCGTGCTGTCCCCGAATGTCGTGCACAGCGCGCTCTTCCTCGTGCTCTCCTTCATTGGCGTCGCGGCGATCTACTTCTCCATCGGCGCGGAGTTCCTCGGCGCGGTGCAGCTGATGGTATACAGCGGCGCGGTCGCCGTCCTCATCGTCATGGCGATCATGCTGACGCGCCGCGACTCCATGGCGCAGTCGAACCCCTCGCAGAAGCTCTTTCGCCGCGTGGTGACGGGGCTGCTCGCGGGCGGATTCTTCTTCCTCATCGGTCTAGGGATTGTGCTTTCACCCCTGCCGGACGGTGATCTCGCTCCGTCCGCAGGCGCGCATGAGATCGCACAGCGGATGCTCGGCACGTACGTCCTGCCGTTTGAGATCGTGGCGGTGCTGCTGCTCGTCGCGATGGTCGGGGCGCTCGTGCTCGCGAGGGGAGGCGATACGGAATGATCGGACTGCCTGATCTTCTCTTTGTCGCCGCCGTGCTCTTCTGCATCGGTCTCTATGGTCTGCTCACGCGGCGCGGCATCATCCCGATCCTCATGTGCGTGGAGCTGATGCTCAACGCGGTCAACATCAACCTCATCGCGTTCGACCGCTTCTACGCGCACAATATGGAGGGACAGCTCATGGCGCTGTTCTCGATCGCGGTCGCCGCATCCGAGATCGCCGTCGGGCTTGCCCTCGCATTCCGTCTGTATCAGATCCGATTCACGACGAATGTCGATGAGCTGGACACGCTCAGAGATTAGAGGAGGGGAGAGATATGTTTACCTTTGCACTGACACATGCCTATCTGATCCCCCTGTTCCCTGCGCTCGCATTCCTCATCATCGGGCCGTTCACGCGGCAGGAGAAAAACCTCTCCGCCGCGATTGCGATTACGATGATGTCGCTCGCGTTCGCGTTCTCCGTATTCGTCGCGCTCGCCACCGTGAACTATCAGATCACGATGAACGATCCGTACGTCATGAAGGCACTCTGGGCGCAGATCGGCGACGTGAAACTGACGATGGGCGTGCTCATCGACCCCCTGACGGCGATGATGCTCGTCATCGTGACGCTCGTCTCGCTGCTCGTCTACATCTACTCCGTCAGCTACATGGAGCACGACGAGGGCATGGGGCGCTTCTTCGCGTTTATCTCGCTGTTCTCGGCGTCCATGCTGGGACTCGTCGTCTCGGTCAACTTCCTCCAGCTCTATGTGTTCTGGGAGGGCGTCGGACTCTGTTCCTACCTCCTCATCGGCTTCTACTATCACAAGGTATCTGCACGCGAGGCGGCGAAAAAGGCGTTCATCACAACGCGCATTGGCGACTTCGGAATGCTCGTCGGCATCCTGCTCGTACAGATGACGTTCGGCACAATGGACTTCATCGAGCTGCGCATGCTCGTGCCTCCGTACGTTGTTCTTGCGGGGACGGGCTTCCTGACCGTGATCGGACTCCTCCTCTTTATGGGCGCAATCGGAAAGTCGGGACAGTTCCCGTTGCACGTCTGGCTGCTCGATGCGATGGAAGGACCGACGCCCACATCGGCGCTCATCCACGCGGCGACGATGGTCGCGGCGGGCGTCTACCTCGTCGCGCGCGCGTTCTTTATCTTTAGCGAGTCGCCGTTTGTGATGGACTTTATCGCAGGACTCGGCGCGTTTACCGCGCTCTTTGCCGCGATTATCGCCGTGACACAGCGGAAGTTCAAGTCCGTCCTCGCGTACTCGACCATCAGTCAGCTCGGCTATATGATGCTTGCGGTCGGCGTCGGCGCATTCTCTGCGTCCATGTTCCACCTCATGACGCATGCCTTCTTCAAGGCGATGCTCTTTCTCTGTGCGGGTGCGGTCATGCACGCGCTGCACGATGAAACGGACATCACGAAGATGGGCGGTCTGTGGAAGAAGATGCCGCTCACGTTCGCGGCGATGGTGGTCGGCGTGCTTGCCATCTCGGGCATTCCGCCGTTTTCGGGCTTCTTCTCCAAGGACGAAATTCTCGCGGCGGTGATGCACGCGAGCACGCCGCTCTATGTGATTGCGTCGTTTACCTCCTTCCTCACGGCGTTCTACATGGCACGCCTCCTCATCGTGGCGTTTCTCGGCGAGAGCCGCAGCAAGCATGAGGCACATGAGGTCGACGCATTCATGCGCTGGCCGATGATCATGCTCATCCTGCTTACGCTTGTGAGCGGTCTTTGGGGCTACTTCGGCGATTTCGCCGTCTGGGTCAATGCGGGCGTGCCGCATCATGCGGCGATCGACTGGACGGTCGCAGGCACGAGTACGGCACTTGCACTCGTCGCGTTCGCCGCCGCCTATCAGATCTACGGGCGGCACAGCCTGCGGATGGCGATGCGTCAGCGGAGCTTCGGTTTCGTCTATCGCGTTGTCTATCACAAGTTTTACATCGACGAACTCTACGCCTATTTCCGTGAACGATTTGTCTACGGGACGGCGCTCATTCTCAAATGGGTCGATGAAAAGATCTTCGACGGTATCATGTACGGTCTCGGCGGTTATGCGCTCGCCACGAGCGACCTCCTCACGGAGTCCGCGAACGGGCAGGCACAGCGCTACGTCGTCGTGTTCTATACAGGCGTGCTCATTCTCCTGTGCTATGCGCTCTACTGGGCGGTTCAGATCATTGCCTACTGGGGAGGTGGACTGCGATGATGACATTTCCGATTCTCTCGGTCATCCTCCTGACACCGCTCGCGGCGGCGCTCATCATCGCGCTCCTGCCGGGGCGGCTGCACGATACGATCCGCCAGCTCTCGGCGTTTGCGATGATGGTCGCAACATTGCTGACACTCTTTGTCTATGCGGACTATGATATGGCACGCGGCGGAATGCAGTACACGGAGTACATCCCGTGGATCACCGATCTCGGTGTTGCGTACTCGCTTGGCGTCGACGGCATCTCGCTGCCCATGCTGCTCCTCTCGAGCGTCGTGGGGCTTGCCGCCGTCTACAGTTCGTGGCACGTCGAAAAGCGTGTCAAGGAGTATTTTGTTCTGCTCCTCATCGTGATTGCGGGCGTCTCGGGGGCATTCCTCGTGCGCGACCTCTTCTTCTTCCTCGTGCTCTGCGAGATGGTCGTCATTCCGGCGTATCTCATGGTGCTCATCTGGGGCTCCTCGGAGCGCGTTTCGAAAGAGCACGCGGCAATGAAGATGACCATTTTCCTGCTCGTCGGCTCTGCGTTCATGCTGCTCGGCGTACTCCTGCTCTACGTGAGCGCGTACGAGTCGGGGATGCGGACGTTTGACTTTGAGGCACTTGCCGCCGCTGCGGTTGCGGGGCACATTTCGTGGGAGGTGCAGATCACGGCATTCCTCCTGCTGCTCATCGGCTTCGGCTCGCATCTCTCGATGTTCCCATTCCACATCTGGTCGCCCGACGGCTATGCGGGCGCGCCGACGGCGATCTCCATGATCAACGCGGGCGTTGTGAAAAAGATCGGGGGCTACGCGCTCATCCGCATCGGTTTCTTCATCCTGCCGTTCGGCGCAAAGTTCTGGGCGCCCGTGATTGCCGTGCTCGCGATGATCAACGTCATCTATGCGTCCTACATCGCACTCGCACAGCGCGACATCAAGTACATGATCGCATATTCCTCCGTTTCCCACATGGGCTACGTCCTGCTCGGCTTCGCGGCGCTGAACGTCGTGAGTGTGAGCGGTGCGGTCGCCTACATGGTGGCGCACGGCATCATGCTCGCGCTCTTCTTCTCGCAGGTCGGCTATGTCTACGAGAAAACGGAACTGCGCAGCGTCGGCGACCTCTGGGGGCTCGCGCACCACATGCCGCATATCACGGTCGGCTTTATGCTCGCGGGTCTGTGTTCGCTCGGACTGCCGGGTCTGATCGGCTTCATCCCGGAGTTCACGATCTTCGTCGGCATTATCGAGGTCTACCCCGTGATCGCCGTGATCGCCGTCTCGGGCATCATCTTCACTGCGTTCTATGTCCTGCGTATGCTCGCGCGCGTCCTCTTCGGACCGCGTGTGGAACGCTTTGCAAAATTCCCCGACGAGCGCAAGATCGACATCGTGCCGCTCGTCGTGCTCGGCGTGTTCCTTGTCGGCTTCGGCGTCTTCCCGGGGCTCCTCATGGGCGTTGTGGATACGGGTGTTGCGCCCCTTGCGCCACTCTTTGAGCTGATTCAGGACGCACCGACAATCTTAGGAGGTGGGCACTGATGCTGCAGGCGATGAACTTTTCGGCAATCTCCGTGGAGATCGGCATTGTCCTCCTGATGGCGGCCGTGCTCGTCACCGATCTTGTCCTCAAAAAGGATGCGCCGCGCTGCCCCGTCGTCTGGCTGACGGTGGCAGGACTTCTCGGCGTGCTCGCGCTTGCCGTGGGCATGTATCCGCCCGATGGGGGCGCGGCGGCGTTCTACGCGGGGCTTTACATCGTTGACGGTTACTCGATTTTCTTCAAGATTCTATTCATCATCGGGATTCTCTCGACCGTCATCTTTGCGGCGGACTATGTGGAGCAGACGATGCGACACAAGGGCGAGTTCTATCTGCTCCTGCTCTCAGGCCTCCTCGGCATGTGCGTTCTCGCCTCGGCGAACGACCTCATGACGGCATTTGTCGGACTCGAGCTGATGACGATTTCGTTCTATACGCTCGTCGCCATTCGCACGGATAACCCGCTCTCGGCGGAGGCGGGCATCAAGTACCTTGTGTTCGGCTCCGGCTCGACGGCGGTGCTGCTCTACGGCATGAGCCTCGTCTACGGCATGACAGGGACGATGGTGTTTCAGTCGATCGCGCAGGGACTCGGACTCGTGTTCTCCCTCGGGCTGATCGGCGTGGTCTTTATCCTCGCGGGCTTCTTCTTCAAGCTCTCGATCATCCCGTTCCATCTCTGGGCACCCGATGTGTACGAAGGCGCGCCCGCACCCGTGACGGCACTGCTCGCCATGTGCTCGAAGGCGGCAGGCATTGCGATCCTCCTGCGCGTTCTCTTCGTCGCGTTCCCTGTGCTCTCGGCGTACTGGGCGCATCTGCTTGCGATCTTCGCGGCGGTCTCGATGGTTGGCGGCAATCTCATGGCGTTTCGCCAGACGAACATCAAGCGTATGCTTGCGTATTCGTCGATTGCACAGGCGGGCTACATGATGACGGCAATGGTCGCGACGAATGCGGCGGGCGTCAAGGCAGTCCTCTTCTATGCGATGGTCTACGTCTTTGCGAACGTCGGCGCATTTGTCACGGTGTCCTATCTTGAGATGAAGCGCGGCGGTGCGGACTTTACGAGCGTCAGAGGTCTTGCGAAGGACTCGTTGCTCCCTGCGGGCATTCTCATGGTCGCACTCCTCACGATGGCGGGCATTCCGCCGACGGCGGGATTCGTCGGGAAGATCTACATCTTCTCGGCAGCAATCGACGCGGGCTATCTCTGGCTCGCGGGTGTCGGCTTCGTCATGTCCATGATGTCTGTCTACTATTATTTGCTTGTCATCAAGGAGATGTTCCGCGATGTCGAGGAAGGGGAGAAGTGGACGGAGGAGCACCTGCGCCTGCCGCTCCCCGCAAGCGCAATGGGCGTGATCGCCGTCGCCTTTACCCTCATCATCGGCGTATGGGCAGAGCCGCTCTCGATCTTCAGCAATGTTGCGGTCTATACATTTATGAGGTAACTAAGGAATCGCTGATAAAATGAAGTCCGTCAGATTGGCGTAGATTTTTTCGTCCGAACAAGGAGGCAAACCGGACGCATAGCCAAAGCTATGTGGAGGATTTGCCGACACAGTGCGGGCAAAAAAGATGCGTCAAGATGGCGGTGCTGAATTTATCAGTGCTTCCTTAAGCCTCAATCGTTTTACAATTTCATCTGAAAACACAAAGAACCCGTCGGCACAATCGCCGATGGGTTCTCTGCGTTTTACTGTATCTGTTTAGAAGGTCATGCGTACGCCGCCGCGCCAGATGCGGCCGTCGTAGGCGAGTGCGTCGCTCTCCTTGTCGAAGATGTTGTCGACGCCGAGGTAGGCGCTGAACTGGTCGTTGAATTTCTTGGTGACAACGAGATTCGTGAGCGCGAGCGCGGCATCCTTATAAACGGTTCGCCTGCCGACCTGCTCCGCATAGCGATAGCCGGCGGTCCAGTCCTGCCAGAGCGTCGCGTTCCAGCCGTGCCGCGGGTCATCGTAGCTGAGTTGGAGGCTTGCCTTGTGGCGGGCGCGTCCCGTCAGGCGTGTGTTGGTCTTATCGTCCTGCGCGTCGAGGTAGGTATAGAGTCCACGCAGGGCGAAGCCGCTGCCGAGATCCTGCTTTGCCTCAAGCTCGACGCCCTGAATCGTGGCGCTGTCGATGTTCTGATAGGTACCGGTTGAGAGGATAGTAGGCGGCGGGGGACCGGGGATGACGGTATTGACTACATTGACGTTGATCAAGTCTTCCACCTTGTTGTGGAAGTACGTGAGCTTACCGAAGGTCTTGCCGCGCTCGCCCTCGATTCCGAGGTCGAAGTTCAGCGCCTTTTCGGGCTTCAGATCAGGATTTCCAACAATATGGACATTTATTTTTCGAGCCGGTGTATGCCGCCAGTCAAAGTAGAGTTCGCTCGCGGTCGGGGCACGGTAGGCACTGCCGACGTTCGCCTTGAAGCGCAGACCCTTGTTTATTTTGTAGGTTGTGCCGAGCTTGCCCGTCACCTCGCTGCCGAATACGTCGCTGTGATCCCAGCGCACGGATGGGATGACCGTCCAACGTGGGCTTACAAGCCACTCATCCTGCACATAGAGCGCGGCCAAATTCATTGAGCTGTCGCCAAGTTGATTGGTCACACCCTCAAGCGTCGTTGTCTTGGAGCCTTTGATGCGCGTGCTCTCGTAGTCTTCCTTGCGGTATTCGCCGCCGACGGTCAGCAGATGATCCTTTGCGATCTGCATGGAGCGTCTGCCGTCGAAGATCAGGGAGTTGTACGTCATATCGTCAAAGCTGTGGAGGCTGCCGTTTGCGCGGTTTCTTGTCCGCTGATTCTTGTCAAAAAAGGTATAGTACACCTGCATCTCGTAGTCGCCGCGGCTGTCACGTCCGGAATACTTGACGCCCGTGGAGAAGCGATCATGGTCATAGCTTGTTTTCTGTGTGGCGGAGTCCTTCATGTCGAGATTTTCCTTCAGATAGTCGAAGAAGACATCGAGCCACTTGTCCCTTGCCACGTCCATACGCCCGTCGATGTTGAAGAAATACTTCTTGCCGTATATATTACTGACCGCGTCGGTACCGCGCTCGCGCACGTCCGTGCGCTTGAAGCTCGTGCTGAACGCCCATTTGCCGACCTTGCCGGAGTCGAGACGGAGACCTTCATTGTTCTGGCGCGTCGTCCAATCGAGGGTAACAGAGGTCTGTGCCTCGGCGGGGCGCTTCCGTATGACGTTGATAACGCCGCCGAGCGCCTCCGAGCCGTAGAGAGAGCTGACCGCGCCGCGCACAATCTCGATGCGCTCCACATCGTCCATGTTGACGCGCTGCAGCTCATAGTAGTTCATCGTCTCGCTCGTATTTTCCGTACGGACGCGGCGTCCATCGATGAGGATGAGCGTCTGATTTGTATTCATGCCGCGGATGGCGGAGCGATTGCCGACCATCGTGTTTTCCTGCAGATCAATACCGAGGGCGAGTTTGAGCGCCTGTGCAAGGTTCTCCGCGCCCATCTTGTCGATGTCCGCGCGCGTGATGACCTCGACGGCGCTTGGTGTCTCCTTGATCTCTTGCTCCGTGCGGGAAGCCGTGACAACGACTTCGTCTGTGACTACAGATGCCCCTCCATCGCGAACTGCTGCGTAGGCGGGCACGGATATTGCGCTGAGTACGGCTGCGGTCAGAAGAATTTTCCTCTGTGTGTGCTTGTGTGACATCTTTTCAACTCCTATCATACTATGGAAGCACTGATAAATTCAGCACCATCATCTTGGCGCATCTTTTTTGCCCGCTTTTCGCCCTCGATCCTCCACAGAGCACCACTCTGCGTCCGGTTTGCCTCCTCAACCGGACGAAAAAATCTACGCCAATCTGACGGACTTCATTTTATCAGCGATTCCCTATGTAAACGTGGCGTATGCAAAAGCTCCGCGTGGGGAATTCCTGCACATCGCCGCTGCCGCCTCGTTTTGCTCTCCTAAAAAATGCAGATGTGTTTTCTTTGCCCATCCCTCCCTTCACTACGAATTCGGATACATGATGTTCGCGAGTGTCTGAAGGGCATCCGCAGCGCGGACACCGGGATTTACGGCAAAGAGTTCGTATGGCAGTACATAGACGCGACCGTTCTTCACTGCATCGACATCTGACCATGCCTCGCTCTCCTGTAGGTCGCGACGCATCTTCGGCTCAAGCGTCTCAGCGGGACCGTGCACGATGATGAAGATCACGGCTGGATTCTCGCGCGCGACGAACTCCATGGAAAGCGGAATATAACCGCCGTCCCCCTCCGCCCGATCGGCGATATTGCCGCCGCCGAGCATGTCAATCAGCCCCCCGGTGAAGCATTTCGATGTGCCCATGTTAAAGCTGTCGGGCGAACCGAAGACGAGGAGATTCTTTGGTGGCGTGCGCCCCTCCGCACGTTTCTTCACGACATCGAGTTTCTCTTGAATCACTGTTGCCTGCGCGCGAGCATCCTCTTCGTGCCCCGTGAGGCCTCCGTAGAAGTCGAGCGTGGAGAGCAGGGATGGAACGTCGTCGAGCGCTTGTATATAGAGTGGTACGCCGGCATTGCTCAGCGTCTCCACAAGCCCCGTATGGAAGGGGACGTTCGTGCCGATGACGAGATCGGGCTGCAGCGCGAGGATCTTCTCGATGTCTGGCTGATGTATGATGCCGACCTCCTCTGCGGATGCCGTCTTTTCCTTGACTGTCTCGGAGAGCGCCTGCGAAGTCGGCTTTCCGACGATGGCGTCGGCGCCGCCCGCAGCGACGTAGAGGTCGAGGTTCGACGGGTTGAGGATGACGACGCGCTGCGGATGTGACGGAAGTGTGACCGTGCGTCCCGTGCTGTCCGTTACCATGAGCTCCTTTGGCTCCGGCGGTGCCTGTGCCGAAGGCCAAAGGAGAAAGATGGCAGCTGCCGCGAGGCAGAGAAATGCTGCAATGATACCGATTTTTCGCATAAACACCTCCGAAAGTGATAACTTCCTAAAGTAATTCTCTGAGATTTCGGTGTTCAGTGTTCGTGTGCTGTCCGTGCAACGCGCTCGGGCAGGCAGAGTTTCGTGCGCCGTCCCGCAATCTCAATGTCGCTGACGCGACTCTCCACGCCGTAGAGATCACGCACGAGTTCGTGCGTGAATACGTCGTTTGGGGATCCGTCCGCGATAATTTCGCCTGCGCGGACGGCAATGAGGCGACCGCCATAGCGCACGGCTTGGTTGAGGTCATGCAGAACCATAATGACGGTGAGACCGAGTGTGTCGTGCAGATTTTCCACAAGCTCCATGAGTGCGAGCTGGTGCCGGATGTCAAGATACGTGGTAGGCTCGTCGAGAAGCAGCGCCTCCGGCTGCTGGGCAAGCGCCATCGCCAGACGTACGCGCTGACGCTCACCGCCGGAGAGCGCGCGGATCGGTCGCATGGAGAGGGACTCCATGCCCGTTCGCATGAGTGCCTCACGACATATTTCTCCGTCCTCTTTGGAGAACATGTCCCAAAATTTTCGATGCGGCAGTCGTCCCATGCGAACGAGTTCGAGTACCGTGATGTCGCCGGGCGGTTCCGCGCTTTGGGGCAGGAAGGCGATTTTCTGTGCAATATCCCGTTCGCTTTTCCCCCATATGTCGGCGCCTAGGAATTCGATTGTCCCGCTGCTCGGTTTCAAGAGGCGGGCGAGCGCCTTTAGGAGTGTTGACTTGCCTGAGCCGTTGGGGCCGATGATGGCAGCAATTTCCGCGCGGTGTATGGATACATCAACCGCGTGTATGATCTCCATGCGCCCGTAGCTGAGCGAAAGCGCGCGTGCCCGCAGCAGTTCTTCCATAACGTCACTCCCTTCGCATGCCTTTCTTGAGTAGGTAGAGGAAGAACGGCGCGCCCAGAAAGGACATGAATACGCCGACCGGCACCTCGACCGGGGCAAAGGCGACGCGTGCCGCAGCATCCGCACCGGCGACGAGCGCTGCACCCCAGAGTGCCGATGCAGGCAGGAGCCAGTCAAAGTCAGAACCGGTCAGGAGGCGTACGATATGTGGTACGACCAGTCCGACAAAACCCAGCATGCCTGCGGCACTGACGGCGGATGCCGCGAGCAGCGCTGCAAGTATGAGGAGGACAAGGCGGGCGCGTGCGACATTCACGCCCAGGCTTCGCGCCGTTTCCTCACCGAGCTGCAGAGCGTTCAGCCAGCGGCTGCCGAGCAGGGCTCCGGCAATGCCGATGAGTGTGTAGGGGAGAACCATCTCTGCATGACTCCAGCTTCTCCCTGCGAAACCTCCTGCCATCCAGTTCACCGTACCCTGCACGCGATCGGAGTAGAACACCATCAGGGCAGTCATCGCTCCACCGAAGAATGCGGCAATGGCGACGCCTGCGAGCACCATGCGCATCGGATGCACGCCGTTCTCCCATGAGAGGGCAAAGACGAGCGCAACGGCGATCATCGCTCCAATGAAGGCACCGAGCGGGACAAATTTTGTTTCGGCAGGCAGCAGGATCATAATGCACATAGCGGCAAGCCCCGCTCCTGCCGAGACACCGATGATGCCCGGATCAGCGAGCGGATTTTTCAGAATGCCCTGCAGAATGCAGCCCGCGAGCGCGAGATTGATGCCTGTGAGCGCCCCCGTAACGATGCGCGGCAGACGAATATGATACAGGATGCGGTAGTCCTCCGGCGTTCCGTTTCCGAGAAGTGTCGGAAGAATATCATGCGGAGCGATCTCGACCGCTCCCAGTGAAGCGCTCGCAAGCAGTGCGCCCACAAGTGCGAGGAAACCAATGCCAAGTGCCAGCCGACGCAGCAGTGCACGCGGATGAATGTCTGTGGAGAAATTTTTTTTCGATGCTTCCATAGAATCTCCATTTATAAGAATATGAAATATAAAATTATTATCAATAAAGATATAAAAGAAAAAGGGGGATCGCCCCCTTTTTCTACAATCAACAGCAGCGAAAATTATAATCATTCCCTCATGTGCTCGTTCGTAGAATACATTATTGTGTTTGTCTTGTCAACTCAAAATTTATGCCGAATATCAAAGCCTGCCCCGCCGCAGCGGGGCAGGGGCGTTTGTAACGATTCATCTAATCATAAAGACAGGGGCAGTTGTACGAAGTTTTCTAGCTTCGTGCAACTGCCCCTGTGATGTTATCGTTTGACTTTCGTCAGTAGGTTTGTGTACCGGAATGTTCGTTATTTCATCTCATCCATAATGGAGTCGTCGCCGCCCTTGAAGAACATGTAGCGCGCGAGGTCTTCCTGGAACTTGCCGACATCGGCGGGCACCCATTTGCCGGTATTCTTGTCCTTCTTGACCTCGACCTCAAACGACTGCTGTCCTGCGACTTTTGCAGCCTTCAGTTGGTCGGAGAAGATCTTCAGATACACGTCACCGAGCTTGGAAAGAGCTGACGTATCATCCGAATCCATCGCCTTTTCCATTTCTTTTTCGAGCATCTGCATAGAGCTCGTCATCACAGATGTGAACTCGATATAGTCGGTCGTGACTTTGACCTTCGCCGAGTTGTCGCTCTTAGACACGTCCTCGGTCTTGATCTTCAGCTCCTTGAGCTTGTCACCCATGACCTTCTGGGCAGCGTCGCTTCCTTCCTTGCTGGCTTCGAGACTCTTCCCCAACTCTTGAATAAAGATCTCGTTGATGGGCTTTGCGCCATCGCCCGTCAGTTTGAAATCCTTCATTGCGGCGGCATCGCCGTGGCCGATTCCCTCTGCGAGGGCTTGGACATCAACGCTCGGATCGTTCCCGCCGCAGCCCATGAGGGCGACGCTCGTAAAGAGAGCAAAGCAGAGGGCGAGCAGAACCTTACTGAGTGAACGGATTTGCATAACACTTCCTCCTTATAGCTGAAATACACGGAAACTGAGGGGGTATCCTCTTTTCCTCCAAAAAGCTCTTCCTATATTCTATCACAGTCAGAAAAAAAGTGTACTGTCATAAATGACAGGTTTTACCAAAAAATTTGAAAAAATTATATATCCCAGTGCAGCTGTTCGGGGTTCGGTGTCGCACGGTCGATCTCGCGCAGGATCCATGGCGCGTTTTCGTGCGCTGCGGCAAAGGCATCTGCAAGTCCCTGCTCATATGCGGGCGGAATCTCCATCGCGTGCAGCGCCATATGCATGTAGTCCTTTGCGATGAGGACGACGCCGCGCTCGGCGGCGAGATGTGCCTTGAAGCGGTAGCCGTAGTAGAGATACGAGTTGTGCGGCACGGCGTCCGCGAGCCCGTCAAAGGCGGCAATGCGCTCGTCCACCTCTGCCTCGGCATCCTCGGTCATGTGCAGCTTGTGCATGAGGTTCCAGCGATCTGCCCAGAGCTCGCCGCGCAGGATGTACTTGTAGAGGAAATCCGTGGACTCGGCGCACTCGATGGCAAGGTTGATGTGCTCGAGTGCCGCTTCCTGCGTCTCCTTTTCCGCAGCTTCGAGCGCACTCAGCCCCTGCATGGCATAGATCTTTTCCTCCATGTCCTGTGCAAGCTCTTCGTTCGGCTCTGCGTCGATGATACTCTGAAAAAGTGCGAGAGCATCACTGCGATATTCCTCCGCCTGTGCGAGGAAATGGGCAAGGCGTGCGCGTGCGTGCCAGTCCGCTACGCCGCCCGCAAAGAGGTCGTGGGGCGGAGCTGCCGCACCAAGACGGTCTATCACCACATGAATGAGTTCGTGAAAGCGTTCTTCTGTCATAGTTCTATCACCTGTTTCATACGGTCGAGAAGGGGAAGGTCATGCGTGATGACGATGAGCGTGCCGCCGCGTGCGTCGAGTTCCGCGAGAACGGCGGCAATCAACCGCTCCCCACGCTCTGCATCAAGCCCTGCGGTCGGCTCGTCGAGAAGAAGAATCGGCGCATTGGAGGCGAGTGCAAGCGCCGTGAGGAGGCGGCTGCGCTGTCCGCCCGAGAGGCGTGCGGCATTCGCGCCGAGCTCTTCGTCGAGTCCCGCAGGAAGTGCCCGCACAACATCGGCAAGCTGCGCCGTTTCGAGCGCCTCCCACATACGTTCCGCCGTTATACCTTCGTGCAGACGTAGGAAGTTGTTGCGTATTGACGTGCTGAAGAGATAACTGCCCTGAAGCGCAGCGCCGAAGAGCACGCGCGTCGCGGTCGGAGAGAGTTCCGTATGCTTTGCTCCGCGATAGGAGAGCATCCCGCCATCGACCTCCCAGAGGCGCAGGAGGAGGCTTGCAAGCGTGGTTTTGCCTGCGCCGCTCTCACCGATGATCGCCGTGTGCTGACCGCGCTGAATTGTGAACGAGAGTCCGTTCAGTATGGGCACGGAGGCATGATACCCGAAGGAGATGTCCTGCGCCTCAATAAGAGGTGCGTCAGGGGCGCTGTCGGGCACGGGGGAGGTAATTTCACGTAGTTCCTTCGTCGCGGGCAGAATTGTCTCTGCCGCCCGTACTGCCTCCACCGTACCGAGACTTGCGGCGGGTAGGGGCCGATACTCGCTGAGGACTGCCTCAATAACGAGCACCCAGACGGCGTACTGGACGCCCGTGAGAGCACCGTTTGCGACGAGCGGGGTGAGTAGGATGATCAAAAGAATCCAGACGGATACACGCAGAACGTCGAGCAGTGTGAAAAGGCGCTCGCGCTTCGTGCGTTTGCCGCTCTGTTTCTGCTGAAAATTCACTGCCGCCCGATCGAGATGATTCGTAGCATCCACGAGAGTGCCCGCCGCCGCAAGTTCCATGCGTCCATCGAGACGGTCGAGCAGTGCGTTGCGGTAGGCGGCGCTCTCCGTGCGCAAATCTGTTTCCCGCAGCAGATGGGGGAGAACGAGATGCGCGGCATACAGGAGTACGATGAGCAGTATGCCCCACGGGCTGAGCGGCAGGAGAGCCGCGCAGGTTACGGCGGTGAGTATTCCTGCGATCAGCGGCTGCGGGACGGTGCGGAGGTAGAAGTCACGCAGTGTCTCGCAGCCCGTCAGGAGATCGTGCAGGAATTCGCCCTCACGCACGTTTCCTTCGCGCAGCGGAATCATCGCAGCCGAGCGGCGGTAGGTCGCCTGCTGCAAGCCTTCGTAACACGCGAATGCAAGCCGATGGGAGAGCAGGCGGTCGAGGTAGCGAAAGACGGCGCGCCCGATGCCGCAGGCGCGCACCGTCGTAATCATGAGTGCGAGTGCGGAGAGGGGAGGCTGCAGGGCAGCACTTGCGATGATCCACGCCGCTGCACCGATGAGCGCAATGCCCGAGGCAGCCGCAAGTATGCCCGCGATAAGAGCGGGCAGCGCCTTCATCGGATCAGCAATCCTGAGTAGTCGGAAGAGTGTTCTTGTCATGCGTGCTCACCTCCCAATGTGATAACGTGATCCGCCCACGCGATGAGGGCGGGGCGGTGCGAGGTCAGAATCAGCGTGCGATGATGTGCAAATTGTGTCAGTGCCGCAATGACCTGTGCCTCCGTTTCCCCGTCCAGACCTGCCGTGATCTCGTCGAGCAGTACGATGGGGCGATTCTGAAAAAACGCGCGCGCGAGTCCGAGACGATGTCGCTCACCCGCAGAGAGCGGATGTCCGCCGGCGCCGAGCGGAGTTTCGAGTCCCTCGGGCAGGGAGCGCAGGAAGTCGCCGAGCGAAGCTGCCTCAAGTGTTGCCGTGAGGGTTTCGTTCGTGGCGTGTTTGAGCCAGAGGCTGACGTTCTCCGCAAGCGACGCCGTAAAGATATGCGGCTCCTGCGGAACGTAGGTGATGAGATTTTGCCGCGTTGCCGCAGAGAGGTGCGCAAGGTCAAATGCGCTGCCGTTTCCCGCACCGTCCGCGAGCACAATTTTTCCCTCCGTCGGTGCAGTCTGACCTGCGAGCAGGAGCAGCAGGGTAGATTTGCCGATGCCGCTCGCACCCGCAAGCACCGTGGCTTTTCCCGCAGGGAAGGAGTAATTCGTGTTCGTGAGCACGGTCTCCTCGGTCAGCGGATAGCGATAGGAGAGATGCTCCGCATGCACGGCGGGCGGCGAGAGGATCTGACTGCGTGCACCGTCCCCGGGGGAGGGGAGACCCACGTAGGGCAGGAGTGCCGCCTCCGCTGTCTTGGCATCCATCGCCGCATGAAACGCGATGCCGCCCTCGCGCAGCGGCTGATAGAAGAGCGGCGCGAGGATGAGGACAAAGAACGCCGTCTGAAACGTCATCATCCCATCGAGGAGGCGCAGACCGATGGAGACGGCAATGAGCGCAATCGAGAGTGTTGTAATCAGCTCGAGCGCGAACGCTGAGACAAAGGCAAGGCGCAGGACGGAGAGGGACGCCTCGGCGAAGCTGTGGCTCATCCGTGCAAGATGTGCGCCCTCTTCATCGACGCGGCGAAAGATCTTGAGCGTCATCGCTGCACGCACGAGTTCGCCGAATCCGTCCGTGAGTGCCTGCATCTTGTCCCACTGCCGTTCACTCGCGCGGCGTGTCGCCTTGCCGATGAGGAAGAGAAGGAAGGGCGCGATCGGCAGCGTGACGAGGAAGAGGAGCGCCGAGAGCGGATCCGCGATTGCCGTCACAATGAGAATGAGCGGGATGAGGACAACTCCTGCAATCATTGTGGGCAGTACCGTGTGAAAGAACGGATCGAGTGCATCGACGCGTTCGAGTATGAGCGTCAGCGCACCCGAGGAACTGCGGCCGTGCAGGAGCATTGCCTCGTGCAGGGAGGAGCGTGCGGAGAGGCGCACGTTATGCGAGAGCTGTGCCTCAATGCGTCCCTTCGGCAGGCGCAGCAGTGCCATCGAGAGAACGCACAAAAACAGCATCAGAAGATCTGATGCTGTTTCAGCAAGCCTGCCGTGTTCTATAAATACTGCATTCACAATGATGGCAGTCTCCCATGCTGCCGCGACGACGAGACCTCCGTGGAGGAACTCGATCGCCGCGCGCACGAGGATGCTGTTCCGCTCAGTGCGAAGCACAGACAGCAGAATGGACTTCTTTTTTTCATTGTGATCAGTATGCCTGATGACCGTTGTCATTCGGTGAGATGCGCTTGCGGAAGATGTAGTACGTCCAGATCTGATAGGCGAGGACGACGGGAACGAGAATGGCCGCCGCAATCGTCATGATGGAGAGTGTGTACTCCGTCGAGGACGCATTGTAGATCGTGAGGCTGTACCCGGGATTCAGGCTCGAGACCATGAGGCGTGGGAAGAGACCGACAAAGAAGCCGATCGTTGTGCCGACAATTGCAAGACCGCCGAGCATGAATGCGGGCAGCTGTGTTCCCTTATACATTGCGCCAAGCGCTGCGACGAATGCCGCCGCCGAGAAGACAAGAGCGCCGGCAGCGAGCGGGCTCGCATAGAGATCCGTCTCAACATAGGTGAGGATCATGCAGAGTACGTAGAGGAGCGCTGCGAGGACGCCGAACTTCAAACCGAGCACACGGGCGCGGTCGAGGAGATAGCGATCCGTGAGACGCAGGCGCAGGAACGCCGCACCGTGGAAGGCAAAGACCGTGAGGAAGGTTACGCCGCCGACCACCGTATAGGGGGTCAGAAGATCGAAGAAGTTGCCCTGATAGACCATGTTCGAGCCAATGGGCAGCCCCGCGATCAGATTCGTGACGGCAACGCCCCAGAGGAATGCAGGGACAATGCTGCCGAACGCAATCGCGTACGACCAGCGGCGCTGCCACTCTGCATCCTCACGCTGATGGCGGAACTCGAATGCGACACCGCGCAGGATGAGAGCGACGAGCATGAGGAAGAGTGCGATGTAGAAGGTGCTGAACATCGTCGCATAGACATGCGGAAACGCCGCAAAGGTAGCGCCGCCCGCCGTAATCATCCAGACCTCATTGCCGTCCCAGACGGGGCCAATCGTGCGGATGACCTGAGAGCGGTCGCTCTCTTTGTCCGAAAGGAGTGTGAGCAGTGTGCCGACGCCGTAGTCAAATCCCTCGAGAAAGAAGAATCCCGTGAAGAGGACGACGATGAGCACGAACCAGAGAATATTGTAGTCCATTCTTACTTCCCTCCTTCGATGGCAGGGGTGATCTGCGTGCGGCGGATGAAGCGGAAGGCGAGATAGAGCGCCGTGATCAGGAGCAGCAGGTAGAGCACCGTGAACCCGATCATTGAAATCATGATCTCAGCAGAGGTGAGATTCGGCGAAACACCGTCCACCGTCTTTTGGAGTCCGACGACGAGCCATGGCTGACGCCCCATCTCCGCGACAATCCAGCCGCAGGAGTTTGCGATAAAGGGAACGACCACGAGCCACGGGAGCGCGTAGAGCAGTTTTTTTGCCGAGAACAGCTTGTCTTTTTTTGCGAGGTAGAACACCACGAGCGAAACGAGCACCATGAAGAAGCCGGAGCCAACCATCGCGCGGAACGAGTAGAAGAGCATGGTTACATGCGGACGATAGTCGCCGGGACCGTGCTTTTCAACCGCCTCTTTTTGGAGATCGTTGATACCGCGCACCTCGCCCTTGATATTATCGTGCACCATGATCGTGAACATGTAGGGGATGGTGATCTCGAAGTCATTGTGTCCCTTCTCCATGTTCGGGTAGGCAACGACGGCAAACGGCGCGGGATCCTCCGTCTCCCAAAGCGCCTCCATCGCCGCGAGCTTCATCGGGCTTGCCTGTGCGAGGTACTGCGTGTGGAAATGCCCGCTCAGAATGACGCCGACGACGCCGACCACCGTGTAGACCGCGCCCGCCTTGATCGCCTGCGTAAAGGCGTAGCGCGACTCCGTATCGTGGAGCAGCTTCCATGCCGAAACCGCCATGACGACGAAGCCCGCAGTTGTGATGCCTGCGAACAGCGTGTGGGACTGCTCGCCGAGGATGTAGTGATTTGTTACGAGCTCAAAGAAACTTGCCATCTCCGCGCGGCCGTTCGCAAGCGTATAGCCGACGGGATGCTGCATGAACGAGTTTGCGACGAGAATCCAGAACGCCGACAGATTACTGCCGATTGCGACGAGCCAGATACAGGCACAGTGCGCTTTTTCCGACAGCTTATCCCAGCCGAACATCCAGATGCCGAGGAAGGTCGACTCGAGGAAGAACGCCGTGAGCGCTTCGAGTGCAAGCGGCGCGCCGAAGATGTCGCCCATGAAGCGCGCGTACTCCGACCAGTTCATGCCGAACTGGAACTCCTGCACCAGACCGGTGACGACACCCATCGCGAAATTGATGAGAAAGAGCGTGCCAAAGAAATGCAGCAGCTTTCGGCAGGTCTTCTTCCATTCCGGCTTCTTCGTCCGCACGTAGCACGTCTCGAGCATGGCGACGAAGATCGCCATGCCGAGGGTGACGGGGACGAAGAGAAAGTGATAGATGGTTGTGATTGCAAACTGCCATCGTGACAGCAGCACTTCTTCCATTTCCAAACCCCTCCTAAAAAATAAAACCCTATGATAATATCACCGTCTTTTGTCACAAGAACTGCAACAAAATCCCTTGATTCGGTGAATTATATCATAGGTTAAAATGAAATACAAGTTAGATGAATATTTTTACTTATTTAGGAATAAATATCGTTAGCCTCATTCTCGAAGAGCGTTCACAATGAGCAAAATGACGAGCACAATAAGAGCGCCCCCGACGAATGGATAGGGCATCAGAGCGAGGTCAAAGGCTATGAAGATTCCTGCGGCAGCCGCTGTGAAGAGGAGAAGAAAGAGGATACTGAGCCATGCGTTCTGCTTCGCGCGCACACGCGCTGCGTTGCTCGTATCCCAGAGCGTGACGAGACTCGGCAATCCCTGCGCGTCGAGGGTGATGTCCGGCGTGAAGTTTGTCGAACGCCCTTGATTGCGCAGCGCCTGTGCCTCGAAGTAGGCGGCGTCCTCGGGGGACATCAACGGTTCAAGCTCCTGTGACGATTGCTCCCCGTCGGGTCCACGCAGGAGTTCTTCGTGCAGCGGATCGTGGGGCTGCTCTTCCATTTCGACGGCGGGGGGCTTATCGAGTGAGGAGGGGCAGCCGATGCTAATGTCCGCCGCACGCATTGCAGGCTGATCTGCCATCGGATTACCGACCATCGCGATGACGGAGCCGTGCGATTGGAGGAGGCGAATTTCGCGTGCTTTGTCTGCGCCCGTCAGGTCGGAACGCACTTCGGAGATGTGGAGTTCCTTGCCCGTCGCGTTCGCGAGGCGCTTCGTTTCACCCGTGAGGAGGACAAAACGAAGACCTCGTTCTTTGAGTGCTTGCAGTGCATGACGTACGTCGGCACGCACATCATCGCGAACTGCGATGATGCCGCGCGCGTATTTGCTCGAGCTCACGAAGAGCGGCGTCTGTCCGCTCGTTGCAAGCTGGTCGGCGCGCGTGAGGAGTGCCGCGCTGATCTCGATGTTCTCCTCCTGCAGCCATTCCTTCTTGCCGACGCGTACGGGTGTGCGTGCAATCAGTGCCTCGACGCCGAAGCTCTCGGTCTCGTGCGCGGCGGAGTGACGCTGGAGATGCAGACCGCGCTGGACAGCAGTGTCATAGAGCGCGTGGGCGTAGGGATGCGTTGCCTCACGCTCGGCACTCGCGGCAAGTGCGAGCAGCGATCCCTGTGTCATGCCTTCGGGCACGAGGGCAGAGATGAAGATGTTGCCCTCCGTTAGTGTGCCGTTGCGGTTGAATGCAATCGTGTCGACATGCAGCAGCTCGGTCAGCGCCCCCATGCGGCTGCATGTGACGCCGGAGTCGCGCAGGCGTCGCTTAATCCGCAGGGCGATGAACCATCGCGATACGATAAAGGGCAGCGGCGAGGCCGCAAGAAATACGCCGAGGAAGATCTCCGATGCAGCTTCAACGGAAATATCGCCTGTGATATACCAATAGCCTGCAGCGCACGCCGCAAGCACAACGCTTGCGATGAAATGGAAGAATGTGGAGAAAAATTTCTTCAAGGACGTTCAACTCCTGTCCTGTTACTTTTACAGAGGCATTATAGCACAGGCAGAGGGCTGTGACAAATCCATTCGTATATACTTGCCCCTTGCGATAAGAAAATGATAATATAGAGAAAAATGGTACGCGGTTTGGAGGAAACATGATGAAAGCAGTCGTTGTATATGAACCCGGCGGCGCGGAGCAGCTCGTATATACGGATGTACCGCGTCCCGTACGCAAGGACGGTTGGTCACTCGTGCGCGTGCGCGGATTCGGCGTGAATCACTCGGAGATCTTCACGCGGCAGGGACTATCTCCGTCTGTTGTATTTCCGCGCATTCTTGGCATCGAATGCGTCGGAACGGTGGAGGAGACGACGGATGTGGCACGACTTCCTGTGGGACAACGTGTCGTTTCCATCATGGGAGAGATGGGGCGTGCCTTTGACGGCAGTTATGCGGAGTATGTGCTCCTGCCGAATGAGCAGATCTATCCCGTGGAGAATGATCTGCCGTGGGAGGTCTTTGCGGCGATTCCCGAGACCTGTTATACAGCGTTTGGTTCACTGAAGAATCTGTGCATATCGGAGGGCAATACTGTGCTTGTGCGCGGCGGAGCAAGCGGCGTCGGAATTGCATTTCTGCGGCTGCTGCGTGCGCAGTTCCCTCATATACAGATCGACGGTACGACACGTCGTGTTGAGATGGTGGAGCAGCTGCGCACAGAAGGATACAACCATGTTGTGATCGAAACGAACGGGGAACTCAATGCTGAGGAACGCTATGACCGTATTCTCGATCTGGTTGGAGCGGCGGCAATGAAAGACTCTATGCGTCATTTGGCATCCGGCGGCATTCTGTGCAATACGGGACAACTCGGTGGGAAATGGTATCTCGAGGAATTCGATCCCATTGTTGATCTTGCGGAGGATGCATATCTTACCTCATTCTATTCGGGCAATGTGCGCGTGGAACGCCTGCGTGAGCTGTTTGCGTACATTGGGCACTATGATGTTCCCGTACAGCCGGCACGTGTATTCTCCCTTGCGGAGACAGCGGAGGCACATCGCTGGCTTGAGGGACAGAACGGCTTCGGCAAAGCGGTTGTCTTGCTATAGATGCGGAACCCCTCTCCTATTGCAGAGAGGGATTTTTCATTTGCATGACATTATCATCTGTGATATAATATAATTGTGATTAGACAAATTACATTTTGGGGATTGAAACATGGAACTCTTTCAGGCAGTTCTTTCGATTTTTGCAGAGCGCAGTACATTTTTTTTGCAGCTTTTGGTAGAGCATCTTTGGATTTCGGGCGCGGCAATCGGCATCGCAATCGTACTCGGTGGGACGGCAGGCGTGCTGATCCACAAATATGAACGGGCAGCGGCGCCAACACTCGGGACAGTGAACTTTCTCTATACGATCCCGTCGATCTCGATGCTCGGCTTCCTCATTCCGTTCTTTGGCATCGGCAATCGTTCGGCGATCATTGCACTCACGATCTATGCGCTCCTGCCGATGGTACGCGCGACACACACGGGGCTGTCGCAGGTTCAGCCATCCCTGCGTGAGGCTGCTGCAAGCCTCGGCGGCTCGGAGCTGCATGTGCTGACGCGCGTTCAGATTCCGCTCGCGATGCCGATCATCATGAGCGGTATCCGCAATATGGCGACGATGACGATCGCGCTCGCGGGCATTGCATCCTTTATCGGCGCGGGCGGGCTCGGCGTTGCAATCTATCGCGGCATCACGACGAACAATCCCGCACTCACGATCGCAGGCAGTCTTCTGATCGCCGTGCTCGCCCTCGTTGTTGACGGTGTGCTCGGCTTTGCGGAGCGACGTATGGCAGAGCCCGTGCGGGAGCGCGAAATCAGCCGTACGGCATACGCCTCCGCGGCGGCGGCTGTGCTCATTGCGGTGAGCGGTGTGACGTATGGTTTTTTCGGGAAGGCAGATGTCGTGCATATCGCGACGAAGCCGATGACGGAGCAGCTCATCATGGGCGAGATGCTGAAGCTCGTCATTGAGCACGATACGGGGCTCGAGGCGCGTATTACGGCAGGAGTCGGCGGCGGCACGTCGAACATCCACCCCGGCATGGAGAGCGGCGCGTTCGATATTTACCCCGAGTACACGGGGACGGGATGGAACATGGTGCTCAAGGAGGAGTCGAAATACGGTGAGGAACTGTTTCCGAAGCTGACCGAGGAGTATGAGCGGCGCTTTCGAATGCGCTGGATGGGGATGTATGGCTTTAACGATACGTTTGGCATTGCTGTGCGGCGTGACATTGCAGAGCAATACGATCTCCACACTTATTCCGACCTGCGCCGCGCGGCGCCCAATCTCACCTTTGGTGCGGAGTATGATTTCTTCGAGCGTGCGGATGGATTTCCCGCGCTCTGCAAGGCATACGGACTTGATTTTGCACGTACGGTTGATCTCGATATCGGGCTGAAATATCAGGCACTCGCGAACAAGCAAATGGATGTGATGATTGTGTTCACGACGGATGGGCAGCTTGCGGCGTCGGATGCACGCGTCTTGACAGACGATCAGGGATTCTTCCCGTCCTATCGCTGCGGGAACGTCGTGCGTGCAGAGGTGTTGGAGCGCCATCCGGAGCTTGGCGATGCGCTGGACAAGCTGACGGGTATCATCACGGATGAAGAGATGGCGGCGATGAACTACGCTGTCGAGAGCGAGGGAAAAGAGCCGCGCTCCGTTGCGGAGAATTTTCTTCGCGGAAAGGGACTTCTTTGAAGGAGTACGTTTGCGTACTCCCCGCGAACGCCTCGTTGCGCAAGTGATCGTGTGCTCCTCACTTGCTTCACTAAGCGCGAGCTCGTGCTTCCTCTCATTTCGCGTCCTTGAATTTTCACCTGCATAATGTTAGAATGCAGAAGAGTAAAAATATTGCGTAGGAGGAA
Source organism: Centipeda periodontii DSM 2778 (assembly GCF_000213975.1). Taxonomy (GTDB): domain Bacteria; phylum Bacillota; class Negativicutes; order Selenomonadales; family Selenomonadaceae; genus Centipeda; species Centipeda periodontii. The sequence goes on from NZ_GL892076.1 coordinate 1,163,853, forward strand.
ACAAGGTGAGTATAAACATGATAAATACAGAACAGGAAAAGGTGCTCCGCCTGATGGCGGAGAAGTATCCGACGAAGGAAATTGTCTATGAGAAGATTGTCTATCTGAAGTCGCAGCTCATGTTGCCGAAGGGCACGGAGCACTTCATGAGCGATCTGCACGGCGCGTATGATTCGTTCTTTCACATTCTCAACAACTGTTCGGGCGTCATCAAGGAGAAGGTGGATTACTGTTTCGGCGAGCGCATGACAGAGGAGGACAAAGCGGAGTTCTGCACGCTCATTTACTATCCGCGCGAAAAGGTGGAGCAGCAGACGGCGGCGGGCAAGGCGACGGCAATCTGGTACCAGCAGACCATTGCCAACCTGCTCGAGCTCACGAAGCTCATGAGCTGGAAACTCCCCGCGAGCAAGATGCGCAGCTACATCCCGAAGCGCTACGAATCCGTCATTGTGGAGCTCTTGAACACACATCCAAAGTTGGATGAGGCACAGCTCTACTACTATAAACAACTGATCGAAACGATTGTGGAGATTGGCGGCGGCGCGGACTACATCGAGGCGTTCAGCATCCTCATCAAGCGTCTCGCGGTCGAACGCATCCATATCGTCGGCGACTTCTACGACCGCGGCGACCGCCCCGACGGGATCCTCGACCTTCTCATGGAGCATCCGTCTGTCGATATCCAGTGGGGCAACCACGATGTGCTCTGGATGGGGGCGGCACTCGGGAGCGAGGTCTGCATTGCAGCGGTCATCCGCAACTCGCTGCGCTATCGCAATACGGACGTACTCGAGCGCGGTTACGGCATCAGCCTGCGTCCGCTCTCAACCTTCGCCTCGCGCATCTACCCTGACGAGAATCCAATCAAGGCGGCAGAGCGCGCCATCACAATGATGATGTTCAAGCTTGAGGGGGCGCTTATCAAGCGCAACACGGACTTTCAGATGGAGGATCGCCTGCTCCTCGACAAGATTGACTTCAGCTCGTCCTATGTCACGCTTGGCAGTGGGCGGCGCGTGGAGCTTGAGAGCGCGTATTTCCCAACGATTGACGGCAGTGCGAACTGCTACGAACTCACGGAGGAGGAGCGGCACATCATCGACGATCTGCGCTCCTACTTCCTTGAGAGCAAGGCGCTGCAGCGCCATGTAGACTATCTCTACGAGCGCGGCAGCATGTATCTGTGTTGCAACGGCAATCTGCTCTTTCACGCCTGCGTTCCGATGGACGAGGCGGGGAATTTTCGGACGATTACATACAAAGGAAAAGAGTATCGTGGGCGGGCGTGGCTGGATTTCTGCGAGGAGAAGGCGCGCGAGGCGTGGCTTGAGCATACACGGGAGGGACTGGACTTTATGTACTTCCTCTGGTGCGGACTGCTCGCGCCGACCTCGGGCCGCTCGTTCACGACGTTTGAGCGTTCCTTTATCGCGGATGAGTCGACGTGGGAGGAACCGTCCGACCCATATTTCCGTCTTGTGAACGATGAGGCGATCTGTGAAAAGATCCTTGCGGAGTTCGGACTGGATCCGAAGCACGGGCACATCATCAACGGGCATGTTCCCGTCAAGGTAAAAAAGGGAGAGAGCCCCCTGCGCGCCAGCGGGCGCGCACTCGTCATCGACGGTGGATTTGCGGCACCGTTTCGCGCGAAGACCGGTATCTCCGGCTACACACTCATCTACAACTCGCGCGGGCTGCGTCTTCTACAGCATCAGGCGGTCGCCAATGTGCGCGAGGCACTGCGCGAGAACCGCGACATCGAGTCCGTCTCGCAGACGGTCGAGCTGCAGGCGCGCAGTTCCCTCGTGCGCGATACCGACCGCGGCGCGGTGATCGCGGACGAGATTGCTGACCTGCACGCACTCCTACGCGCGTATCAGACAGGGCATATCAAGCCGCAGTAAATTGTGTGGAAAAACTGCTTCATCTTGCGATTGTGTGCGGAATACGCTAAAATACATCATAGGGGGGGATTCGATGACATTCAATATGGAGGAAGCACGCCGTGAGAGGTACAAGGAAATCATTCAGAGTTTTACCTTGCTCGATGATGTCTTTATGACGGCGGTGTTTCAGGACAGTCTCCCCTGTGTTGATCTGGTCTTGCAGATCATCTTAGATCGCCCGAATCTTCGTGCAACGAGCGTTGTCACGCAGGATACACTGAAGAATCTGCATGGGCATGATGTCCGGCTCGATATTCACGCATTTGCGGACGGGCAGGAGTTCAACATCGAGATTCAACGTGCGAGAAAGGGAGCGGCACCGCGCAGAGCGCGCTATCATAGCAGCATTATGGACGCGAATGCATTGCCCGAGGGGGCTGATTACGAGAAGCTGCCGGAGAGTTATGTTATCTTCATCACAGAGACCGATGTACTCGGGAAAGGGAAGCCACTCTACGTGATTGAGCGGACGATAAAGGGTGATGGAGATTTCTTTGATGACGGCACGCATATCGTCTATGTGAACAGTTCAATTGTGGATACGGAAACACCGCTCGGCAAGCTGATGCACGATTTTCGATGCGTGCAGCCCGATAAGATGTACTATGGCGTTCTCGCGGAGCGAGCGGGAGCATTTAAGAAGACCGAGGAAGGAGTAATGGCTATGAGCTCGAAGTGGGAACAGTTCGTTCAGGAAATTCGTGAAGAGGCGATGGAACGTGGCATGGAGCGTGGCATGGAGCGTGGCATGGAGCGTGGCATGGAGCGCGGCGCAGAGAACGCATATCTTTCTTCGATCCGAGCGATAATGGAAAAATTGTCGGTTACGGCAGAGAAGGCAATGGATGTGCTTGCAATTCCTCAATCCGAGTGGGGACGGTATAAAGCAATGCTTTGAGACAAGATGGTGTTAGGCAAGAAATCGCCGATAAAACAGACCCTCAGCATAGTGCAGATTTTTCTGTCCGATTGAGGTGGCAACCGGACGCATAGCAAAAGCTATGTGGAGGATTTGCCGGATCTGAGACAGGGGCGTTTCATAAAATTAGAAACAAGGGAACAGGGGGATTGACAGCAACGTTCTGTGCATGGTATTTTCCGATAAAGGGAGGAAGGATCCATGTACAGAACTTTTTCGATTCTTGAAGACCTGCGTCATGAAAGCTATGTGATTCATCGCTTAGAGAACGTCCTGACGATTGTCATGTGTGCCGTTTTCCCATATTTTACGCCAGAAGTCGGTGTTTTTTGCACAAAATTTGAGGCTATTGCACGTTTGTTTTGTGCAACAGCCCCTTTCTTATGCACTTATGGATTCTTCTTCAGCCACATACTCCACGGTATGGCATAGTCGTTCTTGTGATTCTGCTGAACGTAGTCGTAGAACTTTGCGATCATCTCTGCCTTGTGATGGTAGTCTGCATCCTCCCATCCCGTCGGTGCATGCAGCGTGGTCGGGTCGTAGGCGAGGTATGCTCCGCCGAGCAGGTACTGACGATAGAGGATGTCCTTCAGCGGGACGGAGGGATTTTTCATCATATCGTACATTGCCATAAAGCTGGTCGTGCGTCCCTTGCCTGCCTGACAGTGAAAGTGCATCCATGTGTCCGCGGGCATTTTTTTCACGAGATCGACAAAATTGTCGATGGTTTGCGGGTCTGCCCATTTGTGGTCGGTGACGGCGAGACGGACGTAGCGCACGCCCGCATCCTCGACCAGCTCACGCTCCGTCATCGCCGTTATGACGCGGATGGTCTGCGGATTTTTTGGCTGCTTTTTCTTGTCGAGGTGCGCGAGCACGACATCCTTGCCCTGTGCACTGCGAATGCGCATGTTCTCGTCACACAGTGCCTCGTACTTCGTCCTGCCGATATTGCCCCAGTCGTGCTTGCCGTACCAGCTGACGGCGTTTCCATTCATGAAGCCGTGCGACTCCTGCCGCAGATCGACGATACAGATCGAGCCCTTTGCGCGCGTGTGCAAGTCTTTCAGCAGTGCGTGAAAGGCAGGGACGGAGAACTCCGCGCTTCCCGAGAGCGGCAGGGCGTCCAGTCCCTCACGAGACGGAGTGTAGTTCGGGTCGACACCGAACTTCGCTGTGTCTGTCCGCGTTTGGAACGGCGATCCCGCCGTGCGGAAATTGTGCGGCAGTTCCGCCTCATTGCCCGCCGCCGTATCGATGCGCCAGACATAGCCCCGGTAGTCTGCATTCGTATCGGTGGCAGAGGCGGTGTATGGGATGATACATAGCGTGCATAATAGCAGGGCAGTGAGTAAATGTTTGAATGCGTGCATGAGACCCTCCGCTGTGTAAACTGACGATTCTTTCGGAATTGCTGGTAAAACCTTCGCTCGAATTGGAGTGGTTTTTATCCGTGCTTTCTATATTCATCGTTGGTTATAGCACTCTTTGCATAAAGGTGCAAGGGAAATCTTGGGCAGATGCCGCCTGTTCCTTGAAAAATCCCCTCCCGTGTGCTAGAATGACGTGACTATGCTACGGGAGGGGTTTCTTTGTACGAGAAAGTAGATACCAATCTGAATTTTGCCGCGCGTGAGAAAGCCGTTGCGGATTTTTGGCGCGAGAATCATATTGCACAGCAGGCGGTGGACCAGCGTGAGGGCTGCGAGACGTTCACGTTCTATGACGGTCCGCCGACGGCGAACGGTCGCCCGCATATCGGGCATGTCCTGACGCGCGTCATCAAGGATATGTTGCCGCGCTACCAGTCGATGAAGGGGCGCAAGGTGCTCCGCAAGGCGGGCTGGGACACACACGGCCTGCCCGTCGAGCTCGAGGTGGAGAAGGCGATCGGCATCAACGGCAAAGAGCAGATTGAGGAGTACGGCATCGAGCCGTTCATCAAGAAGTGCCGCGAGTCCGTCTGGACGTACAAGGCGATGTGGGAGGAGTTCTCCGATGTTGTCGGCTTCTGGGCGGATATGGAGCATCCCTACATTACCTATGAAAATGACTTCATTGAGTCGGAGTGGTGGGCGCTCAAGGAAATCTGGAAGAAGGGGCTGCTCTATCAGGGGCACAAGATCGTCCCGTACTGCCCGCGTTGCGGCACGCCGCTCTCCTCGCACGAGGTCGCACAGGGATATAAGGATGTAACGGAGCGTTCGGCAATCGTGCGCTTCAAGGCGGCGGATGAGGATGCCTACTTCCTCGCGTGGACGACGACGCCGTGGACGCTCCCGTCGAACCTCGGTCTCTGCGTGAACCCGAACGTGACATACGTCAAGGTGCGCGTCTACGGCAAGGTCTACTACCTTGCCGAGGCACTGATGGACAGCGTATTCGCGGGTTCGTGGGGCGACCGCGAGGTACTTGGAACGATGAAGGGCAGCGAGCTCGAGCATCGGAAATATGAGCCGCTCTATTCCTTTGCAACGAAGGATGTGCGGGACAAGGCGTTCTTCGTCACCTGCGACGACTACGTTACGACCGAGGACGGCACGGGCATCGTCCACATCGCACCTGCCTTCGGTGAGGACGATAACCGCGTCTGCCGCAAGTATGGCATGCCGTTCGTTCAGTTCGTCAACGACAAGGGCGAGATGACGGAAGAGACGGATTGGCCGGGCGTCTTCGTAAAGGATGCCGACCCGCTGATTCTCAAGGATCTCGAGAAGAGCGGCAAGCTCTTCAAGGCACCCGAGTTCACGCACAGCTATCCGCACTGTTGGCGCTGCGACACGCCGCTGATCTACTATGCACATGCCTCGTGGTTCATTCGTATGACAGCAGTGCGCGATGCGCTCGTTGCGAACAACAGGACAGTCAACTGGATTCCGAAGTCCATTGGAGAGGGGCGTTTCGGCAACTGGATCGAGCATGTGCAGGATTGGAGCATCAGCCGCGACCGCTATTGGGGGACGCCGCTGAACATCTGGAAATGCGGCTGCGGGCACGAGCACGCGATCGGCTCGATCGCGGAACTGCGTGAGCTTCAGCCGAACTGCCCCGCCGATATCGAGCTGCATCGTCCGTACATCGACGCGATCACGTTCCCGTGTGAGAAGTGCGGCGCGGAGATGCACCGCGTGCCCGAGGTCATCGACTGCTGGTTCGACTCCGGTGCGATGCCGTTTGCGCAGTGGCATTATCCTTTTGAGAACAAGGCAATCTTCGAAAAATACTTCCCTGCGGACTTCATCTCAGAGGCGGTCGATCAGACGCGCGGCTGGTTCTACTCACTGATTGCGATCTCGACGCTGCTCTTTGACAAGAGCCCATATAGGAACGTCATCGTCCTCGGTCATGTGCAGGATGAGAACGGACAGAAGATGAGCAAGTCCAAGGGCAACGCGGTCGAACCGATGGATGCCCTGCGCCGTCACGGAGCGGACGCGATTCGCTGGTACTTCTATGAGAACAGCGCCCCGTGGCTGCCGAACCGCTTCTCCGACGACGCGGTGCAGGAGGGTGCACGCAAGTTCATGGGGACGCTCTGGAACACGTACGCGTTCTACGTTCTCTATGCGAACATCGACGAATTCGATCCGACGGTGCACACGCTCGACTACGACCGCCTCTCGGTTATGGATCGCTGGGTGTTCTCACGCCTGAATACGATGGTGCGTACGGTGGACGACTGCCTCAGTAACTATCGTGTCACCGAGGCGGCAAAGGCGGTGCAGTCCTTCGTCGAGGAACTGTCGAACTGGTATGTGCGCCGCAGCCGCAGCCGTTTCTGGGCGAAGGGCATGGAGCAGGACAAGGTGGATGCCTATCTGACGCTCTATACCGCACTTGTGACGACGGTGAAGGCGGCGGCGCCGATGGTTCCGTTCATCACGGAGAGCATCTACCGCAATCTCGTCTGCTCGGTCGACAAGAACGCGCCGATCTCCGTGCATCTCGCGGATTTCCCAACGGTGAACGAGGCGCTCATTGACACGCAGCTCGAGGAGAACATGGAGATCGTGCTCGAGGTTGTGACGCTCGGACGTGCGGCGCGCAACGCGGCGAACATCAAGAATCGTCAGCCCGTTGCGAATATGTTTGTCAAGGCGGAGCACACGCTGCCCGAGTTTTTTGTCGAGATTATTGAGGACGAGCTGAATGCCAAGGTGGTCACATTCCGTGACGATATGTCGGACTTCCTCGCCTACCATGTGAAGCCGAACTTCCATGCGCTCGGTCCCAAGGTCGGCAAGCGCATGGGTGCGGTCAAGAAGGCGCTCGAGGAGAGCGACGGCGCGACGGTGAAGGAGGCGCTTGCGGGGGACGGTAGCTACACGCTTCACCTTGCGGACGGCGATGTCACGGTCACGTCCGAGGATGTCGAGGTCACGCTCTCCCAGCAGGAGGGCTACAACTGCCAGAGCTACGGCGGCGTCACGGTTGCACTTGAGACGACGCTTACGGAGGAACTTCTCGAAGAGGGCTTTGTCCGCGAGATCATCAGCAAGGTGCAGACGATGCGCAAGGAGTGCGGGCTTGAGGTGACGGATCATATCGCGCTCGATCTCTCGGGCAACGCGAAGCTCACGGCAATCGCGCAGAAGAACGAATCGTTTATCCGCGAAATTACGCTCGCCGATTCCGTTTCCTACGACGCGCCCGCAGGCACGAGCAAGGAGTGGAACATCAACGGTGAGAAGCTGACGCTCAGCATCAAGTAAAATTTTCGGCAACGAGCCGCTTTGTTTGGGGATCACCGAATGAAGCGGCTTTTCTATTGACATTGTGGGGACATATCGTATAATGAAACACAACAAACGAATTGTGAAATAGGAGAGTGGTCGCAATGGTAAAATTCAGCTACTACGGTCATGCGGCTTTTTTGCTTGACGACGGAACGCATAAGGTGTTGGTGGATCCCTTTCTGACGGGGAATCCGACGGCGAGCATCGCGGCGAATGAGGTGGACTGTGATTTCATCCTGCTCACGCACGCACATGGGGATCATCTCGGCGATGCGCCATCGATTGCGACACGCACGGGGGCGGCGATTGTAGCGATCCCGGAGGTCATCTCGGTATGTGAGAGTCAGGCGTGCGCGGAGATCAAATCCTATCCCATGAACATCGGTGGCTCGCTCGATCTGCCGTTCGGCAAGGTGCGCATGACGTTCGCCCAGCACAGCGCGGGCGTCGCCGGTGGGATTGCCTGCGGTTTCGTCATCTACATCGGCGGCAAGGTCGTCTACTACTCCGGCGATACGGCGCTTTTCAGCGACATGCAGCTGATCGGGCGCAAGGATGTCATCGACTACGCCGTGCTTCCGATCGGCGATAACTATACGATGGGGCTGGAGGATGCGGCACAGGCGGCACAGTGGATCAACGCAGGACACGTCATCCCGATTCACTACGATACGTGGCCGGTCATCGCGCAGGAAGTGAACCGTTACAAGGAGGTCACGGAGGCGATGACACGCGCGAAGGTAAACATCGTCGCACCGGGCGAAACGATCGAACTTTGACCGCACACGCGAAAAGCTCACTCCTCGTGCTGCTCGGCCCGACGGCAGTCGGAAAGACAGAACTTTCGCTGAAACTTGCCGAGACGCTTGGGACGGATATCATATCGGGCGATTCCATGTGTATCTATCGTGGATTTGATATCGGCAGTGCAAAGCCGACTGTTGCAGAGCAAGCGCGTGTCCCTCATCATCTCGTCGATGTGTTGGACGCGGATGAATCGTTTTCGGTTACGGCGTTTGTTGCGCGTGTTGCCGCACTTGTCAAGGAGTGTGAGATGCGGGGGCGCCTGCCATTTATTGTCGGTGGGACGGGGCTCTACATCAAGGCGCTCATCGAGGGATACGATTTCAATGAAACGCAGGAGCACCGATTTTTTCGTCGGGCGATGGAGGCGATTGCCGCACGGCGCGGAAATTCACGCGTGCATTCCTTCCTTGCGCATCGTGACCCGCAGGCGGCGGAGCGGTTGCACGCGAACAATCTCCGGCGCGTGATCCGCGCGCTTGAGGTCGTGCGCTATGGCGATGAGCGCATTTCGCAGGAGAGTGCGTTTGCGGTCGGTGCAGCTCCATACGATGCCTTTGTGATCGGACTCACCCGCGCACGCCCGCATCTTTATGAGCGGATCAATGCGCGTGTGGAGGCGATGTTCAAAGCGGGGCTTGTGGATGAGGTAACGGCACTTCTCGCGGGCGGTGTAGGGCGCGATGCTCCTGCGATGAAGGGCATCGGTTATAGGGAAACGGCAGCATATCTCGCGGGTGAGATGGGCCGTGCAGAGGCAGTTGCTGCCATTCAGACGGCGACGCGGCATTTTGCAAAGAGACAGATGACATGGTACCGGCGCATGCCATACATCCACTGGTATGATGCGGATGCGCGGACGGAGCAGGAGCTCCTGCACGTGATCCTTGCGGATATACGCGCATGGCAGGAGACCAGAGAAAGGAGCACTCAGGCGTGACGGCGAAAACCATCAATTTGCAGGATAATTTTCTCAATCAGGTGCGAAAGGACGGCATTTCTGTGACGATCCACCTTGTGAACGGGTTTCAGATCAAGGGCACGGTGCGGGGCTTTGACAACTTCATTGTCATGATCGACAGTATGGGAAAACAGCAGATGATTTACAAGCATGCAATTTCGACCATCACTCCTGCACAGACGGTGAAGGTGCTGCCGGAGGAGTCCTGAGCGGAGATTATGACGCTGCTGCACCGAGTACGGCGCGGCGGCTTTTTATATTTGAGGGGAAATAAATGAAAACACGCGGCTTTGAAGTTGTCTCCATGTATGGGACGGCGGGCATCTATCTGCCGGAGCGCAAAACGGGTGCGAGTACGGGCTACGACTTCGCTGCGGCCGAATCTGTCGAGATTGCGCCGGGAGAGGGGGCGCTTGTTCCGACGGGGGTCAAGGCGTATATGCAGCCGGATGAGGTGTTGCTCATCTACATCCGCTCGAGCACGGCACTCAAGAAGCACCTCATGCTGCTGAACAGTGTGGGCGTGATCGACGCGGACTACTACGGCAACGCGGAGAACGAGGGGCATATCTATATCCCGCTTTACAACTATGGGAAGAAGCCTGTGTGCATCGCGGTGGGCGAGCGCATCGCGCAGGGGATCTTCACGCATTATCTGACGGTAGACGGTGATACGGCGGGGCGCGGCGGCAAGCGAACGGGCGGATTCGGGTCGACAGGGAATCTTTGACAGGAAAACGAAACTCATTTATAATGACGGTGTATTGATATAGAATGGGATCCCTATATCCATTTGGGAGATGTTATGAAGCTTTCAACGAAAGGGCGCTACAGTGTTACGGCGCTCTATGAACTTGCTCTGCACTACGGAGAGGGCGTTGTGCCTCTCAAGACGATTGCCAAGACGCAGCAGATTTCTGAGAACTATCTGGAGCAGCTGATGGTACCGCTCAAGCGCGCGGGACTTGTAGAGAGCGTACGTGGGGCACAGGGCGGATATGCGCTCGCTCTTCCGCCCGAGGAGGTTACGATCGGACGCATCATCACGGCAGTGGAGGGACCAATTGCCCTCGTAGACTGCCTGCTGATGAGTGCGGAGGCAGAGGGAAAAAGCTGCGTACGTGCAGACAGTTGCGTGACGCGTCGGATCTGGGAGGAGGTGCGTGACAGCATCAATTCCGTGTTGAACAATATTTCACTCGCCGATCTTGTCGTGCGCAATCGGCAGCGTATTGGGGGCAATCAGTGAAGCCTGTCTATCTCGACTACGCCGCGACGACTCCGCTCGACACACGTGTGCTCACAGCAATGCAGCCCTATCTGACGGAGATCTACGGCAACCCGTCCAGCCTGCATTCGTTTGGGCAGGCAGCACGGCGCGGCATTGCGTGTGCGCGGGAGCAGGCGGCTGCACTCATTGGGGCATCCCCCGATGAGGTGTTCTTTACGAGCGGGGGTACGGAGAGCGATAACTGGGCGATTCGCGGGATTGCAGAGGAGCGCAGGGCGGCGGGCTGCGGTGCGCATATCGTGACCTCTGCCGTGGAGCATGCCGCTGTGCGTGAGACGTGTCGTTATCTTGCACGGTGCGGCTTTACGATCACCAAGCTTCCCGTCGACGGGGACGGTCGCGTCGACCCCGTTGCCGTGGAAACGGCACTGCGTACGGATACGGCACTTGTCAGCATCATGACGGCGAACAACGAGGTTGGCACGATCGAGCCGATTGCAAAGATTGGGCAAATCGTCCGCGCACGCGGTATTCCGTTTCATACGGACGCCGTACAGGCGGCGGGCCATATTCCTCTAGATGTAAGCGCATTGCATGTGGATGCACTTTCCTTCTCTGCACATAAATTCTGTGGACCGAAGGGCGTCGGCGTGCTTTACCTGCGACGCGGGATGAAGTGCGCACCGCTTCTCTATGGCGGTGCACAGGAGCGCGACCTTCGCGCAGGGACGGAGAATGCGGCTGCGATTGTCGGCTGCGGGCGTGCGGCAGAGATTGCGCGTGCCGAGATGGGTGTAGAGGATGAGCGGCTGCGTGCGTATACGAATCTGCTGCGGACAAAGCTCTCGGTGATCGATGGGATTGTCTTTCATGCAGCCGCGCAGGAACGCCTCGCGGGGATTCTGAATTTCGGTGTGCGCGGCATAGCGCAGGACAGCCTTCTCATCCGTCTCGATCTTGAGGGGTTCGCCGTATCGGCAGGAAGTGCATGCAGCGCGGGCGCTGCACATCCGTCCCACGTCCTGACGGCACTGGGATTTTCGGACGGGGAAGCGCGCTCTGCGATTCGCGTGAGTCTCGGGCGCTTTACGGAGCGGGAGGATGTGCTCGCTTTTGCAGATGCAGTGATTCAGATTGCAGAAGAGTACTGAAAAAATTTGTCTTTGCAGGATACTTCATGTATAATAATGGCAATATATTCCGGAAGTGACAAAAGTCAGGGAGGGAGTCGTATGGTAGGGGACATCTTACGTAGAGAGCGTGAGAAACAGGGGCTGACGATTGCCGATATCGAGAAGGGGACCAGTATTCGCGGGCTCTATATCGGGTGTATTGAGCAGGGCAAGGTCGAGGAACTGCCCGGGATGGTCTATGCGAAGGGGTTTGTGCGCAACTATGCGAAATTTCTTGGATTGGATGCCGAGGCACTCGTGCAGCAGTTTGCGGAGGAGAACGGGAGCGCACCTGCGCCCACACCCGCTCCGGCAGAACCCGAGGCTGCACCAAAGCGTATTTCGTTGAGCAACGTGGGGGATGAATCGCTGTCACAGATCTCCATCGGCAGCCCGAGCTCGTCTTATGCGGGGATCTTTGGCAAGCTTGCCGTGGGGATCGTTGTGCTTGTTGCACTTGTAGGCGGCGGTGTCGCCGTCATCTCTGCGATCAACTCCCCGGCAAAAGAAACGGCGACAGCGCCTCCGGTCAAGACGGAGCAGCCTGTTGCAGTACCGGCCGCCGCCGAGGCTGCGGCTACGGACGAGGCACGTGCCGCCGCTGCAAATGCCGATGGGGTACGTGTGAGTGTAAATCTCACGGAGCGCTGCTGGACAGAGGTGAGCGTTGACGGGAAACCTGTCTTTGAGGGGATCCTTGAAAAGGGCAAGAGCGAGAACTGGCAGGGCAAGGAGTCTGTTGTCGTCCGTGCGGGCAATGCGGGCGCATTGGATGTGTCGCTCAACGGCAAGCAGCTGGGCAAATTCGGCGACAACGGGGAAGTCCTCGAACGCCGTTTTACGAAGACGACAAAGGAACTGAAGGATACACTGTCTCCGGCGGGTCCGGATAATAAGGCGCCCACCGCCAATCCAAAGGATGCAAGGAATACAGCGAATACGAAATGACCTACGGCGCATGAGGAAGGATGAAGTACGATGAAATGTCCTTTTTGCAAGAAGCCGGACAGCCGGGTGATCGATTCGAGGGCTGCGGATGACGGAGCGACGATTCGCCGGCGGCGCGAGTGCAGTGAGTGTGGGCGACGTTTTACGACCTATGAGGTGGTGGAGAAGCTGCCTCTTATGGTTGTCAAGCGCGACAATCGTCGCGAGCCGTTCAATCGAGACAAGCTCCTGACGGGGATCATTCGCTCGTGTGACAAGCGTGATATCTCGATGGAGCAGATCACGAACTTCGTCGCGGAGATCGAGCGTGACATTCGCAACCGTACGGAGCCGGAGGTGCTGTCCGAGAAGATCGGGGAGATCGTTATGGAGCGCCTGAAGGATTTCGATGAGGTCGCATACATTCGCTTCGCCTCGGTCTATCGGAAATTTGACGATATCACGAACTTTATTGAGGAACTCGAAACGTTGCGGGCACGGCGTGGAAAGGAGTAAGGTTACGAAAGGCATAGGTACGAGTTGGACCATCGGCTGAAAAGCAGTTTGCGGGAACGTTTTGCCAAGGAGCGCGGCGCTTATCGCTATCCGGTAGGTGGGCGTACGCGCTTTGCGCTCGTTTATCCCAACACCTATTTTGTGGGCATGTCGAACCTCGGGCTGCATATCATCTATGACCTGCTCAATCGGCGCACGGATACGGCGTGTGAGCGTGTCTTTCTGCCCGATCGTACGGAGCTCCCGCGCTACGAGCGCACGCAGATGCCGATGATGAGCATTGAGACGCAGACGCCTCTTGCGGACTTCGCTGTCATCGGCTTTGTTGTTTCTTTCGAAATGGATTACTTTCATATCGTCAAAATGCTTGCGCTCAGCCATGTGCGTCCCCTTGCGGAAGAACGTACGGCGCGTGATCCTCTCGTTATCGCGGGAGGTCCGTGTGCGACGTTCAACCCCGAGCCGCTCGCGGAGATCGTGGACGCCTTCGTCATCGGTGAGGGTGAGGTCATCATGCCTGCTCTGATGGATGCCTATCATGCGGGGATTCGGGCGGGAGATGACCGTGCCGCGCTGCTTCGCCGCCTTGCGTACGTGCCGGGGCTCTATGTGCCCGCACTCTATGTGCCCTCCTACGATGGCGCAGGGAATCTTGCCGCGCTTGTGCCGTCGGCGGATGCACCGCCGTCCGTTGCCCGTCAGTGGGTGCAGGATCTTGACGAATACCCTGCACATACCGTTGTCGTTACGGAGGATACGGAGTTCAACCTCTATCTCATCGAGACGGCGCGCGGCTGTGGACGGCACTGCCGCTTCTGCATGGCGGGCTACTGCTTCCGACGCCCGCGCAACCGTTCTCTCTCTGTGATCGAGAAGGAGGTACGCGCGGCGCTTCCCTATGGGAAGAAGATCGGGCTGATGGGCGCGGCGATCTCCGACTATCCCGAGATCGACGCACTCTGCCGCTCCATCCTCGGTGAGGGGTTGTCCATGTCCGTTGCGTCCTTTCGTGCGGACTCGGTGACGAAGGAGCTCGTCGAAGCCCTTGCCGCGAGCGGACTTCAAACCCTGACGCTTGCACCGGAGGCGGGGAGTGCGCGCATGCGTGCCGTCATCAATAAGGGCATCGAGGAGCATCATCTATTCACGGCGATCGATCTCGGTGCAGCGGCGCATATTCCAAATTTCAAACTATACATCATGGTGGGGCTGCCGTTCGAGGAGGATGCGGACATCGCGGCGATTGTTGACCTCGCGCGGCGCCTGCGTGCCTATATGGACGAGAAGGGCAGCCGCGGGACGCTGACGCTCAGCGTCAATCCGTTCGTGCCTAAGCCGTTTACGCCGTTCCAATGGATGCCGATGGCGGATAAGAAGCGTCTCGATGCCGTGATGAAAAGTATCACACAGGCACTTCGCCGTCATAAAAAGATTGTCGTCAACTTTGAGTCGCCGAAGGAGGCTCTTGTGCAGGCGATTCTTGCGCGCGGCGACCGCCGTCTTTCGCAGCCTCTCATTCGTGCGGCAGAGGGGCGTGGGGCGAAGGAGCTCGTGCCCGAGATGCGGGCGGTGGGGCTTTCTCCCGATGCGTACATCGCGCGGGTGTGGGAGGCTGACGATGCGCTTCCGTGGGAGCATTTGGATATGGGCTTTTCGAAAGAATACCTGTGGCGGGAGTATGAAAAAGCGGCGGTGCTGCAGGCGACACCTGCGTGTTTTGACGGATGTAAGCGGTGCGGTGTTTGTGGCAGCGCGGAAAGGACGAACGAATGAGTTTTGTACTGCAGCACGTGCGCGATAATCTCTGGAGCGGGCGGCTCGATATTTTTCCTGCGGACAGACTTGTGCATGGCTTCTCGGCACGGCAGGGCGGCGTGAGTCCGGCACCGTATGATTCGCTCAATATGGCACTGCATGTTGGTGATGATCCGGCGTGCGTGTGGGAGAACAGGCGGCGGTATTTTGCGGCACTCGGACTCGATGCGGAGCGGATCTGTACGATCCGTCAGGTGCACGGGACGGAGATCGCGCGCGCCTTTCGGCGCGATGCGGGACGTGGGGCACGAGACTATGATGACGCACTCGCGGACGCGGACGCTGTCATCACGAATGACAGCGGTGTTCCGCTGATGCTTTGCTATGCAGACTGCGTGCCCGTCCTCCTTTACGATCCCGTGCATCACGCGGCGGGCGTCGTGCATGCGGGATGGAAGGGGACCGTGCAGCGGATCGCCGCGCAGACGGTCGCGCGTATGGGGGAAGAGTTCGGGACAGCGGCATCCGACGTGCTTGTGGGGATAGGGCCCTCGATCGGGGCAGGCTGTTATACGGTCGGCGCAGAGGTGGCAGATCGCTTTCGTGCAGCGTTTCCGACACATACAGATGCGATCGTGCAGGAACGGGATGGGGCAATCCATCTCGACCTCTGGGCGGCGAATCACATTCAGATGGTGGCGGTGGGCATTTTGGAGGAACATATTGACCATGCGGACATATGCACCTCATGTGACCGAAACTTCTTTTATTCCTATCGTGCCGCTGGCGGCAAGACAGGACGGTTGGCGGGGGTGATGGAACTGAGATGAGTGACGATATGAGGATCGAAACACGGATTCAGGAGGTGCAACGCGCGATCGCAGCAGCGCGTGCACGGCGCTCACATGTGCCAAAGGATGCGCCTGTGGAACTGATTGCCGTGACGAAGAATCATCCCGTGGAGGCAATGCAGGAAGCTGTTGATGCGGGGATTACGAACATTGGCGAGAACCGTGTGCAGGAGGCACTGGACAAGGCGAAGACCTTGGAGCGCGAGGTCAAATGGCATCTCATCGGACATCTGCAGACGAATAAGGTGAAGCATGCCGTGCGGCAGTTTGACCTCATTCATTCGGTGGATTCTGTGCGGCTTGCGCAGGAGATCAACAAGGCAGCAGAGAAGTTCGGCAAGGTGCAGGATATCCTTGTGCAGATCAATCTGGCGCGTGAGGAGACGAAGTCCGGGATCTACCGTGAGGAACTGGATGAAATGCTTGCGGTGATCGATGCATTGCACGCTATTCGCTTGCAGGGTTTTATGTGCATTGCGCCGAATTATGACGATGTGCAGGAGTGCAGACCGCTTTTTCGCGCTATGTATGAACTTTTTCAGCAGGTGAAGGAATGCGAACCGCGCACGGCGGATATCCGCTATCTTTCGATGGGGATGACGCATGATTATGAGATCGCAGTTGAGGAAGGCGCGAATCTTGTACGTGTGGGTACGGCAATTTTTGGTGCACGTCAGTATAGGAAGCACTGATAAATTCAGCACCGCCATCTTGACGTATCTTTTTTGCCCGCACTTCGTCGGCAAATCCTCCACATAGCTTTGGCTATGCGTCCGGTTTGCCTCCTTGTTCGGATGAAAAAATCTACGCCAATCTGAGGGCCTATTTTATCAGCGATTCCTATAATGCAACTCCCTAGGAGGGTGAGGGATCAGTGAGTATCATTAAGAAAATATCAACGAAATTCATCGGCATTACGCCGGAGGATGACGTGGAGGAGAACGAGGATCGGGAAGAGGAAAAGGAGAAGAAAGGCGCACCTGTGACCGAGATCGGCTCACGCGCGAGTCGCCGTACGCAGACGGGCGTGAATCTCTCTGCGTTTCCGGACTTTTCCGCATCCTCGAGCAGTTTGGGCGGCACGCCGGTCGACAACGTGGTTGCGGCATACCGCATGAATGTTGTGGTCATTGAGCCACAGACATTTGACGATGCGCAGCAGGTAGCGATCAATCTGCAAAAAAAGAAGCCCGTTGTACTTAACTTTGAGAAAACAGAAAAGAGCGTGGCAAATCGAATCATTGACTTCATCAGTGGTACGACATACGCACTCAACGGGGATATTAAGAAAATCAGCAACAATGTGGTCCTCTGTGCACCGAGCAATGTCAACGTAAGCTACTCCGAAGAAGAACACCGTCTCGGGGATAATATGTCCTTTCTGAACAGGTAGAGCATATGCGTGATGATATTCAGATCGGCATCATCGGCGGCGGCGCGATGGCAGAGGCTCTGATTGCGGGGATGACGGAGCGGGGGGCGCTCCGCCCATCACAGATCAGCGTATCAGAGCATAAGGGCATGCGCTGTGATACGTTGGCACAGCGGTACGCAGTTCATGCACAGGTCGGGGCAGAGTCTTTTCTGCCTCGTATTCATCTGCTCATCCTCGCGGTAAAACCTGCGGCAGTAAAAGAGGCCATGCGTGAAACAGCAGCGCTTCTTCGGTCGGATGCGCTTGTTCTATCCATTGTTGCGGGGCTCACGGTCGCAGAGCTTGAGGTGGCATATCCGAATCATCCCGTCGTACGCGCGATGCCGAATACGCCGCTTGCCGTAGGGGCAGGCATGTCTGCCTATGCACGCGGCACACACGCAGATGCTGCGGTCTGTGCCACAGTGGAGGCAGTACTCGGCGCCGCAGGGCGCACAGTCGAGGTGCATGAGAGGGATCTTGATGCTGTGACGGGACTTTCGGGAAGCGGTCCTGCGTATGCCTTTCTTGTGCTGGAAGCACTCATTGAGGGGGGAGTTGCCGCAGGTCTGAAACGGGAGACGGCCTCCCTGCTCGCTGCGCAGACTCTCCTTGGGGCAGCGCAGATGGCGCTCACGGCAGAACACTCAGCTGCCGATCTCCGTGCGGCGGTTACGAGCCCTGCAGGCACAACCGCCGCCGGGCTGCGTGTCCTTGAACGCACGGGGGTGCGCTCGGCATTTATGGAAGCTGTCCTTGCGGCGACAAAGCGCTCGCAGGAACTTGGAGAACGCTGATCGAATGGAGTATTGGGAACATGGCAGCAGAACAGAAGGAGCGAATTCTCCGATTTTATCGCGGAAGTGAGGGCGAGGAGACAGCAATCCGCCTGCTCGACCTCGCAGAGGCGGTCATGAAGACCTCAAAATTCCGGCTCAGTTCCTTTTTGGATCCCTATGGGCAGGAGATCGCCGAAACCATCTGCGCAAGCTATGATGGGATCCTGTTGGATTTTAACGGTGGATATGCGGGGGCGGAGCGCCAGCGTGCGATGCTGCGCCACAGAGATTTTGCAGGCACGCCCGACGGCTTTGGGATTGCCTGTGTGGAGGCTGCGTGGAACGGGCAGTTCGCGCGGCTTACGCATCGCGACGTACTCGGCGCCGTCATGGGGCTCGGCATCGAGCGCGAGCTGATCGGAGATATTCTTCCGGCTGCGGATACGGCGAAGATTATCTGCGATGTGAAAATTGCAGCTTTTATCATTCAAAATCTGACCATGATCGGTGCTGTTGGAGTCAAGGTACAGCTGAGCGATGTGACAGAGATTGCGCCGCGTGAGGAGCGGACGAAGGAGATCCGCGCGACGGTCGCTTCCCTGCGTCTCGATTCCATCGTCGCGGCGGGATTCGGAATCTCGCGTAGTCGTGCGGCGGATGACATAGCAGCAGACAAGGTGAAGCTCAACTGGCAGAGTACGGGCAGCGCCTCCAAGACGATCAATGAGGGCGATGTGCTCTCCATGCGCGGACGCGGGCGCGTCGAGGTGACCGCGGTGTGCGGACAGACGAAGAAGGGCCGTACGGTCGTCGTATTGAAGCGATTTTTTTGAGGAAAGGCGGGAGCGGAATGCTGACACCGATGGATATACACGCGAAGGAGTTTGGCAGGAGCTTTCGCGGATTCGATGAGACTGAGGTCAACGATTTTCTCAACGAGGTGATGCAGGCATATGCGGCAGCGCTCGATGAGAACGAACACCTGCGCGCGGAGCTCGGGCGCGAGAGGGCGGCAGGCGATGAGTTCCGCCGCATCGAGCAGAGCATGCGCGAGACGCTGATCGTCGCACAGAAAACAGCCGAGGAAGTCACGGCAAATGCCAAGCGCAATGCGGATCAAATGCTTGAGGCGGCAGCAAAGGAGGCGCAGAATCTGCGCCGGGAGGCGACACTTCAGGCAAAGGCGCAGATGGACGATGCTGCGGACAAGGTGCGCGCTGTGGTCATCGAGTACGAGCGTCTCGTGCATGAGAAGCACCAGTTCCTGCGCCGTATGAAGAGCAATGTGCAGGCAGAGCTTGCACTCATCAATGACGCGATTGCGGAGATGCCAGATATGGCAGCCGAAAAGAAGGCAAACCATGAGGCGGATGAGGGCAAGCAGGACAAGGAGGATATTTAAGAGCGATGAGCGGACGTATGAAAGCCGCCTGTTCTTTTTGGGGCATATTACTGATCGACCAGTTGGTGAAATACTATGTGGAACTGACGATGCTGCCGGGAGAGAGCATCCCTGTTGCATCACCGTTTTTTCATATCACATTCGTCCTCAATCCGGGGGCGGCGTTTGGCATCTTCCGCGATCAGCAGTGGCTCTTCCTCGTGACAGCAATCGTATTCTCCATCGCTTTTCTCTTCTTATATGAGCGTCTGCGCCGGAGCGGTACGCTGATCCACTACGGCAGCGTTGCCCTCGCGGCGGGCGCCGTGAGCAATCTGATTGACCGCATTCGCTTGGGGCACGTCGTGGATTTCTTCGATTTCCGCGTGTGGCCGGTATTTAATGTGGCAGATATTGCTATCGTTCTTGGGACGACTGCTGTTCTCTGGGCGCTCTTTGTGCAGAAAAAGGAGTTCCTGCGGTGAATGTTTTATTTGTAGCGGAACAGGTGGGAGAGCGCCTTGATGTCTTCCTTGTGCGGAGCATGCCGGATTTTTCGCGCAGCTACCTACAGCGCCTCATTGCGGAGGAACTGGTCACAGTGGACGGTGTGACACGCAAGGCAAACTATAAGCTGCGCGGCGGTGAGCAGATTGCGTGCGCTGTGCCTGCTGCGGAAGAGGTTACGATCGCGGCAGAGGATATCCCGCTTGACGTTCTCTATGAGGATGCAGATATCATTGTCATTAACAAGCGGCGTGGCATGATTGTCCATCCCGCCGCAGGTGTCTATCAAGGGACACTCGTCAACGCCCTTCTCCATCACTGTCAGGATCTCTCGGGCATCAACGGGGCACTGCGTCCCGGCATCGTGCATCGCCTCGACAAGGATACGTCCGGCGTCATGGTCGCGGCGAAGAATGACATGGCACATCACTATCTCGCGCATCAGATTCGGGATAAGGAGGCGCAGCGTGAGTACCGTGCCATCGTGCACGGGAATATTGTTCCACGTGCGGGCGTCATCACGGGGGATATCGGTCGGCACCCGACTGACCGGAAGAAGATGGCGATTGTACGAGAAAACGGCAAGCCTGCAACCACGCATTTCGAGGTCTTGGAGCGCTTTGGCGCCTACACCTATGTCGCGTGTCGTCTCGAGACGGGACGCACGCACCAGATTCGCGTTCACATGACGAGCATCGGACACCCGCTTGTCGGTGATACGAAGTATACAGCGAAAAAACATCCGTTTGCGATCCAAGGGCAGGCGCTTCATTCCTTCTCGCTCAGCCTGACGCATCCGCGCACGGGAGAGGGGATGGTGTTCACCGCGCCGCTCCCTGCGGATATGGAGGAAATTTTGCACACGTTGCAAAGCAGCAGATAAGGAGATGACAGGATGATACAGTTCAGAGAAAAGGCAATCCTCATGGACGATGATGGAATTCGGCGCGTGCTCATGCGGATTGCGCACGAGATTGTCGAGAAGAACAAGGGGACGGAGAACCTCGTACTCGTGGGCATCCGCACACGTGGGGTGCCGATTGCTGCGCGCATTGGCGCCGAGATCGCACGTATCGAACAGCGTGAACTGCCGCGCGGGGTGCTTGATATCACGCTTTACCGCGACGATCTCAACGAGCTGTCCTATCAGCCGATTGTGCATCCGACGGAGATGCCGGTCGATATCACGGGCAAGACCATCGTGCTTGTGGACGATGTGCTCTATACGGGGCGTACGATCCGAGCCGCAATGAATGCACTCCTCGATATTGGACGCCCGCGCATGATCCAGCTCGCCGTCCTCATCGATCGCGGACATCGGGAGCTGCCCATACGCGCAGACTACGTCGGCAAGAATGTCCCGACCTCAGCGCACGAAGATGTTTCCGTATTGCTCAGGGATATTGATTCGGAGGAAAAGGTCGTCATTCGCGAACGTGTCTGAACCACAGATGGCAGGGGCGTAACGGACGTTGCGCTCTCTTTTTGTATCTTGGGAAGCACTGATAAATTCTGCACCAACGTAGCGGACCTATTTTATCAGCGATTCTCTTGACGGAAGTTTTGCAATAGAGGTATAATGAAATCAGGACATTTGTAAGGGAAACTGCGCTTCGTTTGCAGGAGTTCAGTGATAATCCTATAGGAGAGACGGAGCAGTCGTTATGATTTTTTACGGCGATAAGCAAAAGTCCATGTTGGATGAGGATCAGGCATCATCGGATGAATTGGAGCCGGGTGATCTCGATGTGGAAGAGGACGAGACGGATGAGATAGCCGCAGAAAACAGTGTCTATGACGGGTATTCGGATGAGGAATTGCTCGCCCACATCCGCTCCTGTGAGGGCGATGAGGCGCTGGACTATCTCATCAACAAGTACCGTAACTTTGTGCGCTCCAAAGCGCGCTCCTACTTTCTCATCGGTGCGGACCGCGAGGATATTGTGCAGGAGGGCATGATCGGCTTCTTCAAGGCGATTCGTGACTATCGCGAGGACAAACTCTCGTCCTTCCGTGCATTTGCCGAGCTCTGCGTGACGCGTCAGATCATCACGGCGATTAAGACGGCGACGCGGCAGAAGCACATCCCGCTGAACTCCTATGTCTCGCTCAACAAGCCCATCTATGACGAGGACTCCGACCGTACGCTACTCGATGTGCTCTCGGGCGCGCGCATCAGTGACCCCGAGGAGCTTGTCATCAGCCGCGAGGAATTCGTGGATATTGAGCAGAAGATGGAGGAGATCCTGAGCGATCTTGAGTGGCGCGTGCTCATGAGCTATCTCGACGGCAAGTCCTATCAGGAGATCGCGGTCGACCTGCACCGTCAGGTGAAGTCGATCGACAATGCCCTCCAGCGCGTAAAGCGCAAGTTGGAAAAATATATGGAGTCGCGCGGGGATGACCTCGACATCGGCACGGTCTATCGCGGACTCACGACGATCAATCGCGGTGTACATACGCCAGAAGAGGAATAGGGGAGCAGAAAGCTCCTCTTTTTTATTCATTTTTTCCATTCATTTTGCAATCAGAAAATAAGTAGAAAAAAGATTTTGAACCTGATATGATATCAGTAGATGTTGTTGTTCTTGTTCTGTAAAGGAGGTTCTGTCATGTGGAAGAAAATCCAATTCGTCCTGTTTGCCTGCGTACTGTCCATGGTGTTTGTCAGCGTCGCTGCGACACAGGCAGAGGCTGCAGCAAAGGCGGCGGAGAAACCGGAGCGCATTGAGCTCGTGCTCATCCTCGATAAGAGCGGTTCGATGCAGGGACTGGAGTCCGACACAATCGGCGGATTCAACTCTATGATCGAGAAGCAGAAGGCGCTCGACGTTCCCGTGCGCGTGACGACCGTCCTCTTTAACGATAAGACGGACGTGCTCTATGAGAGCCGGAACATCGGTGCAGTGAAGCCGCTGACGGATAAGGAATACGAGGTGGGAGGCACGACGGCACTGCTCGATGCTGTTGGCAGTACGATTTTGAATGTGGAGCGTGAACCTGTCGTCAAGACGAAGGGAACAAAGGTGATCTTCGTCATCATTACGGACGGAATGGAGAATGCGAGCACGGAGTTCACGAAGCCGAAGGTCAAGCAGATGATCTCGGACAAGCAGGAAAAGGCAGGCTGGGACTTCGTCTACCTCGGCGCGAACATCGACGCGGCAGAGGAGGCAGGTGCGATTGGTGTGGATCGGGCGAATGCCGTGACGTATCGGAATACGGAGTCCGGTGTCCGCGCAAACTACGATGCGGTTTCTGCCTTTGTCGAAGAGGCTGCTGCTCCCTCTACGGCTGAGAAGGGACTGTGGCGCTCCCGTGTAGAAACAGACACATCCAAATAAGCGCATAAAACGATTGACAATGAATGCGTAAAGATGTATTCTATGTATAGTTTTATAACTAAATGAAGGGGAAATAGGTGCAGCGCATTTGCGCATGCTTAATAGAGAAGCCGGATGAGCCGGCGCGGTCCCGCCACTGTGAGGGGAGCAAACCTGCAACGATGCCACTGGGAGAAAGAGCCTCTTGGGAAGGCGCAGGAGAGCGATGAACCGAGCCAGGAGAACTGCCTATTTGACAATCCACCGTGTGCCATAGGCACAGACCTGCGAGCGACGGGAAGGGGATTCATGTCCTGTATCAGGATCATGGGTTTTCTTGTTGCGGCAGGAAAGCCTTTATTTTTCATCATTTTGGGAGGAATCCGCATGAAGAATTGGAAGAAAATGCTGGTCGCGTCACTCGCCTGCTCGGCAGTTCTGGGCTTTTCGTACAGCCCCGCAGAGGCTGCGTATGAGCTGAATCCCGAGGTGAAGACGGCAACGCCGGCCCTCTTGGAGGCTTCGGAGATCGGTGTGCTGAAGTATGAGAATCCGCAGATGCGGAACTACACGAACAAGGATGCCATCGTCGTGGCGAGCTTCGGCACGACGTTCAAGGAGACGCGTGAAAAGACGATTGAGGCAACCGTGCGTGACATTCAGGCGGCCCATCCGGGTGTGAAGGTTGTGACGGCATTCACCTCCCACATTATCATCGACCGTATCGAAAAGAATGAGGGAAAGAAGTATCCGACCCCCGAGGAGGCGCTGACACAACTCAAGGCAGACGGCTACTCGCGCATTGCACTGGTCTCGCTGGACGTCATTCCGGGAATGGAGTACTCCTATGTCAAGGCTGTGTACAACGAGTATAAAGATCAGTTCAAGACGATGACGTGCGGCACGTCCCTCATGTACTGGCAGGGGCAGGAGGAGCAGGCGGATGACGTGACGGAGTTCATCAAGGCCGTCTCCAGCCAGTTCCCGGAACTCGACAAGAATGACGCCCTGCTCCTCATGGCACATGGAACGCCGCATGTTTCCAATGCATATTACTCTGTGATTCAGGCAAAGCTCGATGCACTCGGCTATAAGAACGTATACGTCTATACGGTTGAGGGCTGGCCGAGTCTCGAGGATGTCATCCCGAAGCTCAAAAAGGCAAATGTCAAAATGGTGACGCTCATGCCGATTATGATGGTTGCGGGCGATCATGCACACAACGATATGGCGGGCAAAGATTCGGATTCGCACAAGAGTATTCTTGAGAGCAAGGGCTTTAAGGTGAATACCTATCTGCACGGTCTCGGCGAGAACAAGAATATTCGGGCTGCATTTGTAGAGCGCACGAATGATGCGTGGGATGCTCTGCAGGGGAACAAGGATGCAGACGCAGATCATCTCAAAATCATGAAGTAAGCTGCAGATATATATCAATTGCAGTCCAAGGGTCTGCTGCAGGAAGTATGCACTTCCGCAGCAGACTCTTTTCTTTATGCAAATTGCCTGCTATAATAATATCACTGGTACGATGCGTCAGACGGATCAAATAATTTCGTATTTTGAGGAGAACTTAGAAATGAAGATAGCAGTTGTTGGTACGGGGATGATTGCACGGGAGGCACTTACGGCTCTGCGTCAGGTGGAGGGAGTCGAGGTTGTTGCGATCTGTGCACGTCCGCAGAGCCGGGACAAGGCACGGGCGTTGGCGCAGGAGTTCGGCATCGCGCAGGTGGCGGCAGACTACGGAGCGATGCTCACGGCGCATGAGGCGGACTTTGTCTACATCGGCATTGTCAACAGCGCGCATTTTGACTATGCACGGCAGGCGATTGCGGCAGGCTGGCACGTCATTCTGGAAAAGCCCTTTACCTCGACGCTCGCGGAGGCAGAGGAGTTGATTGCACGCGCACGCGCTGCGCAGTGCTATCTGTTCGAGGCGGTGACACCGCTCTTCCTTCCGAATTATCAGGGGATCTTGGAGGCTCTGCCGCAGCTTGGGCTGATCCGCCTCGTGCAGGCAAACTATTCGAAATACTCGAGCCGCTATGACCGCTATCTTGCGCACGATGTGGCACCGGCTTTTGATCCGTCGCTCTCGGGTGGAGCGCTTTACGATCTGAATGTATATAATCTGGAGCTCATCGTCTCGCTCTTCGGTCGCCCGCAGTCAGCTGTCTATACGGCGAACATCGGCTTCAACGGGATTGATACGTCCGGGGTGATGACGCTGCGCTATGATGGCTTCATTGCGACGGCAGCAGCGGCAAAGGACAGTACCAGCCCATCGTTCTTTATGATCCAGGGAGAGTCGGGGTGGATTCGCGCAGAGGGAGCGATAAACACACTCCCGTCCTTTACGATCGGGCTGCACGGCAGGGAACCGCAGACATATGCGCTCAACCGTCACGAGCACCGCATGGTGCACGAGTTCGAGGCGATGCGGGACATCTTTGCAAGGAAGGACTATTTGAGTGTGGAGGAAGGAATGCAGACATCGCGGGCGGTGATTGCGGTTATGGAAAAGGCGCGTCTCGTAGCGGGCATTCAATTTCGGGTTGATTGAACACGATGGAATCAATGATGATCGAGATGGAGAATCTCGTCAAGACATTTCCGCATACGAATGCGGCGAAGCAAAAGACATGGAAAACGGCGGTGGCGGGGATCAGCCTCTCCGTTCGGCACGGTGAGGTCTTCGGGCTTCTCGGTCCGAATGGTGCAGGCAAGACGACCATCATCCGTATGCTCACGATGCAGACGCAGCCGACGAGCGGAACGATCCGCATCGGCGGACATGATCTCAGTCGCGACCCGCGCACTGTCAAGGAGCGGATTGGCGTTGTTCCGCAGCATGTGAATTTCGATCAGGAACTCACTGTTTGGGAGAATATGGAGCTGCACGCACGTCTGCATCATATGGGGGCTACAGAGCGAACCGAGCGGATCGAGGATCTGCTCCGAGAGATGGAGCTCGCGGAGGTGCGGAACGATAATGTGCGGCGTCTCTCGGGTGGGATGAAGCGACGCCTCCTCATCGCGCGCGCCCTGATCCATCACCCGCAGGTGCTCTTCCTCGATGAGCCGACGGTTGCGCTCGATCCACAGATTCGGCGGCATATCTGGGATCTCGTGCGCGAAATTGCAAAAAGCGGCGTGACGGTTCTGCTGACGACACATTACATCGAGGAGGCAGAGGCACTCTGTGACCGCGTTTCCATCATCAATAAAGGAGAACTCATCGATGTGCAGACGCCGCAGGCGTTCTGTGAGGCACTCGGCATCTATGCCGTGGAATGGGACGAGGAGGATGGGCGCGCCTATCGCTTCTTTCATACCCGTGAGGAGGCACGCGCCCATGCGCGTCATATCGAGGAGGCGCATGGGCGCGTCCTTTTGCGTCCGACGAATCTCGAGGATGTTTTCATCGAGCTCACGGGGCGAAAGGAGGGACTCTGATGCTGCACGATATCTGGACGGTGTTCTGGCGCGACTGGATTGTTTTGCGCCGCCGCCTGACAAAATATGTGCTCAGCCGCATGGTTTCGCCGCTCATGTTCCTCATTGCTTTCGGTTGGGGGCTCGGGCGCAGCATCGACGTGGGCACGGGTTCCTATCTCGACTTTCTCGTTCCGGGACTTCTTGCGATGAACTCCATGAACATCAGCTTCAACAGTATTATCTCCGTGCACGCGGAGCGTATCTACCATAAGAGTCTCGAGGAGTATCTGATCGCGCCCATTCGTCCCGATGCGTATGTCATCGGTAAGGTTGCGGGCGCGGTGCTGCGCGGTCTGATCTCCTCGGCGATCATCGTTGTGCTGAGCTATCTCTTCGGTGCGCATTTCACGATCACGCCTCTCTTTCTCTTCGTACTTACGCTGAACTGCATGATCTTCGCGGAGATCGGTTTTCTCGCGGCGATGTATATCTCCACCTATGAGGAGATGAGTCAGGTCAACCTCTACGTGTTGCTGCCCATGTCCTTTCTCTGCGGCACATTCTTCTCGACGGCAGCGCTGCCCGATGCTGTGCGTTGGCTTGTGGAAATTCTGCCGCTGACGCATACGAGCCATCTCCTGCGCAGCCTTGGGATGGCAGGGGATTTCTCCGCGCTCTCGCTCACGGTCGTCATCGGCTATGCCGCGCTCGGCATCGCAGCGGGGACGTGGAAGTTTCGTCGGCTGACGGATTAGGATAAGGATCACCATGCTCAGGCATATCTTTCATCACAAGGGAGCAGCGGAGGGCTGCGCGCATTTCTGCTGTACCAAAATCGAAGACTTCGGCGTTTCGTTCGGGACGTTTGAGGTCTTTTCGCATGTCAATCTGCATTTTCACTGTGGGGAGATGACCGCCATCATCGGTCCTAACGGTGCGGGAAAGAGCACTCTTCTGCGTGCAATCCTCGGCGAGACGTCGCATACGGGAAGTCTGCGCTTCGTCGATGCGGACGATCGTCATACGGGACATCCCGTCATCGGCTATGTGCCGCAGTATTTGCGCCTCGACCTGAGTGCACCGACAACGGTTTTGGATCTCTTTATGGCGTGCCAGACAAAGCGCCCCGTCTGGCTTTTTCCTGCGCGCGGCTGCCGTGCGCGGGCACGCGCAGGATTGGCGCGCGTGCGCGCGGAGCATCTGATCGACCGCCGCCTCGGCGCGCTCTCGGGCGGAGAGTTGCAGCGCGTTCTGCTTGCACTCGCACTTGACCCATTGCCGAATCTCCTCCTGCTTGATGAGCCGGTCTCGGGCGTCGATCAGAACGGTCTCGCTCTCTTTTATGACATCTTGGGTCAGCTGCGCGCGCAGGAGGATCTCGCGATCCTCCTCATCTCGCACGATCTCGGCATGGTTGCGCGGCATGCGGACAAGGTCGTGCTGATGGATCACGGGATTGCGGCAGCGGGGACACCGATGGAGGTCTTTGCCGATCCGCAGATGGAACGGCTCTTTGGCATTCTGCCCGATGTTGGCCAATTGCGGCGGCAGATGGCAGAGAGGAACGGAGAGGAGGCACGTTTATGGAACTGATCTATGACGGGATGGATGCACTTCTCCCGTTTGCGTGGATGGAGTACACATTCATGAAGAACGCCCTCCTCGCGATCCTCCTCATGACGCCGCTCTTCGGTCTGCTCTCGACGATGGTGGTCTCGAGCCGTATGGCGTTCTTCTCGGATTCGCTCGGACATGGTGCCTTCACGGGCATTGCCATCGGTGCGCTTGTTGGGCTGTTTTCGCCGCTCACATCGCTGCTCATCTTCTCCGTTCTGTTCGCCCTCCTCATCACATGGATCAAGCATCGCACGGCGGCATCGGCGGATACGGTCATCGGCGTGTTCTCCTCGACGGCGATCGCAGTCGGTCTGATGGTTATGAGCCACGGCGGGAGCTTTGCAAAATTCTCTCCACTGCTCATCGGCGACATCCTGAGCATTACGCCCGCCGATCTCGGGGGACTGCTTGCAGTCAATGCCTTTGTTCTCATCGGTTGGGTATTTCTCTTCAACCGCCTGCTTCTGCTCTCGGTCAATGCGTCGCTTGCGCGCAGCCGCGGCATCTCCACCATTGCTGTGGAGTCTGTGTTCGCCGCGCTGCTCGCCATTGTCGTCGCCGTGAGCATCCAATGGGTCGGCATCCTCATCATCAATGCACTGCTCGTTCTGCCGGGTGCAGCTGCCCGCAACATTGCGCGCAGTGTCAAGGAGTATCACGTCGCCTCGGTCGCACTTGCACTCCTGTCCGGGCTGATCGGGCTCTTTACCGCGTACTACTTTGGCATTGCCGCAGGCGCGGCAATCGTGGCGGCAGCCGCCGTATTCTTCTTTGCATCGCTTACCGTACGCACGCGTTTTCAGCGCTAGCAGCACTGTTATTTTTTCGGCGTTTATGCTAGAATGATGACGTATGAGAAGGAGGGCATTTTCATGAATATTACGATTGGCAGCGACCACGGCGGGGTGGAGCTCAAGGAAGAGGTCAAGATGGTGCTCCATGAGTTCAGCGATGTGCGTGTGAAAGACATCGGCACCTTCGGCAGGGAGTCGGTCGACTATCCGGATATTGCGGAGAAGGTTTGCGCCGATGTCGTCTCCGGCAAGGCGGATCGCGGCATTGTCCTCTGTGGCACAGGCATCGGCATCTCGATTGCGGCAAACAAGATCGACGGCATTCGCGCCGCGCTCTGCACGGATGTGTATTCGGCGATCATGGCGCGAAGGCACAACGATGCGAATGTGCTTGCTCTTGGCGGACGCGTGCTGGGATTCGGTCCTGCGGGTGAGATCGTACGCGCGTGGATCCGTACGGAGTTTGAAGGCGGGCGTCATGCGCGCCGCATCGAGAAGACGATGGCGCTGCAGAATAATAAAAAAAGCTAAGGAGAGTTTCTATGAGTATTATGGATTCGCTGAAAAAGGCAGATGCACAGGTGTTTGAGGCAATTGAAGCGGAACTCAATCGTCAGCGCACAAAGCTGGAGCTCATTGCCTCGGAGAACATTGTCAGCCGTGCCGTCATGGAGGCGCAGGGCAGCGTGCTCACGAACAAGTACGCCGAGGGATACCCGGGCAAGCGTTACTACGGCGGCTGCGAATACGTCGATGTGGCAGAGCAGCTTGCGATCGATCGAGCAAAGGAACTCTTCGGTGCGGCATGGGCAAATGTCCAGCCGCACTCGGGTGCACAGGCGAACATGGCGGTGTTCTTCGCGCTCCTTCAGCCGGGTGATACGATCCTCGGTATGAATTTGACGGATGGCGGACATTTGACGCACGGCAGCCCCGTCAACATCTCCGGCACGTATTACAAGGTCATTCCCTACGGCGTGGACAAGGAAACGGAGCGCATCGACTATGACGCACTCGAGTGCCTTGCAAAGGAGCACAAGCCGAAGATGATCATTGCAGGGGCTTCGGCATATGCGCGTACGATTGACTTTGAGCGCATCGCGGCGATTGCCAAGGCGGTCGGTGCGATCTTTATGGTGGATATGGCGCACATTGCAGGACTCGTTGCCGCAGGGCAGCATCCGAGTCCCGTACCGCACGCCGATGTCGTGACCTCGACCACGCATAAGACCCTGCGCGGTCCGCGCGGCGGCATCATCCTCGGGCGCGACGAGGAGCTCGGCAAGAAGATCAACAAAGCGGTATTCCCAGGCATTCAGGGTGGACCCCTTATGCACGTCATCGCGGCAAAGGCGGTCGCGCTCGGTGAGGCTCTGCAGCCCTCGTTCAAGGAATACGGCGCACAGGTGGTGAAGAATGCGGCGGCGCTCGCAGATGAGCTGACGAAGCTTGGCTACCGCATTGTCTCAGGCGGCACAGATACACATGTTATGCTTGTTGATCTCACGAACAAGGACATCACGGGCAAGGATGCACAGAATCTCCTCGACGAAGTCAATATTACGGCGAACCGCAACACGATCCCGTTTGAGCCGCGCAGCCCGTTCATCACGAGCGGCATTCGCCTCGGCTCACCGGCACTCACGACACGCGGCTTCAAGGAAGAGGATATGCGCGAGGTGGCGCGGATCATCGCCCACGTCCTCGACGCACCGGCGGACGAAGCGCGCAGGGAGGAGGCACGGAGCCGTGTCGCTGCGCTTTGCGACAAGTATCCCCTTTATGAGTAACTTTTTCTGGAAGAAAGGGAGCCTTTTCCATGGCTGATACATTCCATCCGTCCGATATCAAGAGTCTCCATCTCGTTGACCATCCGCTCATCCAGCACAAATTGACGCTCATGCGCATGAAGGAGACGGGGACGAAGGAGTTTCGCGAGCTGCTCTCGGAGATCGCAATGCTTATGGCGTACGAGATCACGCGCGATTTCCCGCTGCGCGATGTGGAGATCGAAACGCCCGTCGCAGCGTGTCACGCGAAGATGCTTGAGGGCAAGAAGCTCGGCATCGTGCCCATCCTGCGCGCGGGACTCGGCATGCTTGACGGCATTCTGACACTCGTTCCTGCTGCGCGCGTCGGTCATATCGGACTCTATCGCGATCCGAAGACACTCGAGCCCGTCGAGTACTACGCGAAACTTCCGAGCGGTGTGGAGGATCGCACGCTCATCGTTCCCGATCCCATGCTCGCGACGGGCGGCAGCGCGTCGGCAGCACTCACACTGCTCAAGGAGAAGGGCGCGCGGAACATCATCCTCATGTGTCTTGTATCCGCGCCCGAGGGGATTCGGCGCGTGTCTGCCGACCATCCCGATGTGCCGATCTACGTCGCCGCCGTGGACGAACGCCTCAATGATCATGGCTACATTGTACCGGGACTCGGCGATGCGGGTGACCGCATCTTCGGAACGCTGTAAGAAAACGCTTTTGGATTTCCCTGTCGTACGGGGAAAGAGGGACAAAGAAGAGGCTGCTGCACGTTGATTTTGTGCAGCAGCCTCTTTTCAATTTCAAAATATGGCGGAGAGGGTGGGATTCGAACCCACGGTGCGTTGCCGCATCACCGGTTTTCAAGACCGGCTCCTTAAACCACTCGGACACCTCTCCGTGTTCAGCGTCGCTATTTTATCAAAAATGCAGGAGAGCTGTCAATAGCCGTAGCGTATTTATGGCACATAGTACATATTGAAAAATGAAGTTTTTTGTAGTAATATAAGGTTAGCTAAATTAGCTAGAAAGGAGTGGTCGACCATGCGTCAGGTAAATATGCTCGAAGCGAAAACCGATTTGTCGAAACTGGTCAAAACATTGGAGAGTGGCGAGGAAGATGTGATCTGCATTGCGCGCAGCGGCACACCTATTGTCCAAATGACGCTCATCCACAAAACGCAGGGAAAAAGGCGCATCGGTGTGGCAAGGGGAAAATTCATTGTTCCCGATGATTTTCAGCGTTGGGATGAGGAAGTCATGGATATGTTCGAGGCTTCCTAATGTGAGAATATGCTGTTCCTCACGCATGATGTTCTGCTCCAAGATTATGACGAGCCGTGTGTAAGCCTTGTATAAGGCTTATTTTTTATTTGTGCAATATCTGAAATAACTTCCTCATCAAAATGATAAAATATTGTAAAAGTTCAATGAGGAGATTATAACAAGAAGCGTGTGAATTTGTCAAAGGCGAAATAAGTTGGTATAATAGGTTCGTGTGATTCGGTGCAGAAGAGGAGATGGCATATGCGAATTGCTCTGTTTGATTCGGGGATTGGCGGACTGACGGTGCTCAGCCACGCACGGCGGGTGCTACCGTCGGAGGAATTCATCTTCTTTGCCGATCGGGATCATGTGCCCTATGGAACGAAGTCCGTGCCTGCCGTGCGTGGCTATGTACGGGAGGCATTCCGTTTCCTCATCGAAAAGCAGAGGGCAGATGCCGTCGTTGTCGCCTGCAATACGGCGACTTCGGTTGCTGTGGATGAGATGCGGCGCCTCTATGAAGTGCCAATCATCGGCATGGAGCCTGCGGTGAAAATGGCGCTCGAGCAGGATGCGGATCGTCGCGTGCTCGTAACGGCGACGCCCATCACCATAAACGGTGAAAAACTGCGGCGCCTCGTTTCGGCGCATGATGCGAAGAATCTTGTGGACCTCCTCGCACTTCCACGTCTCGTCGAGTTTGCCGAGCGCAGGGAGTTCTCCTCGCCGCGCGTCGAGGCGTATCTATGGGATGCGCTTTCTCCTTACGATTTGCGCAAGTATTCCGCGATTGTGCTCGGTTGCACGCATTTTAACTATTTTAAGGACACGTTGCGGCGGCTCCTGCCGAAAACGGTGGGATTTGTGGACGGCAACGAGGGAACGGTCGAGGAGCTGGCGCGGCGGACGGGTCTGACGACGGTGGTCGCTGGTGTGCAGACAGCGCCGTGCAGCTTCTTTGAGTCCGGCAGGCCGATTATGGGGACGGAGTCGCTCGCGCGCATTGAGAGCTATCTTGCGCGTGCTGCGCGCATGGAGGAAGTTGTTTGACGATATGAAGGAAGGGAGCATTCATGCCGATTCGTGTTGAACATCGGGTGAATTTCTACGATACGGATGCGATGGAGGTCGTGCACCACGCGAACTACATCCGCTGGTTCGAGATCGGGCGCGTTGCCTATCTGCGCCGCATCGGCATCACGTTGGGGGCGCTGATGGAAGCGGGCTACGTCTTCCCCATTACGAAAGTAGGGGCACAGTTTCATGCGCCGGGACATTTTGACGATGATCTTGTGATTGAGACAACGGCGACGGCACTGACTAGGGCGAAGATGGCGTTTTCGTACCGCATTCTGAATGCGGCAAAAACGGTGCTCGTGACGGGGTTTTCGGAGAATGTATTTACGCTTCGTGAGACGGGGCATATCACTCGTCTGCCGAAGGCGTTCTATGAGCCGCTGGAGGCAGCGATGATTGCGGAGAAAGAAGGACGGGACATTGGACTTTGAATTTATATGGTGGACGTATTGGATATTGGCACTGCTGGTTTTTTTTGAGCTTGGAAAGAAGGCTTTTTTTGCCTATTTCGGAGCGGAAAAGATCGTACCCAAACGGGAGGAAATGTCACCGTTTTCCGTGGTCGAACGCACAGAGGACAGACTCGTGATTGGTGCGACGATTCCGTTTGTGAACGAGGGGGAGCAATGTGGTGTTATCATGGATGCGATTCTGCGCGTGCAGCTGCCCTATGAGCAGTATGACGGCGCACTTGTGCGCGGCAAGGTGGAGCTTGCGGGCGCGCCGCGTGAGGACGATTATTTTGAGGCGATCGTCATTCAAAAATCCGAACAAATAGATCTTGTCCTCAAGCTTTCCATTGAGGGACGAAAGGGGTATTCCATTGAGGAAGCGATTGCGCATATGCCGGACTTCCGCATGGATCTCATCTATCAGGAAACGGGACGTGTTCTGGCACATTATTCCAAGGTGATCTTGAAGATCACAGCGGCAGAAATCGCCGCACTCGCGGGTGTCACGCTTGTGCAGGAAGGGGGCAGAAAGAATGGCTGAGATCAAGATCCTTCCTGTTCCGACGCGGATTCTGACCGACGCGGACGACATTGTGGATGCCATCGAGTACTATGCGGGTGCGCAGGTGACGGCAGATGATCTCGTCTGCTGCGCCGAGAGTGTCGTCGCCGTAACACAGGGGCGCTTTGTCCGCCCGGAGGAACTTCATATTTCCGGCATGGCAAAATTTCTGTGTCGTTTTATTCCGGACTATGGCAGTCTTGCAACGCCGCATGGCATGCAGGCGCTTATGGACGTGGAGGGCAAGTGGCGCGTTACAGCCGCACTCTTTGCGGGATTCCTCGGGAAGCTCGTCGGCAGGAAGGGGCTTTTCTATCAGTGGGGCGGCAAGGAAGCGGCACTCATTGACGATGTGACGGGGACGATGCCGCCGTTCGACAAGGTGATTGTCTACGGCCCTGCTGAGCCGGAGAAGGTCGCCGCGCACATTCGTGAGCGCGTGGGCGCATTTGGCGGCATGATCGCGGATGTGAATGACCTCAAGCGCTCGCGCGTTGTCGGCGTATCGGACGGTGTGAACGGGGAACTCGCAGCACAGCTGTTGCTCGACAATCCGTTCGGCAACGCCTCACAGAAGACGCCGATCTGCATCATCAAGAACTATCGGCAGTATCAGGAGAATCATACGGGGTAAGTTCAAGGCCCCTTTCCACCATGCTGTGCATGGTCCCCCTCCCCCGCTTCGGCAGGGGAGGCTTTGCATTATGGAATTCCACAAAGGAGAAAATATTTCATGCCAAGAAGAGATCTGAGGCGTGCCGATCAACTGCGCCCCGTGCGGATCGAGCGCGGATATCAGCGCTATCCGGCAGGCTCTGCGCTCATCGAGACGGGGCATACGCGCGTCTTGTGTGCGGCGACCGTCGAGGAGCGTGTACCGTTCTTTCTGAAAGGTTCTGGGACGGGGTGGGTGACGGCGGAGTATTCCATGCTGCCGGGCGCAGGTACGGAGCGTACGGCGCGCGAGGCGATGCGCGGTCATCAGACCGGACGCACGCAGGAGATTCAGCGCCTCATCGGACGTGCCCTGCGCGCCGTCGTCGATATGAAGGCGCTCGGGGAACGCACTGTTCACATTGACTGTGATGTCCTGCAGGCAGATGGCGGGACGCGCACGGCATCGATCACGGGGGCGTTCGTTGCGCTTGTGGAGGCGTGTGCGACATTCTATACGAAGCATGGCATTTTCCCCGTGCGCGACTATGTGGCAGCGGTCAGCGTCGGCGTGAGTGCCGATGACACACCTCTCCTTGATATCTGTTATGAGGAGGATTCGACCGCGATGGTCGACATGAATCTCGTCATGACGGGTGCGGGAGAATTCGTCGAGGTGCAGGGAACGGGCGAGGGACGCTCTTTTTCGCGCACGGAGATGAATGCCCTCCTCGATCTTGGGGAGCGCGGCATCCGTGAGCTCATCGATTATCAGAAAGTGGCACTCGGCGAAACGCTCGCGTGGCTGCCCGGGCGGGAGGGATAATATGGGCGAAAAGATGATACTCATTGCAACGTCGAACGCGGGCAAGGTACGCGAGATGGAGAGGGCATTCGAGGGACTGCCCGTGCGCCTTGTCCCACTCTCACGTCTGCATGAAGTCCTGCCCGATGTAGGGGAAATCGAAGAACCCGTCGAGGATGGGGCGACATTTCTCGAAAATGCGCGCATTAAGGCGCATTACTATCAAGAAAAGACGGGGCTTGCCGCACTTGCAGACGACTCAGGCCTCTCGGTGGACGTGCTGGACGGTGCGCCCGGCGTATATTCGGCGCGCTATGCAGGCGTGCACGGTGACGACGCGGCGAACAATGCGAAGCTGATTGCGGACATTCAGGCACATGGTACGGAGAATGCCGTCGCTGCATATCACTGTGCACTCGTACTCGTGTTTGAGGATGGGCGGGAACTTGGTGCAGAGGGCACCTGCGCGGGCTTTATACGCCCTGAGGCACGCGGTACGGAGGGGTTCGGCTACGACCCGCATTTCTATCGCGCAGACGGGCGCTCAATGGCAGAGCTGACACGCGAGGAGAAACATGCGATCAGCCATCGTGGTGCGGCACTCGAAATGATGAAGACAATGTTGTTGGAAAGAGGGTTGACGTGAGAATCGGAATTGTCAGTGACAGCCACGGCAACACGGGGGTATTTGAGGACATGCTTGCCGTGTCGGGGGCGGCGGACGCGGAGATGTGGCTGCATGCGGGAGACTTTGCGACGGATGCGGACGATTTGGAGATCCTGTCAGGCAAACGCGTCGTGCGTGTGCTCGGCAACTGTGATCTCTTCGTGGACGGCGTGTATGATGAAACCGTGATTGAGGTTGCGGGACACCGTATCTTTCTCACGCACGGACATCTCTTCAACGTGCGTTTTGATACGGCGATGCTTGCACAGGCAGCGCGTGAGGCAGGGGCGGATATTGCCGTCTACGGACATACGCATGTGGCGCTCGAGGAGCATGGCGATGTGACCATACTCAATCCGGGCAGCATTGCGCGTCCGCGTGATGAGATGCACGGCTCATTCATGCTTGCAGAGCTGAATGAGGGAGAACCTCCACAGGTGACTCTCATTCGCATTTCATAAAGTAAAAAATACGAAAGCCTGCATTTTCAAGGGCTTTCTCATATAAAAAATT
>NZ_GL892076.1:1200747-1268079 GCF_000213975.1 Centipeda periodontii DSM 2778
TAACTTAATCAATTCGATTGAAATATAAAACAATAAGATAAATAATAAAAGAACGATATTGTTTTAATTTGCGAGTGCGTTCCTGAAATTGAATGAGATTCACTTTTTTCAAGGCTTTGGGGCGAATTTGAAAGACTTGAAAGCAAGAAAAAAATATGATATAGTCTAATTAACCTGTGTATAAGTTATATTTATAGGAGGGATTATTTTGCGAGAGCTAAACGCAAAAGAAATCACGGAGAACGTCGCCGAGATGTGCAAAGAAGCGGCGTATTATCTCCCCAATGATGTCTACGAGGGACTCAAAAAGGGGCGAGAGACGGAGGAGTCACCCGTAGGAAGAGTCGTATTGGATCAGATCATTCGCAATGCTGAGATCGCGCGTGAAGAGGATCGTCCGTATTGCCAGGATACGGGCATGACGATTGTGTTCGTAGAGGTCGGGCAGGATCTCCACATCACAGACGGACTCCTTGAGGACGCGATCAACGAAGGCATTGCGAAGGGCTACACGGAAGGGTACCTGCGCAAGTCGGTCGTTGCGGAACCCCTCTTCAACCGTAAGAATACGCAGAACAACACGCCGGGCGTCATCTATACGAAGGTCGTTGCCGGCGATGCACTCAGCATCACGATTGCACCGAAGGGCTTTGGTTCGGAAAACAAGTCCGGTGTCAAGATGCTTGTTCCTGCGGACGGTGTCGAGGGCGTGAAGAAGGCTGTCATGGAGATCGTTCAGCATGCAGGTCCGAATCCGTGCCCGCCCGAGGTGGTCGGTGTCGGCATCGGTGGAACGATGGATCAGGCGGCGCTCCTCTCGAAGAAGGCGCTCACGCGTCCCATCGACCAGCGCCATCCGATGCCCGAGTACGCAAAGCTTGAGGGTGAGCTCCTCGAGATGATCAACAAGACGGGCATCGGACCGCAGCTGGGCGGAACGACGACCGCACTTGCCGTCAACATTGAGTGGGGTGCGACGCACATCGCGGGCCTCCCGGTTGCGGTGACGATCTGCTGCCATGCCCTCAGGCATGCGCATCGCGTCCTGTAATTGCCTTTACTGTGTATTATCGTTAGGGAGGAATACTCATGGCGGAAAGCATCCGTATTACGACTCCGTTCACGGAGGAAATGTCACGCAAGCTCAAGGCGGGCGACAGTGTTCTCATCACGGGCACGATCATCAGCGCACGCGATGCGGCGCACAAGGCAATGACGGAGGCGCTTGCAAAGGGCGAGTCGCTGCCCGTTGACTGGCACGATCAGATTGTCTACTACCTCGGTCCCACGCCGGCGAAGCCGGGTGACCCGATCGGCTCGGCAGGTCCCACGACTTCCGGTCGTATGGATGCCTACACGCCGACGATGCTTGAGCAGGGCATCAAGGGCATGGTGGGCAAGGGGTCGCGCTCGGCTGCCGTTGTGGAGTCGATGAAGAAGAACGGCGTTACCTATTTTGCCGCAGTCGGCGGTGCCGCAGCGCTCATCGCGAAGTCTGTGAAGAAGTACGAAGTCGTGGGCTATCCCGAACTCGGTCCTGAGGCGGTTGCAAAGCTGACGGTCGAGGACTTCCCGTGCATCGTCGTGATTGACTCCGAGGGCAACAACTTCTACGAGATGGGGCAGAAACCCTATCGGAAAATCTAAGGCGGCTCGCATTCCGCCTCGCACATCCTCATTAGAGTGTTCATGCCGATGGTTTGGCGCATGACAAATCATTCGGGGGCGCTGCCTCGGATATGCTTCGAGGCAGCGGCTCCAAAGGTCTACATATTTCAGGAGGTATGAAATGTTCCACACAACCTTTTACATGCGGCGGCTGCATTCATTGGTCGGACTTGT
This sequence comes from Centipeda periodontii DSM 2778, assembly GCF_000213975.1. Lineage (GTDB taxonomy): Bacteria > Bacillota > Negativicutes > Selenomonadales > Selenomonadaceae > Centipeda > Centipeda periodontii. The sequence continues at coordinate 1,202,590 of NZ_GL892076.1, forward strand.
CATCATCGGAGTGTTCCTCTTCGAGCACGTCTTCACGAACTCAACCGTGCTGGGCGGGGCGAAGGCGTTCAATGACTCGCTTGCCATGATGGATCTCATTCCGCGTCCCGTGTTCTACGGGCTTGAGGTCTTTGCCATCGCCGTACCGATTCTTTTCCACGCGATCTACGGCATCTATATCGCGGCGCAGGCGAAGAACAACCCGAGCAATTATGGCTACGTCCGCAACTGGCAGTTCGCCGTGCAGCGTTATACGGCATGGCTGCTCATCCCGTTTCTCATCTGGCACGTCGGCTATATGCGCGTATGGGAAAAGGGCGTCATGGGAACGCATATCAACTATGACCTGCTCTACACCTACTTTGTGACGGGAGACTATGCGATCCTTCATACGGTGCTGTATACGATCGGTATGCTCGCAGCAATTTTCCATTTCTGCAACGGCATCTCGACGTTCTGCATGACGTGGGGCATTGCCAAGGGGCCACGTGCACAGTCCGTCATCAACGCACTGTCGATGGGCCTCTGCACACTGATGAGCCTCATTACACTCGCCTTCATGGCAAGCTATTTCATGTAAGAACCGCAGCAAAGGAGAGTCAGAATGGCTAAGCTACCAGAAAATAACATTGCGATCATCGGCGGCGGTCTTGCGGGACTTCTCGCAGCGCTGAAGATCTGCGAGGGCGGCGGTAAGGTCGACCTCTTTTCCTATTGCCCGGTGAAGCGTTCGCACTCGCTCTGCGCACAGGGCGGCATGAATGCCTGCATGGATACGAAGGGCGAGCACGACAGTGTCTACGAGCATTTCGACGACACCGTTTACGGCGGCGACTTCCTCGCCGACCAGCTTGCCGTCAAGGGCATGGTTGAGGCAGCACCGAAGCTCGTCAAGATGTTCGACCGCATGGGCGTTCCGTTCAACCGTACGCCCGAGGGTGTGCTGGATCTGCGCAACTTCGGCGGACAGAAGAACAAGCGTACCGTCTTTGCCGGCTCCACGACCGGGCAGCAGCTGCTCTATGCACTTGATGAGCAGGTGCGCCGCTGGGAGGTCAAGGGCAAGGTCACCAAGTACGAGTTCTGGGAATACATCCGCGCGATTAAGAACAAGGACGGCATCGTTCGCGGCCTGGTCGCACAGAACATGAACTCGAACGAGATCAAGGCATTCCCCGCGGATGTCGTCATTCTCGCAACGGGCGGTCCCGGCCAGGTGTTTGGACGCTGCACAGCATCCACGATCTGCAACGGCTCGGCGGTTTCCTCCGCGTACCAGCAGGGGGCGCACATCGGCAACCCCGAGTTCATTCAGATCCACCCGACCGCGATCCCGGGCTCGGACAAGAATCGCCTCATGTCCGAGGCGTGCCGCGGTGAGGGCGGCCGCGTCTGGACGTACAAGGACGGCAAGCCGTGGTACTTCCTCGAAGAGATGTACCCCGCATATGGCAACCTCGTTCCGCGTGACGTTGCTTCGCGTGCGATCTTCAAGGTCTGCGTGCACATGGGGCTCGGTGTCAACAACGACCGCCGCGTCTACTTGGATCTCTCGCACATCCCTGCGGACTATCTTGAGCACAAGCTCGGCGGCATTCTTGAGATGTACTCTGAGTTCGTCGGTCAGGATCCGCGCAAGGTGCCGATGGAGATCTTCCCGTCCGTCCACTACTCGATGGGCGGCATCTGGGTTGACCGCATGCACCACACGAACATCCCCGGTCTCATGGCGGCAGGGGAGTGCGATCACCAGTACCACGGCGCGAACCGTCTCGGTGCGAACTCGCTTCTCTCGGCGAGCTACTCCGGCTACGTTGCGGGTCCTGAGGCTCTGCGCTGGGCACGCAGCGGCGAGCTCGGCACGGCACTCACGGAGGAAGAACTCGAGATGGCACGCAAGGAGTGTGTCGCGGAGTTTGATAAGATCCGCAATATGACGGGTTCCGAGAACGCGCACAAACTCCATCAGGAGATGGGCGAGATCATGTACGATTACGTCTCCATTGAGCGTGACAACAAGGGCCTCGATATCTGCCTCGAAAAGCTCAAGGGCATCCTCAAGCGTTGGGATGACATCGGCGTGACCGATCATGGCACATGGGCAAATCAGGAAGCCATGTTCGTCCGTCAGCTGCGCAACATGATTCTCTACGCGATGGCGGTCACGAAGGCTGCGCGCTGCCGCGATGAGAGCCGCGGTGCACACGCGAAGATTCTGCTTGACGACAAGGGTGAGCGCATGACGGATGCCGATGGTGAGCTCATGTTCTACGGCCGTGATGACGAGCGCTTCATGAAGACCTCCATCGTGGACTACGATCCGCAGACCGAGGAGCCTCAGGTCAGCTACATGGATTTCGAGCATTCACTCATCAAGGCGCGTGCGCGTAACTACGCCGTCGCCAAGAAGGAGTAAGGGAGGATAGAAGTCATGGCAGAACAGAAAAAAGTTCGTTTTATCATCGAGCGTCAGGATGGACCGAACGAGAACCCCTATACGCAGGAGTTCGAGGTTGACTATCGTCCCGGTCTCAACGTCGTCGCATCCCTCATGGAGATTCAGAAGAACCCCGTGACGGTGGACGGCAAGCGCGTTCCGCCTCCGGTCTGGGAGTGCAACTGCCTTGAGAAGGTCTGCGGCGCGTGCATGATGGTCATCAACGGTCGTGCACAGCAGGCGTGCTGTGCGCTGATCGACAATCTTACGCAGCCGATCCGTGTCCAACCGGCGCGTACGTTCCCGGTCATCCGCGACCTCCTCATCGATCGCTCCGTCATGTTTGAGAGCCTCAAGCGCATTCATGGCTGGGTCGAGGTGGACGGCACATGGGACAACAAGGATGCCCCCATTCAGAATCCGTATACGGCGGAGACGTGCTATGAGCTGTCGCACTGCATGACGTGCGGTTGCTGCCTCGAGGCGTGCCCGAACGTCGGCCCGCAGTCCGACTTCATCGGTCCTGCGCCGACGGCACAGACACTGCTCTTTAACCTCCATCCGCTCGGAAAGTTCGATGCGCCGAAGCGTCTCAATGCGCTGATGGAGAAGGGCGGCATCACGAGCTGCGGCAACAGCCAGAACTGTGAACGCGTCTGCCCGAAGAGCATCAAGCTCACGCAGCATCTCGCACAGCTGAACCGCGAGGTCAACAAGCAGGCACTGCGCAATATGTTCAACCACTAATCTGTTTCCCGCATGGGAATCGGAACATAACAGGGGCTGACCCATTGGGTCAGCTCTTTTTTTTCGATTTATTTGATAATTATTTTTTTTATCAAACACCTCTAGAAATATGAAAAATCTATGATATAATATCAATATTAAATTGATAGATGGAATCATTCTATCAAATTGTGCTTTATTAACCGTATTTCAAAGGATAGAAAGGTGTTTTCTATGAAAACGAGAGCAAGGACAGCACTCACATGCGTGATACTCCTTCACATCGCGGCTTCTTCCTCTCTTGTGTTTGCGAACGAAAGTTCGGAACGAGGGGGTGACTACTCCACCGCAGATGTTCAGGTAGAGGCAGACGCGGCGAAGGAAGAGGCGAAGTACGAGTCGCAGTCGACGACGATCATTACGGCGGAGGACATTGCGAAGAAACAGGCGAAGTCTGTCGAGGACATCATCTTTGACGAGACGGGTATGACGCGAAATATCGACGCGATGGGGCGTGTAACGGTCTCTATTCGCGGCGCAGAACCGCGTCATACACTCATCCTGATCGACGGTCAGCCCGTCATGGGTGACCTCTCAAAATACTCTGGTGCGGGCGATGAGCTGCAGCGACTTGGGACGGAGAACGTCGCACGCATCGAGATCATTCGCGGAGCGGCGAGTGCAAAGTACGGCGCGGACGCGATTGGCGGCGTCGTCAACGTCATTACGAAGGAGGCGGCGAAGAAGGCGGGACTGCAGCTGAACCTTGAGGGACGGCGCACGAAGGGCGACAGCGACGTATTCCCCTATACGAACTTCTTCCTGCGTGCGGACTCGGGGCAGGTCGGAAAGTTTCGTGTCGCGGCGTACGGCGGTAAGCGCGACATTATGCCGATCTATGGTGAGAGGACCTTTGAGGTTGGCGAGAACGAAACGGTTCGAAATTCCCTGCGATACTACGGCGACATCAAGAACATCGGCATGACAGCCGCCTATGACATCTCGAAGGATCACAGCCTCTCATTCAGTCTCGATCATGTGAACGAGGATATGAAGCGATATGTCAAGCGTTCCAACTCGTTTATGGAACCGGTTCAAAATTTCAAGCGGGAGATTGACCGTGACAATTATCGCCTCTCCTATGCGGGGCGCAGCGGCGCTTCGGATTGGAAGGTCGATCTCGACTACACAAAGATGAATGAGGATGACATTACGCTCACTTCGTACTATAACAACCCAACTTATCAGGGGAAGAACTGGCTCAACTATGTTGACGACGTTATGCATAGGCAGTGGAGCATCAAGGCGTCGGCAAATACGCAGGTGAGTGACAATCATCTGCTCTCCTACGGTGTTGGTTTCACGCAGGAAAAGGGGGAGGGCAGCCGCCTCAAAAATTCGCCCAACACCTACACGCGTACCATCAATCCGTGGGACTACGACAAGAATCTTTGGACAAAACCCGGTGAAAAAGCGCCCATGTCTCTTGTCCATGACTATGCGATGACACGCAATTCAGCAGGCATTCCGAAGTATGACAGTGATTATGAACGATATGGATATAAGAATGAAAACGGCAAAGTAGTTCTGCCCCCGTTTACCTATGAGGATTTTCAAAAATACCCGGATATTGTTGTTCCCCCGGAGATTGAGGCGAAACGCGAGGCGTTTGCCGAACAGCTTAAGGCAGACCCACGAAACCTAGAATATCTCGTAGATCCGGATGCAAGCGCGCGCTCAATTATGAGATTCTATTATGAAGAGTGGTTGGGGCGCCACTTACGCTGGCACGGAAAACATTCATGGAGGAATTTGCAAATCGGCAGAATCAGCAGACCATCGGCACGGCAGAGATCAAGAAGCAGTATGTCTTTGTGCAGGATACATGGCAGGTCAACAAGGATACGATTCTCTCTCCGATCCTGCGCGTGGATAACAGCAATCTTTTCGGCACGCACGCGACATTCAACATCGGCATGACGCACAACATCGGCGGGAAATCGAATTATCGCTTCAAGGCGAATCTCGGCACGGGCTATACCGAGCCGGGCATGGGCGAGCTGTACTATAATTGGGAGATGTACGCCGGTGCGCCGATGGGAATCGATCGCGCACGTCTCGGCTACTACTGGGTTGGCAACCCCGATCTGAAGCCGGAGAAGTCCGTGAATTTCGACATTGGTCTTGAGGGAGAGAGCAGGAACGGTAGGGACAGCTTCCGCATCAATGCCTTCCACAATCGTATCAAGGACTATATGACGACCTATTTCACGGGCTACCTGATGGACTTTCATCCCGAACTTTCAAGTGATGGAAAATGGTGGGCGCCTACTGATATGATCTATAGCTTTAAGAACATTGGGCGGGCGGAGATCACGGGGCTTGAGGCGGAGTACAACCATCGCTTTGACCGTCATTGGTCGACGAAGGTCGGCTATACCTTCCTCCATGCAATCAATAAGAGCGATCCGACAATGCCGCGCCGTCTGCTCGATCGCCCGCAGCACAAGATCGACCTCGGCGTTACATACGAAAATGCGGGTTGGCGTGCAACGCTCTGGGGCAATTACTATCTCAATATGCTCGACAGCAACAGCATTGCGAACAACGGCAACTACTATGACTGGGACGGTGAGAAGTGGCACTATAACTTCCACGAGGGCGGCACGCAGACCTACGAGAAGAAGTCGTTCGGCATCTGGAACTTTATCCTGCAAAAGGATCTCGGCAAGGATTCGAGCGCCTATATTGGCGTGGACAACATCCTGAACCACCGTGACGACGACCGCGCCTTCCAAGAGCGGATGTATCGCATCGGAGTCAATCTGAAGTTCGGCGCGGACAGCGAGACACGGGATCTGACGCCGGAGGAGCGCGCGGCGCGCACGGAGACAAATAACGCCATCTTGGAAAAAAACGCACGCTTTATTATTCCACCGTTCGATGTGGAGAAGGAACTTGGTCTGCGCGTGATCGGCGACTACCGTTGGCGTTGGAACAGCTTTACGGGGAAGGTGAAGCCGTCCGAGATGCGCGTGACGACGACGGCGAGCGTTGGCAGCGCATATAAGAACTACCTCGAAAAGGCGGAGCACGGCTTCGAGCAGCGCCTGCGCGCAGGCGTGGATGCGCGCCTCGACGCGAATACGAACATTACCGTCCTCGGCAGTCTCGCGAGTACGGCGGGCGTCGATACGGGGACAGATGTGGCACAGTCGAAGGGGCTGAATCATGCACGCCTCGACACGGCGGATGTGACGCGCCATGCAAAGGCATGGGACTTCTCCCTCGGGCGGCTGACCGAACCGATGGGTGTCACAGGTTACTACTTCGGCAAGGAGTATGACGGCGGGCGTGCCGTCTGGACGGGCAAGAGGACGCAGGTACGCCTCGGATACGGCGATTTCCGCCGCTCGACGGGCGTCGCGGACTCGGCATATACACACGCGACGACGCAGATCTTTCTGCGCTCCGCAACGCGGGAGGAGTGGCTTGGGTACAGGGATCTCTATCCCGGCGGAATGAGATCTGGTGATATCCCTGATGTGCCGAACTATATCTCTATGATCAAAGATACCCCCGGTTTTGAAGGCTTGTATCAGCGCCTCGTAAAGGTGGGAAGCCTCGCGGAGGAGAAGCAAATCATCGACGAATATATGGATGTGATTCGTCGGAATGATCCTGACGCCTACGAGAAACTCAATCAGCATCTTTTCTCTACCGATTGGGAGCTTTCGCATGACGATTTTGTCTGGTACCGTACGACGGTTCGAGATGAGGACGGAAATATCGTGGGGGAATATCTCACACAGCCCACAGGGGATGTTTATGAAGCCCTGCATCCGCAAACAGCAATTCCGTATGAGGATCGCTTCAATCAGGAAAAGATGGAGAGTCTTGCCCGTGCTGCATGGGATGATGCCGAGCCCCAGATGGAAACGACGAAGACAGAGACACAATATGTTCGTAGTTGGGGACTTCATGAAGAGGGAGAATATACCTTTACGGTTGATTTTTATGGCTATGGCGTTTATAACGGCAAAGAAACCATGGTGGAGTCAGATCGATCCAGTATGTGGGGGCGCGGGTATGGCGTACCGCTGAACAGCCTGAAGCCCGGCGATTTTACCACCATGACAAAGGAGGAGGCAAAAGAGCACACCATTCAATCCGTATGGGGCAAGAGTCACTATCGAAGCGTATATGGTGTGCTGCCGCTTGGCGAGGGCTTTTACACAATCGATGATGGACTTGTTGCGGCAGGCGATAAGGGAGTGTCCGAGCTCGCCCAGAGCTTTATTGGAAGTCTGACCGGTAATGATATATGGAGCCCGGAGGAAGGGAGTACGCTGCCACTGCACCTGCTCGGAAAGGAGGGCTATATCGTCCGCCAGCTCGGCACTGTGCTCGAACAGGATCGCATTCCCGCGATCAAGCAGGCGGCATATATGCAGGTGCGCCACGAGGTTATGCCGAATCTTGGCGTTGCGGCGTTCTATCTGCGCTCGCTCGGCGGCAACTCGCATACGTTCCACGCGGCGAACGGCACGGGGAATGATGTCGATACGTTCGACACGCTCGCGAATGTCGTCGGTGTCGGTGCGCGCTACCGCCTCACGAAGAACGCCGCACTTTCGTTCGACTACGGCGCGAACTTCACGGACTTCGGACGCTATATGAACGGTCACACGCGCTATGAGCATACGTCGGGCACATCGACGTTTGACATCAAGGGACGTGAGCGCGGCAATACGCCGACGTTCTGGGTCATGCGCCTCGATGTCGGTCAGGCGGATATGGATGTCGCGGGCAGTTGGAACGCGTTCATTGACTACAAGCGGTTCGAGCACGGCTCGTTCTTTGGCGGCAATGGGACGGAATCTCTGCCCGACCGCTACCTCGACGGCATCAAGAGCTTTACCATCGGTGCGGGCTATGTCCCCGTGCAGAACCTCATGGTCGAGGCGTTCTACACGTTTGGTGCGAAGGGTATCAATACGCGTGATACGCTCTATGGACCGGAGCATTTCCACCTCGGTGACTATGCGCGTCTGCAAGTGACGTATCAGTTCTGAGCAGGAGATACGTATAAGGAACAGGCGCCCCTTTCGCCTCGCGTTGCTCGGCACTTCCCCCGTGGCGGTCAATGTCAACCAATCACACTTCACTTGTGTTCGTGTTCTTGGGACGTTTTCGCATACGACCTGTTTCCCAATCAGCTGCGTCCTACGGACTTGCTTCTTGGACAGGTCAGCAACGGGGGAAGCTAAGATACCGTACACCCAAGCCTCCTCCATGCGGCACGGTGGAAGTGGCGCTTGCCGCGATATATCTGACATAATGACAAAGGCTGTTGTACGAAGTTTTCTCGCTTCGTACAACAGCCCTTTTGTGTGTTTCCAGCGTCGGTATTACAAGCAGAAGCGCCCGACAAGCCTCTGCAGATCCTGAGCGAGCTGCGCCAGTGTCTGGCTCGCGGCTGCGATCTCCTGCATGGATGCTGCCTGCTCCTCGGATACGGCGGAAACGTTCTCCGCCTCGGAACTCACGGCGTTCGAGACCTTCTGCACCGCCTCGACGGAGGTGAACATGCGTGCGCTGCCTTCCTTTATGCCCTCGGCGCTCTTCAGGATGACATCGACCTTTTCGGTGAGTTCGCTGACGACTCCGGCGATGCGATCGAACTGTTCGCCTGCCTGATTGACCTGATTGACGCCCTCGCCGACGTGTTCCTTCTGTTTCTGCATGACCTTGAACGTGTCCTCGATGCGGTTTGCGTTCTCGGTGATGAGCCCCGTAATCTCCTGTGCGGCGTTCTCGGACTGCTCAGCGAGCTTTCGAACTTCTTCGGCGACGACGGCGAAGCCGCGTCCCTGTTCGCCCGCGCGTGCCGCCTCAATGGCTGCATTGAGTGCGAGGAGGTCGGTCTGCCCCGCAATCTCGGTAATCATCTCGACGATCTCGGAGATGCGCTTGGAGCTCTCGTAGAGTGCCGTAACCGCCTCGGCGACATTCTGTGCGCTCTGATTGAGGACATCCATGCCCTTGACGGCAACACTGAGCCCCTGCTGCCCTTCCACTGTTGCTTTCTCGGCGCGATGCGTTGCAGCAGAAACAGCGGTGATGCCGTTCGTAATGTCGTTGATGGCATGGGTGATACGGTCGACGGTCTTGAAAGATTCGTCAACGGTATCGCGCTGCTCCATTGTGCTGTCCGTGATCTTGACGATTGCCTCAGCTGCGTGCTGTGCGCCCTGTGCCGACTGATCCGCCGAGGCGGTCAGCTGCTCGGAGGCGGCAGCAAGCTGCTCTGCCGTCTGTGCAGCGCTCTGAATGAGGTCGCGTAGTCCCTTGACCATGGCGAGGAAGGCATTGTGCAGCTGTCCGATTTCGTCCGTACGATCGAGATCAGGCGGGACAATGCCGAGATTTCCCTTTGCAACCTCGCTTGCTGCTGCCGCCATGTTCTCAAGCGGTCCTGCAATGGAGCGCGCAATGCGATAGAGCAGCAGGGAGAGCAGGGAAAGTGAGAGGAGGAGTCCCGCGATCATCGCCCATTTCAGCGTTGCCACGTCGGAAAGCACTTCTTCCTTCGGCACGAAGAGGACGAGGAACCAGCCCGTATTGCCGACCGGATGGACGGCATAGTAGTAGTCGACGCCCTGATAACTGGATTCAAAGAAGAGCGGTTCCTTCGAGAGGAAGCGCTTTGCAGCCTCCTCGCCCTGTTCGTGCACATTATTGTCCATTGTCAGCGCGGAGTGGTAGATGAACCGTCCCTCGGAATCGAGCAAGAAGGCGGCGCCGTTTTCCCGAATCTTAAAGGCGGAAATCTTCTCCTCAATGATGGAGAAGGGGACATCCATTCCGAGAACGGCTTCCGTTCCATCTCTGGGCTTGAGTGCACGACTCAGTGCAACGACCTTTTTGTTGTGGAATGCGTTGACGAAAACCTTTGAGATCTGCACGCCATCATGCTGGGTTGCGATCTTGTACCACGGACGTGTGGTCGGGTCGAACTCCTCCTTTGGCACAATGCGCTCGTGACCGTAGAGAAAATCACGACCTGGGATACCGAGGTAGATGCCATCGATATCGCTGCGCGCGCTAAAGTCGGCTGCCGCAGAGATGAAAGATGCTGTGGATGGCAGCTCCGTTGACCACACCTGCCCCAGCCCCTCCAATATCCCACGCTGCCTTTCCACGACAGCGTTGATCTGCTCTGCGTGGTACTCAGCAAGCGCACGCATCTCGCGTTGCGTCGCCGACTCGATCATCGTGCTTGCTTCCCGGTAGGAGAATGCCGCCATCACAATGAATATGGCGATGAACGGACCTCCGATCCACAGAAGCATCCTTGACTGCAATTTCATAGCATCATCAACTCCTAAAGTAATCTTACAATGTATATTCTATATGGAAATATATTTCCCTTTAATGAAGATAATGAAGAAAAAAATAAACTCCTTCAAAATTTCTCTAGAATTTTTGAAGGAGTTTATTTTATGAGATATTTTGTTATGAAATCTTTTTCATCCGACTAGATAGATAGTTTGCCGCAAGCGAGCCCGAGATGTTGTGCCAAACGCTGAAGAGCGCACCGGGGATCGCTGCCGCTGCACCGAAGTGCAGGAGGGCGAGGGAGGTCGCAAGTCCCGAGTTCTGCATGCCGACCTCGATGGAGACGGCTTTGACCTTTGCCATGTTCATGCCGAGCACCTTGGCGACGAGAAAACCGAGCGCATAGCCGAGGAGGTTGTGACACATGACGACGACCATGATGAGTGCGCCCGTCTCGATGATGCGGCCTGCATTCGCCGAAACGACGCCGCCGACGATGAGGACGATGGCGACAACGGAGATCAGAGGGAGCACTTTGACGACCTTTTGTACGGGACGTTCAAAGAAGTGATTGATGAGGATGCCGAGGAGGATCGGTGCAATCACGACCTGCGCGATCGAGATCATCATTTTCTCTGCCGGGATGTCAATCCACTGGCCCGCCAGCCAGAGCGTGAGGAGCGGTGTCATGATCGGCGCAAGGATGGTGGATGCCATCGTCATGGAGACGGAGAGCGCCACATCGCCGCGCGCGAGGTAGGTCATGACGTTCGACGAGGTGCCGCCGGGGCAGGTGCCGACGAGGATGACGCCCGCCGCAAGCTCGGGCGGGAGGGAGAAAAGATGGGCAAGTCCCCATGCGAGCAGCGGCATGATGCCGAACTGCGCGACCGTACCGATGAAGACATCGCGCGGGCGTTGCAGGACGAGCTTGAAGTCCTCAAAGCGCAGTGTCATCCCCATGCCGAACATGACGATGCCGAGCAGAATCGTAATCCATGGAACGGTCCAAATAAAAGTCCAAGGCTGAAAGAGGGAGACGCCTGCGATCAGAATGACGAATAATGCCATATAACGTGAGACGAAGTTACTGAGTTGTTCGAGTGCCTGCATATATGCAAACTCCTTTCGTTTACTGGGAGATCTTGATGAAGTCCTCGAGTTTCTTGAGCGCCGAGCCGTCCGCGATGGTCTGACGTGCCTTTGCAATGCCGTCGGCAATGGAGGACGCAGCACCGCCGATGTAGATGGCAGCGCCCGCGTTCAGGAGGCAGACATCCGCGCGCGCATCTGTGATCTCGCCGCTGAGAATGCCGCGCGTGACGGCAGCGTTCTCATCCGGCTTGCCGCCGCGAATGGATTCCTTCGATGCGGGCGTGATGCCGAAGTCTTCGGGACGGATCTCATATGCACTTTCCGTGCCGTCTGTAATCTCGCGAATGAGGGTCGGTGCGCCAATGGAGATCTCGTCCATGCCATCTGTTCCGTGGACGATGAGCGCACGCTTCACGCCGAGCCCCGGCAGTACTTTTGCGAGCGGGCGCATGAGATGCCCGCCGTAGACGCCGAGCAGCATGCAGGAGGGACGGGAGGGATTCGTTAAGGGGCCGAGGATGTTGAACACCGTACGGATGCCGAGTTCGCGGCGGATCGCGCCGACATGCTTCATCGACTGATGATAGCGCTGGGCGAAGAGGAATGCCATGCCGATGGCATCGAGTTCCTCGCGCACCTTTGCAGGCGGCTGGTCGATGTTGACACCGAGCGCCTCGAGGCAGTCCGCCGTGCCGCTCCACGAGGATGCCGCGCGGTTGCCGTGCTTGCAGACCTTGAGTCCCGCCGCCGCCGCAAGGAACGAGGCAGTCGTCGAAACGTTGATGCTGCCCGAGTGGTCGCCGCCCGTGCCGACGATATCAATGACATCCATATCGTGCTCAACGCGCTCCGCGTGTTCGCGCATCGCTGCTGCAGATCCCGAGATCTCGTCGATCGTCTCCATACCACTGCTCTTTGTGGAGAGTGCGGCAAGGTAGGCTGCGTTCTCGACCGCCGAGGTCTCGCCCGACATGATCTCGTTCATAACGGCATATGCTTCGTCGTAGGTAAGATCCTCCTTGCCTACGACTTTTTTGATCGCCTCTTTGATCATTCCGATTCCCCCTTGAAAAAATTTTGCAATATACAATATAAAAGATAGTGCAGTATTATAGCACACATATCATGACATGACAAAAGTATATTTGTGAGGAGTGTCCGAATGTGATATAATCTCTTATCTTGTGTACTATATTGTAACGTCATTACGGAAATGGGAGAGGCTATGTTTGAACCGCGTTTTACAACGCTGAATATGAACGAAATCCTAAAGTATCTCGGGTTTCGCGGGCAGGAGCTGACGGAGGAGATCGCGGCGCAGATTCGGCGCTGCACGGATGAGGTGCTCGCGGCAGCGACGCCGCGCCTGACGTATCGTCATGCTCCGCTTGAGGATGGCGCCGTGCTCGGCGTCACATTTGCAGGGAATGACATTCCGCGGATGCTCGAGCCCTGTGAGGAGGTCGTGCTCTTCGGTGCGACGCTCGGCCCCGGTGTCGAGCGATTGATGATGCGTTATGAGGTCGTGAATGCGGCGGACTCCGTCATCATGGACGCCTGCGCGAGTACGGCGATCGAGAATATCTGCAATAACTTTGAGAGCGACATGCGCCGCACCGTCGAGGCGGAGGGGCGCTATCTGACGGATCGCTTCAGCCCCGGCTACGGCGATCTGCCGATCTCGGAGCAGCCGAAGTTCTTTGCGCTGCTCGATATGACGCGCCGCATCGGCGTGTCGCTGACACCGACGACGATCATGGTTCCGCGCAAATCCGTGACGGCGATCATGGGTATCGCACGCACGCCGCAGCCGCACCGACCGCCGGACTGCGAGCACTGTCTGATGTTCCGCACCTGTCCGTTCCGCAAGGCGGGGCGCAGATGCCGGGAAGGGGCAAGAACCTAAAGACATTAAATAGGAGATATGAAATGAGCGATATTATTATATTAGACGGAGGCATGGGCACACAGCTGCAGGCGCGCGGACTCGCGCCGGGCGAGCGCCCCGAGCTCTTCGGCTTGGATCATCCCGAGGTGATCGAGGAGATCCATCGGAACTATATTGCGGCGGGCAGCCGCGTCATCTACAGCAATACCTTCGGTGCGAACGGACACAAGCTCGAGGGGACGGGCAAGTCCGTCGCCGAGGTCATCGAAGAGAATGTGCGCACGGCACGCCGTGCGGGGGAGAACTCCGGTGTTTCGGGCGTGCGCGTTGCGCTCGACATCGGTCCGATCGGCGAGCTCGTTGAGCCGCTCGGCACGCTCTCGTTCGAGGACGCCTATGAGCTCTTCCGTGAGATGGTGGTCGCGGGCGCGGAGGCGGGTGCCGATCTCGTGATCTTCGAGACGCTGACCGATCTCTATGAGGTCAAGGCAGCGGTGCTCGCGGCGAAGGAGCATACGCAGCTGCCGATCTGGGTGACGATGACCTTCGAGCAGAACGGGCGCACCTTTCTTGGCGCAGCCGTTCCGTCCGTCGCGGTTACGCTCGATGCGCTCGGCGTCGCGGCGCTCGGTGTCAACTGCTCGCTCGGACCCGTGGAGCTCCTGCCGATCGTCGACGCGTTGATGGAGTGGACCGATCTGCCGATCATCGTCAAGCCGAACGCAGGGCTCCCCGATCCGCGCACGGGAGCCTATGAGATGACGGCGGAGGATTTTGGGCGCGAGATGGCGGAATTTGCACGGCGCGGTGCCGTCATCATGGGCGGCTGCTGCGGCACGACGCCCGACTTTATCCGCGCACTCTCGGCATCCGTGGCAGCCGGCGCGGCAGAGCGTCCCGTGCGGAAAAAGCGCAAGGGGATCGCGTCGCCCGCACGCGTTGCCGAATACGGCAAGCTCAACGTCATCGGCGAGCGCATCAATCCGACGGGGAAGAAGCGCCTCCAACAGGCGCTTCTCGAGGAGGACTACGGCTACATTAAGAAGCTCGCGATCTCCCAGCAGGAGGCGGGTGCGCAAGTGCTCGACATCAACGTCGGTGCGCAGGGTGTGGACGAAGAAAAGATCATTCCGTACGTTGTCAAGGCGGTGCAGAGCGTCGTTGACCTGCCGCTGCAGATCGACTCGGCAAATCCGCGGGTGATCGAGGCGGCGCTGCGCGTGACGAACGGGCGCGTCATCATCAACTCGGTGAGCGGTGAGCGCGAGCGCATGGATGCCATTTTCCCGCTCGCAAAGCACTACGGCGCGGCGGTGCTCGGTCTTGCGATGGACGAGAAGGGGCTGCCCGAAACGGCAGCGGAGCGTGTCGCCATCGCCGAGCGCATCGTTGCCGAGGCGGAGAAGTACGGACTTGATCGCGAGGATATCATCATCGACTGTCTGACACTCACGGTCTCGGCGCAGCAGGAGCAGGCGATGGAGACACTGCGTGCCGTGCGCGAGGTGCATGAGCGTCTTGGACTCCACTGTGCGCTCGGTGTCAGCAACATCTCGTTCGGACTGCCCGCACGCGGACACATGACGGAGAACTTCCTCATCCAGGCGATGCACGTCGGACTGGATTTCCCGATCATCAATCCGAATACGAAGGGCGTGATGGATGCCGTCGTCTCCTTCCGTGCCGTTTCGGGCGAGGACGTGGACTGCGCTGCGTACATCGAGCGCTTTGCGCCAGAGCAGGCGGAGATGCGCCGCCGCAAGGAGCTCGGCATCACGGGCGATGAGTCGGCGGGCGCTGTGCAGACGGTGGCGGCAGAGAGTGCAGACGCGGTTGATCCGCTGATGGACGCCATTATCCGAGGGCTGAGCGACGATGCCGAGCGCATTACGCGCAAGCTCCTCACGGAGATGGCGCCGATGGAGATCATTCAGGAGAAGGTCATCCCCGCGCTCGACATCGTGGGTGATCGCTACGAGAAGGAGATCATTTTCCTCCCGCAGCTCATCAATGCGGCAAACGCGGCGACGGCAGGCCTCGAACTCATCAAGGTGCGGCTCGCCGAGGAGGGGCAGGGGGTCTCGAAGGGAAAGATCATCCTCGCGACGGTCGAAGGCGACATCCATGACATCGGCAAGAACATCGTCAAGGTCGTCCTTGAGAACTACGGATATCAGATCATCGACCTCGGGCGTGACGTGCCTGTCACACGCGTGGTGGAGGTTGCGATTGAAAAGAAGGTCGGGCTGATCGGGCTGTCCGCGCTGATGACGACGACGGTCACGGCGATGAAGCGCACGATTGACGCCCTCCACGAGGCGGGGCATCCCTGCGAGACCGTGGTCGGCGGCGCCGTACTTACGGAAGACTACGCGAAGGAGATCGGCGCAGATTATTATGCGGGCGATGCACGCAGCATTGTCGAGATCGCACGCCGCGTTCTGGGATAGCAAAAGATAGGCAAGGAGGCTCATACATATGACGCAGGAGCGCATCGATATACGGGAACACATACGAAAAGAGCCGCTCGTCTTTGATGGTGGCATGGGTACGTATTACGCGCAGAGGACGCATACGCGCGGCAAGGGCGTGGAACTCGCGAACATCGAAACACCTCTTGTCGTTGAGGAGATCCATACGGAGTATCTGCGTGCAGGCGCGCACGCAATCAAGACGAATACGTTTGCAGCGAACCGCATCGTCTATCAGGGGGACACGCCGCTCGTCGAGGGCATCCTCCGCACGGGATGGACGCTTGCCGCACGCGCCGCAGAGCCGTTCGGGGCATATGTCTTTGCTGACATCGGCCCCGTCACGGGGCTGCCGCCTGCGGATATTGTCGAGGAATACCGCTTCCTGAGCGATATCTTCCTCGCTGCGGGCGCACGGCACTTCATCTTTGAGACGAATTCCTCTGCGGAGGGGCTGGTTGAGACCGCCGCACATATCAAGCAGATCTGCCCCGAGGCGTTCGTCCTGACCTCGTTTTCCGCCTTCCCCGGCGGGTATACGCGCGACGGCTTCTTCATCGAGGAGCTTGTGCGCGTGGTTACGGAGAGCGGCTACATCGACGCAGTCGGCTTCAACTGTGTCAGCGGTGTCCAGTCGATGAAGGAGCTCGTGCACCTCCTCGGTGCATGCTCCCTGCCGCTCTCCCTCATGCCGAATGCGGGACATCCGATCGTCATCGACGGGCGCACCTTCTATGAGAGTGCGCCGAAGTACTTTGGAGAAGGACTTGCCGCCCTTGTGCGCGACGGCGTTTCCATTGTCGGCGGCTGCTGCGGCACGACGCCGGAGCATATCCGCGCACTCTGTGCCGCACTTGCAGATCGCGGGCATGCTTCGGAGGATGCAGGAGCATGGCAGACGCGCACGGAGCTCGTCCCCTCGCGCAGCCCCTTCTTCGATGCTCTGAAGGCGGGGGAGATGCCCATTGCCGTCGAACTCGATCCGCCCGATACCGGAAATGCGGATAAATTTATGGCGGGGGCACGGGAACTGCAGGCGGCGGGGGTTTCTGCCATCACGATCGCAGATAATCCCATCGCGCGCGCACGCATGGACGCGGCAATGCTCGCAGGGCGCGTGCACCGCAGCCTTGGACTCGAACCGATTCCGCATATGACCTGCCGCGACCGCAACCTCAACGCGATCAAGTCCATCCTCCTCGGTCTGAGTGCCGAGGGCGTGCACAATATGATTGCGATCACGGGCGATCCGATTCCGACGGCAGAGCGCGACGAGGTGAAGAGCGTCTATCAGTTCAACTCGCGCAAACTCTCCGCATTCATCACGAACCTCGGCGAGCGCGGTGATGTAGTGCCGTTCCACATATTCGGGGCGCTTAATGTGAACTCGCAGCATTTTCCATCGCAGCTCGGTCTCGCGAAAAAGAAGATGGAGGCGGGCATGACGGGCTTCTTCACACAGCCCGTTCTGAGCGCGCGGGCGAAGGAGAACATGCGCACGGCACGCGACACTCTGCCCGGAGCACTGATCCTCGGCGGCATCATGCCCGTTGTCAGCGAGCGCAACGCGCGCTTTATGGAGAGTGAGATCTCGGGCATTCACGTCGAGGAGCGCATCATCAATGCCTATCACGGGTTGGATCGTGCGGAGGCGGAGGAGCTTGCCGTGAAGCTCTCGCTCGAGATCGCGAAGGACATCGAGCCGTACATCGACGGTTACTATATCATCACGCCGTTTGCGCGGACCGCACTCGTCGCGCGCATCGTCGCAGGTATCAAGGCAAGGAGGTCAGGACAATGAACAGCACCATCAAAGATATGATCGAACGCCGTAGCATTCGGAAATTTAGAGCCGACGAAGTGCCGCAGGCACTCATCGACGAGGTGATCGAGGCGGGGCTCTATGCCGCGAGCGGGAAGGGCAAGCAGTCACCGATCATCGTCGCCGTGACGAATCCCGATCTGCGCACACAGATCTCGCGCGACAACTGCCGCATCGGCGGCTGGCAGGAGGGACATGACCCATTCTATGGAGCGCCTGTCATCCTTATGGTACTTGCACCGAAGGTCGTTCCTACGGCGGTTGAGGACGGCAGCCTCGTCCTCGGCAACCTCATGCTCGCGGGGCATGCACTTGGGCTTGGCACGATCTGGATCAACCGCGCGAAGGAGGCGTTCGAAGAGCCTTACTACAAAGACCTGTTGAAAAAGATCGGTATTGAGGGCGAATACATCGGCGTCGGGCACTGCGCGCTCGGCTACCGCGACGGCGATTTGCCAAAGCCGCCTGCACGCCGCGCGAATCGTGTGTACTACGTCTCGTAAAGGATGCGCACTGAATTTATCAGCGATTCCCTAGTTTTTTTGACCCCAAAACCGCCGCATCGCTCGATATACGGCGGTTTTTCATTTGACAAAGAAAGTTTCTTCCTTTACTATCATAAAGTATGAATGGAGGGATACGATGCGTGTAAAGATGTGCGGGATGAAAACAACTACAATGGCTCGTGCGGCAGAGGCGGCAGGTGCGGACTACGTCGGCTTTATCTTTGCAGAAAAGAGTCGGCGCTATGTCGCACCCGAGATGGCGCGCGAGATTGCGCGGCAGATCCATCGCGTGAAAAAGGTCGGCGTCTTTGTCGATGCCCCGCCGGATGAGGTGAATGCCATTGCCGCGCGCGTCGGTCTGGATTATGTGCAGCTGCATGGGCATGAGAGCGCGGAGATGGCGAAAGCATCGGCGTATCCCGTCATCAAGGCGTATCGCTACGGCGATGATTTCAGCGTGGATGCAGCGAACGCCTATCCCGCCGAGCTCATCCTGATCGACAGCTATGTGCAGGGCGCGGCGGGCGGCACGGGAATGACATTTCGTTGGCAGGAGGCGGCGCGGGAGATCACGCGCGTCACGAAGCCTGTCCTCATCGCGGGCGGCATTACGGCAGAGAATGTGGGCGAGGCGGCGGAGATTTTCCATCCCTTCGGTGTCGATGTTTCGGGGGGGCTTGAGGAGAATGGTGAGAAGTCCGAGGAGAAAATCAGAGCGTTTATGGAAGCGGTACAATTTGACAAATGCGCCATCCTCCACTAGAATGAAGAAATACGTCGCTTGACGCATCCATGAAGAGAAGCCGAAGGAGGTGCAGTGTGCGCGATATATTAGCCGAAATTGTTGAAAAAAAGCGCGCCATTGTGGCGGAGGCGAAGAAAAACCGCCCGATCGATGAACTGAAAGAAAATCTCCCGTGCGGTACGTTTCGCATGGCGGAGCACTTTCGATGGCGGGGCTGGGAACTGATCGCAGAGTGCAAACTGCAGTCGCCGGCGAAGGGACGGCTGACGACATCGCATAGCGTTTTGGAGCTTGCCGACATTTACACGGCGGCGGGTGCGGCGGTGCTCTCCGTACACACGGACCCGCATTTCCTCGGGAGCAATGAGGATTTTGCGGCGGTACGTGCGCGCGTCGATACGCCCCTGCTACGCAAGGACTTCATCATCGACCCCTATCAGGTGTATGAGGCGCGCGCCCTCGGTGCGGATGCCGTGTTGCTGATCGTGCGCATCCTGACGCCCGAGCAGCTGAAGGAACTGCTCTATCTTATATGGAGTCTCGGTATGGACGCGCTCGTAGAGGTGCATGACCGCGCAGATCTTGAGATCGCACAGCAGACGCCGGCGGAGTTCATCGGCATCAACAACCGCAATCTCGTGACCTTTGAGACGAGCGTCCAGACGACGCTTGACCTCCTGCCGTATGCAGATATGAGTCGTACGATTATCAGCGAGAGCGGCATTTTCACTTGTGATGATGCGATGTGTGTCCATAAGGCGGGCTGTAAGGGCGTGCTCGTGGGCGAGGGGCTTGTGCGTGCTGCCGATGTGGGCGCATTTGCAAAGGAACTATCCGAAGTTGGAATAAAGGAGCAATGATATATGAGCAAGAAGGGAAGATTCGGCGACTACGGCGGGCAGTATGTGCCCGAGATCGCGATGCCCGCACTGAACGAGCTGGAAGAGGCATATCTGAAGTACCGCGAGGATGAGGATTTCCTCACGGAGTTTCGCGGCTATCTCCGCGACTATGCAGGGCGTCCAACGAATCTCTACTTTGCCGAGCGGCTGACGAAGCACTACGGCAAAGCGAATATCTATTTGAAACGCGAAGACCTTCTGCATACGGGTGCGCACAAAATCAACAACGCGCTCGGGCAGGCGCTCCTCGCGAAGCGCATGGGCAAGAAGCGCATTGTTGCGGAGACGGGCGCAGGTCAGCACGGTGTCGCGACGGCGACGGTCGCGGCCCTCTTCGGCATGGAGTGTCATGTGTTCATGGGGACGGTTGACGTCGAGCGTCAGCGGCTCAACGTGTTCCGCATGCGTTTGCTCGGGGCGACAGTCATCCCCGTATCAAGCGGTACGGGGACGCTCAAGGATGCGACGAGTGAGGCGATCCGCTACTGGGCGACGAACATCACGGATACCTACTACGTGATCGGATCTGTGGTCGGTCCGCATCCGTATCCGGAGATGGTGCGCGACTTCCAGAAGGTCATCGGTGAGGAGATCCGCATGCAGTCGGCAAAGGCGTTTGACGGAAAGCCCGACTACCTCGTCGCGTGCATTGGCGGCGGCAGCAACGCAATCGGGACAGTCTATGATTTCCGTGACGATGCAGATGTCAAGAAGTTCTGCGTCGAGGGCGGCGGACGCGGCGACGCAGACGGGGACAACGCCAAGACCCTCAGCGGCGCAGGTACGTCCGGCATCCTCCACGGCGCATACAGCTATCTCCTACAGGATGCGGACGGACAGGTTGTCGAGGCGTACAGCATCTCAGCAGGTCTGGACTACCCCGGTGTCGGTCCCGAGCATTCCTATTTCAAGGACAAGGGCATCGTTACCTACGTTTCCGTGACCGATCAGGAAGCACTCGCGGCATTTCAGCGTCTCTCGCGCATCGAGGGCATCATCCCCGCGCTCGAGAGCTCGCACGCGCTTGCCTATCTCGAAAAACTCATGCCCGAGACGAAGGCGGGCGAGAATGTCGTCGTCTGCCTCTCGGGACGCGGCGATAAGGACGTGCAGATGGTCGCAAAGGAACTGGGGGAGGAGATCGCATGAGTAAGCGTCTGGATGAAAAACTCGCAAAACTGCGCGCCGAGGAGCGCACGGGGCTTTATATCTACGTCACGGCGGGCTGCCCGAGTGCAGAGGCGACCGTGGACATCGTGCGCCGTGCCGAGGAGGCGGGGGCAGATGTGATCGAACTCGGACTGCCGTTCTCCGACCCAATGGCGGATGGCCCTGTCATTCAGGAGGCGAGCATTATCGCCCTCAAGAACGGCATGACGATGAGGAAAGCGCTCGAAGTCGTCAAGGAGATTCGTAGGCACTCGGAGATTCCGCTCATCGGCATGGGCTACATCAATATGGTGCATCACTACGGCTTTGAGAAATTCGTTGAGGATTTCAAGGCGGCAGGCATGGACGGCGTGATCTTCCCCGACGTGCCGCACGAGGAGTCTGCCGATATGCGCCGCATCTGCGCTGCGCATGACTTCACCCTCACGGAGTTCATCACGCCCGGCACGACCGAGGAGCGTATGGAGAAGACGTGCAAAGACGCGCGCGGCTTTATTTACTGCATCTCGAACTACGGCGTCACGGGCGTCAAGGAGATCGACTACTCCATTATCGGCGGTGTCTGCAAGGCGGCGCGCCGCTATACGGATGTACCGCTCGCCATCGGCTTCGGCATTGGCACACCTGAGGCGGCGGCACGCGCGGGCAAGCAGGCAGACGGCGTCATCGTCGGCAGCGCCGTTGTGAAGCGTATCATTGACGGTGACATTGACGGCAGCATTCAGCTGATTGCCGATATGCGTAAAGCGTTGGATGCGTAACTAATGATAGAAGACCCCGTTTCACAGGGATGTGGGACGGGGTTTACATTCAGGAAAATTCGGATGAGAATGTCATTCTTCTTGGCGGAACCTTTCAAAAACATTCACGAGCTACGGTAAGACCGATGACGAAAGAATGTGTTCGACCGTTTCGCGTGGATAAAATCTTTGTCGGCATTGACGAGCAAGCACGGGAGAGAATGCCACGTGCGGGAATTCGCGTGACCGTGGTATAAACGGAAAGGATAGCATTATGAAATACCTGCTCGATACAGCAAATCTCGATGAGATTCGCGAACTCTGCGAATATCTGCCGGTTGCAGGCGTGACCAGCAATCCAAGCATAGTGAAGAAGGAAGGCGCAGTTCCGTTCTTCGCTCATATGCGTGAGATTCGCAGCATCATCGGCAATGTGCGCCCCCTGCATATTCAGGTAACGGCAACGGACTATGACGGCATGATGCGTGATGCAGACGCCGTGTTCCGCCATGTGGACGAAAAGGTCTACATCAAGGTGCCGGTCGACTTTGCAGGCGTCAAGGTCATCAAGGCGCTCAAGCGGCAGGGGGCGAACGTGACGGCGACGGCGGTCTACGGCATGGATCAGGCATTTATTGCACTCGAGGCGGGCGCGGACTGCATTGCACCGTATTTCAACCGCATGGAGGCGCTCGGCGTAGATGCTGCATCCGTTGTCGGCAACATCGCGGGCATCATCAACCACTACGGCTACGAAACGGAGATCCTCGCGGCGAGCTTCAAGCAGCCGACCCAGATCGACCGCGCCATCCTCGCAGGTGCACACTCTGTCACTGTTGCTCCGGATGTGCTGCGTGAAGTATTCGGCAAAAAAATCGTAAAGGATGCGGTGCAGGCATTCTCTGATGACTGGGCGAGCCTTTATGGCGGAAAGACGCTTGCGGAGCTTGAATCCTAAGAACGAAATATTGTTTTGCGGAAAATATGACGGGGCTGTTGCACGAAACAAACGTGGGTGCCACTGCTCTCACTCTTGACGGTAACCGTTTCCAGAATGCCACGAACACCCCGACAACGTGGGCAGCAGATGTGCATGCCGGCATCTTGACCTACGGAAATACGACGAATCACAACAAACTCAACGTCAACATGGGGTTGACCATCTACGAAGAACTCAAAAAGAACTACAGCTGGGATACGGGACGACACGCCATCTCGCCGATCCTGCTCTTTAAGCCTGCAAATAAAAAGTCAAGCCCCTAGACGAAAAAAACATGCGGAGTGGTGAAGTGAAGCACTATGCAGTATGCCGAGCATCCTTGAAAAACTGAATCTCCTGCGTGAAATCACCGAAGACAGCGCAGAACATCTGGCAGAGGCGAAGGACAAGGACGCACGGGGGTATCATCTCTGGGCAGCGATGGAGCAGAGCGGCATGACCGTCAAATCCGGCTCCTACAGCGACACGCAGCGACTACAGCGGCTCGCTCTATACACGGGCTGGCAGGGCAAGCGTCAGGGCTACTCCGGCGGCGCACATGTGAACTGGGCGTTCTAAACAAGAGCATTTCACCAAGTACAAAAGGCGCTTCTTAATGAAGCGTCTTTTCTTTTTTCCCATTTTGTGGTAATATCAGGCATGTAATTTTGCATGTGATAATCTGCATCTGTGGAGGGGTTCATGAAACAGGGCGCGATCTTTGATATGGACGGACTGCTCTTTGATACGGAAGTCATTTATCAGCGAGGATGGACGATCATCGCTGATGAGTTTGGTGTCGAACGAAAACCGGAACTGGGAAAGGCGTGTTGCGGAACATGCGGTGAACTGTCCGAGCAGCTTGTTCACAAGTTCCATCCAACGGTGGATGCAAAAGCTTATATTCGTCGTGTTGTTGAATATGTCCACGATGAGGCAGAAAAAAATCTGCCCGTAATGGAAGGCGTGCATGAAATCCTTCAATATTTTCATGAACATGGTGTTCGTATGGCGACGGCAAGCAGTTCGACGGTGATGCAGATTGAAACGAATCTCAGGAAAAGTGGGCTGCGGAAGTATTTCGATGCCATTGTCGGCGGTGATCTTGTGAAGAACGGGAAGCCGGCACCGGACATCTTTTTGCTTGCGGCAGAGCGGATCGAAATGTCGCCGACGGACTGCTATGTGTTCGAGGACGGTTATAACGGTCTGCGCGGCGCTGCTACAGCGGGCTGTGCACCTGTGATGATTCCGGATACCATGCTGCCGACAGATGAGATGCGCGATCTCTGTGTCGGTATTTATCCGTCTCTCATGGCTGCGATGGATGCCATTCAGCAGGGCGCACTATAGAGGAAGCACTGATAACTGAAGGTCTATTTTATCAGCGATTCCTAGAATTTCCTCAGTGAGGTGAATCAAATGGATGAACAGAAGACAATGATGTTCTCCTTCGGTGAAGATAAGCCAAAGGCGGATGTTGTCATACGGGAGGTCGCTGCGGCGATGCGAGAGAAGGGCTATAACCCGATCAATCAGTTGGTCGGCTACCTGCTCTCCGGCGATCCGGCATATGTGACGAGCCACCAAGACGCGCGGAGCAAGATTCGTAGTCTCGAGCGCGACGAACTCCTCGACGAGCTTGTGCGCTTCTATTTGGAGCATGAGAAGTGAGGCGCTATTTGTCGCTCGACATCGGGGATGCGACGATCGGCATTGCTGTCAGTGATCTGCTTGGACTCACGGCGCAGGGCGTTGAGACGATCCGCCGTACGGCGCTCTCTGCCGATCTCGACCGCCTCGCGGTGCTCGTGCAGGAGTATGAGCCGGCGGCGTTCGTTGCGGGGCTGCCGAAGCATATGAATGGGGATGAGGGGTCGCGTTGTGAGATTGTCCGTGCTTTTATGGCGAATGTTGCGGAGCGCTTTCCCGCGATTGAGATACACTACTGGGATGAGCGCCTCTCGACAGTCGCCGCCTCACGTGCGCTTCTCGAGGGGGATGTTTCGCGCAGGAAGCGCCGCAAGGTCATCGACAAGATGGCGGCAGTCTACATACTGCAGGGCTTTTTGGATCGGCAGCAGCATTTGAAATAAATGTGTGCCGATATGCAGCAAAGGAGTACGAAAATGGCAGAACATGAGGAACTGCACGATGAAGACGTCATTGTCGTCATGACGAATGAGGACGGCGACGAACTTTACTATCGTGAGGAGATGATTATCCCCATCGGGGAGGATCGCTTTGCCGTTCTGGTCGCACTCAATGTTTCCTCGGAGGAGGATCTTGAGAACGCCGAGGAAGGTGATGAGGCGACGATCGCGAAGATAGTCACCGACGAGGACGGTGAGGATATCTACACCGATCCGACGGATGAGGAGTTCGATGCGGTGCGCCGTGCCTATGAACTGCTGGAGGACGAGGAAGTGTGAGGAAAGAAAAGGAGGCTGTCATCCGAGGGAGATGACAGCTTTTTCGTAGGGAGTTGTACGAAGAGAGGGAGGATTCGTTTTGAAGGAGTCATTGAAGGGAATAGCGGACTTCTTGAATAACGACGGATTGCGGCAGGCATTTAACGCTGTCTATCGCGGGAAGGGGACACCGCTCCAGAAAAAAATTGTATTTGGAATTCCGGCGCTGGCAATTTTATTTGTCATGGTGGTCGCGTTCGTCATCATTCCATTGGCCGGATCTTCTTCCTATACGGGGGAGCGTGGGGTTCCAGTTTACTTTACCGTTCGTCCGGGTATGAGCGTGAGTGAGATCGGGAAAGAACTGTATGAACGCGGTATTATCGACAGTGAGATGAATTTCTGGTGGACGGCGAAGCTGAACGGTTTCGAGAACAAGGTAAAGAGCGGCACGTTTGCCATGCAGACAGGGATGACGCCGCGCGATGCGCTTGAGATATTGGTCTATGGAAATACGGTCACGATCCGCTTTACGATACCTGAGGGCTTCAGCGTGCGTGATATCGCGCAGCGACTTGATGATGAGGGACTGGTCAAGGCGGATGCGTTCATATCGCTTGCCAAGACATACCGCCCCTATCCCTATGTCGAGGAGCACGAGAATGTGCGCTATGCGGTAGAGGGGTTTCTCTTTCCGGATACCTATGAGATCAACGGGGAATTTGACGCTGCGCGCATCATGCAGATGATGGCAGAGAACTTCGACCGCCGTCTGACAAAGGAAATGCGTGATCGTGCGAGGGAGATGGACCTCTCGATCTATGAACTCGTGACGCTTGCCTCGCTTGTGGAGAAGGAGGCATATCACGAGGAGGATCGTCCGATCATTGCGCAGATTTTCCTGAAGCGCCTGCGCCTTGGTATGCCGCTGCAGGCAGATCCCACGGTGCAGTATCTGCTCGATGCGCCGAAGGAGGATCTGCTCTACCGTGATACGGAGATCGAGTCGCCATACAATACCTATCAAAATGTCGGGCTGCCGCCGGGACCGATCGCAAGCCCCGGGACGGCGTCGCTGATGGCGGTGCTGCATCCGGCAGATACGAACTATCTGTACTTCGTTGCCGATCGAAACGGGAATAACTACTATGCGACGAATTATGCGGATCATCTCGCACTGGTCGATCAGGTGCGCTGAGTCCTGCGGAGGTGATGAATGAGAAAGAAACCTGAACTGCTGGCGCCTGCGGGGACGATGGAGAAACTGCAAATGGCACTCGCCTACGGTGCGGATGCGGCATATCTCGGCGGTGCGCAGTTTGGGCTGCGTGCGTTCGGCGGCAACTTTACGAATGAGGAGATACGCGCGGCGGTGAACCTCGCGCATGGTGTTGGGAAGAAGATCTATGTGACGGTCAATGTATTCCCGCACAACGATGATCTCGTATCTCTGCCGGACTACCTGCGCTTTCTTGCGGACGTGGAAGTGGATGCCGTACTTGTCGCCGATCTCGGTGTCTTTATGCTGGCGCGTGAGGTCGCCCCGCAGCTGCCCGTGCATATCAGTACGCAGGCGAACAATGTGAACTGGCGCACGGTGCGCGCGTGGCAGGAGCTCGGTGCGGAGCGCGTCGTGCTTGCACGCGAGCTCTCACGTGAGGAGATCCGCGAGATACGCCGTCATACGGATGTGGAGCTGGAACTCTTCGTGCACGGGGCGATGTGCATCTCCTACTCGGGACGATGCCTGCTCAGCAGCTATTTCACGGGCCGCGATGCGAACCGCGGCGGCTGTGCCCAGTCCTGTCGATGGAAATACGCGCTCGTGGAGGAGTCGCGCCCCGGTGAGTGCTATTCGATCGAGGAGGATGCGCGCGGCACCTACATCATGAACTCGAAGGATCTCTGTTTGCTGCCATATCTGGACGAGGTCGTGGACTCCGGCATTGACAGTCTCAAGATCGAGGGACGCATGAAGAGTGTTCACTATGTCGCAAGCGTGGTCAAGGCGTATCGTATGGCACTCGATGCCTGTCTTACGGACACCTCTTATAAGGTGCGCGAGGAGTGGCTGACGGAGCTCGAAAAGGTCTCGCACCGTTCCTATACAACGGGCTTTTTCTTTGGAAAGACGACGGAGGCGGATCAGATCTACGGTTCGTCCTCCTATGAACAGACCTCGGATTTTGTCGGGCTTGTGCGCGCCTATGATGAGAAAACGAAGATCGCAGCGGTGGAACAGCGCAATAACATGAAGTTGGGGCAGGAGATCGAGATCTTTCAGCCCGTGGGTGCGTCGTTTCGTCAGAAACTCGCGGAGATGTGGGACACAGAGGGGCAGGAGATTGCAGCAGCTCCACATCCGCAGCAGATCATCCGCATGCGGATGGCACAGCCAGTTGAGGTGAACAGTATTCTGCGCCGCGATGTGCCGATCAAGAAGGAGGAACAATGATGTCTGATGTGATTCGTCGATACGCATGTGCCGCCGGGCGCGTGCAGGGCGTGGGTTTCCGTATGTTCGTTCGTCAGCAGGCGGTGATGAACGACATCACGGGCTGGGTGATGAATATGTCCGACGGCACGGTGACGATGGAACTGCAGGGGGCAGCATCTGCGGTCGAGGCGGCGTTTGCGGCAATGCGCGCGGGCAATTACTTTATCCGTGTGGAACGCCTCGATATTGAGGAACGCAAGCCTGTGGACGGCGAGCGTGATTTCTCGATTCGCTATTAGGAGCTATCATGGGAAAGATATTGGTACTGAACGGGCCGAATCTCAATCTGCTTGGCATGCGGGAGCCTGAGATTTACGGCTCATTAACACTTGCGGATATCAACAGGCGTATGCGTCACCGCGCTTCGGAAGTGGGACTGGAGATCACGTTTATGCAGTCAAATCACGAGGGCGTGCTTGTGGATGCAATACAAGCGGCGCGTGGGACGACGGACTACATCATCCTGAACGCAGCCGCATTTACCCACTACAGCATTGCGATCCGCGACGCGATTGCGGCGGTTGATGTGCCCGTCATCGAGGTGCATCTCTCGAATATCCATAAGAGAGAGGAATTCCGTCACAAATCTGTGATCGCACCCGTTGTGCTCGGACAGATCGCAGGATTCGGTGCGGAAAGCTATCTGGCGGCACTCGAGATCATTATCTTGCGGATGGGAGACATGCGATGAACATGGAAGCGCGTATTGCGCGTCTGCGGGCACTGCTCGCAGAAAAAGTTGTGGACGCCGTTCTCGTTACGAAGGAAGAGAATGTTCACTACTTCAGCGGTTTTCGGGGAGATTCGACCGCGCTTCTCGTGACGCCCGAGCAGCTCATTCTCGTAACAGACAGCCGCTATACGGAGCAGGCGGCAGCGGAGGCACCCGCCTATGAGATTGTGGAGCAGAGGGACGGGCTTTATAAGAAGATCGCAGAGGTTGCAATGGACTGCGGCATCATTGCGCTTGCTTTTGAGGGAGGCGTACTGAGTTACGATTCCTACACGAAAATGCAGGGGCTGCTCGGTGAGATTTCCTTTGACACCTCGCTGAATCTCGATCCTCTGCGGCAGGTGAAGGATGCTGACGAGATCGCACTCATTCGCCGTGCGTGCAAAATTGCGGATGAGGGCTTTGCCCATATCCTTTCATACATTCAGCCCGGCATGACGGAGATGGAAGTCGCGGCAGAGCTCGAGCATCATATGCGGACGCTCGGCTCGGAGCGTCCCGCATTCCAGACGATCATCGCCTCGGGCGTGCGCGGCAGTCTGCCGCATGGTGTGGCAAGCGATAAGATGATTGTGCGCGGCGAGCTTGTAACGATGGATTTCGGTGCGGTCTGTGCGGGCTATCACTCGGATATCACGCGGACGATCTGTGTGGGACGTGCGGACGCACGTCAACGTGAAGTCTATGACGCCGTGCTTACGGCACAGCAGTGTGCACTTGCTGCGATTCGTCCGAATGTGACAGGTGTCGAGGTCGACCGTGTGGCGCGGGATTCTCTCGCGGAGCACAATCTCAATCAGTATTTCGGGCACGGACTCGGGCACAGTCTCGGTCTCGAGATTCATGAGGAGCCGCGCCTTTCAAAGGCAGGAGAGACGCTTTTGCAGCCGAATATGCTGATTACGGATGAGCCGGGCGTATATATTCCCGGGTGGGGCGGCATCCGCATCGAGGATACGGTGCTCATTACCACAGACGGCGCGGAGCCGCTGACGCACGCACCAAAAGAATTTATTGAAATCTGCATATAAAACCGTTATAATATGCAAAGATAATGTATTGTATGGAGGAACGAATGATATGATTAACAGCACCGATTTCCGCACCGGCCTTACCATTGAATACGATGGGGGCGTCTGGCAGATTGTCGATTTCCAGCACGTGAAGCCGGGGAAGGGTGCTGCGTTCGTCCGTACAAAGATCAAGAACGTCGAGACCGGCGCCGTAATCGAGCGTACGTTCAACCCAAACGAGAAGATGCCCGCAGCGCATCTTGAGACGCACACGATGCAGTATCTCTATGAGGCGGACGGCGTCTATACGTTCATGAACACGGAGACATACGAGCAGTCCGAGCTGACACGAGATCAGCTCGGCGATGCGCTGAACTACCTTATGGAGAACATGGAGGTGGCGATGCAGCAGTTCAAGGGGCGGATCATCGGCATTCAGCTCCCGAACTCCGTCAGCCTCAAGGTCGTCGAGTGTGAGCCGAGTGTCAAGGGCAATACGGCGACGGGCGCGACGAAGATGGCAAAGGTTGAGACCGGCTACGAGGTTCGCGTGCCGCTCTTCATCAATGAGGGCGATGTGCTCCGCATTGATACGCGCACGGGCAACTACATCGAGCGCGGTTAAGCACAATTTAGGATTTTTCCTGTGAATGGAGGATATGGAAATGGACAACGAGAAGAACGCAGTAAAAAAGGAAAACGGGCTGGGCACGATCCGCGTCGCGGATGAGGTCGTCAGCATCATCGCGGGTCTTGCGACGACGGAGGTCGAGGGAATTGCGGGGATGAGTGGCGGCATTGCCGGCGGCATCGCTGAGATCCTTGGCCGCAAGAATTTCTCGAAGGGTGTCAAGGTCGAGGTGGGCGAGAAGGAGGCTGCCGTCGATCTCTATATTATCGTGAAGTACGGTATCCGCATTCCGGAAGTGGCGCTTGCCGCGCAGGAGAATGTCAAGCGTGCGATTGAAACGATGACCGGTCTCACAGTGGTTGAGGTGAATGTGCACGTGCAGGGCGTCGGCTTCCCCGAGGAGGAACCGAAGGGTGAGGAAGCGCGTGTACGCTAAAGAGGAGCGAGGGGCTAAGCGATGGGAATCTTAAATCGTCTGCTGCTCCTGCCCTATGCGTTGTGCACGATGGCACTTGCCATTGTTGTGGCCGCCGTGGCTCTGCGGATTATACCCGAGAACATCTGGCTGAATGAACTGCGCTATGCCCTTTCCCGTCAGGAACTGCTGGCGGTGTGCGGCGTATTCTTTTTGGTCAGCCTCAAGCTGTTCTTTGCGGTATTTTCCAGAACATCGAGCTCTGCGCGGACGCATGGCGAGTTCATGGTCGTCAACACCCCGGCAGGTGCCGTGCAGGTAGCGCTGTCTGCCGTACGCGGCATCGTCGAGCGTGAGGTCCTTTCCATGCAGGGGGTTCGGACGGCGTCTGCCGTGATCTCTGTGCAGGACGCACCGAAGGACTCCGTGGAAACGCCCATGCAGGTGGAGCTCAAGATCACGCTCGCGGATCATATAAGTCTGACTGCGATCTCGGAGGAGTTGACGCAGCGTGTGCGCCAAAATCTCCACGATGTGCTCGGTCTTGTGGATGTCCCCGTAATGCTCCGCGTAACGGAGATAGCGAATGCCGCCGGCGGCGCCAAGCGCTCAATATCTTAGTGGGGGAGCGGTATGAAAGAAAATCTTCTGCGCGTCCTCCAAGAGCAGTGGGAGAATCATCGCGGGCGGACGGCAGGTCTGCTGCTCGGGGCGTTGTTCGGCATATTCGTCCTGCTCTTTGGCTTTTGGAGCATGGTGTTTATCATCCTCTGTGCAGGCATCGGTATGTATATCGGTTTGCGCGTGGAGCGCGTTGGCAGTTGGTCGGAACTGATTGATACATCAGCCTTGAGCCGATTCTTTCGGAGGATGCCATGAGTCGAAGGCATGCGCGGGAAGCCGCGCTTCTGACTCTGTTTCAGTTGGAGTTCGGTGAAGGTGGGGCTTCGGCGGAGCGCGCGAGTGATCTTGCGATCGATGAGGTCGAGGGGATCAAGGAGAATGATCTGTCCTATGCACATGCGCTTGTTCATGGGACGTGTGCACATCTCGCGGAGATTGATGAGGAGATTGCGCGTCTCGCGAAGGAGTGGAAACTCCATCGCATGGCTGCCGTGGATCGAAATCTCATTCGCATGGCGTACTACGAGATGCGATATCAGGAGGAGCGCATTGATCCGCCTATTGCCATCAATGAGGCGGTCGAGCTTGCAAAAAAATACGGCTCGGATGAAGCGAGCCGCTATGTAAACGGGATCCTTGCTGCAATGCAAAAGTCTGTTTGAGCAATCAATGATAAAGAAAGAATCCGTTGCGCGAGAGTTTCGTGCAATGGTTCTTTTTTTATCAATGTGGAAAGGCATTTTATGACCGTTCACTCTGTCAGCGATGTGACACGCTATATCAAGGGACTGTTCGAGGGCGAGGCGATCCTCTCGGATATTCTCATACGCGGCGAAGTTTCCAATTTCAAACGCTACCCTTCGGGGCACTGCTATTTTACGCTTAAGGACGCGGGCGCGAGCATGAAATGCGTCATGTTCAACGGCTACGCACGCAATCTTCGCTTTACCCCGGAGAATGGGATGCAGGTTATCACAGGCGGCAGCGTGTCCGTATATGAGCGCGATGGTGCCTATCAGCTCTACGTGAATTCGATGACGCCGGAGGGGGCGGGGGCACTTGCTCTTGCCTTCGAGCAGATCAAGGAGAAGCTGTATGCCGAGGGGCTTTTTGACGAAGTACATAAGCAGCCTCTTCCTCGCTTCCCGCGCCGACTCGGGATCGTCACCTCGTCTGCCGGCGCTGTGCTGCGCGATATCCACAATGTAGCGAAGCGGCGCTGGCCGAGCGTCCAGCTGATCCTCCATCCTGTCCTCGTGCAGGGGGCGGAGGCGGCGGGACAGATCGCGGCGGCGATTCGGTTCTTCAATGAGAAATATCCCGTGGATGTGCTCATCGTGGGACGCGGCGGCGGCTCGGCTGAGGATCTCTGGGCGTTTAACGAGGAGCCGGTTGTGCGCGCGATTTACGACTCGAAGATTCCTGTGATCTCGGCTGTCGGACATGAGACGGATACGACACTTGCGGACTTTGTCAGCGATCGCCGTGCGGCAACGCCGTCACAGGCGGCAGAGTTTGCCGTACCCGATGCGGCGGAACTGCGTCAGTATGCGGCGGGTCTTCTTGTGCGCCTTCATGCGGGGCGCAGACGCCGGATGGAACAGCGCAGGGAGCAGCTCAAAGCACTTATCGATCGTCCGTGGCGCCGGAATCCGAAACTCCTGCTCGCATCCGCCATGCAGCGTACCGATCGCACTGTGGAGCGCCTGCATCGTGCAGCGCAGACGGAACGCACGAACGCACGGCATCGTCTTGAACTCGTGCTGAAGCGGTTGGAACTCCTGAATCCTGTGCAGATGCTCTATCGTGGATTCAGCGTAGTGGAGAAGGACGGAAAAACGATAACGCGATCAAAGGCGCTTGCGGTCGGCGATCATCTGAATATTACATTTGCGGACGGAAAAATATCTGCCGTGGTTGAGGCAAAGGAGAAGCAGCATGGCGCGTAAGAAAGAGATGGCGTTCGAGGAGGCACTTGGTGCATTGGAGCAGATCGTCGCGGAGATCGAGACGGGCGAACTCTCGCTCGCGGATCTCATGGCAAAGTATTCGGAGGGTATCAAGCTGTCCGATGTTTGTATGACCTCTCTTAAACGTGCCGAGGAGACGATGGATCTCTTGGTGAAGGAGACGGCAAACGGTGTTTCGGAAGAAAAGCTGCAGATCGGAGGCTGAGATGAAGGAACTCTGGAAGAAACGGCAGGCACTCGTCGAGCGCGCTCTAACGGAGGAGATGGCGAAGACACCTGTGCTGGACGATACGCTGCGCGCATCGATGGAGTACAGTCTGATGGCGGGCGGGAAGCGTCTGCGCCCCGTCCTCCTGATGGCGGCAGCAGATGCCGTCGGTGCGGACGGGACGAAGTTCCTGCCCGTGGCATGTGCGCTCGAGATGATTCATACCTACTCACTCATCCACGATGATCTGCCCGCGATGGACAATGACAA
This sequence comes from Centipeda periodontii DSM 2778, assembly GCF_000213975.1. Classification (GTDB taxonomy): domain Bacteria; phylum Bacillota; class Negativicutes; order Selenomonadales; family Selenomonadaceae; genus Centipeda; species Centipeda periodontii. The sequence goes on from NZ_GL892076.1 coordinate 1,236,184, forward strand.
TCTGCGGCGTGGCAAGCCGACGAACCATGTAAAGTTTAGCGAGGGGATTGCGATTCTTGCGGGGGACGCTCTTCTCACGCTTGCGTTCACGGTGATCCTGCGGCAGAAGGATGTGCCTGCCGAGGCGCTTCTGCGCGTGGTGGACGAGATCAGCCGTGCGGCAGGCGCCGAGGGCATGGTCGGCGGGCAGGTGCTCGACCTCGCGGCGGAGAACTGTCAGATTACGATGGAGGAGCTGCGCCGTGTCCATATGGGCAAGACGGGTGCGCTCTTTCATGCGGCGTTGCGCAGCGGAGCAATCCTCGCGGGGGCATCGGAGGAGCAGCTCGCGGTGCTCACGGCATATGCCGATCACTTTGGACTTGCGTTCCAGATCACGGACGATATCCTCGATGTCATCGGCAGCGCCGAGGAGCTTGGCAAGCCCGTCGGCAGTGACGAGAAGAATCACAAGTCGACCTATGTGTCGCTGACCTCGCTCGCGGAGGCACAGGAACTGGCGCGCAATACGGTTGAGGAGGCAGTCGCTGCCCTTGACGGATTCGGCACGGAGGCAGACTTCCTGCGTGCGCTTGTGACATATCTTGTGAATCGGAAGCAGTAGGGGATATCTTGAAGAAAGAGCGGTTGGATGTCCTGCTCATGGAGCAGGGATTTGCGCCCAGTCGGGAGCGTGCGAAGCGGCTCATCATGGCGGGACAGGTGCTGGTGGACGAGCAGCGCATCGACAAGGCGGGCACGATGGTGCCGGTGAGTGCAAAGCTGCGCGTCGTGGGCGAGGATCTTCCCTATGTCAGCCGCGGTGGTCTGAAGCTCGCGAAGGGGATGGCGGTCTTTGGCGCCGTGCTTGCGGGCAAGACGGCAGCGGACATCGGCGCCTCGACGGGCGGCTTCACGGACTGTATGCTCCAAAACGGTGCGGCAAAGGTCTATGCAATCGACGTCGGCTATGGACAGCTCGACTGGAAGCTGCGGACAGATGCACGCGTCGTCAATATGGAGCGCACGAATATCCGCAATGTGACGCCGGAGATGTTCGGCGTGCCGCTGGACTTTGCGTCGATTGATGTGGCGTTTATCTCGCTGGACAAGGTGCTTCCCGTCGTTCGTACATTGCTTTCCGAGCGCGGAGAGGTGATTGCGCTGATCAAGCCGCAGTTCGAGGCGGGCAAGGAACGTGTCGGGAAGAACGGTGTCGTTCGCGATCCTCTGGTGCATGAGGATGTTATTCACAAGGTTCTTCGTGTGGCGGAGGAGCAGGACTTTTCCCCCGCAGGGCTGACGTTTTCACCGGTCAAGGGACCAAAGGGGAATATCGAATATCTCCTGTATCTAAGAGTACGGGGGGATGGACAGCGGCAGATGGATGAGAAATCTGTGCACGTCATCGTGACAGAGGCGCATCGTACGCTGGATGGATGAGGTGCTGACAGTTGATGACGGTTGCGGTTTTTCCAAATCTGATCAAGCCGGAAACGCGCGATATTCTATTGCGCATTCGCGCGTTCTTTGCCGCGTGTGAGGCTCGCATCCTTCTGCCGCGTATGCGAGCGGATGAGTTCGGCATGGAGGACTGCGGCGTCGATGATATTGAGCGGCAGCCCGCAGACTTTGCGCTCAGTCTCGGAGGGGACGGGACACTGCTCGGGATCTGCCGCCGCTATGCGGAGAATCCCGTGCCCGTCTGCGGCATCAACATGGGAACGCTCGGCTTTATGGCGGATATCGAGCAGAATGAGCTCGAGGCGCGGCTCCAGCAGCTCTGCGCAGGAGACTATTGTATCGAATGGCGGCGCTTTCTCGCGGGGTATGTGACGAAACCGGATGGTACAGAGCATTTCCTCGGCTATGCCATCAATGACATTGTCGTGATGAAGGGCGATCCGGCGCGCATCATTTCGCTCGGGCTGACGGTGAATGAAACGCCGCTCGTCGAGTGCAAGGCGGACGGCTTCATCGTCGCCACGCCGACCGGCTCCACGGCATACTCGCTTTCGGCGGGCGGCCCTATCATGAACCCCATGGTGAAGGGACTCGTGCTCACCCCGATCTGCGCACACACGCTCAACATTCGTCCACTGATCATCCGCGTGGAGGATGTTGTACACATCCATCTCGTCGATACGCGGCAGAGTATTATCGTTACGCTGGACGGGCAGGAAACGACGCCTGTTCATCCGGATGATATCGTCACCGTCAAATGCTCGGATGTGCGCGCGGGCATTATCAAATTCGAGGACAAGGACTACTATCAGACACTGCGTACCAAACTTTGGAGAAACTGCTAGGAGAGAGCGGCATGAAAAGTCGGCGCCACGAACTCATCAAGAAGATCATCGGTGAGGAGATCATCGAAACGCAGGAGGCACTCGCCGAGGCACTGCGCTCACGTCATATGCGCGTCACACAGGCGACCATCTCGCGGGATATCAAGGAGCTCTTTCTCATCAAGGTGCCTGCGGGCGGTGGACGCTATCGCTATGCCGTCTCCCCGCACGAGAGTGTGCGCTTCTCTGAGGGACGGATGAAGCGCCTTTTTAAGGATAATGTGACCGGCTGTGACTTCAGTGAGAATATCGTCCACGTCAAGACAATTCCAGGCGCTGCTGCGACGGTTGCTGCCGCGCTCGATGCCTCGGACTGGCAGGAGGTCATCGGGACGGTCGCGGGTGATGACAGTATTTTCGTGCTTGTCAAACCGAAGGATGCAGCAGAGGAACTTGTCACGCGTATTCAGGAATTCATTCGCTGAGGGGAGGGGACGTGATGCTGCAAAGTCTGCGTGTATGGAATTTTGCATTGCTTGAGGAGGTCACTGTCGAGTTTGGTGGCGGACTCAACATCCTCACGGGTGAGACCGGCGCGGGCAAATCCATCCTGATCGATGCACTTGGGGCAATCCTCGGACAGCGCATCTCGAGCGATGCCATCCGCAGTGGTGCAGATGCCCTGCGTGTCGAGGCGGTATTCTCACTCGATGAAAGCGATGAGGGACTGCGCTCCCTGCTCGCGGAGCAGGAGATCGAATGCGAGGACGAGCTGATCATCCTGCGCAAGGTCGCGCGCACGGGCAAGGGCTCGATTCTCGTCAACGGCAGCCATGTCACGCTGACCTTTCTCAAAAAGCTTGCCCCGCATCTCGTGGATATTCACGGGCAGAACGAGAACCTTGCCCTCCTGCGCGAGGATGCCCAGCGAAGCCTGCTCGAGGGCGGGGACAGTGATCTGCGCGTACGTCTTACGGCATATGCTGAGGTTTATGCAGACTGGAAGGAAAAGATGCGTCTGCGTGAAGAGCGCGCCGAGGAGATCGAAGATATCGGCGAGCGGCTGGATATGCTGCGCTGGCAGGAGAAGGAGATTGCCGAGGCAGAGCTGTGTGAGGGGGAGGACGAGGAGCTTGAGGCAGAAATTCGTCGTCTTTCCCATGCGGAGCGTCTGGTTGAGAACGCTGCCGAGGCAAGCGATCTGCTGAGTGAGGATACAGAGGAGGGGCTGGCCGTCCTGTCCGCACTCGCACGCGTCACGCATGCACTTGATGAGATTGCACGCTATGACGACGGACTCGCGAACGCGCAGACAATGATCGAGGAGGCGTATATTTCCCTGCAAGAGGCGTCCTATGAGGTGCGCGATTACCTCGACGGCATCGACGCGGATCCTGCGCGTCTGGATCGAATACAGACGCGCATGGACGTCCTCGACCACCTCAAAAAGAAGTACGGTGGGACGATTTCCGCCGTACTGGATCGTCTTTCCTCTGTCAGGCGAGAACTGGAAAGCGTCGATAGCTTCGATATGGATATGGCGCAGTTGGACAAAGACATTGCCGCGCTGTATAAACAGATGAAAGCGATGGCGCGGGCTCTGACGCAGCGCCGGCAGAAGGTCGGTATGGCGCTCTCTGAGGATATCGTGCGCGAGCTGCAGGGGCTCGGCATGGAGAAGGCGCGCTTTCGCATCGTCGTTACCCCCGAGGAGAAGTATACGAGCTGTGGTGCGGACAGCCTCGCCATGCTCTTTTCGGCAAATGTGGGGGAGGAGGAAAAACCGCTCGAGAAGATCGCCTCGGGCGGTGAGCTCTCGCGCATTGCACTCGCGATCAAATCCATCGTCGCCGCACGGGACACGGGCGGGACGAGCATGGTGTTCGACGAGATCGATACCGGCATCGGTGGGCGTACCGCGCAGATGGTCGCCGAGCGCATCGCCTTCGTCGCGCACTACAAGCAGGTGCTCTGCATCACGCACTTGCCGCAGATCGCGTGCATGGCGGACGAGCATCTCTACATCGCGAAGAGCGTCAAGGGGGATGCGACCGTGACGCAGGTGGAGGCGCTTTCTGCCGACGAACGCGTGCGCGAGATCGCGCGCATGGCGTCCGGTGACGATGTCACCGAGGTGGCGCTTGCAAACGCGCGGGAAATGCTCGCGGTCGCACAGCAGAAAAAGGCGACATTTCAGAAGAACACAAAGACGAAAAAATAGGAGGTTTCCGGTGAAAACATCTGGAATGAAACATATCCTAGTTGCGGGGCTTACGGCGGTCGTGCTCCTCATCGGCGGCAATGCGCAGGCGATGCCGTCGCCTCTCGTTGAGTACACGAGCGTGCGCGATGCGTGGGCGGTCGCGGGACTGCCCGTCTACACACCGACGCTTTTGCCCGTCGGCTATGCGCAGAAGGACATCATCGTTATCGACAAGAGCCTCGCAGAGATCTTCTATCGCAATGATGCGGGCAAGGAAATTCTCTTCCGCATGGCGAGGGGCGACGCGGACATCAGCGGCGATAATACCGTTTACGAGGTCAATCAGGTGGTACAGGTCGGACGCCAGTACATTCGCGTCAAGGGCACGGAGAAGCATGTCAGCCTCGCCCTCTGGTCGCGCGGCGGCTATACCTTTTCCCTCTCGTTTGAAGAACCCGTCTCCGTTGAGGCAGTACAGGCAATCGTCAGTACGATCCCGTGGAGCTGAGCAGCGATTCGAAATGTAAAAGAGATTCCATTCGTCTTATTCGACGTTTGGAATCTCTCTTTGTTTGGGCGAGAAAGATTTGCTTTCTTCGGTTTCTGCTTCTTGTCCCATGGCTCGGTTTATCGTGGTTCTCTCACGTTTTTTTGCGCTCATCCATCGCCCGCACCTTGGCGCATTGCTCAGGGGTGAGGGCAATCTTGCCGCGGTCGAGGGAGAGAAGCCCCTCTGCACGGAGGCGATCAACGCTGCGGTTGACCGTCTTTAGGCTCGTGCCGATGGCATCGGCGATGTCCTGTCGACGCATGGGAAATCGCACGGCGACATCGCATGCGGGCAGATTTTTTTGCAGGTAGGCGAGGAGGCGCGATTGAACCGTCATGTATTTGATCTGACCGTATTCGTCCGAAACAGGCCAAGATTTTCGCGCAATCATACAGGCGACGGCAAACGCTGCTCCCGCGTCGCGCTGGAGCCACGCGGCGAACGCATCGATGCTGACAGCAAGCAGATCGCACACCGTCTCCGCCTCACACGTTGCGGCATAGTACGGCGTACCTGCAAGTGCCTCGTACTCGCCGAGGAATGTGGGCGGGTCGGCGATGGCAAATACATACCGATCGCCGCTTGAGAACTCATTGATGATGCGCACGCGCCCCGCGAGGAGAATGTAGACCGTGTCGGCATGCGTCCCCTTGCATCGGATGATCTCGTCGGGCTGGAATGTGAGCGGCCGCGCAACGCGCAGCAGATGTGGCGGTATCTCTGGGAACGACGGCAAACGCATGGTGACTCTCCTCTCAGTACAGTTTTTTTCTATTTTAGCGAAAAAAACGCGCGCTGAAAAGTCATATGTCCTTTTTTTTCGTCTGGCGCGTTTGTTATAATCAAAAAAGAAAGGGGAATGCGGTATGAGTTCGGACAGCGTGCAGAGCAAACGCGTGGAAGTGATGGCAGGGCTGACATCATTCTTTGCCATCTCGTACATCATCATCGTCAACCCGCTGATTCTCGCGGATGGCGGGATCCCGGCGGAGCTGAGCGTGTTCGCGACGATATTCGCCTCGGCGGTCGGCTGTCTGCTGATGGCACTCTGGGCGGATGCGCCGATCATCTTGACGCCCGGCATGGGGATCAATGCGTTCTTCACATATACCGTCGTGACGAACATGGGGTTCCGTTGGCAGGAGGCGCTTGCCATCTCGCTCGTCTCGGCGCTCATCTTCTTCGCGTTGGCGGTGACGCGCGCGGGCAGGGTTCTGGCGGACGCTGTGCCGAAATCGCTGAAATACGCAGTGACGGCGGGCATCGGGTTGTTTCTCGTGGAGATTGGACTGGAGAAGGCGGAGCTGATCCGTGCCGGCGAGAACTCGATCCTCGCGCTCGGTGATCTGCAAAATCCGTCTGCGCAGCTCGCACTCCTCGGTCTCGTGTTGAGCCTGCTGTTCTACCAGCAGCGGGTGAAGGGCGGTTTTTTCATCGCCATCCTCATTGTGACGGTCATCGCCAATGCGCTCGACCTCGTCCACGCGAATACGATTGAGATTGATATGACGCGGCTCGGCGAGTACGGTGCGCTGCTCTTTGCGGAGGATTTCTCCTCCGTGCTGACGATTTCGTTCTGGCTTGCAGTATTCTCGATGACGATGATTCTCGTCTTTGAGTCCATTGGATTGCTCGAAGGACTGCTGCCCGATACGGAGAAGTTCCGCAACGCGTTCCGCGCCTCGTCGCTGACAGCGGTGCTGTCCTCGGTGCTCGGGACGAGCCCGACGGTTGCTGCCGCAGAGAGTGCGGCGGGCATTGTAGAGGGTGGGCGGAGCGGACTGACGGCGCTCGTCGGCGGAGCACTGTTCCTGCTCACGCTCGTATTCATCCCGCTGCTCGCCTACGTTCCGCAGGCGGCTGTTGCGCCGGTCATCATCATCACAGGTGCCCTGATGATGCAGCAGCTCGAAAACATCCACTTTCAGGATTTCTCAGAGTGGTTCCCTGCGTTCCTCATCATTGTACTCATCCCGCTGACGAACAGCATCTCGACGGGATTGGCGTTCGGCTTCGCCGCGCACCCGATGATGAAGGTGTTTACGGGCCGCCGGCGCGAGCTTGGCACGCTCTCCTACGTCCTTGGCGTGCTGTTCCTCCTGCAGCTCATCTTTGAGGCGGTGCAGTGAGTATAGGGCATAGACCGCTATGTCGGTTTTCGATAAATGTTCTTCACAGTTTATGAAAGAGAGGTACACATTATGCCAACCCCACACATTGCAGCTGCAAAGGGCGAAGTCGCCGAGCGCATTCTCCTGCCGGGTGACCCGCTCCGCGCCAAGTACATCGCCGAGAACTTCCTCGAGGGTGCGAAAGAGTACACGAACATCCGCAACATCCTCGGCTACACCGGCACGTACAAGGGGCATCCCATCTCCGTGCAGGGAACGGGCATGGGGATGCCGTCGATCTCCATCTACGTCAACGAGCTCATCCGCGAGTACGGCTGCAAGACGCTGATCCGCATCGGCAGCTGCGGCGCATGCCACAAGGACATCCACATCCGCGATGTTCTCATCGCGCAGGCAACGACGACCGACTCCTCCATGCCGCGCAACATCTTCGGTTCTGCGGTCAACTTTGCACCGGTTGCGAACTTTGATCTGCTGCGCTCCGCATATCAGGTTGCCGTCGACAAAGGCATCGCCGTGCGCGTCGGAAATGTGATGTCGCAGGATCGCTTCTACGATGACGAACTCGACATTCAAAAGCTCGCAAGCTACGGCGTCCTCGGTCTGGAGATGGAGGCGGCGGCACTCTACCTCATCGCGGCGAAATTCGGCGTACGCGCGCTCGCACTCTTTACCGTCAGCGACCACCTCGTCAGCGACGAGCCGCCTTCCACGGCAGAGGAACGTCAGACATCGTTCAGCGAGATGATCGAGATTGCACTGGAGGCGTCGATCGCCTAATCATAGGAGGAGATAGCAATGGCTGGTATCAAACGCGTATTTCTGATTGTCCTCGACAGCTTCGGCATCGGGTGTGCTCCGGACGCAGCGGACTTCGGCGACGGGCGCTGCAACACGCTCGCATCGCTGACGACATCGCCGGAACTGCACGCGCCGAACCTCACAAAGCTCGGCCTCTTTAACATCGACGGCGTCGGCTGCGGCACGCCCGCAGACAGCCCCATCGGTACTTTTGCACGGCTGCGGGAGCTCTCGCGCGGCAAGGACACAACGATCGGACACTGGGAGATCGCAGGCATCGTATCCGAGCAGCCCATGCCGACGTATCCGAACGGATTCCCGACGGAGATCCTCGAGCAGCTCTCGGCGGCATGCGACGGGAAGAAAATCCTCTGCAACAAGCCCTACTCCGGCACGCAGGTCATCCACGACTACGGGCGCGAGCAGGAGGAGACGGGCGGGCTCATCGTCTACACGTCGGCAGACAGTGTGCTGCAGATCGCGGCGAACGAGGCTGACGTCCCCGTCGAGCGTCTCTATGACTACTGCCGTGCGGCACGCAAAATCATGCAGGGCGAACACGGTGTCGGACGCATCATTGCACGGCCGTACGTCGGCAGCTATCCGAACTACGAGCGCACAGCGCATCGTCACGACTTCTCCCTCGACCCGACGGGCGATACGATGATGGACGCGCTCGTGCGGCAGGGGCATGAGGTCATCGCCGTCGGCAAGATCAGCGACATCTTCGCGGGGCGCGGCGTCACACGCAGCACGGGTGTCAACGAGAACAACGCCGACGGTATGGAAAAGACACTTCGCATTCAGCAGGAGGACTTCACGGGGCTGTGCTTCGTCAACCTCGTCGATTTCGACATGACGTATGGGCACAGGCGCGACATCGCAGGCTATGCGCGCGCGACAACGGAGTTCGACGTGCAGCTCGGAACATTTATGGAGCATATGCGCGAGGACGATGTGCTGATGATTACGGCCGACCACGGCTGCGACCCCGGCGCACCCGGCACAGATCACACGCGTGAGTACGTGCCGTTCCTCGTCTACGGCGCACAGATCCGTCAGGGTGTCAACCTTGGGACGTACCCGACCTTCGCCATGATCGGCGCGACGGTGGCAGATATGTTCGGTACGGGGCTGACGACGAAGGGCGAGAGCCTGCTGCCGCGCATTCTTGCGCACTGAGGAGGATCAACCCATGCGCATGTATGACCTGATTACGAAGAAAAAGCATGGCGGCACACTCACTGCCGAGGAGCTGCGCTGGATGGTCGAAGGCTATGTAGCGGGCGAGATTCCCGACTATCAGATGTCCGCCATGCTCATGGCAATCTGGTTCAGCGGCATGACGGCGCAGGAGACGACGGAGCTGACGATTGCAATGGCGGACTCGGGTGACCGCGTCGACCTCTCGGCGATTGCCGGCAAAAAGGTGGACAAGCACTCCACCGGTGGCGTCGGCGACAAGACGACGCTCATCTGCGCCCCGATTGTCGCCGCCTGCGGTGGGTGCGTCGCGAAGATGAGCGGTCGCGGTCTTGGGCACACGGGCGGCACCGTGGACAAACTGGAGGCCATCCCCGGCTATGAGACGGCGATTTCGCGCGAAAAATTCTTCTCCATCGTGAACGAGTGCGGCGTGTCCGTCATCGGGCAGTCGGGCAACCTCGCGCCGGCGGACAAGAAACTCTACGCGCTGCGCGACGTGACGGCGACGGTCGACGCGATCCCGCTGATCGCGTCCTCCATCATGAGCAAGAAGCTCGCCGCCGGCTCGGACTGCATTCTGCTCGATGTCAAGACGGGCTCGGGCGCATTCATGAAGACGCTCGACGATGCCATCGCGCTTGCGCAGACGATGGTCGCCATCGGCGAGGGCGCAGGGCGGCGCACCGTCGCGCTGATTACCGACATGGACACGCCGCTCGGGCTCGGCATCGGCAACAGCATCGAGGTCGCGGAGTCGATGGACGTGCTGCGCGGCAAGGGACCGCATGACCTGACGGAGGTGTCGCTCCGGCTCGCGGAGAATATGCTCTACCTCGTCGGCAAGGGCACGATTGAGGAGTGCCGCCGCATGGCGGAGCAGTCGATTGCAGACGGGTCGGCGTTCGAGACATTCTGCATGATGGTGCGGCGACAGGGCGGTGATGATGCCGTCCTGCGCGACGCATCGAAATTCCCGCAGGCAGCCGTGCAGGTGGAGATCCGCGCGAACGCAGACGGCTACATCACGGCCATGGACGCGGAGAAAATCGGCGAGGCGAGCGTCGTGCTCGGTGCGGGGCGCGAGACGAAGGACAGTCCGATTGATTTCGCCGCCGGTCTCATCCTGCACAAGAAATATGGCGACGCAGTGAAGGCAGACGATGTCATCGCGACGCTCTACACGGACAGCACACAGCGCGGCGACAGCGCGGCACAGCTCTACCATGAGGCAATTACCATCGGCACAGAGGAGCCGCCCGTCCGTCCGCTCGTCTATGCCCGTGTGGAGAAAGACAAGGTCGTTCGGTACTAAGCATAAATTCCGATGGGGGGTTCGTATGTTTTTCTTCGTCAACTTGCTCGGCCTTGTCGTGTTCCTCGGAATCGGCGTGCTCGCCTCGCGGAACCGCAAGGAGATCCAGTGGCGTTCGGTCGCCTCTCTGCTCACGCTGAACCTCATGCTCGCGTGGTTCCTGACCTCGTTCGAGATCGGGCGCGAGATGATTACAGCCGCTGCGGCCGGATTCACGGAGCTGATCAACATCTCGTACGTCGGCATCGCGTTCGTGTTCCCCGACTGGGTCAACGTGCCGCAGATGAACTTCTTCGCTGCGGCACTGCTGCCGATCCTCTTCGTTGTGCCGCTTTTTGACATCCTTACGTATTTCGGCATTTTGCCGTTCGTCATTCGTTGGATTGGCAAACTGCTCACATTTCTCACGCGCGCGCCGAAGTTCGAGTCGTTCTTCGCCATCGAGATGATGTTTCTCGGCAACACGGAGGCACTCGCCGTGTCGAAACTCCAGCTCATGAAGATGAGCAAGGAACGCGTGCTGACCATCGGCCTCATGTCGATGAGCTGCGTGACGGCGGCACTCATCGCCGTCTATGTCAAGATGATGCCGGCGGAGTATGTCGTCACGGCAATCCCGCTGAATGTCATCAACGCGCTGCTCGTCTCCTCGCTCCTCCATCCCGTGAAGGTTGCACCGGAGGAGGACACGATTGCAACAATCCACGAGGGAGGCGGACGCGAGCCGTTCTTCTCCTACCTTGCGGAGTCGATCATCGGCGCAGGGCGTCTCGTGCTCATCATCTGCGCGAACGTCATCGCCATCGTTGCACTGCTCAAGTGCGTCGACCTCCTCCTCGGCATTCTGCACCCATCGCTCTCGCTCGAGCTCATCTTCGGTGTCGTGCTGTTTCCATTCGCGTGGCTGCTTGGGCTTGCGCCGACAGAGGCATTCCAGATTGCCCAGTACATGGGGACGAAGTTCATCACGAACGAGTTTGTCGTCATGCTGCAGATCCAGGATGTCGTCCGGACGTGGCCCGCGCATATGCAGGCTGTGATGACCGTGTTCATTACGTCATTCGCCAACCTCGGGACGATCGGCATCATCCTCGGCTGCTTTAAGGGGCTCGTTGACAGCGAGCGCAACACGATCGTCGCGCGCAACGTGTCCTACATGATACTGTCCGGACTGCTGGTCTCCCTGCTGTCTGCCGCCATCTGCGGATTGTTTGTCTGGTAAGCGGGGCTTATGTGGGCACGCATGAAGTCGGGGCTCCTTTATGGACGCTTGAAGATATATCTTCCATAATGGAAGAAGATCCACCGTGGGCGACAGGATTGTCGCTCAAGGCGGACGGATACGAGTGTGAGTTCTATTGGAAAGACTGAAAAAAGGGCAGTTGTACGAAGCTAGAAAACTTCGTACAACTGCCCCTGTCTTTTGATTAGATGAATCGTTACAAGCGCCCCTGTTATGTAGTGACATTTGTCAATAGCAAAAACGAAAAAATTAGGGTCGTTTTATAAAATTAGAAACAAGGGAAACATGATAAACTGCATGTTTCATCCAGAACATCTCATCAACCTACTTTCTCATTCTACTTTAACTCCGTGAAACGACCCTGGAATACGACATAACTCTACTTTTCAAACGAAGGATATTATGCTATAATGACAAACGTTGAATCTGCGTGCAGGATGCTCGTGAGGGAACATGGATACTCCGTCCTCCTATATGCAGATCAGTATTTCATTGATTGCGGGAGATTCCCGCAAAGGAGGAAACAGTATGAAGAAGACAATGGTAGCTGCTCTTGCAGCAGCGCTGACGATCGGTGCTGCGTCCACGACGTTCGCGGCGGCAAATCCGTTCTCGGATGTGCCTCGTGATCATTGGGCGTACGACGCTGTAACGCAGCTCGCTGCGGATGGTGTTGTCGAGGGCTATGGCGACGGCACGTATCGTGGCGACCGCAACATCACGCGTTACGAGATGGCACAGATGGTCGGCAAGGCGATGGCAAAGGGCGATATGTCTGCATCGGACCGCGCACTCGTCGACCGCCTCGCTGCTGAGTTTGCGGATGAGCTGAACAACCTTGGCGTCCGTGTCTCGAACCTCGAGAAGAATGCGGATATGGTGAAGTGGACAGGCTATCTCCGCTATGACTACATCAGCGATCGTCATGAGAACCAGAAGAACTCCAATACGGAGCGTCTCCGTCTCCGCCTCTTCCCGACGGCTGAGGTCAACGATCATTGGCAGGTTAAGGCTCGTTTCACGGCAGACAGCAACATGAAGACGGACTCCGGCAGCTCGGGTGAGCTGAAGCTGGACTATGCGAATGCCGAGGGCAACTATGGCAAGCTCAACGTTACGCTTGGTCGTATTGCATACACCACCGACGTGGATGATGCGATGGTCTTCGATAACTACCTGTCCGGCGGCATGGTCAAGTTCGGCAATGTCGTTAAGGCGAAGATCGCTGCAGGCCGTATGTCCAAGTTCTCGGACAGTGATGTTGCTGCGAACTATCAGGGCATCGAGCTCTCCACGACGCTTGGCAAGCTGACGGGTGGTGTTGGCTATCATCACTTCAACAGTGAGCATTTCAAGAGCTTGGATGGGTATACCAAGGCTGCTAAAAAGGATAATGCAAATGTCTGGATGATCGGCGGCAGCTACAAGTTCGACAAGAACATTGCGCTCAAGGGGTCCTATGCGCAGAACGCGGAGGCTGACTACTACCGCAAGGCAGGCAGCGTTGAGCTCGACTACAAGGGTGCAAAGAAGTCTGATATGGGCTCGTGGGGCGCATACGTTGCCTATCGTCACCTTGGCAAGAACGTCGCATTCGCACCGACCTACAACGTCCTTGGCTCTGACCAGAAGGGGTGGGCTGTTGGTGCAACCTACACGCCCTTCAAGAATGTGACGACGAAGGCGGAGTACTTCAAGGGCAAGGATATCACTGTGGACAAGGACGCAAGCAAGCTCTTCGGCCGCGTTGAGTTCGCATTCTAATTAATGAGATTCAAGACAGCTTACTGCATAGAAAAGAGCGCTGCAATCGCAGCGCTCTTTTTGTATGTCTATAATATCTCTCTCAATATCCACGGAATCAGCGGTTCCCGGCAGGGTGGAGCAATCCGATCTGCTGCCGCCTTTGCGTCCTCTGAGGCGTCCTCGGGGGCAATGCCGATATCTGCCATGCGCAGAAGTTCGACGTCGTTCTCATAGTCACCGCAGGCGATGATGCGCCGTCCCGCGTAGGCAGGCATCGCTTTCAATACATCTGCCATCGCTCCCTTGCTTGTGCCGGGCGGGACGAACTCGAGGTAGTTTTCCTCGGAGTAGAACGAGGTGGAGCATTGATCGATGCCAAGTTCCTGCGCCAGACGCTCCACAAAGGAAAGATTGATGGGTGCATCACAGATAAAAAACTTCAGCCATGTCTCACGCTCGACTGTTTGCAGATTCGTGTGATTGACATTGTAGAACTCATCCGTGAGGCGCGGGTCGTCATTCGCCTCGGGGCTGAGGATATGGCAGTGCTCTTCCGTATAGACTTCGACGCAGGCGCGCGGGAACTGGTAGAGCACACGCGCAGCAAAGGTGCGCCAGAGGTCACCGACAAGCGTGCGTGTCTCGAGCACATGATTCTTCGACAGATCCTTGAGCATTGCACCGTTGAAGAAGATGCTCGGTGCATTGACCGTGATGCCGTCGAGGTAGGGGAGGGCGGAGCCCGGTGTGCGTCCCGTTGCGGCAGCAAAGGCACCGCCTGCGGCGGTAAATGCATTGATGGCGCGCACGTTTTCCTCGGAGATCATCTCATAGCGCGGAATCAGTGTCCCATCCAGATCGCTGATCAACAAGATGTCGTCATATCGTTTTTCGCTCATATTGCCTCGATGTCTGTCAGATAGTTCTCCATCATGGTGCGCCCCTCGCGGGTCAGTATGGACTCGGGGTGAAACTGGATGCCCTCGATTGGCAGTTCCTTGTGTCGTACGCCCATGATCGTGCCGTCGCCGAGGTCACTCGTGATTTCGAGCACATCGGGCAGGCTCTCGCGCTCGATGATGAGGGAGTGATAGCGCGCAACCTGCGTACCCGCATGAATGTTTCGATAGATTCCTGTTCCATGGTGACGGATCGGGGCGGCTTTGCCGTGAACGATCTCATGTGCGCGGACAATCTTGCCGCCGAATACCTCGCCGATCGCCTGATGACCGAGGCAGATGCCGAGAATCGGTGTTTCTGTACCAAGTTCGCGGATGACATCCTCTGTAATGCCCGCGTCCTTTGGGAGTCCCGGTCCGGGGGAGATCACGATCCCCTTATACCCTTTCGCACGAATTTCATCAACGGTCATTGCATCGTTGCGAACGACTTCGACCTCTGCGCCAATATTTGTGAGAAGTTGATAGACGTTGTAGGTAAAGGAATCGTAGTTGTCAAGCAAAAGCAGCATTGTTCTCCACCTCTTCTACGACCTCGAAGAGCGCCTTTGCCTTTTGCAGGATTTCGAGGTACTCTTTCTCAGGCACGGAGTCCTTGACAATGCCCGCGCCCGACTGGATGACTGCCGTGTCGTCATTTTCGATGCACATGGTACGCAGGGTGATGCACATGTCCATATTGCCGCGAAAGTCCATATAGCCGACGGTTCCGGCGTAAAAGCCGCGGTTTTCTTTCTCCTGCTCGTGAATGATCTCCATCGCACGCAGCTTCGGGGCGCCGCTGACCGTTCCGGCAGGGAAGGTGGCGCGCAGAACATCCATCGGCGTGTAGGTGGGGGCAATCTCACCGACTACGCTGCTCACCATATGTGAGACATGGGAGAAGCGTTCGACCTCCATGAGTTTCGGCACGCGAACCGTGCCGGGAACACTGATCCGACCGAGATCGTTGCGCGCGAGGTCGACAAGCATGGCATGCTCGGCACACTCCTTTTCGTCGGAGCGCAGGTCAGCGGCGAGGCGTGCATCTTCCTCATCGTTTTTGCCGCGTTTGCGCGTGCCCGCGATGGGGTAGGTGTAGACGGTCTTGCCGGAGACCTTAATGAGCATTTCGGGGGAGGCCCCGACGAGCTTTACCTCGCCAAAGTTGTAGTAGAACATATAGGGCGAGGGATTGACTTGCCGCAGACGGCGATAGAAGAGAAATGCAGGGCGCGTGATCTTCTCACAAAAGCGGAAGGACGGCACCGCCTGAAAAATGTCGCCCGCATAGATATGCTCCTTGATCGTGTCGATCACGTTCAGGAAATCTTTCGGTGCCGTTTTGTAACGCGCCATAAAGTCGACTGGTGTTTTGCGTTTTGCGGGCTCTGCTGCCGGTGGTGTGAACGGTGCGGCAAGGCGTGCACGTATCATGGCAAGACGCTCCACAATGGCATCATAGAGTTCGCCTGTATCCTCACCTGTGCGGATATCGGCAAGGTAGTGGAGCTGAGCGCTGTTTTTGAGGGCATCGTAGACGACGAGATAGCGGCACATCATGAACTGCCCAAGCAGCTGCTCATCATCGAGTTCTACGCCGCGTACGCGATCAAAGGTCGCCGCTGTCTCATAGGTGAAGTAGCCCGCAAGTCCGCCGTGGACAAGGGGGAGCACCTCTCCATCCGCAGCGGAAGGAGTGAATCGTGCGGCGTACGCCTTCATCGTCTCATGTGGGGCACCCGCAATGCTCTTCATCAGGCCGTTTTCGCTCACGAGCAGCTTATCCGCGAATACCTGCACGCGCACGAACGGCTCGCCGCCGATGAAGGAGTAGCGTCCGAACTGTTGCTGAGTCGTGTCGACGGACTCCATGATGTAGCCTTTTTTGTCTCCGACAAGTTTGTAGTAGATGGAGACGGGCGTGTCAAGATCCATCGTCAACTCCGTAGAGATTGTGATCAGGTTCGCACTTTTTGCAGCCGCAATAAATTCGTCTTTGTTCAGAGTCAGCTTCATTTATTGATCTCCATGACGACATCGCGTTCCTTGCGGCCGAGCACCCAGCCGAGCGCCTTGAGTTCTGCGTAGAGCATCTGCTGCTGTTCACGGTTGTTCTCACGGCTGAATTTCAGCTGCTTGTACTGCTGGCGCCCGAGGTTGTAGCGCGCGAGGATCTCTGCCTCACTGCGCATCCTGTGTCGACCGCCCGCGTGCATGCGCACGAGCTCTTCCACCTCTGCCTCCCCGTAGGTGGGGGGCTTCGGCGGTGCCGCCATCTGTCGTACGAGATCGGTGATCTCGCGATCACTCATGGTCATAACTGTCTCCTTATCTTGTGTCGGCAAAGCCCGACGATGTCAGGACTTTGCGCTGTGTTCCTCCATATAGCGAATCATTGCCTCGGCGACGTGTTTTGCATCCCTGACGGCATGGACGACAGTCCACGGTCCCTGCACGACGTCACCCGCCGAGAATACGCCGTCGCGTCCCGTCATGCCGTTCTCATCGACGATGACAAGCCCCTTTTTGTTCAGTGTGATGCCCGTTGTGGAGCGGACGATCTTGTCCTTTGCCGCCTGGCTCGCCGCGATGACAGTGCTGTCGGCGGGAACAAGATAGGGGGCACCCTCGCTGATCAGATTTTGATCCTCATCAAAAACGCGGTCATAAAGCATTGGCCCCTCGGGCGTGACGGAGTGGATGCCCTTGCCATACTGGATCTCGCAGCCATCCATCAGTGCATACTCAAGCTCGCGCTCGCTCGCTGAGATGCCGTTGCGCCGTGCGTAGATCGTGACGTAGCGGCTGCCCTTGCGAATTGCTGTACGTGCTACGTCCATTGCGGAGTTGCCCGAGCCGATGACGGCGACGCGGTCACCGAGACGGTAGACATCCGGGTTCTGGAGGTAGTTGACGGCATAGTGGCAGTTGCCAAGTGTCTCGCCGTGGATGCCGAGGCTCTTCGCACGCCATGCGCCCGTGCCCATGAAGATCGTCTCGTAGCCGTCGCGGAAGAGATCGTCCACCGTGAGTGCGCCGCCGATCGTCGTGTTTGGGCGGATGTGGATGCCGAGGGTGTAGAGCTTCTCCTCATAGCGGTCGAGCGTCGAGGGCGGCAGACGGAAATCCGGAATGCCGTAGCGCAGCATTCCGCCAATGCGCTGCATCCGCTCGAAGATCGTGACGCCGTAGCCCTCCTGTGCGAGTTTGACTGCAACGACAATACCTGCGGGTCCCGCGCCAATCACGGCGACATTGTGTCCGTTGTATGACTTGCGTGAGAGGACGAGTTTGTCGAGATAGGTGTCCGATATGTAGTGCTCAATGCTCGAAATCTGGATCGGTGCACCGCGCCGCCCTTGAATGCAGTTGCCCTCGCACTGTGCGTCATGATCGCAGACGAGCGAACAGAAAACGCTCATCGGGTTGTTGTCGTAGAGCATTGCGCCCGCCTCGTTGATCTTGCCGTCGAGGAAGAGGCGGATCATCTCCGGCACATTGGTCTGCACGGGGCAGCCCTTGATACGGCAGAGCGGCTTCTTGCACTGGAGGCAGCGGCGCGACTCGTTGATGACGTGAACAGCCATGGTTGATGGTTCCTTTCGTTATATTGCAGAGCTTCCTAAATTATTGTATACACAGGAATTATTATAGCACAATTCGATCGCTCTGTCATAGAATGTAACAAAAGAAAAGACGATATATGCGGAAGGATTATTTCAGAGGTGATATTTCTTGCAGTGCCCCCCGTCCTGTTGTATGATAGGAGTATCTATAAGGAGGCGTTGTTATGGGAAAAGCGATGATTATTGGTGCGGGCGGCGTTGCGAGCGTTGCCGTGCATAAATGCTGTCAGAATCCGGAGGTGTTCGAGGAGATCCTCATTGCCTCGCGCACAAAGTCAAAATGCGATGCGCTCAAGGCGAAGCTGGACGGCGGAAAGACGAAGATTCAGACCGCTGCGGTGGATGCGGACGATGTGCCCGCACTCACGGCACTCATCCGTGAGTTTCGGCCGGAGGTCGTGCTCAACCTCGCCCTCCCGTATCAGGATCTGCACATCATGGATGCGTGCCTTGCGGCGGGCGTGCACTATGTCGATACGGCGAACTATGAGCCGGAGGACACGGCGAAGTTCGAGTACAGCTGGCAGTGGGCGTATGCCGATCGCTTCCGTGAGGCAGGGCTGACGGCACTCCTCGGCTCGGGCTTCGATCCCGGCGTAACGGGTGTGTTCAGCGCGTACGCGATGAAGCACGAGTTTGACGAGATCAACTACATCGACATCCTCGACTGCAACGGCGGCGACCACGGCTATCCCTTTGCGACAAACTTCAACCCCGAGATCAACATCCGTGAAGTTTCGGCGAAGGGCAGCTATTGGGAGAATGGTGCGTGGGTCGAGACGGAGCCGATGGAGATCAAACGCGTCTATGACTTTGCCGAGGTCGGGCAGAAGGATATGTACCTCCTGCACCACGAGGAACTCGAATCCCTTGCAAAAAATATCAAGGGCATCAAACGCATCCGCTTCTTTATGACGTTTGGCGAGAGCTATCTGACGCATCTGCGCTGTCTTGAGAACGTCGGCATGACCTCGATCGAGCCGATCGACTTCGAGGGGCACAAGATCATCCCCCTGCAGTTCCTCAAGGCAGTGCTGCCCGATCCCGCGAGCCTCGGTCCGCGGACGAAGGGCAAGACGAACATCGGCTGCATCTTCCGCGGGAAGAAGGACGGCAAGGAGAAGAATTACTACCTCTACAATGTCTGCGACCATGAGAAATGCTACGCCGAGGTCGGCTCGCAGGCGGTCGCCTACACGACGGGCGTGCCCGCGATGATCGGCGCGATGATGGTGATGACGGGCAAGTGGCGCCGTCCCGGTGTGTTCAACGTCGAGGAGTTCGATCCCGATCCGTTCATGGACGCGCTGAACGTCTGGGGGCTGCCGTGGCAGGAGAGTCATAACCCGGTGCTGGTGGACTGATGGGGACGTTTGTGCAGTGGCGCGCGGAGTGGAACGCGGTACCGACGCCCTCCTATCTCGTCTATGAGGAGCTGCTTGAGAAAAATCTGCGTATTCTTGCCGAAGTTGCGGAGGACACGGGCGCAAAGGTGCTGCTTGCGCAGAAATGCTTTTCCATGTATCACTACTATCCGCTGATCGGGCGCTATCTCGCGGGAACGACGGCGAGCGGCATCTATGAGGCACGCCTCTCGCAGGAGGAAATGGGCAAGGAGAATCACGTCTTCAAGCCAGCCTATGAGGAAGACGAGCTGCATCGCCTCGCCGCGATCTGCGATCACATCATCTTCAACTCGTTCGCCCAGTGGGAGCGTTTCGGCGCGCAGGCACGGGCGGCAGGTGTGTCCTGCGGCATCCGCATCAACCCCGAGCGCTCGACGCAGGAGCATGCGATCTACGATCCCTGCGCGCCGGGGTCGCGTCTCGGTGTGAAGATTGCGGATTTTCGCGAGGATTTGCTTGATGGGCTGGATGGCCTGCACTTTCATACACTCTGCGAGCAGGGCGCAGACGCGCTTGCTCTGACGCTCGAAGCCGTGGAGGAGAAATTTGGCAAATACCTCCACGGCATGAAGTGGCTGAACTTCGGCGGAGGGCACCACATCACACGCGAGGGCTATGACATCGCACTGCTCAAAAAATTGATTCGCCATGTGCAGGAGAAATATGACGTGGCGGTCTATCTCGAACCGGGCGAGGCGGTTGCGCTGAATGCAGGCTTCCTCGTTGCCGAGGTGCTCGAAGTACAGGCGGGCGGGAATGTAATCCTCAATACGTCGGCTACCTGCCACATGCCCGATGTGATCGAGATGCCCTACCGTCCGCCCGTCATCGGTGCGGGCGAAGCGGGGGAGAAGGCGCATACGTATACGCTCACGGGACCGACCTGCCTCGCGGGCGATACGATCGGCACTTACTCGTTTGACGCGCCGCTTATTGTTGGGTCTCGTGTCATCTTTGGTGATATGGCGATCTATACGATGGTCAAGAACAACACGTTCAACGGCATGCCGCTACCGAACATTATCGCTGTTCCTCCGAGTGGAGATTGGGAGATTGTACGCGCATTCGGTTACGATGATTTCAAGATGAGGCTTTGAGATGAGAGGAACTGCTGTGATGGTGGTTCCTCTTTTGTGTTTCGTTGGATACGCATACGGGATTTTTTGACATATCAAACTATTAAACAAAAATAGTTATTAAAAAGTATAAATTTCTGTTGACAAGTAAAATCCCCTGTGCTATGATTAACCCATCATAAGGACATACGCAATCGCTTGAAACGAAAGCGATTGGTTTTATCAAAAGGAGGATATTCAATGTCACTCATCAACAAGGAAATCAGCGATTTTAAGGTAGACGCATTCCAGAAGAAGGAAGGCGGTCAGGGCGAGTTCGTTCAGTACACAAAGGCGGATCTCAAGGGCAAGTGGAGCGTGTTCTTCTTCTATCCGGCGGACTTCACGTTTGTCTGCCCGACGGAGCTGGCGGATCTCCAGGATCAGTATGCGGAGTTCCAGAAGCTCGGCTGCGAGATCTTCGGCGTTTCCTGCGACTCCCACTTCGTACATAAGGCGTGGCACGAGAGCTCTGAGCTTGTCGGCAAGCTCACCTATCCGATGCTCGCAGACCCGACGGCAAAGCTCGCACGCGACTTCGATGTTTACATCGAGGAGGACGGACGCTCCGAGCGCGGTACATTCGTCGTGAATCCCGAGGGCAAGATTGTTTCCTATGAGGTGAGTGCAGGCAACGTCGGTCGCAATGCACAGGAGCTTCTCCGCAAGGTGCAGGCGCTCCAGTTCGTCGCGAAGCACGGCGATGAGGTTTGCCCCGCACGTTGGAAGCCGGGTGAAAAGACGCTGAAGCCGAGCTTCGATCTCGTCGGCAAACTCTAAGAAATTGAACCGGCACTTCGCGAGGCAGCTTGCGGAGTGCTTTTTCCTATGGAGCACGGATTGATTCAGAGAATCCATATCAGGAGAAGAAGAGGTGCTTTGGTGGACAAAATGTATGATGCCGTCATCGTCGGCGGCGGTCCTGCAGGGCTTTCCGCCGCCATCTATCTGGCGCGTGCGAAATGCAAGGTGCTGGTCATCGAGAAGGAGAAGATCGGTGGACAGATCACGATTACTGCCGATGTTGTGAACTACCCCGGCACGGGGAAGGTCAGCGGCTCCGAGCTTGCGGCACAGATGGAGGAGCAGGCGCGTGGATTTGGTGCGGAGTTCGTCACGGCAGAGGTCATCGGTCTCAAGCTCGATCAGGATATTAAGGAACTTGAGACGACGGCGGGCACGGTGGAGGCGCTCAGTGTTATCCTCGCGACGGGGGCAAATCCGCGCAAGGTGGGGTTCTACGGTGAGAAGAAGTTCCAAGGGCGTGGTGTTGCCTACTGCGCAACCTGTGATGCCGAGTTCTTCACGGGCATGGACATTTTCGTCATCGGCGGCGGTCTTGCGGCGGTGGAGGAGAGTATGTTCCTCTCGCGCTATGGCAAATCCGTCACGATCCTCGTGCGCAGTGACAAGTTCCGTGCGCCGCAGACAGCAGTGGACGCACTTGCGAACTACCCGAATATCAGCGTGCGCTTCAATACGGTGGTGGAGCGTGTCGGCGGTGAGACGATGATTTCCTATGCTGATTTTCGCGACGAGAAGACGGGCAAGATTGAGCACTATATGGCGAAGGACGGGGAGACGTTCGGCGTCTTTGTCTTTGCCGGCTATATCCCGAACACGGGGCTCTTCCGTGAGCACGTCGCGCTCAACGAGCAGGGCTACGTCATCACGAACGAGGAGAAGGAAACGAATGTCAAGGGGGTCTTTGCGGCAGGCGATGTCTGCATCAAGACGCTGCGTCAGGTGGTGACGGCGGTTTCCGACGGTGCTGTCTCTGCGGTTGCGGCAGAGCGTCATGCGGCGGCACTGCATGACCGACTGAAGCTGCCCGCCTTTGCCCGCGCCGAGGTGGATGCAAAGCGCTTTGAGCAGCGCAAGTCCTCCATTGAGAAGGAAGCGGCAGAGGGGAATGAAACGAACTTTATCTCTGCCGAGATCCGCGCGCAGCTGGCGGCGGTCTTCGAAAAGCTCGAGCGTCCGGTCAAAATTGTCGGACACTATGATGACGGCGATCTCTCACGCGAACTGCGCGGCTTTATGGATGAATTTGCAGGTCTCACGGACAAGATCAGCTACGAGGAGAGCGAGGCGGCAGGCGGCGAACCGGGCGTCGAGGTCCTGCGTGCTGACGGCACGTCAAGCGGCATTACGTTCCACGCTGTTCCGGGCGGACATGAGTTCAACTCGTTTATCCTAGCTCTCTACAATGTGGCAGGCCCCGGTCAGGAACTGCGCGACGAGACGCGCGCGAAAATTGAGCAGATTTCCGCGCCCTCCGATGTCAAAGTTCTCATGTCCCTCTCCTGCACGATGTGCCCCGATGTTGTTGCAGCCGTGCAGCGCATTGCGGCAGAGCGGGAGAATGTGCGTGCTGACATCTACGACATTCGCTACTTCCCTGAGATGAAAGAGAAGTATAGCGTGATGAGCGTTCCCTGCATGATTGTAGGGGAAGACCTTTTCTTCGGCAAGAAGAACATCGACGAGGTCGCAGATATATTGGTCAATCGAGGCTGAGTGTTTTGTTGCCCGCGCCCCTGAGCAAGGCGCCTATGGGGAATAGAAACGCTCTGTCGATTGATATAGTTGCTGTGTATTATTTTTAGAAAAGGAGAGCATCATGGAACTCAAGGGATCACAGACCGAGAAGAATCTCTGGGCGGCATTTGCCGGCGAATCGCAGGCGCATACGAAGTATCTCTACTATGCGTCGCAGGCGAAGAAGGATGGCTACGTCCAGATCTCGAACATCTTCAACGAGACGGCAGTCAACGAGAAGGCACACGCAAAGATCTGGTTCAAACTCGTGCATGGTGTCGGCGACACGAAGGCGAACCTCGCCGATGCCGCCTCCGGGGAGAATGAGGAGTGGACGAGCATGTACCCCGAGTTCGCACGCGTCGCGCGCGAGGAGGGATTCGACAAGATTGCGCGTCTCTTCGACGCCGTCGGCAAGATCGAGAAGGAGCACGACGCCCGCTACAAGCTGCTGCTGCAGAAGGTGGATGAGGGCACGGTGTTCGCACGCGATGAGAAGATCATCTGGCAGTGCCTCAACTGCGGCTATGTCTGCGAGAGTCCGAAGGCACCGATGAAGTGTCCGGTCTGTGAGCATCCGCAGTCCTTCTTCCAGCAGGTTGTGCAGAATTACTAAGCCGTTGATACGGCTATGAAAAATCCCCGCCGTTTGGCGGGGATTTTTTAGGAGGATATCATATGCGAAACAAATTCGATTTATCCGCGTATCTCGTGATTGGTCCCGAGAATACGAATGGGCGTCCCATTGCACGTGTGATCGCGGAGGCGGTTTGTGCGGGGTTTACATTTGTTCAGATTCGAGCAAAGCATACGGATGCACGCGAGATTATCGATCTCACGCGTGCAGCGGCAGATGTGATCGCCGCGCAGGAGAAGTCGGCTGTTGTGACACTCGTTGTAAACGACCGTCTAGATGTCGTGCTCGCTGCGCGGGAACAGGGCGTCAAGGTGGACGGCGTGCACGTCGGACAGACGGATATCCCGCCCGATGTATGCCGCAAGCACCTCGGCGCGGACGCGATTATCGGACTCTCCGCACGTACATCGGAACTCCTTGACTACGTGTCGCACTGCGATACCTCGTGCATCGACTACTTCGGTGCAGGACCGTTGCACGCGACGCCAACAAAGCCCGAGGCAGGGCGTACTGCCTCGGGCGAAATTGTGACGCGCAGCCTCGAAGAACTCACGCAGCTACACCGTATCAGCCCCGTGCCCGTGGTCGTAGGCGGCGGTGTCAAGGCGGCGGATTTACCTGCCCTCAAAGCGACAGGCGTTGAGGGCTTCTTCGTCGTGAGCGCGGTGGCGGGCGCGATGCATCCGTATGCTGCAGCGGAGGAGTTGGTGCGGATTTGGCATGAGTAAAACGATGTGGCGCGAATCCCGCGCGAACGCTTAGTTGCACAAGTGATCGCGTGCTCGTTCGCCGAAATACCGACGCACTTCTTAAACGCGCTGCGCTTGAACGAAAGAAGCACGCCGGGGGCGAGTCGCACACTTTACTCACTTGTTCCACTAGGGTTCACTTTGGGACATCGCGCCACAAAACCGTAGAATTTTCACTCATAATATTTCAACAAGCTCTGCGTTCCATCTGTGCCGCCGCCGCGCTCCTCAATTGCGCGCGCCTCACGCAGTACCTGTTCGAGGACAGGAAGGTCGACGCCATACTCCTTGCTCGTCTCGGCACCGATCGTCATATCCTTGACGAAGTGCTTAATCATAAAGCCGGGATCGAAGTTGCCGTTGAGCGCCATGCGCAGCATGTTGCTCATCTGGAAGCTCGCCGCCGCACCGCCCGAGATGGAGGTGTAGACCTTCTCGACATCCAGCCCCGCCGCGCGTGCATAGGCGAATGCCTCGCACGCGCCCGCGAGTGCCCCTGCGATTGCGATCTGGTTTGCCGCTTTGGTTTTTTGCCCTGCACCCGCGCTGCCCTCATAGACGATGTTCTTACCCATTGCGGCAAAGATGGGCCGCATGGCGTTGAACGCATCCTCATCGCCGCCGACGAGGATGTTCAGCGTGGCGTTCCGTGCGCCCATATCTCCACCTGTGACAGGTGCGTCGAGTGCATGAATGCCGCGCTTCTTTGCCTCTGCATAAATGCGTTCGGCAAGAGCGGGGGAGGAGGTCGTCATATCGGCGGTGTAGGCACCCACATCGAGATTTGCGAGAATCCCATCCGCGCTGAGGTAGATTTCCTCCACATCCTTCGGATAGCCGACGATCGTGATGACAGCGTCCTGCCCACGTGCACATAAACCGGGACTCTCACAGTATTTCGCGCCACGCGTAACGAGTGCGTCCGCCTTCGACCTCGTACGGTTGTAGACGCTGAGCTCATAGCCCGCATCCATGAGGTGATCTGCCATCGCGGCGCCCATGATGCCAAGTCCGATAAATCCAATTTTTTTCATAGAGTTTCCTCCCTTTCATTCTCTATGTGTTCAGTGTAGCATAAAATCCTGCAAAAAGCAGGATTTTTTTGATGGATTCCGAATTTTATAGATATAAGAAATCGTTGAATCCGAAGGGAGGCTGTCTTATGCGGCTCGAATTTTTGGGCGCTGCGCACGTCGTCACAGGCTCGTGCTATCTGCTCCATGTGGGGGATCACAGCTATCTGGTGGACTGCGGCATGTATCAGGGAACGCGCCGTCTGCGCGAGATGAACTATGAGGACTTTCCGTTCAATCCCGCCGAGATCGAGGCGGTTTTTTTGACGCATGCGCACATCGACCACTGTGGACGCATTCCGCGCCTCGTGCGTGAAGGTTTTCGCGGAAAAATCTACGCGACGCGTTCCACCTGCGACCTCGTGCGCATCATGCTGCCGGACTCCGCGCACATCCAAGAGAGCGATGCAGAGCTCTTTAATCGGAAGAACGCCCGCCGCAGTGAGGCGCCGATTACGCCGCTCTATACGCAGGCGGATGCCTTTGCCGCACTTGAGCTGTTTGAGCCGGTCGCCTATCAGTCACCTTTGCAGGTGGATGCTCTGCAACTGACCTTCCGCGACGCGGGGCACATTCTCGGATCGGCAATCATCGAGATGGTGGTGGAGGAGAACGGGCAGGAGACGAAGCTTGTCTTCTCGGGCGACCTCGGTCAGCCGAATCAGCCCATCCTGCGTGATCCGGAACGAATTGCGGGAACGGATTTCCTGCTTGTCGAGTCCACGTACGGCGACCGTGTTCACCGTGATTATGACAAGGAGACGGCGCTCCTTGAGGTTATCCGCGATACGATGGATCGCGGTGGCAACGTCATTATCCCGTCCTTTGCCGTCGGCAGAACACAGACGCTGCTCTATTACTTTTACAATCTGTGGAAGGCGGGACGGCTTGACGGTGATATCCCGATCATCATCGACAGTCCGCTTGCAATTCAGGCGACGCGTGTCTTCCTCAAGAACTATGAGGACTTTGATGAGGAGACCATTGCGTTCTTTGGGGAGCAGGGGACGATTCCTTCGTTCCCGCAGGTGCGCATTGCAGAGACGGCGGCGGAGTCACGTGCACTGAACTCTGCCGAGGGCTCGGCGATCATCCTGTCTGCCTCGGGCATGGCAGATGCAGGACGTGTACTGCACCACCTCAAGCACAACCTCTGGCGTCCGGAGTCCACGGTGCTCTTTGTTGGTTATCAGGCGGAGGGAAGCCTTGGGCGGCGACTCGTCGACGGCATTAAACGCGTGCGTGTGCTCGGTGAGGAGATTGCGGTCAAGGCTCAGATTCAGGTGCTTGAGGGCTTTTCGGCGCATGCGGATGCAGAGCAGATCGTCGACTGGATGCGTTCGATTACCGCCCCACGCCCTGCAAAGGTGTTTCTCGTCCACGGCGAGGGACAGGCACAGGAGGCGCTCAAGGAACGGATTCAGGAAGAACTTGGGCTCGAAGTCTATGCACCTTTCCTCGGTGATACTGTTACAATTCAGGGACGGAGCGCCAATCTCATCCCGTCGAACATCCCCTCCGTCTCGGTCGAGGCGGAGATGGAGGATGTCATGCGCGATTTCGACGCGGAGTATCGGCAGCTGCGTAAGGCGGTTATCCGCACGGTCGTGCGCCAGCCAAAGCTCATGGAGCCAATCATCCGGACGATGCAGAAAGCGCGCAACTACTTCAAGAAACTCGCTGCACCGTATAATATTTGAGGTCTGTTTCTTTCTATAAAATGAAGAACCATTATTTGAAAATTGGATATCGCGGAACTGTGCGCCATACACTTGCATAGTCCTGTGAAATACGTTAAAATAGGGAAGCCTTAAAGAGGCTTTCCTATTTAATATGGGTTAATTGAATAAAATCCATATTCTTTTATATGGATTCGGATAGGTGGTGTTACTTTGGAATCCCCATTTCGTGTCGGTGTGGACGTCGGTTCGACGACGATCAAGCTGGTCGTTCTCGGGGAGGAGCATGAGATCCTCTACAAGAATTATGCACGGCATTTTTCTGAGATCGGCAAGGCGCTGCAGGAGAATCTGGAGCAGCTGAAAGAGGTGGTCGGTGAGGCAAAATTCTCGTTTGCACTCACGGGGTCGGCGGGCATGGGTATTGCCCAGCGCATCGGACTTCCGTTCGTACAGGAGGTTATCGCCTGTGCCTCGGCGGTGCGTCGTCTTATTCCGGAGACAACGACGGCGGTCGAGCTTGGCGGCGAGGACGCCAAGATCACGTATTTCGGTGATGCACCCGAGCAGCGCATGAACGGTGTCTGTGCAGGCGGTACCGGCTCGTTCATTGACCATATGGCATCCCTGCTCTCGACGGATCCCATCGGACTCAATACGCTCGCAGAAAAGGGCAAGCGTGTCTACGCGATTGCCTCGCGCTGCGGCGTGTTCGCCAAGACGGATATTCAGGCGCTCATGAACGACGGTGCGGAGAAGGCGGACATTGCACTCTCCGTTTTTCAGGCGGTCGTCAATCAGACCATCGGCAACCTCGCGCAGGGGCGCCCGATCGGCGGCAATGTCGCATTCCTCGGTGGACCTCTGCACTTTCTCCCGGAACTGAAAAAACGCTTTATCGAAACATTGAAGCTCGACGATGAACACGTTGTCGATGTGGATTACGGCAATTATTTCGTCGCGGTCGGCGCGGCGCTCTCAGATGAGGCCAAAGCAATCGATATGGGGGAGATGGAGTCGTGTATTGCACGTGCGGAGAGGGCTGCGGCGGCAGAGACACGTACGGCCGATTTCACACTCTTTAAGAGAGCAGAGGACTATGCGGCGTTCCGTGCACGGCATGATCGTGACCGTGTAAAGCGCGGAATTCTTGCGGACTATTGCGGTCCGATCTACATCGGCATCGACGCAGGCTCGACAACGACAAAGATTGTCGCCATCGGCAGTGACAAAGAGCTGCTGCATACGTCCTACGGCAGTAATCATGGCTCGCCCTTGCAATCCGTCATCGACGCGCTGAAAGAGTTCTATGCCGTGATGCCCGAGGACGCATACATTGCGGGTGCGATGACAACGGGCTACGGCGAGGCAATCGTCAAGGCGGCGCTCCACGCGGACGGCGGCGAGGTCGAGACCTTTGCCCATCTGCGTGCGGCGCAGGAGTTCTGTCCAGAGGTCAGCTTTGTGCTGGACATTGGCGGGCAGGATATGAAGTGCTTCTTCGTGCAGGACGGCAGCGTCGGCAACATTACGCTCAATGAGGCATGCTCGGCGGGCTGCGGCTCGTTCATCCAGAACTTTGCCGAGGGACTGCATATGACGCCCGCAGAGTTTGCGGGCAAGGCGGTGGACGCGAAGGCCCCCGTCGATCTCGGCACGCGCTGCACGGTCTTCATGAATTCGAAGGTCAAGCAGGCGCAGAAGGAGGGGGCGGAGGTCGCCGACATCTCGGCGGGCATTGCGCTCTCGGTCGTCAAGAACGCCCTGTTCAAGGTCATGCAGATCAAGGACGTGTCAACGCTCGGCGAGCACATCGTCGTGCAGGGCGGGACGTTTTACAACGACGCGGTTCTGCGTGCGCTTGAGAACATCATCGGCAAGAATGTCATTCGTCCCGACATCGCGGGGCTCATGGGTGCATATGGCGCGGCGATCCTCGCGCTTGAGACGGGGACGGAGCGATCGACGCTCCTCGGGGCGGATGAGCTTGGCACATTCGAGACCAAGACCAGCTCCTATCGCTGCGGCAAATGTGGCAATAAGTGCCTCATCACGATGCAGCAGTTCCCGAACGGCGAGCGCTACTTCACGGGCAATCGCTGTGAACGCGGTATCGGCGGCGAAAAGCACGAGGACGATACGCCGAACATCTACAAATTCAAGTATCGGCGTGTATTCAAACACTATAAATCGCCCGCAGAGCCGCGCCGTGGACGCATCGGCATTCCGCGCACGCTCAATATGTACGAGGACTATCCGTTCTGGTTCACGTTCTTTGACAAGCTCGGATATGGCGTCGTTCTCTCTGGGAAATCGTCGCCGCAGCTCTTTTACAAAGGCATGGCAACGATTCCGTCGGACTCGCTCTGCTACCCCGCAAAGCTCGCGCACGGACACATTGTCGACCTCGTGGAAAAGGGCGTCGATACGATCTTTTACCCCTGCGAGCCCCACAATATGGAGGACAAACCGGGCTCGTCAGCGAACAATTTCAACTGCCCGATCGTCGCGTCCTATGCGGAGAACATCCGCATCAATATGGACATCCTGCGTGAGAAGAACATCCGCTTTATCCAGCCATTCCTGCCAATCAATGACCGAAAGCGCATGATTGAGCGCCTCGTGGAGGAGTTCGGCAAGGCGGAGGGGATCGGGAAAAAGGAGATCACTGCCGCCGTTGATGCGGGCTATGCCGAGATCGAGCAATACCGAAAGGATGTGCGTGACTACGGTCAGCAGATCCTCGACCGTATTGCGCAGACGGGAGAGCACGCGATTCTTCTCGCGGGGCGTCCGTACCATGTCGATCCCGAGATCAACCACGGCATCCCCGAGATGATTCAGTCCTACAAGCTGCCGATCCTCTCCGAGGATGCGGTCTATCACATTCCCGTGCACGAGCGTCGGCTTCAGGTCGTGAACCAGTGGAGCTACCACGCGCGCCTCTATCATGCGGCGCAGTTCGTCGCGGAGCATCCCAATGTGACACTCATCCAGCTCAGTTCGTTCGGCTGTGGTCTGGATGCACTCACAACCTCCGAGGTGCGCGAGATCCTCGAATCGCACGAGCGTATCTATACGATGATCAAACTCGACGAGGTGTCGAATCTCGGCGCGGCACGCATCCGTCTGCGTTCGCTGATTGCAGCGCTCGCGCGCAGGGAGAACCCCGCCTATCACGAGGTGCCCGTCATCGAGCGTCCGCGCTTTACCGAGGACTGCAGGAAAACGCATACGATTCTTGCGCCGCAGATGGCGCCGATCCACTTCGAGCTTTTCCGCACGACGATGAAAAAACATGGCTACAACGTCGTCATTCCACCGATGCCGGACAAGGCAGCGATTGATCTTGGGCTGCGCTACGTGCACAACGATATGTGCTATCCGGCGATCGTCGTCATCGGGCAGCTGCTTGCGGCGCTAAAGGCGGGCATGTGCGATGCAGACCACACGAGTATTGCGCTCTTTCAGACATGCGGCGCGTGCCGTGCGACCAACTATCTTGGCGTCCTGCGCAAGGCACTGCGCGATGCGGGCTTCCCGAACGTTGCTGTCTTTGCCGTGCGCGGACTGCCAGAGGAGACGGACAGCTTTGCCTTCAGCCGCGAGATGATGGTGGACGCCATCAAGGCGGCGGTCTACGGCGACCTTCTCATGAACGTTCGCAATCGCATGATGCCGTATGAACTTGTCAAAGGATCGACACAGGCGGCATTCGACAAGTGGATGACACGTGCGAAGGAGGAGATTGAGCACGGCAGTGTGTTCAAATTTCGCCGCATGGTGAAGGACATTGTGCGCGATTTTGACCACATTCCTATCGATGAGCACCTGTGGAAGCCGAAGGTCGGCATCGTCGGCGAAATCCTTGTCAAGTACCATCCAGTTGCGAACAATGACATCGAAACGGTATTGATGAACGAGGGGGCAGAGGTCGTTATGCCCGACTTCGTGGACTTCTTCCTCTACTCCGCATACGACCCGATTGCGCAGCACAAACTGCTCTCTGGTTCGTACAAAGATCGTCTTTTTGGACGTATGTTCATCAAGGTCATAGAGTTTTTCCGCGCACCTATGCGCAAGGCACTCACAGAGAGCCGTCACTTCCGTCCACCGCAGTCCATCGATCACACGGCGCAGCTTGCGGCACGTCACGTCAGCCTCGGCAACATGGCAGGGGAGGGCTGGTTCCTCACGGGCGAGATGGTAAAGCTCATCGAGGAGGGCGTGTCCAACGTCGTCTGCTTGCAGCCGTTCGGCTGTTTGCCGAACCACATCACAGGCAAGGGCGTCATGCACGACCTGCGCAAGGCGTATCACGGCGCGAATATCACGGCGATCGACTGCGATGCGGGATCGAGCGAGGTCAACCAGCTCAACCGCCTGAAACTCATGCTCGCCGTCGCAAAGGAACGGCGGCCGGCAAAGTCGGATTCTGTGATGCAGACAAACGAAACCGCAAAAATGAGATAATGAATCTTGGAAAAAGGGGCTGTTGCACGAAGCTAAAACTTCGTACAACGCCCCTTCTTTGTGCCCCTTCCACCGCTTGCGCGGTCCCCCTTCCCCGTCAAACGGGGAAGGCTGGAATTATGGCATATTAGCTTCCCCCGCCAGAGCGGGGGAAGTCACGCAGATTCGCGGGCACGAGAAAACGCCCCTGTTTGGA
>NZ_GL892076.1:1268277-1273612 GCF_000213975.1 Centipeda periodontii DSM 2778
AAACGGGGAAGGCTGGAATTATGGCATATTAGCTTCCCCCGCCAGAGCGGGGGAAGTGGCGAGCGTAGCGAGCCGATAGGGGCGCTTGTGCAGTAACTCTTTTTCTTTTGCAAAAACATATTCCGCGAACAAAAATTTCGCAAAAATGCGTTCGAAAAGTATTGACCGAACACCTTTTCTGTGTTATTCTATATCCGAACAAAGGTTTTGAGAATGTATATACGGATATTTATAAAACGGAGGTAAAGATGAAACGCATCGGTCTTGCTCTCAGTGTATTTGCTCTTATCTGGATGGGTGTTTCCGCGCTTCATCTGACGAATCCGTACTT
Source organism: Centipeda periodontii DSM 2778 (assembly GCF_000213975.1). Classification (GTDB taxonomy): domain Bacteria; phylum Bacillota; class Negativicutes; order Selenomonadales; family Selenomonadaceae; genus Centipeda; species Centipeda periodontii. The sequence goes on from NZ_GL892076.1 coordinate 1,268,609, forward strand.
GCGCTCATCCGAGTTTATTGAGGTGAGTGTGTCGCGCGGCGAGAATGTATGGACGATCGCACGGAGGTTCGCGACGAAGGAAACGATGGTGGAGCAGCTCGAGGAGGCGATTATTGAGGTGAACGGACTCGCACCGGATGGCGCTGTCGCTGCAGGACGTCGTCTGCGCGTACCGGTGATCGAACCCACCGAGCATCTGCAGGCGATGGCAGAGCACAAATCCCTTGACACAGCCGCCCGTGCGCCTTATAATGACGTTACCGATTAGGGTGGAAACTTACGGAAGCATTGATTTTATCGGTGCTTCCGATTGCCTTGTCCCTGGGGGATGGATTTCCTATCCCACAGGGGCAGGGCTTTTGTATAGTTTGAAGGGAGAGCGTTCTATGATAAAGCTGACACTGCCGGATGGTTCCATTCGTGAGGCAGAGGCGGGGACGACGCTGCTGGATGTCGTGAAGGGAATGAGCAACTCGCTCGCAAAGAAAGCACTTGCGGCGAGCCTTAACGGGAAGGTTGTCGATCTGACAACGCCCGTGAAACAGGACGCCGCATTTCAAGTATTGACGTTTGACGATGCGGGCGGGCGTCACGCACTTCGTCACACGGCATCACACATCATGGCACAGGCGGTCAAGCGCCTCTATCCGGAGAGCAATGTGCAGCTTGCGATCGGTCCCGCGATCGAGAACGGGTTCTACTATGACTTCGACATGGAACGCCAGCTGACGGATGCCGATCTGCGCGACATCGAGAAGGAAATGAAGAAGATTGTCAAGGAGAATCTGAAAACCGAGCGGCACGAGATTCCGCGCGCGGAGGCAATCGAATATTTCCGTGCGAAGGGCGAGAACTACAAGGTCGAGCTGATCGAAGATCTGCCGGAGGACGAAACGATCACCACCTATACACAGGGCGAGTTTACGGATCTCTGCGCGGGGCCGCATGTCGTCTCGACAGGCAAGGTCAAGGCGTTCAAGCTACAGAGCATTGCCGGCGCGTACTGGCGCGGCAGCGAGAAGAACAAGATGCTGCAGCGTATCTACGGCACGGCATTCGAGAAGCAGGAGGAGCTGGATGCCTACCTCCATATGCTTGAGGAGGCGGCAAAGCGCGACCATCGTAAGCTCGGGAGAGAGCTTGATCTGTTCAGTCTGCATGAGGAGGGGCCGGGCTTCCCGTTCTTCCATCCGAATGGAATGCTTCTGCGTAACGCGATCCTCGAATACTGGCGGGAGGTACATCGCCGCTACGGCTATCAGGAGATCAGCACGCCGGTCATCCTTAGCCGCAAACTTTGGGAGACCTCGGGGCATTGGTTCCACTACCGCGAGAATATGTATACCACTGAGATCGACGAGGAAGACTATGCAATCAAGCCGATGAACTGTCCCGGCTGTATGCTTGTCTATCGCTCACATCTGCACAGTTACCGCGATCTGCCGCTGCGCCTCGCAGAGCTTGGACTCGTGCATCGGCATGAGCTGTCTGGCGCACTGCACGGACTCTTCCGTGTCCGCAACTTCACGCAGGACGATGCACATCTCTTCGTCACGCCCGATCAGATCGAGGGGGAGATTCAGCACACGATCGATCTCTTCGACGAGGTCTACCGCACGTTCGGGCTCTCGTACAAGGCGGAGCTCTCGACGCGTCCCGAGGACTCGATGGGATCGGATGAGATGTGGGAGCTTGCGACGGACGGCCTGCGCAAGGCTCTCGAGAACCGCGGACTCGATTTCGTCGTCAATGAGGGCGACGGCGCATTCTACGGACCGAAGATTGACTTTCATCTGCGTGACTCCATCGGGCGCACATGGCAGTGCGGTACGATCCAGCTGGACATGAGTCTACCCGAGAAGTTCGACCTGACCTACATCGGAGAGGATGGGGAGAAACATCGCCCCGTCATGCTGCATCGCGTCGTCTACGGCTCGATCGAGCGTTTCATCGGCATCCTGATCGAGAACTATGCGGGGGCGTTCCCCGTGTGGATGGCGCCCGTACAGGTGCGCATCCTGCCGATTACGGAGCGCCATGCGGCATACGCCGAGGAACTGCGGGGGCAGATGTTTGATCTCGGCATCCGCGTTGAGGTAGATGACCGCAACGAAAAGACCGGCTACAAGATTCGCGAGAGTCAGGTCAAGAAAACGCCGTACACACTCGTCGTGGGCGATCAGGAGCAGGAGAATCACACCGTTGCCCTGCGTAAGTACGGAGAGAAGGACAGCACTGTCCTGTCAGTCGATGACTTTATTGTGCTCGTGCAGGAAAAAATTGCCTCGCGCGCGCAGGAGTATTGACAAGGCACCCGCATCTGTGGTAGTATGGCATCTGTTACAAGCAGAAGCCACCGCTTCTCACCTGCGGGCATATTGTGTGTCAGGTCGAATGAAAGATTTTTCAAGGGTGGCTTTGTGCCGCCCTTTTCTATTACCGGATGGCGTTCAGGCGTGCATCCGAACCAGGAGGTGTTCTTGCCATAAGCAGGGAATCTTTGCGAATCAATGAGGAAATCCATATCCGCGAGGTGCGTGTCACCAGCGCGGAGGGAGAACAGCTCGGCATCATGCTGACGCGCGATGCCCTTCGCATGGCGGAGGAGCAGCATCTCGACCTGGTCGAGGTTGCGCCTAAGGCAAAGCCGCCCGTCTGCCGCATCATGGACTTTGGAAAGTACCGCTACGAGCAGCAGAAACGCGAGAAAGAAGCGAAGAAGAAGCAAAAGACCATCAGTATCAAGGAGGTCAAGCTGCGCCCGAACATCGACGAGCATGACTTCAATGTGAAGCTGAAGAATGCACTTCGCTTTGTCGAAGAGGGCAACAAGGTCAAGGTGACGATCATGTTCCGCGGCAGGGAGCTCTCTCATCCGGAACTCGGACGCGCGGTTCTCGACCGTGTTGCCGAACGGATGACACAGCTCGTGACCATTGAGCGCGGTGCAAAACTGGAGGGGAAGAACATGACCATGATCCTTTCCCCGAAGGTGCAAAAGCCGACGAAGACCGTCAAACCCGCGAAGGAAGATAAAGGAGGAAATGGCGATGCCGAAGATTAAGACGCGCCGTGCTGCAGCAAAGCGTTTCAGTGTAACCGGGAGCGGAGAATTCCGCCGCAACAAGGCGTACAAAAGACATATTCTGGAGAAGAAGACGCCGAAGCGCAAGCGTAACCTGCGCAAGGCCGCTCTTGCCGATACGTCGGACTACAAGCGCGTCCGCAAGATGCTCCCCTACGCATAATCGGGGCAACAGAAAACATCCCCATGTGGGTAGGAACTAGGAGGAATTGCAATGCCAAGAGTAAAGAGCGGTGTCACAGCACATCGTCGTCATAAGAAGATCCTGAAACTCGCGAAGGGCTATCGCGGCTCGCGTAGCAAGCAGTTCAAGAAGGCGAATGAGACCGTCATGAAGGCGCTCTATTACGCCCGTCGTGACCGCCGTGCAAAGAAGGGGACATTCCGTCGTCTCTGGATCGCCCGCATCAATGCCGCTGCCCGCGCCAATGGGATCTCGTACAGCCGCCTCATCGCGGGTCTGACGAACGCCGGCGTCGAGGTCAACCGCAAGATGCTCGCCGACCTCGCTGTCGCTGACGCAGCTGCATTTACGCAGATTGTCGCCGTGGCGAAGGAGAACCAGTAAGAAGAGTTGGGGGACTGTTGCACGAAGTTTTTTGGCTTCGTGCAGCAGTCCCCATCTTTATGTCAGATGTATCGCTACAAGCGTCCCTTTTTGTTATGAAGAATATACAGACAATCACAAGCAAAGAAAATACCGTCATTCGTCTTACCCATGCAATCGTTCACACACAGCGCCGTGCAGCAAAGGAAGGACTCTTCATCGTCGAGGGGCTGCGTCTTGCGGAGATGGCGGCGGCATCGGATTGGCGAATTCGCCATGCCCTCGTGACCGAGCGTGCAATGACGGGGGAGCGGGTACGTGTTCTCATCGACACGCTTGTGGAACGCAGTGTTCCCGTTGCTCTTGTCACCGAGTCCTTGTTTTCATCAGTATCTCAGACGGATACGCCGCAGGGCATTCTGCTCGTAATGGAGCGGCGCAAGACCTCACTCGAACTGCTCCATAGCGGCGTGCAGACGGCTGAATCGCCGCTCTACATTGCGCTCGATCGCGTACAGGATCCCGGCAACGTCGGGACGATTCTGCGGACGTCGGACGCTGTCGGGGCATCGGGTGTGATTCTCCTGCGCGGCTGTGCGGATGTCTATAGCTCAAAGGTCGTGCGTGCGACGATGGGTTCCCTCTTTCATGTGCCTTTTGCCCTCGAAGTCACGGCAGAGGAACTGATTCACTTTGCAGAGCATGAGGGGCTTGCATTTCTTGCAGCCGCATGCAATGCAGGGGCATCCACGTACTTCGCGGCAGATCTGCGTCGCTCCATGCTCATCGTACTCGGCAATGAGGCAAACGGTGTGTCGGAGGAACTTCTGCGCGTAGCAAAGCATATCCACATCCCCATGCGTGGGGCTGCCGAGTCGTTGAATGTCGCGACAGCAGCGACGGCACTTCTCTATGAGGCACTGCGGCAACGCCTTTACGCATAGACAGAAAAAAGGCTTGATCTCATGGCAGATCAAGCCCTTTGCACGATGTTATTTTGTCCGTAACTCCTTTACTCCGGCAGGAGCGATACAATGCGATCCTTCGAGACCAGACCAATGCACTCCTCGATCAACTCTCCATCCCTGAAAAAGAGGAGTGCGGGGAGACTCATCACCGCGTAAGTCTCGGCAATGTTCTCTGCTTCGTCCATATTGATCGTACAGATTTTGATGTCCGTTCGCTCCGTTGCAATCTCCTCCAAAATGGGGGTAAGCATACGGCAGGGCGTGCACCATGTCGCCCAGAAATCGACGATGACAAGCTGATTCGATTGCAGCACCTCGCTGTCAAACGTTGCCTCTGTCAGTTCGATAATATCCATGACACGAATCTCCTTCAATCTTTTTTATTTATCATAAACAAATCACGC
>NZ_GL892076.1:1274251-1377267 GCF_000213975.1 Centipeda periodontii DSM 2778
AACCTAAACAAATCACGTCTCTTTTTCAAGCAATGCCGCAGAAAATCCTAAAAATACTTTTTGCATGCGTGAATGACATGTGCTCGTTGGATTGTTCAGTTGCGCGTAAACAAGAAAAGGTATATAATATCAAAAAGAAAATCATTTTTATGAACGAGGGTAGAAATGCGAGAAAAGTGAGGAAAGGGAATATGAGCGGAAAGAAGAGAATTGCGCTGAGTCCCGTGCTCAAACGGCACAAGTTCATCTTTGATCTGATGAAGAATACGACCTCCGACTATACATTCATGATGGATCCGGTTGCCGACGTTTTTCTTGCGGCACCTGCGTTTGTTCATGTGTATGACCTCCCCGCAGAGACTATGGAGCATATTGCAGATATTTTGAGTCCGCTTGTTCACATGCAGGATCGTAAATCTCTCACAGAGCTTTTTTCATCGCTCGACAATCTGGCGGACGGGCGGGAGCGTCAGCTCGACTTCCGCATGCAGGATGCAAAGGGCGATTTCTCATGGCTGCGTCTGAAGGGAAAGATCGGCACTTCCGAGGATGGAACACCGAATCTTTTCGTCGGGACGATCAGCCAGCTTGCTCGCCGCAACTCTGCGGATTCCGTGACGGGACTTCTCAACCGTTATCAGTTCATTGAGGATTTGGGCGAGGCTCTGCAGGAGGCACGTGAGACCGGCGGCAGTGGTGGTCTCCTTGTCATGGGAATCGACAATTTCCGCACGGTCAATGAGGCGTTCAACCATGAGATCGGCGATATCATTTTGCGTCAGATCTCCGAGCGTATTTTTCAAAACATTCCGCGCAAGCTCTCCCTCTATCGCCTAGACGGAGATGAGTTCGGTCTCATCTATCCGGGGGCGGACGCGGAGATGCTGACGGAATTTTTCATCCGCGTGCAGCGTGAGTTCGCACATCCACAGGTCTATGACGGGCGTCAGTACATTGTCACGGTGTCGGCGGGTATGGTGTTCTACCCACAGTCGGCGCGCGATCCGCTCGTCCTGCACAAATATGCACAGGCGGCGCTGGATGCGGCAAAGTTGGGCGGCAAGAACCGCATCAACGAGTTCTCAAAGGAAGTCTATAACCGTTGGCTGCGCTCCCTAACCATACAGGAGCAGATCTTGGAGGATGTCAAGGCAGGCTGCCGCAATTTCGAGCTATACTTCCAGCCGCAGGTGGCAGGCAATGATCAGCATATTGTTGGTGCTGAGACGCTACTTCGTTGGAAGAACAGCAAGGGGCGCATGGTTGCACCGATGGAGTTCATTCGAATCCTCGAGGAGACGAAGACCATTGTGCCGGTCGGGCGCTGGATCTTCGAGCAGGCTCTGCGCGTCTGCAAGGAGTGGCGGCAGCACATTCCGGATTTCCACATGAGTGTCAACATGAGCTATGAGCAGATCAAGGATCTCTCCTTCCTTGAGTTTGTGGAGGACTGTCTGCGGCGGCATGATATGCCGCCGGACGCTGTTGTGCTTGAGCTCACGGAGAGCAAGATCGTCAGTGATCTGAAATTTGTCAACGCGCAGTTTGACGCATTCCGCAACCATGGCATCAAGGTTGCGATGGACGACTTTGGCACGGGCTACTCATCCCTCTCCTCGCTCAAGAATCTGAACTGTGACATCGTGAAGATCGACCGCGCATTCGTTATACGGATCCTTGAGAATTCCTTTGACCAGAAGCTTGTGGAGTACACGGTGGATCTTTGCCACAGCATCGGCATGACCACCTGCATCGAGGGAGTAGAGCAGCAGGAGGAGTATGACTGCCTCGTGAAGATCTGCAAGACGGACACAATTCAGGGCTACCTCTTCGGGCGCCCTGAGCCGCAGGATGCGTTTGAAAAGAAATTCTTGGGGATGTAATGGCAAGAGAAAAGAAGGAGGAAGGGCTGACGCTCCTCGGAGAGCAGCGCACGGACTACGGCTATGACTATGCACCGGAGGCGCTTGAGACCTTCCATAACAAGCATACAGATCACGACTACTGGGTGCGGTTCAACTGCCCCGAGTTCACAACGCTCTGCCCGATCACGGGACAGCCGGACTACGGGACGATCTACATCTCCTATATGCCCGCAGAGCGCATGGTCGAGAGCAAATCATTGAAACTCTATCTCGTTAGTTTCCGTAATCATGGGGACTTCCATGAGGATGTGGTCAATGTTATCATGCGCGATCTCATCCGATTGATGGAGCCGAAATACATCGAGGTGCAGGGGAAGTTCCTGCCGCGCGGCGGCATCTCGATCGACCCCTACGCAAACTACGGCATGCCGGGGACGAAGTATGAGACTCTCGCATGGGAGCGCCTTTCCATGCACGACCGCGTACCGGAACGGGTGGACAACCGTTGATGGCGCGGCAGAAACGGATTGCCCTCATCAATGACATCACGGGCTTTGGGCGCTGCTCAGTGACCGTGCAGCTGCCCGTGATCTCGGCGATGCGCGTGCAGGCATGTCCTCTTCCAACAGCGATTCTCTCAGTGCATACGGGCTTTCCAAATCATTATCTCGACGACTACACGGAGCGTATGCGTCCCTATATGGAGAACTGGGCAGCAAATGGGATCGACTTTGACGCACTCCTGACGGGCTTTCTTGGCTCCGAGCGACAGATCGAAGTCGTACTCGAGTGTATCGCGCGCTTTAAGCAGAGGGATACAAAGGTCATTGTCGACCCCGTCATGGGGGACAACGGCAGCCTCTACTCATCCTATACACCGGAGCTTTGTGCGAAGATGCGGCAGCTGCTCCCGTATGCAGATATCGTGACACCGAACCTGACGGAGGCGTGTCAGCTGCTTGGGACGCAGTATCCCACCGGTGGGATCGTGACGGAAGATGAGCTCAATGCGATGGCGGCGGCAATCGCATTGATGGGTCCGCACGATGTCATCATCACGGGACTCCACGCAGGGGAGGATGTACGAACCTATCTCTATGCGGACGGGCATGGGCGCTCCTTTGACAATCCAAAGATCGGACGTGATCGTTCCGGCTCGGGTGATGCGTTCTCCGCGATCATCGCAGCGGCGCTCGTGCGCGGTATTCCCATCGATGAGGGCGTTCAGCGCGCGGCTGGGTTCATCGGGCACTGCCTCGCCTATGCCGAGGAACTGGATCTGCCATGGAACTACGGGCTCCCGTTCGAGGAGTTTATGGGCGAGCTTACGGCGCTATAAAGAACGTTCAACAAAATAAGCTGTCGCAATGCGGCAGCTTTTCTCATTTCTGTGTATAATAGGAGAATTTTATGATTGTATATGCCACACACGCGGGCGGACGCTATCTCCCCATCGAAGAGAGTCTTCGGGAGCAGCCGGAGGGAAAGCGCGCTGTCTACGTCAACATCACGAACGACTGCAACTGCGACTGTGTTTTCTGTCTGCGCAGCATGAAGGAGATGGCAAAGGAATCCTCGCTGTGGATCGAACATGATCCGAGCATCGAGGAGATCACGGCGGAGCTTGACCGTCTGCCGTGGGAATACGTGCGTGAGGTGGTCTGCTGCGGCTTTGGCGAGCCGCTCATTCGTCTGGACACCGTGCTTTCCGTCCTGCGCTATGTGAAGGAACACCATCCCCATGTGTTGACGCGCGTCAATACGAACGGCCTTGGGGAGCTCGAGCATGGCTTCGAATTTGCCGACCGTTTTTTGGGGCTGCTCGATACCATCTCCATTAGTCTCAACGCCTCGAATGCGGAGCGATACCTTGCACTCACACGCTCGAAATTCGGCATCTCTTCGTATGAGGCGATGCTGACATTTGCCGAGCACTGCAAGCCCTACGTGCCGAACGTCGTGCTCACCGTTGTCGAGAAGGTGGAGAACGAGGAGGAAATAGAACTCTGCCGTAAGATCTGCGCAGAGCGCGGGCTGAACCTGCGCGTGCGCACCTATGAGGGCAGTTGACCCTACTGCGTCAGTTTCGCGCCGTAGAGCGGCGTGCGCTGATCCATCGCCGCGAGCAGACGCGGCACAGGCAGGACGCGCAGCAGCAGCAGACAGATTACTGCCTCAGGTACGAGGTAGGTGGCATTAAAGACGAGGGAGTAGAGATAGGGCGACATCTCCGGTGGTGCGTACGAACCGAAGAAGACGATACCCGAGATGTAGTGGCAGAGGAAGCGCGCCGCAAACGCAAGTGCAGCACCCGTATAATATCGTCCGGGCACTGTAGCGGCAACAGCGAGTGCCATATAGGGCAGCGGATAGTCAAAGAGCACCTGTACAGGATGCAGGATAAAGGCGTCCTGCATCAGGTTTATCATGCCGTAGAGGAAGCCCGCGAGACATCCGATGCCCGCGCCGTAGCGATAGGTGAGAAAGAGCAGCGGCACCATCGCCCCGAGTGTCACGCTGCCGCCCTGCGGCATATGGAAAATGCGCAGCTGATGGAGCACAATGGTAAGCGCAAGCATGAGAGCAACATTGATGAGCATGCTTGTCGTGAAGTGAATGCGGCGCATCTGCAGATAGCCGAGGATGAAGATGAGTACGGCGAGCAGTGTAAAGAGGCTGGTCGGCTGTGCCAGCAGCTCCGAAGCGCTCTTGATGAGTGTGTCCATGTTAAACCTCCTTAAACGGTGGTAGCAATGATATAGGGCGCATCTGCCCCGTGTCCATTCTATAGAATACTATAAAAACGAGCCTTCTTCAATCATTCGTCTACGTCTCAGATGGTTCATTGTAAAATGAAATCGGACGGTAAGTTGTGGATTTTTCCGGGCAGATATGGTAGACTAAACGTTGATATTTTTATCGAAACGATGAAGAAAAATCGCAGAAACACTACCATTTCGCGCACATACAGGAGGACGATATGGACGAGAAGATCAGAGAACTCAAGGAACGCGCCCGTACTGCGATCGCGGATACGGCAAAAAGCCTGAGCGAGCTCAACGATATACGTGTAAAATTCCTTGGAAAAAAGGGGGAGATGACGGCTCTCCTACGCAGCATGAGCGCCCTCGCACAGGAGGAGCGTCCGCGCATCGGCAAGATCGTCAACGAGGCGCGCGCCGAGCTTGAGGAACTGCTTGCGGCGAAGTCCGAGGAACTGGCGCACAGGGAACTCGCGGATAAGATTGCCGCCGAGCAGATCGACGTGACACTGCCGGGACGCACGGCGATCGTCGGGCATCTGCACCCGCTCACAATTACGCTGAACCGCATCAAGAAGATTTTCCTCCAAATGGGCTTTACCATCGAGGAGGGACCCGAGATCGAGAGCGATTACTATAACTTCGAGGCGCTGAACCTGCCGAAGGACCACCCTGCGCGTGATATGCAGGATTCGTTCTACATCACGGAGGACATCCTGCTGCGCTCGCAGACCTCGCCCGTGCAGGCGCGCACGATGCAGAAGAACGAGCCGAACACGCCGATCCGCATGATTGCCCCCGGTCGTGTCTATCGGCGCGATTCCTATGATGCGACGCACTCTCCGATGTTCACACAGGTGGAGGGGCTCGTCATTGACAAGGGCATCTCCTTTGCCGATCTCAAGGGAACGCTCGAACTGTGTCTGCATCAGCTCTTTGATACGGACGCAAAGGTGCGCTTCCGCCCGAGCTTCTTCCCGTTTACGGAGCCGTCGACCGAGGTCGATATCTCCTGTTCGGCATGCCACGGAGCGGGATGCCGCGTGTGCAAGGGGACGGGATGGCTCGAGATCCTCGGTGCAGGCATGGTGCATCCGAATGTTCTGCGCATGAGCGGTTACGATCCCGGAGAGGTGTCAGGCTTCGCGTTCGGCATGGGCGTCGAGCGCATTGCGATGCTCGCCTACGGCGTAGACGACCTGCGCCTGTTCTACGACAATGACGTGCGTTTCTTACATCAATTCTAAGGAGGCGAGACTATGCAGGTTTCCATCAAATGGCTGAAAGACTATGTGGATATTGACGGGACGGCGGAGGAGATCGCGGATCGCCTCACGATGACGGGCGTTCCCGTGGAGCGCATCGTGCGCGCGGACGAGGGGCTCGAGAAGGTTGTCACTGGACGCATCGAGAAGATCACGCCGCATCCGGACTCCGATCATCTGCTTGTGTGTCAGTTGAACCTCGGCAAAGAGGAGCTGACTCAGATTGTGACGGGCGCATCCAATGTGCGTGAGGGACATATCGTTCCCGTTGCAATGGTCGGCTCCGTTCTGCCCGACGGGAAGAAGATCTCGAAGGGCAAGCTGCGCGGCATTCCCTCGAATGGCATGATGTGCTCGGCAGGGGAGCTTGCGATCAACACCGAGGGACTGCCCGAGGAACAGGTGCATGGCATCTACATTCTGCCGGAGGATACGCCCATCGGGATTCCTGCCGCAGTGGCACTGGGGCTTGATGATGTCGTGCTCGAGTTCGAACTGACGGCGAACCGTGCGGACTGCTTCAGTGTGATCGGCATTGCACGTGAGATTGCGGCGCTGACGGGAAAACAGCTGCGCTTCCCGACGATCGAGGTGAAGGAGACGGCGCCCGAGAGCGCTGCAGAGCTCGCCCACATCGATATCGAGGCGGAGGAGCTCTGTCGCCGCTTCTCGGCGCGTGTCCTGCGCGACGTGAAGATCGCACCGTCGCCCGCGTGGATTGTTGACCGTCTGCATGGAGCAGGCATCCGAGCAATCAACAATGTGGTCGACGTGACGAATTTCGTCATGCTCGAGCTCGGGCAGCCGCTCCATGCCTATGACTATGATGCAGTGGCGGGACACAGCCTTACAGCGCGTCGTGCACATGCGGGAGAGCATCTGCACACGCTCGACGATTCAGAGCGCATTGCCGTCGGGGATGAACTTGTCATTGCCGACAGCGAAAAGCCCGCAGGTCTTGCGGGGATCATGGGCGGTCTTGAGTCCGAGATCACAGAGGGGACGCGCTCCGTCATCCTTGAGGCGGCGTCCTTCCACGGACCGACAATCCGCCGCACGGCGCGCCGCATCGGGCTGCACTCCGAGTCCTCGGGCAGGTTCGAGCGCGGCGTTGATGAGACGGAGACCGTACGCGCAGTGACGCGTGCGGCGCAGCTGCTCGTTGAGATGGGAGCCTGCACGGTGGCGAAGGGCGTCATTGATGTCTATCCGAAGCACCGCATGCCGACCGTGCTCGAGTTCAGCGCACGCACCGTCAGGGAGCGCATCGGTGCGAATATCCCCGGTGAGTGGATGGCGTCCGCACTCCGCTCGCTTGGCTTCATCGTTGAGGAGAAGGGGCTCGAGACCTATCGCGTCGCCGTGCCATCGTGGCGTGGAGACGTGACCCTCATGGAGGATATTGCTGAGGAGGTCGCGCGTCTCTATGGCTACGACAACATCGCTTCGCGTCTTCCGATGGGGGCGGTTCAGCAGGGCAGGACAAGCGAACGTCAAGACTTTGTCGACCTCATGCGTGAGACATTTGCCGCACTTGGCATGACGGAGGAACTTTCGTTCAGCTTTACGAGCGAGAAGACATTTGACAAACTTGGCGTTCCCGAGGACAGCGTGCTCCGTCAAGCAATCCCCATCATGAACCCCCTCACGGACGAGTATCCACTCATTCGGACGACACTCCTCACGAGCGTGCTTGAGAATGCGGCACGCAACGTCGCTCGCAAGAATATGGATCTGCGCCTCTTTGACATTGCGCCCGTGTTCTTCCCGAAGGCGCTGCCTGTGACCGAACTCGCGCACGAGAAGCTGATGGTGGCGGGGCTTATTACGGGGCGCCGCAATCCGATTGCTTGGGATACGGACAATGCACAGGTCGATTTCTACGACATGAAGGGCATCCTTGAGCGATTCCTCACGGCAATCGGCGTGCAGAAATACACGGTGGAGCGCGGCGCGCATTTTGCCATGCACCCCGGCAAGACGGCGTTCTTTAAGAAGGGGCGTGATGTGATTGCGACCCTCGGCGAGATTCACCCGACCGTCGCCGCGAACTTCGGCATCGCACAGAGCGTCTACGTCTTCGAGATGGAGGCCGATACCCTCCTGCGCTATCGCAAGAAGAAGAGTACGATCACGGCGCTGCCGAAGTACCCGGCGTCGACGCGCGACCTCGCCATTCTTGTGGACGCCGGACTTTCAACGGCAGAGATCGAGCGTGTCATTGCGAAGAAGGGAGGTAAGTTCTTCCGCGGTGCGACGCTTTTCGATGTCTACATGGGCAAGCAGGTCGAGCATGGAAAGAAGAGCATGGCGTTCCACCTGCATTTTCAGTCGGATGATAAGACGCTGACCGATGAGGAAGTGGATGCAGCGTTTGCAGATATTCTCGAGGCGGCACAGAGTCAGCTTCACGCTCAGCTGCGTGCATAAAAGGCGGTGAGAGCCATGGCAGAGGATAAGAAACAGCCCCAGCGGGTCGTGATCGAGATGTTTGGGCAGACCTACCAACTCAAGACGGATGATACCGAACGGCTCAAGCGCCTTGCGGCTGAGAGTGACCGCCGGATCAAGGAGATGTCAAAGAAGGTGCGCAGCTTTGATATGCAGCGCATCGCCGCGCTCACCGTGCTGCAATTGATGGATGATTACGATCAGCTACAGAAGGACTACGATGAGCTCGTGCAGCTGCTTGAGGAAAAATAATTGCAATAAAATAGCTGTGGCGGGAAAATTCCATCACAGCTATTTTATTGCAATATTATCGAATACTGAAACTTACGTTTGTGGTGACAGATACCGTTCCGCCCGTCGGATTCGGGTAGTTGCCGACGGCATATGCCGCGGCGACTGCCGCATCGTCGAGCATACCGTGTCCCGAGGACGAGGCGACGGAGACACTTGTGATGTCGCCGGAGGCGCTGATCGTCGTGACGATCGTCGTCGTTCCCTCGAGGCGACGCTTCATCGCCATGTAGGGATACTCCTTGTTCGCGTTAACCGCTGCCCAGAATCCGTTCGTGTCAAATGGAGCACTACCTGTGCCGGAGACGTTGCCGTCGCCCGATCCCTGCCCCGCGCCGGAGCCTTCACCAACGCCCTGTCCGTCACCTGTTCCATTGCCACTGCCACTGCCCGTACCGGAACCGGTGCCAGTGCCAGTGCCGACTCCGGTTCCGCCACTGGTGCCACTTCCACTGCCCGAGGAAGCGCTGGATGGGGCGGCAGGTGCAGCGTCAGAGGTCGAAGACTCCGGCGATGATGCCGCCTGTGGCACCGTTATTGCCTCCGGTGTTGGGACGACGGCTTCGGTCGGTGGTGTGATCGGTGGAATGGTCTGCTGCACCGTCTCGACGCGCTTTGCGACTTCCTCCGCCTTGAGCGGCTCAGGGAATAGGTTTTCGGCGCTTCCGCCGCCCCCCTCGTGTCCGCTGCCCTGACTGAAGTCAGAGGCTTGGAGATCGATCTCGTAGACCTGCTGCTCCTTTTCGGCAACGACCACGGCAAGTGCGACGGCGAGCAGGAGAAAGATCACAAAGTGCACGGCGGCAGAGACGATATAGGCTTTCCCCCATGAAAGGTGTTGATCCATATATCTATCCCTTCTGCTGCGCGGCTATCGAGAGCTTTTTAACCCCCGCTCCTTTGAGCATATCCATGACCGCGACGACCTGTCCGTGTGCCGTGCGCTTATCCGCCTGCAGGACAACCGCCGCGTTCGGGTTCTCCTCCATATGGCGCTTCATGATTGCCTCTGACTCCGTGATGCTCACGGGATTGTTGTCGATCGTGATGTGTCCCTCCTCGTCAATCGTCATGATGATGGGGAGCTGTGCCGGAGCCGTTGCGCTCTGTGCCTGCGGCAGCTGAACGGCAAGTGCCTTTTGTGCAACCGTCTGCAGGCTGTTCATCATGAAGAAGACGAGCAAGAAGAAGATAATGTCGATCATCGGGATAATCATAAACTCCGGCTTCTTCTTGAGGCGCTGATTGCTAAAATTCATTGTGCATCCCAGCTTTCTTTTTTCGCAGTGACGATCGACGCGCAGAGGCGCTCCGTATCCGTCACAATGGTGTCGAGCTGATGGCTGAAGTAGGTGTAGACGCAGAATGCGATGATCGCAACGCAGAGACCCGATGCCGTCGCAACCAGAGCCTCGCCGACACCGCCCGTGATGGCAGCCGCACCACCGCCCGAGTCAAGCACGCTGAACGTCTGGATCATACCCGTGACCGTGCCGAGCAGACCGAGCAGCGGGGCAATCGTGACAATCGCGCTCAGATAGTCGAGATAGCGGCGGAAGTTGATCGCCTCCATCGACATGCGGTCAGAGAACGACCCCTTCATCGAGGTTTCCGTGGATGCGTTCTCCATACCACTCTCGATGATGCGGCTGATGGCGGAGGGGAACTCTTTGCAGAGCTTGCCAATCGTGTCAAAGTCCTTCTGCACAGCGGCGTGATAGACCCCGTGGAAGAACACACGCGAACCCTTGCGATTGATGCGGTAGTAGTAGAACCGCTCCACCGCGATTGCGATCGTGATGAGGGAGAGGATCAGAAGGGGGTACATGACCAGTCCGCCGCTGTGAAAGAGGTGAACTGCGCTTTCAAAACCTGACATAAGTTGAACTCCTTTATAAAAGTTAGAACATCATGCGCATACCGAGGCGGTAGATGCGCCCACCCATACCGAGGTATGGATCATATTGGTTGAACAGATTCGTGATGCCGGCGTAGAACGTGAGGAAGTGGTGGTAGTCCTTCTCGATCATGAGATTCCACAGACCGTAGTTCTTCTCGCGGGCAAGCTTTTCACGGGTGAAGTCATGCTGAATACCGCCTTTTACATGGGTATTGGCATCTGTTTCGTTGGGGAACAAATGATAGACTTCACCTGTTTCGGGGTTCGTGAACGTGTAATGAGGTGTCTCCGTAATTGTGTTTCCGTTTGCATCCATCAGTCGACCTGTGATAATGCGGTCGCGGATATCAAGATAGTTCCGCGTATAGTCGCCCCAGAATGTTGCGCGCCAGCCGTTCTTCGGATCGCTGTAGGTCATTGTGAGATTCAGCATGTGGCGACCGCGTCCCTCGAGCCGCTTGCCCGTCTGACGGTCATAGGCATCGAGGTAGGTGTAGCCCGCCTTAATGTTGAAATCGCGTGAAACCTGATGCGTCACCTCTGCCTCGATGCCCTGCGTGCGCGCCTTGGAGATGTTCCGGTAGGTATAGACATCATCCGTAGCAGGCACATTGGACACCATAGATGTTTCATCGATGATATTGTCCTCAATGTACTGCCAGTTTGGCGCAGACTCTATCATGGATACAAGCGTATCATAGTCATAATATCCGTAGACGCTCGGATAGCGTACCTGAGGATCATAGTAGGTGCGGCCATAAAGATTTTTGCTCTGCTTCTCTCCGTTATACATGATTTGCATATAGTCTTTGTAATCGTTGCGGAAGAGAGTGAGCTTTGCACTGGTCTTCTTGTCAAAATCCTTTTCGACAGAGATGTCCATATTGAGCGCCTTCTCGGGCTTCAGCTCGGGATTGCCTTCGAACAGCCAGCCGTTGCGAATCGGCGGCTTGGGATTCAGCGATGGTTCATACATTTCCCAATCGTGGTAGAGCTCGGCAATGCCGCCCGTTGCGAAGCTCGTGCCGATGTTCGTCTTGATGCGGACGTTATTGCGTGCCTTGTATGTCGCGCCGATGGATGGGGAAACATTCACGCCGAAGTGGCTGTGATTCGTATAGCGCAGGGCAGGGATGATGAGCAGCTTCTTGCCAACCTGCCAGTCATCCATGATGTAGGCGCTGTAGTAGTTCAGAGAGGTATTATAAATATTGCCGGTGTAGGAGCGCTTATTCGGATCAGACGGATCATCCGGGTTGGGGAAACTATAGTATCTCGTTTCCTGACGCGCCGTCTGTCCCGGAACACTGATTCGTGTTCCCTCACCGTATTCATCGTGATAGTCCGCCCCAACGGTCACATAGTGCTTGTCGTGCGCCATCACACCGACGGATGCCTCGAGAACGTTATCGATGCGATTGAAAAAATCAAAATAGAAATGATGATAGGGGATTCCTCTGCCAAAAACACGATAAGTTACATCGGAATTATGTTCCGTCTGGTAGAGGCGCACGCGATAGTCCGCACGGTTCGTCTGCTTCTTCCAGTCAATGCTGAGGTTGTTGCGCCACGCATCTTCCAGCGCCGCCATATCTATGACCCTGCCTCGCGTAAATCTGCCAAGCGTTGTATCTTTCTGCAAATCTTCTGTTTGACGATCCGCCGAGAGGGTGAGCGTTTCATCCTTACCGATGTTGAACTCGACACGCGCACTCATCGGATTGCGCTTGCCGTAGTACTGCATGGATGTGCCGTCATTATCGTAGAGGAAGGGCGCGGTCTTGCTCCAGCCGTAGGAGAAGTCCATATAGGTGCCATTTCCGAGGTCACCCGTGGAGTAGCCGATGCTGTGGTTGTACTGGCTGCCGCCCGCGTCGATCCACGACCCCTCGGTCGTGAGGCGGACGCCCTGCCGATGCGAAACCTTTGTGATGATGTTGATGACGCCGCCGATGGCATCCGCACCGTAGCGCACGGTACCCGAGCCGCGAATGATCTCGATGTGGTCGATGTCATCGAGTCCAATGCGGTTCACCTCGTCCGTCGCACCGTAGTATTTGCTCAGACCTCCCGCGAGTCTGCGTCCGTCGACGAGGATAAGCGTGTGGCGCGGCTCGGCTCCGCGAATACCGACCGTCTTGCGCCCCATGTTGTCCGTACCCATCTGGATGTCCTGCTCCGCCGCGAGCGCGTCCGAGAGCGTGCGTGCACCCTTGCGGTCGAGATCGGCGCGCGAGATGATGGTCTTGGTCTCAGGGGCTTCCTTGAGCATCTCTTTATCGAAGTCAACCTCCACGTGGATATCTTCGGTTGAGACTTTTGACTTATCCCCCCCGCCCGAAACGTCCTCTGCCGCATAGGCATGCGGTGCTCCAAGGCAGGCGAGCACGGCTGCGGTCAGCAGCGCATAGCGCCCTTGTCTCATTTTTCCTTTGAATGACATATTGCAAATACATCCTTTCATCCATGATAAATCTGTCCATCGTAAGATATGAAGACGATTATCATTATAAAGCGATGCGGATAGATGTCAATAGGAAAATCTTACTCTGTTATCACAAGCCGTTTTGACAATGCGAACTTTTTTTATTATACTGAAAGAGTTGAGAGGGACATTACGATAGGTTACTTCTACAACTACAACAATTTAAGGAGGGGAGGTGAATATTTGTTACTTGATCGCGTATTACGGTTTTTCATTGTGCTCATCATGGCAATTGTGGGCGGAACGCTCTTTGAACTTGCGATTCCATCGGTGAGCGAGTATTTCTCGGCGTCGTTCTGGCATGTCGAGCTCGGCGTGCTCGGGCTCTCGCTTGCCGGGCTCATCTGCATTCTCTTCGGTACAATTCTCGGCGGAATGATCGGCTACCCTCTCGCGCCGTTCTTCTCGGCACGCCTCAAGCGTCTCTCTGTGTGGGTGGAGGGACAGCTCGGCAAGATGCCGACACGCGATGTGATCGCAGGGGCAATCGGACTTTTTATCGGACTCATCATTGCGCGTCTCCTCGGTGACGCGTTTTCTATGATACCGATTGTCGGCGACTACATTCCCATCGTGTTCAGCATTGTGCTTGGCTATCTCGGTGTTCACATCATGGTGAAAAAGCAGGAGGAGCTTGCGTCGGTCTTCGACTTTATCCCACGTTTTCTGCGTGATATGTCGCGTATGCGTGAGGGGCGTGTTCCATCGCAGCCAGCGGCGCAGCCGATGCAGACCGATCGGCAGTACAAGCTGCTCGATACGAGCGTTATCATCGATGGACGGATTGCAGATATCTGTGAGACAGGCTTCCTCGAGGGAACGCTCCTCATTCCTGTATTTGTGCTCGAGGAGCTGCAGCACATTGCGGACTCGCCGGACTCTCTGAAACGCGTGCGCGGACGCCGTGGTCTTGACATCCTGCAAAAAATCCGCAAGGAGTCGCGCATGAAGGTGGAGGTCACGGAAGCGGACTTCGAGGATATCGCGGAGGTGGACTCAAAGCTCCTGCAGTTGGCACAGGAGGTTGGCGGCAAGATCATCACGAATGATTTCAACCTGAACAAGGTGGCACAGCTGCGCGGTGTTCCTGTACTGAACATCAATGCTCTCTCGAACGCGGTGAAGCCGGTTGCCATCCCGGGCGATCTCATGACGGTGCAGATTGTGCGTCCGGGCAAAGAGCACGGGCAGGGGCTTGCCTATCTCGATGACGGGACGATGATCGTTGTAGACGGCGGTTTCCGCTCTATGAACGAGGTCGTCACGGTGGAGGTGACATCGGCGCTTCAGACGGCGGCGGGTCGTATGATCTTTGCCAAGCTGGCGCGGTGAATTGGATGGAGGATTGCATGGTTAGTGTGGTTTTTCCGGCGGCGGGACAGGCGCATCGGATGAATGCAGGGCTGAACAAGGTCTTTTTGACACTTGCGGGCAAGCCCATGCTCCTGCGGACGCTGCTCACATTTTCCAAGGTGCCCGAGGTCGGCGAGCTGATTGTTGCCGTTGGTGCGGATGAGGTTGCCGCAGTTCGGGGACTGCTCAGCCGTGTCAAGGGGCTTGCTCCGTGGCAGGTGGTCGAAGGCGGTGCGGAGCGGCAGTACTCCATCCGCAACGGGCTCGCACTCGTATCGGAGAAGGCGGATATTGTGCTCGTGCATGACGCGGCACGCCCGCTGATCCGGCGCGAGACGATCGAGGAACTGATCCGCGTCGTGCGTGTCGAAGGCGCAGCGATTGTTGCTGTGCCGGAGAAGAATACGATCAAGATTGCCTCGGAGGACTGTGTGGTGGTATCGACGCCGCCGCGCAGTACGCTCTGGCAGGTGCAGACGCCGCAGGGGTTCCGCAAAGAAATCCTGCTTCAGGCGAATCGACGTGCGGATGAGGATGACTTTCTCGGGACGGATGATGCGAGTCTTGTCGAGCGCATCGGCGTACCTGTGCACATTGTGAGGGGTGAGTACAGCAATATCAAGGTGACGACGCCTGAGGATATGGTGGTCGCAGAGGCAATCCTGCGCAATGATATGGGCGCGGGGGAACTGATGAAGACTGCCGTGCACGAGGCAAAGCGACTCCTCGGCGGCGTTGTACGGCGGCGGAGGGGAGAAGGCGAATGACACGGTTCGGTATGGGCTATGATGTGCACCGTCTTGTCGAGGGGAGAAAGCTGATCCTCGGCGGGGTGGATGTGCCGTATGAAAAAGGACTGCTTGGCCACTCGGACGCCGATGTGCTGCTGCATACAATCTCGGATGCGCTGCTCGGCGCGGCGGCGCTCGGGGATATCGGGAAGCATTTTCCGGATACGGATGAGAGATTTGCGGGGGCGGACAGCGGCAAGCTGCTCGCCGAGGTGGTGCGTCTCGTTCGCGGAGAGGGCTATACGATCGGCAACGTGGATGCGTGTATCGTGGCGCAGGCACCGAAACTGCTGCCGTATATTCCTCAGATGAGAGAGAACATTGCGCGTCTTCTCGGAATCCCTCTCGGGGATGTGAATGTGAAGGCGACGACGGAGGAGCGGCTCGGCTTTACGGGCAGCGGTGAAGGAATGTCGGCATATGCCGTTGCGGGCATAGAACGTATATAGTGTATGGAGGTAGTAACGTGGCAAATCAGCTGAAGGCACTCTTAGGGATTGAAGTCCCCATTCTGCAGGGTGGCATGGCGTGGATCTCGGAGGCAAATCTTGCCTCTGCCGTATCGAATGCGGGCGGTGCGGGCATCATCTCGACGGGTGGGCGCACGACGGAGTACACGCGCGATGAGATTCGCCGCTGCCGTACGCTGACGGATCGCCCGTTCGGGGTCAACGTCATGCTCATGGCACCGAACAAGGATGAGATCGTAGATGTGATCTGCGAGGAAAAGCCGGCATTCGTGACGCTCGGCGCGGGCAATCCTGTTCCATATTTCGAGAAACTGCATGCGGCAGGCGTGAAGGTTATCCCCGTTGTACCGAGTGTGAAGCTCGCAAAGCGCGTGGAGGATAAGGGCGCGGATGCAATTGTTGTGGAGGGCATGGAGGCCGGTGGTCACATTGGCGTGCTCTCGACGCTGCCGCTGATGGAGCAGGTCATCCCGGAGGTAAAGCTGCCCGTTGTCATGGCGGGCGGCTTCGGTGACGGACGTGCTCTCGCGGCGGCGCTTCTCATGGGGGCCTCAGGCGTCCAGATGGGAACACGCTTCCTCGTTGCTGAGGAGTGCGTTGTGCACGACAATATGAAGGCGAAGCTGATCGAAGCGGTGGACACGGATACGATTGTGACGGGCTTCACCATCGGTGGCTCGGTACGCGGCATCAAGAACAAGTTCTCCGAGGAGTTTGTCGCGCTCGAACTCTCGGGCAAGGCGACGAAGCAGGAACTCCTCGACCGTGCGACGGGCACGAACAAGCTCGCCGCCGTGGACGGAGATGTCGTCAACGGCATGGTGCAGGCGGGCGAGACGCTGACACTCCTGCGCGAGGTCGAGCCTGTGAAAGTAATTGTGGAGCGTATTGTGCGCGAGGCGCGTGAGACGCTGGCAAATGCGGCAAAGATTGAGATTTAAGAGGTAGATCAGGGGAATGGGAACCGACGAACTGACACGGATTCATGAGCTCGCGAAGCGCGTCACGCTTCTCGAAAAGATAGCACTGCGTCAGCAGAGTCGTATCGACGATCTGGTGGAGCGTCTGGAGGCGGCAGAACGCCGTGTGAGACGTCCGACACCAAAATGGACGCAGGAGAACGAGGAGGCTCAGGAAGGAGTCGCGGCAGAGGCAAATGCCACTGCACAGCGTGCTGTTCCTTCGGTGAGCGATCTGCTCGATGAGGAGATGAAACGCGAGCTGTCGCGTGCCTATACGGGGGAATCAGCACCACCTGTCAAGCAGCCCGGGCAGGAACCGCCACAGGGAAGACCGATGAACGCGATGGAGCGAGCAGCAGGCAGCTACGCGCGTGCGACGGGGGGCAAAGAGTCCTCACCGAGCGATCGCGTGAAGCAGAACGAGGCCACGCGCAAAAAAGCCGCCGATGCGGCGGCGTTGGAGAAGATTCCCGTGCATGAACTGCGCGAGCGGACACCTGCCGAGCGTGCGGCGGACTATGTGCGGGACTACAATGCTCTTTATGATGTGAAGGGGACGATGTTTCAGAAAAAGAAGGCACAGGACGATTTTATCAAGCTGTACGAAGTACAGGGGATGCGCTGTACGAATATGCAGCTGCGTCTCAGCCGCCCCGAGCTGGAACCCCGCTTTGTCGCTGTTACGCCGACGCGCGACGCGGATTTCTGGGGCATGCCGCTCGGCAACGGGCTCTATGCCGTCGTACCGAATCCGTTCCTCGTCTATGGCGAGGAGATGCACATGGCAGGCGGTATGCGCGAGGCGTTCAACTCGAACTATCGGGCCGGGAATACCTATGGGCACTTTACCGTCAAGGAGGCAGCGACCTTCCAGTTCGGCACCATTGGCAAGGTGTTCAAGAGGGGACAGCTTGAGGCGGCGTTATAAAAAAAGGCAGAATTTCTCTGCCTTATTTTTTTTGTCGACCGGCCCCTGCGCCGTCGATGGCGACGGCGACACCTGTTTCGGTGAAGGTCTTCATATCGTTCACGACATGGAGAGCGGCGTGTACGATTTCCATGCCGAGAATACCGGCGATGCCTGCGGTTAGTTCCGCATCGATGGTGAGCATGTCCGGAAGGATATGCAGGATGCAGGGACGTAGTGCTGCATTTTCTTCGCTGATCTCTCGTGCAATCCGATCCGTCCGTGCGTCACCGGGAAGTATGAGGCTGCCGCCTGCTGCTGCACCTTGCAGCGCTCCGCTCAGAGCAGCGGAGATGGTGCCGCTTGGCTCTGTTTCGTATGCGCCGAGGATGAGCAGAGGATGGCTGCGGGCGAGCGCATATGCCTCGGTGCATGCCGCCGCTGTAGCACGTTCACCCGTGTCGGCGATGGAAAGGATGTGGACGGGAATCGCGCGCGCATCGGTCAGGGCGGAGAGGATGCGTGTAAGATCAGCGGGGAGTTCTGTTTCCTCTGTGATCAGGAGAAGCGCTGTCTGTGTGTCGTTGGGGGGGCGCTCGCATCCCATCGTACCCGCAAGCTGTACGGCAATTCGTTCGAGATAGCCGAGGCTGTGGATGGGCTTTGCAAGGTTGTCGAGGCGATATTGACATGCATCCATGATGGATTGGTTGGGCGGGGCGGGGGAAGCTGATATTGCTCCATTATAGTCTTCCCCGCAAGCGGGGAAAGAGGACCACGCGAAGCGTGGTGGAAGGAGCAAACAGGCAGGCGAATCGATCGCCTCCCATACCTTCAGCATCTGCCCCAGCATCCGCAGCACAATCGAGGAACCTGCTGTCTCGCTCAGACGGATATCAAGGCGAAGCATGGGCGTGAGTCCGAGGTGGCGGAGTGCATGCGGATGAGAATGCTCTGTCAGCGAGGAATGGGAGGCGAGGAGATAGTGCACGCAGCTCGGTGCGAGCGCATGCGCAATGAGTGCCGCAGATGTCGTATTTGCCCCGTCGAGGATGACGAGCATGCGCCGTGCGGCGGCACCGAGAATCAGCCCTGCGATACAGCCGAGTTCGAAACCGCCGACCTTCGCGAGGACATCCAGTCCGTTGTGTGGATCGGGACGGTTGACATCGAGGGCACGGCGGACAATCTCGATCTTATGCACGAGGCGCTCATCGGAGATGTTCGCACCGCGTCCGGTGACCTCTTCGGCACTTAGATCGAGGAACGCCGCCACAATCGCAGCGCTCGATGTCGTATTGGAGATGCCCATTTCACCCGGGAGAATGCAGCGGTCGCCTGCGTCCGCGCGTTCATTCGCAAGTGCAATGCCGGTTTCAATGGCGGCAATTGCCTGCGTGCGTGTCATAGCTGCGCCTTTTGTCATATTTGCCGTTCCGCGCGCAATGCTGTGACGGCGGAGTTCCGGGATATCCGTACCCTCCGCATTCACGCCGAGGTCGGCAATGACAAGGCGTGCCCCTGCGAAGTTTGCGGCGGCATTTGCCGCACCACCGTGTGCGATCAGGTAGTTGCACATCATGTTGAGCGTTGTTTCGGGCGGATATGCACTGACACTCTCGGCAGCGACGCCGTGGTCGGCGCAGGAGATGACAATACTTGTCTGCGGGGGCGCTGGATGACGCTCTCCCCTCATGCGGATATAGCGAAGGAGGGCATCGCTGAGCCGTCCGAAGTTCACATCTGTCTGTGCTGTCAGCTCGGCAGCAACAGTCTTGCAAATTTCCGTGGCGGGCACATCGATGGCTGTTATTGTGCGTTCGAGAAGATTCATGCGCGCGCCTTTTCCTTTTCGATGCGTTTTAGGGAGAGTCCGATGCGTCCGCGCTCCTCATCGATGCTGATGATCATGACATCGAGAGCGTCGCCGACGGAGAGCACGTCAAGCGGGTGACGCACGCGCCGATGGCTCATCTCGGAGATGTGGAGAAGTCCTGCCTGCTTGAGTCCGATGTCGATAAACGCACCAAAGTCTGTGATGTTGCGTACCGTACCCGGGAGGATGGTGCCGACGGCGAGATCGGAAAGCTTTACGACGTTCTGACGCATGAGCGGCGCAGGAAGATCTTCGCGCGGATCACGGCCGGGGCGTGCAATTGCCTTCAATATATCCGTGACGGTCGGAACACCTGCGTCAAGTTTCTTTGCGAGCAGCGCTGCTTCTGTCTGTGCGGTCTTGAGCGCAAGCGCGGGGAGCTTCGTGCGGTCGCGCAGATCGTCCTCCACCGCACCGAGTTCCGCAAGAATGGAGCGTGCGAGCTCGTAGGATTCGGGATGTATGGCTGTGGCATCAAGCGCCGTCTCCCCTTCGTAGATGCGCAGGAATCCTGCGCACTGGGTAAAGGCGGCGTCTCCGAGACGTGCGACCTTGAGGAGCGCCTTGCGGCTTGTGAAGCGTCCGTTCTTGTTGCGGTAGGCAACAATGTTCTTTGCAATCGCGGAGTTGATGCCCGCAATGCGATTCAGCAGAGCGGGAGAAGCAGTATTGAGGTCGACGCCGACATGGTTCACAGCATCCTCCACGGTCGCGTCAAGCGTTTCCTTCAGATCTTTCTGACTGACATCGTGTTGGTACTGACCAACGCCGATTGCCTGCGGATCGATCTTCACAAGCTCTGCAAGCGGATCTTGCACGCGCCGTGCGATAGAGACGGCACCGCGGATCGTGACATCGTAGTCGGGCAGTTCCTCCTTTGCAAGCTGAGAAGCAGAGTAGACGGAGGCACCCGCCTCGTTCGTGATGAGGTAGTGCACGTCCTTTAGGTTGTTGTCACGAATGAGTGCGGCGACAAATTGCTCCGTTTCATAGGATGCCGTACCGTTGCCGATGGAGATAAGGGTGACCCCATGCGCCTCAATGAGTTTCAGCAGCGTCTGAGCTGCTGAGCGTCGCTCACCGTCGCTCTTCGTGACCTGAATTACCCCGCTCGCGAGAACGTTTCCTGTCGCGTCAACGACTGCCGTCTTGCAGCCCGTGCGATAGCCGGGATCCAGCCCCAGCACCGTATGGCCCGCAAGCGGCGGCTGTAGAAGAAGTTGGCGCAGATTATGCCCGAACACCGAGATCGCCTTTTCCTCGGCGGCTTCGGTTAGCTGTGTGCGGAGTTCGCGCTCGAGTGCGGGTACGAGAAGACGCTTATAACCGTCCTCGATCGCGGCGTGCAGTTCACCCTCGAAGATGGAGGGGCGCTGATAGATCCTCTTGTAGATCCATTCAATATTATCTTCGTGATCGACGACAATGCGAACGTTGAGGCAGCCCTTTTTTTCCCCACGGTTGATGGCGAGAATGCGGTGAGAGGGCAGCGTGCGGACGGGTTCGCTGTAGCCGTCATACATCTGAAAGACCTGTGCATCCTCCGCTGCGGCATCCAATGTCGTTTCGAGCACAGCGTTTTTCCAAAATTTATCGCGCATGCGGCGGCGCAGTTCTGCCTCGTCCATGATGGTTTCGGCAAGGATGTCGCGTGCACCTGCAAGTGCGTCAGCGACGGTCGAAACATCTTTTTTTGCGTCCACGTAGGGAACGGCATGCTCCTCAGGGGTGCCTTCTGTTTCTTTTTGCAGCAGCATCTTATTGGCAAGTCCCTCCAGTCCACGTTCGCGTGCAACGGAGGCGCGTGTACGCTTTTTCTGTTTGTAGGGGCGATACAGATCCTCAAGCGTTTGAAGCTTTTCCGCAGCCTCGATTGCCGCACGCAGATCATCCGTCAGTTTGCCCTGTTCCTCAATGCGTGCGAGAATTTCCTCCTGCCGTTTGACGAGGCTGCGCAGATAGGTGAGGCGCGTCTCCACCTGACGTAGCATCTCGTCCTCGAGGGAGCCCGTCGCCTCCTTGCGGTAGCGTGCAATGAACGGAACGGTATTGCCGTCATCGAGGAGGGTTATGACGGACTCGACCTGCTGCGGACGGATGGAGAGCTCGCCCGCAATCGTTGCGGGAATGTCGGAAATACGCATAAAATCAAACCTTTCATTTCGCTGTTGAATGTTTCTCATTATAACACGATCTTTGACAGCATAAAAGGAAAGCATTTCTTGCTGGAAGGATTTCGCCGGGACTATTGACAGGAGTTTTCGAATAGAGTATTATAATGCATAAATAATAATGATTTTAGTTTTGAAAAAATGAAGAGTAGGAACGATTATGCGTGAACAGATGATGTTGACACTGACTGAGGTTACGGACATTCTGCGGCAGAACAAGAAAAAGGTGACGCCGCAGCGCCTTGCTGTCTATTCCGCACTTGCGGCGACCGATGAGCACCCGACGGCAGAGGCGCTCTATAAGGAGTTGCGTCCGAACTATCCGACGATGAGCCTCGCTACGGTCTACAAATCGCTCGACGCGTTCTGTGAGATCGGTATTGTGCGCGAACTCAATGTGGGGGAGGAAGCATTTCGTTATGATGCGGACATTTCCTCGCATCCCCATGTGCGCTGCATCTCCTGTGACAAGGTGGCGGATGTGCCCATCGCGTCGCTTCCTTCGCTCGATAAAAATGTTGCATCGGTGACGGGCTATCGCATCGTTTCGCAGCAGATGTATTTTTTCGGCTATTGTCCGGCGTGTCAGGAGGAAAATGCTGAAGAAAAATAAGTTCCTGATAAAATGACGGTGCTGAATTTATCGGTGCTTTCCTAAATTTGACTTGCATAGAAAAGGGGCTGTTGCACGAAGTTTTCTAGCTTCGTACAACAGCCCCTTTGTTGTTTTCTCTCTTAAGTGGTTCCTTAACCTTAACCTCTGTTTCGCCGGGCGAGAATCCGGATGACCTTGGCGCCCGTGCTCTTAATCTTGCGAATGGGGGCCACGCGCGTTGTGGTCTTGGGACGGATCTCTGTGGGAGCGCGGAAATCGCCGCGCCGCAGATGTGTGGTTTTGGTCTTCTCGGGTTGAAATACCTTGCGCATCATCTGCGCAATCGGGTCAAGTGCGGCGTCCTCACTGCAGAGATAGATGTCAAGTGAAACGTGGCGGAGCTCGGGATGCACATGGAGTGCCAGATGTCCGTCCGGCAGGAGTGCCATCAGGGAGATGTGACCGCTCGCCTGTACGTCACTGATGATTTGCAGCGGAATGAGATTGAGCTCTCTGAGTGCTTGGGAGACTTTACTGTGGAGCGCCTCTTCATCACGGCATTTTTCGGATTTGCAATTAAAAAAATCCACTGTCAGCAACCTTGCTTGAATATCCATTCGCATCAGTCTCCTTATACAGCGTATATTATTACTTTTATTATAGAGGAAAGGCAGGCGCCCGTCAAGGAAATGGTTAAATTGTCCTAAATAGGAGGGAGATGTGGATATGCACATTGTTTTCGGTCCGTTTTCCCCATAAAATCTCATGGAAAAATAAAGTTGCTTATGCTATACTGATTCTGCACGTCTTATGGACGATGCATGGAATTATTGAGTATACATCTTATATGATGGAAGGAGACTCCATTTACAATGTTTGGTCTTTTTGGTGGACACGATATGGGGATTGACCTCGGTACGGCAAATACACTGGTGCATGTGAAAGGGCGAGGGATTGTTTTGCGCGAACCCTCTGTTGTTGCAATTAAGAGTGATTCGGGCGATGTGCTTGCGGTGGGTGAGGAAGCAAAGCAGATGATCGGTCGCACGCCCGGTAATATTATTGCGATTCGTCCGATGAAGGACGGCGTCATTGCCGACTTTGACGTGACGCAGGCAATGCTGAAATACTTCATTCGCAAGGCGATGCGTTCGA
This sequence comes from Centipeda periodontii DSM 2778, assembly GCF_000213975.1. Taxonomy (GTDB): domain Bacteria; phylum Bacillota; class Negativicutes; order Selenomonadales; family Selenomonadaceae; genus Centipeda; species Centipeda periodontii. Next base: position 1,297,551 of record NZ_GL892076.1, read on the forward strand.
AATCGTTCGTGCGGCCGCGCGTTGTCGTTGGTGTTCCCTCGGGTGTTACAGAGGTGGAAAAACGTGCGGTCATTGATGCGGCACAGCAGGCAGGGGCGCGTGAGGCATATCTGATCGAGGAGCCAATGGCGGCGGCGATCGGTGCCGGGCTTCCGGTGGAGGAGGCAACGGGCAGCATGGTCGTCGATATCGGCGGCGGAACGACGGAGATCGCGGTGATCTCACTCGGCGGCATTGTGACAAGCCGCTCCATTCGCATCGGCGGCGATGAGATGGATTCGTCGATCGTACAGTACATCAAGCGTATGTATAACCTCATGATCGGCGAGCGCACGGCGGAGGAGATCAAGATCACGATTGGAACAGCGATTGTGACGCCGGAGACGGATCGCACGATGGATATTCGCGGGCGCGATCTCGTGAGCGGTCTGCCGAAGACGCTCACGATTCGTGCGAAAGAGATCCGCGAGGCACTGAATGAGCCGATTTACAAGATCATCAATGCTGTGAAGGAGACGCTTGAAAAGACCCCTCCGGAACTCGCTGCGGATGTCATGGATCATGGCATCATGATGACGGGCGGTGGTGCGCTCCTCATGAATCTGGACAAACTTCTCTCACATGAAACGGGGATGCCCGTGATCGTATCCGAAGATGCACTTTCCTGTGTCGGGGAGGGGACGGGACGGACACTTGAGAACATTGGTCTTCTCAAGAATGTCGTTATGGCCTCGAAGAAGTTGAAGCAATGATTGACCGCATCGGACGTGCAAGGCAGTCGGGTCGTAAGATCTGGTCGCTGCTATTCGTTCTGCTCGCCTTGTTTTGCGTTATTTTCTTTGCCGCACGTGGGCGTTTTCAGGCGACCGCCTCGACGAAAACGGTGGGAACGGTGCTGGCCCCATTCGAAATTGCATTCTCCTACGTGGGGCAGCAGGTTCAGCGTGTTTCATCAAATCTGTGGGAGATCGCAACGGTGCATGAGCAGAACAAAATGCTCAAAAATGAGATCGAGCAGCTCCGCCAGCAGAATACGATGGCAGCGGAATATGCGGCGGAGAATGCGCGTCTTCGTGAACTCTTGGCGTACAAACAGTCGGCACAGCAGTTCGATCTCCTTGCTGCGCGTGTGATCGGACGGGATGCGGCACTCTGGACGAGCACGATTGTTGTGGATCGCGGCTCGAAGGATGGCGTTCGCGAGAATATGGCTGTGGTCACGGGTAAGGGGCTTGTCGGACGCGTGACGGAGGTTGCGCCGCTCTCGTCCAAGGTGCAGCTGATTCTCGACGTACGCTCCTCCGTCGGCACACTTGTCCAGCGTACGGAGTCGCGCGTAACGGGCATCGTCACGGGCACGCTGGACAATCCCTATATGCCGCAGATGGTGAATATCCCGCGCAACGCAGATGTTCAGGACGGCGATATCGTCATCACATCCGGCTTTGGCGGGATCTACCCCAAGGGAATTCCCGTTGGTCAGATTGTTTCCCAGCGTAGCGATGATACCGGTCTTTTGAAGGTCGCCCAGATCGAGACGGCGGTGGATTTTCAACGGCTCGAGGATGTTGCGATCATCACGGCATCGCGTGAGGCACCTCCGGCTCCCATTCAGCCCGCACCGCTCAGTCCGGGGGCTGCCGCTGCAGCACAGGTTTCTGCAACACAGGCAAAGGCGGCGGGCCAGTGAAAAAATATCGTTATTTTATCGCTTTTTTTCTTATGCTCTTTGTCCTGCAATTTTCTTTTCTGCCGCTTATTTCGGTATATGGGATTGTTCCGGATCTGCTCCTTCTTGCAACCGTTTCCTACGCCTTTTTGCGCGGGAGTGCGTGGGGCGGGTTCATTGGCTTTGCGTTGGGGCTGATGGAGGATCTCAGCGTGGGTTCCTTCTTTGGTCTGCACGCATTCACATTGACGCTGATTGGTCTCTTTTTTGGGCGCTTCGCGGATCGTGTATTTAAGGAACAATTCTTTCTGCCGATTACGGCATCGGTCGCGGCGACTTTTGCCAAATATGTGATATCAGCGCTGATTGTATATTTGCTTGGCTATCATTTCAACCCGTTCCTACATATGGGGCGTGTACTTCTTATCTTGCTCTTCTTTCAGTTGATCTTTGCGTATCCGATTCATTGGGCGACGTTCCATCTGGATAAGCGCATACGAGATACGAAGCGTTAGCGGAGGGGCTTTTTGGAGTGTAATTGTGAACGAAAACGAAGATTTCAGCGGTCGTCTGCAATTCCTGAGCGTTGTGATCGTGTTCATCATTGCGGTACTGATCGGGCGGGCAGGGTATCTGCAGGTCTACGATGGTGAGCTTTACGCACGTCTCGCTGAGGGCAATCGTATCCGCATTATACCGGCGGAGGCAGCGCGCGGAACCTTCTATGACCGCAACGGCGAGCTTCTCGTGACGAACCGTCCCGGCTTTGCGGTTTCTTTGCTCCCACTGACAGAGCCGGTCTCGCCGGAGGTAATTGCGCGCGTATCGAAGCTCATCAATGTGCCCGTGGAGGAAATTCAGAAAAAGATTGACGCACACGTCGGTTTTGATCCCATTCGCATCAAGAGCGATGTGTTGCCGGACATCGTTACGATTATCGAGGAACAGAAGGATGACTATCCGGGCGTTGTGATCGAGGTGCTTCCGGTCCGCGACTATATCTACGGTGAGTACGCGGCGCATGTATTTGGCTACGTCAGCGAGATTAACGAGGAAGAACTCGAGCGGCGTAAGGATGAGGGGTACAAGTCCGGCTATATCATTGGCAAATTCGGCTTGGAACGCATCTACGACAAGGATGTGCGCGGCGTCAACGGCGGAGATCAGGTCGAGGTGGACGTATCGGGGCGTCCCGTGCAGCTCCTTGGACGGCAGTCTCCGATCCCGGGAAATGACCTCGTTCTGACAATTGACAAGCACCTTCAGGAGGCGGCGGAGCAGGCGGTGGATGCGCAGCTTGCCATCGTGCACGCACATGCAGCGGCTGTGGTAGTTATGAATCCACAGACGGGCGAGGTGCTCGCGATGGTCAGCCGTCCCGCCTTCAATCCGAATCTCTTTGCAGGCGGCATCTCCACACAGAACTGGAATGTGTTGAATAACAATCCCTATCATCCGATGGACAATAAGGCGATCACGGGCGAGTATCCGCCCGGCTCGACGTTCAAGATTGTGACGGGTACGGCGGCGCTCGCCGAGCATAAGGTGACACCGCAGGAAAAGATCTTCGACGCCGGGCAACACTGGATTATTCCGAAGACGAATGCAGGCGGCGAGGCACTCGGATGGATCAGTTTCCAAGAGGCAATGGCACACTCGGACAACGTCTATTTCTACGAGATGGGCAATCGCCTCGGTGTTGACGCCCTTGAGCGCTATGCGCGGATGTTCGGACTTGGTGTGCGGACGGGGATCGATCTGCCGTATGAGGCAGAGGGTTTGGTTCCGAATCGCAAATACAAGGCCGATAATTTTGAGGATGGCGAATGGTATCTATCGGAGACATTTGACGCGGCAATCGGGCAGGGCTTCAATCTTGTGACGCCCTTGCAGGCGGCGATGGTCATGGGGGAGATCGCAGCGAACGGAAAGCGCTATCAGCCTCATCTCGTTCAACGCATTGTGGATGTCAACGGGAATACGGTGCGTGAGTTTCATCCGAAGCTCCTCTCGGAGCTGGATGTAAGCCCGTCCGTGATTCGCAATGTGCAGGAGGGACTGCACGATGTGACGAAGATCGGAACGGCGGCAGGGGTATTCGCCGGATTTCCGATCGATATTGCGGGCAAGACGGGAACGGCGGAGAATTCGCAGGGACGTGACCACGGCTGGTTTGTCGCATACGGTCCCTATGTGAATCCCAATATTGTCGTTGCGGTCATCGTGGAGCAGGGTGGTTTCGGCTCGCTGTCGGCGGTTCCGATCGGGAGGCGGATCATGGAGGCTGCTTTCGGATTGGATCGTGCATCGCAGAATGTAGGGAAAAAGTGAGGAATCCAAATGAGCGAGGATAAGATCAAGATCAAAGGGGAAAACGGAGGTCTCATGCTCGAATTCCCCCCCGATATGAGCTTTTCGGAGATCATGGAGGAGCTTGGGAGAAAGCTTGATTCGGGTTCGGGGTTCTTCCTGCGTGGAACATTGGTGCGCGTTCCGAGGGATCGCTTTTCGAAAGAAGAACTTGCCGAAATGCAGGAACTCTTTCGGACACACGGGCTGATTTGCCGTATGGCAAAGCCAATGCCTGCCACACACATCAAATCAGATGCGATGGATCATGAAAATGAAGGGGCTGCGGAGAATGCGTCACAGGAAACGCAGGAACTCCAACGCATGCTCGTCATTGATAAGACACTGCGTGGCGGGCAGGCAGTTGAAACGGAGGGATCTGTCATTGTCTTCGGCAACGTCAATCCCGGAGCGCAGATCACGGCGGGGGGCAGTGTGGACATTCGCGGCACCTGCCGGGGCGTGGTGCATGCGGGGGCTGCGGGAGATTCGACGGCGTTTATCATTGCAGATCACCTTATGCCGACGCAGATCCGCATTGCAAACTATGTGGCGCGCTCGCCGGATGAGCCGGAGGACTCCGGCAAGGCAGAGCGTGCGTATGTCAGAGATGGTCAGATAGTTATTGAGCCAATAGAGAGGTAGGTTCGAAATATGAGTGAGATCTACGTGGTGACATCGGGAAAAGGAGGCGTTGGAAAGACAACGACGACGGCAAATCTGGGCGTGGGATTTGCCATGCGCGGCAAGAGCGTCGTGCTGATTGACACGGATACGGGTCTTCGGAATCTTGATCTCCTGCTTGGCCTTGAGAATCGCATTATGTACGATTTGGTCGATGTGACATCGGGGCGCGTGCCGTACAAGAAGGCCCTCGTCCGTCACAAGAAATATGACTCACTCTTTCTCTTGCCGACCTCTCAGGTCAAGGACAAGAGCGCGGTGAATCCGGAGGAGCTTGCGACGCTCTGTGAGGAGCTGCGACGCTCTTACGATATCATCATCATCGACTGCCCCGCGGGTATTGAGCAGGGGTTCAAAACGGCGATTGCCGCCGCTGATACGGCGATTCTTGTGACAATGCCGGAGATCTCCGCCGTACGTGACGCGGACAAGATCATCGGCGAACTTGGACGCGCGGACAAGGAGGACATCCGCCTTGTTGTGAACCGTATTCGCCCGAAGATGATCGAAAAGGGCGATATGCTGGACATGAAGGACATCGACGAAATCCTCTCGGTCAGCTGCATCGGTCAGATTCCAGATGATGAGATGGTGGTGACGAGTACGAACCGTGGAGAGCCGTGTGTCACAATGCCGGACTCGCCGGCAGGGCAGGCGTACCTTGATGTGGTGGGACGCCTGTGCGGCGAGGAAGTTCCGTTCCGTGAACTTGCGAAGGAAAGCCTCTGGGAGTCGATCAAGAGCAAGCTCTTCGGACGAAAGTAGGGAGGGGCAGCGTGATTGAAATGCTGAAAAGACTTCTCGGAAAAAAGGAACGTTCCGGCGATCTTGCACGCCAACGTCTCCAAGTTGTTATTATCAATGATCGGGCGAATGTCTCCCCGGAGATCATGGACAACATGCGCGCGGAGATCATACAGGTGATATCAAAATATATGTATATCGATACGAGAGAGATGGAGTTTTCTCTCGAAAATGAAAATGATACGATGGCACTCGTCGTCAATATTCCGGTTGTCAGCGTTCAGCACGGCGGCAGCAATCTGTCAAGGCGCGGGCGATGATACTCTCGAAACGCCTCCTGCGCCGCACGGATCTGACGCTGATCGCGGCAACAGCTGCAATCGTTATTATGAGCCTTATCATCATCGGCAGTGCGACCCATGTCAATACGCCGAGTGAGGAACGCTATTGGTTCGTTCAGCGTCAGGGCATCTCCTTCCTCGTGGACATTGCGCTTGCGGCATTCCTGATGAACTTCGACTACAAGATTTTGCAGCGCTACGGCAACTACTTCTATGTGTTCAATCTGATTCTCCTGATTCTCGTCATGCTGGTCGGACAGTCGGCGCTTGGCGCACAGCGGTGGATCGCACTCGGCCCAATCAGCATACAGCCATCGGAGTTCTCGAAGCTCATCATGATCATTGCGCTTGCCGCCATGATGGAAAAGCGCGGAAAAATACACTCGCTCAGTGATCTGGCACCCGTTGCCGGCTATGTCCTCGTTCCGTTCCTGCTTGTTTTGAAGCAGCCTGACCTTGGCACCTCACTGGTTTTTCTTGCGATCTTTTTTGGCATGGTGTTCGTAGCGGGCATCCGTCTGCGGATCCTCTTTGGGATCTTTGGGTTGGGGCTTGCGGCTCTGCCTGTCCTCTGGCACTTTCTGAAGGACTATCAGAAGATGCGCATTATGGTCTTCATGGATCCCAATGTCGATCCGCTCGGCGCGGGCTATCACATCATCCAGTCGAAGATTGCAATCGGCTCCGGTCTCCTCTTCGGGAAGGGGCTCTTTGGCGGAACGCAGAGTCAGTTGAACTTCCTGCCGGAGAACCATACGGACTTTATTTTCTCCGTTGTAGGGGAGGAACTCGGCTTTGTCGGCTGTGCCGTCCTGCTGCTTCTCTATCTCATCGTGCTCTGGCGCGGCATAAAAATCGCGCAGGACGCAAGCGATACGTTTGGCAGGCTGCTCGCAGTGGGCATCACCTCAATGATTGCGTTCCATGTGCTCGTCAACGTCGGAATGACGATGGGCATTATGCCTGTTACAGGCATTCCGCTTCCGCTCATGAGCTATGGCGTGAGCTCGCTTACAACGAATATCATGGCGATTGCCATCCTGCTGAACATCCAGCTGCGGCGGCAAAAATTACTGTTTTAAGGAATGTCCCCATGTCTGCCCCGCTTGCGGGGAAGGGGAACCGCACCGCGGTGGAAAGGGCACAAGGTCGGGAGTGCTGCACGAAGTTCATTCAGTTCTTCGTGCAGCAACTCCTTCTTTTGTTTATCTTGTAGGGAATATGGGGGAATATGAAACGATGGTGCAGCTCGATCACAGCATCCTGCAATCGGTACTGAAACCTGCACGCTATACGGGCGGCGAATGGAATGCAATCCGCAAGAATTGGGATTCTGTACGGTGCAGATTGGCGCTTGCGCTGCCCGATGTCTACGAGGTCGGCATGAGTAATCTCGGCCTCGCCATTCTTTATGAGATCCTGAATCGCCGTGCAGATATCGCGGCAGAGCGTGTCTATGCACCGTGGGTCGACATGGAGGAGCAGATGCGTGCACGCAGAATTCCTCTTTTCTCACTTGAGAGCCGCCGCCCCATTGCGGACTTTGATTTTCTCGGATTCTCCCTGCAATATGAGATGATCTATTCGAATGTCCTCAATATGCTTGATCTTGCCGGAATCCCTCTCTATGCACGGGAGCGCGGCGAAGATATGCCGTTCATCATGGGCGGTGGACCGTGTGTTTACAATGTCGAGCCGATTGCGGATTTCTTTGATTTCTTTGTGATCGGGGAGGGCGAGGAGGTCGTAGGCGAGCTCGCGGATGCCTTTATTGCGTGGGATGCTGCGGGACGTGAGGGCGGACGAAAAGGATTCCTCGTACGGCTTCTCTCCATAGATGGAATCTATGTGCCCTCGTTTTATGAGCCCGTCTACAATGAAACGGGAGATTTTCGTGAAATGCGTTCCCTGCATCCCGATGCGCGTCCTGTGATCTACAAGCGTGTCGTACGTGATATGAATGCCGTCATGTCGGTCGAGCATCCGGTTGTGCCCTATATGGATATCGTGCACAACCGCATCATGATGGAGCTCTTTCGCGGCTGCTCGCGCGGCTGCCGCTTCTGTCAGGCGGGCATCGCCTATCGCCCTGCGCGTGAGCGCACAGAGGAGCGCCTGCGGCAGATGGCGGATGGACTGATCGCCTCGACGGGCTATGATGAGATGAGCCTTACCTCGCTCTCTTCGGCAGACTATTCGTGCCTCGGGCGACTCGTGGACAATCTCATGGAGGACAATGCAGGGGAGAAGATCAGCTTCTCGCTGCCGTCACTGCGCATCGACAGCTTTTCGATTGAGCTCGCGCACCGCATGCAGCAGGTGCGAAAGTCGGGGCTGACATTTGCGCCCGAGGCGGGCACACAGCGGCTCCGCGATGTCATCAACAAGGGCGTGACGGAGGAAAATCTGCTTACGGCGTGCGGCGCAGCGTTCCGGCATGGGTGGAAGCAGGTGAAGCTCTACTTCATGATGGGACTGCCGACGGAGACCGATGAGGATATCATTGGGATTGCGCGGCTCGCGAAAAAAGTGGTCGACCTCTATACAGAGGTGCGTGGACGGCGCGGCTGCAAGGTGACGGTCTCCGTCTCCTGCTTTGTGCCGAAGCCCTATACGCCGTTCCAGTGGTTCGGACAGCTGCCGATCGAGGAGTTCCAGCGGCGTCAGCAGCTGCTCAAGGAACATATCACGGATCGCTCGATCACGTTCCACTACCACGACGCGCGCCTCTCGGTCATCGAGGGCGTCTTTGCACGCGGCGATCGTCGTCTTGCGCCCGCACTCTATGAGGCATGGAAGAGCGGCGCGAAGTTCGACGGCTGGTCGGATCTCTTCGATGACAGCCGTTACTTCGCTGCATTTGAAAAATGCGGCATCGACTGGGCATACTACAGCCGCCGCACGCGCATGATCGGGGAACCGCTGCCGTGGGCGCATACCTCGCCCGGCGTGCTTGAGCGCTTCCTGAAGTCCGAGTGGCAGAAGGCACTTGCCGCCGCGCTCACGGAGGACTGCCGTCGCACGCACTGCACGGGCTGCGGCATCTGCGGGGCGCTCGGTGTGGATGTGATCGACTATGCGGGTACGGAGAAAGAGCGCGCGGCAGCATCGGAGCAGCACACTGTCACCGAAAAAAACGCAGATAATCCACCTGCAGAGCGCAGTCTTTTCGTCTATCGCGGACTGATTACGAAGGGGGAGGAACTGCGCTACGTTTCCCATCTCGACTACGCAAATCTCTTTGTGCGCGCGTGCAAGCGCGCAAAACTTCCGATGGCATACTCGGAGGGCTTCAACCCACACATGAAGGTCGCGTTTGCCTCCGCCCTCTCCCTCGGTGCGACGAGCGACGCGGAGTATGTCGACTTCGAGATGACGGAGGCGCTTGCGCCCTCTCTGGTCATGGAACGCCTCGGCAAACATCTGCCGTGCGGGGCGCAGATGGTACGGCTTAAACTTTTGGAGGGGAAGCATAAGGCACTGATGGCGGATGTGGATGAGGCGCGCTATCGAATTGCCGTCCCCTATGCGGGCGATATCGAGTCTGTGCGCGAGAGCGTACGCCGTTACAATGAAGCAGAGAGTGCCATATGGGAGCGCGTGACGCCGAAGAAGAGCCGCACGATCGAGACGAAGGCATATGCAAAGACGCCCGTCTTCTTTCAGCTGGAGAACGGACGTCTGATCTTTTGGATGAACCTTGTTGTTACGCCGGAGGGCAGTGTGAAGCCCATCGAGGTTCTGAGCGTCATGGTGCGCGACTTTGATCTTCCCGTCGATCCGAACGAGGCGTATGTGACGCGCATCGGTCTGTTCGCAGACGGCGTGGCACTGATTGATCGATGATTTAGTGCTCCTCCGGACGGAAGATGAGTGGCTGCATTTTCGCATCTTCGGCGGTGCGTGCGTCAATGAGCCCCTGCGCCTCCATCGCATCGAGCACGATGGCCTGCCGCTTCTTTGCCGCGATGAAATTCGTGAAGGGGGAAAGCTCCGAAGGGGCGTTCGGGACACCTGCAAGCATCGATGCCTCAGGCAGATCAAGGGCAGCGGGAGCTTTGCCGTAATATCCCTCGGATGCCGCGTTCACGCCGTAGAAGCCCGAGCCATAGTAGACGACGTTCATATACATTTCGAGGATTTCGTCCTTCGTGTAGGCGTTCTCGATGGCGAGCGCGAGCAGGAGCTCCTGTGCCTTGCGCGTGAAGGTCTGTTCATTTGCAAGGAAGAGGTTCTTCACGAGCTGTTGGGTGATCGTGCTCGCTCCCTCCTCGATGCGTCCGTGCTGGATGTTGACGAGGGTCGCGCGTGCCATGCCGGTCATATCAAAGCCCCGGTGGTCATAGAAGCGGCGATCCTCGATGGCGACGATGGCTTCCTTCAGATCGGGCGAAATACGCCCGATGGGAACATAGTCCGAGGGGTTCAGCCGCGCCGAAACTGCGCGGCGAATGAAGAGAACGCGCGCAATCTGCTCGGCGGCGTCCGGCTCACGGATCTCGTGCAGCTGATTGGCGGGGAGCTGTCGCTCGGCATCGGGGAGAAGCCCACCGAGTTCCTGCCATACCTGCGGTACGAAGAGAAAGACGCCCGCACATACAAGAAAAAACACGGCTGTGATACTCAAGAAAAAACGCCCGAATCTGCGGGGCGTTTTTTTCTTGCCGGTACGTTTCCGTGTCGCCGTTTTGCGCCGCCGTTTTCGCTTCGGCGGGGCTTCGTTTATCGTATCGTTCATTCTGTGCACCGTTTGCTCTCAAAATATTTTGCGCGCATCCTGTCCCGCATCTCCGCAAGGTTGGATGGCAGCAGGCGGATGTTATAGCCGATGAAGACGGGGGAGGTGGCAAAGCGCGGCATGATCTTGATGAAGATATCCGTACCCTCGTTGTAGAAGAAGATGTTGTAGCTCGTGAGTGGCCGACGGAATGCATTCATAAAGAAGTCCACGCTGATCTGGATGTAGTCTGCAATCGTCTCGGTTGCGCCTGCATCTGCTGGGACAATGTTGAGCTCCCAGAAGCCGACGCGCGGCTGCGTCGAAAGGTTCAGTACAACGCCATCTCTTTCGTCTACCGTCAGTCCCTCGAACTCCGCACGGTGAAAAGCAAGTTCCTGACGAAATGTGGGGAATCCGACAAGCTGCATATGCGGATGGCGAATTGTGCCGCCCGAGTAGGGACCATAGTTCTTGAAGAAGAGCACCGTGTCATATTTTCCGCTTGCACGCATCTGTGCCCAATGCTCCATGCCGAATGCGATCAGTCGATGCATATGGTCGCTCGTATAGCTCGGGATGTCGGCGTCGCAGTCCCGTCCCTCGATGAGGACGAATTGATCCGCCTCCTCAATGACATTGTATTTATTTTTGAGCAGGATGATGTCGCCGTCCGTCGCGATGATGTTCGTGAGCTCGTCCGTTGCGCAGAACGGACACGCCGCACTGCTGTGGATGATGTTCTCGGGCTTCTGCCGGCCGATGTCCGTATTGAAATGGGCAAGGTTGATGTCCATAAGTACTCCCCATCGTATAATCTTTCTCGTCCTATTATATATCTTCTGCGCGCATTCGTAAAATATTTTATCGAGAGATCCCAATAGGACGCCACATTCATGTTATAATGAAGGACATTCCAATGAAGATAAGGAGTTTCTATGAGAATCGATCTGGTGACGCTCTTTCCGGAGATGTTTGCGGGTGTGTTCGGCACGAGCATCATCAAACGTGCGGCAGAGCGCGGGACACTTGACATTCATTATACGAATTTCCGTGACTACGCGACGGATAAACACCGTCATGTAGACGATACACCGTGCGGCGGCGGTGCCGGCATGGTCTTAAAGCCGGAGCCGCTCTATGCTGCCGTGCGCGATATCTGGGCACAGACGCCATCGCTCGCAGAGCGGCGCTGCACGATTATCTTTGATCCTGCAGGGGAAGTGTTCACGCAGAAGATGGCAAAGGAACTTGCTGCCTACGAGCAGATCGTCCTCATCTGCGGGCACTACGAAGGATTCGATGCACGCGTTTACGATCTCGCCGATCGCCGCATCTCCGTCGGTGACTTCGTGCTGACGGGCGGCGAGATCCCCGCCATGCTGGTGGTGGATGCAACGGCGCGTATGCTGCCCGGTGTGCTCGGCGATGATACGTCCGCGCCGACGGACTCGTTCTTCGATGTCCTGCTTGGCTATCCGCAGTATACGCGCCCGCGCAAATTCGAGGGCAAGCCTGTGCCCGAAGTCCTCCTCTCGGGCAATCACGCGGAGATTGCGCGCTGGCGGCGCGAGCAGTCGCTCCTTGCAACGATGCGCCATCGACCGGAGCTCCTGCCGATGGCAAAACTCACGTGCGAGGATTTGATGTTTTTGGCAAAACAGGAAAATAAGGTTCTATGATAATTGTTACGGAAGAATGCGGACTGCGATGTTCCAAAGCAAACCTTAGTGGAGCAAGCGGGAAAAGTGCGCGGTACGCCCCGGCGGATTTCGTCGTTCAACCGAAGGGCGTTTAGAAATTCGCCGGTATTTAAGCGTACAAGCGCACGAACGCTTGCGAACGAGGCGTTTGCGTGGAGCATCGCAATCCGTAACACTTGACATAGACCAAAGAAACTATTTTTGCGCGAATCTTGAGGAAATGGTATAATAAAAAGTAATTTTTCTATGCCGTTTTTTTCTGCCCGATAGGGGGACTCTGCTGTGACCCAGTTTGATAAGCGAAATTTGTCGATGATGATGGATTTCTATGAGATGACGATGTCCTACGGATATTTTCATCAGCGGGACGGCGACATGCGTGTCGCGTTTGATCTCTTTTTCCGCTCCGTTCCCGATAAGGGCGGCTATGCAGTCTTTGCAGGACTCGAGCACGTCATTGAGTTTGTAGAGAATCTTGCGTTTTCAGACGAGGATATTGATTATTTCCGTCAGCAGAAGCTGTTTTCCGAGGAGTTTTTGACCTTCCTGCGCGACTTTCACTTTCGTGGGGATATTTATGCTGTGCCGGAGGGCACGATCATCTATCCCGACGAGCCGCTGCTGACGATTGTTGCGCCGATCATCGACGCGCAGCTGATTGAAACGGCGATCCTCGCGCAGATCAATCATCAGTCGCTGATTGCCACAAAGGCGTCGCGTATTGTGCGTGCAGCAGAGGGACGGTGCGTTTCGGATTTTGGTGCACGGCGCGCGCACAACATGGATGCGGCGACGTATGGTGCGCGTGCGGCGTACATCGGCGGCGTCGACATGACGGCGACAGTCTCGGCGGGGCAGCAGTTCGGTATTCCCATCTCGGGAACGATGGCGCACAGCTGGGTCATGTTCTTTGAGGATGAGTTCACTGCATTCAAGAACTATGCCGAGATCTATCCGCAGGCGACGGTGCTCCTCGTCGACACCTACGATGTGATTCACTCAGGGATTCCGAATGCCGTCCGCACAGCGCATGAGGTCTTGGAACCGCAGGGACATCGTCTTGTGGGCGTGCGTATCGACTCGGGTGACCTTGCGTATCTCTCAAAACGCATTCGCACCATGCTCGATGACGCAGGACTTGCAGACTGTAAGATCATCCTGTCGAACAGTCTTGATGAGTTCACGATCTCCTCGCTTCTGCTCCAAGGCGCGAGCGTGGACAGCTTCGGTGTGGGGGAACGGCTGATCACGGCGAAATCCGATCCCGTTTTCGGTGCGGTTTATAAGCTCGTCGCCGTGGAGAAAGACGGTGTCTTCACGCCGCGCATCAAGATGTCCGAGAATGTGGAGAAGCTGACCAATCCGGGGCTCAAGGACCTCTATCGCATCTATGACAGCCATGGCAAGGCGGTTGCGGACATGCTTGCCATGCGGGGCGAGGAGATTGATCTCGGGAAGCCATTCCGCTATGTCGATCCGATCAAGCCGTGGAAGAATCGCTTCTTCGAGGGCTTTTCGGCGTTGAATCTTCGCCGCCTCTATATGCGCGCGGGCAAGCGTGTGGAGAAAATGCCGTCCCTGCATGAGATTCGCGCCTATGTGCAAAAGCAGCTCGCCGAGGAGATCTGGCCGGAGGAGCAGCGGTTTGAAAATCCGCACCGGCACTACCTCGATATGACGCCGACATATTACGAACTCAAGATGGGGCTGCTCGACGATATACGCGGCAGGCACAGCTAAAGGATGCAGATGATTACAGGAAAAACAAAACTGCTCGGCGTTCTTGGCGCGCCCATCGGGCACAGCCTCTCGCCGATCATACAGAATGAAGCCCTGCGTGCAGCAGGGCTTGACTATGTGTATGCGGCGCTGCCCGTACGCGCGGATGCACTCACGTCGGCAGTACATGGACTGCGTGACGCAGGCATTGCGGGCTTCAATGTGACGATCCCGTTTAAGACGGAGATCATTCCGCTGATGGATGATCTGAGTGAGGATGCACGACGCATTCATGCGGTCAATACGGTCGTCGTCGAGGAGAATGGCAGGCTCGTCGGGCACAATACGGATGTCACGGGCTTCCTCGCAGGATTTGCGGAGCGCGGTATCGCACTCGCGGGAAAAAAAGCCGTTCTGATCGGTGCGGGTGGAGCCGCGCGCGCGGTACTCTGGGGACTGCTGCGCAGCGGCGTTTCCTTGGTCGTGATCGGTGTACGAAGTGCCCAAAAGGGCGCGGCACTCGCGGCGGATTTTGCGGCAGACGGGGATGTACGGGCATATGCCTTTGACGATCCCGCGTTCACGTCTGCATTGGGCTCTGCCGATATCATCGTACAGACGACACCACTCGGCATGACACCGCATGTGGGGGAGATGCCGCCCGTGGATGTCGCGGCGATAAAATCCTCTGCCGTGTTCTACGATCTCATCTATACGCCCGCCGAGACGCGTTTTCTGCGCGCGGCAGCAGCACATGGTCACGAGACGATCAACGGGGAGACAATGCTTGTGGCGCAGGGTGCGGAGGCTTTTTTCCTCTGGACGGGCGTGCGTCCCGATATGGAACTGATGAAGCGTGTGCTGCGTGAGGAACTTGTACGTAGAGGATAATTCCTGTTTTGAAAATCTCTTGCTTTTGTGATATAGTATAGCTTGTTTTAAGATGGGGGTGTATGATTGCCGGCGATTATCTATGAACTGATTCGGAAGGATGAGACGACGGGTGCGCGCGCGGGCGTGATTCACACACCGCACGGCAGTTTTCCGACGCCCATCTTCATGCCCGTGGGCACACAGGCGACCGTCAAGGGCGTTTCGCCCGACGAGCTGCACGATCTTGGTGCGGGGATCATCCTCAGCAATACCTATCATCTCTTCCTCCGACCCGGCATGGAACTCGTGCGTGAGGCGGGAGGTCTGCACAAGTTCATGCACTGGGACGGTGCCATCCTCACGGACAGCGGCGGTTTTCAGGTGTTCAGCCTCGGCGATCTCCGAAAGATCACGGAGGAGGGCGCGACGTTCCGCTCGCACATCGACGGCTCGAAAAAGTTTCTCTCACCCGAGGTGTCGATGGAGGTGCAGAAGGCACTGGGGTCGGATATCGTCATGGCGTTCGACGAGTGCATCCCGTATCCCGCCGATCACGGCTATGCAAAGGCGTCGACGGAGCGCACACAGCGCTGGCTCGTACGCTGCCGCGCTGCAATGGCGAATGCGACGGGGCAGGGGCTCTTCGGCATCGTGCAGGGCGGTATGTACCGCGACCTGCGTGCGTGGCACGCCGCCGAGGTAACGGTGCTCGATCTGCCGGGCTATGCAATCGGCGGTCTCAGCGTCGGTGAGCCGCATGAGCTGATGGAGGAAATCCTCTCGTACACGGTGGAACTACTCCCGGAGAATAAGCCGCGCTATCTTATGGGCGTCGGTACACCGGACTATCTGCTCACGGGCGTGCGGCACGGGATTGACATGTTCGACTGCGTATTCCCAACGCGTGTCGCGCGCAACGGTATGGCGATGACGTGGACGGGACGCCTTGTCATGAAGAACGCCGTTCATACGCACGATCATACGGTGCTCGAGGAGGGATGTGGCTGCTATGCGTGTCGAAATGGATACACGCGTGCATACATCCGACATCTCGTGCGCGCGGATGAGATCTTCGGTCTGCGCCTCCTGACCCTGCACAATCTCTACTTCCTGCAGGAGTTCATGCGCCGTATGCGCGCGGCGATCATCGCGGGTACGTTCCCCGTATTTTATCAGGATTTTATGAATCACTATCATAAAAAATAGCTTTATCGAATAAAGGAGTTGTATTTATGGATGCAGAAATGATGGCACAGCTGAGTTCGTGGGGACCCATTATCATATTGGTGCTCTTCTTCTACTTCCTCCTCTACCGTCCGCAGAAGCAGGCGCAGAAGAAGCGTGAGGCAATGCTCGGTGCGCTCAAGGTCGGTGACGAGATCATTACGCTCGGCGGTATGCACGGCAAGATCACGGCGCTGAATGACCAGACTGTGACACTGTGCGTGGCGGACGGCGTCAGCATCGTGTTCGAGCGCTCGGCGATCAGTGCGGTGAACACGCCGGAGTGATCGAGCGGCATGATAGATGAGTTCTTAACTGAACAAAAGAATATGCTGCGGCGGGAAATGCTTGCCCGCCGCCGTGCATTTTCAGCGGAGGAACGCCGACGCGCGAGTCAGATCATATGCGCGCGTGCGATGACAGTGCCGGCACTGCAAAATGCACGAACGATAATGCTCTATGCGTCGACGGCGGAGGAGATCGACCTTGCTCCGCTGACGGAACGTCTGCTGTCCGAGGGACGGCGCATTGCCCTCCCGCGCATTGTGGGCAAGGGGTTGATGGAGGCGTGGGAACTACCCGCTATGGACGCGCTGATGGAGGGGGCGTTCGGCATTTTGACGCCGGACACTGTGCGCTCTGTGCGTATCCCGGCGGGTGAGATCGATGTCGTTATCGTTCCGGGCGCGGCATTCGCCGCAGATGGGGGGCGGCTCGGACTCGGCGGCGGCTATTATGACCGCTTTCTGCCGCAGGCGGAGCGTGCTCTTCGGCTCGTGCTTGCCTTTGATTTTCAAATCGCTCCCGATATTCCTATGGGCGTGCAGGATGCCCGCGTCGATATCATTTTGACCGAGCGGCGCACGATCTCCTGCAAAGAATGAAAAACTTTGAGGAAGAGGTGTGAGGTCTGTTGAGACAACATAGTCTGTTAAAGCTCGTGATTTCGGTTGCCGTCATCATCTGTGTATTTTTTTTCCTAGTGCAGCCGCTCGCGGGTTCGATTCGGCAGGGACTTGACCTGCAGGGCGGAACGCACGTCGTTCTGGAGGCGGTCGACACGGCGCAGGCACAGGTCAACGACGATGCCATGAACCGCGTGGTCGCCATCATGGAGAAGCGCGTCAACTCGCTTGGACTGACCGAGCCGATCATTCAGCGTGAGGGCGAGTGGCGTGTCATCATCGAATTGCCGGGCATCAAGGATCCCGATGCGGCGATCCGGACCATCGGCAAGACGGCGATGCTCGAGTTCCGCGATGAAGAGGGGAATACGGTGCTGACCGGCACGGATCTGAAGGATGCGCAGGCGTCCACGAATCCGCAGACGGGGCAGAACGTCGTCAACCTCGAATTCTCGGACGAGGGCGCACAGAAATTTGCCGACCTCACGATGAAGAACGTCGGACGTACGATCGCGATCCTCTTGGACGGTGAAGTTCTCACCGCACCAAATGTGCGCGAGCCGATCCTTGGCGGGCGTGCGGAGATCACGGGGCAGAAGACGCTTGAGGAGGCACAGAACCTCGCAGTTGTCCTGCGCAGCGGTGCACTCCCTGTAAAGGTGGAGATCATCGAGACGCGTACGGTCGGACCGACGCTCGGACAGGACTCGAAGGATAAGTCGCAGTTCGCCTTTGTGGTCGGACTCGGGGCAGTCGTTCTGTTCATGATCTTTTTCTACCATCTCTCGGGTTTTATCGCAGACGTAGCACTGATGGCGTACACAGTTATGCTGCTCGGCATTCTCTATCTGATGGATGCGACACTGACACTCCCGGGCGTCGCGGGCATTATCCTCTCGATCGGTATGGCGGTCGATGCGAACGTGCTCATCTTCGAGCATTTCAAGGAGGAGTACCAAGTCAACCGGAAGTCCCTGCGCCTTGCGATGGATGCCGGATTCAAGCGTGCGTTTACGACAATCTTTGACTCGAATGTGACGACGCTGATCGCGGCGGGCGTGCTCTTCTTCCTCGGGACGGGTACAATCCGCGGGTTTGCGATCACGCTCGGGGTCGGAACGATCCTCTCGATGTTTACGGCGATCACGCTGACGCAGTACCTGCTGAAGCTCATGATCAACTCGAAGCTGTCCGAGAACCCCTCACTCTACGGCGCGAACGGCTTTATGCTCGGTGTCAAAAAGAAAGGAGATGAGAAGAATGCCTAAGTTCGATATTGCAGGACATCGTAAAATTTGGTTTCTCATCTCTCTGATTCTCATTATTCCGGGCTTTATCTGCATGGGCGTGCGCGGCTTCAATTTCGGCATCGACTTCACGGGCGGCACGATCATCGATCTGCGTTTCGAGCAGCCGGTGACACTCACCGATGTGCGTTCAAGTCTTGCGCAGTACGGACTGGACGGCAGTACGATCCAGCTCGCGGGCGCGGAGTCCGGCATCGAGTCCTCCGAGAATGTCATGATCCGTACGGTTGATCTTGAGGAGAATCAGCGCAAGGAGGTCATGGCATCACTCACGAAGGATGTCGGAACCTATACGGTGCTGCGCGAGGAGAAGGTCGGCGCGACAATCGGCGGCGAGTTGATTACGAACGCGGTGCTCGCGCTTGTGATCTCGTGGGCGCTTATCATCCTCTACGTCGCCTATCGCTTTGAATGGCGCTTTGGCGTATCGGCGGTGCTCGCACTGATCCATGACATCATCATTGTGCTTGCAGTGTTTTCGTTCACACAGCGGCAGATTGATTCGTCCTTTATCGCGGCGCTCTTAACGATCGTTGGTTACTCGATCAACGATACCATCGTTATCTTTGACCGCATCCGCGAGAATCTGAAGCTGCATTTCCGCCGCGGTGGCGATGTGAACGAGCTCGTCAACCGTTCCATCTATCAGACATTGACGCGCTCGCTGTATACGGTGTTTACGGTTCTGTTTACGACATTTGCACTGTACTGGTTCGGCGGTGAGACGACGAAGGACTTCGCGTTCGCACTCCTCGTCGGCTTTGCGAGCGGCTGCTACTCCTCCATCTTCATTGCGAGCCAACTCTGGATCGAGCTGCGCAATCGCACGGAGCGGCGCCCTGCTGCGAAACCGGCAGCGGTGGAGGGATAGTGCCGTAATCCCAAAGCCTCCCCTGTGCGAGGGGCCCGCAGGGCGGTGGAAGGGGCGATTGTATCGGTACATTCGACATAAAGATAGGGCTGTTGCACGAAACGAAATAACGTGCATCAGCCTCTCTTTAGTTATTGTGGAAAAGGGGGGAGACGATGCTGAAAGAATGGATTGTGCACGAGGAAACGGCAGAGGGAGCCGCGCTCGCACGCGAGATTGGTACGGCGCCGATCATCGGACAGATCCTTTGGAACAGAGGGATATGCTCGGCAGAGGCGGCACGTGCCTTCCTGCATCCGGAGGACGAGCCGTTTCATGATCCGTTTCTCATGATGGACATGAAGAAGGCTGTGCAGCGCATTTTGAAGGCGATTCATGGCGGAGAGCGGATTGTCGTCTATGGGGATTACGATGTGGATGGGATGACCTCGACCACGTTGCTCATGAAGAACATCCGTGCACTCGGCGGCAAGGTCTCCTACTACATCCCGAATCGCTTCACGGAGGGCTATGGGATCAACGGAGCGGCGCTCCGGCAGATCGCGGCAGAGGGGGGCGGACTCCTCGTTACCGTCGACTGCGGCATCTCATCTGTTGATGTTGTCGCAGAGATGGATACGGAGATGGACATCATCATCACCGATCATCATCTTCCCGGGAGCATGCTACCGCCCGCCTATGCCGTCATCAATCCGCATCGTACCGACTGTTTCTATCCATTCAAGGAACTTGCGGGTGTCGGCGTTGCCTTCAAGCTCGTGCAGGCGCTGTGGCAGGAGGAAGAGCAGTGGCACTATGCGGATGATATGGACATTGCCGCACTCGGGACGGTCGCCGACCTTGTCCCGCTTGTTGGGGAGAACCGCAAGATCGTTCAGCTGGGGCTTACGGCTATGTCAGCACATCCCTGTGAGGGCATCGAAGCACTGATCCGTGTTGCGGGTCTTGAGGGAAAGGCAATCAATACGGGCATGGTCGGCTTCCAGCTTGCCCCGCGCCTCAATGCGGCGGGGCGCATCGAGACCGCGCGGCGCGGCGTGGAACTCCTCATCTCCGAGGATGTGCGGGAGGCAGACCGCATCGCGGGTGAGCTGAATGCGCTCAACACAGAGCGCCGTGATCTCGAGCAGGATATCCTCACCGAAGCGGAGGAAATGCTTGCAGACTTTACGCCCGATGTGCCCGCGATCGTCGTCGCGGGGGAGGATTGGAACTCCGGCGTCATCGGCATTGTCGCATCCCGTCTTGTCGAGAAATACTACCGTCCGAGCATTGTCCTCACACGGCAGGGCGATGTCTACAAGGGCTCGTGCCGCAGCATCGCGGGGCTCCATCTGTATGAGGCACTTGCTGCGTGCAGGGACACGATCATCCAGTTTGGCGGTCACGAGATGGCGGCGGGCTTGACACTTGCGCGCGATCGTGTAGAGGATTTTCGTACGGCATTCGCGAATTATGTAAAGAGTCACTTGGAAATTGAGGACTTCACGCCAAAAATTTTGATCGAGGGATTGGTTGCGCCGACGGACTGGACGCTCAGGGCGGTGGAGGAGCTTGCACTGCTCGAACCGTATGGCATGGGCAACCCGCGCCCCGTGTTCGGCGTCCGTGATCTCCGCCCGCAGTCGGCAGCGGCGATTGGTGCCGAGGGGAAGCATCTGCGCATGGAGGTCGGTACGCGGGAGCGCCGCGTCGCCGCGCTCTACTGGAATGCGGGGGAACTCGCTGAGACCATGACCGAGGAGGCGAGCGATCTCGCCTACACGCCGAACATCAACGAATGGCAGGGCACACGCTCCGTGCAGTGCATGGTCGATTCCATCATGCCTGCTACACAGGAGCGCGTCTTTCCGAATCGCGACCTGCTCAAAGTCGTTTACACATTTCTCAAGAGGCTCAGCGTGGAAGATGGGCAGATTTCGTACAATCTAGCCGCGCTTACGCGGCGGTTCTCGCGTGAAAACGGGCATATCTCGTGCTATACAATGGAAACCTCCCTGTGTATTTTCCGTGAACTCGGACTGCTCATATCCCTGCCCGAGGGAGGATGGCGCTTCACCTCGCCGGCAGGCAAGCTCGAACTCATGGATGCGCCGACCTTTCGTCGGCATGAGGAAAGAAAGGGTGACGTGTAGATGTCGGACGATGCACAGAGGGCTGTCACCCTCGATATGATTTTGGAAAAGGTGCACTCCTATCAGGCAGATGCCGATCTTGAGAAGATACGGAGGGCGTATGTCTATGCGGAGAAGGCCCACAGCGGGCAAGTGCGCATCTCGGGCGATGCGTACATTATGCACCCGCTCAATGTCGCCTACATCCTCACCTCACTCCACCTCGACGATGAGACCATCTGCGCCGCGCTCCTGCACGATGTCGTGGAGGATACCTGTGCGACGCTCGAGGAGATGGAGGCGCAGTTCGGCAAGAACATCATGGAACTCATCGACGGTGTGACGAAGCTCGGGCGGATCGAGTATATGTCCAAGGAGGACGTCAAACTCGAGAACTACCGCAAGATGTTTCTCGCGATGGCGAAGGACATCCGCGTCATCATGATCAAGCTCGCCGACCGTCTGCACAACATGCGGACGCTGAAATATATGCGTGAGGACAAGCGTCATCGCATCGCAAAAGAAACGCTCGAGGTCTATGCGCCTCTTGCGAACCGTCTCGGTATCTCCAACATCAAGGTGGAGCTCGAGGATCTCTGCCTGCGCTACCTCGAACCCGAGGCGTACTATGCTCTTGTCGAGGAGGTCAAGCACAAGCGACAGGAGCGTCAGGATTTCATACGCGAGTCCATTCAGCAGATTCGCGAGAAACTTGAGGTGGCCGGAATCGAGGCAGAGATCAAGGGCAGGGCGAAGCACTTTTATAGCATCTACCGCAAGATGAAACGCGATAACAAGAGCGTCAACGAGATCTATGACCTTTCAGCGGTACGCGTGCTCGTCTCCTCCGTCAAGGACTGCTACGGCGTCCTCGGCGTCATTCACGCAATGTGGAAGCCGATCCCCGGCAGATTCAAGGACTACATCGCCATGCCGAAGTCCAACGGCTATCAGTCGCTCCACACGACCGTCATGACGCATGGGGATCCGCTCGAGATCCAGATCCGCACGAAGGCGATGCATCAGGTCTCCGAGTTTGGCATTGCCGCACATTGGAAATACAAGGAGGCGGGGCGTAGCATCGGTGCGACGGACGAGAACGACCAGAAGATGTCGTGGCTGCGCCAGATGGTCAGTCTGCAACAGGAATACGACGATCCGAAGGAATTCTTCGAGGCCTTGAAACTGGATGTGTTCTCTGACGAGGTCTTTGTCTTTACCCCGCGCGGTGATGTCATCGACCTGCCGAAGGGCTCGAACCCGATCGACTTCGCCTATCACATTCACACGGAGATCGGTCATCACTGCGTCGGCGCAAAGGTCAACGGAAAGATTGTGCCGCTCGAGTACAAACTCAAGAACGGCGATATCGTGTCCATTGTCACGAACAAGGCAAGCAACGGCCCGAGCCCCGACTGGCTCAACACAGTTGCCTCATCTGCGACACGCGGTAAGATCCGTGCATGGTTCAAAAAGGAGAACCGCGAGGAGAATGTCGAGCGCGGGATGAACCTTATCCGTGATGAGGCAAAGCGCCTCGGCTACGCACCGAAGGAGCTGATGGCGGGTGGACGCCTCGGTAAGGTTGCAGAGAAACTCAACGTGCAGACAGAGGATGATCTGCTCGCTGCGCTCGGTTACGGCGGCGTGACTCTGCGCGGCGTAATGACGAAGCTCATCGAGCTGCACCAGCAGTCCATCAAGGACAGCACGCCGCCCGAGGTCTCGCAGATGCTGTCCGAACTCAAAGCGCCGCGTCGGGGCAAGCGGAAGAAGGCGAGTCACGGTGTCCTCGTCGAGGGTGAGGGCGGCTACCTCGTGCGCCTCGCGCGATGCTGCAATCCCATCCCGGGCGATCCGATTACGGGTTACATCACACGCGGGCGAGGGGTCTCTGTCCATCGCTCCGACTGCCCGAACGTTCTCAATGATACCGAGTTTACGCGCGTGATCGAGGTAAGCTGGGACATCGGACTCGACAAAGAGTACACCGTCGGCATCGAGATCATCTGCAATGACCGCAACGGCATGCTTGCCGAGCTCCTCGCCGTGCCCGCCGAGATGAAGGTCAACATCCATACGGTCAACGCGACACCGAACCGTCGGAACAAGACATCGACCGTCCTCCTCGGACTCAACGTCAGCAACATTGACCAGATCACGCAGGTCATGACGCGCATGCGCCTGCTCAAGGATGTCTATCGCGTCACGCGCACGCTGGGAAGCAGCGGTCTTCCGAATGGTGATGTGTAAGCCTGTAAACAAAAAGTCAAGCCCCTAGACGAAAAAATCTACGCCAATCTGAGGGGCTGTTTTATCAGTGATTCCCTAGAACTTCACCCCGAGGGAGAATCCACTCGTCACATCCGATGTGTGGAATCCCTCGGGTTTTCTTATGGGCATCGCCGCAAAGACATCATAGGAGACGGTATCGATCGAGCCACGGAGTCCGACGGTTGCACCCATCATCGTATGACCGTTATAGAGATCGGTTCCGTACCCGTAGACTGCACCGACATCAAGACCGAGATAGAGCTCTGCCTTTTGTTTCGGAAACCGTGTCGCAAACTCGTTCCGCAGATACCATCCGTTTGTCCCCATCAGTGTCACCTCACCGTCGAATCCGCGCACCGTATAGCGATTGCCCATGCTGATCATATCCACGCCGTAGAGTCGCATCCCATCCATCGTATACTGTCCGTGAAAGGATGTTGTAAATGTTGCGGGACGATGACTGAACTCAAACGGATGCACAAAGTCCACATCGAGCAGCCACATTCGATAGAGCGTCTTGGGCGCATCGGCGTGGGGATTTTCTTTTTGTGCGCCCATCCACCCGAGACCGAAACGGTGTGCAAGACGGAAATAGAGCGTATTGTGCTGCAGATAGAGTCGCTCGGCAAAACCAACCTCCATCGAGGTCTGGTGTATTGCTTGAATGGGCAGCTCGACATCGTTCAAGAAACTGTGTGAATTCCGTTTTCGCAGACATACTGATGGATGTATACCATTGGAGCTTTCCCGTATCTTCAAGCCCCGAGTCATCCACCGAGATCGTACCGTAGAAATTCTTCCCGCGTTTTACCATGAGCACGACATCCGTCCGCTGCGGCTGCTCTGAGGGGAGGAGCTGAACGGAGATATCCTGTGAGGGAAGGCGCTTTGCCTGTTCGATGCCCTGCTCGATATCCCGTACATTGAGGATATCTCCCTCGTGGAAGGGAAAGAGATTCTTCCAGTAGAGGGCATCACTGCCCTCGGCAAAACGAACGGTGCCGATATAGCCGATCTGCAGAACGAGACGGAGTTCTCCCGACGAGAGATTCTGTTCCGGCACGACAATACGGCTCGTGGAGAAGCCACGAGACAGAAGAGATTGATTCATCGCATGGATGAGCTTGTTGATATCGCTGAGAGACAGCTCCTTATCCACATAGGGACGAGCGATGCGTTCGAGGAAGCGGAATCGCTCCACTTGGTTCTCAATCGTGATCTGAGAGATGTGGAAGCGGACGCTTTCATCTGCGGGAAGATCAGCAGACGGGGGAGGGGGAACAATCGTCTCCACACGCTCCTCACCGAGACGCTCCTGCCGCTCCGCTTCCTGCGCTCGTGACTGATCGAGCTGTTCCTGCTGTGCAGGAGCGGCGATAGCTGGGATAGTTGAAAGGGAGAGGAGGGGGATAAGAAGGAGTGTGGAGGGGCGTTTGAGTGTTTTCAAGCGAGGTCACCTACTTTACGGATATAATATATATTATAGTGTATCTTCTTCGATGATAATCGTAATAATACATTTATTTGTGTTTTTTTCTACTTCTATACGGTAATCTTTTTTATGTGCTGTAATGTTATTTCTGTTTGTTTCTATATTGTGCCAACCTCCCTGCTCCATAGTATGTTTATTAAATACGCTTTCGATATCTCCTTTGGCATAAATCTGAAACTTTCTCATACCACCAATGTATTCTTCTCTTTTTATATTGAGGATATCCAGTGTTTGCATCTCTTTTATATCATGTAAAGCATAAATCAGCTGTAAATCATTGTTTGAAGATGTATTACTTGTATGTAAAGGGTAATAAAAATATCCATAGACCCACACTGATATAAAAACAAGAACTCCTAAGTATTTGAGTATCTTCATAAATTTACCAAGCTCCATTTGAAAGAATCATTTTATGCGTTCCAGTTTTCGATTCGCTCAAATAAAAATGGCATAATCCATCTGATGTAGAGAAATGTCCTCGTTCATTCGAGTGCCTTTGAAAGCCATGCTTATATAATATATCCTTATAAGACTCCAAATCCTCATCAAATGATTTCGTAGAGGTGTACTCAAGTTTGATACGAAATGGCTTACCGACGACATCTAAAATTTCTGAGTGAAGAATATCCTCTTGTGGAGGAAAATTTATTGATTGGAATACTTTTATGAAAATATTCCAATTATCAGATTTGTTTTCAAAATTCTCATGTATTGAAAGTAATACACCTCCAACAATTGCTATACTACAGATGATAAATAAAATATGTGTTTTTTTCATGATTAGAAATCCTTCTGATTACCTTCGTAGAAAACCCAGCCAGCTGATAAACTTATCGTAGGAGTAGAGGATATAGCATTGTATATAAAGGAATATCCATTGACGTTAGTGGATTGTCCATGTTCTAAACCAAAACCTGCAGACCATCCCATTGAAAAACCCGTTAGTTGTTCCTTTAATATCTCTGGGTCTGTAACAATATTTCCTTGTGGGTCTTCTAGATATCCCCGTCCCATGGTATAGGCTCCAACAAAGGCTGAAAGCCCACCCTCTATATTATAAGAAGAATAAACCGGAGTGCCTTCAACATTAAACACCATAACCATTCCACTGAGAGAAACTGCATCTCCTCCAGAAACCGCAATAAGATTACACGTTCCCTCTGGTAGGTTCTTTACTAAATCATCATCCCGAATACATTCTCTTACAAAATCACTTTCTGTAAGCAAACTATTCCACTTCGTCCCACTTGCGGCTGCAATTGCTCCTGCTGTTGCATCTCCATTGACTATTTTTGCGGCAGCTGCACCAAGGACTCCACTAGCTATCTGGGCAATAGTAGGGTCAAGCCCCTTTAGGTTGTTAATCAGTGCTTCGTTGAGACCTGCACCCGCTGCACCCGAAGCGAAGCCCGCTCCTGCGAACTGGCTGATGAGTCCTCCGACGAAGGCATGAAGGATAACTTTACGTTCGCTGCCATCGTCAGGAAGATCGTGCAGGAGACGGAATGCTTCTTCACGGAAGACATTTACGAGTTCCTTCTGTTCCTCGACGCTCTTCTTGTCAAAGATACGACCAAGTTCGTTGAGTGCGTTCGCAGTATCTCTGCTGAGAGAAGAGATGTCCTGTGTGGGATTCTCGCGAATGTCGATGATTCCAGGTGCGACAGCAGATTTTGTCGTGCTGTTTGCACTTCCTTGTACTACGGTGGGAATTGAAGGCGTGGGATGCAATGCCTGCACTACCTTCAGTGTCTTGTTTTCGCTTCCGTCAGGATTCTTTTCTTTTATTTGGACAAGTGTCGGTTTTATCTGCGCAGAAGACCCCATGTCTTTTGCGCTGTACTCCGCTTCATTATGGAGGTCGCTGAAAGAGAATGTTCCTGTTGAAAGTTTGTTTTTGTCGGAACTTGCTTCACTTGCGATGAGTCCGCCCTTGAGATCGGTATTCTTCTCGACGTAGATGTCAAAGCCGCCGCTCCCTGCGAAGAATCCTGCCTGATCGCGTGCACTACGATAGAGGGAGTCAATCGTTCCTTTGCTCAAATCCCTGCTAAAGGTCGGTTTGGAAAGGCGTTGCGTCACTGGATTCATGCTCCAAGAGCCTCCGAATCCTGCAGATTTGTTCTCCTCTGTGAAGTTCTCCTTCTCCTGCAAGGTTTCGATGTTCAGATTCCCGCCGATCTTTGCGGTGATCCTATCTCCCTGTGCCCTGCTCCCGATGATGTCCATATCCTTGCCCGAGGTGAGGCTGAGATTATTTTCGGCGGCAACGAGGGCAGGGGAATAGGCGGTCACGGATTCCTTACTGTTGCCGTTGGCTTTGTTTGCATTGATGCTGATGTCGCTGAGTCCCTGCGGGGTAAAGGATGCACCGATGCTTGCAGAGCTGAATTTGTTCTCCGTTGTGGTGATGCTTGTATTCTCACCCGCTTCAAGGCGCACGTTTTCCTTGGCGGTGAGGGACATATCCTTGCCCTCAATTGTCGAGCCCTTGACGGTCAGGTCATGCTCACCCGCAGTGACGTTTGTATTTCCACCCGATGCGATACGGCTTCCCGCGTATTCGTGGGTTGTGCTCTCCATATGGCTGTAGGATTTGCTTGTCCCGAAGCTGACATCGAGGGAGAAGGTCTGCCCCGTGAGGGTATAAACTCTATCCAATTAAAATAAAATATAAAAGGACCGTTCCCATAGAAAAAAAATATCCTGTAACTAAATAATAATAAACAGTATGTTTCGTGAGTTCCTGCATGAACTCTAATTGTTTTTTTTGATTAGGGTATTCCGGAAGCTTTGAGATTTCTTGTAAGAATGTAAGTGCATATTGACGATGTAAAATAGACGTAAATCCTATAAAATATAGTAAGATTACTGCAAATATGTCAATATGATAGGAGGTCAACATTGCAATCCATCCCAAAGTTAAAAAAGGGAAAAATCCTAGAAAAGAAAATTTTAGAAATGCACGTCTAAGAATGGAGGACCACATAGTTCGTCTTTTTAAGTATGTCCATATTGTTATGCCAATAAGATTAACAGCACAAAATGTATACACCCAAAACCATATGTTTTGTATATGAATTTGTCTCCAAAAGAAATCCATTTTATTCTCCCATTACAATAGAGGTTAATCGCTATTTCGTGTGGGTAAAGGAAGCAATGATGCCGTTACGGTTGGGCAACGACGACATCAAGATCCAATTTTCCGCATACCAAATAGATCATGGTCTTGAAGTATTCCGGCTCTACTCCAAAACTAGTGGAAAAGCTATTTTCAGAACGGAACGGGTGTAGCTAATTTCAACTTTCCTGCAACCAAGTAGATCATTGCGGCATAGCCTTCAAAGGTATGAAAACCTCTTGCCTTGCGCTTCGCCGCTTGAATCATCGCGTTGATTCCTTCGCAAATCGCGTTCGTCAGGCGCGTATGAAAATTTTTCCGACCGGACTCTTTTTGCTCATCCTTACGCACCGTATCCAAGGCTTTGAGTAGCACCTGTTTGACGTGAAATTTGTCGATGGTCTGTTTGGCGTTCGGAAACACTTCTCGGACGGCGGACAGATAGCTTGCAGACATATCGCTGGTGACAGAATTGACACTCTTCGTGTTGCCGCTGTTCCTCTCCAGTTTTTCGCCCACGTTTTTGACCGCCGTTTTGTCGCGACCGGGTTCGACATCGAAGACACGGCGCCTTACTGCGTCGACGGCGACGGTGACGTATTTGTGCCCACGACGAAAGGATGTCTCATCCATGGCGATGGAGCAGATATCGGAAAGACCCATACGATTTACCGCGTCATGCACCCAATACGTGAGGATAGCGGCGAGCGACTTTTCGTCACAGTGAAGCAGACGGGAGGATCTGGCACGAGGAACGTCTTGCAGGAGTAGCATGGCGTAGCCTTCGAACAGCAGGGTAAAGCGACTGTTCTTGCGCTCAAACGGCGCATTGACCTGCACGGCGCCGCATTTGTCGCAGAGAACACGGGGACGCTTGCAGTGGACATAACAGGGATAAAACAGGCAGTCCGCATGACGCCAGATACGTTCCTTCGGCTCGTAACCGTACCGTTTGGTCGGCGCGCCGCAGACAGGACAGCACAGCGCAGCCGTCTTGTCTACGCCCACATGTATATGGATTGCCGGCTCTTCCTCGTTAAATTCTGCGTCTATGATATACCATGGATCCTCTAGACGCAGTGATCCTGCGAGCATCTTGTCAAAATTCTCGACCATTTGTCATCACCCTAGACGATTATACCATTTCCACTACTTCGGGAGTAGAGCCAGTTTGAGTCTATGATAAGTGCTACGGAATGATGAAGTTGTGGAGCAAACGTGTGATACTGCAAAGCAAACCCCAGTGAAGCAAGCGGCGCAAAGTGTGCGACCGCTTGCGTAACAAGGGGGGGTACATGGGGTGCACACCTGAAATACTCCGTAACATGTGCCGAAAAACCATTTTTACTTCTCTTGAAGAATGTGATATCTTAACCCATGTTTAACAAAATCACCTAATATAGCACCTCCAATACCTCCCCATGCCCCAGTAAGCACAGATAATCCAGCCTCAGAGCCCATCGTAGCGCCAAATTCCACACCTTTTACAGCAAAATACAACGGTAATATGTCTGTTCCTAATGCAAACACCAACTTTCCACCATTATATGTATTCCAATCTTGTTTCATATCCATAAGAGTAAGTGTTCCACTAACAGCACCACCAGCTTTAATGTATCCAGACAGAAAGCCTTTATAATATCCTTCATTTTTTATAGCTTCAGGAAGTCTGTTTGCCGCATCAGATAAAATATTAGTAGCGGTTGATTTCAAGACATCAAAGCCTTTATCATTCTCCTTACTCTGTTTAGGTATATTGGGTAAAACAAGATTTTCCCCAGTAAACACAGCAGGAGGATAGGCTTGTATTGGCGCCGTATATTGACGCAGAGATGGCTGATGTTGTATATCTATGGTTTTTCCAGTGTTTTTGTCTACTGTGACATTAATAGAGGTTGGAGGCATTTCCCAAATATTCCAATCCTGTTTTCGCAACAAATTGTTATATTCCTTGAAGAATTGAATTGCACTATTTTTGGTAATGCCTAAATGGGTGAGGTAGCTGATGGCTTTTGGATAGTTTTTAACATTTTCAGATTGTCTGTTTTGAGCATTTGCACGCTCGGGTTCTTCCTCAGAGAAGATACTGTTCATACCTTGAATGAGCTGTAATATTTCTTCAGAGGAAAGTTCTTTTCCATCCTCCCTTTTGAGTATATGTTGGGCAAGCGCTCCAACTCCGTGAAAATCTGGATGCTCCATTAAAAAGTAATTCCACTTCGTCCCGCTTGCCGCAGCAGACGCCCCGGCTTGTGCATTACCGCCGATTGCCTTCGCTGCAGCTGCGCCGATGATGGCACTGATGAGCTGCGCTGTGCCGGGGTCTAGTCCCTTTAGGTTGTTGATGAGTGCTTCGTTGAGTCCCGCGCCGGCGGCACCCGAAGCAAAGCCGGCGCCTGTGATTTGGCTCAGGATGCCGGCAACAGCTGCGTGCGCGGCAATCTTGCCTACACTGCCGTCGTCCTTCATGTTATGCAGGAGACGGAATGCCTCTTCGCCAAATACGGCGGCAAGTTCCTGCCGTTCTTCCATCGTTTGTTTGTCAAAGATGCGCCCCAGCTCATTGAGTGCATTCACAGTATCTCTGCTGAGGGCAGATATGTCCTGTGTCGGATTCTCACGGATGTCGATGGCCGCTGGTGCAACGGCAGCTTTTGTGGTGCTGTCGGCACTTCCGACAACGGGCATGGGGAGAACCGGCGCAAGTCCGATGGTATTGAAGACTTTGTTCTGCTCGTCCTCTGACATGTTGTCATAATTGCCGTATTTGTGGTAGGCGGATCCGGTGCTCTTTGCGCTGTAGTCCGCCTCGTTTTTGAGGTCGCTAAAGGAGAACGTCCCTGTGGAAAGATGGTTCTTGTCCGAAGGCGCGTTGCTCGCGATAATGCCGCCCTTTAGATCGGTATTCTCTCGGGCGTAGATGTCAAAGCCGCCGCTCCCTGCGAAGAATCCTGCCTGATCGCGTGCACTGCGGTAGTGGGAGTCGACCGTTCCCTTGTTCCGAGATCCACCAATGGTGGGGTCGAAGAATTTTCTCCTGGTGGGAGAGGTGACTTGCGTGCCGTTGGGCTTTGGCGTGCTGTTCGCTGCGTTTGTGGTTGGAGGATTTTGTGTCTGACCCGTGGATTTGGTTGAGGTCTGTTTGTCCTTTGCCTTTACGCCCCACGAGAAGCCAAAGCCGGTAGAAGAATTTTGCTCCTCATAGGTTTCCTTCTCCTGCAAGGTTTCGATGTTCAGATTCCCGCCGACCTTTGCGGTGATCCTATCTCCCTGTGCCCTGCTCCCGATGATGTCCATATCCTTGCCAGAGGTGAGGCTAAGGTTGTTCGCGGCAGAGACGAGGGTAGGGGAATAGGCGGTAACAGATTCCTTACTGTTTCCGTTGCCTTTGTTCGCGCTGACACTGATATTCGACAGCCCCTGCGGGGTAAAGGATGCACCGATGCTTGCAGAGCTGAATTTGTTCTCTGTTGTGGTGATGCTTGTATTTTCACCCGCTTCAAGGCGCACGTTCCCCTTGGCGGTGAGGGACATATCCTTGCCCTCAATTGTCGAGCCCTTGACGGTCAGGTCACGCTCACCCGCAGTGACGTTTGTATTTCCACCCGATGCGATACGGCTTCCCGCGTATTCGTGGGTTGTGCTCTCCATATGGCTGTAGGATTTGCTTGTCCCGAAGCTGACATCGAGGGAGAAGGTCTGACCCGTGAGGGGATTTTTCTTGAACGCATCGTGAATCATGCGCCCCGTTTGGTAGGCGTAGGCAGCTTTGAGTCGGTCGTCCTGTACCTCGCCGATGCGGCTGATCGGTGCATAGAGCGACTGTCCGAGATCGAGGAGTCCGTGACCGAGGCTGACGGTAAGTCCCGTCGTCCTGCTCTCCTGTGTGATGCTCTCGCGATAGATGCTATCCTTGCCGTCGAGATGTGTCTCCTTCGCTGTGACGGTCGCATCTTTGTCTGCGAGGATATTGCCGGATGAGATATGTGCGGTCTCTCCTGCGGAGATGGAGACACTGCCGCCAAGTGCGGAGATATTCGTGCCCTGCTGGGTGAGGGCGTCGCTGTCACGCGTGGTCTTTGTCTGCTGTGTTCCGATGGTGAAGCCGAGCCCGCCGGAACCGAAGATGCCGGACTTCCTGACATCTTCGTAGTTTTCCGTATGCGAATAGTTCTCTGCCGATGTGACAGAGACGTTCCGTCCGGCAGCAATGTTTACATCGTTATCTGCAGCAATATTTGCCGCCTCGAAGACCGCGTCACGTTTTGCCGCGATGTTGACATTCTGCCCCGTGATATTCGTCGTGTGTGCGGTATCTGACTCCGTATCAATACGAATGGTCGTGGTTTTGGAGGAGAGTAGTCCGCTTTCTTTGTACCGAATGCCGTAGTGATCTTCGGATGCCTCTCGTCCTGCCGTGAGGGATATATCGTTTCCGGCAGAGAGGGAGGTTGTACCATTTTTGCTTGACACCTCTGCCGCTCTCATGTTCAGGTTATGTCCTGCGGTGACGGAGATGTTGCCGTCCGTACGAATCTCTGCAGCGAGTTCCGTACCGCGCTTTGTACGAAGATAGTTTGCGGCATCTGCCGTCATATCCTTATCGCTTTGGAGTTTCTTGGTATCCAGCGAGATGTTTTCACCGGGAGAGAGAAGGATACTGCCGCTTTTGCCGAGTGCCGCAAGCGTCGCTCCTGCAAGTGCCGCATTCTTCCCTGCACTCACAACAAGAACGCCCTCATCACCCTTGACGGCGATCCCGGTGGTCGTATTCAGGACATCCTGATGGGCGAGCTTCTCTGTCGTGCTTTTCGCCGTGACATTGTCCTTTGCCTCAAGGAGAACTTTTTTGTCACCGATGACAGAACCCTGTATGTTTATGTCATGATCGGATTTCAGTCCGATGTTTTTCGCACGGATCAGTCCCGTGTTTTCAATATCTCCCGCCTGTGCGAGGACATTCTCGCCGTAGAGCGTGCCCGCATTCTTGAGTGCGTCCTTGGTCTCGATGGCAATATTCTTTGCCGAGATGAGACTGCCGCCCGCCGTGAGCCTCAGACCGTTCGTGTTTTTGGTGTAGAGAACAGGATAGACGGCGCGTTCCTTTTTGCCGTTTACATAGACATCGCGCTCTTCGAGCCAGATCATATCCGAGGTGAGGGATGCGACCTGTTCTTTGGAGAGGGAAATGTCGGGAGTGATGTTCATCTCTTTTGCATACGTAATCCCCGCATCCATAAGTGCCCGGAATGCGGTTTCGTCGTCGGTATAGCCTTCGAGGTGGCGTTTGCCTGTTTGTTTTAGGATTTGGTCTACGAGAAGCTGCTGCTCGTAGAATCCGTCACCGATGCGTTTGGGGATCTTGTCCGGATCCCACTTCATCTGTCGGTACATATAGTCCGAGGAGAGGAAGTTCCTCTTGTTCGTAAAGGCGGGGTCGGTCTCGATGAGGTAATGTGCAGTCGGTTCGGGGGACACGCGGTAGAGGGAACTGACAAAGAGCGGTTCGCTCTGCCTGTCCTCCGTGTTTTGTGTTTCCCGTACGGGGGAGAGGGGCTGCTGTGTACGGTCGATGTTCTCCCGAGAGGGGGCATTTGGGAGGTTCTGCGGCTGTGCATTGCTTACGGTTTCCCGCGAGGGCGCGAGCCCGAAGGGGGAGAGGGCGTTTTGTATCTGCGCCCTCTGCGTGTTCGTGATATCTGTCCGGTCAACGGGCACGGCGCTGCCGCCCGCATAGGTCTGAATGCCGATGGGGGATGGGTTGCTCTTTGCAATTTCGGGGGTCATGAAGCCGATGCCGCCGTACTTGCGTATTTTTCCTTTGTGGAGCCGGCTCCTTCGCTCCGTGCGACTGCTCTGCTCTGTTCCGAAGGTTACGGCAAACTCCTGCTGTTTCGCGGCATCTGCCCGGACGGCTCCGCGCGCGTGCAGGGTGCCTCCCGCGACGATATTGCTGTCATCATTCTCTACAGCACTGTTCAGGAGAATATTACCACCTGCCAGAATCCTGCCGGGGAGGGAGGAGGTGACGTGCTCCTTGGAGATGAGCGAATCGCTGCGGATGACGCTGAAACGGTTGATCTTCTGTCCTGCGGCAGTGCCGACTTTCTTGTTGTGTTCCTCCGCCTGTGCATTGTATATGGTGATCTTGTCGTTGAGCTGTGCGAGAATGGTCCGGTATTCTGCGTCCCATGCGGCGCGTGCGGGATCGTCCGCTGCGGGGCGGTCTGTGGGCATGGAGGTGATGTCGAAGCGCTCAAAAATGGGGTCGTCGTACGCATAGGTCGGCATGAGGGTACCGATGAGATCCTCCGGAATGCGCTGCTGTCCTGCCGCCTCTTCCTCCGCCGAGATCTGTTCGAGGGGTCTGTACTCCGCAGGTTCCAAAATTTCCATCCGCGCGGCATAGCTGTGGTATGCGCCGTATCCGTTGTCAATCTTGCTGAACTCCACGGCGGGAAATGCCTTCCCCCGCTCGATATGCCCCTTATCGTCAATACGCAGCTTTACGGGATTGTTCCTTGTCTCCGTGATGATGCGCTTTGTCGAAAAGGCGGCGTTCTCGTTTTTGGTCACGGGCGCCGTAATGGTGATGTTTCCCTGCGCCTCCATGCGTGCCCCGCGGTTCAGAAGCCCCTCTGCGGCGGAGAGTTCCATATCCTTACCGGCGTAAAGGAACGCGTTCCCCGTGTTCCGGATGGTGTCTGCCGTGAGGGAAAGATGTTCGCGTGCGGCGATGGTCCCGGAGGGGAGCGCGTCAAGTTCTGCCTTGATGGTATCTACGATCGTCTGCTGTGCATCGTATGCCGCTTCCGCTTCCTGTATCTTTTCCTTGTAGGCATTTACTTCGCTCCATGTGGTGAATTTTGTCACGTCTGCAAGGTGGGCGTCTTCGAGAAGTGCCGCTTTTTCCTTTAATACCGTAAGTTCCGCTGCAAGACGCGCCTCAAGAGCCGCGTTTTTTTCGTTTGTAATGCTCTTTGCATGAATCGAGAGCCGGTCGGCGTAGATTCCACCGGTCGCATTGTTTTTCAAATGCGCAGCCGTGATGTCGGCACACGCATCCGCCTGCAGGAGTCCCTGATTGGAGAGGTCTGCCGTAACGAGATGCAGGTTCTGTCCGTTGATTTCGCCCGGTTTTATTTGGGACAGATTTCCGCGGGCAGTCAGGCGGAGGGTTCCGTTCGCCTCGATTTTCTTTTGGTTGCGTACATCGCCCCCAACATCTGCCGTGAGGTTCCCGCCGGCATGGAGATTGCCGAAGGAGTCCGCTGCAGAGGTGTTGTCAAGATCGCCCCGAAGGGTAAGGGTCATATCTTTACCGCTGAACAGATTTCCCGTGAGCGGCATTGTTTCCGCACGGACGGAGAGATTCTTTCCGCTCTGCAGGACGGATTTTTCAATGCCCAGATGTCCTTTCGAGGCAACGACAATATCCCCATTCCCTGCGATGGTCGTGTTTTCCGTGTGAATGTTGTCTGCCGTAAGGGAGATGTCTTTTCCGCTGAGGATATTTGCATTGGTCTGGATGATTTCTTTTGCATCGAGTGTCAACGAACCGTCTGCATTCGCTGTACCGGCAGGGGAGATTCCGCTCCCGAATGTTCCGCTGCCGGAAATGCGGTCTGCACGGAGCACGGCATTCGTGCCGCTGATGATTTTGCCGTCGTTACGGAGTGCACGGGCGGAAACCGTAACCCCACGGCTGCCGTAGACGGTACCGCTGTTTTCTGCATGTTCGGCACGAATGGATGCCGTTTCGTCCGTATAGAGGTTGCCGGAGGTCTTCAGGTTGCCGTTGACATCAAGAGAGACTGCCTGTGTGCCGGTGATCTGTCCTGCGAGGTTGACGCCAAGCCCCTTTTCCGTTCCGATGAGTACGATGCGGTTGGCATACATGCCGCCGATTGCCGAAAGGTCGAGGGCATAGGAGGGCGTGTTGCTGTCCGCAGGGATGGGCGAGATTTCTCCGTCCGTATAGCCGATGGTGTTCGCACCTGTGACAATCTTTGCGTGCTCCGCCCAGAGCCCCGCGTTGATCTCAATCGCCCGTGCGTAGAGCTCGGCGGTATCCATGCCTTTTGTGTCCAGACCGTTCCCGGTGATGCGGATGTTGCCGTCCTCCACGCGCAGTGCCGTGAGATTTCACGCAGGATCCATCTCTGTGCGTCCGGTTGTGAGGGTGACTCTTGCCGTATTCAAAAAGCCGGCACCGTCCGCCAAAATCCCGTTCGGATTGGCGATGACGATGCCGGCCCTGTCTCCTGCGACCTCCAAAAATCCGTGCAGTTCGGACGGGTTCGTGCTTGTAACTTCATTGACGATAATCTGTGCCGTGCCGTTCATCAGGTTCGGGTTTCCCTGAACGTAGCCCGCAAGCTCCGTATTGGAGAGATGATCGCTGTTGTTCAGGATCGCGCCGCGTTCGGGCACGTTAAAAAAGTCGTAGAGGTTCATGGAGACGCCGCCCGCAGAGGGCTCTGTGATCCGGACAAGCGGAACGCCGTTTGCCGCCTCAAGAACCTGCGGCTGCTGTTCGATGGGGGCGGAGGTGTCCGGGAGGATCTCGGCAGCAAAGGTCAGTGAGGGCTGTACGGCAAAGATGCCGAGCGTGATCCAGCCGGTGATCTTTCGGGCGAGGTCTTTCTTTCTCATCTTCGATCTCCTCCTTGAAACGGTTATCCTTATATGAAAAACGTTAAAGCACGTTGATGATAGCATAAACCAATAGACTTTTACAAGATAATGTTCCAATAACATGAAAGAAGTAATTCTCGCCGAATTTGTATGATTGTGTTTTTTCAAAGGGATCGTGGTATTCGCTGTGTTCAGATATACCCGATCCATGGAAGACCTGACATGAGATGATCGTTCCCTGTTGATTTTTTGAGAAGAAAACGCTATAATGTGGAATATAAAGGGAGAGTTGTATCGGCTCTTCTGAACATATTACCTTTTAAGAGGTCCTGTGAGGCCTTAAGGGAGTTTTCAATGAAATACACAGTGTCATCGGTCTATCCAATTTTAGAATGCGAAGCTTTCTTATGCCTTTCTTTTGGCATGAGAAAGCTTTTTTATTGTTGAAAGGGGATGCACATGAGTCAGGAGATATCACTCAAGGGACGGGATGTTCTTGCGCTCGAGGATTTTTCGGCGGAGGAGATACGTCTTGTTCTGAACACGGCGCGCGAGATGAAGAACATCATCGGTCGTGACATTAAGAAGGTGCCGGCACTCAGGGGAAAGGCGATTGTCACTCTGTTCTACGAGCCGAGCACGCGCACGCGCACATCGTTCGAGCTTGCGGGCAAGTATCTTGGTGCGGATGTCGTGAATATCGCGGCGAGCACATCGAGTATTGTAAAGGGCGAGAGCCTGCGCGACACGCTCTATACGGTCGAGGCGATGGGCGTGGACGCGATTGTCATGCGTCACAAGGCGGAGGGCTCCGCCGCATACGCTGCCGATGCCGTTACGCCGGTTATCATCAATGGGGGGGACGGTGCACATGCCCATCCGTCGCAGGGGCTGCTCAACCTCTATACGATCGAGGAGAACAAAGGGAAACTCGCTGGGCTGAAGGTCGCTATCCTCGGGGATGTGCTACACAGCCGCGTGGCGCGCTCGGATATTCAGGGCATGCGCAAGATGGGGATGGACGTACATATCGCGGGCCCACGCTCACTCATGCCGCGTTTTCTGCATGAGGAGGAGGGCATCACCATCCATGACCGCATCGAGGATGCGATCGAGGGGGCAGATGTGATCGAGGTGCTACGCATCCAGCTCGAGCGCATGAAGGGCGGCATGTTCCCATCGACGCGCGAGTATGCCCGCATCTACGGTCTGAATGACGAGCGTCTGGCGCTGGCGAATAATGCTCTCGTTCTCCATCCCGGTCCCATGAACAAGGGCTGGGAGATCTCGGAGTCCGTTGCCTACGGTGTGCAGTCACGGATTCAGGAGGAAGTGAAAAACGGAGTTGCCATCCGCATGGCGCTCTTTACCTTGGTTCTGATGGGAGGGAAAGCCTAATGAGCGCATTGCTCCTCAAGGGCGGACGTGTGATCGATCCCGCCGCAAAGCGTAATGAAATCTGTGATGTTCTCATTGAGGACGGCGTAATTCGTCAGGTTGGCAAAGATTTGAGCGCAGACGGCGCTGAAGTATATGATGCCTCCGGTAAGATTGTGACGCCCGGCTTTATCGATATGCACACGCATCTCCGGGAGCCGGGACAGGAGGCGAAGGAGGACTTTGCCTCCGGCTCGCGCGCAGGTGCGGCGGGCGGCTATACGACGATTGCGACGATGCCGAATACAAGGCCTGTGGTGGATGATGCAGCACTTGTCACAAGCCTCATAAAGCGCGCCGAGGACGCTTCTGTCATCCATATCTGTATCATTGGCGCAGTGACGAAGAATCAGGAGGGGAAGGAACTCGCGGAGCTCGGCGATATGGTCGAGGCAGGGGCGGTCGCCTTCTCGGATGACGGGCATTTTGATCCCTCGGCAAAGGTGCTGCTCAGTGCCTATGACTATCTTGTTCCCTTTGATAAGGCGATCATCAATCACGAGGAAGATCCCTCCCTCGTCGAGGACGGCGCGATGAATGAGGGCCATCGGAGCGCGATGCTCGGTATCAAGGGGCGTCCGACTGTGGCGGAGGACATTGCTGTTGCGCGCGATGTCATGCTTGCAGAGTACGCGGGTGCTCATGTGCACGTCGCACATATCAGCTCGGGACGTGCAGTACAGCTTGTACGTGAGGCAAAGGCGCGCGGCGTGCGCGCGACGACTGAGGTTACGCCGCACCATCTGACGCTGACAGACGAATGTGTCGACCCGCGCGACAGTTCGACAAAGGTCAATCCGCCGCTACGTACGGCAAAGGATATTGAAGCGATGGTTGCGGGGCTGCTTGACGGAACGATCGATATGATCGTCACCGACCACTCGCCGCACGCGCCCGAGGAGAAGGATCGTGAATACATCTATGCGCCCAGCGGATTCCCCGGTCTTGAGACGGCGCTCGGCGTGCTTCTCACCGATCTTGTCCATACGGGAAAGATTTCACTGGAAATGCTGATCGAACGCATGACGTACGGACCCGCGCGCGTATTCAAGCTGAATGCGGGAACACTCGGAGAAGGTGCACCTGCCGATGTCACGGTAATCGATCCTGATTTTGTCTGGACGGTCGATGTGAATCAGTTCTATACGCGAGGCAGACATTCTCCATTCAACGGTCGGCAGCTCAAGGGAAAAGCGGTGCTCACCGTTGTCGACGGCAAGATTGTTATGAAGGATGGGGTCATTGTCGTATGAAAGGAAAACTGATACTGGAGGACGGCAGCGTCTATACGGGCGAACTGCTCCACAGTGGTGCGAAAGCCGTGGGTGAGGTCGTATTCACGACCACGATGACGGGCTATCAGGAGAGTCTGACTGATCCTTCCTTCTGCGGACAGATTCTCACGATGACGTATCCACTGATCGGGAACTATGGCGTTGCTGAAAAGTTCATGCAGTCCCGCAAGTCCTTCGTGCGCGGATTCGTGATCGGTGAGCTCTGTGATGCGCCGAATAATTGGCAGTCTGAGGAGAGTTTGACCGACTTTCTGACAGAGAACAATATTCCATGTCTTTATAATGTAGATACAAGAGCGGTTACCCGTCGTATTCGTTCCGCAGGTACGATGAAGGGCGTCATTGTTCCTGCGGATATGGCAGAGGGAGAGATTGCGGCACTGCAAAGTGAAGAGCTTCCACGCAATGTCGTGGAGATTGTCACGACGCCGGAGGTCTATACCCTAGAGACCGATATGCCGGATGCGCCGCATATTGTGGCGATGGATTTTGGTGTCAAGCGCAGTATTCTGCAGAACATCAACCGCATAGGTGCAAAGGTGACCGTTGTACCTGCGCATACGAGTGCGGAGGCGGTGCTTGCGCTCAATCCCGACGGTGTATTTCTCTCAAATGGTCCCGGGGATCCGACGGATGTGCCGGAGATTGTGGAGGAAGTTCGAAAGCTCTCCGGCAAGAAGCCCATCTTCGGCATCTGCCTTGGGCATCAGCTGCTCGCGCTTGTGTTCGGGGCAAAGACGTACAAGATGAAGTTCGGGCATCGCGGCGGCAACCAGCCGGTCAAGAATCTCAAGACGGGCAAGGTGCATATCTCTGCGCAGAACCACGGCTATGCTGTTGATCCTGATTCCCTTGAGGGGACGCCTCTTATTGTTACACATATAAATGTCAATGACAATACGATCGAAGGTCTGCGTCACACGTCTCTGCCGATTTTCTCCGTACAGTATCATCCGGAAGCTGCACCGGGACCGGACGACAATATGTATCTCTTTGATGAGTTCTGGAATCTGATGAAGGGGGAGTGACGTATGGCGCGCAAGGAAAATTTGAAGAAGGTCATGGTCATCGGCTCCGGTCCCATCATCATTGGACAGGCAGCAGAGTTTGACTATGCCGGTTCGCAGGCATGCCGGGCGCTCCAGGAGGACGGCATCGAAGTGGTGCTCGTCAACAGCAATCCCGCGACCATTATGACAGACGCAAATATTGCGGACCGCGTTTATATCGAACCGCTGACGGTGGAATTCTTGGAGGAGATCATCTCCAAAGAACAGCCGGATGGACTGCTCGCGACACTCGGCGGTCAGGCGGGGCTGAACCTTGCCGTTCAGCTTGCTGAGAAGGGCGTTCTGGCAGCACACGGTGTGGAACTCCTCGGCACATCGCTCGAGGCAATCGAGAAGGCAGAGGATCGTGAGCGCTTCAAGGAAACGATGGAAAAGCTCGGTGAACCGATTCCGGAGAGTACGATCGTTGAGGATGTCCACGCAGCTGTATCCTTTGCAAACAGCATCGGATATCCTGTCATTGTACGTCCTGCGTATACAATGGGCGGGACGGGCGGCGGTATTGCGGAGAATGAAGAAGAGCTCATCGCCACTGTCATCAAGGGGCTCAATTACTCGATGATCGGTCAGGTGCTCATCGAACGCAGTGTTGCGGGATGGAAGGAAATCGAATTCGAGGTTATCCGTGATGGCAATGACAACTGCATCACCGTTTGCAGTATGGAGAACTTTGATCCCGTTGGTGTTCATACGGGTGACAGTATTGTTGTTGCGCCTGCACAGACGCTGACGGATCATGAGTATCAGATGCTGCGCAGTGCGAGCCTTCGCATCATCCGCGAACTGGGTATTGAGGGCGGCTGCAACGCCCAGTATGCACTCGATACGAAGAGCGATAAATACTATGTCATCGAAGTTAATCCTCGCGTCAGTCGTTCCTCGGCACTTGCGTCGAAGGCGACGGGCTACCCGATCGCAAAGGTTTCCTCGAAGATTGCGATCGGCTACACGCTCGATGAAATTGTCAACTCCGTCACGAAGAAGACAAAGGCGTGCTTTGAACCGACGATCGACTACTGCGTTGTGAAGTTTCCACGCTGGCCGTTTGATAAATTTATTTACGCAGACCATACTCTTGGTACACAGATGAAGGCGACGGGCGAGGTTATGTCGATTGACCGCAGCTTTGAGGGTGCCATCCTCAAGGCGGTGCGCTCGCTTGAGATCGGCGTGAACCGCCTCTATATCGATCGCTTTGCCGAGTGGGACGACAATCGTGTGGAGAAGCAGCTCTCCTTCGTCAACGATGAGCGCATCTTCGTCATTGCCGAGGCACTTCGGCGCGGCAAGCTGACGGTCGATGCAATTTCGGATATCACGAAGGTCGATAGGTGGTTTATCCATAAGCTCAAGCACATCACGGATGTGGAGAATCAGCTTATG
This sequence comes from Centipeda periodontii DSM 2778, assembly GCF_000213975.1. Lineage (GTDB taxonomy): Bacteria > Bacillota > Negativicutes > Selenomonadales > Selenomonadaceae > Centipeda > Centipeda periodontii. The sequence goes on from NZ_GL892076.1 coordinate 1,339,480, forward strand.
GCTTCACCGCTCACGCCGAAACTGCTTGCGGCGGCAAAGTGGGTTGGACTTGCGGATGTATCCATCGCCGAGCTTACAAAGAAGACGCGCGATGAGATTCGTACGATGCGCCGCACGCACAACATCCTGCCGTGCTACAAGATGGTCGATACCTGTGCCGCAGAATTTGAGGCAATAACGCCATACTATTACTCCACGTTCCGCGGAACCGAGGACGAGGTTGCTGTTTCCGAGCGGAAAAAGGTGATTGTACTCGGCTCCGGACCGATCCGCATCGGGCAGGGCGTCGAGTTCGACTACTGCTCCGTGCACTCGGTCTGGGCACTGCGTGAGATGGGCATCGAAGCGATCATCATCAACAACAACCCGGAGACCGTCAGTACGGACTTTGATATCTCCGACCGCCTCTATTTCGAGCCGCTGACTGTGGAGGATGTACTGAACATTGTGGACAAGGAAAAGCCGGACGGCGTCATTGTCCAGTTCGGCGGTCAGACAGCGATCAATCTCGCGGCAGAACTCGAGCGCGCCGGACTCCGTGTCTACGGTACCTCCGTCAATGACATCGACCGCTCCGAAGATCGTGAGCGCTTCGACGAGGTGCTGACGCAGACGGGCATCTCCCGCCCCGAAGGGATCAGTGTGACCAATCTCGAGGATGCCGTAGCAGGTGCCGCACGCATCGGCTATCCGGTCATGGTGCGCCCCTCCTACGTGCTTGGCGGTCGCGCGATGGAGATTGTCTACAACGAGGAGGAACTGCGCGACTACATGAGTCGTGCGGTCAAGGTAACGCCCGATCATCCCGTGCTTGTCGACCGCTATATGCAGGGGACGGAGGTCGAGGTCGACGCCATCTCCGACGGCGTGGATGTCGTCATCCCCGGTATCATGGAGCACATCGAGCGTGCCGGCATCCACTCGGGCGACAGCATTGCGGTCTATCCTCCGCAGACGCTGCCCGCACGCGTGATCTATACCATCATCGACTATACAAAGCGCCTCGCCGTTGCGCTCCACGTCAAGGGGCTGCTCAACATTCAGTTTGTGGTGGCGCGTGACGAGGTCTTTATCATCGAGGTCAACCCGCGCTCGAGCCGCACCGTTCCGTTCCTTTCCAAGATCACGAACGTCAACATGGTCGGCATTGCAACGCAGGTCGCGATGGGGAGGGCGCTGAGGGAGCTCGGCTTCCACTCTGGGCTCATTCCGCCGCGTCCCTACGTTGCGGTCAAGGCCCCCGTGTTCTCGTTTGCAAAGATGACGGATGTCGACATCTCCCTCGGTCCCGAGATGAAGTCGACGGGCGAGGTCATGGGCCTGGACTATCACTATGCGCGTGCGCTTTACAAGGCGATTGTCGGCTCGGGGCTGAATATCCCGACGAAGGGCTGCCTTCTCTTCACGGTCGCGAACAAGGATAAGGAGGAGCTCAAGCAGCTCGCAAAGGCGTTCTCCGAGTTCAACTTCGATATCGTTGCGACGGAAGGGACGGCGAAGGCGATTGCCTCCCTCGGTATCGACGTGGAGGTTGTCGGCAAGGTGCATGAACGCAGCTCGGACATCATCGAGATGATTAAGAACGGCAAGATCAACATGGTTATCAATACGCTGACGCAGGGCAAGCACTCCGCGCGCGACGGCTTCAAAATCCGCCGCGCTACAGTGGAACACGGCATTGCCTGCCTCACCTCACTCGATACGGCATGGGAGGTGCTGCGCGTGCTTGAGTTTATGCGCAATCGCCGTCTGGTCTATACACTTGCGATTCAGGATTATGTCGGCGGAGGGGATGACCTTGCCTAAGGTAATCGAGGAGGCACAGATTCTCTCGCATGAAGCCCCGATCGCGGGCGTCGATATACTGACGCTTGCGTCCCCTCTGATTGCGCGGTCTGCTCTGCCGGGGCAGTTCGTGCAGATCTCCGTGCCGGCAGACGCGGGCTATCTGCGCCGTCCCCTCGGTGTTGCAGAGGTTTCGCGCGAAGCCGGTTGGATACGCCTGATCTATCGAGAGGTCGGGCGCGGCACGGAGGGGCTCGCTGCGATGTGGACGGGGACATCTGTTTCTGTTCTCGGTCCCCTGGGGCGCGGTTTCGATACATCGCTGAAGCATCCTCTTCTTGTCGGCGGCGGCATGGGGCTCACACCGCTGCTCTTCTTTGCAGCAGAGCATCCGAATGTTTCCGTCCTGATGGGCGGACGCACGCGCGGGGAGGTCTTCTGGGAGGAGATCTACCGTCCGCATGTGCGTGAATGCTTTGTGACGACGGATGACGGTTCCTATGGTGAGCAGGGGGTTGTGACGACGCTTTTACCAAAACTTCTCGCGGAGGGCGACTATGACGGCGTTGCGGTCTGCGGGCCGCCCGTCATGATGGAACGCGTTGCGGCAATCGCAGCGGAGTACGGGATTCCCTGTGAGGTTTCGCTCGAGAAGCGCATGGCGTGCGGACTGGGCGCCTGCCTGTCCTGCGCCGTGGATACGAAGAGCGGGCGGCGCAAGGTCTGCAAGGATGGTCCCGTTTTCCCCGCTGCGGAGGTGTACTATGCCTCATAATGATACAACGTATCCGTATGACGATCTGCTCCGCACAAATATTGCGGGCATTGAGATGCGGACGCCCGTGCTCACGGCATCGGGGACGTTTGGCTTTGGCGAGGAGTTCGCGGACTTTGTCGATCTGGCACGCCTCGGCGGCGTCATGGTCAAGGGCACGACGCTTGCTCCACGGCGCGGCAACGACGGTGTACGCATTGCAGAGACGCCGCAGGGGATGCTCAACTGCATCGGGCTTGAAAATCCGGGCGTAGATCACTTCCTGACGGAGATTCTGCCGCGCATTCAGCCGTATGGCATGAACGTCATCGTCAATATCTCCGGCGGCTCGGTGGAGGACTATGCGGAGCTTGCCACGCGCCTCAATGTCGATGGTGTTGTCGCGCTTGAAATTAACATTTCCTGCCCGAATGTCAAGGAGGGCGGTATTGTCTTTGGAACTGATCCGCGTGCGGCAGCGGATGTCGTGCGCGCGGTTTCGGCAGTATCCGAGAAGCCGGTCATCGCCAAACTCTCGCCGAATGTCACGAGCATCACGGAGATGGCACTTGCCGTAGAAGCGGCAGGGGCGGATGTGATTTCGCTCATCAATACGCTCATCGGTATGCAGATTGACATCAATCGCCGTCGTCCCGTGCTCGGGAACCGCACGGGCGGACTCTCGGGGCCTGCCGTCAAACCCGTTGCCGTGCGTATGGTCTGGGATGTGGCGCACGTCGTTCAGATTCCCGTGATCGGGATGGGGGGGATCGCTTCGTGGCAGGATGCCGTGGAGTTCTTCCTCGCGGGTGCTTCTGCCGTTGCGGTCGGAACGGCAAACTTCATTGATCCAATGGTCACCATGAAGATCTGTGATGGTCTTGGTCGCTATCTGCATGAGAATCAGATTTCCAATATCGAAGGGATTATTGCAAAAGCGTGGGAATATGCTTAAATTTTATGAAAGATTTTCTTATAAAAGAGATTTTCTGTTCGCAGGTATCTTGTTCATCCCATATAGAACAAGGGCTAGGGTGACTTTTGACACCTATACCCCATATGTGGTATAATCCCCTCGTTGGTATGAGAAACCGAGACAATCGCGTCCATCTGCATGGGCGAGGAAAGTCCGAGCTCCACAGGGCAGTGTGCCGGATAACCTCCGGCGAGGGTGACCTTAGGGACAGTGCTATAGAAATTTAAACCGCCGATTTCTGATCGGTAAGGGTGGAAAGGTGCGGTAAGAGCGCACCAGCAGTCGGGTGACCGGCTGGCTTTGGTAAACCCCACATGGAGCAAGACCAAATAGGGAAGGGCTAAGACGGCCCGTCGACCTTCCGGGTAGTGTCGCTCGAGGCGTCCGGCAACGGGCGTCCCAGATAAATGATTGTCGCCGCCTCTATGGCGGAACAGAACTCGGCTTATTGGTTTCTCACAGCCAATGCTATGTAAAGAAACATTTTGATGTACTCAGGGACTCCTTGAGTATCGGTGGAAGGAAGTGTTTGCTTGCGAAAGAAAATCAAGATTCTTGCATTATCCGCAATGCTTCTCTGTTCCGTAACTGTTGCGAGTGCAGAGTCATTCCAGCTTGGCGATCAGGGCACAGATGTTGCTGAGATCCAGGGACAGCTGTCCAGTTTTGGTTATGACGTTGTCGCTGACGGGGATTTCGGTCCTGCAACGGCAGAAGCGGTGAAGGAATTCCAAGCGGCGCAGGGACTTGCTGTCGACGGGATGGTCGGTGCCGCGACGTATCAGGCACTTCTTGGAAAGTCGATGCCACAGGTCAGCCGCGGTTCCAATTATATTGTCCGACGCGTGATCTCGGACTCCATGCAGTACATCGGGGTTCCATACTCCTTCGGCGGCACGACACCTGCCGGATTTGACTGCTCCGGCTTTGTGCGCTATGTCTTTGCGAATGCGGGGATCTATCTCCCGCGCACGGCAGATGCACAGTACGATGTGGGCTATCCGGTTTCGTCATCGGAGATGGTGCCCGGCGATCTCGTATTCTTCTCGACGTATGAATACGGTCCGTCGCATGTCGGCATCTATCTCGGCAACGGCAACTTTATCAATGCCTCGTCGAGTCGTGGTGTCGCGATTGACAATCTGTACGGCGGCTACTGGGGTGCGTGCTACATCGGTGCACGCCGCATTATGTGATGATACAGAATCTGGGGAGGGGCATAGCCCCTCTTTTTTTATAGGAGCAGACCGATGTCCGATCTCTTTCTTTGTCTTCTTATCTTCCTCATGCTGTACTATGTATTTGGTGATAAATTATTCCCACGTTGAAATTTCTACATTAAATACAAAATTATTACTACCGGTTGCAATCTGCTATGAATTTATGTAATATGGGGAGCGTATTATCATGGAGGATCGATATTATCTGGCAGCACTCCTGCAATGTCGGCAGATTGGTAGCGTGCGGATGCGCCGCCTATATGCAGCCGTATCTTCCGCGTGTGCGATATGGTCGATGGATGTCGGACATCTAAGAGCACTCGGGTCTCTTTCGGATGCTCTCGTGGAGGCTCTCGTGCGGCATATTCATATGCATCCCGATCTGCCGCAGGAAATCGCAGAGAGCTGTATACGACAGGATATCGAGCTCATTACGATCGACGATGATCTCTATCCGATCATCCTGCGTGAGATCTTTGATCCGCCGCTCGTCCTCTACTATCGCGGTTCACTTGTTCCGGATGCACGCCGGATCGGTGTGGTCGGTGCGCGCAAGTTCACCGCCTATGGGGAAGCGGCGGCGATGGAGTTCTCCGAGCGGATTGCGGCGGTGGGTGTCACCATCGTAAGCGGGGCGGCACGCGGCATCGATACGCGTGCGCATCGCGGCGCGCTGCGCGGCGGCAGGACGGTTGCTGTCCTCGGATGTGGTGTCGATATTGCTTATCCGCCCGAGAACCGACGCCTGCTCACACAGATTGTGGAATCAGGTGGGGCTGTCGTCTCCGAGTATGCGCCGGGTACGCAGCCGCTGCCCGCCTTTTTCCCCGCGCGCAACCGCATCATCAGCGGGCTCTCTGAGGGGACGCTCGTGGTCGAGGCGGCAAAACGCAGTGGTTCTCTGATCACGGCGGAGATGGCACTCAGCGAGGGGCGTGACGTGTATGCGATCCCGGGGAGTATCTACTCACCGCAGAGCTGCGGCTGTCACAACCTCATCCGTGCGGGTGCGCGGTTGGTGGAGTCTCCGCAGGAGATTCTGGAGGAGATGCATCTCGTCGAGCCGCCGAAGCACTCCGTGCGTGAACAGCTGACGCCGGAGGAGGCTCATATCTATCGGGTGCTGTCCTTTGACCATGCGCTCAGCATGGATGAAATCATGGACAGCTTGCCAGAGCATATTACGGAAAGCATACCGCTGCTGCTCCTTCAAATGCAGCTGAAGGGAATCATTACAGAAAATGAAACGCACGCCTATCGGCGTGTTGAAAGGAACTGATGGATTGGCTACGCTATCATCTGCACGCAAAACGAAAGCATCAGTGAAACGCACAAAAAACGCAACATCAACAGCAAAGAAATCAACCAAAAAAATTCTTGTGATTGTGGAGTCGCCGGCGAAGGCAAAGACCATTGAGCGCCATCTTGGGAAGAACTATATCGTGAGAGCCTCCATGGGGCATCTGCGCGATCTGCCGAAGAGTCAGTTCGGCATTGATGTCGAAAATGAATTTGCTCCGAAGTACATCAATGTACGCGGCAAGGGGGAGCTTATCCGAGCCCTGAAAAAGGAAGCTAAAAATGCGGACAAGATCTATCTCGCAAGCGACCCTGACCGCGAAGGGGAGGCGATCGCTTGGCATCTGGCACACATCCTCGATATCGATCCGGAGAAGGACTGTCGGATCGTCTTCCATGAGATCACAAAACCTGCCATTGAGGAGGCGGTGCAGCACCCGCGCCCGATTCACATGGAGCAGGTCGATGCGCAGCAGGCACGGCGTATGCTCGACCGCATTGTCGGCTATAAGCTCTCTCCGCTCCTTTGGCGCAAGGTGCGCAAGGGGCTCTCTGCGGGACGCGTGCAGTCCGTGACCGTGCGCCTGATCTGCGACCGTGAGCGCGAGATCGAGGCGTTCCAGTCCGAAGAGTATTGGACGGTCGAGGCAAAGCTGAAAAAGGGAAAGAACGCATTCACGGCAGATGTCACCCATGCACACGGCAAGAAACTCTCGCTGCACAGTGAGGCAGAGACGAAAAAGCTGACCGATGATCTTGCGCGGCAGGATTTCACCGTTAAGGAGGTCAAGCGCAGCGAGCGCCGCAAGAAGGCGGCACCGCCGTTTACGACTAGCTCGCTCCAGCAGGATGCCGCGCGCAAACTCGGGTTTACCTCGGGCCGCACGATGATGATCGCCCAGCAGCTTTATGAGGGCGTAGTCCTCGGGCGACATGGAGCGACCGGTCTCATCACGTACATGAGAACGGACTCGACGCGCATCTCGAACCTCGCCATCGATGAAGCGCGGAGCTTTATCAGCGAGGAGTATGGCAAGGACTATGTTCCGACGCACCCCAATATCTATGCGATGGGCAAGAAGGCGCAGGACGCACACGAGGCAATCCGTCCGACGAGCATCCTGCGGACACCGAGCGACGTGGAGCAGTATCTGAACCGCGATCAGCTGCGCCTCTATACACTCATCTGGCAGCGCTTTGCGGCGAGTCAGATGTCTTCCGCTGTCTATGATACGATTGCGGCGCAGATTACGGCGGGGGACTATCGGCTGCGTGCGCACGGATCGAAGCTGAAGTTCAAAGGCTATACCGCCGTCTATGTGGGCGCGGAGATTGCAAAGAAGGAGAAGGACACCCTTCTGCCGGAACTCGAGGCGGGGGATGTGCTTGTACTCTCCGATCTCAAACCGGAGCAGCATTTTACGGAACCGCCGCCGCGCTATAATGATGCATCGATTGTCAAGACGCTCGAGGAGATGGGCATCGGTCGCCCGAGCACCTATGCCCCGATCATCGAGACCATCCAGAAGCGCGGCTATGTGGAGCGGCGCGAGAAACAGTTCCGTCCGACCGAACTCGGCTTCATTGTGACCGATATGCTCGAGGAGTATTTCAAGGACATTGTGGACGTGAAGTTCACGGCAAACCTCGAGGGGGAGCTCGACGAGGTTGCGGACGGCACGCTCAACAAGAATGAACTCCTCCGAAAGTTCTACGATCCGTTCGAGGAGACGCTCAAAAAGGCGGAGGATGTTATCGGAGAGGTCGAGCTTCCCGACGAGGTCACAGATATCCCCTGTGATAAGTGCGGACGCATGATGGTCGTCAAGCAGGGGCGCTTCGGTAAATTCCTCGCGTGTCCGGGCTTTCCGGACTGCCGCAATGCGAAGCCACTTCTGCGCGATACGGGTGTCGCCTGTCCGAAATGCGGCGGCAAGATTGTTGAGCGCAAGAGTCGGCGCGGACGAGCCTTCTTCGGGTGCGATCGCTATCCAGACTGTGACTATACGACGTGGGACGAACCGCAGCAGGAGAAATGCAAGGTCTGCGGCGCATTTATGCAGAAACACCGCTATCGCACGGGGCGCAGCATTCTCTATTGCAGCAATGAAGCGTGCTCCTCGCGCATTGGCAGCCCCATTGAAAAGGAGCTGGCACGGCAGAAGGAACGTGCACAAGCACAGGCAGCAAAGGAAAACGGTAGCGCTGAGGCAGCAGCTGAGAAAAAAACTCCTGTCGTGAAGAAGAAAACAACGCGCCGTAAGGGAACGCGTACATGAAGATCATTGTCGTTGGTGCGGGACTTGCCGGAAGCGAGGCGGCATGGCAGGCTGCCGAGGCGGGGGCACAGGTGGAGCTCTTTGAGATGCGCCCGCTACGCAGATCACCCGCACATAAGACAGATGGCTTTGCCGAGCTCGTGTGCAGCAACTCTCTGCGCGGTGCAGGGCTTGAGAACGCCGTCGGCGTCCTCAAGGAGGAGATGCGGCGTCTTGACTCCCTCATTATGCGGGCCGCGGATGCGACTGCCGTTCCTGCGGGCGGGGCACTCGCTGTGGATCGCGAAAAGTTCAGCGCCTATGTCACGGAGGAGATTGAGCGGCATCCGCATATCAGTGTTCATCATGAGGAGATTACGGAGATTCCGAATACGGATGATGCCGTTGTTATCATCGCCTCAGGTCCCTTGACCGATGGCGCGCTCTCCGATGAGATTTCACGACTCCTCGGCAATGATTCTCTCTATTTCTACGATGCCGCAGCGCCGCTGGTGAGTGCGGCGAGCATTGATATGAGTGCAGCGTATCGTGCCTCCCGCTATGGGAAGGGCGAGGCGGCGTACATCAACTGCCCGATGGACGAGGCACAGTATGATGCTTTTTGGACGGCGCTGACCACGGCAGAAACAGCACAGGCGCACGACTTTGAAAAGGAGATCTTCTTCGAGGGCTGTATGCCCGTCGAAGTCATGGCATTGCGCGGAAAGACGACCCTGCTCTATGGACCGCTGAAGCCCGTAGGGCTTGAGCATCCGGAGACGGGAGAGCGTCCCCACGCCGTCGTCCAGCTGCGGCAGGACAATGCGGAGGGGACGATCTACAACATCGTCGGCTTCCAGACACGGCTCAAATGGCCGGAGCAGCAGCGCGTGTTCAGGATGATTCCGGGGCTCATGAGCGCGGAGTTTCTGCGCTACGGCGTGATGCACCGGAATACATTCATGAACGCACCGCGTCATCTGCGTCCAACCTTCCAGCTTCAGACAAATGACCGGCTTTTCTTTGCGGGGCAGATGACGGGCGTCGAGGGCTATGTGGAGTCGGCGGCATCGGGGCTGATGGCAGGGATGAATGCCGTATGCGTCGCCGTGGAACGAGAACCGCTCGTGTTTCCAACTAAGACATGCCACGGAGCACTCGCGCACTACATCACATCCTGTGACCCAACGCATTTTCAGCCCATGAACATCAATTTCGGACTTCTGCCTCCGCTCGAGAATCTTCCCAGACGTACGCGCAAGCCCGAAAAAAAGCGCATGCTTGCACAGCGCGCATTGGACGAACTTGCTCTTTTCCATGCGGAGCATATGAGAGGAGTACACGCAGTATGACATTTCATGCAACAACCATTGTTGCCGTTAAAAAGGGAGATAAGGTTGCCATCGCGGGCGACGGACAGGTCACCTTCGGTGAGCGCGCCATCATGAAGGCGAATGCCCGCAAGGTGCGCCGACTCTATCACGGCAAGATTCTCGCGGGGTTTGCGGGTTCTGTTGCGGATGCATTTACACTGTTCGAGAAATTCGAGGTCAAACTTGAATCCTATAGCGGAAACCTCCAGCGTGCCGCCGTGGAACTGGCAAAGGACTGGCGCACGGACAAGGTGCTGCGCAAGCTTGAGGCGCTGCTGCTCGTTGCGGACAAGGACGGCATTCTTATGATTTCCGGCAACGGTGAGGTCATCGAGCCGGACGGGGACTGCACCGCGATTGGCTCGGGCGGCTTTTTCGCCCTTGCTGCGGCGCGTGCCCTCGTCGCGCATAGCACAATGGATGCGTCCGAGATTGCGAGGGAATCCCTCTCGATTGCGGCGGATATCTGCGTCTATACGAATCATAACATTACGGTGGAGGTACTGGAATCATGAGTCAGATCGGAGTCAATGAACAGACGCCGCGCGAGATTGTTGCCGAACTGGACAAATACATTGTGGGGCAGCATGAGGCAAAGCGCTCCGTCGCCATCGCACTCCGCAATCGCTGGCGCAGCCGCCAGCTGGACGATGAGATGCGTGAGGATGTCATTCCGAAAAACATCCTGATGATCGGCTCGACCGGCGTCGGCAAAACTGAGATTGCGCGCCGTCTTGCGCGCCTTGTCCGTGCACCATTCCTCAAGGTCGAGGCGACGAAGTTCACGGAGGTCGGCTACGTCGGGCGCGATGTCGAGTCCATCGTGCGCGATCTCGTCGAAACCGCCGTGCGCATGGTGCGCCAACAGAAGATCGAGGAAGTGCAGGAGAAGGCGAAGGAGAACGCAGAGGAACGCCTTATCGATGTTTTCGTCCCCCCGGCAAAAAGATCCACAAACCCGCTCAGCAGTATTTTCTCTTCCGATCAAGAGGAGAAAGCGGAGGCGGAGGAGCCGCCAAAGTATCAGGCGGGGCGTGAATGGGTGCGGAAACGCCTGCGAAATGGGGAACTCGAAAGCGATGTAATCGAGATCGAGGTCGAGGAGTCTGCGCGTCCCGCAGGCAATATGTTCGCCGGTTCATCACTTGAGGGGATGAGCGATAATCTCCAATCCATGATCGGTAAGCTCGTGCCGAAGCATCGCAAAAAGCGCAAGGTGACCGTCGATCAGGCACGCAAGATCTTTGCTGCCGAGGAGGCGGACAAGCTCGTCGATATGGACGTGGTTGCCGAGGAAGCCGTGCATACCGCCGAGTACAGCGGCATTGTATTCCTCGATGAGATTGACAAGGTTGCCGTCAGCAACGGGCGCAGCGCGGGGGCGGACATCTCGCGTGAGGGCGTGCAGCGCGACATCCTGCCGATTGTCGAGGGATCTACCGTCATGACGAAATACGGTCCCGTCAAGACCGATCACATCCTCTTCATCGCGGCAGGTGCGTTTCACACGGCGAAGCCCTCCGACCTCATTCCGGAGCTGCAGGGGCGTTTCCCGATTCGTGTAGAACTCAAGTCGCTCGTCAAAGAGGACTTCGAGCGCATCCTCACAGAGCCGAAAAACGCGCTCATCAAACAGTACAGTGCGCTCCTTGGCGTCGAGGGGGTTTCTCTGCGCTTTGCGGACGATGCCATCGGACGTCTCGCGGAGCTTGCGGAAACGGTCAACGAGCAGACCGAGGACATCGGAGCGCGCCGCCTCTATACGCTTCTCGAAAAACTCCTTGAGGAACTGTCCTTCGATGCGCCCGATCTCGAAGAGAAGGAAGTCGTCATCGATACTGTCTATGTCGACCGCTGTCTCGCTGATATTGCGGGCGATCACGATGTTTCACGCTTTATCCTATAAGAACACAGTGACCATCACCTTCAAGGACGTGAGCGAGATACAACCGGATAGATAAACGACTCAAACCGAAACGGGATCGCCGCACAGAAAAGCTTTCGTGCGGCAATCCCGTTTTCTTGTGTGGATGAGAAAAAAGAAATTGCCTAAGTCTCTTTTTTATGCGATAATCCATGGTGAGAGAATATGCGTATGGGGAGGAGGTACGATGCTGATGGACGAACAGGGCGGACTCTTTGAACGTGCTGCATATCAGCCGCTCGCGGAGCGTGTTCGTCCACGGTCGCTCGCGGAATTTGTCGGGCAGGAACATCTTCTCGGCAAGGGAAAGGTGCTGCGCCGCCTCATCGAAAGCGACCATATCACCTCCATGATCTTCTGGGGACCGCCCGGTGTCGGAAAGACGACGCTTGCCCAGATCATCGCAGCGCAGACGCAGGCAAAATTCATCAATTTCTCTGCGGTGACGAGCGGGATCAAGGACATCCGTACGGTCATGCAGGAGGCGGATCGCCGCCGCATGTACGGCGAACGCATCATTGTCTTTGTCGATGAAATCCATCGCTTCAACAAGGCACAGCAGGACGCCTTTCTGCCCTTCGTAGAGAAAGGGAGCATTGTGCTGATCGGAGCGACAACGGAGAATCCCTCGTTTGAGATCAACAGTGCACTCTTGTCACGCTGCCGCGTCTTTGTACTCCAGGGACTCAATACGGAGGACATCAAGCGTCTGCTTCAGCACGCCATCTCCTCCGAGCGGGGGCTCGGCAGTCAGCGCATCCATCTTTCCGAAGACGGACTGATGGCAGTCGCTGCCTTTGCAAACGGCGATGCGCGCAGCGCACTCTCCACGCTTGAGATGCTCGTTCTGAATGCGGATGAGCGCGATGGAGAAATCTATGTGACCGAGGAGAATCTGGCGCAGTGTATCTCGCGCAAATCCCTCCTCTATGACAAGAGCGGGGAGGAGCATTTCAATCTCATCTCTGCTCTGCACAAATCGATGCGCAACTCCGATCCGGATGCGGCGGTCTACTGGCTCGCGCGCATGCTCGAGGCAGGAGAGGATCCCCTCTATGTAGCACGGAGGGTAACGCGATTCGCGGCAGAGGATGTGGGGCTTGCCGATCCAAGGGCGCTCCAGATCGCTGTTGCAGCATATCAGGCATGTCACTACATCGGGTTCCCCGAGTGCAACGTCCACCTGACCGAGGCGGTCATCTATCTGTCGCTTGCGCCGAAGTCGAACACGATGGAAACAGCATATCTCGCCGCCGCGGCGGATGCACGTACGATGCTCGCAGAACCCGTGCCGTTGGTCATTCGCAATGCACCGACCAAGCTCATGAAGGATATGGATTACGGCAAGGGCTATCAGTATGCGCATGATACGGAGGAGCATATCACCAATATGCAGTGTCTGCCGGACGCGCTTGTCGGTCGATCCTATTATCATCCGACGGAGCAGGGGATGGAGGGACGCTTTCGGGAACGGCTTGACTGGATCAAAGACTGGAAGAAAAAACATCCGCCGAAAACAAATTAAATAAATAACTATAAATAACTATAAACGCGCGATAAATAACAAAAAATAAGGCGTTTAATGACGATCGAACTCGTCACTGTGAGAAAGGAAGGAACTCCGGCATTGGATGGGAAGCTGAAATTATATGGGTTTAACAACCTCACTAAGGCGTTGAGCTTTAATATCTATGATATTTGCTATGCGAAATCAGCACGTGAGCAGAAGGATTATATTAAATACATTGATGAACAATACAATTCCGATCGACTCACGAAGATTCTCTCGCAGGTAACGGATATGATCGGCGCGCGGATTCTCAACATTGCCAAGCAGGACTATGAGCCGCAGGGGGCAAGCGTCACTATGCTGATTGCAGAGGAGGCGGCGGTCGTCTCCGGCAGCAAAAAACCCGTGAACGCAAAGCCGCATGCACCGGAGACGATTCTCGCCCATCTCGATAAGAGCCATGTAACGGTGCACACCTATCCCGAGTTTCATCCCGATACGAGCATTGCCACGTTCCGCGTGGATATCGATGTGGCGACCTGTGGTGAGATCACGCCGCTGCAGACGCTCGACTATCTCATCAGCCAGTTCGACTCGGATATCATCACGATGGATTATCGCGTGCGTGGCTTTACGCGTGATCTACAGGGGCGCAAGCTGTTCATGGACAGCAAGATGACCTCCATTCAGGAGTTTATCAAGCAGGAAACTCTCGATGAGTACGATGCCGTAGATATTAACCTCTATCAGGCGAGCCTTTTTCACACGCGTATGCTGATCAAGGAGCCACAGCTGCAAAACTATCTCTTCAATACCGATGTCGATGAGATACCGCCAAAGACGCGTCTGCTCATCAGCACGAGTCTCAGACGCGAGATGATCGAGATTTTCAGCGGACGGAATGTGTATTAAGGAATGCATTCATCCGCTCATAGCGACCATTTTTTGAGGGAGCTGGTCATATGCCGATGTTCAAAAAATCCCTCCTTATTTTGCTCATTCTTGCCCTTGCCGTTCTCGGCGGAACCATGTATGGCTACTATACGGAGCAGCAGGCAATTGCACTCGATCAGGGAACGACCGAGAAGGCAGCTGCGCCGCGCTCCATCGTCGTCTATGTGACGGGCGAGGTGAAAAAGCCGGGGTTGGTCATGCTGACGGAAGGACAACGCGTCGCCGATGCGGTCAACGCCGTGGGCGGCGTGATCGAAACGGCGGATATCGACCGCATCAATATGGCGGCGTTTCTTGAGGACGGCATGCAGGTTCGTGTGCCCGAGCGCATCGGCGGTGATGTCGAACGTCCGAAAAATGCGTTGACCGGAAAAAACGCCGAGGGGCAGATCAACCTCAATACGGCGAGTGAGAAGGAACTTCAAGAACTCCCCGGCATCGGACCTGCGATGTCCGCGCGCATTATCGAATACCGTGAAACGAACGGAGCCTTCCAGAATATCGAAGACATCAAAAAAGTGCGCGGCATCGGCAATGCCAAATTTGAAAAACTGAAAGACAAGGTGACCATATGAAGATGGGGCAGTATCAGCTCTCGTTCCTCGGCGGTCTCCTCGCGGCGTTCGGACTTGGAATTCTCTGCGGTGCATGGTTGCATATGTCCTTTACAGCATATTTTCCATATCTGATTGCACCCTTGCTCACCGCTGCACTTGCCTCCGGCATCCTTGTTCTGAAACAGAGTGAACGGACATGGATCGCCTTTGTGGGGCTTTTTTTCATGTTGGGGCTCTTTCGTTTTTCAGCCGCATACGAGCTCCCTGCCCATGATATTTCACAGATGACGGGGCAAGATACGCGTATCCACGGAGTTCTGACCGATGCGCCCAGAGTGACAACGGATGCAGACGGGATTCAACACATACGCTATACGGCTACCATTCGCGGGATTGAACAGGGGCGTGAGGAACAGGCGGGGAGCGGCAAAATCTATATCTACACGAGGCGAGACTCTGCAGAGGAGGAGCCTGTCGGGCAGATTGGGGATCGCATCACGGCAGAGGGAAAAATTCGCCGCCCTACATACTATCAAAATCCGGGGCAGATCAACACGCGATATCTCCTGCGCTGTGAGGGCATCACAGCAAGACTCTCCGCGCGCGAAAACAGCATAGAGATTGAATCCAATGAAGAGCCGACCTATGCGCAGGCTTTTCTCCGGTGGGCGGCACAGGTGCGCGCCCACTATTTCGAGCGCATGGCAGAGGTTATGCCGCGCGCTGATGCTGCCGCAATCTTCGCCATGCTCTTTGGCGGATATGAAGGGATACGTCCGGAACTGCTTGAGGCATTTACGACTACGGGAATCGTACACATTCTCTCCGTATCCGGTTCCCATATCAGCCTGCTTGCAGCCGTCATTGCATGGATGGCGCTCTTCTTTCGTCTGCCGCGCTGGATTTCGGCGGCTGCGGTGATCCTTGCGATTATCGTCTACGTGATTCTCGCGGGTCTTGTCCCGCCCGCTGTGCGCTCCGGCATTATGGGCGCAGTTGCTTTTCTGGGGCTGATTCTCGGGCGGGAGCGCGACGCACAATATCTGCTCATACTGACGGGGCTTTTGATGCTTCTCGTTTCGCCGCTTCTCTTCTTTCATATCAGCTTTCAACTCTCGTTTCTGGCGACGGCAGGGCTGCTCTTTCTCGCGCCTGTCCTGCGCACGTGGATGGAACGTCTGCCGCGCGTCGTTGCGGCGAGTCTTTCCATCACGATGGGGGCACAGCTGGCAACTCTGCCCATCCTCGCATGGCATTTTAATCAAATATCACTGTCATCGCTTCTCTCCAATCTCATTGTCGTTCCTGTGGTCGACCTCATCATCATTTTGGGGCTTGCCGGAGGGATTGCAGCATTTCTTGTTCCCGTCCTCGGTCAGATTGTATTTGCCTTTGACAGCCTGCTCCTCGGAATTACGTTCGAGATGACGCGGGCGATCGCAGCCCTGCCTCTTTCCAGTATTTGGCTCCCGTCAATGGGGCTGCCTGCGGGGCTTTGCTACTATGCAATCCTCTCCATCGTATTTATTCCGCAGGAATATCGTGCAAAAGCAATGGAATTCATTTATTTTTTTCGGAATTACATCATAATTGTTTTTGTTTTTCTCCTTATTTTTCTTTTCTCATGGCAGACAATGCGTCCGCGTGAGATGGCAGTGCATTTTATTGATGTCGGACAAGGAGATGCGGCTCTCATTGTGACGCCGCACGGTCATGCCATGCTCTTTGATACGGGCGGAACGCGCGACGGCGCTTTTGACATCGGCGCGCGTGTCGATGTTCCATACCTCCTGCACTACGGCATTCGCGAGGTGGACTATATCTTCCTCTCACACGCGCACGAGGATCATACGGCAGGAGCAGGGGCTATTCTCTCACGCATGCCGGTGAGGCATGTCTATACCGCCGATGAGGGAACGGCGGCATATGCACGGAGTATGCGCCTCGGTGACGCCAACCCACTGCTGATGAAGCTGAGCAGAGCGGTGGAGGGGGAGTCCTTCACGTTAGACGGAGTGACGGTCGATGTTCTCTATGCACCCGCCTATGACAGTGTGGAGCATACGACGGGGAACGAGGTTTCGAATGTCTATCGCGTCCGCTATGGGAATGCAAGCTTTCTCTTTACCGGCGATCTCGTAAAGGAACACGAGGAGCAAATGATCGCACACGGAACGGACCTTCATGTGGCGGTGCTCAAGGTGCCGCACCACGGCTCAGATACGTCGAGCTGTGAGGATTTCGTTCGGGCAGTGAATCCGCTCTATGCCGTCTACTGTGTCGGAGCGGACAATTCCTTTGGACACCCGCGCCCCGCTGTTCTGGAACGATATGAGCATATGGGGGCACGAACGCTCCGCACGGACAGGGACGGCGCCATCGTCTTTCGCACAGATGGGGAGCATCTATCGGTCAGTACCTTTGCAGCGGAGAATTTTTTGGGGGAGTAATTGCGGAGGACATATCTTTCCCTTATAATAGGAGTAGCAAGGTATATGAAATGGGGAGCTTATGGATATTCGCGGCGTAGTATTTGATGTCGATGACACTCTCTATGATATGGCACAGCCATTCGTCGGCGCCTATCATAAATTCTATGGAGCACAGCATAATAACCTGCCGATGCAGGAGCTCTTTCTCGCCTTCCGTCACTACAGCGATGAGCGGTTTGAAGACTCGCAGACGGGGAAGATGTCGATGAACGATCTCTACATCTATCGTGTGCGCATGACGTTGCGCGATTGCGGCATCGAGGTGACAGATGAGCAAGCGTTGGAGTTCCAACGAATCTATATGGAGCTCCAGTATCAGATTCATCTTTCTCCCGCTATGCAGGCACTTTTGAATGAACTGCGAAAATGCGTTTCCATTGGAGTCATTACGAATGGGGAATCCCGCCATCAGCGCAACAAGCTCCATTCTCTCCACGTTGATCCGTGGATACCGGAGAAGCAAATCATCGTCTCAGGAGATTATCCGTTCCGCAAGCCCGATGTACGCATCTTTCGCGAGATGGAGCGTCGTCTGAATCTCGCGCCGGAGCATCTGCTCTATGTCGGAGATGCCTTTGATCTCGATATTGTCGGTGCAGAGGCGGCGGGCTGGCAGTCGATCTGGTTCAACCATCGTCATCGGAGAGCGCCGGAGACGGCAGCGATTCATCCGAGCGTCGAGGTGCATTCGGAGGAGGAACTGCGTGCGGCCCTTATAGAATGCATTGGAAAATAACACTTGCTTTTTATGTGGAAAGTTGATAGAATACATATCGTTGTCGGGATGTGGCTCAGCTTGGTAGAGCGCATCGTTCGGGACGATGAGGCCGCAGGTTCGAATCCTGTCATCCCGACCATTTACTCGACCTGTAAAGACCAGCCGATGGGCGGGTCTTTTTCTGTTTACGGGAACGCATGGGAAATATCTGAGCCGAGCTTCCCACACATGAATGCGAGGTAAGTATGACATCTGAGGAAAGACGCTGTGCCGAGGAGCTGATCGGCTTTATTGATCGCGCGGCATCGCCCTATCATGTGGTGGAGAGGAGCAACGAAATCCTCTGTCCTGTCCCCATGGATGGAAAAGAGCGGATTGAGGCAGGGAAGATGTATTCGTTTTCGCTCTATAACACCGGGACGATTCTCATTGCGATTGGAGAAAATGCAGCAAAAGGTCCCCTGCGTATTGCCTGCGCGCATACGGATTTCCCGTGTCTGCGTGTCAAGCCGAATCCCGTGCTCAAGGAACATGGATATGGGAAGCTGAATATTGAGGTGTACGGCGGGCTCATCCGCAATACATGGATGGATCGTCCGCTGTCGCTTGCGGGGGCAGTTGCCATGCGCGATGAGGATCCTTTCACGCCAAACCTGAGGCTTGTGGATTTTCGCCGCCCGCTCATGATTGTACCGAATCTCGCCATTCACATGAACCGCAAGGTGAACGAGGGGGTGGAGCTGAAGCCGCAGAAGGATCTGCTGCCGCTCTTCTTTCAGAGCGAGGGCGGCGATGAGGATGACGAGCGCAGACTGCGCACAATGCTCTCCGAGGAACTCGGCGTTTCGGCAGAGGACATCCTCTCCTATGATCTGAATGCCTATCCCTGTGAGCGCGGCTGTCTCTTGGGCTATGACGATGTGTTCCTCTCGGCGCCGCGCCTCGATAACCTCTCCTCGGTCAAGGCGTGCGTTGACGCCCTTCATGACTGGAACGGGGACGGCATACGCGTCGCAGCGCTCTTTGACAACGAAGAGGTTGGGAGCCGCACAAAGCAGGGGGCGGGCTCGACGGCACTTGCCATGGTGCTTGAGCGCATCTGTCACGGGCTGGGGATTGCACGCGACGAATATCTCGGAAAGATCATGGATGGTTTCTGCCTTTCGGTGGATGTTGCCCATGCCCTGCACCCGAATGCGCCCGAAAAGGCAGACCCGTCGAATCAACCCGTGCTTGGCAGCGGTACCGTACTCAAGGTCGCCGCGAATCAGTCCTACGCCGGAGATCCGGAGGCGTTTGCCGTTGTTGCGGGGCTCTGTGAGAACGCAGATATTCCCTATCAGGTCTTTACGAATCACTCGGACGCGGCGGGCGGTGCGACGCTCGGCTCGATTCTCTCCACACAGCTCCCCATGCGGACAATGGACATCGGTGCACCTATCCTCGGAATGCACTCCGCACGCGAGACGATGGGGGCGCGTGATCAGTTCGCGCTCACACGCCTCCTTACGTCTTTTTTCTCCTCTTGAGAAAGACATCGACCGAGAAGCATGTTATAATAGCGCATATTGGATAGAAAGAGGGGATTCCTTGCGTGCCGTAGTCACACGAGTCAAAGAAGCATCCGTAGAGATCGACGGCGAGATGCACGGTCAAATTAAGGTCGGCTATCTTATCCTGCTGGGCATTGCGCCCGAGGATACGGCAGAGGATGCTGCACGTCTTGCGGAGAAAATCGTCCACCTGCGCGTCTTCTCCGATGAGGCGGGCAAGATGAACCGCGCCCTTGCCGAGGTCGATGGCGAAGTGCTTGTCATCTCGCAGTTCACTCTGTTTGCCGACCTCAAAAAACGGCGGCCGGGATTCTCCAAGGCAGCAAAGCCGGAGCATGCGATTCCGCTGTACGAGGAATTCATGGCGCGGCTCGAGGCGCACGATGTGCACGTCGAACGAGGGGAGTTCGGTGCGGACATGCAGGTGCTTTCTGTCAATGACGGTCCCGTAACTCTGATCTTTGATACGACCGAGGTATGAAATGAATACGGATTTACTCAAAAAATATGCCGCCCTTGTGATTCGCGTCGGCGTCAACCTGCAGAAGGATCAGCCCCTCGTCATCCATGCCCCCATCACCTGCGCGGACTTCGTGCACGCACTTACATCGGAAGGCTATGATGCGGGGGCGTATGATGTCGCCGTCAACTGGAATGACGAGGAGTTTGCCCATATTCGCTTTCAAAAGGCGGCAAGCGAACGCTTCAAAGAGTTTCCTGCATGGCGAAAGCTCTTCTATGACGATCACGCCGCGCGGGGCGCAGCGTTTATCTCGATCGCGGCGTCGGATCCCGATCTCTATTCGGACATCGACCCGAAGCGGCTCACGGAGGCGAATCAGGCAGCCGGAAAAGCGCTCATGGATTATCGCGCGCGTCTGATGAGCAACAAGAATACGTGGTGTGTCGTTTCTGTACCGACAGCTGCATGGGCGCATAAGGTGTTTCCAAACTGTTCGGAAGCAGAAGCAGTGGAGCAGCTTTGGGCACAGATTCTGAGTGCTGTGCGGGTTTCCGCAGAGGGGGATCCGATTGCGGCATGGCAGACGCACATCGCGCGCCTGCAAAAGACTACGGCATTTCTCAATGCGCATGCGTTTTCGGAACTGCACTATCAAAACGGATTGGGCACAGATCTTCGCATCGAACTGCCAAAGGGACATATCTGGATGGGCGGTGCGGAGAAGTCGGCGGCGGGCACGGTATTTGCCGCAAATCTCCCGACAGAGGAGGTATATACCCTGCCGAAGCGGGACGGCGTGAACGGTACGGTCGTCGCTTCGAAGCCGTTGCACTACAATGGCAACCTGATCAGCGGTTTCACGCTCCGTTTTCATGAGGGGAAAGTTGTGGAGTACAAGGCACAGCAGGGGGAGGAGCATCTGAAGGAACTGCTCCATACGGATGAGGGCGCCTCCTTCCTCGGAGAAGCGGCGCTCGTGCCGCACGACTCGCCGATCTCGAAGAGCGGCATCCTCTTCTACAATACACTCTTCGATGAAAACGCCTCCTGTCATCTCGCACTCGGGAAAGCATATCCGACATGCATAGAGAACGGTGAAGATATGACAGAGGATGAACTACGTCAGCACGGCGTCAATCATTCTCTTGTTCATGAGGATTTTATGATCGGTACAGCAGACCTTACGGTCATTGGGCAAAAGCCGTCTGGTGAGTCGGTTGTCATTATGGAGAACGGAAACTTTACCTTTTAATGTTAATGAAACGGGGCGGAGAATATGCAGAGATATTTTCTTTACGGCACATTGATGCTCCTGTGCCTTCTTCCCTTTCTGTTCGCAGCAAATGGAGAGGCGGCAGGCAAGATCACACCCGAGGACTTTTCCTATCAGAACATTGCGCTTGGGGATTCCGAGAAAGATCTTCGCGCGAAATGGGGGGAGCCCGATGTTCAGAACGAGCAGGTGATCTGGGGGATCCATCTGAGGACGTTTACCTATGGAGATATTGTCGTATCGACCTCGGTCACGAGCGGAAAAGTCGTGGATATCAACCTGATTGGAGAGAAGTATCGCCTGCGCAAGGACGTGCACTACGGCTCTACGGGTAGCTATCTCACGAAGGTGTACGGAAAAACCGAGCGTCAATTTCTCGACGGCAATACCTGCTATGTGTTCTCCCATCCAGAGCACCCGCATGAGCACCTTATTCTGAATCTGGAAACGGAACACGGAGCATTGCAGTCCGCACGCATTACCATGCTTCCGCTCACGGATGAGGAAGCCGATGAGATGGCGCTTTCCGATGATGAAACCTTTGTCGAACTTGATCTGAAAAGCGGCTTTATTGCGTCCAAGGAGATTGATGTGTCTGATCTTCCGAAAAATGACAAGGTGCAGCTGGGAGGCTATGTTAAATGACGCATGATCTGCATATGCGCGTGCTCGGACACCGCGTCATGCGCTATGCCGGAATCACGCTCGGCTGCCTCATTGCAAGCTGTGCGATCAACCTTTTCCTCGTTCCGGCGCATCTCCTCACAGGTGGTGCAACTGGCATTGCAATGATCGTCTATTATATCTTCGGGCTGCCCATCGGTCTGCAGACATTCATCTATAATATCCCGCTGCTCTTTATGGCATGGCGTCTGATGGGGAAGGCATATACCGTCGACATCATCATCGGTACGGCGATCTTCTCCTTCTTCCTCGATTTGACGCGGCCGCTGAATGCCTACGCACCCGTGAGCGATATGATGCTCACGACGGTATACGGCGGCGTGTTCGCGGGGCTCGGCTATGGGCTTGTCTTCCGCATGAACGGGAGTACGGGCGGTTTTGATATTCTCGCTGCCATCGTTCGGAAATACTACGACCTGCATATGGGCGGCGTGCTCTTCTCAATGAACTGCCTTATCATGCTCATCGCGGCATTTCTGTTCGGCATGGCGCCGGCGATGTTCACGCTCATCTATATGTTCATCAATGCGACGGTGGTGGATAAGGTCGTTGCAGGCTTCAACCACCGCAAGGCAGTTCTCATCATCTCGGATAAATACAAGGAGATTGCCGAGAGCATCATCGATCAAATGCATCGTGGTGTTACATTTTTGCATGGACAAGGGGCATACACGCGCCGTGAACGAAATGTTGTCTTTGTTGCCGTTGGAACGACACAGGTCGGTAAACTGAAATTCATTGTGCACAACGTCGATCCCCATGCCTTTGTGATCATCATGTCCGCCAATGAGGTCATGGGGCGCGGATTCGGGCGTATCAACCAGAACGATGCCTCGGCGTCGGACGACAATTACGATGAAGATGAAGATAAGGAAAGGAGATGAACCAATATGGAGGTAACTTATTTACTGAACAGTGGATTTCTCGTCCGTGTGGATGACGTTCTGCTTGTCTTTGACGCATTCGATGACCCTGCAGGCGTGCTCCCGCAGACAGTAAGCAGGGAAGATTATACGCATCTCTATTTTTTTGCTTCTCATGCGCACTTTGACCACTTCAATCCGATGATCGCACGCTATGCCGAAAAGACGCAGCGCTATCTTCTGAGTGAGGATATACGGTCGAATCCGGGAGCCGCACGCATGCCGGCGGAGCAGGTGAGCTGGATCGGACTCTATGACGCGTGGCAGGATGACTGCATCGCGGTCAAATCCTTTGCCTCGACGGATGAGGGGACATCCTTTCTCGTAGAGATAAGCGGGAAGCAGATCTTCCATGCCGGTGATTTTAATTGGTGGGATTGGACGGGGGATACCGCAGAGAATCGGAAGCTCGCAGAAAATGCGTTTCGTAAGCAGATGAAGCGTCTTGCGGGACGCTCCTTCGACCTTGCGTTCTTTCCCGTGGACGGACGTCTCGGTCCCTCGATGGAGCGCGGTGCCAAGGTGTTCTGCGCGGAAACGAATCCCAAGGCGCTCGTTTCCATGCACTCTGTCGGTTATCCTGCATGGCAGCCGTCTGCGGGATTCTTCGAGGCAGGTCGTGAGATTCCCGTATGGTCGCCGACTCGTGCGGGTGAACGGCATAGTTTTTGAAATATAAGTTGAAATATAAGTTGAAATATAGGAGGGCTTTCGGTAGAATGAGGAAGAAATTTTATCTTCTGGCACTCGGGATTACAGTTGCTGTCATTGCCGTATTATTTATGGCGCACAGCGGAAGTGCCGGGATGTCATTCAACATGCTTTTGGATCAGGATCAAAACAAAGGAGAGAGCAGATCTGTGGCAAACCGCATTGCAGTATTTACGACAAACAAGGGAACCTTCGAGGTGGAACTTTTCGAGGATAAGGCCCCTGTCACGACAAAGAACTTCATTGATCTCGTGGAAAAGGGCTTCTATGACGGGCTGATCTTCCATCGTGTCATCGACGGCTTCATGATTCAGGGCGGCGATCCGAAAGGCAATGGGACAGGAGGTCCCGGCTACACGATTCCGGATGAGTTCGATCCCTCATTAAAGCACGATGATGAGGGCATCCTGTCGATGGCGAATGCGGGACCCAATACGGGCGGCAGCCAGTTCTTCATCACGCTTGCAGCGACCCCGTGGCTGGACAACCATCATGCGGTCTTTGGCAAGGTCATCGAGGGCATGGACGTGGTGCGCGATATCGGTCATACAAAGACAGGTTACGGTGATCGCCCCGTACACGATGTTGTGATTGAGAAAATTACCATCAAAGACGCAGCGGAATGAACTACGCATACCTTTTGTTGTGTGCGGACGGAAGTCTTTATGCCGGATGGACGAACGATCTGAGGCGGCGTCTCCGTGTACACAATGAGGGAAACGGGGCCAAATACACGCGTGGGCGCAGACCTGTTCGACTTGCCTATGTGGAAGGTTTTGCAACAAAAGAGGAAGCACAGAAAAGGGAATGCCAGTTCAAGAAGATGTGCCGTCAGAAACGGCTTTCGTTGATCCGGGCAGGACAGGAAGATGCAGAAACAGCTGCGCTGGTCGGAGCGGTCAACGCGGCAGAATTAGAATAAAGGGGATTATTTCATGACAGAGAAGAAGGTCATGCTGACCGAGGACGGCTATAATAAGCTCGTCGAAAAGCTCAACCATCTCAAAAGTGTTCGCCGCATCGAGGTTGCCGAACGCCTCAAGGCAGCCATCGCACTCGGTGACCTCTCCGAGAACTCCGAGTATGATGACGCGAAGAATGAGCAGGCATTTCTCGAGGGCGAGATTCAGGAGCTCGAGACGAAGATTCGCAACTCCGACATCATCAAGGCAGGGGACGGCAAGACCGTCACCATGGGCAGCCGTGTAACGGTGAAGGATATGGAATTCGACGAGGAGGAGACATTCCTCATCGTCGGCTCCACAGAGGCTGATCCGGATGAGGGAAAGATTTCGAACGAGTCCCCCCTCGGCATGGCGCTGCTTGGACAGAAGATCAACCATGTGGTCAATGTCAATGCACCGGCAGGCTTGATTCAGTACAAGATCATGGATATTAAGAAGTAAGGAGCAGGGATGGCTGAAGAAAGAGAAACTACAGCGAATGCGCCGGAGCAGGATCTCAATGAGATGATGCGCGTCCGCCGCGAAAAGATGGATGCTTTCCGTTCCATGGGCGTTGCACCATTCGGACATCGGTTCGAGGTGACGGACTATGCGGCACCTCTGAAGGAGAAGTACGATTATCTTGCCGAGGATGAAGAAGGGGAAGAAGTACGTATTGCCGGACGACTGATGGCAATACGTGGGCATGGCAAAGCTTCCTTCTCTACACTCAATGATCGCACGGGGAACATACAAATATACTTTAAGCAGGATGTTCTCGGCGAGCAGAAGTACAAGGAAGAGTTCAAGCGCCTTGACATCGGTGATATCATCGGGATTCGCGGCGTTGTCTTCAAGACGCGGCGCGGAGAGATCACCGTGCGCGTGGAGGACTTCGATCTGCTTTCGAAGTCGCTGCGTCCGCTGCCCGAGAAGTTCCACGGACTCAAGGATGTAGACATGCGCTATCGTCAGCGCTATCTCGATCTCATGGTAAATCTCGAGGTGCGCGAGACCTTCCGCAAGCGGACGAAGATCATTCAGTCCATCCGCCGCTATTTGGACGAGCGTGACTTCCTCGAGGTGGAGACTCCTGTGCTCTCGACACTCGCGGGTGGTGCTGCAGCGCGTCCGTTCATCACCCATCACAACGCACTCGATATCGATCTCTATCTTCGTATTGCGACGGAGCTCAGCCTCAAGCGACTTATCGTCGGAGGCCTCGATCGCGTCTATGAGATGGGACGCATCTTCCGCAACGAGGGCATGGACGTGCGCCACAATCCGGAGTTTACCTCCATCGAGATCTATCAGGCGTTTGCCGACCATCGCGATCTCATGGCGATCACGGAAGGGATCGTGCGTCAGGCCGCCGAGGATGTACTCGGCACGACGAAGATCACATATCAGGGCGTTGATATCGACTTGAACAATGTCCGCACAATCAGCATGAATGACGCCGTGCGCGAGGCGACGGGGAAGGACTTCCTCTCCTGTCAGAGTGTCGATGAGGCGCGTGCAATGGCGCGTGAGATCGGCGTTCCGTTTGAGGAGCGCCACGGCATCGGCGGCATCCTCAACGCTGCATTCGAAGCAAAGGTCGAAGACTCGCTCATGCAGCCCACCTTTATCACGGGGCATCCGACCGAGATCTCGCCGCTTGCAAAGCGCAACGCGGACGATCCGCGCATCACGGATCGCTTTGAGTTCTTCGTCTACGGGCGCGAGCTTGCGAACGGCTTTACGGAGCTGAACGATCCCATCGATCAGGAGCAGCGTTTCCTCGATCAGCTTGAGCAGCGTGAAGCGGGGGACGCCGAAGCGCATATCATGGATCGCGACTTCATCACGGCACTCGAGTACGGACTCCCGCCGACGGGCGGCCTCGGCATCGGTGTCGACCGCCTCGTCATGCTGCTGACCGACAGCCCGTCGATTCGTGACGTGCTGCTTTTCCCGACAATGAAGCCGTTGGCGGAGCAGCAGGAAAGATTTTGAGAATCACCTTGACAAGTGGGTGCGTTATCGCATATACTTGTCGAGGTTCATGGGTAGGTGGCCGAGTGGTTAAAGGCAACAGACTGTAAATCTGTCATCTTCGGATTACGATGGTTCGAATCCATCCCTGCCCACCACCGGCGGCATAGCTCAGTTGGCTAGAGCATGCGGTTCATACCCGCAGTGTCCGGAGTTCAAATCTCTGTGCCGCCACCATATTGTAATCGAACTCAGTCGATGGAAATAATCGGCTGAGTTTTTTATATGTGCGCGATAGTTGGGGGCAAATCCATGCCAGATAAACAGGATATATTTTTCCACGAAGGTTTTAACAATTCTCCAAAATCTAATTGATTTTTCTGAATGAGAATGTTATAATGATTCCATAGTTAAGAACTATTGGTATACCCTGTTCCGAATCATGTCACTTATTGCTAGGGATGGGTGACACGAGAGTTTTTAAGGAGGAAGTACTTATGAAGGTAACTGTTGTTGGTGCAGGTAACGTAGGCGCTACCGTAGCAAATGTCGTCGCGCTCAAGAAGTTTGCGCAGGAAGTCGTCCTCATCGATATCAAAGAGGGCGTTTCCGAGGGCAAGGCGATGGACATGATGCAGTGCTCGCACGCTCTGAACTTTGACACTACAGTCAAGGGCGTCACGAACGACTATGCTGCTACGGCGGACTCCGACGTTGTCGTCGTCACCTCCGGTCTGCCGCGCAAGCCCGGCATGACGCGTGAGGAACTGGTCGGCGTCAACGCTAAGATCGTCAAGAGCGTGGTGGAGCAGGCGCTCAAGTATTCCCCGAACGCGATCTTCATCATCATCTCCAACCCGATGGATGCAATGACCTATCTCGCCCTGAAGTCCACGGGACTGCCGCGCAATCGCGTCATCGGCATGGGCGGTATGCTCGACAGCAGCCGTTTCCGTTATTATCTCTCCGAGGCGCTCAATGCTGCAGGACATCCCGCAACCCCGTCCGATGTCGACGGCATGGTTATCGGCGGACACAATGACAAGACGATGGTTCCTCTCGTCAGCATTGCAACGCTCCGCGGCATCCCTGTCACGCAGCTTCTCTCGAAGGAAGTGCTCGCCGATGTCGTTCAGAAGACGAAGGTCGGCGGTGCAACGCTGACGGGACTTCTCGGCACGTCCGCGTGGTATGCACCGGGTGCATCCGCGGCAACGCTCGTTGAAGCGATTGCCCTCGATGCAAAGAAGGTTATTCCGTGCTGTGTTTACCTTGAGGGTGAGTATGGCGAGAAGGAACTTTGCGTCGGCGTTCCCATCGTGCTCGGCAAGGGCGGCTTCGAGAAGGTTGTCGATGTGAAGCTCGAGGGCGAGGAGAAGGCGAAGTTCGAAGAGAGCGTAGAGGCAGCACGCGCGGTCAATGCACAGCTCGGCGATGCGCTGAAGTAATTTCCTTCCTTAGCAATCGAAAAGGTGTTGTTGTACGAAGTTTTTCGTTTCGTACAACAGCACCTTTTTATTTGACGCAAATAGCAGAAAAATTCTCGCACCGAAGGACATCCGCTTCTCGTATGACCCGCGCTTCACGGGCTGGCAGGGCAAGCGTCAGGGTTACACCGGCTGTGCACATGTGAGATGGGTATTCTCATGAATTGAATCTATGTTAAGGGG
The DNA here is from genome assembly GCF_000213975.1 of Centipeda periodontii DSM 2778. GTDB lineage: Bacteria > Bacillota > Negativicutes > Selenomonadales > Selenomonadaceae > Centipeda > Centipeda periodontii. Next base: position 1,367,498 of record NZ_GL892076.1, read on the forward strand.
CTGCTGTACGAAGTGAAAGCTTTGTACAGCAGTTCCTTCTTCTTGTGTGTATTGAAAAGAATGCCCTTTATTGCTATAATAAAAACGTAGATAATAACTGTGAGCGTTGGAGGTGGTCGCTATGTTTCGTCCATTGCCGTTCAATCTGAGAGAAAATGCCGAGAAGGGGCAGGAGATGCTCGGGAAAGCGCTTGAAACCGTAATGGAGCATTCGTTTAACCCATTCGACAAGGTGGGGGGGATGCTCTTCCCGTTCCGCGTCGATGTGATCGACTGTGAAAACTGCTATGAGCTGTTTGCGGAGCTGCCCGGATTCACGAAGGATGCCATTGAGGTTTCGTACAACGAGGACGGGCGCCTCAAAATCAAGGCAGAGCGTATCGTGCCGGAGGAGTCCGAAACAAAGTATCTCTGCCATGAGCGCAAGGCGGGTGTATTCGAGCGCTCCTTCCTCATTGACGATGTGGATGAGGCAGAGGTGTCCGTGTCCTATGAGGCGGGGATTTTGCATGTGATCCTGCCGAAACTCGCGGTAAAGAAATCCTGTCGGGTCTTTACGATCCAGTGAGACATCGCCGTAGGGAAATGTGTTTGGGAGGATAATATATGGCAGAAGACCGCGATTGGGAGCAGTTTAAGAAGAAGCTGAAGGCAAAGACGGAGATTGATCTCGACCTCTATAAGGAGCCGCAGATGAAGCGGCGGATCAACAATCTGATTACGCGTGCGGGGTATAAGGGCTACGTCGAGTATTTCGATCATGTCTGTGAGAACAAGGACGATTTTGCGGCGTTCATTGAGTATCTGACAATCAATGTATCGGAGTTCTTCCGCACGCCGGAGAAGTTCAGCAAGCTTGAGACAGCTGTCATCCCCGATCTCCTGAAGCGTTCCTCAAAGCTCAATATATGGAGTGCAGGCTGCTCCATCGGGGCAGAGCCGTATTCGCTTGCGATCATCATGAAGGAGATGACGCCGGGGACGCGCCACCGCATCCTTGCATCCGATCTCGATGTCGAGATTCTGGCAAAGGCGAAGCGCGGCGTCTACACGGCGGATGAGATCAAGTGCATGGCGCCTGAGCGCCGCCGCAGGTACTTTGACGAGGAGAACGATCATTTTGCCGTGAAGTCCGAGATTAAGAACATGATCGAGTTCAAGCGGCACAATCTCCTGCAGGATAAGTTCGAAACGGGATTTGACCTGATTCTCTGCCGCAACGTTGTCATCTACTTCACGGACGAGGCAAAGGATCAGCTTTATCGCCATTTCTTTGAGGCGCTCAAACCCGGCGGCATTCTCTTTGTCGGCGCGACGGAGTCGATTCTGAACTTCCGCAAAATGGGCTATACGAGCTTCCAGCCGTTCTTCTATCAGAGGCCGCTTGAGTCATGACGGGGACAGTACTCACGGAGGAAGCACGTCTCTCGCTGCTCCTGCGCCAGATCAAATGGGCGGAAGAAAAGTCGGCGTTCTGCCGTGCGGCGTTTGAACGTGCGGGAATCCATGCCGCTGATATTTCGTCATTTGCGGAGATGGCGCATCTGCCATATTGGGAGAGTGCAGCGAAAGAGGGGGCGGATGCCCCTTTTTTCATGCTCACACTGCCGCTTTCGGGCATCCTGCGCATGAGTATCCTGCGCGATGACGCGGAGTGCGGAAGGATCCACTGCTATACGCAGGGGGATATCGCGCGGCAGGTTCAGACAGTTGTGTCGATGCTTTCTGCATGTGGGGTGAACCGTGCGAGCGTGGTGCTCCTTGCGGGGACTTTTACGGACAGCCGTATGCTCGATCTGCAATATGCGCTCGATACCATCGGTGCAGCAGTCCTGCCGTGCAGGGACTCCGACACGGCGGCACAGATCGTGCGTGCGGCAGTCCCGGACATCGTGATCGCATGGGAGCACGCGCTGCCCATGCTTGCAGAAACGTTGCGTGATCTGTGTGTGAATCGCCTGATTACCGTCGGAAATCACATTGCACCGCAGACATCTTCACGCGTCGTGGCAGAACGTATGAGCGCGCGTTTTGCGCATATCTTTACACTTGCCGAAATGGGGGCGCTCATCGGGTGCAGTTGTTCTGCGGATGATGGGGTTCATCTCGAGGAGCGGCTGTTCTTTGCCGAGGTTGTGGATGGGACGGGGAAAGTTTCACGCGAGGACGGTGCACGCGGCGAACTTGTGCTCTCGACGATCACGGCAGAGGCCGCGCCTGTCCTGCGCTACCCGACGGGACTTTCGGTGCGCCTTGTACGGGAACAATGCGGCTGCGGAGATGCGCGGTTGCGCATCATAGAGGAGTGAGATTGTGGCAGATGATCGGTTGATTGCGGCGCTCGATGTGCCGACGCGTACGTCGGCAGAGCAGCTTGTCGCGCGTCTTGGTGACAGCGTCAGTTACTACAAGGTGGGCATGGAGCTCTTCTATGCGCTTGGCGGAGGTATCGTCACATGGCTGAAGGAGCGGGAGAAAAAGGTGTTTCTCGATCTCAAGCTCCACGATATTCCGAATACGGTCGGAAATGGATTGTGTTCACTGCTACGTCTGCGCCCCGACATCCTGAATGTCCATACGGCGGGCGGCCTGCGCATGATGAAGACGGCAAGCGAGGCACTGCACAGCGCGGCAGAGGCGGAGGGCATTCCCTGTCCGAAGCTGATCGGTGTGACGGTGCTCACGAGCATGGACGCGGACGACTGGGCGGGACTCGGACATACGGGCACGATTGCGGATGCCGTCCTGCGGCGTGCAAGGCTCGCGCAGGAGGCGGGGCTCGACGGCGTGGTGGCGTCGCCTGCGGAGACGGCGGAGATTCGCCGTGTGTGCGGCGAGGATTTCCTCATCGTGACGCCGGGCATCCGTCCTGCGGGTGTCAGCAATGACGATCAGCGACGCGTGATGACACCGGCGGGGGCGATCCGTGCGGGAGCATCACAGCTTGTCGTGGGGCGTGCGATCTATGCGGCAGCCGATCCGCGTACAGCGGCAGAGGACGTTTTGAAGGAGATGGAGAGCGTATGATGACGCAGGAGGAAGTGCGTGCACTGCTCGTTCAGACGGGTGCGATTATGGACGGTCATTTTTTGCTGACATCGGGGCTGCACAGCCCACATTATGTAGAGAAGTTCAATGTGCTCCAGCATCCGAAATACACGCAGCAGCTCTGTGAGGCAATGGCGGAGAAGTTCAAAGACGCGGAGATCGAAACGGTGGTCGGTCCCGTGACGGGCGGCATCCTACTCGCGCATGAGACGGGCAAGGCACTCGGGACGCGCGCGATTTTCACCGAGCGTGTGGATGGAAAAATGACATTCCGGCGCGGCTTCTCGCTGCATGAGGGGGAGCGCGTACTCATCGTCGAGGACATTGTGACAACGGGCGGATCGATCAAGGAAGTGATCGATGTCGTCAAGGCGGCGGGTGCTGTCCCCGTGGCGGTCTCCATGCTTGTTGACCGCAGCGGAGGCAAGGCGACATTCGGTGACGTGCCCTGTGCGGCGCTTCTCACAATGAATGTGGAAACCTATACGCCGGAGACATGTCCGCTCTGTGCGAAGGGGATTCCGATGACGAAGCGCGGGCGCACGGGTAAGTAAACGGCGATGGCTGAGGATTTTACAGAGAAAATTGACGAGGCGCTTGCCCAGTGGACGGTGCTTGACGAACTTCCCGCCGAAATTGAGGGCTTTGTCCTCTCAAAGGGGCGGCACGTGAACGAGGCGCAGTATGATTTCTTTCGCTACGATCATGCGGCAGAGCACCGTGCCGTCATCGGTTTCTACGATGCACCGACGACATCGTACAAACTGCGTGTTGAAATCGGTGTGGTGAGCTTTGCCCTGCCGTCCTTTATCTATGGGGACATAGCAACGTTTGGCAAGGAGCTGACACGCAACCTGCCGCGCGTGATGACAGAGCTGCACGTGGATGCGCTGGCAACACAGGAACTCCTGCCGGTGCGCGAGAGTCTTGAAGCATGGGCGTACGGGCAGGAACTGGCGGAGGCATTGGAGGGGTTTGAACTCTTTGTTCGTCCAGCCGCACCTGCGGAGCTGACAAACGGCTCCTTTCTCATCATTGACTATGTGGACTTTGCGCGGGGCAATGACGTTGGCATTTACTACAACTGTTATCGCAATGAATTTTTTGGTGAGTATCATGTGAACCATATGCCGTATGTGAGCTATTCGTTTGATGCGGCGGATCTTGAGGAGCTGGAACAGCGACTGAAACTGCATCTCGTGCGCTATCTGCGCACGGCGCGCGAGCAGTCGGAGTTGGAAAAGAATGTCGAACAGGAAAGGGCGTAAGATTTGCAGAGCGATGAGTTAGGCGTGTTGCGCGCGTCTGTAATTGAGCGTGCGCGCGGGATGTTTGCGTGTATGGACGAAGCCGCTGAGATCAACACGAAGAAGGTCTTGGACGCGATGCGGGAATGCCGCGTCTCGGATGCGCACTTCGGTGTAAGCGCCGGCTATGCATACAGCGATCTCGGACGTGAGAAGCTGGATGAGCTCTATGCGCGTGTCTTTGGTGCGGAGCGTGCACTCGTGCGGACGCAGTTCGTTTCGGGGACGCATGCGCTTGCAACGGTGCTGTTCGGCATCCTACGTCCCGGCGATCGGCTTGTCTCGATTATGGGAGCGCCCTACGATACGATGCAGACGGTCATCGGCTGGGCGCACGAGAGCGTCGGCTCACTCAAGGAGTTCGGCGTGCTCTACGATGAGCTGCCCATGCAGGACGGGCGCGTTGATCTGGCGGGCATCGACCGCATCGTGACGGCACGGACAAAGGTGGCGCTCGTTCAGCGCTCGCGCGGATACAGTGAGCGTGAGCCTCTCAGTATCGAGGACATCCGTGCGGTCAGCGCGCGCATCAAGGCGGCGAATCCAAGCTGTGTTGTATTTGTGGACAACTGCTACGGCGAGTTTGTGGATATCGTCGAGCCAACGGAAATCCCCACAGTCGATATTATGGCGGGCTCGCTCATCAAGAACCCGGGCGGCGGACTTGCACCGACGGGCGGCTACATCGCGGGACGCAGCGACCTCGTGGAGATGGCGTCCTATCGCCTGACGGCGCCGGGGATGGGGGATGAGCTCGGCGCGAGCCTCATCTCGAACCGTCTGCTCTTTCAGGGGCTCTTCCTCGCGCCGCATGTGGTCGCACAGGCACTCAAGGGCGCGGTGTTCGCCGCAGGCATCTTCGAGGGGCTGGGATGTCATACATTCCCGCGCTTTACGGATGCGCGCAGCGATATCATACAGGCGATTGTGCTCGGGGATGCGGAGCGCATGAAGGCGTTCGCACGCGCGATACAGGCGATGTCGCCTGTGGATGCGTTCGCCGCGCCCGAGCCGTGGGATATGCCGGGCTATGCCGATCAGATTATCATGGCGGCGGGGACGTTCGTGCAGGGCGCATCGATCGAGCTGAGTGCAGATGGCCCCATGCGTGAACCGTACTGCATCTACCTGCAGGGCGGGCTGACCTTCGAGCACGCCGCACTCGGCGTGATGGCGGCGGCAGAAGCGATCCTGTGATATGGGGTGCCCCCATCGGCTCCCTGCGTTCGCCACTTACTGACCTGTCTGAGAAGCAAGCCCGAAGGGTGCAGAGAACAACGAAAGACTGAGACTGTTGTATGAACCTGAAATGTTTCGTACAACAGTCTTTTTATTTCCTCCACAGTTCAGTTTTTCGGATAATTTTATAGATTTGTGGATATTCTTTTGCTGTTTCTTTTCGTATACTATAAATAATCAGACGAATATAGTGCGAAAGGATTCGATGCTATCCGAAATAGATGGACTTTGGAGGGGATCATATGAGCGTAGCGATTCACATCGAGAATGCCGTGAAGAAGTACGGCGATCTCACGATCATTCCGGGGCTGACGGAGAATATCCGCAACGGTGAGTTCTTTACCCTGCTCGGACCGTCGGGCTGCGGCAAGACGACGCTCCTGCGCATGATCGCGGGATTCAACAGCATTGAGGGGGGCGACATCCTCTTCAACGAGCAGCGGATCAATGACATCCCCGCGCACAAGCGGAACATCGGCATGGTGTTCCAGAGCTACGCGATCTTCCCGCATCTGACGGTGCGGCAGAATGTGGAGTATGGATTGAAGCTGCGCAATGTGCCGAAGGCGGAGATGAAGGAGAAGGTTGACCGCATTCTCGATGTGGTGCAGATCACGGACTATCAGGATCGTCTGCCCGAACGCCTCTCGGGCGGTCAGCAGCAGCGCGTCGCACTCGCGCGTGCGATTGTCATTCATCCGAGTGTGCTGCTGATGGACGAACCTCTCTCGAACCTCGACGCGAAACTGCGCATCGAGATGCGCTCCGCGATCCGCGAGGTGCAGAAGAAGGTCGGCATCACAACGGTCTATGTTACCCACGATCAGGAGGAGGCGCTCTCGATCTCCGACCGCATCGCAGTCATGAACAAGGGCGAGATCCAGCAGACGGCGCAGCCGCAGACGATCTACGAACGTCCGTGGAATATCTTTGTTTCGACATTTATCGGACACTCGAACCTTTTCTACGGCTGCGTGAAAAAATCGGGCGGAGAGGCGGCTGTCGTCTTCCGAAACGGCTATGAAATGATGATGGCGAACCTTGGCGAGGAGGCGGAGGACGGCATGGAGGTCGTGATCTCCGTGCGTCCCGAGGAGCTTTCGATTCAGGACGACGGTCTGCCGTGCAAGGTGAAGACGAAGGTCTTCCTCGGCAAATACATCAACTACAGTCTCGACTTCGATGAGGAAATGATTCTGCCGCATCAGGCGTCGCTCGAGTTCTCACAGGATCTCGGTCATGCGACGCAGCATCTTGAGGTCGGGGACACAGTGCATCTACGCCCGAACGTATGGAAGGTGAATATCTTCACGGCAGATGGTTCGCGTAATATCCTGAAGGATGTGGTGCGCTATGAGTAAGAATCTGCGCTGGGATTTCTGGACGGGCGTCACGCTTCTCTCCATTGCGGTCTTCGGACTCTTTCTCATCTATCCGCTCTTTTCGCTCTTTGCCTCGGCATTTCAGGATGCCGTGACGGGGGAGTTCACACTCTCGCATTTCACGCATTTCTTTGAGCGGAAATACTACTACCAGTCGATGATCAACAGCTTCAGCGTGACGGCATGCGTGACCGTGCTCGCAATCGTGATCGGCACGGCGCTCGCATACTTCATGACGCTCTATCGTGTGCGTGGGAAGAGCGCACTTGAGATCTGCATTATCATCTCGCTCCTCTCGCCGCCGTTTATCGGCGCGTACTCGTGGATCCTCATCGGCGGACGCAGCGGCATCCTGACGCAGTGGCTTCAAAATACGTTTCAGTATGAGTTCCCGTCAATTTACGGGTTCACGGGCATCCTGCTCGTCCTGACGCTCAAGCTCTATCCATTCATCTACCTCTATGCGGCAGGCGCGATGAAGAACATCGACGCGGCGCTGATCGAGGCGGCGGAAAGCCTCGGGTGCAGCGGTGTCCGCAAGGTGGTGACGGTCATTGTGCCGCTCATCACGCCGACGATTCTCGCGGGCGCGCTTATGGTCTTTATGAACGCGATGGCGGACTTCGGCACGCCGATGCTGATCGGCGAAGGCTTCAACGTCATGCCGGTCATGATCTACTCGGAGTTCATCAATGAGGTCGGTGATCAGGCGAACTTTGCGGCGGCGATGGCAGCGATCATGGTCGTCATCACCTCGACGATCTTCCTGCTGCAAAAATACGTTGTGAGCCGCAAATCCTTTACGATGAGCTCGCTGCGTCCCATCGAGATGAAGGAGATGAAGGGCGCGGGGAACACACTCATGCACGTCCTGATCTACCTGCTCGTTGCACTCTCGATGATTCCGCAGCTCGTCGTTATCTACACATCGTTTCTTGAAACACGCGGCGCGGTCTTTACGGGCGGCTATTCACTCGATAGCTATACGACGATATTCAGCAGCCTCGGTACGGCGATTTCGAACACCTACCTTTACAGTACGGCTGCGATCCTCGCCATCGTCTTCCTTGGCATGACGGTTGCATATCTCACGACACGGCGCAAGAGCGTGCTCACGGACATCATTGACACGCTCACGATGTTTCCGTATATTATTCCCGGTTCGGTGCTTGGCATCACGCTCCTGCTCGCGTTCAATGATGAGCCGATCCTCCTTTCGGGAACGGCGCTCATCATCATTATCTCGCTTGTCATTCGGCGTCTGCCCTACACGCTGCGCTCGAGCTCGGCGATCCTCTACCAGATCAGTCCGAGCATCGAGGAGGCGTCGATCAGTCTTGGCGCATCACCCCTCAAGACCTTCTTTAAGGTGACGGCGATCATGATGCTGCCCGGTGTCATGAGTGGGGCGATCCTCTCGTGGATCACGGCGATCAACGAACTCAGTTCCTCGGTCATCCTCTTCACGGGGGCAACGAAGACGATGTCGGTTGCGATCTACACCGAGGTCATCCGCGCGAGCTACGGCACTGCGGCGGCACTCTCGACCATCCTCACGCTCACGACGATCGTCGCGATGGTGATCTTCTTCCGCGTGTCGGGGAGCAAGGATGTCACATTGTAGACGAGGTGTTCTCAGGCAAATGCCTTTTGCATAGATGTCTTTTTGTTCAAAGGAGGTCTTTTCATGAAACTCAAGAAAATGTTTGCCGTCCTTGCCGCATCGCTGATGCTGGGCGGCGCCCTCAGCGGCTGCGGCGGGGGAGAAAAACAGGCGGCAGCGGACGACAATTCGCTCGTCATCTACTGCCCGCACCCGTTGGCGTTCATCAATCCCCTCGTCGAGGAGTTTGAGAAGCAGAGTGGCGTGAAGGTCGAAGTCATCGCGGCGGGCACGGGCGAACTCTTAAAGCGCGTTGAGTCCGAGAAGGCAAACCCGCTCGGCGATATCTTCTGGGGCGGCTCGCTGAACACAATGAAGCCGAAGGCGGATCTCTTCGAGAACTATACCTCGGTGAACGAGGATCACATTCAGGCAGCGTTCAAGAACACCGAGGGACCGATGACGCGCTTCACGGACATCCCGAGCGTCATCATGATCAATACGAATCTCCTCGGCGATGTGAAGGTCGAGGGCTATGAGGATCTCCTGAACCCTGCACTCAAGGGAAAGATCGCATTTGCCGATCCGTCGAAGTCCTCCTCGTCCTACGAGCACCTCATCAACATGCTCTATGCAATGGGCAACGGCGATCCCGACAAGGGGTGGGACTATGTGGAAAAGTTCTGCCGCAACCTCGACGGCAAGCTGCTCTCCGGCTCGTCTGCGGTCTACAAGGGCGTTGCGGATGGTGAGTATGCCGTGGGTCTTACGTTTGAAGAGGGCGGTGCGAAGTACGTCGCGGACGGCGCACCCGTGAAGCTCGTCTACATGAAGGAAGGCGTCATCTCAAAGCCCGACGGTATCTACATCATCAAGAATGCAAAGCACATGGCGAACGCGAAGAAGTTCATCGACTTCATCACGAGCAAGGAGGCGCAGAGCATCATTACGGCACAGCTCCACCGCCGCTCCGTGCGTGACGACGTGGATGCGCCGGTCGGACTCCTGCCGAAGGATCAGATCAAGATCATCGACGATGAGGAGCAGGTGGTCGAGAAGAACAAGAAGGCATGGCTCGACAAGTTCAAGGATATCTTTACGAGCGTACAGTAATACGCAATACAATGGGGCTGTTGCATGAACGCCCCTATCGGCTCGCTGCGCTCGCCACTTCCCCCGCTCTGGCGGGGG
>NZ_GL892076.1:1377336-1600282 GCF_000213975.1 Centipeda periodontii DSM 2778
GGGGAAGCTAAGATGCCATAATTCTAGCCTTCCCCGTTTGACGGGGAAGGGGGACCGCGCAAGCGGTGGAAGGGGCACAAAGAAGGGGCGTTGTACGAAGTTTTAGCTTCGTGCAACAGCCCCATTTTGTATTTGGAAAAGATTTTGTTATAATGAATTGAAATTGACTGAATGAGCGGAAAGGAGGGACTATGCGGCGCTTTCAGGATGAAGTGCGCTCTGCACTCTTAAAATATGCACTCATACCGGGCTTTCTCATCGCCTTCATCTGCATCCTGCTTGCCGCCGTCTATTGGCAGCGGAATGTGGCGGCGCGCACGGAGGAGGAAGCGCGGATCGCGGGCGAAATCTTTACGGAACTGACGCATGACTATGAGTCGCGTGCGGCTGTGATCGCGATGCATGGCATCGGGGGCCTCTATGCGAATGGGGAAGGGCGCCGTGTATTCTTTGAAAATTTATATGCAGAGCTGAATTTACACGGCGAGCTCCCGCGTTTTTATCTCCTCGATCAGGAGCGCCGCGTCCTCTTTCAGACGCGCTCCGATGTCCCTGCATATCTTGCACTGCCGACCGCGCGTTGGGGTGTTTTTTCACGCATGGAGGAACAGGCGGGCAGTGTGCAGGAGTTTGTCCCGCAGAATGAACGTGAGTGGGACTACGTTGTCGGTCAGGCAATCCGCGCACCGCAGACGAGCGGGCAGACAACTGCGGAAACAGAGGGGTATGCAGTCTTTGTCCTATCCGTACGCGAGCTTGAGAAACGACTCCAGACCGGAGAGAAGATGCACTTCGTCATCGCCGACCGCGAGGGACGTGCGCCGTTTTCCACGATGACAATCTTTCGCGATGCAGTCTTTCATAAGGTCGTGCCGAAACTCGTGAACGCGCATGGATTGATCGAGTTGGACGGGCAGCAGTTCTATGTGGCGCAGGAATCCGTGCTTGACGGGGCGTTCATCGTCTACGCCATTCTGCCTGTCGGCAACCGCATTGCCCAGTTTGCGACGGGGGCGGCGATCCTCTTCGCCGTGCTCCTCCTCATGGTGCCGCTCATCTTCTTTCGCGTGCGCCGCGATATGGCGGAGAAGACACGTGCGATGGATGAAATCGTCGAGGCGTTCCGCGCCGTACGGCATGGAGAATTGGATCGTGAACTAGCCATTCGTACGGGCAATGAATTCGAGGAGATCGCGGGCGAGTACAACCGCATGGTACGAAGTCTTGTTCGCCTGATGCAGGAAAATGAAGAAAAGGCGCGTGCAAGCGTAATTTCTGAATTGCGGCAGCTTGAGTCGCAGTTCAACCCGCATTTTCTCTTCAACACACTTGAGAACATCAAATTTATGACGAAACTTGAGCCGGATGCGGCGGTTCGCATGATTACGGCACTCTCCGCACTCCTGCGCTACAGCATTGACAATCGCGTGCAACGTGTGAGGCTCGCAGAGGACATTCGCCACCTCGGCAGCTACATTGAGATCCAGCGCCAGCGTTTCGGTGCGCGTCTCATCTATCGGCAGGAGATCGCCGAGGAGGCGATGCACTGCCTCGTGCCGAAGCTTTTGCTGCAGCCCATCGTGGAGAACGCCATCCACTATGGGGCGAATGCGGAGGGCGAGATTCATATATTCACGTGCGTTGCGATTGATGATGGGCAGCTGCACATCGTGATTGAGGATGCGGGTACGGGGATGGCGGAGGAAACGCTGCAGCATCTGCGTACGATGATGCAGCGCGGTGAGAACTGCTCTGTGCACACAGGGGTATACAATATACATCGGCGTATTCAGCTGCTTTTTGGAATGGAATACGGGATGCAGATTGAACGGCGCGCGGAGGGCGGGATGCGCGTAACGATGGTTTTACCCGTAACGATGGGGAAGGGGGCTGAGGGAGATGCTGCGCATTCTGATTGTTGAGGATGAGGAGATCATTCGGCGGGGGCTGCTCTCCACGATCGACTGGGCGGGGATGGACTGCTGCGTTGTCGGGGATGCACCCGACGGCAGGGCAGGACTCGAACTCCTGCGCAGGGAGCGTCCCGACGTTGTGCTGACGGATATCCGCATGCCGTGCATGGACGGCATCGAGATGGCAGAGCGTGCATGGACGGAGGGAATTCTGCCGCAGCTCGTTTTTCTCACGAGCTATGCGGAGTTTGATTACGCGCAGAAGGCTCTTCGTCTGCATGCGGCGGACTATCTGTTGAAACCCGTCGATGAGGCGGAGCTTGCCGCACTCATGCGAAGATTGGCAAAAGAGAGCGCATCACCGGGGGCGGAACCCGTTGTGGAGGGCGTTGATTGGCGGCGCTATTTTGCGGACGATGGGCTCAATCCCTATGTGCTGCACGCAATGAAGCGGATTCAGCAAGATTATCGTGAGAAGCTGAGCATTGAAGTGCTTGCCGAAGAGGCAGGTGTGAGTGCGAGCTACCTCAGCCGCAAATTCAAGGAAGCGACGGGGCAGACCTTCCTCGAACTTCTGACGCGCACACGTCTGCAGAACGCCATCCTGCAGCTTTCCTCGGGAAAATATCGCGTCTACGAGGTCGCGGAGGAAAACGGCTTTGGCGACTACAAGAATTTCTGTACGGTCTTCAAGAAATATATGAAGTGTTCGCCGCGCATTTTTTTGCAGCAGGAAAAGGGGGCTGCACTGCGGCGGGAGGATGAATAGGAAAGCAAAACACCCGTGGCTCTTCTGCCACGGGTGTTGATATCAGGGAGAAATGTATCGTATTGGCGTATATATTACGCCTCGGGGAATGCGACGACGAGCATCATTTTGAATGGTGTTTCCTTCGCCGCATAGACCGAGTGCGGGTGATTTGCAGGCATGACGATGCTCTCACAGGCCTTGAGCGTATAGGTTTCATCGTCAATCTTGATGACGCCCTCACCGTCGAGCGCCGTGACGAGCGCATCGCCCTTCGACTCATGTGTGCTGATGCCCTCGCCCTTGGCAAAGGCGAAGAGTGTGACACCGAGCCCCTTGTTCTGGACGAGCGTCTTGCTGACGACCTGTCCCTCTACGTATGCGACCTGCTCCTTGAGCAGAAGTGCCTGTTGATGCGGAATATTGTTCAGGATTGCCATAGCTGTTCCTCCTCTGTGTGCTTTAACTCTTTCTGTGCATAGCATACATGGAATCCATCAAAAAAACTGTGACTTGAGCCACAAATTATGAGAAAAACAGATAGGGGGTGAAAATCAAAAATTTTTTCAGTTGTCAAACCTCGTGTATTGCCCTATAATATCCACTAGATTGTTTTAGGAAGCACTGATAAATTCAGCCGCGCCATCTTGACGCATCTTTTTTGCCCGAACTTTGTCGGCAAATCCTCCACATAGCCCTTGCTATGCGTCCGGTTTGCCTCCTTGTTCGGACGAAAAAATCTACGCCAATTTGACGGACTTCATTTTATCAGCGATTCCTTTATAAATTCGAATATTTGAGAACTGAGCGGAGGCGGATGGATATGGCAGCGGATCGCGACTATGTGATCGAACGGGTACACAGACTGAGTGAGGCGCCGATGACCTATGAGGGGCTCAAGGAAAAGGCAGATGCCTTCCTCGGTGCAGTGGACACGGCGGAGGAGAAATCTGCGTTTCGGGCACTCATCGAGGAGATCAAGAGCGATGTGCTGACGATTGATCAGGTTATCAGCTTCACAGAGTCGCCAGACGGCATTGCTCTGTTCGGCGCGCAGAGAGCAGGAGAGTATAATGCTGCGGCAAAGCAGGCGAAGGAGCAGGGAGAAGATACCTGCATATGTCCCGCATGTCAGGCATGCAAGGAAATTCTTGCGAATCAGGCGGCGATTGCCTCATAGTAATGTATGGAAAGGAGCTGTTGCACGAAATGTTTCGTGTGACGGCTTTTTTAATGAGAAAGTGAACATATGACCGTTGCGGATGTCTATATCAATATTCCAGTCAAGAGCATCGCGCAGGAGTTCACCTATGTTCTACCGGAACATCTCGCACGGGTCGACGCAGGATGGCGCGTGTTCGTGCCGTTTGGCAACGTGCGCAAGGAGGGATTCATCACACGCGTGCGTCCCTATGACGCCGCGCGGGACGGAGGACATCGTCTGCGGGAGATCATCGAGGCGGTGGATGAGGAGGCGTGGTTTTCGCCCGAGCTCCTTGCTGCTGCGCAGGAGCTCGCAGCGTTCTATCTCTGTTCGCCGGCGGAGATCATGCGGCTCTTTATGCCGGGTAAGAGCGGATTGCGCATCTTTCCCGTCTATGCAGCGGCGGAGGATGCAGATCCGGCACACCCCATCCTTGCGGATGGGAACATGAACGCCGTCTATCGATATCTGTGCAAGAGCGGCAGCCAACGGATGGCGGAGCTGCGTCGTGCACTTCCTGCCATGTTGGTGGAGGCGTGTATAGAAAAACTCCTGCGCTACCATCTCATACGCAAGGAGTATCGCGCCGATAAGCGTGACAAGGCGCGCTATGAAAAGTTCTACACGGCGGGCACGGTCACGGATGAAGCGCTCGCAGGGCTTACCAAGAAACGTGCACAGGCGCGGGCGCTTGCACTCTTTCGCGTGCGGAACGAATACACGCGCGGCGAACTCGACGCACAGGACGTTTCGCTCGCGACCATCAAGAATCTCGTTGCAGCAGGATATTTGACGGAGCACATGCGCCGTAAACTGCGTTCCAGCTATACTGCGGGGACGGCAGAAAAAAGTGCAGAGGATCTGACGGAGGCACAGGCGGCTGTGGTTACGGCTGTGCAGGCGGGGCTTGCAGGCGGCGGCTTTCATGGGTATCTGCTCCACGGTGTGACGGGTAGCGGCAAGACGCGCGTCTACATCGAGACGGCGCGTGTCGTGCGTGCGGAGGGGCGGCAGGTCGTTGTGCTCGTGCCGGAGATCGCTCTCACCGGACAGCTCATCACGGCGTTTCAAGAAGTGTTCACGGACGACATCGTCGTTTTTCACAGTCAGCTCTCGCACGCGGAGCGGAATGATTCGATCTTTCGTGTGCGGCGTGGGGAGGCGGGCATCATCATCGGAGCGCGTTCGGCGCTCTTCACACCTGCTGAGAATGTCGGTGCCATCATTCTCGACGAAGAGCAGGATATGTCCTACAAGCAGGATGAGTCACCGCGCTATCATGCACGCGTGGTCGCGGAGGTTCTGGCGCGGCGGTATGGGGCGATCCTCGTGCTCGGCAGCGCAACTCCATCGCTTGAGTCCTATGCGCGCGCGTGTGCGGGGGAGCTGACACTCCTCCGGATGCCGGATCGCATCGGCAGTCAGCCGCTACCAGAGGTGCGTGCCGTCGATATGCGCGAGGAGCTGCGGCACGGACAGCGTACGGTCATCTCGCTCCCCCTGCGTGAGCTCCTCACGGAGACCCTTGCACGCCATGAGCAGGCGATCATCATGCTGAATCGACGCGGCTATTCGACCTTCATCATGTGTCGTTCCTGCGGCGCGGTCATGACCTGCACGCAGTGTTCGATGCCGCTCGTCTACCACGTAAACGGGGAGCTCCTTTGCCATCACTGCGATCTGCGCGCCCCCGTACCCGAGACCTGTCCGCAGTGCGGGAGCCGCTACATCAAATACTTCGGCTCAGGTACGGAAAAGCTCGAAGAGGAACTCGGGCAATTGCTTCCCGCAGCACGCATCGTACGCATGGATCGTGACACGACAGGACGCAAGCTTGCGCATGAGGAGATTCTGACGAAGTTTCGCAGGCGTGATTTCGACATCCTGCTCGGCACGCAAATGGTCGCAAAGGGACATGATCTCCCGGGTGTGCAGTCGGTCGGCATCATCAGCGCCGACGCGAGTCTCAATCTGCCGGACTTTCGTGCGGCAGAACGCTGCTTCATGCTCATCACGCAGACGGCAGGACGTGCGGGGCGGCACGGTGGCGCGCGCGGGGAGGTCATCGTACAGACCTATAACCCTGCGCACTATGCCGTGTGCGCTGCCATGCGGCAGGACTACGAGGCGTTTGCAGAGCAGGAGCTTGCGCTGCGCCGTGAACTCTTCTATCCACCGTTCAGCCGCCTTGTAAAGCTGCTCTTTCACGATCCGAACCGCGATCGCGCATGGAACGAGGCAAATACTTTTGCTGCATCCTTTCAAGATACATTTGCGGGGCGTGCGGGCTGTATGGTGATCGGACCATCGCCCGCCCTGATCGAAAAGGAACGCGGCGCTTATCGTTTCATCGTACTCATTAAGACCGATGCGCTTGCGGACGTACGAGTGTTTCTGCGGAATCAGGGGATTCATCTGCGCGATGATATTGCAATCGACATTGATCCCGTCGCAATTTTTTGAGAAATAATAAAAAAACCTATTGAATATAATTGCAAATCCTGTTAATCTGAGAACAGAAGGAAAGAGTGATGACATGCAAGGCAGCATACATCTTTTTCCAAGAAAATGGAGGAATGACTTCCTATGGTAACGATTCTCGGGCGGGCGAAAATCAATCTGACGCTCGACATTCTGGGGCTTCGGGATGACGGCTATCACGAGATCGCGACTGTCATGCAGTCCCTTGCGCTCGCCGACACGCTTACGCTGACGCGGCAGGAGGAGGGAATCACGCTGACCGTGGATCTGCCGGGACTGGAGGCAGATGAGCGCAATCTCGCCCATCGTGCGGCGGCACTCGTCATGAAAGAGTGCGGTGTTCGCGGCGGTGTCCATATCGACATTGCAAAGCGTATCCCTGTCGCTGCGGGGCTTGCGGGAGGCAGTGCCGATGCGGCAGCGACCCTGCGCGGGATGAATGAACTCTATGGACTTGGACGATCGGACGCGGAACTCTGTGCGCTGGGTGCACAGATCGGTTCTGACATTCCCTTTTCCCTCATGGGCGGTACCATTTTTGCGACGGGACGCGGTGAGATTATGCGGCGGCTTACGGACTTTCCGGAGATGCCCGTTGTGCTCGCAAAGCCGCCCTTTGCCGTGTCGACTCCATGGGCATACCGCAGCTATGATGCGAATCCGCCGGAGGAGCATCCGGACAATGCAGCGTTCTTGGATGCGATTGCCGCAGGCGATACAGCTGCCTGTATTCGCCTTGCCGGCAATGTGCTCGAACCTGTGACGGAGGCGGCACATCCCGTAATCGGTGACTATCGCGCACGAATGTATGCGTGTGGGGCACTTTGCGCGATGATGTCGGGCAGCGGGCCGACCGTATTCGGACTCTTTGCGGATGTGCAGACGGCGCGTGCAGCGGCAGAGGAGTTCCGCAGCGCAACCGACGCTGCGGTGCATTTGACGCAAACAGCAGGCAGATACGGGAAGTAAGACAGAGGGAATTTGTATGCAAGGAAAACTATCGCCAGTCGTTGTGAACAGTTATCAGCCGCTTCGTGAAATTGTCTGTGAGGTACTGCGTGATGCTATCCGTGGCGGAGTGTTAAAACCGGGAGAGTGGCTGAAGGAGAACGATCTCGCGGACGAACTGCTCGTCAGTCGTACACCTGTACGCGAGGCAATCCGAAAGCTTGAGCAGGAGGGCTATGTCGTCACCGTTCCGCGGCGCGGTGCCTACGTTGCGAGTGTATCCATCCGTGACATCAATGAGATCTTTGAGATTCGTTCAGCGCTTGAGGCACTCGCCTGTGAGCTCGCTGCAGAGCGTATTACCGATGAGGAGCAGGAGCGGCTTGAACGTCTCCTCGTTGCCATTGGACGTGCCATTGAGGAGCGTGATATGGACCGTATCGTGCAGACGGATATCGAGTTTCACGAACTCCTCTACCAAGCTGCACGCAATGAGCGCCTGCTTGCGATCATCGGCAATCTACGGGAACAACTCACACGTTTTCGTACGATTTCCATGTCTTATCCGGGACGCCTAAAGGCGACACTCGAAGAACATCGCGCCATTGTGGATGCGATTGGCTCGGGTGATGCTCGCCATGCACGCAAGGTCGGTGCAAAGCACATGGAAAATTCGGAACAGACATTGCTTTACGCCATTGAGGAGCAGGAAAAAAAGACAGGAACGACCATTATAAAACATAAGAAAAATAAGGAAAGTGCAAAGTAGACATTTCCGGAGAATGGGAGGAGCATAATGTTGGATTTTGTTACGGTTATATTGGCAGCGGGCAAGGGGACGCGCATGAAGTCAAAGCTGCCGAAAGTCCTGCACCATGCGGCAGGAAAGTCCATGTTGCAGCATGTCATCGATGCGGCGAACGCGGCAGGTGCGCGGCGCAACATCGTTGTGACGGGCTTTGGCGGTGAAGTGGTTCGCGCCGCGATTGGGGACAGCGTTGAGTATGTTGAGCAGCGCGAGCAGCTCGGCACAGGGCATGCAGTCCTGCAGACGAAGGATCTGCTTGCGGGCGAGCACGGGACGATCATGGTGCTCTGCGGGGATACGCCGCTTCTGACTGCAGAGCTTCTGGCGCGTTTTCACGAGGAGCATGTGAATGCGGGCGCAAAGGCGACGGTGCTCACAGCGATCATGCCAAACGCAAAGGGCTACGGGCGCATTGTTCGCCGAGAGAGCGGCGAGGTTCTGAAAATCGTCGAGCACAAGGATGCGAGCCCCGAGGAACGCGAGATCCATGAGGTTAATGCCGGAATTTACTGCTTTGATGCGCAGGCGCTCTTTTCGGCGCTTGCAAAGGTGACAAACGACAATGCGCAGGGGGAGTATTATCTTCCCGATGTTCTCAGCATTCTGCGCGATGCGGGTGAAAAAATCTGGGCAGTCGTTGCAGATAACTACGAGAGCACACTCGGCATCAACTCGCGCAGTCAGCTCGCCGTCGCAGAACGTATTCTGCGTCGCCGCAAGGTCGAGGAACTGATGGCGGACGGCGTGACAATCATAGATCCGCATACGACATTCATCGACGCGGAGGTGCGCGTCGGTATGGACACCATCATCTATCCCTTTACATTCTTAGAGGGGGTCACGGTGATTGGCGAGGATTGCCGCATCGGACCGAATGTACGTTTTCAGGACATGGTCATCGGCGACGGGGTCAAGGCACACTATGTCTATGCCCATGATGCCGAGATCGAAAACGGAACAGATCTCGGACAGTTCAACCACATTCGTCCGGACAGCCACATTGGCGCCGGCGTAAAGATGGGAAATTTCGTCGAGGTCAAGAACTCCAACATCGGCGCGGGATCGAAGCTGCCCCATCTCTCCTACATCGGGGACTGTGATCTCGGCGCGAACGTCAACATGGGCTGCGGTACGATCACGGTCAACTATGACGGGAAGAAGAAATTCCGTACGGTCATCGAGGACAATGCCTTTGTCGGCTGCAACTCGAACCTTGTCGCGCCTGTCACGGTGGGTGAGGGTGCCTATATTGCGGCGGGCTCCACCATCACGCGTAATGTCCCGGCGGGTATGCTTTCCGTTGCGCGCGCGCGTCAGAAGGAGATCGAAGGCTGGGCTGATAAACGAAAATGAGATTCGTGCATAGTTCTGAACACTGTGAAAAAGCAGAGACAACGCTCTTCCCAAAATAAACGGTGCGTGTTATACTATAAATAGATTTGTGTGTTGACGCATCTGGCTTTTAGGAGGAACAGAGCAATGAGTTTTCCGACCGACAACGTGTGCATCCTGACGGGGAATGCAAATCCCCAATTGGCGAAGGATATTGCTGAACGTATCGGCATCCCTCTCTGCGAGGCATTCGTTGGACAATTCAACAACGGTGAAATTCAGGTGATGATCGAAGAGAGCATTCGCGGAAAGGACATCTTCATCATTCAGTCGACGAGCTTTCCCGTGAACGACAATCTCATGGAGCTGCTGATTCTCACGGATGCGTGCAAGCGGGCGTCCGCACACAGTATTACGGCGGTCGTTCCGTACTATGCCTATGCACGTCAGGATCGCAAGACGCGCGGGCGCGAGCCGATTTCGGCAAAACTCGTTGCCAACCTCATGACGACGGCGGGGGTTACCCGCGTTGTCACTGTCGATCTCCATGCAGGGCAGATTCAGGGGTTTTTTGATATCCCCGTGGATCATCTTGCCGCTGCTCCCGTACTTGCCAATTACTTCCGCGAGCAGGAGATCGAGGACCTCGTTGTGGTTTCGCCGGATCTCGGCGGCGTCACACGCGCACGGATCATGGCAGACTTCCTCCATGCGCCGATCGCCATCATTGAGAAGCGTCGCCCCTGCCCCGGATGTGCAGAGGTCATGAACCTCATCGGTGAGGTCGAGGGCAAGACAGCCCTCCTCATCGATGACATTGTCGATACGGCAGGTTCGCTCTGCGAGGGGGCAAAGGCACTTAAGGAACGCGGAGCCAAGCGTGTGCTCGCTGCGTGCTCGCATGCCATTCTGAGCGATCCCGCGATCGAACGGCTTAGTGCCTCTGTGATCGATCAGCTTGTCATTACCGACTCGATTCCGCTTTCACCGGAGAAGCAGTCCGATAAACTCGTCACACTCTCTCTCGCACAGTCCCTCGCAGATGTCATTGTGCGTATTCAAAGCCATCGTTCGGTGAGCCTGCTCTTTAACCATCATTGATCAAGCAAGGGAATCGCTGATAAATGGCGCTGAATTTATCAGTGCTTTCCAAGTTCCCCGCAGACAGAGAAAGAGGCGTCGAAGGGACGCCTCTTTTTTCATACATTAGGAGTATCTATGCACGTCATCATCATCGGTTCCGGTCCCGCAGGCGTCTCCGCCGCACTCTATGCTCGGCGCGGCGGTGCCGACGTGACCGTCATCACCAAGGAATCGGGTGCGCTTGCAGCCGCTGAGTGGATTGAGAACTACTACGGCTTTGCTGAACCGATTTCAGGTGCAGAGCTGGAGCGGCGCGGTATCGCGGGAGCACAGCGGCTTGGTGTCCGTTTCGAAACGGATGAGGCGATGGCGATTCTCCCTGTGGACGATGGACATGGATTTCGGGTCGAGGGCGTGCAAAAAGATTACAATGGGGATGCGGTTATCCTTGCAGCAGGAGCTCCGCGCAAGACGCTCTCCATACAGGGGCTTAGGGAATTTGAGGGGCGCGGTGTCAGTTTCTGCGCGATCTGTGATGCATTCTTCTATCGCGGCAAACGCGTTGCGGTCATCGGTGCGGGTGACTATGCTCTGCATGAGGCAGAGATCCTACGTCCGCATGTGGAACATCTCACCATCCTGACGAATGGCGAGAAGACACACGTCATGGTTCCGGATGGCGCTACGGTGGAGCAGCGCCCGCTTGCGCGCGTTGAGGGTACGCGTCGTGTGGAGCGAATCGTCTTTGATGATGGCGCACAGATGGCAGTGGACGGTATCTTTATGGCGGTCGGCACAGCAGGAAGTTCAGAGCTTGCGCGGAAACTCGGTGTATTGCTTAACAATGATAAAATTATCGTGAGTGCGCAGATGGAGACAAATGTGCTAGGAGTCTACGCTGCGGGGGACTGCACGGGAGGGCTCCTACAGATTGCCAAGGCGGTCTATGAAGGAGCAGTGGCAGGCCTTTCTGCTGTGCGTGATCTGCGCGAACAGTAAAGGGAATAGGGGGATAGAAAAAGGGGGGGGATGGATATGTCGGTACATGATTTGGAAGGCTGTCAATTTCGAGATTACATCGAACAGTTTGATCTATGGAATGCACTGACTGACGCACAACGGGAAGATTTGATTACCCACACGCGCTATAGTCACTTTACAAAAGGAGAATTTCTTCATCGCGGCTCACTCGCACGTGCGGGAACACTTCACATCATATCCGGCTCCCTGCGCGTCTATATCCTCTCTGAGGAAGGGCGTGAGTTCACGCTCTACTTCCTGCGTGACGGAGAGATCGCCCTCCTTGCGAGCACTGCATTCCTCGGGACGATCTCATGTGATATCTCGATCGAGGCAGCAAAGGACACCGCACTCTTTATCTCGGATACGGAGGTTGTGCGCGGCATCCTCGACGCGAATATCCCCGTGCGTGCGCGTGCATATGAGTATGCGGTCGTGCGTCTTTCGGAAATGCTGTGGAAGTTTCAACAGATGCTCTTCACATCTGCAGATCGACGACTTGCGAAATTTCTGCTCACAGAGTCCGCGCGCATGCAGGGAGATGAGATCCGACTGACCCACGAGGAAACCGCGCAGTACCTTGGTACGGCGCGCGAGGTGGTCAGCCGTCTCATCCGCGAGTTCAGTCAAGAGGGGCTGGTGCAGACCTCTCGGGGGCGCATTCATATACTCGATCGTGCGGCGCTCAAAGAACGTGCAGGAATCTGAATATATTCGGAGGAGTTTATGCTGATCTATGTACTGATGGTCGGTGTCATTCTGCTGCTCATCATTCTGTTTCGCTATCTTCCACGCCGTGTCTTTCTGATCTTTGTCACCCTGCTCGCAGTGCTCAGCGGGATCGTTTTTCGGATACAGACGGCAGAGCGTGCACCGGAGCCTCTGACCATCGAGGAGCGTGCGACCATTGCGCGTGATCAGGAATTATTTACGCCATGGTGGGGGACATATCAGAAGCAGATCGCGGAATTGGATCGCAACTGGACGCGCTATCATCAGATCCTCACGGATGCCAAGGAGGGGGAGAGCAATCTGGCGATCACCTATGCACGTCTCGTCGATCTCGAACGGGACACACAGGATCTGCGTACGGACATCGAAAAAAATGCTCCACCGACGGAGCTCTCGAACCGTGTCTACGATCCGATCGCGGTCATCGTGCGCAAGACGAATGACTATGCGGCAGCAGAACAGAAGGCGATTACACTCACGCGTGCCGCAGCAGACCCCGCGACCATGCGGGAGCAGAATCCAGCCGAACAGGCACGGCTGTTGGAACTTGTCATGCTGCGCGAGTCGCCGGTCGCTCTCTTTATCAGCGATGAGGTTGGTATCATTCGCCGCTACTTCGCTCCCATTTCGCCGGTGCATGAGGAGAGTGCGGCTAAGGCAGAGAAGAACGATGAAAAAGCACTCGACAAATAGCATCTTTTAAGCTATAATGCGGATTATGCTTTTATGCGCTCGTAGTCCAGTGGATAGGACGTTAGCCTCCGGAGCTGAAAGCGTGGGTTCGACTCCCGCCGAGCGCACCATTTCGATCGAATGCCCTGTGAATTTTTCGTAGGGCTTTTTTCGTACGTGAAAATATGAAAAAGGATTTTGATTGACTGTGAAGAATATTTAGCGTAAGGGGATCATTGCGTGGGAATCACTTGATAAAATGAAGTTTGTCAGTTTATCAGCGTTTCCCCTGTTCGATAGGAGATGAATGAATGGCGCGAAAAGAGATGCAGGCAGCGGTACGTCCGGTGCTTATGCGCAGCTTACATTTGAAAAAGGATGCATTTCGGCAGTTCTTTTACGAGAGCTCGTTTTGCTTTGGACAGCAGATAGGAAGGGATATTGCTGCGCTCAAGGATGAGACCGCTTCCATTGTCAATAAGAAGTATATGTTCTCGCTCGCTACGGAGAAGAGCGGTGCACAGAGCTTTTTGAAGTGGATCGCAGACGAGTTCAATGCGGAGGATGTTTCACATGAGCAGGAGGAGCGGCTGCGCCGTTTCGTTGCGGAGTATCCGAAGATTCGCTCCTACATCCGCATTGAGGAGGATCAGCTGCTCTTCGATCATGAACGCTTTGCCGAGGATGTTGTTGCCGGGCGTTTCAAAGAGACGATCTTTGGCATGACCTTTGACATCCAGGGCGTGATCGAGACGGCGATCAACACCGGTTCCGTGGCGCTGGACTTCTCCATTGAACCGTTTAAAAAGCAGCTTCTCTATGCCGATCACGTACGTGCAAACATTCAGCCCTATGCAGAGCGCCTCCTGACGGATATGAGCTTGGGGCACTGGGATCTCTATGAGGAGCTGACGGAGGAGGGGCGTGAGGACAGCGTGTGCCTGCGACTGCCGTCGACGGATTTCCTCGTTGCCCGCCCACCGCAGCTGGACGTTATCATGAACGGCACCTGCGCCATCGACTTCGGTACGCGCAGCACCGTTGTTGTCTGCCGTGATCGTGAGGCGCGTCTTCTGCGCATCGGCAAGGGAGACTACGAGAACGAACCGACGATTCAGGACTACGAGAACCCGACGGCGATCGAGCTGATCGACATCGAAAAGTTCAAGCAACTTTACCGCGCGCGAGAGGGGCGCCCCTATACAGAGTGGGCGCAGGTCACTGCGTCCCATCAGGCGGCGGATGCGATCTTCGAGCGGCAGTCCACGGAGGGCATTGCTGTCTATTACTCCGTGTTCAGCGAGCTCAAGCGCTGGACGCGCGACACGGCGAACTCGCCGATTCTAAAAGACCGACGCGGCTACATTCAGGAGGTCAAGCCGTACGCGGAGACGCAGCCCCTCGATGCAGGCGGCTTCGATCCGATCGAGATCTACGCGTACTATCTCGGCCTCTACATCAACAACATGCACCGCAACATCTACCTCGACTACATCCTGTCCTTCCCCGTGGGCTATGAGAAGAACTTGCGTGAACACATCCGCATGAGCTTTGAACGCGGTCTCAGAAAGACGCTGCCGAAGGCACTGCTCGATGATCCGGAGATGATGCGACGGTTCCGTGTGTACGATGGTGCGAACGAGCCGGCAGCGTATGCAATCAGCGCACTTGAGGCGTATGGGCTCGAGCCGAAGCGCGTGGGCGAGGAGGTCGCCTATGGCGTATTTGACTTTGGCGGCGGCACGACAGACTTTGACTTCGGAGTGGAATATGTGCCGGAGAACGGGCGGCGGAAGTTTGTCATCGAGCAGTTCGGCTTTGGCAGCGACATGTATCTCGGCGGCGAAAACATCCTTGAGCTGCTTGCCTATGATGTGTTCAAGGACAATCTTGCGGAGATGCGCCTGCACAAGATCACCTTTGCCCTGCCGCCCGAGAGCGAGACGTTCGCGGGTGCGGAGGCTCTTGTGCGTGAGACACGCGATGCGGCATCGCATCTGAACAATAAGATCCTTGCCGAGCGCCTGCGTCCCTTCTGGGAGCGCCGTGAGGGCTATGAGGAGTTCGCGGCGGGAGACAGCTTCGATACAAAGATCACCTTGTTCTCCTCGGAAAAGACAGGAAATGCAGGCAACCGTGCAGAAATCCGTCTGCACATCGACGTGCGAAAGCTCGAACGTACGCTTGAGGATCGCATTCGGCGCGGCGTCGAGAACTTCTTCCAGGCGATGGCTGCGGCGTTCAAGGGACGCAATGTGCGTCAGGTGCACATCTTCCTTGCCGGCAACTCGTGCAAGGCGCCCATGGTACGCAAGCTCTTCGATGAGTATATCGCGCGTCAGATCAATACCATGCACCAGATGACTCCCGAACGTCCCACGGACAAGCCCGATGTTGCCGGAGGGAAGAAGCCGGAGAATCCAACAAAGGGATTGACCATGCAGCAGCGCAAGGATGCGCCTTTCGTCCTCTATCTCCCGCTCGGTATGGAGAATGAAGAGAAGGAGCGAAAAATTCTCCATGACGGATTCGATCGCCTGCGTACGGGCAAGACGGGCGTGGCGTTTGGACTCCTGCGCTGCCGCAAGGGCGGGAAGGATGTCAAGATCATCAACAAGAACGTGGATGAGCATGATGAGCTCCTCTTCCCGTACTTCCTCGGCAGTCTGAACGAGCGTGGCTGCTTTAAGGTGGACATCGACGCGCACGTCGACTATGGCGTGTGGACGTACTTCACCTATGCGGATGAGGATGAGTTTGAGCTCTACTATACACAGGAGCCGCGTGCACTGAAGGGGCATATGAAGGCGGCTGAGGTGCGTATGGTGCGCTGTATGATCGATGCAGATGACGTGAATGATGATGATGAGGTCGGTGTCTATATCCGCAAGCGCTCGCCGAATACGATTGAATACACCGTCGCTTCGGAAAAGAGCCTTGAGGAAAAGAGCTGCAAAGGGACGATCTACACCGTTCGCCTCGGCTGACCGTCATCGGAAAGGAGCGCTGTGATGCCATACCTGCCGTTTAAGAACTACATGGAGGATGCTGTAGAACGAATGCTGGATCGGCTGGCTCCGCAGTATCCCGAGATCTGTATGTGCGATCGTTGTCGTACGGATATGATGATGATTGCGCTGAACAATTTGCCGCCGCGCTACGTTTCCACGCATAAGGGCGCCGTGCTCCTCCGCGTTGAGGGCATGGAGATCCAATATGAGGTGGAGGTGATGACCGAAACCATGCGCGCGATGCAGATTGTCGGCAGTCAGCCGCATCATGGCCGCAACGAAGAGGGACTGTAACTCTTGTGTCAACGAAAACACCCGCAGATAAAAAAATTTGTCTAGCGGGTGTTTTTTTGTTACAATAAAGAAGAAATCAAAGGAATCGCTGATAAAATGAAGTCTGTCAGATTGGTGCGGATTTTTTGTCCTGCCAAGGAGACAAACCGGACGCATAGCAAAGGCTATGTGGAGGATTTGTCGACACAGGCAGGGCGAAAACAGATGCATCAAGATGGCAGTGCTGAATTTATCAGTGCTTCCCAAAGGCGATCTGCGCGTCGGCGTCTCTGAAGAGGCGCAGGCGCATTTCTTTTGTTGCTGTGTACTGTGGAGAGGAAGCTGTTATGTTCGCGAGGATCAAACGTGATATTCGCGTTATCTTTGAGCGTGACCCTGCGGCGCGGAGCACGATCGAGGTCTTGCTCTGTTACGGCGGTCTGCATGCCATCTGGCTTCATCGTATATCGCACGCACTCTATGTGCGCGGCTGGGTGCTCCTCCCGCGCCTGATCTCCAACTTCGGACGATTTCTGACGGGCATTGAGATCCACCCCGGGGCAAAGATCGGCGAGGGGCTCTTCATCGACCACGGCACGGGCATTGTCATCGGCGAGACAGCGGAGCTTGGCAAAAATGTTACGCTCTATCAGGGCGTGACACTCGGCGGCACGGGCAAGGAGAAGGGCAAGCGCCATCCGACACTCGGCAGCAATGTCGTTGTCGCCTCGGGCGCGAAGGTGCTCGGCTCGTTCACCGTGGGCGACCATGCGAAAATCGGCGCAGGCTCTGTCGTGCTGAAGCCCGTGCCGGCACATGCGACCGTCGTCGGCATCCCGGGGCGGATTGTCATGATGAACGGACAGCGCGTTCGTACGGAGGAGGATTTTCTCAGAGCACGGGAACTTTCGCTTGAATGCGAGGAGAGCGCGGAGGAGATCGCAAGCGAGCTGGATGTCGATCTTGATCACGACATGCTGCCCGATCCCGAGGCGGAGATAATCGAGCAGATGCGGCAGGAGATCGAGGTGCTGAAAGCGCGCCTCTCCGAACTGGAAGAACGAAAATAGAGGAGAGTTATCATGCTTACCGTATACAATACAATGACGCGAAAAAAGGAAGCGTTTCATCCGCTGCATGCGGGCGAAGTCAGCATCTACTGTTGCGGCGTGACGCCGTACAACGATCCGCACATCGGGAACGCGCGCCCCTTTGTCACATGGGATGTCATCCGCCGCTATCTTGCACGCAAAGGGTACAAGGTACGCTATATCCAGAACTTTACGGATGTGGACGATAAGATCATCCATGCCGCGAATCGCGAAGGCGTGACGTGGAAGGAGATCTCTGATCGCTACATCGCCGCATATTTCAAGGCGATGGACGCGCTCAATGTACGCCGTGCCGATGTGTTCCCGCGCGTCTCCGAGACGATGGAGGACATCATCCGCATGATCGAGACACTGATTGCGCGCGGCTATGCGTATGTGACGGAGGCGGGCGATGTCTACTATCGCGTGGAGGCGTTCGCGCATTACGGTCGCCTCAGTGGGCGCAGCCTCGATGATATGGAGGCAGGTGCGCGCGTCGAGGTCAACGAAACGAAGGAGCACCCGATGGACTTCGCCCTCTGGAAGGCGGCAAAGCCCGGTGAACCCTCATGGGAGAGCCCGTGGGGGCAGGGGCGTCCCGGCTGGCACATCGAGTGCTCGGCGATGTCCGTGAAATACCTCGGTGATGCCTTCGACTTCCACGGCGGCGGCAACGACCTCATCTTCCCGCACCACGAGAATGAGATTGCGCAGGCGGAGCCGTGCATTGACGGCGATGAGAAATTTGCGCGCTATTGGTTGCACAACGGCTTTATTACGATCGACAACGAGAAGATGTCGAAGTCGAAGAACAACTTCTTTACGGTCAAGGACATCCTCAAGGAATTCCCGGGCGAGGTCATCCGCTTCTTCATCCTCCAGACCCACTACCGCAGCCCGCTCGACTTCAGTGACGAGCGTCTGCATGAGGCGCAGACGGCACTGGATCGTCTTCGGAATGCGAACACGGTCATTGCAGAGCTCTCACAGCGCGAGGGGACATCGGACACGGCGGCAGAGCTGGCGGTGCAGGCTGAGACATTCCTGCGTGACTTCGACGCAGCAATGGACGACGATTTCAACACGGCGCTTGCGATCAGCCAGATGTTCGGACTTGCGAAGGAGATCAACCGCTACCATCAGGAGATCGAGCGCGGCGTTGCATTCGATGCGGCAAACTTTAAGAAGGCGGCGGATGACTATCACGCGATGGCGGCGATCATCGGCATCTTTGAGCAGGAGGAGACGCAGGCAGACGATGGGCTTGCCGATGCCCTCATGGAGCTCATCATTGGCATTCGTCAGGAGGCGCGTGCAGCGAAGAACTGGGCGGTCGCGGACAGGATTCGCGACGGGCTCAAGGAGGCGGGCGTCATTATCGAGGATACGCCGACGGGCGTACGCTGGAAAAGGGCTTGAGCGCACATGAAGTTTGAACGCTTTCAGCATCTCGTGCGCATGATGTTCCTGCCCGATGCAGCGGGTAATATCCGCACACGCTATGAGCATGTGGATGCGACGCATATACATCCGCTCGTTCTCGCCTATGTGGGTGACGCCTACTTTCACCTCTACGTGCGCATGCGCCTCCTCTCCTACGAACAGGCACAGGTGCAGGCACTTCATTCGTTCAGTGCGCAGATCGTTTCGGCACTCTGGCAGGCGCATGCCTATCGCGCCATTTCGGATATGCTCACGGAGGAGGAGCAGACGATCTATCGGCGCGCGCGCAATACAAAGAGCCACGCACCGCGCAGCGCGTCCGTCGCGGACTATCATACGAGCACGGGCTTCGAGGCGCTGCTCGGGAGCCTTTACATACGTAAGGAGCACGAGCGCCTTGAGGAGATCGCGGAGGCGGCATTTCAGATCATCGCCAAAGAGATGATGAATCAGCAGGAGCAAACGCATGGAAATTAAACTGATTGCAAAGACACCGAACTATCTAAAGACATGCTGGACGGCGGCACGGACATGCTACAGTGCGGACTCGCCGATCGAACTTCTTGCACAGGAAAAGACGGATGAAGAGATGTTGCGCCTCCTCGAACGCATCATGACGAGCAAGCATCTTTCGGTGGTGGAGCACTGCACCATGACCTTCGCTGTCAAGGATGTTTCGCGCACGCTGCTCGCGCAGTACAGCCGCCACCGCATCGGCGTTTCACTGAGCGTGCAGAGCCAGCGCTACGTTTCCGAGCAGTCCGCGAAGCAGACGGACGGACTCTTCGGTCACGTCGTCCCGCAGACGATCGCCGACAACAATGAAGCCTATGTACGTTATATGGCGTGCATGCGCGAGATTCAGGCGGCGTATGACGACCTGCTCGCGATGGGCGTTGCAAAGCAGGATGCGCGTTTTGTCCTGCCGGGCGGTGCGTGTACGAATTTCGTCACGACACTCAACCTGCGCTCCTTTATGGATGTGTATGAGAAACGCGTACGGACACCCGGTGCACAGTGGGAGATCAAGGAGATGATGCTCCGCATGCGTGATCTCATTGTTGCCGAGGAATCATGGCTTGAGCGCTTTATCCCGCGCGGATGATGTAGGGGGCGCGCAATGAAAGCGAAAGAACAGCGCACGGAAAAGCGCAGAGAAAAACACGCTGAGAAGAACCTTGCAAAACATGCGGAAGCGCGCACAGCAGAACAGCCCGCCCATATTCTTGCCGGACGCCACGCGATTGTCGAGGCAATCAAGGCGGGGCGCGGCATCAACCGCATCCTGCTCGCGGACGGACTGCACGGAAACTCCGTGCATGAGCTGCGCGATCTTGCGCGCGAGCACGGCATTACGGTAGATGTTGTGGGGCGTGCAAAGCTGGACGCCGCCGTGCCCGAGGGCGTGCGTCATCAGGGGGCACTTGCCTACGTCGCGCCCGTCGCCTATGTCGCTGTCGAGGAGATTATCGCGTCGGCGCGGGAGCGCGGCGAGGATCCTCTGCTGCTCCTCTTGGACGGCATCGAGGATCCGCAAAACCTAGGTGCTCTCCTCCGAACGGCGGACGCCGCGGGCGTGCACGGCATTCTCCTGCCGCGACGTCACAGTGTACCGCTCACGGAGACCGTCGCGCGCGTCTCGGCGGGAGCACTCGAATACGTACCCGTCGCGCGCATCGGCAACATTGCGCAGACCATGCGCGCGCTGAAGGAGCAGGGCTTTTGGATTGCAGGCACGGATATGGCGGGCGAGGAGATGTATGACCGTGCAAACCTCACGGGTGCGCTCGTGCTCGTGATCGGCAGCGAGGGGCGCGGCATGAGCCGCCTCACGCGCGACCTCTGCGACTTCACCGTGCGCCTGCCGATGCACGGAAAGATCAACTCGCTCAACGCCTCGGTCGCGGGTGCAATCCTCATGTACGAAGCATTGCGCCAGCGCACGGCAAAGGCTGCGGTGCAGCATGGCTAGGCAGCGCGAGAGCGAGTACTACCTCATCGACGGCTACAACGTTATCAACGCATGGCCGGAGCTCATGCGCCTGCGCAGCAATCTCGACGAGGCGCGTGATGTCCTCGTCCACATCCTCACAGAGTACGGTGCCTTCGAGAACTACGAGATGACCGTCGTGTTCGATGCGTTTTTTACCGAGGACGAGGAGCACGAGCTGCAGATCACGGATCGGATGAAGGTCATTTACACGGGGGCGGGGGAGACGGCGGACAGCTGTATCGAGCGCCTTGCCTATACGGCGGTGCGCGCGGGACGCGAGGTGCATGTCGTTACCTCCGACGGCGCGGAGCAGAGCGTCATCCTCGGCGCGGGCGCCTACCGCATCACCTCGCCCGAGCTGCGCCGCTCCGTGAAAAAGGCGAAGAAGCTGATGAAGGCGGAGTACATGAATCCGCACATTCAGCCGCTTGCGCGCAGCGAACTGCACGAGCGAATCGACAGCGACACACTCGCACGCCTTGAAGAACTGCGGCGGAGAAAATAGAAATGCAGAAAACGATCATCACAATGATGTAATGGGCAAAACTCTATCTGGAGGCACCTTGTGATACATGCCATTTGCAAAATAGACCTTGCCCTATATCGTGTTGTAGCTCCTGATGTTGCCACCGATGATGTTATTATTACAAGTGAGCGAATCGAGCATATTCGCGCAAGGCATCCAAGTGATTTCGATGACTATAGGAAGTATTTTGCAGAGATTCTGCAGAAGCCGGACTATATTTTGGAGAGTAAACCGTATACGGCAGAGGTGCTGAAAGAGATTTCGCATAACGGGAAGAAATGCAAGTTGATTTTACGGTTGCAGACCAGCAAGGATCCGGAAGGACGCAAGAATGCAATCATCACGTTCTTACACATACGTGACAGCGAGTGGAGGCGACTTCTTCGCAATAAGAAAATCCTTTACAAAAGAGAGGGAGAAGTATAAAATAAAGATGTATTAATAGTAATTTGAGGTGGGAGATTTCGTCCAGCCCACACGCCGATGGCACGACAGGGGAAACCCGAGTAGATGCAGGAGAACTGGACGCCTGCCAAATTACTATTATCGGAGAGCCGCCCGGCAACGGGCGGCTTTTTGCTGGCGAATTGTCAAGTCAAGTGCAACTTTTTCTTCTTGAGTTTACAATCTAAGGAACCACTGATAAAATGAAGTCCGTCAGATTGGCGCAGATTTTTTCGTCCGATTGAGGCAGCAAACCGGACGCATAGCCAAAGCTATGTGGAGGATTTGCTAACGAAAAGCGGACAAAAAAGATGTGCTAAGATGGCGGTGCTGAATTTATCAGTGATTCCCTAAGTGCAACAACCCCCGGAAATTTTGTGCGCCGTTATTACCACCGCTTCGTCTTGCGCCAGAACGAGGGGCGCAGGAGGATCAGCAGGGTGAATATTTCAAGGCGGCCGAGCAGCATGGAGATACAGAGCACCGCCTTTACAAAGTCGGAGAGCGGCGCATAGGTGGAGGTCGCGCTTACGATGCCAAACGCGGGGCCGATGTTGCCGATGGTTGTGATGGCGACGGCGATCGCGTCGAACGGGAGCAGACCGTCCATCGTGAGGAGGAACGCGGTCACGAAGATGATCGCGAAGTAGAGGAAGAAGAACGTCCCTACGCGCAGGAGCATCGCACTGTCCACATGTGCGCCGCCAAGCGAGATGTCGACAACGCGATACGGGTTCAGCTTCTGGAGGATGACAGCGCGTGCATTGCGTACGAGAAGGATGATGCGCGCAACTTTGATGCCGCTTGCCGTCGATCCTGCACAGCCGCCGATCGCCATGAGGAGGAGCAGGAGGAGTTTCGAGAATGTCGGCCACGTTTCAAAGTCTGCCGATACAAAGCCTGTCGTGGAGAGCGATGTCACCTGAAATATGACGAAGCGTACAGCTGTCGCGAAATCCATCCCCATCTCAATGATGAGGTTGAGAGCGACGAGCAGCATGGCAACGAGGATCATGCAGAGATAGGTGCGGAACTCCGTATTCCGCAGAATGACGGACGGGCCCTTGACCCACGCACGGTAGTAGAGGGAGAAGCTGCCGCCTGCAAGGAACATGAAGAGGGCAGTCCACAGTTCGAACGGCAGACTGTGAAAGTGCATTGTGCTGTCGTCGTATGTCGAAAAACCGCACGTTCCAATCGTCGACATTGCGTGTGTGAGGGCGATGCTGAAGTCCACGCCGCAGAGCATGAAGATCGCTGTTGTAAACGTCGTAAATATGAGGTAAATCTTGAAGAGTGCCATCGTCATATCGCGCAGGCGCGGCATGACGCGATCCATCGTCGGGCCCGCCCCCTCGGCGTTATACATATAGATGGTACTTGCGCCGGACTGCGGCAGGAGCGCGATAAAGATCACGATGATACCGAGGCCCCCAATCCACGCCGTCATCATGCGCCAGAAGAGGAGGCTGTAGGGGAGGGAGCCGAGCGAGGCAAAGACCGTTGCCCCCGTTCCCGTGAAACCGGAGATGCTTTCAAAGAGCGCGTCGAGAAAGCCGAGATAATTGCCGAGCAGGTAGGGGAGCATACCGAGAAACGTCCCCGTGAACCAACCGAACGCCGTGATGGCGATGCCCTCGCGCGCCGTCAGCTCCTCGGCAGGCTTTCCGTAGCGGCGGAAGCCGACGCCGACAAATGCGCTGACGAGTACGGACAGCGTGAACGCCTCACGGGTCGGCTCGTCGCCTGCGACTGCAAGAATGAGCGGGATCACAAGCGCCGCCGCCATTGCGAATGAGAGGCGCGAGAGAATGTAGTTGACGGTGTAGATATTCATAGCGTTCTACCACCTGTGTCCCGTGTCTTCGAGGAGGGAGCCGATGAAGAGAAAGAAAGCAAAGATCTCGATGCGCCCGAGGATCATGAGGAGAGCGCAGAGGAGCTTCGTCCAGATGGGCAGGCTCGTGACCGTATCCAGATCTGCGAGCGAGGCGACGCCGCCCGTTGTCGTCAGGCAGGAGACCGTCAGAGTGATCGTTTCGATGGGGCTGAGTCCGGCGAGGGCGATGAAAAGGCTGCTGATGGAAAAGACCGTCGCGGAGATGAATGCAAGCACGAGAATGCGCCCCGCAGAGTGCAGAGGTACAATTCCACCGCCCTGCCGCACGGCAAACACCATGCGCGGATGCAGTGTCCGCAGCAGTTCCGTCCACGAAAGTGAGATGAGGACGAGCACGCGCGATATGCGGAAACCGCCCGCCGAAGAACCCATGCAGCCGCCGATGACGGCGAGCAGGATGAGCAGCAGTTCGGAGCCACTATGAAACGAGATTTCCTCCTGCAACATGAGCCCGTTCGTCGAAAGAAAGGAAATGGCGTAGAAGAAACCGTAGCTGACGGCACGCGCAATCGTCTGCGTACCGTGTAATATGGGCAGAATTGAAAGCAATGTTCCCGCACAGAGAAAGAGCGCGAAAAAGGAGCGCAGCTCCATATGCTGTGTGAGTTCGGTGTTCGACCTGCGGTGCAGCATCTGCCAGAGTGTGAGGAGCGGCAGCGCCGAGAGCAGGGCGACGAGACCGCTGCCCAGCATGAGCAGCGGAGTGGGAGGAAGTCCGCCGGTAACCGGACCCGCGCCCGAGGAGATGGTAAAGAGCGCGAGGATGAGCGCGGGAAAAATCTCATCGCCCGCCGCGAGGTAGATGATGACAGCGATGACTGTGATTGCAATGTAGATCAGTGTCATCTCGCACATGGGGCGCATCATTCGGTTCCAGAGCGGACTGAAGAGTCGTTCCTGCCGTACGGTGAAGTCAACGCCGAAACAGCCGCTCACGACGGGCAGCACCGATACGAGGATTACGATGAAGAGTAGACCACCGAACCAGCTCATCAGTGCACGCCAAAGGATGAGTGAGGGCGGAAGCGTCTCGTTGAGCGCCGTCATGCCCGTTGTCGTGAGCGCGGAGATGCACTCGAAGAACGTGTCCACGGGCGAGAGGTGCAGCCCCGCCAGATGAAACGGCAGCATGCCGAGCACAGCGAGCAGGAACCAGACGGAAAGGAGGAAGAGCGTCCCCTCCTCGACCGAGAGCTGACGCATATGGCTGCGCCCCATATTGCCGAACACCATGCCGAGGATCGCGGTCAGAACGCCGAGCGCGAGAAACGATCCCGCAAGCGGATCGCCGAGCACAAAGCCATAGCCGAACGGGATGAGGTAGATCGGCGCAAAGACATATGCCGTACGTCCCATGAGCACCCAGAACAAATCGAAACGCATCAGTCGTCTCCAAAATAGGCAAGCGCCTTTTTCGCGAAACTCTTAAGGACGAAAAGGATCACGCGGTCACCCGGCAGGAGCTCCGTCATGCCGTTCGGGATCGCTGCCTCCTCGTTGCGTACATAGGCACAGACGAGGCATTCACGCGGGAGATTCGCATTCATCAATTTCTTTCCGACAACGGAAGCGCCGGAACTGACAATCACCTCGAGCGCCTCCGCACGGGCTCCCTCAAGGAGAGTCACGCGCGTCACATCGCCGCCGCGCGCGTAGGCAAGCACCTCGCTCGCCGAGAGCAAACGCGCCGAAAGCGCGATGTTGACGCCGACCTTCTCCATGAGATCGATGTACTCATTGCGGTCGACGCGCACGACCGTCTTGATCTTATTGTCCGAGAGGTGGCGCGCGAGGAGGGCAAGCATCAGGTTCAGCTTGTCATCCTCCGTCAGGCAGACGATGACATCCGCCTCTGCGACACCCTCCTCCGTCAGCAGGTCGATGTCTGTGCCGTCCCCGCAGATCGCGAGTCCCGCCGTCAGCTTTTCCGCGAGCAACTCGCAGCGTTCGCGGTCCCGGTCGATGACCTTTACCTGCACGCCCTGCTGTTCGAGGAGGAGAGCGAGCCCACGCCCCGTTCGTCCTGCGCCGATGATGGCGGCACGTTTCAATTTGTGCGTGTCGCTCGGTACGAGGCTCTGACTGAACTCTTCGATGCGGTCGGGCAGACCGATGAAGTAGGCATTGTCCCCGGGGAGGAACATATCGTCGCCGTGCGGGATAATCATGCGGTGATCACGGAAGATCAGCCCTGCGAGCACGCCGTGCGGGAGTTTCAGCTCCTTGAGCGGCTTGCGAGCGATGACCGAGCGGCGGCGGATGCGCGTCTCGAAGAGGCGCACCTTACCCTGCGCGAAATCCTCCACGTTGAGCGCGGCGGGCGTCATGAGGATGCGGTTGATTTCATTTGCCGTGATGAGCTCCGGATTGAGTACAAGGTCGATATCAAAATTTTCCTTGAGGTATCTGCCTGCCTCCACGGTAAAGCCCATGTCGCGGATGCGTGCAATCGTATGCGTGATGCCGTGCTTCTTTGCGAGCACACAGGCGACAATGTTCACCTCGTCGCTGTCTGTGACGGCGATGAGGATGTCCGCGCTCCTGATATCGGGATCGTTCATCGTGAGCGGGCTGGCGATATTCGCCTCGATCGTCAGCACGTCGAGCGTCGTCTTTGCCGCCTCGAGCTGGCTTTCCTCGCCGTCCACCACGACGACATCCATGCCCTCCTCTGAGAGCAGCGCGGCAATGCTGTAGCCAAGCCTCCCCGCTCCCGCAATTACGATACGCACAATGATTCCCTCCTGCGTCTGATAAATATAAAGAAGTATATCATAGATTGCCCGCAAGTGAAACAAAAGTCTTGCGTGTGACGTTCAAACATGTTATACTAACCCCTGTCGCGTGAGCGTCTATTCGTGCGCGCTCGCAAAGAATAACTCTGCCACACGTCAAGTGATGGCCACAGACCGAAGAGGAGGTGATTTCGTGAGATTGTACGAAGTCATATTTATTGTGAAGCCGATGGAGGAAGAAGCGACAAACGCCGTCATCGAGAAGTTCACAAAGCTCATTCAGGCAAACGGCGGTAAGATTGAGAAAGAGGACCGCTGGGGCAAGAAGCGCCTCGCCTATGAGATCAAGGACAACAGTGAAGGATACTACGTTCTGCTGTACGTCAATGCAGAGCCCGCCTGCGTCGCTGAGTGCGACCGCGTGATGAAGATCACGGACGAGCTTTTGAAGCACATGATCGTCCGCGCGGACGGCGTCGAGGAGTAATCGACTGACGGGAATCCATGCAGGAGAGAGAAATCCATGAACAGAGTCATATTGATCGGTCGCCTTGCACGCGACCCTGAGATTCGCTACACACAGAGCGGAAAGGCGTTCTGCCGCTTCACGATCGCGGTGGATCGGCGCTTTTCGCGGGCCGCGCAGCAGGAAGGGCAGCAGACGGCGGACTTCATTCCCGTCACCTGCTGGGAAAAACTTGCCGAGATCTGCGGAAACAATCTGACGAAGGGGCGCCGTGTCGGCGTCGAGGGGCGCATTCAGGTGCGCAGCTACGACGGCAATGACGGACAGCGCAAGTACGCGACGGACGTTGTGGCGGACAATGTGGAGTTTCTCGATTCGAAGAATGCCGGAGGCTCATCGGGCGGCTATAACGCGCCAATGGGCAGCAGTACCGCGCCCGCTGCGGGCGGCGGCGCTCCGGGCATGATGGGGCCCGTAATTCCTGACGACGACATTCCATTCTGAGCGCGAACGCTCAGCACATCCCGTAATAAGGAGGGACAGCGAAATGATGAAACGAGATCGAGGTCGCAAGCCTCGTCGTAAGGTCTGCTCGTTCTGCGTGGACAAGGTGGATCATATCGACTACAAGGATGCCGCAAAGCTGCGCCGCTTCACGACGGAGCGTGGCAAGATTCTGCCGCGCCGCATTTCCGGCAACTGCGCGAAGCATCAGCGTCAGGTGACGCTGGCGATCAAGCGCGCGCGCAACATTGCGCTTCTTCCGTTCACAGCGGAGTAAAGGGAGATCTGAGGAATCACTGATTTTTATCCGTGATTCCTTCAGCGTCGCACCTCATGGGTGCGGCGCTTTTTTTTAAGGGGGATATATGGATCCGAAGAAGAAAGCAAAACGCGTCGGGATTGTATTCATCGCGCTCTTTATCATCGCAGGGCTTGTGCTCATGTATACGGGCAACGATGCCGTTGTGCTTGCCGTGCGGCAGAAGGAAGGCATTCTGACGGCGGAGCAGGTGAAGATGTCGTTCGACTCCGTGAGCGGGCGTCTTGTGCGCGAGGCGCAGCGCGATGCGCTCCTCGTGCAGAAAAAAGAGCTGGAAGTGGCGCGGGAACGCCTCGTTCTTCGTGCGCCCGAAGATGGAAAAGTCCTGAAGCTGCTCGCGAAGGAGGGCGAGATGGTATCGCCGTCGCGTCCCGTCGTGCTCCTTGAGAGCAGCCGCAGCTACTATGATATCTATGTCAGCGAGGAGCAGGTGCAGAACCTCAAAGAGGGCGCACGCATTACGGGCAAAACCGTCGCGGGTGACCGCAGCGTGACGGGCACTGTGCGCCTTGTGACGAAGGCGGCGGGCTTTGCCGACCTCAAGATGACGCGCGAAAAGAGTCAGGCGGATCTCTCCTCGTTCCAGATCCGTATCTACATCGATCCGACCGAGGGCGTTATCCCGGGCATGACGATTGGGGTGAATGAGCGTGAATTCACTCAAAGCTGAAATACGTTACCTTTTCTCAGGCCAGGGAATGCCGTACGAGAAAGTTTCGATCATGGTCGCGATGGTGGTCTCCCTCCTGCTCTCCGTCATGCTCGCGGGTAACTACTCGAAGGATGCGCCCGTCGTCATCATCGACCTCGACAACTCCGTCTATACACGGGAACTGGCGACGAGGATCGACGCGTCTGAGTATATGGAGGTCACGGCGATTGTCAACACGCCCGCCGATCCCGAGAGCTTCCTCTACCGCGATCAGGCGGTTGCCGTTATCTTCTTTCCGCAGGGAATCGAGAAGGATCGCTTCACGGGCACGGAGAACCACATCGGTGTCTTCTACGACAATACGAATGTGGCACAGACCGCTGAGATCAAGGAAGCGCTGAACGAGCTTGCCGTGCTTGACAACGCCGCCGCGAATGGGGACACGGGCAGCACGAACGACGGCATTGACGGCGGCATACAGATTGCCGACCGAAACCTTTTCAGTCCGAATGCATCGACGAGCAACGCCATGGCGCTCGGTTTCCTCTTCTTCTTCGGTTCAATGTTCTATACCTTTGCGACCATCGGTATGATTCCACGTCTGCGCCTGACGGGGGAGCTTGATACGATTCTTCGCACGGGCACGCCGTGGGATCTCATCCTGCGGACACTGCCGTACGGGGCTCTTCTCATCGTTTCGTTCGCAGTCGGGCTTGCCGTACTGCGTATCTGGGGGGATCTGATCTTCTCCGGGCATCTCGTCAACTTCGTCTTTGTTCAGATCTTCTACGTCTTTGTCCTCGGCATGGTGACAACACTGACGGGATGGACGGCGGCGAACCCCGGTGTTGCAGCGAGCCGTATGATCCTCATCATCCCCGGCGGATTCATCTTCGGTGGGACGACGGGGCCGCTCGGACACTTCTCCGACTGGGTGGTCGCTGTCTCGCATATCTGGCCGCTGACGTGGGAGTTCCACTTTACGCGCGACATCATCACGCGCGGCGCGGACTTCATGGGGTACGCCGCGACATTTGGTGCGTTCCTCATCTACATCGCCATGATCGGTATCCTCTACACGCTGAAATTTTACAGCGCAAAGAAGGAGCTCATGGAACGTGAGGCGGAAGAGCACGCGCATAAAGGCGCGAAACTCGCTCTGGAGGAGGCTGTGTGATGGATACGACATCCTTGATTTCTGAAATTCAAAGCCGTCCGGCACAGACGATTGTCTGTGACCGCATCCTCGTTCCGATTGACGGGTCGCCGGCGTCCATGCACGCGGTCGAGTGGGCGATCGAGCTCGCGCGTGCGGCAGATGCCGAGCTGACGATCTTAATGGTGATCGACTATGACGCACACGTCTCCGCATTCGAGCAGGTCAGCATGAGCGGCTATCTGCCCGCAGAGCTGAAGATCTCGGCATATCGCTTCCTCGCGGAGCTGATGCACGAAATTCCGCGCAGTGTTCACGCACATACACGCGTGGAGGAGGGGGACCCCGGCGAGGTCACGGTCGCCGTTGCGGCAGAGGAGGAGAGTCATCTCATCGTCATGGGC
Source organism: Centipeda periodontii DSM 2778 (assembly GCF_000213975.1). Lineage (GTDB taxonomy): Bacteria > Bacillota > Negativicutes > Selenomonadales > Selenomonadaceae > Centipeda > Centipeda periodontii. The sequence continues at coordinate 1,407,195 of NZ_GL892076.1, forward strand.
TCACGCGGCTTCGGGACATTTGAGAGCATCGCGTTCGGCAGCGTCTCCACCCATGTCAGCCGACACGCGCACTGCCCCGTGCTGCTCGCGAAATAATGAATTCCTCACCTGCTCTTAAATACGCTCCAACGAAAAAGCGTTAGGGTAGTACCGAACATAAGACAAGAAGTAAAGGAGAGAACGCTCATGAAGAACAAGAAATATATCGCGGGTGTCATGGCTGCGGCTCTGGGGCTTGGCATTGCAGCGGCGTCTCCCGCTGCACAGGCGGCACCCGTTCATCAGCCGCTTGCGTATATTGACGGCGCGACGAACGAGTACAGCTTCCGCATGAAGGAAGAGGATCGCATTCACGATGAGAACGTGCGCAAGATCCGCTTCGAGTTTCAGCGCGACGGCGATCAGGCAAAGTACGACCGCGCAATGAAGGAGGAGCAGAAACGCCACGATCAGGCGGTGAAGAAGATCAAACGGGATTACCAAAATCGGACACCATGGCGTCACTAAGACAGAGGGGCTGTTGTACGAAACTTTCGTGCAGCAGCCCCTTTTATTCATAATAAGGGCGAGAAATGAGATGTTATCTATTTAATGTAAGACATTCGTCCTATTTTAATCAATCCAATGCTGTGCTAAAATAAAGGAACCATTGATTAAACAGGGGTTGGTGGCAGATTCTTAAAATGAATGTTTTATCAGTCTGTCCCTATCATGGATGGTGGCAATACGCAGGGAGGAATACTTATGTCAAGAGAATCGCAAGCGCGTCGGTTGGCTCTTTCCGTCGCAGTCGCTCTGTCCGCAGGAGGAGGCGCACTGTTCCCGGTTATGCCGCACGCATCCGCTGCCGATGTGACGGGGAACAATGTAACAGTGAACAGCCCGTCAGATCCGCTGTTGACGGCGCCCGGCATCTCGGGCGGCGAGATCAGCTCGTATACGGATGCGGGAAACGTGACGGGCAATATACTGACGCTGGACGGCGTCACGTATAACTTGGGCGGTCCTGTTCATGGCGGTGTTACCATCGGCACGGGCAACGCACAGGGCAACAAACTCTACCTCCAAAACGGTGCCGATGTCCTTGGAAGCACACTGGGCGGAACGGCGCAGAGCGGCGGCAATGCCACCGGCAACGAAATCCATATTACAGGGGCAACAACAAACGCCAGAGGACTCTATATCGCCGGTGGTATGACCTATGGACCAAGCGGGGATGTCGAAACGAACAAGGCGGTCATGAGCGACGGGACAGCCGCCCGACTCTACGGCGGTCTTGTTGCCGGCGCCAATTCGACGGGCAACGCCACGGGCAATATAGTAGAGCTTTCGGGCGGTACCGTGAACAACAATGTGGCGGGCGGTACAATCATGGGTCCGAGCGCAAATTCGCAGGGGACGGGCAATGTTGCATCCAATACGGTGACCATCACAAATGGTACTGTGAATGGTAAGACGTATGGCGGTACGACACAGGGCACTGGCTCCGTGACGAGCAATACGGTTACGGTCAGCGGAACGAGCACCATTCTGCATGATGTCCTTGGCGGACGCTCGCAGACAGGCGATGCTTCGACCAATATCCTGAACTTCCAAGGTGCGACGGCGGACAATCTGATTGGCGGTCGCGTTGCGGGCACGAATGCGGCGGGCAATGCTGCGACGAATACCGTCACCGTTACGAGCGGCACAATCAATAATGACGTACGCGGCGGCGAGATCGTTGCACCCTCGGCGACCGGAAACGTCTCCGGGAACATCGTCAACATCAATGGCGGTACCATTGGCGGGACAGTCACTGCCGGCCACAATATGGGCACGGGCAAGGCTGATGGGAACGAGATCCACATTACAAACGGCTCGATCACGGGCGTTGTCACGGGCGGTCATGGTACCCATGCGGGCGAGGTGTCGGGCAACAAGGTCAACGTCACGAACGGTACGCTCTCGGATAATATCATCGGTGGGTTTGCCGAAGATACGGGGACGGCATCGGCGAACAAGGTCACCATCACGGGCGGTACGCTTGGCGGCAATACGATTGACGGCGGCTTCAGCGTCAATGGAGCGGCGTCCGGCAATACGGCGACCGTCGGCGGCATCTCCTTTGCCGGTGTGGTTACGGGCGGACGCGGCGGTGCGGGCGCAGATACGAACAAGGTATTCCTCAAGAACAGCGCCGGTATCACAGGGAATGCGTACGGCGGTCGTGTTCTGAGCAACGGCAATGTCACGGGCAACGAACTGACCATTGAGGCGAGCGGTGCGACGGTGTCCGGTGTTGCTGTCGGCGGACAGAACGACGTTGCGGCTGGCGACGTTACGGACAACAAGGCATATATGAACGCCGGATCGGCGGCTCGGCTCATCGGCGGTGTGGTCAATGGCGTCAGCGCAACGGGCAAGGCATCGGGCAACCGTGCCGAGGTGTCGGGCGGCTCAAGTGCCTTTATTGCAGGCGCTTTGATCAGTGATACCGGAGCGACGGGCGAGGCTTCGGACAACCACGCCGTTGTCAGCGGCGCGAATGCCCCACTTGGCAGCATCTATGGCGGCATCACGAACGGTTCGGGTGCGGCGAAGGACAATACAGCAACGATCAGCGGTTCCATCACCGCCAATGATGTTGTCGGCGGGCAGTCCGTGACGGGCAATGCCGAGGGGAATAAAGCCAGCTTTACACAGGCGACGGTGACCAATGTGCGCGGCGCACGCATCACAGGAAGCGGCACGGGCAGTGCCATCAATAACGAGGCAACGATTGCGGGCGGCTGGGTGACGGGCGCTGCGGCAGGTGCCGAGATTCAGGGTGCTGCGACCGGCGCCGTGCAGGACAATACACTGACGGTCACGGGCGGCACGGTCAGCGGCGACAGCTACGGCGGCGTCACGAGCGGTACGGGTGATGCCGTCGGCAACGGGGTCGTTGTGAGCGGCGGCAGTACGAGCCTGAACGATGTATACGGCGGGTCTTCTGCCGGAGGAAACGCCAAAAAGAACTATGTGACCTATAGTGAGGCGACTGCCGTGAATCTTACGGGCGGTCGTGCTCAGAGCGGCGCGGGTGCTGTCTCGGACAATAAGGTCGAGATGACGGGCGGTTCGGTTACGAATGACGTTACCGGAGGTCTGAGCTATGGGTCCGGCACGGTGGAAAAGAATGAGGTCAAGATCTCTGGCGGTATGGTCGGCGGGACTATCCTTGGCGGACAAAATATCGGCACGGGCGCGGCATCGTCGAATATTGTAGAGCTGACAGGCGGCACGATCAATGCGGCTGTTTACGGCGGCTGGGCGAACAGCGGAGTTGCTGACAGCAACAAAGTTACGGTCAAGAAGGATGTTACGGGCAATATCTTTGGCGGAAATGCAAGCGGCAGTGCCTCTGGGAACACGGTTGACCTCGTCGGCACTGTGACAGTTTCGGGATCTGTTGTTGGCGGTCAGGGAAGCACGGCAAACAACAATACGGTCAACCTCGGCGCCGCGAGTGTTTCGAGCGCTGTTACGGGCGGCTCAGGCTCTGCGACGGGCAACAATACGGTCAATATGGATGGCTCCACGGTCGGCGGTGTCATTACCGTCGGCTCTGGGGGCGGTACGGGCAATACGCTGACGGTGAAGGGCACGAACAGTGCCGGCAATATCACGGGCTTCCAAAAGGTCAGCTTCGACCTTTCCACAGCGTCCACGACCAATCCGATGCTGAACATTACGAACGGTTGGGGAACCTCATTTAACTGGGGCGCACTCGAAGTGTCGAACGCGGAGCAGCCCAACCGGCTCGTTCTGATGCAGAATACGGCGTGGATCTCGCTCGGCGGCTATACGGGCGCAAAGAGCGTAAGCAATTCCGATGATACGACGGAGTTCAACATCGACACGGAGAACCATACGAGTTCGAGTCAGCGCATCGTCTCCGAGAGCTATAAGTATCGTCTGCAGGACACTCCTGTGACACCGTCGTTCGATCCGAGCAGTGTCTACGGCGGTATTTCGAAGGTCGCCAACTCGACGCGCGAGAACGACATCACCGTAGCGAGCGGCAGCCATACGAATGCCTACGGCGGGTATACGGACGTTCCTCTGACCGGCACGGGTACGACGAAGTCGGACAGGGACAACAGCTATAACAACAAGATTACCCTCTCCGGCGGCAGCGTTACGAATACCATCTATGGCGGCTATACGTGGGCACCGACGGGTACGACGACGAACAACACGGTCAACATCACGGGCGGCGCTGCGGCGAACGTCGTCGGCGCGTACTCTGCGGGCAGTGCAACGGCGAACAAGGTGAACGTTACGGGCGGCAGCGTGACGAATGTCACGGGCTCGATCTCCACGGGCGGCGCAGCCTCGGACAATGAGATCACGCTTGGCACGGGGGCTGTCGTTACGGGATATGTCATGGGTGGCTTGGGTGCAACCGCAACGAACAACAACAAGGTCACGCTGGAAGGCAATACCACGGTCACGGGCATCCTCAGCGGCGCTAATATGGTCGGTACGGGCAACACGCTGACGGTCAAGGGAAACAACACTGCGGGCAATATCACAATGTTCCAGAAGGTGAAGTTTGACCTCGACAGCGCATCGACTCCTGCCAATGCAATGCTTGCCCTCACGGGCGGTTCCACCGCTATCGACTGGACAGCGCTTGAGGCAATCGGCACGGCGACGGGAGCACGCACGCTTCTGTCGAACACGAGCGGCTTCGGTATCTCCGGATACACGACCGACGGAACCTTTGTATCCGAGACGGACGAGCACGAATATTTCATCGATACCGACACGCATACGGCTACCGGCGCAACGAAGATCAACCTGGACGACTATCAGTTCAAGAACGCCAATGTCACCACTCTGGCAGATCCGAATGATACGTGGGCAGGGCGCTCCAAGCGCGGCAACACGACGCAGGACAATACGCTGACCATAACGGGCGGCACGGGAACGAACGCCTACGGCGGCTGGACGTCGACCGGTTCCACCACGACACCGCATGCGGATAGATTTGACAGCAAGAACAACACGGTGAACCTGAACGGCGGCTCGATCACGAATGTCTACGGCGGCTACACCACCTCGGCGGGCGGCAAGGCGACGGGCAATACCGTCAATGTCGCGGGCGGCACGGCAACGAATGTTGTGGGTGGTGAGTCCATCGGCGATGCGACGAAGAACACGGTCAACGTGAGAAGCGGCAACGTGACGAATGTCACGGGCGGCGTGTCCACGGGCGCAGCCTCGGATAACACGATCAACCTCGGTTCCGTATACATTGCGGGCAATGTCCTCGGCGGTCAGGGTACCGTAACGAACGACAATAAGGTCAACGTGGAAGGAACGACCGTAGCCGGCAGCATTACGGCGGGATCTACGAGCGGCACGGGGAATAAGCTGACAGTCAAGAGTGCGAACACGGCGGGCAGCATCGCAGGGTTCAACAAGGTGATCTTTGACACGGACAGCGCAACGACGAATCCAATGCTCACACTGAACGGCGGTACATCTTTCCTTGATTGGCAGACGCTTGAGGCGACCGGCACATCTGCAGGTCCCATTACGTTGATGCACAACGGTGCGGGGCTCTCGTTCGGCGGCACCTATAACGGCGCACACAGCCGAAGCGATTCGGATGATACGACGGAGTTCAACATTGATACGGTAAGCCATACGGCTTCGGACAACGATGTCATCGCCGAGAGCTACAAGTATCGCGGGCAGACAAATCCCGTGGTGTCACCAGCGTTCGCTCCGGGGAATGTCTACGGCGGCATCTCGAAGGTGGGCAATGCGACCCGTGAAAATGAGATCACCGTGTCGAGTGGTGGCTATACGGATGCGTTCGGCGGCTATACGGAAGTTCCCTCGTTTGGTTCCGGCAAGGCACGGTCGTCGGAGAAGGAAAACAGCCACGACAACAAGATCACGATTGCCGGCGCAAACGTCTCCGGCACGGTCTACGGCGGCTATACAACATCGACGACGGGATCGGCGACCAAGAACAAGGTCGAAGTCACGAGCGGTACGGTCAACAATATCGTTGGCGGCTACTCTGCGGGCGGCGCAGCCTCGAACAACGAGATTACGCTCAAGGGTGGCGTGACCGTGGGCAGTGTTCTCGGCGGTCAGGGTGCGACCACAACGGATAACAAGGTCAATCTGGAAGGTGCGACTGTTATCGGTGCCGTTACGGGCGGCTCTGCGGGGGGCACGGGTCATGAACTGACGGTCAGGAATACAAACGCGGCGGGCAGCCTCGTGGGCTTTGGCAAGCTGAAATTCGATGTCGGCACTGCGGCGACGAATCCGATGCTCACGCTCACGGGCGGTGCATCCGCATTTGACTGGCAGACGCTTGAGGCAATCGGCACGACCGCAGGTCCCGTCACACTGATGGAGAACAGTGCAGGTATTTCCTTTGGCGGCACCTATGACGGCGCGCACAGCGGAATTGACTCTGCCGATACAACGGAGTTCAATATCGACACCGAGAACCGTACGGCTTCGGACAATAAGGTCATTGCACAGAGCTATCAGTATCGCGGACAGACGAACGCCGTGACCTCGATCGGCACGGATGTGTACGGCGGTATCTCGCGGGTTGCCAACGCGACGCGGGAGAACAATATCACCGTGTCGAGCGGAAGCTACACGAATGCCTACGGCGGCTATACGGACTCTGTTCCGCCGCTGCCCGGCTCGGATGCGAAGGCAAACTCGGCAGAGAAGAACAACAGCCACGATAATACGATCACGATTGCCGGCGCAAACGTCTCCGGCACCGTCTACGGCGGCTACACGAACGCGGCGGCGGGCACGGCGACAAAGAACACGGTCAATGTGACGAGCGGCACGGTCGCCAACGTGGTCGGCGGTTCCTCTGCGGCGGGCGCTGCCTCTGACAACACGATTAATCTCGGTGCCGTGACCGTCACGGGCAATGTCACTGGCGGTGAGGGTACTGCCACGAATGACAACAAGGTCAATGTGGAAGGCACAACCGTAAACGGCGTGATCTCCGGCGGCAGCAATGCCACCTCGGGCAATACGCTGACGGTGAAGGGCACAAACAGCGCCGGCAATATCACGGCGTTCCAGCACGTGAACTTCGATGCCTCCACGGCGAATGCGGGAACTTCGATGCTCACGTTCACGGGCGGCGCAAATGCGCTCGACTGGCAGACGCTGGATGCGACCGGCACATCGACGACCCCGATCACGCTGATGGAGAACGGCGCAGGTATTTCCTTCGGCGGCACCTATGACGGTGCGCGCAGCAAGATCAATGGGGACGATACGACCGAGTACAATATCGACACGGAGAATCGTACCGCATCGGATACGAAGGTCATTGCGCAGAGCTATCAGTACAGAGGCGTGACGGCTCCTGTGACACCGTCGGGTTCGACGGATGTCTACGGCGGCATCTCGAAGGTGGGCAACGCGACGCGCGAGAACAATATCACCGTGTCGAGCGGCAGCTACACGAATGCCTACGGCGGCTACACGGATGTTCCCCTGTCCGGCACGGATGCAAAAGCTCTGTCGGCAGAGAAGAATGACAGCCATGACAACAGTGTCACGATTGATGGCGCTACGGTGGGTACTGTCTACGGCGGCTATGCAACATCGCCGACGGGCAAGGCGACCAAGAACACGGTCAACATCACAAGCGGCACGGTTGCCAATGCGGTCGGCGGTTATTCCACCGGCGATGCAAAGGAGAACACCGTCAACGTCAAGTCCAATGTCTCGGGCGACGTGACGGGTTCTGTGTCCACGAGCGGCGCGGCTTCGGCGAACGTCGTAAGCCTTGACAATATCACGGTCGGGGGCAATGTCACGGGCGGCAGCGGCGCGACGACGGAGGACAACTTCATCCATCTGAACCGTACGATCGTTACGGGCAGCATCACGGGCGGCACGGCTGCGTCCGGTACGGGCAACACGCTCGTCGTGCATCCCGGCGTATCGAAGGCGCAGAGCCTCGCGGGCATCCAGAACATCAATTTCTTCCTCGATCAGACACATGACAAGACGGCTCCGATTCTCGAACTCACCACGACGGGGACGCAGAATCTGCAGGGCGTAGGCATCGGCGTCGGCGTTATCGACGGCGCGCATCCCGCATTCCGCGTGAGCGAGCAGTTCAGCCTGATCAAGGCGCCCGGCGGCACGATCCAGACCGATCCCACGATTCAGAATACGTCGTCGGCAATGCAGGGCGTATCGCTCCGCTATGAGTTCGATGTCGCACAGACGGCGACGAACGAGGTCTCTGCCGTTGTCAAGAAGGCAGAGCTGATCGAGCAGACGAAGTCCTTTGTCGAGACGCGCGTCGGAGCAACGGCGTTCATCAATCAGGGCGTGGACTTCCTCGTTGCCAACAATATTAAGGCGGCAAAAGACGCCGCTTCTGCCGGAAAGGCGGATGAGGCGACTGCACCCAAGGGCTATCAGCTCTGGGCAGGCATCGGCGGCAGCCATATGCACTCTGAGACCGGTTCCTATGTCGATACGAACGGCTTGAATGTCGGTGTCGGCTGGGCGCGTGAGGAGTCGCTGAAGAATGGAAATGTGGTCTATGGTCCCTTCCTCTCCTACGGCAATGCTAGCTACGACTCCTACCTCAACGACAACACACACGGCAGCGGCAAGTTCCGTACATACGGTCTTGGTCTCATGGTGCGTGTTGACAGGAAGGATGGCATGTGGTATGAGGGCTCGCTGCAGGGCGGTCGCGTGAAGAGTGACTACGACGGCAGCATCTATGCCGGCATCAATTCCTCGTACGATGTCTCAAACACCTACTGGGCAGGTCATTTTGCTGCTGGCAAGGACATTCAGCTCAAGGAGAATGCGAAGATCACGCCGTACCTGCGTTATTTCTGGTCGCATCAGGGCGATGTGACGGCGCATCTGAATACAGGTGAGGACTACGACTTCTCCGAGGTCAACTCGCACAGAACGCGCCTCGGCTTCCGCTACACGAAGCAGAGCAATGCAGGCGGTGAGTTCTACACGGGTCTTGCATTGGAGTACGAGTTCAGCGGTAATGCGCATGCGTCCTACCAGGGCTATGAGACGCCCAGCCCGAGCCTCAAGGGGGCGAGCGGAATGCTCGAACTTGGCTATCGGTTTATGCCCGCAGACGGCAACATGCGCTATGACCTGCGCCTGATGGGATGGCAGGGCAAGCGCCGTGGTCTCAGCGGCGACTTGGGCGTCAAGTGGATGTTCTAAAATTTAATAGGTAGATTTCTATCGACTCTGCACGGGATTTCCTGTGCAGAGTCTTTTTTTGCAATAAAATAGGGGCTGCACTCCGAGTGCCCCTATCATAGATATGTGGCTAGGAGGCGTTCAATCTCCGCCGTCAGTTCCGCAATGCTGTGACGGCGGCTGCGCGCACAGTTCTGTGCCTGCTCCGTACAGAGGAGGCAGCGGCGCGGGACGGAGCGCGAGAGCTTTGTGCCGTCCGCACTTAGAACGTCCATATCGAAAAGCCGTCCCAGTGGATGCTCCTCCTCAATGCGCGTGGCAATCTCCTTGATTGCCTCCGCATCGCCGTCGATGGCAAGCAGTCCCTCATCGCCCGTTGGCGCATGGATTTCTGTCCGCGCCGTGGGGGACAGCCCTGCCGCTCCCAGTGCGTCCTCCAATGCAAGGAGTCCCGCATCAAACGCGCGCCGCAGATCGGGCGATGTCTTGACGGGACCCGGGATGTTGAGCGTGAAGGAGAGGAGGGGGACGGCGTATTTTTCGAGCCATGCAGCTTGACGTGCCGCGCGCTCCTCGCGTGCGGCGAGCATGGCGGCGAGTTCGACAGGAATACCGCTGAACATAATGCCTCCTTTAGTAGTGGACGACATCTGTCGTCTCTGCAATCTTTTGGCGAATGGCAGCGCTCTCCTCACTTTGGAGGAAGGCGAGCGTTGCGGGCGGCACGAGGGAGGGAAGGGCATCCATGTCGCCGCACTTTATTGCGCGCCGCACGGTGGAGGCGCTGATCGGCATGCCCGCGTGCTCCTTGCGCGGGATGATCCTGCACGCAATGCCTGCGCGCGGAAGTTCCTTCAACATCGTTTCGTTGTAGAGGCGTGTGACGCGGCTCGCCTCCTCCGCACCGACGTAGCGCCGCGTGATGGAGAGTGCCTGTGCGATGCGCGAGAACACGGCGATATCGAGCTGTGCGTGACTCAGGATAACGGTGTCCTCGTCCTTTTGGAAATAGCTGGGAAAGGTTGCCTGACTGATGATGTAGGGGCCCGTCCGATGATAGACAATGTTTTTGAGATGCGCCGTTCCCTCGCGTATGAGGCGTTCCCGCACAGAAAAGGGAAAGAGGCTCACATCCTCGCTCACGATAAAGAGATGCAGCCATTCGTTTTCCGCAGCAGCCTGCTCTACGAGATAGAGGTGTCCGAGGGTAAACGGATTCGCATTCATCACAACTGCCGCCGTGTTTTTTGCGTTCGCGGGACTTTCGCGCTGCAATGCGCTCAGATAGTCGGAAAATCCCCAGCGGCGATTTTCGAGAAAGACGATCGTGTCCGAGACACGGGCAATCTCATGGAAGCCGAGGTCGCGGAAGAAGCGGACGGAGCTGCCCTTCGTATAGAGGAAGACAGCGGCGTTCCCACGCTCCTGCTGCACTGTCATGAGATGGGAGAGGACTTCGTTCAGCAGCCCCTCGCCCTGATGCGCATGGTCGACGGCGAAGCAGCGCAGTGTGTTCCCACAGCAGCTGCCTGTCGCGATGGGGTTGTAAGCCTCGTCAAGGATGGCGCAGGTGTAGTCGAGGTTTGCGTCCATGCGCAAGTCTTCCTTTTCGAGTAAGGCACGCACGCGTTCCATGCCCATGCGGTCGGATGGATAAATGGTCGTGATCATAGGCTCTCCTTTGTTTCGGCAAGCAGGTCGATAAAGGCGCGAATCTGCGGCAGGGCGGCGGTCTGTTCCGTGTAGAGGAGATAGGTGGAGCGCACGAGCGGACGCCCGTCTGCAAAGCACATGGGACGGATGCAGCCATCGAAGTGCGCAAGACAGATCTCGGGCACGATGCCCCAACCGAGTCCCTGCCGCACCATCTCGATGCAGGTAGCGGTGCTGTTCGCAAAGACTTGATTCTTTGCCGTGGGGATCTTGTGCTCTCTGCGCCAGAGCGCCGTGTCGCGCTCCATCTCCGTGTCCGACTTGCGGATGACCTGCGGCAGTTCGTCCAGCGGCAGATGTTCGTGGGCGCGGCAGGTAATGACGCAGATCGGCTCGCGACCCAAGAGCATGCGCGGCCCGTCCCAGTCGGAGTATTCGCCGCGCACAATGACAAGCTCCATCTGTCCCGCGATGAACATGGAGTAGATCTTCTGGCTGACCTCGATGATCGTCTGTGTATGTACGAGCGGGTAATATTCCTGATAGCGTCGGAGGATGGGCGGCAGACGGTACATCGCGTAGTTGATCGACACGCCGACACGCAGCGTGCCGGAGATAATGCCCTGCGTATCGTTGAGTTCCTGATTCATCGTGCGAAGTTCACGCGCGATCGCACTGACGTGGCGCAGCACGATCTCACCCGCCGGCGTGAACTGGATGCCGAGCCGTGAGCGCAGGACAAGGATGATGCCAAGCTCCTTTTCGAGCTGGCGGATGCGCTTTGACACCGAGGACTGTGTCGTATAGAGTTCCTCGGCTGTGCGCGTGATATTGCTTGTACGGTGCAGCGTCATGAGCAGCTGGATATCCTGCGTATCCATCGGCTTCCACCCCTTTCAAAGAATATGATTCGTTTATTATACCATGACTATCATCGCTTTTACGATTGAAAAACGCAAGACTGACATTCCTTTTTGGAATGGCATGTGTGGAAAAATGAGTGCATTTACAGAGAATCCCTCTTCCTGTTATTATGGTACCATAATTGAAAGTTAGGAGGAAGCGTTATGCAGATCGAAAAAATGGCGATGGCGGGGACGTTGGAGTCCAGCGATGCGCAAGTCACGGTCGAGCCGGGCACGGGCGGCATCGAGCTTCATCTGGAGAGCAGCGTCATGAACCAGTACGGTCGCGCCATTCAAAAGACTGTGCTCGAAACGCTGGAACGCCTCGGCGTTTCGTCCGCGCGTGTGCAGGTGGTGGACAAGGGCGCACTGGACTGCACGATCCGTGCGCGTGTGGAGTGTGCGGTATTCCGCAGTGCGGGTGTATCGGACAAGAATGTTCCGTGGGGAGGTGTGATTCAATGATTCCAAGACCCAGACCGGAGCGGTTCCGTCTGCGCCGCACGATGATGTTCATGAATGCGCAGCGGCCGGGACTCATCAAGGACGCGTATATCTACGGCGTCGACAGCATCATGCTCGATCTTGAGGATGCCGTGGCGGAGAACCAGAAGGATGCGGCACGGTTCTCGCTCTATCATGCGCTGAAGAGCATCGACTACGGTGATACCGAGGTCATTGTACGCATCAACGGGCTTGATACGCCGCATTGGCAGGAGGATGTGCGCGTCTGCGTTGCGGGCGGTGCGGACGGCGTACGCATCGCCAAATGCGAGAGTGCGGACGATGTTCGGCTGATCGAGGAGCACGTGCTCGCAGCGGAGAAGGAGTTCGGTGTCGAGGAGGGGCGGACGCTGCTCATGGCGGCACTCGAAAGCCCGAAGGGGATTCTGAATGCGCGCGAGATCTGTCAGGCATCGGAGCGTATGCTCGGCGTGGCGATCTCGGGCGGTGACTTCCGCAAGAGTATGCATGTCCGCCCCGAGCGCAGCGGCATCGAGATCAATACGGCGCGCAGCCTCATGCTGCTCGCGGCGCGTGAGGCGGGCATTCAGTGCTTTGACACGGTGTTCACCGCGCTCGACGACGAGGAGGGCTTTCGCTCGGAGGTGGAACTCGATCACGCGATGGGCTTTGACGGCAAGAGCCTCATCAACCCGCGCCAGATTGCATATGTGCACAAGACCTTTGCCCCGACGGAGAAGGAGATCGCAACGGCGGAACTCTATGTGCGCAGCTACGAGGAGCAGTCGAAGCTGGGCGTCGGTGTCTACACGGTGAACGGCAAGATGGTCGACATTGCCTTCATTGAGGACGCAAGGCGCATACTCGCCCTTGCGAAGGCGTGCGGCGTCTACCACGGGGATTTGTAAAAGGGGGTGCAGTGATATGAAAAACGCAGTGGGCAGAGAGATTCCCGACGAACTTCTCACGGGGGGCAAGGAGGTCTATCAGGGCAAATTCTATATGGACGGCAAGTCCTATAAAAAGGCGGGAGCGACCGTACGACGCGCAGAGAAGCCACAGGCGTCGAAGGTGGTCGGCTCGATCCGTGAGGCGTGCGAGAAATGCGGCGCGCATGACGGCATGACGGTATCCTTCCATCATGCCTTTCGCAACGGCGACTATGTGACGAGCATGGTCATGAAGGTGCTCGTCGAGGAGATGGGGCTGAAGGATCTGACGGTTGCGACGACCTCCCTCGGCAGTGCACAGGATCTCCTTGCGGACTACATCGAGGAGGGCAAGATCATCGGCGTCCAGTCCTCGGGGGTGCGCGGACGGATCGGCGAGGTCATCTCGGCGGGCAAGCTCAAAACGCCCGCGATCATCCGCAGTCACGGCGGGCGGCCGCGTGCCATCGAGACGGGGGAACTCTCCATCGACATCACGTTTATCGCGGCATCGGCGGCGGACGACTACGGCAATGCGAACGGTACGGGCGGCAAGAACAACTGCGGTACGCTCGGCTATGCCGTCGCGGACGCTCGCTATGCCAACAATGTCGTCGTGGTGACGGACACGCTCGTCCCGTTCCCGAATATGCCCGCCGCCATTCCGTCCATCGACGTGGACTATGTTGTCGTTGTGGATGAGATCGGCGATCCGAAGAAGATCGGCACGAAGGAGGCGCGTGTCACCGAGGATCCGCGCAACCTCATGATGGCGGAGAACTGTGCGAAGATCATGGCGGCGACGCCGTACTTTAAGGACGGCTTCTCGTTTCAGACGGGCGTCGGCGGTCCGTCGCTCGCGGTCAACCGCTACCTTGAGGACTATATGCGCGAGCGGGGGATTGTGATGGGATTCGCGCTCGGCGGTATGGGCGGCAATATCTGCGACCTCATGGACAAGGGACTTGTGCGCAAGCTGCTCGATACGCAGGACTTTGATACGAAGGCGATTGCGCATCTCGCAGCGCATCCCGACAAGCATCTTGAGATCTCCACGAGTGAATATGCGAATCCCGCGAACAAGGGCGCATACGTCAACAAGCTCGACTTCGTCGTGCTTGCGGCGCTGGAGATTGACACGGATTTCAACGTCAACGTGCTGACCGGCTCGGACGGGGTGCTGCGCGGTGCGCCGGGCGGGCATCCGGACACGGCGGCGGGGAGCAAGTGCTGCATCATTGTCACGCCACTCGTGCGCGGGCGCATGGCAACGGTCTGCAAGAAGGTCGTCACCGTGACGACGCCGGGGGACTGTGTGGATGTGCTCGTGACGGACTACGGCATCGCCGTCAATCCCGCGCGCAGGGATCTGATCGAGTGTCTCGACGCGGCGGGGATTGCCCATACGACGATCGAGGCGCTCCAAGAGAAGGCGTACAGCCTTGTCGGTGAGCCGGACGAACTCGAATGGGAGGATCAGGTGATCGCCGTCCTGGAGGCGCGTGACGGTACGATTCTCGATGTCGTACGCAAGATCAAACCGCTCGTGCTTTGAATACGGTATTGGATGGGAAAATGAGGGGCGTGGATCACATTGCCGCGCTTGCCGTGGAGGCTCTGCTTGTCGAGGTGGCGGCAACGCCGAAGCCGGGGCTTGTCGATCGTGCGAACAATGGGGCGCACGACGATATGGACTTCTTCACCTTTCAGGCATCGGCGGCGGCGCTTGCGCCGTATTTTGCGGAATTCGCGCGTGCGGGTGCGGGGCATGAGCACCTCGATACCCTACTCGCGCAGCTGCGTCCGATCGGATGTCGTGCAGAAGCCGCCATGTATGCACGCACGGGGGGCGTGAATACGCACAAGGGCGCGGTGTTCAGCTTTGGCGTTTTGCTCGGTGCGGCTGGGTGGCTCATGGCGCATGGCGGGCGTCTGACCGCCGATGCCGTTCTGGATGCGGCGAGAACGATCTGCACGGGACTTTGCCGCGCGGACTATGGAGCGCTCGCAAAGGATGCCGTGCCCGCAACGAAAGGGCAGGCGGCGTATCTCGCGTACGGTCTGACGGGCGTGCGCGGCGAGGCGGAGGCAGGATTCCCGCTCGTACGGGCGTATGCCCTGCCGCTCTACCGCGCGCGCAGGGCGGCGCATACACCGTTGAACGATGCTCTCGTTGACGTGCTCCTCGTGCTTATGGCACACAATATGGACACGAATATCCTCGGTCGTCACGATCTTGCGATGCTTCATCGCGTGCAGGGCGATGCCGCCCGAATCCTCACGCTGGGGGGCATGGGGACGGCGGCGGGACGCGCAGCAGTCGAGGCCTTTGACGCGCAGTTGATCGCCGCATGGGTCAGCCCCGGCGGCTCGGCGGACCTCGTTGCGGTTACACACTTTCTATACGAAATGGAACAGTCCGATATGCTCAGATCAATGTGAAATCACTTTGGGAATGGAGGTTTTTCATGTTACTCGCTGTTACTGGTTTTGTGATGATCTTTTTGATCATCTTTCTGCTTTTGCAGTCCAAGGCGCATCCGACGCCGATCTTCGTCATTGTCCCGATTCTCTGCGCTGTGGTCTGCGGCTTTGACTTCACGCAGATTGCGGAGTTCATGAAAACGGGTGTGGCGACGACCATGCCGGTCGCCGTGCTCTTTATCTTCTCCATCGTCTACTTTTCGATCATGTCGGAGGTCGGGCTCTTCGACCCACTCGTCGACTTCCTCGTGAAACACGCAGGCTCCAACGTCATCCTCGTTACGGTGGCGACCGCGTGTATTGCGACGATCGCTCACCTCGACGGCGCGCTTGCCGCGACACTCCTTGTGACAATTCCCGCGATGCTGCCGATTTACAAGAAACTGCATATCCGTCCTGTCGTGCTCTGTGTTATCATCGGCGCGGCAATGAGTATCATGAACCTCCTGCCGTGGGGCGGTCCCGTTGCGCGCGTCGGCGTTATCCTGAACACGGATGTCAATGCGCTCTGGCACACACTCATCCCACTACAGATTGTCGGAATCATCATGGTGCTTGTCTTTGCCGCATTTATGGGCGTGTTGGAAAAGCGGCGCGGTGCGGGCATACATCCGACAGGCAAGGCGGCGGAGCTGGATGAGGATGCGTCCTCGGCACATCAGATCTCCGATGAGGAAGCCGCCGCACTCAAGCGCCCGAAGCTCTTCTGGTTCAATCTTCTCCTCACGGTCGGCGTGATCGCACTTCTCTGCTTCACGAAGATTCAGCTGTACGCCGCATTCATGATTGGTCTTTCATTTGCACTCATCGTGAATTTTCCCGATCCGAAGATGCAGGGCAAGCGCATCAAGGCGCATGCGGGTGAGGCGCTCGGCGTGCCGATGATCCTGCTTGCCTCCGGTGTCTTCCTCGGTGTTCTCACGGGCACAAAGATGATGGACGCGATGGCAGAGACGCTCGTCATGCTTATCCCGACCGTGCTTGGTCCGTATTTCCACATCATCATGGGCATCTTTGCCGTACCGATCGGTATGATGCTCGGTACGAGTCCGTACTTCTTCGGGCTTATGCCGCTTGCCATCGGTGTCGGTGAGCAGTATGGCATTACCCCGGAGAATATGTCGAATGCGATGCTCGTCGGCAAGAATTTTGCCGTTCTCGTCACGCCGCACGCGGCGACGACATTCCTCTGCTGCGGACTTGCGGGTGTCTCCATCAAGGAGCTTCTGCGCTTCTGCGCGCCGTGGCTCTGGGGACTTTCGATCATCTCCCTGTTCTTTGCCATTGTCTTGGGGATTGTGACCATATAATCCATTTCAAAAAGAAAGACAGACAGCGTAATCTCTGCGCCGTCTGTCTTTCTTATTTTTGCAGATCGACCGTATCGAGCACCGCTCCGCTCGTTGTTTCACAGCGAATATGGAGGTGCTGTGCATCCGCCTCCAGATAGAGGTAGTTGGACGGTGTGGGATCGGGACCGGCGATGATGTCGTATGTCTCTGCGGGGACGTTGAAGTACTCGTTCCCCGCAGGTCCCGCGAGGAGGTAGAGAGTTCCATTCTTGTCCGTCTGACGTGCGCGCATTTGGCGGCGGCGGTAGGCGTGAACGTGTCCTGAGACGACGAGATCGATGCCGAGATGATCGAATGTGTCCAAAAAAACCTGTCCCACGTCGCTGATGCCGTGATTTGTATTCTGCTCGACCTGATAGTCACCGTAGGCGAGAATATCCTTGTGCATGAGGACGAGCTTCCACGGTGCTGTGCTTGCCGCAGCATCCTTTCTTAGCCAGTCCATCTGCTCTGCCCTCAGTGCCGCGCCGCGTTCCTCCGCCTCAAGGAACTGGGTATCGAGGACCATGCAGTGCACCGCGCCGAGGTCAAAGGAGTAGTAGTGTCCGCGAAAATCACGGCTGCCGTTGTCGGGCAGGGCAAAGGTGCGGAGATAGCGGACGGGCGGCACGGCAGTCCACTGCAATCCGTAGTATTCGTGATTGCCGAGGACGGGGATGTGGGGATGGCGGGCGAGCGGTGCACCTGCCGCCTCCATCGCCTCGAAGAATGAGCGCCAGTGCCATGCGGACTCCCCGTTGTCCGTGAGGTCGCCGACGATGGCGACAGCGTCAGCGTCCGGATGACGCTGCCATGCCGTCTGATAGGTCGTGCGCCACACATCGTAGCTCTCGCCGCACTGACTGTCCGAGAAGAGCAGGGCACGTACCGGATTACCCACACCGAGTAGTGGGATCCATTCCGTCGCACTTCCCGCATGCGTGACGCGGTAGGCACTGTCCTCAGCGAAAGAAATCTCTGCATGATAGATAAACTGTACCTCGTCGTCCATCGAAAGATAGGTGTAGGCGGGGATCAGGCTCTCCACTTGCTTGTGGGGGCTGCGCAGCTCAACGCGCACATTTTGGAGCAGCTGCGGGCTGTCCCACTGAATCATGCGCGTGCGTGCGGGATTCGCCGTCACGATCTGGCGCAGATGATGGATGCCGTCAGCAGCGGCGTGGGCAGAGCGGGACGAAAAGAGACCGCCGAAGCTCATCGTGAAGATGGTCTTGGCGGCAGCCTGCAAAAACGAGCGTCGCGTCATTCTTTTTTCTCCATTTCGTGCTCCGCAGCTTCGGCATGCATCAGGCGCTTTTCGTAGTGGATGGCAGCGTAGATCAGAATGCCGGCGGCGATGATGACAATGATGAGGCGCGTGTTGTTCTCCTGCTGCATGATGATGTCATGCCCGATGATTGCCTCGATGCCCGTCGAGGGGAATTTGCCGACGAGCGAGGCGAGCACATAGTCGCGGAAGCGAATCGAGGAGAGGGCACCGACGGCGTTCATGATGGCAGAGGGGAGATAGGGCACCATACGTCCGATCAGCATGATGAAGAAGCCCTTGCTGCCGCTGTATTGATCAACCTTTGCGAGGAAGGGGCTCTTCGCGATTGCCTTTTCCGCCGCTTCGCGGAAGTAGAAGCGCATGAGGACGAAGGCGATTGTCACGCCGACCGTCTCTGCCACGCAGGAGAGAATGATGCCGGGGATGATGCCGAAGAGAATGACGTTCGCCGTCGAGAAGATGACGGCGGGCGGGAAGCCAAGCGCGTTCGTAAAGAGGGTAAGGAGAAACGCAAAGACGACTGCCCACTCCCCGAATGAGCGAATGTATTCAACTGTTGCGGGAATGTCGCCGCTGGCAAGCAGTGTGAACAGCTCGGGCAGAAATCCCGGTGCGATGAGGTGAATGATGACGAAGAGCAGGACAATCGCGAGAGCCGCGCCGATCTTGAGGACGCCCATCCCCATTTGCTGCTTCATGTAAATGCCTCCTAGGTGCTGAGAACCATGGCAAGTGCGCCGATGACCAGCGCGATGCTGAA
The DNA here is from genome assembly GCF_000213975.1 of Centipeda periodontii DSM 2778. Taxonomy (GTDB): domain Bacteria; phylum Bacillota; class Negativicutes; order Selenomonadales; family Selenomonadaceae; genus Centipeda; species Centipeda periodontii. Next base: position 1,426,244 of record NZ_GL892076.1, read on the forward strand.
ACCCTGCATGGCATTTGCAATACTCTTTCCATACGTGCGGGAGAAGCGCTGCACAATTTTTCGGAGTTCAAAGATCAGGAAGGAGAGGCAGAAGAACACGAGCGAGAGATCGCCTTCCGTCCAACCGTAAGCAAAGATCACGGAGGAGAGGACAATGCCGGTCTGTTCGCCGCGTGAGAAGATCCGCTCGGGCTCCTTACTGTGTTCACGCGCGTCAAGTTCTGCACGTGTCAATGGTATCCCCATCTCGTCGATTTTTTCTTGGTCGCGGTCAAACCAGCGGTAATGAAATCCCATCGTTCTTCACCTCCATAATCTTTCGGCTATGTTGCGATGCGTCGCTGCGTGGGGCGCGGATTCGGCTCCGGTAAATCTGGTCTCTTTTGGGGCTTGATCGACGGCTTTTCCGGCGGGGGCTGTACCGGTGGGTTGGGCGTGCTTGGTGCCGGATGTGAGGGGCGCGTCATGCCGTTTCTGCGCTGTTCCTCCTCCATTCGTTCGCGGATCTGTGTGCGTCGGCGCTCTTCCTCCTCGCGTTCGAGCTGTGCGATACGCAGGCGCTCGGTCTGCATTTCCTGTGAGGTATAGTAGATGCGCGCCTGCTGGACGATGTCGGGCAGATCGGCATAGAGGTAACGACCGGGGCAGGCAGTCGCGTTTAGATCGCGATGCCCTTTCACAGTACCCTGCCACTGGGGATCGAACTGATAGACGGTGCAGAGCGAGGCAATGAGGAGTGCCGCCGAGGCTTCTTGTTCCTCGGTTGGGGTGCCCATCTCGAAATTTCCGGCGAGGTTGATCCCAACGGTATGGCGGTTCTCGCCATAGACATGTGCGCCCACCGCGCCGAGCGGACGCCCCTGTTCGATTGTACCGTCCTTGCGGATGAGAAAGTGATAGCCAATGCCCGACCAACCTTGGTTCAGATGCCACTGATGAACCGTCTCTGCCGAGACATCGTCGTTATTTGCCATGCCGATGTGATGGACGACAATGCAGTCGGTCACCAAACGATTTTCAAGTGTGCCAAACTTCAGATATGTGGGGCGAACTGCCACGCCCGGTAGAGTCGTCGGGATATACCACGATGCCTCCACGGCGGCGGGGAAGAACGGAAAAAATGTGGCGCCGATGCCGACGAGGGCGAGGCGGCGCAGAAATTCTCTACGATTCATGGGAGATCTCCTGATAGGTATACGTCTGGTCTTGGAGGTGGAGCTCCGTGTCATGAAGGACAAAAAGTGTCGAACGGTGCCCGACGCTGATGATGCTTGCGGCGGGCAGTTCTTGATGGAGCACCTCATACAGTGTGCGCTCGCGCGGCTCGTCGAGGGCGGATGTCGCCTCGTCAAGGAAAATCCAGTCGGGGCGGATGAGCAGAATGCGCGCAAAGGCAAGCCTCTGCTGTTCGCCGAGTGAGAGGATGCGGCTCCAATCGTCCACATCATCAAGTCGTGCGGCGAAGTGTTCCAACCCGACCAGCTTTAGGATGCGTGCGATTTCTGTGTCCGGAGCCGCCGCCGTACGCGGATAAGAGAGCACGCGGCGCAGCGAACCGAGGACGAGATAGGGACGCTGGGGGAGAAAGAGGCGCTTCGCTCCTACGGGCAGTTCGATTGCGCCGCTGCCGTACGGCCATAGCCCTGCGAGTGTGCGCAACAGCGTACTCTTGCCTGCCCCCGAGGCTCCGGTCACGAGCGTGTGGCTACCGCGCGGCAGGGTCAGCGTGCATGCCATGAGAAGCGGAGCACCGTCCGGCAGAGCGACGGAGAGCTTTTGAAGCACAAGCGCGTCGCTCGTGCCCTCGGCGCACATAATATCGCTCTTTACCTGAGCGGACTCTTCCATATGCTCCGTAAAGCCCGAGAGTCGCTGGATGACTGCCGCGAGCTCTGCGATGGAGCTGTAGGACTCGACGAAGAAGGACAGTGCATCCTGCACGCGCCCAAACGCCGAGAGCGTCTGCATCAGTCCACCGAGTGCAATCTCGCCGGCGTAGTAGCGCGGCGCTGCCATGATGAGCGGGAAGATGATGGCAAGCTGCGCGTAGCCGTTGACGTAGAAGTTCAGCAGCTTCGTCCGGCGCATGAGGCCCCAGTAGTTCTTGATGACGTTTGCAAAGCGCTCCTTGAAGCCAACGCCCTCTGCCATCTCGCCGCGATAGAACGCGATGCTCTCGCTGTTCTCGCGCACGCGCATCATACTGAAACGGAAGTCCGCCTCATAGCGCTGCTGATTGAAATTCAGACCGATGAGTTTTTTTCCGACGATGTGAACAAAGTATGTGCCGAGCCCCGAGTAGAGGAGGGACAGCCAGAACATATAGCCGTAAATGGTAAACTCTGCGGTGCCGATGGGAACGGTGACGATGCCCGAGAGGTTCCAGAGCACGACGGCAAATGCGCCGAGTGTCGTCAGCTGCTTGAGGATACCGACGAGGAGCGTCAGCGTGAGCGATACAAACTGATTGATGTCCTCGCTGATTCGCTGGTCGGGGTTGTCCGTATCACTGCGCAGTACTTGCAGACGATAGTAGACCTGCCCGTGCATCCAGCGCGCGAGATATTGCTCCGTCATCCACGTGCGCCAGTTGATCGTCAGCATCTGACGGAGATAGACCGCGTAGACCGCGATCACGATGTAGATGAACGCGAGAGCCGTGAACTCACCGATGAGCGGCCAGAACGAATCCCAATCATATGCCTGCAGCGCGTCGTAGAAGATGCGGTACCAGTCGTTGATCCGTACGAGCAGGTATACCATGATGAGGTTGAGCGCAATGACCGAGGCAAGCAGCCCGCGCGCCTTCCATTTTTCGGGCGAACTCCAATAGCCTTTGAATAGCTGCCAAAAGCCGCGCAGGAGAGATAATTTCAAAACGAATCCTCCTTATGTCAACGAACGGCTTTCATTATAATATTTTTTCACATAGTCCGCAAGACATCAGACGGAGATAAGAGAATTTAATGATAGTAACTATCGTTGACGCCACTAAAAATATATAGTAGAATAAAGGCGCTCATCAGGGCAGACGTGTGTCGTCACCGTCAAAATGAAAGGAACGACTGTAGAATGGACTTTATTGCACAGGGGATTGATTTTTTTCGGCAGGGCGGCATCGTTATGTACTTCCTGCTTGCGATGTCGATCTTTGTCGTCTTTATCGGCATTGAGCGTGCGTTTTACTTTGCACGTATGGATGCGGGGCGGGCGTTTGCACATGAGTTCATGTTGGACATTGCCAATGAGCGCTTTCAAGAGGCGGTTGAACTGACGAATACGCAACGCGGCGTGATCGCGGACATCCTGTTCAGCGCCGTCACAAAGAACAGCAAGAACTCGCGCAAGATGTCCTCCTATATGGAAATTCAGTCCGGCATTGCGCTCTCGAAGCTGCGCAACCGGATGTATTATCTGAGCGTTACGGTCACGATGGCGCCGCTCCTCGGTCTCTTGGGTACGATCAGCGGCATGATCTCGACGTTCAGCGTGTTCAATCTCGATGCGGGAGAGCCGAGCGCTATTACGGGCGGTGTCGGTGAGGCACTGATTGCTACAGCAATGGGGCTCTGCGTTGCGATCATTGCCCTCTCGGTGCATGCGTATTTCTCCCAGCGCATCGAGAACATCGTCACCGATATGGAGATGTGCTTCTCTGCTGCCGAGAACAGCCGTATCGAGCTCGCACGTGCGGCGGGCGTCAAGGGTGTGATCGATACATCTATACACAGTGGAGATACAGCAGAAGGTGATGAGGCATGAGACTGCGTGACAGAAGGGCATTCGAAAAGCCTGAGGTCATGATCATCCCCATGATCGACATCATGTTCTTCCTGCTCGTCTTCTTCATCATGAGCACGCTCTACATGGTGAACCTCAAGACTGTGGATGTGAATCTGCCGAAGGCGCAGACGGCACAGACACAGCTGAACGTGACCTATCTCGTCACCGTACGCAAGGATGGTTCGCTCTGGCTTGAGGATCAGCAGATCGACGAGGCAACCCTCCTGAGCCGTGCGCGTGCGGAGAGTCAAAAGAATCCGCGCTTTGCCGTCGTGGTGCGTGCAGATGGGGATCTGAACTACAGCGGCGTCATGGAACTGCTGGACAAGTTCCGCAAGGAAGGAATCACGCGGTTCGGACTTGCGGCAGAGTAAGTATGTAAAAGAGGCTGTTGCACGAAGTTTTCTAGCTTCGTGCAACAGCCCCTTGCTTTTCGGTTCAACGAATTGAATCCATAATGTTGATAATGGTTTCGCAGGCCGAGGAAAATTCGACTCCTCTCGCATATTCATAATCGCGCTGATATGTTTTCCAGTGCTGCAGCATAGCTGTACTCTTTACAACCTGTTCCACAATGCTCCGATACTGGGGGATTAGGTCATCGGAATGGCGCTTTTTGGCAGTTTCGGACAATGCCTTACGAAGAATATCACGATCAATCTCATGTCCTTTGAGGATGAAGTTCCCTTGATATTTTGAACGGGAGATGCGCTCCAACAGGCGTTCCAACATATAATTTTGCATCACAAGCTGGGCAGGAATGTGCTTTTCCTTTGCGATTTTGCTGATGGCCGACTTTAACTGCATGGCATTCTTCAAAGCAGGACCTCCAAATACGTCCGTATCTTTTTCTCTACACCGAGATCCTGTGCGTAATCAGAGAGCAGAGGAATGTTTTTTTGTGGACTGTTCGTATAGCGTTTGAATACCTCTGCGGTGATCTGAATGTCGCCAGCATGATGTGGGCGAAGAATGTCGCAGAGTGTCCGTTCCATGGAGTAGCAGTGCACTGGGTTCCCTGCAGGTGAGTTTACCTCTGTTATACCGAGCGCATACCACTTCGGCTTCACCTGTGCGCAGCGAACGCCTTCCTTTTTCGGATTCGCCAGATTGTAGTTCGTTGGGAAGGTCATATAGTAGGCGAGCGGCGTTCGATCCGTCAGATCCCAGAGGAAGAGAGCTGTTTCGTGTGAAAAGATGCCACGCTTGAATCGTGTTTGCAGATTGAGAAATTCATCCTCCCATATTTCCGGCAGTGTGTATACGCCACGGGCGGGACGGAGCAAACGCCCACATTTGACGAGATGCGCCAACATGCTGCGGGATATGCCGGAAGACACAGCTTTCGCTGTTGTCAGCATACCGTTATTTTGATGGACGAGGTTCATGATAGCTGTCTGCTGGGTCATGTGAATCACCTCCTATAAACTTTCTTGCCTGTATTATATAGATAAACAAGCAAGAAAGTCAATAAAAATGAATGGCGCTTAAAAGGGGCTGTTGCACGAAACAAACGTGCAGCAGCCTCCTTTGTGTTATGGAGAAAATGCGATGGTTGGCTGGGCTTCCATCCGCACCTCGAACGTGCGCGGCCACGGGTAGTATGCGGTAATATTGCTGCGTTCGACACGCAGCTGCATATCATCCCACCGAAATGGTGCGCGGAATGCAGCGGCAGATTCATAACTTTTCACACGACGGTTCAGATCGTTTGCGAGCAAATCGTTTGCCCAACGCCAATTCCGTGTGAGATCGAGATCGGCAGTGTTCTGATAGCCTGCAAAGTGAAGCGTGTTGTTGATGCGATCGATTGTTTCCTTTAGATAAAATTCGTCCTCTGCGATGCGTTCCGTGAGGAACGCGAGATTCGCAGCGGTTGCGCCCTCGCGTTCCTCTGGGTGAGCAGCCTCCTGCATGGCGCAGTGATAGAGAATGCCCTGTGCAAGTGCCGTGCCGATTGCGTTGCTCGCCGTATTCCAACCCGCGTATGCCGCAAGCGCGTTCACGGGGACGTTTTTTTCAATCAGGATCGGGAGCAGTGTTTCCTCCGCGTGGAAATGATGCGAGAGGTCGACGAGCGCGACGTTGGTTCCTGCTGTAAGCATTGCGTTGATGTCGGTCGCTGCAGGGGTTCGTGTGCCGAGCGTGTCCGCCGTGTTGTCACCTGCCGAGATAAAGAGCGTCAGATCGCTGTGCATCTCACTCTCCGCGAGGGAGGATCCGAGCATCGCAATCTTCTCGCGTGCCGTCACATCGTTCGAAACCGCCATAAAGGGAAAGACCATATCTGCCATATCACCGCGTGCATAGCGAAGTGCAATGCGTGGCGGTGTCCCGCCGCGTGCGTGCAGTTCATCCACGGAGAGCCGCGCAAGCATGCAGAGTGCAATCTCATCTGCGCCGTGCACAATCATCGCCCGCTCGGGGGCGATTTTTTTGTGTGTGAGCAGAGCAGCAAGTTCCATCTTTTTCAAATTACCGACGGAGTATTCTTCGCCGTCGTCCTGCCCGAGGATGAGACGTGTAAGCACACCTTCTTCTGTCAGTCCGATGAGCATGGCGGCAAGTGCCGTGCTCTCATCGAAGTGAGCGAGATATTTTTGTAAATATTCGTCGGGGAACTGTGTACGCAGCCGCGCCATTTCCTCCGCATCGACAGGCAGTCCCTCGCCCGCGCGTCCGAGGAGGCGTGCATAGGCGAGGAGAGCGCGCCGCTCACGCCAGCCCTCGATCCCGTCCTGCGGAATCGCGCGCGGTAGGATGTAGAACGCGTGCAGGGGTACGTTCGGGTGTGCACGATGGAGTGCCCGCAGGTCATCTGCAAGCGATTTGATATCGGCGTTGGAGATATGCGCCTCACGCGCCGCAAGCAGCCCGCCTGAGAGCAGCTGATCGACGGAAAGAATGACTGCGGACGCGCTGCCTGCCTCCTGCGCGAGCCATCGTCGCATTGCCTTTGTATCGCCCGCCATTGAATAGTAGTCCATATACTCCGTCGGCGGTGTCACGATCTCCCGCCCGATAATTTTTCCGCCGTTTATGACGAACTCCCGGCACGGCGGACGCGAATCCAGCGGCACGAGGAGAATGGGACGCCGCTGTGTGCCGCTTTCCGCCGTAGCGGGAAGCGTGCGCCACGCACCCTCGTACGTGGGATGGAAGAGGAGGTGAAAGAGCAGGAGGGAGAGCGCGAGAAAGAGGGCGGCAATCTCGATATTCTGCTTCATGTGGTACACCTCTCTCCACGTCTGAATCATACGGGTTCAATCAGAAGTATTTTACTGGATACCGCGCTGTTCTGCAATCCGTTGTTTGTCATCTTTTTAATGTCCCGTGAAATTGTTACAAAACCTGCGAAAATGTGCATAGGGGACATTTTTTTATGCCTATAGATCTAGGGAAGCACTGATAAATTCAGCCACGCTATCTTGATGCATCTGTTTTCATCCTGCCTGTGTCGACAAATCCTCCACATAGCCTTTGCTATGCGTCCGGTTTGCCTCCTTGCTCGGACGAAAAAATCTACGCCAATCTGATGAAGTTCATTTTATCAGCGATTCCCTAGATTTTTCATGGTTTGACGTATATTTTTGAGGTGCGAAGTTTGTGTAACATTCAACAGAGTGTCGCGAACTGTTGAAATACGAATGGGAATTGTGGTAAAATAGGAAAGCCTATGGTAAGTAGCGGGGGGAATGCGATGCGGATCATTACTGGCAGTGCGCGCGGCACCCGTCTGAAATCCCCTGCGGGGGAGGGGACGCGTCCGACGGCTGACCGCACGCGCGAGGCTCTCTTCAGTATGCTGGGCGCACGCGTCTATGATGCGCACGTGCTCGATCTCTTTGCAGGGACGGGGGCGCTTGCGCTTGAGGCTCTTTCGCGCGGAGCAGAAAGTGCTGTACTCATCGATCGCGCAACATACGCGACACTCGCGGAGAATGCGCGACGAACGAAGCTAGAGGCGCGCGCCGAGATCCGTCGCGGTGATGTCTACGGACAGGTTGCCGCACTTGCGCACGATGGGCGCACGTTCAACCTCATCTTTGCCGATCCGCCGTACGCATGCGGCGATAATGTGCGTGTGCTCGCCGCTGTGGATGCGGGAGCGCTGCTCGCCGCAGGCGGTTTCTTCGTTCTCGAACAGGGAGCGGATGAACCGCTCATTACGCACAGCGGCAGACTTTCTCTCATGCGCGAGCGGTGCTATGGTGCGGCACGTATTTGCTTTTACACGCAGGAGGTGCAGAAATGAGACGCGCGGTTTTTGCCGGTAGCTTTGATCCCGTGACCACGGGGCATATTGATATTGTGGAGCGTGCGGCAGCTATGTTTGATGAACTCATTGTCTGCATTTTTCACAATGTCCAAAAGGAAGGCTGTTTTCCTCTGAATGACCGTATACAGTTCCTGCGTGAGGCGACGGCTCATGTGCCGAATGCACGTGTGGACGTGTTCTCAGGCCTCTTGACGGACTATATGAAGCAGCAGAATGCGCGCGTGGTGGTACGTGGACTGCGTTCGGTGAAGGACTTCGAGTATGAGGAGAATCATGCAGCGATGGTTCGTCATCTCATGCCCGAGAGTGATACGATATTTTTGCTGACGCGCCCCGATCTGACCTTTATCAGTTCCTCCGGCGTGCGTGAGCTGATCCGCTTCCGCGGACCGGTGCAGGGGATTGTACCGCCGTCGGTGGAGCTGGCAATCATGAAATTGTATGGAAAACCCCCTCGGAGATAATGTACTCGAGGCTGCGAAGGAAAAGGAGATCAATTTATGGCAGTAGTTGATACGCTGAAAAAGCTCGAAGATCTGGTTGCGGACGCGTCCCACCTCCCCTTCAGCGACAAAGCGCTTGTGAATGATGATGAGATTGTGCATCTCGTGGAGGAGCTGCGCATGGATCTCCCGAAGGAGCTGAACCGCGCAGCGGAGATTATGCAGGAGCAGGAGCGCATCATCAATCGTGCGCGCGAGGAGGCAAAGGAGATTGTCGACGCCGCACAGGTACGCGCGAATCAGATGCTTGAGGACAGTGAGATCGTCATTCAGGCGAAGGAGCGTGCACGCACGATTATGCAGCAGACGCAGGATCAGGCGCGCGAGATCATGGAGGAGGCGCAGACGAGTGCCGTGCGTCTCCAGAGCGATGCGGATGCCTATGCGAATCAGGTGTTCGATCAGCTGATTGCCCACGTAGGCAGCACGTTCAAGGGGGTGCAGCAGGCTGAGATGGGGCTGAATCAGGCGATGAATGTCCTGCGTACGGCAAAGGCACAGATGAATGCACCGCAGGAGGATGTACAGGAACTCTGAAAACGCTCCTTGACAACGCCGAAAACCGCCGCTATAATGTGAAAGGTCATGCGTGATGATGAAGCTGGATGTTCTAGAGGGGACGTTTCCTCTTGGTGAGAACTGTACATTCTCATTCGCTGTTGTGCCGGAATCTCTCGATTTGGGGGACGATGCCGGACATTTTCGCGGAGAGATTTGTGTCGACGGCACGGTGATGAACACGGGATCGGTTCTGCGTGTTACTGGAACGCTACATGCGTGCCGCAGCTATGTGTGTGACCGCTGCCTCGTGGAGGGAGAGCGGGAGATCACGCTTGATTTTTCTGAGGACTATGCGAAGACTCCGGGAGAAACGGATGAGGCGGAAATCTATGATGGTGAGTCCATCATTCTGAACGATCTTGTGCGTGACACCCTCCTTGTGGCTGAGCCGCTGCGTGAGCTGTGTAAGTCTGATTGCAAGGGGCTCTGTCCCGTCTGTGGGCAGAACCTGAACGAGGGACGATGCGACTGTGACACATTCGTGCCGGATCCCCGACTGGCGGCTTTAGAGAGCCTGCTCAAGAATGATTAAGGAGGTGTATCCAAAGTGGCAGTACCAAAGAGAAAGACATCGAAAGCGCGCCGCGATCGCCGTCGTGCAAACTGGAAACTCGAAGCGCCGCACTATGTATCGTGCCCGCAGTGTCATGAGCCGAAGCTTCCGCATCATGTGTGCATGGAATGTGGCTATTATGACGGAAAGCCTGTGGCCGAGGCGGCTGAATGAGAATCTGTCAGGAGCTGTTGCAAGAAGTCAGTTGATTTTTTGCGGCGGCTCTTTTGTTTTTTTAATTAAATCCTCTTGTAAAAATACTTAGTACCTAGTATAATGCGTCCATACTGATAGCAGCAGGTGCTAAAAATAACAAATTTATGAACGCAGTACACGCATAAATTTGAGAGAGGGGTGGCGTGATGACGGAGAAAAAGCGGCGACGGCAGGAGATGCTGGTCATGGCTGTACGGAAAGAACCATTTCTGACGGATGAAGCGCTTGCGAAAAAACTTGCCGTGAGTGTGCAGACGGTACGTCTTGACCGCACGGAGCTCGGAATTCCGGAACTGCGCGCGCGTGTGCGCACGCTTGCGGAGAACACACGCGAGAAGGTACGCGCCATTCCCCATACCGAGGTGGTCGGTGATCTCCTCTCGCTCGAACTGGGGGTGCGGGGGACATCGGCGCTCAGGGTCACGGATGATCTTCTATTTGCAGACTCGGAGATTGCACGCGGCACGGCGCTCTTTTCTCAGGCAAATTCTCTTGCTCTCGCGATTATTGACGCACCTGTCGCGATGACGGGGGTTGCCAATGTGAAATACAAGACTCCGATTCATAAAGGGGAGACAGTCATCGCGCATGCGGAGATTGTGAAGGTGCGCGGCAATAAGATCTTTGTCTGGGTGAAGACCTATCGGGAAGACAAGGAAGTCTTTCGTGCAAAGTTTATTGTAGTATCGCTCCATAAGTGAGTGACGAAGCGGCATGGGAGAAGGGAGTGCAGGATGCGTATAGCGGTCGATGCGATGGGCGGTGATTTTGCACCGAAGGAGATTGTGCAGGGTGCGGTGGATGCAGCGAAGAAATACGACTGCGAGATCGTGCTGATCGGCGATGAGGAGCAGATTCGCGCGGAGCTGCACGGGGCGGATCCGACGGCGTTGCGCATCTCCATTGTGCACGCCTCCGAGGTCATTGGCATGAACGAGCACCCGGCAGAGGCGGTGCGTACGAAGAAGGATTCCTCCGTTGTTGTTGCGACACGTCTTGTAAAGGAAGGCAGCTGCGATGCGGTATTTTCCGCCGGTTCGACGGGGGCTGCCGTTGCGGCTGCGCAGCTGATCCTGCAGCGCATTCGCGGTGTCGGGCGTCCTTCCATTGCAACACCGATGCCGACGCCCGACGGTGTGACGCTTATGCTTGACTCAGGAGCGAATGTCGATTCCAAGCCCGAACATCTCGTGCAGAGTGCGGTGATGGGATCGCTCTACGCACAGTACGTCTTCGGGATCGCGCGTCCACGCGTCGGTCTCCTCAATATTGGCGAGGAGGATACGAAGGGGAACGAACAGGCGAAGGAGACCTATCCTCTGCTCAAGGCTGAGCCAAATATACACTTTATGGGCAATGCTGAAGGGCGCGATGTGCCCAAGGGAAATTTCGATGTCGTCATTTGTGATGGATTTGTCGGCAATGTTGTGCTAAAATTTGCAGAGGGGCTTGCGAAAACCATTCTGGGACTCATTCAGGAGGAGATTCGCGGGGCGGGGCTGATGGCAAAACTGGGTGCCCTGCTCCTCATGCCGACGCTGCGTCGTCTCGGCAAGCGGCTGGATGTGAGGGAGTACGGTGGTGCGCCGCTCCTCGGTGTAAACGGCTGCTGCGTGATCGGGCATGGTTCATCGGACGCCAAGTCCGTCGCCAGCGCGATCGGCGTCACGGTGGACTACGTGAACGGGAAGGTGCTGGATCAGATCCGTGATGCTCTGGCAAAGGAGAGGAAGAAGGATCATGCCTAAGATCAGTGCGGGCATCCTAGGAACAGGCTACTATGTTCCCGAGAAGGTGCTGACGAATTTCGACCTTGAGAAGATGGTTCAGACAAATGACGCGTGGATTGTTGAGCGCACGGGCATTCATGAGCGGCGAATCGCTGCCGAGGACGAGCCAGTCTCAGTGCTTGCACAGCGTGCGGCAGAGATGGCGCTGCGTGACGCACATGTCGACGCGGCGGATCTCGATCTCATCATCATGGCGACGCTTACCTCGGATCGCATTATCCCGTCGACGGCATGTGTGCTTCAGGATCGCCTCGGCGCAAAGAAGGCGGCGGCATTTGACCTCTCGGCGGCGTGCTCGGGCTTCGTCTACGCCGCTTCTATTGCGACGCAGTTCATTGAAAGCGGTGTCTACCGCCGCGTTCTCGTGATCGGCGGTGAAACGCTGTCGAAGGTTATTGACTGGCAGGATCGCAATACCTGTATCCTCTTTGGTGACGGTGCGGGCGCTGCTGTTTTTGGTGCTGTTGAGGACGGCTATGGCATGCTGTCTTTCGATCTTGGCAGTGATGGCTCGGGCGGCGATGCTCTCGATATTCCGTCGAGCGGCAGCCTCTGTCCTGTGACGCCCGAGACAATCGAACAGCGTCTGAACTTCGTTCACATGGACGGCAAGGCGGTGTTCCGCTTTGCAACCAAGGTTATGGGACGAACGGTGGAGACATCCCTTGAGCGCGCGGGAATGCAACGCGAGGAACTCGACTACCTCGTCCCGCATCAGGCGAATATCCGTATTATCCAGGCGGCAGCGAAGCGTCTTGCGATGCCGATGGACAAAGTAATTATAAATATTCATCGTTACGGCAATATGTCTGCCGCATCCATCCCTGTCGCCCTCGCGGAGGCGGCGCACGCGCAGCAGTTCAAAAAGGGAGACAACATTGCCCTTGCAGGTTTCGGCGCGGGACTTACATGGGCATCGTGTATTATGAAATGGGCGAAGGAGGAAAACGGTTAATGTTTGAGAACAATCCGGTTTGTCGGATGCTTGGCATCAAGTATCCAATCTTCCAAGGTGGTATGGCATGGATCGGCACAGCCGAGCTTGCCTCTGCCGTCTCCAATGCCGGGGGGCTTGGGCTGATCGGTGCCGGACATATGCCGCCCGACGCACTCAGGAACGAGATTCACAAGGTTAAGGGCTGGACGGATAAGCCCTTCGGCGTGAATGTTATGCTCATGAGTCCCTTTGTTAAGGAGGTCATGCAGGTCGTGCTTGAGGAGCGCGTTCCCGTCATTACGACAGGCGCGGGCAATCCCGGTGAGTATGTACCGGCACTCAAGGAGATCGGCTCGAAGGTCATCCCCGTAGTGGCATCGGTGGCTCTGGCACGCCGTCTCGTGCGCACGGGTGTGGATGCCGTGATCGCCGAGGGCACGGAGTCCGGTGGTCACATCGGTGAGATTACGACGATGGCGCTCCTGCCGCAGGTAGTGGATGCGGTCGATGTTCCCGTGATTGGTGCAGGCGGCATCGGTGACTCGCGCGGCATGGCGGCGGCGTTCGCGCTTGGTGCACAGGCAATCCAGATGGGCTCGCGTTTTGTACTGAGCGAGGAGTGTATTGCACATCCGAACTACAAGAAGGCTGTCCTGAAAGCAAAGGATCGCTCGACCGTCGTCACGGGGCGTTCACTCGGACATCCAGCACGCGTCCTTCAGAACAAGCTCTCCCGCAAGTACGAGGAAATGGAGGCGGCGGGCGCATCGAACGAGGAGCTTGAGCAGCTCGGCGTCGGCAGCCTACATCGTGCAACACACGAGGGTGATGTTGAAAACGGCTCCGTCATGATCGGTGAGATCTCCGGCATGCTCTCGGACATCAAGCCCGTTGCGCAGATCATCGAGGATATCGTAAGCGGTCTTCCGGGCGTGTTTGACGCCGCACGCAAGACCTACGAGTAAGGAGCAATGCTATGGGAAAACTTGCATTTTTGTTCCCCGGACAGGGGGCGCAGGTTGTCGGTATGGGAAAGGACTTTTTCGATGCCTATGATCTCGCAAAGAAGCGCTTTGCCGAGGCGGATGAGGCACTGGGATACTCCATCAGCAAACTCTGCTTTGAGGGGCCTGCCGATCAGCTGCGGCTGACCGAGCATACGCAGCCCGCCATCCTCACGGTGGCAGTCATTGCTTCGGAGCTCCTGCGTGCGGAGGGCGTCGAGCCGGAGATTGCGGCGGGGCACAGCCTCGGTGAGTACGCGGCGCTTGTCGCTGCCGGCGTACTGTCGTTCCAAGACGCTGTTCTGCTCGTGCATAAGCGTGGCGCCTATATGCAGGAAGCTGTTCCCGTGGGCGAGGGCGCGATGGCTGCGGTCATCGGTCTCGACGATGAGACGATCATCTCCGCCTGTGCCGAGGCAAGCACCGTGGGCGCCGTTCAGGCGGTCAATTTCAACTGTCCCGGGCAGACGGTCATTGCGGGTACTGCAAAGGGCGTGGAGCACGCAGTGACACTGCTACAGGAAAAGGGCGCAAAGAAGGCGGTCATTCTGCCGGTTTCCGCACCATTCCATTCGACGCTCATGGAACCTGCCGCAAAGAAGCTCGCGGCAGAGCTCGACAAGGTGGAGCTGCACGATGCGGCGTTCCCTGTGGTTTCGAATTACACGGGCGGACTTCAGCAGACGGCGGCAGAGATCAAGGCGAACCTCGTCGCGCAGGCAGATCATCCTGTGCGCTGGATTGCATGTGTCAACACGATGTGTGACTTTGGTGCGGACACCTACGTCGAATGCGGTCCCGGCAAAACACTCGCGGGCTTTAACAAGCGCATCAACAAGGCGCTGAAGAGTCTGAACGTCGAGAATGTCGAATCCCTGCAAAAAACACTTGACACACTAAAGAAGTAATGATTAAATGAATTCGGTGCAATTAAGGAGGAAATCCATGCTTCTTGAGGGTAAAGTTGCTCTTGTTACGGGCGGCTCTCGTGGTATTGGGCGTGCAATCGCCATCCGGCTTGCACAGGAGGGCGCAAAGGTCGCCGTCAACTATGCGGGCAATCAGGCTGCTGCCGAGGAGGTCAAGGCGATCATTGAGGAGCAGGGCGGTACGGCAATGCTCATTCAGGCAGATGTGTCGGACAGTGCTGCTGCAGCCGAGATGGTCACGCGCGTACATGGAGAGCTTGGCGGACTGGATATTCTCGTCAACAATGCGGGCATTACGCGTGATACGCTGCTCATCCGCATGAAGGATGAGGATTTTGATGCGGTCATTGGAACGAACCTCAAGGGGATTTACGCCTGCACAAAGACTGCCGCGAAGTTTATGACGAAGCAGCGCAGCGGACGCATCGTGAATCTCTCCTCCGTAGTCGGCGAGATCGGAAACGTTGGACAGACGAACTATGCTGCGGCAAAGGCGGGCGTGATCGGCTTTTCGAAGGCAGCGGCGAAGGAATTTGCCCCACGTGGGATCACGGTCAATGTGGTTGCCCCCGGATTCATTGATACCGATATGACAGCTGTTCTCAAGGACAGTATTCGTGAAAAGCTTGTCGAGGGGATTCCTCTTGGAACGCTCGGCAAACCGGAGCATGTTGCCGATGCCGTTCTCTTCCTTGTAAGTGACGCGGCATCGTACATTACCGGCCAAACGCTGAATGTAGACGGCGGCATGGTTATGTAGCATACAATCAATTTATTTGAAGGAGGTGAAAATGCATGGCAACGTTTGACAAGGTTCGCGACATCGTCGTCGAACAGCTTGGCTCAGAGGCTGACGAGGTCACCCTCGAGTCCACCTTCATTGACGATCTTGGCGCAGATTCGCTCGACATTGTTGAGCTCATCATGGCTTTCGAGGAGGAATTCAATGTAGAAATTCCCGACGAGGCTGCTGAGAAGATTAAGACGGTTCAGGATGTCGTCAACTACATCGATCAGCATCAAAACAAGTAGGACACTGCGGTATTTTGCCGCAATCGTGCACACATCCGGCCTTTTAGGGAAATCCCGTGACAGCTCAGGCGCACGGGATTTTTCTCAAAAGGTAGTTTATTGACTTTGCATAAAATCAGGGCAGGTGTATGCCCTGCTGTTATAGATTCGCCTTCCATTCGGATTCGGCAGGGTGCCGATGAAACTGCGGACGGGAGGGGAGCCAAAACTTCTTGCGGAGAGAAGAGGTTCGGTGAACGTCGTGCTGCTGTGTGGCACACTCTCCCGATTGGAGGGCTTATATGAGACTACCCGAGGTGAGGATCGGCAATAAGATTGCCACCGTCCCCATCATTCAGGGCGGTATGGCGATCCGCATCACTACGGCGCGGCTTGCGGCCGCTGCTGCAAACGAGGGCGGGATCGGACTCATCGCGGCCTCCGGCATGAAGCCGCAGGAACTGCGCTATGAGATTCGGCTCGCGCGCTCACTTTCTCCCAATGGGATCATCGGCATCAATGAAATGGTCGCGGCAAGCGACTTTTCGGATGCCGTTAAAATTGCGATTGACGAGGGAATCGACCTCGTGGTCGCCGGTGCGGGGTTCTCCCGCGATATGTTCCAGCTTGGCAAGGAGTCAGGCACACCGATTGTGCCGATTGTCTCCACGGCAAAGCTGGCAAAGATTTCTGAAAAACTTGGCGCGGCAGCGGTTGTTGTCGAAGGCAAGGAGGCAGGCGGGCATCTCGGTACAGATCAGTCTGTGCGAAATATTATCTCGGATGTTCGTGCGGCAGTGAAGATTCCGGTCTTTGCCGCCGGTGGGATATTGACGGGACAGGATATTGCCGACCTGCATAAGATGGGCGCGGATGGCGTACAGCTCGGTTCGCGTTTTGCGGCATGTGTGGAGTCCAATGCTGCGCCGTCGCTCAAGCAGTACTATCTGAAATCGAAGAAGGATGACATTGTCATCATCCACAGTCCTGTGGGGCTTCCGGGGCGTGCTGTGCGCACGCCGTTTTCCGCGCGGATCATCGAAGGTCCTGTACCGCCGAAGGTATGTGACCGCTGCCTCAAGCAGTGCGATCATCACTTCTGTATCATCCGTGCGCTCTCACGTGCCCAGCAGGGCGATCTTGAGACGGGACTTGTCTTTACGGGCGAGTTCATGCCGCGTATTGACCGAATTTTGAGTGTTCATGAGATATTTGAGGAGCTGAAACAGCAGCTTGAGGCAGCGAACTAGGGTGCAAGCTCTAGGAAAGGAGTCGGTTGGTTTGAAGAAGAGAATTGTCGTTACGGGGGTTGGCCCGATCACACCGATCGGCATTGGTAAGGATGCGTTCTGGGAGGCTCTGCTCGCGGGCAAGAACGGCATTGAGCGCATTACCCGCTTTGACGCGACAAACTATGCTGCGCAGATTGCAGGCGAGGTTAAGGATTTCAGCATCGAGGGCTACATCGACAAGAAAGAGGCAAAGCGCATGGATCGCTATGCTCAGTTTGCCGTTGTGTCTGCCGGTATGGCAATCAAGGATGCGGGGCTTGATCTGGAAAGTGAGAATCGTGACCGCATCGGTGCCTATGTCGGCGCGGGCATCGGCGGGATTGAGACGATGCACAGCACATATGAGCGCCTCTTCGATAAGGGGCCGGAGCGCGTCAGCCCCTTCTTCATTCCGATGATGATTGCCAACATGGCGGCCGGGCAGGTTGCGATCAACTACGGTCTGCATGGTCCCGTGTCCTGCATTGTGACAGCATGCGCGACGGGTGCGAACTGCATTGGTGACGCCTATCGTGTAATGCAGCGCGGTGAGGCGGATGTCATGATCGCCGGCGGTACGGAGGCAAGTATCTCCGAGGCGGCGAGCGCGGGATTTGCGGCGATGAAGGCACTCTGCACAGATCATAACGACGATCCTGCCCATGCCTCGCGCCCGTTCGACAAAAACCGCTCGGGCTTCGTCATGAGTGAGGGTGCGGGTCTGGTTGTACTCGAAACACTCGAGCACGCTGAGGCGCGCGGTGCGCACATTTATGCCGAGCTTGTCGGCTACGGTTCGAATTCGGACGGCTATCACATTACGAGTCCTGCACCGCATGGTGAATATCAGGCAAAGTGCATGCAACTTGCGCTGAATGATGCGGAGCTAAGCCCAAAGGAGATCGACTATGTCAATGCACATGGTACCTCCACGCATATGAACGATATGTGTGAGACCGAGGCGATCAAGACGGTCTGGGGTGTGGCAGCAAAGGATGTCGCCGTTTCCTCCATCAAGTCGATGACAGGGCATCTCTTGGGGGCTGCGGGCAGCGTCGAACTCATTGCGACCGCAATGGCAGTCGAAAACGATATGCTTCCGCCGACGATCAACTATGATACACCGGATGAGGGGCTTGATCTCGACTATGTACCGAACAAAGCGCGCGCCAAGACAGTGCGTGCGGCGATCTCGAACTCCTTCGGCTTTGGTGGGCACAATGCCTGCCTCGTGGTCAAGAAGTATCAGAAGTAATCCCATGGCATATGAAATGGCGGCAGAAAGGCGCGCTGAGCTTGTGCGCCTTTCTGTGCATATGGGAGTTTCCTTTGACAACATCGCCCTTTTGGACGAGGCGCTGACGCATCCTTCCTATACAAATGAGGCGAAGGATGTCATCGCACATAACGAGCGCTTGGAGTTTCTGGGCGATGCCGTGCTGGAACTTGCTTCCAGCACTTATTTGTATGCGCTCTTTCCGGATTGCTCCGAGGGAGAGCTTACCAAGATGCGTGCGAGCCTTGTGCAGAGTGAGACACTCGCGCGCCTCGCACGTCAGCTTGATCTCGGCAGCTATCTGAGACTCGGACGCGGGGAACTACACAATGGAGGCGCCGAGCGTCAGAACAACCTCGAGAATGCGTTTGAAGCGGTCATCGGCGCAGTCTATCTGGACGGTGGCTGGGCAGCAGCACGTGACTATGTTGCACGCCAGCTTGCCGCTGAAGCGCAGCTCGTTCAGCGTACGCATGTCACGCGGGACTACAAGACGACGTTGCAGGAGCATATCCAGCAGAAGCGCCATGCGACAATCTCCTACGAGTTGATCGGTGAGTCGGGGCCTGACCACGATAAGCGCTTTACGACTCTTGTCCGCATCGATGGGCAGCCGATGGGAGAGGGGACAGGACGCAGCAAGAAAGAGGCGGAGCAGCATGCGGCAGAAGCCGCGCTCAGATGTATAAAGAAGGAGTGAGTTGGGGCTGTTGCACGAAGCTAGAAAACTTCGTGCAACAGCCTCGCTTCTTTTATCATTTCATAAAAATTATATATTTTTCTCAATCACTATTGACTTTATTGTAAAATGCTGTAAAATACAAGATGTACATAGTTGTATATAGACAAGTAAGTACATCTATATATTTCTATGAGACAAAGGATGTTTATCATGACAAACAATCTTCAAAAGAATGGTATGACGCCGTTGTACGAACAGGTTGCTGATTGGATACGCAATAATATTTATAACGGAACATGGGGGTATGGGCAGCAGATAGATTCTGAAAACAGTATAGTGAATTTTCTAAAGGTTAGTCGTGGAACTGTAAAAAAGGCAATTGCAATTCTTTGTGATGAGGGGTTGCTGTCACAGGTACAAGGGAAAGGGACTTTTGTTACAGATAATAAGATTTCCTATCCACTGAGTAAGGGGCTTCTCTCTTTTGCTGAGGCTCTTGCTGAGCGAAATATTCAGTTTGAGACAATGGTAATAGAGGCTCATATTGAGCCGGCAAATCCTTACACAGCGGATCGATTGAATATTTCCCCGGGAGATGATGTCTTTTATTTGAAGCGTGTCAGAAGCGTTGATGGTGAGCCTGTCATGCTGATTGAAAATCGAGTAAATATTTCCTTGTGTCGGGGTGTTGAATATGTTGACTTTACCAAGGAATCTCTTTTTACTGCAATTGAACGAATTGCGGGAACAAAGATTAAGTTCTCGGAGAGTCAATATGCGGCTCGTGTAGTCGGCAGAGAGCGTGCAGCCTTCTTACAGGTTTCAGATGATGCACCTGTATTACATCTAGTTCAGTTAGTCCATCTGGATTCGAGCAAAGTGGTCGAGTTCGGCAACGTATGGCTGAAATCGAATCGATATTACCTAGGTACAGTCTATCAAAGATAGATATTCTAAAGGAGGGCTTTTGTGAAGATTATTATAAACGAAGATCTTGTTCAAACAGATGTTATTGCATCGACGCAGAATGAAATCTTTGAACAGTTGGCAAAGCCTCTCTATGATCTTAATCTTGTCAATGAGGGCTTTTTAGAGGGGGTAAGGAGACGGGAACAAAATTTTCCGACAGGGCTGCCAACAGAGCCCTTTGGGGTAGCTATTCCACACACGGATCCCGAATATGTCAAGCAGAATGCAATCAGTGTTGGCGTATTGAGACATCCTGTTACATTCACTGTCATGGGGACAGATGATGAAACCACAGATGTTCGAGTTGTATTTCTTTTGGCGTTAAATGAATCGCAGAAACAGTTAAACATCCTAAAAAGCATTACGGAACTGATTCGTGATGCAAAGCAATTGGAGAAATTGTTATCTTGTGATTCGACTGAAATTTATAAAATATTAGATAGCAAGTTGAAAGGAGAAATCTGATATGGCGAAGCATGTACTCTTTGTTTGTGCTACAGGTATAGCGACATCTACAGAGGTTGCAGAAAAGGTCATTGCTTACTGCAAAGAACAGGGCATTGAGATGACGCACCAACAGATCAATGTTGCAAGTGTTCCGGGGCATGATGGAAGTGCAGATCTGATCGTTTCAACGACGAATATCCCCTACGAAACAACAATACCTGTTGTTAAAGGTCTGCCTCTTATCACAGGCATTGGGGAAGAGAAAGTCTATGAGAAAATACGTGAGATCTTAAAAGATTGAAGCATAGCGTAAGAGTGAAAATGCTAAGATGTTGAAAGTATATTTATTTATTTTGGCAAGGAGGTAGGAATCGTGGAAGCATTTGGAAACACACTCTTGGAGATTGTCCAATTTATTTTGGGCATGGGACCGACGGTGATGCTGCCGGTTGTATTGTTCTTTTTCGCACTTGTTTTCCAAGTTCCTCTCGCTAAGGCGGTGCGTTCAGCATTGACTGTAGGTATTGGATTTGTCGGCATTTATGCTATCTTTGGAATTTTGACGTCCAGTATAGGTCCTGCTGCTCAAGCAATGGTTATCAATAGTGGCGTTAATTTGCCTGTGACCGATCTAGGGTGGCCGCCACTTGCTGCGATTACATGGGGAGGACCGATTGCAGCATTTGTTATCCCCCTGACGATTCTCATTAACATTGTGATGTTGGCATTGCGTCTTACCAAAACGGTAGATGTTGATATGTGGAATTATTGGCATTTTGCTCTTGGTGGGACACTCGTCTATTACAGCACGGGGAGCTTTTGGCTGGGACTTCTTGCTGCGGGAATTATTGCAGTGGTCATTCTAAAGCTTGCGGATTGGAGTGCCCCCATGTTGCAGCGTTATTTTGACCTTGAGGGAATTTCTCTTCCGACACTTTCTTCCGCGGTGTTTTTTCCCATTGGTTTGTTGGGTAATCTTATCATTGAGAAAATTCCTGTCATTAATAAAATCTCTATCGATCCGGCTACCATTCAGAAACGCTTTGGGCTTTTTGGTGAACCCATGATGATTGGGATTATTCTAGGCGTTCTTGTCGGTGTCATTGCGCAGTATGATCTGAAAGGCATCCTTTCTCTTGGGATTAATATCGGTGCGGTTATGTTTATACTGCCTCGCATGGTACGTATCCTTATGGAAGGATTGTTGCCGCTGTCTGACGCTATTAAGGGCTTCCTTAAAAAACGTTATCCGGGGCGTGAAGATCTTTACATTGGTCTTGATATTGCTGTTGCGATCGGAAATCCGGCGATTATTTCCACGGCACTTCTTCTTACGCCGATTGCCGTTATCCTTGCTTTCGTACTGCCTGGCAATGGTGTTTTGCCCCTTGGTGATCTTGCAAACCTCGCAGTATTCGCCTCTATGATTGTGCTTGCGACAAAAGGAAATGTTTTCCGGGCAGTAATCATTGCAATTCCCTGTATCATAGCAGATTTGTTTGTGGCAACCAATATTGCCGGATTTGTTACGCAGATGGCTGCAGATGTCAATTTCCAGATGCCTGCCGGATCGACAGGAATGGTATCGAGTTTCCTCGACGGTGGGAATCCATTCCGCTTCTGGGTGCTGAAGATTTTTGATGGAGATGTGATGGCGCTGGCCTTCATTCCGGTTATTGCAGTTGTTGTCTACGGTGTGTATCGTATGACGAAGAATGTTGTATATGCGGAGGGGAGCGACTGATTGTGCAGGCAGCAGCGGTCGTTATCGATGTAGGAACAACGAATACGAAGATTCTTCTGTTCGATACATCCACAGCTGAACTTTGCAGCAAAAGGAGTTTTCGCACACCGAAGATTATTATTCGTGATGAAGTTGATTTTGACAGTGCACTGTTATTTCAGAATATCACGGATGAAATCAAAAATCTCGCAATGGCCGGTTGCTGGCATATAGAGCATATTCTTATTGCTAGTGTCGGAGAGATGGGCGTTATTGTAGATGCAGCAGGGGCTCTTATGGGCCCTATGCTTGCATGGAATGATAGCCGAGGGAAAGAATATATCGATAGCCTTTCTTTCACAGATTGGCAGAGAATTCAAGAGATTACAGGATTGCCACCGCACAGTAATTACAGCATTGCTAAAATTAAATGGTTGGAACAACATTGCCATATTGCATGGGAAGAAGGACTGACCTGGCTCAATTTGCCGGATTATATTTCTTTTTTACTTACGGGTATTCGTCAGACTGTAAGCACGATGGCGAGTCGAACAATGGCGTTTGATTTGCGTCGTGGAGAGTGGTCTGAAGAGCTCATTATGTTGTATGGTGTGCCTCGGAGTATTTTTCCGCCTCTTGCTTATGGAGGAGATGTTGCCCACGTGATTGAGCTTTCCATGGCTCGAAGACTAGGTCTTGACGAAAACACGCGAGTTTCAGTGGTCGGACATGACCACATGGTTGGTTCTCTTGCCGTTGGACTAAAAGAAGGCGAGCTGCTTAATTCGACAGGCACAACGGAAGGGTTCTTGCGAATCTCCTCTGCATATCCGATGGGAGAGTGCGAGCGTTCGGCTAAACTTGCAGGAGGACGGTTTGTTTTTCCTGAAAAATTTACACTATATGGCTCCCTTCCGGCAGCAGGCCTCTCTTATGAATGGGCTCGTAAGATGTTTCGGCTTAGTCAAAAAGAGGCAGATCAAGTTTATATGGATCTGTTGGAGGATTATCGTGCAGGGAAGATGCAGAGTGCACAAGAACTTCTCTTTATTCCACACCTCGTCGGCAGCGGGAGTCCGGATAAAAACATTCATGCGCGCGGGATGCTTTATGGATTGACAGCGAATACAAGCATAAAAGATTTCTTTTATGCTGTTGCGCAAGGTGTTTGTATGGAGCTACGGCATCTGTATGATACATTTATCGGGAAAGATAATGCCGTTTCCTCTATTAAAGTTATTGGTCCTGCGACCAAAAATGATCTTTGGCTTCAACTCAAAGCGGATGCATTGAACCAAACCATATTTGTGACAGAGGTTGATGAGGCGGTCTCTTATGGTGCTCTTGTCTATGCATATCCATCGCTTGCCAAGCGTGTGCCAATGTCGGTGCGTGCCGTACATCCGAATGCAGAATATGCGGAGAAGCTCAATCGCCTGTATACAGCCTATATGGAACTATATGAAAGAAAAATAATGATGGAACATAGTATAGGAGGCTTCAAATGAAACTGATAAATGGCTTTGACTTGATGTCATATGCACAGCGCAGGAAACTTGTTCTTCCTGCATTTAATACGACAAATATGGAGATGACATTTGCCATTGTCAAAGGCTTGAATGCAGCAAAACTACCGGGATATGTTCAGATTTCATCCAATAATCTCCGCCTGTCCGATCCTGATACGATTGCATATTTAACGCGCCGCGCACAGGAAAATAATGATACACCGATTGGTCTACATCTTGATCATGGGAAATCCTATGAAGATGTATGTGCTTGTGTTAAGGCCGGATTCACCTCCATTATGATAGATGCTTCTCATTTGCCTTTTGAGGAAAATATTGCTGAAGTGCGGCGTGCTGTGGAATACTGTCATTTCTATAATCTTCCCGTGGAAGCTGAGCTGGGTTCTATTGGCGGGAAGGAAGATGATTTGGTCAGCGAAGCTGATGCGAAAACGGATCCCAATATGGTCGCAGATTTTGTCGAGAGGACAGGATGTGACACCCTTGCGGTTGCAGTGGGAAATGTCCATGGAATCGACGCAGTACCTCATATCGATTTGCCTCTTTTGAAAAAGATTGCGGAAATAAGCCCCGTACCGCTTGTACTTCATGGTGGATCAGGTATTCCTTTCGATATTATTCATGAAGCACGCAAATATAATCTTATTAAAATCAACTATGGTGCGGATCTTCGTCGAGTTTTTGTTGCTACGTATGGAAAAGCTTACGAAAAAAACCATAAAGAAAATCAGATTATCTCGATTAGTTTACAAGCTGTGGACGAAGTTGCCCATGTAGCTGAGAATCTTGTTCAGAAAATTAATGGATAGAAAAGATATAACTGTAGCTCGCTGTAAATTATGCAGCGAGTTTTTTGTTGAAGAGAGAACAGGACGCAGCAAGAAAGAGGCGGAGAAGCATGCGGCGGCTGATGCACTCAGTCGTATCAAGGGAGGGTAAGTGCATTCGTAACATCTTAAATTTCAATTAAACTTTCCGTTGGAGTACACATCAATTCTTGACTTTTTCGGCGTGCTTCGATAATATGATTCTGTTATGGCAGGGAGTCCCATGCGGATACCTGCCCTTCTTCATAAATATGGTTGAAATCAACATTTGTGGGGAATGGGAAAGAGGAGGTTTTTTATTTGTTTGAAAGCAGAAGAAGTCTGGGCGTTTTGGTCGTTGTGGTCTTTGTGCTCGCTGCGATGCTGAGCGGTTGCGGCAATAAGCAGGCAGGCGGCGCGCGTCCGACGGCAGTCAAGGCGATGAATGTTCTGCGTCAGGATACGCCGCTCACACATGTCTATGCGGGGCAGATTATGGGCACGGACGAGGTGCAGATCCGATCCCGTGTCTCCGGCAATATTGTTGAGAAATACATTGTGGGCGGACAGTTTGTTTCGGCGGGGCAGCCGCTCTATCGCATTGATTCCCGCCAGTATGAGAGTGCTCTCCTTCAGGCACAGGCGGTTCTTGCCCAGTCCGAGGCGACGCTGAACAACGCGCGTATGGATCTCGGCCGCTACCAGCAGCTCTATGCGAGTGCGGCGATCTCAGAGCAGACGCTCTCGACGCAGCAGGCACAGGTGAATGCCTACGAGGCGGCTGTAGCAGCGAATGCAGCACTTGTGCGTCAGGCGCAGGAAAATCTTGACGACACGGTGATCTATGCGCCGATGTCCGGGCAGCTCTCCGTGGATGATGTGGCAATGGGCACGTTTGTCTCGGCGGGTACGACGACGCTCGTCTCGATGGGTACATCGAACCCGATCTTTGCCCAGTTCAGCCTCTCGGAGAACGAGTATCTGAACTTTGTCGAACAGGCGGCAAAGACGGGCGGTATCGGCTCTGTTGTCGTGGAGCTGACACTCTCGAACGGTTCGAAGTATCCGATCATCGGGCACATCGTAACCTCCGACCGTGCGCTTGCACAGCAGACGGGCACACTCACGGTCAAGGCACTCTTTGACAATCCGGACGGGCTGCTCCTGCCCGGAATGTTTGCGCGCGTCAGTCTCATTGGCGACACGCTGCCGAACGCGATCCTCGTTCCGGAGCGCGCCGTGCAGCAGCTTCTCGGCAAGTCCTTTGTCATGCTCGTAGGACCGGACAACAAGGCGGTTGCCCGCACCATCACGCTTGGCGATAAGATCGGCAGCTATTATGTGGTCAAGGACGGACTTGATACCTCGGACATCGTCGTGGTCGAAGGGCTCACGACCCTTCAGGAGGGTGGCGATCTTGCGGTGACAATGGTGACGGCGAACGAGATGGGATTCTCGCTTGAGGAGGATTCCTCCATGTTCAATACGCGTGAGCTTACGCCTGCGCAGTAAGGAGGAGATCCTTTGGCAAAGTTTTTTATTCATCGGCCGATCTTTGCGATTGTCATTGCGGTGATGATCGTCATCATCGGTACGATTGCAGGATTCTCCCTGCCGATCGCACAGTACCCGCAGATCTCTCCGCCGACGGTTGCTGTCTCGGCGAACTATGTCGGTGCGAGTGCCGCTGTCGTCAATGAAACGGTGGCGCAGGTCATCGAGGAGCAGATCAACGGTACGCAGGGGATGGACTACATGAGCTCCACCTCTGATGATACGGGGCGTTACAGCCTCTCTGTTACGTTCGATGTCGGCACGGACGGCGATATGGATGCCGTCAAGGTGCAGAACAATGCGGCGGGCGCAAATGCCAGCCTGCCGTCCTCTGTGCAGGCGGCGGGCGTTACGACGCGCAAATCCTCGGGACAGATGGCGTACTTCGTCTCACTCTACTCCGAGGACGGCACGTATGACCGCGCCTTCATGAAGAACTATGCAACGCTCTACTTCCTCGATGCAATCAAGCGCGTCAGCGGCGTGGGCGAGGTGCAGGTATTCGGTGCGGACTATGCGATGCGCGTCTGGATGAACCCCGACCGCCTCGCGGAGCTTGGACTGACTGTTGCGGACATTACACGGGCAATCAACGAGCAGAACGTACAGGCACCTGCCGGAACCGTTGGCGGTATGCCGACGCAGAACGGGCAGGAAAAGCAGTTCACGGGCAAGGTGCAGGGGAGACTTACGACCCCTGAGGAGTTCGGCAACGTCATCATCGCCTCGGGTAAGGACGGTACGTTTGTCCGTCTGAAGGATGTCGCACGCATTGAGACGGGGCAGCGTCAAAATAGTATTGTTGCGAAATTTAACGGCTACCCCGCCGTCGGCTTTGGTATTCAGCTGACCTCCGACGCGAACGCGATGATTACGCTTGCCGAGGTGCGCAAGATCCTCGAGGAGGCGCAAAAGACCTTCCCGCCCGGACTCAAGATGAAGTCGGTCTTTGACAGCACGGACTACATCAATGCGTCCATCAAGGAGGTTGTGCATACCTTCCTTGAGGCACTGCTGCTCGTCGTGCTCGTCATCTTCCTCTTTTTGCAGAGCTGGCGCGCGACACTCATCCCGCTGCTCGCCGTGCCCGTGTCCCTCATCGGTACATTCGGCGCGTTCGTTCTGCTGGATTTTTCCATCAATACGCTGACCCTCTTTGCAATGGTGCTTGCGATCGGTCTCGTCGTCGACGACGCAATCGTCGTCATCGAGAACGTCGAGCACCACATGGCGAGCGGGCTCACGCCGATTGATGCAACGGAGCGTGCGATGTCGGAGGTGCAGGGTCCTGTTGTCGCGATTGCCTTCGTGCTTGCGGCGGTCTTTGTCCCCGTTGCCTTCCTCGGCGGTATGATGGGCGTGCTCTATAAGCAGTTTGCGCTCACGATTGCAATCTCAATGGCGATTTCTGCCTTCGTCGCATTGTCGCTGACGCCCGCGCTCTGTGCGCTCATGCTCAAACCTAAGAAAGAGAATGGGACAAAGAGCGTTCTCGACCGCTTCTTTGACCGCTTCAACAACTGGTTTGATGCGACGCGCAAGGGCTATGTCGGCATCGTCAGCAAGTTTATCCGCAAGGCGAGGGTTGCATTTATCTTCCTCCTCATCGTCTGCGGGCTCACGGCGATCATCTATCGGAATCTGCCGACCACGTTTGTCCCCGAGGAAGATCAGGGCTATCTGCTGGTCGCGATTCAGCTGCCGTCGGGTACGTCCACGAACCAGACGCAGAAGACCGTGGACAAGATCCAGCAGGCGGCACAGCGTGAGATCAAGGGGCAGAGCGCCGTCATGTCCATCAACGGCTTTGACATCCTCGCGGGCGGTGCGAACTCCAATGGCGCGGTCGTCTTTGTCGGCATGAAGGACTGGTCGCAGCGTGCAGGACTGGCTGAGTCCGTTGCCGCTGCGGTCGGCACCATGTTCCGCGCCGGCGCAATGGAGGCGCCCGAGGCACTCGTCATCGCCATCAATCCGCCCGCGCTGCCGGGTCTCGGCAATGTCGGCGGCTGGTCGCTGCAGCTGCAGGACATGACCGGTCACTCCGATACCGAGCTCAACGACATCGTGAATGCGATTCTTGCCGAGGCGAATACACGCCCCGAGCTGCGGGGCGTGCGGACGACGTTTAAGATCAACGCACCGAGCTATCAGTATGAGATCGACCGCGAAAAGGTCAAGAACCTCGGCGTTCAGCTCTCGGATGTATTTACGGCACTGCAGGTCAACTTCGGCGGCTATGAGGTCAATGACTTCAACCAGTTTGGGCGCACCTACAAGGTCGTGCTGCAGTCCGACGTGACCTATCGCACCGAGGCAGAGGCAGCGAAGTTTGTCTTTGTCAAGAACTCGCAGGGCGGCATGGTGCCGCTTGATACCCTCCTCAAGCCGAAACTCACAACGGGACCGACGCAGATCAGCCGTTTCAACGGTGCGCGTTCCATCCAGATCCAAGGCAGTGCAGGGACAGGCTACAGCTCGGGCGATGCGATGAAAGCCATCACCGAGATTGTCCAGAAGCACACAGGCTCCGGATTCAGCATCGAGTGGTCGGGGCAGAGCCGGGAGGAGCAGAAGTCGGCGGATTCGACCATGCAGGTGCTTGCACTCTGCCTTGTATTCGTCTTCCTCTGCCTTGCGGCACTCTATGAGAGCTGGAGCGTACCGTTCGCCGTTCTCTTTACCGTGCCGACGGGCATCTTCGGGGCACTCTTCTCCGAGTACATCCTCGCGACGATCTTCGGCATGATCGGCATTCCGGCAGCGGGCTATCAGAACAGCGTCTATATGCAGATCGGCGTCATCATGGTCATCGGTCTTGCGGCAAAGAACGCGATCCTGATTGTCGAGTTTGCCAAGGTGCGCGTTGACCGCGGCATGGATCCCCTCAAAGCGGCGATTCAGGCGGCGGGGCTGCGTCTCAGACCGATCCTTATGACCTCGTTCGCGTTCATCATCGGCTGTCTGCCTCTCTGCATGGCATCCGGCGCGGGCGCTGCGGCGCGTAACGGCATGGGCGTCGCCGTCGTCGGCGGCATGCTCTTTGCCACCGTCCTCGGCATCTTCCTCATTCCCGTGTTCTATGTCATTGTGGACCGCATCACGCGTATGTTTGGAATTGGCAAAAAGGCAAAGACGCGCACGGCGGATGATTATATGTAACTCACTCAAACTTCGCATATCAAAAGGATATCTCCATCCGAGACGGAGGAAGGGGGCGCGCAGCGAGCAAAAAACGGGGGATATGTACCCCCCGTTTTTTTGCTATCAGAATTGACGGCTACTACGACGAAATATTGGAACAGGATCACGTCTGGCGATAAAAGGCCAAAACTTCATACGGCCTGAGACATTCCTCCATACTGGGGTAGTTGCCGAGGAGTTTTTGCGCGTCTGCAAAGTCCTGCAGAAAAGCATGGCGCAGCCGAACGGACGTGGGGCGGAAATTGCAGAACACCGTCAGCCGTTCCCCTTGCCATGTGCGCTCATAGGCGATCACGTTGGGATTGTCCTCCTCGATCAATCGAATATCCCCCTCCGCAATGATGGGCATTTCATGGCGCAATTTGATCAGGAGCTTATAAAACGCCAGAATGGAGTTTTCGTCCTTTTGCGCCGCTTCCACATTGATCGCGGGATAGTTTTTCGCCAGAGGAATCCATGGCTTTTTCGTGGAAAAGCCTGCGTATTGCTGGGCAGACCACTGCATCGGAGTGCGACCATTGTCACGGGAGCGGGCGGCCAGAATCTTCAAGGCATCCGCCTCCGCTACGCCCTGCTCCAAAAGGGTGCGATAGCAGTTCAGGCTTTCCACGTCCCGATAATCTTCGATGGAGGTGTAGCAAGCATTGGTCATGCCCAATTCTTCCCCTTGATAAATGTAGGGCGTGCCGCGCATCAGGTGAATGCAGGCCGCGAGCATTTTGGCAGATTCCACGCGGTACGTTTCCTCATCCCCCATGCGGGAGACGATGCGGGGCTGGTCATGGTTGCACCAAAAGAGCGCATTCCAGCCGCCCGCCTCGGCCATGCCCGTCTGCCATGCAGAGAAGAGCTGTTTAAGCTGAGCCATGTCCGGCTCCATCAACGCCCACTTGTCCCCGTCCTTGTAATCTACCTTCAGGTGATGAAAGTTGAACGCCATGGATAGCTCGTGATTGGCAGGGCGGGTGTAGTGGATACAGTTTTCCAGATCCGTGGACGCCATCTCACCAACCGTCATCATATCGTCAATGCCGGCGTTTTGCACAAGTTCCCGCAGATATTCGTGAATATGCGGCCCGTCGGCAAAAAGCCGCCGTCCCAGTCCCTTGGTATCATCTGCAAAAACCTCCGGTTTGGCGATGAGGTTGATGACATCAAAGCGGAATCCGGCCACGCCCCGCTCCTTCCAAAACCGCACCACATTGGCGAGTTCTTCCCGCACGTTTTGATTCGTCCAATCCAAATCCGGCTGACTTACATCGTGCAAATGCAGATACCATTTGCGCAGGCGCGGCTCCCACTGCCACGCGCTGCCGCCGAAAGCGCACTGCCAGTTGGTCGGCGGCTCGCCCGGATCGTCCGCGCTTTTTTTATTGCGGCCGTCACGCAGGATATAGTAGCGTTGGTATTTTTCATCGCCGGCCAGTGCCCGCTGAAACCACGCGTGCTGGTCGGACGTGTGGCACAGCACCATGTCCAGCATGATTTTAAGCCCCTTGGCATCGGCGGCCTGCACCAGTGCATCAAAATCCGCCATGGTGCCGAAGTGAGGGTCGATGTCCAGATAATCGGCTACATCATAACCGTTGTCCTTTTGCGGCGAGACGAAAAAGGGGGTAAGCCAACGGTAGTCCACGCCCATATCCGCTAAATAATCCAGTTTTTCTGCAACGCCCCGCAGATCCCCCATACCGTCCCCGTTGGAGTCCTTGAAGGACTTCGGGTAAATCTGATAAACCACTTTGTTCTTGAAGTCTGCCATCGTGTTTTCCTCTCCGTACATCAGAGGCGGGGGCATCGTCATGCGTTTGACGATGCTCCTGCTTTTTGTTTGCTCAAAACGATGCGATCACCGTTTCTCCGGTTTTGCCGATCATACCCGTGTGGAAGGCAAAGGTCTCCACGCCGTTTTTGTTGGTGATGACACAGATGGTCACATCGGGATGACCCGCAGCCCTGATTTTCTCGCGGCTGAAGGTGAGCAGCGGCGTTCCGGCTTTGACCTCATCCCCCGTATGCACGAGATATGAGAAGCCGTCGCCCTGCATATCTACCGTATCAATGCCCACATGGAGCAGAATCTCCACGCCGTTCGAGAGCGTCATGCCCACCGCATGGCGGGAATCCTCCATCAGCATCATGATTTTGCCGGAGACCGGGGCGCAGAGCGTTTCGCTGACGGGGCGGATTGCCAGTCCCTCGCCGACAATGCCTTCTGAGAAAACGCCGTCGCCCACTTCTTTGAGAGAAATTACCTCCCCGTCCAGGAACGCCGTGAAGTCATGCTCGCTTTCCATTGCGTTCACTGTCACATTCTCCTCTGCAGCGACGGTCTCTGCTGCTTCGGGCTGTGCCTGCTTGTCGATGCCCTTCTTTTTGCCCACAATAACCGTCAGGACAAAGGGCACTGCAATGGCGACCATCATCGCCATTGCAAACGTGGGCATGGTCTGGGGCTGCATGGAGAGAATGCCGGGGATGCCACCCACGCCGATGGCGTTCGCCGTGGTGCCCGTGGAGACGCAGAGGACAGCGGCGCAGGCCGAGCCGGTCATGCCGCAGATAAAGGGGAAGAAGTACTTGAGGTTGACACCGAAAATCGCCGGCTCCGTCACGCCCAGATAGCATGAAACCCATGCGGGGACATTGACTTCCTGCGCGGAGGCATTGCCCCGCTGCAGGTACATCATGCCCAGTACGGCACTGCCTTGGGCGATGTTGGATAGGGCGATCATCGGCCACAGCATGGTGCCGTGATAGTCGGCGATCAGCTGCAAGTCAATGGCGTTGGTCATGTGATGCAGACCGGTGATAACGAGCGGCGCATAGATGAAGCCGAAGATGGCGCCGAACACCTCGCGGAAGGAGCCGGTGATGCCGCTGAACACGACGCTGGAAATCGCCGAACCGACTGTTCTCGAACAGGTAAAGCTGATCGATGCAGTTGCGGAAACCGAGGATAAGTCCCCCGGTGATGATCGCAGGAATGAGCGGTGCGAAAATCTCTGCGGTGATGGCCGCTGCCCGCTGCAAGATGTTCTGGTTCCGCCTTATCTATACAAGTCAAGGGAAAATAACGTTTTGAATAAAATTTTGGGACTATGGCAACTGTTACGGATTCGCGATGCGTACTCCACGCAGAACCCTCGTTACGCAAGCGGACGTGTGCTCGTCCGCCTAAATACCTGCGGATTCCAAACGCGCTGCGCTTGAACGATTAAAATCCGCAGGGGGCGGGTCGCACACTCTACGCCGCTTGCTCCACTAGGGTTTGCTTAGGAGTACTGCATTTTCTTTTGTCCGTAACTTTTATCATAGTGCCAATTTTTCATCATAAAAATCGCTGATTCGTGCTTTACCTTTTTGCCTGCATTATTTATACTAAGATGTATAGACAAGAAAGGATGAGTAGGATGCCGGCAGCCAAGTTTGAGATCATCTACAAGGACTTGAAACAAAAAATAGAGGGAAACATCTATCCCGCCGAAGCGGTGTTTCCCTCTGAGAACGAACTGACGGAGGCGTACGGCTGCTCTCGCGCCACGCTGCGCCGCGCCCTGGCTCGTCTCATCGAGCAGGGCTATATCCAGGCCGGGCAGGGGCGGAGGATGCGGGTGATATATCAGCCGACGGAGCAAAACGAGTTTATGATCGGCGGCATTGAATCCTTCCGTGAAGCCGCTGCCCGCAATCACTTTCAGGCGGTTACCCGCGTCATTCATTTCGCCGAGGGCGTTGTGGATGAAAAAACTTCACAAAAAACAGGGCTTCCCTTGGGCAGCGACATCTATGATGTGCGCCGCATCCGCTATCTGGATGGAAAAGCCTTGATTCTGGATATCAATCTGTTTTTGCGTGAGGCAGTGCCCGATCTCACCCCGGAAATTGCTTCCCGCTCCATCTATGACTACATAGAAAACGATCTGGGCATGGTCATCGTTACCAGCCGCCGCCGCATGACGGTGGAGTATGCTGCCGATTTGGATATGCACTGGCTGGAAATGGGGGACTACAACTGTTTGGCCGTGGTCAGTGGGAGAACGTACAATGCCGAGGGCATACAGTTCGAGTACACGCAGTCCCGCCATCATCCGGAGTATTTTTGCTTTGAGGACACGGCTGTCAGGAGAAGATCACGGCAGGTGAAGTAAGTGGTAAACTAAAGAAACGCTGATCAATTACGAATGACTGAATTCGACCTTATTTACAGGCACAAAATTTACAAATTTTCTGCCCCGACCCGTTCCTGCATGTTTCTTTGTGATGCCATTTTGCGAAGTTTTTTTGCGATACGGCAGTCTTTTTCTGAAAGGTGCGGGTCTTCTCGGATCGCATTGCGTTTCTACACCTGAGGTATGCCAAGAAGCCTTGATTTTGCACTTGATTTGACAATTCGCCAGATAGAAATATGACCTTATTCCGTGCAGTATACGAAATAAGGTCATATCGTATTTCTTAGTTCAATGAGGAATTACTTGCTCTGGTCGATGAGCGCCTGAACTTCAGGAGCCTTGCCGTCAGAGCCGAGCACCTCTTTGATCTTGTGGGTGACGAGCTCCTTGATGTAGCTGCGGCCGTCGGTCAGATACTGACGCGGATCGAAGTGAGACGGCTCCTTCTTGAAGTGCTCGCGAATGCCTGCCGTCATTGCGAGACGCAGGTCGGAGTCGATGTTGATCTTGCAGACGGAGGACTTTGCCGCGCGGCGCAGCTGATCCTCGGGAATGCCGACCGCATCGGGCATATGACCGCCGTTCTCGTTGATGATCTTCACATACTTCGGAATGACGGAGGAAGCACCGTGAAGGACGATGGGGAAGCCTGGGATGCGTTTTTCGATCTCCTCGAGAATGTCGAAGCGAAGCGGGGGCGGTACGAGAACACCATCCGCATTGCGCGTGCACTGATCCGGCGTGAACTTGAACGCACCGTGCGATGTACCGATCGCAATGGCGAGGGAGTCGACGCCCGTTTTCTCGACGAAGTCCTGCACTTCCTCGGGTTTCGTATAGGATGCATTCTCTGCGGAGACGTTGACATCGTCTTCAATGCCTGCAAGCTGTCCAAGCTCTGCCTCAACGACAACGCCATGTGCGTGTGCATACTCGGCAACGCGCTTTGCAAGCGCGACATTCTCGGCATACGGCAGATGGGAACCGTCGATCATGACGGACGTGAAGCCACCGTCAATGCAGGATTTGCAGATGTCGAAGTCTGCACCGTGATCGAGGTGCAGAGCGATGGGAATGTTGTTGATCTCAAGAGCTGCCTTGACGAGATGAACAAGATACTCATGGCGCGCATACTTGCGTGCACCTGCAGAAACCTGCAGGATAAGAGGGGACTTGAGTTCGCCGGCAGCATCTGTAATGCCCTGAACGATCTCCATGTTGTTGACGTTGAAAGCGCCGATGGCATATCCGCCCTCATAGGCTTTCTTAAACATTTCCTTTGTTCCGACAAGTGGCATATGATTACCCCCTATTAAGTTAAAACTATCCCACGAACGCTTTTATTATAGCATAGTTTATTTACGGAAGATACCGTTTTTTGAAATTTACCATCCGTTCTGTTATAATGAATGAACTAATCTGTAAAGGAAGGTGCGTTGCGTGCAGTTAAAGCGCTTGGAAGCGTACGGATTCAAGTCTTTTGCTGATCGAATTGTGGTTCAATTCGATCAGGGGATCACTGCTGTCGTGGGACCGAACGGGAGCGGAAAAAGCAATATTACCGATGCCGTTCGCTGGGTTCTCGGTGAGCAGAATATTCGTATGCTGCGCGGGCTGCGCTCTGAGGACATCATCTTTGCCGGTTCTGCCGAGCGTCGTGCCCTCAGTGTTGCCGAGGTTGTACTGGTCTTTGACAACACGGACAAGAAGCTGCCCATTGACTACGATGAGGTCGTTGTCAAGCGCCGCCTCTATCGTAACGGTGACAGTGAGGTGTACCTCAATGATTCACGCTGCCGTATCAAGGACATCTATCAGCTCTTTGCAGATACGGGCATCGGGCATGACGGCATGAGCATCATCGGGCAGAACCGCCTGAATGATATTCTCGACAGCCGCCCCGAAGATCGCCGCGTGTTCTTCGAGGAAACTGCAGGTATCACGAAGTACCGCACGCGCAAGCAGGAGGCACTGCGCAAACTGCGCGAGAATGAGGGCGATCTTGTACGCCTGAATGATATCATGTATGCACATGCGGCAGAACTGGAGCCGCTTGCCGTACAGTCGGAAAAAACGATGCAGTTCCGTGCGCTCGATGCGGAGCGCCGAACGTATCAACTGACGGCATTGTTGCAGCAATATGATCAACTCACGCGGGAACAGGAGATCGAGGAGGCGGCTCTGCGTTCCCATCGCGACGAAGAGGCGTGCGAAATGCGGGAACGCATGCATGCGGAAGCGAAAAAAAACACAATTGAGAAAGATATTGCCGCAATAGACTGCCGCCTTCATGCAGAGGAGCAGAAAAGCCGCTGCCTGCAGGAAACGTTGGACACGCTCCGACAGGAGGCGGCGCTCATCCGGGGGCGACAGGAACAGGGCGATCAGCGCAAAGCAGATATGGAGCAGAGGCGGCAGTCTGCCTCTGCCAAGATTGAAGCAACGGAACAGGAACTCGTCCAGATCGACGCTCTTTTGGTGTGCAAAAACACAGAGATCGAGGAAAAAAAGACAGAACGTGCAATTGCTCGGGAAGAATTCGAGCGTTTGCAGGGGTTTCTTTCTGATAAGGAGAAGAAAATTGCGCGTCAAGAGTCTTCTCGCGCCTCCGTGCAGCGTGTGTTGGCACGATTACGGGAGGAATTTGCTGTTGCTCTGAGCTCTGCTGAGCAGGGGGATGAGAATGAGGTGCGTCAGAGAGAGGAAATGGAACGTCGTCGTGTGCTCCTTGCCTCAACCGAACGCGAACTTGCAGATAAGCGGTGCAAGCTTGCAGTTGCAGAAAAGAGAGCACAGGAGATCTCTCAGGAAGGAGAGCACCTCCGTACGGCAGCAGAAGTACTTCGCCGAGCGATTGAGCATGATGACGCACAGCTTCGAAAATCGGATACGGAACTTGCCCGCCTGCAGCAGAGCCTTGACTTTCAGCGTCGCATGCAGGACAGCTATGAGGGCTTTGGGCGGGACGTGCAAACCGTCCTGCAGGCGAAGGAGGGGTGGCGCGGCGGTGTTGCGGGAACAGTTGCAGATCTCATTCGTATACCGGAGCGTTATCTTACGGCAATTGATGTGGCACTCGGCGCGAGTGTACGGAATCTTGTCACGGAGGATACGGACACGGCAAAGGCTGCCATCTCCTATCTGAAGCGCAAGAATGGCGGGCGTGTTACCTTTCTGCCGCTGACAACGATCGCCGTGCGTCAACCGCGTGCCATTGATCTCGGACGCTATCGAGGCGTTGTCGGTTGGGCAAACACCCTTGTTCAGGCAGATGGGAAGTTTCAGAAGGTCGCCGATCATCTGCTCGCGCAGACACTCGTGATGGAAACCTTGGATGAGGCTCTGATCGCAGCAAAACAGGAGGGCTATCGCCTCCGCATTGTGACGCTTACAGGGGAACTGTTAAATCCGGGCGGTTCGCTCTCCGGTGGTGGACGGCGAAAGCAGCAGTCCACATTGCTGAATCGCCGTGCAGAGATCGATACACTGCTCAGCCGCCTGCGTGCACATGAGGATACCCATAAGGAAATGCACGCCGCATTGGAGCAGCATAGACTTCATTTTAAGGAAACGGATGAACGTCATACGGAGAAACGAGCTGAGGCAGAACGGTTGGTGCAGGAGCTCATAACAGAGCGTGCAAAGTGTGATGTGCTGCAGGAACGTATCGCAGACCAGACCGAAACGATTCATGCGATGGAGTGTGCGGAGGAGGCGCGCCTTGCGCACGGTGTGGAGCTGGCACAGAAACGCACGCGGCTTGAGCATCATATTTCCCAGTGCAAGACACATGAGGCACGTTTTACGCAGGAAATCGCACAGTTGACTGAACAATGTGAGGTGCTGCGTACCGACGGCAGAGAACATGAGGAGCGTCTGCACGAATTGGACATCGCACTAGCTGCATTGTCTACGGAGATTGAAACGAGGGCGCGGCACAGGACATCTCGTGAATTTGAGCGTGCAGAGGCAGAAAAGGCACTGAAAGATATTGTAGAACAGTCTGCACAGCTTACGAATGGACTACAAAAGGATGAGGTACGCCTGTCTGAGCTGGAACGCAAAATTGACCGTCAGAATGCGGCGTTCCAAGAGCGGGAACATCAAAGTGCCGTGCTGAAAGATCAGCGTCTTGCCCATGAGGCAGAGAGTCGTGTACTGGATGCCGCCATCAAGAGTGCGATTGCACGCGTGGAAAATATTCGTACAAAGCAGCACGACTGTGATAAGGCGTTGGAACGCATCCATATACGCTTGGAGGACTGCCGTGCGACACTCCTGTCGGATTTCGGTGTAACGCCGGAAATGGCAGCTGCAGATGCACAGGATGCGGATCCGCACTTTCTCAAAGAGCGTCTGCAAGCACTCGAGCGTTCCATCCAGGAACTTGGCTCCATCAATCCCAATGCCGTCGAGGAGTATGCGGAAAAGAAAGCGCGATACGAAGAAGAAGAGGAGCAGATCGAGGATCTGAGAGCCGCGAAGCAGGACATCGAGCAGATCATCCAAAAGATCGATCAGGATATGACGCGCACCTTTCGTGACGCGTTTCACCAGATTCAGGAGTATTTCAACGAGATCTTTGTGCGTCTCTTTTGCGGTGGGATTGCGGAATTGCGTCTGACGGACAAAGAGGATATACTGAGCAGTGGCGTTGAGATTCTTGTGACACTGCCCGACAAAAAGCGGCAGAATCTGTCCGCGCTTTCGGGCGGTGAGCGTGCCCTCACGGTCATTGCACTCCTCTTTTCCTTTCTGCGCTATCGTCCCTCACCGTTTTCCATATTGGATGAGATTGACGCACCTCTTGATGAGGCAAATGTATCGCGCTTTGGCGAGTTTTTGCGGGAGTTTGCAAAAAATACGCAGTTTATCGTCGTCACACATCGAAAGGGCACCATGCGCGCGGCAGACACAATGTACGGTGTTACCGTTGAGGATGCAGGCGTTTCCAAAGTCCTATCCATACGCATGAAGGATTACGAAACGGTACAGACTGCCTAAGGGGCAGAAAGGAGTTATTGTGGGATTCTTTGATCGGCTGAAAAAGGGCTTGACGAAAACACGGGAGAACTTCACACATAATATCGAGCGGCTCATTATTGGATATGCGGATATTGACGATGAGCTGATCGATGATCTTGAGGAAACTCTGCTGATGGCGGATGTCGGGGTTAAGACGACAGAGACGCTCATCGCGGCGGTACGAAAGGGCATCAAGCAAAAAGAGATTCGCACGCCTGAGGATCTGATCCCGTTTTTGGAAAAGGAAATTGTTCAGATTCTCGAGGCTGGAGAGACTACCTTCCATATGGCAGAGCAGGGACCGACGGTTCTACTCGTGGTCGGTACGAATGGCGTCGGCAAGACGACGACCATCGGGAAGCTGAGTGCCTACTATCGTCGACAGGGCAAAACGGTTCTCTTGGCAGCAGCCGATACCTTCCGTGCTGCCGCCATTGACCAGCTCGAGATCTGGGGCAAGCGCGCCGATGCACAAGTCATCAAACATGGAGAGGGTTCGGATCCTGCGGCGGTTGTCTTTGACGCATTGCAGGCGGCGAAGGCGCGCCGTATCGATATCGTCATTGTCGATACGGCGGGACGACTCCAAACAAAGTCCAATCTCATGCAGGAACTCGAGAAGATCTATCGTGTCATCGGACGTGAGATTCCGGGGGCACCGCATGAAACACTGCTTGTGCTTGACGCCGGGACGGGGCAGAATGCGATCAGCCAGGCAGAGCTCTTTACGCAGGCTGCACCTGTCAC
Source organism: Centipeda periodontii DSM 2778 (assembly GCF_000213975.1). GTDB lineage: Bacteria > Bacillota > Negativicutes > Selenomonadales > Selenomonadaceae > Centipeda > Centipeda periodontii. The sequence continues at coordinate 1,465,215 of NZ_GL892076.1, forward strand.
GGGAGTTGTCCTTACGAAACTCGACGGTACTGCAAAGGGTGGCGTGACCATCGGGATCAAGTCACAGCTCTCCATTCCGATCAAATGGATTGGCGTCGGGGAGGGAATGGATGATCTTCGACCTTTCCATGCGGAGGATTTTGTGAGTGCGCTGTTTCTCAAACATGGGGACGAAGCACAGCAGTAGTATGCGGATTGTATTGATCGAAAGGAGAATCCACTATGTATGAGGATCTTGTAGAAGTAAAATGTAGCAGTGAGAATATATTTGATGGAACCTTGCTCCATGTGCGTCGCGATACGGTGCGCCTGCCGAATGGGAAGGAATCGATGCGCGAGTGGATCCACCATCCGGGTGCTGCCGCGGTTCTTCCTGTACTGCCGAATGGAGATGTAATTCTGGTGCGCCAGTTTCGCTATCCCATTGGAAAGGTGACGCTTGAGGTTCCGGCAGGAAAGTTGGATATGGAGGGGGAGGATCCTCTGCACTGTGCACGTCGGGAACTGTCGGAGGAGACCGGATATACGGCGGCTCAATACGATAAACTGACCGTGATTGCAACGACGGTCGGATTCTCCAATGAGTACATTCATCTGTATCTCGCTCGGAATCTCTCGGTCGGGAAACAGCACACAGATGAAGATGAATTCGTCAATGTCGTTCAGATGCCCTTCTCCGAGGCTCTTGCCATGATAAAAACAGGGGAGATCATTGACTCGAAGACCATCATCTCACTGATGATGGCAGAAGAACGCCTGCGCGGCTGACCAGTGGGAGAAAAATATGTTCGGATTTAACTTTGAAGAGATGCTGCTTGGAATTCCGGGACTCATCATTGCTATGACTTTTCACGAGTATGCACATGCGCGTGTCGCTGTGTCGCTCGGTGACTTTACGCCGCGGCTGATGGGCAGGCTGACGCTTGACCCGCGCGCACACATCGACCCCATCGGGCTGATTATGCTCTTTCTCGTCCGTTTTGGATGGGCAAAGCCTGTCATGGTCAACCCGAGCAACTTCCGCCAGCCGAAACGGGATGATATTCTCGTGTCTGTTGCGGGACCCGCAATGAATCTTCTGCTGGGCTTTATTGCATTCTATGCAATTCTCTTTATCCGATCGCACAATCTGGATGTTTCTCCGATTACCTACAGCATCATTCAGATGATCTTCGTCTACAATGTCAATTTTGCCATATTCAACATGCTCCCGATTCCTCCGCTCGATGGCTCGCATATCCTGCGCAATCTTCTGCCACCCGACCTTGCCTATCGCTACCAATCTATTGAGCGTTACAGCCTGTTGATTATGATTGTGTTCATTGCAACACCGCTGTTGAGTGTTGTCCTGATGCCGCTTTTCCGACTGGTTTATGGAATCTATAAAGTGATTGGAAGTATTCTCCTGTTTTAGGTGCATATATGGCAACAGACTATCTTGTAAAATTGGATGCGTTCGAGGGTCCGATGGACCTGCTCATGCATTTGATTGAAAAGAACAAAATCGATCTCTATGATATTCCTATCGCGCATTTGACGCGGCAATATCTGGACTATATCGATACGTTGTATCAATTTGACATTGAATATGCGAGCGAGTTCTTAGTGATGGCGGCGACACTCCTGCGCATTAAGTCCCGCATGATGCTTCCTCAAAGTAGTGGAGAAGAAGAGCACGAAGAGGATCCGCGGCTGGAGCTTGTGGAGCGTCTGCTGGAATACCGCCGATTCAAAGAGGTGTCCTCCATTCTCTTTTCCCTGAACGATGCACAGAGTCCCTATGTGGAGCGCGCGCCGATGCCGCTGCCTACAGCTCGTCTTCCCGTTATGGGGCTTTCGGCAGAGGCTCTTATGCGTATCTTTTCCGATGTTCGGCGCATCCGCGAAGATCCTGTGATTCCCGCTCTCGTCGTATCGGCAGAGGAATATCGTGTGCAGGACAAGATGACGGATATACTCGCACTGCTTCAGCGTAAAAATGGCAGAATCAAGTTAAATGAGGCATTTCCGACAGGAACGCGAGAGGAACTCCTGTCGGCGTTTTTAGCACTCTTGGAACTCGCCAAAATGCAGATGGTATATATTGCACAAGAACGTTTGTATCATGAGATCGTTATTTCGGTAAAGGAGGGGCGCCGTGGAGTCTCTTAGCCGGACAAGCATATTGGAAGCCGTTCTGTTTGCTGCCGGACTTCCGCTTTCCATACCGAAACTCGCTGAGATCATCGAAGCACCCGCATGGGAGGTCCAAGAAACATTGACAGAGCTCGAACATGTTCTGTCGGAGCGGGGGAGCGGTATATTTTTACGCAGATCTGCCGGTGGCTATCAACTTGTAACCCATCCGAATGCCTTTCCGTGGGTAAAAAAACTATCGGAAACGGTACAGCCGACGCTCTCTTCCTCTGCAATGGAGACGCTTTCCATCATTGCGTATAAACAGCCCATTACGAAGCAGGAAGTGGAGCATATCCGCGGCGTTCGCGCAGAGCGTTCGATCAGTCGGCTTCTGGAATTGGAACTGATCTGTGAGATGGGCCGCAAACAGGTTGTTGGACGCCCAATTCTCTATGGGACGACCGACTTGTTCCTACGCGCATTCGGATTGCAGCAGATTGAAGACCTTCCGGCGTTGCCTGATACGGATGATGTAAAGGATACACTGGATGATGACCAGCTTCGGCTCTTTGAGGAAATGCATGCCGCTGCAGATCTGGTTGAATATGATGATGGGAATGACGATGTTGAGAAAATCCGGCAAAGAGATACTGCAACTCCTCGTGATGCGAAGGAGTGAGTGCATTGGTTGAACTGCTTGCTCCCGCAGGAACGAAGGAAGCGTTTCTCGCTGCCGTTGAAAATGGAACAAACGCTATATATCTTGCCGGGAAAATGTTCGGTGCGCGCGCCTATGCTTCGAATTTTGATGAAGACGAACTGGTGGATGTCATTCAGCACGCACATCTGAAAAATGTGCAGGTTCATGTTGCGGTCAATACGATTGTAGACAGTGATGAACTTCCAAAACTAAAGGAATACCTGTCCTTTCTCTACGATGCCGGAGCGGATGCCATTCTCTTACAGGATCTTGGAGCAGTACGTCTGGCAAAGCAGATTGTACCGCAGCTGCCGATTCATGCGAGCACGCAGATGACGGTGCATAATCTTGCAGGGGTTCAGGCGCTCGCGGAACTTGGCTTCTCTCGCGTTGTTTTGGCGCGCGAACTCTCTATCGCGGAAATACGTCATATCTGTGCGAACAGTAGAGTTGAGATCGAGTGCTTCGTGCACGGTGCACTCTGCGTCTGCTATTCCGGACAATGTTTGATGAGCAGTATGATCGGCGGACGCAGCGGAAATCGCGGGCGCTGTGCACAGCCCTGCCGTCTGCCCTATACCCTCGTCGATGTGAATGGAAATGATGTGCTTGGCGCATCTGCCGGCAACTTTCTGCTCTCCCCACGCGATCTGAATGCGATCGAACTCATTCCGCAGCTGCTTGATGCGGGGATCGATTCACTCAAAATCGAAGGGCGCATGAAGCGTCCGGAGTATGTCGCCACGATTGTGCATGTCTATCGCAAGGCGATCGACCATCATTTTGATGCGCAGAGCATGCAGGTTGATGATATCGATCGAGACCACCTTGCACAGGTGTTCAATCGTGACTTTACCACCGCCTATATGGAGAAGCATCAGGGCAGGCACATGATGAGCGACCGGCGGCCGAACAATCGCGGTCTCCTCATTGGGCGGGTCACTGCATATGATCGGAATGCGAGACGAGTTTCAGTGAAACTGACCAGAAATCTTGCCGTTGGCGATCAAGTGGATTTCTGGGTGAAGGTTGGCGGGCGGGTCAGCGCGGAGATCGAGCATCTTTATGATGCGCGAGGACAGGCGTGCATTGAGGCGGGGGCAGGGGATGTCGTATCTTTTCCCATCCGTGGAAAAGTCCACATGAATGATCGTGTTTTCAAGGTCTATGACGCAAGGCTTATGGAGGCCGCACGGCGCTCCTATGACGCTGAGCACTCTTCCAGAATCCCTTTGCATGCGGCGCTTTATGCCAGATGCGGCGAGAAATTGCGCCTCTCTATGGAGGATGATGCAGGGAATCACGCAGAGGTGGAGAGCGACTATGTCGTTGCTGCCGCAAATAATCGTCCGCTTACTGTGGAAACGGTTCAGAAACAGATGGGGCGCCTCGGTACAACAGTATTTTCCCTTGATGAACTTCTTTGTGACATGGACGATTCGGTGATGGTGCCGGTCAGCGAGCTGAATAAAATTCGCCGCTCTGCCATTGCCGCCTTGGAAGAATCTCGTACGCATAAGTTTCAAAAAAGACGTGAAGATACCATACGCTTTATCACAGGAAATACAATGCTTCCCGTTTCGCAACGAGCAGAGATTTCGCCCGCGATGTCATCGTCCCTGATGGTTGCCGTCGACAATATGGACGCAATGAAGGCTGCTGTAGCGGCGGGAGCAGACGGTATTTTGTACGGGGGGGAGAATTTTTCCGGAACCGTACTTCAAAAGGGCGACTATGAGGCTGCGTGGGACTATGCGAAGGAACGTGATGTTCGTATTGACTACAACACGCCACGCATCGTTCATGAGCATGAACAGGCTGCTTTGATGCGCCTCTTTGACGGTTTTGGAGAGAAGCTGCCTGCGGCACTGCATGTCCATCATATCGGCATTGCGTTTCTTGCGCGTGCATGCATGGACGTTCCCCTGCATGCGGACTATTCGATGATCTCCTACAATGTTTCCACATTGGATTTTCTGCATTCCTATGGATTCTCTGAGGCGACACTGTCGCCGGAGCTCAACGGCAAACAGATGGAACGCATGGTAAAATCAAGCCCCGTTCCACTTACGGCAATCGTTGGCGGGCGTCTTCCGCTCATGATTTCCGAATACTGTGTCCTAGGCAGCTTTCTGGGGAATCTCGATACGGGGAAATGCTCCATGCCCTGCCGCACGCAGAATTACTTCCTCCGTGACCGCAAAAATGTCGATTTTCCGGTGTTGACGGATCAGTTCTGCCGCATGCATATATTGAACAGCAAGCAACTATCTCTGCTTCCGTATGCGGCGCAGATGCGTGCTATGGGCATTGCGACGCTTCGGATCGAGGGACGCGGAATCTCTGTCGGTGCTTTGCAGCGAATTGTCAAAGCATATCGGACTGCAATGCAGCTTGCGGTTCCCCTCAGAGAAGAAGATGAGCAATACCTGCGCATGCAGGAGGACGGCGATATCACACGCGGGCATTATTTCCGCGGGATCTTATAAGAGGTGTTTATGGACACTGATTCATTTAAGGTATTAGAGTACGAGAAGATAACAAATTGGTTGGCTACATTTGCCTCCACCATACGTGGCAAGGAGCTCTGCCGCAATGCACTGCCTTCCGGCGACTATGATGCGGTTGTGCGGCTCCATCAGGAGACCGCAGAGGCTGTGCAGGTTCTGCAGATGCAGACACCGCCGTTCGGCGGCATCTACGATCTGCGTCAGATCATGAAAAAGGCATCGATGGGTTCCGTCCTTGAGGTCGATGAGCTTCGGTCCGTTATGAGCACGATGGCAGGAATGCGGAATGTGAAGTATTTTTTCCGCGATCTCGATATAGATGTTTCAATCCTCAAGGAACAGGCGAGACCGCTTGAAATTCTCGGGATGGTGGAGCGTCATCTGAAAGATGCCATCGATGAGCATGGCAATTTCCGTGATGATGCAAGTCCCGAACTGCGCAGAATCACGCGGGAGCTTCAAACGGCGCAGGCGCGTGCGAAGGATCGACTCTCTGCGATTTTGCATGATGCAGCAAATCAGAAGTACTTTCAGGAAGCTATTGTCACGGTGCGCGATGAGCGCTATGTCATCCCGGTCAAGCAGGAATACCGCAATTACTTTCCGGGCGTGATCCACGATCAATCTGCCAGCGGTGCGACGCTCTTTGTGGAACCGCTCGCGACTGTGGAGCTCAATAATACGGTGCGGCAGATGGAGCTTGCCCGTACGCAGGAGATTCAGCGGATTCTGCGAAAGCTGACGGCAGAGATTGCCCAAAATGCGCGCATTCTCGAGGAGAACTGTGCGATTCTCTCGACGATCGATCTCATCTTTGCGCGTGCCAGACTCGCGCGTGAGATGGAGGCATATCCGCCGACATTGAATCGGAATGGCCGTGTTCACCTGAAGAGGGCACGGCATCCGCTCCTCCCACGGGACAAGGTTGTCCCGATCGATATAGAACTCGGGAAGTCGTTCTCCGTTCTCTTGATCACGGGTCCCAATACGGGCGGCAAAACCGTGAGCATGAAGACGCTTGGGCTTTTGGCGCTCTTGGCACAGACCGGATGCTTCCTTCCGACGGCGCCGGATTCGGAGATTCCCGTCTACCGCAACATCTACGCGGATATCGGAGATGAGCAGAGCATTGAGCAGAGTCTATCCACGTTTTCGGCGCATACGCGGAACATCGTGCGCATTATCGACAAGGCGGAGCAGGGCGACCTCATCCTTCTGGACGAGGTCGGGGCCGGTACTGACCCGGATGAAGGCGCGGCACTTGCACGCAGCATTATTGAACATTTTTTACGGCGTAACATATGCACCGTTGCTACGACGCACTACGCTGCGCTCAAAACGTTTGCCTATACGCAAACGGGCGTTGAAAATGCCTCGGTCGAATTCGATCTGAAAACGCTACGTCCAACCTATCGTCTTTTGATCGGTATTCCGGGAGCAAGCAATGCGTTCTCGATCAGCCGGCAGCTTGGACTGTCACCGGATATTGTGGCGCGTGCGGAAATTTATATCAGCGAGGAACATACGCATTTTGAAAACGTAGTCAACGAACTTGAACAGGAGAAAAAGGACTACGAGGCAAGAAATCACATGCTTCATGCGAAGGAAGCCGAGCTCACAGCAAGGGAAGCGCGCCTGTGCACCGAGCGCGATACTTTCACGAAAATGCGGCAGGAGCTTCTTCACAAGGCCTGCGAGGAGGCGAACAATATTGTCCGCATGGCGCGGCGCAGCGCCGAGGAAACAATCAAATCGCTCAAAGAGCAATTTGACGATCATGGTGTGAAAGAGCGCCGCAAGGCGATTCAGGAAGCCAGAGATCGGCTGAATGAGGCATATGTTGAGGGAGATGCGCAGCGAAACGAGTCTGTAGGAAAACCTGTACGTGCGGGTGAGGTTCAAAGCGGTGATATCGTTTACATTCCAAGCCTTGCGCAGGAGGGGACGGTGCTCGCCATCCAGGGGAAGGAACTCACGGTTCAAGTCGGCGGACTGCGCACGATTGTCAAGATGAATGCCTGCAGGTTTGTTGCGCGTAAGAAGAAACAGCGTGCGGGGAAACTTCACGTATCTTCTTCGATTTCCGGAAAGGCGACAGACATAAGTCCACAGATCGATGTGCGCGGTATGACGGTAGCCGAAGCCGAGTCCGTTCTGGGTAAATTTATCGATGATGCGGTGTTTATGGGTCTCTCTAAGATTTTACTGATTCACGGGAAGGGAACGGGTGCTCTGCGGCAGGGCTTGCAGGACTATCTGAAGCACCATCGGTCTGTCCTCAATTTTTCGTTTGCCGATATTTCTGAGGGTGGAACGGGCGCGACGGTTGTGGAGCTGAAGTAGGTCGCGTACCGCACCTTTTTAATAAAATATCCTTACAAAATTCCAAGTTTGTGATAAAATAAAGAAATTAGATTATAGGAGAAAGATCCGGACAGGAAGGTATCTATGCAGAAAAGCGAAAAGAAAACGACAAAGAAGTCCAAGAATGGCTCCATTCTTGGAAAAGCAATTCTCGCCATAGGGCTGATACTGTTTGTCATGATCATCGGTGTTGGCTGCGGATTTCTCACGGCAAGCTTGAATACCAGACCGAATCTGGCAGAGGATATCGTTCCGCCGGCATCGTCGCAGATTTACGATATTCATGGCAACGAGATAGCCAACATTCATGCGGCAGAGAACCGTAGACCTGTCGGTATTAATGAGATTCCGAAAGATCTTCAGAACGCATTCATCGCGGTTGAGGACAATCGTTTCTATGAGCATATCGGCATCGATCCGCGCGGTATCATGCGTGCCGTTTTGGCGAACATTCAGGGGCGCGAGCTCACAGAGGGCGGATCTACCATCACGCAGCAGCTCGCAAAGAATGCGTATCTGACACAGGATCGAACGTTCAAACGCAAGGTTCAGGAGGTGTTTCTTGCACTCCAACTCGAACGTCAGTATACGAAGCAGGAGATCCTCGAGCTCTACATGAACCAGATCTATTTCGGACAGGGCGCCTATGGGGTTCAGGCGGCGGCACGCACGTATTTCGGCAAGGATGTCAAGGATCTGACGCTGAATGAATGTGCGATGCTCGCGGGGATTCCGAAGAGTCCGAACTACTACTCTCCCCTCAACAATATGGAGGCGGCGACCGAGCGCAAAGCTGTCGTTCTCGACCAGATGGCAAAGTACGGCTATATTAGTGAGAGTGAGGCGAATGCGGCTAAGAAGGAAGCACTTACCATTGCTAAGAACAACAGCGATGGAGCCAACGGTCCTTCCTATTTCGTTGATTATGTACTCCAACAGCTCGCGGAGAAATATGGAGATGATGCCATCTACAAGGATGGTCTGCAAATTTATACGACCATTGATATGAATCTGCAGGCGGCAGCAGAAAATGCGATGCAGAACCTTCCCGCATACTTTACCGATGAGAACGGTATTGTGCAGCCACAGGGGGCGCTTGTCGCGATCGATCCGCATACGGGATATATCAAAGCGATGGTGGGTGGACGCGGAACGGATCAGTTCAATCGTGCGACACAGGCAGTGCGTCAGCCCGGCTCTGCATTTAAGCCCTTTGTCTTCGTTGCAGCACTTGAGAACAACTATACGGCAGATTCCATCATTGACGATAAGCCGCTGAAGATCGGCGGATGGGAGCCGCAGAACTATAGCCGCAACTTCTCTGGGAAGGTGCGGTTGCGCGATGTCGTGCGTTGGTCGCTCAATGTTCCGACGGTTCGGATCGCGCAGGATATTGGGATTGACAAGGCGATCTACTATGCACAGCAGATGGGGATATCGACCTTTGTTCTTGACGGTGCAACGAATGATCGTAATCTTGCCATCGCACTCGGCGGTATGACGCGCGGGGTCACACCGCTCGAGCTCACAAGCGCATACGGCACCTTTGCGAATCGCGGCATCCATGTCGAGCCGGTCGCCATTATCCGAGTCGTTTCGCGTACTGGCAAGGTGCTCGAGGAGGCGCAGCGAAAGGAAAAAAGCGTGATTTCTGCAGCGAATGCTGCCACCATGACCGCGATGATGGAGGATGTTATCCAACGTGGTACGGGAACACGCGCCAACATTGGAAGACCTGCAGCGGGAAAGACGGGAACAACCAGTGACTATCATGACGCATGGTTCGTGGGATATACACCGGATCTGGTTGCGTGTGTCTGGGTTGGTAATGACAGCGTTGGCGACCTGCATGGCATGGCGGGAGGAACGACGCCTGCTGTTATCTGGCAGGCATTTATGCTGAAAGCACACGTGGGGCTTCCGGTGCGTCATTTCGAGGAAGCTCCCTCGTTTGCCGCATCATCGGATGTACCGATTGAAGCTCCAGAGAAAGACAAGGATGCAAAGAAGAGCACGGATGAAAAAGGGAAGGAAACAGGAAAGTCTGCCAATGCGCCGAATGCAGGAAAGAGTGAGGCGAATGCAAATGCCTCTGCGTCACGCACAGCAGCTTCCGTTTCCGGGGAAGCGCCCGAACCTGGAATGGGCGTAGAAAAAGGACAAAACTGAGAAAAGGGGTAAGTTGTTGAACGCCATTGATATACTGAAGGAACGCGGTTTTCTCGCGCAGTGTACGGATGAAGAGGGACTGCGTGAACTCCTCGGGCAGGAACAGATTTCTTTTTACACGGGTTTTGATCCCACGGCAGACAGCCTTCACGCAGGGCATTTGATCGCGTTGATGGCAATGTCCCATATGCAGCGGGCGGGTCATCGTCCCATCTGCCTTGTCGGCGGCGGAACCGGTACGGTGGGTGATCCATCGGGACGCACGGATATGCGCAAGGTGATGACCGATGAGATCATTCACCACAACTGCGACTGCTTCCGAAAGCAGATTTCCCGCTTCATCGATTTTACGGATGATCGGGCAATCATGGTGGATAACGGAGACTGGCTCCGCAAGCTCAACTACATTGACCTGCTCCGCGATATTGGAGCGCATTTCACCGTCAATCGCATGCTTGCTGCTGAGAGCTATAAGCAGCGCTGGGAGAAAGGGCTGACCTTCCTCGAGTTCAACTATATGATTATGCAGGCATATGATTTCATGGAACTCAACAGGCGCTATGACTGCAAGCTGCAAATGGGCGGAGACGATCAGTGGTCAAATATCATCGCGGGCGTGGAACTCTGCCGACGCAAGAAGAATACTACGGTATTCGGACTCACAAACAAGCTGCTTACGAAGAGTGACGGGACGAAGATGGGAAAGACGTCGGGTGGTGCGCTCTGGCTCGATGCGGAGAAAACCTCACCCTATGATTTCTACCAGTATTGGCGCAATATCGATGACTCTGATGTCGAGATCTGCCTGTCCCTTCTCACGTATCTTCCGATGGATGAGGTCCACCGCCTTTCTGCTGCGGAGGGGCAGGAGATCAATCGATCCAAGGAAATTCTTGCGTATGAGACGACGAAGATTGTTCACGGTGAGCAGGAGGCACAGAAGGCACAGAAAACGGCAAGAGCGCTCTTCAGCGGCGGTGCGACGACAGATCTCCCGCAGATTCATACGGTGATCGGTGAAAAACTTGTGGATGCTCTTACGCGCGGAAACGTATTCCCATCGAAGGGGGAGGCGCGACGCTTGATCCAACAGGGTGGTCTTACCCTGAACGATGTACGCGTTACGGATGAGCACTATGTATTGCAGGAGTCGGATTTCTATGACGGTACCGCACTCGTCAAAAAAGGAAAGAAAAGGCACTATCAGCTTGTATATTGAGAGATTGCTCCATTCGGAGCAGGAATGGAAGGAGAACTTCGATGTCGGGACATTCAAAGTGGGCAAATATCAAACGAAAAAAAGGAGCGAATGATGCCATCCGTGGAAAGATCACCACGAAGATCGGACGCGAGATCACAATTGCCGTCCGTATGGGCGGCGGAGATCCCACCGGCAATATGCGCTTAAAACTTGCACTTTCTAAGGCAAAGGCAAACAATATCCCAAAGGACAATATCAACCGTGCCATCCAGAAGGGGCTTGGTGCTACGGAGGGAAGCAATTACGAAGAACTTCTCTATGAGGGCTACGGTCCTGGCGGTACGGCGGTCATGCTCGATATTCTGACGGATAACCGCAATCGTACGGCGGCGGATGTCCGTCATCTCTTTTCAAAGTATGGCGGCAATCTTGGTCAGGACGGCTGCGTTTCATGGATGTTCAAGAAGAAGGCTGTCTTTATCGTGGAACGTGAGGCGTTTGACGATGAGGATGCTCTTCTGGAAATCGTCTTGGAGGCGGGCGCAGAGGATATGCGTGCAGAGGACGATGTCTTTGAGATCATTGCTGAGCCGGATGCTTTCGATGCGATTGAAGCGATTCTCGGAGAAAAGGGAATCGAAACGGCTTCCGCTGAGGTGACGATGGTTCCTGATACGACAGTTCATCTTGCCGACAAAGACGCCGAAAAGATGCAGACGCTGATCGACGCGCTCGAGGATAATGACGATGTTCAGAACGTCTACAGCAATTATGAAATGGACGAATAAGCGGAGGTTTGCTTAAAAGAGTGCAGACGCGATGTCTGCACTCTTTTAAGGATATGAAAATGTTAGTACTCGGTATTGACCCAGGGACTGCAATCTGTGGCTATGGCTTTGTGGAGCAGTCTGGCTCACGCTTGCGCCCACATGCCTATGGTGCGATTACGACACCATCCAAAATGCCGGTAGAAAAGCGTCTTTTAAAAATTTATACAGAACTGGAAACGTTGCTTCAAAAGTATGCACCTGATGCGATGGGAGTGGAGCAACTCTTCTTCAATCGGAATGTCACAACGGCGATTCCGGTCGGACAGGCACGCGGTATTGTGCTTCTTGCTGCGGCAAAGAACAATATTCCGATTGTGGAACGGACGCCGCTACAGGTCAAGCAATCGGTGACGGGGTACGGGAAGGCGACGAAGGAACAGGTCATATATATGGTGACGAAACTCTTAAATCTTCCTGCGCCGCCCCATCCGGATGATACTGCCGATGCTCTCGCCGTTGCTATCAGTGCTGCGCATTGTGTGGACAGTATTGCATGGCGCAACCGAATTTAGGGAAGCACTGATAAATTCAGGCAGGACAAAAAATCTGCACCAATCGGATAGACTTCATTTTATCAGCGATTCTTTAGAAGACATGGGAGTTTGGGAATGATTGGATTTTTACGAGGAAAAATATCGCATATCTTTTCGGATTATTGTTTTTTGGATGTCCATGATGTCGGCTACCGCGTGTTCATCTCCCATCAGACACGCAATCATATTGTGATCGGTGAAGAAGTTCTGCTTTATACGCATATGCATGTTCGTGAGGACGCCATTCTCCTCTATGGTTTTTTTTCGCAGGAGGAATATGATCTCTTTCAGCATCTGATTGGTATTTCGGGGATTGGTCCGAAGGTGGCTCAGGGAATTCTCTCAGCGACGACTGCAGACGAATTCTATCGACTCATTCACCGGAAGGATACCAAGGCAATCACGAAACTCCCAGGCATCGGAAAAAAGACCGCTGAACGGATCATTCTGGAACTCAAGGATAAACTGTCAGCGGATTCCTTTGAGTCGTCCAACATTACCGACGATACCGTCAACATTGCGGACAGCACGGGAAATATGGTTGCGGAGGCAACAGAGGCCCTCCTTACCCTTGGATTTCAACAAAGTGAGATTCAATCAGTGCTCAAGAAAAGATCCGATTGGGAAAGTACGGAAGAGATCATTCGTTATGCTTTGGCAGAACTGCAGCGCTTTTGAGAAAGGAGGGATTCGACGTTGGATATGTACGAGGATGAGGAACTCGTTTCTTTTGAGGAGCAGACGACGGACGGATGGCAGTACAGCCTCCGGCCGCGCCGTCTGAATGAATATATCGGGCAGGATAAGGTGAAGTCAAATCTGTCCAAATTCATACAGGCAGCACTCTCACGCAATGAGTCACTGGATCACGTGCTCCTCTACGGTCCTCCCGGACTTGGAAAAACAACGCTGGCAGCGATCATTGCCAATGAGATGGGAGCCAATTTCCGTCAGACATCAGCACCCGCTATCGAGCGGCAGGGAGATCTTGCCTCCCTACTCACGAATTTACAGGAGCATGATGTTCTGTTTATTGATGAGATTCATCGCCTCTCTCATCATGTCGAGGAGATTCTATACTCGGCAATGGAGGATCACGCCATTGACATCATCATTGGCAAGGGACCTAGCGCAAGATCCCTGCGTCTGGATCTTGCGCCGTTCACGCTTGTCGGGGCAACCACAAAGACGGGGGCACTCTCTGCGCCTCTGCGCGATCGGTTCGGTATTCAATCACGTTTGGAGTACTATACACCGGAGGCGCTCCTCCTTATCATTGAACGTACAGCGGAAATTCTATCGGTTCGTATTGAGCGGGAAGGCGCATTGGAGATCGCACATCGTTCCAGAGGAACCCCACGCGTTGCGAACCGTATTTTGAAACGTGTGCGTGATATCGCACAAGTGGCAGGCGAAAGTGTCATATCGAAGGCGGTTACAATCGAGGCGCTGGAAGCCCTCGAGGTTGATGAAAAGGGGCTCGAGAATAAGGATCGTCGTATGCTCGAGGTCATGATTCAAAACTTCTCCGGCGGTCCTGTTGGACTAAAGACACTTGCGGCGGCACTCAGTGAGATGGTGGAAACCATCGAGGATGTCTACGAACCCTATCTCATTCAACTGGGCTTTATCGCGCGCACCGCGCGCGGACGGATTGTGACGCGCGGCGGGTACGAACATATGGGGATGCCATTTCCACAGAATGACGACATACAAGGAGAACTGCTCTGAGATGAATTTACTCATGCATATGTGCTGCGGACCATGTTCCTGCTATCCTTTGAAAAAACTTCGTTTCGATGGTATCGAGCCCACGGGATACTTCTTCAATCCCAACATCCATCCCTATCAGGAGTGGGATGAGCGCCTGCAAAATGCAAGAAAGTTTGCGGAACTTATGGAAATGAAGTTCATTGCAGATGAAACGTATGCAATGCGCGACTTCCTAAAAAAGGCTCTTCCGGCAGAGGGAACCAAGAAGGGGCGCTGCTGTATGTGTTATACATGGCGTCTGGAGCAGGCAGCGAAATACGCAGCAGAGCACGGCTTTGACAGCTTCACTTCAACACTGTTTTACAGCATTTATCAGCAGCATGATCTCATGCGATCTGTTGCACAGCGCTTTGCAAAAGAATATGGTGTTTCGTTCTACTACGAGGATTTTCGCATCGGTTGGCAAGAGGGAATTGATCGAAGTAAGGAACTTGGGCTCTATCGCCAGTCCTACTGCGGTTGTGTGTTCAGTGAGGAAGAGCGATACAGCCGTGCACTTCGGAAAATTCAGCGCAAGGAAAATAAAGAGAAAAAACGCCTGCGCCTCATGGCATAATCGTGAAAGAAGACATTGTAATGAAACGCCGTCTTGGACTTTTCTGTTTTTTTTGTTTTCTGTGATTGCTGTGCTGCCGATACAGGCTATGGCTTCATGGCAACCGGAAATCATGATTGGACTCAGTCAGAGCGTATCCGAGGTTCGGCTTGCGGCAACAAATGGCGGACTTCATGTATATGAAGATCCGGACAAAGAACCTGTTCTTGAAATTTCACAGGAAAAAGAGCTCGATATTCGTATTCTGCAGGATCAGCTTTTACTGAACGGTCAGACAATCAAGGCAGACCGACTTATCATTCAGCCGGATACCACCGGCTTTATCATGGTCAATGGTGCGCCGTATCGCGGATATATTACGCTCCTGAAAAAGAATGGGCTTACTGTTATCAATAATATACAGGTCGAAGACTATCTCTATGGCGTCGTTCCGAAAGAAATGCCGTCCAACTGGCCTGCGGAGGCTCTGTGCGCACAAAGCGTGGCTGCGCGTACATTTGCATTGAAAAATCGCAAGCGTCATAGTGAGGAGGGGTTTGACCTCTGCAATACGTCACATTGTCAGGTCTATGAGGGGATGTCCGCAGAAATACGGACGACAACGGAGGCGGTCAACAATACGCGCGGAGAAGTTCTGTTCTATAAGGGAGCGATCATTGATGCGCTCTTCCACACGGACTCCGGTGGGATGACAGAGTCCAGTGAAAATGTTTGGGGGAGCTCCGTCCCCTATCTGCGCGCTGTAACAGAAACGCAAATGCAGACACAGCCGTGGAACCGCAGTATCTCGATGGCATCCTTTGTGCAGAAAATTGAAGCTGACGGAAAGATACTCGGAATGCTTAGGGAGATACGACTTTCTCCTCTAATTATAGGCAAGGGGAGCGAAGATCGTACCCCTTCTGGGCGCGTTCGATCGATGGAATTTATCGGGTCAAAGGGGTGTGTCATTCTGTCGGGGAATGACCTGCGTTCCATGTTTTCCTTGCCGAGTACGTTGTTCCATGTGGGTTATGGTAAATCTGAAATTATCTTTAACGGATATGGATCTGGTCACGGACTTGGCTTATCTCAATGGGGGGCAAAAACTCTTGCAGATCAGAGAAAAAGCTACAAGGATATTCTCTTTCATTACTACACAGGCGTAACACTTGAAAAATTATACTAGGCAAGGTGCAGCTTTTATGGATATTTCTGATTTTGACTACGATCTTCCGGAGAAGCGTATCGCGCAGATTCCGGCAGAGCCACGGGATAGCTCCCGTCTCATGGTCTTAAATCCGAAAGAGCATACCATAGAGCATCGGCATTTCTTTCAGCTTGGAGATTTTCTGAAGAAGGGCGATGTTCTGATCTTCAACGATACGCGTGTTATTCCGGCGCGCCTCATCGGGACGAGGAGTCAAACGGGGGGGAAGGTTGAGGTCTTTCTTCTGCGCCAAATTGACAGAAACCAATGGGAAGCACTTGTGAAACCGGGAAAAAAAGTTCGTATTGGCTCCATTGTACATTTTGATGATGAACTATCCTGTGAGGTCATCGACCATACGGACTTTGGCGGTCGTATTGTAAAGTTTATTTATAATGGCGTGTTTGAGGAAATTCTGGATCGTTTGGGCAGTGTGCCCCTTCCGCCGTATATTCACGAGAAACTGGAAGATCGTGAGCGTTATCAGACGATCTACAGTCGGGTCAAGGGGTCGGCGGCCGCTCCGACGGCAGGACTTCACTTCACGGAAAAACTCATGAAAGAACTGCGGGGGAAGGAGGTTCAATTTGGCTTTATCACCCTTCATGTCGGACTTGGAACATTTCGTCCGGTTCATGCCAATGTGATCGAAGATCATGTGATGCACCGGGAGTTTTATTCTGTGCCCATAGAAACCGCAGCGTTAATTCATGCGGCGAAAGACGAGGGGCGTCGTGTGATCGCCGTTGGGACAACATCCATTCGCACGCTGGAAGCATCGGCTGCACGAACGGGAACAGTTGATGCGGGGGCCGGATGGACGGATATATTTATCTATCCCGGCTATCAATTTAAAATTGTAGACGCTGTGATAACGAACTTCCATCTGCCGAAATCTACCCTGATTATGCTCATCAGTGCCTTTGCGGGACGTGAATTCACACTTGAGGCATATCGGATGGCGGTTGAAGAAGAGTATCGATTCTTTTCCTTTGGCGATGCTATGATGATTGAGTCAAGAGCATAAAAAAGCAACGCGATTATTTGTCGCGTTGCTTTGCATTATGGAAGTTCTTGGAAAACGTCGCGGTGCGCATTGATTATTTCTGCCATCATTCTCTTTCCCTCAATATTGGGGTGTAGTCCGTCAGTAGAGAGCAATGGATCTAGGATACGTTTCTGTGAATCGTAGAAATATGGCTCCATGTCCACATAGAATTTCTGTGATCGAATCCATGTGTTGACGACAGTCATCTTCCACTTCCAGGAAAGGTCTGTATCTGAGTGGAAGGCAAGCGAAATGCGTTCCGGATTGAGCGGCAGGAGTGTCAGGAAGATTGGTCGGATGTCATGAGCAAGACATTTTTTCTGTAGCTCATCTAGGTCATTGATGATATCCTGCGCCGTTATACCGTTTACTCGCATACTGTTTGAACCGGTCAGAATCAGAAGATTTGCGGGATGAAGGGGAAGGACATCCTGCTCGAAGCGTTCCATTGTCGTATGGGCTGTGTCACCGCTGCGTCCGAGATTGATGCAGTCAAAGGGCAGATAGGTTGTATAGCTGTACTCGAGGAATGCGGGAGAGCTTGAAATCGCTCCGCCTCCATGCGTGATGCTGTCTCCGAGTGCCGCTGCATAGATGCGCGTATCAGATGGTGGGGCAACGGTGAATGAGGCAAGATCCGACCATGTGCCAATTGTGTTGTCATTCGCATCCAGTCCACGTACGCGCCAGTAGTAGCTACCGGCATAGGGGCGCGCATATTCATCGTAGACGGCATTGGTAGCGGTAATTGTCTGCGCCCATGCACGATTCGGATCCGGCGCTGTTCCGTGCGTCTCTACAGGTGGCTGTGTCAACAGTTCTACCTCGTATCGCGTTACACCGTTTAATGGAATCCACTGATATACCGGATAGAGTGGCTGGCGGAAGTTCATCACCTGATCGTAGGTGTTTGGAATTGGGCGATTTGGAAAATCCGCTGACTTATCGAGGTACAGCGGTTCCGCTGTTGAAAAATTTCCGATGGGTTCATGCTTAAGCCCGAGGGCGCGTACACGCCAATACAGCTTTTCATAGGAGGCATAGGCGCGAAGATCTGCCTGCCATCCATTTGTGAAAATGCTGCGTGTGCTTGTTAAATGATTCGTTTGGGAAAGCTCCGTACCGCCTTCCTGTGCAGGTGGCGCTGAGAGGATCTCAACCTCGTAGAGCACGGCATTTGGAATGCTGTGCCATACGAGGAAGGGCATGAGGCTGGCAGGATGATCTTCTGTGTAATGGTAGATCGGAATCGGAGATTCTGCCATGAAATATGGTGTTGAGATCGGTGTTGAAGGGGTGGTCACAGCGCCAAACATCCCATAGGCTGTAATCCGATAATAGAAAGGAATCGGTGCAGAGGAAACTGGATAGGAAGGAGAAGTGGTAAACTCTGTCTTTACATGTTCATAGATCGATTCCTCGGAAATTATTCCTGTGGTTTTGATGTATGTGTCAATGCGATAATAGCAGGGATAGGGAAGACGTTCCCACATGAGTGTCGAGCTTCCGTCTGCCTCCTGAACGTTGACTGTAATGTCAATCTGCCTCAGGTTCAGAAGATCCATTCGTTCAATGCAAAAAATACATCCAAGAACAGCAAGAAAAATAATGCCCGTGAAAAAAAAATAATGTTTCATGTATCCACCCAAAATATATCGTCTATTCTCTAACATTAAGAAAGTTGAGGGATTATATGGAAAATAAAGGTCTTATCATCGTTCACACCGGTGATGGAAAAGGAAAGACAACAGCCGCACTAGGAATGGCTATGCGTGCGTGGGGGAATCGTATGCGCGTGTTGATTCTGCAATTCATCAAGGGGAGCTGGGTCTATGGTGAGCTCGAAGCCATTAAAACTCTTTCCGCTGTAAACGATTGCATTGAAATCCGTCAAGGAGGGCTCGGATTTTCGCAGAGAGATGCCGGAGCAGAGGAGAAACATCGGCGCGCAGCCGCAGAGCTTCTTCGTATGGCAATGGAGGAACTTCAGAGCAATGCATGGGATATGGTTATTCTCGATGAGTTTAACTATGCCTATTCCTTCGGGTTCATTGCAGTGGAGGATTTGGAGAAGCTCTTCTCTGTTCGCCCCGCTGGAACGCATTTGGTCTTCACGGGACGCAATGCATCACAGGAACTCATAGATCGAGCGGATCTCGTCACGGAGATGCGTCTCATCAAACATCCCTTTCAAAAGGGCATAAAAGCACAAAAGGGAATTGAATTCTAATTCAATTATAGCATATTCAACCTATATATGCCACGCATGATACATGCTCTTTGACGTAGGCTATTGAAAAAAAGCATAGAATGCGTTAAAATCTCTGTCATGTCTTTGTAAATTGTGTTTGGTTTATGGATGTGTGTATCGTCTATAAATCATAGTAGATTGGGAGAGTTTTATGAGAAGTGATGTTGTAAAAAAGGGAGCGACACGTTGTGCCCATCGCTCGCTTTTTCATGCAAACGGGTACGGTTCTGAGGACCTCAGAAAGCCACTCATCGGTGTCTGCAACTCGTTTAACGAGATTATCCCGGGACATTTTCACCTGAACACGATTGCGGAAGCAGTTAAACTCGGTGTAGCTGCGGCAGGCGGAACACCGATTGAATTTCCGTCGATCGGTGTCTGCGACGGAATCGCCATGGGGCATACGGGGATGAAATACTCCCTTGCGAGCCGTGAACTGATTGCGGACTCGATTGAAGCCGTTACAATGGCATCAGGCTTTGATGGACTTGTCCTCATCCCGAACTGCGATAAGGTTGTGCCCGGTATGCTCATGGCAGCTGCGCGCCTCAATATTCCCGCCATCCTCGTGAGCGGCGGTCCCATGCTTGCAGGTCGTCATCGTGGACGTGACATCAGCGTCAGTCAGGCATTTGAAGCAGCCGGCATGTTTGCTGCAGGAAAAATGGATGCTCGTGAAATGACTGCGATTGAGGAGCATGCCTGTCCGAGTTGTGGTTCTTGCTCCGGTCTGTTCACGGCAAATACGATGAACTCTTTGACCGAGGTGCTTGGCATGGGGCTCCCCGGCAACGGAACGATCCCGGCTCCCTACACGGGGGAGCGTCGTTTGCTTGCCAAGCACGCAGGAGCGGTCATCCTTGATCTCGTCGAGAAAAATATTTGCCCGCGTGACATTATGACGCGTGAAGCGTTTGAGAACGCCATTACGGTCGATATGGGCATTGGCGGATCGTCCAACACCGTTCTGCATCTTACTGCGATTGCACACGAAGCCGGGATCGAGCTGCCGCCGCCGCTCTTCGACGAGATCAGCCGACGCACACCGTACATTACGAAGCTGAGTCCTGCCGGAACGCATCATATGCAGGATCTGAATGAGGCAGGCGGTATCTCGGCGGTGATGAAAGAACTGTCGAAGAAAAATCTGCTGCATCTGGATGCGCTGACCGTTACAGGAACGGTGCGTGAGCGCATTGCACATGCAGAGATTTTGGATTCTACTGTCATTCACAGTGTCGAGA
Organism: Centipeda periodontii DSM 2778; assembly: GCF_000213975.1. GTDB lineage: Bacteria > Bacillota > Negativicutes > Selenomonadales > Selenomonadaceae > Centipeda > Centipeda periodontii. Next base: position 1,485,701 of record NZ_GL892076.1, read on the forward strand.
ATCCGTATCGTCCCGAGGGCGGTCTTGCCATTCTGCGCGGCAACCTTGCGCCGGATTGCGCTGTTGTCAAGGCATCAGCGGTCGCGGATGACATGCTTACCTATCGTGGTACGGCACGCTGCTTTAACTCCGAAGAGGATGGTGTCAATGCCATCATGGAGGGACGGATTCATGATGGGGATGTCGTTGTCATCCGTTATGAGGGACCGAAGGGCGGTCCCGGTATGCAGGAGATGCTCAATCCGACTGCGGTTATCACAGGAATGGGGTTGAAGGTAGGTCTGATCACGGATGGTCGTTTCAGCGGTGCAAGTCAGGGAGCCTGTGTCGGTCATGTGTCGCCGGAAGCGATGTCGGGTGGTCCGATTGCCCTGATCGAAGACGGTGATATGATTACGATTGACATTCCGAATCGGAAGCTTGAGCTCGAGATCAGTGACGAAGAGCTCGAAAAGCGTCGTGCAAACTGGGTACAGCCGGAACCTAAAATCAAGACAGGTTATCTTGCGCGCTATGCAAAGTTGACAACATCTGCAAATGCGGGTGCTGTTTTACAGTAGAATATCCTGCAGCCCACGGGACTTTGTGCTCCTGTGGGTTGTTTTTATGGGCGTAATTCGCTATAATGGCGTTGCATTGTTTCTGGAAGAGCGTGGGAGGCTCATATCACATGCATATTGTTCTGGTTGAGCCTGAAATTCCTGGAAACACAGGAAATATTGCACGATTATGTGCGGGAACGGGCATGGATCTTCATCTTGTGCGACCGCTTGGATTTTCAACGGATGATAAGTATTTGAAAAGAGCTGGGCTGGATTACTGGCATCTCGTCAATGTGCATTATCATGATTCTTTTGCGGATGTTCAAAAGCAGTATGAAGGACATCCCTTCTACTTCTGTACCACGAAAGCCGCACATATATACGCTGATATTGCATATACGACGGATGTGTTTCTTGTCTTCGGAAAGGAAACTGCCGGGCTTCCGAAATCACTTTTGGCTGCCAATGAGGAGCATACGATTCGTATACCAATGCAGGAAGGGGCGCGTTCTTTGAATCTGTCCAATGCTGTTGCAGTGGTTGCGTATGAAGCCCTGCGTCAAAATAACTTTGTCGATTTATGTCTTGCCGGGATAGGCTGTGGGGGATCGGATCACATATGAACAAGGATTTTGTGCGTGCCTGTTACAAAGATTTTGATGCCACGCGTCTCTTTGCGGATGCCCCCATGCGTTTTCATACGACGTTTCGGATCGGGGGTCCTGCAGATCTGCTGTTTTATCCGAAGAATACGGAGGAAGTGCAGAAGATCATTCGCATGGCAAAGGAATATGGAGAGCCGATTACGCTGCTTGGCAATGGTTCCAATATATTGGTTCGTGACGGTGGCATACGTGGTCTTGTCATACGTTTCAGCCATAAGATGGCAAACGTTGCCTGTGAGGGGACGGATCTCATCGTCGATGCCGGTGCTTTGCTTCGTGATATTGCCGCATTTGCGCAAAAACGCGGCCTTTCCGGTCTTGAGTTTGCCTGTGGAATTCCGGGGAGCATCGGCGGCGCCATCTTCATGAATGCCGGAGCCTATGATGATGAGATGAAATCCGTTGTTGCTTCGGTAAAGACGGTTACTCCTACGGGGGATATTCACCTGTATTCCGCAGATGAATTGGATTTTGGATATCGCCACAGTATTTTCCAGAGTTGTGACGAAGCCATCTGCGAAACACGCTTACATCTGCATAAAGAAGATGTGCATATTATTTTGCAAAAAATGCAAGATCTGAACGACCGCCGTGCAAGCAAGCAGCCGCTCACGTATCCGAGTGCAGGGAGTACGTTTAAGCGTCCCCCCGGGTACTTTGCCGGGACGCTGATCGATCAGACAGGGCTAAAGGGGCTTACGGTCGGCGGTGCACAGGTTTCGCAGAAACATGCGGGGTTTATCATCAATATTGGAAATGCTACGGCACAGGATGTGCTACAGTTGGTTTCTGTCGTGCAGAAGCGGGTGTATGCAAAACATGCGGTCGAACTCTTCCCTGAACTACGTGTAATTGGAGAACTTTGAGCCACGGAATATACTTTTGAGGAGAATGCTTCTTCCCCATGGAAAAATATAAAGAGCTTGTTGATTTCACATTGAGATACGCAAATATCGTTGTTGCACTCGGCATGTTTGATGGTCTTCATATCGGGCATCAGGAGATCATTCGGACAGCTGTACGGAAAGCGCAGGAGATAAAAGGTACTGCGCTTGTTTTTTCGTTTGCAAACCATCCGCGTTCCATTATTGCTCCGGAGCACACCCCACGCAGGATTGCAGGTGACACGATGCGCCTGCATATACTAAAGAATCTCGGTGTCGATGCCTTGGTGGAAATTCCATTTACCACGGATTTTGCTGAAACGAGTGCGGATGATTTTATCCGACTTCTTCGACAATATTTTTCACCGCAATACGTTGTTGTGGGGGAAAATTATACCTTTGGATATAGGGGGAAAGGGACACCGGCGCTCCTTTATGCAGAATCCATGAAGTACGGATTCCGGCTGATCGTATGCGCCTCTGTTATGCGCGATGGGGCTCCCGTGAGCAGTACGCGAATTCGTTCCTTGATCGAGCAAGGGGACCTGTCACAGGTAAATGCATATCTCGGCTATCCCTTTACCATCATTGGAACTGTCATACACGGTCAGGCACGTGGTCGCAAGCTTGGTTTTCCAACAGCAAACCTGACATTATACGAGGAGTATGAGCATCTGCCGAATGGTGTCTATGCTGTAACAGTTCTGTATCAGGAGCAGATCTACCGAGCGGTCGCAAATATTGGAAACAACCCTACATTCAATGGTTGTGATCGACGATTGGAAGTTCATATCCTAGAGTTCAAGAGGGATCTTTATGGTGCAGAGATCATGATTTCTTTTTATGAAAAAATACGAGATGAACAACGTTTTTCCTCTGTTGATGACTTAATTCGTCAGATTGCAGAAGATAAAGAGCGTGTAGAACGAATATTCGATAAAAATTTTCATTTACAAGAAAATATTTCTATGGTAATATGATGAACGCTAACAGGACCATGACTCAGATCACGAATAATCCGACGTTTTCTTGGTCAGTGGTGAAAATTTATGAGGAGGATTTTATATGCTCACGCAGGAAAAGAAACAGGAAATCATTAAGGAACACGCAGTTCACGAGGGTGACACCGGTTCACCCGAGGTTCAGATCGCTGTCCTGACGGCACGCATTCAGTACCTGACGGAACATCTGAAGGAACACAAAAAAGATCATCACTCACGCCGCGGGCTTCTGAAGATGGTTGGACATCGCCGCCGCCTTCTGAGCTATCTGTATCAGACAGATATCGAGCGTTATCGCTCGATCATTACGAAGCTCAATCTGCGTAAGTAATATTTCAGCACGAGGAAAGAGCGGGGGCTTCCCCGCTTTTTTGCTATCGGGACAAGGATTCTATGATGTTTTGTCGAATGCTTTTGTCGTATGGAACGAGTGGAGAGACCTAGGAGGATATTATGCAATGTTTCGAAATTGAGCTGGGCGGACGAAAACTAACCATAGAGCAAGGAAAGATGGCAAAGCAGGCGAACGGAGCCGTCTTGGTTCGCTATGAGGATACCGTTGTCTTGGTAACGGCAACTGCATCGAGTGCGCCGCGCGAAGGTGTCGATTTCTTCCCTCTGACGGTGGACTACGAAGAGAAGATGTATGCGGCAGGTAAGATTCCAGGTGGCTTCATCAAGAGGGAGGGACGCCCGAGCAGTGACGCCGTGCTCTGTGCACGTCTGATTGACCGTCCGATTCGCCCCCTGTTTCCCGACGGTTTTCGGAATGATGTTCAAATCGTGGCGACGGTTTTGTGTGTTGATCAGGATAATCCTCCGGAAATCGCCGCCATGATCGGTGCCTCCTGTGCGCTTACGGTATCGGATATCCCCTTTATGGGACCGATTGCCGGCGTGCGTGTCGGCTATGTTGACGGTGCATTTGTCATCAATCCGACGGAGGCGCAGCGTGCTGTTTCGGAACTCAATCTTACCGTGGCAGGATCGCATGATGCTGTGATGATGGTGGAGGCGGGGGCAAACGAGCTTTCCGAAGAGGTTGTGTTGGACGCAATCCTGTTTGGTCATGCCGAGATTCGCCGACTCGTTGAGTTTCAGCAAGATATCCAGCGTGCATGCGGAAAAGAGAAACAGACGCCCGCGATCTTCACGGTATCTGAGGAACTGGAGTCCAAGGTGCGCGCATATGCAGAGGAGCGTCTTGATGTCGCGACACGCAACAGTGACAAGCTTGTGCGTGATGCAGATATTGCCGCCATCAAGGCGGAGGCGATCGAGCACTTCGTTGAGGAATATCCGGACGCCACAAAGGAAATCTCCCAGATTCTCTACAAGATCGAAAAGGGAATCGTCCGCCATATGATCACGCACGAAAAAATCCGTCCGGATGGTCGTGCACTGGATGAGGTGCGTCCTGTCAGCTGCGAGGTTGGAATCCTGCCGCGTACACATGGCTCCGGTCTCTTTACTAGGGGACAGACACAGGTGCTGACCGTCACAACTCTTGGTTCCATTGGGGACGAGCAGATCATCGATGGGCTTGGTCCTGAGACGACGAAACACTATCTGCATCACTATAATTTCCCCGGCTACAGCGTCGGCGAAGCGCGTCCGATGCGCAGCCCCGGACGGCGTGAGATTGGGCATGGAGCTCTGGCGGAGCGTGCGCTCTTCCCGATGATTCCGTCGATTGAGGACTTCCCCTATACGATCCGTCTTGTATCGGAGATTCTCGAGTCGAACGGCTCAAGTTCAATGGGAAGTGTTTGCGGGAGCACGCTGTCGCTCATGTGTGCTGGTGTTCCGATCAAGCGCCCCGTATCCGGCGTTGCGATGGGGCTTGTGCGCGATGGGGATGACTATTCCATCCTGACGGATATTCAGGGGATGGAAGACGCCCTCGGCGATATGGATTTCAAGGTTGCCGGTACGACGAAGGGCATTACGGCGATTCAGATGGACATCAAGATTGCCGGAATTACGCGGGATATTCTCGCCTCAGCGCTGGCGCAGGCAAAGCAGGGGCGTGCGTTCATCCTTGAGAAGATGCTCGCGTGCATCGATAAGCCGGCAGAAGAACTCTCACCGTATGCACCGCGCGTGGAGGTCATCACCATTGACATTGATAAGATTCGCGATGTCATTGGAACGGGCGGCAAGGTCGTCCGTAAGATCATTGATGAAACGGGCGTCGATGTCGATATTCATGAGGATGGAAATATCTTCATCACGTCCCCTAATATGGAAGCAATGGATCGCGCCCGCAAGATGATTGAGGACATCGTGCGCGAGGTTGAGGTCGGCGAGGTCTATACGGGACGTGTCACGCGTTTCCTGAAGTTCGGCGCATTTGTGGAACTCCTGCCCGGCAAGGAAGGGCTTTGTCATATCTCGCAGCTTGCAAAACATCGCGTAGAGAACGTCGAGGATGTTGTAAAGATCGGTGACCAGCTCGAGGTCAAGGTCATCGAGATTGACGAGAAAGGGCGCATCAACGTTAGTCACAAGGCACTCCTCTGATGATTCAAGTATATACAGGAAACGGTAAGGGGAAGACGACGGCGGCAATCGGTCTTGCCATCCGAGCTTTGGGGGCAGGACATTGCGTTTACATGATGCAGTTTATGAAGAGCCTTGCCTATAGCGAGCAGAAGGTCTTGCGGGCAATGCCCAACATGATGCTTGAGACCAGTGGAAAACCCTTCTTCGTCGCAGAGGAGGGGATGATGGATGAAAAAGCGCGGGAGCTTCTGGGAAAGGATGTTGTCATCTTTCCCAAAGGGAAACCACCGGAGGATTATGTTTCCCTGCTTACATCCGGATTTGATCGTGTGATGAAGGTGGTGGAAAAAAAAGAAGCGGATCTCGTCATCTTGGATGAGGTCAATATTGCTCTGTCTTTTGAACTCTTGCAGAGGGAGCAGATGGAGAAATTACTGCAGATCCTGCCCCCCGAAATGGAGCTCGTCTGCACAGGAAGAAATGCGCCTGAATGGCTGCTTGACCGTTCAGATCTTATCACAGATATGAGGGAAGTACGCCACTACTATGAACAAGGCGTTTGTGCACGTAAGGGAATTGAGAACTAAAGGAGAAATCTACATGAAATCAATGATTCGGGATATCAAATTGGCACCGTCCGGTCACGCGAAAATTGACTGGGTGAAGCGTTTCATGCCGGTAATGGCGGCAGCTGACAAGGAGTATTCGGTCACGAAGCCGTTTGCAGGCATCAAGATGGTCATTACCCTGCATCTCGAGGCGAAGACCGCCTATATGGCAACGATCTTCAAACATGCCGGTGCAGAGGTTGCCGTCACGGGCAGCAATCCTCTGTCCACGCAGGACGATGTTGCCGCAGCACTGGTGGAGGAGGGCATTCATGTCTTTGCGTGGCATGGTTGCACGGAGGAAGAATACGCCGTATTCCTCAATAAGGCGCTTGATATTCATCCGGACATTGTCATTGATGACGGCGGCGATTTGGTCGATATGCTTCATACAACGCGGCGCGATCTCCTTCCCGGACTCATCGGCGGCTCGGAGGAGACGACGACGGGCGTTCATCGCCTGAAGGCATTGGAGCGTCAGGGAAAACTTGAGTTCCCGATGATTGCGGCAAATGACGCTTACTGCAAGTATCTCTTTGACAATCGCTACGGCACTGGACAGTCCACGTGGGACGGCATCATGCGCACGACAAACCTCGTCATTGCGGGCAAGACCGTCGTTATTGCGGGTTACGGCTGGTGCGGTAAGGGCGGCGCGATGCGTGCGCGGGGACTTGGCGCCAATGTCATCATCACAGAAGTGGATCCGATCAAGGCGATCGAAGCCGTCTTTGATGGCTTCTATGTCATGCCGATGGACGAAGCTGCCAAGGTTGGCGATATCTTCCTGACGCTCACAGGCAACAAGGATATTCTCTGTAAGCGTCATTTTGATGTGATGAAGGACGGCGCGATGATGGCGAACTCCGGTCACTTCGATGTGGAGATCAATATCCCCGAACTGACCGAGGGGTCGACATCCAATGAAGTTGTGCGCGACAATATTAGGGAGTTCGTTCAGCCGGACGGACGCCGCTTATATCTCCTTGCAGAGGGACGTTTGGTCAACCTTGCTGCAGGAGATGGACATCCCGCAGAGATCATGGATCTGTCCTTCGGCGTGCAGTTCTTCTCTGCACTGCATCTCGTACGGCATGGCAAGGAGATGAAGAAGGGGGTTCATCTCATGCCGGATGAGATCAATGTTGAGATTGCGAACATCAAGCTGAATTCCCTTGGCGTTTCCATTGATGAGCTCAGTGCGGAACAAAAAGAATACCTCGGACTGGCATAGGAGAGACTGTATTGAATACGCTGATCAAGAATGTCACTGCGCTTTTGCCGGATGGGACTGCTCCCGTTGCCAATATTGGTATTACGGATGACCGAATTGTGTTCGTAGGGGAGGTTCCGGAAAATTTTCAAGCGGACAAGACCATTGACGGAACGAAACATCTTGCGATCCCCGGATTTGTCAACGCGCATACCCATGCGTCCATGACGCTCCTGCGCAGCTATGCGGACGATATGAAGCTCATGGATTGGTTGGAGCAGATGATCTGGCCGATTGAGGCAAAGCTGCGTTCGGATGATATCTACTGGGGGGCAATGCTTGCCGCTGTTGAGATGATCCGCAGCGGAACGACGGCATTTGCCGATATGTACGGACCGGATATGGAACGCGTTGCCGAGGTCGTTGAGACCTCGGGGTTGCGCGGCGTACTGTCCAGAGGTCTGATCGGCGTTGTGCCGGACAGTGAGAAAAAGCTGGAGGAAAATGCTTCCCTCTATGAGAATTTCCATGGAGCGGCAGATGGCCGTATCACGGTTATGTTTGGCCCACACGCGCTCTATACTTGCCCACCGGAGTATTTGAAGAAGGTTGCGGCGAAGGCAAAGGCGCTTGGCGCAGAAGTACATATCCATATGTCGGAGACCGTAGGCGAAGTCGAGAACTGCCTGAAGGAATATGGGAAGCGTCCGTTTGCTCATGTCGCTTCGATGGGGTTGTTCGAGAATGGAACGCTTGCCGCGCACTGCGTACATCTTGATGATGAGGATATCGACATCATCAAGAAGTATCATATTCGCGTCGCGCATAACCCCGGCAGCAATATGAAGCTTGCCAGTGGAACAGCTCCAGTGCCCCGCCTACTGGAAGAGGGCATATGTGTCGCGCTTGGGACGGACGGTACGTCCAGCAACAACAATTTGGATATGCTGGACGAAGTGCAGCTTGCCGCACTCATGCACAAGGTGCATACGCTCGACCCGCTTGCTGTTCCGGCGCTCACTGCGGTCAAAATGGGGACAGAATACGGTGCACAGGCGCTTTCCCTCCATGATGTCGGTCGTCTGCAGGCAGGGAATAAGGCGGATATTGTCCTCTTCTCCATGCATGGCGCTGCGTGGACGCCTTGCTATAATCCCGTGTCACTCCTTGCGTACTCTGCAAAATCTACATCCGTTGATACAGTGATGGTTGATGGCAGAATCCTGATGGAGAACGGTGAACTCAAGACCTTGGATGAGGAACGCATCCTGTTTGAGGCGCAAAAAGTTGCAGATCTCCTGACAAAATAGTATACTGGTATGTCGTAGCCAACGTGTTTTGATGCTATGCCTCCGCTCTCTTAGGGCGGGGGCATAATGTGATATGGAGGGATTGTTTTTGGGAAAGAAGAGTTCTGGCCGACGAACGTCGCGGTCTGTTTCCACCAAACGGAGGAATACGGCACCGAACGGATCAGGACGGAAGTATGAACTCATTGGCCTTATCCTTCTGGCATTTGCGCTTATTTCAGCGATTGGCATTCTTGGGCTGAACGTCGGCTTTGTTGGATTCTTTTTTGCAGATTTTTTTCGCTATCTGTTTGGTTGGGGCGCGTCATTCGCCATTTTGATCATTGCCCTGATTAGTCTGCAATACATTATTCATCATCGTGGGCTGCTCTATACAAAAAAATTCTTTGGTGTCATCGGCTTGTTTGTTTCACTTCTTGCTGCATGGCATCACTTCGTTGTGCCCGTGGACGAGGAAATACTGCCGCAGAATCTCGCGGACGGCGGGGGATTGATCGGCGGCGGCGTTCTCTTTCTCATGCGCGCCTGCTTTGGCGTGGATGGCACGATTATTCTGCTGAGCACGATCATCGTCGGTTCTGTGCTCTTGGCTACGACATGGTCACTTGCCTCCGGCTATATGAAAACCAAAGAACAGGCGAAGAAAGGTGCAAATGTGGCAGGGGCTGTTATCAGTACGACACGCGAAAAAGTAAGTATCGCTACAGAGAAGATCGAACTGAAAACATCCGCGCTCGTTCATGATAGCTGCGCTTCTGTTCCTTACAATCAAGCAAATGATCCAATGTTTGCGGAGGAAAAAAATGTTCTTAAAACTGCTCCAATAGAGGTGGTTCAAGAAACACATGCCCCCGAACAGAAAGCACAAGCTATCCCATACGAGGAAGCGGAAGTGCATGAAACAGAGCCCGTACAGGAGGGCTGCGAGACGATTGTTTCGGAAGAGAAGCCGATTTCTGTCGATGAAGAGGAAGCTGCTTCTGTGTCGTTTCCATTTGACTATGAAAGAGAATTGGAACGATGCGAGGATGTTCCTGTCGTTCCTGTGGAGCAGCCCACAGAGGTGATGGAGGAGTGTCCTCCCACAGAGGAGGAAGAGACCGACGATATTACAGAGGATGCGAACTCCTCCACCTTCCCTGTGGTCGAAGAAAACAGGGATCTGTCCGATCCTCTTCCTGTTCCTCCAACTGTTGGTGCCGCAGATGAGGCGGGCGAGCGTCCGTATGAGCTGCCCAAAGTCACGTATATTCTTTCCAAGCATATCAAGAAAGAGAATGCGATGCTCGCGCAGGAAATACGAGAAAATGCACAGATCTTACAGAAGACACTCGAGAGTTTTCATGTAAATGCGAAGGTTGTCAGCACTTGTCATGGACCTGCGGTCACGCGATTTGATCTGGAACCTGCGCCCGGGGTGAAGGTGAGTAAGATTACCAATCTTGCGGAGGATATTGCCCTGCAGCTTGCGACATCCTCCGTTCGCATTGAACCTGTTCCCGGGAAGGCGGCAATCGGTATCGAGATTCCAAATCGCACGCTAGAGAGCGTTCAGCTCCGAGAGGTTTTGGAGAACCCTGAGTTTCAGGGCGCATCTTCAAAACTCACCGTTGGCCTCGGCATGGATATCAGCGGACAGGCGATTTTTGCGGATATTGGGAAAATGCCGCATCTCTTGGTGGCAGGCGCAACAGGCTCTGGTAAGTCCGTGTGCATCAACACCTTGATTTCGAGTATTCTGTTCAAGGCAACGCCGGATGAAGTGAAGTTTATCCTGATCGACCCAAAGATGGTTGAACTTTCGAATTACAATGGGATTCCGCATCTCATGGTTCCGGTTGTGACCGATCCGAAGAAGGCATCGTCTGTGCTGAACTGGGCAGTACAGGAGATGGAGAAACGCTATTCGATTTTTGCAAATCATGGCGTTCGTGACATCAAGTCGTTCAATCGACGGTATCCGGAGGAAAAACTTCCGCTCATCGTCATTGTCATTGATGAGTTGGCGGATCTCATGATGGTTTCGCCCAAGGATGTGGAGGATGCCATCTGCAGAATCCTGCAAAAGGCGCGTGCGGCAGGAATCCATATGATCCTTGCGACGCAGCGCCCATCCGTCAATGTCATCACGGGCATCATCAAGGCAAATCTGCCGTCGCGTATTTCTTTTGCGGTATCCTCACAGGTGGATTCGCGCACCATATTGGATCGCGGCGGAGCGGAAACGCTGCTCGGGAAGGGCGATATGCTCTTCTCACCGCAGGGAGCTGCCAAGCCAATCCGTGTGCAGGGGGCATTCATCAGCGATGAAGAAGTTGAGATGCTGTTGGACTTCATCCGTGCACAGGAACAGGAGATCAGTGAGAATGAGGAGCTGATCGACTTTATGGAGACTGATGCGGCAGAAGATGACAGCGTAGAGGAAGGCGGTTCACAGATCAAACAGGATCAGCTTCTCCCTGATGCGGTAGAGATCGTTATGTCCACGGGACAAGCATCCTCATCCAATATTCAGCGCAGACTTGGTGTCGGTTACACAAGAGCCGCACGATTGGTCGATACGATGGAGGAGCTACACATCATCGGCCCCAGTGCCGGCGGCAATAAGCCAAGGGAAATCCTCATGACTTCGGAACAGGCAAAAGAATTGGTAAAAAGTCTCATGTAGCATGAGAATCTGCATCGTGTATACCGATTTGCGGCGTGTGGATTCCTATATTTTTCCTCAATTTTATGCTATACTTACGCACACTCAAGTTCTTTACGAACATGGTTTTAGGAGGGCGATTGCATTGAAGTACATGACCGGCAATGAACTGCGTGAAGCATATCTGCAGTTCTTTGCAGAAAAAAAAGACCACCTTCGTTTATCCAGTTACTCCCTCGTTCCCGACAACGATCCCACCCTTCTTTTAATCGGTGCCGGAATGGCTCCCTTGAAGCCCTTTTTCACCGGCAAGATGAAGCCGCCCAGAAACCGCATTGTGACTTGTCAGCGCTGTGTGCGTACGGGTGATATCGAAAATGTCGGGCGCACCGCACGTCATCAGACCTTCTTTGAGATGCTTGGAAACTTCTCCTTCGGCGATTACTTCAAGAAGGAGGCGATCCCTTGGGCGTGGGAATTTCTGACGGAGGTTGTCGAGCTTCCGAAAGATAAGCTATGGGTTTCCATCTACCCCGAGGATGACGAGGCGCGTTCTATATGGCTCTCAGAGACCGACGTGTCTCCGGATCATATCGTCGCATTGGAGGACAACTTCTGGGAGATCGGTCCCGGTCCTTGCGGGCCGGACTCTGAGATCTACATTGATCTCGGCGAAGATCGTGGTTGCGGAGAACCGACCTGCGGCGTTGGCTGCGACTGTGATCGCTTCCTTGAGATTTGGAATCTCGTCTTTACGCAGTATGACCGCACGGAGGAAGGCGAGTACAACCTTCTCGCACACAAGAATATTGATACGGGCTGCGGGCTGGAGCGCCTTGCCTCCGTTGTGCAGAATAAGAGAACGAATTTTGAGACGGATCTGCTCTATCCGATCATCGAGTACACGTCCAAGATTGCGGATGTGCCTTATGGGGAAGATCCGAAAAAGGACATTTCCCATAAGGTGATTGCGGACCATGCACGCTCCGTCGCCATCATGATTATGGATGGCATTCTGCCGTCGAACGAGGGGCGCGGGTATGTTCTCCGTCGCACGCTTCGCCGTGCGATCCGTCATGGACGTATGCTCGGAATCACAAAGCCCTTCCTCGACGGTGCAGTTGATGCCGTTGTTGCGATCTTCCGCAATGCGAAGGACTTCAGTGAGATTCTGGCAAAACAGGATTACATCAAGCGTGTCATACGCGTGGAGGAAGATCGCTTTGCCTCCACACTTGCACAGGGCATCGAACTTCTGAACGATGAGATTTCCCGGCTGAAGGAAGCGGGGGAAGCTGTTCTTCCTGGAACTGTCGGATTCAAACTCTACGATACCTACGGATTTCCACGAGAACTTACCCAAGAAATTCTTCATGAAAACGGGATTTCCTTGGATGATGATGGCTTTCATCAGGAAATGGAGAAGCAGCGCACGCGTGCAAGAAGCGCACGTGCGGAAAATCAGGCGGTATCTGTTCCCGATCTGTCGGGGATAGATACCGGCAGCCTGACGGAGGATGCTACAGCGACACAAGCGACTGTTGTCGCAATCTGGAGCGAAGGCGAGCTTGTCGATTCGCTGCAGGACGGTGAGAGTGCAGGAATTATCCTAAGCACAACGCCCTTTCATGCGGAAGGCGGCGGACAGGTCGGCGATGAGGGCATCTTGCGCAGTGACCTTGGCTATCTCTCGGTCAGCAATACAAAGCGTCTGCCCGACGGTACGGTCTATCACGTCGCCTATGTCGAGGAGGGGCAACTGCAGCGTGGAGACACGGTAGAGATTCATCTTGATGCGAAGAAGAAGCTCTCCTCTGCGCGCAACCACACGGCAACACATCTCCTTCAGGCGGCTCTTCAGCGTGTCGTGGGCGCGCATGTGCAACAGGCAGGATCTCTTGTCACCCCTGAGCGTCTGCGCTTTGACTTCACGAATTTCGAGCCTGTGAGCGAGCAGCAGCTGCGCGATGTCGAGGAACTTGTCAATGAGGAGATTCTTCGTTCGAGCGATCTGCAAATCTCCATGATGCCGATTGATGAGGCGAAGGCGCTTGGCGCGATGGCACTCTTTGGAGAGAAATACGGCGATATCGTACGTGTTGTCAGTGTACCACAGTTCAGCATTGAGTTGTGCGGTGGCTCTCATGTGTCGAACACAGGACAGATCGGACTGTTCAAGATCGTCAGCGAATCGGGTGTAGCGGCGGGCGTGCGCCGCATCGAGGCGATCACGGGACGTGCTGCATTCGCATATGCTACGGAGATGGCACAGACCGTTCAGGAACTTTCGCACAAACTGAAGACAAAGCCCGAAGATCTTTGTGTTCAGGTCGATAAGTTCTTGAGCGAGAGAAAGAGTATGCAGGAGCAACTGAAGAGTTTTGCAGAGTTCCGTGATAAGGCGGATGCCCAGAAGCTCCTTATGGCGATGCAGGAAATTGGAAAATTCAATGTCGTTGTCGGGAAAGTCAATGTGGACTCCATGGACGAGCTTCGTCATATTGCAGATCTTATCTGTGAGAAACTGGAAGCAGGCATTGTTGTTCTCGGGGCTGTTGTTGACGATAAGGTCAGCCTCGTCGTCAAGGCGGATAAGGCTGCCGTGCAGCTGGGGGCTCATGCGGGCAATATCATTAAGGCTGCTGCGAAAGCCGTGGGCGGCGGCGGTGGCGGACGTCCCGATATGGCGCAGGCGGGCGGAAAGAATCCGGAACAGCTTCCACAGGCGTTTGACGAGGCGGTTGCTGTGATACGTCAGCAGGTCTCTGTCGAATAACATGTATTGGTTTATGGCTGTCACATCGCTGACAGCCATATTTTTTAGGGAATCACTGATAAAATGTTTAGAGGCTTCTATGGAAAACGACATTACCGATCTCTTAAAAAAAAGAGCATACTTGCTTCTGATCCTTTTTCTGCTCATTGTAGTTTGTGTTTCGTTTTTCTTGCTGTATGGGATGGGGCGATCGGATCAGCTTACGCTGTCAAATGCGCATCTCGTCCATGAACAAAGCACATTGCAGGCGGGAAATCCGTCGATTGTTCAAGAAATACACATAGCGGAGGGCGATCATGTGATGCTGGGAACGCTCCTCGTCACGGTACAAAATGTATTCTCGGATGAGGAAATCGCCCGCTTGCAGAAAAATGTAGAACTTGCACAACAGAATGTTGCACAAATTCGATATGAAGCTGCAGCGACATCTCAGAATTTGCCCGTGCAATCGGAACGTCTGGATGCTGCGCGCTTGCGTATGGAGCGAATGAAAGAGCTCTATGAGATGGGGGCAGTCAGTGCGGCGAAAAGAGATGAAGCAACTGCGGCGTACGAGCAGGAGAAGAGTGCTCTGACACTCGGCAGCAGACAAAGTGCAGGAGTGCCGAATCCTGCGGCGTTGCGTGCGGCAGAAGAACAACTCGAGAAAGCAGAGGAGAGCTTGACAAAAGCGCGCGATCATACGGGGGCAATAGGGCTATTTGCCGCGAGAGAAGGAGATGTGTCGGCGATCTTCGTAAAACAGGGCGACCGTATCGACAGCGGCGATTCAATCCTGTCACTGGATGTTGCGGAAAACTGCTGGATTGAAGCAGAGATATCTGCAGAGGATGTGAGCAAGATTTATCCGGGGCAAATTGTCCGATATGAATTGGGTGGTCAGTCTGCCGAGGGAACGGTTGAGGAGAGCGCCGAATCAGAGAAAGAAGATGTGAAAATCGTTCGTATCTCTGTGCCGCCGGATCGAATTGCAGGGAATGAGGAAAACATCGTACTGCATTTTCTCCCGTAATCAATGTGTGATGCATACCTAAACTTTTCGTACATGGCATTCTGTGCTATACTGGGAACGAATCAGCAAGATGAACCGCAGTGTTCATGAGAGGGATCTGCATATGGTAAATGAGAAATTGAGAGACGATCTGACCGATCAACTGTGTCGCGCAATCCTTTCATTGGATACCATGGAGGAGTGCTATCAATTCTTTGAAGATGTCTGTACGATCGGGGAACTTCGTGCGATGGCACAGCGGCTGGATGTTGCCCGTATGCTACATGAAGGAAGCACCTATGACGATATCGTTACGCATACCGGTGCCAGTACTGCGACCATCAGCCGCGTCAAACGCTGTCTGAACTATGGGGCAGATGGATACACACTTGTACTTGAAAAGGGCATTGTTGCACATCCGGTCGATAAGGAGAATCACAGATGAATTCTGAAAAGCTCATTTTGGAAACGCCGTATGGAACACGGGATCTCCTGCCCGGAGATGCGGCAGAAATGCGCCATATGGAAAATACGTTGTCCGACTTATTTCGCTCATGGGGTTATGATGAGGTCATCACACCGACCATCGAACATTTGGAAACGCTTGCTCCACGCATATTGGAAGAGAACTCTCTCTTCATGCTGCTGGGGAATAAGAACAAACTGCTTGCGCTTCGCAATGAAATGACGACACCCATCGCAAGGCTTGTCAGCACTCGACTGAAGGACGCCCCTGTTCCTCTGAAACTGTCCTATATTTGCAATGTATTTCGTATGGAGCAAACTCAGATGGGGCGTCAGTGCGAGTTTCATCAGGCGGGTGTCGAACTGATGGGGAGCGAAACCCCTGCTTCCGATGCTGAGATTATTTCACTGGCGATCGAATCTGTCCTGCGGTGTGGCATCAAGGATTTTCAGATACACTTGGGGCAGGTTGCCTTTCTGGACGCCATGCTGGCGTATTATGCGATTGAGGAGTCCTTGTGCAGAGCACTCAAATCCGCCATTGAGCGGCACGATATCGTTCTCATGGATCAGATGATTGACACATTGCCCCTTTCGATCGAGGATCAGGAGAATTTAAAGAAACTCCCGCTCTTAAATGGCAGAGAAGATCTTTTGAAACGCCTCTATGATTTCCCCCTCAACTCGCAAGGTCGCTCTGCTGTTGATAATCTAGCTGAGATTTATGCGCTGATCAAATCCTACGGATATGGCGATTATGTTCGTTTCGATCTGGGCATCATCCGCGATTTTAACTATTATACGGGGATGGTCTTCGAAGGCTATTCCGTTGGTCTGGGCTTTCCTCTGTGCGGCGGCGGGCGCTATGATCGCCTTTTGACCGACTATGGACATCCCCAGCCAGCGACGGGCTTTGCGCTCGGTATGGAGAGAATCCTCTTGGCACTGAATCGTCAAGGGATCCAGATTCCACCTGTGGTGAAGGATGTGTATATCGGATATGCGGATGACTTCATCAAGAATGCAATAAAGCGGGCGATGGAATTGCGCAGGGAGGGTAAATCAGCAGAGCTCGGGATGCAGGGGCAATCCCGTGAAGAAGCCGAACTTTCCTGTAAGAGGCGCGGATATAGCCGTCTTGAGTATTTCGGATGAAACAACGCATACACCAGTTTATACGAGCACTGTGCGGGCGGATGGGTCCAGAAGGACATCTGTTTGTAAGGTCTTATCTGAGCCTTGCCGAGAGGGATTTGTTCTATGCTATGCATGCGGCAGATCAATATCATGCCTTTCGTGTTGCACTTACGGCAAAGGACCTTTATGCAAAGCGAGGATGCATGGAGTTGGATACATATATCCTGCTCATTCGCTGTGCGTTGCTCCATGATATCGGTCGCGTAAAGGGCGCGGCGGATATTTGGGGGAAGGTATTTGCCGTTCTTGCTGATCGTTTCGCGCCGTCCGTAATACCATATTTCATCCGTCGCAAAGATACATATGGTATCTGTGGAAGAATCGGCATGGCATTCTACATTTATGTGAGCCATCCGTATATTGGAGCAGATCGGCTACGTGCAATAGGAGACGTGGCAGAGGCGGATATTATTCAATACCATCAAAAAAAACCAGCACCAGAGGATTCTCTGGTGCTGTCCATATTAAAGCAGGCAGATGCACAAAACTGAGGCTGGTCAATATCCGCGCTGCTTATCGACGACGTTGAGCATTCCGATGCGCTGTGGGAAGATCTGCAAGTTGTTTCGAAAAATCTTGAGTGATCGATCCAAATACATTGGTGAGATCGCAGAGTGATGTGGGGTAATGAATAGATTCGGCACGTTCCACAGAGGAGAGTCTTCGGGGAGCGGCTCTGTGGTAAAGACATCCAACGAAGCGCCTCGAATACGATTTGTCACAAGAGCTTCAACGAGATCGGCTTCCTCGACCACATCACCTCTGGATACATTGATGAAAAAAGAATTTTCTTTCATCATATTAAAAGTATCGGCGTTAAATATTTTCTTTGTTTGGGGCGTCAGTGGGAGGGTAACGATCACATAGTCGGCACAGGACAGCGCATCCGAGAGATGATCTATGGTGAACAACTGATCTACAAAAGGCTCGGTCGATTCCTTTTGCTTTACAGCGACAATCCGCATCCCCATGTTTTTGAGATGTTTTGCAATCTCTCTGCCAATGCTGCCCAAACCGATGACAGCAGCCGTCTTTCCAAACAGCTCGTCCGGCTCGGTCAGGCGTTTCCATACATGCGTCTTCTGGTTCTCCCATGCCTCAATGAGACGGCGGCTGTACGCGAGCATTGTTCCGAGAACGTGCTCCGCCATGGGAATACCGTGGATTCCGCGCGAATTGGTCAGCAATATATCGGACCGCGTGAAAATTTCATTCGCGAGAAGTTGTTCAACACCGGCGCTGTATGTGTGAATCCATTGTAGATGCGGCATTTGGGGGAGCAGGTTTTTCATATCCATTTGTGAATCGTAGCCCAATAGGATATGAACATCAGCAAGTGCATCTCCGGCTTCCTTTGGACGTATACATCTGAGATGACAATCCGAATGGCTTTGATGGATCAGTTCCATCTGTTTATCACTCAGCTTCACAAATGATAATATTTGAAGTGTCATCTGTGGCTCCTTTTGTTCGGATGGCTTTTCTATAATAGTGACTATTCGATATAAGAGTTAAAAATCCTTTTTGATTAGTTGACCTATTATCTCCAACGTGGTAGTATACGGTCATATTAGTTCTTTAATTAGCTAAAGGATAAGAGGGGATTACATGGAGAAATATACAGCCGATTATCTAACGATCGCATTGCCAAAGGGAAAGTTGTTCTCTTTGTCCGCGTGCCTGTTTGAAAAAGTTGGAATCACGGCGGAGCATATGAGTGAAAAATCGCGTAAACTCGTGATTTCAAATCATGATCTCAAGGTTCAATTTATCATCACGAAAACGTCGGATGTACCCACTTATGTAGAATATGGCGCAGCGGATATCGGCATTATCGGCAAGGATGTGCTCCTGGAATCTGGACAGGATGTCTATGAACTGCTCGATCTTGGCTTTGGAAAGTGCCGTTTGATGATGGCTGTACCACGCGAAGAAAAGCGAGCTCATCTTATGGATTACGCACATACAAGGGTGGCGACCAAGTATCCCAATATTGCAGAGCAATTCTTTGCCCGACAGGGAATGCAGATGGAGTATATAAAGCTGAACGGTTCGATTGAGCTGGGGCCTATCGTTGGGCTTTCCGAGAGCATCGTCGATATTGTGGAAACTGGGACAACACTGGTCGAAAACGATTTGGAAGAAATTGCACACATCATGGATGTCAGTGCACGTCTCATTGTCAACCGCGTGAGCTTCAAGCTGAAATTCGACCGTATCTATAAAATTGTAAACGATCTGAAACAGGTTCTGGAAAGTGGGGAAATCTGATGAATATCGTTTCTGTTGCAGATATTGGAATAGAGGTAGCTGAGCGTTTGCTCAAGAAAAAAGCATTTGATGAGCTTACATTGAACGATCGTATTCGACAGAGTAATGTGGAAATCTTTGGTGAGGACCTTTCTCCGATAGATCTCGTTCATCGTATTGTCCGAGATGTTCGATACAAGGGGGATGAGGCTCTTTTCCACTATACGAAATTACTGGATCATGTGGACTTGACACCGAAGAATTTGATGGTGTCCGAGGAAGAGTTTCAGGCGGCTGAACGCAGTGTCAATCCGGACGTTGTTGCCTCGCTCAAGAAGGCTGCCGACAACATCTTTTCGTATCATGAGGAACAAAAACCGCGCTCATGGATGACGTATCGCGCGCATGGCTCAATTCTTGGACAGGAGGTTCTTCCGCTCTCCCGTGTCGGCATCTACGTTCCGGGAGGGACGGCGGCATATCCTTCGTCGGTTCTGATGAATGCGATTCCGGCTCTTGTCGCGGGCGTTGGAGAAATCATTATGGCTGTCCCGACGAAGGATGGAATTATCAACCCCTACGTTCTCGTGGCAGCTCATTTCCTTGGCATCGATAAGATATTCAAAATGGGGGGAGCACAGGCAATCGCGGCGATGGCGTATGGGACAGAGATTGTTCCGCGTGTCGATAAGATTACGGGACCCGGAAATATCTTTGTCACCCTTGCCAAAAAAGAAGTATACGGTCATGTAGACATTGATATGCTTGCGGGACCAAGCGAGATCTTGATTCTCGCAGATGACAGCGCATCCCCCCAATACATCGCAGCCGATCTCCTCAGCCAGGCAGAGCACGATCCGCTTGCCTCAAGTATTCTCATCACCGATGACCGGTCATTGGCAGAGAACACGATGAGCGAAGTGCAGCGTCAGTTGGAAGTGCTTCCGCGCAAGGACATCGCGGGTGCTTCGATCGAAGATAATGGACATATCATTGTGACCGAGAATATGGAACAGGCAATAGCTCTTGCAAATGTATCGGGACCTGAGCATATGGAACTTCTCGTAAAAGAGCCTTTTCATATGCTGCCTCAGATCAGATGTGCAGGTGCCATCTTCGTTGGAGCGTATTCGCCGGAACCGCTTGGGGATTATTTCGCGGGCCCCAATCATGTGCTGCCGACGGGTGGTACGGCACGCTTCTATTCCGTTTTGAACGTCGAGACCTTTATGAAGCGTACGAGTATTATCTCTTATACGCAGAGGGCGCTTGACGAGGTCAGTGATGATATTATCCGTCTTGCTGAGGCAGAAGGACTTGATGCCCACGCACGTGCCATTCAGATCAGGAGGGGAGAACATGCTGAATTATCGTGACGGTTTGGCGTCCATGCCAATGTATGACACGCGCGAATTGGATTGGCGTATTAAAGTAAATGCCAACGAATCCAATGTTGGACAGCCTCCCTTGGTCGAGGAGCGTATTATGTCGCGCCTGTCACGCGTGGCTTTTGCACGCTATCCCGATGAAGAATACCATTTGCTCTGTGAGCAGATTGGAGAGGCGTACGGTTACCATCCGGAAAACATTATCATAGGAAATGGCTCCAGTGAAATCATAGAGAAGGTATTCTATGCTTTTGGAGGCGACAAAGACCATAAGATTGTTTATCCGATGCCTTCATTCTCTATGTATGGAATCTATGCTGCTTCAGCGGATGCAGAGGGGGTTGCTGTTTCGCTGCGGGATGATTTTACACTGGATGTAGACGCGTTTATTCAGACGGTCAATCAAAATGAGGCCTCCCTCGCGGTTATCTGCAATCCGAATAATCCGACAGGGCAGGTGTTGACGATTGAAGAGATTGAACATATTGCAGAGAATATTTCATGTGCATTTCTGATTGATGAAGCATATGTCGAGTTTTATGGAAATACATCCATTCCTCTTCTGGAAAAATATCCGCATATGATGATTGCACGTACCTTTTCAAAGGCGTATGCGCTCGCCTCATGTCGTGTGGGATATATGCTTGCGCATAGTGATGTGATCGCTATGCTTGAAAAGACATATATGCCGTATCACATGAACGTATTGTCCTTGGTCACCGCAGATACCGTGTTCCAGATGCGAACGGAGTTTGAGCCGCAGATTCAGATGATCTGTGCAGAGCGCGAGCGTATGCGGGAAGACTATGAACGCCTTGCAGGAGTAACTGTCTATCCATCTCGTGCCAACTTTATTCTGCTTCATTATCCTAATGCAGAGGCATTAAATGAAGAGTTCATCAAATGTGGCATTGGGGTACGGAGTTTTGGAAAGATATCAAGATTAGAGAATATGCTGCGTATTTCCATCGGTCGTCCGGATGAAAATGATGCGGTATATCGTGTCATGAAATCTTTTGTGGAGGGCAATCCATGAGTGAGCGCAATGCGGAAATATATCGCAAAACGGCGGAAACAGATGTGCATGTTGCTATTGGGCTTGACGGCACGGGAATCTCTGAGATTGATACGGGGATCGGCTTCTTCGATCATATGCTGACACTGTTTGCTTCTCATGGGCGATTTGATTTGACCGTAAAATGTGATGGTGATATTGAAGTCGATGGACACCACTCCGTTGAGGACATCGGCATTACAATGGGACAGGCATTTCATGCCGCACTTGGTGAAAAACGTGGAATAACGAGATATGGCTCGTTCTATCTGCCCATGGATGAGACATTGGTTTTGGCGGCTCTGGATATCAGCGGGCGTCCATTTCTCGTCTACGATCCAGGGGATACACCGATGACGCCGATGATCGGTGGTTATGATACAGAGCTCACGGAGGAGTTCCTGCGCGCATTTGCCTTTCATGCGGGAATCACACTCCATGTGAAGATTCTCTATGGTACGAACTCACATCACAAGGTGGAGGCTGTATTCAAAGCTCTCGCACATGCACTCAGGATTGCTGTAGAAAAGGATGTGCGACTGGGGGATATGATTCCATCGACCAAAGGTGTTCTGTAAGGAAATGCTATGATTACAATTATAAATTACGGAGCTGGAAATTTGTTCAGCGTTGAGAAGGCTTTTGCGGCATTGGGGGCAGAAGTTCGTGTGAGTGGGAAAGCCGACGACATTCTTTCTTCAGATAAAATTGTTCTACCGGGAGTGGGCGCTTTTGGCGACTGCATGAAGCAGCTCAAGGAATCGGGATTGATTCCTGCCATTCAGGAATGCGTTGATCGTGAGGTTCCCTTGCTTGGGATCTGTGTAGGTCTTCAAATTCTTTTTTCGGGAAGTGAGGAATCTTTCGGTATAGAGGGGCTTGGTTTGCTACGCGGTCATGTGCGAAAAATATCTGCGCCAAATGAAAAAATCCCACATATGGGCTGGAATGCGCTCGATATTTCGGAAGCACACAGGGACAAGGGGCTGTTTAAGAGCGTACCGCAGGCTTCGTATGTGTATTTTGTGCACAGCTATCATGCGGTCCCTGCAGAGCTTTCTATCATTTCTTCAACGTGTTTCTATGGAGAGAAAATTACGGCGTCCATATCTGCCGGAAATATTATGGCAACACAATTTCATCCGGAAAAATCGGGGGATACCGGGTTAAAAGTTATTCAAAATTTTATTCGTAATGGACAGGAGGGAAGCAGGTGATTATTTTTCCTGCCATTGATTTACGCGATGGAAAATGTGTCCGTCTGCTTAGAGGTGACTTTGCCAAGGAAACAGTCTACAGCAGCAACCCCGAAGATGTCGCCCTTCGTTGGGTACGGGAGGGAGCAGAGTACCTGCATGTGGTTGACCTTGATGGAGCACTTGCGGGAAAGCCCCAAAACACTGAGGTAATCAAGAAAATTCTCAGTAGTGTTCAAATTCCCATTGAGGTTGGCGGCGGTATACGCACTCTCGAAACCATAGAAAATACATTGGAACTTGGCGTAAAGCGTGTGATTCTTGGCTCTGTCGCCGTACAGAATCGCAGCCTTATAAAGGAAGCCTGTCAGCGTTATCGTGATCGCATTGTCGTCGGAATTGATGCCAAGGATGGAATTACGGTCATTGATGGATGGGGGGTATCGGGCGGAATTCCTGCCGTTGAATTGGCAAAAGAACTTGCTTCATTTGGTCTGAAAACGATCATATACACTGATATATCGCGGGACGGAACGCTCTCAGGCGTCAATATTGAGGCAACCTCAAAACTGGCAATCGAGTCCGGTGTGGATATCATTGCATCCGGCGGCGTGAAGTCATTGGAAGATATTCATGCACTCAAAAAACGTGAAGTCGATGGAATCGTCGGTGTAATTGCCGGCAAATCCATTTACGAAGGAACACTTTCTTTATCTGAGGCAATTGTTGCGGCTCGCTGAGATGAATTCATCTTTTGAAAGGGGGAGTTCCATCTTGAAGAAAACATTTGCAAAGCGCATTATCCCCTGTCTTGATGTCAAGGATGGTCGTGTTGTTAAGGGGACAAACTTTGTCGGATTGAGAGATGCCGGAAGCCCGACGGAATTAGCCGAACGCTATGATAAAGAACGCGCGGATGAACTCGTATTTCTGGATATTACGGCATCGAATGAAGAACGGAATACCATGGTTGATGTTGTATCCGACTGTGCTTCAAAAGTTTTTATTCCACTCACTGTAGGCGGCGGGATTCGCAGTTTACAGGATATGCACCATATGCTGAAAGCAGGGGCAGATAAGATATCTGTCAATACTGCGGCAGTGAAAGATCCGGAAATCATACGCGAGGGAGCTTTGCGATTTGGAAGTCAGTGCATTGTCGTTGCGATTGATGCACGACGTAATGGCGCAGACTCGTGGGAGGTCTATATTAACGGAGGACGTACACCTACAGGGAAGGACTGCGTTTCTTGGGCAAAGGATGTTGTTGCGCTTGGTGCTGGAGAAATTTTACTGACAAGCATGGATGCTGACGGTACGAAGGATGGATATGACATTGAGCTTACATGGGCTGTCTCTGAGAATGTAAATGTACCTGTGATTGCCTCGGGAGGAGCGGGTGCTCTCGAACATTTTTATGATGTGCTCACGGCAGGGAAAGCAGATGCTGTACTCGCTGCATCCTTGTTTCACTATGGGGAACTTTCCATAAAAGAAGTGAAAATGTACTTAAAGTCACGTGGACTGGAGGTTCGATTCTGATGAATGTTGATATCTCAATGGTAAAATTTGATGAGCGTGGTCTTGTTCCTGCTGTTGTGCAGGAAGAGAACAATCAGGTGCTGATGCTCGCGTACATGAATCGCGAATCGCTTGAAAAAACGATTGAAACGGGATTTGCATGGTATTACAGCCGCCGCCGCAAAAAACTTTGGAAAAAAGGTGAAACCTCCGGAAACGTGCAGCGCGTGCAGGAGATCTCATATGACTGTGACGGTGATACGATACTTCTTCGTGTAAAACAGACGGGCGTATCTTGTCACACGGGCTCGTATTCGTGCTTTAGCGGGCGAAAAATTTATCGTGCAAACGAAAACAGCATCGTTCCTGTGAATGCAAATGATGAAATGTCGCTCACGGAGATTCTGTCTGATCTTTATCAGGTGATCCAGAGCCGTCGGCTTCATCCCGTCGAAGGTTCCTATACCAATTATCTTTTTGACAAAGGTCAAGACAAGATCTTAAAAAAGCTTGGCGAAGAAACGGCCGAGACGATCATTGCATCCAAAAACAACATTCGCGAGGATGTGCTTTATGAGATGGGCGATCTCTGGTATCACTGCTTGGTGTTGTTGGCGTATCATAATATGACGCCGGAGGATTTGCTTGAGGAATTGAAGCGCAGACATAACGGAGGCAGCTATCATAAATTTTCCGGAAAAACAGGAATGCGGCCAGACATGTAGTTTCACGTTGATTTTCCGCCCCAACTATCCATAATGGTAATTATGGATAGTTGGGGCGTGAGAAAACTGGCTGCAAAGCTTGTGTAAAAATATGTGAATTTTATAACTTGTCATTGACAATAATCCAATTTGAATCTATAATTTAGATGTTGGGTTATATAATTTTTGATTATACTTTTTAATCAAGGAGAGTGTTCTTTTATGGCAAAGAATCCGGTCAAAATCACTGAGACTGTCCTCCGTGATGGTCACCAGTCACTGTTGGCAACCCGCATGAGAATCTCGGACATGCTTCCGCAGCTTGCTGCACTGGATGCGATTGGCTACAATTCTCTTGAGGCATGGGGCGGTGCTACGTTTGATAGCTGCCTGCGCTTCCTTGATGAGGATCCGTGGGAACGTTTGGATATTTTGAAGAAGAATCTCAAAACGCCGATCCAGATGCTTCTCCGTGGACAAAACTTGCTTGGATATAACCACTACTCCAACGATGTTGTGGAGAAGTTTGTTCAGAAGGCATCCGAACATGGTGTTGGTGTATTCCGTATTTTTGATGCACTCAACGATATCCGCAACCTCAAGGTTGCGATTGACGCGGCACTCAAGTGCCCCGAGAAGCCGCATGTTCAGGGTTGTCTGGTCTATACGATCAGTCCTGTTCACACGAATGAGAGCTTTGTTGAGCTTGCTGTTGAACTTGAAAAGATGGGCTGCCATTCCGTTTGCATTAAGGATATGTCAGGGCTTCTGAAGCCGTATGTGGCAGAAGATCTTGTCAAGAAGCTCAAAGCTGCGGTGAAGATTCCTATTGATCTTCACACGCACTGCACTTCCGGATTCGGTCATGCGACCTATTTGAAGGCGGTCGAAGCTGGTGTTGACATCATTGATACCGCGCTTGCCCCCTTCTCAAGTGACACCTCGCAGCCGTGTACGGAGACGATGGTGGCGATGCTTGAGGGTGAGGAGCGTGATACGGGACTCAACCGTCAGGCGATGACGCCGATCTCGAAGTATTTCCTCGGAGTCAAGCAGGATCTCATCAAGACATTCAACCTCAAAGGCTATTTCGATGTGAACCCGAACGTGCTGGACTTCCAGATTCCAGGCGGAATGCTTTCCAACCTCGCAAACCAGCTCAAGGAAGCAGGTATGGAGGACAAGTATCAGGATCTGCTGGATGAGATGCCGCGTGTTCGCAAAGATGTCGGCTATCCTCCCCTCGTTACGCCGTCCTCGCAGATTGTCGGTACGATGGCGACCTTCAATGTGATGACCGGTGAGCGTTACAAGATGGTTCCGACTGAGTTCAAAGATCTCGCACGCGGCAAGTTCGGCAGGACCCCTGTTGAGATCGACCGCAAGTTCTTGACTGACACGCTTGGCATTGCACCGGAGGACATCATTGAGGACTGCTCCATTGAGGATGCAAAGGCAACGACGTTCGCAGAGTTCAAGGAAGAACTGAAAGCCAAGGGATATCTCAACCCCTCGGATGAGGATGTTCTCTCCTATGCTCTCTTCCCGCAGGTTGCGGAAGAGTTCTTCCAGAAGCATTATAAGCCGATCACTGCTTACGTAAAAGAGTAAACGTAGTTTGTTTCTAAAAAAGCTAGAGCTCTTTGGATAGAGCCCTAGCTTTTTTCATGAGAAGAATACTGACTTGCCAATAAATTCTCGTAAAATGGAGTTATTTGGAATGTCGTCTATGGCAGAAATCTCATCGACATATTGGAGGAATCGCAGGATGAGGCGCGCCTCGGTATATCCTTCCTCGCCACAGTTGATCTCTTCCAGAAGAGGTACGGCATATTTCTTTAAGACACCGATCTCATAGATCAGTGCGGAATTGAAGAGCACATCTGCCTCCTCTTGGAACGGGAAGATGTATTTCTCCTCTCCTGCCCTGACATCCGGCCATTGTCGAATGCTCTTAAGTGCCTTTGCCCCGCGAAATTGATAATCCCGTACGAGTCTGCGTAAAAAGCGCACTTCTGTCGTTGGTATTCTGTTGTGTGCATCGATATTGAGCTGCGTTAAAGCACTGATATAAATTTTGTACTTATTGATGCGGGGAATATCCTTTGTCAGATATTCATTCAACCCATGAATTCCCTCAATAATAATGGGCTGATCTGCTTGTATGGAGAGAAAAGTATCATCCTTCCACTCTCTCATTCCCGTTATAAAATTATATCGTGGAATTTGGACTTTCTTTCCAGCAAGAAGATCAATCATATCCTGATTAAAGAGCTTTGTATCCAATGCTTCAAGGGACTCATAATCATACTGCCCCTTTTCATTTAGCGGCGTATCCTCACGGTTGAGAAAATAATCATCCAGAGAGATCATTACCGGACGCAGTCCATTGACACGCAGCTGTATGCGGAGCCTCTGTGCAAACGATGTTTTTCCAGATGAGGATGGCCCCGCAATCAGGATCAGGCGAATATTTTCGCGGTGGGAAGAAATATGATCTGCAATTTGTGCAATGCGCTTTTCT
This sequence comes from Centipeda periodontii DSM 2778, assembly GCF_000213975.1. GTDB lineage: Bacteria > Bacillota > Negativicutes > Selenomonadales > Selenomonadaceae > Centipeda > Centipeda periodontii. The sequence goes on from NZ_GL892076.1 coordinate 1,513,142, forward strand.
TGCAACGCTTCTGAAATACGAATGAGTTCTCCTATTGAATTTTCCTTGTTGATACGATTGAGATCGGAAATAAAGCGGCACTCCAAGATATCTGCCCACGCTTTCGATTCCGTGAGGATCGAGCCAAATTTGGGCTGGTTGATGCGCTCTCTGATTTGCCCGTTTGTCATTTCGTCCGGTGTTCGGATCAATACACCGTCCGGTTCGCAGTCGAGTTCAAAAAGACCAAGTTCTTTTGTTTCATATAGCATTGGTCCATATAGATAGTCCGAATACTCCGCACAGGTATATATGCTGATAAGGGGCTTGGATAGCGCGGAGAGGAGATTTACTTTTCCCTCACGTCCCAGTTTTTGAAACAGGTCAATCGCATCCTGACGAGGAATATAATGTTTTACAATGGGAAGGTTCAGCGCAATCATCTTCCTCATTTGACGGTCTATTTCTTGGATAAAAGATGTATCAATCGTACGATTTGGAATTTTGATTTCGCAGTAAAGTCCCTTATTGACTGTGAATTTTGCAATAACCTCAGCATTTTCCTCTATTTGGTTCAGTGCCGCAATGAGGAGGAACAGCACGGAGCGTCGATATATTGTCCAGCCTTGCGATGAGTTGAGCTCAACAAATTGAACAGTATCGCCTTTTGTAAGCGGCGTTTGAATATCGCGTATTTCTCCGTTGATTTTAGCTGCGACAATCAAACTGGAATAGGAACTTTGAGCCTCTTTTGCCTTCATAATCAAATTGTTGTCCATAAGAATCCCCTTCCCTTTCTCTCTATAGAAAAATAAATCCTGCTCGTAATATCGTAATACGAGCAGGATTTTTCCAAATTAAATAAAAAATGTTACAAACTTATACGTGATCGCACCCATTACTGCAGTACAAGGAATCGTCATCACCCACGCGACAACCATCTGTTGCGCAACTCCCCAGCGAACTGCATTGATGCGTTTTGCTGCACCGACACCCATGATCGAGCCAGAAACCACATGTGTTGTACTTACGGGCAGATGCAAAAGGGTTGCACCAAATATGATGATGGAGGAATTCAGATCTGCCGCAAATCCGGAAATCGGCTGGAGCTTGAATATCTTTCCACCGATTGTCTTAATGATACGCCAACCGCCAACAGCCGTTCCACAAGCCATAGCAGTCGCTGCAAGTACCTTGACAAAGGTTGGAACCTCGAATACATCAATGTATCCCCCGGCAAGCAACGCCAGTGTCATGATACCCATGGATTTCTGTGCATCGTTCGAGCCGTGCGAAAATGCCATCGTAGCTGCTGTTAAGATCTGCATTTTCTTGAACTTGCCATTGATGGATGTAGGACGGAAACGACCAAAGAAGCGAAATAGCAACATCATAATGACACATCCCAGTGCCATTCCAACAAGTGGTGAGAGGATCAGGGAAAGAATAATTTTCCCGATGCCATAGAAATTTAAGCCATTCATGCCGGAAGCAGACATCAGTACCGCACCGATCAGTCCGCCGATGAGTGCATGCGAGCTGCTCGACGGCATACCAAACCTCCACGTTATGATATTCCATATAACAGAGCCAAAAAGTGCCGCAATCAAAATATGCTCATCTACATGGGAGGCTGATTTGACAATATCCGATCCAATCGTCTTTGCAACGCCGGTACTATACATGGCACCAAAGAAATTGAGAACCGCAGCCATGATGATTGCGTGTTGCGGACGAATCGCCCGCGTCGAAACAGATGTGGCGATTGCATTTGCGGTATCATGAAAGCCGTTGATGAAGTCAAATAGCAGTGCTAAAAATATGACTAAGAAGATCAAAAGCTGGAAATCAGGCATATTTCATTACCACTCCCCGCAGCATATCCGCAATGAGTTCACAATGATCCAGCGTATCCTCCAACTGTTCTAAAACATCTTTCCATCGAATGAGCTCGATAGGATCCTTCTCGTTATCGAAAAGATATGCCACCTCACTCCGATAGATGAGATCCCCTTCGCTCTCATAGCGCTCAATTTTGTGTGAAGCATCCAGTATCTGGACTTGATTTTTTCGTATATTTTCAAGATAGGAAACGGCCCGCACAACCTCTTCTGTGGCAGAGATCAGGAGTTTTGTCAGATTGACGGCACCCGCCATGGGCTTTCCCATGCGGTACATTTCGTAACGTTGTAGTATCCCCTGCAAGAGATCAACACCGTCGTCAAGATCGTTTGCCAAGGCATAGATATCCTCGCGATCAATTGGTGTGATAAAGGTGAGGTTCAGCTTGTCGATGATGCGGTCATTGATGGCATCTGCTTCATGTTCAATACGGTTGATTTCCTCCACCTTTGCAGCTGCGGAAGTATAATCCTGCATGACATCATTCAAGACGCCTGCCCCTTTTTGAAAGAACTTTGCGCTCTCAAGGAACAAGTCAAAGAATTCGTCATCTTTCTGCTTGAAATTAAACATAAATCCAGATTCCTCCCTAAGAAGATTGAAGTTGGAGGGATATACATAAAAAACCTACAACACAATAATATCATTATTTCAGATTGACAGCAAGATAAAATTTGAAAACCGCTTATATGGCGATTCAATATTTCTGCAAAATAGATTAGAAGGAAGAGCGCATTGTAAAAGAGCAGCAAAGATCGCTGCTCTTTTACGGTATATTATTTTATCTATCTGTCATTTGAAATGCCGACTACGCAGGAATTTCTACATCTGGAACAACGATACGCGGAGCTTTCCCCTTCGGCAGAAGAGTGAATACGGATGATAGGAGTTTTCGAGTATAGGGGTGCTTTGCATGTGCGAGATCTCGTCCATCCAGCTGCTCCACAACTTTTCCGAAGTACATGACAATAACGCGCGTACAAAGGCGTGATACCAGTGCCAAATCATGACAAATGAAGAGAATGGTCAAATTGCGTTCCCGCTGAATACGGACAAGCAGTTCAACAATCGTCTCCTGCACAGAAACATCAAGCGCGCTCGTCGCCTCATCACAGACCAGAATCTCCGGCTCCAATGCCAGTGCACGCGCAATCCCGACGCGCTGACGCTGTCCCCCGCTCATATTTGCAGGATAGCGTTCGGCAAATTCCTCGGGCAGATCGACAAGCCGCAATAATTCAGCCGCCTTGTCCCGTGCACTCCCCTTGAGGAGTCCGAAGTTGCGCAGAGGTTCACAGATGATGTCCTTGATCTTCATCTTTGGATTAAACGATGTCGTCGGATCTTGGAATACCATCTGGATATTGCGCCGCATATTGCGCGCGGCCTCACCTTTCAGCCCCGTGATCTCCTGATCCTTAAAGAAAATTTGTCCCTCGGACGGCGCATGCAGCTGCATGAGCGTACGCACAAGCGTACTCTTGCCGCAGCCACTCTCACCGACAATACCGAGAATCTCTCCACGATACACGGGAAATGTCACATTGTCACACGCTGTAAGGACCTTGCCGCCCTCCAGAGGAAAGCGCTTCGTTATATGCTCGATGCGAAGAATTTTCTCACGCTCCGACTGCGTCATAACGCTCCCCTCCAATCTGCGGTACGGCACGCAGGAGTTCCTTTGTGTAAGGATTCTGCGCGTGTTCAATAATCTCTGCGGCGGTTCCGTGTTCAACGACATTGCCGTTCTGCATGACCAAGATCTGGTCAGACATATAGGCGGCAACGCCGAGATTATGTGTCACAAGGACAATCGATGTGCCGTCTTTCTGGCAGATATCCATCATTTCATTAACGACCTGTGCCTGCGTGGTCACGTCCAATGCAGACGTGGGCTCATCGGCAAGCAGAAGTGCCGGTTTGAAGAACATCGCCATGGCAACGCCGACACGCTGACGCATACCGCCGGAGAGTTCAAACGGAAAACTCTTCATGACGTTCGTAGGATTCGAGAGATGCATACGCGCGAGCATATCCTGTGCTTGTGCAGTTGCTTCCTTCGTCCCCATCGTGTCATGTGTCTGAATGTACTCTACGAACTGTTCACCGATGGTTCGGATCGGATCCATCATACTCCCGCTGTCCTGAAAGATCATCGCAGCGGTCTTGCCGCTGACATGACGCCATTCCTCTGCAGAGCATTTCGCCATATCCTTATCGTCATAGAGGATCTCACCGGCTGTTACTCTGCCGACATGTGGCAGGCAGCCCAGCATCGCCCGAATGACGGTGGTCTTTCCGCTGCCGCTTTCGCCGACAATGGTCAGAACTTCTCCGCCCTTGAGAGTGAAGTCCACACCGTGCACCATTTCCGTGCCCTCGTATGCGATTTTGAGCCCTCGCACCTCAATTAACATTCAGGCTTCTCCTCCTTATTACTTTGCAGGTTTGATCTTGTTCGTGATCCAGTAGTAGTCTGCCGGATGCATAATTGCGCCCGTGATCTTCGTGGAGCTGATGATGTTCGTCTCGGGATAACCGAGGAATAGCGCTGCGCCGTCGTCCAGCAGGATCTGCTGCATATCGATCATCAGCTGACGGCGCTTTGCAGGATCAAATTCAACGGCGAGTTCAGCGCACTTCGCATCGTATGCAGGATTGCTGTAACCGGAGCCGTTCTGCGGGTTGTTGCCGTTGATGTTCGTGCGCCAGTACCAGTTAAGGTAAATCTCGGGGTCACCCGTATTTGCCGTCGTGATGTTGGAAATCAGCAGGTCATACTCACCATTGATTCCAATTTTATCAAGAAGATTGTAATCAACCGTCTTGACCTTCACATCGATGCCGACCTTCTTCGCATCTGCCTGGACTGCCTCTGCATAGATCGGCAGCTCAGCACGGCTGTTGTAGATGATAAAGTCCACAGACAGCGGTTTGCCGTCCTTATCGCGAATGCCGTCGCCGTCTGTATCCTTCCAGCCTGCCTCGTCGAGGAGCTGCTTTGCGCGGTCGACATTATAGGCATTCGGATCGGTCAGCTGATCGAAACCATAGTCAAGAGAGGGCGGAACCGGAGCCTTTCCCGGGATAAAGGTCCCTTTGAGGATAACCTCATTGTACGCCTTGCGGTCCGTCATCGAAATGAACGCAGCGCGTACCTTCGGGTCGCCAAGAATCCCCTTTTGGTTGATGCGCGCCAAAACCGTACGCAGCGATGCAATGCGGTCAACATGGAACTTCGCAGTGTCGCTGAAGAGCCCAATATCACCGGCAGCAATGTTGACTGCCATATCGACCTCACCCGATTGGAGAGCCATCGCGCGTGTATTCGGATCGTCGATGGACGGAATCTCTACCGTTTCAAAGGGAACTTCTCCGCCCCAGTAGTTCGGGTTCTTCTTCATGACGGCCTTTTCCTTCACGAAGGACTCGCAGATGTACGGACCGGTGCAGATGGGCCCCTGTGTTGCAAAATTGCGTTCCTTTTCGCTCTCGACATCGACGATGAGGAAGAGGGGGTCTGCGAGATAACCAAGCATACTCGGTGCCGGCTTCTCTGTCGTGATCTTGAGTGTCTGTCCGTCCGCCTCCATATTCGTATACTTGAAGAAGGTTGCTGCGCGTGTATTCTTCGCAAATGTACGCTCAAGGGATGCCTTGACCGCTGCAGCTGTCAGAGGCCTGCCGTTCGAAAACTTAACATCACGAATTTTGAATATCCACGTCAGCTTATCGTCACTGATCTCCCAGCTCTCGGCAAGCCACGGCTGGATGTTCATCTTTTCATCAAACTGCGTCAGTGTCTCCCCCATGCCATAGCGCATGACGACCCATCCAAATGCATTCTCCGTGGGTTCAAGAGAATCCGCAAAATTTGTAACGCCGACCTTCAGCGTCGTTTTGTCGCCTGCGGACTGGTTTCCGCCGCCGCAGCCTGTCAGGAGCGCTGCTGCCATACAGCCAGTCAGAAGTGCCGCAAGCCATCTTTTTTTCTTTCCCATTTGTTCCTCCTTTAATTCACCTTGCGCGGGTCCATAATATCCCGCAGACTATCTCCCCAAAGATTAAATACCGCAACGACGATGACAATCGCCAGTCCGGGGAAGATCATAAGCCAGGGCGCCGTCTGAATCAGCTGGCGGCCCTCATTCAGCATGAGGCCCCATTCCGGCGTCGGCGGCTGTGCGCCGAATCCGAGGAAGGAGAGCCCCGCAAGCTCCATCATGAGTGCCCCAATATCGAGCGCCGCTGTCACAATGATGATCGGCAGGATGTTCGGCAGGATATGCCGCCGAATCATATCCGCCTGTCGTGTACCGTTTGTAATGGCGGCAGCCAAATAATCCTGCTGCTTCACTTTCAGGGTCAAGCTGCGTGCGAGGCGTGCATACTTCGTCCAACCGACAACCACAATGGCCAGGACTGCATTGACAGCACTGCCGCCAAGCACACCTGCAATTGCAATCGCAAGCACAATGCCCGGAAATGCCAGAAAAATATCAGCAAGCCGCATGATTACTGTATCGACCTTGCCGCCGACATAGGCGGAGATGACACCTATCAGCGTGCCAAGCCCCGCAATGAGAACGACAACAAACAGTGTCATTGTCAACGAAACCCGTGCACCATAGAGCACTCGAGTAAAGAGATCACGCCCCAGCTTATCCGTTCCGAAGTAGTGCTCGGCAGATGGCTGGAGCAGAGACATCTGAATCTGCGATTCATATGGATCATACGAAGTAAGCAAAGGCGCAAAGATTGCAGCGAGCGCAATCAACAGGATCAGCCCCGTATAGAGACGAAAGAGAAGCGCATCTCTTGTCATGATTTCGCCCCCTTTCGCAGTCTCGGATCCAGATAGGTATAGGATATATCAACAATCAGATTCACAATCATATAGAGCGTTGCAATCCAGAGGACAAAGCCCTGCAGGAGCGGGTAGTCGCGTGTCTCAATCGCACGCACAGCAAGACGTCCGATGCCCGGCCACGAGAATACAATCTCAATAACGGCAACACCACCGAGCAGCCAGCCAATGGCAAGACCGAGCAGTGTGATGAGCGGCAGGAAAGCATTTGGCAAGACATGACGCAGGAGAATTCGTGACATCGCCATACCGCGTGCCTTAAGACCCGTGACATAGTCCTGTCCGAGCTCCTCAAGCACAGCCGTGCGCACCTGCCGCGTATACTTCGATGAGAGCAGGATCGCAAGCGTAAAGGCAGGAAGAATCATACGATCCAGACTTACCTCGCCGCCCGCAATCGGGAAAAGCCCCAGTTTTAGACCAAAGACATAGAGCAGAATGAGTCCCACCCAAAAGCTTGGCATGGAGACACCGAGAAAGGTGAAGATGCGGATGATCTGATCCGGCCAGCGGTTGCGATAAAGTGCCGACACAACGCCTGCCGGAATGGAAATCAGCAGCATCATAATAACCGCTGTTCCTGCCAAGAGCAGTGTCCCCGGCAGATTCTGGAGAAGCTTATCCTTCACAGGGATCTTCGCAGAATAGGACATTCCCATATCGCCATGTACAACCCCATCCAGCCAGCGAATATACTGCTGATGAAACGGAAGATCGAGCCCGAGCTCATGGCGTGTTCGCTCGATTGTCTCCTGCGAAACAATGGTATCGCCCGTCTCCAAGATCGCATCCACAGGATCACCTGGAGCAAAAAATGTCAGCGCAAATGTTAAGAACGTTACACCCAATAACGTGAGCAGCATTTGGCCAAGACGCATCAGCAAGGCTTTTGCACTCAACTCCCCAACTCCTTTGTAATTATTGCATATTAAAACCGCTTATCTCATAAGAAAAAGCGGCACAAACAAGCTGCAATGATATGTCTCTGTGCAAGACACATCATTGCCTTATTCATCTCCCCATCTCTCGTGAGTCCAGCAATGAATCCTATTGCGAGCAGGCTTTCCGGCTCATAGATCAGCGCGTTCCTCCGCCTTCCCGGTTTGCACCAGTGACTTTACGGGCACAGGCTCTGTGCCTGTGGAAGAACACTCCCTATTTACGGCTGCGGGACAGCATGGGCATCACACCCATTTTCCTCTCATCGCACAACGGACATTTTCAAAGTACAAAGTACATTGTCCATTGACACTCGCAACGTATTATTTAATTTTATAATAACACAAAATGTAGTATATCCATATCTGGTATACTTGTCAATACATTTATTCCAGATTATTTCGTTTGGATAGTCAATAAGTCCTTTATCTGCTGTTATTATTCGTGCTTAGAATAGTTTCCATGTGCCGTGGTAATTTTTTTGATATACACCGTACAAGAGGAGCCCGGCACATGCGGCACGTATACTTTGATCCAGTACGAGAGACATCCATGCTCCCTCAAGTCCCATATTGAGTTTATAGAGGAATATATATGTGATGATGGGGCGAAGTACCGTAATGCTCACAAAGGAGTACGCAGCGACCTGCGTTGTTTTTTCACTGGCACGCAGAATTCCCGTACATACCATCTGATATGCCTCCGGAAAGCTCACGACAGCGACATATGCGATGATCAGACTTCCGAGCGGCACGAGTGACGAATCATGAGCATAGATGCCGAAGATTTCCTCACGCAGGAGAAATGTTATGAGAAATGCTGCGATGGAAAAAATCAAACTCCAGCGCATTCCACTCCAGAGATAGCGCCTCCACTCATCCTGCTTATGTATATCCCGATTGTGCCCTGCGAGGACTGTACTCGCCTTGCCCATCCCATTGCAGAAACTGTAATAGAAATCACAGAAGTTCATAGCGATTGCATGGACAGCATAGGGTATTGTCCCAAGTTCGGCGACCATGCGTGTATAAACAACCATACCGATGCGCTCAAATCCCTGTTCGCTGAAAATCCCACCGAATACGCTGAGAAATTCACGCATATATGTGCGTGTCAGATAATAATTCCCTTGATTGAAGATGCCCCATATATAGAGCACACGCAGGGTGAGGCAGAATGACCATATAGAGCCTCCGACCGTCCCGAGTGCGGCGCCAAGTACACCAAGCTGTGGGAATGGACCGAGCCCAAAGATGAGAAGTGCATTGAGGACGACATTGATAACATTTCCTTGTATATTGATCGAGAGGACGCGCATGGATTCTCCACGACCAAACATGACTGCCTGCATGAGTGTTGTGACAGATGTGATAAAGACGGCGGGTAATGTCCAGAGACCGTAAATCATGGCATCCGTTAAATAGTCCTGTTGTGCGCCCATCCAGAGAAGAATAGAATCAAGGTAGATAAAGAAGCCGACATGAGCAAGTCCAAGAACGACGATAACCAGAACCATCGTTTTTTTGAGAATATCGCCATAGGTGTCGTGTTCATCCCGGCCGAATCGTTCAGCAATCAGTATGGTAACGGTGGCCGCGACTGAACGTGCCACGGTGAGGAGCATCATGCGAGGTTGTGTAAAGATACTGACTGCCGCAATGGCGCCTGTTCCGAGCATGCCAACCATAATGATGTCGGCATTGCTCAGAAAAATCATCAGGACGCCTTCCAACGCCGCAGGAAGTCCGATCTTCAAATAGTTTTTGTCATAGGATGTCAGCACAGTATCCTCTCCCTGCTCCCTAAATCACATTTCAACAAGCTATCACAAAATGATAATACTTGTCAATAATATGAGAATATGAATTGACATTTCAGCTCCAATACGGTAGTTTTGATTTAGTGAGAATATATGAGAGAAATCGGAGGAATACAGTCTATGAAAATAGCGTTCAGTGATTACGACGGCACACTATCTGTTCCAGAAGAGGGTGTTGCTACAGAAACCATTGCATCCATTCACGCTTGGCGTGATGCAGGAAATAAATTCGGAATTGTTACGGGCAGAGACTACAGTTTAATTGACAAAGAAGCGAGGGCTTATCAGATTCCCGTAGATTTCTATATCTGCTGCAACGGCGCAGCGATTCATGAAACGGACGGGTCGGTCATTTCGTCAACGCCACTCTCCTATGATATTATGAAAGCTTTTTTTCCTTCGCAACATGTTCTGAACTATACGGACGGAATGCTCTTTTTTACACCCGAGCAAGCCTACACATATCGTCTTCGCACGGATGTTCCTGCCTCCTTTTTAACGCCGCTTAACAGCATCGAAGATGCAATGAACCTCAAGGATGTTGTCCAAATCGGGATGCGGTTTCGTGACACTGAGGAAGCTGTTAAAGCCTTTGCAGCAATCGAAGAAGACTTTCCACAGCAATTCACAGGAAATATAAATCGGCAGTTCCTCGATCTGAATCATGCCAGTGTAAACAAGAGTACGGGCATCGAAACACTTATTCAATGGAAGCGGTGGGATAGTGCTGAACTTCTCATCATTGGAGATGATCGCAATGATCTCGTCATGATTGAGAAATATAAAGGATTTACTGTACAGCGTGCACAATCATTTATGCACGAAGCGGCATATGCTGTCTATGGTTCTGTCGGTGCAATGCTACGCGATCATCTCTAAAAAATATGGGTCTGTTGCACGAAGTTTTTACCTTCGTACAACAGACCCATATTTTTATTGACTGATTAGCGATTCAATGCACGATGTGCAATGTCTTTGCGATGATAAACATTCTTAAAGGAGATCTTTTCGACAGCCTCATATGTCTTTTTTACCGCAGCTGTGATATCCTTCCCCATGCCGACAACACCAAGTACACGCCCACCGTTCGTGACAATGTTCCCATCCTTCGCTGCTGTGCCCGCATGAAACACAAGTGCGCCGGCATTCTCTGCGTCCGGAATTCCGTGAATCACATCCCCTCTTTCATAGGAGGCAGGATATCCGCCTGCCGCGAGGACAACGCACACCGCTGCTCCATCCTTCCAATGAATGGGAACATCGGCAAGGGTTCCGTCCGCGCAGGCACACATAATCTGAACGAGATCACCATCGAGCAGCGGCAGGACGACCTGCGTTTCCGGATCGCCAAAACGTGCGTTGAACTCGACAACCTTTGGACCTTCGTGCGTAACCATCAGACCGAGATAGAGGCAGCCGCGGTAGGGGCATCCCTCTTTTTCCATAGCTGCAATGGTCGGTTTCAGGATCTCCTCCACTGCGCGCTCCGTCATTTCCGGTGTCATGACCGGCGCAGGAGCGTAGGTACCCATGCCGCCTGTATTCGGCCCTAGATCCCCATCAAAGGCGCGCTTGTGATCCTGTGCGCTGATCATGGGACGAATGATTTTTCCGTCCGTAAAGGCAAGAAGAGATGCCTCCTCCCCCTCCATGAACTCCTCAATGACGACGCGTGCTCCTGCATCACCAAAGGTGTTGTCTTCCATGATGGCGTTGACGGCGTCAAGCGCCTCCCATTCTGTCATGGCGACAATGACGCCTTTTCCGGCGGCAAGTCCGTCCGCCTTGACGACAATCGGTGCACCCGTGCGACGAACGTATGCGCGTGCAGGTTCTGCTTCGGTAAACACTTCATAGCGTGCGGTTGGAATCCCATATTTCTTCATGAGGTTCTTTGCGAAGGCCTTCGATCCTTCGATCTGAGCGGCATTTGCACGCGGACCGAATGCACGAATGCCCGCCTTCTCCAGATCATCAACGAGACCATTGATGAGAGGAACCTCTGGACCGACTACTACAAGACCGATCTCCTTCTCTTTAGCAAAGCGCAGAATTGCCGCATTATCCGTTACGGAGATGTCCACCGTCTCTCCCATGCCCGGATTGCCGGGAATCGCATAGATTTTGTCCGCTTGCGGACTTTCTTTGAGTTTCCAAAAAAGAGCGTGTTCACGCCCTCCCGATCCAATTACGAGAATGTTCACGTCATCTTCCTCATTTTTTCAACTGACCGGCAAGATATGCATTGATAGCACTGTCATAGTCTGCCGTATGTGCAAATGCCTCATGGGCAAGTTTCATACGCGTCATACCATCGACCGCACCGTCCTTCTCAATCTTCTCCGCAATCTCTGTATAGCGCGTAGGATTTGTAATCACAGTGACAAATTTGAAGTTCTTTGCTGCTGCACGAATCATGGCAGGACCTCCAATGTCGATCTGTTCAACGGCTTCGGCAAGCGTGACATTGGGACTCGCAACGGTTTCCTTAAAGGGATAGAGATTGACGGCAACGAGATCGATCGGTGTGATCTTTAGTTCACGCAGTGCTTTTTCATGTGTCTGGTTCCCCCGCACTGCAAGAATCCCCCCGTGAACGAACGGATGCAGCGTCTTGACGCGCCCATCCATGATTTCAGGGAAACCTGTCACATCACTGACGTAGATCACGGGAATACCGGCCTCGCGCAGCGTCTTCATCGTACCGCCGGTGGAGATAATCTCGACTCCCGACCTGTTCAGTACACGCGCGAAGTCTACAACGCCGGTCTTGTCGGATACACTGATCAGAGCACGCTTTATCTTCATAATGATTCTCCTTCAGCGGCGGGCAGGATATGCACCTTTCGCCCATCCGTATGCAGTCGTCCTTCGACGTAGAGTTTGATTGCTTCAGGAAATATTCGATGTTCCTGCGAAAGGACACGCTCTGCAAGTGTTTCCTCTGTATCGCCCTCCATCACAGGAACAGCAGCCTGCAGGATGATGGGACCGGAATCCATGCCCTCATCCACAAAGTGAACAGTGCAACCACTGACCTTCACTCCGTAAGCAAGTGCATCGCGATGAGCGTGTGCTCCCGGAAAACTTGGCAGAAGTGCCGGATGGATGTTTAGTATGCGTCCTGTATACGCATGGACAAAGACGGGAGACAGGATGCGCATGAATCCCGCAAGAACGACAAGGGTTACATCGTGGGCACGCAGCTCTGCAATCAGGGCTCGTTCAAAGTCTGCACGTTCCGGATAGTCCCGATAGACGACAGCAATGGAAGGAATTCCTTTCTCACGTGCACGCTCCAGTGCGTAGGCATCGATCTTGTCAGAGATGACGACGGCGATTTCGGCACGAATCTCGCCACGTTCAATTGCTTCGACGATGGATGCCAGATTGGAACCTCGCCCTGAGCAGAGAATGCCCAGTTTTTCCTTACGCATCAAAGACACCGCCCTTGATGACGACCTCATGAGCCCCCTCCGTTACATGACCAATACGATAGACCGCTTCTCCTTGTGCATGCAGATGTGCCTCCACGTGCTCTGCTTCCTCAGGCGAAAGAATGAGTATCATGCCGATCCCCATGTTGAACGTACGGTACATCTCCGGCCAATCCACATTTCCCCACTCCTGAAGGAGCTGGAAGATCGGCGGCATTTCCCATGCTGCATCGTTCACCTCTGCTCCCATATGTTCGGGCAGGGCGCGTGGAATATTCTCGTAGAAACCACCGCCTGTGATATGCACCATGCCGTGAATATCGAACTCTCGAATAAGTGGTAGGCAAACGCGAGGATAGAGGCGGGTCGGTGTCAGCAGCTCCTCCCCAATCGTTTTGCCAAGCATCTCCATGTATTCATCGCCCTTGAATTCCTTGTGCTCAAAGACGATTTTTCGTACAAGGGAGTATCCATTTGAGTGAACGCCTGAGGAGGGCAGGCCAAGCAATATATCTCCTGCGTTTACACGTGCGCTCGTGATAAGTTTGGAACGTTCCGCAACGCCGACTGAAAACCCTGCAATATCATACTCTCCGATGGGATAGAAGCCCGCCATCTCGGCGGTTTCACCGCCGATCAGGGCGCAGCCGGACTCCTTGCACGCCCGCGCGACACCTGTTACCACTTCGGCAACCTGTGTCGGTTCGAGTTTGCCGACGGCAAGATAGTCAAGGAAGAAAAGGGGTTCCGCTCCCTGTACGAGAATATCGTTGACGCACATTGCGACAGCATCCTGTCCGATCGTATCATGTTTGTTCAGCAGAAAGGCAAGGCGCAGTTTTGTACCGACACCATCCGTACCGGAAACGAGAACAGGTTCTTTGTATGACTTTGTATCGAGAGCGAACAATCCCCCAAAGCCGCCGAGATCACCCAGTACTTCGGGACGATAGGTCGCGCGCACGGCGTCCTTAATCATCGACACGGATTTATTTCCTGCGTCGATATCAACTCCTGCGCTGCGATAGGTCATTTTCTCCATCGGCTCTCAGAGCCCCCTTTCACGCTGTGCAATCCGACGCCGCTCGAGGATGATCTTGTCAGCCTCATCAAGGGTAGCGTCTTCCTCGGGAACGGGGTAATCATTGTTGAAACAGGCATAGCACATGTGATCCGGATTGAGCGCGGGAACACATTGCCGCAGCCCCTCAATCGAGATGAAATGCAGGGAATCCGCCCCGATGAAGGAACAGATCTCCTCGACACTTTTCGTCGCTGAGATCAGCTCCTTACGAATGGACGTATCGATTCCGTAGTAGCAGGGATCCGTAATCGGCGGGCTGCTGATGCAGACGTGAATCTCCCGTGCTCCCGCATTTCGAAGCAGACGTACAATCTTCCCACTCGTTGTTCCACGCACGATAGAGTCGTCAACCATAATGACCGATTTTCCTGCTACGACTGAGTGCACCGGACTCAGCTTAAGCTTGACCGCTGCATCACGTTGTTTCTGGGTGGGCTGAATGAAGGTGCGACCGATGTAGCGATTCTTGATCAGTCCCTCCGCAAACGGAATCCCCGTTTCATAGGCAAATCCTGTTGCTGCCGTCGTCCCGGAATCCGGTACGGAGATGACAACATCTCCGCGGAGGCCGGACTCCCGTGCCAGAACACGTCCCATCTCAAAGCGCGCCGCATGGACACTCTGTCCGTCAATGATGGAGTCCGGGCGCGCGAAATAGATGTATTCAAAAATGCAGGAAGCAATGTCTTCCCCATTGGAAAAGCGATAGGATTTCAGCCCATCGCTGTCAACGACAATCATTTCGCCAGGCAATACATCGCGCACAAATTCAGCGCCATTGACCTCAAGGGCGCATGTTTCAGAGGAGAGGATCCACCCGCCATCCGGCGTCTTCCCGATGCACAATGGACGGAATCCCTGTGGATCGCGCACACCAATCAGTTTATCCTCTGTCATAATCGAAAGGCAGAAAGCACCGCGCACGACCTTGACCGCCTCAAGAATACGCTCCTCAATGGATGTCTTCTGTGAACGCGCGATTAGGTGGACAAAGACCTCGGAGTCAATCGTCGTTTGAAAGACGGTTCCCTGAAGTTCAAGATCACGGCGGATCAGTGCGGCATTTGTGAGATCACCATTGTGCGCGAGTGCAAGTGCACCTCCCGCATAGTTGACGCGGAGTGGTTGGGCATTCGCCGCAAGGCTGAAGCCCGTCGTTGCATAGCGGACATGACCAATGGCGATCTTGGCATTGTCAAGATGTGGGAGCTGTTCGCGAAAGACCTCGCTGACAAGCCCCATCCCCTTTTTCACATCGATCCAATAGCCATCCGTGAGAGCGATGCCAGCGCTCTCCTGTCCGCGGTGCTGGAGCGCAAAGAGACCGAGATACGTCATCTCGGCTACATCCTCTGCATGGGAGTATACTCCGTAGATTCCGCACTCTTCCTTCCACTTTGGCACTTTTTCGTACATTGTGCTTATGCTTCTCCCGTCAGTCTGTGGAGCATTTCCTTGTAGGCATCCTCTACATTGCCGAGGTCACGGCGGAAACGATCCTTATCCAGCTTTTCCTTCGTATCGCTGTCCCAGAAACGGCAGTTATCCGGCGAGATTTCATCGGCAAGGATGATGTTCCCGTCCACATCTTTGCCGAACTCAAGTTTGAAGTCAATGAGATCGACGCGCTTCGTTTTGAGGAATTTTGTAAGTACATCGTTGATCTTCAGCGACATATGCTCAATCTCGTCCAACTCTGCATCTGTTGCAATCTTCATTGCCCGAATATGATAGCGGTTAAGCATCGGATCGCCAAGATCGTCGTTCTTGTAGCAGTACTCAATGACTGGGAACGGCATGGGAACACCTTCCTCAAGCCCGAGGCGTTGGGCAAGTGACCCTGCTGCTACATTGCGGATGATGACCTCGAGTGGGATGATCGTGAGTTTTTTCACGATCATCTCGCGATCACTCGGCATAGAAATATAGTGATGTGGAATCCCTTCCTTTGCCAGAAGATCAAAGAAGAATGCCGTCATCTTATTGTTCATGATGCCTTTATCTGCAATCGTACCGCGCTTTGCACCGTTCCCTGCCGTTGCATCATCCTTGTAGTAAACGAGATACTCGTCCGGACGATCCGTTGCATAGATAATCTTTGCCTTACCCTCGTAAAGAGCCTCTTTTCGCTCCATTTTATAGGCCTCCCTTTCCATGTTCCTCAATTACAGGAAAACACTCCCATGTACTACATTCAGATTAAAGTTGTGCGGCAACCCGATCCGCTTTCGCCTCCACTTCAAGAACCATCTTTTCTCGATAGTCCATGAGAGCTTCCGCAATGGAAGAATCGTATACTGCGAGAATTTCTGCAGCAAATATAGCGGCATTCTTTGCACCGTTGATCGCCATCGACGCAACGGGAACTCCCGAGGGCATCTGTACCGTGCTGAGCAGCGCATCCATACCGTTCAGAGGTGTTGCGTTGACCGGAATGCCAATGACGGGCTTAATGGTATAGCTTGCTACAACCCCTGCAAGATGTGCTGCCGCGCCCGCTGCAACAATGAATGCGGCAAACTCTTTTTTGTGATCTGCCTCCATGACAAAATCACGCACGTTTGACGGCGTACGATGTGCCGAGGCAACCTTGACTACAGGCTCAATGCCAAATTGCTTCAGAAGCTCAACCGCCGGCTTTAAGATTGGCCAATCAGAGTCGCTTCCCATGAGGACTGCTACCTTCATTTTACCATCTCCTTAACCTCTATGATAACGAGAATTTAGAGTCATGTCAATAGAACGAACAAAGGACTGCCATACAGTGGTACAGCAGCCCTTACATCATATTAATTTAGTTTTCATCGCTGACATCGTGGAGAGGTTCACCGAAAGTGAGCGTATCCAAAAGGTCAATGAGTTGGTTGATCTCCGGCTTGGAGACCTGTCCGGACGCGCCCAGACTGTCGCCCTTGCGCCTCATCTCCTCACTGATGAGGGAGGAGAACAAGACGAGCGGAACCTCGCCCAGACGGTTATCTTCACGCACGAGTTTCAAGAGGCGATGTCCATCCATCTTTGGCATCTCTACGTCAGAGATAATGATGCGCACATGGTTCTCAATCGGTCCGTTCTTACGTGCAAGATCCTGCAGATAGTCCCATGCATCCTGTCCGTTTCCAAAGTCGCGGATGAACTTGTATCCAGCCTCATGAAGTGTCGTGACCAACAGATCACGAAGCATCTTGGAGTCCTCTGCAACGACGATATGAGCTGTTCCACGACGTGTCTTAGCATCCTGCGTCGCCTCCGCGACTGTCGTGAGTTTCTGGTTGATCTCAGGATTGATCTCGGCAATGATGGTTTCAAAGTCGAGTAGGAGGACGATACGATCTTCCATCTTGATGATACCGACCACACGCGATCCCTCACCAACGTTCGGGGCGGGCTCCATATTCTTCCACGAAATGCGGTGAATGCGATAGACACTGCCAACGAGGAAGCCGATATCGTAATTATTGATCTCTGTGACAATGATGTTCTGCAATTCGTCCACTGTCTGGAGATTGAGGCAACGTGCCATGTTGACAAGCGGAATCGCCTTGCCGCGCAGGGTAAACAGACCGTCGACATAGGGATGTGCCTCGGGCATAGCCGTGACTGGCGCACGCGTAATAACCTCGCGCACCTTCGCAACATTAATGCCGTAGTTCACCTTTCCAATACTGAACTCGACAATTTCAAATTCATTCGTTCCTGTTTCAAGCAGGATTCCTTTTCTCTCTTCAGTGACCGTCTCTGCCATTTATCTCTCTCCCCCATGCTTGTAAACATTGTTTGCTATGCTCTCTATTCGCCCTTCGGGGGGAAAATCCTGCCTATCTTAAGAAAAAACTAGGACTTTTTGTTTTCCTCAGACAAATAGGTCCAACCATCCCGCTGCTCGATGAGACCGTCCTTGAGTAATCGTCCCAGCGCCCGTTTGAATGCAGCTTTGCTGATATGAAAGCGATCCTGAATGACGGCAGGCGATGTGGAATCGGTATAGGGCATCTTGCCGTTATGCTCCTTCAAGAGTTTGAGAAGTCGATCCGCGTCCTCCAATCGCGCCTCTTCCTTTGGGGGACGCAAAGAGGCGTTCAGTCGTCCATCCTCACGAAGATAGGTCACACGCATCTCGACGGTTTCACCCACACGCGGACGATGCGGAATCTCACGATGATCAATGAAGACAATATAGCGTTCCTCCGTAAAGAGGAATGCGCCGCGCTCGGTGATATTGTAGACCGAGCCCTTGAGGCGGTCTCCTACACGTACCCCCTCTGCGGGGCGTGAGGCACGGCGCAGCTCATCTTCGACCTCCATCGTTACGGCAAGGCGCCCGGATTTATCCGTATAGAGCTTTGCCCAAACGGTTTCTCCGATCTGCGGGCGCCCACGCATTCCTGCATAGGGCAGAAAAATGCCGCGCTCCGCACCGACATCGAGAAATGCGCCTTCCTTCGTGACATTGATGACACGCAGACGGGCAACCTGTCCCTCCTTCATGCGGGGCGTACGCATACTTGCGGTAAGTCTCCGCTTCGGGTCGAGATAGAGAAAGACGCGGACACGATCACCGACCTTGACGGGAGCCGTCTGCTGAACCGTATGGAGCAAGATATCATCATTCGTATTACCTGTCTCTGCGTCCAGAAATACGCCAAGTTCACTCTCACGTACAGCGGTGAGCTCCGCGACCTGACTCGGACCATACTTGCAGGAGCGTTTTAGGTATTCCGGCTTTCGTGTTTGTTCCTGCATAGGCTGTTTACTCCTCGTATGGAGTCAACTTTGCATCCCCCCACAGGCGCTCCAATGCGTAGTATTCGCGGGCTTCCTGTTGGAAGACATGTGCGACAGTATCGCCGTAGTCGAGCAAGATCCACTCGCCCTCACGATAACCTTCCTTGTGAAGAAAAGAAATGCCGGCTTCTTCCATTTTCTCTTCGATGTTGTCTGCAATCGCGCGCACCTGTGTCGCGGTATTTGCCGAGCAGATGACAAAATAATCGTTCGTCGACATGAGCCCGATCATATCCATCTGCACGATATCGCGTGCCTTTTTCTCATCTGCCGCCTTGCAAATCACACGGCATTTTTCCTGCTCTGTCAAGCTGTTCCCTCCTGCTACTCTGTTCCCGCTTCTTCCGGCGGGAAAAGTTCATGAATAATTTCATCCGTTGCCGCACGATCCATAATCCAAACGGTATCATCATCACGTGAGAAATCGCCGGGCAGCATGATCGTGCGTGGTGGCTCGATGCTCAGTTTTCGAATGACATTGCCGATGTGCACGGAGTCAAAGAGTTCCGCACTTGTTGTGACATTTTGTTTTATAATATCTGCAATTGCCGGCACCTTCGGTAATGTATCGACGCGCAGGAGCTTGGCGTAGAATGCTTTGACAAACTTCTGCTGCCGCTGTGTACGCCCGAGATCGCCGAGATCGTCGCTCCGATAGCGCAGATAGTGCTCCGCTCCTTTTCCATCCAGATGGCGGTATCCTTGACGCATATGGATGAAAAGCCCTGCCTCGGGATCGTCATAATCCATATTCTGTTCGACATAGAGATCGATGCCACCAACAGCGTCTACAATCTGTCCGAATGTCGCAAGATCGATGACAACATATTGATGAATAGAAATATCGAACATTTGGTTGATTGTTCGTACCATCAGTGGGGCTCCACCGACCGCATAGACATGGGAGAGTCTGGTCTCTCCCTTGTTCTGTGGCATCACAGCCCAAGTATCGCGCGGAATATTGAGGATACGCACTTTGCCCGTGGCGTTTTCCATGCTGATCAGGAGGATTGCGTCGGCACGTTTCTCCTCGGCATTGTCCACATTAACGGAATCATCCAGACCAAGCACCAGAACATTGGTATAACCGTCGAAACGAATGTCAACCTCACCGCGATTTGCTTCCTGTCGGATCAGATACGCCTCGTACATATCGTGCACATCACGATATGCCTGTATACCCCATCCGATCAGATAATACCCGGCAATACTGATTGCTACAAGGAGAACGAGGGTACAGATGAGGCGAAAGATCCCACGCAGAAATGCGATGCGGCGTTTGCGTTTTCGTTCGTTGCGGCGTTTTTTTATATTTTCACGCGAATTTTCACTTTGGAGTTGAGCAGCAAGTTCCTCTGCATCGTATTCCGACATCGCCTCCCCCTCTCCTTTTTATAAAATACCATTCTGTTCAGTGTTGTTCAAGCAGAAGTTCATTCCGTGCGGTCACGGTATCGGGATGAATAAGGCCGCCCTTCTGTGCAACGAAGAGAATGGACTCGGTCAGTCCGACGAGCATCATCTCATCCAATGATGCGGTACGTGCGAGCTCACGCAACCGCTCCACCTCCGGGTAAGTTCTGGACGGTTCAATCATATCCGCAAAATAGATGATTTTGTCGAGTGCCGTCATGTTTGCGCCGCCGACGGTATGCCGCCAGATTGCCTGCGCAATTGCAGCATCATTGACGCCATAGACTTCGTAGATCAAATACGCCCCCACATAGGCATGAAGCAAAAGCGGCATCGCAGACTCGATTTTTCCGATCGGAATTCCGCGTCGTCGTGCCTCCAGCGGAAGCTCTGTGACCTCATATGTGCGTCCACAGTCATGCAGGAGCCCCGCAACGCGTGCGCGCTCCTCATTCATTCCAAAGCGTCGTGCCAGTGAGGCAGCCGTATCTGCGACCCCCAGAGAATGACGATAGCGGCCTTCCGTCAGCTGCTGCTCAAGAATAGTGCGCATTTCCTCATAGCTCTTTGTCATGCTCACGATACAGCCCCCTTTTCTCAATATACTCTTCTACCGTGCGTGGCACGAGGTATCTGATGGAGAGTCCTTCTCGTATCCGTGCACGGATCGTACTCGATGCGATTTCCAAGTGCGGCGTTGGCAGAACCTGAATGTGACTGCGTTCCTCTGCCGTAAACTTTTCCGCAAGTAAGAGTTCATCGAGCGGAACCCCCTGCCGTGTCGCAACAATAAATTGACAGGAGCGTAGCAGACGTTTCGGCTCATGCCAGAGGTAGAGATCATTCATCGCATCTGCTCCGGTAATGAAGAAAAGCGTTGCTCCGTGTGATCGACTTTGAAGTTCTGCGATTGTATCCACCGTATAGGAAAGACCATCTCTCTTCAGTTCGATATCCGACACAGAAAAATGAGGATTCTCCTGCACGGCACGTTTCGTCATAGCCAGCCGGTCTTCGGGGGATGCGGCGCGTGTCCCATCCTTGTGCGGCGGCCGAGCAGACGGGATAAACAACACTTCATCCAATGGCACTGCACAACGCACCATTTCCGCTGTAATGAGATGTCCCATATGGATCGGGTCAAATGTTCCGCCCATAATTCCGATTCGTCTTTCCACGTCGTTTTCACCTCACAAGATTGAGGATCACAAATACAAGGGTTATAATGAGAAAAAATATGCCGGCAGCAAGCAAATAGTCGAGGATATCATGCCGTCCTTTTGGTGTTTTTGCATATTGGAACAGTGTACGAAGATAGCCGATCAGTTGCCGCATTCGTTCATTCTCGAATCTGCCCTTCACCGTAGACAAGATACTTTGTACTCGTTAGTGCGTCCAGACCCATTGGACCACGGACATGGAGCTTCTGTGTGCTGATACCGATCTCTGCGCCAAATCCGAACTCAAATCCGTCTGTGAAGCGTGTTGAGGCATTGACGTAGACCGTCGAGGCATCAACGCGTTGCTGGAAATCATGTGCTACGCGGATGTCATTCGTGACAATTGTCTCGGAGTGTCCCGTATTATAGCGATTGATATGGAAGATTGCCGCATCCATATCCTCGACAACACGAATCGAAAGAATAAGATCACCATACTCAGTCGCCCAATCTTCCTCTGTCGCCGCCGCAATGTCCGGAAGAATGACACGGGTTTTGGAACAGCCGTGCAACTCCACTCCATCGGCGGAAAGTATTGCTGCCATCTGCGGCAGAAACTCTGCCGCAATTTCCTCATGAACAAGAAGAGTTTCTGCCGCATTGCATACAGACGGGCGCGACACCTTTGCATTTTGAACAATACGGAGCGCCATCGGGAGATCCGCTACGCGATCCACATAGATGTGACAGACGCCGGCACCCGTTTCAATCACGGGTACACAGCTGTTCTCTACAATATGCCGGATGAGTCCTGCACCTCCGCGTGGAATGATAACATCGAGCAGACCTGTCAGATGCGTCATGACATCGACGGCGGCACGTTCCTTCATGGCAAGTAGTTGGATTGCTCCTGTCGGAATTCCGGAATCATATGCGACGCAGGAGAGAATATCGGCAATAACACGATTGGAGCGAAGTGCGTCCGAACCGCCGCGCAGGAGAACTGCGTTGCCCGATTTCAGACAGAGTCCGATTGCATCCGCTGTCACATTCGGCCGTGCCTCGTAGATCATCCCAATCACGCCGAGAGGAACGCGTAGCCGCCTGATCTCAAGACCATTCGGGCGACGTACCGAATAATCTTCACGTCCCAGAGGATCCGGAAGAGCCGCCGTCAGACGAAGCGCTTCTGACATCGCTTCCATACGTTTCGCATCAAGGCGCAGACGATCCAGATAGGAGGCTCGTGTTCCTGCAGCTTTCGCTTCCGCAACGTCTGCCGCATTTTCATGAAGAATGGATTCGGTATGCTGCATCAATGCATCTGCCATTGCATGAAGTGCTCTGTTACGCACGTCTGATCGAAGTGATGCGAGTTGATAGGAGGCTGCCTTTGCCGCCTCTGCCTGCGTGCGAATCTCCTGCTCGATCATCATCGCTCCTCCTTATACCATCAGCACCATATTGTCCCGATGGATGATTTCCTCATGTGCCGCATCCGCAATGATTTCTTGATAGTCAGCGGTCTGATGTCCCATCAGGCGTGCAACATCCGTTGCGTCATATGCTGCAATACCACGCGCAATCTCCTGTCCGGAGGGGCTGAGGACACGCACCGTCTCTCCCGCAGAGAAATCTCCATAAACCGCCGTCACACCAACTGCCAAAAGACTTGCTCCGCGCCGCATGGCAGCAATGCACCCATCATCTACGGAGATTTCACCCATCAGCCGCTTACCGAATGCGAGCCAGCTCTTGCGTGCGCGAAGGTGCGCTTCACGTGCAGGAAAGAGTGTTCCGATTTCCTCACCGCGCAAAATGGAACGGATTGTGCCATCCTCATTGCCACGCGCAATCACCATCGTTACACCAGCGTTCTGAGCAATCTTCGCCGCTTCGATTTTGGTCTGCATGCCGCCTGTCCCCTGTGCGGAGCCTGCACTACCTGCAAGCTGTTCGATCTCAGGTGTAATCTCCGGAATCTCAGAAATTAGAGTTGCGGATGTGTCCGTGCGCGGGTTCGCCGTATAGACTCCATCAATATCTGAGAGGATAATCAGTGCATCTGCATCAACGAGTGCCGCAACTACGGCTGACAGATTGTCGTTGTCCCCGATCTTGATCTCATCGACCGCTACCGCATCATTTTCATTGATAACTGGAATGACGTTCATACCGAGGAGTGCGAGCAGCGTATTGCGTGAATTCATATATTGGTGATGGCGCGCTGCATTCTCCTTTGTGAGGAGAACCTGTGCCATCGTCCGTCCATACTCATGAAAGAACTTCTCATAGATATGCAGAAGTGCCCCCTGCCCAATCGCCGCCAGCGCCTGTCGTGCGGGGATACCTGCGGGACGCTCTTTCAGCCCAAGTGTATTCATCCCTGCCGCAATCGCGCCAGAGGATACCAGCAGGATGTCCTTGCCCTGATTCGCCTCATCAATCAGTTCCCGCACAAGATGATCGATCCGATGGAGATTCATCCCACCCGACGGATGCGTGAGGGTGCTGGTTCCCACCTTGACCACAATACGTTTCGCCTCGCGCAGACGATCTCTTGCACTCATAGTTCGATCCTCGGCTTCTCGAAATTCCGCCGAAAGAGCAGCCCATTTCTGCCAATGATCTGAACAAGGTTGGCATCTGCACGCTCCGCAAGAACGGTAATGGCATCTGCCGGATCCTCCGGCGCATTCTGAAGAACGCGTACCTTAATGAGTTCGCGCTTTTTGATTGCTTCGCGTGCAGAGGCAACGACCGTCGGCGTCACACCTTCTTTGCCGATCATGACGATGACCTCCTCCGTCATGCCGAGTGAGCGCAGTTTTCGAATCTGCTTACTGTTCAGCGAGTTTCGCAGCAAAGTATTTCCCCCATTAATCCTGATAGTCGAATGCCATATCTCCGATGTGAACGGTCATGCCTTCTTTGATGCCGCGTGCGCGGAGTTTTTCATCCAGACCCTTGAGCCGCCAAATATATTGGAAACGTCGTACCGCCTCGTCGTTATTGAAGTTTGTCATCACAACGAGTTTTTCGATCGCTTTGCCGGATACAATGAAATCACCCGCATCGTTGCGCGAGATTGTCACCTTCTCGTCGTCCTCGGCGTTCTGGTCATAGACCGCGACATCCTCCTCCTCTGCCTCGGGTTCCGGGACGTAAGCCTCCAACCATGCACCGACATGATCGATCAGTTCCTGCACGCCTACGCGCGTTGCCGCAGAGATGGCAAAGAACTCCAGCCCTTCGCGTTGTGCAAGTTCCTTGAGGCGTGGCAGATTCTCCTCTGCGGACGGCAGATCAATCTTATTTGCTACGAGAATCTGTGTGCGTTTTGCAATCTTTTCACTGTAGCGCGCGAGTTCCTTGTTGATCTTGTGATAATCCTCCACGGGATCGCGTCCCTCGATACCGGAAGCATCCACGATATGCAGAATGAGACGCGTGCGTTCCACATGGCGGAGGAAGTCATGCCCGAGTCCAACGCCGTCGGCAGCTCCCTCAATGAGTCCAGGAATGTCTGCCATGACGAAGCTCTTCTCATAGTCCGTCTGCACAACGCCAAGCACGGGGGTCAGCGTTGTAAAGTGGTAATCCGCAATCTCAGGACGCGCTGCCGAGCACGATGCGACAAGGCTCGACTTGCCAACGCTCGGATAGCCGACAAGTCCGACATCCGCGAGCAGCTTAAGTTCTAAGCGGAGCTTGCGGCTCTCCCCCGGCTCGCCGAACTCGGCAAAGGACGGTGCACGGTTCGCGGCGTTGGCAAATTTTGCGTTGCCGCGTCCCCCGCGTCCGCCGCGTGCAATCACCGTTTCCATACCGACCTCTGTGAGATCGGCAAGGACCTCGCCCGTTGCCTCATCGGTCACAAGTGTCCCCGGAGGAACATCGACATAGAGAGGCTGTGCATTTTTTCCGTACTGATTCTTGTGTTCACCATTTTCCCCGTTTTTCGCTAGGAATTTACGATGAAACCGAAACGAGAGAAGCGTATTCAGGTTACGGTCAGCACGAAAGATCACATCTCCGCCGCGTCCGCCGTCACCGCCCGACGGACCGCCCTTTGGCATGAATTTTTCATGGCGGAACGCGGATTTCCCGTGTCCGCCGTCTCCTGCCTTCACCGTAATCTGTGCGCGGTCAATGAACTGCATACGTCCCCCCTCTTATAGAAAAGAGCCTGTACCCCCAAGGTACAGGCATCCGCATAGAACAAAATTAAACAGCGGCCTCCGTGAGCGGATACACACTGATCTGGCGCTGATGACGCCCCTTGCGCTCAAAGGCAACTTTGCCGTCAATCTTCGCAAAGATCGTATCGTCCTTGCCGATACCGACATTATGCCCCGGATGGAAATGCGTGCCGCGCTGACGAACAATAATACTGCCAGCCGTCACATGCGTGCCTGCCTGCTCCTTCACGCCGAGGCGCTTGGAGTGGCTGTCACGACCATTGCGCGTCGAGCTGACACCCTTCTTATGTGCAAAAAGCTGCAAATCAAACGAGAACAATCTGTTCACCCCTTTACTTCCTGAATTTGAATGTCCTTCGGGCTGATCTTCTCAATTTCTGCGAGACCCATATACATGGTGCGCAAAATTGCTTCCGTACAATCATCCGGCGGCTCAGAGAACCGCATTTCGAGATTCCCGCTCGCAATGTCATAGATGACGGTGCGATGCAGATACTCCATGATCCCGAGAAGCGCAGACTGGGTCAGAGCCGATACACCGGCACAGACGATATCATGTCCGTGCTCTGCCGTACCACTGTGTCCTTTGACACGATACCCTATAATCATCCCATCCGCATTTGTGAAGATCTCAACTGAAATCACAGATTATGCCTCGATCTTCTCGATGACAACCTTCGTGAACGGCTGACGATGACCCTGACGCTTGCGGTAGTTGGACTTTGCCTTATACTTGAAGACCAGAATTTTCTTGCCCTTGCCGTGTGCCATGACCTTACCCGTCACCTTTGCACCGTCCACCATCGGACGACCGACCTTGACACTGCCGTCATTCACAACGGTCAGAACCTGATCGAACACAACGGTTTCGCCCTCGCCTGCCTCGAGCTTCTCCACAAAAATGGTATCACCCTCAGCGACCTTGTACTGCTTGCCGCCCGTCTTTACGATTGCATACATGAAAACACCTCCCTATATCGTTACTCGCCGGCTATGGTTCAGCAGAGCTGATTACATGACCTCGCCGCGCGGTTGGGAATGAGCTCACGCCCAAACAGGCTATACGCCTATGTCAGTGGATAATATCATATTCGTTGATTGCTGTCAAGGCTCGTCGCAGTGGCTTTTTGTCAAAGTTCATTGTGGTCCTTGATATTGCAATTTAGGTCCGTGAAACGCCCCTGGTGCGATGAATAAAACAACTTGACATTCCAGTAAAAATTTCATAGAATAGCGACGTGTGATATTTTTCATGTATCCATTAGCCCCGGAGGCATGAGCAGATATTGCATCAACTTATCATATCAACTCAATCATAATTGAATGCTCTTACTCTCTAGGGGGGAATTACGTGAAAACCACGGTTATGGCAAAAGCCGCCGATATTGAACGCAAGTGGTATGTGGTAGACGCTGAGAATCAGACGGTCGGACGCCTCGCAGCAGAGATTGCAAAGATTCTGCGCGGAAAGAACAAGCCCATCTATACACCGCATGTTGACACCGGCGATTATGTCATTGTTATCAATGCTGAGAAAGTGAAATTCACGGGAAAGAAGCTGACGGACAAGACCTATTTCCGTCACTCCGGCTATCAGGGCGGCACAACCTTTACGACTGCCGGTCAGATGCTCGAGCGCTTCCCCACCCGTGTCATCGAACACGCTGTCAAGGGGATGTTGCCGAAGAACAGCCTCGGTGCGCAGATTTTCCGCAAACTCAACGTCTATGTTGGACCGGAACATCCCCATGCAGCACAGAAGCCTGAACCGCTGGCGTTTGATATTCGCTGAGTTTCGTAAAAGGAGGAATCTGTTCGATGGCACAAGTCACATACTACGGCACAGGTCGCCGCAAGACATCGGTCGCACGCGTTCGTCTCGTTCCGGGCGACGGCAAGGTTACGATTAATGGTCGTGAAATGGCAGAATACTTTGGTCTCAAGACACTCGAGTTGATTGTTCGTCAGCCGCTCAACCTGACAGAGACCATCGATAAATACGATGTGATCGCCAATGTATCCGGTGGCGGTGCGTCCGGTCAGGCCGGTGCAATTCGTCACGGTATCACGCGCGCACTCATCGAGATGGATGCAGAACTGCGCCCTGCGCTCAAGAAGGCAGGTTTCGTGACACGTGATCCGCGTGAGAAGGAGCGCCGTAAGTACGGTCTCAAGAAAGCACGTAAGGCGTCTCAGTTCTCGAAGCGCTAATTCATTTTCTACAACAAAAATCCCTTCTTCATCTAAGAAGGGATTTTTTGTTTGACATTTTTGGAGTTTTAACATATTATATGGACAGAAAAACTATGTTTTACTGAAAGAGGATAAATCCATGAAGATTTCCGCAAAAGGTCGCTATGGCATCGCAGCAATGGTATTTTTGGCACGAAACTACGATGCTTCCTCACCCATTACGATCATCAGTATATCAGAGCATCTTGGCATCTCGAAGATCTATCTTGAACAGGTCTTTTCCCTGCTCAAGCGCAGCAAGCTGGTCAACTCAATCAAAGGCTCTCAGGGCGGCTATCAGCTCTCCCGTCCTCCACGGCAGATTACTGCCTATGACATCCTCTCTTCCATTGAGATTTCCCTGATCGAAAAGACCGGTTCTTCCTCTGAAAAGATGGAGTCTCTAAATCATATTCTTGCCCGTGATGTATTTGATCTGTTGGACAAGAGTATTTTTGAAACATTGAATGCCGTTACACTGGAAGATCTCCTATCTGCACTGAATCATGAGGAAAGCAACGAAAATCTCATGTACTTTATCTGATTTCTCACGAGAAAAGACTCATGCAGACAAAGAGAATGAAACCGATGCATCCACCGACAAGCGAGCCGTTGATACGGATCCAGAGCAGATCCTCCTCTACCTTGTCATAGATGAGATGATTGAGTTCCTCATCGGTCAGGCGCGACAGGACATTCCCGACAATAACGCCGACGAGCGTCTGTGCATGAAGTGCCGAGCGGGCCAAGAGGTCGTAAAGCACCTTAGTAATGATCTTTTGGAGTTCCGGACGCTCCTCGACAAGAGTGAGCATATGCTGATACTCGACATGAAGTATGGTTTGTAAATGTGTGTAGAAGGCCGGCATATGCTCCGCGATCGGATCTACTTCGCGCTTCAGATCCATTTGGAAATGTTTTCGCAGGTCATGGAAGAGCCGGGCAAGGGTTTCATCAAGGGGGAGTTCCTGCGCAAGCCGCTCCTGCAAGTCACGAACAACTTGCAGCAGTTCTGCGTCTTGACGAAGATCCGACAGGCAGTCATGCAGGAGTGCAAGGGCATTTTCTTGGAGTGGAGAATGATCCCTTCCAAGTTCATTCAGCAGGTTACAGGTGTGCCGCTGAATCAGTTCTGTCCCCTCATCCAGATTGACTGTATTGGTGACCTCGAGAAGACGCGATAAAAATCCATCTCCAATTTTCTCACGCTCCAGTTCCGCCAATGTTTCTCGAATGGACTGCCGCGTTTCCTCCGTGGACACCTCCTGTGCAAGGAGCACGGCTATGCGGGCGAGCGCCTTCTGATCCCATGCATTGCTTCTGGACAGTACATCAAAACGATACATAAGTTCCGATGGATCTTCTTGCAGAAGCAGCTTCTTAATGCGTGCCGACAGATAGGCAATCGCCTTTTTATTTTTCTTACGCAGAAATGTTGCGCGAATAAAGTGAAGAACGGTTCCTGTCAGCTGTTCCTCGGTTTCCCTTTTGTGTAAAAATGCCTCCATCATCGGAATTAAATGGATCTTCTCAATATGTCGGAAAATCTTACGTCGTGAGAAAAACTCCTTTTGCACCATAACGACAATCGCTTGGATAAAGCTGTCCCGTCGACGCGGCAATATCGCCGTATGGTAGGGAAATCCGAGAGGTTTCCGAAAGAGTGCCGTAACCGCGAACCAGTCGGCGACACCACCGACCAGAGCCGCCTCACTGACCATAAGCATACCGTCCGCCCAAAGTGTAGAGGGGAAATGCAGATGCAGATACAGCGAAATAAGAAAGAGAAAGAATGAACTCAAAAGGGCTGTATTCGCCTTGTTCCACGCTTGGATCATAGCCCCCACATCCTTTCCGCAAAGCTCACAACGAGTGACAGAGCCATGCCGACAAAGGCACCGACGATGGCGCCATTGATGCGAATCATCTGCAAATCGGTGCGCACCTTGCTCTCGACAAAGAGGATGAGTTCATCGTCCGTTTTTTGATTCAGATAGTCACGGACAAAATCCGCGATCATTCCATGATGTTTGTCCACCTCACCGGCAGCCAGCGCCTTGATCCAGCGATCAACACGACTCTGCCAGCTTTCCGAATGCACGAACAGATCTAGTTTTTCATTCAGAAGTTCTCTCACGTAGGGAATCCAAAAGGGGTGATTTCCCTTCATACGATGCTCAATAAAGTCCGCCAGCATATTCTCAATATCTATATTATCTATGACATGAAGTTTATAC
The DNA here is from genome assembly GCF_000213975.1 of Centipeda periodontii DSM 2778. GTDB lineage: Bacteria > Bacillota > Negativicutes > Selenomonadales > Selenomonadaceae > Centipeda > Centipeda periodontii. Next base: position 1,543,198 of record NZ_GL892076.1, read on the forward strand.
CGATGAAGTGCTTCATGCAAATTTGGATTCGTTCGCAGTGATGTGACAAAAGAAGAAAGTGCTTGAACACCATCCCTATGCCTCTGGTCATCATGCGTCATCGCAGATGTCAATAACTCCTCCAAACGACTGGTCAGCCACGCGGCAATCATCTCATTATCAAAAAAAGACAAGACAAAGGCGCGTACCATTCCATCGCCCTCATATTCCGTTCGAATGGATGCGATACTTTCACGGAGCATATCCTGAAAGACTTGTGTCCGAACGAGCTGCAACCCCATGCGAATCAGCATATTAAAGATACGATCTGCATGGGGCTCTTCTGTCAGGACATTCAGAAGTTCGGCAAAACTCTCCTCCAAGGGGAGTGCATGGAGCGCCTGAATCACATAGGGTGTCAATTCCTTTGAAATATGGTGACTGTCCACATCGGAGGCCACGTTTCGGAGAATATCCACAGTAGCATCAATGAGGCGTTCCCGCCCGCCGCGATGCTGTAGATACTCCACGACAAGCGCACCAATCTGTTCCCGTTCGATGACATCCATGATATTTTTTTTACTGAGCAGATCATCAGAGGAAAAGAGGACGAGCGACTCCATGATGCGCGCACGGTTCCGACGCAGAATATCCGTCCGATGAGAAATCCCGAGGGGCCGCCCGAAGATTGCCTTTACCGCGAACCAGTCTGCAAGACCGCCGATCGTCGCTGCCAGAAAACCATGATGAAGAGTCGTAACGAGGAGAGAACTCCCCTGCCCCGCCGTTCCAATTGCGCCGAACACACTGACAGCAAGCGCAAGATTTGCCTGATTTTCCTTCTGCAATCGGATCGCCTCACAGTGTTTCCACGAGTCTCTTCAGATATTTCCTGAAATCAGCACCGAGGTCCTCACGGCGCAGTGCAAATTCAACTGTCGCCTCTAAGAACCCCAGCTTGTCCCCAAGATCGTAGCGTTTTCCCTCAAAGTCATAGGCATAGACAGCCTCACGCTGCGCCAGCACCTTAAGTGCATCCGTGAGCTGTATCTCACCGCCCTTTCCCGGTTTCGTTTCAGACAGGATGGTAAAGATCTCGGGACTGATAATGTAGCGTCCGAGTACAGCCATGCGGCTGGGTGCCTCCTCAAGGGATGGCTTCTCTACCATGTCGGAAACACGCATCAGGCGTGCATTCCCTGTCATATCCCCCGCAACAATGCCATACGATGATACCTGTTCATCCGATACCACCTGACATCCGAGAACGGATCCACCTCTCTCCTCGTATACGTCAATCAACTGACGCAGGGCAGACTTCTTCGGATGATAGACAACATCATCACCAAGGAGCACAGCGAACGGCTCGTTTCCAACAAAGCTGCGCGCACAGAGGATAGCATCTCCGAGTCCGCGCATATATTTCTGTCGCACATAGTGCACATTGACATCCGTCGTCTCTCGTATGAGCCTCAGTAGGTCTTCCTTTCCCTTCCGTTCCAGCTCATGCTCGAGTGCCGGTGCCGAATCAAAGTGATCCTCAATGGCACGCTTGCCGTGACCACTGATGATCAATATATCCTCAATACCGCTTGCAAGTGCCTCTTCCACAATATATTGTATGGTCGGCTTATCTACAATGGGCAGCATCTCCTTCGGTGTTGCCTTGGTTGCAGGGAGAAATCGTGTTCCATATCCTGCCGCGGGAATGACAGCTTTACGAATGCGCTTTTCTTTCATCTCATGCACGCTCCATCCTTTATGTAAATAGAGCGCGAGGTCGAGCCTCGCGCTTTTTCTGATATTTTTCGCTCAGCGCTCCAAAATCTCAAGAATCGCTGCGCCGATCTCCGATGTCTTGGCACTGCCGCCCAGATCCGGTGTGAGTGTCCTCCGCTCCACAAGAAGTGTTTCGATTGCAGACAGGATACGCTCTGCCCACTCCTGTTCATGGAGAAACTCGAGCATCTGACTGATGGACCAGATGGAAGCAAGCGGATTTGCAGTCTCCTGACCCGCAATGTCCGGTGCACTCCCATGGATCGGTTCAAACATCGACGGGTATTTTCGCTCAGGGTTGAGATTTGCACCTGCCGCAAGCCCCATTCCCCCCGCAATCGCTGCACCGAGATCCGTCAGTATATCGCCGAACAGATTGCTGGTCACAACGATCTCAAAGCGCCCCGGATCCTTGACGAAGAACATGCTCGCAGCATCGACGAGAAGGCTGTGCGTCTCCACGTCTGGGTATTCCCGACCGATCTCTGCGAAGATTTCATCCCAGAACACCATCGAGTAGCGCAGTGCATTCCCCTTGGAGATTGAGGTGAGAGAGCGTTTTTCAAGGCGTGCGAGCTCATACGCATAGCGTATGACACGTTCGCAGCCATGGCGGGAAAACACCCCCGTCTGAAGCGCCATCTCACGCTCTGTCCCGGGATAGAGATGCGCACCGACATTTGCGTACTCTCCCTCACTGTTTTCACGCACGACAATCATATTGATGTCGTCCGGCAGAACATTTGCGAGCGGGCATGGTGCACCTTTCAAAAGGCGAACAGGACGAAGATTGATATACTCATCGAATCCGCGTCGAATTTGAAGCAGAAGTCCGCCGAGGGAAACGTGATCCGGAACCCCCGGATAGCCAACCGCACCAAGATAGATGGCATCGAACGGCTTCAGGATATCCAGCCCGTCTGTCGGCATCATTTCGCCCGTTTTCAGATAGTATTCGCAGCCCCATGGGAAATCCTCGAAGGAAACCGAAAAACCGCCGTCCATCTCAGCAATTCCGGAGAATACTTTTTTTCCTTCGGCAATGACCTCGGGACCGATTCCGTCCCCCGCAATCACCGCAATATTAAAATGCTTCATAGCTGTCCCCCATCCGGTTCCTGTCAAAATGATTCTGCAATCGTCTTGATGAGAAGTGCTTCCTGCTGACGCGGGAGACCACTACGGTGCAGTGCGCGTCCAAAACCAATGAGGAAGTCAATCTTCTGCAAACGTGTCAGTGTTGTATTCTCGCGCAGTACTTTCGTAATGGCGCGCATCCCTGCAACGCTCGGATCCCTCTGAAGCTGAACCTCCATGGCAAGCTGACCGGCCAGAATATGACGGCGCACCTCATCCGAAATGCCGGCAAGATCATCCACATTATTCTGCGTTACCTGCCGCGGAGACAACGCAGGAACACCCTCCGGACGCACAGAACGTTCCACCGCTGGTGCCACATCTTTGACAGCTGGGGCAATAGGTCTTTGTGCAGGCATACCCCCAAGGGCTTCGAATTTCTCCGGCTGTCTCGGCGCTGCGCCGTTCTCTGCAGCAGGTGTCAGAGAAAACTCTTCATGCGGAAGCTGGGAATAATGCGAGCGTGAGGGGCGCTGTTCCACCTCTGCGACCGCTCCTGCAGAGGAGACTGTTGCAGACGGCAGCGTCGAGGAAGGGGTCTGTGCCATTCTCTCTGCCTGCTGCATGATATCCGGAGATGGCGTATTCGATGAGGTGATCGTATTGGGGGCAGTTTGTGATACGTATCCATGCTGTGCAGATCCGGGAGTCTGTTGGTCGGTATGCTGCGCGTTAAACGATGCATAAGCCTGACCTGACGCAACAGCTACCTGTTCAGACATCTGCCGCCCCGAACCGGAAGAAGGGGTCTGTGCCATTCTCTCTGCCTGCTGCATAATATCCGGAGATGGCGTATTCGATGAGGTGACCGTATTGGGGGCAGTTTGTGATATGTATCCATGCTGCGTAGATCCGGGAGCCTGTTGGTCGGTATGCTGCGCGTTAAATGGTGCATAAGCCTGACCTGACGCAACAGCTGCCTGTTCAGACATCTGCCGCCCCGAACCGGAAGGAGTCCGATACATCTCATTCGATGCAGCAGATGCCTGCGCAGAACGCGGATGGTCTGTGGAAGACATTGCATTGGTGGATGTGGATGCCGCAGCCCCATTCACATAACTCTCTGCCTCGGTATGAGATGTTGATTTCTTTGGTCTTGGCGGCGGTACCGGACGATTCATATTCACGTCGCCGACAAGCTCACGGACAGGACGCCCCTCTTTCGCCGCGAGCTTCTCCTCACGACGGATATCTTCCGCTGTGATGATGACAGGCTTTGCCTTTTGTGCGGAAAGATTGAAGGAGGGCTCATTATTGCGCGCTGCAAGGCGTGCATCAACACTCTCCCAACGAAGCCGCGCGGGCTTTACCTGCGTAGATGTTTCCGGCGCCTGTGCAGATGAAGATGTCTTCTTTTGTCCTGAAATCGACGCCTCATACTGATCGCCTACAGAAGTTTCCTCTACCGCAGGATTCTTAGCAGGATCTGTCACCAGTCGATTGGCATGAAACAGATCCTGTGAATCCACCGTTTCCGGCGTAGCAGCATATGTAGTCCCCGATGAAAGTGTAACAAGCACCGCAGCGGTGAGCATTGTTTTCCTTGATGACATCTTCATTGATATTTCTCCTTCAATTCTCTATCGTTATGAAAACAACTGCTCACATCCGTGCGTGCAGTGTACGTGCCCCGGCCAAAAAAGAAGCGACAGATGCGGCACGCAAATCCGGATTGTCGATAAGCTCGAGTCCGTAGCGCTCTCCGTTTTCGCCGCGGAAAAACAAGACTGCCATTTGATTGTCTGCCGTCGCAGTGGCATCTGTTATACCATCACCATCTTCATCAATTTCAACCTCTTTGGCTGTGGTGGCAAAGATCGCCTTATTGTTCTCAGTCAGTTTGACAAGCATGATCCCTTCATAACCATTGCTTCCCATAATGCGTGCCAAAAGTGTGGTAGCTTCCTCGGGATCAATGCGATTGAGATCGGGCAGAGCTTCCTCGGGAAATGCATTGATGAGAACAACCCACGCATTTTTGATGTGATATTCTTCGTTCTCAAAAATCAGAATCTCACCTGTGCGATTTTCAAACAGCGTACTGGCAGGAATGACTCCGACAGGTGGTTTCGGACACAGGATCTGATAACCGTAAGCCTCACTCTTATAGGAGTAGGAAAGTTCCGGTACCGATTGTCCCACAGCCTGCACAGTCTCCACATCTGCTGCCTCAGCAGAAAATGCATATGATGCACTGGATAAAACCGCCGAAGCAAAGACGGTTGCAGCTATTTTTCGATACCTCTTTATCATGTGGTTCTCCTTATCACGTTGCAGATCATGGCAAGTGCTTTTTCAACTGCCGCTTGTTTATTTTCTATCCGTGTTCCGGAAAAATTATTTTTTCGGACAACTGTATGTGTGTGGTCGGCTACCGCAATATAAACCAGTCCGACGGGCTTTTCTGCCGAACCGCCGCCAGGACCTGCAATTCCCGTAATTCCCACTCCAATGTCCGTCTGTATCAGTTGACGCACATTTTCTGCCATCTCTCGCGCCGTCTCCTCCGAAACGGCACCGTAAACGGTAAGAGTCTCCTCAGAAACGTGGAGGATACGTGCCTTCACATGATTGGCGTAGGATACAATGCTTCCCATGACATAGCTGGAACTGCCGGACATATCTGTGAGCGTACTTGTAAGGAGTCCTCCGGTACAGGATTCCGCACAGGCAATCGTCAATCCCGCCTCATGCAGTTCCCGCCCCGTCCTCTCAGACAGCGTTTCATCTGCAAAAGCCATCAGTGCACCCTCTCACCCACAATGTCATAGGTAAATCCCTGAAGGAGGCGGACGCGTACAATATCGCCCACACGACTCACTGTATCGTCCTCGATGTAGATCTGCCCGTCCACCTCAGGAGCTTCCCGATAGGAACGTCCAACCGCAATCGCCTGCTGTTCTGAATCACGCCCCTCGATCAGGACATCCATTTCCTGATTTTCGAAACTGATATTAATCTCCTCCGAGATCTTGCTCTGGAGGCTCATCAAATCATGATAGCGTTCCTGCATAACCTCCTCGGAGACCTTATGCGCCATATTTGCTGCAGGCGTACCCTCCTCCTCGGAGTAAGTAAAGATTCCAACTTTATCGAAACGCTGCTCCTCCACAAAGGAACGAAGCGCTTGGTAATGTGTGTCTGTCTCGCCGGGAAAGCCAACAATGAAGGTCGAGCGAATCGCCACCCCCGGAATGCGGTCACGCAGCTTTTTGATCAGCTTATCCACACCTTCACGCGTATCTGGGCGGTTCATCGACCGCAGGACGGCATTATGTGCATGTTGAAGAGGAAGATCCACATATTTTACAACCTTGGGCTCGGTTGCAAACACCTCGATGAGTTCATCCGTAAAGTATTTCGGATAGCTGTATAATACGCGAACCCATGCAATTTTCTCAATCTTCGCCAGCTCCCGCAAAAGCGCTGGAAGCATTGGCTTTTTATAGCGATCCAGACCATAGTTTGCGCTGTCCTGCGCAATCAAAATGAGCTCGCGCACACCGTTCTCTGCCAGTTCCTGCGCCTCCGCAATAATATCCTCCATATCCCGGCTTCGGAAGCTGCCGCGAATCAGTGGAATCGCACAGAATGCACACCGATGATCGCAGCCCTCTGCGATCTTCACATAGGCAGTATAGTTGGGCGTTGTACGCACGCGCGGAGTCTTGGCATCATAGATGGTCTCGTCCTTCCCCGCAATCAAAAGCCGTCGGCCCTTCAGCGTTTCTTGGATAACCTCCATGATGCGACTCCACGCTCCCGTGCCGATGATGGCATTGGCCTCCGGAATCTCATCGAGCAGTTGCTGCCCGTACCGCTGCCCGAGACACCCCGCAACAATGAGACTGCGGCAGCGCCCTGTTTCCTTATAGTCCGCCATCCCGAGTACTGTTGTAATGGATTCTTCCTTTGCAGATTGGATGAAGGCGCAGGTGTTGACGATCAGGATATCCGCCTCTGCCGGCTCATTGGTGATCTCAATTCCATGCTCCCGCATAATGCCGAGCATGACCTCAGTATCAACAAGGTTCTTTGCACAACCGAGACTGATAAAACCCGCTTTCACTGATAAACTCTCCTCTGGCTTCCGTTACTCTTCATAGAACCGTACCTCTTTGATCCAGCGATCCAGGAGGATCTCCTTTTCCTCCTTGCTAAAATACGGTCTGCTCCTAAAAATATTGATATTCTTCCCCGCAAACATCTGATAGGAAAGCGTCATGGGATTCGTCGTCAGGAAATAGAAGCGATGCTGCGCAAGTGCAAGCTGTGCCTCATCCGACAGCAGCCAGTCCGCAAACACCTCTGCCGCGCGCGCATCACGCTCCGGCGAGCGAAATGCAATGCCCGTGCCATAGATGACAGCAGACGTCCCATCTGTAGGATAAAGAATGCGAATGGGATATTCGTCGTGCACATAGCGGAGCGTTTCGCTCAAAACTGCCACCGAAAGATCCACCTCGCCCATTCCCGCCTGTCGTACTGGTGTATGCAGATATTTAGAGTACTGCATAATCTTCGGCTGTATTCTGCGCCAAATTTCAAAGGCACGCTGATCCCCATACTCGGCAATCATACTGTAGAGCAGATTCGAGGAGGCATCTGCCGCCATGAAATCTGTTGTTCCGATGCGGACGTCGCGCTGCTGTGCGAGTTGTTGCCACGAGTTTGGCAGGTCGAGATGAGTCCGCAGATAATCCTGATTCACCGCAAAAACCACAGGATCGTACCATACTCCTGTCCAGTAGCGATTTGGATGACGGAACGAATCTGCAACCTGATCACTTTTCTCTGAGATATATGGCATGAGATAGCCGGCAGCAGCCGCACGATCCAGTGTCTCACGGTCTGCCAGAATGAGCGCCGCCTTGCCATCACTTTCACCAAGAGACTGCTCACGCAGACGTCTTAGAATCTGTTCGGATGACAGCTGAACGAAGTTGACACGGATATTATACTCTTTTTCATATTCCTCGGACAGCACCGCCGCAACCTCTGCCGGAAACGATGTATAGGCTGTAATTTCCTGCATGGGATGGCGCTGGACACCACGCCCCCCCGACGACAGATATGCAGACCCCACAGCAAACAGTGTCACGAGGATGACTGTTATCATGATAAACAGAGTATACCGCTTCATGAAAAATCCTCTTTCGGTTAGAAAAATTAGCCTTTGTATATTATAAACAATTCCTCCAAAATCCACAAGCCATTTTATCCGTACGAGGCAAGCTACTCTTGTGCAATAAAAAGACGCCTCTACAAAGGTAAAAGCGCCCTTCCAAATTTAGGAACCACTGATAAATTCAGCCCGCCATCTTGACGTATCTTTTTTGCCCACACTTCGTCGACAAATCCTCCACATAGCTTTGGCTATGCGTCCGGTTTGCCTCCTCAATCGGACGAAAAAATCTACGCCAATCTGAGGGTCTATTTTATCAGCGATTCCTTACTTATTTTCCAACGAGTGTCTTTGTCTGTGCCACAATATGCTCTGCAGTGAGTCCGAACTGTTTCAGCAGCTCCGCTGCAGGTCCAGAATGACCGAACTCATCCCGAACGCCAATGCGGTGCACAAGTGTCGGACATTTCTCTGCGAGAACAGCAGCAACAGCCTCGCCCAAGCCACCAAGAATATTGTGTTCCTCAACCGTCACAACACGTCCACAGTCCTGAGCTGCCTGAATGATAAGTTCCTCATCTAGGGGTTTGATCGTCGCCATATTGATCACGCGAGCATGAATCCCCTCGGCTACAAGACGTTTTCCCGCCTCGATCGCCTCGGGAACGAGAATGCCCGTTGCAATAATCGCTACATCCTTACCTTCTTGAAGGACCTCTCCCTTGCCTACCTTAAACGTGAAGGACTCATCATGGTAAACCGGCGTTGCTGCACGACCGAAGCGAATGTATACAGGCCCATCCATCTCGTATGCAACGTGCACCATCTTTCGTGCCTCGACATCGTCCGAGGGACACATAACCGTCATCCCAGGAATCGTGCGCATCAGTGCAAAGTCCTCACAGCACTGATGAGAGGCTCCATCTTCGCCGACCGAGATACCGCCGTGTGTCGCGCAAATCTTGACATTCAGATGCGGGTAGCCGATGGTATTGCGCACCTGCTCATAGGCACGTCCCGCCGCAAACATGGCAAAGGTTGACACAAATGGAACAAGTCCCATCGTCGAGAGTCCCGCGCCGACATCGACCATATCACATTCTGCAATTCCACAGTTGAAATGACGATCCGGAAATGCTTTCTTAAAGGTTCCGCTCTTCGTTGCACCTGCAAGATCCGCATCTAGGACAACGACATCCGTGTGTTCCTTGCCAAGTTCTACAAGTGCATTCCCGTAACTGTCACGCGTTGCAATTTTCTTTACGTCTGCCATGCTCATGCCTCCTCAATCGCCTTGCGAATCGCAGCAAGTTCCTCGAGTCCCTGTGCGAGTTCGTCATCATTGGGTGCCTTGCCATGCCAGCTGGCCTTGTTCTCCATGAAGGAGATATCCTTGCCCTTCACCGTTTTCATCAAAATCGCCGTCGGCTTGCCCGTCCCTTTATTCGCATGGAACGTCTTGAACGCTTCCTCGAGGGCATTGTAGTCGTGTCCATCAATCGAGATGACCGCACAGCCAAATGCCTCGAATTTCTTATCAACGGGAGCTGTATTCATGACATCTGCCGTCGCTCCATCAATTTGAAGCCCGTTGATATCCACCGCAATGCAGAGATTGTCGAGCTTAAAATGGGCGGAGAACATGAGTGCCTCCCAGACCTGCCCCTCAGCAAGTTCGCCGTCACCAAGGAGTGTATAGACATTGATGTCCTTCCCCAGATACTTTGCGCCCTTTGCCATTCCTGCCGCTGTCGAGATTCCCTGCCCAAGCGAGCCTGTAGACATATCAACACCCGGCGTGAGGTTCATGTTCGGATGCCCCTGCAGACGCGAATCGATATGACGGAGTGTCAGGAGTTCCTCCACCGGAAAAAAGCCACGATTGGCAAGCGTTGCATAGAGACCGGGTGCAACATGCCCCTTCGAGAGGACAAAACGATCTCGATTCGGATCGTGTGGGTTCTTCGGATCTACGCGAAGCTCTCGGTTGTAAAGATAGGTAAAGTACTCCGTCGATGAAAGTGAGCCACCCGGATGACCACTCTTTGCCGCGTGCGTGCCGCGCAAAATCCCCTCACGCACCTTCACCGCAAAAAGCCGGAGCTCCTTCTGTTCAGCTGCCGTCATAAAACTCCTCCTTGCCCCAATCAAATTATTATCGATACTGCATTCATTTTACCTTTTTTTCTTTTGCCTGCAATATACATAAAGTCACATTTTTTCTGAAATATTTACAAATGAAAAAGTCACCCCAAGAAGGCGACTTCCTCTCTATGAAACTATCTCAGATCTCCATAATGATGGGCAGAATCATCGGGCGACGGCGTGTCTTATCGAAGAGATAACGGCTGAGCGCATCGCGTACATTCGATTTAATCGCCGACCATTCGCGCACGTTTTCATCCTCACAGCGATCAAGCGCCTGTTGAACGCGCGCTCGTGCCTCCTCCATCAGAGCTTCCGACTCACGCACATAGACGAATCCGCGTGAAACAATGTCAGGTCCCGAAACCACGCGATTATTCTGCCGATCCATCGTAACTACAATAATGAGGATACCATCCTGCGAGAGCTGACGGCGGTCACGCAAAACGATGTTGCCAACGTCACCGACACCGAGACCGTCAACCATCACCATGCCGGACTGCACGCGCCCAACGACCTGCCCCTTCTCCTTCGTGAATTCGAGAATCTGACCGTTCTCGCTGATGAAAATATTTTCCTTCGGCATGCCAAGCTCGCGCGCAAGACTCGCGTGCTGGACAAGGTGATGGTACTCACCATGAACAGGCATAAAGAACTTCGGTCGCACGAGGTTGTGCATGAGTTTGAGCTCCTCACGGCTACCGTGTCCCGAAACGTGGATGCCCTTGTCGCGCCCATAGATGACATTTGCGCCAAGCTTCATCAGATTATCCACAGTCTTGGAAACCAGCTTCTCGTTGCCTGGAATCGGTGTCGCCGAGATGATGACAGTATCGCCCGGCACAATTGTGATCTTCCGATGATCGGACGCCGCCATGCGCGAGAGCGCGGACATCGGTTCGCCCTGACTGCCCGTCGTCACGATGACGATCTGTTCGGGACGGAAGTTGTTGACCTCATCAATGCCGATGATTGTGCCCTCCGGCGCATTCAGATAGCCAAGTTCAAGGGAGATACCGACGACATTCTCCATGCTGCGACCAAGCACGGCAACGCGGCGTTTGTACTTCACTGCCGTATCGATAACCTGCTGGATGCGATGCACATTCGAGGAGAACGTCGCGACGATGATGCGCCCACGCACGTTATGAAACGACTTATCGAACGCCGCACCGACCGTACGCTCACTCGCCGTATGCCCCTCACGCTCTGCATTCGTACTGTCCGCAAGAAGGAGCAGAACCCCTTTGTTGCCGAGGTCGGAGAAGCGGCGAAAGTCCGTCATCTGCCCGTCCACCGGCGTGTAGTCCAGCTTGAAGTCGCCCGTGTGGACGATCATGCCGACGGGCGTCTTGATCGAAAGCCCGACGGCATCGGGAATCGAATGGTTCACGCGGATAAAGCCGACGCTGAAGCATCCAATGTTGATGATATCCCCTGCCATCACGGAGTGCAGATTGCTCGAATCTACACCGTTTTCTTTGAGACGCCCCTCAAGGATACCGAGCGTCAGCCGTGTCCCGTAGACAGGGACGGGGATTTGCTTCATCACATAGGGCAGAGCACCGATATGATCCTCATGCCCATGCGTCAGGACGATTGCCTTGACCTTGTCCCGATTCTCGATCAAATACGTGATATCCGGAATGACGAGATCAATGCCGAGCATATCCTCCTCCGGGAACATAAGCCCGGAGTCCACAACGAGAATCTCATCATCCACGCGGATGGCAGTCATGTTCTTTCCGATCTCGCCAAGACCGCCAAGCGGTATGACCTGTACCTTCTGCACATTTTTCCCATGATTGCCATTACGATTTAACGACAAAAAACACACCTCCATAGTATGCGGGACATCTTCACTGTATCCCTATTTCAATAAATGCTCATCCATTCGATCATGAAATCAGAATTCATCCACACGAAAATATAGCGACCGGAGGAAATCCTCCATTGTCGCCACATGGGAAAGCGCCGTTTCCGACATCATTGCTGTGAAAAAAAACGACCGCACAGCAACTCGAAAACCGCAAGAAAAATGATCCGATCCATTCACTTAGGGCTATTCTACCATTCCAAGACCAACAATGCAAATAAAATTTAGCAGCACGCATAAAAAGACACCCTCCATGTGCGGAGAGTGTCCAATTGTACAATAGGGATCAGAAACGCATCGTAAGACCGACGCCGACACCGTTCTCATGCTTTCCGTGATCCGGTTTGAAATTGTGATAGTTTACATTGAGATCCAGATTTGCGATCAGGGATTTGTTGAGGCCAACCTGAGACTCGTTGAAATCCTTACCCGCAATGTAGGATGCATAGGCATTGAATCCAATGACTGGTATTGTGGGCGTGCTGAGAGCCAATCCGCCATAAGCATTGTCCTTGTTTGTCTGCCCCATATCCCAACGATAGCCGCCGAGCAGACGGATGTTCTGTCCGAGGACATTGTACTGCAGATAAACATCCTTCGGATTGCCATACTCATCGCGGTCATTACGACCCACGCCGATCGTAATCTCATCCGTCGCCTTATGCTCAATGTAGGCTTCTTTCGTACCGACGCCGACAGCGGTATCATGTGCACCGAGATGATTGATCGGCGCTGCCATCGCTGCCGAAGATAGAGAAAGACCGATCGCCGCAGCCAGTATCGCACATTTCTTCATCGAAACTCCTCCTTTTCTGTCATTTCCTATTATCTGTCCCTATGTTTTGACAGCTCTTAACAGTGTATTACTCTTTGATAAATCTTTAGCACTTAGCGCCAAAGAGCTTAGAGTACTTCCTGCTTCTTTGTAAGGGCAGAAATGAGATCCTGCTCCTCCGTCATCAGCTCTTGCGCCGCATTCAGTTGCATTGCTGTCTGTTCATACGAGGTTCCGCCATAGGAGTTTCGACAGGAAACGCAGGTTTCCGGACGAATTGCCTCATACACATCTTCCTCGAAGAGCGCGGAAAGCTTCTGATAGTCCCCAAGGGAGAGATCCGCGAGCCAAATGCCGCGCTCAATGCAGAGTGCGACCGCCTGTCCCGAAACGCTGTGTGCTTGACGGAACGGCATTCCCTTGCGCACAAGATAATCTGCAAGATCGGTCGCATTCGAGAAATCCTCCTCGACGGCATGGCGCATAACATCCGCACGCACCTTCATGCCGCGGATGAGCTGGGCATAGACTGCAAGGCTGAACTTCACCGTGTCGATGGCGTCAAACAGCCCCTCCTTGTCCTCCTGCAAATCCTTGTTGTAGGCAAGCGGAAGCCCCTTGACTGCAGTGAGCATCGCCATGAGATGACCGACAACGCGTCCCGTTTTGCCGCGTACAAGCTCAGAGACATCAGGATTTTTCTTCTGTGGCATCATGGACGAGCCAGTGCAGTGCGCGTCATCCAGTTCCACGAAGGAAAACTCACGAGAACACCAGAGGATGATCTCCTCCGAGAGGCGCGAGAGGTGAACCATAAGGATAGAGGCTGCCGAGAGGAATTCAAGGATGTAATCGCGGTCACTGACCGCATCCATGCTGTTCATATAGATGCGCTCGAAGTTCAATTTTTTCGCGACAAACGCACGATCGATCGGCAGGGTTGTGCCCGCGAGTGCGCCGGCACCAAGCGGCATGATGTCTGTCCGCGCATAGACGCCCTGAAAACGCTCAAAATCCCGCGTAAGCATGCAAAAATATGCCATAAGATGATGCGCGAAGAGGATGGGCTGAGCACGCTGCAGATGCGTGTACCCCGGCATGATAACATCCTTATTTGCGGATGCAGTCTCCACAAATGCCTGCTGTAGTTCTCTGATAGACCCCAGCACTTCCACGACAGCATGGCGCACAAACATATGTGTATCAAGTGCTACCTGATCGTTGCGGCTGCGCGCCGTGTGCAGACGACTGCCTGCATCGCCGATCGCGTCCGTGAGGCGTTTTTCGATATTCATATGAATATCTTCGAGTTCTACACTGAACGAAAATTCTCCGTGCTCGATCTGCGCGAGGATATCACGCAGTCCCTTCTCGATTGCCGCACAATCCTCTTTCGAGAGAATACCCGCCTTGGCAAGCATGGCGGCGTGCGCAAGCGAACCTGCGATGTCCTCGCGGTACATGCGACGATCAAATCCAATGGATGCCTGAAACTCGTTGATCATCTCATCGGTCGTCTTGGAAAAGCGACCACCCCAGAGCTTTTCGCTCATTTACTCTGCTCCTCCTGCATGAGTGCGCGCACCTTGAGCGGCAGCCCGAAGAGGTTGATAAAGCCCGTCGCGTCCGCCTGATTATAGACATCGTCGTGCTCGAACGTGACAAATTCTTTGCTATAGAGAGAATACGGCGACGTTGCACCCGCAGAGATGATGTTACCCTTGTAGAGCTTGAGGCGCACCTCGCCCGTCACACTTTCCTGCGTGCTGTCCACGAATGCGGCAAGCGCCTCGCGCAGCTGACAGAACCACATGCCATCATAGACAAGCTCGCCGTAGCGAATTGCAAGCCCTTCCTTGTAGTGATAGGTCGCACGATCAAGACAGAGGTATTCGAGTTCGCGGTGTGCATAGTAGAGGATCGAGCCACCCGGATTCTCATAGACACCGCGCGACTTCATGCCGACGAGACGATTCTCGCAGATATCGACGATGCCAACGCCGTTGCGTGCACCGATCTCATTGAGCTTGGTCAGGAGTTCGACCGCGCCGAGTTTCTCACCGTTGACGGCAATGGGAACCCCCTGCTCGAACGAGATGGAGACGTATTCCGGTGCATCCGGCGCATCCTCCGGTGCACAGGAGATGAGGAACATGGAGTTCTTCGGTTCGTTTGCAGGATCCTCGAGATCAGACCCCTCATGGGAGAGATGCCAGATGTTTCGATCCATGCTGTACGTCTTGTTGTCCTCTGCAACCGGAATGCCATGCTTCTTGGCATATGCGATCTCAGCCGTGCGGGAGTCAAGATCCCACTCACGCCAAGGGGCGATGATCTCAAGGTTCGGTGCGAGCGCCTTTACGGTCAACTCAAAGCGCACCTGATCGTTCCCCTTGCCTGTTGCGCCATGTGCAATCGCGTCGGCACCCTCGCGCTTGGCGATATCGACAAGTGCCTTTGCAATCACGGGACGTGCAAACGATGTACCAAGCAGATACTTTCCCTCGTAGACCGCGCCCGCCTTGAGTGTCGGCCAGACATACTCCTCGAGGAACTCCCTCGTCAGATCAACGATGTGCACCTTCGAGGCACCGGAGGCAAGTGCCTTGTCATGCACCGGATCGAGTTCCTCACCCTGCCCGATATCGGCACAGACAGCAATAACTTCACAACCATCATAATGCTCCTTCAACCACGGAATGATAACCGAGGTATCAAGGCCACCAGAATACGCAAGAACTACCTTTTTGATCTGCTTTGCCATATTTGAAACATCTCCTTAATATTATGGAAGCACTGATAAATTCAGCACCGCCATCTTGACGCATCTTTTTTGCCCGCACAACGCCTGCAAATCCTCCACATAGCTTTGTCTATGCGTCCGGTTTGCCTCCTTGTTCGGACGAAAAAATCTACGTCAATCTGAGGGTCTATTTTATCAGCGATTCCTTATCAGTCGCCCATAACGAGCGCCATGATTGCCTTTTGAACGTGGAGGCGATTCTCCGCCTCGTCAAAGATCACATCGGCAAACTCCTCAAAGACATCCTCCGTGATCTCCTCTCCCCGATATGCCGGCAGACAGTGCATGACAATGCAGCGCGCATCGCCTGACTCGGCAACGAGTTCCCAATTCACCTGATAGGGACGGAAGACCGCCGTGCGTGCGTCGTGCTCCGCCTCCTGCCCCATGCTCGCCCACGTGTCCGTGACGATGACATTTGCGCCCGCAACCGCTTCCATCGGATTGTGCGTGACCGTGATGGTCGCACCCGTCGCCTTCGCATCTGCCTTCGCATTTGCTACGACCTCGGCATTCGGCTCATATCCCTCGGGTGTCGCTGCCGCGAAGTGCATGCCGACCTTTGACGCGGCATACATGAGCGAATGGGTCATATTGTTGCCGTCTCCGACATATGCCATCTTGAGCCCCGCAAGATTTTTGCCCTTGTGCTCACGGATCGTGAGCAGATCGGTCAGTGCCTGACAGGGATGCAGGAGATCGCTGAGCGCGTTGATAACGGGAATATCCGCATAGCGCGCCAGCTCCTCAATGCGTTCATGCCCGTAGGTGCGGATCATGATGCCGTCGAGATACCGTGAGAGCACACGCGCCGTATCCTTGATCGGCTCACCGCGCCCGAGCTGCAGGTCCCGGCTGCTGAGAAAGAGCGCCTGTCCGCCGAGCTGGTACATGCCGACCTCGAAGGACACGCGTGTCCGCGTCGAAGATTTCTCGAAGATCATGCCGAGTGTCTTGCCCTGAAGCAGCGGATGCGGAATACCCGCTTTCTGCTTTGCCTTAAGCTCTTCGGCAAGAATAAGAATCTCCTCCACGTCGTCTGTACTGAGCTCATGGATGGAGAGTAAGTCCATACCCTTGTTCATCATAATCCTCCCTTGCCACATATGTCAAGAACGCAGTGATCCAATACCGCGATCAATTCATCCACTTCATTCTTTGAGAAAATCAGCGGTGGAATAAAGCGCAGGACATTGCCTGCCGTGCAGTTGATAATGACGCCCTGCTCAAGCATGCGGCGCACAATTGCAGCTGCATCCTCGCTCTCTTTCATCTCCATGCCGAGAATCAGCCCCGTACCCCTCACCTCGACAATGTGTGCGGGATATTTTTTTTGCAAATTCGTGAGTGCCTGCTTGAAGTGTGCTCCCACATCTCGCACCCCCGCAAGGAAATCATCATTCGCAATCGTATTGAGCACGACATTCGCCGCCGCGCAGGCGAGCGGATTCCCCCCGAACGTAGAGCCATGGTCACCCGCATGAAATGCCGCAGCGATCTTCTCTGTGACGATGAATGCTCCGGTCGGAACACCGCCTGCAAGCCCCTTTGCAAGTGTTACGATGTCGGGCGTTACACCATACATCTTATAGGCATAGAAACTGCCCGTGCGCCCCATCCCCGTCTGGATCTCGTCGAAGATCAGAAGGGCGTCGTATTTGTCACAGAGTTCACGCACCTGCTGCAAATAACCATCCGCAGGAGTACGAACACCGCCTTCCCCCTGAATTGGCTCGAGCATAACCGCTGCCGTGTTCTCATTCATCTGTGTTTCGAGCGCGGCAATGTCATTGAACGGCACGTAATCGAATCCCTGCGGTAGCGGCTCAAAGCCCCTGTGGAACTTCTCCTGCCCCGTCGCCGTCAGCGTTGCGATCGTACGCCCATGAAAGCTGCCAAGCGCTGTGATGATCTGCGATTTGTTCGGGCGGATCGTATGCGCGTATTTGCGCGCCGCCTTGATTGCGCCCTCGTTCGCCTCGGCACCCGAGTTCCCGAAGAACACCTTGCCGCCTGCCGTCAGCCCTGACAGCTTTGCGGCGGCATCCGCCTGCGGCTCAGTGTAGTAGAGATTCGATACGTGGATGAGCCGCTTTGCCTGATCGCCAATCGCGTTTACGAGCGGCGCATAGTTGTGACCGAGCACATTGACCGCGATTCCACCGAGCGCATCGAGATATTTGCGCCCGTTCACATCCCATACATACGAACCGTCCCCATGATCGAGGACAATCGGATAGCGTGAGAAAACGGGAAGATAACTCTCTTGATCCCGTGTGATAATTTCGCTTTCTTTTTTCATCGTCGCTCCTGTCTACGGAAGCACCATTGTTCCGATACCGCGTGAGGTAAAAATCTCCAAGATGATCGAGTGCGCCAGACGCCCGTCGATGATATGTGCCTTGTGCGCTCCCGCTTCAAGTGCCCTGAGGCATGCCTCCACCTTCGGGATCATACCGCCGTCGATGACGCCGCTACGGATGTATTCCTTTGCTTCATCCATACGAAGCTGGGAGATCAGGCTCCCCTTGTCTGTAAAGTCTTGATAGACACCCTCGACATCTGTGAGGAGCAGCATTTTTTCCGCCCGCATGGCGCCCGCAATCTCTGCCGCAACATAGTCTGCGTTGATGTTGTAGCTCTCCCCGTGCTCTCCCATACCGATAGGGGCAATGACCGGAACATAGCCTTGATTCAGGAGATCCGTGATGAGTGCAGTGTCAATCTCTGTAACCGCACCGACATAGCCGATATCAACCTCATGTTCCATATCGTTTTCATATACGGTCGCGAGCTTCTTCTTAGCCTTGATGAGCCCTGCATCCTTCCCACTGAGTCCGACAGCACGCACGCCGCGCAGATTGAGGAGTCCCACGATCTCCGAGTTCAGCTTGCCGTCGAGAACCATCTCGGCAATCTCCACCGTCTCCTCATCCGTTACGCGAAGACCGGAAACAAACGAGGATTCCTTGCCGACTTTTTTGAGGAAGCCCGTGATCTCTGGACCTCCCCCGTGTACAAGAATCGGACGGATTCCGACAAATTTCATCAGCGCTACATCGCGCATGACATTTTCCTTGAGTGCGTCATTGATCATGGCGTTGCCGCCGTATTTGATGACAACAGTCGTCCCGTAAAACTCCTGAATGTAGGGCAGTGCGTCTACAAGGATCTCCGCTTTGTCCTTATCAGAGTACATGGCGTTCCTCCTCTCAGGTGTGATACTCACCGTTGATCTTTACGTATTCATAGGAGAAATCACATGTCCAGACCTTTGCTTCGGAATCCCCATCCTTCAGATCAATCTCAACAACGATATCATGCGCCGTCATAACCGTACGCAGCGCATCGGCATCATAGGAAGCACCGACACCGTCTGCATAGACAGGAATACCGCCGAACTTCACCGTCGTGTGGTTCGGATCCATCGGCACGCCCGCATAGCCGACCGCACAGATCACGCGCCCCCAGTTTGGATCCTCACCGAAGAACGCCGTCTTCACGAGTGGACTGTTCGCAACGCTCATTCCAACCGTCTTTGCGTCAGAAAACGATTTCGCACCCTTCACATGAACAGTGATGAATTTGGTTGCACCCTCGCCGTCTGCCGCGATCTTTTCCGAGATACCCTGACAGAGTACGAGCAATGTCTCCTTGAACATCTCGTAATCCGCATTCTTCTCCGTGATTTTCGGATTCCCGGCGGCACCATTGGCGAGCACAATCGCCATATCGTTCGTACTCATATCGCCGTCGATCGAGATCATATTGAGGCTGTGTTCAATGACCTCGGAAAGTGCTTCCTGCAGGAGAACGCCGTCAATGTCCGCATCCGTTGTGATGAAGCAGAGCACTGTCGCCATATCGGGGCGAATCATGCCGGAGCCCTTCGCGATAATGCCGAAGCGGACTTCTTTTCCCCCGATCGTGACGGAGGTCGCGCCCGCCTTTGAATATGTATCCGTCGTGATGATCGCGTTGCCCGCGTTCATGCTTCCATCCACCGACAGCTCTTTTACCGCCGCTTTGATTCCCTGATCCACCTTGTCCATTGGTAGAAGCTGACCAATGATGCCCGTCGAGCCGACAATAACATCATCCGGCGTACAGCCGAGCGCATTTGCCGCGATCTGCTGCATAGCGGCGGCATCCTTTTCCCCCTGTGCACCCGTGCATGCATTCGCACAGCCGGCATTTGCGACGATGGCATGTGCCGCATGCGTCGCAACCACTTTTTTGGAAACGTGTACGGGTGCCGCCGCAACTGCGTTCTTCGTAAATGTTCCCGCAGTTGCGGCTTCCTTTTCAGTGTAGATCACGGCAACATCGAGATTGCCGCTCTTCTTGATGCCCGCCTTGACGCCGGCTGCCTGAAATCCCTTTGGGAATGTAACACCCGCTTTGGCATTCGCTTCACTAAACATATATTTCCTCCATTCGCTTACGGAACCACTCTTACGGATACATGGGCACGAGATCGAGTCCCGTGCGTTCATCCAGCCCAAAGGCAATGTTCATATTTTGAATCGCCTGACCTGCCGCACCCTTGACCAGATTATCAATGGCAGAGAATACGATGACGCGGTGTGTGCGCGGGTCGATATGCCATGCAATATCGCAGTAATTCGTGCCGCGCACCTGCTTCGTTGCGGGGTATGCACCGCGGCCAAGCAGACGGACAAAGAACTCATCCGCGTACAGCGACACGAACGCCTCGTCAATCTCGTCTGCAGATATGCCCTCATGTAGCGTCGCATAGCATGTCGTCAGAATTCCACGCGAGATTGGCGCGAGATGCGGCGTAAAATTGATCGTGATGTTTTCACCGCCAACATCGTGCAGAGCCTGTTCAATCTCCGGCGTATGGCGATGACTCACGGCACCATATGCCGTAAAACTGTCGTAGAACTCCGGGTAATGTGTGCTCTCCTTCGGGGAGCGTCCCGCACCTGATACACCGGACACCGCATCGACAAGGATCGAGTCCGTGTTGACAAGGTGTGCCTTGACGAGCGGCGCCAATGCAAGAATGCTCGCCGTCGTATAGCAGCCAGCATTGCCGATGATGCGCGCCGAGCGCACCTGCTCACGATAGAGTTCTGAAAGCCCATAGGCACGATCTGCATGCGTGTCAATATGCTCCACATGGTACCATTCCTCATATACGGCAGTATCTGTAAAACGGTAGTCCGCACCCAGATCAATGATGCGCACGGGCAGCTCTGCAAGTTCTTTTACAATCTTCATTGCATGCCCATGAGGAAGCGCAATGAAGAGCACATCACTGCCCTCGGCAATGCGGCGAACATTCTCCATGGATTCGAATTCATTCTCATAAATATTCTTCAAATGTGGATAAAGTTTCGATATGCGTTCCCCCGTATGCCGCTCCGAGGTCAGATGAGCGATCTCGACATTCGGATGTCCATGCAGCAGACGAATAAGTTCTTCTCCCGCATAACCAGATGCTCCCACAATACTTGCTTTCATCTCATCTCCTCCATTTCATCTCCGAAAAGATTTAATAATTATACATCTAGAGTGTATAATTTTTCAACCCTTTTTTCAAAAAAATTTGCCGGTTCCACAGCCATTCGGCAAATGTGCTGTGAAAACCGGCAAACGTCATTGTTTCGAGGCGGCTGTATCCTTGCGGCGCAGGACGCGTGCCCCCTTCGTATCGAGGCGCAGATGAAGCGGACGTGCCTCGATATCATGTGCACGGAACGCTTCCTGCATGGCAGCTGCCACATCCTCTGTGCAGTTGCGTTGTTCGGGAACAAAGGCAATCAGGCAGGGGCCCGCACCGCTGAGCGCGGCGCCGTATGCTCCCGCTTTCTTCGCTGCCGCAAAGACATCAAACATCCCCGGGATCAGCGATGCACGATAGTTTTGATGAAGGGCATCTGCAAATGCATTATGGAGATGCTTTTCCGAACCGCGTGCAAGTGCAGCCACCATCATCGCCGCATGACTGATATTGAACACGGCATCCTTCATCGGTACCTCGACCGGCAACACCTGTCGCGCAGATTTCGTCGAGAGATAGAAGTCCGGAACCATGACGACAAAGCGCAGAAAGATACGCGGCAAAAACGAAAAGCACTCCACACGACCATTCGTCACCGTATTCACTGTAAAGCCACCGTAGATCGCGGGCGCCACATTATCGGGATGCCCCTCGATATCCGTTGCAAGCTGCAGGAGATCATCGCGACTGAACAGACTGTCAATCAAGGCATTTGCCGCCGTGAGTCCTGCGACAATAGCCGTAGCACTGCTGCCAAGCCCCCGCGAAAGGGGAATTCGATTGCTCATACGAATGCGGGCGCCCTGAAACTCCTCCGCGCAACCTGCACGCTGCAGAAGATACTGAATGGACTTCCATACGATATTGCGCTCATCGCCCGGAATATAGGCAGCCCCCTCACCACGCGCAGAGATATGAAGCCCCGGCTCATGCGTGAGGGTCAGCGTCATTTCATTGTAGAGCGTACAGGCAATCCCCAGCGCATCAAAGCCGGGACCGAGATTTGCACTCGTCGCAGGAACCCGAACTCGTACGGATCGTTCGCTCATAACAAGTCCTCCTGCCCGTCCGCGACCCGGATCAGACTGCGCACCTCACGCACGACAGGAAGTGCCTGTAGCGCTTCCACGGCAGCGGATGCGGCAGCATGGGTAACAACATGGGTCACGGCGACAATCTCCGCATTGCCTTCCTCCGTCCAGCGCGCCTGAATTACGGACTTGAGACTGACCCCCGCATGGCCGAACGTCGTTGCAATCTCGCCGAGAACACCCGGCTCATCCGCAACAACAAGGCGCAAATAATAGGAGGACTTCGTCTTTTCCACGGGGCAGAGCTTCTTTTTCTCCCCGATCTTATACTTCATCCGTCCAGTTGTACCGGCTACAATATCTCGCGTAATCTCGATGATGTCCGCAACAACCGCCGACGCCGTCGGAAGTGAACCTGCGCCGCGCCCGTAGAACATAGCATCACCGAGAACATTGCCGCGTACAAAAATCGCGTTGAATACGCCATTGACTGAGGCGAGCGGATGTGTCTTGGGGAGGAACACAGGATGTACGCGAACATCAATCCCCTCATCCGTATTGCGCCCGACCGCAAGCAATTTGATGACATAGCCGAGGTTGAGACCGTATTCGATATCATCCTCGGTAATGTGCGAAATTCCCTCAACGGAAACATCCTCGAAACCGATGACGGTATCGAAAGCAAGAGAGGCAAGAATAGCTGCTTTGCGTGCCGCATCCAGACCGTCCACATCAGCCGAAGGGTTTGCCTCCGCATACCCCTTTTCCTGCGCACGACGCAGAACGGCATCATAGCTGACATGCTTCTCTGTCATCTTTGTCAGCATATAGTTCGTCGTCCCATTGACAACGCCCATGATCTCTGTAATGCTGTTCGCCGTCAGGCACTCCTTCAGCGGCTTGATGATGGGGATGCCGCCGCCGACACTCGCCTCATAGAGGAAGTCCACATTGTTTGCATCCGCAACGGTATAGAGCTCGGAGAGATGCTCGGCAATAACATCCTTATTTGCCGTAACAACGTGCTTCCCCGCTGTCATCGCGCGCAACATATAGTCCTTTGCCGGAGCGATCCCCCCCATAACCTCTACAACGACGGAGATCTCATCATCGTTCAGAATCTCATCGAAACTATCCGTTAGAGGAATCCCCTCGATTTCGGGGCGATGCTTTTTCGCGTCCCGTACCAGGATTTTTTTAATCTCAATGTATGCGCCGCAGCGTCCTGTAATCGTTGCCGCATTCATAGACAATGTGTGCACAACACCGGAGCCAACCGTACCGGCTCCGAGAAGTGCTATCTTAATCGTATTCACAGAATCTCATTCCCCCTATTAGGTCTGCCCGATTACTTCGAGCTTTTGTACCCCATCGACCACATCTACTTTTTCCAACAGTGTCTGCAGTCCGTCGCACAGCTTTATCGTTTCAAGGGAGATCGTGACCGTAGCCGCCCCCCGTGCAGGAAGCCCCTGATTGATGGTCATGACATTCCCGCCCTCTTCGGCAATGACGCGAAGAACCGCCTGCAGCGTGCCGGAACGATGGCTGAGCAGCATGGAGAGCGTGACAATCTTATCGCGTGTCGCATCAAAGAACGAATACACATAATCCTTGTACTTGTAGTACGCACTGCGGCTGAGATTTACCTTGGAAACCGCCTCGTTGACGGTGCGCACTTCGCCCCGGTTAATCATTTCCTTTGCGAGAATGGTCTTCTTGATCGCTTTCGGCAAAATCTCCTCGCGCACGAGATAGACACCCGTCATATCAATTTTCATAAATCATTCCCCCGATGGATAGAAAGCCCCTTATAACAGACAGTCAAAGTATATCATATAGAAAGCCAATCGCCAAATAGAAGCATGAATTAAATTTTATTCTCCGTCCCGTTCATCAGCCGCTTGATATTCTCACGATGGCGTACAATCACGAGAATCGCTGCAATCACGGAAAACACAATGTACTCCATCGGATAGGAGAAAAGAGCGGCAAGAATGGGTGTCAGAAAACCTGCAACGACCGATCCGAGTGAAACGTAACGCGTCATATAGACAATCGTAAACCAAAGCACAAAGACAATAAATGTCACATTCCCCATCAGCATAGTCAAAACGCCAAGTGATGTTGCAACCCCTTTCCCACCGCGAAAACGGAGAAAAAGCGAGAAACTGTGCCCGATGATCGCAAATAGTCCGCCAATGACAGCGGCAAACGGCGTACCAACGAGCATACCCCCCAGCAAAACACCTGCCTGTCCCTTGAAGCTGTCCGCGATAAAGATAATGATGCCCGGCACCTTCCCGAGTGTGCGCCACGCATTCGTTGCACCAATGTTGTGACTCCCGTGCTCACGCAAATCCGTATGCCAGAAGAGTTTTCCGAGGATCAGCCCGCTCGGAATCGATCCGATCAGATAGGCGAGGACCCCCGTGAGAATATATTCCATCATCACTCTTCCTCCTTACGCGCACGCACAACGAGGCGAAGCGGCGTTCCCTCAAAGCCAAAACTCTCGCGCAGGCGATTTTCAATGAAGCGCAGATAGGAAAAGTGCATGAGTTCCGGATCGTTCACGAATATGATGAATGTCGGCGGTGCGATCCCCACCTGCGTAACGAATAGGATTTTGAGCTGCTTCCCCTTCTTCGTCGGCGGTGGATTGACCGAAACAGCATCGCGAATCAGCTCGTTGAGTACGCTGGTCTTGATACGCATGGACTGCTGCTCCGCCACGTATTTGACAAGCTCCGTTACACGCTCAACACGCTGTCCTGTGAGCGCCGATGTATAGAGCACCGGGGCATATTGGAGAAAGCCCAGTTTCTCGCGCAGATCGTCTGTAAACCGAAGTGTCGACTTGTCGTTCTTATCGGGGAAAATATCCCATTTGTTGACAACAATGATAACACCCTTACCGGACTCATGCACATAGCCCGCGATTTTCGTATCCTGCTCCAGAATCCCCTCAGCGGCATTGATGACCATGACGACGACAGCCGCACGATCAATTGCACGCAGTGAGCGCATGACACTGTAGCGCTCCACGGGCAGCGTAATCTTCCCCTTGCGGCGCATTCCTGCCGTATCGATAAGAAGATAATTCGCCCCGTCCCGCACGAAATGTGTATCAATCGCATCCCTTGTCGTTCCGGGCATATCACTGACAATGACACGTTCCTCTCCAAGGAGGCGATTCACAAGGGAGGACTTTCCGACATTCGGACGTCCTACCACGGCGATTGCAATCTCATCGGACTCTGCCCCCTCTCCCGTATCCTCGGGAAAGGATGCCACAATCGCATCCAGCAGATCACCGAGGTTCATCGCATTCGATGCGGAAATGGGAATCGGATCACCAAGCCCGAGCGAATAGAAATCGTAGATCAGTGCCTCACGGTCAAAGCTGTCAATTTTATTGACGGCAAGGATGACAGGTTTTTGCGTCCGCCGCAGGAGTCTACCAACCTCTTCATCGGAGGATGTCAGCCCCGCACGTCCGTCGACGAGGAAGAGAATGACATCCGCCTCCTCCATCGCAAGTTCTGCCTGACTGCGCATGGAGCGAAGGATATGATCGCTCTCGTCAAATTCAATCCCCCCTGTATCGATGATCGTAAACTCATGGTTCAGCCATTCCGCATCCATATAGATGCGATCACGCGTCACTCCGGGCATATCATCGACAATCGAAACACGTTTCTTGCCAATCTGATTGAACAGCGTCGATTTACCGACATTCGGACGTCCGACGACTGCCACAATAGGCTTGCTCATCGTCTTCACTCCTTCCATTTTACTGGTTTAATAACTTGCAGCGGACTTCGTATAGCCCGCATTGCTCTGCCACGTATATCCGCCGCTGGGGCGTTCACGGTGATAGCCCTTCCATGCAGCAAGCGCTTCTCGATAATCACGCCCCGTTGCCACTGGTTCGATGCGAAGCGCCGGGAACATTCCCCGCATATCATCAAGAGAAAGATCATCCAAAAATACATCTTCACCCTCACGCAAAGAGGCAGCGGGGATCAGAACGCCATCTACGGGAGCAGAAAGTGCACGCAGCGCTTCTGCAATATCGTGCCCTGTGAGAAGTCCCGAGACGTTCACCGTTGCGCCAAAATGCTCATTGACAACGGGAAGGACATGAATTCGCTCTCCGCGGGGATCAAGCTCACGTGCCAGTCGCTCCATCACGGGTGCAACTGCAGTCCCACTGACCACCGCAAGCGTTGCCTTCTCCGTTTCCTCCTCCACATATGCGGCGGCATTCGTCCACTCCTCGATAAAATTGCGCGTCAGCCCGATGCCGTTGTCGAGCTGGGGAAACCCATCGTACATCTCGGCTGGCGGCACCTCACGCCCAGCGAGAAAGTAGAACTCATCGCCCAAATAGATGAAGGTGCGGCCTTCCTCTGCACGTATTCGCTTCTGCCATACCTCCACCTGATCGATCACACGCGCAGCGCCAGCCCGGTCAAACTGCATGAGCGGAAACGGATCCGAACGATGCTTTGTCAGCCCCACGGGGACGATCGCAAGAGAGAGCGCATGGGGACGGCGCACAGTAATATCACGGATGGTACGCTCGAGTTCTTCCCCATCGTTCAGCCCATAGCAGAGCACGACCTGCGTATGGTAGTCCGCACCTGCTGCCTCGAGCTTTGCAAGCTGCCCAAGAATATCCGCAGCCCCCTTATACCGCAGCATCTCGGCGCGCAGTGCCGGATTTGTACACTGCACGGATACATAGAGCGGAGATAGATGAAAACGTTCAATGCGCGAGAAATCTGCCGCTCCCATATTCGTCAGTGTCACAAAATTACCATAGAGAAAGGAAAGACGATAGTCATCATCCTTGATGGAGAGGCTATGGCGCATATCCGGCGCAATCATATCGACAAAACAAAAATAACAGTGGTTCGCACAGGGGCGGATTCCGTCAAAGACGGCATGCTCGAACTCCACGCCGAAGTCCTCATCGTAGTCCTTGTCGAATTCGATGAGTTCCTGCTCCCCATCTGGATGCTCCACAAGCAGCGCAATCTCCTCATCCGCCATCGCAAAGCTGAAATCGATGATATCGCGCAGGGGCATATCGTTGACCGCGATAATCTTATCTCCCGGTACGAGTTCCAATTCCTCCGCAATGCTTCCCTCTAAGACACGCAGAATGACACCCGGATACGTTCTTGCCATATTCCCCTCCTTTCCATGAAAAAGGAGTGATATACATCACTCCTCTGTCGTTCCTATAAAATTATTGACAAGCAGTCCTTAGGGAATCGCTGATAAAATGAAGTCCGTCAGATTGGCGTAGATTTTTTCGTCCAAACAAGGAGGCAAACCGGACGCATAGCCAAAGCTATGTGGAGGATTTGCCGACGAAGTACGGGCAAAAAAGATGCGCTAAGATGGCGTGGCTGAATTTATCAGTGCTTCCCTTACTTCAGCCAGTCAAGATGTGCCTCGACCTGACCTTCCGTATTTTCGCTGGCTTCCGCCTTTTCTGACTGATGCTCGTCCACATACTTCTTGATATCAGCAGCTTCTGCATCGCGCTTTGCCTTGGTGATCGAAAGCGAAATGCGCTTGCGCTTCGTATCAATACGGAGCACCTTGACCGTGACAATATCGCCCGTGTGAACAGCCTCATCCGCACGTTCAATGCGCTTCTCGGCAAGTTCGCCCATCGGAATGAGACCGTCAAAGCCAGGCTCGATCTCCATAAATGCACCGAAGTCCGTCAGCTTGATGATCTTTCCTTCGATGAAGTCGCCCTCGGCATACTGTTCTGCCTTCTCCACCCAAGGATCCGGAAGCGTATCCTTTACAGAGAGAGAGATGCGCTTTGCATCACGATCAACGCTCTTGACAAAGACATCGAGCTGTTGACCAACCTCAAGCACCTCAGATGGATGCTTGACGCGGTGCCATGCAAGATCAGAGATGTGAGCAAGCCCATCCACGCCGCCGATATCGATGAACGCACCGTAGTCGACAAGGCGCTTGACTGTACCACGCACAATCTGCTCCGGCTCAATTGCCGAGAACACAGCCTCTTCCTTCTCCGCGCGGTCGCGCTCGAGAAGTCTGCGGCGCGATAGGACAAGACGACGTTTCTGAACATCGATCTCGATGATCTCTGCCTCAACCGTCTGGTCGACATAGACTGCGAGATCCTTGACAAAGTGGAGTTCCATCTGGGATGCGGGAATGAAGCCGCGCAGACCCATGACGTACGCGACAAGACCGCCCTTGACCTCTTTTGCGATCTTCGCCTCGACGGTCTCGCCCTTCTCTTTAATCTCCTCGATGTCCTTCCAAGCTGCCATCTTATCTGCCTCGACCTTGGACAGGCTACCGCCATTGTCACCGCCGAGGGACTTGATGTAGACATCGATCTTATCGCCGACCTTCACGACATCGCGTGCATCGTCCGGCGCAGGAACGGCAAGATCCCTCTTAGAGACAGGAATCTCCTGCTTGTAGCCAATATCCACATACGCCTCGTCACGGGATACCTGTACGACAACCCCTTTGACAACGGTACGCTCCTGAATATCGGGCATATCTTCCTGTTCCAAAAGTTCTTTCATGCTCTGCTCTGACACTGTTTATAAACCTCCTTGATAATCCAGTCCGGTGTAGAAGCACCGGCTGTAATACCAATTTTATTAACATCTTTAATCCAATCGTCCTGCAGTTCTTCCACAGTCTCGATGTGATATGTTTTACACTTTGTGGCGCATAACTGGGCAAGCCGCGTTGTATTCGCACTATTCTTGCCGCCGATGACAAGCATCACGTCCACCTTCTCGGCAAGATCCAATGCCGCTGCCTGGCGCAGATCCGTCGCCGTGCATATGGTGCGTAGAATCTTGATCTCACGTGACTTTTCCAAAAGACAGGACACGATGCTCCGAAAGCGATCTCCCGAAAATGTCGTCTGTGAAACGATCCCAAGCTTTCCGATGCGCGGGAGTGCGTTTGCCTCCGCCTCGGTCTCGATAATATAGGCGTCCTGTGCCGTCCATTCGAAGATACTCTTGACCTCCGGATGGTTCTTCTCTCCGACGATTACAACTGTATAGCCTTCCTCGGATAACAGTTTTGCCGAAAGCTGCGCCTTTTTGACGTGCGGACACGTCGCATCCACGAGTTCTAAACCGCGTGACTCCGCCTCCTCATACACCTTTGGTCCCACCCCGTGCGAGCGGATGATGATGAGTCCATCGTCCATCTCCTCGAGGGAGCCGACGGTGCCAACGCCCTCATTTTTCAGGCGCTCCACCATCTGCGGATTATGAATGATCGGACCAAGCGTACTGGAAGAGCCATCCGAGGAGGCATTCTGTCGGGCGATCTCAATGGCGCGCTTCACACCATAGCAGAAGCCCAAATGTTCAGCTAAGATAACCTCCATAGACCTCACCAAAGCGTATATTGATTCTCAATAAATCCACATATACAGAATCCTATCCACACAATCTGTAGAACAGTATAACACGCCAATCTCTTACGCGCAAATAAAAAATTTATTTTCTCTTACAAATGCCAGCCGCCAACCAAAATTTTTGCTGCCAAAAGTGAAAGAAGACCGAGCAATACGCTCAAGACGATGTAGAGAACGCCGACGGCAAAACAACCATCCTCAATCAGAGCCAACGTCTCAAGAGAGAATGTCGAAAATGTTGTGAAGCCGCCGCAGATCCCCGTCTGCAAAAAGAGAACAAGGCGCGGGTCAATGTCGCTGTGCTTTCCAACCATGGCGACAATCAGACCGATAGCGAAGCATCCAATCACATTGACAGCAAATGTACCAAGGGGAAATCCACTCCCCATCTTCGGAATCATCTGCCCGAAGAGATAGCGGCAGACGGCTCCAATCGCTCCACCAATCCCCACGGCAAGGAGATTCATCGCGCCTCCCCCGTGCGCAAATGAGACGTATCGTTCATAAGTGTGACAACGGCAAAGCCATCGTCCTCAAAGCGAATCTTATTGACCGCCGTATTGAGCTGGGATACATGCCAGATGGAACGAATCGGCATGAAGAGGATGTCGGCGAGCAGAATGCGGATGGACGCTCCATGTGAGACGATAATGATACGTTTCCCGCGCTGCTCAAGGACGATCTCACGTACACGCCCTGCTACGCGCTTTTGAAAGTCCGGAAACGGCTCGCTGTTCGGAATATCGACACGTTCCGGATCACTGTAAAAGCGCTTCATCGCATCCGGAGATTCCGTATTGACATCCTGAAAATTACGTCCCTCCCATGCCCCGAAATTGAGTTCGCGCAGCAGTGGGTCGGGCATAACCGTCAAACCGAACCGTTTGGCAAGAGGTGTCGCTGTCTCGATTGCACGCGTGAGGTCGCTCGCATAGATGGCATCCGCG
The DNA here is from genome assembly GCF_000213975.1 of Centipeda periodontii DSM 2778. Classification (GTDB taxonomy): domain Bacteria; phylum Bacillota; class Negativicutes; order Selenomonadales; family Selenomonadaceae; genus Centipeda; species Centipeda periodontii. The sequence goes on from NZ_GL892076.1 coordinate 1,573,781, forward strand.
TGATCGAGCACGAGATTCCGTCCGAGCGCCTCTGCCTGTGCGCGCCCTTCCTCCGAAAGCGGTACATCCGAATGTCCCTGAAAGCGCCCCGTCTTATTCCACTCCGTCTCCCCATGACGAATGATGATGATTTCTGTCATATTCCCCTTCCCTTTCTAAAATTACGATCGAATCTCGCAGATAACTCCGCCGGAAATCAGGCGTGCTGTCTGCATATAGTGATACACTTCTGTGAATTCTGCAGCAAGTTCTTTCGTACGCTGCTCCACATCCGCCGCGCGCATATCCGATGCCCAGAGTACGCCGACCACGGTACCGCTGTGTGCCACAAGCGTGCCAAGCGCACCCTTTCCCTGTACGGACGCAATAAACTCATCGAGGTGCGGCTTCTCAAGATGTTTTTGATTCAGCCGCGCACTCTCCGTCGCTGCCTGCCCCAGTAGCACTTCCTGCGGTTGACCTTGCATTCGAAACGCCTGATCCACTGTATCAAGCAGCTGCCGATACACGGCGTCCTGACTGCCGCTGTTTCCTTTACTCTTATAATACGCGATCGTGTCAACCGTTCCCCCTACGTCGAAGATGGAGATGGCAAGGAGCGGAACATTCCTATATTGTCCAAAGAGTTCACCCGTCGTGTGGCTCACATGAGAAAGCCCCGCAAAGGCAATGCCGTCGCTCGGCTCAATCGCAATCGCAATGTCCATGAGCTCACGTCCCGTGAGTTCTCGGCCGAATGCGCGCGCAACAGCGTAGGACACCGCTGCAATATCGGCACTGGAGGATGCCATCCCCTTGCCCCGCGGAATCTGTGATTCCAGACGGATGCCAAAGGGGAAATTCTGCCTTCCAATGAGAGAAAGTGTCCGTTTCATCGCCTCCTCAGCCTTTTCTCCCAATCCATGTATCCCCGTAAATTGATCCGAGACCGTTGCTGTCGCATACGTACTGATGGGTGCAGTCACAAGAAACGGCGTTCCATCGAGGACACCTTCCACAAGCTCGCCGCAGGATGCCGGCGCTTTTGCAATTATTTCCATAAAAGCCCCCAAAAAAGCCCCCACACATTCGGATGGGTTGACGCAATTGAAAATACCGCGAGCACAAGTGTCTCTGTGAGCACGGTCGCCGCACCGTAGACATCGCCCGTCACACCGCCGAGACTCTTCGTCATTGCGCGGCAAAAGAGAAGTGCAAAGATTGTGCCAAGGATGAGTGCGATGGTCGCGAGAAATCCAATTGGAACGACGAGCACAGCCGTTGTGACGGCGGCGATCACAACGGTCCTCCGATCCGCCATATCCGCAAATGTTTTCCCTACCCCGTCCTTGCGGGCATAGGGAAAACAGGATACTGCGAGCACCATCGCCATCCTGCCGATGATCGGCATAACAAAGAGCGCAGGCAGGAGGAGGTACGGAGTCATATCATGAAGCAGTGCAAATTGCAAAATCATGAGCATGACAAAGGAAACAACACCAAACGATCCCACACGGCTGTCTTTCATGATCTCAAGCTTGCGTTCCCGCTCCCGTCCCGAGAGGACGCCATCCGCCGTATCCATAAAGCCGTCCGCGTGAAGTCCGCCCGTCAAAACGAGCTGCAAAATGAGAAGCAGTGCTGCTATCACTGCGCTCATCCCAAAGAATATACCGCTAAAAATGAGAAGCCACGCGGCAATTGCATAGCAGATACCGAGGACGAGACCGACCAACGGAAAAAAACGCGTACTCCGTCCGAAGTCCTCCGCCGTCCAAACAGTCTGCCGTACAATATGAATCCGTGTGAGAAATTGAAGTCCAATCAGAAAGGAGTTCATGAAACGCCTCTATAGTAAAGAAAAAACAGGTAGTAAAAAAGCAGAAAGAGCACGGTCGCCGTATACATGAGACGGATTGCCCCAAGGATATGCTTTGCCGAAATATCCATATGCGCGTCCCCCATGTAGGCGCGGAAATGCCGCTCTCCGAAATAGTAGTTCACACCACCGAGTCGAATGTGCAGCGCTCCTGCAACAGGAGCCTCCGCATATCCGCCGTTCGGACTCGGATGTCCTGCAGCATCGCGTACAAGGATGTTCAGCGCATTACGCCCGTCATAACCGAGGAGAAACGCCGCCATCACGAAAAGCATACCCGTGATGCGTGCAGGTACGAAGTTCAGAATATCGTCTACGCGTGCCGCCATGCGGCCAAAGTAAAGATAGCGCTCATTCTTATACCCGAGCATGGAGTCCATTGTATTCGCCGCGCGATAGAGCACGGCAAGTGGGGCTCCGCCGAACGCAAAGAAGAAGAGCGGCGCAATCACGCCGTCCACAGTATTCTCCGCCACGGTCTCAATCGTCGCACGCGCCGCATCTGCCTCATCGAGCTGCGCTGTATCGCGCCCGACAATATACCCAACGTGCTCGCGTGCCGCCGCAAGATCCCCTTTGATGAGGAGTGCATGGATGTCCTGTCCTGCCTTTGCGAGCATACGCGGTGAAATGCAGAAATAGAGCAGGATCGCACTGACGATATCCACTCCCCATGCTACAGGAAGCGCGCGTGCCGCTAGCAAAAGTCCCTCCGCAAACGTATAAGAGATGCTGAGCACGAGCAGTGTAAGGAGTGCCCCCATTGCAAATTTTCGCTGATCGCTTCCGTTTATGGGATAAAGCAATTTTTCAAAACACGAGATCAGTCGACCAAGTACGGCAACGGGGTGCCACCGCGACTGCGGGTCACCGAGGACAGTATCGAGGAAGAATGCCGCCATAGCGATAAGCGAGGCAGGAATCATCTGCTCCCCTCCATAATCGCCCGCAGCTTGTCCATATCAATGCTCGCACGCACCGTTTCCGCGAGGCGATCATAGGCGCGCTCCTTCGCTTCGCGATAGCGATGCTGCACGGACGTTTCTTCCCAGCCACGCCGTACACGCAGACGGTTGAGCAGATCGCGCCGAAAGTTGTCGTCATCAAAGACACCGTGAATATATGTGCCCATAACAAGCCCATCTGCCGAAACCGCGCCATCAGGAACATCGATCGCAGTTCCGCCTGCCGAAATAATGTGAAACGGACGATGAACGTCCTCGACGAAGCACGTTTCTCCCATATGGATCTCATAGCCTTGGAGATTCACTCCCGAAATCTGTGTGCCGAGAAATGAAAGCTCTGCCGATGCCGTGACTTGCCGCAGACGTTTATGTGCGGCAAAGGTCGTTTCAATTGGCAGATAGCCGAAGCCCGCTGTTTCATCATATTCCGACTCCGTATGAAGCGGATCGCGCACAACTCTGCCGAGCATCTGATAGCCGCCGCAGATACCAAAGAGCGGCGTTCCATCCTTCACACGCTCCCGAATTGCCGCTTCAATCCCCGTTTCACGAATGTAGAGCAGATCCTCCGTCGTATTCTTCGAGCCGGGCAGGAGGATGAAATCGGGCGCTCCGAGTTCTGCGGGCGTCGTCACATAGTAGAGCGCGACATCAGGTTCGTTCGCCAAGGCATCAAAATCCGTAAAATTCGATAGCTTTGGCGTGCGGATAACGGCAATGCGCAGTTGATCACCGCGCGCAGAGGCATCCCCGTAGTGCTTTTCATCAAGCGACACGGAGTCCTCCTCGTCAATGCCTAGCTGCTCAATATGCGGCACAACACCGAGCACGGACTTTCCCGTCTTTTCCTCAAGGAAATCAAGCGCGGGTGTCAGCAGGGTCACATCACCGCGAAATTTATTGATGACGAGACCCTTGACAAGCGCGCGCTCCTCCTCATCGAGAAGTTCAAGTGTCCCTACAAGGGAAGCAAGCGCACCGCCGCGATCGATATCGGCGATGAGCAGGACGGGTGCACGCAGATGTTTTGCGACACGCATATTCACAATATCGTTTGCCTTGAGATTGATCTCGGCGGGACTGCCCGCCCCCTCAATCACAAGCAGATCGTATTCCGCTTGGAGACGGTCAAGAGCTTCCTCGACTGCCCCCCACGCTTTGAGCGAATAGCCCTTGTGATATTCACGCGCACTCATGTTGCCGACCGGCTCGCCCATGATGACAACCTGCGACTGTGAATTCCCCGTCGGCTTTAGGAGCACAGGGTTCATATCGACCATCGGCGCAAGCCCTGCCGCCTCTGCCTGTGCGACCTGCGCACGTCCCATCTCGTAACCGTCCAGTGTAACATAGGAGTTCAGTGCCATATTCTGCGCCTTGAACGGCACAACACGCCGCCCCTCCTGATGGAAGATACGGCAAAGCGCCGTCGTGAGAATGCTCTTTCCCACATGGGAGCTCGTTCCCATCAGCATAATGCTCTTTGCCATCAGATCGCCTCCGCAATTTTCTTGATATTCACGGGAATCCCACAGGTGACAAGATAGACCTCGATGGCACTCCGCGCGATCTGTTGATTCGCAAGACCCGCCATATCCCGGTAGAGGCGTCCGAGGCGATGCTCAGGGACAATGCCTGACCCCACCTCGTTCGTGACAAAGATCGTAGTCGCAGGCACTTCCTCAGCCGCGTGAATCAGTGCCCCGATCCGCTCCTCGACATGGAGCACAAAGGAATCGCGTTCCTGCTCCTCCTCGGGATATTGGAGCATATCATTGCTCAGGAACATCGTAATGCAGTCAAAGAGAATTACACCACAAGACTGCCCCGCCGCATAAATTGCATGCTCTGTGTCAAACGGAGACTCATAGGTCACCCAATCCGCAGGGCGGCGCGACTGATGAAGATCGACACGCATCTGCATTTCCTCGTCGTAGACCTGCGCCGTTGCGATATAGGCGACTCGCGTTTCACGTTGCGCAGCACAGTGCGCGGCATAGCGTTCGGCAAATGCGGATTTGCCCGAACGGACGCCGCCCGTAACCAAAATTATCTGCCCCATCTGCGGCACGCCTCCACAAAGTAACCTGCGGCAGCTTGACAGCCTGCAAAATGCAGGTGCAGATAGCTTCCAAGCACATTTTTATAGATGCAGCCCGCTACGTACTGCGCTCCGTTGCGCAACTTCGTAAACATAAACGGGCGCACAAGCTCAGCCGTATCATTCGTTTCTTCCACCGAAAAATGGAACTCATGTCCATGCAGGATTAGCCCTGCAGAGCCAAGGATGGTATCCGCCATCTGCTCCGCCTCCACATAGCCCACCATCTGCAATTTCTCCGTCATGCGTGCGCGAACGGGAAATATGCCCACCATCTCATGCTCTGTGCCGATAAAATCAACGAGTGACTGCATCAGATACATATAGCCGCCGCATTCGGCGCAGATGGGCATTCCATCCTCTGCCGCACGGTGAATGGAAGCACGCATGGATAGGTTCGCAGTAAGCGCCTCCGCAAACATCTCCGGGAAGCCGCCGCCGATGATGATACCATCGACATCGGGCAATGCCTCATCATGCAGGGGGCTGAAAGCCACGATCTCCGCTCCGTGCGCCTCAAGTTCTGCGAGGCTTGCCGCATAGTAAAAGGAGAACGCCTCGTCGCGTGCGACACCGATGCGTACGGGAACAAATTTTTCCGCGTTCCTGCTCTCTGTGATCGAAAGCGGTGTGGCACTCTTGGCAAGTTCCAGAATCCCGTCCAGATCCAGCCCCGTCTCCACACGCTCCCCCACGGCACGGATCATCGCCGCTGCCGCATGTTCCTCCACCGGAGTCAGCCCGAGATGGCGCTCAGGGAGTGAAAGCGCAGGGTCACGGCGAAGCGCCCCATAGACGCGCAGGTCAATGCCCGTCATCGCCTCACGAATCATCTCTTCGTGCGTCCCACTACCGAGGCGGTTGAGGAGTACGCCCGCAAGATTGATGTCGTGGTCATAGACACGGAAGCCAAGCGCTGTCGCCGCCGCTGATGCCCCAACCGACTTTGCGTCGATCACGAGGAGGACGGGCGCACCGAGCGCCTTTGCGATCGCGGCGGTCGAACTGATGCCGCGCCGTCCGCCGTCATAGAGCCCCATGACTCCCTCGATGACGGCAATATCCGCGCCCGCGCATTCGCGTGCAAAGATCTCCGTCAGACGTGCCTCAGGCACAAGCCATGTATCGAGGTTATGCCCTGTGCGCCCGCTCGCAAGCCTATGATAGCCGAGATCAATGTAATCCGGTCCAACCTTGAACGACTGCACCGTAAGTCCTCGTGCGCGAAGTGCGGCGAGAAGCCCTGTGACGAGTGTCGTCTTGCCGCCGCCCGATTGCGTCGCCGAAACGACAATGCGGGGAATATTCCACTGCATGTTTTCTCCTCAGGGACGCGTATTGTCGATCAGATACATGAGCGCGTTGATCGCCGCTGCCGCGATTGGACTACCGCCCTTTGTGCCCTCTACGGTAATGTATGGAACGATCCCATGCGCAGCAAGCGCTGCCTTAGACTCCGCCGCACCGACAAATCCGACGGGAATGCCAACGATGCACGCGGGACGAATCCCCTCCTCACGTACGAGGCGAAGCACCTCAAAGAGCGCCGTAGGCGCGTTGCCAATGGCAACAATGCTACCGTTGAGAGCCTTGCCAAACTGACGCATGGCAACCATCGCGCGTGTAATGCCCAATTCTTTCGCTCGAACGGCGACATCAGGATCTGCAACCAGACAGTGCACCTCGCCGCCGAACGAGGCAAGTTTTTTCTTGTTGATGCCCGTACGCACCATCTCGACATCCGTATAGATATGTGCACCCGCCTTCAGCGCCTCGATGGCGCGATCAATCGCCTCCGGATGTACGCGCGTGATCGGTGCATAGCCGACATCACCGGAGGCATGAATCAGGCGCGAGTAGAGTTTCGTCGCGCGCTCATCCAGATCCAGATCCTCCAGATGGGGTGCAATCAGTTCCATGCTACGGTTCTCGATCGCCATTGGTTCCTTGATAAAATCCATGGAAAACTCCGATTTCTACGATTCCGTCACAGAATCGACAAATTGCTTCACTTCTTCATACGTATGCGCCAGATGCGGATAATCCAGTACAGGGCGATCAATCACGACAACAGGAAGGCCGAGATCTGCCGCCGCCTGAAATTTTGCGTCCGTTCCACCGATCGCCCCACTGTTCTTCGTTATGACGACATCTGCCTCGTATTTCTCGTACATGGCGCGGTTGAGTTCACGCGAAAAAGGCCCCTGCATCGCGATGATCTGTGCAGGGGTCAGTCCCAGCCCCTCGCAGAGTGCAATCACCTCTGCCGTTGGGAGGACACGCGCGATCAGTGTGCAGTCTACAAGCGGCTTCGCCTTCACAAAGCGTTCCAGATTGCGGCTTCCCGTCGTCAGAAATACATTTTTCCCAAAATGCGCCGCAGCCTCTGCTGCCTTCTCATAGGAGTGCACGAGATGTACATTCTCATAGGAGATGTCCGTAAGATCGCGCTCAAAGCGGATATAGGGGATCTCCGCTGCCGCACATGCCGTCATGGCGTTGCGCGAAACATTAACTGCATAAGGATGCGTCGCGTCTACGAAGATGCGGATGCCGTGCTCCGCAAAAAAATCGTGCAGACCTTCTTCATCAAGAGGCTTATCATTGATGACAAGGCGACCGTTCCCGTCTTTCTGCTGTTCCGCAAGAAGCTGCTGTCCGTAGGAGCTGACCACCGACGCAGCCACATCATAACCCGCCGCACAGAGGCGGCGCACAATTTCGCGTCCGTCCTGCGTACCTGCCGCCGTGAATATCAAAGCCCCGGCTCCCTCTTCTGATAGCCGCGCGGCGTAATCATCCAGTCTCCGACTTTCTTCGTCTTGGAATTGCCGATGATGACGATTGAGAACATATTGATATCCTCTTTTGTAAATTCACCAAGTGTCGAGATCAGCGTCGCCTCATTTGTACGGCTTGCCTCCGTCACAATACCGACGGGCGTTTCCGGTACTCGATAGCGCAGGAAGGTCTCCTGCACGGCGTTGATCTGCCCCACGCGCTTGTTGCTGCGCGGATTATAGAGCGCCGTGACAAAGTCCCCCTTTGCCGCAAATTCGGCACGTTCCTGAATGATCTCCCACGGCGTGAGCAGGTCGGACAAACTGATAACGACAAAGTCATGCATAATGGGCGCGCCGAGAAGCCCTGCTGCCGCACTCATTGCCGAAACGCCTGGGATGACACCGCCGAACTCGGGCTTCTCCGAGTCATCCATCTTCACAAGCAGTTCAAGGACGAGCCCTGCCATGCCATAGATGCCGGCATCACCGCTCGAGATGACGACAACATTTTCTCCTGCGGATGCCTCCTTGAGTGCCGCACGGCAGCGATCGATCTCCTGCGTCATGCCCGTATCAAGTACCGTTTTCCCATCGATCAGCTCTGCAATCAGATCCACATAGCGCTTGTAACCAACTACCGTCGTCGCCTCTTCGATCGTGCGCCGCGCACGATAGGTCATATCATCCAAACTTCCGGGACCGATGCCTACAACACTTATTTTTCCCATAGGAGTGCCACCGTCACTTTCTCAAATGCTGTTTTTCCAAGCGCCATGCGCCCGCCTGCTTCTCCTGCCGCACAGAGCGCCGCCGCTTCGGATACATTCCCGACGCCGATCGTCTGCCGGACAAAATCGGACTCCGTGAGTCCGTATCGTTCAATCATCGCTGCGATTTCCTCGTTTGGATAGAAACGGATCTCGCGTCCGAGGGTTTCTGCCGCCGCCAACAAGCCGCGCTCGTCGCGCTTAACCACGGTGCTCGCAAGGATGTCAATGGCGGACGGCTCACGTCCAATCATGCAACAAGCCTCCGTCAGCGCGCGTAGGATCTTCGCCTCGGTCACACCCGCACGGCAGCCGACACCCGCAATCAGGCGGCGCGGCGTAAGGTAGAGCGTACGCGGCTCATGCTCGTTCGGAACATCTTTGGCTCGCATGATAATAACGCGATATTCATTCACTCCTACGGGCGGTATCTCTCCCCGAAAGAGTCGCGCTTGTATGTCCTGTGCGTGCAGCTGTGCTTCATAGAACGGCGCTTGCTGCAGATCGCTCGCAATATAATACGCGATTTCCTGTCCCGCGAGGAGAGCCGTATTGAGCACCTGTATCGCGGACTTCGGAACGGGACGCAGAGCAAGACGCCCTGCCATCACATCGGGCGCGAGAACACCCGTCACATCTGTCGCCGTCGTTATGACGGGATCGGCGTTGACCGCCGCACACAATTTTCGCGTGAGTTCGTTTGCACCACCGATATGCCCTGAGAGCAGGCTGATGCCGTGTTGTCCCGCCTCGTCAAAGACAAGCACCGCTGGATCGTACAGCTTGCTCTGCACATAGGGCGCGAGCATGCGCACAACAATTCCTGTCGCCATCACACAGATCATGGCATCATAGCGTGTAAACGTCGTCTTTATAACATCCGCAAGATGTGTAAAGTACACAATATCGTGATCTTCCGAAATACTGCCGCACAGACGCTCGGGCAGATATATCGTACCGCCGCCCTCGACTGCCTCAGAGAGACGGGCAGAAAGCTGTGCGCCGCCCACTGTCAGCGCAAGAAGCGCCGTTCTCACGATTTTGCGTCCCGGAACATATGCGAGAACCCAGGTGCATAGAGCTTCGAGAGATCATATTTTGTATCAAGGCAGTCCCCGACTACAATCATCGCTGTACGATCGATCTCATCCTCCTTGACCTGCTTGGCAATCGTCGCAAGCGTGCCGCGCAGAATCTTCTGTTCCGGCCATGTCGCACGCTGCACAATCGCGATCGGCGTTGACTCCTCGTAGCCGCCCGCAATCATCTCCGCCGCAACCTCCTCGATCATCGCAATGGAGAGGAAGATGCACATCGTCGCATGATGTGCGGCAAGACTGCGGAGTTTCTCGCGCTCCGGCACGGGTGTACGCCCTTCGTTGCGCGTGATGATGACCGTCTGAGAGATGCCGGGCAGTGTATACTCCTGCCGTAGCGCCGCCGCCGTGCCGAGAAAGGAACTCACGCCGGGCACGACATCATAGTCGAAGCCACGTTTCTTCCATGCATCCATCTGCTCCTGAATGGCCCCGTAGATCGCGGGATCACCCGTATGCAGACGCACGGTCATCTTTCCCTCGGATTCTGCACGCGCTATTGTTTCTACAACCTCATCCAATGTCATATGTGCCGAGTTGTGAATTTCTGCATCATCCCTACACATATCGAGAAGCGCAGGATTGACAAGCGAGCCGGCATAGATGACGACATCCGCCTCCGCGAGATAGCGTGCGCCCTTCACGGTAATGAGTTCGGGATCACCGGGCCCCGCACCGACAATATGGATCATATAGATTCCTCACTTTCGCTGTGCTGTAATGATGTAGATCGGATTGAGCGCCTTTGCCATATCATAGGGACCGACACGCTCCAGTCGACTGATCTGCACCTGTATCGCTTCGTAGGTATAGCGATCCGCATGTGTATGAAAATAATCCAGACATGCCGCAACCGTCTGCACCGTGATCGCGTTCGCCACAATGCGGCCATTGAGGCGCAGTCGCTCTCCGATGATATCCAAGATATCCGAAAGCTTTCGTCCGCTGCCGCCGATCAGAGCCACATCCAGTTCGGGCAGTCCCGCCAGTGCATCCGGTGCCGCCCCATCTATGACCGTGATATTCTCAACGCCAAAACGCTTTGCATTCTCCGCAATCAGTCCGATGCCCTCGGGATTCTTTTCAATCGCATAGACATGCCCCGCAGGAGCAAGCCGTGCCGCCTCAATGGAGAGAGAACCAGTACCCGCACCGACATCGCAGATAACCGCATTATGTGCAATCTGCGCCTTGGCAATCGTGAGGATGCGAATTTCCTCCTTCGTCATTGGCACCTTGCCGCGCACAAATTCCTCGTCCTTTATTCCAAGATTCATATAGTCTCCTCATGTGCACAGACAACGATGACGCCGTGCCCAATGCCCTTGTCATCCTTTGCCGCACCCAATGTCGTCGTTAAAATATGTTCATCCGCATACGAAAGCCGCGTGCAGACATACATGGCATCCTCATCCCGCCATCCGCACGCAAGAAGACGTGCGGCAATCGTCTGCGAGTTGTTGCGCCCATCCGTCAACATGCCAAGCACGACGCCCGGTGCGCGGAGAAGTTCCTCAGCCTGCGGTTCACGCCCATGAAAGCTGAGGAGGCGCGCAGAATGCCACGGCAAAGCCAGCCGTGCAAACGCAAGCTGAAATGAGCTGATCCCAGGCACGACCTCAATCCGTTCAATAGGAAACGTACGCCGCAGGGCATCGAGCAGGGAGTAATAACCGGGGTCGCCTGAGACCATGACAACCACATCATCTGCTGCAAGGCTGTCCTTGATAAATGTGAGAACGGCCGAAACATCCGCACCGATGGCACACGCCCGCGCTCCGTTATGGGAATAATCCGCTAGTGCACGCTTTCCTCCGACAATGATACGTGCATTCTCTATTATTTTCTGTGCTTTTGGCAACAGATAAGCGGGATCCCCCGGGCCTATGCCGACCACGATAATCTTATGACTCACTGCTCAAGTCTCCATCCATAGGTATGCGCAAAGGAATGTGCCCGCGCATCCGCGCCGAGAATATCCCCCGCAAAATTCACCATCAGTGCACCGACCTGAACCTTACCGAAAAGATAGCGCTCCGCACGGATGTGCACGCGCTCCGCAACAACGGCACAGACACGCTCCATCAGACCGGCAGCAGCGATGATCTCCATCGCGTCCTCCGTCGTATTCGCCGCGAGGACGGCACGCACGTCATCCTGTACCAGTCCCTCTGCTGCCGCATAGGCGGCAAGTGTTTCAAGGCGCGCATCTGCAATGCGGTTGTGTGTATGAAAGACACCCGCTGCCATCTTCACGAGCTTGCCTGTATGTCCGAGGATGAGGATGCGCTCTGCCCCACGCTCTGCCGCACGATCGAGCATAAAGCCCATGAAATTGCTCGTCTCGATGAGTGCAGTCTTCGGTACGCCAAGCGAAAGCGCAATCTTCTCGCCAATCTTTCCGGGTACGAATACGAGCACAGGCTCACCTGATGCGAGCGCCACGTCAATCTGCGGCACGAGCGAGTCCTTGAACGCCTCCTCCGACATCGGACGGAGCACGCCCGTCGTCCCGATCACGGAGATCCCGCCCTCGATGCCGAGCACGGGGTTGAGGGTTTTCTTTGCAAGCTCCACGCCTGCAGGTATGGCGATCGTCACACATGCGCCGAAATCCGCACGTCCCGTCATCTCCGCGATCACATTGCGAATCAACGTGCGCGGGCCCTCATTGATCGACGGCTCACCGACAGGGAGGCTCATTCCACGCTTTGTCACCGTGCCGACCCCCTCGCCCGCACGGAATTCAATCCCCGCCATATCCCGCAGTACAACCGTCGTAAACACGGAAACACCGTTCGTGATATCCGGATCGTCGCCCGAGAACTTCACCACCTCAGCGCGGATGCCCTCTGGGGTTTCTGCAACGTCCTTCACAGGAATCGTCAGGGGTGTCCCATCGAGTGCCGTCAATTCGACCGTACGCCAATCCGCACCCGCCTGAAAGAGAAACGCCGCCTTGACGCCTGCCGCCGCACATGCTCCCGTCGTATAACCGCTGCGCAGTTCCTTTGCCATAATCACCTCACAAATGACAGAAAAACAGAATTATTATACCATTCCTTGGGATAAATGAAAAGAGAGCACCGTGCTTTTCACACGATACTCCCCAAATACATCTCAGGGAATCGCTGATAAAATAGACCCTCAGATTGGCGCAGATTTTTTCGTCCGAACAAGGAGGCAAACCGGACGCATAGCCAAAGCTATGTGGAGGATTTGCAGGCGTTGTGCGGGCAAAAAAGATGCGCTAAGATGGCGTGACTGAATTTATCAGTGCTTCCCTCAGATATGACGATAGAGTCCGATGACCTTGCCGAGAATCTGTACATCTGTTTCGTAAAAGGGCTCCATCGAGTCATTCTCCGGCTGCAGTCGAATACACGTCTTCTCACGAAAGAAACGTTTCACCGTCGCGGATTCGCCATCGATCAGCGCCACGACAATGTCCCCATTGTTCGCCGTTGGCTGTTGGCGCACGAGCACGAAGTCCCCGTCGAAGATACCGACGTTGATCATGCTGTCTCCCTGGATACGCAGCATGAACACATCTTCTGCCGTACCGATCAGCCCACGCGGGAAGGAGAATACCTCCTCCACGTTCTGCTCTGCGAGGATCGGCTCCCCCGCCGTCACCGTTCCGACAAGCGGCACGGGAATCGTGCGGCCCCACGGATTCTCGCCCATGATGTCGATCGCGCGCGGCTTCGTCGCATCCCGTCGGATCGCGCCGTTCTCCTCGAGCATGGCGAGATAGCGGTGCACCGTCGAGCTGGACTTCAGCCCGACCGCAGTTCCGATCTCACGCACCGAGGGCGGATATCCCTTCTCCACCAAAAAATCTTTGATATACTGCAAAATTTCGGATTGGCGCCGTGTGGATATTCTGGTTTTCTTCACGGTTATACCCCCTGACAGGATCATACGCATATAGTTTTTTATATCATATCATATATACGTTCTAAAAAAAAGAGGGTTGCACAAAAAATTCTCAATTTGTATCAAATTTTTGTTCCGCATCGTGGAGAATGCCATCGCGGCGCTCCTTTGAGGCAACGAAATAATCGTGCACTGCCTGCCGATCACCTGCTTCTACTGCGGTAATAACCTCACTGAGGATCGTCTGCAGCTGACGCAGGGAATCTGCAATCGGTTTCTCATTCGTCATGCAGATGTCCGCCCACATGTCCGCATTGGATGAAGCAATGCGCGTTGTGTCCTTGAATCCACCGCCGATGAGCTTGAGACAGGAGTCCAGATCATCGCCGCTGCGATTGAGCAGCGTGACGAGTGCCGCTGCCGCCAGATGCGGCACATGACTGATGACTGCTGCACAGCGGTCATGCTGCTCCAGATCGAGCGTCGTAAAATTCGCGCGCGTATGGCACAGAACTGCCATCAGTCGCTCCTTGACCTCCTGCGGCACCGCCGGGTCATCGATGATGACATATGCCTTGTTGACAAAGAGATCCTTCGTTGCCGCCTCTACACCGCTCTTCTCACGTCCCGTCATGGGATGCCCCGGCACATAGTATATATGCGGGGGCAAAATCCGATGCAGAGCCTCGTAGACATAGCCCTTCGTACTGCCCGCATCCGTCAGAATCGTGCCCTCTTTCAAATATGGCAGAATCCTCTCCACCATCGGTACGATCTGCAAAACCGGCGGACTAAGATAGACGATATCCGCATCTCCGACCACAGCTGCAAGATCCGATGAGGCATGGTCCACCGCGCCGCAGTCTATCGCGGCGCGCATGGATGCCTCCGAACGACAGAGCCCCGTAATATAGATGCCATCGCCGAGTGCCGCCTTGAGGCAAAGTCCGAGCGATCCGCCGATGAGCCCCACACCGATGATGGCAAGCTTCGTGCGGCTCATGCACGCCGCCCGACGGCAGGCGCAATCTGGCGCACCTCATCCATCAGCATCTCAAAATTGCGCGGGACAAGACTCTGATCCCCATCCGAAAGAGCCACCTCCGGATGGCAGTGCACCTCGATGATGAGACCGTCTGCCCCAACCGCAACGGAAGCACGCGCCAAGGGGCGCACCATCTGCCAACGGCCTGTGCCGTGACTTGGATCGGCAATGACAGGGAAATGAGTCAATTCCTTCAGTGCTGCCACAGCGTTGAGATCCATCGTATTGCGTGTAAATGTTTCATAGGTACGGATCCCGCGTTCACAGAAGATGATATTGCCGTTCCCACCTGCAGCAATGTATTCGGCCGCATTCAGCCATTCACTGATGGTCGCGGAGAGTCCGCGCTTGAAGAGCACGGGTGTCTGTACTTTTCCAAGAGCCTTGAGCATTTGGAAATTCTGCATATTGCGCGCTCCGACCTGCAGGAGATCAGCGTACTCCGACACGAGTTCAATATCGTCCTTGTCTACGACCTCAGTTACTACGCGCAAACCGGTTCTATCACCCACATCGCGAAGAATCTTCAGCCCCTCAAGGCCGAGCCCCTGAAAGTCATAGGGACTCGTACGAGGTTTGAATGCGCCTCCACGCAGAAATTGAGCGCCTGCTTCCTTGACCTTGACCGCAACATCGTAGAGTTGATCATAGCTCTCCACAGAGCAGGGTCCCGCCATGATGGCGAGCTGCTCACCGCCAACGGGGAACCCTGCCACGTCCACAATCGTATTCGATGGATGGAAGTCACGGCTGACCAGCTTGTACTTTTCTGTAATACGAACCGTTTTCTCAACTCCCTCCATCATATTCATCTCAAGACCCGCGATAATCTTCTTATCGCCGATTACACCGATGATGAAGCGATCCTCACCCTTTGAGAGGTGCGTACGGAGTCCTGCCTGTTCGATCTTTGCAGTGACCTGATCGATATTCGCCTGTGTGGCTCTGGGATTCATAACAACAATCATAATGCGCCTCCATCATACCTTGATCATAGCGATCTCATCACAGTTCGGATATTTCGGACAGTCAATGCACTCTTTCCAAACCTTCTGCGGCAGTTCCTCCCGACTGATGCGGATAAAGCCAAGTTTTCGAAAAAAATCCGGCTTATAGGTAAGCGTGAACACCTTCTCAATCCCAAGTACATCGCCCTCATTGAGGAGCAGCTGCACAATCTCCGCGCCAATTCCCTGGCGCGTATGTTCGGGAGCAATCGCCATCATGCGTACCTCGGCGAGCCGATCCCACATGATATGCAGAGCTCCGACGCCGATCACACGCCCCTCTTCCTCTGCCACAACCATGTCGCGCAGATTCTCGTAGAGTGTGTTGCGCGAACGCGGAAGCATTTCGCCTTGTGCCGCATAGATATTCACAAGTCCATAGATGGACTCGATGTCATCAAATCGCGCCTTGCGATAAATCAAGCCTCCACGCTCCTTTCATTTATGCAGCACTGCTCGGACAGACCGGACTGAGCGGACAGTCGGCGCAGAGGGGTTTGCGCGCTTTGCAGAGCTGACGTCCATGGAGGATCAGCCAGTGATGCGCGTCGCTCCAATCATCGCGCGGAATCGCCTTTTGCAGTCCCTTCTCCACCTCGAGCGGTGTTTTGCCGACCGCAAGACGCAGGCGGTTCGCCACGCGAAACACATGCGTATCGACCGCAATCGCAGGTGCATGAAAGGCGACGCTCATCACAACATTTGCTGTCTTGCGTCCGACTCCGGGGAGTCTTTGCAGCGCCTCGAAGTCCGCCGGAACCTCTCCACCGTATTCCTGCAATAGGATATCACAGGTTTCGAGAATATGCTTTGCCTTCATGCGGAAGAACCCGCAGTCGTGAATCGCCTTCTCGAGCTCTGTCTGCCCGAGCGCGGCAATCGCCTCGGGCGTATTCGCACGCGGAAAGAGTCGGCTCGTTACGATGTTCACGCGCACATCCGTACACTGCGCCGAGAGGATCACCGCGATGAGGAGCTCGAACGGTGTCTTGAATTCCAGTGCCGGCTTCGCATTGGGATAGAGTGTGCGGAGAATGCGGAGCTGCTCGGCTTTGATGGCTTTCGTTACTCTCATATCAGTTCGTCAGCGACCTCGTCGGCGCAGGGATCCGACCGCCGCGCGCAATGAATGCCGCCGAACTGAAACTACTGCGCACGGGTACAATCGGCGAATAGCCGAGGAGGCCACCGAATGATACACCCTCGCCGACCTTCTTGCCCGGCACGGGGATCACACGCACCGCCGTCGTCTTGTTGTTCACCATGCCGATCGCCGCCTCATCCGCAATGATCGCGGAAATCGTCGCGGCGGGCGTATCGCCCTCGATTGCGATCATATCGAGACCAACCGAGCAGACGCAGGTCATCGCCTCGAGTTTTTCAATCGAGAGGCTGCCACGCTCCACCGCGTCAATCATGCCCTCATCCTCACTGACGGGGATGAATGCGCCCGAAAGGCCGCCGACATGCGAGCTCGCCATGAGCCCCCCCTTCTTAACTGCATCGTTGAGGAGGGCAAGCGCCGCCGTCGTCCCCGGCGCACCGCACGCCTCGAGTCCCATCTCCTCAAGAATACGCGCCACACTGTCTCCGACCTCCGATGTCGGCGCAAGGGAGAGATCAATGATGCCGAACGGCACGCCAAGCCGCCGCGACGCCTCGCGTGCAACGAGCTGCCCCACGCGTGTTATCTTGAACGCCGTGCGCTTGATCGTCTCTGCAATCTCCGTAAAGTCCGCGCCCTTCAGGTCCTCAAGCGCATGTTTCACGACGCCTGGACCGCTGACTCCGACATTGATGACGCGATCGCCCTCGGCAACGCCGTGGAACGCCCCCGCCATAAAGGGATTATCCCCCGGGGCGTTGCAGAACACGACGATCTTCGCACAGCCGATTGCCTCCTGCTCACGCGTCAGCTCCGCTGTCCGCTTGATTGTCTCGCCCATCTCACGCACAGCATCCATATTGATGCCCGCCTTCGTTGAGCCGATATTCACTGAGGAGCAGACAATATCGGTCGCCGCCATCGCCTGAGGAATCGAGTCAATGAGCACGCGGTCGCCATGTGTCATCCCCTTTTCGACCAGCGCGGAGAAACCGCCGATGAAGTTGACGCCGACCGCCTTCGCCGCACGGTCAAGCGCCTCCGCCACGGGCACAAATGAATCCGTCCGGCACGCGTCCGCCGCAATCGCGACCGGCGTGACGGAGATACGCTTGTTGATGATGGGAATGCCGAACTCTGTTTCGATGTCTTCACCCGTACGCACGAGGTACTCTGCCGAGCGCGTAATCTTCTCATACACGTTCTGACAGAACTTGTCGATATTTGGATGCGCACAGTCCCGCAGGGAGATCCCCATCGTGATCGTACGGACATCAAGACGGTTTTCCGTAATCATCCGATTGGTTTCACGGATGTCCTCAAAAGTAATCACTCTGCCGCTCCTCACTCAAATGCTGTGCATGACCTGAAAGATCTCTTGGTGCTGGAGCTTGATCTCAAGACCGCGCTCCTTCCCCTTCGTCCGCAGGAGCTCCTGCAAGTCCTTCAGGCGAATTTCCGCGTCATCCGGCATCTCCGCGATCATGACCATGTTGAAGAAACCATCCATGATATTCTGGTTCACATTCATGATATTCACACGCTGCTCCGCGAGAATCCCGCTCACCATCGCCACAATACCGACCTGATCCCGTCCGACAATCGTCACAACCAGCTTCATCGTCGTCACTCCTCATCGAAAAATAAGCATTCGCACAATTCCGGGCGAATACGGCATACATTTAGTTATAGCAGATATGAACGGTATATGCAAGGAGGTGACATACCAAGTTTTATAGCAAATCCGCGAGTTTAGCAATGACAAGGCTACACAAGAATAACAAAGATATTTTTACAGGTCTTAATTCAGTTCCTTAAAATGCTTCTTCAGAATTTGCTTCCCAATATAAATCCCGATCACGCCACCAAGGAATGCAATCCCCATGCCGGCAGCAAGGAAAATGCCCGTGCTGTGCTCGACGAACTTCTGAATTCGCTCCAGATCCATGCCAGCCTCCTGCCAGCGTGCCATCTCCTGCTCAAGGAAGAAGAGAATTGGAATTGCGCCGCCGAAGACGTATGCCGCCTGTATCAGCCCATAGCCCGCCGCGAGCACTGGAATGCGCTGTCCGACCTGCCGCACGAACACATCCACGATGAATGCGACCGCCGTCACCGAGCCGACGAACGGGACATACATCATCCCCGAGAATCCAGCGAACAACGCCGTGCTGATCGCGACAAAGAGCGTGATTGCGCCGAACTTCGGAATCTTCTTCACCACAAACAGGAACACTGTTCCGAGCAGCACACCGATGAGCGCAGGGCTCATCGCGTGCATTGCGGGCGATAGTAGCACCGTCAGCGCACCGATGCCGAGCACCAACACGCCGTACAGTGCCGAGAGTATACCAATCAGGACAAAGTCACTGATTTTCCAAGCATTCATTATGTTTTTCCTCCAATGTATCGTTATCTGATACGCTCACGAAAGAGTCGCTCAAGTGTGGCTGCGTCCCGCAGTGCAAAATCCTCTGCAATCCGCCCATCCTCGAGGAGAATCACGCGGTTGCACGAATTCATGATGAACTCGTAGTCATGCGTAATGATGATGGCGGCATTCTCCGCCCCTGTAAATTCATCAATAAGCGTGCAGACCGTCCGCATATTGGCATAGTCCAAACCACTCGTCGGCTCATCGAAAATGCCGATGCGCTTGTGCAGGAGACAGGCGGCGGCAATCACAAGCCGCTGCTTCTGCCCCATCGACAGCCGCATAGGATGCTCGTCAATCAGCGGCAGCAAACGGAACTGCGCAAGCACCGTACGAATGCGTGCATCGATGTCCTCCGCCTCCTCATTTCCAAGCAGGAGATCATTGTATAGGCTTGAGCCGAAGATCTGAAAATCCACATTCTGCATCACATAGCTGACCGCCGTATAGCGTTTGCGTGCGGCAAGGGGCTCCCCGCCAACAGAGAGACGACCGCGGCGCTCCCGCAGCAGCCCGCAGATGATTTTCGCGAGTGTACTCTTGCCGCAGCCGTTATGCCCGAGGAGCGCGATGCGATCGCCCGCACGCACAGAGAACGTGACATCGCGCAAGACATCCTGCCCGCGCACATAGTCAAACGAAATATGATCGAGTGCGAGCAATTCTTTCCCGCCATTCGTAGACGCAGAAAAATCAACTGCCGTCGTATGAAAGAGATCAAAACCGCGTATGCCGAACGCGTTCAGTTCCTCGTTATTGAGTGCATTCATCTCCGCACCGCAATAGCGGCGCACTATCGTCCCCTGCTCCATAATGATGAGTTGGTCGCATATGCCGTGCAGATAGTAGAGACGATGCTCCGCCACCACGATTGTATATCCTCGCTCCTTCAGTTCCTTAATCGTATGTCGAAGAAGTGCAATCGACGGATAGTCCAGATTTGCCGACGGCTCGTCCAGCAGGAGAATCTTGCACTCCAGCATCAGTGCCGAGGCAATCGCAATCTTCTGCTTCTCCCCGCCCGACAGCTCCGAGAACTTCCGTCCAAGAAAGCGCTCAAGCGAAAGTGTCTCCACGACAGAGCGCAGCCGCCGCTCTATCTCATCACGCGGCACACCGAAGTTTTCACAGCCAAACACGAGGTCAGACAGCACATCAAGCGTAAAGAACTGATTGTCGGGATTCTGGAACACCGTCGCCGCAATCCGCGAAATATCCCCAATGCGGAGATTCTGCACATCCTGTCCGGCGAGGAGAACCTTCCCCTCCGTTGTGCCCTCGTAGAAACCGGGGCAGAGACCATTGATGCGGCGCAGCAGCGTCGACTTCCCGCAGCCGCTCTCCCCCGCAATCACAATCACCTCGCCCGCCCCTGCCGTGCAGGAGTTCCCGTCGATGCTCCACTGCGCCCTGTCCTGATATTGAAAGCCTACATTCTGTAACTCAATCATAGCGCATACCCTCAAACAACGGTAAGACAGAGCGCAAAGGCAAGCGGCGCAAGGAAGATCATCGCCCAGTCCTTCCCGCTCATGCGGACATCGAAATAGGACGTGCGCATCCCGCTGTATTCATAGCCCTTGACGAGCGCCGCACCCGAGAACTCCTCCGTGATCTTCTCGCTGCGGAACAGCATCGGTACAATGAAATACTCGATCGCCTTCATCGGATGACGCACGACATAGCCGAGCGACACGGGGATCCCCTTGAGACACATTGCGTCCACAATCACGCGAAAATCATCCTTCATCGCGGGCAGATAGCGGATCATCACCACAATGCTGAGAATAATGCCCCGATGGAGACGCAGACGCGAGAGTGCCGTCGTGATCTCCGCAATGTTCGTGCTCTTCTTGAGCGCAATGCCAAGCACGACAAACGGATAGATGCGCAGTGCGATAAAGGCAATCAGCTGCGGCATAAAAATCAATCCGCGCGGCAGATCCGTGCCGCGCAGCAGCTCCGCCCCGTATTGGAGCACAAGCAGTGCGAGAAAGCCGAGGATAAATTTCACCGTCTGCGCCGCACTTCCAACCGTCGCAAAGACAAGAATCGAGAGTAGAAAGGACAGAATCAACACCTCCTGCCGCCCTGAAGAGATCAGAACGCACATGAGCAGCAGATTCAAATATAACATCGTCCGAAAATCGAACGGCTTTGATGATATTGTCAGTATGGTCACCTTCCTATTTTTGTCCGTGAATAATAAAACAAGATCGTTCATAAACGACCTCATTTTATCAGTATTTTCTTCCAAACGCAACAGCTTAGAACCGGTACGTCACCTGCATACGTGCATAGTCGCCGAGGCGGAAATGCTCCGGACCATAGAGCGTATCACGCGCATCGATGCCCTTCGCACCAAACGTGTAGAACGCCTCGACCATGAGATTCTGCACGGGGACATAGCTCGCACCGATGGTAAAGCTCTTGATGCCGTCGAGGTAGCGGTCAGGCAGAGACTCCGTCCCGTTGCCGCCGAAGAATGAACCGTGCTCGAAACGCTTGTAGTCGATGAATGCGTTCCAGCTGCCCGCGACATCCATATCTGCCTGCCCGACATCGAGGCGCATGACCCAGAACGTCGGCGTATTGCCGCGCTCACGCCCCTTGACGGCGAAGTCAGACATGCCCGACGCATGCTCATAACGCGTGTGCCCGTTCATATAGCGTCCGAAGTCCGTGAAGTTCGCACCGTAGTCAAAGGAGAGCGCGGCATTCTTCGTGAGCCGATAGCGCGCACCGACACCGACGACATTCGCGAGCGTGTCGAACGTATTGACATCGTTCCCCGTTCCGTTCGCCGCACGGAAGGTATGCGTATTGCCGCCGAGCGAGCGCAGATAAAACACCCCAACGCCGATATTCGGCGAAACCTCATGGCGCACCTGCATATATGCCGCCTGCTTAATCGCGGGGATGCGATCGCGCTCGAGGACAGTGCCGACTTGCAGGACAAAATATCCTGCGCGTTTCAGCAGCTTGAGCGGCAGAGCGCTCGCGTCCTCCGGCCTCCAATTATAATCATCAATCAGATAGTTGATAATCGTTTGACCGAGATGCGAGATCCCCCTCTTATTGCCCGCCGGAATCTTCCCTTTTGCTGTAAATGAGACATCGGGAGAGTCCGGATATCTTCTCTCTGACTGCACCACGTGGTAAGGGCTTTTATCCCACGAGGAACGAATGGTGCGCTCTTTCGCCTCATCCTTTGTCATTGGTTTGAAATCTCCGGGCTGCAAATCACTCATCTTCAAATTGTAGTCAAATATTGGCTTCTTCCCATGATATGTGCCGTAACCGTAAAATTCATGGGTCATAGTATAGTATCCATCGGGAAGTCCCACCATATCACTCTTATATTTGTTCGTCTCGGTTTGCGTCGCTTCCAAATTCGCCTCTGCTGAATTCCACACAGCCCGGGCAGCTCCTTCCATCTTCGCGCGATCAAACCTGTCTTGATAGGAAAAGCTTTCGTACACGTGCAATGCATCGAGCTGCGGACTCTTCTGCGAAAGATATGTCCCGACGACGTTGCCATGTTGGTCCTTCACCGTCACCTTGTACCATGCAAAGTCATCGTGCACTATTTGCCCTTGCATGGGGTTCATCAATTCCTGATATGCTTGGGGATTATCCTGTTTGACAACATTCAGATACTCATCAAGAATCTGCTTTTCCTCTGCCAGACTCTGCGCCTTGGCGAGCCGTTGATAAAGTCCGTCAAAGCCCGGGGTATCCTTAATGAGCGTGCTGTAGTTCGGATAATACGGAATGGCGTCCGTCGTACGGCTGTTGATCGCGGCCGCTTTATAGCCCAACCATTCCTCCTTGGTCACGCCGCGCACGAAGCTCTGGCGCGTCGCATGTGTATAGGCGGAGTCTGTGACGCCCGTCGAGTGCCGGAAGTCGCCGTAGCCGAGACGCACCTGCGTATGGGCGCCCGTCCAGACGACACGTCCGCCGTCGTACTCCTTGCCGAAGTAGTAGCCCGTCACACCCATCGGTTCAGTCAGCCGCCCGAGGGAGAAATCCCACTCCTTTGCATGGCGCGTCACATCCGCCGTATCGAGGCGTGCATGGTTCAGTCCCTTCGACTGTGCCGCATCCGTCTCCGTATCGACGCCCGCCGTACCCGCGAGACTGCCGAGGACGGTGATGTTCGTATTCTCGTCAAGGCGCGCATCCACGCCCGCCCGCAATCGCTGCTCGAATCCGTGCTCCGCCTTCTCAAGGTAGTTATTATACGCGCTGTCGCCGACACTCGCGACAGTTGTGACGCGCGCTTCCGAGGGCTTTTCCTTTCCCGTGAAGGAGTTCCACCGCCAGCGGTAGTCTCCAATCACACGCAGACCAAGCTCCTTCTCCATGTCGAACGGTGGGATGATAAAGCGTGCCTTCTTTTCCAACGTGGCTTCGTTTGCCGCCGTACGTGCCGCACGCTCCTCCGCAGTCATCGGCACGGTATCTGCATCGGGACCGAATTTCATATTTACACCGATGCGGTACATCCGCTCTTGGAACGCGCGGTCGTCGTCGCGGTGGTTCAGGATGTTGTCCACGCCGATATAGGCGCTCGAATCCTTGCCGAGATTCTTTTGCAGGATGAAGTTCCAGATACCGAAGGTCTTTGTCTCGTACGTCTGCTTACCGCCTTCGGCGAAGTTGTAGTGCCATTTTCCTGTCACGCCGTCGCTGTCGTAATAGTTGCCGTTGTTCGCAACACTGTTGCTGTCAAGCATCTTGACGTAATAGTTCCCCCAGAGCGTCGCGCGCCACCCCGCATTCTCGTAAGTCACGCCGAGGTCGAGCTTGTGCTGCGGCCGATTGAGCAAACGGTCGGGCATCATCGGGTCGCTCTTGTTGATGGCATGAAGATAGGTATAGCCGACCTTCGTTGACCAGTGACGGTCAAAACGATGGTTATACTCCGCCTCGAGTCCCGTGATCTCCGCCCGTCCGATGTTCTTAAAGCTGTAAATCATATCGGGCGGCAGGAGCCATCTGCCATCAGCGGAAATTTCCGGATGAAAATCCATCAGATAGCCCGTGAAGTACGTTGTCATATAGTTTCGGATGCGATTGTGAAAAGCATTGATACGGTAGCTATCCCTGCCATCCTTGCTCTCGCCCTCAAGCCCAATATCGAAGTTCACGGACTTCTCCGGTTTCAGATTGGGGTTTCCGACCCAGTAGTAGCCGAGACGCGCACGCTCCAGCCCCATCGGCGCACCTGCGTACATCTCCCAGTTGTAGTACAGCTCCCCCATGCCCGGCTCTGTATAACCCGTGCCGACATTCGCCTTGAAGCGCTGGTTCGACTTTCCACCAATGTTGTGCGTCATGCCGATATTGAACGTCGCATGTGTGCCGAAAAGGCTGCTGTGATCGATGCGCAGAATTGGCGAAAGCAGCGTATTTCGATTGACCTGCCATGCGTCCTGCAAAAACACATATTGCTTCTTGATCTCCGCTGTGCCAATCGTCAATCGGTTCTGCCGCGCCTCAAATTCCTCATTGAACGCCTTTCCGTTCCAAAGCACCGCATGTCCATACATTTTACGATCATAATCAGCAAATCTCTGGTCATAGTAGTTATTGATTGCCAATTCCGGCGCATCAATAATATGTGTCAGATCATGGTTTCGCGGATCATCAACTAGCTGCTTACGGAATGCCATGAGTCGTTCCATAACATCCGGCGGCGCCGGATTCCCATCGAGATCAACTCCATAAGGTCCGTATTTCAGATAGTCCTGATACGTATAGGGCGGTGCCAGCGAGCGCCCGGCGGCGTCCTTATGGCCATACCACTCGTATTCATTGTCATACTTCGGTACTCCCGCTTCATTTCGCGTCATCGCATAGTCGTGCACGTGCGAAGATGGCGCACCCGCGCCGCCTTTCGTATAAAGGTTCTTATCGTAATCCCACGGATCAATCATGCGCGTATAGCTGTTCGGCGCATTTTTGATACGGCTGCCCTCGCCCTTTTCCTGTGTATAACCAATGCCGTAGGTCAGCAGATGATCGCTGCTCAGCTGCGTATTCGCCGATGCCTTAAAACTCCACTGCTGATGCATGAGGTCGTCGATGTAGTTGAGCGTGTTCTTTCCCTCATAGGGGGAATTGATATAGTCCGAGGTCAGCGTGATGTCGTCCTCGTTCATCTTTGCATAGTCGAGAGAGACATTCCAGTCTGAACTCTTGCCGCGCCCCTGATAGGAGAGGCGATAGTTATTGCGATCCACTTCACGCTTAAAGTGCTGCAGCCCTTCTCCCCCTGAATTGGATCGCTTGACAAAGGACTCCATATCCTCTGCCGTATGATCTGCACTCAGAGAAATGCTGTGATTCTTGTCGAGGTCGTAAGAGGCGACAAGTCCGATATTCTTGATGTCGCCATAGTAGCGCAGCGAGTTTCGCACGCGGCTTTCCTCGTCTTTATAAGAGTCGCCGCTCTTGATGAGACCGCCGAAGGTTTCTGTACTGTAGATCGGCAGAATATCCCGCTTCCCGCCGTACGCCGCAAGACGCAGCTTCCCGACCTGCCCCGCATCCGCACGCAGGAAAAAGTTTGTATAGGGAAATACGTCGCTGTCGCCCTTTGTGCGCCGTCCCTCGATGTTCAGCTGCAGTCCCGGCTTCTTCGCCGCCTCCTTCGTAATGACATTGACAACACCGCCGATGGCATCCGCGCCATACTTCGCACTCGCCGCCCCGCGAATGATCTCAATACGTGCGACATTCTCCGTCCCAAGACGCTGCAGCTCGTCACCTGCACCCGTGTACTTTGCAAAGTCGCCCATCACAGGCTGACCGTCGATTAGGATGAGCGTATGGCGCGGCTCCGCTCCACGAATGGAGACGGTCACGCGCCCCATCGCGTCGATATTTCGTGTCATGCCCGTCTCGTCAAAGATAATATCCTCAACAGACTTCGCCTGCTTCTTCGCAATATCCTCCGCCGTGATAATCGTCGTGGACTGCGATTCATACTTCGCCTCTTCCTTCGCTGCATCCGCCTCTACACGAATCTCATCCGTGGAGTAGTTACCCCCCCGTTCCGAACCTTCGTTCGCAAATGTAGTTGATACGGATGCCATAACATGAAGCAGTACGGCACATGTCAATGCGGCTCTTGCCCTTGTTTTCATGGAAAACACCTTTCTGTCCCTCGAAATACGAATGATAAAGCAGAATCCAATAGAATGATTCTGTCTATCATTTTAACATTGATATTATATCACAATTTTTTCATTTTTCCAGTATAATTTGAGAAAAAAATCAATTATCAAATAAATTGAGAAATAAGCGCCCCTAAAATATATTCTGTCAAACAAGGTACAAGCGCCCCTTTCGTCACGCTGCGCGTGCCACTTCCCCCGTTTCGACGGGGGAAGCTAATATGCCGTAATACACAACAAAAAAGACCCGTGAATCATCACGAGTCTTTGGTTG
>NZ_GL892076.1:1603547-1703783 GCF_000213975.1 Centipeda periodontii DSM 2778
CTAATACTATTTGCATTAGGCACGTTCGTCCCCGTCAACAGAGCTTTACGATCCGAAGACCTTCTTCACTCACGCGGCGTTGCTCCGTCAGGCTTGCGCCCATTGCGGAAGATTCCCCACTGCTGCCTCCCGTAGGAGTCTGGGCCGTGTCTCAGTCCCAATGTGGCCGTTCATCCTCTCAGACCGGCTACTGATCGTTGCCTTGGTGAGCCGTTACCTCACCAACCAGCTAATCAGACGCAGACCCATCGACAGGTGATAGCATATTCAGAGGCCATCTTTCATCAGAAAAGGATGCCCTTCTCTGACTTCATTCGGTATTAGCATTCCTTTCGGAATGTTGTCCCCATCCTGTCGGCAGGTTGTCTACGTGTTACTCACCCGTTTGCCACTAGATTCTCTAAAAGCAAGCTTTAAGATCATCCCGTTCGACTTGCATGTGTTAAGCACGCCGCCAGCGTTCGTCCTGAGCCAGGATCAAACTCTCCGCTAATGTGAAGAGCCTGTTGGCTCAAAAGTTCATTCTTGTAAAAGAATTGTGTTTCGTTGACTGACATCAACGATGTTGCATCTGGCTTGTTAGAGTTTCCTCTAACGTGTTTTGCATTGTGTAGTTTTCAGGGTACATCCTGCGCCGCACAAGGCTTCAAGGCTCTTTCCAGTTCCTCGTAGCTCTCATCGGCGCGACTGTCATAATATAACACAAAGGGTTGACTCTCGTCAACCCCCTTTTTCAAGTTTTTCTCTGTTCGCTCGAAAAATCATATGCTATAATCAGTCTATCATAGATTAAAGAAGGAAGTAATTTCATGTATGAAGATACACACACGCTCATCCTCCCCGGCATCCGTGCTGAGATTCCACGCCCACCGTCCGAGGAAATTGTCTGCATCACAGGCGGACGCGCACCTAAAGATGATTGGCTCAGAGCACTGATTGCACAGCGAGAAAAGAATGGTGCAAGGTGCCCCATATGGGCGATTGATCGCGGAGTGAATATCACACACGCATTAGGGATTCTTCCCAACCGTCTCATTGGCGATGGTGACAGTGCGTCCATATTTCCAAAAATGTTTGCAAAACTACAGGGCGTGCAGATAGATTCCTTTCCCCGTGAAAAAGATTTCACAGATACAGAGCTTGCTCTTCAGATTGCTGCAGAGGAGATTGAGAGTCCGCTTGTCATCTTGACGGCGGCATTCGGCGGGCGGCTCGACCATCTCATGAGCACTGCCGCCGTCGCCGCGCATGCCGCTATCCCCTGCGTACTCGCGGATGAACGCGAAACCCTATTCTATCTCCGTGCCGGTGAGGAACTAACCGTAACGTGCGAGAGTGCGCCGCGCGCGATCTCCCTCCTCCCATTTACTGCGGAATGCAGCGGGGTCAAGACACGCCGTCTATACTGGGAACTGGATAACGAGGATATCAGTGCACACAGTTCACGCGCGATCAGCAACGAGCTCGCCCCCGAATACAGAGGGGAGAAAAAATTTACCGTCTCCATCAAGACCGGCATCCTCGGTGTCTATCTCTGCCATAAAGAATAACAACAAAGGAAGCGTTTTGATTTCATGAATATCAACATTCCACAGTCCTATTTCAGCAAGCTCATGCGTGCCGTTGTGGAGTTCGAACTGATCGAGGAGGGCGACCGCATCCTCATCGGCGTCTCGGGCGGCAAAGACAGCATTTTTCTCACCTACGCGCTCGCCATCCTGCGCGAGCGTCTGAAAAGAGATTTTACCATCGCGGCATTCACCGTCAACCCGCAGTTTGACGATCCCTTTGACACCGATGCGATTGCGTCATTCTGCAAGCAGCTCGATGTCCCCTATGAGGTGGTCGATGTCGATATCGCAGGTGCGATTGCGGAGCAGGACGATAAAAGCCCCTGCTTTACCTGCGCGTTCTTTCGGCGCGGCGCAGTCAACCGCTACGCCGTAGCGCACCACATGAATAAGGTCGCCTACGCGCATCACCATGATGATGCCGTGGAGACCTTTCTCATGAGTTTGTTCTACTCGGGGCAGCTGAACACCTTTCGCCCCAAGACCTACCTCGACAAGACGGATATCACCGTCATCCGCCCCCTCGTCTACTTCCGCGAGCAGGAGATCGTCGACGCGATTCAGTACCACGGCTTCACGCCGATCCCCTCCCCCTGCCCGCACAACGGCAACACTACGCGTCAGACCGTCAAGGAGCTGATCGAAACGCTTGGCAAGGATAATCCGAACCTCTATAATCACCTCGCTGCAGGGATGCGCGAGGGCGCACTTGGCGAACTCTGGCCCGCAAGCAAGACGCGCAAGGAGATGGAGCACACCTACCGCGCATTTATGGCAAAGGGGGTAGCACCTCCCCTCCTCAGATAAAATCAAAAAAGCCGAACGATGAAGTTGTTTCACTTCGCCGTTCGGCTTTTTGTCAGTCACGTCCAAGCTTGTCGCGCAGGATAACATCGTGTGCGCCACCCTCGACGATGCTGGTCGAGGATACGAGGGTGAGCTTCGCCTTTTCGCGGAACTCGGGCAGTGTGAGCGCACCGCAGTTGCACATGGTGGAGCGTATCTTGGAGAGTGTCGTCTCGACGTTGTCCTTGAGTGCTCCCGCATAGGGAACATAGGAGTCAACGCCCTCCTCGAAGGACAGCTTCTTGCTGCCGCCGAGGTCATAGCGCTGCCAGTTGCGCGCACGGTTCGAGCCCTCGCCCCAGTACTCCTTGTAGTACGTGCCGTTGACCATGACGCGATCCGTCGGGCTCTCGTCAAAGCGCGAGAAGTATCGTCCGAGCATGAGGAAATCCGCGCCCATCGCGAGTGCGAGTGTCATGTGGTAATCGTAGACGATACCGCCGTCTGAACAGATGGGGATGTAGATACCCGTTTCCTTAAAGTATTTATCGCGTTCGGCACACACGTCAATGAGTGCCGTTGCCTGTCCACGTCCGATTCCTTTGGTCTCACGCGTGATGCAGATGGAGCCGCCACCAATACCGACCTTGATGAAATCAGCGCCTGCATTTGCGAGGAAGCGGAAACCCTCACCGTCGACGATATTGCCCGCACCGACCTTGACGGTATCGCCGTACTCCTCACGGATGTGCTGGATCGTCAGACGCTGCCACTCAGAGAAGCCCTCAGAGGAGTCGATGCATAGGACATCCACCCCCGCTGCAAGAAGTGCGGGGACACGCTCGGAATAGTCACGTGTATTGATTCCCGCACCGACGATGTAACTCTTGTTGCTGTCGGTCAGCTCAAGCTCGTTCTCCTTGTTGTCGGTGTAGTCCTTACGAAACACCATATAGCGCAGGCGCTGATTCTTGTCGATGAGCGGGAGCATGTTCAGCTTGCGCTCCCAGATGAGGTCATTCGCCTGTGTGAGTGTAGTCTCATCCGCATCTGCCCAAATGAGTTTTTCAAACGGGGTCATAAAGGTTGCGACCTTCGTATCGAGCGACATCCGCGAAACACGATAGTCACGACTCGTCACGATGCCGACGAGCTTCCCATTCGCAGAACCGTCCTCCGTGACGGCCATCGTGGAATGCCCCGTCTTTGCAAGGAGTTCGAGTACGCCGCCGAGTGTAGTGTCGGGACTGATGTTGGAGTCGCTGCTGACAAAGCCCGACTTGTAGTTTTTCACGCGGGAGACCATCGCGGCCTCCGCCTCGATGGACTGCGATCCATAGATGAAGGAAATGCCTCCCTGCTTTGCAAGGGCAATCGCCATTGTGTCGTTCGAAACTGCCTGCATGATCGCGGAGGTCATGGGAATATTCATCGTGAGCGCCGGCTCCTCATCACGATGAAATTTAACCAACGGCGTACGCAGCGAGACATTTGCAGGGAAGCACTCTGTCGAGGAATAGCCTGGGACAAGCAGATACTCCGCAAATGTGTGCGATGGCTCGGTGTAATAATGCGCCAACGAAACCCTTCCTTTCTGTGTCCGTCCTAAGGAAGCACTGATAAATTCAGCACCATCATCTTGGCGCATCTTTTTTGCCCGCACAACGCCTGCAAATCCTCCACAGAGCACCACTCTGCGTCCGGTTTGCCTCCTCAACCGGACGAAAAAATCTACGCCAATCTGACGGACTTCATTTTATCAGCGATTCCCTAAAATTTTTCTGTCTAATATACGCGTTTCCGTGCGTCCTGTCAAGGCATCGAACGTAATAAATGCCGCCGTTTTGAAAAATCCTGCATATGGTCAAAAAATCCCTAAGAGTATCACGTTTACTCTTAGGGAAAGTAATGCCGCATGGGCATAGTCTGCTATGGTGCCGAAGGCCGGGGTCGAACCGGCACGTTGTTGCCAACGGCAGATTTTGAGTCTGCTGCGTCTGCCAATTCCGCCACTTCGGCAGTGATAAATTTGCTTCGTAATTATATCATTCCTGCAACGGATTTGTCAATGTTACGTGAGATCGGCTTCAAGCTGTTGAATCAGCTCCATGTCCGCCTCAAACCACGGAACGCTGTAAAGGTCGGCGCGTCCGAGCCAGCGCCCTGCCGAGTGCACGCTCAGCTGCGGCTCACCCACAATGTGGCGGCAGATATAGAGGCGCATGTTCATGTGATACTCCGGATAGTCGTGATCGACGATGCCGAGCAGGCGCTCCACGGCAACCTCGACACCCAGTTCCTCACGAATCTCACGCACAAGCGCCGCTTCATCCGTTTCCCCTGGCTCGACCTTGCCGCCCGCGAACTCCCATGTGCCGGCATAGGAACCGTAGCCGCGGCACGCACCGAACACCTTGCCGTCACGCAGGATCGCGCCCGCCACAACATCAATATGCTTTCGTTCACTCATGTGCTATTCCTTCTCACTCTTCGTTGCACGCAGAAAAAGCTGCGTGAGCTGCTCACGCGGGTCCCGTCCCTTTGTTACGATCTCATAGACAGTCGTGGAGATGGGCAGGTCGACACCATAATCCTCTGAGAGCGCCATCAGCGCCTCTGCTGTGTAGACGCCCTCCGCAATCTTGTGAAAATCCCCTGCCGTTCCGCGCACAACGGCCTCCCCATAGCGGCGGTTGTTGCTGTGCGGGGAAAAGAGTGTCGCCTCATAGTCACCGAGATGCGACAGTCCGTAGATCGTCTCTCCGTCGCCGCCCATCGCGCGCACGAGACGCACGAGCTCGCGCGTACCGCGTGCCATGAGCGCGCCCTTGAGACTGGCGTAGCTGAGCCCATCGAGCATACCTGCAGCGAGTCCGATGACGTTCTTCGCCGCCGCACCGACCTCCGTGCCGAGCAAGTCCTCACCGTAGTAAAAACGGATGAGCGGACTGCCGAGTACATCCACGAGCGCACGCAGCGCCTCCCTGTCCTCGCCGGCGAGCACCATGCAGTTCGGTATACCGCGCACGAAGTCCTGCACATGCCCGGGCCCCACCCAAACGACGGGCTTCACTGCGCTGCCAAGTTCCTCGCGCACCACGGTCGTAAGTCGTTTGCCCGTGCCGATCTCAAGTCCTTTCATGCAGAGGATAACGGTCTTTTTCGCAAGCTCCTCCCCGAGTCCCCATACACGTAAATCACAGAGGAAGGAACGCAGTGCCTGCGCGTGGATGGAGATAATAAGGATTTCTGCCGACTGAACCGCCTCATGCAGATCATCGGTCAGACGAATGTCGTCGGGCAAAGTCAGAAACTCGTTTGTCCGTGTTTCGCACAGTTCGGCGAGATGGGCGGAACCCGTGCGCCCCCAAAGGGTGACTGCGTGTCCCACGCGTGCGGCATACCACGCGTGAAACGACCCCCAACGTCCGCAGCCAAGAACAGCTACCCTCATGACGATACCTCCACCCTGATATTCAAAAGATCACGGACAACGGCGCCCGCCATGATGAGACCTGCCACGGACGGCACAAAGGAGATGCTTGCGGGGACGGCATTGCACCCCGGTGCAGGTGTTTCTGCTCCACCTTCGGGTGTGCGCGGACGTTCACGCGAACAGACGACTTTGAGGCGCGGAACACCGCACTCCTTCAGCTTCTTCCGCAGGACGCGCGCGAGCGGATCGCCTTTCGTACGGTAGATGTCCATCACCTCGAAGAGTGTCGGGTCAAGCTTGTTCGCCGCCCCCATGCTTGCAATCAGCGGAATACCGCGTCGATGGCACTGCACGGCGAGGTCGATCTTTGCCGTGACGGTATCCACAGCGTCCAGTGCGTAGTCATAGTGGTGAGAAAAGAAACACTCCGCCTCCTCGGGCTGATAGAACGCACGGATTTCGTGCACCTCGCATGTGGGATTGATGGAGCGGATACGCTGCACCATCGTCTCTGTCTTATACGCGCCCACTGTCTCCGTCAGGGCATGAATCTGCCGGTTGATGTTCGTCGCGTCGATCACATCGTGGTCGACGAGGGTCAGCCTGCCGATCCCTGCGCGCGCAAGAGCCTCTGCCGCGTACGAGCCAACGCCGCCGATGCCAAATACTACAACGGACGTGGCGGCAAGGCGAGCCACGCCCTCCCTGCCCACGAGCATCTCTGTCCGCGCAAAGCGCCGATCGCGCATATTCTTCCCCTGCCCTATCCATAGCACGTCAAAGAGCTGCGGCGGGGTGTGTTCCTCCGCAGCAGCTCCTTTCCGACAATCTTATGTGTGCACCTTACTTGACGACGAGCACGGGACACTTCGACTGCTCCACGACGTACTGACTAACGCTGCCGAGCAAGACGCCCTTCACGACACCGAGTCCGCGGCTGCCCATAACGATGAGATCGATGTCATTGGACTCCGCAAAGTCGAGAATAACCACCGCCGGAGATCCTGTATCCGAGAACGACTCCTTTTCCACACCTGCCGGTACCATTTCAAGTGCACGATCGAGGATGACGTTCCCCGCCTTCGTCACGGAGTCGAGAATCGCATCCGAGAGTACGGCATTGATCGCAAGCTGGTTGATGTTTGCGACGTAAAGAAAATTCAGCTTTGCTCCGCAGATCTCTGCGAGCATCACAGCCTTTTCAATCGCGCGGTCAGCCCCCTCAGAGCCATCCACCGGCACCAAAATATTCTTCATCATGGCAGTTCCTCCTCACTTTACAGAACATGAACCATATGGACATTACTCAGCGCTTCCTGCGACCATTACGCTGGAATGCGCGTGCTCCAAGACGGTCTGCGTGACGCTCCCGAGAAGAAATCCGCTCACACGGGAGAGCTTTCGCCCGCCAATGACGACAAGCCCGATGTTCGTTTCGTCAATGAAGCGCAGGATCTCATCTGCGGGCACGCCTGTGCGATGCACGCGTTCATACAGAATTTCATTGGGTAGCAGTTTAAGTGCGGCGATAAAAATCTCGTGTGCCTCCTCTGCCGCAGGTCTGACAATGCTCTCCGGGAGCCACAGAACATCCCCCTCATCTGTGCTCTTGTCGAACGGGGACACATAGAGCAGGTACACGGTCGCGTGCATGGTACGTGCTATTTCACCTGCCAGACGAACCGCCCGCAGGGACTCCTGCGACCCATCCACAGGAACCAGTATGCGCGCGTATTTCAGATATTGCTCCATCGCGCACCTCCCGTCCCGCCTTGTTTGATGTATTTATTCGCGAAATTCTGTCAAACTCCTTCTTTATTCTGACGATTATTCGTGTCAGCGAAAATAAATTGACGTGCCTCATCGAAAATGATAGACTGACCTCACATATAAGTAAGTAAATGGAGGCAATGACACATGGGAGAAGAACAAACTATGCTGACGGATGAGGAAGTCGCCCAGTCCACACGTATTTCGGATATTTATGCTGCGGCAAAGCGGCTCGAAGGCATTGTGCGCAAGACTCCACTGGTCTACAGTGAGTTCTTCTCTGAGATCTC
Organism: Centipeda periodontii DSM 2778; assembly: GCF_000213975.1. Classification (GTDB taxonomy): domain Bacteria; phylum Bacillota; class Negativicutes; order Selenomonadales; family Selenomonadaceae; genus Centipeda; species Centipeda periodontii. Next base: position 1,611,401 of record NZ_GL892076.1, read on the forward strand.
CGGCAACGCCACCTATCTGAAACTCGAAAATCTCCAAACCACGGGCGCATTCAAGCTGCGCGGCGCATACAACCGCATCTCCATGCTCACGGAGGAGGAGAAAGCGCGCGGCGTCATCACCGCCTCAGCGGGCAATCACGCACAAGGGGTCGCCTACGCTTCACAGAAACTCGGTGTCAATGCCGTCATATGCATGCCCGCGACGACACCAATTCTCAAGGTTGAGGCGACACGCGCCCTCGGCGCGACAGTTGTTCTCCACGGAAACGGATTCGACGACGCCTATGCGCACAGTCTTGAGCTCCAAAAGGAAAAGGGCTACGTCTACATTCATCCGTTCAACGACCGTGATGTGATCGTTGGTCAGGGCACCATCGCCCTCGAGGTGATCGATGCGCTCAAGGACGTGGATGCAATCCTCGTCCCCGTCGGCGGGGGCGGACTTTCCTCCGGCATTGCGCTCGCGGTGAAACTTGTCAATCCGCAGGTAAAGGTCATCGGTGTCGAGCCGGAAAACGCCGCCTGCATGAAGGCGGCACTCTCCTGCGGGCGCACAATCACCCTCCCTTCTGCCGATACCGTCGCTGACGGCTGCGCCGTCCGTACGGCGGGCAAACTCACACTCGAATTCTGCCGTCTTTATCTCGATGAGATCATCACGGTCTCCGAGATGGAGATCATGAGCGCACTGCTTTCACTCATTGAAAAGCACAAACTTATCGCCGAGGGGGCGGGCGTCCTTTCCCTCGCAGCGCTCAGCAAACTCCGCATGAAGGACAAAAAAGTCGCCGTCCTCATCAGCGGCGGCAACATCGACATATCAACAATCTCCGCGCTCATTTCCAAGGCACTTATCTCGCGCGCCAGAGTGTTCCGCTTCTCCGTCCAGCTCCCTGACAAGCCGGGGCAGCTGCTCACAGTCGCGCAGATCCTCACCGATCAGGACGCAAACGTCATCCGTCTCGACCACGATCAGACGATGGTGACGGACAGCTTCCAAAAGGTGCAGCTCACCGTCACGGTGGAAACGCATGGACAGGAGCACATCGATCGTATTGTCTATGCGCTTGCAGCAAACGGCTTTGAGATCAATAAAATTTACTGAATAGGAAGAAAGGATACCCCAGCGTATGACTGTCGCCCCAATGAAATGTATCGATCAGGATACGGCACAGCACCTCGCCGACCTGTTTAAAACACTCGGCGATCCCACCCGCATCAAGATTCTCTCCCTGCTTGCAGCGGCGGAGGAACTGCGTGTCTATGACATTGCAGACGGACTGGAGATGGGACAGTCCGCCATTTCCCATCAGCTGCGCGTTCTCCGCAGCGCCCGCCTCGTAAAATTTCGCCGCGACGGCAAAGAAGTACTCTACTCGATTGACGACGACCACGTTCTGAAACTCCTCAGTCAAGGACTTGAACACGTACAGCACACATGAAAGGATGTTGTTTCATGAAGCGCCGCATCTTTCTTTGCACCGGCATAGCCCTTCTTTTCGCTGTGAGCACGGCATTTGCTTCCCCTACCCTGCGCGAGGGTTCGCAAGGACATGAGGTACAAGTTCTGCAACAGGCACTCCAAAATGCAGGCTACAAGATCAAAAAGGCGGACGGTGTCTTCGGCAAAGATACGGAACGCGCCGTCGCCGAATTCCAGCGCGACAACAAGATCAAGATCACGGGCATTGTCAACAATGCAACGTGGCGCGCGCTCAAGAACCTCCCTGCCAAGACCACGTGGGGCATTGATGTACCGCCTCCTGCCGAAAAGAAAGTGTCGCTTGCGCCGAACGGCAATCCCATCCTGCCTGCAAACAAGGTATCCGATGTGATCCAGACGGCAAAGTCCTACATGGGTACGCCGTATGTATTCGGCGGGACAACACCGAAGGGCTTCGACTGCTCCGGCTATCTCCAATACGTTTTTCAGAAGCATGGCATCTCTATCCCGCGCACGGCGGATGAGCAATACAAGCTCGGGCTTCGCACGAAAAGCGCGAAGGAACTTGTGCCCGGTGATCTCGTCTTTTTCGAAACGTATGAAAAGGGCGCATCGCACTGCGGCATCTACCTCGGCAAGGGCGAGTTCATTCACGCCTCTACGAGCAAGGGCGTGCGCGTCGACGAGCTCGCGAACGACTATTGGAAGCCGCGCTTCCTCGGCGGCAAGCACATTGTAAAATAGCGGATTCGTGCAAAGTCCCGCATCGCCATATTGACTTTTCTCATGCCGCTCTTTATAATAGTGCGGTATCGGGATGTAGCGCAGTTTGGTAGCGCGCTTGCTTTGGGAGCAAGATGTCGCAGGTTCAAATCCTGTCATCCCGACCACTGCACCTGTAGCTCAGTTGGATAGAGCAACGGCCTTCTAAGCCGTGGGTCGAGGGTTCGAATCCCCCCAGGCGCACCATTGTATATAACCGTATCGTCGTGGGCGATGCGGTTTTTTGTTGCGTTTCAGACAATAAAAAAGATGTGAGATTCTACTCTCACATCCGCAGTATGTCGATATGGTGGAGACAAGGGGGATCGAACCCCTGACCTCTTGCATGCCATGCAAGCGCTCTCCCAGCTGAGCTATGCCCCCGCGCGTTTCGCGCTGACATGGGCTAGTATAGCGAAAAGCACACGCCTTGTCAAGGTTGAATTTTCGGTGTGTACACTAAGGCAACACTGCCATCCTACACCTGTGCATTGCGCTTCTCATATGCGCCGCTCAGGATGTCCGACCACCACGCCTCATGTGCTTGATACCATGCAATGGTCGCCTGAATGCCGTCGTCGAACTTCGTCGCGGGCTGCCAGCCAAGTTCGCGCCCGATCTTCGTCGGGTCGATCGCATAGCGGCGATCATGCCCCTTGCGGTCGGTAACGTAGGAGATCTGCTCCTCGCCCTTGCCGAGTGCCTTTAGAATCGTGCGAACGACCTCGATGTTCGAGCGCTCATTATGTCCGCCGACGTTGTAGACCTCGCCCTCTGTTCCACGCCGCATAATCGCATCAATGGCGGCGCAGTGATCGTCGACATGCAGCCAGTCGCGCACGTTCAGCCCATCGCCATACACAGGCAGCTTCTCCCCCTGCATGGCACGGATCATCATGAGTGGGATGAGCTTCTCGGGGAACTGATACGCACCATAGTTGTTCGAACAGCGCGAGATCGTCACGGGTACACCGTAAGTGCGCGCATACGCCTGCACGAGCAGATCAGCGGACGCCTTGGACGAGGAATACGGACTCGATGCGTGGAGCGGTGTATCCTCCGTAAAGAGGAGATCGGGGCGATCGAGCGGCAGATCGCCATAGACCTCGTCCGTCGATACCTGATGATAGCGTTTGATTCCATACTTACGGCAAGCATCAAGCAGCACACTCGTCCCGATGATATTCGTCTGCAGAAATATCTCGGGATTTTCGATGGAACGATCCACATGGGACTCCGCCGCAAAATTCACAACGATATCCGGCTTCTCACGCTCAAAGAGTGCATAGACCGCCGCACGGTCCGCAATATCGCCGCGCACAAAGGAAAACTGTGGATGCTCCCGTGCCGAATCAAGCGTTGCAAGATTGCCTGCATAGGTCAACGCATCATAGCAGACGATCGCATCCTCCGGATGTTCACGCAGCTCATAGTAGACAAAATTCGCACCGATGAATCCCGCACCGCCCGTTACAATAATCTTCATAACCTCTGCTCCTTTTTCTCTTTCCTAGAGTATATTCGACGCTGCCGCGTTTTTCCCTTTTCACTGCATTCTTTTGATTTACAGACAAAAAACATTTGTGCTATACTCTTCTTGGGAGGGATGAAGATGAAGCCGAAGGAACGCATGTATATCGCCATCGATCTCAAGGCATTCTATGCCTCGGTCGAATGTATGGAGCGAGGACTGAATCCGCTGACCACGTATCTCGTGGTCGCAGATGAGAGCCGCACGAGCAAGACGATCTGTCTCGCGGTCTCCCCCGCCCTCAAGGCCCACGGCATCGGCGGCCGCCCGCGTCTCTTCGAAGTCATCCGTGCCGTGCAGCAGGAAAATGCGCGGCGAAAGTACCGTTCCCCACAGCGCACGCTTGTAGGTGAGACGACGGATGCCATCGAGCTCGCGGCGCATCCGGAGCTTGGCATCACCTATCATGTCGCTCCCCCGCGCATGGCGCTCTACATGGACTACAGCATGCGGATCTACGAGATCTATTTGCGGTACATTGCCCCGGAGGATATCCACATCTACTCCATCGACGAAGTATTCATCGACATAACGAGCTATCTGTATACAGAGAAAATTTCCGCACGCGACTTTGCAATGCGGCTCATCCGTGATGTATTGCAGGAGACGGGCATTACGGCGACGGCAGGAATTGGGACGAATCTCTACCTCGCAAAGATTGCAATGGACATTGTGGCAAAACATATGCCGCCCGATGCCAACGGCGTACGTATTGCGACACTGGACGAGATGAGCTATCGCAGACAGCTCTGGGCACATCGCCCGCTCACAGACTTTTGGCGCGTCGGCAGGGGATATGCACGCATGCTCGAAGAGAACGGGCTCTATACTATGGGCGATGTTGCACGCTGCTCGCTCGGAAAAACGACGGAACGCCATAACGAGGATTTGCTCTATCATCTTTTCGGCGTACAGGCAGAGCTGCTGATCGACCATGCGTGGGGCTGGGAGCCTGCGCGTATGGAGGACATCAAAAGCTACCGTCCGAAGTCGCATAGCACGCATATGGGGCAAGTGCTGCAAAATCCGTACACCGCGCAGAAGGCACGTCTTGTTGTCTGGGAGATGGCAGACGCCCTCTCCATTGATCTCGCGGAAAAACGTCTCACGAGTGACCGCCTTGAGCTAACCATTGGCTATGACATCGAGTGCTTGACCCGTCCGGAGATACGCAATCACTACCACGGACGCATCCGCACGGATCACTACGGGCGCCGCGTTCCGTGGCCATCACACGGCAGAGTGCTCATTGCACGTGGTGCATCGACACAGACGATCATGAATGCATTGACGGGACTCTTTGACAAGATCGTCAATCCCGCCCTCCTCATCCGACGACTGACCGTAGCCGCGCAGCATCTGATGACAGAGGAGCAGAGAGCCTCTGCCTCCGAGCAGATGAGCCTGTTCGGAGATGATGACGCGGCACAGAGCGTCCCAAGCCCTGCCGAAAAAACCGCGCAGGCAAAGGAAAAGGCACTGCAGGAGGCAATCGTCGCGATCAAGAAGACGTATGGAAAGAATGCCATCTTGCGCGGATCGAACCTCCTTGACGGCGCAACGGCACGTCTGCGCAACAGCCAGATCGGCGGACATAAAGCATAAGAACGGAGAGAGAAGACCATGCAGAGACGAATTGAGGACTATGCAGACATCATTGACCTGCCACGTCCCATCTCAAGATCGCATCCTCCCATGTCTCTGCGCGACCGTGCGGGACAGTTCGCCCCCTTCTCTGCCCTCACGGGACTCCATGCTGCCGCCGGTCGCACGGAGGAAGAAAGAGCGACGCAATACAAAGAATACAGCCCTCCCGAGCATACAGCTTGACAAAAACAGTAAAGATCGCTACAATACTATCCATGTCGGGATGTGGCACAGTTTGGTAGCGCGCATCGTTCGGGACGATGAGGCCGCAGGTTCGAATCCTGTCATCCCGACCATTTTCATAGATCAATGAACCGGAGCCCTTCGGGGGACACCGGCTTTTTTATTTTGGAGGTAAAAATATGGGAAACGAATGCACGCGGTGCAGTTGGGTCAAATTGGACGATCCCATCTATGTGAAATATCACGATGAGGAGTGGGGACAGCCCCTCCACGACGATCACGCACTTTACGAATTATTTATTCTCGAAACGTTTCAAGCAGGGCTGTCATGGGCGACGATATTGCACAAACGCGAGAACTTTCGCCGTGCCTACGAGGGGTTCATTCCTGAGCACGTCGCCGCATTCGATACAGCAAAGGTCGAGGAGCTGATGCAGGATGCGGGAATCATCCGCAATCGGCGCAAGATCGAGGCGAGCATCACAAACAGCCGGATCTTTCTCGAAATTGTAAAGGAATTCGGCTCGTTCGACCGCTATATCTGGGGCTTTACCGACGGAAAATCCGTGCGTGAAAGCTGCGAGCTGCGCACGACCTCGCCGCTCTCAGATGAGGTGTCAAAGGATCTCAAGCGGCGTGGAATGCGGTTCGTCGGTTCGACCTGTATCTACTCGACTCTGCAGGCGATCGGTGTCCTCGCCGCGCACACGGACGCCTGTGATTGGAGCAGGTCATGACGCGTACGGGGGATCCGCGCCTCGCCGCCCTGCGCGCGGCCTTCCCCTACACTGTTCCCATTCTCGCAGGCTTCCTCTTTCTCGGGCTTGCCTACGGCATCTATACGAACGTCTCTGGCTTCTCGTTTTGGTACCCAATGGCGATGAGCGCAATCATCTTTGGCGGCTCGCTTGAATTCATTGCGACAGCGCTTCTCTTGAGCCCCTTCGCGCCTCTTCAGACCTTTCTGCTTGCTCTTATGGTGCAGGGACGCCACATCTTCTACGGTATCTCGATGTTTGAGAAATATCGCGGCACGGGCTGGAAGAAGCCCTATCTCATCTACAGTATGTGCGACGAGTCCTTCTCGATCAACTACACGGCAAAGATTCCGCAGGGCATCGATACGGGCTGGTTCATGTTCTTTGTTACGCTGCTCAATCAACTCTACTGGGTTGCAGGTGCGACGATCGGCGGGCTCGTGGGTACGCAGATCCCCATCAATACCGAGGGCATTGATTTCGCGATGACGGCGCTCTTCGTTGTCATCTTTATCGAGCAGTGGCTGAATGATCCGCAGCATTACACAGGGATCTTGGGACTCGTGGCTGCGGGAATCGCGCTCGCCGCCTTTGGCAGGGACTCCTTCATGCTCCCGACCATGTTCATCATCCTCGCGGGCTGCCTTGCAGCACGCCCATTCATTGAGAGGAGGATGCAGGCATGACATTCACCGAGGCATGTATCACCATCGGACTCTGTGCCCTCGCGAGTGTGCTCACGCGCGCGCTCCCCTTCCTCCTGCTCTCAGAGAAGAAACCAACGCCGCCCATCGTGCGTTACCTCGGTAATGTGCTCCCCGCCGCTGTCTTCGGTATGCTTGTCATATACTGTCTCAAGGATACGAGCTTCCTCAGAGGGACGCACGGTCTGCCGGAGATTGCAGGCATTATCGTAACTGCGGCTCTTCATCTGAAATTTCGCCAAATGCTCCTATCCATTGGCGCGGGGACGGCGGTATACATGATACTGATACAATACATATTCATTCCATAAAAGGGGCTGTTGCACGAAACTAGAATATAGCGCCCCCCAAAAGTTAGGGAATCACTGATAAAATAGACCTTCAGATTGGCGTAGATTTTGCATCCGAACGAGGAAGCATACCGGATGCAGAGTGGTGTTCTGTAGAGGATCGAGGGCGTTGTGTGGGCAAAAAAGATGTGCTAAGATGGCAATGCTGAATTTATCAGTGCAGGCTTAGATTGTAAACTCATGTGTGAAACAGATGTGAAGCATCCGGAAAGCCCGATAATAAACGTGGTTGTTGAAATGCACCACATTTTCTTGTATAATGCGTTCAGTATTCACCGTTATGGGAATCATATCAATCCATAGGGGGACATTATATGGCACTAATTGTAAAAAAATTTGGCGGGAGTTCCGTGGCAACGCCTGAAAAGATCCGAAATGTGGCGAAGCGAATCCTGCGGGAGAAAGCTTTCGATGATCGCATCGTCATGGTTGTATCGGCCATGGGTGATACGACGGATGATCTCATCGCCCTTGCGGGAGAGGTTGTGGACACGCCTTATCAGTATACCCGTGAGATGGATATGCTCATGACAACAGGTGAACAGGTATCCATTGCTCTCCTTGCAATGGCATTTCGTTCCATGGGACACCCCGCCATCTCCCTCACTGGAGCAATGGTGGGCTTGCGGACGGACAGTGCGCATACGAAGGGGCGCATTCTTGGAATCCATCCGGAGCGTGTACATGAGGAGCTGGACAAGGGCAATATCGTTGTTATTGCAGGATTCCAAGGAACAGATGCGGCTGGAAATCCCGTGACACTTGGGCGCGGCGGTTCGGACACCTCTGCCGTTGCGATTGCAGGCGCGATCGGCGCAGATACCTGTGAGATCTACACCGATGTCGATGGGATCTATTCTGCAGACCCACGAATTGCAAAAGGCGCTCGCCGTATGCGCGAGATTACATACAACGAAATGCTTGAGATGGCGCGTCTCGGTGCAGGCGTCATGCAGCCACGCTCTGTGGAGATGGGGCAGCTCTACGGAATTCCCATTCATGTTCGCTCAACCTTTACTTCGGAACCGGGAACCATCATTAGGGAGGAATACACAGTGGAAGAAAAGTCCTTTATCATTCGCGGCGTTACTCATGACGAACACGTCTCCAAGATCACCGTTCTCGGTGTTTCCAACGTACCCGGAATAGCACACAAGATCTTCTCCGCACTCGCAGATGCAAACATTGATGTCGATATGATTGTACAGAGCATCCGCAGCGCAGAGTCCAATATGACAGATATGGTCTTCACCGTCGCCACAATCGACGCTGAGGAGGCGCGGATGGTGGTCGAAGGAATCTCTTCCGAGATTAAGGCATCTGCAGTCGCTGTTGACAACGACGTAGCGAAGATCTCTATCGTTGGCGCCGGCATGCTGGGCAATCCCGGCATTGCAGCTCGCATGTTCGGCGCGCTCTCCAACGCTGAGATCAACATTGAGATCATCAGCACCTCCGAGATCAGCATCTCCTGCCTCATTAAAGGCGGAAGTGTCAAGGATGCGGTCAACCGCATTCACGACGAGTTCTTCCCCACGGAGGCATAGGAATACCTGTATACACCTGCTTGTGCAGTGGACATAAACGGAACAAGGCGTTACTATACATAAGGAATTCTAAAGGAAGCACGGATCCATAGGAACCACTGATAAAATGAAGTCCGTCAGATTGGCGTAGATTTTTTCGTCCGATTGAGGAGGCAAACCGGACGCATAGCCAAAGCTATGTGGAGGATTTGCCGACGAAAAGCGGGCAAAAAAGATGCGCTAAGATGATGGTGCTGAATTTATCAGTGGTTCCTAAAGTTCTGCCGCTGTGTTGTGGGACTTTATTGTATCCGTGCTTTCAAAACAAAAAGGAGAGCGTATTTATTATGGCAGTACAGATGGCAGCATCACATGCAGCTTCGAGAAGACTAAAGGACGCGATTTTCGGTGCCAATGCAGCGTGCCGGGCAGCAATTGCAGAGTACGGTGAGGACCGTGTCGTGAACGCAACCATCGGCGCTGTGATGGATGACACGGGGAAACTCGCTCATCTTCCCACCGTCGAGCGTGTCTTTCGATCCCTTCCCATCGAGGATTATATCGCCTACGCACCAATTTCCGGACTGCCGGAATATCTTGAGGCGGTGATTGACATCACATTTGCGGGAAATCGTCCGGCAGGATATCTCGGTGCCATTGCAACCGCAGGGGGAACAGGTGCCGTGCGTACCGCCGTTGACAACTACGTGGAAAAAGGCGATCAGGTACTCACCTCGGATTGGTTCTGGGGAACATACAATGTCATCTGTCAGGAGCTGGGCTGCTCTGTAACGAATTTTTCGCTCTTTGATGAAGCAAATAACTTCAATCATACGGCATTTGCAACATCCGTTGATGTCCTTCTCAAGACACAGGACAGTCTGCTCATCATCCTCAACACGCCGGCACATAATCCGACTGGCTACAGCCTCTCCTCGGAGGACTGGGATCACGTATTGGACTGCGTCAAAAAACACGCGGCAACGGGAAAGAAAATATATCTGCTTGTCGATATTGCCTATATCGATTTTGCAGGCGAAAAATTTGAAACACGTGCCTTCATGCAGAAGTTCAGTAATCTGCCGGAAAACATCCTCACACTCTTCGCATTCTCCATGTCAAAAGCATATACCTTCTACGGTCAGCGTTGCGGCGCGCTCATTGCACTCTCCGCGAGCAAGACGGTCATTGATGAGTTCAACGAGATCAGCAAGTACGCAGCGCGTGCGACATGGTCGAACATCAATCGCGGTGCAATGACGCTTCTCGCACGCATTCAGCAGAATAAGGTTGACTATGCCTCCTACGAAACGGAGCGCGATGCGCTATATCGTCTCGTCCAAGAGCGTGGGGATATCTTTATGCATGAGGCTGCGGAATGCAGGCTCCCTACCCTGCCCTACAAAGGCGGCTTCTTCCTCGCCATTCCTGTAGCAAACCCACAGGCGGTCTGCGATTTGCTCCGCGAGGATCTCATCTTTGCCGTTCCCCTGAAAATGGGCGTACGTATTGCAGCTTGCTCCGTGCCCAGTACGAAGATGCGCGGCATCGCAGAAAAAATAAAGCACGTGATAGATAAAATGTAGGTGATGTTGTATAAATAAAGGAACCGGGGGGCACGGCAAAACAAGCGTGGAAAGCCTTGATATACAAGGCTTTCCACGCTATTTTCGTTTATTCGAGTTCAACTACGATGGGGAGAGCCTCCATTTCCCATTAGTATACTCGGAAAAGAAGCTTGAAAATCCTATCATTTGTCAACTCACAAAACATATGATTTGACGACGGAGCAACAATGTCGTATAATAGAAACAGAAAAGGTGCTATCGTGTAAACGGTCAGCCCTTATACATGCTTAACGAGAAACCCGCCGAAACTTGCCAGTGTCAGGCGGGTTTTCTTATGCCTTTAATGCAACGATACAAATCGTTACCATGAACACGAACGCCAGAAAGTCGTATAGCTCCATATTGATTATACCACATAGGACAGCACAACGCTGTCTTTTTGTTTTCTTAAATCAAATTGTAGATGAACTAAACATGCGTCCACGTAAACGCCTCGGCTATCGTACGCCCTATGAGGTCTTCTATAAGAAAACGTTGCACTTGACTTGACAATTCACGGGAATCACCGATAAAATGAAGTCTGCCAGATTGGCGTATATTTTTTCGTCCGAACAAGGTGGAAAACCGGACGCAGAGTAGTGCTCTGTGGAGGATTATCCGCCGAAGTGCGGGCAAAAAAGATGCGTCAAGATGGTAGTGCCGAATTTATCAGTGTTCTCTTTTATAAGGAAAGGCAGATTCTCATGAAAAAACTTCTACTGTTCCCCCTCCTCTTTGCGTTGCTGTTGTCGCTGTCGGGTGGACGCACGGCATATGCCTTTGCCACGGATCCCCTGCTGGACGGCATAGATGTGATGAGCTTCGCGGGTGAGATGAACGGTGCAAACAGCTTCGTCGCGATTTCTGCCTCGAAAGGCTGATATCGTCTGAGGACAGGAGGCTCACATTGAAGAATCTAATATTGCTGCTTGCGCTTGCTGTTACGCTTGGCGCATCCGTTCTCTACGCGCCGATACCGACGGCATCCGCCTCTGAAAACGCCACTGCCTTTATGCCCGTGATCGGGGCAGATAACGAAGTTACGCTGCTTGGCGTAAAAAAGGGACAGGTCACCCTACGCACGAACTCAATGGAAGTCGTGGAAATCTACGGACGATCTGTGATTCGAACGGTTTTTTCCTATCGCGCCGACAAGGAGCAGAAGGATCTGCACGGCATCGAGGTCCTGATCGACCCCTATCGCAGAGAATATTGCACGGGCTTCACCAATAATCGCTGGATGCCGATTACAGAATACAAGGGTGCGCCCGAAGACGACAAGAACTACGTGTACGATGGCAATTTCAAGATCAGTCGCGGCGATTTTGATGACGCCGTCTATGCCGCGCTCACCTACCTTGAAAAGAATCGCCCCGTCCTGATTGTGCAGGCGTGTGAACCAAACAGCAAAGAAGCACAGCGTTTGGCGGCTGAGAAAAAGGAACGGGAAGAGCGCGCGGCAACTACACGCCGCCAGAGGGAAGAGCGGGAGGCAGCCGAACGCCGCCAACGCGAGGAACGGGAGGCAGCCGAGCGAGCGGCACGCTTTGAGCGCATTGCTGCACCCATCATTGCGCGCGTGCAGGAAAAGTACACGCCCGACTTTGTCAGTACATTCCACTGGGAACAGTTTTCCACGGAGTCTGTGAACTATAGCAAGGTGCCGAAGCTCTCCGAGCTTCTCGGTCACGTTTTCCTGTTGACGGACTCCTACGGTATGCGGCTCGCTTATGATACGCATTCCTCCGAAGATGGCGATGTCGGGAGACTCCTCACACGGGAGACGGCGAAATCGGGGCTCGTTCACTTTGCCGTGTTGAATGAGTACGACGAGAACATTGTCGCACTGATGGACGATACGGGCGCGTTCCAAGGAAGCGACTACCAGAGTAAACCCATCGCCGTCCGCTTCTCCTCCTACAGCCATGAGACGAACAAATATGGTTGGGGCAAACCGAACAACATCATTTCGACGAACGGCTATGTGCTCGGTGATGCGAATATGGGCGAGAATTTCAACTACCTCACCACGGGCAGCGTGAGTCTGAGCATCGAGAAGACAGATCGGCCCGGCATCTATCACCTCGTCTACTATGTGACGACGATGGCGGATATAAAGAAGGGGCAGCAGATGCGCCGCGTTGGAAACTACTACGCGACCCTTGAACTGGTGAAATAAGGGAATCACTGGTAAAACATGTATTATTTCTTGTGTTGATATGTTTTAAGTGACAAAGGAGGCTTCCCCATGCAAAGAAAATGGCTTGCGGCGCTGCTGGCTGCCGCGATGCTGAGTATGTTTGCTGCAGGCTGCGGCGATGAGAAACCCAAGGCGGAGAAAATCCAAACGATCAAGGATGTCGATCTGCCGGATGCAGCGACGCTTGCCCTGCAGGATCGCATCCGGGCCCAGTATCAGGTGGAGGGCAACGGTACGAAACCTGCCTTCACCAAGGATTTTTTAGGACTCGGGGCGCATACGGGCGAGAAACGCCCCGTGAACCGCATGGTACTTTCAGGACTCTCGGCAGGGCATGCGACGATCGGCGGCATCAGCGTTGAGACGGTCTCCATTCGCCCATTCTTCGTGGAGAAGCAGGACAAACCCGATATTGAGCTGAAGATCACAAGCAAGACCATCAAAGGCTCCTCACCGAGCGCAACGAGTTACGAGGATCATTTCACCATCACCTATCGTGACAAGACGTTCGATCACGTCATCGGAACACGCGCAGGAGCAATCAACGGTGCCATTGTCCATGTGCCAGGGCGCGTCGAGATCACCCGCACGCCGGAGGACTATCTGCGCATCCAATACATTGCAAGCGACGGCAAAGAGGAAAAGGTCATCGACTCCATCGATACACAGGAGAAGATCTACGGCATCTTTGGCACTGTCTACAGCATCGGGCTGCACGGGCACATCGAGGCGTTTGAGTAAGGGGAGGCTTGTCATGAAAAAGATACTGACCGCGATGTTTCTCATTTTCGTGCTTGCCGCTGCAGGCTGCGGAGGAGACAACGCTCGCGAGATTAAGTTGGATAATAAGGAACTCACAGATAACACAGTCGCCGCAATGATCAATGCAGAGATTGCGGAGAATGCGGAAAAGAACGGTCTGGACAAGGATGCTCTCACGTTCATGAAGGTATCCGACATTCCAGGCGACCTCATTGGCGCGTGGCGCAGTCAGGCGGGGGTCGAAATCTACGTACGGAGGTTCGGTAGCAATCCGCCGGGCGAGTTCGCCATTGCCTTTGATAATGCGCGCTCCGAGCAGATAAAAAATGCCGTCTTTGTAACGCGTACGATTCTCGGGCTTATTGATCGGAAAAACGCGGACGAACTGCTTGCAAAGGCGCAGCTTGAGGATATCGGTGCGGAGCCGGTCGCGGAAACGGTCGGCGAGATCAAGCTGGAAAAGGCGGCGCTCAATCATGCAAAGCGGCGCAACGGTCCCGAGGAACTCGGCGTTCCCTTGACGGTCGTCATCATCAGTGTGAAGGATGCGCGGGATGATGGGTATTCGAAGATCAAGAGCCGCGCCGAGTCGATGGCACGTACGATGATCGAGGTGCGTTGGGATACTGCCGACCCGAATGGTCTCCTGTTTAACAACAAATACCAGTAGGGAACAGATAGTGTTCACCGATGGTGGACGCTGTTTTGTTATCCATAGAAAAAGAACATTTCTTAGCGAAATGTTCTTTTTCTATGGATACTGTTCTCACATTACATTGTGAGGCATAGTGTCAGCACCGGCGCATCGAAATCTGTTGGAAGACCGGTTCCATCCAATATGTGGAAATCGCTGAATTTGATCTCGCGGATTGTTCCCGTTGCCTCTGGGAATGCAACTGTGATGGTTGCCAGTTCACCTGCGAGGCGGTATACATGAGGCTGCGAGAATATATCATATTGGGGGAGGGCACCGGCAGGTACTTCGCCTGAATCTGTGACGGCAGAAATCCTTGGTGGTTGCACCCATCCAAAGCTGTAATTCGTCATGCTGTTGTTCTTGAACGAGAGGAATACAACCTGCTCACCGCTGAATGTCTTACCGACATTGCCGTGAATCGAGACGTTGCGCATTCCGCCTGAGACGATCTCAATGGATTTGATCGGAGTTACCTCGACAACGCCCATCACGAGCTGTTTCCAAACACCATTCTCATTTCGGAGAACCATAGTGCCGGACAAGGGGACTTGTTGTTTCTGCCCTTGATCCGTAAAGACAGCCGTCCCTGTGATGTCGGCTGCCATGAGTGCACCGCGCGTCTGTATGTTGGAGACTTGAATATTTTCGCGTTTTAGATCATTAGGTTGCGCTCTCTGCCCCTTTTTTATGAACGCTTTCCCATCGTGATCAGGCGTTGTCATTAATGCTGCAACGGATAAGGAATCCATTGCATAAACGTCTTCGACTGAAGTATTTCTATCTGCTGCTTTTTGCAGAATATCCTTGAAAACTTGTTCCGGATTCTCCATCTTTGCTGTCGTCGTTGCTGTATCCTTTGAGTCGCTCCCGCATCCGCCTAGTGGAATGAGCAACGCAAAAGCCGTAATGACAGCTGCCGCAACAGAATTCCATTTCCTCATAGATATTTTCCTTTCTGTGTCCATACAAAAGAAACATCCTTGCATTGTTGTTTTAATCCAATTCAAAAACTTTAGCAAGCAGGAATCCGAAAACATGAGTGTAAAATTCTGCGTCCAGAGCAATATTTTGGGGAAATGTTGAACTGGGAATATCATGCATCTTCGGCGACCAACAAAAAGCGCAGGAAATCTCTTCCCTACGCTTTCAGGTTTAACTTTTCGGGGGCACTACATCTCACTTCATACGGCAACCCCATTTGTGTTTTACGTTATTTCTCCACATTTTTTCGGCAAGAACACCGGATCATCTGTATCAGTAATCCCATCTCCTCAAGTCCGCGTCCTTTCTGTAGAGAGCAAACTCATACTGACCGCCATCGCCGGGCTTGGTTGCGATATAGGTGACAGAACCACCGCCCTGAAGGAGGTCACCTACATCACGATACGACTCGAGCGCCCCCGCAATAAAGCCGGGAAGGCGGGATCCACGACTGTTCTCATAGAGTCCGTTTGACCGCCTTTCATAGCGATCTCCATCGACCTCAATGACGTTCCGCCCCGCAAATGACATCTTCTGCGGATCGCCGATATCATAGACGGTGAATGTCCCGCTGCCTTCGTCGTAGTCAAACGACGCCACCTTTGCGGATTGGGCAATATCCTCGATCACATAGGTACCGCGCAGATCGGCCTCATCCGTTTGCGCGTGCGCGCGCGGCATACCACTGACAGCAAACACCGCACACAGCATGGCGAGCAGGATTCCCCGCGATAGGACATCAAACAATGATTTCATAAAAGTCCCTCCTATCCTTTCTATTACACTAGAAAGATAGATCAGGGAATCGGTACGCGACCCGATCAAATCTCTCAGATTAATATAACAAAAGAGTCCGTTTCTGTCAAATGAATTGCTGTGGAGGGTTCACTGTAAAATGAAATCGGACACATAAAAAAGTAGAACATACAGAATCAATCTGGTAAAATATCTTTGCACAAACACCACCAGGAGGTTCTGTATGTCCCACGCACATTCTACCACAAAACGCCGCACATTCAAACACTTAAACGCCTATCAGCGTGGGCAGATCGAGGCGATGCTGCGTCTTGGTGTTCCCAAGGTGAAAATCGCCAAAGACCTTGGCATCGCCCGCTCCACTTTGTACGAGGAAATAAAGCGCAGCACGGTAGCGCAGAAGCGTTCCGATTGGACGTACTACGAGCAATATAAGGTCAAAAGCATCGACCTGCGACAGAAGTACGCCGTCGTAAGCGCAAAGAGAAAAAGAACCATGACGACGGCAGGACGCTCGGTGAGAGTATTGACTGCCGTGACCCTATTGTTGACGAACGCTCCACCTTTGGAAATTGGGAACTTGACACCATCGTCGAGAAAAAGGGAACGGATCCTGTTCTGCTTGCCGTAGATGAACGTAAGAAGCGAAAGAGACACCTTGTAAAGATTCGTGCAAAGACCGCAGAGGCGGTTGCCGAAGGGCTTGCCAAACGAAGAGAGCTCTATGGGGCACAATTTTCACAGGTATTTCGTACGATCACCTACGACAATGGGAGCGAGTTTGCTCGTCTGCAAGAAGCTGTTCCGGAGGCGAAGGTATACTATGCTCATCCTTACGCCCCTTGGGAACGTGGAACGAACGAGAAGCAGAATGCACTCGTTCGGTATTTCATTCCGAAGGGCATGGATATGACGAACTTGAGCGAGGAAGAAGTGCAGCGCGTAGAGGATTGGATCAATACGCTGCCACGCAAAATTCTAGGTTATGAAACGCCACAAGAGCGCTTCGATGCCGCGCTAAAAAATCTTCGTCCATAAATTTTGATTCTGTTATTCTCGACTGTCCGATTTGATATTGCAATTTAGGGTTGCTACACTTGCAGAAACGTTTACACAAAAAACTTGACACTATCATTTCTGTCAACCACTTCATTTCTTCACCACCCAACTTGCTACATTCTGTTGACAATAAAATAATACGTTATATTTTTCTTGTTGCCAACATAATGTAGCAAATTATTTTAACATGCTATATTATGTTGCATATGATTGAAGTTGCTACAAATAGTTGACATAATGTAACAGGGGGTTGCAGATGAACAGAATGAAACTATTGCGTGAGCAACATAACCTAAGCCAAACAGATTTAGCAAAAATTCTAAATATAAGTCGACAGTCATATAATTTTTATGAAAATGAGAAACGGGATCCAGATACTACAATGCTGATCCGAATAGCTGATTTCTTTAATGTCAGCCTAGACTATCTACTGGGGCAAACAAACGACCCTTCTCCACTCATAAAAGAAAAGACTCCTTCCTATCAGGAAGAAGTCTTGCGTGACATAGAGGATATTACCCCGGAGATGGCAAGCGAGGTGCGGCAGTTTATCAACTATCTGAAACATAAGGAGGAAACTGCTGCGGGGGCTGTAGCGGGAAAAAAATAGTTCCTTTTATCCCGCGCCCTCCGGATTTACATAAAGCTTTTTAGGAAATAAGCCTCGAAAGGATTCATCATGAAGATTATGCTGAATGTCCCCTATGAAGAAAAAGAGCTTGTAAAGGCGCTGCATGCCCGATGGGACAAGGAATCAAAAAGCTGGTATATTCCAGACGGGATAGACTATCATCCCTTTCAAAAATGGATTGATCCTAAAATGTATCAATCCTTGAAAACTCCACTAAGTACAGATGATGTACTGCTTCAGTATCAAAAAATCGTGTCTTCCGCACTCGGCTCATTATTGGTTGTTGTCGTCGGTGATGTTTGCAGAGTCTTTTCCAGTGAAAATAACGTCTATACGAATTTCGATTTAACAAACGATCCAACCGCAAAGCAGCGTATCTATGTGTATGCAGATCAGAAATTGTATATTCCCTCCTTTGATACTCGAGTCAAGGTGACAGGAACACTCGGTGTTTACAAAGATAAACTTCAGGTCAAGGCATCTGACATCCGTCCGCTCGATGAACCTACTGCATTTAAGAGAACGCTCGCCCAATGGAAAAAAGATTATCCTTCAAGAAGCGGACTGCAGAAACAGAAAATTGAAACCCGATTCGGTTGTATTGGTGTGATTGCACCGAAAGAAAGCGCCGGATACAACGACTTCATAACACTTATCGGAGAAAAGTTCGAAGTAAAACTTTTGTCCGATGTGATGACTGCTGAGAGCATGAGTCAGCGCATTCAAGAGCTGGATCAAAAGGATTTGGACTGCATCTGCATCGTCCGCGGCGGTGGCAGTATCTATGATTTTTTAGACTTCAATCATCCCAAGCTGATTCAAACGATCTACGAAGCTCGCCACCCGATTGCAATCGGTGTGGGTCATTCTACGGATGAACTCGCATGTAATGACTACGCTGATCTTGCTTCGATTACGCCGTCAAAATTGGCAGATGACCTGATCCGTATAAAATGGAACTCCATCAACAAAAAGGAAAAGCCCCTCAATCAAATTGGGGGCACAAAAAAACCAAGCTACACCGAACTACTTGAGGAGAACGCTCATCTGAAAAGCGAGCTGAATCATCTCAAAGAGCTTTTTGAATTGGAAACGAAGAGGAAAAAAGGATTTTTCAGTAGATTATTTTCATAATCATGGGCTGGAAGTTGCCAAGAACTACCTTTCCAACTACTTCTGAATGTAGTACCAAATCGCACACGCTACTACAGCTTTTTGAGTGCTTGAAATAATCTCTTAAAGGTGCTATACTGGGGCTACAAAGATATAAGAATGATTGTCCATCATTCTACACCGCAAAAGCCCCCGCAGATTAGTCACCTGCGGGGGCTTTTGTTGCACCGTCTTGGATAGTCACTCCAATAGGCACAAGCAGAGATTAAGCTGTCGCTAACGGATACGATCGTAGATAAAGGCAGCAATCAAACTTGCCACAATACCAACCATCAAAGATATAAGGAAGCACTGATAAATTCAGCACCGCCATCTTAGCACATCTTTTTTGCCCGCTTTTCGTTAGCAAATCCTCCACATAGCTTTGGCTATGCGTCCGGTTTGCTGCCTCAATCGGACGAAAAAATCTGCGCCAATCTGACGGACTTCATTTTATCAGTGATTCCATAAGAATATCCACCGAAACACACCTCCCTCCACCTATCGCTAGATTCTGAGGTGCGACAGCAAAATGAGTATAACATAGACATCATACCAATGAAAGGGATGATCTCTTGTCCGTCCATAAAGACACGAAGCGCGGAACATGGTACGTAAAGATCAAATATACCGATTGGACAGGTGAAAAAAAAGAGACTACACGTCGAGGATTTGCCAAGAAAAAAGACGCGCAGCTTTTTGAGCAGGACTTCCATCGGCAGAAACAGGGTGCTCCATCCATGTCCTTTCAGGCTCTGTACGAGTTGTATATGACAGATATAAAACCGCGCATAAGACCTACAACCTATCGAAGCAAAGAATATATGTTCACCTCAAAGGTATTGCCGTTCTTCGCAAATTTGCCCTGCGATCAGATTACTCCTGCAAAAATACGGCAGTGGCAAAACGAACTTGTCAAAGGCGATTATCAAGAGACATACCTCCGTACTATCAACAATCAAGTTGCAGCCATCTTCAACTTTGCCGTAAATTATTATGGTCTACCAACTAACCCAGCAAAACGAGCAGGGATGATCGGAAAGAGTCATGCCGATGCAATGAGATTCTGGACGGTTGATGATTTTCAAAAATTTATCAATCACACCACTACTCCACTATACAGAATTTCTTTTTTAATCCTTTTCTGGACAGGGATGCGTGTTGGAGAGTTTTTGGCACTGACCCTGGAGGACTTTGATTTTGACAAAAATTTGATACACATAACCAAAAGCTACGCACGGCTAGATAACAAGACTATAATCGGCCCGCCTAAGACACCAAAGAGCCGTCGTGATGTCAGCATCCCTGCATTTCTTGTCGATGAAGTCCAGCAGTTTATCCAAGCGCAGCATTCAATCAATCCAAACGCACGATTATTTGAAACCGGTAAACATGGATTATCTTATGAAATGAGGCGTGTAGCTGCACAGGTTGGCATAGAGAAAATTCGCCTTCATGATCTTAGGCACTCTCATGCCTCCTATCTCATTCACCGAGGAATACCGATCATAGCGATTTCACAACGCCTCGGTCATGAAAAAATCGAGACTACACTACAAACCTACGCTCACCTGTATCCGCAGGAGCGCGATATGATCATTGACACCATCGAAAGCGATCCTGCAACAAAAGGGGTCAATCGGGGGTCACAGAAAATAAATAAGCGCAGAGAACCTTGAAATATAAGGATCTCTGCGCTTATTTTTGTTTATTCGAGTTCGATGGTCGCGGGCGGTTTGCCTGTGCAGTCGTAGAGGACGCGGTTGACGCCGCGGACTTCATTGACAATGCGTGTGGTGACTCTCGACAGGATTTCCCACGGGAGCTGTGCCGCCTCTGCCGTCATGAAATCACTGGTCTCGACCGCACGCAGAACGATGGCATAGTCATAGGTTCGTCCGTCACCCATGACGCCGACGGAGCGCATATTGGTGAGCGCAGCAAAATACTGCCCGAGATTCTTTTGGAGACCGGCTTTTGCAATCTCCTCACGGTAGATGGCATCCGCCTCCTGCACGATATGAACCTTCTCTGCCGTTACCTCGCCAATGATGCGGATGCCGAGCCCCGGCCCCGGGAACGGCTGGCGATCGACGAGATCGTCCGGAACGCCAAGCTCGCGTCCTGCGGCGCGCACCTCGTCTTTGAAGAGGAGACGAAGTGGCTCAACAATCTCTTTGAAATCCACATGGTCGGGAAGTCCGCCGACGTTGTGATGCGATTTGATGACAGCGGATTTGCCAAGCCCGCTCTCAATAACATCGGGGTAGATCGTTCCCTGCACGAGAAAGTCCACCGCACCAATCTCATGTGCCGCTTCCTCAAAGACGCGGATAAACTCCTCCCCGATGATCTTACGCTTTGCCTCCGGCTCCGTTACCCCCTTGAGTTTGGCATAAAAGCGATCACGCGCGTTAATACGGATGAAGTTGACATCATAGGTGCCGGATGTTCCGAAAACGGCTTCCACCTCATCCCCCTCGTCCTTACGCAGAAGACCATGGTCGACAAAGACGCAGGTGAGCTGGCTGCCGATCGCTTTGGAGAGCAGAACGGCGGCCACGGAGGAGTCGACACCGCCCGAGAGTGCACAGAGCGCACGTCCCGTCCCAATCTTTTTACGCAGTTCCTCAATCGCCTTCTGGACGAAGGAATCCATGCGCCACGTTCCCATACATTTGCAGACATGATAGACAAAGTTCCGCAGGATCTCCGTTCCATGCTCTGTGTGCATGACCTCGGGGTGGAACTGGACCGCATAAAGCCCTTCCGCCGGATTCTCCATCGCTGCAATCGGGCAAACAGGCGTGTTTGCCGTTGTATGAAACCTCGTAGGAAGTACACTGATATAGTCCGTATGGCTCATCCAGCAGATGTTTTTTGTGGGAATACCGTCAAATAGAAGGGAGGCTTTGTCCGTGATGTCGACCTCTGTCTTCCCATATTCGCTCGTAGGTGCAGTCTCGACCCTACCGCCGCAGAGATGCGCCATAAGCTGCGCGCCGTAGCAGATTCCAAGCACCGGTATCCCGAGCGAAAAGAGTTCCTTTGGTGCGGTGACAGCTCCCTGCCCATAGACGCTGTTCGGCCCGCCCGTCAGAATGATGCCGCGCGGCGCAAGTTCTCGAATGCGGTCTAGCGACAGCGTATGTGGATATACCTCACAATAGACATGATTCTCACGAACGCGACGTGCAATGAGTTGATTGTATTGCCCGCCGAAATCCAGCACTAAGATCATCTCTGCGGCATCGGATCTGCTCATAATGGAATTCCTCTCTTGTATTATTCTTCTGGATCTTGCGTAAAACTCCGTACGGCAGCATGCGATACATCGACTGAAAATCCCTTTTGATAGAGATTTGCCATCATCTTTTGATACTTGTCCGTCGGTTTATACTTCATTGCGAGTACGCGCTCCGCTGCAGAAACCTCACGCTCAAAGGTATCATCCGGTACGACACTCCATACGAGATCATGATCGAAGCCGCGCTGCATGAGCTTCGCACAGATCTGGTGGACGGAATTCCGGCTGTCGTTGTAGAGATACATGAACTGCTGGGTACAGAGGTCAGTATCGTCAAGATAACGTTGCTCGATGAGGCGCGCTATGGCGGCATGGATTTCCTCTGCCGGAAACCCCTTGCGCGTGAGCTTCTCACGCAGTTTCTTTTCGCTGTGCGCCTGTCGTGCAAGGTAATCAACAGCTGTCATGAGCGCTGTTTTATTTGCTGCTTTTCGTGAACGCTTCTCCTCTTGATCGTGGGTGTCGTTCATTCATCCATCTCCGGAATGCTCTCTTCTGCAGGTTCCTCCTGTTCTTCCTCCGCAGAAAATTTTTTCGATGTTGATTTCTTCTTCGGCGTTGCTCCTTCGACAAGAAGTTTCGTACGAATCTTCTCCTCGATTTCGGCAATGAGTTCTGGTTTCTCCTCTAGTGTCTCCTTGGCATTTTCCTTGCCCTGACCGAGGCGTGTTCCCTCATAGGAATACCATGCACCGCTCTTGTTTACGATGTCCAGCTCGACGCCCATGTCGATAATGCTGCCGAGACGCGAAACGCCCTCACCGTATATGATGTCAAACTCTGCCGTCTTAAAGGGCGGCGCAACCTTGTTCTTGACAATCTTCGCACGTGTACGGTTGCCGAGGGACTCGGTTCCCTGCTTGATCGAGTCGGCGCGCCGGACATCGATGCGCACAGACGCGTAGAATTTTAGGGCGCGACCGCCCGTTGTCGTCTCGGGATTGCCATAGGTAACGCCGATCTTTTCACGCAGCTGGTTGATAAAGACGGCAACGGTACGGGTCTTGCTGATAATACCCGTAAGTTTTCGCATTGCCTGACTCATGAGTCGCGCTTGGAGTCCGACAACGGAAGAACCCATATCCCCCTCGATTTCGGATTTTGGCACAAGTGCTGCGACGGAGTCCACAACGATGATGTCGATGGCACCGCTGTGCACAAGTGCATCCACAATTTCGAGAGCCTGCTCGCCCGTGTCCGGCTGCGAAATCAGGAGATCCTCGGTATTGACGCCAAGTTTTCGTGCATACTCCGGATCCAGCGCATGCTCTGCATCGATGAATGCAGCAAGCCCTCCCGCCTTTTGCGCTTCGGCAATCATGTGGAGTGTGACCGTCGTCTTGCCGGAGGA
The DNA here is from genome assembly GCF_000213975.1 of Centipeda periodontii DSM 2778. Classification (GTDB taxonomy): domain Bacteria; phylum Bacillota; class Negativicutes; order Selenomonadales; family Selenomonadaceae; genus Centipeda; species Centipeda periodontii. The sequence continues at coordinate 1,634,809 of NZ_GL892076.1, forward strand.
TTCGGGACCGTACACTTCGATAATACGCCCCCGCGGGATGCCGCCGACGCCGAGCGCAATATCGAGCGGCAGGATACCGGTCGATATCACCTCAATATTCATATTTGCCTTGGCTTCACCGAGACGCATGATGGCTCCTTTGCCATGGGTTTTCTCAATTTGCTTGAGTGCATTCTCCAGAGCCTCTTCACGCGTCATCGGCTTATCTCTTTTACTGTCCTTCTTGGTATCCTTCTCTGCCATATTGTGCACTCCTTTAATCTTCTATTCTCTTCCCAATTATACGAAAATCCCCGCGCCTTTGTCAAAAGGAATGTACGGGGATTTCACCATGTTGGACATTTACTTCAAAAGAGAACGAACAATTTCATTCACCAGCTTACCATCGGCACGGCCTTTCACACGAGGCATAAGGACACCCATAACCTTGCCCATATCCTTCGCCGTTGTCGCGCCGACTTCAGCGACAGCGGTCTCGACAATCTTCTTGATCTCATCTGCACTGAGCTGTTCGGGCAGATACGGCATCAAAACGGCAATCTCTGCCTCTGTCTTTTCCACAAGATCCGAGCGCCCGCCGCGTTCGAACTCCTCAATGGAGTCACGGCGCATCTTCACTTCCTTGGTAATTACACCGATGATCTCGTCATCGCTCAGTGTCTTTTTTCCGTCGATCTCTGCTTGACGAACAGCACCGCGCACGAGCCGGATGACAGAGAGGCGCTCCTTTTCTCCTTGCTTCATAGCTTCTTTCATATCAGCGGTGAGTTTTTCCATCAATGACATAGGTTTTCATCCTTTCAAAGAAGTATTAAAGATAGAAAAACATCCGTGGCACACAGCGTCCACGGATGTTTCTTTGCAATCAGCCCCTGTATTTGCGTTTACGCGCTGCCTCAGACTTCTTTTTGCGGCGAACGCTCGGTTTCTCGTAATGTTCACGCTTTCGAACTTCGGCAAGAGTGCCGGCCTTCTGTGACATACGCTTAAAGCGGCGGAGAGCACTGTCGATCGACTCATTCTTGCCGACCTTGATTTCATTTGCCATGCATTTCCCCTCCCTCCACGCGCGGAGTAATGTTGCACCGATAAATGATGCAAGCACATTATACCCCATAGAGATAATCCGTGTCAATCGCGTAATCAAATTTTCACAAAACACCTGAGGATATCATCAACTGTTTTCTTGAACATCTATTTATACATAGTATGCAATGATAAAAAATTTTTATATTTTATATTGACATTACCTCTCAGTGTGCGTTATGATTTTGTTCGTGAGTTTTCCAACTCACAAAATGTTCCAGTTGCGTTAAATAAAGGAGACCTGTTACCCATGCACAGAACAACAAAGATTCTATCTCTCCTGCTGCTTGTCGTTTCCATTGCCCTCGTCGGCTGTGGCGGAGCGAATCAGACGGCAGAAAAGAAAACGGCAGAGCCGTTCCGTATTGTGACATCATTCTATCCCATGTACGTTGCGACCATCAACATCACCGACGGTGTGGACGGCGTTGAAGTCTATAATATGACGAAACCCCAGACCGGCTGTCTGCATGATTATCAGCTGATGACCGATGATATAAAGACGCTTGAGAAAGCGGATGCCTTTGTGATCAATGGAGCAGGCATGGAGGATTTCATGGACAAGGTGACCGAGCAGCAGAAGAAGCTGAAGGTCATCGATGCCTCGCTCGGCATTGAACTCATTCACGATGATGAGGGGGACAACCCTCATGTTTGGCTGAGTGTTACGGATGCCATTCAGCAGGTGCGCAATATTGCCGATCAGCTGAAGGAGGCTGATCCTGCACACGCAGATGCATATGAAAAGAATGCTGCAGCATACATCGAAAAGCTCACGGCACTCAAGAGTGAAATGCACGCGGCGCTCGACAATGTTCCGCACAAGGATATCGTTACGTTCCACGAGGCATTCCCCTACTTTGCAAAGGAGTTCAACCTGAACATCATCGGTGTAGTAGAGCGTGAACCGGGGACGGAACCGACCCCGACAGAGCTTCAGGAGACGATCGAGCAGGTCAACGCTCTTCCGTCTAAGGTGCTTTTCACGGAGCCGCAGTACTCCCCTGCTGCTGCCGAGACCATTGCACGCGAAACGGGTGCTAAGATCTACACCTTAGATCCTGTTGTGACCGGCGAAGCGACGCCAGCGGCAAAGAACGCCTATATCGACACGATGAAAGCGAATATGAAGATACTGCAGGAAGCCTTGCAGTAAATTTCAAATTTCCCCAACGTAAAAGACGTCCGCGGCGAAAGCCTGTGGACGTCTTTTACGTTTGCAGGAGAAACTATATTTCATATGAGATGAAGAATGAGCGTCTTACGATATCTTATCCTTTTTTCGACGTTCGTGGAAAAATCGTCGGATAATCTCAGCACATTCATCCGCCAGGACGCCCGCACGCATTTCCGGTTGATGGTTCAGCGCGGGACATCCTGTGATATTGAAGAGCGATTCGCAGGCTCCTGCCTTTGTGTCTGTACTTCCGTACACAACACGGCTGATTCGGCTCATGACGATTGCGCCGGCGCACATTGGACATGGTTCGATGGTAACATACAGTGTCATTCCCGTGAGACGCCATCGACCAAGACTCCGGCAGGCACGCTGAATGGCAATCAGTTCGGCGTGTGCCGTTGCATCATGCTCTGTTTCACGCAGATTGTATCCACTGGAGATAACTTCTCCCGCCTCATCCAAAATAACGGCACCGATCGGAACTTCGCCAAGCGCATATGCGCGTTGCGCCTCCGCCAGTGCCAGTCGCATGCCATAGGAATCATCCGGCATGGGGCAGTTTCCCCTTCATATCTGAAATATCAGCTTTCCCTTGATAAAACAGAGATTGTGTAGGACGACCGACCTCCAAATGATACGCACTGTTTGAAGAGGCGTTTTCCGACTGACGTTTTTTTCTCTTTTCGACTTCATCATCAAAAATAGAAGCAAATGTCTCGCCCTGTTCGCGCTCCTCAAAGCCTTTTCTCCGCTCAAACAATTCATCCTTGTTAAAACGAAGGCGCTTGATCCGCATCACTCGTTCAATACGTTCTACCATTGCTGACACCTCCCATCGGTATTGACATACTATTCTATCTTATATCAATAATATCGTTTTCCTGCGATGGAACTTAAACAAAAAAGGCAGGATTTATCACAATATAACGTGACATAACACTGCCTTAATACGCTCTCATATGAATTTTGATGTCAGCCCGGCGGCCATGTGAGTGAACGTCCGCCGAGAAGATGAAAATGGAGATGTCCGACGGTCTGTCCGCCATCCGCTCCCGTATTCGTCACGAGTCGGAAACCACTCGCATCGATATTGAGACTGCGTGCAATCTCCGGCACAACCTCGATCAGAATATGCGCAGCCAAATCCCGATCCTCTGCCTTAAGTGCAAGAACGCTTTCGAGATGCTTCTTTGGAATGATGAGAACGTGTTCCTGTGCCTGCGGATCGAGATCGCGGAATGCGAGCACCTGATCATCCTCATATACCTTTGTGGATGGAATTTCCCCCTGTGCAATCTTGCAAAAGATACAGTCTGCCATTTGATTCACTTCCTTTCGATGTACTCAATGAAATAATTCGTGAAGAATATGTTTATTCCTGCTCTTTTCAAAGGTCTTTCCGAAAATATCACGACTTTGTTAGAACAGTGATTGACAGTGTAACGATCTATTTGGTAGAATTAACTCGCAATTAAATAAACTTGTTTTCCGAGCAAAAATATCTAAGGGCGCAGTGCCTATGATATTTCGCCTGAGCAAGCATTTTATGGAATGTTTACGCTCACAGGGTTATCGCAGAAATGTGGCAGCCTTCCCGTATTGAAAAGGAAAACGACAGGAACGGACTGCTATTTTTATGTGCAGGGACTGTTTGTCGTGCGCTTTGTACGGGAAACAGTCCCTTTTTTGTGTGTATGGTGAACTGAAAAGGAGAGGTATTGATGAAATGAATACAGAAGTACCAGACAGCCCTTGTGGCGGCAATTGCGGCGGGGTTTGTGTTCCTACCGCAGGTATATGCCGCTGACTCAGCATATAAGACCGATGCGATCACAGTCGAGGCTGAGGACGTTGACAAGTATCTTGTGACGACGAATACAATCACAGAGCAGGAGATTGCGGAGCGCGGCTATCGCAACCTCGCCGACATCCTCTCGCAGGTACCGGGACTCTATATGGCACCGGCGGATAAGAACAGCAAGATGGTGCGTATTCGTGGCGCAGAAGTCGGACAGACAAAAGTCTACATCGACGGCATCCCTGCATTCCCTCTCAACGGAATTGCATCAAATGCTGCGGCTGATCTCTCTACGATTCCCGCAGACAGCATTGCAAAGGTTGAGATCATCAAGGGACCGGGACCTGTCAAGTATGGGACAGACTATAAGGGCGGCGTTATTCTTGTGACGACGAAGGACGGCAACGGTGCGGGGAAATTTCGCCTGAGCATTGCGGGCGGTTCCCATCATACCTATGATATGCACCTTTGTTACAGCGGCAGTGATAAAAATATCAGCTATACTCTGAATGCGTCAAAACGTCATACGGGTGGTTATTTGCCAAATTCTGCAAATGACAAACTGTATTTTGACGGGAAGATCAAGTTCAAGATGAGTGACAAATCCTTCCTGATGCTGAGCGGATATTACTCCAATATGGACAGTGAGATTTCCAATAGCGTCGATCCAATTACAAGGAAGACACTTATTGCCAATATCAATTGGAGTTTAGCGCAAAATATTCCAAATGCGGTAAAAAGGAACAACAAGGCCAACAACTGGCATTACAAGGGATTCAAACAAACCAACATAGCTCTTCAGTATGAGAGCCGTCCGAGTGATAAGTGGCAATATGATGTTAAATACTATCATCTCATTGACGAGAACAACCTTTGGGTGCATAACCTTTCTACAAGTGAAGGAGGAAGCATCTCAAGTTATAGCTACGCCGCTCTGGAATGGTATCGCAGTGGTTGGTTCTCCACAGGAAATGGTATCGAGACAAATGCCTCTGCCGCACTCGGCAATAAACATCAGCTGAGTTTTGGCGCAAAATATATCAAGCTCGATTGGCATACAGATGAGAACAACACAAATTTGAGTGATAAGGGAACGGATAAGCGCACAGGATTCTATATCGAGGATGCATGGAGTTTCAATGCAAAGACTCGAATGACGATCGGTGTGCGTCACGAATCACTGTCACAGGATGCAAACAACATAAAGAGTACGGACCACGCCATCGATCCCGTTCTCAATATCACACATGATTTGACGAAGTCGGATACGCTACGTTTCTCTGTCGGTCGTACACATGTTTTTGTTCAGGCAAAATCCGCAGCGACAAATATTCGTGCGAATGTGCCTGTGCCGAAGCCGGAACGTGACCGTAATTTTGAGTTTGGTTGGAAGCACCGTTTCAGTCCAAAATCAGAACTTGATCTCGCTGTATTCTACACAGATGTTACGGATCGTATTGTTCGTCTCGTACGCGGCGGTCCGTATTACAACGTCGATCAGACAAAAATTCGCGGCGTAGAGTTCGGCTATCAGCACAAATTTACACAGAACTTCTCCAGCTTTGCCAATTATACGTGGATGAGTGCAGAGGACAAGGCAAACGGAAAAACAACAGGTGCTACAGGGATTCCCCATCAAATATTTAACCTCGGTCTGACCTATCGTGAAGGAAAATGGCGTTCGACGCTTCTTGGACGCGCGGTAAGCGGTTGGACGAATGGCAGTTCTTATCCGAACAGTACCGGATATTTTACAGCGGATCTCGACCTGCGCTATGAACCGCAGACGGATCTTGGCGTTTTCCTGCGCGTCAATAATATCTTTAACAGGGATTATCAGGACAAGCTCTATCATCCGGCAGAGGGAACAAACTTCCTGCTAGGTGTGGATATGTCATTCTGACGCACGCCGAAATACAAGACACAGAGTTGCCGTACGTTCCGAGAATGTACGGCAACTCTGCTGTAACTATGCGAAATTCTTCTGCGGAAGGACATCCGCCATCTTGCCGCAGCTCGCAATGTCCGTTCCATATCCATAGTGGACGAGATCGGCAGCAAGGGCGGCATCGGTCACGGTGAATCCCGAAAGTCCGTCTGCCCCGTAGTCAAAAAGGCATGGATGCATCGGCACAGAGGGACCAACAAGGACGGTCACAGCATTCCTTGAGAGTTCCAAGAGGCGCGGCATGGTCTTGTTGGCAAAGGTCGCCCCCGTCATAAAGACAAAATCCTGTTGCGGCAGGAGGAACTCAGCCGCCTCGGCTGGATAGTCCCCCCACTCCGGCTGCATCTCAAGGATGGATAGGTCGCAGATCGGTTCCCACTTCTTTTGGAAGTTCGGAAAATGCCCAACGACAGCAACCTTCTTTCCGCGAATCTGCTCCGTATACATGGCGAATGCTTCCAGTTTCTTGCGCTCATCCAGTGTCTCAGCGGATGCATCCTCACCGTGAAACCCCTGCATCACCTGTACTTTTGACGGCTGATTGTAGTAGGCGTTGATAGCGGCCGTGGCGATGGATGCCTCCTGCCCCTGCCACGAGCGCACATACTCCCCCGCCTCACGAAGGGAGCAGCCGAGAAAGCTCTCCTTGCGCAGACGCGGGCGGCTGTAAGCTGGGATCGTCATGCAGACGCCAACGAGATCACCGGCACGGACATACGTCCACGGGCAGCTGACGACATAGCCATCGATGCAAATATCCTGCGGCAACCCTGCGATGATCTCATCGTAAAGATTCCAGTAGTTCACTAAAATACCTCCTCACAGATCTGTTGATTCTAGGATAACACAGCAATTCAGAGGATTCAATCGAGAAAGGAAAATGCTATGGAAGCGTTCCCATCTTCCAAAACATTTCCTTTGCCGTCAATCGCGGGGAAACGCTCTGTCTGCTCGGACCGAACGGCGTCGGCAAGACAACGCTCTTCAAGACGATTCTAGGGCTGCTGTCCCCGCTTGCGGGTGATATATTTCTATCCGGTGAGAATATGTCCGCATGGACCGTGCAGGAGCGGGCGCGTCGCATCGCCTACGTCCCGCAGGTGCATACGCCCCCCTTCCCCTTCACCGTGCATGATGTCGTTGTGATGGGACGAGCTGCCCACATCGGCAGTCTTGGCGTTCCCGGGAAAAAAGATCAACGGATTGCGGACGATGCGATCGAAATGCTTGACATCGCGCATCTTTCGCAAAAGATCTATACGAAGATCAGCGGCGGAGAACGGCAGCTTGTCCTCCTGGCGCGTGCCATCGCACAGCAGCCGCAGCTCCTGTGCATGGATGAGCCTACAGCAAGCCTCGATTTCGGCAATCAGGTGCTCGTGATGAATCGTATCCGCACGCTCAGTGCGGCGGGAATCACGGTGATCATGACGACGCACGCCCCCAGTCATGCCTTTTACTGTGCAGATCAGACCGCAGTCATGGGACGGGACGGCGTGTTTTTCGTCGGTCAGACAAATGATGTGATTACAGAGCAGCGACTGAAAAAACTGTACGGGGTTACGGCAAAGATTGTCGGATATGATAATGTTCCCGAAAGCCGCACATGCGTTCCCCTTCCTCCACAGTAAAAACAAAGCAGTGACATATTGTGCGTCACTGCTCTGTTTTTAGGTGTCCCACATCTTCACTTCCATACCCGTATCGAGCAGGAAGAGGTAGCGTTCTTTGACCGGCTTTCCAAGGATGGTCTCTACGGCATCGCAGTAAAGATCGATCTGGAACTGATAGCGTGCCCGTGCTTCAGCACCGGAGATTTTGCGGTCGGTCTTGTAATCGAGCAGGACATAGTTGCCGTTTTCCTCCTCAAAGAGGACGTCGATGATGCCCTGCAAAAAGATCTGATCGTTCTCATCCGTCGCTTCCGGGTAGTATTTACGTGCGGGCAGGAGCCGCCCAAATGAAAGCTCGCGATAAACCGCCTTTGCATGACGCATGCGCTGCCCCAGTTTGGAGCCGACGAACTTCCAGATCTTTCCCGTTTCAATGCCTCTGCGTTCTGCTTCGGTGAGAATGCCCTTTTCCATGAGTGCGTCCGCCTGTCGCGTGATGGCAGCGATGTTCGCGCTGTCCTTCAGATCAAGCTGCTGCATGACGGTATGCATTGCCGTACCGCGCTCCATCGGACTCAGATATTCGCGCTCCGCAGAGCGGAGGAAGCGCGGTATCTCCCATTCTTGCTCCGTATTTGCCGTATCGCCGAGTACGGGCGGAAACGGAACGAGATGTTCTTCCTCGGCTGCCTGCTGACGCTTCAGCTCCGTAACACTGGTCTTGGCATGGATCTGTGCCGTTCCGCGCAGATCGTATGTCCACCCCAAAACCGCGGCAACACGTTCTGCCTCCCCACCTTCGGGCAGCGGCTCATCGGCACGAACAGCGGCGAGAACGGAATTCTCGCTTTCCTGCTCCTCTCTTTGCGGAACGTGCACGCTTTCATCCAATATACGCACAGAAAAGCGTGCCTTTTCGTTGGTTGGTGGACGGTGCATGATGTCATCAGCATCATCGAACAATACGGCTCCGTCGGGATGCCGCATAAGGGCGAGCGCAATCCAGTCGAGATAGCATTTTGCATTGAGGATTGCGCTCGTTGGAAATGCTGTATCCGCAGTCTGTGTGTATTTCAGACAGACCTCGCGCAGCTGCTCCAATGCGTCTTTTCCTGTGCGTGTAATGTTGAGCGTTCCCGTCAGGATGAGCTTCTCCTGTGCGCGTGTCATAGCGACGTAGAGGATGCGCATCTCCTCCGCCATCGTCTCACGAGCGATGACCGCCTTGACCTTTCGACGTGCCATAGTGTCATATTTTTGCCGTCCCGCGATTGTATTTTCATAGACACGCAGTCCGATCCCTTCGTGTGCATGGTAGAGAAGGTCGCCCTTCGTATCCTGCATATTAAATGCACCCGCAATATTGGCGAGAAAGACGACGGGAAATTCGAGGCCCTTGCTCCGATGAATCGTCATGACCCGCACAACATCCTCGCTCTCACCCAGCGTTCGTGCGACCGAGAGATCTGTGCTCCGTCGTTTCAGCGCGTCGATGTAGCGCAGGAACCGAAAGAGCCCACGTTCGTTTGTCCGCTCGAAATCGGCGGCGCGATCGATGAGCATGCGCAGATTTGCCTGACGCAGGATGCCGCCCGGGAGTGCTCCGACATAATCGTAGTATCCGGTTTCTCGGTAGAGCGTACGAAGCAGCTCAGGAACGCTATGGACAAGCGCATAGCTGCGCCAGTGCCGGATTCGTTCCAATGCGTTTTCAGCTCTTTTAACAAGCTCTTCCGCAAGGTCATCTCCTGTCGCACCGGTCAGCATATCATAGATACTGCCATGCGGCGTATGAATGCGGAGTTCCGCCATTTCCTCCATCGTAAGACCGATCATCGGAGATACGAGCAAGGCCGCAAGCGCGGTGTCCTGCCGGGCATTGTCGAGAACGGCAAGCAGGGATAATACCATGCGGATTTCGCTCGCCTCGAAGTAGCCTGCGGTGTCATCCGCATAGGCGGGAATATTCTTTGCGCGCAGAGCGTCGAGCAAAATGCCCGCACGTTCTTTTGCCCCGCGCAGGAGGATTACGATGTCCTTATTTTTGAGTTTTTTTCCGTTTTGAAGGACATAGCCTTCCTTTTTGAGTTCATCAATACGGCGCGCAATAAAATGAGCCTCTACCTCAAACGCTTTGCGTTCTTCCTCGCTCGGCTCCTCTTCCGTGGTGGAGTAGTCGGCGCGGAGAAGGTTGATCTCCAGCGGTTCTGCCAATGTTTTCCCCTCTGAGGGCTCCTCAAATACACGCCCGGGATTGAGGCGCGCGTTTGTGTCATAGTCAATCTCAACGGCCTCTTTGCTCATGATCTGCGAGAAGATCTCGTTGATCGGCTCGAGCACTTCGGCTCGGCTGCGGAAGTTCTCGGACATGGTCACGAGTACACCCTCGCCGTTACCGCTGCGATATGCCTGATAGGTGCTCTGAAAAAGGGATGGATCGGCAAGACGGAAACGATAGATGCTCTGCTTTACATCACCGACGATGAAGCGATTGTGCTCGCGTGCAATCTGGCGCAGGATCCCCTCCTGTAGCCCGTTTGTATCCTGATACTCGTCCACCATGATTGTCTCATAGTGCCGGCGCAGTTCGTCAGCAATCTCTGTCGGGGCGGCAATGATCGGGTTCTCCTGCAGCCGCTCGGGCGTTTTACACAAAAGCGCAAGCGCTGTGTGTTCGAGGTCACTGAAATCAAGTATGCCGCGTGTTAATTTCTCATGTTGAAACGCCTCGTGAAATGCAATGGTAAGGCGTGTGTATTGGCGAATTGCAGCATTTGCCCGATTCTCCGCCGCACATAATTCCTCTGCTGTTGCGGGGAGCTGTGCAAGGCAGGCATCCCATCCGTCATGAATCTTCCCGGTCAGCTTCTTGAGGCGTGCACCGATTTCGGGATCATAATCCTCGACTGCCTTGCGGGGAATATTTTTTTTTGCTTTTCTTGCAGCCGCCGCTTTCGTACGAAATTGTTCCCATGCACTGTCTTTTTTGGCATTCAGAAATTCATTGAGTTCCTCTTTCAGTGCCTCATAGAGCTCCTTGTTGTGTGTGAGTGCCACAATGCATTTTGCAGCTGCTGTACGCAGAGCCTCCTCTCCATCGGACAGAAATGCAATCGCCTCCTCGTAGTCTGCACATAGTTGTCCAAGATTTTCACGCAATTCTTCCGCGAGCACGTGAAATCCGCTGCGGTCCCAATACGGCGTATCATCACGCTGCTTTCCCTGTGCGGCAAGCCATGTTACAGGCGAGGGCTGACTGAGGGAAAAGGCATGAAGGGCAAGAACTTCACTTTGCAGCTTATCATCATCCCCTTTGATACCCCCATAGGCATCAGAAAAGGTGAGAAAATGATCCGGATCGCCATTCTCCGCGTTTTTGTATTCCTGTTCAAGCAGTTGTTCACACACGTCATGTTTCAGCAGTCGGATCTCCTGCTCACTTGCGATGCGAAAGTTCGGAGGGATATCCGTTGCGTCGATATGCGCCTGAATCAGGCGCTGACAGAAGGCGTGAAATGTCGAGATGTCCGCCCCCGTGAGCAGAACCCGCTGGCGTTCAAGTGCTCCGATTTGCTTGTGAATGTCGGTATCATCGCCGCCTTGTACGGTGATATGGCGGATTTCTTCGTTGAGTGCGGTCTCAATGCGTTCGCGCATTTCTGACGCCGCCGCTTTGGTAAAGGTGAGTACAAGGGCGCGGTCGAGGGAGAGTTCTCCCCTGCGTACCTGCGAGATGATACGCTCCACGAGAACACGGGTCTTACCGGAGCCTGCCGCTGCTGCAACGAGGATATTCTGTCCACGTGTCTCAATCGCTTTTTCCTGATCTTCGGTAAACTGCATCTTATGCGTCATCGCTCTTCACCTCCCCACGTACTATGCGTGCAATTTCCCCCATCGCCGCCTGTGCATTATCCGCAATATCATGGTAGCTGTACCCGAGATCCGGATCAAAGGAGCAAATAGCGCGATAGGAACAGAAGGTGCACGCGTTGCGCTCACGAAAACGATATGGAGCAACCTTTATATTTCCACGCAGAATTTCCTCGGCAGTCTCACGTATGAGCTGCGGAAGATACGCGAGCAGCTGTTCAAACTCTTCTCGTGAATGAATGTACTTTGCCGAATTTTTGGAGATGCTGCCGTCCTTATTCAATGAAATACAAAGATGATCTGCCAATTTATCAATCTTCGTCATGATCTCCGCATCGTCAAGCAGCATTCCGGTCAGCAGCATTCCATTTGCTACTTTCTTTTGCAGCTCCGCATCATCAAGACGAACCTTAGTGTCGACGACTGGATTTACCACGGGGGCATAGAGCATTCCTGCGGGAAAGCTGTCTGTAGGATCGAGAAAGCTGCGTATTACAAAGAGGTAGAGCAGCAGCTGCATCTTCAGCCCGTGCCTGATCTCCGGCAGGAGCAGAGATGTCGCCCCCGTCTTATAGTCGATTACGAGATAGTAGTCACACTCTTTCGTTGCGTCAAATCGGTCGATCTGCCCGCGCAGAGAGAGTGTCATCCCATTTTTGAGTTGAAATTCCATCAACGAAATGTGATCGCCGTGTCGTCCGAAACTGATCTCGAAGCCGTGCGGGTGAAAAGACGACGCCTCTGCCCATGAGGTGAGATGACGAATGACCTGCTGTGCCGTACGTCGGATCCGTTCGATACGGTGGCGGTAACTGGCACGGCTATCGAGGACGGAACTCCGTATTTTCGGCACGAGAGCTTTCAGCAGTTCGTCGATCTTTTCCCTGCCCTCGACCTCTGCGGCACACCAATCGTTCTTATGCTTCGTGCTTACCCACGCGCCGTATTCATGCAGGATCTCGTGCAGGAGCGTACCGAAGTCGCTGCTTTGAAACTCGTAGACATCACGTTCTCTTAGGCCGAGTCCATACATTGCAAAGTGACGGAATGGGCATTGACGAAAAGTTTCGAGTCGTGTTGTACTGCCGCTGATACGTCCGCTGCGGGCAAACAATTTCGCGGCAATCCCTGCAGAAAGCCTCTCCTCATGCGGAGAGGCAAAGAGTCCGTGCACCATCAGGCGCAGCAGCGGATGCATCGCCGCATTGCTGCGCATCCAGTTGTAGACATCGTTCCACAGGAGCTGCATCTTCCCCTGCTCCCGCTGTTCCAGCAGTGCACCCGCGAGAGAAGAAAGAACCGGATGCGGAGCAGACAGGACGAGATCGTCCGTGCGTTCAACCATGGCAAGCGGAATCGAAAGGAGGCTCGGACAGAGCATGCGGAGTCGTGCCACGAGGGGCGATGGTGCGAGCGCCGTGCCGTCAACGGAGGAGAGCGCATAGGATACCCAGAGATATTCGCGCGCCTCGGTGAAACCGCGGTAGAGTTGATAGCGTTCCAAAAAGCTCTGCTCATGGCTGCCGCCGTAGATTGTATGCCCTGTATGCGCAAGCGATTCACGGATGGCAAGGCGTTCTGCATCCGAAAGAACGCCTTGCGGCGCTCCTGCACGCGGCATTGTCCCCGCATTCGCGCCGACGATATAAGCGGCGCGGATTCCCGCGAGACTGTTCTGATCGAAGGAGGCAATCGTGACATGATCCAGTCCGGGCGGGATAAGCGCAATTTCGAGAGCATCCAGTCCATCTCCGAGCAGCTCCTCAAAGTCACGGGCAGAGATATCCTTGTCTCCGCTGACCTCAACCAGCTGCTCGAGCAACGTCATACAGGAAACCCAGATCTGTCTGTGTGCAGCCGCGTCCGCAAGCCTCCCATCTGCATCGGCTGCCGTCCTCCATACCTCGAGTGTCTGTGGTACTTCGAGTGTCGTAAGGAAGTCATAGAGTGCACGCGTGCGCTCATATGCCGTGCTCTCCGTGCGGCGAAGGATCTCCGTCAGGATGGAGAGCGGCGTAGCAATGCGTCTACGTATCACATCGAGCGCAATCTCTTCGGCGATCCGAGGCGCGTTCTGTGCGCTGTCCTGCTCCTCTTTCGGAATGGAGCGGCGCACAAAGTTCCATTCATCCGTTGCCGTCCACTGACGCTCTGAACGAATCCCGAATGCCAGACAGTAATTCTCAAGTCGATCGATGATCTCCTGCCAGTCTGCACACGGCAAGGAAGTCTCGTCCGCTTCATCGGATTGCTCCGTCCACACGGGAAAAAATCCCGTACGCAGGGCGCGAAATACGGTATCATAGCCCCATCCTCTCCATGCCGCCTGTGCTGCGGCACGCAGGAGTTCGGCAAGCGGATGATGACTGCTTGGTCGTTTTGCATCCAGATAGCATGGTATCCCACAGTCCGCAAATGCCGGCATCAAGAGCCCCTCATAGGTGTCGATATCGCGCACGAGTACCGCAATATCGCGATAGCGATACCCATGTTCCCGCACAAGCCGCAGGATATCGGCTGCCGTCGCCTCTGCCTCAAGGCACGGATTCGCCGCTTCTGCAAGCCGCAAAGCTCCATCCTCTATGTGGGCGAGATGCGCATGTCCAACCAGCTGCGCCTCAACTGCGATAAGCGATGGCTTTCGTGTGCGCTGCTGCCCGTGCATAAGACGGATGTCGGGGGCGGAAGCAGGATCTATTTCCACGAGTAGATGTGTCAGTGCCTGCATGGTCTGATAGGAGCGCGCAAAGAGCCCCGTATTCAGTGTGTTTTCCGGGAGATTGACACGTACGTGATCGCCCTCTTGGCGTCCATCCATCGTAAGAGTCACATGAATGGTGTCCGCTGTTTGGAAGAGTTCGCGAAAAACCTCCATTTCCTGCGGATTGAAAAAATCGAATCCGTCGACCCAAATCTCGGCTCCGTGCAGAAAGGGAGCGTCTTTCAGCTGCTTTGCAAGACGATCCATGCGATCGGTCTGATCGGTCAGGCGTCCCTCCATGCGCACGGAGAGTTCGTCCATGATAAGCGCAAGTTCCGTGAGTTTTTGAGAGAGTCGCTCCTGCGTATGCGCGCTTTCCTGCGCTGTATCCCGCAAAAGCGCGGGACTCAGGCGATAGCGTTTGAGTTCTGCAATGGCACGTGCGAGGGTTTCGGTAAAGCCCCGCTTGCCGACGGAACGTGCGAAGACGGAGAACTGATCCCTATGACTCAGCAGGATATCCTTGAGCAGGATACGTCTGCCGATTTCACTGATTCGCGGCAGATGCGCCCCCCCTGTTTCGAGGAGTACCTGACGTGCGAGACGTCGAAAGCCGAACACATAGGTCTGCAGAAAGCCCGCACTGTGCGTTAGAGCCTCTGCAAGCGCACGCTCCGCCGCATAGGTCATATGCTCCGGAACGAGAAGGATGCGCTGTCTTCCGAGCGGCTCGCGTACCAGAACCTCTGTCATCGCCGCCAGAGAAGCATGCGTCTTGCCCGTGCCTGCGCGTCCAATGATAAACTCGAGTCTTGCCGTCATAATGTCTCCAAGCCGCCCTGTGTAAAGCGAGCCCTGCTGCCATTTGCCGTGTGCAGGACTTCAAGATGTACGGGAATACGTGCACGCAGCTCCTCCACATGAGAGATGATGCCGACAAGACGTCCGTCCTCCTGCTGTACCTCGAGCAGCGCGCGGATAGCAACGTCGAGTGTTTCGCTGTCGAGTGAGCCGAAGCCCTCATCAATGAAAATCATGTCGAGGTGCATGCCGCCTGCATAGTGCTGCACGACATCGGAAAGCCCGAGCGCAAGAGCAAGGGATGCGAGGAATGTCTCTCCGCCCGACAGTGTGCGCGAAACACGCGGCATTCCCGTATACTCATCGAATACATCGATCTCCAGCCCCCACCACTTTCTCTTTTCACCGCCTTCACCGTGTATGAGGCGGTAGCGTCCGCGGCTCATCATGATAAGTCGCGCGTTTGCGGCTTCAATGACATCACTCAGGATCGAGCGGAGCACATAGGTCTGAAAATGCACCAGATAGGGCGCTTTCGCCGCTGCGACGGAGGCGAGCTTGCCGATCACACGATAACGCTCTGCACGTTCCGCACCGACTTTTTCGAGCTCCTCGATGTCACTCAGCATGCGTCGGAGTGCGCTGCATCGCTCCGTGCGGCTCCCCTGCTCCCGTGCGTGTTCACGCACGGCCTGATCGGCAGCAGTCTCTGCGGTTTTGAGTGCCTCCATATCGGGGGCAATGCATCCATCTGCTGCACTCTTCGCCTGTTGAAACAACTCCTCTGCAGCCTTGCGCTCACTGTCATACAGATTCAAACGCTTGCGCACCTTTTCCAGATGTTTGCTATCCGCCCACTTTCCCTCGATCGCCGCATGGTATTCCTCCTCGGAGGTGAAGCCTGCTGCATTCCATGCAGCCGCATACTCCGTCTGGGCCGTTCGCGCACGCTGAGATGCCTCCTCAGCGGCACGCAGCGCCGCTGCCTGTGTGCTCTCCGCGCGCGCATACGCGGCAGCACTTTCGTTAGCCCGCTCCAAAGCCTCCGTATATGCCTTTTTTTCCTGCGTCACTTCCTCTTTCAGGCGGCGAATTTCTGCGTCAATTTGTGCGTGGTCGCGGTATTCCTGCGGAAGCTGTGCCTCAAGTGCAGCCTGTTCGCCCTCGTGTTTGTGCAGGAGATCACGATTTTTCTGTGCTTCTGCCTCCTGCGCCTGCTGGTCCACAAGCAGCTTTTCCATTTGTTTCTTTTGTGCGGCAAGCTGTGTCGTGCGTTTTGCATGATCCGTCTCCGCCGTTTTTAATTCCTCATCACGCTTCTGTACACGCTGCGACAGGCCTTCCAGCGTATCAGAAGCAAGATACTCGCGCAGCAGTTTCTGCTCATGGGCGTAGCTCTGCAGTGCACTCGTATGTTCTGCTTTTGTTTTTTCCAGTTTGTACGCGGCTTCCTGAACCATCTGCTCCGCAGAATCTACTGCTTTTGCGCATTTTTCCACCACCTGCTCGGATGGGATATCCTCCGTGTGGATGGCGGGCATCGGATGTGACAGAGCACCGCAGACGGGACAGGGTGCACCGTCCGCAAGCGTTTCGGCAAGCCGCGCGGCACTGCCGAGATCATAGAGCATCTGCATCTGACGCAGCTTCGATTTCGCTTCTGTCAGAAGCTCCACGGAGGACTGCCATGCCTTCTGTGCGGCAGCTTCCTTTTGGCTCAGTTCTGCCGCCTGCACATTCAGTTCCTCTGTGCGGACAGCGGAGCTCTGACACCGCTTCAGGCATTCTTGTTCATGCTGAACGGCCTCGCGTGTCGCCAATATTTTTTCAAGTGCGGCGATGCAATCTTCGTTTTCCTTGTGCTCTATGCCGAGCATCTCGATGCTGCGCGCGCCGTGTTTCAGGCTCTCCTCGCCACGCACACACGATGCACGCAGCTCCTCTACAAGCTTTCGGCAGGTATGGAGCTGCGTGGCACGCTCCACATAGTCCGTGAGTACTTGAATGCGCTCCGCTTTCTTGGTGCGCTCCGGCTCCTGCTTCTCCGCAGCCTCACGTCTTTGCTGTGCCGCATGAAGCTCTTTTTGTGCAACCTTGAGCTGTTTCTCTGCTGTCCTTTGTTCGTCTGTCCGACGTTTTTCCAATCCTGCTGCCTCGATTGCCATGTGCTCTTTGTAGAGAACGGGGTGAGCACGTTCGGCACGTTCCAAGCGAATACGAAAATCCCGCACAGAATCTCCCTGCGCCTCTTTCTCTGCAAGGCGCTTCTGTGCTGCCGCCAGATCTTGTAATTTTTGTTCTGCCGCCGTACCCGCCTCACGCGCATGACGCGCGTCCTTTTGACGGTCCTCAAGGGCTTTGAGTTCTTCAGCATGGCGGACAATCGCCTCTTTCAGTTTGGCAATACGCGCGCGCAATTCATCGCTTGTGTTCAGATTTTCCGAACGAAGCATCTGGTCAATCTGTGCGCGTTCCTCGTTTGCCGTACGCTCGAGCTGGATGGACTCCTGAAGCAGAGCCTCCTCGAGACGCTGATATCGTTCCGTGCGAAAGATGCGCTGCATAATCGCGCTGCGATCCTTGACCTCGGCAAGCAGAAACCGCTGAAACTGTCCCTGTGGAAGAAGCACAACCTGACAGAATTGATCGGCGTCAAATCCAATGAGCTGACCGATGCGCTTCGACACCTCGGTCACATTGGAAGCGAGCAAAATCTCATCCCCACTCTCCCCTACATCCGGAAGCTGATAGAGCTGACCTGTCGCTAAACGCTGCCTCATCTTACCGCGTGACATGCGTTCGTAGGTAGGTGAACGCAGGACGCGATAGCGGCGATGACCGAGTGCAAAGACATACTCCACCTCCGTTGTCCGCTCCGGAGGAGCCGTGGAGGAGCGCAGTGTCGCACCCTCACGAATGTTGCCGCTCGATTTTCCGTACAATGCAAATACAATTGCATCTAAAATTGTTGTCTTGCCTGCCCCCGTCGCCCCGTGAATCAGCACAAAGGGAGCATCCACGACGGCATCCTCAAAGTCGAGCACCTGCTCCTCGACATAGGAACCGAATGCCTGCAGGCGAAGTTTCAGCGGTCTCATTCTGCACGTGCCCCCTGTTCCATCGCGTCGATCACACGGATGAGTTCCCTGCGCTCCGCTTCCGTCATTTCCGATGCGGTTACGTCGGCATAGAACTCGGAGAAGAGATGAAGATCGGACTTTCCACGCTCATAGCTGCGCTCCGTGGAGGAAAGCCGGTTCACGTTGATGTTTGGCCGTGTAATGGTAAAGAGATTCGGATAGATCTTGCGCAGCTTCTCATGTGCGGCAAGCACGGCGTCCATATCGAGCAACTCCACGCAGATATAGTCGTCGTGTGGGAGAAGGTCAAAGTCTTTGTGCATCAGTTCGTCCATCATCCCGCTGACAATGCGTACATCATGGCGCGGTGTCAGCGGATAGAACGTATGAGAAGCTGCTCCCACAGCATCAAGTTCGATAAGTTCGACTCCTTTTTTCTGACGTGCCTCATCGAAGGAATATTTCAACAGAGAGCCGGAGTAACGGATGTGCTCCGCTCCTGCACGCTGAGGAGCGTGCAGATGTCCAAGTGCTGTATAGGAATATGCGGCAAAGTTCTCCGCACTTACCTGATCGCTGCCACCGACGGAGAGCGCATGTTCCGACTCCGAGGTCTGTCCGCCGATGACAAAGGCATGCGCCACTGCCACACTGCGCACGGAGAGCGGAATTTGTGCACGAGCTGCCGCAATCTGCACGGCAAGCGCTCCGTCGAAGGACAGGTTTTCATCGAGCGCAAACGCCTCACGTACATGCGGAGGATCCCCATAGGGGATGAGCGAGAAATACACATCGCCGTATTCATCCGAGAGCACGACAGGCGGCTCTGCGGCGCGCACAATCCCCGCCGGATAGATGCCGGAGGCACGAAGAAGCTGTGCACCAAAATCAAGGCGCACAGCACTGTCATGATTGCCGGCAATGTAGAGCACCCGAATGCCCTGCTTCGCAATCCGTGTCAATATTTCGTTAAAGAGATTCACTGCCTCCGGCGGCGGGACGGCGCGGTCATAGACATCTCCCGCAATGATGAGGGCGTCTGGATGCACATCCTTGCAGAGCGCAAGCAGTTCTTCCAATACATACGCCTGATCCTCCGTCATGTGACGCTGTCCAAAGAGTTTCCCCAAATGCCAGTCTGCCGTATGGATGAACCGCATTGCATTCCCTCATCTCATTTTATGAATGTGTTTCTTCGGCAAGAATTTTTGCGACAGATGAACTGCCGATGCCCAAACGGTGAACGCCCATCGCCAAAAACTTCTTTGCCGTCCGATAGTCCCGAATGCCGCCGGATGCCTTGACCTTGCACCGTCCACGCGCTGTATCGAGCATGATGCGCAGCTGCTCCTCCGTTGCACCCGTCCCCAAGAATCCCGTTGCCGTCTTGACGAAGTCTGCGCCCGCCGCAATACTCACCTCTGTCGCCTGCGCGATCTCCTCCGGAGTCAGCTGGCTTGCCTCGAAGATGACCTTGACCTGCACATCCCTTACGTGTGCTGCATTGACAACGGCACGTATCTCTGCCTCGACCTCCGCCCATCTGCCGGAGCGTGCAAGCCCGTAGTTCATCACCATATCGAGTTCTTCGGCACCGTACTCCATATAGTAACGCGCCTCAAGCTCTTTTACAGCAGCGGGTGCCTTCCCATGCGGGAAGTCCAGCACTGTGCACACGCGCGTTTTGGTATTGCGGCACATCTCCACGGCAAGCGGAATATCCGCCGGCTGCACACAGACCGAGCAGCACTCCTGCTGCACTGCCTCCGCAATCGCCGCACGTACCTCATCGAAGGTCATCGCGGGACCCAGCGGAGAGGAATCAATATATCTGCTGAGTTTCATATGAGCTCCTTTCATTCTGCCGCAATCATATTCTTAAGCGCTGCTTCATCCAAGATCGGAATACCAAGATTTTCCGCTTTCTGCAGCTTGCTTCCCGCCGCTTCGCCTGCGACGAGGTAGTCGGTCTTCTTTGACACAGATCCTTTTACCGTACCGCCGTGAGCGGTGATGAGTGCCGCACATTCCTCACGGGAAAGTGTCGGCAGCGTCCCCGTGATGACGAAACTCTTTCCATCGAGAGCCGCGCCGGCGCGCTCCATCGGAGCACTCACAAAGTTCACGCCTGCCGTACGGAATTTATTGAGCAGAGCACGTCCGGATTCCGACCTAAAGAATTCCGAGAGTTTCTGCACGCTGATCTCACCCATATCGGGAACGGCGCGGATCTTCTCCGGATCTGCGAGCGCCGCCTCCTCCAGAGCGTCGATGGACGGAAATGCCTGCATGAGAGAGATCGCAGCCGCACGTCCGATGCCAGAGATTCCGAGTCCCGTGAGGAGGCGATCCGGTGTATTCGCCTTGCTCGCCTCGATTGCGGCAAGACGATTGTCGACGCTCTTTTCTCGTCCGATCAGACCGGAGGAAATGAGTTCATCTCGATGCAAATGTAATGAATATATATCAGCGATATCATGCAAATAACCCGCATGTGTCAGTGCAATGATTGCCGATTCACCAAAACCTTTGATGTCCATCGCGTTACGGCTGACAAAGTTCAGAATATGGTTCTCCACCTGTGCGGGGCACGCCGGATTCTGACATTTCATATCCGCCGTATCCGTCTCACGCACGGCATGGGATCCGCAGACGGGACAGATATCGCCGATGACATAGGGCTGCGTTCCCTGCGGGCGCTTCTCCATGACGACAGCCTTGACGCGCGGGATAATCTCACCCGATTTGTAGACGAGGATTGTATCACCAATGCGCACGTCAAGACTGTCGATATAGTCCTGATTGTGCAGAGTCGCCCTCTCGACGCGCGTACCGCAGAGCTGTACAGGATCGAATACCGCTGTCGGCGTAATTCGCCCCGTACGACCGACGGAGAGTTCAATCGAGCGAAGAACTGTTTCCTTTTCCTCGGGCGGGTATTTGTAGGCGATTGCCCAGCGCGGTGCCTTTGCCGTCGCACCGAGTTCCGCGCGCTGTGCGAAGTTGTTGACTTTGACGACGGCGCCGTCGATGTCATAGGAAAGCTCACCGCGTTGTGCACCGATTTTCGTAATTGCATCCCAGACCTCATCTGCCGTATGACAGACGCTGTAATTCGCGATAATCTTGATCCCCTGTGCCCGCATAAAGTCATATGCCTCGGTATGGGCAGTAAATGAATGCCCCTCCGCACGTTGTAAATTGAACACAAACATCGAGAGCTGTCGCTCCCTTGTTACGCGTGCGTCCAGCTGACGCAGTGTTCCTGCCGCACAATTACGCGGATTTGCAAAGGGCTTTAGCCCGAGCAATTCCTGCCGCTCATTGACCTCGGCAAAGGCGGCACGTTCCATGTAGACCTCACCGCGCACCTCAAAATACGGCAGAGGATCGTGCAGTTCCTCTACAACGTCATTGATTGCGCGTGCATTAAGTGTGACATCTTCTCCCTGCACAATGCCGTCACCACGCGTAATTGCGCGCGCCAGAACACCGTTCTCATAGCGCAGGGCAAGCGAGAGCCCGTCGATCTTTTCCTCCACGACAAATTCTGCGGTCGGAAAATGGGAAAGAACCCCCGTGACGAAGGTACGAATCTCCTCTTCGCTGAATACGTCCTGAAGGGAGAGCATGGGCACGTCATGTGGCACGAGAACACCGACTTCACGCTGCGCTGTTCCGCCCACCTTCTGTGTCGGCGAATTCTTTGTAATGAGCTCCGGATACTCTGCCTCGATTGCTTTTAGTTGCTGCATCAGCATATCGAAGTCATAGTCCGAGATATCGGACGCATTCTCATCATAGTACTGCTTCGAATATTTTCGGATCTTCTTCCGCAGCTCTGTGAGCTCGCTCTTGATCTCCTTGATATCACTCATATCGCCCTCATAGCTTCAATATTGGTGCATATTTCTGCACGAACTTCTTGATCCCCTCGCCGGGGAATGCAATTGTAAGCTCTGCATCCTCTCCCTCACCGCTGATGGCAACGATGCGTCCATCGCCCCACTTGCTGTGGCGCACGGCATCCCCCGCCACAAACTTGGCGGCGACATCGGGACGGATCACGCTCCCATCCTCTGCTGTATGTTGGGGCGGCGGCGGCAGATAGCCGCGCCGTCCGCCCGATGCGCCCCGTCCCCAAACATCGGAGCGTCCACGCACACTGCCGGATTCCGCAAAGAAATCAGCCTCTTTGCGCTCGATCAGCTCCTCCGGAATCTCCGCAAGGAAACGTGAGGGGCACGACATCTCCGTACGCCCATAGATGGTTCGCTGACGCGCATAGGTGAGGTAGAGATGCCGCTCAGCACGCGTGATACCGACGTAGCAGGTACGCCGCTCCTCCTCGATCTCCGTATCGTCGAGCAGCGTACGTGAATGCGGGAAAAGCCCCTCCTCCATGCCCGCCATGAATACGGTCGGGAACTCCAGTCCCTTTGCCGCATGAAAGGTCATGAGCGTGACATTGCCGTCCGACTGCTCCGTTTCGTCGACATCGGAGATGAGAGAGATCTGCGCAAGGAAGTCCTCAAGCCCGTTTGCCCCCTCCTCTGCGCCGTCCTCGAAGTTCTTTGCAACGCTGATAAACTCGCGCAGATTCTCAAGGCGGTCACGGTTATCCTCCTTGGGATCGTCCTCAAGGGCGGCAGCATAGCCCGACTCTTCAATGATGTCCTCGACAATCTCATGCAGGGCCCGTGTTCCGAGCTGTCCCATGTAGGTAAAGACGAGCGCAGCAAAATCCTCAAGCTCAAATTTCACCTTTGCAGAGAGCTTTGAAATTGTACTGAGCAGCTGTGCATCCGTAATGAGCTCAAAGAGCGAGATGCGATACTCTGCCGCCTTCTCCATCATACGTCCAAGAGTGGTCTGTCCGAGTCCGCGCTTGGGAACGTTGATGATGCGCAGGAGGCTCAGCGTATCGCGCGGATTATAGATTACGCGCAGATACGCAATGATGTCTCGGATCTCGCGGCGATCATAGAAACGTACCGAACCGACCATCGCATAGGGAACCCCCGTTGCGTAGAAGGCCTCTTCGATGTTGCGGGACTGTGCATTCGTGCGATAGAGTACGGCAATATCTCCGTATTTCATGTTGAACATCGTGTGCAGGCGCTCCACCTCGCGCACGATGAATGCTGCCTCGTTCTTCTCTGTCCCCCCCTCATAGACGATGATGGGATCACCCGTCGGATTATCGGTCCAGAGATCCTTCTTTTTGCGGGTCAGATTGTTCTCGATGACCGCATTTGCCGCTGCAAGAATATTCTTTGTCGAGCGGTAGTTTTGTTCGAGCAGGATCACCGTCGCGTCCGGATAATCGCGCTCGAAGTTCAGGATGTTGCGCATATCCGCACCGCGCCAGCCGTAGATGGACTGATCTGCATCACCGACGACACA
Source organism: Centipeda periodontii DSM 2778 (assembly GCF_000213975.1). Lineage (GTDB taxonomy): Bacteria > Bacillota > Negativicutes > Selenomonadales > Selenomonadaceae > Centipeda > Centipeda periodontii. The sequence continues at coordinate 1,658,295 of NZ_GL892076.1, forward strand.
GATATTGCGGTGTCCCGCGGCAAGCAGCTTCGTAATTGCATACTGCGCGCCGTTCGTATCCTGATATTCGTCCACAAGAATGTATTGAAACTTCTTTTGATACTTTGTTCGGATTTCCTCGTTGTTGGAGAGCAGTTCCACCGTCAGCATCAGCAGATCGTCGAAATCAAGCGCGTTGTTCGCGCGCAGTTTCGACTGGTAGAGCTCATACACCTTTGCCACCTGCTCCGCAAAGAAATCGGAAGCCTCGGATGTAAATGCCTTGACATCGAGGAGGCGATTCTTTGCATCTGAGATATGCGACTGCACAGCTCCCGGCGCCGTATGCTTCTCGTCAATATTCAGCTCCTTGAGGCACTCGCGGATCAGATTCTTGCTGTCCGACGCGTCGTAGATGACGAAATTTTTCGCATAGGTACCGAGATGCTCGATCTCCATGCGGAGAAACCGGGCGCAGAAGGAGTGAAACGTACTCAGCCAGACATCGCGTGCAGCTTCTCCAATCAGCGTATCGACGCGGTCACGCATCTCACGCGCCGCTTTGTTCGTAAAGGTGATGGCAAGAATGCGATACGGCGGAACATGATGCTCCAAGAGGTTGGCGATACGGAAGGTCAACACGCGTGTCTTGCCGGAGCCCGCTCCTGCCACGATCAGAAGAGGTCCGTCAAGGCAGGCTACGGCTCTTTGCTGTGGCTCGTTCAGCCCCTGAAACAAATCCATGAGAACTCCTTTGCTCCAATAAAGAAAGGCGGGGCCGCCATCATGGCAAACTCCGCCCCTGCCGTCATATGGTGATTCCCTTACGTCTTGATCCGCTTGACCGCCTCCGAAAGCGGTGGGATGATCTGCTTCTTGCGCGACATGACACCGGGCAGATAGAGATGTGTCCCGCTCGTATCTTTACGGAACGCCTCTCCGATCAGCGTGCGCGGCGATCCCGTAAAGAGCAGATAGGTCGACTCCTCGAGAATGTCCGTAATCATGACAAGACTCAGATCGAAACCCTCCGTATCGCAGATGGTCTTCATCGCAGCAAGCAGTTCGTCCTCCTTCGCCATGATCTCCTTCGTGTCCATGACGGACGTCTGGCTGACGATGACGCGATAGGCACCGATCGTGAACTCCTTGAGATCATTGCGCACGATCTCCATCGGCGACATATTGCCGATGCTCGAGCCCGCCTTGAGCATATCAAGTCCGTAGGTATTGAGATCGACATTCGCAATATCCGCCAGACGCTCTGCTGCCGCCTTATCCTTCGACGTGCAGGTCGGCGACTTGAAGAGTACCGTATCCGAGATAATCGCCGAGAGCAGGAGTCCGGCAATCGATGGAGGGATATCGATGTCATTCTGCCAGTGCATATTGGAAACGATGGTCGCCGTACAGCCAACCGGCTCCGCATGCGTATAGATCGGCTCACTTGTGCTGATTCCGCCGAAGCGATGGTGATCGATGATCTCGATGATCTTCGCTTCCTCGATGCCCTCGACCGCCTGATTGCGTTCGTTATGATCCACAAGGATGACCTGTGCGGGCTCTGATACCACGAGCCGGTCACGGCTTACAAGCCCGACGATACGCCCGTTCTCAAGGACGGGATAGTTGCGGAAATTGGTCTCCTCCATCGTCCCCTTGATATCGGAGAGGAGGTCAAGCGGCTTGAAGCAGACGGGATTGTCGTGCATGATGCGCCTTATCGGCACACATTGATTGATGAGGCGCGCAACGGTATAGGTATCATAAGGTGTTGAGAGCACGAAGATGCCGCGCGCCTCTGCCGCCTCCAACGCTTCGGCAGGAACGCGTCCGTCGCCCGTCATGATAAGACAAGCAATGCCCTGCTCAATGCAGGCGAGAATCGTCTCCGTACGACGGTCGCCGACGAGAACGATGTCATTCTCCTTGATGAGCTTATAAATCGTCTCCACACTGCCGGCAGCAATGCGGATCTGCCCTTTGATCGTTTCGCCCTCTTCGCCCGAAACCAAAACATTGCTGTCTGTCGCATGAATGATATCGCGGTAGCGCACGCGCATATCCGAGAGATTCGTCATGCCGAGTTCCTGAAAATAACGCTTCGCCAGATCACTGACGGAAACGATGCCGACGAGGATGCCCTTGCTGTCCGTCACGGGAATCGAGCGCAGATCGTTTTCACGCAGAACCTCACCGAGATTGCGCAGGGTGTCATGCTGACGGACGACGATCTTGCAGTCCATCGCAATATCCTTGACGCGCGGATAGAGATCCGGAATGAGGAGCGGCTGCTCCACATGGAAATACTCAAGTGCGAACTTTGTCTCCTTATTCACCTTACCGGCACGCGCCGCAATTGCGTTGACGCCCATCGCCTGTTTCAGATGTGCATATCCGACCGCTGAGCAGATGGAGTCTGTATCCGGATTGCGGTGCCCGATAACATAAATCGGCTTTGCAACATTCAAGATGATACCTCCCTATCGCGGCTTCCACACGCCGCATACTGTGACTACCATTATAGCATACTCATTGAGGTGATTCAATTTTTGCAAAAATAAAAAGATGTCAGCGCACCGAAAAGCACGGACATCCATATAATCTTTTATGCCTCGAAAGCAGCTTTGATCTGATGTATCTTCCAACCGTCGTTCATCGCGTAGACCTCGAGAACATCAAAACGGCAAAGGCAGCTTTCCATATGATGTGCACGCAGGTACCAGTATGCCGTCTGTATAATCTTTTGCTGTTTTCGGTAGTGAACTGCCTCCGCAGGCGTTCCACAGCGTACGCTGCGGCGTGTTTTCACCTCGATAAAGACCAGTGTGCCGTGATCGTCCGCGATGATGTCAATCTCACCGATCTTGGTGCGATAATTACATGCTAGAATCCGATACCCTTGCCGCCGCAGATACTCTGCGGCACAGGTCTCGCCTCGATTGCCAATCGCCTTGTTGCTCACGATGATCTCCGATCGCCCGCACGGCGGTCGATGCGATAGACATGTGCAAGAACCTCTGCAATCGTACGGTAGAGTTCCGGCGGAATCTCACGGTCGATCTCAAGCGCCATCAACATATTGACGAGAGATTTGTTCTGATAGACAGGAATGCCGTTCTTGCGCGCCTCTGCAAGAATGCGATCCGCAACGAGCGAACGCCCCTTTGCCGTCACGCGCGGAGCCTTGTCGTTCTTAACATCGTACTTGATTGCAACGGCCCGAGGTTCCTGCTCTACCGGTATCTCCTCGACAGGTGAAGTGTCATTATTCCATTGTTCCGCCATCTCTCACCCATCCTTATTCTCTATACAGTCCTTTGTATTATACGATTCTCACGCTTTTCCCGTCAAGGAAAAACAGCTGTTTTGATTGCATCAGTTCGTGAAAAAACGCCGCTCTCCGATCGCACCGATCTGGATCCCTTCGATGACGAGTGAGGTGCCGTCCGCCGTTTCCCGTATCTCATCGAGCACATGACGAAACTCCCATGCGGCATCGGCGTCCGAGAAATAGAGGCGCATATCCACATGATTTTCCTCATAGATGCGATTGATGAGCTCTACCGTGCCGATGTTGTCCGTGAGCACACAGATGCGCAGCCACGTTTCCTTTTTGATGCGATCGGTCTCCTCATCCTGATGTGCTTCGTCGTAGACATGGATATAGGCGGGATACTCGGATGCGCCCATAAAGAGCGGCATGACGAAGTTCATGGATCGCTGTCCCGGCTGCGGTGCAGCATTTTCTCCCTCAAGCGCATTGCGCATAGTGAGTGCGAGTGCCGCGACATCCCTGCCCGCACGCTTGTATTGCTCTGCCGTCATCCTCCGTGTCTTCACAATGTCCGCCATCTGCATGAAGGCCCACAGGCGCGGGAGATCGGGCAGCTGTTGTTCGAGTGCCGCCTGACGAACGGTCCCCGGAATGTTCTGCTGTAACAGCTGAATCAACTGCTGCAGCTGTTTTGCATCTCCTTCGTTCAGCGTTTGACCGCGTCCACTGACAAAGTTTTGCAGCAGAAGCGCTTCCTTCTGACTCAGATTTTCGTTTTGGAGGAGCGTCTGTGCGAGATTCCGCAAAACGTTCATCGTCTGCGGTGTATTCTCCATCGTCTGGGTAAAGAATCTCTGCATCTCAGGGACCCTCGTCTGTGCCGCACTTCGCACCGACGTATTTGGCGCATTCGAAAGCTCCGCCTCACGTCCCGCCTGTGTGCGAGCAGACTGTGCCGCTGCCTCCCCTTGCGCATTGGTCACTGTTCGTGTACCGGTCTCCGAAGCAGCCTGTGCGTCCCCCTGACGCAGCATCGAATTTGCCGTTTCCTTAGCATTCTGTGCAGAAGCCTGCGGCGTTCCCGTCGACGCTGCTGTGTTTTGCCCGCGTTCGGAGGAATTTGCTCCCGCAGCAAGTTCACTTGTCATCCCCTTCTGAAGGGTTCCCGCCTCACCGGATGATGGCTGTGTTCCCTGTGTAGCGGATGCGTTTGATTGTTTGGAGGCGTTTGCCTGACCTGTGCTTTCATTCGGGAGATTTACTGCCTGTCGCAGCATCGTGGCGGTATTTTCCTTCGCCACTCCATCCATTGTCGATGCAGATGTTTGTGCGCGGGACATTTGCTGGTCCGGCACGGTTTCCTTCGGCATTGCCGTGTTTGCATTTTGCACGGTTGAAGACGTGCGTGCCTCCGGTCCGCCCGTCGGGTTCTGAGCAGCGGTCTGTATCTCTCCTTCCTGCATGCTCCCGTTCATTGGCATCGGCTGGGAGGAAGATGCCGTTGCACGCGGCATCAAAAGCTGAACGAGCTGATTCAGGAAGGACAGTGGTGTTGATCCTGCATTGCCTGAGAATGTTGTTTGTGCACTTCCCTGTGCATTCAGTTGGGTAAGAAAGGCCTGCAACTCCTTTGGCAGGAGTTCCGCATTCCCCGTATCGAGGAGTTGGAATGCTGCTTTCGTCAGCATGATTGGCTCAAACGTTCCACCAGCCTCTTTGGCGAGTGCCGATTTCAGTCCTGTGAGCAGTGCCGCAAGATCATCCCCGATCTGTGGGGCACTTCCCTTCTCTGCCATTGTGCCAAGCTGATTGAGCATACGCGCAAGTGTTGTCAGCTGGTCGGTCGAAAAACGCTGACTTGCGGCAGTACTTCCGAGTCCCTGTCCCAGTGTCGTTTCGAGGGAAAAGGACTGACGTATCATATTTTGAATGACTTCCTTGAGCTCCTGCGGCATCTGCTGGACATTTGTCTGCTGGCGTCCGCTGATCTTTGAGAGGACATCCGCCATATGGTCGATGGCAGTCTCAAGCGAAACATTCGTCCGCTGACTGAATGCGGCAGATGAGTCTCCCTGTTCTCCGCGACTCTGGACACCCTCGGTCATTCGCCCCTGCGAGATTTGAGAGGCGGCAGGAATTGCAGGAGATGCTGTTGTTGTATTTGCTTCCATCGACACAGTATTCACAGCCTTTTCTATTGAATCATAGATCGTATGGGTTCAAACGATTTGCGATGCAGCGGACTCACCCCGTATTTGCGAATTGCTTCGATGTGTTCACGCGTTCCATATCCTTTGTGCTTTGCAAAGCCGTAGTTCGGATATGCGGCATCGTATTCATTCATCAATCGATCGCGTGTTACCTTCGCCAAAATAGACGCTGCCGCAATCGACGCGGACTTTGCGTCCCCCTTGATGATGGATTTTGACGGCATGGATAGTTTCGGCAATTCCACAGCGTCGATCAGCACCTCATCCGGCGTCGGGGACAGAGAAGCAACTGCCTCATACATCCCCATGCGCGTCGCCTGCAGGATATTCATGCGATCAATTGTCTGTGCATCGATCAGTGCAACATAATGGGAAACGGCACATGCGATAATTTGGTCGAAAAGTTCCTCACGCACAGCGGCAGACAGCTTCTTTGAGTCATTCAAACGGGGAAGTATGCATTCCTGCGGCAGAATGACAGCAGCAACAGCAACGGGCCCCGCAAGAGGACCGCGTCCTGCCTCATCTACACCCGCGACAATCGTGCGTCCTTTCGCTGCGGCGACACGTTCATACACATACATGTGATGCAGACGCTCGCGTTCTTTTTCTGCTCGCTCGTAGCGGCGAAGAATCGTTTGTACCGATTTTCTTGTATCGTGTTGGCAGGTCTCGATGAACTCCGTTGTCACACTGCCTTGAAGAAATATGTTTTCTATTTCTTTTATCGTCAAATTTGTCATTTCCTTTACCATACTTCCTAGATGGTGGGAATGGGCGGAAAATCATCCAGTGTGACGCGCCCCAGCCGCCCGCTGCGAAAATCCGTCAGCACAATCTGCTCTGCCTTTTCATAGTCAACCTTGCCTCCCGCGCGCAGACATCCACGCTTTCTCCCGATTTCCTCGAGCAGTTCCATACCGCTCGGCAGTTCCTTCTCCAATCGGTAGCGTTCCATAAGATCGGACGGATACCTCATGCGAAGCGTGTCGAGGAGCAGCAAGACTACACTTGCCACATCATAGACATTGTCATTGATTGCACCCGTAAATGCGAGATGAAGTGCCGCCTGCCGATCCTCAAACTTCGGCCAGAGAATGCCGGGCATATCGAGAAGTTCGAGCTGCGCACCGATGCGGATCCACTGCTTTGCACGTGTGACGCCGGGACGGTTCTCCACCTTCGTCTTGCTGCCGCCCGACAAGCGGTTGATGAGTGAGGACTTCCCTACGTTTGGAATCCCGAGGATCATGCACCGTGCTGCCCGCGCCTTTGCTCCGTGCTGAACGAGCTTGTCCGTTTTTTGCTTCGCACATTTCGCAATCGCCTGCACGAGTTCCTTGACACCGCGCCCCTTTACCGCATCTACAGGAACCGCCGTAATCCCCTGTGTGGCGAAACAATTCACCCATGCGCGCGTCGCCGCCTCATCCGCAAGATCCGCCTTGTTGAGCACGATGACCCGCGGCTTGCCACCCACAATCTCACGCAGCACGGGATTTGCCGAACTCATCGGAATCCGCGCATCCAGCAGCTCTATCACAACATCTACGAGCTTCAGATTTTCTTTAACAAGCCGCTCTGCCTTACGCATATGCCCAGGGTACCACTGGAGACTTGGAATATCGATTGCGTTGTCATTATCAGTCATTATATATATTCCCCTTGAGCCTTAATTTTACTGGACTTTATCATCATATGTAAATGTATAAAGCGAGAAAATCATAATTCATCATTATCAATACTATATCATATTTTAAGGAAAAATCCCATAAACGGGAGACAAATGGGAGACAAGCAAAAATAAGCCCCAGAGCCGAAGTCCTGGGGCGTGGATACACCTATATCGTTATGCCTTGATCGTCGGCGTCAGCGACTTGTCCAGCACGAGCCGCACAAGCCACACGCCGCCCTGCATCATTGCCGGCAGAACGACTGCATCCCTCCAGTAGCACCAACCGTGCTCTGATTTGGATTGCTCCTTGATCTGCGCCACAAACTTGTCGACTGCCTGCTCAATGGCAGGTACGCATTCCGTGAAGATTGTGCGCGTCACCCGCTGCTTGACCTCCTCTGTTACATGGTTGACGTTGATCTCCTTGACAATCGCATCCCGAATGTCTGTCCACTTGCTCATGATATGATCTCCTTTCAGTTGTTCGGCGTTCCGCCGTTATCCTTTGATAACTTCCCTTATGGATACCGCTTTTGTAAAAAAATATGGCACAGCCAGTCCGTAAAACCGGCTATGCCTGTTCGTCTTCCGCATCCAAAGTCCGAGCGTTGAACTCTCCGATGCGGTTCCACACGATGACGATTTTCTGTGTGCGTTTGCCGTCCGCCACTTCCGGATGGAAGATGTACACCTTCTCGATGAACTCGCGGACGATTTCTGAGGTAAGCTCCGGGATGTCCGTATACTTCCTGACGATGGAAAGGAAGCCGTTCACATTGGCTGCGGTTTCCGATTCCTTGGCGACCACAGCTTGCAAACCCTTCATCCGCATAGTCAAGACGCTCTGCTCATTTTCATAAGTGGCGGTCAGTTTGGTAAAACGCTCATCGGAAACCTTGCCGTCCACATTGTCCTCGTAAAGCCGCTGAATCAGCAGATCCAGTTTCCGCATACGCTTGCCTGCCTGTTCCATTTCCCGCTTGGCATCACGCAGAACCTTGTCCGCCGCTTTTCTGGATTTCTTGGCAATATCATAGTTGCGGACATGTCGCTGGTGACAGAATTGACACTCTTCGTGTTGCCGCCATTCCTCTCAAGTTTTTCACCCACGTTTTTGACCGCCGTTTTATCGCGACCAGGTTCGACGTCGAAGACACGGCGCCTTACTGGGTCGACGGCGACGGTGACGTATTTGTGCCCACGACGAAAGGATGTCTCATCCATGGCGATGGAGCAGATATCGGAAAGATCCATACGATTTACCGCGTCATGCACCCAATACGTATGGATAGCGGCGAGCGACTTTTCGTCACAGCGAAGCAGACGGGAGGCTCTGGCACGAGGAACGTCTTACAGGAGTAGCATGGCGTAGCCTTCGAACAGCAGGGGAAAGCGACTGTGCTTGCGCTCAAACGGCGCGCTCATCTGCACGGTACCGCATTTGTCGCAGAGAACACGGGGGCGCTTGCAGTGGACGCGCCTATGATATACCATGGATCCTCTAGACGCAGTGATCCTGCGAGCATCTTGTCAAAATTCTCGACCATTTGTCATCACACTAGACGATTATACCATCTTCCACTACTTCGGGAGTAGAGCCCATATTTTTTGCCTGCTCGAAAAGTGGCAGCCCCGTAAGTCCGAACGCCTGCCCGATGTTGTCCTTGATGTTCGACAGCACGCCCTCGAACGTCTCCGACTGCTTTTTCATCATCTCTGGGAAACGCTCGTTCATGCCGTCCATCAGCGCGCGTATGGCGATGTCGGCGTCAATCCCCATCTCACCGATATTGGCAAGTTCGTCCTTTGTCAGCCCCAAATTCTTTGCGAGGATGTCCTTTACGGGCACGCCCAGCTGTGCCAGCTGCATCACATCATTGCCCATGAGCTTGCCCGTTGTGCGGATCTGACCGAAGACAAAGGCGAGCTGACCAAAGCCCGTTTCCCCCTTGCCAAGCCCCGACGCCGCATTGCCGAGCGCGGTGAGCGTCGGGATGATCTCCTGTGCGTCATATCCAAATGCGATGAGCTGCTGTGCTGCGTTGCGGATGCCGGGCATCTCAAACGGTGTTTCCGCAGCGAACTTTTGCAAATCTCTGATCATGGCAGTTGCTTGTTCCCCGGAGCCAAGCATGGAGGTGAATGCGACATGTGTCTGTTCCAGCTCGGCGTTGTAGTCGATGAAGGCGTGCTTTGCCGCACCGAGCGCTTCCGCAACACCGCCGATGCCGACGGCGGCGATGAGGGCGGTCCTTGCAATGCCACCCAACTGCGAGACAGCTTCCTCCGCACCGTTCAACGTGAGATCGAGCGTTGGATTTGGCAGATTGTTCAGCTGATTGCGTATGCTCTGTATGATGCTGCTTGCTTGGTCACGCGCCCGTATGATGACCGATATAATCGGGTTTGCCACTTCATCTCACCTCACTTAAAAGTACCGTCTCAAGCGTCTGTATCTTATGCAGCATGGCGATGTCAAAATCTATGCCCAGCACATCAGCCACCTGCCGCGCTGCGCCGTAATCCATGCCGACTATGCCCGCGAATGACGTGCGCACCTGTGTCTGTATGTGCCGCCACAGATACCACGCATCTATGTTCTCGTCCATCAGTGCGGGCGGCTCGTGTACGCACCCTTCGCAGGGCGGCGCAGCCCCCTCCTGCGCGTATGCCTCGCGGCAGGATGCGCAGTACGCGGGACTCTCCGACATCTCCCACCGATAGACGGCCTCTAGTTTTTTACTTCGCGCTCGCGTCCGTACGTCTCGGCATAGGTATCCGTTGCGATGCGGAGCGCCTCGTTATAGGGCATGTCATCGGGAATCTGCCCTGCGTAGATGTTGTCGAGGATCCAGTCTGCCATGCCCGTTGTTACGGCAGCGCTGTCGTCCTCCTTTGCAAGAGCAGGATCCAGTCCCGCCTTGCGCAGTTCGCGCATTTCCTTCACCGAGAGAGAGCGGATCGTGATTTTGCTTGTCGTTTCATTTGTCATAATATTTTCTCCTAAACTCTTATTGCAACAATACGTAATATAGCGTATAATAATCTCAAAGGGAGGTACTGTCATGCCGATGACGCCAAAAGAAATGGTTCGTCTTCTGAAGAAGAACGGATTTATCTATATCAAAAGCAACAACGGTTCTCATCAGAAGTATCATCATCCAGGGCGAAACATCACGCTGAGCGTCCCGATGCACGCGAAAGAACTCAAAAAAGGCATTGAGCGGCAACTTCTAAAGGAAGCAGGGCTGAAGCCCTCTCAGAACGGAGGAAAGTCATGAAGCACATATATTTCTACCCCGCTGTTTTCCAGACGGAGGAAACAGGCTATTCCGTCTTTATCCCCGACATCGACGGCTGCATGACGCAGGGGGAGACGATGGAAGACGCCCTTACGATGGCGCAGGACGCAATCGGGCTGATGCTCGAAGACGTTTCTCCCGCCGATTACCCCGCCCCTTCGCTCCCGCAAGATTTGCCGCTTGAGCGTGACCAGTTCGCCGTTATGGTGCCGTTTGACAAGCTCGCATACGACCGCATGTATAACGCAAAATCCGTGAAGAAAACGCTCTCGCTTCCCAAGTGGCTGGACACGCTCGCTGTGCAGCACAACATCAACTTCTCGAACCTCCTGCAAAACGCCCTTATGCGCGAACTCGGCGTAAACAAGGCATAAGACAAAAGCGCCCTGCGCCCGCAAGGTGCTTTTTCTTTTGCCTCAGTATGCTTCCTGCTGATTCTTCAGCGTCACCGTGACAATGCTCGCCCCGTCTGCCGAGAATGCACGCCACTTCACATCGATAACCACGCCGGCGGGTCCGCTGATCTGTGCATCGAACGGCTCGAACTGGACGCTCGGCAGGGCAAAGACAAGCGACGTGTTGGCGTCGAGCTTGAAGCCAATCTCCATAGAGGCGGCGGCACCTGTGTCCGCCTTGTCCATCCACTCGGTCGAGACGAACAGCGCCTTGAGAGAGCCGGATACCTTCATCAGCCCTTCGGGGATGTCCCCGCGCAGACCGCCGCCGCCGACAACGTACTGATCGCCGTCGAGGTTCGCATTGATCTCAAGCGAGCCTTCTTTGACGATGCGGCTTTCCGTGCCGTCGATCTTAACGTAGGCATGGTTCTGTGCGATGCGCAGCAGCTTCGCCGCCTTTGCCGCACTGTCATACGCTGCAGAGTCCTGCTCGCGCGAGGCGCCCATGACACCGAACTTGAACGTCATCTCGTTGTCCTGCCCAAAATCGGCAGAGAACGTATTGATCTTGACGCCCTTGTAGCGGACGTATTTGCCGAGGTCAGGGAAAGCCTTCTCCACAACGATGGAGGGCTGTGTGTCCTTGACCGTAAAGACGTGCGTCTTATTCGGCGCGGTGCCCGTGGTCTTGGGATCGCCGAACAGCGCCTTGAGCATGTAGCCCGATGCGCTATAGTCTGCCGGCATCTCGATATCGCCGTCGACGCTCACGCGGCCAAGTGCCGGCTGCGTGTCGTTGCGCGTGTTCGTGATCGTGTCCGATTCGATGAGCGTCTGCGCCTTAGAGAGCTCATTGCTGTTCATCGGCAGAGAGATGCCCTTCTTCGTCGTGGGGCTCACGCCAAAGGCCGACTCAAAGTCAATGGTCATCGCGGATTTATAGCCGCGTGCCTGTTGTGTTGCCATATACTGCCTCCTTATGTTTCCTCATAAACGATGATCTCAAGGCTCGTGCGGCTGCCAACGAGAGGGCGCACGCTGTCCCCGTCGCCGCCCGTCTCAACGATGCGTACCCGCATGAGTTGTACACGGTCCGCGATGTATACGGTCTCCTGCTCGTAACGCCGCAGCGCATCCATCAGCGCTCCTTCGAGGCGTGCGATGGCTTCATAGCCCTTTGTCAGGTCTTTGCTGCTCGACTGTACCCACGCATCGACGCTGATCTGCACGCGCATATCCTGCACGAGATCATCACCTGCAGGGCGCTCGCGGTCACGCTGAATAAAGATCAGCCCTTTGCCGTTTTCGTCGGGGCGCACATCGCTCGGCTTGTAGCCGCCGAGGATGACCTGATCGGCGATGTCTGCCGCATGCAGATAGTCGCGCAGGCTCTTCAAAACTTTTAGCCAGAGCATTTCATTACCCCCGATGCAGTCCTACAGAGCCGTAGCTGCTGCTCACCGCTGTCCCCGTGAGTGCTGCGGCGGTCATGGACGCCTCAATGCGTTTCATCTCGTCGCGGTAGAAGCTGTACTTGCCCGCGTAGCTGTCCCGGTCATCACTGCCGCCCCACGGCTGCGCACCCGTGAAGCTCTTGCGCATGCACAGCTCGCGGAACACATAGACCGTAAGGAAGCGCCGCACGTAGTAGGTCGGCTGCACCGCCTCCCATGCGACGCCAAGACCTGCCGCCGCTGCGCACAGGTACTTCTCTACCTCTGCGATAAGGTCGTCCGTCACGGATGTGCCAAGCAGTTCGTCCTTATCCCTCAATTCAGTTGCCTGTAAGAGCATTTCCCACCTCCTGTAGCGCCCGCACCGTGTATCGGTCAAAAATTCGCCGGATCGTATCTTGATTCTTCTCAAATGCATCATAGATAAACGGATCCGGATCCCATCCGGGAAAACGGACTCGCTTGGCGAACAGAAACTTGTTCCCGTCCACCCAGCGCAGTGCCTTCCTCCGTTTTGGAAAGATATCATGCGCCCTTATGCCCTTGTGGATAAAGACGCCATAGGGCGCGATGTTCCCGTCAAGATACACACGCGCCTCCATGCCGCTCCCACCGATTGCGGTCTGCACCGCATCCTTGAGCCGTCCATTCCGCTGCTGGTAGCGGTGATCCATCTTCGCGGTCGTCGCGACCTCGATCGCACTTGCCGTGACAGCAAGACGCAGATTGCTGCGGAATATGTCAATGACGCTCATCGCCCTCGGACGCCGCAGCGCCCTCCTTTTTGCCCTTTGCGGGCTTCTCCGCGACACGTTCCGCCGCGAGTGGCGACACTTCAAATCCCTGCATCACGAGACCTGCGACCTGATGCTCCGTTTCTGCGTACTGCACTTCGTTCAGCCGTATCAGTCTTGTCATCCTGCTCCTCCTTATGCACCCGTGTTGACCCAGACACCCGCGAGCTTGTTGCTCGGAATCCAGAGGTCATGAAACTTGCGGTAATCGAGCTTCCACGCATCTGCCTTCTGGTTCGTGTCCGGCTCGAAAATGCGCACCTTATCCGTCTTGGAGATCGCAATCGGCGCGCGTCGTGCCATGAGGATCCAGTTAATCGCCTTAGCGCCCGTGTCCGCCTTGAATCCTCCTGCCTCCTGTCCCGTGGTCTTGCCATCGGCGAAAATGTACGCCGTCTTCATGCGCGCCGAGGGGACGGAGAGGATCGGGATTTCGTTATAGGTGCGCACCTTCGTGTTCACCGCGCCCGCCTTGAAGTCCGCAACATCAAGATAACGCGTCACATCCTTCGCGCCGTTGAGGATCGTACGCACGGGCGTCGCCATGATAAGAACGAGCGGCTCGTCCTCGCCGATGATGTCCTGCAGCTTCGTGATCTCCTCATCGAGTTTGCCGAGAATGTTGTCCTTCGTCGGCGTGAATGCCGCCGACTCATGCGCTGCGCCCTTCGCGAGAGCCGCAATGCGCGAGTAGCGGTAAGCGTCGACTTCAGGCGCGACCTGCAGGCGCTGAAACTCGCCCATAACGTTCCCCGCCGCCGCAATGAAGTTCGACTCATCGACGTCCATCGAATCGAGATGGAACGTCCTGCCCCTGTCCTGCGTGAGCGTGTAGTCCTTGTAGGCAAGGGTTACCGCACCCTGGTTGAATCCATTGTCACGGTCGTACTTTGCCAGCCCCGTCGTGGAAATGCTCGGCATGCGCACCGTGTCGCCGCCGCTGTACTTCACGTTCGAGGCATTTGCCTCCATCCAGCCGGACGTGCCCGCCGTAAGCATCTGCTTATCCAGCTCCTGCTGAAAAATCTTTGCCATCTCAAGCGTATTGATTGCCATGTGTCTTTACTCCTTTTCGTTATCCCCCAAGCGTAGCGGCGAACTGCTCTGCCATCGTGCCGCCTGCGCCATTATCACCGGATCTGCCGTCGCCGCTGCCGGGCTTCTGCGCGTCCTTGACTGCCCATGCCTTACCGCTCAGCCACTCCGCAGCGCCGTCGGCGATGCTGCCCCGCGTGCCGTCTGCCTTGGTATAACTGTATGTGCCATCCTCAGCGACTTTGATGGAGGGCGCAATGAGTTTTGCAAATTCCTGCGGGGCGACAGCGTTGCTCTTGGTGAGCGCATCGACTGTCTGCGCCATGATGTCTGCCTGTACGCGCTTTTCCTCAGCGGTCTTGCGCGCCGCCTCCGCGTCCTCGTACTTCTTGGCAAGGTCGGCGATCTGCCCCTGCAGCTTCTGAATCTCCGTCTGTGCACCCGCGCCCTTCTTCTGCGCGTCGCCGAGCTGCGTTTCCAGCTCCTTGTGCTTCTCTGCAAGCGCCCCATGCTCCGTCTTGAGCACAGTCAGCGCCTCCTCTGCCTTATTCTTGGCGATGCGTGCATCTGCCGCCTCCTTTCGGACGCCCACAAGCTCGCTTTTGATGGTCTCCACCATCGCCGCGCCGTTTTCCGCAGCCTCCAGTGCCGCGTATACGTCTTTGAGTTCCATGTTCTTGCCTCCTGTGCAAATAGCCGTGCGGGTCTCCATCCCGCGCATCAAAAATGCCCTGCCGCATAGCACGGAGGGCATGAAAAAAGCACCTGCAAGAGAGCAAGTGCTTTCTATCCCGTTTTTATCAGCTCAACATACAATTAAGCCCCGGAGTGAAGAAACCTTCATACAAGCTATACCGAATCAGCCCCGCCAGTCGATTTGTGGACATAACATCTGCTGTGGCAGACAGTTTGTCTATGCGGAACTCCTCTGTTTTTTTGTCCCAGACCAGAACACCGTCACAAGATCGATCACTTTCCACACTATAAGCAATGAACATCTCATCATCGTTCTCTCTGATCGGTTTCGCCCACCCCAGCATTTGAATCACCCTTTCAAGAGCGCTACATAGTTGTATATTCTTTGTGCTTTTTCATGAGCATCAACAGCGGAAAGTCCGCCTTTCATGAAAATAGATTCGATATATTCATGATTCAGTAAGACAATGTCACGCTCTTGAATATTTCGCCCATCAATAAGGCGCTGCCACGACTGTGCCATTTCATAATCCGGAAAGAATCTTTTCCGCCCGTTTTGCAGGTCATGCTCCTCGATGAACACATGGTTCTTTATGACACGAATATCCTGCTCCCGAAAACCGGTGTTAGCGGCAATCCTCGCGCAGTCCGTTGTCATATGCCGCACGGATTCATAATATGTGGTAGCATGGTTGAGCGCTCGCTTACTGTCGGGATTCAGCGCCCCGCTTTGTATTATTATATCACCTCTGCCGCCCGTTGACGAGAGTCTGCTGTCAACTTTTTTCCCGCCGTATCCTCGTGCCTTTGCTGTCCAGCTAACTCCGCCCCGTACATCCTTCTCCCCATGAATCCCGAGGAGCATCTGCCGATGATGCAGACTGACGCTCGCAAGGTACTCCCTGCCGCCCTCCTCGATGCGCTCCGTCGGCGTTTCGTTGTCCATCATCCCACGTATGACAGGCTTCAAGAAGCACATACAGTGCGGATGCGCGGGCAAACGCGGCACCTTGTCTTTTGGGAACACGCCCGCACCCAGCCCGTAGAGATTCGCCTTTGCATACAGATCACAGATATCATAGCGCGGATGCCGCCCCGACAGTTTCCATTGGTACGCCACGCAGTCCTCGTTGTTGTCCCATTTCAGCAAGAAACCGTCCTGATACGCCCGCGCCATCTCCGTCCGTGCAATGCGGTCGGCGAAGTAGCGCGTCCTCTCTTGCGTCGCGGTGTATATTGCCTTGTTCAGCGCCTTCTCGTTCTGCGTCTCGAGCGCCTCGACAAGCTGCGATATATGCGGGTATGTCAAGAAGTTTGTGTAAAAATATTTTTCAGTAGATCGCGTCATATTGCTGCATGAGCTTTTCGATACGCTCATCCATAAGCAACT
The DNA here is from genome assembly GCF_000213975.1 of Centipeda periodontii DSM 2778. Lineage (GTDB taxonomy): Bacteria > Bacillota > Negativicutes > Selenomonadales > Selenomonadaceae > Centipeda > Centipeda periodontii. Next base: position 1,674,505 of record NZ_GL892076.1, read on the forward strand.
GATTGCGCACGAGTGCCCAGTTCGGTATTCTGCGCCCACCCCACTTCCCGTAGAGTTCTAGTACGCGTAAATACAGCAGCTTGAATACCGCCTCTTCGTTCGGAAACGCTCCCTTCTTCGTGACCTTGCGAAAACTTGCGTTGACGCTCTCCACCGCATTTGTTGCGTATATGATCTTGCGTACGGCGCTTCCATAGGAGAAGAGCTGCTCGACATGCGCAAAGTTCTTTTCCCAAACAGCGACAGCCCCGGGGTATGCAGCCCATTCTTTGCGGAAGATCTCAAACCGCTCGCGTACCTGTTTGGCATTTACCGCACCATAGATTCCCTTCAGTTCCTTGGTGAACCGTCCCCATTCTTTGCGTGGAATGTACCGTATGGCGTTACGAACCAGATGTACGATGCACCACTGCACCACGACCTGCGGGAAAACGGCGCGTGCCCCTTCCTCCAGACCTGCCACGCCATCCATCGAGAGGAATCCGATCGCCTCCACACCGCGCGCTTTGAGTTCATCGAAAATCTGCATCCATGCCTGCTTGCTTTCCGCCTCGTTGATCCAAAGACCAAGCACATCTCTGCGCCCGTCTGCGTCATAGGCGAAGACGACATGTACCGCCGCTTGTGCCGCGCCCCGCTCCCTGCGCAACGAGACGTAGAGGCAGTCCACAAATCTCAATACAGAGGATTTGCAGGGATTCGCAGCATTCGCCGAGGAACTGCAGGCGGAGGAACGCAGACGCATTGAGACATTTTCATAACTTGCATCTCATTGGGGACTTGTGCTATACTATCTATGGCAAGCGATAGTAACATCAAGGCACACGAAAAGCCCCGAGATACCAGCTCGGGGGCTTTTCTGTTCCCATTGTGCAGGCAGGGACTAGCGCCTAGGCTTGTTGCCTTTGTCTCACCCGTCAAGCCATTTGCAGAGATAGGGGCAGACTATCCCAGCCAGAACGGAGAGCAGAAACGATAGTAACATTCTTGACACACCTCCTTCCCGTGCCGGCATGGAGGTGGCAACGCATCCAGTATAGCATAGTTCAGAACATCAACCAACTGGAAAAAATCGGCTCTTTTTTCCTAGTTAGGCAGCTAAGTAGGAAAATATTGCTGATTTTTCCCAAATAAAAAGGCTCTACTCCAAAACTAGTGGAAAAGGTATTTTCAGAACAGAACAGGTGTAGCTAATTTCAACTTTCCTGCAACCAAGTAGATCATTGCGGCATAGCCTTCAAAGGTATGAAAACCTCTTGCCTTGCGCTTCGCCGCTTGAATCATTGCGTTGTTCTGATATTGTCAAGAACAGTTGACAATATCAGAGCGCACATGATCATGCGTATTTTCAAAAGCTGCGCACGCAGGAGCGTCAACGTCCCTCTCGCTCCGATGCGGATCGCACGGCACTCATGCAGCGCATTGACGAGCTGGATCGTCAAATCTCGCGTGTTGTGGATCTCTACCAGCTTGGCACAATCAGCATTCATGAGATCGGTCAGCGTACGCAAAAGCTACAAGCAGAGCGGGACGCCCTGCAGACAACGCTGGACAATATGGAAGTGCAGAAAGAGGAAACGCGGCTCTCAGAGGAGAAAGCCCTGTTTCTCCTCTCCTCCTTCGATGCTGTGATAGAAACAGGGACGATGGATGAGAAAAGGGACCTCCTCCAGGAGCTTATTAAGGAGATTGTCGTTCTCCCGACGAAGGGGGAGCTTGATATTGTCTGGAACTTCTGACACACGAAAAGCCCCGCGGCTCTCTGTCGAGCTACGGGGCTTTGTCGTAAGGTTTATAGGAGATCGCGTCGGACTAATTTCGTGAGACATTCCACGTGCGAAGTGTGTGGAAATAAATCTACAGGTTGGACTTCCTGTGTGATATATCCGACACCTTTTAGGATGGCGAGGTCACGTGCGAGGGTGGCGGGGTTGCAGGAGACGTAGACGATGCGTTGGGGCTTCATATTGGCAAAGGTGCGGAGGACAGTTTCGGTGCAGCCCGCGCGCGGCGGGTCGACGACGACGACATCGGGGCGGACGCCCTGCTTGTATAGCGCCGGCATGACGTCAGTCGCGTCACCGACGATGAATTCGGCATTCTTGACATGGTTGTCGCGCGCATTCTTCCGTGCGTCAAGGATGGCGGGCTGAACGATCTCGATGCCGTAAACCTTGCGCGCCTTCTGGGCGAGAAAGAGCGTAATCGTTCCCGTACCACAGTAGGCGTCAATGACAGTCTCTGTTCCATGCAGATCGGCATAGGCAAGTGCCTGCTCATAGAGGCGCTCCGCCTGCCGTGTATTGACCTGAAAGAAGGAGCGCGGGGAGATGTGGAAATTCAGTCGACCCAAGGAGTCGATGATGGTCGATCTGCCCCAGAGCAACTGTGTATCACGTCCCATGATGACGTTGTTGCGATAGGTCTGGATGTTCTGATGGACGCTGACGAGGTTCGGCAGGCGCTCGCGCAGCATACGGACAAAATCCTTTGCACGCGGGAGCTGCTTGGTCGCCGTGACAATGACCGCCATGAGATCATTGTTCCGCCCGACACGCCCGACGATATGGCGTAGGATTCCCTTGTGTGTGTCCTCGTTATAAATGGGAATATGCAGTTTCTCGGCAATCGCACGCACGGCATTCGCAAGATCGTTGTTCGCGGTATGCTGAATATGGCAGTTCTCCGTATTGATGATCTTATGGCTGCCCTGTGCAAAGCAGCCGACCATGATTTTTCCCTTGTTGACGCCAATCGGAAACTGCATCTTGTTCCGATAGTTCCACGGCTGCTCTGCACGCATGGTTTCTTTCACGGGAATCTGCAGGAGTTTGCCGATATGCGTCAGCGCGTCTGCAACCTGTGCACGCTTCGCATCCAGTTGGGCATCGTAAGAGAGGTGTTGGAGTTGGCAGCCGCCGCATTCATCGTAAATTTCGCAGAGCGGTGCAACTCGCTCCGGACTCGTGTGCAGGATTTCCTTCACGTGCCCGCGCGCATAACTGCTTTTTACCTCTTCGATGAGGACGGAAATATTCTCGCCTGGAAGTGCGTTTGGGACAAACACGGTGAAGTTCTCATACCGTCCGACACCCTCACCGCTCGTCCCGAGGCGATCAATCCAAATATGATATGTCTGCCCTTTTCGGACTGGAATTGTCTGCGTGGGATGCTTTATCTTCTCTTTCGCCTTCATCGCTCTGCAAACGTCACCTTTTCAAACAGTTCCATGGGATGTGTGAGGAGCACGTCGGCTCCATGCGCAACGAGTTCTTCCTTTGGGCGAAATCCCCAGAGCACCCCGACGGAAAATGCCCCCGCGTTGCGCGCGGTATCCATGTCCACACTGGTGTCGCCGAAGTACGCCGTATGCGCTCCTGTAACACCGAAGTTTTTCATAATATGGAATACCTTCTGCGGATCCGGCTTGCGCGGCAGTCCATCCTGATCGCCGATGATGGTACGAAACATATCATGCGGAAACAGCGCCTCCATAATCTTCTCTGCCGCAGATTGATGCTTGTTTGTGCAGACAGCCATAGGAATATTGCGCCTCTGAAGCTCCTTGAGCATCTCCATAATACCATCGTACGGTTTCGTCTTATGGAGCAGATTTGCAGCGTAGCAATCCTTGTATTCCGCGATAAAGGAATCCACAAATGACGGCTTTGCTGTGTGCTCTTGGGGCAGAATACGCTCAATCAGCCTTCGTGTGCCATCCCCCACAAAATAGCGATATGCCTCTACCTCATGCACGGGAAATCCGTGTGCATGGAGTGTGGCATTGGCGCTGTCCGCGAGATCGGCCAACGAATCGACGAGTGTCCCGTCCAAATCAAATATGGCAGCTTCGTATTTCATGGAAATGCCTCCTTTGACAAGACAAGGCTGTTGCACGAAGTTTTCCGGCTTCGTACAACAGCCTTGTTAAGGAATCGCTGATAAAATAGACCCTCAGATTGGCGTAGATTTTTTCGTCCGAACAAGGAGGCAAACCGGACGCATAGCCAAAGCTATGTGGAGGATTTGCCGACGAAGTGCGGGCAAAAAAGATGCGCTAAGATAGCGTGGCTGAATTTATCAGTGCTTCCTTAAATCTCAGCCGAGTTTTTTTGCTAAGAGTTCGTTGACCATCTGTGGGTTCGCCTTGCCCTTGGACTGCTTCATCACCTGTCCGACAAGCGCGCCGATCGCTTTCTTGTTGCCGCCCTTGTAGTCCTCGACCGCCTTTGCATTCGCGGCAATGACCTGATCGACAATATCCTCGATCTCCTTCGTATCGGTGATCTGAACAAGTCCCTTGTCCTTGACGATCTTCTCGGGTGCATCGGGCGATGTCCACATCTCCTTGAATACGGTCTTGCCGATCTTCGAGGAAATTGTACCCTTTGAGATGAGTAGGATCATCTCGCCAAGGCGCTTTGCATCGACGGGCGATTCCTCGATGGTCTTGCCCTCGGCGTTGAGGTTCTTCGCAAGATCGCCCATCAGCCAATTTGCCGCGAGCTTCGAGTCTGCGCCTGTCGCCGTGATGGCATCGTAGTATTCCGCCATCGCGCGCGAGCTCGTGATGATGCCTGCGTCGTAGGCGGAGAGCCCTGCCTCGTCCATCAGACGCGCACGACGCGCGTCGGGCAGCTCCGGCAGTCCCTTTCGGATCGCCTCGATCTCCTCTGCACTCGTCACAATCGGCGGCAGATCGGGCTCCGGCATATAGCGGTAGTCATGTGCCTCTTCCTTGCTGCGCATGGAGAGTGTGATGCCACGTTCGGGATCCCATGTGCGCGTCTCCTGGATGATGTGACCACCGTCCTCGAGCACCTCTGTCTGACGCTCGATCTCGTAGTTGATGGCATCCTCAAGCGCCTTGAAGGAGTTGATGTTCTTCATCTCCGTGCGCGTGCCGAGTTTGTCCGAACCGATGGGACGCAGGGAGACGTTGATATCCGCGCGGAGATTGCCCTCCTCCATGCGGCAGTTGGAGACATCGATGTACTCCATGATCGTCTTGATCTTCTCCATATAGGCGCGCGCCTCTTCCGCCGAGGACATGTCCGGCTCGGAGACGATCTCAAGCAGGGGCACGCCCGTGCGGTTGTAGTCCACATTGGACGAGGAGGAGTCCTTGATTGTCGTGCCGGAGTGGACGAGTTTCCCCGCGTCCTCCTCCATGTGGATGCGTGTCAGACGGATGCGTTTCTTCCCCGCCTCTGTGTCGATGTCCACCCAGCCGTGCTCGGCGATTGGAAGATCAAACTGCGAGGTCTGAAAGTTCTTCGGCAGGTCGGGGTAGTAGTAATTTTTGCGGTCGAATTTACTATATCCGTTGATCTCGCAGTTTGTCGCGAGTCCCGCCTTGATGGCATAGTTCACGACCTGACGGTTAAGGACGGGCAGGACGCCGGGCAGTCCGAGGCAAACGGGGCAGACATGCGTATTCTGATCTGCACCGAAGCCCGTAGCACAGCCGCAGAAAATCTTAGTCTTTGTCTTGAGCTCGCAGTGAATCTCAAGACCGATGACGGTTTCGTATTTCATGCCCTTCCTCCAATCGGCGCCATTTTCGTATGGAAATCATGTGCCTGTTCGTAGGCGTATGCCACGCGCAGAATGACCTCCTCGGCAAGCGGACGTCCGATGATCTGCAGTCCGATGGGAAGCCCTGACGAGGTAAAGCCGCAGGGTACGGAGATGCCCGGAAGTCCTGCAAGGTTGACCGGCACAGTTGAGATATCCTGCAGGTACATCTGCAAGGGACTCGTCATTTCCCCAATCTTATAGGCGGGCGTCGGTGCCGTCGGCGTCATGATGACATCCACATCCTCGAATGCACGCATGAAGTCCTGCTGAATCAGTGTGCGCACCTTGAGTGCCTTGAGATAGTAGGCGTCATAGTAACCAGCGGACAGCGCATAGTTGCCGATCAGGATGCGCCGCTTGACCTCGGCGCCAAACTTCTCCGTGCGCGTCCGTGTCATCATATCGACGAGATCTTCCCCATCCACACGCGCACCATAGCTGACACCGTCGTAGCGTTCGAGATTGGTCGCAGCCTCAGCGGGGGCAATCAGATAGTAGGTCGAAACAGCATAGTCCGTGTGTGGAAGGGATATTTCCTTGACCTCGGCCCCCATCGCCTCCACGTCTGCGATTGCCTTGCGGACGGAGGCTTCGACATCGCTGTCCATTCCGGAAATGAAGTATTCCTTGGGCAGACCGATCTTGAGCCCCTTTACGTTATTCTGCAGCGCTTTTGTATAGTCTGGAACATTCGCCTTGCTCGCGGTCGAATCCATAACATCATGCCCCGCAATGATGTTCATGATGTGCGCAGCGTCTGTGACATCGCGCGTGAGTGGTCCAATCTGATCGAGTGAAGAGGCATATGCCATGAGTCCATAGCGTGAAACACGACCATAGGTCGGCTTGAGTCCGACAACGCCGCAGAACGAAGCGGGCTGGCGGATTGATCCGCCCGTATCGCTGCCGAGCGCCCAGATCGCCGTGCCCGCCGCGACGGCTGCCGCACTGCCGCCGGAGGAGCCGCCGGGCACACGCTCCACATCCCATGGGTTATGAGTCGGATGATAGGCAGAGTTCTCCGTCGAGCCGCCCATTGCGAACTCGTCGAGGTTTGCCTTGCCGAGGATGACGGCGTCCGCATCATGCAGTTTCGTCATGACTGTCGCGTCATAGGGCGGGACGAAATTCTCAAGGATTTTCGACCCTGCCGTCGTCCGCACACCCTTTGTGCAAATATTGTCCTTCACAGCGCCGGGGATACCCGCAAGAAAGGGAATCTTTTCCCCTGCCGCGATCTTTGCATCCACACGATCTGCCTCGCCAAGCGCTGCCGCACGCATCTCCAAAAGATACGCGCCAACCTCGCCTTCGACGGCGTCCATGCGCGCGCATACATCCTCGGTCAGTTCATGTGCACTGATCTCCTTGTGCATGAGCATGTCATGCAGGACATGCGCCGGTTTTTCATATAGACTCAAAACAGCTCCTCCTTACCCTTCGAGCACTTTCGGTACCTTGAAATAGCCGTCCTCGCTGAGCGGCGCATTCGAGAGTGCCGCCTCGTTGGAAAGGGACGGGCGCACTTCATCCGCACGGAAGACATTCTCGATAGGCAGTGCATACGTCGTTGGCTGGACATGCTCTGTATCGACATTGGAAAGATTATCCACATACGTAAGGAAGTCTCCCAATGTTTTCAATGCCTCTTCCTTTTCCTCTGCAGGAATTGAAAGGCGCGAGAGATGCGCCGTTGTCCTGAGATCCTGTTCCGTTACCTTCATTGCCTACACCGTCTTTCTTAGCAGTATCCGCATTATTATAACAAATCGTATCGCAGGTATCAAATGGAAATCCTCATGCTGTTGGCGGACGAATGAAATCTGCCTCAAGGGCGAGTATCATCTCCCGTAGGAGTTTCAGTGCCGTTGCCGTGGATGTTCCGCTCGGATCGAGCGGCGGCGAGAGTTCCACCAGATCGCAGGCGACAACATTGCATCCGCGAATCACGGAGAGTGCTGCCTTCAAGAGCTCAACAAAGGTCACTCCTCCTGCCTCGGGTGTTCCCGTTCCCGGAAATGCCGAAGGATCGAGCACATCCAGATCGATGGTGAGATACACGGGGCGTTCCTTGAGCGCCGTGACGGCTTCGGAAAGTCCGGCAAACGTGAAGGGATGAAGATTCGTATGCCCCGCGCGTGCCCATTCCCACTCAGCACGCTCGCCGCTGCGAATGCCGAACTGATGGATGCGCCCATCGCCCAGAATGTCCCAAGCACGTCGAATCACCGTCGCGTGCGACAGATGATTGCCGAGATACTCATCTCTGAGATCAGTATGTGCGTCGAAGTGGATCACCGCAAGCTCCGAATGTTTCTCTGCCGCTGCCTTGACCGCGGGCAGGCTCACAAGATGTTCGCCGCCAATCAGGAAGGGCAGACGCCCGCCCTCCAGAATGTTTTTCGCATACGTATGAATCATATCAAGAGCACGTTCCGTATCTCCGAACGGAAGCTCCAGATCACCACCGTCAAAGGCGCGTGCGTCCTCGAGATCGAGATCCTGATACGGACTGTACGTTTCCAGTCCGTAGGATTCCGCGCGCATGGTACGGGCGGCGAACCGCGTTCCTGGGCGATAGGATGTCGTTGAATCGAACGGTGCACCAAAGATCACGATATGGCTGTCCTCGTATGTGCCATCACATCCGAGGAAGGTTTCAACATTGCGGTTCCACATCTTCGAGTATCTCCTCCACATAGTTGGGCAGGGCAAAGGCAGCCGCGTGAAGCTTCGTATTGTAGTAACGGGTCTTTATACCGAGCGACTTCCATCGCGCAAAGTCCACGCCCTCCACGGGGCGACGGTTTTTGGACGAAAATCCGAAGAGCCAATGCCCTGACGGATAGGACGGTATATGCACCTGATACACACGGCTGAATGGAAACGAATGAACAATGCGCTGATGCATCCGCTGCATCGCATAGGCATCCTGCTCGTAGAAAGGGCTCTCATGCTGATTGATCATGATGCCGTCACTCCGCAGAGCCTTGAAGCAGTTCCCGTAGAACTCCTTCGTGAACAGCCCCTCGCCCGGTCCGAACGGATCCGTCGAATCCACGATGATGAGATCATAGGCGTCGATGGGCTTTCGCACAAAGCGCAGCCCGTCCTCGTAGTGGATGCTGACACGCTCATCGGAAAGCCCCGAGGCAGTAGAGGACAGATACTCGCGGCAGACGTCAACCACCATCTCGTCAATCTCCACGAGATCGATGCGGCGTATGGTCGGATAGCGCAGGAGCTCACGCACCGTTCCCCCATCGCCGCCGCCGATGACGAGGATATCTTTCGCCTCCGGATGAACGCACATGGGCACATGTGTGATCATCTCATGGTAGATGAACTCATCCTTCTCCGTCAGCATCATATAGCCGTCAAGTGTCAGAAATCGCCCGAACTCGGGCGACTCAAACACATCAATGCGCTGAAACTCGCTCTGTCCGCTGTAGAGCTGATGATCCACGCGAATCGAAAAGCGTACATCGGGCGTATGTTGTTCCGTATACCAAAATTCCATGTCTATCTCTCCGTCATCACATTGAGACGCTGTATACTCATATCCTCCGGTCCCGTGATTTGACAGCCCTTTTTCCTTGCATAGCGAATGTAGGTCAGGATGTCCTCCGTGATCTGCTCCCCCGGAGCGAGAATGGGAATGCCCGGCGGATAGCACATGACGAACTCACTGCAGATGCGTCCACATGTTTCTGCAATTGGCAGCGACTCCTTCTCCGCGTAGAATGCATCTTGGGGCCCACAGATGATAACGGGGTCGATGTACTCCATCTTGAGCGTTTTGGAGGGATCCTTGCGGTAGTTTCGCCGGATCTCAGCAAGTGCCGCAACAAGGCGTTCGATGTCCTTCGGACGATCTCCGACAGACACATAGGCAAGCAGATTCGCGATGTCGCCAAACTCCGTCTGAATGTCATAGTCATCACGCAGGATATCGTAGACCTCGACACCTGCGAGTCCTGTCGGGCGCGTGAAAATGGACAGCTTTGTGGTGTCAAAATCGTAGACCGCCGCGCCGTCGATCAGCTCGCGCCCATAGGCATAGTAGTCCCCGATTGCATTGATCTCATCACGTGCATAGGCGACGAGGTCGATGATCTTGTCGATGACCTCGCGTCCGCGCAGCGCAAGATTGCGGCGGCTGATATCGAGGCTTGCCAGAAGCAGATAGGACGCGCTCGTCGTCTGCGTGATGTTGATGATCTGATGAACATAGCCGAGCGGCATCGTGTCGGCGCAGAGTAGAATGGAGCTCTGCGTCAGGGAGCCGCCGGACTTGTGCATGCTGATTGCCGCCATATCCGCACCCGCATCCATTGCCGACATAGGGAGACGGTCACTGAAATACAGATGCGTACCGTGCGCCTCGTCCACAAGTACCTTCATGCCGTGCGCGTGCGCTAGATCCGTAATCGCGCGGAGATTGGAGCAGATGCCGTAATAGGTTGGATTGTTGACAAAGACCGCCTTGGCGTCCGGATGTCGCTCAATCGCTGCGGCGACATCCTCCACACGCATACCGAGCGCAATGCCAAGCACATCGTCGATGCCGGGATTCACATAGATCGGGATGGCGCCGCAGAGAATCAGAGCGTTGATGGCACTCCGGTGGACGTTCCGCGGCATGATGATTTTATCCCCGCGCCTTACTGCAGAGAGCACCATTGCCTGCACGGATCCCGTAGTGCCGCTCACCATGAAGAATGCGTGTGCAGCGCGAAACGCCTCTGCAGCGAGTTGTTCCGCATCCCGAATCACCGAAATCGGATGGCAGAGATTATCGAGCATTTTCATGGAGTTCACGTCGACATCGAGGCAGGTGTTTCCGAGGAATGCCGTGAGCTCCGGATTCCCGCGCCCGCGCTTATGTCCCGGCACATCAAAGGGAACAAGACGTGCACGCTTCATCCGCTCAAGAGCCTCCTGAATGGGAGCACTCGTCTGAGAGAGATACGGCATTATTTCGCCTCCGAGAGAAGTTTGGAAACGAGGTCGTCATAGCGGTAGTCCCCTGCAAGGTCTTTGCTCTTCACCCAGCGCACGGCCTCCTCCACATCCTTCTCCGCCGGAAGTCCCGCAGGACGATAGGGCCTCAGTTCAAGGGCATCGCGTGCGGGTGCGGGAAAGCCGCTCTTTTCCATCACGAGGTCAATGTAGTCTGCACGCGGCGTATTGTTAAGATACTTGACCGCTTTGTCATAGGCGCGATACATTGCACGAATGGACTGCCCTTTATCCTTGATCGAGGAGTCCGTAAACACGATCACGCCCGGATTGATCCCGAGATCCCCCGAGCCGGTAATATAGCGACTTCCCGATGCCACGGCAACGCTCGCCATCGGTTCGGGCAGAACAGCCGCCGCGAGATTCCCGCTTTGCAGCATCTCGAGACGCACGGGAATCTGCGGAATGACAACCTTGGAAACATCCTGCTCCCCCATGCCATTCACCGTGAGAATTTCATCCGTTACATATTCGATGATCGTATTGCGCGAGATGGCGATCTCCTTTCCGCCAAGATCTGCGGCAGATGAAATACCGGCCATACCGCCTGCAACGAGATTGTAATTCCCGTCCGTATAGGAGGTTGCATGCACGGAAAATCCACCCGAGCGCGCAAAGATGACGGCGAGCAGATCGGAGACCGCGCCGTCAAGATTTCCGCTCTGAAGGGCTGCGTCTCGCTCCATTGCACTCTTGAAGGGAACGAGTTCGACTTCGACCCCCTCCTCCGCAAAATATCCGCGCTCTGCGGCAATGATAAATGGAATCGAGTCCGTATCAGGCATCAGGCCTATGGTCAGTTTTGAAAGCTTCGCATCCTTCGTCTGTGGCTCCGGCTCCGAGCCACAGCCTGCGACAAGGAGAAGCATCAACGAGAGCGCTACAACAAGAAATCTCTTCATTGTATCTTTCCTTCCCGATCCTCGACAGATCCTGCATGTTCCTTCGCCATATGTTCACAGAGATAGCGCAACGTCCACAGTGTATTGTACGGCGTAACTGCAGATTTATACGTAATGCGCGGAATGCCCGCATCCTGCAGTGCTTCCAGCATCTTTGTCAGCCGCTTGCCCTGAATGTGTTCCAACAGCAGAAGGCGGTGCGGAAAATCAAAAGCCGTATTATTCTCCTGCACAGGCGGAGCAGGCTTATACCCCTTGATGCCAAGCAGCCAGCCGATCTTTTCACGCCATGCATCCGCTGCGAGAATCTGCGCGCGAATTCCAAGCGCACGAAATACATCCTGTGCCGTACGGATCTGATCCTCCGGAAACTGATAGAGCAAGACGCGCTCTTCTTTTCTCATCATCATTTTTCCCTTACTTTGCAGAGAGTCCGCGCATAAGGAGATATGTTACAAGTTCATCCAGAGAAACCTCTTCCTCAAGCATCTTCTGCTCGAGCGATGCACGCAATGTTTTCGGTAGGCGTACGGTCAGGAAGCCCGAGAGCGGCGGCGTCGGCGCGGGCTCAACCAGCGGTACAGACTTTTGTCCCTGTTTCTTTTTGGATTTTGCAGATGTCTTTGCGGTTTCCTCGACAGGATTATCGGGCGATTCCTTCTTCTTACTCTCTGCCGCCTGTTTCTTCTGCTCCAAAGTCTTTGCTGTCTGTTCCACAGCGGGTTTCTGCTTCACGCCCTTATCCTCCGACGACTTTTTCTTTGCCACGGTTTTCACCTCTGCGTTCTCTTGTGTTTTTTTATTCTTTGCTGTGCTCTTTTCGGGCTTTGACTCCGGCGGATAGACGAAAAATTCATTATAGGCATTGCGCAGATCTTCGCTTGCCTGCTTCGTTCCAACGCCGATGATGTAGGAGGGATCCTCAGCGTTCAAAGACTCAGCAATGCGTACGAAGTCCGAATCCGTCGTAATGATGAAGTACTTGCGCACGCCCTCTTGATAGAGGATCTGTGCCGAATCATAGAGCGCCGAGTCCAGCGAATTCTTTCCATAAAATGTCCGACTGATCTGACGAAAGGTCAAATCCGGATACTCCATGAGACGATCCCAGCGCTTCTGCTCCGGATGTGCCTCCCAGTCAGAAACCACGATCATGCGTCCGGGTTTGTAGCGCATAGCCTTATCAATCGTATATTGAAGCATTTCAATCGGTGCATTCTCAATATCATAGAGAATTGCTACCGTATCATTGCTCGAATCGAGCATGCTCTCTCTCCTCACTCCATCTTATCACCAAATAAGCGCTTGGCTCGCTGCACGAGGAACGATGCCTCCACCTCGAGCACCTCCGCTTGACGCAGACTGCTCTCTGCGCCGCGGATCGTGGCGGCATTTTTATCTGTCATCCACGCCGCATATCCCTGTGCATAAGCAATGTGGAGATCACAGATCTTGAGGCGGAGCTGGTGCAGACTCTGCATACTGCGGGGAACGGAAACAGCAGCAAGCTCATCTTTGCGTTCCTGCCAGTCGACAAGGATATCCTGCTCCATAATCTGGCGTGCCATATCCCGCGTTGCCTGACTGCCCAGAGCTCCCGCTCCCAGCACGGAGTAAAGCCGCAGCTGCGCAGCTCCCGATGTCTGGTCATGTCGTGCCATAATCGCATCTGTTTCCTCCAAGTAAGCCTCGACGCGCAAGCGCCGCGCCTGCTCGAGCAACACGGCATACTCATGCAGGTTCTGGATGGAAACAACCTGCCAGTCTCCTTCCTCGGAGGGAACAAGCAGGATCTTGAACGTAAAATCAGCGTCTGCCTCGCCCTGATGTGCAACGATATCTGCCTCTGCTGTCTGTGCCTCCTCATCACGCGTCAGACGCGCAATCTCGCGGAATGTCAAATCGCGTACACCGATACGGGAGAGAATATTCTCCGTATCAGTTCCCTCCTCGATCACGTCTGCAGAAGGCCATTCACCCGTCGTCAGACGCGTATGAACTGCGTCTTTGAGCATATTGATGAATGCGGGCTTGAGCATTTTGGAGAAATCCTCAAGTGCCGCAGATGCCTCGCGGGAATGCCCAAATTCGGCGTCCATCGTCCCGCGCATAAAATCATCATAACCTGCATCAAGTACTGCATCCAAACGGACATGGCGCAGGAAAAGTGTCTCATCGTTCCGGTCAAGCGCATCCTCAATCGCGTGAAGCGCATATTCCGGCGTCTTCGTATGGACACGGAAATACCAAAAGAGTCCCCCCAGCAGCAGGAGCACCACAGCAACTGCCACAATGCTGAGCTTCAGTTTCGTCGCACTGCTCATCATACGAATTCCCTCCCCGTATCAGATCGACGGATCAAGCGATCACCTCATCGATGATCCCGCCGCCAAGTACGATATCTTTCTCGTAAAACACAACGGATTGTCCCGGAGTCACGGCACGCTGCGGCTGCGCAAAACGAACCCATACGCTCTTTGAATCGCGTGGCGTGATCTGCGCCGGAGCTTCCCTCTTCCCGTAGCGGATCTTTGCCTGCACCGAGCGCTCTTGATCGAGTCCGTCCCACATCGTCCAACTCAGATCCGAGGCAATGAGTTCACACGCATAAACCTCGTCCGCTGCTCCAACAATGACCTGATTTTTCACAGCATCCAATGCGGTCACGTAGAGCGGCCGCGGTGCCGCAATTCCTAGCCCCCTGCGCTGACCAATCGTATAGAATGCAACCCCCTCATGTCTGCCGCGCACATTTCCTGTCCGATCAACGATATCTCCCTCACGGGCACACTCTGGACGCTTTGCCCGCAGATAAGCTTTGTAATCATCGCGCGGAACAAAGCAGATCTCCTGACTCTCCGCCTTATGTGCAACGGGCAGATGATATTCCTCCGCCATACGGCGCGTTTCGCTCTTGCTGAAACTTCCAAGGGGGAGCAGAACCTGTGCCAATGTACGTTGATTGAGGTGATAGAGCACATAGGACTGATCCTTTTCGAGATCGAGCCCCTTGCGCAGACGATACGTCCCTGCTTCATCGCGATCAATGCGCGCATAGTGCCCCGTCGCAACATGGGATGCTCCGAGTTCGCGTGCCTTATCGAGCAGTCCCTCAAATTTGATGTGTCGGTTGCAGGCAATGCATGGATTCGGGGTACGACCACGCAGATATTCATCCAAAAAATAGTCAATCACCGAGCGTTCGAAAGACGCTGTAAAGTCCATCACATAATGCGGAATGGCAAGGACATCTGCCACGCGACGCGCGTCATCGACACTGCTCAGGGAACAGCAGCTGCGGTCATCGGGAACTGCATCACGATTCTCATCCGAAAGTCGCATGGTAACGCCCACCACATCGTATCCCTGCTCCAAGAGCAGAGCCGCCGCGAGTGAACTGTCCACCCCCCCGCTCATGGCGACCACAACGCGCCCTTGATTCCTCATATGCTTCACTGATAAAATTTCTCCCGATTTCCTTAAGGAACCACTTAAGGAAGCACTGATAAATTCAGCCACGCCATCTTGACGTATCTTTTTTGCCCGCACTTCGTCGGTAAATCCTCCACATAGTCCTTGCTATGCGTCCGGTTTTCCTCCTTGTTCGGACAAAAAATCTACGCCAATCTGACGGACTTCATTTTATCAGCGATTCCTTAATTTCTCGTTTAGTATAGCATTCGTGCCTAGGAAATACAAGAATTTGTATTTGAGCCGTAACTCTACACAAAAGATGATTTTTTTGTTAAAATATGAACGTAAGAATTGTGCGGGGAGGGCTTATATGCAGGTCGTTGGCATCATTGCCGAGTACAATCCCTTCCACCACGGGCACGAATTCCAAATCGCGGCTGTACGTCGGCAATATCCGGGCGCTCACGTCATTGCCGTCATGAGCGGCAGTTTCACCCAGCGCGGCGGTCCGTGCATTCTGGACAAATGGACGAGAGCCCGTCATGCCGTGACGGGCGGTGTCGATCTCGTGCTCGAACTGCCCTTTGTCTTTGTCTGCCGCAGTGCACAGGACTTCGCACGCGGGGGCATATCGCTCCTCTCACAGCTCGGGATCGTCCGTCATCTTGCCTTTGGAATGGAGGCAGAGACTCTTGAATCGCTTGTAAGATTGGCAGCACAGATCGACTCCGATGCGGTGCAGGAACGGCTGTGCAAACATATCGGAGATGGGCTTTCCTACGCGGGGGCGCTCACCCGCGCACTGATAGCAGAAACGAACACATCCGAGGATACGATGCGTGCGCCAAACAATATTCTCGCCATCGAATATCTGCGCGCCTTGCGCGTGACTGCACCAAACATCGTCCCCCTTGCGATCCGACGGACAGCGGCACAGCACGGCGATGTACGGCTACATACCGGCATTACGAGCGCATCTTCCATCCGCAGGGCACTTGGGAAGTCCCCCCGTTGGCAGCAGCTGGCGCAGACGGTGCTGCCGATCGTCCTGGATGATCTGAAGGAAGGGCATGAGCAGGGACTTCCACAAGAAGACAGACTGCTCGAACTTCTGCGCTATCAGCTCCTTGTGATGGACGCACCCGCGCTTATGAAAATCTATGGCATTTCGGAGGGGATTGAGCATCGTCTGATCCGCAGTCTGGAAACAACAGCGGATTATCGGTCATTCCTCGCGGCAGCAGCCACGAAACGCTGTCCTCAGAGCCGGATTGCCCGCCTCATCGTTCACCTGCTCCTGCACTTTAGGAAAACACAGGCACGTGAATTTGATGCAGGCGGCGCGACCTACATCCGTCCCCTCGCATTCAATCTACGCGGGCGAGAGTTGCTGCGCGCGATCAAACGCGCCTCCACTCTCCCCATCATCACGCGTACAGCGGCCTTCCTCACGAGCATGGAACGCGCCGGACGCACAGCAACACATTCGCCGTTGCAGCGCATGCTTGCCTTCGATACCCGTGCGACGGAACTGCGCAGCCTCATGTTGCCGCAGGGGTACACACAGAATCCCCGCACGGATTTTATCACGTCCCCCACATTTCTTCGATAGAGAAAGGAACGTATTATGAGCCGGAATTTGAAGCTTTCAACACTCCTTGTCCTGAATTCCTTGGAGCGAGATCCCATCCTCAGCTTCCTTGAGTGGAACACAGATGATCCGGAAATGCGGGCAGAATGCACTGCTCAACTCATCCGTGTAGCAGAGACGATGGGACTCAGCGGGAATTTGCTCCCACAGTATCTGCTCCACGTCTTCACCCATGAAGCCAATCTCGTCTCGGAGACTATGGAACGGACGGGGCTGCCGCCGGGAAACAGCCTGCGTCAGGCATTCTATCAGGACATCGAGTGCCTCTATCCTCTGCTCACCCAACCAACGAGCCATTTTCTCGGTGTGCGCCTGCTCGACAACTATGAACCTACGCAGAATATCTATGACAAGAGTGAGGACTTCCTTCTCCCGTGGATCGAGACGGCACAAACATCGCGTGACTACGCAGAGGCGCTGCTCACCTTTTACGCGCGCTATGGCTATGGCGAGCTTGCAGCATATGCTGTCTTCCACTGGGATGACGCGACAAACCATCTGCGCGGTGTCGAGCATTTCGAGCGGACGCAAATGCGAAACCTCGTTGGCTATCAGCGACAAAAAGAGCAACTCATACAGAATACGCAAGCCTTTGTGCTGGGCAAGCCGGCAAATCACGTCCTCCTTGTGGGTGCACGCGGTACAGGAAAGTCCTCTGCCGTTAAGGCGCTCGTGAGCGAATTCGAGGACAGCAGTCTGCGCCTCGTTCAGATTACAAAGGAACAGCTGCGTAACCTGCCCGAGATCATGGACACCCTGCGAAATCATGCCGGGCGGAGGTTCATCCTCTTCCTCGATGATATCTCATTCGAGGACGCCGATGCCGAGTTCAAGGCGGTCAAATCCGCCATCGAGGGCGGCGTCTCCTCCTGTCCGCCGAACGTACGCCTCTACGCGACCTCCAACCGCCGTCATCTCGTGCGTGAGACATGGCGTGAGCGCGAGCAGGACGAGCTCTATCGCGATGACACGATCAATGAGACCGTTTCACTCTCGGATCGATTCGGTCTCGTCATCCACTATCATGCGCCCAATCAGGAGGAGTATCTCGCGATCATCGACCATATGCTTGCACAGAAGGGCATCCATCTCTCGCCCGAAGAGCTGCGTATCGCAGGGCTGCGCTGGGAGATGACGCACAGCGGACGCAGCGGGCGCACGGCGCAGCAATTCGTCGCCCACTACCTCGGCATCCACTGAGAGCGTCAGCAGTAAACGGAGAGCGCGAGCGGCAGCGTCCGCACGCGCAGCGGAAGCAGAGGTCCGCATTCCCCGTCGATATCGCTGGAGAGTTCTTCCTCTGCGTGAATCTCAAAGGATTTTGCCTGAATGTGCAGGATGTTCTCCCGCTCCGTCACCGGTTTTCCGGCAAACAGGTCTGCCGCAACAGATATAAACTGCGGCAGACCTGTTTTTTTGACGGCCAAAAGGTTGAGCATGCCATCGTCAATGGCGATGTTCCGACCGATCTGCTTCATTCCCGCCACAACGGGGCTGTTTGCAATGACAAACAAAAAGATATCCGCGTCATACTTCACATCATCTGCCGTGATCCGAACAGAGAAGGAGCGCAGACGCGGAATCTCGCCAATACCTTTCAGATAATAGGCCAGTTTGCCCAAGGTGTTCTTGTAGCTGGACTTCACCTCGTGGGCAATGCCCGTGAGGACACCCGCACTGACGACATTGACAAAGTACTGCCCCGTCCCTTCGATCATCCCAAGATCAACCCGTCGTGATTCATCTGCTGCAATGCGCTCGATGTAGGACTCCCAGTCCCAGATCCCGAGATGCGTCGCAAAGTCATTCGACGTACCGCTGCCGAGAATCCCGAGCGGGACATCCATATCGGACTCCATCATCGCATTTACGACGGCGTGCACCGTACCATCCCCACCCGCGGCAAGCACACCGTCCGGACACATCTCTCGGAGAAAGCGTCCGAGGTGATCCTGTCCGCCCCCACGCGTACGATAGGGACAGAGCACAATCCCATGCTGCTGAAACAGATCGATCAGGGCATCGAGCTTCCCTTTGAAAAGCGCATGACCCGAAACGGGGTTGTAGATCAGCCCTAGTTTTTTCATGCCTTAAAAACTCCAATCCGCTGCAAGAATCGAATTCCGACACTGCCGATCATCGGCAGACGGCGCAGATCCTCCTCAATGAGGGCACGCAGGAGAATCATCGCTGCGACGTAGATCGCACAGCCAAAGAATACCGCACCAAACGTGGAGATTGCGGGAATCCCCCACCATTCGAGCGTCCATCCGTAGAAGAGATAGACCGCTCCCGCCATGATCGCGGCGGCACAGATCGTCTTGATGAGCTGTAGCAGCTCGATCCGATAACCGATAAAGCGATAGATAAAATAGAGATTGATGAGCGCGGCAACGCCCATATCGGCTGCCGTTGCCCACGCCGCGCCCATGATGCCGAGCCATGGGATCGCCGTGAGATGCCAGTTCAAAAAGACCTTTGCCGCCGCCGCGAGCAGCATATTTACCATTGGAATCGTCGGATGCCCGAGCCCCTGTAGGATGCCCGTCGACACCTGATGCAACCCGAGCAGTATAATGCTCACCGCCGAGATCATCACAGCGGGACCCGCGCCCGGTGCGTTGTAGATCAGCGCCGAGATCGGCGTTGCCAGCACGAACACAATGACGAATGCGGGAAAACAGACAAAATTGGAAATGCGTACGGACGCCGCCGTCTGATCGTATACGCGTGCCTGATCGCCGAGCACACGTGACTCCGAGATCGCGGGCACAATGCTCATCGCCATCGACGCAGTCAGAATGGTCGCAAGGTTGACAAGCGGCACAGCCATGCCGTTCAGATAACCGAAAAGCTCCGTTGCCTCACTGATGCTGTAGCCTGCCGCCTCAAGTCGCTGCGGCACGATCATGAGGTCGAGATTCGACACGACTGGCAGCATGATGCTCGCCGCCGATACGGGCAGCGCCAGCTTGAAGATGCGCTTGATGATGGAGAGCCGCGACTCATAGGAAGCGCCCGGCAGAGGCTTTAACTCCGTGCCGTAGTCACGCGCAATATCGCGCTCCAACTTGATGTGAAAGTAAACAAGCACGATGAGCCCCGTCACTGCTCCTGCAAACGCGCCGAGTGAGGCGCCTGCCGCTGCATAGTCGAGTCCCCACGGCATGAGCAGGCTTGCGAGGACGATCATCGTCACCACGCGGAAGATCTGCTCCACGATCTGTGACACCGCCGTCGGCGTCATGCGCTGCCATCCCTGCAGATAGCCGCGCGAGCTTGCGAGAAGTGTCACGAAAAAGACCGTCGGTGCCAGCACCACCACAGCCTTGTATGCGCGCGCATCGCGAATCAGCTGCCAATCGATCAGCCAGTCCGCAGCCAGATACGTCAGAACCGAAAAGAGCAGCCCCGTGAGGAGCATGAGCATCATCGAAATACGAAAAACGCGCTTTGCACCATAAATATCACGCAGTGCCACGCGCTCTGCCGTAATGATCGAGATGGCGACGGGCACACCCGCCTGCGAGACCGTCATGGCAAAAAAATAAATGGGAAAAGCCATCTGATACAATCCGATTCCCTCACCGCCGAGGATGCGGGAAACAAAGATCCAGTTAAGCGAACCGATGACCTTAACGACAAAACCGGCAATCGTCAGGACGAAGGTACCCTTGAGGAAGGATTCTCCCTTGCTGCTTTTCCCTTCAGCAACATCTATCTCACGAATGAGAAACACCGCCTCAATACGATAGTCAAACATCAATAAACTACTATTGAATTATAGCATATGGCATTCTCTGTCGCAATCGGACTTTTCTCAAGGATATAACAAAACCTCCTGTAAGCAGTGTATGCTCACAGGAGGCAGTTCAATATAATTTCAGCCGCGCGATTTCTTCACGGCAGCAAAGCCTTTTTCGGCAGCGGCAATCGTACGCTCAATGTCCTCTGCCGTATGCGCGCCTGAGAGGAAGAGCGTCTCGAACTGCGACGGCGCGAGATAGATGCCCTCATCGAGCATTGTGTCGAACCAGATGCGGAACGCATCTTGATCCGCTGTTTCTGCATCCGCATAGTCATAGACCTCGCGGTCGATAAAGAAAATACCGAACATCGATCCCGCCTGATGTGCACAGATCGGAACGCCCGCATCCTTTGCGGCGCGCTGCCAGCCGAGCAGCAGATTCTTCGTTTGGATCGTCAGCTCGCGACTGTAGTCCGCCTTGCCCTCCTCAGGTTCCGCCGTGAGGATCTTCAGCGTTTCAATGCCCGCCGTCATCGCGAGCGGGTTGCCCGAGAGCGTTCCCGCCTGATAGATGGGTCCTGCCGGCGATACCCGATCCATGATCTCACGCCGCCCACCGTAAGCGGCGACGGGAAGTCCGCCGCCAATGATCTTGCCGAGGCAGGTGAGATCGGGGCGAATGCCGTAGGCCGCCTGTGCTCCGCCGAGCGATGCGCGGAAGCCGCACATAACCTCGTCAAAGATGAGGAGTGCGCCGTGTTTCTCGGTGAGTTCGCGCAGCAGGGAGAGATATCCCTGACGCGGCAGAACAAGCCCCATATTGCCCGCGACCGGCTCGATGATCACCGCCGCAATTCGATCGCCCTCACGTTCCATGACGGAGCGGATCGCGTCCTCATCGTTGTACGGCACGGCAATCGTATCCGCTGCCGTCCCCTTCGTCACGCCGGGCGAACTCGGCACACCGAACGTCGCCATGCCGGAACCTGCACTGACGAGCAGACTGTCGCTGTGTCCGTGATAGCAGCCAATGAACTTCACAATCTTATCGCGCCCCGTATAGCCACGAGCCAAACGAAGAGCACTCATCGTCGCCTCTGTCCCCGAGTTTACCATGCGAATGACCTCGATCGACGGGTAGACCGACTGCACAAGTTTTGCAAGCTCAGTCTCAAGGAGTGTCGGCGCACCGTAGCTTGTGCCGTGCGTCACAGCCTCCTGCAGGGCCTTGACCACCTGTGGGTGCGCATGCCCAACAACCATCGGTCCCCATGAGCCCACGTAGTCGATGTATTCATTTCCGTCAATATCATAGATCTTAGAACCTTCGCCGCGTGCGATAAAGAGCGGATTCCCGCCCACGTTCGCAAAGGAGCGCACGGGACTGTTGACCCCGCCCGGCATATATTCTTTCGCCTCGGCAAATGCTGCTTTCGACTGCTGTGTATTTCGCATAACAATCCTCCCTATGCAGTGAGCCACGCAGCGGCATCCATCGCATGATAGGTAATGATGATCTTCGCACCGGCACGCTTCATGCTCGTCAGCGTTTCCAAAACAATGCGCTGTTCGTCAATCCATCCG
Organism: Centipeda periodontii DSM 2778; assembly: GCF_000213975.1. Classification (GTDB taxonomy): domain Bacteria; phylum Bacillota; class Negativicutes; order Selenomonadales; family Selenomonadaceae; genus Centipeda; species Centipeda periodontii. Next base: position 1,696,406 of record NZ_GL892076.1, read on the forward strand.
TTTGCAGCAGCCGCTTTCACCATCGCATACTCACCGCTGACATTGTAGACCGCGATCGGACGATCCGTCGCTTCATATACCTGACGTACAATATCGAGGTAGACAAGCGCCGGCTTTACCATGATGATGTCCGCGCCCTCCTGCACGTCAAGTGCCGCCTCCTTCAGAGCCTCACGCGCATTTGCGGGATCCATCTGATACTGGCGGCGATCGCCGAAGGACGGAGTGCTGTCCACTGCATCGCGGAAGGGGCCGTAATAGCCCGAGGCATATTTGACCGCGTAGCTCATGATGCTTGTATTCACAAAGCCCTCTGCGTCAAGGCCTGCTCGAATGGCGGCAACGCGCCCATCCATCATGTCCGAGGGTGCGACAATATCGGCACCCGCACGTGCCTGACTAATTGCCGTCTTTACAAGATGCGGCAGAGTAGCGTCATTGTCTACATAGTGATCGTGCAGTTCGCCGCAGTGTCCGTGGCTTGTATACTGACAGAGGCAGACATCACCGACGACGACGAGTTCCGGAACGGCATCCTTGATCGCCGTAATCGCGCGCTGCACGGGACTCGTCATATCCCATGCACTCGAGCCGATCTCGTCCTTATATTCCGGCAGACCAAACACCTCGACTGCAGGAATCCCGAGAGCCGCAATCTCACGTGCAAGCGCCGCAACCTGATCCACAGAGTAGTGATAACAGCCCGGCATGCTCGGAATCTCTTCCTTGATGTGCTCGCCGGGAACAACAAAGATCGGGTAGACAAAATCGCGCGGAGACAGCTCTGTTTCGCGCACAAGATCGCGCATGCCCGATGAGATGCGAAGGCGGCGTGGACGCTGAATCATATTCATTGCATATACTCCCTTATGGCATCGACCAGTCCGTCGATGGTATAGTTCTCTGCTATGATGTCCGGCTCAAGTGCAAAACTTCGTGCTGTTTCTGCCGTGACCGGTCCGATGCAGGCAATTTTCACCTGTTGGAGCGGCGTGATATTCCCCAGCTGATGCACGAGGTTCTTCACCGTGGAGGAGCTCGTAAAGGTCACGAAATCGATCTCCCCATTACGCAGACGTTCGGCGAGCTCTTCTCCCCCACTCAGCTCCGGCACCGTCTCATAGGCAGGCGTGACATCAACCGTCGCTCCGTGCGCGCGCAGCGACTCCGGCAGGACATCGCGCGCCTCCTGCGCACGCGGCAGGAGAATGCGCGCACGCGGCGGCAGGATCGGCTTCAGCGCCTCCACGACGGCCTCGGCACGGAACTCCTCGGGCACGAGATCGGCATCAATGCCATAGGAGTGCAGTTCCTTTGCCGTCGCAGAACCGATTGCGGCGACCTTCGCATAACCGAGTGCGCGTGTATCCCTACCCGCATGGTGAAGCCGTGCAAAGAAGTGCTCCACTCCGTTGACGCTCGTAAAGATCAGCCAGTGGTACGTATGCAGCTCTCCAATCGCCGCATCCAGTGCCGCATACCCATCTGCGGGAGGAACAATGCGGATCACGGGAGTCTCCACGCAGGCCGCACCGAGTGCTGTCAGCTTCTCCGTGAGTGCCGATGCCTGTGCACGCGCGCGCGTCACAAGGATGTGTTTCCCGAGAAGCGGGCGAATATCCGCACGATCAAACCAGCGCAGCTGCTCCCGCAGCTTTACCACCTCACCGACAATGAAGATCGCAGGCGGTCGAATGCCGTCGCGCTGCACCATTGCGGCGGCATCGCCGAGCGTCGTGACATACGTTTCCTGATCGGTACGCGTTCCCCAACGAATGACTGCAGCAGGCGTATCGGCGGAGCGCCCGTTGTCCATCAGATTCTTCGTGATCTCAGGAAGATTGGCGACGCCCATCAGAAAGATCAGCGTATCGACACCGGTCGCGAGATGCTGCCATCGAACATGCGACTCGGACTTCGTTGGATCCTCATGCCCCGTGATGACCGCAAAGGAAACGGCCACACCGCGATGGGTGACGGGGATGCCCGCATAGGCAGGAACGCTGATTGCAGAAGTCACGCCCGGCAGCACCTCGAACGGAATGCCGCGCGCAAGAAGCACAAGCGCTTCCTCCCCGCCGCGCCCAAAGACAAAGGGATCGCCCCCTTTGAGTCGGACGACCGTCTTGCCCTCATCCGCCTTGTCCGCAAGCAGGACATTGATATCCTCCTGCCGCATCGTATGCTTGTTGGACTGCTTGCCGACATAGATCCGTTCTGCCTCCGGAGGCACATAAGCGAGAATACTCTCATCCGCCAGATGATCATAGACAACGACATCCGCCTGCTTCAGGCAGTTCATCGCACCGACCGTCAAAAGGCGCGGATCCCCCGGACCCGCGCCGACAAGAAATACTTTTCCACTCATACCGCAATTCCAATCTCTTTTAAAATCTCTCGCCCACCGACATCCAACAGTTCCTCTGCAAGGGCAATACCAATCTTCTCAGCCTCTGCGGGCGTTCCCATAGAGTGCGACCGGCAGACACGCATTCCATCGATCGAGGCAATCATCGCCTCTACGTGGAGCACATTGCCCTCACCGACCTCGGCATAGACGCCGACAGGGATTTGACATCCGCCCTCGACGCGGCGCAGAAATGCGCGCTCCGCCGTCGCCGCCGCAGTCATCTCAGTGTCGCGCAGGAAATCAATCATCTCCTGAATCCGACCATCGTCTGCGCGGCACTCAATCGCCAGTGCCCCCTGCCCGACGGCGGGGAGAATCATGGCACGCGGCAGAATCGTTCGGATGCGCTCGCCCAGCCCGAGGCGCTTGAGCCCCGCCGCCGCGAGGACAATCGCATCGAACTCGCCCGCATCGAGCTTTGCTAGTCGTGTATTGACATTGCCGCGCAGATCGAGAATCGTAAGGTCGGGGCGCACGGCAAGCAGCTGCGCACGCCGCCTCAGGCTCGACGTGCCAACCCTTGCCCCTTGGGGAAGATCCTCCATCGATCGATAGTGCACGCTGACAAAGGCATCGCCCGCATCGAGGCGCTGCGTAATCGCTCCGATGACAAGTCCCTCGGGGACCTCCGTCGGCATATCCTTGAGACTGTGCACGGCAAGATCAATCTCACCCGCGAGCATCGCCTGCTCAAGTTCCTTCGTAAAGAGCCCCTTGCCCCCAATCTTTGCAAGGGGGGCATCGAGAATGCGGTCGCCCTTCGTCGTCATTTTCCGAAGTTCTACACGACAGCCATGGTGCTTTTCAATTTCTGCCGCGATGTACTCCGCTTGCCACAGTGCCAGCTTACTTGCCCGCGTACCGATAGTGATTGTGCCGCTGCTCACTTGTTCCTGTTTCTCCTATCGCATCCAACTTAAAGAGGGCGCGCATCGCCTCGATGTAGAATGCCTCATCCTTCGTACCTGCCGAGGCGCGCAGCTTCATCATCGGGGTGCGCAGAATCTTCCGCACAATCATGCGGCTCATATGCTCCACCTGCCGCTCCTGCTCCTCCGAGAGATCGGGCAGCTTCGCACTCACACGCTTGATCTCACGTTCGCGTATCCGCTCGCATCGTCCCGAGAGAAGCGCCATAAGCGGCTGGAATGAGAGATATTTGAAGCGTTCGAGAAGGGCTGTGACCTCCTCATCCACGATGCGCTCCGCCTTGACCGCCTCTGCCTGACGCTCGCTGAGATGTTCATCCACGACAGCCTCAAGCGCGTCGATATTGTAAAGTTCCACGCCCTTGATCCCCGCGACATCCGGATCCACATCGCGCGGAACGGCGATGTCGATGAGGAAGAGCTTGCGTCCCTGTCGGCGCGCCATCACACGGCGGGTTTCCCACGCCTTGATCACGTAGTGCGGTGCTCCCGTCGACGTGACCACCACATCCACGCAGGTCAGATAGTCCATGGCTCGATCGAAGGGAATGGCTTCTCCGCCGATCCGCTCTGCGAGACGCTCAGCACGTTCGATGTGGCGATTCGTCACGAAGATCATTTCGATGCCGTGTGCACGCAAATGTTCCGCCGTCAGCTCTGCCATCTTGCCCGCGCCAAAGATCAGACCGGTGCATCCGCCGAGACCCCCGAGCGAAGCAGCGGCAAGTTCTACCGCAGCATAGCTTACAGATACGGAGCGATAGGCGATGCGCGTCTCCGTCCGCACGCGCTTGCCCGTTGTAATGGCACGGTGAAAGAGGAGATTGAGCACCGTGCTCGTCGCCCCCGCCTCGCGCGCAATCGCATAGGCTTCCTTCACCTGTGAGAGAATCTGCCCCTCACCGAGCACCAGTGAGTCAAGGCTCGACGATACGCGGAAGAGATGCTTGATCGCCTCGTCATCGACATAGGTGTAAAGATATGCATCCAGATCATCTCCGCCCTGTGCAAGATCATTGAGAAACTGCCGCAGTGCCTGTGCACCGCGCTCATGATCGTCCACCGAGGCATAGAGCTCCGTGCGGTTGCAGGTGGACAGTACCACCAGACCGCTCAGACCATCATACTCTCCAAGACTTAAAAGCCCCGAACGCAGTTCCTCGCGAGAAAACGAAACCCGCTCACGCACATCAACCGGAGCCGTTCGATGATTTAGCCCCAATGTCAAGAGCTGCATTACGTAACTCAACCTCAGCTTTCTCTAACTCTCCATCGCGAACCATACTTAAAATATGAGGGCGCAGTGCCATGCGCCAGAATTCCGTGCGCTGCTCATCGTTCGGCAGCTGCGCCCGCAGCTCCGTCCGCAGACGTGCAACACATTCCAACCATTCTCCAAAGGAATGCGGATAGAGATGTTCAAGCTCCATCCGTATGGCACGTGAGAGCGCGGGACTTCCTCCGTTCGTCGAAACGGTCAGCATAAACTCCCCGCGCCGCACAGTCGAAGGAATCTGAAACGAGGAGGCACGCGGATCGTCGATCACGTTGACGAGAATTCCACGCTCGTTTGCCTCAAGTGCGACCTCCGCATTCACCGCAGGAGAATCCGTTGCCGCATAGACCAGAAAAGCCCCTTCAAGTATGCCTTTGGTATAACACCCTTCTTGCCAGTCGATCTGTTCACTGTCCGCAAGCATACGAAGCGGTTCCGTGACCGCCGGCGCGATCACACGTACATCAACATCCGTACACGTCGCCAGAATGCCCACAACCTTGCGCTCTGCCACTCGACCGCCACCGATGACAATGACAAGCTGTCCCGTCAGGTCAACATTTAGCGGATAGAGCACACGGATTCCTCCTCCATAAAAGAAAAATATGAATCCTATTCACGTTCGCTATTATACCGCAAATATGCGTAAAAAAAAAGAGGAGAAGACGGAATCCCCTCTCTTTATAGTGATTATCAACGAGCGCAGCAATCATCCGATCCGTCTGCCGCATTCCTCAAGGAGCGGATAGTCCGTCATATCTACACCGATCGGAGTCACGGAGATCAGCCCGTGCTCCACCGCGTAGATGTCCGTACCCGCACCCTTGTCCGTATCCGACACCTCACCTGCCACCTTGTAGTGCACGCGCCCGTTCTCCTCGATACGCTCGAAGGCGTTGATGTAGTCGCGCCCGCCCTGCCGACAGAAGACGAACTGCGGTGACTCCCCTGTGAGCACCTTTGGGAAATTGATATTGAGGAGAAACGGCTTCTCCGTCTCCGCCAGAACGCGTTCCATAAACGGTTCGAAATACGCCGCCGCCTCCGCGTAGGAGATTTCACTGCCCTCAACAAGCGAGAGCGCAAAGGACGGAATACCGTGAAAAAATCCCTCGAACGCCGCACCGACTGTCCCTGAGTAGATCACATCTGTACCGAGATTTGAGCCGTGATTAATGCCGGAGAGTACAACGTCCGGCATTTCCTCCGCGATTGCGTCCAGATAGAGCTTGCCGCAGTCCGTCGGCGTCCCGTCGATCGCCCACGCCAGGATGTCGTAGTCCGCATCGAAATTCTCATCGGTGCGTACCTCGATCGCGCGCCCGATCGTCAGCGCGTGTGATGTCCCGCTCTGCTGGTGCATCGGTGCTGCAACCGTTACGTTATGACGCGGCGCCAGATGGCGTGCAAGTGTCTGCAACCCTTCTGCCGCAATGCCGTCATCGTTCAGGATCAGGATATTCACAAATGCGCCTCCATTCTCATATACGAAAGGCAGGTTGGCGTACCAACCTGCCTTTTCCAAACCGCCAAGCGGATGAAATACACATGGTGACCCACCACGGAATCGAACCGTGAACCTACTGATTAAGAGTCAGTTGCTCTGCCAGTTGAGCTAGTGAGTCAGTTGCACTCCCAAGTGCAACGCTATTATAGTGGAAATATGGAGCGCATGTCAAGGGGCTGTTCGTATTTATGGAAATAAACTTTGAACTTGGCAGACTTCATCAGAACGCCCAGTTCACATGTGCGCCGCCGGAGTAGCCCTGACGCTTGCCCTGCCAGCCCGTGAAGCGCAGGTCATACGAGAAGCGGCTGTCCTTCGGTGCGAAGCGGTACCCCACTTCGAGCATCCCGCTCCCACCCCGAAGGCTCGGACTCGGTGTTTCGTACCCTTGGTACGACGCCGTTGCCTTCCCGCTCAGTTCGTACTCCCATGCAAGTCCGGCAAAGATTTCGCTCTTGTCGCTGTCCTTGTGCGTATATGTAAATCCAAGACGTACGCGGTTCGAGCTTACTGCGCCGAAGTCGTATTCATCGACGCTTGCATTCCGTCCGCCCGTATGGATTTTTGCCTGCATCCCCGACTGGTACGACCAGAAGTACCGCAGATAGGTGTTCAGTCGGTCCTTCTCGTTCGTCTTCATCTCCTTGCCAATGCCCAGATGTGCCGCATAGTACGCGTTCGAGCTGTCGTAGTGCGAGCTCGTCCCCGTATAGAGCGAGCCGCTGTAGTCGCTGCGTGTCTTGCCACCGTGCAGTGCCGCCTCTGCCCACAGTCCCTGTGCGTTTTCTACGCGTCCCATGACGCCGACGCCGAGGTAGCTGATCTTGCCGCTGCCGTGTACGCCGTCGTCCAGATAGGAGTCGTACTTGCCCCTGCCGTATTCGACAAACGGGCTGAAGAGGAGGGTATGTCCTTTCCTGCCGAGTTCTCTCGTCCACCCAACGGCAAATCCATAGCCCTGCGTGTCGCTGTAGGAGCCGGATTTGACGGTCATGCCGCTCTGCTCCATCGCTGCCCAGAGATGATACCCCCGTGCGTCCTTGTCTTTGTCCCCGCTCCCCTCTTTCTTCGCGGAGGTCATGCCCGCGCCCGCAAGAAGGTCGGCGCCGCCGTTGATGAAGCTGGTTGCTCCTGCTCTGGTTTCGACAAAGGATTTGGTCTGTTCGCTGATCGCCGCTCGGGTGACGGTTGCAATGAGCTCATCGCTGCTTCGCTTCATCAGGTCAAAGCCATAGAGGAGAGATACGCCGTGCATG
>NZ_GL892076.1:1706738-1711306 GCF_000213975.1 Centipeda periodontii DSM 2778
TCGTATTCTTTTCGGCGTCACCCGTGGTAGCACTCGGCTTGTTGTTGATGACGAGTCCGCCGTACGCCGCCGTCGTGAGGCTGCCGCCCGTTACACTGAGTTTGTTGTTCTCCACTTTGTTGCCGACGGCGGTGCGCCCTGCCCATGCCTCGGTGTGCGGCGTCGCCTCGTTATACGTTGCGCCCGTGTGGTTTTTGTACTGATACCCTGCCGCACGCACTTCGGTGGTGGAAACCCCGGAGCCGAGGGTGTCGATGCTGAACTCGAAGTTTCCGCTCGTAACGCCCTTGACACCGCCGTTTGCCGTATACGTGTCGGTGCTGTTCTTCGTGAAGTCGATGCCTGCCGCGTTGCGCATGAGGACGAGGTTGTATGCCTCATAGGTGCTGATGCCGCTGTTGAAGTTTGTCGCATCCACGGTGAGTTTGCCCCAGTCGAGGCTTCCGGTCGCACCTGTGCCGAGGGTCAGCATGGGGTTCGCGGCATTCAGCGCACTGCTGTTGAGGTTGAACTTCAGGTTCTCGAAGTGCGCGATGTTGCCTGCCGTGGCATTGGTGTTGACGTTGAGCGTGTTGCCCGTATCCGTCGCCTTGTTGCCGCCGTAGATGGTGCCCGCGATGTTCGTTCCTGCCGCAAGGCTGTGCGCCCCGTCGCCGAGGCTTACGGTGTTGTCCGTGGTCGCGCCCGCGCCATTTGCAAAGCCGCCGTAGAGGTCGCCCGCAAGAGTGCCGCCCGTGACGGTGACGGTGCTGTTCTTTGCATCGCCCGCACCGGCATTGTAGCCCGCATAGACGTTGCCGCCGATACTGCCACCCGCGATTTGCACTTCGCTGCCCGTGACATTGCCCGTCGCCGCACTGTCCGCGATCTGTCCGCCGTAGACACTTCCCGTGACACTGCCGCCGGAGATACTGACCTTGTTCTCTGTCGCCGCGCCTGTCGCGCCCACCGCCGTGAGTGCCGCGCCGTAGAGGTGGACGGTCGTGCCGTCCGTCATCTCAGCCGTATTCTTTGTGGCGTTGCCCGCCTTGGTCTTGACCTCGGCACCGTAGGCATTTGCCGCTACTGCACCCGTGTTCAGGATGAGCTTGTTCTCCGTCGCATCCCCATTCGTCTTGGGGTTGCCGTAGCTGTCAAGCTCCGTGTTCGAGACCATGCCGCCGCGTGCGATAAGTGTTGCACTGCCGCCCGTCACCGTCAGTGTGTTGTTCTTGACGGTGTTGCCGACGATGGAACGTCCGCCCCATGCGCCATTGGGAGCTGCACCTCCCGCATAGGCTGCCCCTGTGTTGTTCTGGAAGCGGTACCCCTTGAGGTAGACGTTCGGACTGGTGGCGCTGTTGCCGTCGGTCGTGATGTCCGCCTCATAGTCGGTCGTGTGAATGCGTCCGCGCGTTCCTGTCGTGTTGTAGGTTGTGCCAAAGTTGATGTTGCTGCCGTTGTGCAAAAGCGTAAAGATACGGTCGTCCGTTGCACTTGCGGTTGTGTTGTCGAGGTTGTCGACGTAGAGTTTGTTCCAGTCCAGTGTCGTTGCGTTGCCGTCGTTGAGCGTCAGGAGTGTATCCCCCGCCGCGATGTGGGTGCTCGTTGCCTTGAAATTGATCTTGTCAAAGTGCGCAATGTTGCCCGCCGTGACGGTGTCGTAGACGTTGAGCGTGTTGTCTGCCGCGGCCGCCTTGTTGCCGCCGTAGATGGTGCCCGAAATGCTCGTACTCGAAGCAACGGCATCGGATTCCGTGCCGAGATTGACGGTGTTGCCTGTGGTCGCGCCCGTGCCCGCCGTATAGCCACCGTAGATGTTCGCCATTGTGCCGCCCGTGATGGTGACAATGTTACCCGTGGCATTTCCTGTTGCTGCGGCATGGGAAAGATAGCCGCCGTAGACATTGCCATAGCCTGCGCCATAGTGTCCCGTATTGCCGACTTCACCACCCGAGATATTCACTTTGTTGTCTGTGGCGTTGCCGCTCTGCACGGCAGTGAAGCCACCGTAGATTGTGCGTACGTTGCCGCCCCTCAGGTTGACGGTGTTTTCTGTGCTGTTGAATTTCGCAGCGGCTGAGGTTCTTGTCCCTGCCGTCCAGCCGCCGTACGCGTCACGATGGTTCGTGCCGCTTAAGGTGAGGGTGTTCTTCGTCGTTGTGTTGCCAAGGACGGAGCGTCCCGCCCAGATGTCTGCCGTGAGGCTCCCTGTGGTCGGCGTTACATCGGCATCCTTGAACTGGTACCCGCCCAAGAGGATCTGCTTTGCCGTCCCCGTGTTTGTGTCCGTGTCCACGGTGACTTCGTGCGTGCCCGTGGAGGAGATTTCTTTCGCACCGGTGTAGCCCGCGACGATGATGTTATTGAGGTTCTGCATCAGGATGGATGTGCCGCTCGGTGCATTCCCCGTATGCTTGAACTTCGTCCAGTCGAGATTTGTCGCACTGCCGCCGACAAGGTCCAGCATGGGATTTGCCTGATTGAAGGTGCTGTTGAAGTTGAACTTCACCATGCCGAAATTGGAGATGTTGCCCGCTGTGGCGTTGGTGTTGACGTTCAGGACGTTGTCGGTATCTGCCGCCCCGTTGCCGCCGGAGATGGTGCCCGTAACAGTGGTGACGGCGTTCGTTGTGCCATTGCCAAGATTTACAGTGTTGCCCGTGGTCGCGCCCGATGCGGTGTGTCCGCCGTAGACAGAGCCAGAAACAGTGCCGCCGTAGAGATTCAGTGTATGTCCGGTCGCTGCGCCCGTGCCTGCCGCTCTGCCGCCGTAGACGTTGCCGCCGACACTGCCCGCAGAGATGGTGATTTTGCTCTTGGTCGCATCCCCTGCACCCGTCGCAACGTCACTGCCGTATACGGAGCCGCCGATCGTGCCGCCCGAGACGCTGACTTCACTTTCGGTGAGCGCACCGCTGCCCGCCGTATGCGCACCATAAAGAGAGCCGGTGAGGGCGCCTCCTGTCATCTCGGCTTTGTTTTTGGTCGCATTTTGGGTGCTCGCTGCTGCGGAGAGATCGGCGCCATACGCAGAGTCGCTGATGGTTCCGCCCGTGATCTTGACGCTGTTCTCCTCGGCACCGCCGCCCGCAGCATTTACTTTTACGCCGTAGGCATTGGTGACACTGCCGCCCGTGACTTCAAGTGTGTTCCTCTCTGCCTTGCCCGCCGTTGTTTGGAAGGTGCCGTCCGTGTTGTGCTTCTTGTTCTCGACCAGTCCGCCGTATGCTGCTGTCGTGAGCGTGCCGCCCGAGACGGTGAGCTTGTTGTCCGTGACCGCCTGCCCGCTTGCCGTACGCCCCGCCCACGCTTCTGTGTGGGAAGGTGTTTCGTTGTACGTCGCCGTATGATTCTTGAACTGATGCCCGTCGATATAGACATCCTGCGCGGCACTGCCGGTATGGTTGTCTGTGTCGATCATGTATTCCAGATCGCCGACAATCTTCTCCTTGGCTCCATAGGGCGTATAGTTGCTGAAATTGATGCCCGCTCCGTTGTGCATCGCCGTAAAGAGCCGTGCGTTGTATGTGCTCGGCATAAAGCTGAAGCTGCCGGGATTCACCTCGACACCCGCCCAGTCGAGGCCCGAGGTTGCACCGCCGCCGATGGTGAGGAGGGTGTTCGCCGTCGGATAGCTCACGGTGGTTGTGCTGTTGAGGTTGAACACGGTCTTGCCGAAGTTCGTAACGCCGCGTGCCGTGATGTTCTGCGTGTTGACATTCAGCGTGTTGTCCGTCATGACATCGCTCGAAGAAGTGCCGAAGCCGCCGTAGATGAAGACGTTGCTGAGTGTGGGCGCGTTAAACGTACCGTCACTCTTGCCGAGGTTGACGGTGTTGCCCGTCGCTTTGCCCGTGCCCTCGGTATAGCCGGCATAGATTTCGTTATTGCCACCGAATGTTCCGTTTTCGATGTTGATGGTGTTGCCCGAGGCGTTGCCCGCCGAAACGTTGTTCGGCGGCGTAAGGGACGCATTCGTCGCAATGTATCCGCCGTAGAGCTTGCCGCCCGCATTCAGCGTACCGCCCTTGATGTTGATGACATTGTTCTTCGCGTCGGCATTCTTGGTGGTGTCGACCAGTTCCGGATGCTCCTCATCCTCGGGATTGACAAGGAGATGCACGCCCGTCGTGTAGCCCGCATAGCCGTTGGTCACCGAACCTCCTGTCTTGAGGTTCAGCGTGTTGAAATCCGAGCCGCCGCTCTGCGCATCCGTATATCCCGCGCGTGCATTTGGATGACTTCCGCCCGTGAGGTTAAGTTCGTTATGATTCGTCGTGTTGCCGTATACGGACAGTCCGGAGTACGTATTACGCACAGTGGAGCCGGGAGTTGTAACGTTATCCCCAATGCCTGCATTTTGGAAACGATTGCCGTCAACGGAAAGAATAGACGCGCTTGTCATCGTCGTTCCAGAGAGCGTGCCGTTCGCTCGTTTACCAAACTCGTAATCGCCACGGGAGCCGACGATCGTGGGCGCATAGTTATTTAGCGTAAGAGGCGCCCCAGAGTACAATGTAAGCGTCGGTGTATTGACGTTGTTCGCAGCAAGGGCGGTTGCCCACGTTCTCAGTTCCGTGACGGTT
>NZ_GL892076.1:1713195-1766070 GCF_000213975.1 Centipeda periodontii DSM 2778
GTTCCCAAATGTATACCCACCAATGACATCTCTTCCCAATAATATTCCATTAACCGTCAGCTTATTCCCTGTGACATTGCGATTATCCGTCACTCCGGGAATATCATGTGCATTACCGGCGGCTGTCGGAGTCGGTGCCGGATGCCCCGCATCAACGAGCACATCTCCACCAGTTACATCAGCAGCGTGTACATGATTAAAAACAGCTGTCCCCCCCACGGACAGAGCCAACGCGATGAGAAGAGACAGCTGACGGCTAGATTTCATTCCCTGAAACATGATGTGTTCCCCCTATGTGATTATATTCCACCCATAATATCCGATAGTTCTATTGTCCTAAATATACTATCTCTCTCATCTGTTGTCAATCCCGTTTTAGGAATACAAATCTCTGCCGCACAAAAAAAGCCGCCCGATCACGAGCGGCTTATCATCTTCGATTACATATCGATCACGACGAAACCTCAACCCCATGCTCCTCTGCCATCTTCCGAATGGCTGCCTCCGGCAGCTCTGCCATCTGCGCCACTGTCGCAACCGGTGTTCCGGCACGAAGCATGTTCATGGCGATATGCGCGATGCCAAGCTGACGACCTTCACGGCGTCCCTCACGCCGCCCCTGGACGATTCCCTGCGCAATCCCTTCCTGGGTGGCACCCTCCAGTCCGGAGCGGTAATCCATCAGTGCCATCTGTCGGTTGACATAGCGCAGATACGCGTCCGGATCGCTCATAAATATCTTCTCCGCCTCCATCGCCTCTTTGATTGCAGGTTCACTCATCGCCAATTCCTCCTTTTCCTCTTTGGTCATTCTGTTTGCAAAGTATGCGAGCCACCGTTCCATCTTCGATGATTCGCGAATCGTCTTGTGCGGGGCTTTTATGTACTTTGGCAGTTCAATAAAGTGCAGTTCCATATCATTATTCAGTCGATCCCCGGTCTCGATGTTGTAGATGCTGTACATCGCAACGGGTTCCGTCTGCGGCAGAATTTCGAACGCGAGAAGGTTGATCGTGATCGCAGGACGCAGAAGGTTGTATCCCTCTCCGCGTGTCAGAGAAAGGAGGTACAGCCGTGCCCAATAAAAGAGTGTGCGGCGCTGCATATTGCGGTAGTTGATGACCTGAACCTCTACGTCAACGAGTTCTCCCGTATCCAGCTCACACGCGATGTCCAGACGTGACAGCTTCCCCTCGTCACTGTCGGGAGGCATCTCCGTCTGACGAAAGGTGATGTCTTTGATTTCATGCGCGAGGGATTTATGGAGTACGGTGTTGAGAAAATCAATGGTGATCTGTTTGCGCTCATCCTTACCGAAAATGAACTTGAACGCAACGTCATTCATTGGGTTGAATATTTCCATCTTGCTCATCGCGATCGCCTCCATTTATCCTTATTATAAAGTTTTCAGGCAGTTCCGTCAAACAAAAAGCCGCCCGATCACGAGCGGCTTATCATCTTCGATTACATATCGATCACGACGAAACCTCAACCCCATGCTCCTCTGCCATCTTCCGTATGACCGCCTCCGGCAGTTCTGCCATCTGCGCCACTGTCGAAAGCGGTGTTCCGGCACGAAGCATGTTCATGGCGATATGGGCAATGCCAAGCTGACGTCCTTGACTAATACCTTTTTTCATGCCTTGCTTCATGCCTTGCTTCATACCTTGCTTTATTCCTTGCTCTACCCCCGCTGCTCGCCCCTCCTTCCACGATCCCTCCATATCGCTCACATAGTCATGCTCATACTTCTCACGCTGTTCATATTTACGCCGCTGCCCCGCATCGCGCATGAACGCCTCGATCTTGTCCCATGCCGTGTTGATTGCCGCCTCGCTCATCGCAATCGCCTCCATTTCCTCATCACTGAGTTTGTTGCTGATAAAAGCCATCCACTTGTCCAGTGTCCGCATGCTGCGGATATCCTTCCGCGTTACTTTCGGTAGCTCCAAAAAGTGTATCTCAAGATCCTCGGTCAGCCGATGCACGCCTGTTTCGTCATAGAGTCCATACATATGGTGGAATCCCGATAGCGGCAGATATTCATAGCCGAGCAAATTGATCGCGACCGTCCGCCGCAAATTATCGTAGTTCTCGCCCCGCCCCAGCGTGCTCTGATACAGTTTTGCCCAGTAGTACAGACTGCGTTGTCCCATGTTCTGTCGCTTCTGCACTTGCACTTCGATATTGACCTGTGTTTCATCATTCGTCATACACAGGATATCAAGCGCAGATGCCTTTCCGTTCTCCTCCTCCGGATCGAGTTCTCGATCCGCAAAACGCAGATCAACAAACGCCTTTTCTCCCTCTAGTTCAAGTACTGCATTGATAAACGAGAGCGTGATTTCCTTATTTTCTTTATGTCCAAAGAGGAATTTAAACAGCAGATCGTTCAGTGCGTTAAAATCTCTCGTTCGCATAACGGAATCCTTTCTCTGTCAACGCTTCCTTTGTCCTTATTATAAAGTTTTCAGGCAGTTCCGTCAAACAAAAAGCCGCCCAATCACGAGCGGCTTATCATCTTCGATTACATATCGATCACGACGAAACATCAACCCCATGCTCCTCTGCCATCTTCCGTAAACCGCCTCCGGCAGTTCTGCCATCTGTGCCACTGTCGAAAGCGGTGTCCGGCACGCAGCATATTCATCCTATATGCACGATGTCTAACATGATCACTCGATGCCGTACTTCAAAAAAAGTTTTTTTCGGATTTCCTCGCTTTTACTTGCCTCTCGTGCCTCTTCCACTTTCCCCTCTTCAAGAAGCAAGGACATCAGGCGTGTCACGCGGCTCTCACCGCGTTTTTCACCACGCTTTTCACCGCGCTTTTCACCGCGCTTTTCACCGCGCTTTTCACCGCGCTTTTCGCCTTCTAACATGGCAGCCTGCAATCCGGAGCGATAGTCCATCAGCGCGATCTGTCGGTTGACGTAGCGGAGGTAATCGTCCGGACTGCTCATAAAGATCTTCTCCGCTTCCATCGCATCTCTGATCGCTGGTTCACTCATCGCCAATTCCTCCTTTTCCTCCTTGGTCAGTCTATTGGCAAAGTACGCGAGCCACCGCTCCATCTTCGATGATTCGCGTATCGTCTTATGTGGGGCTTTGATGTACTTTGGGATTTCAATAAAATGCAGTTCCATATCGCTGTTCAGCCGATCCCCGGTCGCGATGTTGTAGACGCTATACATCGCAACGGGTTCCGGCTGCGGCAGCAGCTCAAATGCGAGGAGGTTGATCGTGATCGCAGGACGCAGAAGGTTGTATCCCTCTCCGCGTGTCAGAGAAAGGAGGTACAGCCGTGCCCAATAAAAGAGTGTACGGCGCTGCATATTGCGGTAGTTGATGACCTGCACCTCTACGTCAACGAGTTCTCCCGTATCCAGCTCACACGCGATGTCCAAACGCGACATCTTTCCATCATCTCCGTCTGGTATCATCTCTGTCTGACGAAATGTGATGTCCCTAATCTCATGCGCGAGGGATTTGTGCAGGACGGTGTTTAGGAAATCGATGGTAATCTGTTTGCGTTCTTCCTTACCGAATATGAACTTAAACGCCACATCGTTCATGGGGTTAAATTTTTGCTGATCGATTTCTCCGCAATCATACTCTTTCGTCGACATAAAAGTCCCCCCACTATGTAACCTGAATTCCATGCTCCTCCGCCATTTTTTGTATGACCGCCTCCGGCAGTTCTGCCATCTGAGCCACTATCGCAATCGGCGTTCCCGCACGAAGCATGTTCATGGCGATATGCGCGATGCCAAGCTGACGTCCTTCACGGCGTCCCTGTTTTACTCCCGCCTCTCTCCCCTCCTTCCACGAGCCTTCCATATCGCTCACATAGTCGTGCTCGAACTTCTCACGCTGTTCATATTTGCGCCGCTGTCCTGCGTCGCGCATGAACGCCTCGATCTTGTCCCATGCCGTGTTGATTGCCGCCTCGCTCATCACAATCGCTCACTATCCTTGTATGCTGAGCCCATTATCTTTTGCCAGTTTTAATATCGCCGATTCTGGCATTTCCATCATCTTTATTTTTTGCATCAATGTGAAAAGCTATTTTATTTGCCTGAAAGCTAGGGAAGCACTGATAAATTCAGCACCGCCATCTTAGCGCATCTTTTTTGCCCGCTTTTTGTCGGCAAATCCTCCACATAGTTTTGGCTATGCGTCCGGTTTGCCTCCTCAATCGGACGAAAAAATCTACGCCAATCTGACGGACTTCATTTTATCAGCGATTCCCTAGCTATTTCAATGGTTACAGCACATTATTTATCTGCGAAGTTTGAGTTATGTTACAAAATAGAGACTCCATTTCTTTTTGCGAAATCACGCAATTCTTCCTCTGGCACATCTGCTATTTTTGCAGCGGTTTTCAGAGGCGTTCCTGCATTCATAAATTTCAATGCTGTACGCATTGTACCAATCATACGCCCCTCGGTACGTCCCTCAGCAATACCTTCTTCTCGTCCCTCGCGACGCCCTCGTTCAAAGCCCTCTGCAGCTCCTTCACGTCGTTGTTTTTGATATTCCATATAAAGTGTCACGAATTCTCGCCTCATTTCATCTTGTCGCTTGACACTCTCGACTTCCTGTGCCATTTCCTGTGTGAATCTGCTTCGCGCAGGCTTACCATCGACATATTGCAGGAAATCCTCCAGATCCTCATCTACACGCCCCTTGAGCCCCTTCGCATTCAAGAATATCTTCGTTGTCCCATCCCCAAGTTCGAGCTCCGGCTGTTCCATACACTGATTTCGAAACGTATAGATTCGTTCATCCATACCAAAAAGATCAAAGGTGCAGATGAATATGATGTACGTTTGGCGCAGGTCATCATAGTATACGCCCTTTCTAAGGAGATCCATATCGATCATTCCCTGATAGTAACGCGTCCGCCGTGCCAGTTCTCCGTCATGTCCTTCTTTTCCATGCCTCTAACGCCTCGGCTTCCCATTCTTTCTCCATTAAGTGACCCCCATTTCCATGATGAATCAATCTTATCTCTATTATAAGAAATTCAGAGTTTATGGTCAAATAAAAGAACACGCGGCACGAAGCAGCTCTATAACCTCACTTTCACTAAAGTCTCTCTGCCAACCGTTCCGCAAGCAGTGTATAACGCCGCCGCGTGCGGTCGTTGCTTACCGCCGTGAACAGCGCCGTACGGTCACCAACGATAATGACCCCCTTCTTTGCACGCGTCACAGCCGTATAGAGGAGGTTGCGCTGGAGCATGATGTGATGCGCGCGAACGAGCGGGAGGATGATGATGTCGTACTCGCTGCCCTGACTTTTATGAACGCTCATTGCATAGGCGAGGGTGAGTGCCCCGAACTCGTCGCGCGTATAGGAAACCTCCATATCCTCTGCGAATGCGACAACGAGATGCTCTGTGTCGATCCAACGAATGCGTCCGATGTCACCGTTGAACACATTCTTCGTGTAGTCGTTTCTCGTCTGCATGACCTTGTCGCCGAGGCGAAAGCCGACCGCCTCGGGCTTATCTGACGCAGGCGGGTTCAGCGCCGCCTGCAGACTTCGGTTCAGCATATCCACGCCGCATGCCTCACGCCGCATGGGTGAGAGCACCTGCATATCCATGAGGTCTGTCCCTGCTCGGAGGAGTCGTGTGCATATGGTGACGATCTGCGCAGCGGCATCCTCGCTCGATACTGCCGTTGCAAAGGAAAAATCCGCCTCTGTAAACGAGGGTACACGCCCGGCATTGATGGCGTGCGCGTTGAGTACGATGGTGCCCGTATTATTCTGGCGAAAGATTTCGGTCAGGCGGACACTCGGGATGACGCCGGAGCGCAGGATGTCCTTGAGCACGGAGCCCGGACCGACCGCCGGAAGCTGATCCACGTCGCCGACGAGAATGACGTGCGCACCCGGCAATACTGCGGTAAGAAGGTGCTGCATCAGCACAATATCCATCATAGATACTTCGTCAACAATGATGACATCTGCCTCAAGCTGCGTTTCGGCATCACGCGCAAAGCGCATCTCGCCGTCCTCCCTGCCCTGTGCCTCGAGCATGCGGTGCACGGTTGCAGCAGGATAGCCCGTTGCCTCTGCAAGCCGTTTTGCTGCGCGTCCCGTCGGTGCCGCAAGCATGATCTCAAGGCCCTGTGCGCCGAGAATATCGATGATGCTGCGCACGACGGTTGTCTTGCCTGTTCCTGGTCCCCCTGTCAAAACGAGGACACCGTGTTCCAGAGAAGCGATGACCGCCTCGCGTTGAGCGGCAGCAAGGTTGACATTATGCTCCGCCTCCCACGCAGAGACAAGCATACCTGCCTCATCGACATGGATATGCTCCGCCTTTCGCTGTAGCATACGCAGGAGGCGTGCCGTCTCCTCCTCCGCCTTGTAAAGCTGGGGGGAATAGATGAGACGCTCTCCCATCTCATCGACCGCATAAAGGCGGCTCATCTTAACCTCGCGCCCGATCACCTCCATGACCTCGCTCCGCATGACGCCAAGTCGCTGCGCCGCACGATCTGCGAGCATACCTTCCGGGATGCAGCAATGACCGCCCGAAGAGATCTGTGTGAGCTCATAGGAAAGCCCCGCTGCGATGCGCGCAGTGGAGTTCTTCTCCCAACCTGCGGCAATGGCAATGGTGTCCGCTGTGATGAAGCCGATGCCGTCGATCTCCTGCGCAAGACGGTAGGGGGATTTCTCCATCACCTCGACCGCAAGTGAGCCATATGCCTTAAAGATGCGTGCCGCATAGGTGCCGCTTACCCCGTGCTCCTCAAGCCAGAGCATGATGTCCCGCAGCTCGGACTGACGCATATAGGAGGCGACGATCTTCTCCACTGTTTTTGGGCCGATGCCCGAAATTTCCTTGAGGCGGCTCGGTGCGCGCTCAATGATTGCGAGTGACTCTGCCCCGAATCGTTCCACAATGCGCCGCGCCATCGCGGGACCGATGCCGTTGATCGTGCCGGAGGCAAGAAAGCGCTCAATGCCGCCCGCACTCGTGGGGGCACTGACGTGCATGCGCGCCGCCTGAAACTGGCGCCCAAAACGCGGATGCGTGACCCAGCTGCCCACAAGATGCACTTCCTGCCCGACGAGAGGGGCCACTCCCTTTACCGTCGCCGTACATTTCCCCTGCCCGTCCATGCGCATGCGAAAGACGGAGAACGCTCCGTCGCCGGCGGCGAAGATGATATGATCGACAACGCCCGCAAGCTCTTCCTCTGCAGCACGAAAGCCGAGGTTCTGTTGGAGCTCCATATCACGCCTCCGTCAGCTGTTCCCATTTTTCATAGCGCTGCATGATCTCGATCTCCTTTGCCGCATATGCCTCGGCAATGGCATGACTGCGCTCCGGATCCGCCTGCGTCTCCGGTCGGTTCATCTCGTACTCAAGTCCCTTGAGCTCCGCCTCTGCCATCGCGATCTCCGCCTCCGTGCGCTCGATCATCTCCTGCCGACGTGCGGCAGGGATGGCACTGTGTACTGCCGTCTTCGGTGTCGCAGATTTTTCTGCACGCTCTTTTTCCGCCTGCGCGGACGGTGGATTCTGCTGCTGCTTCTCTGCGGGGCGCGCTTCCTCTGCGAGTTCGGCTTCCGCCGCTTTCTTCATAAGATAGTAGCCGTAGTTGCCGAGATACTCCGTGATCCTGCCGTCTTTCAACTCAAGTGTGCAGTTCGCCGTCTTATCAAGAAAATAACGATCATGAGAAACAGCGATAAAGGTGCCCGGAAACGCCATCAGCGCCTCCTCCACTGCTTCGCGTGCAGGGATGTCAAGGTGGTTCGTCGGCTCGTCCAGCACGAGGAAGTTCGCGCCCGTCAGCATGAGTTTCAAAAATGCGACGCGTGCCTGTTCCCCGCCCGAAAGTGCACCGATCAGGCGTAGGACATCGTCGCCGTGAAAGAGAAACGCTCCGAGATATCCGCGCGCTGTTTCCTCATCCAGTCCGTAGGTATAGCAGATCTCATTGAGTACGGTCTTGCTCGGATCCAGTCCCTCATGCTGTTGGGAGAAGTAACCGATCTTGACGCGACTGCCAATCTTAAGCCGCCCCGTCGCCTCAAGCTCCCCAACGAGGATTTGCAGGAGGGTTGTCTTGCCGACACCGTTCTCACCGATAAGTGCCACACCGTCACCTTTACGGATGAGCAGGGAGATGTGATCGAGGATGCGCTGCCCACCCGGATAGGCAAAGCTGATGTCCTCGAGCTCCGCCACACGCTGTGCGCACTCCGTCGGTTTCACAAACGCGAAATACTTGAAGCGCGCCGCCTCGGGCGGCAGCACGATCCGCTCGAGACGATTCAGCTGGCTCTGCCGCCCGCGTGCCTGCTTCGCCTTGATGCCCGCCTTGTAGCGCGCAATGTACTCCTCAGTTTTCTTGATATGTGATTGCTGCTTCTCATAGGCGCTCAGGAGAGCCGCGCGGCGGTCGTTCTTCACACGCATATAATGCGTGTAGTTGCCCGTGTACGCCGTGACCTCTGCGTGATCGAGCTCCAGAATGCGCGTCGCAACGCGGTCGAGGAAGTAGCGGTCATGCGAGATCAGGAGAACGCCGCCGCGATAGGACTGTAGAAACTTTTCGAGCCACTCGATCATCCCAATGTCCAGATGATTCGTCGGCTCGTCGAGAAAAAGAAAGTCCGGCTCGCGCAGGAGGGCCTTTGCGAGGCAGATGCGTGTGGTCTGCCCGCCCGAAAAATGACGGACATCCTTCATGAGCTCCGCCTCGGAGAAGCCGAGCCCGAATGCGACGCGGCGAATGCGGCTCTCAAAGTCGTAGCCATCCATCGCCTCAAAGCGTGTGACGAGATTCCCGTATGCGGCAAGTTCCTCCGCACCAGCCTCCCCCGCAGCAATCGCATGCTCCATCTGCTCCTTTTCATCGCGCAGTGCGATGAGATCGGAGAATGCACTGCGCAGTTCCTCATAGAGCGTATCATGGGTAAACGTCGCCTGCTGCTCGACATAGCCGACGGTATCGGCACGATCCATCACCACCTGACCACCGTCGTTTTCTTCGCGTCCGAGCAGGATGCGCATCAGCGTCGTCTTGCCCGTGCCGTTCGCACCGACAAGCCCCACCTTGTCCCCGCGCATAACCTCGAAGTTCACGTTGGAAAACAGTGTACGTATGCCGTACGCCTTTTCGAGTCCGATCACCTTCAAACTTCCCATATTACTCTTCTCCACCCCCATGCACGGCATCCGGGCGGTAGTCGCGCCCGACGATCACGATCGCCTGCCGCTCGCCCGCCCCATCAACGGGCATGATCACACAGGGGAACGGCATGCCATAGAACAGATTCACATGCGACTCTGCCGTCATCACGGCGGTCTTGGGGCGATCTGAGACACTGCCAGTCTCCACGCTCGAGATGCGAAATCCCTTCGCACGCAGGGTATCGGCAATCTTCGCCCCCGCTCCGTCGATCCCGCTCGCATTGATAATCATAACAGTGATGTCATCCGCACGATCCTCTGTGCGCTCCTGCACCTTCGTCTGTTCGCTGTTCTTTTCCTCCAACGGCTGCTGCTTCTCTTGCTTTTCCCCTGCCTGCTTCTTCTCCGCTGCGCTGCGCTCTGCACGCTGCGCATTGATGGCACGGTCTCCCTCGGCGAGCAGTTCCTCGGATGAGGGCAGGAGCTCCCGCTCATCTGTTTTCGTCATCACGCGCAGGCGCTCCGGCATATTCGCGTGATAGGCAGTCGCATCGCGCTCCGCCGCCTCCTGCATGCGCTCCGGGAGCTGCTTACCAACGCCTGCAAAGAGCGCCCTTCGTGTTTCGATGAGATCGGGGATCCAATAGCTGATGTCTCCGAGATACGCGGGTACTCCCGCAACCATCTGCATGGACACGCCGCCCCGTTCGATATCCTTGAGCCGATTTGCGAGCGTCAGCAGTTGCCGTGTCGTCAGGTCTGTTTCGACCGCATTCTTGACCTCATCGATGACCGCCGCTATACGCGGGAGGACCTGCGGAGAAAGGATCTGCGTGAGAAGTGCCCGCATGAAATGCTGCTGACGCGCAATGCGTCCGATGTCTCCTTCGCCGTCGCGATAGCGCACGTACTGGATCGCCTGTGCCCCGTTCATATGCTGCATGCCGGGCTGGAGATCAATGACGAGCCCGCCGTCATCGTCCCACGGATCCTCATAATGCATCCGCTTTTCCACGTCAATATCAACGCCGCCCACGGCATCGACGATCCGCTCAAACGCCGACGTGTCGATCAGGATGTAATGCGTGACGGGAACCCCTACGAGTTTCTCGACGGCAGCGAGCGTCATCTCGTGTCCGCCGAATGCATAGGCATGGTTGATCTTGTCGTAGCCGTAGCTGCCGACCTCGATACGCGTATCACGCGGGATGGAGAGCAGTGTCGCCCGTCCATCCTCCTCATCAACGGCAGCGAGCATGAGCGTATCGCTGCGCCCGACATCACCCGCCCGACGGTCAACGCCCATGAGGAGGACATACCCCAGATCGTTCTCGGGCAGATCGGCAAATCCGTTCATGCTGCGCAGCGATCCGGACATGAAATAGCTGCCGAAATAGTAAATCGCGCAGACGAATAGAAAGGAAACTGCAAACACAGCCCCCGCATATTTGATAAACATGCGATCCTGCCCATCCGGCGAATGCTTTGATGTTTTCTGTGACACTCCGTGTAACGCCCTCTCCCGATGATTTCTTTACAGTATAACAGAAACAAAAGTTCCACGCAAATACAAAGCCCGCAAACTTCTCCATAAAGACGTATTACTCTTTACAAAACAAGGTATTTCATGTAAACTGAAAACGGATATTATATAGGCAGACGATCGCAATCAGGGAAGCTGTTCTTGCGGACAGTATGCGGCGTATACCTAAGAGAGCAAGGGGGGAAACGATGCTACGACTTCCTGTCTCGAAGTTAAAGGATGGCATGGTACTTGGGCAGAGTCTGTTCAATACCGCAGGGGGAAGCTATCTCGTCAAGGGACAGCCGGTTACGATTGACTATATCCGCCGCATGCAGCAGCTTGGCATCCAATCGGTTACCGTGACCTCTATGGATCCGAAGCACAAGCTCGCGCCGCCGCCGGATGTGATCGAGGAGAAGACGCGCGTCAATGCGATCAGTGCCGTCTACAACACATTTCAGTCCATCGAGGAAAACGGAACTCTCGATATACCGGCGCTGCAAAAGGTGACCGACTCGATCGTTTTCGGTCTCTTTGACAACCATGAAAACCTTGTCCAGCTCACGGACATTCGCACGCATGACGCCTACACCTTTGCACACAGCGTCAACGTCGCTGTACTCTCGGCAATGATGGGCATGCTCTGTCACTTACCGAAAGAAGATCTGTCTCTGATTACACTCGGCGGTCTCCTGCACGATCTCGGGAAAATCGAGGTGAACACAGAGATTCTCAACAAGAACCGCAGTCTGAGCAACAGCGAGTTCGACATCATGAAGAAGCATCCTGCCGACGGTGCGCGGCGCATCCTCAAGATGAAGGGGCTTCCAAAGTCGAGCATATTAGCGGCGATTGCAGGTCAGCACCACGAACACATCGACGGCACAGGTTACCCGCGCGGGCTCAAGGGCGATGAGATACACCGCTTCGCGAAGATCGCGGCAATTGCGGATGTCTACGATGCGCTGACGAGCGAGCGTCCCTACAAGAAGGCATATATGCCAAACATCGCTTACAACATCATGCACAACATCAGCAAGGGGCAGTTCGATCCGAAGCTTTTGGAGCTCTTCTTCAACAATGTTGCGCTCTATCCGGAGGGAGCCGTGCTCAAAACCACCTTCGGCTTTGCCGTCGTGAAGGAAAGCAAATTTGGGCGCACGACAACCCCCATCATCATCCTCTTTGCCGATGGCAACGGCAAACTGCTGAGTGAACGAAGGCTCATCGACCTCTCCGAGGAGAAGGACGGTGCCGCCTCCATACAGGTCGTTCCGACGGGCAACGACCTCTATCATTTCATCCATGAGCTTGGCGTCGATCCCACGTACTACCTCGAGGAAGAGCGTGCGAAGGATCGAGCGGCCGGAAAAACATCCTCGGGCGTACCCACTGCACCGCGTATGCACATGAGGTAAAATAATCACTGCAAAAAAACCGGACGATATCGTCCGGCTTTTTTGTGCGCATTATCTGCTTTTCTCTAGGGAATCACTGATAAAATAGACCCTCAGATTGGCGCAGATTTTTTCGTCCGATTGAGGCAGCAAACCGAACGCATAGCCAAAGCTATGTGGAGGATTTGCTAACGAAAAGCGGACAAAAAAGATGCGCTAAGATGGCGTGGCTGAATTTATCAGTGCTTCCCTAAAATCTTTTGCGCCATATCCTCCACAGTCACAGAACCCTCGACAGGATAGCCCACGGCTTCGAGTTTTCGCCCGAGCCGGAGGAGATGCGGTGCGGCGAGAGCGGCACGCGCGAGGAGATCATCCTGCTGAAACAGGACGCGCGGCTCCCCCTCTCCGATCACACGCCCCCCTGCGAGAATGACCATGTGATCAGCAACACGCAAGATATCCTCCATGCTGTGCGACACGAGCACAATGGTGACACCCCGCTCGCGATGGAGCATCGTGAGCATGGCAAGCAGTGCCTCGCGCCCGCGCGGGTCGAGTCCTGCCGCCGGCTCATCGAGCACAAGATAGCGCGGGGCAAGTGCGAGAACGCCTGCGATCGCAACGCGTCTGCGTTCCCCGCCCGACAGCGCGAACGGCGAGCGGTCACGGTAGCCGTCGGGCAGATGCACAAGCTCCATCGCCTCCTTGACACGGGCTGCAACGTTCTCGTCCGTCAGTCCCTGATTGCGCGGGCCAAATGCGATGTCCTCATAGACCGTCTCCTCGAACAGCTGATGCTCCGGATACTGAAAGACCATGCCGACGCGAAAGCGTGCCGTACGTGCCTCTTCCTTTTCTCTTTTGCTCTTCCCGTGAAGACGCACGCCGTCCACCGATACCCGTCCCGCCGTCGGCACGAGAAGTCCGCCGATCAACTGCATAAGCGTGGATTTGCCCGCGCCCGTTTCGCCTGCGATCGCCGTAAAAGAGCCCTCTGCAATCGTCAGCGAAACATCGTGCAGCGCCGTATACGAAAGCGGCGTATCCTCCATATAGGTGTAGGAAAGCGATTCTATCTCGATAGACAATGCAGCAGCTCCTCATCCGTTAATATATCCTGCGGGAGATCACGACCACCCCGCCTGAGGCGTTCCGCAAGGTCGGCAGCAAGCGGTACATCGAGCCCGAGCGCACGCACACGCTCGGGCTGCGCAAAGATTTCGCGCGGCGTCCCATCCATGACGATGCGCCCCGCATCCATGAGGACAATACGGTCTGCCGCAATCGCCTCTTCCATGAAGTGCGTAATATAGACAATGGTCATGCCCTGCTCGTCATGGAGTTTTTCGACTGCGCTCAGAACCTCTGCCCTGCCGCGCGGGTCGAGCATTGCTGTCGGCTCATCGAGGACGAGGCAATGCGTCTGCATGGCAATCGCCCCCGCGATGGCAATGCGCTGCTTCTGTCCGCCCGAGAGCAGATGCGGTGCTGCCTGCGCATACGATTCCATCCCCACGAGCGCAAGTGCATTCTGCACACGCGCGCGGATCTCCTCTGGCGGAACGCCGAGGTTTTCGGGACCGAACGCCACATCATCCGCCACAACAGCCGCAATAAGCTGATTGTCCGGATTCTGGAACACCATGCTGACCTCTTGGCGGATGTCCCACCGTCGCTCTTCATCCTTCGTATCCCAACCGCGCACAAGGCACGTTCCCTCTGTCGGAAGGAGAAGCGCATTCAGATGACGTGCGAGTGTTGATTTCCCAGAGCCGTTCGCTCCGAGTACCGCAACGAATTCCCCCGCAGTGATGGAAAGCGTGATGCCGCGCAGCGCCTCATGTCCCTCAGCTTCCCCACTCTGATAGATATGGGTGACATTCTCAAGTTCAAAAAACAGATCGGTATGTGTCATTTCGATCATCTCACTAATTCTTCGCACGTGCCTTCAGCCGGATGTGGAACGTCGTCCCCTTGCCCGGCTCGCTCTCCACGGCGATACTGCCCCCGTGCGCCTCAACAATCTCACGCGCAATGGCAAGTCCGAGGCCATTCCCGCCCATGCGGCGCGAACGTGCCTTATCCACACGATAGAACCGCTCGAAGATGCGCTCCTGATGTTCCGGTGCAATTCCGATACCGGTATCTGAAACGGAGAGTTTCACACTCCCCCTATCCTCCTGCACACACACCGAGATGCGTCCATGCTCCGGCGTGTATTTGACTGCGTTATCGACGAGGATCAGGATCAGCTGCCGGATCTTTTGCTCGTCCGCATGAATCTCCACACGTTTTGGAAGTTCTTCATCAATGACGATGTCTTTCTTCTCCGCAAAGGGACGCATAATGCGCACGGTCTGCTGGACAGCAGAAACGAGATCCATGCGCACAAGCCTCATTTGGTTCGCCTTTCCATCGGTTCGCGCCACGGTGAGGAGGTCACTGACGAGCTTCGTCATCTTCTTTACCTCATCGCGCACATCCTCGATGACCTGCTTCAAAAACGGCGAGGTAATGGAAGGGTCGCTTCGCAGGAGATCTGCCGAAGCGAGTACGACGGCGAGTGGTGTGCGCAGCTCATGCGAGGCGTCGGCAGCAAACTGCCGCTGCTTTTCATATGCCTCACGCACGGGTTTCATCGCACCACCGGAGAGCACATAGCCGATGCCGGCAGCAAAGACGAGTGCTACCCCACCGAGCACCGCAAGCGCCCACGTTGCCTTTTCCATACCGTTATACATGGCAGTGACATCCTTGCCGACGTAGACTGTCTGGAGGGGGAGCGGCGGGCTGAATATCCTCTGCGTGGTCATCATCACCTTCGTCGGTGCCCCGCGCTCATTCGTCTCGGTAAAGACGCGCACCTCGCCGTCCGGCGCGTCCCATGCGGTCATAATGTCGAGCACAAAGGACTCGATGCGGAAGGAGGCGCGAGAGAAACTCACAAGACGTCCCTCTCCGTCGAATACATAGTAGAAGAGTCGATCATTTGTGCTGCGATAGAACCGTGCTTCGTCGGTATCCATTCCCGGGTGAAGCACGGCGTATGCCTGTGCATCCGCAACGCTGTCCGCCGTGTCCAGGAGCTCGCGTGCCTGCTCGGACGTAATCGCCCACTCCATCGTCTTATGCATAGCAAATAGGAGGACGATGACCAGTCCTCCCATAACAAGGGCATAGCGTAACATAAGGCGCAGACGGCTGCGCCCGAATACATTCTGCTCGTTCAATCCGGCGTCTCCAACTTGTAGCCGACACCACGGATCGTCTTGATGGCATCGCCCTCCCCGGCCGCATCGAGCTTTTTGCGCAGCATCTTCATATAGGAGTCGATATTGTTGGAGCTGACATCCGCCTCAAGTCCCCAGATGCGGTCGAGGATGATGTCACGCGGTACGACGATGCCGATATTCTGCGCGAGGAGATCAAACAGCTGGAACTCACGCGGCGAGAGCTGAATCATCTTGCCGTTCTTCTCGATGATGTTCGCCGTGCGGTTCAGTTTGAATCCTCCGATCTCGTCCACCTCGTGCTGAATCCTCTGCGAGGCTCTGCGCCCGAGGGCACGTAGACGCGCGAGCAACTCCGAGAACTCGAACGGCTTCACGAGATAGTCATCTGCCCCCGCATCGAGCCCCGTCACGCGATCCTCCACCGAGTCCCGCGCCGTCAGCATGAGAATCGCGCGGTCATAGCCGTTTCGGCGCAGGCGTGCGCACGCCTCAACGCCGGTCTCCCCGGGCATCATCCAGTCCAGAATCAGGATATCGTACTCCGCATAGGTCGCATATTCATAGATGTCACTGCCGTCCGTCACCCACTCGACAGAGATATCGTTCTGTTCGAGCATATATTGAATGAGCTTCCCAAGCCGCAGGTCATCCTCTGCCAGAAGCACGCGCATCGTATCATCTCCCCGTTGTCTATTCTTCGAAAATTATATGCAAATGGGGTGAAAGATAGCTGAAAACTGTGCGGATCCCCCACGGACATCTTCCCTCTGCATGGAGTTTTCTGCAGAGCATCAGCGCATTGTGCGATGCTCTGCGGCGATCATCCCATAGAAAACAGCAGTGCCAAGACCATAGCAGGACAGCATGACAATCCCCATGGGAAGTGCCGTATGATCCCCCGCAATTCCGACCACGGGCATCATACACGCGCCGAGTAGCATGGAAAAGCAGCCGATGAGTGCCGAGGCGCTGCCCGCATTCCTGCCCTGCCGCGAGAGCGCGAGGGAAAAACTTGCCGCGCCCATCACCGAAAGCGGGACAACCGTGAAAAACAGCAGAATAAAAATAACGGCAAGCGGAGCTTCAAAGCAAAACCCAACAAGCAGTAAGGCGCTCCCAATGAACGGCACGAGCACGGAGTATTTCAGCATCGTGATATCCGGTACCCGCCCCGCAAGGCGTGCAGGCAAAACCCCTGAGAGCAGCAGTCCCGCGCCGATCACGGCAAAGATCATACTGTATCCCTGCGGCGAGACGACATAGATGTTTTGAAAGATGAACGAAGAGCCCGAAAGATAAGAAAAGAATGCCCCAAATACGAAGCACTGCAGAAGGCAGTGTCCAAGAAAGTAACGATCGCGCAGGAGCGCCGGAATCTTCTTCAGTGAATCCGTCATATTCGCACTGCGCCGTTCCTTCGGCAGCGTTTCCTGATAGATGAGGGTCGCAGTTGCGAGGAACACGCCGATGCCTGTGAGCAACACAAACGTCGCACGCCAGTCGGCAAAGAGCAGAATCTGCCCGCCGATGACGGGCGCGATGATCGGCGCAAATCCGTTCACCATCATCAGTACGGCAAAGAAGCGCGTCAGCTCCGTCCCCTCGCAAACATCGCGCGCGATCGCACGCGCAATGACGATGCCGCTCGCTCCTGCAAAGCCCGCACAGAAGCGGAAGAAGAGGAAGAGATAGATATCCTCCGCAAGCACGCAGCCGAGCGTCGCACCAATGAACACGAGCATCCCGATGAAAAGAGGCATCCGCCGCCCGTGGAGGTCACTCAAAGGGCCCGCGAGAATCTGTCCGAGCGCCATACCGAGTGTCGTCATCGTCAGTGTCAGCTGCACAAGCGAGGTAGACACCGCGAAATCCGACTGCACCTCGGGCAGTGCCGGCAGATACATATCCGTCGAGAGCGGTGCAATCGCCGTCATGACACCGAGAAAGACTGTCAGCCAAAGGCGTCTGCGCTCGTTCATTGCCATTGCCGTTTTCCTTCCATCATCGTCCGCTCCGTGTGCAGCAAGGCTCCTTCCCAAGTGGATCTTCTTTTTTCTTCCGCGCCATCAGCCATGCCTTTACCGTCTCCCAAATCGCCGTGGCAATGACAATCCCCGCTGCAATCGACACGGCATAGAGAAATGTTTTGATCCCCTGCGTTCCGAATTTCTCCCAGTCGGCAGCGACGGCGTAGAACATCGTGCGGTAGAGCGAGCCGCCCGGTACCATCGCAATCACGCCGATGATGAGGAAGATCGTCGCGGGACATTTATAGACGCGTGCCAGAATCTCCGCCGCAATCGTCGCAAAAATCGCCCCCGCAAAGTATCCTGCAAACTCGTTCCATCCCATTGCAACAAAGAGCATCGTGAACCCCCATGCGCCCATGCAGACCACCGCCCCCATGACGGCGTCCTTGCTGTGTCCGTGCCAGAGCAGATGGAAGCAGAAGCCGCCGACAAATGAGGTCAGGAGATAGACCCATCCCGTCGTCTCAAAGGCTATGAGTGTCCCCGTCGCACTGAATGCAAAACCCGTCGCAATGAGGAGGCTCAGAATAAACGCCTCGGCACTTTTGAGCAGCCCCGAAATCGTCTCCTGACTGAACATATCGCGGATCGAGTTCATGAGCGCAAGCCCCGGAATCACGGGCATGATATTGCCCATATTGATTGCGGCGGGATGAATGTCCATACCAAACCACATGAATGAGTTTGCAAGTATCCCTCCGACGAAGCTGAGCAGGACAAGCGCAAAATATGGATTGAGTTTTGTCTGACCAAGAAGATATTGCAAAAGGCGCAGCAACGCCCCCACAATGCCCGCGCAGATGGCATCCTCCAACCGCCCGCCGAAGAACGCGGAGAAGCTCCCCGCGATCAGTGCCCAGTAGAACAGGGACGCCTTGAGCGAG
Source organism: Centipeda periodontii DSM 2778 (assembly GCF_000213975.1). Taxonomy (GTDB): domain Bacteria; phylum Bacillota; class Negativicutes; order Selenomonadales; family Selenomonadaceae; genus Centipeda; species Centipeda periodontii. The sequence continues at coordinate 1,731,437 of NZ_GL892076.1, forward strand.
ATCGTCTCCATCGTATCAATCGCATGAATGCGCGCCTTGATTTCGTCGGATGACATGGGATTTGCGCAAATCTCGCGCGAGAGTTGGTTCAGTGCCTTGAGCCGCTGAAAGTCGAAATTCTGTCCCGGCACGCGCCGCATCTGTGTGAGCACCCCGATATCATTTCCACGCAGAGTCACAATGATGCTCGTCGTAATTACCATCACGTCCACATGCCGTACCCCATAGGCGCGGCAGATGAAGTTGATCGTGCGCTCCACGCGGCTGACCTCGGCACCTGTTACGAGCATGCGCTGACCGATGTCGATCGCACGCTCGAGGATGTTGTTGATGTTGATTCGTGCTGTTTCATTGATCATAATGAACATAGTTATAGCAGACTACGCAGCCTTTGTCACGTCTTTTCAGAGAAAAAGGACTGCCGTGCGAAGTAAAAGTTACTTCGCACAGCAGTCCAAGCGCCCTTCCACCGCAAGCGGTTCTCCTGCCCCGCTTCAGCGGGGCAGACTTGGAGGATTATTCGACGGTGACGGACTTCGCGAGATTACGCGGCTTATCCACATCGCAGCCGCGCGTAATTGCCGCATAGTAGGCAAGCAGCTGCAACGGGATGACGGAGAGGATCGGCATGATGAATTCATCCGACGCCGGCACATGCATGACATGATCGACGTATTTCTTAAGCTCTATATCGCCTTCCGCGGCAATGCCGATAACGACAGCGTCGCGCGCCTTGACCTCCTTGATATTGGAGAGCGTCTTTTCATAGACATTACGCTGCGTCGCAAGTGCAATGACGGGCACGCCCTCGACGATGAGAGCCAGTGTACCGTGCTTGAGCTCACCCGCCGCATATGCCTCGGCGTGGATATAGGAGATTTCCTTGAGTTTCAATGCGCCCTCGAGCGATACGGCATAGTCCAGTCCGCGCCCGATGTAGAATACATCCTCATTAAAGCCGTACTGCTTCGCAAAGGTTTTGATCGGGTCGACATCGGACAGGATCTCCGAAACCTGTGCCGGAATCTCATGCAGCTGTGCCACGAGCTCAGCCGTACGCTCTGTAGAGATCGAGCCCTTGATCTCCGCCATATAGAGTGCAAGCATAAAGAAAAGGACAAGCTGCGTCGTATATGCTTTCGTCGATGCAACTGCGATCTCGGGGCCCGCCCATGTATAGACAACCTGATCTGCTTCGCGTGCAATGGAGGAACCGACCACATTCGTGATCGCAAGCGTCTTTGCCCCGCGCCGCTTCGATTCCTTGAGTGCAGCCAGCGTATCGCTCGTCTCACCCGACTGAGAAACCACAATCAGAAGCGTGTGTTCATCGACAATCGGATCGCGATAGCGGAACTCGGAAGCGACATCCACCTCGACGAGCACGCGCGCGAGTTTCTCAATGTAGTACTTGCCCACAAGCCCCGCATGATATGCCGTACCGCAGGCAACAATGTAGATCTTGTCGAACGAGTTCAGATAGTCCGCATCCCATGCGAGCTCTTCAAACGAAATCGCCTTCTTATCCGCCGTAATGCGCTGGCTCATCGTGTCGCGCACCGCCTTCGGCTGATCGTGGATCTCCTTGAGCATAAAGTGTTCGTAGCCGCCCTTTTCCGCAGCCTCGGCATTCCATGTGACCTCAAACACTTTCTTCGGGACGGGTGCGCCCAGATGATTCGTCACCTCGACTGCATCCTTGCGGACAACGGCGACCTCTCCGTCGCTGAGAATATAGGTACGGCGTGTCTTGGAAATAATCGCCGGAATGTCCGAAGCGATAAAGTTCTCTCCCTCACCGAGCCCAATGATAAGCGGGTTGTCCTGCTTTGTACAGATGAGCATATCCGGATGCCTGCGGCTCATAAAGACGAGCGCATAGGATCCCTCGATCCGCGCCAGAACCGCACGCACGGCGGCGACAAAATCCCCCGTGTAGACATCCTCCAAGAGGTGCACGACCACTTCCGTATCCGTCTCGGACTTAAAGACATGCCCCTTTGCGATGAGCTCTTCCTTCAGCGAAAGATAGTTCTCGATGATGCCGTTGTGCACGATGGCAAAGTCACCGTGGCAGTCCGTATGCGGATGTGAGTTGACATCCGACGGGCGCCCGTGCGTCGCCCAGCGCGTATGACCGATACCGAGGCTGCCCACAGGCACATTCCCCTTGATCTTGTCGCGCAGCGCCGCAAGGCGTCCGACACTCTTGGCGACGCGGATATTCTCACCGTCGTAGACGGCAATTCCCGCCGAGTCATAGCCGCGATACTCGAGCCTCGACAGCCCGTCCAGCAGGAACTCCGCCGCCTGACGATCCCCAACATAACCAACGATTCCACACATAAAAATACCTCCTGACCGATAATAAATAAATCGCTCAGGGATTTCGCTCCATCTGCAGCTTTGTCCACAGGGTCACCCCTGCGCTTTGACCACAGACTCTCGACAGAGCGTGCCGGAAGGCATCCGCTGACGGCTCGACAACCTTCTCCTCGTCCTCTGAAACATGTCATGTTTCAGAGCCAGCGCTAAGAAAACTCTTTTCAATAATATGAAATCCCCATGCACCAACAGTGCATGGGGTCATTCTATCCGATATTGCGCGAGAAGTCAATTAGTTACATCGCGACATAGTGACTGAAACTGCCGATCACAAGCTGCGGAAATTCCGCATGCAGTTCACCCATAAATGCGCGCGTTCCGACAGGCGCCCCCTTCTCGTCCGGCATCGTGCGCAGGAAGAGCGTCGGATCGATGTTCAGATTCCGCATCTGTATCATCTGCACGGGCAGCGCACGAAAAAATTCCTGCCACGCAGCAAGCTCCTCCGCACGATCCGTAAACCCCGGGAAGTGCAGGAGATTGAGCGATACATAGACACCGTGGTCGAGGGCGTAGCGCAGTGATTCCTTTACGCTCGCCAGCGGATAGCTTGCTCGATAGTATGCATCATAACTCTCATCGCGTGCACTGATGATTGATACGCGCAGCGAGTCCAGCCCCGCGTCCACGATCTTCCTCATTCCCGCAGGAAATCCGGCGTTGGAGTTCATATTGATCTGCCCGCGCGCGGTCACAGCGCGAATCTTACGGATTCCCTCCGCGATTCTGTCCGCCGCAAGCGACGGCTCGCCCTCACAGCCCTGCCCGAAGCTGATAATGCCGTCCGGTGCGATCGAGAGATGATAGATCCCAACCTCGGCGATCTCCTCCGCCGTCGGGGAAAATGTAATGCGCTCCTGCGGCGAGGGACAGCACTCTGAGCTCTGCAATGAGATGCAGCCAAGACAATTCGCATTGCAGACGGGTGATGTCGGCACACCGCACTCCCAACGTCTGTAAAAAAGATTCTGCGCCGTCAGGCAATGATAGTTCAGCGAACAGTTTCCCACCTGCTCGACAATGCGGTTGTTCGGCAGTTCCTTCATCGTGCGCCGCACGAGTTTCTTGAGCTCCTTCCCGTTATAGTTGGCAGGATCCCATTTTTCGTTTTCATCCGTATACACAGCTGTAACATGAAGCTCTCCACAATAGGAAACGACAGCGGTATAACCGTAAAGCGGCAGAGGCGCGGCACCATCGGAGCGATGAAAGGCAGGGAGATGCGTGCGTGTATAGCCCTGCGGCAGGATCGCGGCGACCGCTGTCCCCGCAATGCGCTCCTCTGTGCCATCTGTTCTATGCCCCACTGCCATATGATCAGGCATAAACATAAGATCGGCGCTCTCCGGCAGAGGAATCAGATCCTCGGGAGAGAGTACAACATTGCGGACACCTATACGTCCGAGGGCACGCACGCCGTCCGCCTCACGGATATTCCCGTTTCGGTCGGCATAGACCGCCGTCACCTCATCCCTCTGGGTATGCGGGCGTATTATTTTCTTCTTGGGCTTCATGACTCCCCTCTTGCTTCTTCGCCTTTTTCTTGTGTGGGTTATAATGATTCATCGCGAAATCCACACCGTTTGTTACAATGCACTCCACCGCAGGGAGGAGATAGTCGATCGCCCCGCGAATCTTTGGCGCGTCCTCTGCGGAGAACGGTGCGAGAACGTGATTGATGACCGTCCATCCTGCGGGCGGGCGCCCGATACCAATGCGCACGCGCGCAAAGTCCTCACTGCCCACATGGGCGATGATGGACTTGATGCCGTTGTGTCCGCCCGAGCTGCCCTTCCTGCGAATGCGCACCGTCCCTGAGGGGATATCCATGTCATCGTGAACGACAGTCAGATCATCCACATCCATTTTATAGTACGAAAGCATAGGACCGAGCGCCTCGCCGCTGTTGTTCATATAGGTGAGCGGCTTTACGAGAAAGACTTTCTCCCCGCCAATGCGTACTTCCGTGACAGAGGAGAAAAAGTCTTCCTTCCATGCGGGCGCATTCCATCGATCTGCCAATGCGTCTGCGAGCATAAAGCCGACATTATGCTTCGTATGTGCATAGTCGGCTCCCGGGTTGCCAAGCCCTGCGATGATTTTCATGTCTTACTCCTTCGTCGGATCCCCGACCATGAAAAGGTACGCGAGCACGACAATACCGAGTGCGATGCGGTACCATCCGAACGCCGTGAAGTCATTGCGCTTGATGTAGCGCAGGAGAAACTGGATCGACAGGATCGACACGATAAATGCTGTCACCATGCCGACGCCGAGGATCACAAGCTCCGTTCCGGTATAGTTCCATCCGAATTTCACAAGCTTCAGGAAGGATGCGCCGAACATGACGGGAATGGCGAGAAAGAACGTGAACTCCGTCGCCACATAGCGACTTGCTCCGAAGATAATGCCGCCGAGAATCGTCGCGCCCGAACGGCTCGTACCCGGCACGAGCGAAAGCACCTGAAACATACCGATGATGAATGCCGTACGGTAGTCCAGAGCCGCAAGATCATCCACGCGGGGTGTGCGCCGCTTGTTCCAGCGTTCCACGACGATGAAGAGAATGCCGTAGAGAATCAGCATGGCGGCGACAACGGGCGCATTCATAAAATGCTCTTCCATATATTTATTGAACGCCAGCCCGATCACGGCGGCGGGCAGGCAGGCAACGATGACCTTGCCCCAGAGGTCAAGCGTCTCGCGCCGCTCCGCCTTGGATTTGCTCTTTAGGAACGGGTTGAGTTTTTCGAGATTCAGTACGACGACGGCGAGAATTGCTCCGAGTTGGATCACGACAAGGAACATATCCATGAACGCCGTCGATACATCAAGACGGATGAACTCATCGACGAGAATCATATGCCCCGTGCTCGAAACCGGCAGCCACTCCGTCAGCCCCTCCACAATGCCAAGAATGACGACCTTCACCAATTCCATCAATGAAATATCCACAGTAAATATACTCCTCCCCTGTCAATAAAATCCCGCCTATTATAGCATAGTTCCTGCATTTCTGCACGATTGTTCAAAGAAAAAAGGCTGCCGAAGCAGCCCATGTTCAAACAATATTCGATTACACCAGACCATGTGCGAGCATGACATCCGCAACCTTAGCAAATGCGGTGATGTTCGCGCCTGCAACGAGATCGTCGGGGTCGGCGTAGAGTTCTGCATTTTTCTTCGCGTCGCGGTAGATGCGGCTCATGATCTTACGGAGGCGCTTATCTACCTTCTCGAATGTCCACTGACGGCGCTCGGAGTTCTGTGACATCTCGAGCGCGGATGTCGCAACACCGCCGGCGTTCGCAGCCTTTGCCGGCGCGAAGAGAACCTTGTGGCTCTGGAAGTATGCGATGGCGTCGAGCGTGGAGGGCATGTTCGCGCCCTCACCAACCGCCTGTACGCCGTTTGCGACGAGCAGCTTTGCAGACTCAAGATCGATCTCGCTCTGCGTCGCGCAGGGAAGTGCAATGTCGCACTTCACCGACCATACACCCTTGCAGCCCTCGTGGTACTCGGCGTTCGGATGCGTCGCCGCATACTCCTTGATGCGTGCGCGGCGCACTTCCTTGATGTCCTTGACCGCCGCGAGATCAATGCCGTCCGGATCATAGATATAGCCGTTCGAGTCGGAGCAGGTCACAACTTTTGCGCCGAACTCCTGCGCTTTTTCAATGGCATAAGTAGCGACGTTGCCGGCACCGGAGACGACAACCGTCTTGCCTGCAATGTCGATACCCTTTGCATCGAGCATATCCTGCACGAAGTAGAGGAGTCCGTACCCCGTTGCCTCCGTACGCGCAAGGCTGCCCCAGTAATCCGTACGCTTGCCCGTCAGGACGCCCGCATCATAGGAATCACGGATGCGCTTGTACTGACCGAAGAGATAGCCGATCTCGCGTCCGCCGACGCCGATATCGCCCGCCGGAACATCCACGTTCGGACCAATGTGACGATAGAGCTCTGTCATAAAGCTCTGGCAGAAATTCATGACTTCGTTGTCGCTGCGGCCGTGCGGGTCAAAGTCTGATCCACCCTTACCGCCGCCGATCGGAAGCCCCGTCAGCGCGTTCTTGAAGACCTGCTCAAAGGCAAGGAATTTCAGAATGTCGAGCGTGACGCTCGGATGGAACCGCAGACCGCCTTTGTAGGGACCGATCACACTGGACATCTGCACGCGGTAGCCGCGGTTGACCTGAATCTCACCCTTGTCATCCACCCACGGCACGCGGAACGTGATGATGCGATCCGGTTCGATCATGCGCTCGAGGATCTTGTGCTGCTTGTACTCGGGATGCTTCTCCAAAAGGGGAATGACGGATTTCAGAACCTCGGCAACCGTGTTCTTGAAATGCGTTTGATCGGGATCGCGCTTCGATACCAGATCGAGAATATCATCGACATACTGTTTCATATCAGACATTATAATTCCTCCCTCTGTTTACCCGATGACTGTTCAACGGAACGTGACTGAGTATAGCATATAGCACGGAGTTTTGTATAGGGATTATGGGCATGAATACAATATGCACTGCAAATACAAAAAAGAGGTTCCTGCATTTTTGCAGAAACCTCTCGTTCTACAGATGATATGGCTCTCTCCTGCTGATTTTGAAAGCCCGATAGATTTGCTCCATCAGAAAGAGCCGGATCAGTTGATGTGGGAACGTAAAGTGTGAGAAGGAAAGGCGAAGGTCGGCACACTGACGCACTTCATCCGAAAGACCAAAGGCACCGCCAATGAGAAATGCAATATGGCTTCGTCCCTCGAGTGCGAGGAAGTCAATCTTTTCTGCGAGCGCCTCGGAGGACATCTCCGCACCGCCCACATCGAGCACGATGAGATAGGCATCCTGCGGCACCTGCGCTGCAAGGCGCTCCCCCTCTCGGCGAATGGTCTCTGCCTTTTCCGCTGCAGAGGGCTTATCCTTCATGCGCTCCTCAACGATCTCGATCGTACGCAGGTCGGCATAGGGACGCAGGCGCTTCTCATACTCTGCGATCCCATCGCGCAGATACTTTTCCTTTATCTTTCCTGCGCAGACGATTGTGATCTTCAACGATCCTCCTGCGGCATCTCTTCGAGCACGACCTCCGCTTTGCGCTTTGTGTCGTTGCGGTCATAGGTGACCGTCACCTTGTCGCCGACCTTGTACGAGGCAATCTTCGCGCGCAGTTCCGCAACGCTGTTGACCTCCTCACCGTCGATCGCGAGGATGATGTCGCCGCGCTGGAAGCCTGCCTTGCCGCAGGGACCGTCGAGCGTCAGGCGGAAGATGTAGACGCCCTTGTCGATGTTCAGCTGATAGCCGTAGCGTGCCGCCGTCATCGGGTCAAAGACGGAGACGCCAAGATACGGACGAGCGACGTAGCCCTTTTCGATCAGCTCGTTGACGATGGTCTGCACCGTATTGATCGGAATGGAAAAGCCCATCCCCTCGACTGCAGCCGCCGAAACCTTCGCACTGTTGATGCCGATGACCTCGCCGTCCGCATTCACAAGCGCACCGCCCGAGTTGCCCGGACTGATCGCCGCGTCGGTCTGGAGCAGTTTCACGCGTTTGTCACTGAGATCGAGTGTGCGGTTCAGCGCACTGATGACACCCACTGTGACGCTTCCTTGAAACTCGAGCCCGAGCGGATTGCCGATCGCGATGGCAGGCTCACCAACCACGACCGTATCCGAATTGCCAAAGGTCGCCGTCGGCAGATTGTTCTCGTCGACCTTCACGACGGCAAGATCGGTGAACTCATCCTGTCCGATGAGCTTCCCCTTGAGGCTGCGCCCGTCGGAGAGCGATACAATGATCTCCTTTGCTCCGCTGATAACGTGGTTGTTCGTCACGATGTAGCCATCGCTGCGGAAGATCACACCGGAGCCGACGCCCTCTGTTTCGACGGGATTGTTGAACCAGTCACGCGCAACCGCCTTGTTCGTAATGCCGACGACGGCAGGCCCCACCGCCTTGGCCGCACGGACGACGGGCGTATTGCGCGCCTCAGACAGCCCCGAGACATCGACCGACTGCGCCGGTTTCAGTCCCCCGACCGTGTTGTCCGCAGCCGTTCCCATGGAGCAGCCGCCGAAGATCACAAAGGATGCAAAAACGGCAACCGCCGTAAGGGCAAGCCCCTTGCGTTTCTTGCATTGGATATTCATAAAAACATCTCCTTATTTACATAATAATCTCTGCCCCACCCTCGGGCAGACAGCTCTCAATATCGAGCACCATGCCGCGTGAGGCAAGGATATCCTGCACCGTTTCCCGCGCGAGCGATGGACGGTTATTTTCTTCCGAAAGATGTGCGAGATAGACCTTGCGCGGATGTTTTTTCATGCGCGTGAGTGCCCATGCCGCCTCCCCGTTGGCAAGATGTCCCCGATTGGATAGGATGCGTCGCTTGAGCGGCCACGGATAGCTTCCCTGACGCAGGAGGTCGGCATTGTGATTCGCTTCGAGGACAAGCACATCTGCCCCCTCCATTGCCTCCTGCACCGTTTCGGTCACAACGCCAAGGTCGGTCGCAAGTGTGCAGCAATGCGAGCCCTCGATGCGAAAACCGCATGGTTCTGCCGCGTCATGCGAGATGGCAAACGGACGCACCGTCACTTCACCGATTTTGAAATCGTCCGCAATGCCCCGCATATCGTCCTCGAACGCCGCGCCGCCGTCAATCCCCGCAAGCGTTCCCCGCGTCGCAAGGATCGGCAGATGGTACTGCTTTGCCAGCGTCTTTAGTCCGCGCACATGGTCGATGTGCTCATGGGTGATGAGCACGGCGTCCAGACTCTGCGGCTCGATGCCGCGCGCGCGCAGACTCTTCGTGATGCGCGCTGCACTGATGCCCGCATCGATCAAGAGTCGCGTGCCGTCCATCTCCACATAAACCGAATTTCCCTTGCTGCCGCTCGCCAATATGGATACCTGCAACGAACAGCCCCCTCTCTTCTCCCACATCATATTCTAGGTATCTGTAAATTTCCTGCATAATTCTTATGGAGAACATTATCTTGCCCAGAGCATGACTTCCTGCTCCACCCACTTCCCCTCATCCAACATAATGCGGATGAGTTCATGCCACGCCGAAAACTCCTCGCGTTCGAGAAGACTGCCAAGCCGTTTACGCTGCGTGGGTTTCAGTTCCTGCGCGTACGGCAAATAGGCACGAAAAGACTCTGTATCCATACGATACGGGGCGAGTTTTGGAAAGAAATGACTGCGCAGGTACTCAAAGATGCAAATTCCGCCATAGTCCAGATCCCCCCAGTGCTGCACGAGGACAGGCTGCATTGCGGCGATTTTTCGAAGGAATGCCTGTAGGGTACGATTCGGAAATCCCGCCGTATAGATCAGAAGACGATCCTCTCCGCCGTCCCGTGCAAGCAGCTCCGCATTCGTCAGATTCTCCACCGTCAGGACAGCGTGCGGCAATGTATCAATCAACATCTCTGTGATTGTTTCATACGTCAGCCCCATCCCACCGGAAAAATCAGCGAGTGAATATCTTCTGCCATGGAGTAAAAACGCCATGCTGCCCGCAATCCACACCTTGCCCTGATGCCCGGCAATCCCAGACATATCGAGATACTCTGCGTCCGACTCACACGGTTCCTCTGTGAATCGCCGCAGAAGGACGAGCAATGGAGCCTCTACGAACTGCTCAAAATACTTGCTGTTGCCAAAGATGCGCTGACTGAATACGCGTTTCGGTATGGAATTCTCTCCTGCATGTGGAAGTGCAAGAATCGCGCGGATCAGGTGGGCGCGAAGCACTTTCTCCTTGGGCAGATATGCGGGAATCTTCTTCTCTGAGAGCATTTCGCCCGTCTCACGGCAAAGACGCTGAATCCACAGTGTCTTTGCCTCCGACAGTGCCGCGAGTTCGGCGCAATACTCCTCCACGCGTGCAAGCGGCAGCGTACGCCTCATGCGCGCATAAAGCTCTGCAACGTCCGCAGCGAGCAGAATACGCTCCATATGTCCCGTGCCGTGACGCTCCCAGACAATTGAGATCATCCCTTGTCGCTCAAGTTCCTGCGCTGCTGCATGGAGCGCTTCGCGTTTATCGACATCGAGTTCATCTGTATAGTCCGGGGCAAGGGAGGATTTCAACAGACGGAACTGTGGGCGACGCCCCTTCTCTCCGACGGCGGCTTTGCTGTTTTCATATTTTTCCAACAGGATGGTCAGAATCTTCTCCTCATAACGCTTTTGCAGCCGTGTCCGATCCATGCGTCATTCCCTTCTCCCATGTCGCCACGTCCCCCAGCTCATCGGTAAAGCAATGATTCCCGGCATTCGTTACAATGATCGACTGATCCATCAGAGGCGCAATTGCCGCCAGCTTCTCATCCGGAACGGCGACAATCAGCTGCATCTTCATGCGCTTGATGAGTTCGATGCAGGATTTGATGCGCTCCTCGTCCATCTTATTAAATGCCTCATCAAAGACCGTCAGGCGTATCGTCTTATCGCTATAGATCTGTTGAAATGCCGCGAGAATTGCAATGTAAAACGGCGTCTGCGTTTCTCCGCCCGAAGTCTGCCGGAGCACGCGCGAATACAGATAGGTCTGACCTGCCGTATCCGTGATGCGGATGTCGTAGTCCAGATAGCGGCGGTAGTCCGAAAACTCCTCCTGCTCCTCCGGTGTGCCTTTGACCAATTTGTCAAAGAGTTCCATTGCCTGCTCATTTGCGGCCGTGTCCGTCTCGGCAAAAAGTCCGCCCGCCATCTCCCAATCCGCCGTCATCACAGCATCGTAAAACGGTTTGTACTTCGCACTCGGCGTGATAATAAAACTGTACTTATCCTTGTGAAATTGAAATTGATCCAGAGAATAATTCAGCTCACGGAATTCATGACGTGCACTTTCGATTGCCTCACGCATACTGAAAATGAAATGTGCCTTGAACTCCATCTCCGATTGTGCCAGAGCCTCCTTTGCCTTCTCCTCGAAGGAAGGAATGTCCGTCGCGGCAAGCCGATCAAGAATCTGTGCATAATAGCTGTGATCGGGATCGTAGACATGCCCCGTATCTCCATGCTCGAGCCCATAGCGCTCACGGGCAACAAGGAGCTGCTGCCACATATTGTCCCGCCGTGTTTCGTTCCCCCGCTTGCTGCTCTCATAGCTGTGCAGGCGCTCTTCCGTCGTACGCTCGTCACGCGTCTCCTGCACGAGGGAGGAGAAACGTGACTCGGCACTCGCACAGAGTCCCGGATAGGTCTCCCGCCACGCCCGAACCGCCGCTGCCGCCTCATCTGCAGCACGCGTGAGGAGGGGCAGCACACGCTCTGCCTGATCGAGTGCAGACTCGCTGCGTGCCAGCTCTCTCGTCGTTGCTGTGCAGGCACGTGCTGCCTCCTCAGCCTGCCGCCTGGATTCCTCATAGACAGATTTCAGACGCTCTGTCTCACTGAGATCCATCGCAGCCAGTTCACTCTCGATGCGCTTCCCCTCTGCCAGACAAGTATCGAGCTCGGAGAGAACGGTCATCTTTTCAGCAAAGTTCACATATCTGTGCAGAGGCTCACGAAGAATAGGGGCAATCCGCTTCATACGCTCGGCTTCCTCGGCAAGTCCGGCAAGGCGCTGCTGCACCTCCATAAGTTCTCTCTGCCGAATCTCCAGCTGCCGCTCAATGGCACCTGCGCCGATGTATGGAATCTCATAGAAACGGCGCGGAATCTGACGTGCGACCAAGCCCTTGTACGACATACAGGTTTTCGTCGCTGCACTCTGATACGCAAGCATCTCCTGCTCATCCTGCGCCTGCATGACCGTTCCAAGCAGATGGTCGATGCGCGCCTGTGCGAGCGGGTTCTTCGCCTGCAGGAGGTTTGCGAGCGATCCGTTTTCTCGGCGATTCAGATACTTTTTCTCCGCCTCTGTATTGACGAGCCCAACGCCGTCAAAATGCCGTTCCTTCTTCTCCGTTTCGTAGATATGCAGCGCCTCACGAAACGTTTCCTGCTCTACGAGGAGATCAAAGCGCTGCGTGTTCAGATAGCCTTCGAGCGTATCGCGCCATGCCTCATCCAGAATCTCAAGCTCCTCACAGAGCACATAGACCTTGGATCGACCTGCAAGACGCTGCTCCAATAAAGCCTTGAGCCGCATCATCTCAGGACGGTATTTGCGCTGTCGTCGCTTCAGACCATCGATCTCCGCACGCAGTTCCTCCTGCCGCTGTGCGATCGCACTCTGCTCCTGTTCCAAAAGAAGACTGCTGCGCTGCCATGTCCCGGCGATCTCAGCGAGCATTGCGCCACCTGCACGCAGCTTTTCCTGTATCGGCTCGATCTCTGACGCCGCAATCGAATCCCCGCCCACATAGGCAAGTGTCGCCGCAAGTTCTGTGAGTGCCGCATCCATCCCATCGGGCAGGGCAAAGAAAGTCCCTGCCGGATAGGCAGAGAGAGCGCGCGCTCCTTCGGATTCACGCAAAAGCTCCTTTTGCATGCGCCGATGCGCATCTGTGAGCGCACGCCGTTTTTCTTCACATGCCGCTTGTTTTTCAAGCAGGGCATCGCGCCTGCGCTTTGTGTCATTTCCCTGCCATGCGGCATACGCCTCCTGCTGTTCCAGATTCCTGCGTTCGGACAGGTGCTCCTGTTCGCGCAGTTTCACCTGCAAAGCCTTCAATCGATCATGGCACATCTCTTTCTGTTGCCGCCCCGCCTCCAGCTTCTCCTCATCGTTCCTGTGACGGAAGGACAGCAGAACAAATTCCTGCTCGCACGCCGTATCCCGCCATTTGCAGTAGGAATCGTAGTTCTCCTGCAGCGATTCAAGTTGGCGCTTCTGCGCGCGCAGCCCCTGCAGGTCACGCTCGAACTTCTGATAGGAATAGAATACTTCTCGCAGAACGTCCAGTTTCAGATCGCGTGGGAGCAGGATGTATTCGTAGATAAAATCGCGCACTTGGTCGATGGGGCGAAAGGCAAGCGCCCGCGAGAACGCCGGCAGGAAACGTGCAGAGAGCTGCCCAAGACGGTTCATCAAGCGCCTTTGCCACTGCTTCTTCCCCGTCTCAAACACGCTGCTCCCGTGCGCATACCTTCGATGAAATGCCTCCCGTGTGTACAATACGCCATCCGCATTACGGAATTCAACGTCTGAGAGTGTACGCTGATCGAGGAGAAAGAACTCCTCCTGCAAGCTGTCATCGCGAAAGACATCGACCACATAGCCGACAATAAAAGAATTTTTCTTGGCATCGTCATAGAATTCGAGAGCGATGTAAGAGGTAAACTCATCCGTGCGCAGATACTGCACGCCCTCTGCCTTGATCTTGCCGCGCAGATAGTGGATGAGCGTTCTCCGCGCCTCCTGTGTCGCGGCGGCGTTGAAGCGCGTCTGCGTTTGACTGCCAATGAAGAGATACTGCAGCGCGTCGAGCAGCGTGGACTTGCCCGCGCCGCTGTGTCCGGACAGCATCGTTGCGGAGCCAAAAGAAATCTCATCTTCATCAAAATAATGCCAGTTAATTACCTTCATTTTCCGCAGTTTCTTCATCGTCTTCCTCCTTTCTCTGTCGGTAAATCTCCAGTTTACGGTGCAGATCCGAAAGTTCCTCTCCATCCACGGCAAGGGAGAGTGTATGGAAGAGGCGAATGCGCGCCTCTTCGGAGAGATCACGATCCAATACGTCAGCAAGACGGTACTGTTTCGATAGCTGTGTCAGTCGCTGAATCGCGGTTTTCTTGAGATCGGGCAGATGCAGCGCCAGATACTTGGCACGGATCTCGGCAAGTGTCGTCATGGGAAACGCGCTCAGGTTGAGACCCGTGCGCTTTTCCTCATAGAGGAGGCGTAGCACAAGCAGCCAGATACTCTCCTCCAAGGTCAGCGCACGCCTGTGTGCCATCCCCGCACTGAGCAACCACACGATCTCATAGCGCTCATCCACGCGAAACTCCCAGCCGATCACCTGAAAGTACTCGGCAATTTCCTCCCGATATCGCCGTGCCGCAATGTAGAGTTCCGCATCGTGTTCACGCGTCAAAAAATTACACGCCAACAGGGACTGTATGACACTCCGAATCCGCTCACGCTCCTGCTCGTTTAACAGTTCCAGTTTCATTTTCTCTTCTCCCTGCGTCTGACCACGCGGTTGCTGTACCGGAGTGTATCCATCTCCTCGATGTCCTTGTCCTTGCCCAGCCGATACTTTGCCAAATCATCATGTCCGTAGAGATAGACATAGAGTAATTGCAAGAGGTCGGGATTCTCCTCCTCTCTGAGGCGAGACAACAGTTCACGAATCTCCATCGAGCTGCGCTGCCCCAGCACGTCCAAAATCCATGCCTCTATCTTCTGCCGTGAGATGCCGCGTGCAACACGCTCCGCACTTTCACGCCGTACGCGCTCTCGCATCATTTCGTCAACCTCACGCACAGGCGTGCCCGCGCTTGGCTCCAAAACGCGCTTTTTGCGCGGTACATAGCGCGATGACGGCAGAAGCATATTCATCGTCTGCAGATGAAAGAGACGCGGCAGTCCCTCTATTTCCTGCCCCTGCTCGCGCGCCTCGGAAATGGCGAGGAGCGTACCTGCGATCATGCTTTCCGTGCGCGCACTCCCCGCCTGCTGCAAATAGAGTGCGCGCTCATAGGAGGCTCTTACATACTGATTGTGACGGCGGTCAATCTGTGCGAACATATCATCGAGCCCCCGATAGATCTCCTCGATGGCATGGAGCGATGCGTTCATGCGGTATTCCGCCGCCTCCATCGAGTCGGCAAGCTGACGGCGTACAGCGTCCTCGCAAAGTGCACGCAGGCGCTCTTTATTCTGCCGGATCTCCTGTACCTCCTGCAGGATGCGGATGCGATAGCGCGAGACATGATCCGATGTCTTGAGGCGATGGTAGCTGCGATCTACAATATCCGCCCGATATTCGACAAAATGGTGGGAGAGCACTTCCTGCAGGCTTGTCTGCGCGGACACCTGCTCCATCTTGTTCTTGATGTTGTTCAAGAGAATCCGCAGTTCCTCGACGAACTCTTCGGCGAGCCGCTCCGCCTCGAGCACCGCCATGCTCGGCTGCACCTTTGCTGCCTCCCCCGAGAGCACCTGATAGGTCGTAAAGGCAAAGCGCTGATACTCGACCGCCCGCCCCTCGCATAAATTTGCAAAAAGCCCCCACAAGCGGCTGCTGTAATGTGGGAGCAAAATAAATATCTTGAAGTTCTCGCGCTGCTCATAGTCCAGCCAGCCGAATTCCTTCATGCGGCGAATCATATGATTTGCCTTGGCACGCGACTCCTCCACGGCTGCATCCTGCCCCGAAAAGTCCTCGTCCTCATACGCAACGCCGGCATCTGCCCAGCTCTCGATGAGCTCCTGAAATTTATCGCGCAGAATCTCCTGCTCGATCCCAAATTGGGCAAGGCGATACTGCTCATAGAGACAAAGACCTGCCTCCGCATAGATCCGCCGACATTTCCCCGCCAGGAGCCCAAAGAAACGTTCCGGCAAAACATCAAACAGTTCCATGATCCCGTCTCACTCTCTTATTTTTGCGCAAGTTCTTCCTTCATCCGCGCAATATGTCCCATGATCTCCTCGGAGAACGCATCGAGCGACTCCTTGCTCTTACGATCGCCGTGAAATGTGATCGGCTCGCCGTACATGATGCGCAGCTGCGGGATGAGTCCGCCGTTCGCAAAGATGCGGTGCGTGTTCAGGATGGCGACGGGCACGATCGGCGCCCCCGTCATGGCGGCAATGAGAGCGACGCCCGCCTCCGCCTTTTGGAGCTCGCCCGTCTTGCTGCGTGTCCCCTCGGGGAAGAGTCCCAAGATACGCCCCTCTTTGAGTACCGCGACCGCCGCCTTGATGGCACCGCGGTCGGACGCGCCGCGCTTCACGGGAAAGGCATGACAGCGGCGAATCGCCGCGCCGAAGATCGAATTCTCGAACAGCTCGATCTTCGCCATATAGCTGACGGGGCGCTCGATGAGACTCGCCATCAGCGGCGGATCGATATTGCTCGCATGGTTCGCCGCAAGGATCACCGCGCCCTCTGCGGGGATGTTCTCACGTCCGTAGACGCGCGTGCGAAATACCGTATAGAAAAATAGCCGAAATACAATCTGTAAAAATCCGTACAGCATGACCGTCCCCGCCTATTCCGAAAGTTCCATAATGCGGGCAACAACCGCGTCGATGGAGAGCGCGGTCGAGTCGAGCAGAATGGCATCCTCTGCCTGACGCAGCGGTGAGATCGCACGCTCACTGTCCTGCTTGTCGCGCGATGCAATCTCCTTTTTCAGGTCATCGAAGTCCACCGCATAGCCCTTTTCCTTCATCTCATCATAGCGACGCCGCGCACGTTCCTCGACGGAGGCCGTAAGAAAGATCTTTACATCGGCGTTCGGCAGCACATTCGTCCCAATATCACGCCCATCCATCACGACTGCACCATCCGCCGCCATTGCGCGCTGCAGCTCCACCATCTTCTCACGCACAGGACCAAGTGCAGCGACACGAGAGACGATGTGTGTGACCTCAGGCGTGCGGATCTCTCCCGTCACATCCGTGCCGTCGACCGTGACGCGTGTGCCGCTGTCCGTGCAGGCAAGGCGCACGTCAATGCCCTCGACAGCGCGCAGGATCGCCTCATCCGTCGCCTCCGACGACTGCTGCAGCGTCTTCCACGCGACAGCGCGGTACATTGCACCCGTGTCGATGTATGTATAGCCCAACTTCTCTGCAACGATCTTTGCAACGGTACTCTTGCCCGCACCCGCAGGGCCATCAATCGCTATCACACGCTTCATATCACAATCCTCCTAGCTCATCCGTTCCATCTCGGAAAAAAATGTCGGGTAGGAAATATTCACACTGTCCGGGTCTTCAATTAAGACGCCCTCTGCCGCTGCACCGAGTACGGCAAGCGACATCGCCATGCGATGATCGCCGTAACTTTTGACCTGCGCCCTTTGCGGCTTCGCTTTCCCGTGGATCAGGAGACCGTCCTCCCGCTCCTCGATGCTGCCGGGCGCAAGTTTTTGGAACTCCGTTGCAACGGCGTGGAGTCGGTCGGTCTCCTTGACGCGAAGCTCGCCCGCACCCGTGATGACCGTATCTCCCTCGGCAAAGAGTGCGGCGACGGCGAGAATCGGAATCTCGTCGATAAGGCGCGGCATAATCTCCGCACCGAAGGAAGTGCCGCGCAGCTCTGCTGCCTCGACCGCGAGGTCGGCAACGCGTTCACCGCCGCTCGTTCGCTCATTCTGCACCGAGATATGCGCGCCCATCTCCGTGAGCACATCCAGAATCCCCGTGCGCGTCGGATTGATGCCGACATTCTTGAGCAGCAAACGGCTGCCCGCGATGATACTGCCCGCAACGAGGAAGTACGCCGCCGAGCTGATGTCACCGGGTACGGTAATCTCCTCCGGCGCACGATAGCCGCCGTCCTCCACAGGAAAAACAGTGACACTCGTCCCGCTGCGCTCGAGGCGAACGCCGAAGCCCGCAAGCATCTGCTCCGTGTGGTCGCGTGAAACGTACGGCTCCGTGACGGTCGTCGGTCCATCTCCATAGAGTCCTGCGAGCAGGATCGCAGATTTGACCTGTGCGCTCGCAACGGGGCTCTCGTAATGAATGCCGTGCAGCTTTTCCCCCGTTGGTACGATGGTGAGCGGGAGGTTATTGTTTCCGCTGCGCCCGTAAATCCGCGCGCCCATCTGCGAGAGCGGCAGGAGCACGCGCCCCATCGGGCGGCGCGTCAGCGAAGCGTCACCGCTGAACACGGAGAGAAACGGCTGCGGCGCAAGGAGCCCCATCATGAGGCGCAGTGTCGTCCCCGAGTTTCCCGCATCGAGTACGGTCATCGGCTCGGACAGCCCGTGCAGACCTTTTCCCGTAACAATCAGTTCGTTCTCATTCAAAAATTCGATTGCTGTGCCAAGCGCACGCATCACGCCAACGGTTGACAGGCAGTCCTCTGCATGGAGAAAGTTTTTGATATGCACGGGTGTATCGCCAAGCCCCGCAAACATAACGCTGCGATGTGAGATGGATTTGTCCCCCGGAATCGTCAGTTCGCCCTGCCATCCGGACTGTGCCGCCTCTACGATTCTCAGCTCCGCCATTCTGTTCAAGCCCCTTCCAAGTTCCATACACTGTGGACACCTGCGGCATGCCCCATCGAAAACGCCGCCTGCAAGTTATAGCCGCCTGTGTACGCGTCGACATCGACCAACTCTCCGGCAAAGTATAGATTGCGCACAATCTTCGATTCCATCGTGCGCGGGTTGATCTCACGCGTTGCGACCCCTCCCGCCGTCACAATTGCCTCGGCGATGGGACGCGTCCCCACGATCGTCAGCGGGAGCGCCTGCAAGATATGCACAAGGCGTTCACGTTCCTTTGATGAAATCTGTCCGACGATGCGCTCGGGTGCAAGCCCCGCCGCATTCAGCACAATGTCGATCAAACGCTTTGGCAGGAGATCGACCATGCCGTTGTGGAGCTGTTTCTGCTCGTATGCTGCAAAATCCCGCTCCACACGCTCCCGCAATTTTTCATGCGTCAACGCCGGTTTGAGGTTCAGCCGCAGTTCGATGTCCTTTTGCCCATCCGTTAGAAGTTCCGATGCGCGGCGGCTCA
This sequence comes from Centipeda periodontii DSM 2778, assembly GCF_000213975.1. Classification (GTDB taxonomy): domain Bacteria; phylum Bacillota; class Negativicutes; order Selenomonadales; family Selenomonadaceae; genus Centipeda; species Centipeda periodontii. Next base: position 1,750,454 of record NZ_GL892076.1, read on the forward strand.
GCTGGAGGATGATCGGACCCGTCACCCCGAAATGCGTAAAGAGCATTTCTCCGAAAAAGTCCTGTTCTTTTTTTCCCGCATGATACAGTGTCGCGCGCACGTTCCGCAGCGACAGCCCCTGCACATCCCTGACCCACGTTTCCTGCGTCACAAGGGGAACAAGCGCAGGAAAGATCGGTGTGACCGTGTGTCCTGCCGCGCGTGCAAGCGCATAGCCGTCCCCCGTGGATCCCGTCGCAGGATAGGAGGCGCCGCCCGTTGCAAGAATTACGGCTGCCGCCTCGATGCACGTTCCGTCCGCAAGACGGACGCCACGCACGGTATTGGCGTCGAAGATAAGTTCACACACGGTCGCATTCGTACGAATCTCCACGTTGTGATCATGCAGATATTTCAGCATCGCGTCCACCACATCGAGGGCACGGTCACTCTGCGGAAAGACGCGGTTTCCACGCTCCGTCTTAAGCGGAACGCACAGCCCCTCAAAGAATGCGATTACATCGGCATTGTCAAAGGCACGGAGACTGCTGTTGAGAAATCTGCCGTTTCCCACGACATTTTTGATGATATCAGGAATCTCGTCGGCGCTTGTAACGTTGCAGCGCCCCTTTCCCGTGATCATCATCTTGCGCCCGACGCGCGGCATTTTCTCAAGGAGCAGAACGTTTCCCCCGTTTTCTGCCGCTGCTGCCGCCGCCATCATGCCTGCCGGTCCCGCGCCCGCCACGATGATCCGCTTCACTCTCCCGCACCCCCGCAACCACACGTAGTTTCTGAATCTCCTCTGCCGTCAGATGCCGATAGGCACCGCAGGAAAGCCCGCGTAAGGTCAGCTGCGCAAATCGGACGCGCCGGAGCGTCATAACGCGACAGCCGATCGCGGCGAACATACGGCGCACCTGTCGGTTGCGCCCCTCATGGATGATTGTCTCGACCACGGTACGCCCATCCTCTGCGCGCAATACGCGCAGACGTGCGGGGGCGGTTCTGCCGTCTTCGAGCAGGATTCCACGACGCAGCTGTTCCAGCCCCTCTGCCGTAACCTCTCCCATTACCTCTGCATGGTAGACCTTGTCGATCTCATAGCGCGGATGCAGCAGTCCCTGTGTCAATGCGCCGTCATTGGTGATGAGGAGCAGGCCCTCCGTATCGGCATCGAGCCGTCCCACGGGATAAAGCCGCACGGGAAAATCGGGCAGGAGATCGAGCACCGTTTTGCGCCCACGATCATCCCGCACGGTCGAGAGATAGCCGCGAGGCTTATTGAGGAGAATATAATATCGCTTTTCATGTCCCTGAATGCGTTTGCCGTCAACGGTAATGACATGCCGCATCGCCTCATACTTCGAGCCGAGTTCTGTCACCACAACACCATCTACCGCAACACGTCCCGCACGGATCATCTCCTCCGCCGCACGGCGCGACGCGACGCCCGCACTGCTGAGGATTTTCTGCAATCGTTCTTCCATTTCGTTTCCTACCGCATCTTGACAGAGCCTTCACCCATAAGCTGCGTAAGTTCCTGCCGCACCTCCGGTGAGCCGTCAATCCAATAGGACTCATCCAGCCGCCGCCATCGCCCGTCACTGCGAACGTAGACGGGATGCTCCCCCGCATGAGCGGCGAAGAGTTCCTGCATCCCGCTCCACAGCGTACGACGGTCAACATCGGTCGGCGGCATCAGGTAGAAGGAAGCACGATACTCATTCATCCGCCAGATCTCATCGGCGAGCAGCTTCGGTTCCTCGCCGGTTGTATCGACACGCCCCTCCATAACGATGACCGCATCCGACTCCAAATCGGAAACATGTGCGTAGAATACGCGCGGGAACACGGTGACCTCGATCTTGCCGCTGAAATCCTCAAGCTCGGCAAAGAGCATCGTGTCGCCCTTCTTCGTCGTAAAGCGCTTCGTGTTCGTAAGGATCCCGCCGATGCGTACGAGCTGCCGATCCTTATGTACGGTATGCGGAATCTCACCGATGGACAGCAACGCAGAGAGTGTATCGCGGTAATCATCGAGTGGATGCCCCGTAATGTAGAAGCCCGTCGCCTCCTTTTCCCACATCAGACGCTCGCGCGCCGTACTTGGTGGAACATCCGCCGCGCCCCGGATCTGCTGAGCCTCCTCCATCGTTTCCTCGGCAAAGAGCCCCCCCTGTCCACTCATGAGGTCACGTTGGCGCCGTGCCGCGTCCTGCATTGCGGCATCAAGGGAGGCAAGCAGCTGATTGCGCTCCACTCCGATGCTGTCGAATGCTCCGCATTTGATGAGGCTCTCAATCGCGCGCTTGTTGACCGCGCGCATATCGACGCGCGCGCAGAAATCCACGAGCGAACGGAACTTCCCACCCTCCGCACGAACGCGCTCCATGCTCACAATCGCATTCTCACCGACGTTGCGTACCGCAGCGAGCCCGAAGCGGATCGCACCGCCTTCGATTCCAAAGCTCGCTGCACTCGAATTTATATCGGGCGGCAGGATTCTGATCCCCATACGGCGGCAAAGCTGGATGTAGACGGGAATCTTCTCCGTCTTGTCCATAATGCTCGTCAGTACACCCGCCATAAACTCCACGGGGTAATGCGCCTTGAGGTATGCCGTCTGCCATGCGAGGAGTCCATAGGCGGCACTGTGGGACTTGTTGAAGCCATAGTCTGCGAAATGCGTCAGCAGATCGAAGATATGATTGGCAAGTGATGCCTCAAGCCCATTCTTCTCACAGCCCTGCAGAAAAATTTCCTTCTGTGCCATCAGCAGGTCATGCTTCTTCTTCCCCATTGCACGGCGCAGAAGGTCCGCCTGCCCGAGACTGAACCCCGCGAGTACCTGCACAATCTGCATGACTTGCTCCTGATAGAGTACGACGCCGAATGTTTCCTTCAAAATCGGCTCGAGCATCGGATGCATATAGACGACCTCTTTTTTTCCGTGCAGACCGTCGATGAAGTCGGTCACCATACCGCTCCCAAGAGGACCCGGACGATAGAGTGCTACCGTCGGAATCAGATCGACAAAGCCCTTCGGCTGGAGATCTTTGACGAGATTCGTCATGCCTGTAGACTCCATCTGAAACACAGCGCCTGTATCGCCATCGCACAGCATTTGTGATGTTTTCTCGTCCACCAGCGGAATTGCATCGACATCCACGTCAATCCCACACGTTGCATGTACGTGCTGCACCGTATCCGCGATGATCGTCAGTGTACGCAGTCCCAGAAAGTCCATCTTGAGGAGTCCCAATGCCTCCACATCGTCCTTGTCGAACTCCGTAACGAGTGTCCCCTCGGAGACCCAGACCGGTACCTGACTTGCGAGCGGATTCTTTGCGATCACAACACCGGCCGCATGGATGGATGTATTGCGCGGCAACCCTTCGATTTTGCGCGCGAGATCGATGACCCTGCGGACATTCTCATCTGCATCGTAGATATTCCTAAAGTCGGACGATTCCTTAAGCGCGCGATCCAATGTGATGTTGAGTTCCGCAGGAACGAGCTTTGTGATGCTCGAAACCTCACCGAACGACATCTCGAGCACACGTCCGACATCGCGAATCGCGCCCTTTGCCCCCATCGTACCAAACGTGGCGATCTGCGCGACATGATCCTCGCCGTAGCGCTCCTTGACATACGAAATCACCCGTCCGCGATTGATATCGTCAAAGTCAATATCAATATCCGGCATGGACACGCGTTCGGGATTGAGGAATCGTTCAAAGAGGAGTGCGTATTGAAGGGGATCAATATTCGTAATCCCCAGCAGATAGGCAACGATGCTGCCCGCTGCAGAACCGCGCCCGGGTCCGACGGCAACGCCGTGCTCGCGCGCATAGACAATAAAGTCCCACACGATGAGAAAGTAGCTGGCATACCCCATGCCATGAATGACGCCGAGCTCATAGTCCAGACGCGCGTGAATCTCATCCGTCACATCCGGATAGCGTGCGGGAATACGCTCTTCACAGAGAGCGCGCAGATAGGCGTCGTCGCTCTCATAATTCTCAGGGATCGGATAAAACGGAAGCTGCAGTTCGCCGAAGGTGAAATCCACCTGACAGCGCGCGGCAATTTTGGCGGTATTCTCAAGCGCACCCGGATAGTCTGCAAAGAGCGCCGCCATCTCCTCTTCCGATTTCAGATAGTAATCGGGACCGGAGAAGCGCATGCGGTCGGGATCGTTGATCGTCCGCCCCGTCTGCACGCAGAGCAGGATGTCATGAAACTCACTGTCATTTGCATGGACATAGTGCACATCATTCGTTGCAACCAGACCAATATCATAACGTTCCGCCATCTCACGGAGCGTACGGTTGACCGTCTTTTCCTCGGGGAGCCCGTGATCCTGTATCTCGAGGAAGAAGTTCTCCTGACCAAAAATCTCGACATACTCACGAAGCAAAGTCTCTGCCTGCTCGTTATTCCCGCGCAGGATCGCCTGCGGTATCTCTCCTGCCACACAGGCAGAGAGCGCAATGATTCCCTCATGATATTTTCGCAGGAGCTCCTTATCAATGCGCGGCTTATAGTAATATCCCTCGATATTTGCGAGGGATATCAGCTCAACCAGATTGCGGTAACCCGTTTCATTTTCAGCGAGGAGGATCAGATGATAGTAGCGGGTACCGTCGACCTCTGCGCGTTCCTGACGCATCCCCGGAGCAAGATAAACCTCGCAGCCGATGATGGGATGGATGCCCTGTGCCTTTGCCTCTTTGTAGAACCGGACAGCACCATACATAACACCGTGATCGGTGATGGCGACCGAATCCATCCCCAGTTCCTTTGTGCGGCGTATGAGCTCCTTGATCCGACTCGCGCCGTCCAGCAGACTGTACTCGGTATGCACATGCAAATGGGCAAAGGCCATTCTGTTCCTCCCTTCCCTTCATTTCATCCTCATCACAGGAGAGGTTTCGACATGCAGAAATTCTCCCAAATCTCGTGGTACGCCGTTTCCAGTTCCTCCATATAGCCCTGCGCATCCATCAGGGGGGAACGCTTCATATTCGCACGCAGCCCCATATGATACGCCTCGAGGAGCTTCGGTGTTTGCGCAAGCTTGACAGCGCGGCGCACATAGTTGATGTCATTTTCTGCAATGAGTTCACGCACCCCCGCATTCGTCAGAATGGAGGCGCCAAAACGAGAGCCATGTGTACGTCCACGGAGAGAGATAACCGGTACGCCCATGTAAAGCGCCTCGCAGGTTGTCAGTCCGCCGTTGTAGGGAGCCGTATCTAAAGCAATGTCAATATCCCGATACTGCTCGAGATAGTCCGGGCTGTACGGGCGAAACTCGACACGCTCAAGATCATAGCTGAGCATGGAGAGACGCTTCTTTGCGAAGTTGATGCCGGAGTCGATGCTCCCAATCTTCCCTTTGATGATGAGCTTAGAGCCGCGCACGGACTCCAATATTCCACGCCAAAGGAGCAGAATTTCATCCGTAACCTTGGCAAAGTTGTTGAAGCTGCCAAACGTCACGTAGCCGTTCCTGCGCACAGGCGGCTCATATCCGGCGTCCGGCATCGTACGGATTGCCTCCGGTACATAGCAAAGATGTGAATGCGGGAGACGCAGAACGCGTTCGGTAAAGCCCGCCTCTGCATGAAGATCGCCTTTTGGAACACAGATCTCATCGGAGAGGAAATAGTCGATCACATGGAGCCCTGTCGTATTTGTATACCCAATACCGGAAACTTGTACAGGAGCAGGGCGATATGCCATAATTGGAAGTGCATTGTCCTGCGAGTGTCCAGACAGATCGACCAGTATATCAATCTTATCCTCTGCGATCAATCGTGCCGCTGCACGCGGTGATCGTCCGCGCAGATCACGCCAAGTCAAACGGCGCGTGCGCAGGCGTCCCGTCACGGCGTCACTCCTGCCTGTCGCATAGCAAAACACCATGAACTGTTCGCCGTCAAAATGACGAAGCAGAGGTATCAAAAAATATGCGACCGAATGCTCTCGAAAGTCTGGCGATATATATCCAAGGCGCAGCTTTTTATGGGGCGCTCGCAGGGCATTGTCATGCGTGTATGGCTGGATATCCATCAGTGTATCATAGTGCTTGGCCTTGATACGCCCTTCCTTTGCGCCGAGGTGTCGATAGTTCCGCATAAAGAGATATTTACTGTAGAGCTCGGCTGCCTCATCCGCCTCATCCGCAAGACGGCTGGACATGAGGAGCTCATGTGCAGCCCCTTTCGCTTCCCCTGCAAGATAGAGCGCATCGGCAAGCCATCCCCGTGCACGCCGCATCATCTGATGATAGATGGCATAGGAGGGATCCTCCTCGCCTAGAATCTTCGCTTTATACATCAGCTCTTCGATCAAATCGGCAAGGAGTGGAATCTCATCATCCAGACGAAATTCGAGCGCCGCAAGTCCCGCCTGAACCATGCGTGCGCGCGGGTGACGCGGCTGCACACGCAATACCTTTTCGGCAAGCTCCTCCGCCTCGTCGATCCGCCCGCTATAGAGCGCCACCTCAGCATTGACCGCCGTTGCGTCAATATCCCCGGCCATCAATCGATCGACCTCTTGGGCACAGGCGCGCATGCCCTTCAAATCACCATCAGCAGAGAACTTTGTAGCAAGTCTCAGCCAGTTGATCTTTTCCTCTGCCGTATGTTCAGCCTTTGGCGGCTGTTCCTGCATAGATGAAAACCTCCTTTCCGCATATATTGTATTCAGACCTCGGGATGGAGCTCCGCACCGTATTCATGCAGGAAAATCTTCTGATATCGTTTGTATTCCGGCGCAAGCGGCTTCTCACGCGGGCAGTGGATGCACCAAAAATCCTCTTCCTGATTTGGAACCACAACGCGAAAATCATGCCGCCGCATCTCCATACACATCGACGTGTCATAGAGATGCCAGCCTGTAAAGAGATCCTCGCGCCACCGAATGCCGTACTGTGTCGCAAGAAAAAGCCCATCCACAGCCTCGACATCAATGTAGTCATCATCCGGCTCCATACAGTGCGAGTCCACCACGCTCTCCGGCTCACAATGATGAAGGACACGCCCGTAAGTACGCAGACCATCCCACCAGACTCCCGAACGCGGCAGACTGCGGCAGCCGATCACACCGACAAGCCCAACGGTCGGATCCGCAAAGATGGAAAGCAGATCGGCAATGATATTTTTGTTGACGACAAGCACATCCTGATGCAGATAGACATTGTATTTTGCATTGGACGCACGCGCACCCTCATTATATCCCGCACACATGGAAACGGCATTACGTACAGGTATATATTCTACTGACATCCCATGCGGGATGTGTAGTGATTTTAGATACAGCAGACATTCACTATACATATCCTCGTCATTGACACAGGAAATAAACGCAATTTTATTTCGGTTCAGATCCATGATCCCTCTATCTCTTTCCATGTAAAGCTTCTCTCTGCAATCTTTGATACAACGCGCGATCCATCGGATCAATACTCTCCGACACGCTCACATCCAGCATTTCATGAATAAACACCTCACGTCCATCCGAATGCATGGATAAGGATTGATAAAACGCTGCTGTATGAACAACAGTCTCATGAACAAGTGACGAAAGATATGCAGGAAAAACACGAAGATCATCTATCATCTTCCACAGCTCATCGACCGACGCTGCACGTTCCACATCGTACTCAATCCGGTGGATGAAACGCACCATCTGTGCACGCTCCTTTGCCGTATACATGGACTTGAGGAGCGCAAGCTCGGGCATGGAACGATCCGCACGCACAAGATAAAACTCTGTTTCGAGATCGTCACGCTCATTCTCAAACCCGGCGGCGGTAAGCCGCTCAATCAGCCCCTCCGGAGCCTCACGCTTCTGTTGATCCACTCGTACACTTTTATAGAACGAGGCGTAGAGAAGATTTTCAAACTCGGCTCTCGCATAGAGTCGAGAAACGATATTATAATAATGGCCTTCCATTAAATTTTGCAGAACAGACCAATGCCGAATATTACGAAAACTGGTAAGGAAGGATCCGGTTTCTTTCAGAAACATGGAAAAACCCGCAGCGATATCCTGCGGATTGTCTGCCTGCTCTAAAGCAAGATCCGATATAATGTAGTCAAAGAATCCCCGTGTATACGGGAGTGGAATCGCAAGATAATCGAGAATCAGCCAATGGATATCCATCGGAATATCCACCTCGTCGAGCTCAGCCGTAACAGCATAGAGCTCCGCCTGCGGAAACATCTCACGCAGATCATGCAGATAGGACAAACTCTCAACCACCAAAATGCGTAGCGGCGCAGCATTCGGCTGCAAAAAAGAAAGCAGTTCAGGTCGTATTTTTTCAGCCAAGCTTGCCCCTCCATTTATGATAGACGATCCCACGGAGGGACACAGATTTCTTTTATTATATCACAATCTGTAAAGAGCCTGTAGTCCTCTCTCCTCTTTTTAGCACACGAGAGGAATGACAAAGATCTCCGGTGTTTCATAGGGATGAACAGCTCTGACCGCAGAGAGTGTCTCATCCAAGCGATCCGCTTCCACGCGCAGTTCGACCTTGAGTTCCTCGGCCTCGCACAGTTCTCCGATGGTTCCCTCATACGGAGAAGCTCCCACAAGCGGCCGCCACGATCCCGTCACACGCGAATAGGCAAGACAGCTGTCATAGTTCCCAAGATGTCCCGCATCCACTGATCGCAGCGCATTCCGCAGCTGCGCGAGATGCGTCTCCGGAATAAAGATTTCGAGTTTTACAGACTTCGTTTGTTCAGACATGATATGTTCCCCCATTTGTCATCTCACTCAATGTTCAGCCCAACATCAGAGCGCAGCTGTATCGCCTCCGCGATGTGTATTGCCGTGATGGCAGGGCTTTGCGCCAAATCGGCAATCGTTCGCGCCACCTTGATAATGCGGTCATGGGAGCGTGCCGATAAATTGATTCTGTGAAACGCAGCCTCAAGCAAACTCTCCGCCTCCCTCTCGAGCCGGCAATACTTCTTGATCATGCTGTGATTCATCTGAGCATTACAAAAGAGCCCATGCCGATGCAGTCGCTCCCATTCGATCGTACGTGCCGCCACCACACGCTGGCGAATCGAGGCTGAGGACTCTGCCCTGCGCGTTGCGTGGAGATCTGAATACTCCACACGCGATACACGTATATGGAGATCGATGCGATCCAGCAAGGGCCCCGACAGCTTGCGCGTATATCTCTTGATCTCGCCCGCAGAACATTCACAGGCGTGGCTCTTATCTCCAAAAAATCCACAGGGGCATGGATTCATTGCCGCTACCAAAATGATACTAGAGGGAAAGGTCAGTGTTGCGTTCGCACGCGACACCGTAATCTGGCGATCCTCAATTGGCTCACGTAGCACCTCAAGCGTCTTCTTGCTGAACTCCGACAGCTCATCGAGAAATAGCACGCCGTGATGGGCAAGCGTCACCTCGCCCGGACGCGGGATGCTCCCGCCTCCGATCATCGCCACCGTCGAGGAGGTATGATGCGGACTGCGAAATGGACGCGTCGTCACAAGCCCCGTATCCTTGCCGAGCAGCCCCGAGATGCTGTAGATCTTTGTGATCTCAATGGCTTCTTCCTTCGTCAGCTCCGGCAGGATTGAAGGCATCCGACGTGCCAACATCGTCTTGCCCGAACCGGGTACACCGACCATCAGGACATTATGCCCGCCTGCCGCTGCAATCTCAAGCGCACGTTTCGCCTGGTACTGCCCCTGTACGTCCGCAAAGTCATCGGTGAAAGCGGCGTCTTTTTGTGTTTCGATATGATTCGGTGTTGCAGGAGTCAGCGTCTCCGTGCCCATCAAATGACGCACAAGTTGTGCCAAATTCTCAACCGCATAGACCTTCAGTCCATCAATAAGGAGTGCCTCGTCTGCATTCGACGGTGCAACGTAGAACTCCGTTAGCCCGCGCTCCCGCGCCGTAATCGCCATCGGGAGAATGCCGCTGATCGGACGGCAGTTTCCATCGAGAGAAAGTTCCGCAGAGAAGAGTGCATTCTGCACTGCCGTCTCGGGAACCATACCGTAGGACGCAAGGAGTCCGACGGCAATCGGTAGATCAAGTCCCGAGCTGTCCTTTCGTACATCAGCGGGGGCAAGATTGACCGTCACCCGCTCCTGCCGCAGCTGAATGCCGGAGTTCCGAATCGCCGTGCGTACCCGCTCCTTTGACTCCTTCACCGACGTATCGGGAAGCCCGACCAACTCAAAGCCCGGCAGCCCCGGTGACACATCCACCTCAACGTCGATAATCCGTCCATCAATCCCGAGGGTCGTCGCACCATAAGTCTTTGCAAACAACGGCCTTCCCTCCTACGTTTCAAATATAAGAAAATTATAACACAGGATAGGGTATGTTGCCTAATGATTCTTTGCAACAAAAAAGAGATTCCAGGCGCTAAGTGGGGCGAATGGAATCTCTTTTGTGTGCGGAATTTACCGTATGACAGGAATTAAGCTCTGGCTGTTGCGGCTTTATATTCAACCGACGCACCATCGGACGGCATATCATAATTCACCACGCCGCGACGTGCCAAACAACCTCGCAGTGTATGCCTCGTAAGCGCAGCATGTGCGACATTGTCCAAGTGCGTTAGATAAAGACGGGCGTTAGGCGCAGTCATTGCAACGCAGTGAACATCTTCATCGTTCATGATGAGGCGTCCGTTTTCCACGGTCTCTGCGGCACAACAGTTCAAGGCAATCACCTCAGGCTGATAGTTCCGCAGTGTCTCAGCTATGCCGGAATACCAGACCGTATCCCCTGCCAAATAGAAGGTGTTCTCCTCCGGTGCCTCAAACACAATCCCCATCGCGTCACCGCACGGAACAACGGTACCGTGCAGGGCAGGGACGCGGGTCAGTCTCGCCGCACCGAACTCCATACCGCTTGTCGGCAGGACGATTACCTCTGAAAACCCGGAACTCCGCAGAACAGAGGCATCCTCCTCCGACTGACAGATGACTGGAACCGCCTTATCAAGCGGCGCACCGACCGTCCCGTCCGGTGTCATATCAATATGATCGGGATGCAGATGCGTAACGATGTAGTAGTCGACACCGCTCAAAATCTGCCCCATATCCATCGGCAAATCATAGAACGGCATCGGAAGATGCTCCTTCATCGGATCGGGGACATGGAACGGCATGTCCGGAATATCGACAAATGACATCTGGTGTTTCGGTGCAAGCCACGGGTCAATCAGAAAAACTTTCCCTGCATAGTCCAAACGGTTCGTTGCATTGCGAATCTGTGTGAGTTTCATAAGTGTTCCTCCTGTTCATCATTTGGTTGATCTGTTTCAGCAGTATATCGAACTTCCCAAATGATAACAAGAAAAACAACGGTGCTTGCCGCAACAATATTGTTGCGGTAAAATAGATAACGATGAAAAAGCTGGGAGGTATGAAGATGAATCGAAAACAGATGGAGTATTTTATTGAGGTCTATCGCTGCGGCAATATCCAGACGGCAGCAGATCATCTTTATGTTGCAAGACAAGGTCTCAGCAGAGCGATGCGGTCACTCGAGGAGGAGCTTGGGCAGCCGCTTTTCACCCGTACCCCACGCGGAATTATTCCGACCGATTATGCAGCAGCGCTACTGCCCCACGTTCAACGTATGCTGGATGAATATCAATCCATCGAAAGCATGAAATCCCTCGCCACTCATTCAAAAAGTGTCGTTACCATTTTTGCACTGGATCACGTCTTTTCTTATCTCGGAGCGCAATTTCTACAGGATTTTCATGCCGCCCATCCGAGCATTATTTTGAGCATTGTCGATACAACGGACGACGATGCAATGGAGGGACTTCTGACAAAGCGATGTCATTTTGCCATCGTCACCGCGCCTTTTGATCAGACACGCTTTCAAGGGGACGTACTCTTTTTCTCCCGCTACTGTGCTCGTCTCTCTGCGCATCATCCCTTGGCAGAAAAGAGCCGTATCACCTACACAGATCTCGACGGACAAATGATCATCAGTAAAGGACGCGCCTATCACTGTTTCCGTCATAATATCGACAAACACATCCTCCTGCTAGGTCTCAAAATCGAGATTCTAGCCGAAACTGCCGATGAATCCCTCATTGTTGATCTGCTGCGTCATAATCCTGCGATCAATCTCGGCTACGACTACGCAGCCGTCATGAACAGACAGCCAGACATTGTCATGCGAGAACTTGGCGACGGAAAAGATATGGGGCAGGAGGTATGCCTCATACAGAACAAGACCGTCATCCTCACCGAAGCGGCGCGTACATTCCGTCAATTCCTCTTGGATTGGCTGAAAAAAACGAGAAAGGATCGTATCATATGGTAACTGATGAACAGAACCATTCTATTGCTATGGGGGTCGCCCTCATGTGCCTTTACAATGGTTTCATAGGGGAGAAGTCGGTCACTCATGGGGCAACACCTCCATTTCCTCTTTCAGCAGTTTCAAGGCAAGCTGGATATGCCGCCCGATTGTGCCGCGTGTCCAGCAGCATTGTTCTCCGATTTCTTTCTGCGTCAAGTGCTAGAAGTAATACAAAAAGATTTCCTCCTGCATCTGTTCCAGCAGTTGAGCAAGAGCCGCCGCAAGGGAGCAGCTATCTAAAAGTATCGTCTGCCCCCGGACAGAGAACGGATAAGTTTCGCCATAGTCCGGCACTTGAAAATATTCGTCTGCGGTGCTTAACGGGACAAATTTTTCTTCGGTCAAGTATTCAAGGGAGATTTCCCGTTTCCACCTCGCCGCCAGCATACGGGCAGCGTCAAAGGACGCATGGCTAATAACAATCCGGCAGTAGGTATCATGGGTATAGTGGATATGCTCTTGATAGGCTTCCTGTTCAGTCATGACCCCCCTTTTTCTTCGATTATGGGAAAGGGCGGCAGCACTTTTTGCTGTCGCCCCTTGATTACCCACCAGCAAGGACAGACGGGGCTGTCAACGGTGGGCGCAGTCCATTCACTCGCCGTTGACCGGCTCGGCTGGATTTGCTAAATCAATTTTTTCAAAAGTGTTTCTACTTCTTTTGATTTCAACACCTTTCCCATAGAAGCAACCTGCTCATTTACAACAAGAGCTGGCATACTCATTACTCCATACTGCATGATTTTTTCCATGTCTGTAACATATTCAATCTCAATAGTAAGTCCCATTGAATGAACCGCTTCCTGAGTTGCTTCTAACAGTGCACGACAGCTTTTGCAACCAGAACCTAAAACCTTAATACAGCAAATTCCGTCCACTGTTTTTCCGTAACACTCTTTTTCCAGCTTGATTTCTGTTGCCTCGCTTGTCGGGCAGCCGGCATTACAAGCACACGCAGGCGTTTTTTCTTCTTTGTTTTTTCTGTTAAATAATGACATAATGAATACCTCCATTTATTTTTCGCTTTCAAAGCGTTTTTTCAAAACCTCATAATGATTTCGATTGCTTTTATCCCCGCCATTATCCGGGAACAAGCAATAAGGCAAACTATCCGTTGTACGGTGCTTTATGACGCAAGCACAACACCTCCCATGATTTTGGCACGATATTTTAGGACAAATACATTCTTTTACATTTTCGCAGTGTATTTTTCTACCTCATTTCAAATTAGCATTGGCTGAACGGCGTTAAAGAAATAGCCAACCAGTATAATTCCGACAGTACAGATTGCGATAAAAATCCATAAAAGTTTAGGTTTTACAGCTTTACGAAGCATAATCATTGAAGGCAGGGACAAAGTGGTAACGCCCATCATAAAAGATAAAACAACGCCCAACAATGCTCCCTTTGCCAGTAGTGCTTCTGCAATCGGAATTGTTCCAAAAATATCTGCATACATGGGTACTCCGGCAATAGTTGCGATAATTACACCAAATGGGTTATTAGCTCCGAGTATATTAACAATGATTTCTTCCGGTATCCAGTTATGAATAATAGCCCCGATACCTACACCGATCAAGACATAAGGTGCAACCTTTTTCGCAGTAGATACATCCTGTTCCCATGCAAAATGAAGTCTATCCTTAAAGTGCAATTCTTCCTGCGGAATATCAACGGATTTTCCATTTTTAATGTATTCCTCTACTTCATTTTCAAGGTGTAGTTTTTCGATTAAACTCCCTCCTGCAACAGCAATTATAAGTCCGAGCAGAACATACACGATTGCCACTTTCCAGCCGAATATGCTCATAAGGAGTAAAAGAGAGCCGAGGTCTACCATAGGAGAAGAAATTAAAAAAGAAAACGTAACACCCAGCGGCAGCCCGGCACTGGTAAAACCGATAAATATTGGAATGGACGAACAAGAACAAAACGGCGTAACTGTTCCCAAAAGGGCAGCTATCATATTTGCCCCTATTCCTCGAAATCTCCCTAATATCTTTTTGGTTCTCTCCGGCGGGAAATAACTTTGAATATACAAAATTATCAAAATTAAAACACCCAGCAATAGCATAATTTTTATGGTGTCGTAGATGAAAAACTGAACGCTTCCCCCGAACCGAGTTTCAGTAGATAGACCACACGCTTCTAACAGATTTCCTATCAGTTGGTTTAGCCATTTCATACCGAGGATTTCATTCTGAAAGAAATCCCAAACACTTTTTAGTGCCTGCATATCCTAACCTCTCTTTCTTAATAAATCAAGAATTTTCGATTTGATATTCCTAAAAAAACCGTTGCCATATTGGAACGGCTTTTAGGTGTTTGAACATTTATTACAACTCATATTTGTTTCGTCAATAGCAATCGTATCTTTCAATAAAGCCAGTACCTTTTCACTGCCTTGCTTGCTGATTTGGTAATGTGTCCATTTACCGTCCTCACGACCTGTCACAATACCTGCTTCACATAGGATTTTCATGTGATAGGAAAGCGAAGATTGAGGCATATTCACTTCATCGGTTAAAGTGCAAGTACACTTTTCTCCATTCCGCAAAAGTTCTAAAATGCGTAATCTACGCTCATCACTTAAAGCTTTAAAGATTTTTGCTCTTTCCTCATAAATAGTTGCCATGCTCTCACCTCAAATCCAAATTTCTTGATTTAAGCATATGCTTCAAATCGAAAAAAGTCAATATGAAATTATAGTTTTTCTAAGGAAACACTGATAAATTCTTATGTTGCGCAACTTTACCTCGAAAGATTACAATAGAGAAAGACAATAAACGATGAGGGAGAGACAAAAATGGTGCAGCAAACATTTACAGACATGGAATACGCAAACCGTAACAGAACAACAAAGCGTGAAGCCTTCCTGGATGCCATGGAATCCATCATCCCTTGGAAAGAATGGATGGAACTCATTGCGCCGTTCTACGTCCAGAAAGAGCGTGGCAGAAAGTTAATCCCGCTCGAAACGATGCTGCGCATGTATCTCATGCAGAACTGGTTCGGTCTCTCGGACGAGGGAATCGAGGATGCAATCTATGACAGCTATGCCATGAAGCGCTTCCTGAAGATCGACTTCTCCATCGAACGGACACCGGATGCTACGACACTCCTGCAGTTTCGACACCTGCTGGAAAAGCATGACATCACCCGCAAGATGTTCGATGACGTGAAAGAGCGGCTGGACGCCGCAGGACTCATCATGCACGGCGGTACAATCGTTGACGCCACCATCATTC
>NZ_GL892076.1:1767506-1811465 GCF_000213975.1 Centipeda periodontii DSM 2778
AACGCTCCTCTATACTACGCCCTTTCAGGCGCTTGTTCTTGCGGTTTCGCTTGCGCTTGCACTTTCGTCCGAGCGCTTGCGGGACATCGAACAGCGTCAGCGGAATCCTACCCGCCCACAGCATATTGTCAAGCGTCTTGGTGCAAGGGATACCATCCTCGTCGAACCGTTTGTTCGCCCTAGCATCCCCGACGCACATGTCGATCGACCACTTGTTCTTACGGATTCTTTCGGTCATCCAACGCAGGAATGGCGCACAGCCTGCGCTGTCAACCTTATACGGTCGTTTGGAGTTCTTTCGATGTTCGAGGTAAGCCCGTTGCCCACGCCTTGCCGTATATTGTGGAGACCGCCCGCGAGCAGATCGGCGTTCAGGCGTCCCACGTGTAATCTCATAGTGGATCGTTGTATGCGAGCATCCAATCCGTGCGGCTATGGCGCGAAGCGAGAATCCCTCACGGTGGAGTGCCTGTATTTGCCCTCTTTCATCAAGGGTAAGGTGCTTTCCCGATTTACGAATGGCCTCCGTTGTGGTAGAATAGGCGTAATCCATAGTGATTGCTCCTTTGCTGATGTTTTGTAGCGGAACCATTATAGCACGGGATGTCACTATGGATTTTGTTTTTGTTTAGCTGTTCAACTTCATTTTACAACGAACCGATGGAATCTTTTGCGTGAAAGGTGATCTCTTGAATTTATATCTTCATCCCTCAATTGCAGTCTCAATCCCACCCTTGAAAACAACAACTACCGCGCCATCCTCTTTGACCACGATGTGATCAAGCAGCCCGCCCCATAGCTCCTCATCGAATGCAACCTGCTCCCCGTTGATACCACATACCACTTGAATCATGCCCTCTAGGATATTTCTCTTACTCTCCCTCTCGGCAATTTGCTTGTCTAGCTTCTCCAAAGCTCCCTGCTTTTCCAGATAGAGAGCGCGAATCTCATTCTCCTGTTTCAGATACGTCGTCTGATCCTGTGCCACGCGTGCATTCTCGCGAATCAGTTTTTCAAGCCGTTCTGTCAAAAGAGTGAGTTCTTGCTCTACTCTACCGTGTTCCTCGACAAGCTCCCCTGTTTGGCAAACGCTATCAATCAGAGCGCGAAGTTCTGCAATCACGTTCTCTTTGACTTCCATCAAGGAGTTCAGTGCTTTCACGAAAATCTGTTTGATTTCCTCCTCCGTCAAGTGCCTCGTACTGCACGGCTTGCCCTTGTGGGCATATTTCTTGTTGCAGCGGTAGATCACCCTGCGGTACTTGTCCGTGGAGTGCCATACCTTCGCACCGTAGTAACCGCCGCAGCAGCCGCATTTGATTTTGTTCGCGAAGATACTCACACCACTGTGCTTGCCGTTCTGCTCTCTGCGTTTTATCTCCAATTGCACAAAGTCGAATAAGTCTGGCGGGATAATCGCCTCGTGGTGCTCTTCCACATAGTACTGTGGAATCTCGCCCGTGTTCTTCCGTCGCGTCTTATCGAGGAAGTCTGCCGTATACTCTTTCTGGATCAGCGCATCACCGCGATACTTCTCATTCGTGAGGATGGAGCGCACCGTGGAAATGTACCACTTGTCCTTTCCCGACGGGGATTTGATGCAACGCGTCTCCAGTTCCTTAGTGATGGCATAGAAGGATCGCCCGCCAAGGAAGAGTTTGTAGATGAGCCTTACGATTTTCGCCTGTTCTTCGTTGATTTCGAAGTCCTTGTCATAGCCGAGAAAGGCACTGTAGCCCACACTGGTTTTGCCCTCGGCGAACTGCTTCCGCTTGCCCCATGTGGTGTTCTCCGAGATGCTGCGGCTTTCCTCCTGAGCTAGGCTGGACATAATCGTTATAAGGAGTTCTCCGCGCGTGTCGAACGTCCAAATGTTCTCTTTCTCAAAATAGATCTCTACACCGTTTTCCTTGAGTTTGCGGACGTTCTGCAGAGAATCCACAGTGTTTCTCGCAAAGCGGCTGACCGACTTTGTAATGATGAGGTCGATCTTGCCGGCAAGGGCATCCTCGATCATTTGGTTGAAGCCGTCACGCTTCTTTGTGTTGGTTCCACTGATCCCTTCGTCCGAATACATGCCGACGAAATCCCAGTCAGCGCGGCTTTCGATGTAGTTCTTGTAATGCGCCATCTGCATTTCATAACTGGAAGCCTGTTCTTCATGGTCGGTCGAAACTCTGGCGTACCCTGCCGTCCTGCGCCGTCTTGGTTCTGCCGTAACCTCCGACCGAAAGATTTTAGGGCTTGCAGGAATGACTCTCACTGTCTTTGCCATCGGTATGCGCCTCCTTCTTTGAGTTGAAATATGACCTCATCGTCGGATATGACAATCCGCTTTACGTTCTGTACGATCTTGCCCTCGTAGCCATCGCCGAAAAAGGATTCTGCCGCTTCCTTTAGTTCGGATTCGGGCAGCCGCTTCAGTCGGCATTTCGTACGCGGCTGACTGCAAGACCACACCTTAGTTCCCTTCGTCCAAGTATCGCGCTCACATTTGCTGCCGCATGAAGCACAGTACACTTTGTTCGTGAAGGGATTGCTGCCACGCTGCCCGCTGTAGATTCGGGCAGTCTTTTTTATGCGACCATTGGTTAGGTGAAACTCTACGCAATCAGCGTGAATCACAATTTTTGAGACTTTGCGTCTGAGTTCTGTGGCATCGAAATTGTTCTTCTCCATGACGGCTCTGACCGCAGCCACAAGCTCCTCCTCCTTGATCGGACGACTGTCACAGGATTCTCTGCCTTTCCGCTCTCTTGTGTTGCAGCCCCATCGTCTGTACTTCCCGGCGGTTCTTCTGCTGAAGCCGCCTCCGCAACATCCACATTTCACCACTCCGGAAAACGGCATCAGCACAGGATTCCGATTGCTAGACTGCGCGGCTCTCCGTTTCCGTATCTCCTGTGCCTTGTCGAAATCTACCTTTGACACGAGTTGCTCGAACATCCCCTCCACCAGATACATGGGAAGTTCTCCTTTATTCCGCTTGCGGATATGCCCCTCACTGATGTAGTTCTTCTGCAGCGCCATCGTCCCCGTGTAGGAGATGTTAGAGAGGATATCCTTTACCGTGGTCTGCTCGATGGGTCTCCCCTGCCGTCCTGTGATTCCACGTCCCGCAAGTGTCTTGGCGATAGCGTATGCGGATTCCCCGGTAAGGTATCTCCGGAAGATTTCCTTTACGATCTCACTCTCGGCAGGGATAATACGGAACATCTCTCCGTCCCATGTGTAGCCGTAAGGCGCTTTGTGTCCGTTCGGAATCCCCTCGGCGAATCGTCGCCGCACACCCCACCGAATGTTGTCACCGATGCTCCGACTCTCCTCTTGGGCGAAGGATGCGAGCAGCGTCAAGAGGAGTTCTCCGTCCTCGGATGTGGAATCAATGTTCTCGCGTTCGAAGCGGACGGCAATCCCCTTCTCTTTCAAGCAACGGACGGTATGAAGGCAATCCACGGTATCTCTGGCAAAACGGCTGATGCTTTTGACAAGCACCAAGTCGATCTTCCCGGCATTGCAGTCGGCGATCAGCCGCTTGAACTCCGTCCGATGCGTGGTGCTTGTGCCTGTGATTCCCTCGTCCGCATACACGCCTGCGTATTCCCATGCGGGATTATTCTGGATGCGATTGCTGTAGTAACTGACCTGCGCCGCAAGGGAGTGGTGAAGCGTATCCACAGAGACGCGGGCGTAGGCAGCCACACGCAGCTTTTTCTGCAATATAGGGCTTGGTTGGACTCTTCGTATCTTCATGGTGATTCCTCCTTTCCAGTCCCATATTCCCGTACTATCCGCACGATAGCAAGTCAATATCTGAAAATAGAAGTCCGATGACGGGACGATATTTCTCGCGCATTTTTGCTTCAAACGCAAGATATTCGTCCTCTGACAAAAGCCCGCTCTGCAGCATTTTCCATGAAGTTCGCATCACCATCTGATACGTCATTTCCCGAAGTCCTTCTTCCTTGCTCATTTCAACATCTCCCTTCATGAAACAGCGGACAAAAACGGCTCTTGTGGTCACCTTTTCGGGCATAAAAATAACCCGACGGTAAGCCGCCGGGCGTTGAGGTTAAAGCAGTTATTTATCTCTGAGGCTGTGCATCATGTCCTGCAGTTTCTGCGGGACGGGAAGCCCCATCCGTGCTGCGTTCTCGATGATCGAGATTCCTTCATTCGAGATGTAGAAGAAGATCACGGCGGAGCGCAGGACGCAGCCGCTACCGATAATGTGGGTATCGAGGACATTCGCCACACCAACAAGGGTGAAGATACAGACCTTCTTGCAGATTCCCTTGAAGCCGATGGCACTCGACAGCTTCTTCTCTACAATCGCACGGAGAACACCTGTGATGTAGTCCGTCGCCACAAACACAACGAGGGCATAGAGCAGATCGTCAAAGCTGCCGAGGAACTCCCCGACGACGATTCCGATGCCCGCCGCATACAGACGTATGGTTAAAATCTGATCCATATCAAAAACCTCCTGCCTTTTTCCATTTTCCGAGATGATTCATCCTGCGCAGACGGTAGTTGTAGCATCCGCGCATAAGCTCTGTAAGCTGACCGTCCTTCCATAAATATAAGGGCGATCCCGTGCTGACCAGATATTTCCCCTGTCCCAGAGGGCAGAGACTTGTACGGGCAGTCGGATTCGTTTCCAGTTCCATAAGCAGCTCATCCTTTGCACTGTAAATCTTTGAAATATATTTTTTCCCGGAGATAAGGTAATCCAGATTTGCGGGAAAGCGCATATACATACCGTCATGGAGCGGATAGCGGACACTATAATCCGGTGCGCTCCATTTGCTTTCCGAAGTATAGGATTCCCCTGTAACAGAGTCTCTTGACGTTGTTTTGGTTTTCTCCATCCAAGATTCCATGTTCTGACCGTCGAAGAACACATAACGGTCGGTGCTGACATGACTTCCGTCTCCCCCATGCTCTGATACAGAGTGCCATATCATCACTTTGAAGTTCCCAGCTTTATCCACCCGCCCGCCTTCTGTTTGACAGCTATAGAGGTCAGTGGGACCGGATACGGCGGGAGCACCAAACATCTGCACAAGATCATATGAGGCGATGATCTCTCCGTTGCGTTTGACAGAGAGAATACTGTCACGCTGATCTGCCCCGATGAGCGGGAACACGAGAGCATTCACAGCTTCGAGGGTATAGAGATTTCCCCGCTCATCCATTTCGGCATCGAGCATTCCATAGCCTGAGACATACGCGAAGTGGCGGCTGCTGTTGACCATCCATATATCCTCTTTGGAAAAGCCGAGCGGATGAATCTTTCCTTTTGCATAGTATGAATGGAGCATCTGGTTTTTTTGATCCTTCCACTTTATCTGGAGGAGCGGTATGCCGGAAAGGACATTCGTCGGAACGTAGCTGCCGCCGCCCTCGGATTCATGCCCGTAGACGCAACGACCGTCCGTCCAGATCCATTCGCCCGGATAAACAGCATGGTTTCCAATGCAGGTAAGCCACGTACCATTCGCAAGAACCCGATTTCCGCTCACAGCTTTCACTCTAGCCCTGTGCATCGTTTCACGCTCCCACAATGACGGCAGTGCCGCCCTTTGAAATCTGTACCCACACAAAACTGCCCTCTGCCGTGTTACAGTCCACTGCCGCACGAAAAGGATACGACCGCTCGCCGATATGGACACGTCCATTCTGAATCCTTCCGCGCTGAGCCTGTGACTCAACCACCTTCGAGTTCTTTATCCCTGCCCGTATCGCCGCTGCGAGCCCCATAACGCCGTGCATCAAAACCACCTCACCATCTTGATTGTCTGCCGCAGAAGGCGCGGCGTGAGTTCCACCATATTGGCCTGCAAGAAGTATTCGTGTCCCTCGAAGCGGATGCGCTCGGTGAAATCGACGATGTGGTCAATGTCGGGAATGCCGCTACGAATCCGTGCGCGAATCTCCACGGTGACCGTCTCCTGTGTCTTGCGATTGAGCCATTCGATTTCTCTCGTCAGCATTCGCAGATAATCTGCACCCACAACTGGAAACTCAGTGTCGATGAGCGAGGAGTACGGAAGCTCATCATCGCTCGCGTAACTTGCACCAAGGCTGAGATTCGACTGCTCGACGGTGAACTGACTCGCCTTGCCGCCGGGCTTTCCCTGCGACAAGCTGCTGCCCTCCAATACGCCGTCCACATATACCGTAGTCGCATACCATCCGTAGCCAAGCGGTGCGTGGTAGGTGATGCGCTCTGTCCCCTTCTCACGACTCCAATCCTCCCAGTCATATTCCGTGTGCTTTTTTCCGTCACCCACCGCCTCGGTGGTACGCTCCCATTCCTTAAAGAGATACACATCGCGCCCCGTGGAGGCGTAGGCATAATCCGTGCGGCTGGTCGAGCCGTCCACGTTGTGCGTCCGCTTTTCTGCGAGATACTCCCCATCATAGGAATAAGTGCTGTAGCCATTTTCGTTTGTCTCACGAACGAGAAAGCCGTTGGAGTAGGTGCGGCTGATCTCTTTGAAGGAAATCGTGCCGGTGAAAGGGATAGGCGCAGTATCCTCCTCGTTGTGCGCTCCACTTTCATGATTGTTGTTCGCACTGTGCCAGACGGAACGCAGGAGTTTCCGCTCAATGGTCGGCTGTGCGTGCGACCAGTCCGTAATGTCGACAACGGATTCCTCCATACCGCGCTGAATGATGTGGAGCGTATCTCCACGAATAAACACATTGATCTGACGCTGCGGCAGTTTCGCTGTCCAGCCGAAGAGCGCGGAGATGAAGTCATGATACGTCATTCCACTCCCCTCGAAGTTCTGCGACGGTGTGAAATCATCGGTCAGACGGTGTAATTTCAAACCAAGTGCCGCCGCAATCTCGGCAGTATAGCGTGATACCTTTGCCCGCTCCACGTAGATATGGATGGGCGTGTAAAGGAGCGTGTCCTTACTGTACGTTCCCTTGACGGACTGCACGATGCCGCGCTGACTTGTTTCCTCCACGAGAAAGCGGAAAGCATAATCCAATACGCGCCCCTGAGCGCTGTCGTCGATGGAAAGCGGCTGCACCGTTTCGAGTTGGATCGTGTCGGAAAGAGAGAG
Source organism: Centipeda periodontii DSM 2778 (assembly GCF_000213975.1). Taxonomy (GTDB): domain Bacteria; phylum Bacillota; class Negativicutes; order Selenomonadales; family Selenomonadaceae; genus Centipeda; species Centipeda periodontii. Next base: position 1,774,589 of record NZ_GL892076.1, read on the forward strand.
TTCTCCAAGAGTTACCGAGAACGAGCGAATCCCCCGCTCCCTGAACTCTGCATAGATAAGCATATGAGGAATCTCTATCCTCGTATCTGCAAGAATACGCGACTGTTTGACAAGAGTCCGTTTCGTATCTACCAACGCTGCTTTGCAATGACCGATACGCCGAAGCGCATCCCCTGTCACTCGGATTTTCTTGACGATCCGAATATCGCGCAGGGTATCTGCACGCATGGCGATGGATGTATTGAGACGGCGCGACGTATCTCCGCTCACCTGCACGGGCTGACGAAATACGGGAATCACCGTGGCGTATATAATTGGTTTTAGGTGAATCCGCCCCATCGGCAGCCACGCGATGCAGACGACGGGTTTCAGCTTGATGCTCATGTCCCCGCTCTCCATCCGAACTGCCGTCCCGTGAGTTCTGCAATCCTCATGGAGACAGTGCGCGTGTCCATAACGGTGGAATTCGGATTCTGCTCTACAATGTGCCTTCCGTATTCCGTAACATTCCCTCCGCTCTTTTCAAGAGCCGTCAGAGCACACAGTCCTTCTGCCGTGCGATAGGCAGGATTCCCGATGAGGGAAATCCCCGTCACACGCGAGTCCGCACCATACTGCGCGGACAGTGCGGCAACATCGACCGTTTGCAGAAGCTCCTGATTCGCCGCCGTTGCCTCATAACTTCCATCGCCGCAGTCGGTCATGTTCGTCTGCGTCGCTTGGACGGGCAGCATAACGACCTGCTCTCTCGGACTAATCGCCTCGTCCGAGAGGATGAGATTCGAGATGAGAATTTCATCCGTTCCGCTGAGGATCGATATTGTCTTCGCATCCGAGTTTGTGAGATAACCGACATACGCATCACTTTTATTGCAAACCTCGCGTTCATCAATCACGGCATGAAAAAGACCGTCATTGTTTTGTCCCGGCTTGATGTGAAACCACACCGTGCTGATTACTTTTACACGAACTTCCTCACCTGCGGCAAGCGTATTATTGTTGTTGTTCCCGCGAATCTTCCACTTGCTCCAGAATGTTTCTGCTTCCATGATTTTGTAGTCCCCGATAGCGATGGAGAACCTTGCACGGTCTGCATTTTCGGAGTTCTTGATGTACATATCGAATTTACCGTAAAGCTCCGATGGAACCTCGGAAAGATTGAGTCCCTTGTAATAGGTCGGCTGCCAGAATGATACGCCCGTTTTACTGTACTGCTCCCCTGTTACCGTCGTGCCGCCACGAACCGAAAGCAGCTCCGCATAGCCGGGATTGATGTATTTGAACGCCATACAAACCTCCTCAATTCGAGACTAGGAGTCCCTCTGCCTGAATGTCCACACTCGTATCCTGTTGCGGCGGCTCATCTGCACTACTGAGTGCCTTGACCCAGAAAATCGTATTCTTATCAGCAACATTGGATAATGAGATACTGTCTTTCCACTCGGCGGACTCCAATACCGTTTCGGCAGTGTATCCGTTATGCAGAGCAATTTTCCACTTATCCGCATGATCACCGACAAACTTGATCGTCAAGACTCCGTCGATATGGAAGCCGCTCTCGCAACGCACGGCACATTTGACGGCTTTCTGCTCGCCCTTGCCCGCATCGAGGAGGACGGAGATGGGCGCGAGTTCCGTGCCGGAGCTGACCTCCGTCCCATCCTTGCTGCCCTCGGTTGGATTATTCATATAGATATGCAGCAGTTCTGCCATTGTCATACCCTCCAAAATTCTAAAGACAGTTTATATACCTTCGGGAAATGCGCCATATACTCGTAGGACTTCACCACAACGCGCATGGAGGGCAGGATATTCCCGCCCTCGTCGGTCACGGACACCATCACGCGGCTGTCCCAATATGCCTTGATTTTCTCCCAGTCGGTGTCAGTAACCGTGACCGAACAGGAAACACGGTCGCCCTCCGGGATATGACCGAAATCCTGCACCACAGCACCGCCAACAATCTCCAAAAGCTGCTGGCGATCGTCGGGAGCGATCTGCCAGTTTTCAACGGATAATGTCCGTACCTCACCAATGTGAATATGAATTGGAATCACCTCCAAGGGCATTCTCGACGGCGGGACGGATACGGTCGGCAACGTGGTCGGCAAGCATCCGCATTCCCTCGTTGTCCTCCGTGACAGCGTTCTCGATTTGCACCTGTATGTGAATCTGGCGATTGTCCGTCATGGAGGGAGAACCTTGTGCTTGATTATGAGAGGACGGCACATTCTGCCCCGCAGTTTGGATGCTCTGCGCCTGTTGTCCAAGCCCTGCCATCATCTGTGCATACGAGAACTCCTGCCCATTCACACGAATGCGGGAACTGTCCTCACGCTTCTCGGGAGCGAAATTCGGCAGGAGATTCTCCATCGCCCATTTGCGCCCAGACTGGAACTGCTGCAAGAGTTCCGGTGTCAGCCCCAGATCCTCTGCCGTGAACTTATTCTTCTTGCGAAGATACTCCATCAGCCCGACCTGCCCAGACTGCTTGAATACCTTCAGTTCCTCTTTCTGGGAGCGGAGGACTTCCAGAGCGGCGTTGCGTTTGGCATCGAGTTTCTGCTTCTCCGCCCAGCGTGTCGCTTCGACCTCGTCCAGTCCCTTCTGTACCCACGCATCTTTTTCCCGTTCAATCTCAGCAAGACGATTCTCAAGCTCGGTTTTCCAGATCGAGTCAATATTGGAAGCGACATCCCGCTCCCACTGCTCCATCACTCGCGCCTTGCTCTCACTGAGCCACACCTGTGTTTGGAGTTCGTCCAAGCCCCTCTGCCGAAAGGCATCGGCTTCGCGGGCGATGGAGTCCAGCTTGTTCTGCAGGTCGGTCTTATAGAGCGCATTCGCCTTGTCCACAACGTCCCGCTGAAAGTCGGCGTAAATCTTCGCTTCCTTTGCCAGATGGTATTCGTCGATCAGATGCGGATCCGCGCCCTTCCGGAAGAACTCGAAGGCTTCACGATCCAAAGCGTGCAAGCTATTCTGAATATCCGTATGCGTGAGCGCATACAGATTGTCGGTCAGTTGTGCGGTCGCTTTTGCAGATTCGCTGACTGTCTTTGCGGCATCCTTTTCCGCAGCCGCACGGATTTGTGCCGCTTTTGCATTCTGCTCCTGTGCCTTGGCATTCTTCTCCACTTCGGCACGCGCCTTCTCCTCTGCCGCCGCTTTCTCTTTGGCAAGTTTCTGCTGTTCTTGGTATTGCTTGTATTCGTCCCCGTAGAGAGCATCGAGAACGCTGCCGCCGAGAAACGGGATCGCAATCAACGGAGATGCCACAGGATGATTCTTCATGAGCCACGAATTCGCTTCTGCGTGTTCATTGACCTTGTGAATCTGCTCGCCGACAAAGCCTGCAAGCTCCGCGACGGTCTTGAGTGCCTCGCCCCATCCGAGGACGGCGTCCTTGATCTCGTCCTTATTATCCCGAATCGTCTCGATGAATGTCTGGAATCCATCGTTGATCTCGGGCATCAGCTCCTCGGCGACAGGAAGGAGAGCCGCACCGAGGGCAAGTTTCAGCTGCCCCGCTTCCATCTCCATCGCACGCCATTTGAGATACGTCTCATGCGCCTGTGCGGGGTCGAGCAGTCCCGTGGTCTTGACGCGCGAGGAAATGGTCATAAGGTCTTCATATTGTTCGAGAATCGGGATAAGCGCAGCCCCGCGTGCTCCGAGGACTTCTGCGGTATACGCCTCCTCCATGCCTGCTTCGCTTGCGGTCTTGTATCCCTTGGCAAGCTGTGCCAGCTGCTCGTTCAGCGGCAGGAGATTCCCTTGCTGGTCTTTGAGCGCAATACCAAAGCGCGAGAGTGCGCGTGTGGTATCGTTACCGCTATTACCTGCTTGTCGAGACGTGCAATCAGCGGAATAATGCTCTTGATGTCCGTATCCGCAAGCTGAAACATACGCCCCAGTTCAGCGGCTTCCCCCGCAGAGACGTGAAACCGCTGCGTCAGCTTGTAGACGTTCTCACCCGCAAGCATCGCGTCCTTGGTGATGTTGAACAGCCCTGCGCCGGTTGCCGCGACGGCCATAACGGCAGCCATCTTCGCGGAGAGTATGTTGAATCCGCTCGTTAGATTCTTGACACCCGCCTGTGCCGCCGTCATCCCTGCGGAGATACGTCCGCCGACCGTGCCGGAGAGAACGGCACTTTCCTTGAGGCGGTTATTCAGTTTCCGCACCTCGGCTTCGGTCTGTGCGACCGTCCGTTGCTGACGTAACAGGTTACTTTCAGCACGCCGATAGGACGCACTATCCACGCCGTCATTCTTCTTGGCAGACTGCAAAACCGCCGCAAGAATCTGTTCTTTTTGCCGCTGTATATCCAGTTCTCGGTTGATCGCCTGATGGCGCACCTTGATCTTATCCAGTTCCGTCCCCACACCGTCAAGTTTGGCAAGGTCGGCATCGAGTTTCAGATGGATGTTGTTTGCCTTGCTGTTGAGTCGCGCAATGGAATCCGATACGGTTTTCCCCGCTGTGTCAAAGTCCAGCTGCAGCTGTGCGATGTTGAGACCGATGTCGAGATAGAGTTCATCAATCTTTTGTCCGCGCTTTGCCACCCTATCCCCTCCCTACATCACGTCGTCAATATAGCGTTCACATTGCTGCTGTTCGCACAGTGCCGTTACCACAAGCTGATCGAGCAAAAAAGCGACCTCATGGGAATCAACCTCGTGCATCGTCCACCCGTAAGCGGACTGCAGCCGCTCGTAGTAGCGCAGTAGATTCTGGTACGGAGAAAGAACTACGCCTCTTTCCCCGTCTCTCCGTTTGGGAGGTTCACCAGTTTGGAAAAGGTCAGCGACTGAATCCATCGGAAGAGTGCGCGTGTGAGAGGCACTATGTCCGCAACATCCACATTCTCCTCCACGGATTCCCTCGTCACTTCCTCCCGTCCGAATCCAAGGACAATCAGTCGGACGTGCTCGTCCAGAAAATCTTCAAGGCTCAGACCTTCCTTGTCGGCATCAAAAAAGGCAAGAAACTCACGCCAGACCTTCATCTTCGGAGGGTTCGGCGTAATCTCCCTGCCCGCAATATGCAGTTTCGGTGTATCCATCATGTCCTCCCTCAGACCTGCTCGTACCACTTCGAGCCTGTCTCTGCGGCAAAGCCCGCTGCCTCCTCGTCAGCCTTGGCGTAGGACAGCCCGTCCGAGAGGCGGTAGATCGCCTTTGCCGTGAGCGTCGGCGTGTCGAACTGAATGCTCTCCTGCTTCGAGTTGCCGCTCTCAGAGGGTTCCGTGAATTGGACTTTGTAGAATTTGGTGAAACGCTTCTTCCCGTTGCGCTTATCCGACTGAAAGAGGACGGCGAAGTATGGCGCGACATCGTCCTTGCCCGCCTTCATTACGCCATTCTCGATACTGTGCCCCAAAAGATAGGCCGTGTATTCCAAAGGAAGCGCGGCGGTATCGAAGGTAAGGTCATAGGATGCAGTATTCGATGCCGTATCCACGGACTGACCGTCGGCAAAAAGCTCCGCCTGATTCGTCTGCGGCTTGATGTCCACCTTGCGGAGCAGTTTTCCGAGCGGAATCGGAGCTTCGTAGGTCGCCGCCCCTCCTGCTACATCGGTGAGCATCTTCGCGATATGAAGTTTCTGGATGTTGATGAACTGCCCGCTTGTCAGATTCGCGGCAGGCTTTCCTGTTGGTGTTGGACTTGGCATTTTATTCTCCCTCCATTGCTGTTCTGTAATCTGTGATTTCAACAAATATATCTTTCTCAACAATCTCCTGCGTCTGCGCCCGCACAAAACCGAGCGGCAGAAGCGCATTCTGCACGGCACGATGAATCTCTCCGAATCTCCCATCCTTCGTCAGAATATGGATACGCACCGTCACACGGCGTTCCAACTCCGTGCCGTCTGCCGAGAGCGCAGGAACGTCGGAAATGACAGAGTAGACGAGAATGGGGTATGTCCCCGCATTGGGACTGCGCCCGTGGTAGATGCCCTTCTTTCCGTGAGCGAGAAGCTGCGAGAGTGCCTTGGAGCGCACAAGTGCCTGATACACCATCCGTGCCGTACTCATTTCCCTCTCCTCCGAATGGCAGACCTTACGGCATCGACGATGGCAGAACGGATCCCGTCCTTCTTGGCATCGAGCGCGGGATAGAGAAACGGACGGTTGATGCGTGGGCTGAACTCGACGAGTACGCCATAGGGAACACCATCCTGAGACTCTGCATCCGCTGCAATCCTCCAAACAGAGCCGTCCTTCCGGCGCAGACGTTTGTGGATGGAATCCCGCAGCGCACCTTTGACCACGCGCTTATCTGTTCCCATATAGACTGGACAGCGGTTCTTTGCCTCCGCGACCACATCGTCTGCGCCGTGCGCGAGGGCTTCCTTTGCCGCAGCCGTCGCCTCTGCGCCAAGCTCGGACAATATCTTCTCGGCAGAGACGAAACCTCGGTATCTAGCCATCTTCCACCAACTCCCTGCATTCCAGAACGAGCCATTGTTTTTTCCCGCTGAGTGGATACGGCGGCGCAATGGGTGTGAGCGTTTTGTCGCCCCAACGGATACGATCCGTCACGCGCACATCCGCACGATAACGGATGACGATGCGGTAATCCACCTCCTGCACCTTCTCCGCATACCCGTCCGAGATTTTTGCCGCAAACGGAAGAACAAGCGCCCACGCTTTACCGACTTCTTGTGTTGTTTGCACGAGAATATTCCCCTCATCATCCGTCTCCGTTACGGGACGCAGGATGGAAATCCGATGACGCAGTTCGCTCATGGACACCCTCACCTAAAAGACCTCCTTCCGCACACCGAAGAGAAGCGAGCGCAGTGTCAGCGCAAGCCCTCTGTGATCCGCTTCCTCCCGATGTTCATAGAGATAGGATACGGCGTAGAGTATTGCGACCCGTACAATCGCCTGATCTTCAACCTTGGACAGCTTCTTCACGCGCAGAAGTGCCGTGCAAATCTGTTCTGCCGTTTCCGCAAAGTGCGTGAGAAGGTCATCCTCCTCATCCCCGTCAATCCTAAGATACTGCTTGACTGCTGCAAGCGGCACAAGCATAGAACCACCTCCCCTCTTGCCGCAAAACCAATGAAATCGCTGATAAAATGGATAAGTGGACGATTTATCAGCCCTTCATCTTGAGCGTCTGCACCGCTTCCTCAAGAACGAGTTTGCCGTCCACACGCTCTTTCATAACATAGCCGACCATGCCGTTACCCGCAAACAGCTCCTTCAGTTCCTGCAGGGAACGTGTCCCACGGTCGCCGATATTGTAGTAGGAGTAGTCACCGAATGCGATGACGGTCTTACCCGCCTCGACAGCAGGCATATACGCCGAGGAATAGACGGGGTAGCCGAGCAGACGGTCGGGTTCGCCCATCTGATACGACGGCTGCCAGAAATACGCCCCATTCGCGTCCTTGAGCTTTCGGATGCTTGCAAGCGTCTGATCGTTGACGATGAACGATGCATTCTTGCGGTAGGGACGCTTGAGACTGTAGACGAGCGTCACGAGTTCGTCCGCCTTGATGTCTGCCGCCGCCGTGGTGACGGATGTCTTTGCGGAGGCAAGGAGTCCCTTCGGCTTGTGCGTCCCGTCGCCATTCAGGAACGCATCCTCCTCTGCGTTGCCCAGTGCCTTGCCGAACTGCTCGATGAGATAGTTCTCAAGGTTGAAGGCGTTGTCATAGAGCAGTTCCTCCGTCACCTTGACCGCGACGTGGAGCTTGTGCGCATCAAGAACGATTTGGTCAAACGTCGCCTCGCCAAAAGTCAGAGCTGTGCCCTCCTCAATCCACGATGCCGCAGGTTTCGTGGCGGCGATGTTGATCTTGTGCTCCCCGCTCGTTGTGATGACCGTCGCAAGCGGACGCAGGACGTTCTCCTCATTCAGAACGTCGATGAGACGCTTATCGTATTCCGCAGGAACGAGATAGCCGCCGTTGGCATCCACGCCTTCCTGCAGGACGTTCTCCACCTGCCGAAAGTTCGTACGGAGAGCTTTGAGCATCGCAGAGCGGTATGCCTCGCTTGCACGCCCCGTCTTTTCTGCATTGAGAGATGCACCCGGAGTGTTGGTGATTGCCGCCGTCACGGGCTTTGCAAGCTGCGCGTCGAGAATCGCCTGACGCTCCATGCGCTCGATATCCTTGCCGAGTGCGAGCACCTCATTCTCCATCTGCTCGTATGCCTTAGCATCCTCGGCTGTAAGATGCCCGTCCTTTTCGTGAGAATCCAGAAACTGCTTCGCCTGTTCCCACATTTCTGCACGCTTCTCGCGCATTGCCATGATCTTATCCATGTTCTTGTCCCTCCGTTAATTCCTTAATGTGAAATAGAAAAGAGCCGTCTTTTCAGAGGCTCTGCATCGACATTTTGTGTTCCCTGCCCGAATTTCGAGAGCAGAGAGTTCGTGACGGCGGCACGGGAGAAGATCAGCCCGTCTGCCGCAGCACTTGTGAGATGTTCCCTGTTCTCATAGAGAACGGAATCCGCAAATCCAAGCTCCACCGCCTTCTTTGCATTCATCCACGTCTCGGCATCCATCAGCCGTGAAATCTTCGCACGGGACAATCTCGTCTTGATCTCGTATGCGTTGATGATGCTCTCCTTGATTTCAGAGAGGAACGTAATTGTCCGCTCCATCTCGTGCGTGTCTCCGATGGAGACGGTCATCGGATTGTGAATCATAATGGTGGCCACGGGCGACATCTCAACCGTCGATCCTGCCATCGCGACAACAGATGCAGCAGAGGCTGCAATCCCGTCAATCTTGACGGCGACGTTCCCCTTATACTCCATCAGCATATTGTAAATCTGTGCCGCTGCATAACAGTCCCCGCCCGGCGAGTTGATCCAGAGGTCAATATCTCCCTCGACGGCATTCAATTCCTCTCGAAACATCTGAGGTGTGACCTCATCGCCCCACCACGTCTCGTCTGAGATTTCACCGTCAAGAAGCAAGACACGCTTCTCTCCTTCGTTCCGTACCCAGTTCCAAAATTTACGTTTCATCACTTACTCCCTTCTGCCTTCCGGCAAACAGCCCCGCATCCTTTAGCGTCGTCATATTCCCATTGATAAGGTACAAATCACCGCCCTCTGCGGATTCAATCGGATTCATGTCCTCAAGGCTGCGGATGTCGTTCGCCGACAGCCATCCGTTCTGTCGCCCGATGGCATAGCCCTCCATGCGGCTCTTGTAATCTCCGCGCAGAAGCCCGTCCACGTTGAAGCGGATGAAGTAGTCCTTCCGCTCCTTGTCCGTCAGCAGTGCTTTCTGCAGCGACTGCTCCCAACGGACTACCCACGGATTCAGTGTGTACTTCACGAACTCAAGCGACTGCTGCTCGATGTTTGAAAACGAGGATTTCTCCAAGTCTCCTACCATATGCGGCGGCACACGATAGAGCCGTGCGATCTCGTCGATCTGGAACTTTCTCGTCTCTAGGAACTGCGCCTCCTCGGGCGGTATGGCAATCTGCTGATACTTCACGCCTTCCTCAAGGACGGCAATCCTGCCCGTGTTCATCGTACCGCCGTAGACGGCGTGCCAACTCTCACGGAGCTTTGACGGGTCTTTGAGAACACCCGGATGTTCCAGAACACCGCCCGGACGCGCCCCATTCTTGAAGAAGGCGGCACCATATTCCTCTGTGGCAAGCGCAATGCCGATGGCATTCTTTGCCATAGCGATAGGTGAATATCCCACAAGTCCGTCAAATCCAAGCCCCGGAATATGTAGCACATCCTCACATCGCAGACGAATCTGCCCCTTGTCCGAAAAATTTGGATTCTCCTCCGTGGTTCTCGTGTAGGTGTAGTAAAGCTCACCCGTGCGGCTATCGCGACTCACCTCCATTTTGTCCGGGAGGAGCGGATAGAGTCCAAGGACACGCCCTCTGCCATCCCGCAAAATTTGTGCGTAGGCATTCCCCCACAGGAGGAGATGCGCCATAAGCGTCTCACGAAAGACAAAACTCGTCATCTCGGGGTTCGGCGCATCGTGGAGCAGGAAGTACAGAGAATGCTCCGGCACGCGCTCCTTGCCCTGCCCTTGGTAGACGTAGACGTGAAGCGGCAGCCCTGCGATGGATTCTGCGAGGATGCGGACACAGGCATAGACTGCCGTCGTCTGCATTGCCGTTCGCTCGTTGACCGCCTTGCCCGCCGCCGTCTGTCCAAACAAAAAGGACAAGCCGCCAAGATGATTCATAGGCTTGTCCCGTGAACGGAAGAGTTTGCTGAATAGGTTCATGGAAACCTCCATTTCAAAATACCAACACCCCACGGCTCTCATACACCGATTCCGACGTATCATTTCCACATCGGATCGCACGGTCGAGCGCCATAATGAGTGCGATCACACCGTCGATCTTCTCGGTGGATTTTTCCTTATCTGCCTTGATATTCCCCGCAGGGTCGGTGCGGATGAAGATGTTGTCTGCCATCCAGCGCATGACGGGATGCCCGCCGTGCGCTATTTTCTTTTCCAGTGTCAGCTTCATCAACTCTTTGGTCGGGGGACTCATATCCTTGAACCCCTGTCCGAAGGGAACGACCGTGAATCCCATGCCTTCGAGGTTCTGTACCATCTGCACCGCGCCCCATCGGTCAAAGGCAATCTCGCGGATGTTATACTTCTCGCCAAGTTTCTCAATGAACGCCTCGATAAATCCGTAATGAACAACATTCCCCTCGGTGGTCATAAGAAAGCCCTGCTTCTGCCACAAGTCATACAGAACGTGGTCGCGCCGCACACGCAGGTCGATATTCTCCTCAGGAATCCAGAAGTACGGAAGCACGGCAAACGGCTCATCCTCCTCTGTCGGTGGAAACACCAGAACAAATGCCGTAATGTCCATCGTGGAGGAAAGGTCTAGTCCGCCGTAGCAGACACGCCCTTCCAATGCCGCTGCATCCACAGGCAGGCCGCACGCATCCCATTTGTCCATCGGCATCCACCGCACGGACTGCTTCACCCACTGGTTCAGACGAAGCTGTCGGAAGCTGTTCTCCTCGGCGGGATTCTGCCGTGCCGAATCGCACGCCGCTTGTACCTTGTCGATGCCGACCGTAATGCCAAGCGACGGATTTGACCGCTTCCAGACCTCGGGGTCTGTCCAATCCTCATCTTCCTTCGCTCCGTAGATCACAGGATAGAAGGTCGGGTCGATCTTTCGCCCTTCGAGAATGTCCTTCGCTTTCTGATGCGTCTCATAGCAGATGGACTGGGTATCCGTCCCCGCTGTGGTGATAAGGAAGTAAAGCGGCTGCATACGCGCATCACCAGAGCCCTTCGTCATAACGTCAAAGAGTTTGCGGTTCGGCTGCGTGTGAAGTTCGTCGAATACCACGCCGTGGATATTGAAGCCGTGCTTTGAGTATGCCTCTGCCGAGAGCACCTGATAGAAGCTGTTCGTTGGCAGATACACCATCCGCTTCTGCGAGGCGAGGATCTTTACTCGCTTACCGAGTGCAGGACACATCCGCACCATGTCGGCAGCGACCTCGAATACGATGCTCGCCTGTTGACGGTCGGCAGCACATCCATACACCTCGGCACGTTCCTCACCGTCTCCACAGCAAAGGAGCAGTGCGACAGCGGCCGCAAGTTCGCTGTTGTGCGTCGGCACGAAGGATTCTCCTACCAGATAACAATGACTTGCGCTGTCTACTTGAATGCACTGCATGGGGACTCTCTCTGAGAGCGGTTCCATATCTGCCAAATAATGAAAGCGGGAGCGAGCAACGGGTAGGTTTCTTTTCTCGATCTGCAGTTTCTTTGCCACAGGGATTCGGATAATGGAGCGGCGGACTTCTTTCTCGTTATCTGCATACCGCTGTCGGTGCTTCATTGTTCGGCGATAGATTTCGCCCGTTGTCCAAAGGACGGAGCGCGGCTGTCCGATGATGTACTCCACATTCCAGAGATGCCGCTCCCCTGCCACGATGGACGATCCGTCGCGGAAGGTCAATCGATAGGCTTGCTCCGTATCATCCACATCGCTCTTGGCGACAACTCGGCAGGGCTGTCCGTTTTCGTCAAAAACGGTATCTCCCACACGAATATCACCCATTGTAGTGAATCCGTTCGGTGTCGGGATTTTCGTATTGAGTGCCAACTGTTTTCCCTGTTTCTTGGGAATCTCAACATACGCCGTGTTGAACTGGCGATACCCGCTCGGCTTCAAAATTCCGAAAATGTCTCGGATAATGCGCTCCTGCCAGTCGATGAGTTCGAAGGGCTTTCCTGCCCACGTCCCCTTCGTATGGCACAGGCACTCGATAAAGCCCACAGCATAGTCCGCAGCGGCTTTGTCATAGTGCGATTCCTCTGCCATGAACTTTGTCGGCTTGTAGTCCGTCAGTTTCCGCAAGCAATCACCCCCATCAAAAAAGAGCCGCCGTCAGCGACTCAAAAACACAGAAACGAGAAGCAGCCCCGAAGGGCTGTTTTGTTGTTCGGCGTGGCTTAGATGCGCTTCATGCACCAAGCCATCGCGTGACCGCCGTCCTCGAAAAGCTCGGTGGCGGCTTCGACAAGGTTCAAGCGGCATTCAATGTCCGCGAAGCCTGTCTCCTCTGGCGTTTCGACCATCTCGTAGACGGCTGCGTGGAAGCCCCAGCATTCCATCCCGACGACAAGGATCTGCTCGCCGTAGCGAAGGATCGCGCCGCTCGTTCCGAACCGCATCTCATCGAGGTGCTCCATCGTGGTGGTCTTCGGCCATCTTGCTTCTGCGTTTCTCATTTTGTGTTCCTCGCTTTCTGTGTGTAGGTTGTTCCCTTTGGTCATGTACATATATGCCTCTAAACGCAGAATATAGCAAGTCGTATTTTGAATAAACTACACTTATTTTTCGAGAGAAACACAGCCCCGAAAGGCTGTGCTAAATCCCTAGAATCGTAAGCTATTTTTCACCCGTGAGGATAAATCGTACATACGTCGCACGGTCTTCCTCGATGAAGCAGACCAGTTCGTAGAACCCCATCTCGAACGCCATCCGCTGAACTCTGGGGACGTCGAACATATTCACCCGCCCGGAGTTGCGGATGTCCATGATCTGGGAAACAACCTTCTCGTTCATGATCTGTCGCCTTTCTGCACGATGTGGAAAGAGTCCACACCGGGGATCAGGCTCAGTGACGATCCTGTCTCCCATCGGACAAGAAGTTGCCCCGCGTCATCAACGCCCATGACCTCGCCCATCGTTCCTGTCGGAGGGGCTTGCGGATCGTCCATTCCGAGGAGTTCCACTCTCGTCCCGCGCGGGTACCGCTCTCGAAGTGCGGCGATCTGCTCCCTACTCGGAAATCGCATGATCCTCAGCCTCCTTCCGATGTCTGCTCTTAAACGCGCTGCTGCCCGTGAGGTTCTGCAGGAGAATCTTGCGCGACTCTTTGTAGGCGTTTCCGATCATGCCAAGGCGCAGGAGAAAGCAGCGGAATGCGTATTTCTCGTTGTCCACAATCTTCTCCTTTGCCGTGACGCGCTTTTGCATCCGTGCCATCTGGCAGAGTTTGCTGATGAACTCGGCGTATGCCTTTGCCGTCTCGTCGGTGACCGTGCCGTGCAGCCATGCAAAGGTGATGCGGTCATCGATCAGCGTGTAGGTCGCTTCCCCGATGTCAAAGGCATGGCAAATCAGCCGTCCCTTGCTCAGGAGGAGCGCGTCCAGATTCTGCAGCGCCGTCTCCGTGAAAAGGGTGCGCGGGAGGCTGATCGAAAGGCAGTCCTCATCGGTTGCTGCGACAGCTTCCTCCATCGCAGTAACTTCTGCCGGCGTTTCTGTTGGTGTCAGCTTATCCTCTGCCGGATCAACTTCGCTAGGCTCTTCCACCGCCGCTTCCGGTCGGCTCGGCTCATTCGCCCCTGTGTCCCCGCAGAAAGCCTCGTTCTCGCCGTCCTTGGACGTGAAACCCGCCTCGCGTAGTGCCGTGCGCACACGCGTAACAGTCGCTTCGTCTGCGGCATCGTCGAAGCAAAGGATGCCCGCCTTTGTGATCTCAAATGCGCCGACCTTGTAGGAAAAGCTCGGTGCGCCGCAGTAGGTGGGCTTCATCTCGAGCACTTTTCCCACAATCCCGACCATCGCCTTGCGCTCTTCCTTCTGGATGTCGTAATTGACCTTCATTTTGAAAACCTCCTTTATGAACTTTGGTCATTACATTCATCACTCGTATGGGAAGAATTAGCAAGCGGATTGTATTGTATACACCCATAGCTTCAGTGAGATAAACCACAGAGTATCATCATTTCACAGAATAAGGAGTGGTCATGCGCTCGAGCATCTTGCCCGTCATCCAGATCGCACCGTCGATGACGAGCGGTAGGAAGATGCGGTCGCGGAATCTGCACCATCCCGTCTCCTTCTCCGCGCTCTCCTTCAGTGCCGCCGTATACGCCGCCGACACCTCACGCGCTGCGGGAAGCCCCTTCTCATGCAGCCAGAGGACGGTCGCCTCTTTTGCCTCCGTCTGCACAAAGTCCCCGATATGGTTCTTCAGTTCGTTTTGAATATGTTCCAGTTTCATCTTCAGCACTCTCCTTCATAATCCGTTACCCCACGCGCAATGGCGCGGGCAAATTCATCCTGCTGCGTCCCAAGAAGCTCTGCATCGCCCGCATGGTCGATAAACGCAAGCTCCACAAGCACTGCGACCGCATCCGTGTTGCTCAAAACGTACAGACCGTTGACACCGGGCTTTGCCCCCTTCACGCCGCGATCCGTTGTACCAAGCGCATCCACAATCTGGTTCTGAATGCAGTTTGCCAGTGTCTCCCCTGCGCCGCTTCCGTAGAAGTGCCAGACCTCCGTTCCGTTCGCACTGCCGTTACAGGCATTGCAGTGAATGGAGATGAATACGTCCGCACCGCTGCGGTTGGAAGCGGAGACAACTTCATGGAGGCTATCAGATTGCAGACAGCCGACTACCTCCACACCTGCGGCAGTGAGATAGGCCGCCACAAGGTCAGCGACGTTCTTTGCCACATCACACTCGCGCAGTCCGTACCCACACGCGCCGGGGTCGGGATTTCCGTTCGGCGCATGACCTGCGTTTAGAAAAACTTTCATTATGCTGCCTCCTTCGGCATTACGCCACATTCTTTCACAAAATCAATAAACGATTCGCAGATTGATAAATCCACGAACCGTTTACATCGGTTGATGACATCTTCTTCTATCCACGGAGGGATTTCTTCCACCTCGTCATATCTTCCGTAATCCCCGAACATACAAGCCATTCCCACATTCCGCGCCTGAACAGCCTCTTCGAATGTTTGATAATAGCCAAGGTGTATATCATGCTGACAAATCTTGATTCTCGCACGATATTTCCCGCGAGGTTTATAGAAGCTGACACCCGTCACCCCAGAGGTGTTGTTCCTCTGCCGTGGTTGGTTGCACTGATTCTGTTGATGCGTACAAATTCTGAGATTGCATAGGCGATTGTCCAAGGTGTCCAGATTGATATGGTCTACCTCGTAGCCTTTGGGGACATCCACCAGATGTCGATGCAGCTGTTTTCTGTATCTGTCCATCACATAAAGGATTTTTCCCGTCAAATCACGGTAATTGCGATAAAAGCTGATTCCGGCGATCTTATCCAAAGATGACGTGTCCACCATAAAAACGATACCGTCAGGAAGATGCCCATAGGCAATGCTCCCGTCCTCGGAAAACGTATATTTCACATTGCACACGTCCTCATCCTCCTTTCTTCCGCCCTTTTTGAATGTCGTTTATCGTGGCATCCTTCATGCCAAGCTCCTCTGCTGTGGGGATATATGCCTCGGAGCAGGGGAGCTTTTTCCCGTCACGGATGATATGCACATCCTCTGTATTTCCATGATATGCCACAAAACGGCGCACAATCGCCGAGGCATAAACAGGATCAAGTTCCATCAGATATGCCGTGCGATCCATTTGTTCCGCTGCCATCAGCGTCGATCCGCTGCCGCCGAACAAATCCAAGACGATGCTGTTGACCAGAGAGGAGTTTTTCATGGGGTATGCGACGAGCGGGAGCGGTTTTGTTGTCGGGTGCAGTTTCGACTTACTCGGTCGGTCAAATTCCCAAACGGTGGTCTGCTTTCTGTCTCCGTAGAATTTATGCTTTACGGTGTCCTTGAATGCATAGATGACAGGCTCATGGCGCATTTGATAATCGAAACGCCCCAGAACAAGAGATTGCTTTACCCAGATACAGGTCGTTGAGTAGTGAAATCCGGCAGCAACGACAGCATTGTAGAAATTGACCTTTTCCGCATCCGAGTGAAAAATGTAAATGGCAGCCCCGTCCGCAAGATTCTCATAGGCATTTTTGAATGCTGAGAGCAGGAACTGATAGAACTCCTCGCCCTTCAGGTTGTCGTTCATGATTTTCATGCCTGTGCCGCCTGTGTAGTTACACGCATACGGCGGGTCGGTAATGCACACATTCGCCTTTTTGCCATCCATGAGAAGTTTTACATCCTCGGGTTTTGTAGAGTCTGCACAAAGGAGACGATGCTTGCCCAAAAGCCACAAATCACCGGTTTTTACGAAAGGCTCTGCCTGCAGGGCGGCATCTTCGTCAAAATCATCTTCCTGCGCCTCGTTATCGTCTGCGGCAAACAGATCGGCAATCTCGGCTTCGTCGAAGCCTGTGAGTGAGATGTCGAAGTCCATGCCTTGCAGGGCTTCCATCTCAACGCGCAGCATCTCCTCATCCCAGCCCGCATCGAGTGCGAAACGGTTGTCTGCGAGGATATAGGCTTTCTTCTGCGCTTCTGTGAGGTAATCCACGAATACGCACGGAACTTGCTCGATGTTCTCTGCCCGTGCAGCCATAACGCGCCCGTGTCCTGCGAGAATGCCGTAGTCCTTGTCGATTATGACGGGACTGACGAATCCGAACTCCCGCAGACTGCCGCGCAGCTTGTTGATCTGCTCGGGCGAATGCGTCCGTGCGTTGTTGGCATACGGAACGAGTTTACTGATCGGAACGAGCTTCATCTCCGATGTTGTTTTGTTCAAATGACTTCCCTCCTTACTTTCTCGAACGCAGCAGCCGTTCCATCCGATCCTCCTGCGGCGATCCGCTGAACGTGGTGGTACAGTTCTGCTTTACGATGTCGAATATCTCATACCAGAGCAGATTGGACTGTTTCTGGAATGCCTGCCCCATCTGGACAAAGGGACTTGCAATCGCGCCGCCTGTGGTCGGATGCTTGCCGATGAGCCCATATTGACTCATCGCTTCCTCACACTGGATGAAGCGGGCAAATGCCTGCGCGTAGCTTTCAATGAGCCGTGGATTCACAAGCCGCTCACAGCCGCGCTCCTTCAGCCACAGCCATGTTTCGCGGAAAATCTCATCCGCACCGAGCGGCTTTCCGTTCCGCTGTCGCGCAGACAGGAACTCGCTCGGCGTTGGCATCTCCTCACCGTAGAGGTCAGCGGCATCCACAAGGTCTGTGCCGTCCAGTTCCGTCATGGGGAACTCCATGATGTGCGCCGTGCGCCCGCCCGCAATCTTATCTGCCAGTGCCTCGGGCTTATCTCCCGCCCGGATGCGCCGCCCGCCACGATTTGTACCGTCACGCGCCATCTTCTCGCCCCCTTCCCTTAATACCCTGTTTGAACCGACGTTTTTTTGCGTGCGCCCCCTCCCCGGTCCAGTAACGGCGCGGTTTTAGAGATTTGACCGCCCCCTGGGGGGTCTAGCGGTCGCCTCTGCTACGCTGGTGAATTCGCTCATGACAGGACACGCAGAGCGACATCAGATTCTCCGTATCATGCGTGCCACCGTCCGAAATCGGTTGGATGTGATGCACGAGTGTTGCGTGGATGTATCTGCCCCGCTCTTTGCAGCACTCGCAAAGTGGATGCGCTGCCAAGTGTCGGTCACGGATTTTCTTCCACGAACCTCCGTATCTCTTATGCTGATCGTAGCCACGAGCGAAGTGGTCATAATGCCTCTGCATCGTTTTTTCGTGCGTCTCACAGTAGCAACTCTTTCGATCCGTGAGGTTCGGACAGCCTGTCATGCGGCAGGGTCGTTTCGGCTTTCTCGGCATCGTTTCACCTCCTCGATGGCATGAAAAAACCTCCGCTGGGATTGCTCCCATTGGAGGTCGAGCCTTTAAGCATACTTTTCATAACACCATTTTACCATGTCAACACTGGAACTCAAGAGAATTATAGTGAAGTCTTTTTGCGTGATTTCAAAACGGCTTTGATGGCCGGGACGAGTTTCGTAACATTGGCGTTAATATTGTCTGTATCGATATGGATAATCTCCCAATCCTCGCCCAGCTTCCAAATGATGACTTCATCTCGCTTTCGCTGCTTATCTGCATGATCCTTGCCATGAAACGGTCTGCCGTCAATCTCTAGGGCGACCTTATATTCTGGGATAACGAAGTCTATGGAATAATTAAAAATCTTCACTTGATGACGGATCTTTAATCCTTTACGGACAAGTTCCAACGCAGTCATGATTTCTTCTGTGCTCTGAAACCAACCTGGTCGGTCGATATTTCTTTTTATTACATCATATGCCCGTTGATATTTTTCTATAGGTGCCACCTTGCTGATTCTTTTGATTGCTTCTTCCAGCTTGCGTCCCTTTTTTTCTGTTGCAAGAAAGTTGTTGCCGGCTTTTCTTACTGCCGAAAAAAAGCTACGACACTTGGGACAGGTAATTTTCATCCCCTTTTTATACGTCCAAGTCGTGACTGGCGCTCCGCAAATATGGCACTCTGGGTAATAAACCTCAAAACCATACTTATCCTTACCGATAGAAATATTGTCTTCTAGTGCTTCCTGATAACTCATGACCTATCTACCTCCGCTACAAGAATCTTATCCACAGCAGTGAGCGCTTTGGAATGGAGAATATGCACCCAGCGGGAAGTATAGTGCATCTCGCCCGCAATCTCGTCCCACGACATGAAGCTGAGATACCGAAGTTCCAACAGCATGAGTGCGTTGGTATCCTGCACCTTGCTGATGGTCGCCATAACCTCACGCTTCAAATCCACCAAATGGTCGATGTCATCGTTGATTTCATTTTCCAAGTCGACAATCTTGTCGATGGTATCCGCCAAGCGATGGACATTCCTCGTGCCACTGACAGGCTCCGTTCCCATTGTGGACGTGGCTCTGGTAGCAAGATCACGCAGAGAGTCCACTTGGCGGAGCTTGCTGTTGACCCGTTGGTCAATACGATACGCCTGACTCAGATACTCTTTTGCCGTCATGCAAATTCCCCCTCCAACTTCTGAAGCAGCCATTCCCCATCCAGACTGGTCAGCAGCGCGAACCATGCGGAATGGAAGAACTGCTCCGTATCAGCACGCATATCAATCGCGTCTGCATTCTTCGCATCTTTAGCAAGAACTGCTCGTGCCCACCGATAGTCTTTCGCCGCCTGTTCGACGATGGCGTTTGCCAGAATTTCATAGTTCATGATGTTACCTCCACTTTGACGGCAGCAATCAGAGCCGCCTGTGTCTTGTCCTTCTGCTTCAAAGCGCGAAGGATTCTCTCGTCAATCGTGCCCTCGGCGATGATGTGCTGCACCACCACAGTGTTTGAGTTCTGTCCCTGCCGATAGAGCCGCGCCACGGTCTGTTGATAGAATTCCAAACTCCATGTGATGCCAAACCACACCAAGCTCGAACCGCCGCTCTGAAGGTTCAGCCCGTGACCTGCGCTCGCCGGATGGATGAGAGCAACGGGGATCTCTCCGCGATTCCATCGGGCGATTGCGTCATCCGTATCCAGTCGGACGCACGGCACGCGCTTTTCGATGCGCTCCGCATCATGCCGAAACCAATATGTCACGAGAAGAGGCTTGCCGTTCATGCTCTCGACGATGTCCTCCAAGGCATCAAGTTTGCGGTCATGGATATGCAGGGTAGTTCCATCGTCCGTATAGACTGCACCGTTTGCCATCTGCGCGAGTTTCCCGGACAGGACTCCGGCATTTGCCGCCGTCACCTCGTCGCCCTTCATCTGCAAAACCAACTGCTCGCACATCTCGGCATACATTTTCTTCTCTTCCTCATTCATGCGAACACTGTATTCGCTCTCGATCAGCTCCGGCATTCTCAGATGGTCGGCGGCTTTCATGGAGATGGTGATGTCGGCAATCTTCTCGTAAATCCGCTCCTCGGCTCCGGGCAAGGGAGCGTAGGAGAAGACCACCTGTCCGTTTCGCTTGTCCGGCACGAAGTAATCTTGCCGGTACGTCGTAATGAACCGCCCCAAACGCTGTCCCATGTCGAGCACCTTGAACTCTGCGAACAAGTCCATCAAGCCGTTGCCGGACGGCGTTCCCGTCAGCCCGATGACTCTCTTTGCCAGAGGGCGAATCTTCATGAGTGCCTTGAAGCGTTTACTGCTCCAATTCTTGAAGGACGAGAGTTCGTCAATCACGATGGCATCGTAGGAGAAGTCCGTTTTCTCCACGAGCCACGGCACGTTCTCGCGGTTGATGATGTAGAGGGAGGCTTGCTTGCGAAGCGCATCCCGACGCTCTTTCTCCGTTCCGACTGCAACGGAATAACGGATATGGTTCAGATGCTCCCACTTACCGATCTCCTGCGGCCATGTGTTCCGTGCCACACGAAGCGGTGCGATAACGAGAACGCGAGAAATCTCAAAATGGTCAAAGAGCAAGTCATTGAGGGCTGTAAGCGTAATTACCGTCTTTCCAAGTCCCATATCGAGGAGTACGGCGGCAGTTTTATGGCTTGCGATAAAGTCGATGGCGTACTGCTGGTAATCATGCGGTATGAACTTCATGGGGCATCACCTCCAATCTCAACGGAATTCATTACCGAAACACTTCCTGCAGCACATCCACATGATAGGTATTCACCATGCCATATTTGGCATCGTACTCCTTGCCGATGTGGTAGCCCTGCTTTCTGGACATTGCCGAGGCTTTGCGTCCGAGTCTTGCGGCGACATCCCGACCAACGCCACGAACTCCCGTGAGGTTTGCATAGCCGATGATGGTGTAGTGGTGCTCATCGATGGTCATCTGCTTGGACTCCACATCGAGAAGCCGTTCATCCACCTTGTCGATACGGGCATTTGCCGCCTTGATTTCCTTCGCCTGTTCCACCATTCGCTGTGCGCTGAACAGCAGAAATTCCTCGGGTGTCATGTTCCTTATGGGGTTGAAATAGCTTTCTTCCAGCTCATCGAAAACATCCCACGCCCGCTCAGTTCCGAGCATTTTGCTGTGACGCGCCGCCCCTTGTTTCGTCCAAAGAATCAGAGACGGTGCGCGACTCCCGACAACTGACTCGATATTTTCGAGTGAGTCCTTGAAAGCCTTGAGATCAGCACCTTCAAGTTTGAAGTAATGCTTCCCCTCAACGAATCGCGCCCTGTTGTTCTTAAAATTCTGCTGGATATGAATTGCCCTGCATCCATACGCCTCGGCAAGCTGCTCCGTGGTCATGACACGGATGCTGTTGTGTTCCAATACCGTAAGTTCATTCATGGTCGATTTCCTCCAATACGCTGTCAATTTGATTTATCTCGTCAATCACATACACCTTGAATCCAAGCCGCCGAAGCAGTCTGTGCCGTACCAGTTGAAGTGGTCTCGGCTTTCTGCCCGGTGCTTTCAGTTCCACAAAACCCATTCTGCCGCCGGGCAAAAGCACCAGTCGATCGGGCATTCCATCGAATCCCGGCGAGGTAAACTTTGGTGCGATGCCGCCCATCGCTCTGGTTCTTGCTGCAAGTTCCTTCTCAATGTCTTTTTCCCGCATCCTGTTCTCCTGTTCCACACTCCGTTCCATGTGCTTGTTCCATCCTTCCATCCAGTCATATCAAGCCTTCCGATGGTTTTTGGAACAACGATGCACAGGAAATTTTGCTTTACACGCGTATGTGTATACCCGCGCGCTCACTATTTATTTTTTATATATTTTATTTAATATATAAATATTGTTCCCTTGTACCGAAGTCTTATACAGCAAGGCTTCGGACGTGGAACAACTCTGGCACAAGTCACAAGCGGCTGTAAATTCTCTGCTTGCCATAGATCGGGATGCGTCTCGGCTCGGGCAGTTTCTGCCATTCGGGGATCTTTGCCATAATGGCAGCGATGGCATAGCTGTCGATGGGACGCAGATCCTCTTTCCGTCTGCCAAAACATTCACACCAGATCTCCATATTGCTGACGGTCTGCCGCTTTTCTGTCCCTCGTGCGGAAAGATCGTCGCCGCTCAGGAAGTCCCGCCGTTCATAAAGCCCCATCTGATTCCAGTTGGCAGGCAGAAGTTCATCCAGATAGAGCCGCACCAATCCTTCACGCTCATCCTGCTCCGTAACGGCATCCTGCTCGGCTTTCGCCACGGACTCCAACTCTGCGTCAAGGTAGAGGGATTCCCCAGCATCGTATCTTGCGACTGCCTCTGCCCAAATCTGCTTGATCTCCTCCAAAGAGAGATCCCACGGCTTCCTTTTCCCGCCCGGTGTCTTGACTGTCCAAAAGCGGCGATTTCCTGTACCGTCACGGAGATATGCACCCTCGCAGTTGGTCGTGCCAAAGAAAATGCACTGCCTCGGATGCGGGGTAACACGCCGCCCGAAACTGGCTCTGTATTTATCATCCTGCCGCGAAATGAACGCCTTGACCTTGTCGATGTCGGCTTTCCGCATGCCCGCAAGTTCTCCGATTTCCATGATCCAGTAGCCTTGGAGTTTTTCGGCTGCGGTCTTGTCGTTCATGTCGGTCAGAGACAGGCTGTCGGAATACCACTCGCCGCCCAGAAGTGCCACAATCGTGGACTTTCCGATACCCTGCGGTCCGTTCAGAACGAGAATGTTGTCAAACTTGATGCCGGGTTTCCGCACTCTTGCAACAGCGGCGCAGAGTGTCTTTCTCGTGACTGCACGTACATAGGCATTATCCGGTGCTCCAAGATAATCAATGAGCAGGGTGTCCAGACGCGGGACTTTATCCCACGGCGGCAGACTGTCTAAAAACTCACGGATGGGATGATAGGATCGGTCGTCGGCGACCTTGGTCACACCAATCTCATAGTTTCGTGCCGAGAACGTTCCATAGTGATCGTCTACATAGCAGATGAGCTGCGCGTCATCTGCATCCCGCCAGAACCTCCCCGGATGCTTCCACGGGACTTCTCCCCGAATTTCCATATTGTCCGCCAGTTGGTTGAATACGATCCCCTTCAAGACCGAATCATGCTCCATGATGAGTTTCAAATTGCGCAGGGAGTTGACCAGTACGCCGTTCTTGTCACGAACGAGTGCCGTCTCCCAATCACTGCCCTCAAAATCCTGTGCCGCCGTCTCCCTCCGCTCGGCGAGGAGCAAGGAGGAAACGAGTTCATCGCGACTGGCAAGTTCTGCCATCGCCGCAAAGGACTTCTTGGAGTCGTCGTCACCGAACTTATGGATTCGAACGAGGTCAAATGCGTTCAGGAGTTTTTCGGAGGCAGGATCGGTTGCATGATGCGAGTATGCGAATTTGCCGTCATAGACGACCACACCCGCCGTTCCTTCGCCGGGGATGTAGTCATAACGCCCATCTACCGCCGACGGTGTATAGACATCGGAGAGATGTTTCTCAATGACTTCCTCGATGCTGTAGGCACGGCAGAAGGCTCCGACGATGCCACTTTTCTGAAGCGGATCTGCCTGTGTGCTGACACTGTGCTTTACGGCTTCGGACTGGCGAGAAGATACCGGCCATTGCGTCACATCCCGCCAATCATCATATTTGGCAAGATAGGCATCCACATCCAGCGGATCACCGTCCTGCTCCTCAAATATGAACTCGCCGTTGGACGGGCAGGAAGCCCAGTACATCATGCGGTTTGCCTGATAGGTGGAGTCATCGAAATACTCCATGCCGATCTGTTTCGCGACCATACGCATGAACGGCGCATATTCTTCCTCACTGACTTCGCGGGAGAACGGCATCACGAGACGATACCGCTGATGCTGCAACGTATGGCTGTGTGTGGAGTAGATGAAGAAACGTACGCCCGCGAGGACTTCTTTTGCTTTACCGAGAAAATCCTCCCCGTCGGGAATGTGATCAGCATCGAGCGCACCGCACTCCCTGCTGATGACATGACCTTTCTTCCGAATGCCGCCTCTCAGCCAGCCGCCGACAAAGCCGCCCTGGTCTTTGGCAATATCCCGCTGTGCCTTCGGCAGTTTCGGATACTCTTCCACGGTTTCCGAGGTACGGATAGGATGACGGTTGCGCTCTTTGATGTCCTCCCAGCTCATTTCTTTGTTTTTGTACCGCTTCTCGGTATTGCGGTTACAGACCGCGATTTTCATGGAGCAAGCACCTCCTCGCACTTTGTTGTGAAATAGCGGATGTTCTTCCGCAGTCTCTTGGCATGAGCAATCTCCGCTGCCATGCCCTCGGTGATCTTCTCGCCGAACACCCAGACCTCGCCACACAGCCGCAAAAACTCGAGGTTCAACGACATCGCTTTCCCACGCTCGTTTGTCTCTGACATAAACTGCGGGAAATACAGATGCGGGGCAATCGGAATGCGTCCCCTGCTCACCGCGAACTTACAGTACTGCCGCGCCCGCATGACGTTGACGTGCGGGCTGTCCCGATAGGGTGAGCAGATATAAACAAATCTGCCCTCCCTGCTTACCTTTGTGAGAGCGGCGTGCGCCGTAGGATCGGCATAGCCCTCGTGGTTTCTGCGCTCAATCATTTCTCGCACCTCATCTTCCTGCTGCACTCCGTGCAGCAGATCGCCGTGCCGAAGAGGTCGAACTCCGCATCGCCGAAGAACTCGTTGAAATCGACGGGCACTTCCGCTCCGCAGCGCGGACAATGGCAAAAGACATTCTCATCGTTGATTTCCACCGTGACCTCCAGAGCGTCATTGATGTTTTCCTTAACATAGAACATAAGATTTCCTCCCTTTGAAAACTGATTAGTTCCTCTCATCAGTAAGAGGACGAACAGGGAGGTTTTGGTCACCAAAAATCCTCCCAATTTTCTGGGAGGATGGACATTAGTCTTTCTGATAGAATGCGCACTCGAAACCGTCGGCGTGAAGCAGAAGCCCCTCTGCCCAAGGCGGGGTTCTCGCCATCTGCTCACAAACGGCAGATAGTGAGGTGCGTTCATCGCATTCGATAATGATTTCATCATGGACGTGAGCGACAATCTCCATGTTCCGCAGCGTCTGCATGGCATAGCAGAGGATGTCGCGGCTGATGGCCTGCGTGATATTCTCCACGAACTTCGGACCGTAGGATTCGATCCGCGCCCACTTTTTCGAGAGGTCGAGTCCCATGTAAGTAATGGATTCGCCACCGAACTGATTCTCTCCGATGCGCGGTTTTACATAGGAGAGTCTGCGCCCGCTCGGAAGCTGAATGAACATCATGCCACTCTGATAAATGAACCGAATGTCGTGCGTGACCTTCGTGCTGCGTTCCTTGATGCAGTCTTTTGCGGCTCGGTCGACTGCCCACCAGAAATCCACGATATTTGGATTTGCCGCACGCCATGCATCCACGAGCGGCTTTAGTTCCTCTTCCTTCATCCCGGACTCCAATGCACCGAACGCTTTCAGCGCACCGACGGATCCGCCGTAGCCGCAGTTGTGGACTAATTTTCCCGATACGGTAAAACGGTGATGCTTTCCGGCATTTCTGATGTCATAAAGTCGAGCCGTGCGCTGATGATACGCCAATTCTTCCTTTTCTCGCTGACAGCTGTCTCCGCAGCTTTGATGATCTCCGAACGAGTCATTCCTGCGGACAGTTTTCTCGTTACCACAGCGCGGCAATAAGGCCAATACTCCTGATGAAACTCCGACAAAACCGTAATTCTGCGGTTTGCTTGATTTTGCGCTCTGGGTACAAAACGTAGATTCCCTTTGGTGTAATTTCCGTTCGTATCGATGCGATCCAGTTCCATCGAGCGTGAGGGCAGACCGAATGTTTTTATGAGATACAGACCTGCCTCCGTCACACTCGGAAAATCGAACTTGATCCCTCGCCCTCCATACAGAGGGTACGCCCTGTCGTTCGGGTTCTCGCAGCGTTGTTTTGCTGCTGTGAGTCGTCTGTCCAACCAAGATGGAATCTGTCTCGGTTGCGAACAGCTCTGGCAGCCCTTCGATTTCCCGCTGCGAAGATTGTCCAAGTACTGCCACTGGATTGCACCGCATCCCGTACATTTTGTCAGAACGTAGCAATGATTCATTGCCGCATTCCATCTCTTTTCCGGGCTGATGATTCTCACCCAGCCGAATTGCCGTCCCACCATCTCCTGTTTGTACGAGATGTGCGCCGCAGGAGGCGGCATCTCCAAACTGTATCGGCTGCGATTTCCCCTGAACCCAGACGAGATGATCCGGGGTTGCTGTAAGACCTTCATAGGTAATTATCTCCCGTTCGCCTTTGAAAATGACACCATCATGGCTGACCCAGCTTTCTCCGTCCCAGAGCAAATGCTCCGTGCGAACACGCTCAATAGGAACGAGTCCTTCATTCGTAAGGACAAGCTGTCCCTCAGCGATACACGCCAGTTCTGCCTGTTTCCCTTTTTGCCTGAGATGCCCGTTCTCTCCATGCTTGACCACATTGCAGTGGAACATCCTGCCCGCTGTGGCACAGTAGATGTCGCCGTCATCAGCGAATACATCCATGCGCCATCGCTCCTTCGCAAGCCATGACAACACCCGTGCTTCGATGGCAGAGAAGTCCGCAACGATGAATCTCCTGCCTTCCTTTGGAATAAAGGCAGTGCGGATCAGCTGCGACAGGACATCCGGTACGGAGTTGTAGAGGATATTAAGGGATTCAGAATCTCCCTGCCGCACAAGGTCACGGGCATACGCCAAATCTGGGAGATGATTCTGCGGAAGATTTTGCAGCTGCACGATGCGTCCCGCAAAACGCCCAGTACGATTGGCACCATAAAATTGAAACATTCCCCGCGCACGGCTGTCCGCACAGACAGCATTTCTCACCGCCTGATATTTCTTCACCGATGATTTCGCAAGCTGCTGACGGAGCACCAATACTTCCTTCAATGGAGCGGGAACAGTGGCAAGAAGTGCCGTCACAGACTTCTTGGTAAGCGACTCCGTTTCGACACCGTAGTCTCTGAGCCATTCCTTCATCTGCGCCACACTGTTCGGATTCTCAAGCCCGGTCAGAGTTTTCAGCCTGTCCGTCAGTTTTTCCTTGGTGTGCGCGTCAATCTTGACGGCATTCTCCACGAACGGCATATCCAGACATATCCCACGGTCATTGATCTCCTGGTCGAGTACATACTCCTCCCACACCGACTGCGGAACAGGATATTTGAAGAGACGCTGCTGAATCGCCATCTCCACTTCGACATCGCGACGGTTGTAAGACTTGAAGAGCTCCCACTTCTCTCCTGTAGGTTCATGGAACGGCGACACAGAGAAATAGCGGATGAGTGCCTTGCCCTCCGTCATTTTCTGCTCTTCCAGTCCAAGCACACGTCCAACGCCGGCAAGTGAGAGCGGCAGTCCCATGTAGGCAGACCAGACCATTGTGCATCGCCAACTGCGGGGACTCAGAAAGCGGGCACACACCGTAGAAAGTGGATGATTATCATGGAACGGATCGAGGGTCATCCCCAAGTCCGACAAGTAACGCGACAGGCACACACGCTCAAAGTTGGCATTGAATGCCCACTTGATGACGCTCTCATCGGTCAGAGCATCCAGAATTTCCTGCGGAATCTGCTCACCACCCACGAGGTCGATGACCTCCACCGCGCCTCCATCCACGGCATAGGCGAAGAGCAGGATTGCGAAGTCCTCTGCCTCGGCGTAACGATATACGCCGCTTTTCCCAATATCCACACTGCTTCGCGTTTCGAGATCGATAGAAATGGACTTCATGTATGTTCTCCTTCCGTGACAAAGACAGCGAGGAAGAATCCCCGCTGCCCGTGTCGGTCAACTCTTATTTAGCTGAGAAAGTCCTCGTCCTCATCGGCGAAGTCATCCTCGGCGCGGGTCTTGCCGCCGAGCGGCTCACCGTCGGAAATCTTCTGCAGGTTGTTCAGCCCGCAAGCGATGCCCTTGCTGCCGTTCAAGTTGAATGCGTAGAAGTTGATGCTTGCGCGTCCGTAAACGCCGGAGTAGACCTCCGAGTGCTCGATGATCGGATTGCGGGCAGCATCCACGATGCCGGGAGCCGTAGCCGAGTTTGCGTTGACGAAGTAGCTGTCCTTGTATGCCGCATCATCCGGGCGTTCCACATCGCCGTCACGGAGCGGTGTCTTGATCGCCGTGAGCGCAGGGACGGACTTGCTGTTTCCCTTGAGCTTTGACTGCCATTCCTCATATGCCGCCTGAATGGCGTTCTTGACTGCCGTCACGGTCTTGGTGTCGGACTTGGGAATAATAAGCGAGACACTGAACTTCGGCGTACCGCCGTTGATGGACTTTGCCTGCCAGACGTTGGCATAGCTCCAACGTGTCTTGACTCCCGTGATCACTTTTGTCGGATTGATAACTTTTGCCATGATGTGTTTTCCTCAACTTTCCTTAAAATCTTCTGCTGCAGTATTCATCACAGGCCGCTTGTCGCTCATGGGAGCGAGGGTTGGTTTCCCCTGCGGTTTTACGATGAAGCCTCCGAGCAGTTCCTCAAACTTATTTTTTCCGAGCAGACTGGTCATTGCCGTAATCCCGAGCAGTTTCTGTTCATACGGCTCGTAGCCCGCTTCTTTGACGGTATTGGCGACCGCCGCCTCATCGGTGTATTTCCGATTCGAGCGACCTTCCACCAGTTTCCAGTCCGTCCACTGTTTTCCTTGGATTGCCCGCTGCAGGGCGTACTCCTTGATGTCACTGACCCATGCGGCGAGCGTGTCGGCTTTTGCAAGCACCGCCTCCACCTCTGCGTCCTCCAGTGTCGGCGGCATCTCGAAATCATACCGAGCAAGTTCCAGATTGTATTCCGCCCGCTTACGGCAGGTCGCCTTGATTTTGCAGAACTGGCAGTGCGCCCCTGCACAGAACTCGCCTTCTCCCGCGTGTGCCAGCTTTGCCGCAGGTACAAGCGTGTCTGCCGCCCATGCCAGAAGGTCGACTTTCGAGATGCTGAACTCCGAGATGTTGGCGAGACGAGGCTGGAAGATCACCATCCGCACCTCTTCGATGTCGTACAGACCGTCGAACATCTGGATGCATCCGAGCGCGTAGCACATCATCTGCGGATTGTGGTCGGCACTGACCTCGATGCCTTTGCCGTGTTTGTAATCCACGATGCAGACGGTCTTACCCGAAATGATAAGCGTATCGGCTGTACCGAAGCCATCCGGCACGAACGCCGAGAAATCGACGCGCTGCTCCACCGACACCATCGTGTCCTTGCTCTCGTCACGGAACTGACCGACCAGTTCCATCACAAACTGGCAGTACGCCTCAGCGCACTCTTCCATCTCAGTGTCATAGGAAGCGAGGTTCTTGGTCGGATCGCGTACCCGCTCCCCCAGAGCCTTGCAAAGTTTGTACTCGCAGAGCATATGTGCGTCCGTACCTTGTGCGGCATACTCGCTCGGCGTGTCGGATTTCTCCGCATTGAGCCGTGCCGACGGCGGACAGGCAATCCATCGTGCGGCAGAGGATGCGGAGAGAACGGCATGCTTACGTGCCAATGCGCTCAGCCTCCTTCAAGAGTGCCGCATACTGCTCCGGTGCAATGTCGCTGAGTTTGTTTGCGCCGAACTTTGCGATCAGCGACTTGACGGCGGCACTGTGTCCTTCGACAGAGAGTTTCGCAAGTACGGCGCGTACCTCCTCAAGGGTCGGTGCTTCTGTCTTCTCCGTTGGCAACGGTTCCTCTCCTTCGGAACTCTGCACGAATTCCTCCAAGACATTAACCAGTCGGTGAAGAACGCCGATAAGCTCGGCTATTGCTTCATTTTCCTCCCGCATGGAGATCACTTCCTTTCGATTGACTGCGGGGATTTTCACCTTCCTATAAAGAAGAGGACACCGCCGTATGTTTTGGTCACCGATTTTTACATAAAATCTTTGAGCTGTGCTTGAAGCCCGGGCATGAACTTATTCATACGCTTGCGGATGCTTTCCTTAGATTTGAAGCCAACGGCGGTGGCAATCGCACGCTCTGACTCTCCCGCCGCCTTGCGGACGAGAATTTCATGGTCGATGGGATCGAGTTCACCGAGAGCCTCGTACAATTTGCGATTGCGCTCTCTGCAACTGACGGTCTCGGTGACATCCTCTTGAACGGGAAGCGCGAGATCGTTGACTTCCACCGCACGCTCCAAGGAGATTGTCCGATACACGGGATGTGAGCAGCCATCACAGCTGCGATTGGCGCAGCAGGGTTTTCCTTCATAGATACAGTGCTGCCCACGCTTTTCCCGCTTATCCTCCCGCCAGATCGGTCGCATGACAGCAGAGTATTGCTCGGCATCGACAGGTGCATAAATTGCCCGCTCCGACGCCTTGAGGAACTTTTCTCCGGCAGCCTTTCGCCGGACGAGTTCGTCCATGCCCGTATCCCGAAATCTTCCATTTTCGTGGATCTGAATCGGGGCGGGGACATACACGCCCAGCTTCTTACTGAGCTGAAAAAGATGTCCCTGCTGTCGGAGTGCCTTGACCTCCTGCGCGGAGTAGTCTTTGATGATACCGTTGAGCTGGATTTTCATAGTTTTGCGTTCCTTTCGTTCTTGCCGAACGGCGGGATGCAAAACTACGCACGGGCTTCTATCCGAAAATGGGCATAAAGAAGCACGGTGGGAGCATAGAGATACTGACAAGCTCGTTACCTGTCAGCATCCCTATTCGCATCCCGCCGTCCTATGGCCATCTTGGACAACAGATTGACTTACCTAGGGAAACTTGATTTTCTTGTTTTCATCATCTCCTCTCACTACGTACCGAAGAAGTTACTCCCCTCAACAGAAAGCGGACAGTTCGAGCCGTTTTGGTCACCACTTCTGAAGAAACTATTTTGGATATTTTCAGCAGAGGAAGATCTTCCTCTTAATATCCCACTGGACACATTTAGTCGTGGTGGCCGAACTTTTTAGAAATATTTCCACGAACACAAAAAGGCCGGATGACGATAAAGCTCTCGCTTTACCATCATCCGGCCATTCGGTAGCTCATAGCGGCTCCATTGCTCGGTATGTTGGTGTTATGTTCAGACTACCCGTCGCCTCGATAATGTACGTTGTCCTGAATAGTTGAGTTTCACGATATTATGACAGTTGGGGCACTTGAGGGCCAAATTCACATTACCATTGGCATCGATGTCTGCTGCTCTTTTCCCACAAACGGGACATTTGAGCCGTTCCATTGCCTCGCTCTCTGATACTTGAATTTTACTGCCTTTTTGAAGCACACTACCACTCCTTTTACTTAAAATGGAATCTCGTCAATATCCACTAAATTGTTCACGTCATCATCTAAATCCGAAGGAAATGGAGCAGAAAAAAATTTTTCTGTACTCCCTCCATCTTGACGTGGGAAGACAAATTCATTGGTTACCTTTTCTTCCTTTAAATCCACAAGAAGTAACGAAACATAGCCTTGAAATTTCTGCTCACCAAAGTCCTCTAAAATGTCTTCATAAGCCTCTGAATTATCAACGACATAAGATATTCTCTGTGGTACTTCATCGGATTTGAAGTAAGTAAGTGCTGCATAACGACGCGTAAAGTTTTCATAGAAGCGCCGCCCATTTTCAAATTTTCTTCGTTGCTTAACTATTTCATCACTATCAGCATCATCTGTATTTACCCCAAAGCGACGAATAATACGCTCAGAGGATGACGTCTGCAAAAACTCAAATCCCCATTGCCCATTGCCCCCAATGATTTCATTTCTATACAAAAATTGTAGAGAAATCACCCTTGTTTTTGAAACTCTGACACGATGTAGAGGCGAAAAAATAGTATCAGGAGCTCTTCGCATCAGCTCCTTCATGACACTTCTTGATGCTGTCTGTTTGCGTATAAGCATGTCTTCAAATTGTTCAATTTTATTAGGGTCATGTTCCAAGACTTTATGAGCCATGCTCGTAAGTTCTGTAATTGCACCAGTACATTTTTCGGCAAACAGCCGCACCTCCTCTGCTGAAGCAAAACCGTTTGCATCCATAAGCATTTCAAGCGTGATTCCACTTGTGCGATCTCTATGCTCAAAGATCGAGCGAATAACAGTCTCGGTACTGGCACCTCCAAGCTTTTTATTTACTATGCGTGAAAATGTAGATGGGTTTACACCGCATTCCTCTGCAAATTGCTTCATCGTCCGCCCCGGTCCCTTAGCAGCCTCGAGATACTTGGACATTCGCTCCTTATCCACAGGCTTGACACGGGTGTATTCTTCTTGCATGATTTTGCACCTCCTATGGTATTTCTGACCTGTGTGATTGATATATCAACATTATATTGCACAAACAAGCAAATTTCAAGCAATTTTGTGCAATTTTTTCAAAAAATGATGATGACTACCATATCTCTGTTTCCCACCTGTCTTTATCATTTTTTGACATTTAAAGTCCTTCTTAGAGCTCTCAGTATGGATATTGTATATTGTAAAGTTTTTCAATCTGCTTTTAACGCAAAATAATGTCCTTGGACATAGCTACTTTCTTAATAGGGCGAGGATTTATGGTATAATATATTGTATTATATAGAGTAAAAGGGAGATACTAGATTGATGTCTCCATAAACAGCGTCTTTATTCCCCTTACATCTGACGCGATCTCCCTTATCATTAGCAAGCTACACGAGATCAGAGAGAAACAATATACTTTGGAGGAAATAACGAATGTCCGAAACTCAGAATGTAGAATATAAAGAGTCTTGGCGGGACGAGTATCTGAAATGGCTCTGTGGTTTTGCCAATGCACAGGGCGGCACGATGTACATCGGAGTGAATGACTCCGGAAATATTGTCGGTGTAAAGAACATCCAAAGACTGCTGGAGGATATTCCGAATAAAATCCAATCCGGTCTTGGAATTGTTGCGGATGTCAACAAACACACAAAAGATGGTGTGGAATATCTCGAAATCAAAGTAGAGCCTAGCACTTTCCCTATCAGCTATCATGGAGAATTCCATTATCGCAGTGGAGCTACGAAGCAGCAACTGACAGGAATTGCACTATCGCAGTTCATTATGCGAAAGACAGGCGTTCGTTGGGAGGATGTAACGGTCGAGGACATTACAGTAGATGATCTCGACGAGGAGAGCTTCAAAATCTTCCGTAGAGAAGCCCTAAGAAGCAAACGAATGGCTCAGGAGGATCTTGATCTTTCTAACGCAGAGCTTTTAAGTAAGTTGCATCTGATGTCCAACGGCAAACTAAAAAGATCAGCGGTGTTGCTCTTTTACCACGATCCAAGCGTTATACAAAATGGTAGTTATATAAAAATTGCTAAGTTCGGAGATGGAGCGGATCTGCAATATCATGATGATCTTGAAAATTCGTTGATAAAGAATGCAGATCAAGTAATCGACCTGATTTATCTGAAGTATCTGAAAGCTAACGTGTCATATATACATGATCGTCGGGTGGAAACATACCCTTATGCAAGAGCTGCCATCCGTGAGGCAGTATATAACGCGATTGCCCACACCTGTTATATGTTTGGGACTCCCGTTCAGATTCGCATTGAGAATGAGTCGTTTATCATAAGCAATCAGTGCATTCTTCCAGATGGATGGACGGTTGAGACCCTGATGGAGCCTCATGATTCCATCCCCTACAATCCAGATATTGCAAACGTATTCTACCGTGCTGGATACATTGAACATTGGGGACGCGGTATAGAAAAAATCTGTGAAGCCTGTAAGGAGCTGGGGGCAGACCTTCCATTTTATGAACTACGAGGAAATGGACTTCGAGTACATTTCAAGGCACTCAAGAGTGCACTTGTTGCTCATCCTAAATCCCCAAACCGACATGATGTCGGTTTAGATGTCGGTTTGGATGTCGGTATAGCGGGTAGGATTCTGGAGTTGATCATAGATAATCCAACAGTAACAATGGCTGAAATGGCAGAAAGGCTAGGTGTTACAAAAAGAACAGTTGAACGTGAAGTAAAACAGCTTCGTGAGACTGGTCGGATAGAGCGCGTCGGCAGTAAACGATTTGGACACTGGAAAATCAACGATTAAATATTCTAGGGTCGAGGCATAAGAAACTCCTATGTTCTCGACCCTACTCAAGAAAGTTTGGTTAATTGCTATTCAACAGCAGAATTTGAGATCCCATTTTGGCACCTCAAGAGGAGATAAAGTAATATGAAAGAAATTCAGCCTGTGTCCATCTCACCGACCACGGACACTCCAAATATCAGCCGACTTATTTACACCATACGCAATCAACAGGTAATGCTTGCCAGCGACCTTGCTATGCTCTACCAAGTGGAGACACGAGTTCTGAATCAGGCTGTGAAGCGGAATCAGAAAAGATTTCCCGAAAGATACTGTTTCCAGTTAACCAAAGAGGAAGCGGAAAACTTGACATCACAAATTGTGATGTCAAGTTCCTCACATGGCGGGCGGCGAATCCCTCCTTACGCCTTTACCGAACAGGGCATAGCTATGTTGTCAGCAGTTCTCCGCAGCGATGTTGCTATTGATGTCAGCATCCGTATCATGGATGCTTTCGTAGAGATGCGGCATTTTATCTCGGGCAACGCTCACCTTTTCGAGCGCATAGAGCGGGTAGAATTGAAGCAACTCACCTATCAAAAAGAAACCGATGAAAAACTCGAGCAAGTCTTTGACTTTATCCATGCCCATACAGAGTCCAGTCAAAAGATATTCTTCAACGGACAAATTTACGATGCCTTCAGCTTGTTGGCGAGCTTGATTCAAAAGGCTGCCAAGAACATCATTCTCATTGATGGCTATGTGGATATAGGGACGCTCAATTTGCTGGCAAAAAAACCAGCTAATGTTTCCGTGGAAATCCACACATTTAGCAATACGAGATTGACGGCAGCAGATGTTGCGACCTTCAACCGTCAATATCCAACGCTTACCATCAATCACACCAATGCCTTTCACGATCGTTTCCTTATTCTTGACCACCAAGAGGCATATCACATCGGCGCATCACTCAAAGATGCCGGAAAGAAATGTTTTGCCATCACACTTTTGCAAGATGAGGCACTCCTACAGGAGCTTCTGGCACATTTGTGAAAAGACATTCACAGCCCGGTGAGGCGGCAATACAACAAAAACCACCGAAACCATGAAGATAAACCGAACGGCGTGCAGCTAAAAGCTACGCGCCGTTTTTGAGTGTGAATTCTATGGGTAAATTGTTCCCCATAAATCATCCTATAATTTCCCCAAGAAATAAAAATCTGTAAAGGAACTTCTATGTACTCGCCCCTACAGTTTCCTTTAGTTCCCTCCGCAATTCGTATAATTCGATGGAGTATCAAGTTGCCTCTCGTTCATCATTACATTGTATCGTTATCGACGTTACGTCGTTCATTGCGGCTACCAAAATAATACTAGAGGGAAACGTCAGTGTTGCGTTCGCACGCGACACCGTAATCTGGCGATCCTCAATCGGCTCACGCAGCACCTCAAGCGTCTTCTTGCTGAACTCCGGCAACTCGTCAAGAAAGAGCACGCCGTGATGCGCAAGCGTCACCTCGCCCGGACGCGGGATGCTGCCGCCGCCGATCATCGCCACCGTCGAGGACGTATGATGCGGACTGCGAAATGGACGAGTCGTCACAAGTCCCGTATCCTTGCCGAGCAGCCCCGAGATACTGTAAATCTTCGTGATCTCGATGGCTTCTTCCTTCGTCAGCTCCGGCAGGATCGAACTCATGCGGCGTGCCAGCATCGTCTTGCCCGAGCCAGGTACACCGACCATCAGGACATTATGACCTCCCGCCGCTGCAATCTCAAGCGCACGTTTCGCCTGATACTGCCCCTGTACGTCCGCAAAGTCATCGGTGAAGGCAGCATCTTTTTGTGTTTCGATATGATTCGGTATGGCAGGAGTCAGCACCTCTGTGCCAGTCAAATGACGCACAAGCTGCGCCAGATTCTCGACCGCATAGACCTTTAGTCCGTCAATCAGGAGTGCCTCGTCTGCATTGGACGGTGCAACGTAAAACTCTGTGAGACCATGTTCCCGCGCCGTGATTGCCATCGGGAGAATACCGCTGATCGGACGGCAGTTTCCATCGAGAGAGAGTTCTGCCGAGAACAGTGTACTCTGCACCGCCGTCTCCGGAACCATACCGTAGGATGCAAGGAGACCAACCGCAATCGGCAGATCAAGCCCCGAGCTGTCCTTTCGGACATCGGCAGGTGCGAGATTCACCGTCACCCGCTCCTGCCGCAGCTGAATGCCGGAGTTGCGAATCGCCGTCCGTACCCGCTCCTTCGACTCCTTCACCGACGTATCGGGAAGCCCCACCAGCTCAAACCCTGGCAGCCCCGGCGACACATCCACCTCAACGTCGATAATCCGTCCATCAATCCCGAGGGTCGTCGCACCATAGGTCTTTGCAAACAACGGCCTTCCCTCCTACGTTTCAAATATAAGAAAATTATAACACAAGAGAGGGCTTGTTGCCTAATGATTCTTTGCAATAAAAAAGAGATTCCAAACGCCAAAGGTGACGAATGGAATCTATGTTGTGTAGGGTTTTAGAAACATTCGTGAATTGCAAGAGCAAGTTGAACAGTGATTTAATTAAGAAACATTTTCAATAGCGTATACTTCATCCAAGAAGGTGTTAAACAGTTCTGCTGGTGTTTGATAGTCGAGCACTCGACGAGGGCGGCTGTTTATCTCATCCGCTATGTTTAGGATGTCCTCGTCACGGTATCCGTCGATGCCC
>NZ_GL892076.1:1811712-1853096 GCF_000213975.1 Centipeda periodontii DSM 2778
GGTTTCGCTTGCGCTTGCACTTTCGTCCGAGCGCTTGCGGGACATCGAACGGCGTCAACGGAATCCTGCCCGCCCACAGCATATTGTAAAGCGTCTTGGTGCATGGGATGCCTTCCTCGTCGAACCGTTTGTTCGCCCTGGCATCCCCGACGCACATATCGATCGACCACTTGTCCTTGCGTATTTTTTCGGTCATCCAACGCAGGAATGGAGCACAGACCTCGCCGTCAACCTTGTATGGTCGTTTGGAGTTCTTTCTATGCGCGAGGTAAGCCTGCTGCCCTCGTTTTGCCGTATATTGCGGAGACCGCCCGCGAGCAGATCGGCGTTCAGGCGTCCCACGTGTAATCTCATAGTGGATCGCCGTGTGCGAGCATCCAACCCGTGCGGCTATGGCGCGAAGCGAGAATCCCTCACGGTGAAGTGCCTGTATTT
This sequence comes from Centipeda periodontii DSM 2778, assembly GCF_000213975.1. Lineage (GTDB taxonomy): Bacteria > Bacillota > Negativicutes > Selenomonadales > Selenomonadaceae > Centipeda > Centipeda periodontii. The sequence continues at coordinate 1,812,148 of NZ_GL892076.1, forward strand.
GCCCTCTTTCATCAAGGGTAAAGTGCTTTCCCGATTTACGAACAGCTTCCATTGTGGTAGAATAGGCGTAATCCATAGTGATTGCTCTTTTGCTGATGTTTTGTAGCGGAACCATTATAGCACGGGATGTCACTATGGATTTTGTTTTTGTTTAGCTGTTCAACTTCATTTTACAACGAACATTCTATATTTATTTCGTTCTGTTAGAGTTTCGTCCCGTGCTTTGGCACAAAGAATGCGCTCATATCGATGCCCTCGTGTTCGAGCAGGGCAATCTTCATCGAGAGCCCCCCGCCGTAGCCGGTGAGGCTGCCGTTCGTGCCGACGACGCGATGGCAGGGGATGATGATGGAGATGGGGTTGTGGCCGACGGCGCCGCCGACCGCCTGTGCGGACATGCAGGATTTGCCCGTCAGGGCGGCAACCTCCCGCGCGAGCGCGCCGTAGGTTGTCGTCGTGCCATAGGGAATGCAGCAGAGCAATCGCCACACAGCCTGACGGAATACGCTCCCGCGCGGGGCGAGGGGGAGTTCCTCTATGGCGGGTCTCTCTCCCGCAAAGTAACGCGCGAGCCATTCCTTCGTCTCCCGGAGGAGCGGCGTCTCGCGCTCCTCTACCGTCTCCCCGCAGAGGTCTGACGCATAGTCCTGCCCCGCGATCCAGAGCCCGATGAGCGCCCCTTCGCGCTCTGCGAGCAGGATGTCCCCGAGCGGCGATGTGTAACGTATGGTATAGGTCATCCAATCCCCTCCCGAGGAATATTTTTGCGTGCCGACACGGTTCAGCCCCGCAATAGAACGCGAACCGAGCGTGAACCTACGGCGTTCATGCTGCCGCCTAGTATAGCATAAATCGGCGCGTTCCTCCATATATCTCTCTATCTGCACAAACGCAGCGCCCTCGTTAAAGCTGCCCGCTCCCATCTCGAACAGGTTCGCGTTTTCAAATAAAAAGGCGCCGATGCCCGCCCCATGCGAGGAGTTCATCGACGCCTGATTCAGACGGTATACGTCTGATATGATTGTTCCAATCGAAGTTTAGGGATGAACAGCAACACGGAATCTATCAGGTTACGATATGCGCTTGACCTTCCAATAGAAGTTGGAAGGAGAATCTGACCTCGAAACCTTCAGCTCTGCGCCATTATTATATACATTAACCTTGGAAAGAAACGTAGCCCCTGGGCAGTAGGTCCACTGACAATATAACGTCCCCTCATCCACATAGAAGCCTTCCATAACCGTTCGTCCAACATCATCAAAAGACTTTGAGCCATTTAACTGCTTTATCGTCCCGACGAGTTCTCCATCTACCATATGCAGATTGAATACCATACTGCCTGCATTAGCTCCCCATGTATACGTTTGCTCCACAACCCGATAATCGCCCTGCAGGTCTGATATCGTCATTGCCTGCGCCGGGGAGCTGCCGAATACGCAGAGCGCAAACGCCGCCGCGATGAAACCGAACAGCCTCAAAAATTGACCCATCTTTACCATCATAAACATCCTTTCTAACAATACAGTTCATCCCCATCGTATGGAAAGGTTCGCTGCGCTTTTCGCGTTTCAAACCTCAATACACATAATTTCATTAAGCCTATGCGCTATTTTAGGCAACGCCGCCCACGCCCTACGGGAAGGGAAAAATCCAACCATCCTAACATCAATCCCATCGAAAGCGCCGTGAAAATATCAGCTGCTTTTTGGATAAATTTTTCCCATTCTGTTCCGGTGACGAATACGAACGCAACTGTTGATACAAACAAGCCCAATAAACCGAGTCCCAGTAGTTTCTCTGTTATCTGACTTCCCACATAGGAAAATCGTACAAGAAGCAACGTCGCGACTGCCGGCAACGCATTCTGTCCAACCATCTCGCATACGCTTCCGCGCGGTGCGCAGCGTTCCATGAAGATAATGAGAAGGAGAAAGAGCAACGACAATACAGTAATCGCCACACGGTCTTCTTTCGCCTTTTTCACCATATAAGTTGCTGCGCCACATAGCACAGCAAACGAAAAAAATTCCACAATAACAAATATCTCCATAGATCTCCTTTCCAATCGTCTTTACTCCAAGTATATTATTCCCCCCCCCGTGGATTTTCCTGCCTGTTCTAAAAATATTTTTATCTCAAACTTCGCAGATGAATAATCTGCTGTAATCCTTAAAATATCTATCTTCTTGGCAAATAAAACAGCATGAGCAACATCCATTTGGTATAATTTTAAGTGTCAACCAAAAACATCCAATGGAGGCTTATGCTATGAACAGTATAACACAAAATCACCAAGACGAGAAGCTGCTTTCCAAGAACATGCAAGTCTTTTCCGTCGCTATCAAGTCGGTCGCATCCTCCGTGCGGCAAATGCGTACAAGCTTCGCGGCATTCCTGTCCTCAGCATCTTCCTGCTGACGTTCCGTATGGTGTTCCAGCAGCGTTCCGTTTACACGCAGATGCATCTCCATAGGACCGCTATGCCTTTTGGCAAGGATACGTCCTGCCGCTTCATGAACTCTTGCCGAATCCACTGGCACAGATTCACGACAGAGATTGCCGCCGCCATCATCTATGACACGCTCGCTCCCCTGACTCATGCGGATCGCATCAACGTGCTCATCCTTGACGATTCCATCTACCATCGCGCCCGCTCCAAAAAGGTGGAGCTTCTCGCCCGCCTCTACGACCATGCCAAGAAGGAGTTCTCCTATGGCTTCCGCTTACTCCTCCACAACTTCTATACTTTTAAATGTATACCTTTACCTCTCAAATTTTCTATGCAATCAGCCAGATATTCAATATTATGCTCTTTGTAAATTGGGCTGCTTATAATTTCCTCTTTAAGATTATCGTACTTTTCTGCTGTCCTTCCTCTATAATTTTTATCTTTCCATTCCGCAGAAACATTATATCCTCTTTTTTCCATCTCCTCCATAACCAATACATGGTAAATAAAAAGATGATACGGGGAATATGTAAACACATAGTCCACAGTTTTATGTCTCTTTTTCCATCCATTGCCCCTCAGAGCACAACATTCCCTATGTTGTCCAAGAAGCTGATTTTTGGGCAATAAGTGGATAAGTTTTTCATGCCATAGTCTCATATTGTTCTCCTGTTAATGTTGTGGTCAAGGGTTTTTGTAAGGCAAATTGCAAGTTTAATTGTCGCAAGTTCTCGTTAAACTTTTAGCCCTAAATTGCAATATCAAATCGGGCAGTAGAGTACAACAGAATCAAAAATTATGTGTGAAGAGTTTTCAAGGCGGTATCGAAGCGTTCTTGCGGAGTTTCGTAGTCTAGGATCTTGCGTGGCAGCGTATTGATCCAATCTTCCATGAAAATTATACCATAGAACACGCCGTGTTGCCTAATGCTTCTTTGAAAGAGATATTCAAAACATACAATATGACGAATGGAAGCTCTCCTATATTCTCACCCCTCAACACCAATCTCAATCCCACCCTTGAAAACAACGGTAATCTGTCCGTCCTCCTTGACCACAATGTGATCGAGCAACCCGCCCCACAAATCTTCATCAAACTCGCTCTGCTCCCCGTTGATACCACAAATCGTATATATCATGCCCTCCAAGGTCTTTCTCTTGCCCTCCCTCTCGGCAATTTGCCCACTCAAGTTTTCCAAATGCCCCTGCTTTTCCACATAGAGTGCGCGAATCTCATTTTCCTGTTTCAGATACTCCGTCTGATCCTGTGCCACCCGTGCATTCTCACGAATCAGCATTTCGAGCCGTTCTGTCAAAACGCCGAGTTCCTGCTCTGTTCTATCGTGTTCCTCAGTCAACTCCCCTGTCTGGCAAACGCCGTTAATCAGGGATCTGAGTTCTGCGATCACGTTCTCTTTGACTTCCACCAAGGAATTCAATGCCTTGACGAAAATCTGTTTGATTTCCTCCTCCGTCAGATGCCTCGTGCTGCACGGCTTTCCCTTTTGGGAATATTTCTTATTGCAGCGGTAGATGACTCTGCGGTACTTATCGGTCGAGTGCCACACTTTCGCCCCGTACCAACCACCACAGCAGCCGCATTTGATTTTGTTCGCGAAGATGCTTACGCCACTGTGCTTGCCGTTCTGCTCTCTGCGTTTTATCTCCGACTGCACAAAGTCGAATAAGTCCGGCGGAATAATCGCCTCGTGATGTTCCTCCACATAGTACTGCGGAATCTCGCCCGTATTCTTCCGTCTCGTCTTATCCAAGAAGTCTGCCGTATACTCTTTCTGGATCAGTGCATCGCCACGGTACTTCTCATTTGTAAGGATGGAGCGCACTGTGGAGATGTACCACTTGTCCTTTCCCGACGGGGATTTGATTCCCCGCTTCTCCAACTCCTTGGTGATGGCATAGAAGGATCGCCCGCCAAGGAAGAGTTTGTAGATGAGTCTCACGATTTTTGCCTGTTCTTCGTTGATTTCGAAGTCCTTGTCATAGCCGAGAAAGGCACTGTAGCCCACACTGGTCTTGCCCTCGGCGAACTGCTTCCGCTTGCCCCATGTCGTGTTCTCCGAGATGCTGCGGCTCTCCTCCTGAGCCAGGCTGGACATAATCGTTATAAGGAGTTCTCCGCGCGTGTCGAACGTCCAAATGTTCTCTTTTTCAAAGTAAATCTCTACGCCGTTTTCCTTGAGTTTGCGGACATTCTGCAGAGAATCCACTGTGTTTCTTGCAAATCGGCTGACCGACTTTGTAATGATAAGATCGATCTTGCCGGCAAGGGCATCCTCGATCATCTGGTTGAACCCGTCACGCTTCTTTGTGTTGGTGCCGCTTATCCCTTCGTCCGAATACATACCGACGAAATCCCAGTCTGCACGGCTCTCAATGTAGTTCTTGTAATGCGCCATCTGCATTTCGTAACTGGAAGCCTGTTCTTCATGATCGGTCGAAACTCTGGCATATCCTGCCGTTCTGCGCCGCCTTGGTTCTGCCGCAACTTCTGACCGAAACACTCTGGGAGTTGCAGGAATCATCCGCACTGTCTTTGCCATCGGTATGCGCCTCCTTCTTTGAGTTGAAATATGACTTCATCGTCGGATATGATGATCCGCTCGACGTTCTGCACAATCTTTCCTTCGCAGCAGTCACCGAACAAAGATTCTGCCGCTTCCTTTAGTTCGGATTCGGGCAGCCGCTTCAGTCCGCATTTCGTGCGCGGCTGACTGCAAGACCACACTTTTGCTCCCTTCGTCCATATATCGCGCTCACACTTGCTGCCGCAGGAAGTACAGTAGACTTTGTTCGTAAAGGGATTGCTTCCTCGCTGCCCGTTGTAGATTCGGGCAGTCTTTTTTATACGTCCGTTCACAAGATGGAAGTCGATCCGATCACCGTAAATGACGATCTTGGACACCTTGCGTTTGAGTTCTGCAGTATCAAAATCATCCTTCTCCATGACGGTTCTGACCGCAGCCACAAGCTCCTCTTCCTTGATCGGACGGCTATCGCAAGCAGTGCTGCCCTTCCGCTCTCTTGTGTTGCAGCCCCATCGCCTGTACTTCCCGGCAGTTCTTCTGCTGAAGCCGCCTCCGCAGCATCCACATTTCACCATTCCGGAAAACGGCATTAGCACAGGATTCCGATTGGCCGCCCCTTCGGCTCTCCGTTTCCGTATCTCCTGTGCCTTGTCGAAATCTTCCTTTGACACCAGAGGTTCGAACATCCCTTCCACCAGATACATGGGCAGTTCGCCTTTATTCCGTTTGCGGATATGCCCCTCGCTGATGTAGTTCTTCTGCAGCGCCATTGTGCCCGTGTAGGAGATGTTGGAGAGGATGTCCTTTACCGTGGTCTGCTCGATGGGTCTCCCCTGCCGTCCTGTGATTCCGCGCCCCGCGAGTATCTTTGCGATGGCGTAGGCAGATTCCCCGGCAAGGTATCTGCGGTAAATTTCCTTGACGATCTTGCCCTCAGCAGGGATAATGCGAAACATCTCGCCGTCCCAAGTGTAGCCATAAGGCGGTTTATGCCCGTTCGGAATCCCCTGTACGAAACGTCGCCGCACACCCCACCGAATGTTGTCGCCGATGCTTCTGCTCTCTTCCTGCGCAAAGGATGCGAGCAGCGTCAAGAGCAGCTCTCCGTCCTCGGATGTGGAATCAATGTTCTCGCGCTCGAAGCGGACGGCGATCCCCTTCTCTTTCAACCGTCGAACGGTATGAAGGCAATCCACGGTGTCACGGGCAAAACGGCTGATGCTTTTAACCAGTACCAGATCAATCTTCCCGGCGTTGCAATCGGCGATCAGTCGCTTGAACTCCGTCCGATGCGTGGTACTCGTGCCTGTGATGCCTTCATCTGCGTACACGCCTGCGTATTCCCACGCGGGATTCTTCTGGATGAGATTGCTGTAGTGACTGACCTGCGCCGCAAGAGAGTGGTGAAGCGTATCCACAGAGACGCGGGCGTATGCCGCCACACGCAGCTTTTTCTGCAATATAGGGCTTGGTTGAACTCTTCGTATCTTCATGGTGCTCCCTCCTTTCCACTCCCATATTCCCGTACTATCCGCACGATAGCAAGTCAATATCTGAAAATAGAAGCCCGATGACGGGACGATATTTCTCGCGCATTTTCCCTTCAAACGCAAGATACTCGTCCTCTGACAAAAGTCCGCTCTGCAGCATTTTCCATGAAGCACGCATCACCATCTGATACGTCATTTCCCGTATTCCTTCTTCCTTGCTCATTTCAACATCTCCCTTCATGAAGCAGCAGACAAAAACGGCTCTTGTGGTCACCTTTGCGGGCATAAAAATAACCCGACGATCATTCGCCGGGCGTTGAGGTTAAAGCAGTTATTTATCTTTGAGGCTGTGCATCATGTCCTGCAATTTCTGCGGAACGGGAAGCCCCATTCGTGCTGCGTTCTCGATGATCGAGATTCCTTCATTCGAGATGTAGAAGAAGATCACGGCGGAGCGCAGGACGCAGCCGCTCCCGATGATGTGTACATCAAGGACGTTCGCCACGCCCATAAGGGTGAAGATGCAGACTTTTTTGCAGATGCCCTTAAAGCCGATGGCACTCGACAGTTTCTTTTCCACAATCGCACGGAGAACTCCTGTGATGTAGTCCGTCGCCACAAACACAACGAGGGCATAGAGCAGATCGTCAAAGCTGCCGAGGAACTCCCCAACAACGATGCCGATGCCCGCCGCATACAGACGTATGGTTAAAATCTGATCCATATCAGACACCCCCTGCTTTCTTCCATTTATTGAGATTGCTCATCCTGCGCAGCCGTCGCCTCTGTGCCGAGTTCCGAGAGAATCTTTTCGGCAGAGACGAATCCTCGGTATCTAGCCATCTTCCACCAACTCCCTGCATTCCATGACAAGCCATTGCTTCTTGCCGCCGAGCGGATAGGGCGGCGCAATGGGTGTGAGCGTTTTGTCACCCCAACGAATACGATCCGTCACTCGTACATCCGCACGGTAACGAATGACGATGCGGTAATCCACCTCCTGCACCTTCTCCGCATAACCGTCGGAGATTTTCGCCGCAAACGGAAGAACGAGCGCCCACGCCTTTGAAATCTCCTGCGCAGATGAGGAGAGGATATTTCCCTCATCATCCGTATCCGTCACGGGGCGCAGGATAGAAATTCGGTGACGCAGTTCGCTCATAGACACCTTCATCTAAAAGACCTCCTTCCGCACACCAAAGAGGAGCGAGCGCAGCGTCAGCGCAAGCCCTCTGTGATCCGCTTCCTCTCGGTGTTCGTAGAGATAGGACACGGCATAGAGAATTGCAACGCGCACAATCGCCTGATCTTCGACCTTGGACAGCTTCTTCACGCGCAGTAACGCTGTACAGATTTGTTCTGCCGTTTCCGTAAAGTGCGTGAGAAGGTCATCCTCCTCATCCCCGTCAATTCGCAGATATTGTTTCACTGCTGCAAGCGGCACAAGCATAGAACCACCTCCCCTCTTTGCCGCAAAACATAAATCAGCCCTTCATCTTGAGTGTCTGCACCGCTTCCTCAAGAACGAGCTTGCCGTCCACACGCTCCTTCATGACGTAGCCGACCATGCCGTTGCCTGCGAACAGCTCCTTCAGTTCCTGCAGGGAACGTGTCCCACGGTCGCCGATGTTGTAGTAGGAGTAATCGCCGAATGCAATGACGGTCTTGCCCGCCTCGACAGCAGGCATATATGCCGAAGAGTACACGGGATAGCCGAGCAGACGGTCGGGTTCGCCCATCTGGTAGGACGGCTGCCAGAAGTATGCGCCATTCGCATCCTTGAGCTTTCGGATGCTTGCAAGCGTCTGGTCGTTGACGATGAACGCCGCATTCTTGCGGTAGGGACGCTTGAGGCTGTAGACGAGTGTCACGAGTTCGTCCGCCTTGATGTCGGCACCTGCCGTGGTGACGGATGTCTTTGCCAACACGAGAAGACCCTTGGGCTTGTGCGTCCCATCGCCACTCAGGAATGCGTCCTCCTCTGCGTTGCCGAGTGCCTTGCCGAACTGCTCGATGAGGTAGTTCTCAAGGTTGAAGGCGTTGTCATAGAGAAGTTCCTCCGTCACCTTGACCGCAACGTGCAGCTTGTGCGCGTCGAGGACGATCTGGTCGAAGGTCGCGTCCCCAAAGGTAAGAGGTGCGCCTTCCTCAATCCACGATGCCGCAGGTTTGGTGGCGGCGATGTTGATCTTGTGCTCCCCGCTCGTGGTGATGACTGTCGCAAGCGGACGCAGAACGTTCTCTTCATTCAGAACGTCGATCAGACGCTGATCGTATTCCGCGGGAACGAGATAGCCGCCGTTTGCATCCACGCCTTCCTGCAGGACGTTCTCCACCTGCCGAAAGTTCGTGCGAAGTGCCTTGAGCATTGCTGCACGATATGCCTCGCTTGCCCGTCCCGTCTTTTCCGCATTGAGCGCAGCCCCCGGAATGTTGGTGATTGCCGCCGTCACGGGCTTTGCAAGCTGTGCATCGAGAATCGCCTGACGCTCCATGCGCTCAATGTCCTTGCCGAGCGCGAGCACCTCGTTCTCCATCTGCTCATACGCCTTGGCATCTTCGGCTGTGAGATGCCCATCCTTTTCGTGAGAATCCAGAAACTGCTTTGCCTGTTCCCACATTTCTGCACGCTTCTCGCGCATTGCCATGATCTTATCCATGTTCTTGTCCCTCCGTTAATGTGAAATAGAAAAGAGCCGCTTCTTAAACGGCTCTGCATCGACATTGTGTGTTCCCTGCCCGAATTTCGAGAGCAGGGAGTTCGTGACAGCGGCACGGGAGAAGATCAGTCCGTCTGCCGTGTCTGTCACAGGACGCTGAACGTCCGTATAGAGAACGGAATCCGCAAATCCAAGCTCCACGGCTTTCTTTGCATTCATCCACGTCTCGGCATCCATCAGCCGTGAAATCTTCGCACGGGACAGCCCCGTCTTGATCTCGTAGGCGTTGATGATACTCTCCTTGATTTCGGCAAGGAACGTAATCGTCCGTTCCATCTCGTGCGTATCTCCGATGGAGACTGTCATGGGATTGTGGATCATCAACATCCCCAAGGGTGAAATCTCAACGGTCGATCCTGCCATCGCGACAACGGATGCGGCAGAGGCGGCAATCCCGTCAATTTTGACCGTGACCTCGCCGGGGTATTCCATGAGCATATTGTAAATCTGCGCCGCTGCATAGCAGTCCCCGCCCGGTGAGTTGATCCAGAGGTCAATATCTCCCTCGGCGGCGTTCAGTTCGGAACGGAACATCTGAGGTGTGACTTCATCGCCCCACCACGTTTCGTCCGAGATTTCACCATCCAGAAGCAAGATACGCTTCTCTCCCTCGTTCCGCACCCAATTCCAAAATTTACGTTTCATCACTTACTCCCTTCTGATTCCCTGCAAACAGCCCTGCGTCCTTCAGTTTCGTCATATTCCCGTTGATGAGATAGAGATCGCCGCCCTCGTCTGCATTGATAGGATTCATGTCCTCAAGGCTGCGGATGTCGTTCGCAGAGAGCCACCCGTTCTGCCGCCCGATGGCATATCCCTCCATGCGGCTCTTGTAGTCCCCGCGCAGAAGCCCGTCCACGTTGAAGCGGATGAAGTAGTCCTTCCGCTCCTTCTCCGTCAGCAGTGCTTTCTGCAGTGACTGCTCCCAACGAACGACCCATGGATTCAACGTGTACTTCACGAACTCCAACGACTGCTGCTCGATGTTCGAAAACGAGGATTTCTCCAAATCCCCGACCATATGCGGCGGCACACGGTAGAGCCGTGCAATCTCATCGATCTGGAACTTCCGTGTTTCAAGGAACTGTGCCTCCTCGGGTGGAATGGCAATCTGCTGATACTTCACCCCCTCTTCGAGAACTGCGATCCTACCTGTATTCATCGTACCACCGTAGACAGCGTGCCAGCTCTCACGGAGCTTCGACGGGTCTTTGAGGACGCCCGGATGCTCAAGCACGCCGCCCGGACGCGCACCGTTCTTGAAGAATGCAGCGCCGTATTCCTCTGTCGCGAGGGCAATCCCGATGGCGTTCTTTGCCATAGCAATCGGACTGTAGCCGACAAGTCCGTCGAAGCCTAGTCCCGGAATGTGGAGGACATCCTCACGGCGCAGACGAATCTGCCCCTTGTCCGCAAAATTCGGATTCTCCTCTGTGCTTCGCGTGTAGGTGTAGTAGAGTTCCCCCGTGCGGCTGTCGCGGCTCACATCCATCTTGTCCGGGAGGAGCGGATAGAGTCCGAGGACTCGCCCCCTTCCATCCCGAAGTATCTGGGCATAAGCATTTCCCCACAGGAGGAGATGTGCCATAAGAGTCTCGCGGAACACGAAACTCGTCATCTCAGGATTCGGTGCATCGTGAAGGAGGAAATACAGCGGATGCTCCGGCACGCGCTCCTTGCCCTGCCCTTTGTAAGCGTAAACGTGAAGCGGCAGTCCCGCGATGGATTCTGCAAGGATGCGGACACAGGCGTAGACTGCCGTTGTCTGCATTGCCGTCCGTTCGTTGACTGCCTTGCCCGCTGCCGTCTGCCCGAACAAAAAGGACAAGCCGCCAAGATGATTCATGGGCTTGTCCCGCGAACGGAAAAGTTTTGAGAAGATGTTCATGGTATCAGCAACCTTTCGATTAGGGTTAGGGAGAGTAAAATGGCACGTGGAAAAAATATCAACGTATTTCTTATGGACGATACACCAATCGGACGCATAAAATGCACCTTATCCAACTGGACTGGCACAGTCTATAAAATTCCAAGAACATCTCTTGAAAAATGTAAAGACCGTGACGATCTAAAACAGAGCGGCGTATATTTTCTCTTTGGCACATCCGATGAAACAGAAAAGCCCCTCGCCTATATAGGCCAAGCCGGTAATCGGAAAAACGGGAAAGGTATTCTCCATCGATTGCTTGAGCACAAGAAAGATGATTATTGGAACGAGGCTGTTGTCTTCACTACTTCAAACAACTCTTTCGGACCTACTGAAATAAGTTTTCTTGAGAATAAGTTTTGTAACCTTGCAATAGATGCGCAGCGATACGAGATAAAAAACGGAAATGAACCAACCCAGGGAAATATAACCGAGGAAAAAGAAAGCGAACTGGAAGAGTTTACTGAAAAAGCCCGTATAATCATGGGTGTATTAGGACACAAAATTTTCGAGCCACTATCAACAACAGTATCAGAAGAACAAATATCAAACTTTATAGAGAAAAGAACAAATGTGATTTTTTATCTATCAAGAAAAATACGGAAACTTGGCAGAACCATCGAAGCAAAAGGCAAGCATACGGCAGAGGGATTTGTTGTTTTACAAGGAAGCAAGGTCTCCCCAGTGGAGGATTCAACAATATCTGCTGGAATAAGTAAGCGCAGAAGAAAAGCCCATATATCCGACGGTATTCTCTTAGAAGATATGCTTTTCTCTAGCCCATCTGCCGCTGCAAGATTTCTTGTAGGGCAATCTACAAACGGTTTGATAGCATGGAAAACAGAAAACGGAACAACACTCAAAGAATACGAAAATTTAATGTTGGAATGAACGTTACTATCTTCGCGGCTCGAATCGCATATAAACTAACATTGCTTGTTATTCATATGCAGAGTAAATCATTTATTCCACCTGCCCTCCTTTTTCTACCCTCTCACAGCAACAAAATTCCTCGCTCGTCATAAATAGATGCTGAGGTATCATTCCCACAGCGGATCGCACGGTCGAGTGCCATGATGAGCGCAATCACACCATCAATCTTCTCGGTGGATTTCTCCTTGTCCACCTTGATGTTGCCCGCAGGGTCGGTGCGAATGAAGATATTGTCTGCCATCCAGCGCATGACGGGATGCCCGCCGTGCGCTATTTTCTTTTCCAGCGCCAGCTTCATCAGCTCCTTGGTCGGCGGACTCATATCCTTGAAGCCCTGCCCGAACGGTACGACGGTAAAGCCCATCCCTTCGAGGTTCTGCACCATCTGCACTGCGCCCCATCGGTCAAAGGCAATCTCGCGGATGTTGTACTTCTCGCCAAGCCGCTCAATGAACGCCTCGATGAATCCGTAATGCACGACATTCCCCTCTGTGGTCATAAGAAAGCCTTGCTTCTCCCACACGTCATAGGGAACATGGTCGCGACGCACACGCAGGTCGATGTTTTCCTCGGGAATCCAGAAGTACGGAAGCACGGCAAACGGCTCATCCTCCTCCGTCGGAGGAAAGACCAGAACAAATGCTGTAATATCCATCGTGGAGGAAAGGTCAAGACCGCCGTAGCAGACACGACCATCCAAGGACTCAGCGTCAACAGGGGCGGCACAGCTATCCCACTTGTCCATCGGCATCCACCGCACGGACTGCTTCACCCATTGATTCAGCCTCAACTGACGAAAACTGTTCTCCTCGGCAGGGTTCTGCCGTGCGGAATCACAGGCTGCCTGTACCTTGTCGATGCCGACCGTGATGCCGAGCGACGGATTCGACCGCCTCCAGACCTCCGGGTCTGTCCAGTCCTCATCCTCCTTTGCTCCGTAGATCACGGGATAGAAGGTCGGGTCGATCTTTCGCCCTTCGAGAATATCCTTCGCTTTCTGGTGCGTCTCGTAGCAGATGGACTGCGTATCCGTCCCCGCTGTGGTGATAAGGAAGTAGAGCGGCTGCATTCGCGCATCGCCAGAGCCTTTTGTCATAACGTCAAAGAGCTTGCGGCTCGGCTGTGTGTGCAGCTCATCAAATACCACGCCGTGAATATTGAACCCGTGTTTGGAGTACGCCTCTGCCGAAAGAACCTGATAGAAACTGTTCGTCGGCAAATACACCATGCGCTTCTGGGAGGCGAGGATCTTCACCCGCTTGCTGAGTGCAGGACACATACGCACCATGTCTGCTGCGACCTCGAATACGATGCTTGCTTGCTGACGATCAGCAGCACAGCCATACACCTCGGCTCGCTCCTCCCCGTCACCGCAGCAAAGGAGTAGTGCAACGGCGGCCGCGAGTTCGCTCTTCCCGTTCTTCTTCCCTATCTCGATATACGCTGTGTTGAACTGACGATAGCCGTTCGGCTTCAGAATTCCGAAAATGTCTCGGATAATGCGCTCCTGCCAGTCGATGAGTTCGAAGGGCTTTCCTGCCCACGTCCCCTTCGTATGGCACAGACACTCGATAAAACCCACGGCATAGTCCGCAGCGGCTTTGTCATAGTGCGCGTTCTCTGCCATAAACTTCGTCGGTGTGTAGTCCGTCAGTTTCCGCAAGCAATCACTCCCATCAAAAAAGAGCCGCTGTCAGCGACTCAAAAACACAGAAACGAGAAGCAGCCCCGAAGGGCTGATTTGTTGTTCGGCGTGGCTTAGATGCGCTTCATGCACCAAGCCATCGCGTGCCCGCCGTCCTCGAAAAGCTCCATGCTGGCTTCGACGAGGTTCAGGCGGCATTCAATGTCCGCGAAGCCAGTCTCCTCCGGCGTTTCGACCATCTCGTAGATGGCTGCGTGGAATCCCCAGCACTCCATTCCGACAACAAGGATCTGCTCGCCGTAGCGCAGGATCGCGCCGCTCGTCCCGAACCGCATCTCATCGAGGTGCTCCATCGTGGTGGTCTTCGGCCATCTTGCTTCTGCGTTCCTCATTTTCGTTTCCTCCTTTGTGTAGGTTGTTCCCTTCGGTCATGTACATATATGTCTCTAAACGAGGAATATAGCAAGTCATATTTCGGATAAACTACACTTATTTTTCGAGAGAAACACAGCCCCGAAAGGCTGTGCAAGAAGCTGTAAAACTTACTCTTCGCCCGTGAGGATGAAGCGAATATATGCGGCGCGATCTCTCTCGATGAAGCAGATGAGTTCGTAGAATTCCATCTTAAACGCCATCCTCTGAACAGCGGGAACATCGAACATATTCACCTGCCCGGAGTTGCGGATGTCCCTGATCTGGGAAACAATTTTCTCGTTCATGACTGACCGCCTTTCTCTGCGATGCGGAAGGAGTCCACACCGGGGATAAGGCTGAGTGACGATCCTGTCTCCCATCGGACGAGAAGCTGTCCTGCATCGTCAACGCCCAGAATCTCGCCCATCGTCCCTGTCGGTGGTGCTTGCGGATCGTCCATGCCGAGGAGTTCCACCTTCGTCCCGCGCGGATACCTCTCCCGAAGCGCGGCGATCTGTTCCTTACTCGGAAAATGCATGACGCTCATCTCCTTTCCGATGTCCGCTCTTAAACGCGCTGCTGCCCGTGAGGTTCTGCATGAGGATCTTTCGACTTACCTTATAGGCATTTCCGATCATGCCAAGGCGCAGGAGGAAGCAGCGGAATGCGTATTTCTCGTTGTCCACAATCTTCTCCTTTGCCGTGACACGCTTCTGCGTCCGTGCCATCTCGCAGAGTTTGCTGATGAACTCAGCGTATGCCTTTGCCGTCTCGTCGGTGATCGTGCCGTGCAGCCACGCGAAGGTGATGCGATCATTCGTCAGAGTGTAGGTCGCTTCCTTGATGTCAAAGGCGTGCCGGATGAGCCGTCCCTTGCTCAGGAGAAGCGCGTCCAGATTGTTCAGTGCGGTCTCCGTGAAGAGGCTACGCGGGAGGCTGATGGAAAGGGTATCTTCGGAGGAGTCAGCTTCTGCATCTGCCGTTTCCGTCGGGGTGGAATCGTTCTGCGCCGTGTCCTCGCAAGGAGTCTCGCTCGTCGTGGATTCCGTTGTGCTCGGCTCCTTCGCCCCTGTGTCTGCGCAGGAAGCCTCATGCTCCCCGCCCTCGGACATAAAGCCCTCCTCGCACAGTGCCGTGCGCACACGCACAAGTGTCGCTTCGTCGGTGGCATCGTCGAAGCAAAGACCGCCGTCCTTCGTGATCTCAAATGCGCCGACCTTGTAGGAAAAGCTCGGTGCGCCGCAGTAGACGGGCTTCGTGTTTAGCACCTTGCTGACGATCCCGACCATCGCCTTGCGCTCTTCCTTTTGGATGTTGTAATTGACCTTCATGGTAATTTCCTCCTTTATGAACTTTGGTCATTACATTCATCACTCACGCGGGAAGAATTAGCAAGCGAAATCTGTTGTATACACCGAATGCCCAAAATGTGCAATTCCCGTAAGGACATAGAGCACACAAGGAAGTGCGACGCCGTTTCCCCACATCTTGTACTCTGCAGCATCCGAATGTGGATTTCTGAGCCATCTCCGAATCTGCGTATCGGTCTTTGGCTTCTTCCCACCCGTGATTTTTCGGTGTGTCTCAAAGACCTCGCGCCAGAAGAACACTTCTTCCTCGGTCGGCTCATCCGTCCCAAGTCCCGCGCACCATCCGTCGGGAAAGCCCTGCAAGCGTCCGCACTCGGTCGGTGTCAATCTCCGAACGGCATAGACGGGCTGATTCACGACCATCGGGTCTTTGAAGTCCCGCGCCATCAGCGTCGGGCATTTCTCCTTTGCAAAATGAGCGTGGCAGCGCGTCGTCATGGCATAGACCGCATGACGGTCGGCAGTGTTGAGCGTAAAACTCACATTCTCTGCGATACCACTTCCTTGCGGGCCGTTCTTTTCGGAGCGTCCGATCATCGAGCCTTGGATGGAGACGACCGCAACGCCGCCCTGACAGCACGCAGGGTTCCCGCCGCTTTGGTCAATCGTCCGCGCCGTCTTCGTTTCATAGATGCCGGAGTTCGGGTTATCCGAGCGCATGGCATTGGACTGGAATGACGAGATTCCGTATGCCTGTATGTCCTTGAGTACAATCGGCTGATTGTTTCCGCCCGTGCCATAGTGCCGAAGCACAGTCGGACAGATTTCCAGCGGACCGTTGTACCGCGCATCCGAGCCGTGTGACTCGAATACGGCAGGAACGGTTTCAGTTCGTAGTGTCGGAGATTTCTCCTCCGCATAGCCGATACTTCGGCTCTGTGCAGAATGCTCGGTACAGAAACCCGCACTTATCCGCCCGCCTGACGTTCCAGTGCCATCCGCAAACTCTCGGGCAGTGCCTTGCCACGAAGCGAAGCACGGCGCAAGATCCCGACGCACGCTTTCGGTGTCAAATAGTATTTGTCCGGCACTTGATCCTCCAAAATCTGCGACAAGGTAGATTCTGCGCCGACGCTGTGGAACTCCCCAGCCCTGTGCGTCCATGAGCCGGTAAGCAATGCTCCATCCGTCTCCCAGAAGAATGTCTGCGTATGCCCATCCACCCTTTTCAGGCAAAGGCACCTCGGGTGCTTTCGGCTCTTTGATGCGGACAATCTCCGTAAGGACGGATTGGAAATCCCGTCCCCCGGAACTCGAGAATGCGCCTGCGACATTCTCCCAGACGATAAACCTTGGGTATCTTCCATTCGTTGCACACCTCATTTCCCGCACGATACGAATTGCCTCAAAAAAGAGAACGGATTCTGTTCCATGCAGCCCTTCCCTCCGTCCCGCGATGCTGAGATTCGTGCAAGGAGAGCCAAACGTGATAATGTCCACAGGCTCGATCTCATCGCCGTGAATCCGATGGATGTCTCCAAGATGTTTGACGGAGGGAAGCCGCTTTGTGGTGACGCGAATCGGAAACGGCTCAATCTCCGATGCCCATATCGGCGTAATCCCCGCGAGAACAGCACCGAGTTCAAAGCCCCCTGAGCCAGAAAACAAACTGCCGAGCGTCATCATTTCACAATATGGGGAGCGGTCATGCGCTCGAGCATTTTGCTCGTCATCCAGATCGCACCGTCAATGACAAGCGGCAGGAAGATACGGTCGCGGAACCTGCACCATCCCGTCTCCTTCTCCGCGCTCTCCTTCAGTGCCGCCGTATACGCCGCCGATACTTCACGCGCCGCCGAGAGCCCTTTCTCGTGCATCCAGAGGACGGTCGCTTCCTTTGCCTCCGTTCGCACAAAGTCCCCTACATGGTTCTTCAGCTCGTTTTGAATGTGTTCCAGTTTCATCTTCAACACGCTCCTTCATAGTCCGTTACCCCACGCGCAATGGCGCGGGCAAATTCATCCTGCTGCGACCGCAGAAGCTCTGCATCGCTCACATGGTCAATAAACGCAAGTTCCACGAGCACGGCGACCCCATCGGTGTTGCTCAGAACATACAGTCCGTTGACACCGGGCTTTGCGCCTTTCACGCCGCGATCCACTGTTCCGAGCGCATCCACAATCTGATTCTGGATGCACTGTGCCAGCTTCTCCCCTGCGCCGCTTCCGTAGTAGTGCCAAACCTCCGTCCCCTGTGCTACACCGTTGCACGCATTACAGTGGATGGAGATGAATACATCGGCATCCACACGGTTGGAGGCCGATACGACTTCATGGAGGCTGTCAGACTGCAAGTTGCCGACCACCTCAACACCTGCGGCAGTAAGGTAGCCCACAACAAGATCAGCGACATTCTTTGCCACATCACATTCTCTCAGTCCGTACCCGCACGCACCGGGATCTGGATTCCCGTCCGGGGCATGACCCGGATTCAAAAACACACGCATTATGCTTCCTCCTTTGGTTTCGGCACATCCGCATACGGAATGCGCTCACTATCACGTTCCAAAAACACATCTTCCGCATTTCCGTCCTTGCTCTGGATGTACCGCTCAACAGCGACATCCACGAATTTCGGTTCAAGCTCCACACCGTAGCAGATACGGTTCAGCTGCTCACAGGCGATGAGCGTTGATGCCGAACCGAGGAAGCCGTCAAGAACGATGCCATTCGTCTGCGTACACTGCTTAACAAGGTACGCAATGAGCGGTACGGGCTTCGAGGATGGATGTCCGTAGCCGTCCTTCTTCGAGTCCTTGATACGATCAAAAGAGAACACCGTAGTCTGCTTTTGATCGCCGTACCATCTGTGCCGCCCGTCCTTCCGCCAGCCCCAGATGACCGGTTCGTGAATGTACTTCCAATCCGTCCGTGTGAGTACAAGGCGGTCTTTCTTCCACACGAGTCCCGCGCCAACTTTAAAGCCCGCATCCTCATAAGCGTCATGAAAGATGCGGGCTTTTGCCGTTGCGTAGAAAACGTAGATGGAAGCGTCCGTCGCCATTGCCGAGTGAAAGGCGGTAAAGGCAGATTTCAGGAAGTCGTAAGCGTCCTTGTCATTCAGATCATCGTTCTTGATTTTCCCAGATGTGCTTTCCAGAGCCACAAAATACGGCGGGTCCGTGCATACGAGGTTGACCTTCTCACTGCCGAGCAGACGTTCATACGTCTCCGGCAACGTGGAATCTCCGCAGATAACACGATGCTTGCCGAGATGCCACACATCACCCGATTGAGCAACACAGGGTTTTGCGAGTTCCGCATCCACGTCGAAGTCGTCTTCCTGCGCTTCGTCGTCATCCAGTGAGAGCAGATCGGCAATCTCGGTTTCGTCGAAGCCCGTGAGTGAGATGTCGAAGTCCATACCCTGCAAGGCTTCCATCTCGACACGCAGCATATCTTCATCCCATCCCGCATCGAGTGCGAAACGGTTATCCGCGAGGATGTATGCCTTCTTCTGCGCCTCGGTCAGATGGTCGACGAATACGCACGGCACATTCTCCATGCCCTCCGCCCGTGCAGCCATAACGCGCCCGTGTCCTGCGAGGATGCCGTAGTCCTTGTCAATAATGACGGGACTGACGAATCCGAACTCCCGCAGACTGCCGCGCAGCTTGTTGATCTGTTCGGGCGAATGCGTCCGTGCGTTGTTGGCATATGGCACGAGTTTACTGATCGGAACGAGCTTCATCTCCGATGTTGTTTTGTTCAAATGACTTCCCTCCTTACTTCCTCGAACGCAGCAGCCGTTCCATCCGATCCTCCTGCGGCGATCCGCTGAACGTGGTGGTGCAGTTCTGCTTTACGATGTCGAAAATCTCATACCAGAGCAGATTGGACTGTTTCTGGAATGCCTGCCCCATCTGAACAAAGGGGCTTGCTATTGCCCCTCCGGTGGTCGGATGCTTGCCGATGAGCCCGTATTGACTCATTGCCTCCTCGCACTGGACAAAGCGGGCAAATGCCTGCGCGTAGCTTTCAATCAGGCGTGGATTCACGAGGCGCTCACAGCCGCGCTCCTTCAGCCACAGCCACGTCTCGCGGAAAATCTCGTCCGCACCGAGCGGCTTTCCATTCCGCTGTCGCGCAGACAGGAACTCGCTCGGCGTTGGCATCTCCTCACCATAGAGGTCGGCGGCATCCACAAGGTCTGTGCCGTCCAGTTCCGTCATGGGGAACTCCATGATGTGCGCCGTTCGCCCGCCCGCAATTTTATCTGCCAGTGCTTCGGGTTTGTCTCCCGCCCGGACTCGCCTACCACCGCGATTTGTACCGTCCTTTGCCATAGGGCATCACCTCCAATCTGCCCGTTTTTTAATACCCCGTTTGAACCGTTCTTTTTTTACGCGAGCCCCCGTGCCGGTCAGACGGGGCGTGGCTTGTAGAGATTTCTACCGCCCCTCCCGGTCAGCCGTCGGATTTTTTCCGCTGGTGGATTTTCTCGTGACAGCTGACGCACAGACTTTTGAGATTGCTCTCCTCATTCGTCCCACCATCAGCAATCGGCTTCACATGATGAACAAGCGTTGCCACCGTCGCAAAGCCAAGCCCAAGACATCTCTCGCAAAGAGGATGCGCCGCGATGTAACGGTCGCGGATTTTCTTCCACGCACCACCATATCGCTCGTGCTGATTGTACCCACGGGCGAAATGCTCATAGTGCCGTTGCATTTGCTTTTCGTGTTCCTCGCAGTAGCCGCTCTTGCTGTCGGTCAGTTTTGGGCAACCTTGATAACGGCAGGGGCGTTTGGGTTTCCTCGGCATAGCACCACCTCGTTTTGGGCAATAAAAAACCTCCGCAGGGATTTCTCCCTCGGAGGTCTATCTACACTTTTCTAGCCTATACTATACCATGTCAAGCCCCGGTCAACAACGTGCCAAGCAGTGCCAAATAGTGCCAACTAATGCCAAACCGTGTCAATTTTCGAGATTTTTTAAGATTTTATTGTGAAGCCGCTGAACGGTTCTCAAACTGCTGAACATATCCACGGCAATATCAGGCCAAGACTTACACAGCACATAGCGACGGCGCAACAGGCTCTGCCATTCGGGATTATCAATCTTGTCGATGAAGTCGCTGATCTCCATCTTGACGGCAAGAAAGCGATAGATGTTCTCGTTGATTTCTTTTTCCTTGTCAATAATCCGCTCCACCCACTTGGCATAGGGTGCTTCCGTGGGCTTTCTGTGGCTGACGCGCTCCTCCAAACGGCTGCCGCTTATCTTCATGGAGAGTTCCCGCAGATGGTTAAGCTCCGCAATTTGGGCGTTAATGGCATCGTCCAAATGCCGCGCCCGTTCTAAAAATTCTCTCACGCTCACGCTTACATCGCCTCCTCCATTTGCTTAAGCCGCGAGAGCAGCACTTCCCCGTCCAACTCCGTGAGTTCCCCAAACCAATCGGAACGGAAAAACTTCTCGGTATCATACCGTAAGGTTTCATGGCTGATGATGGCGTTTAGTTTCCGCTCCTCACGGCTTAGTTTCTCACGCTCGGCGGGAAGTTTCAGAGCCTTTCGCTCTTCTCGGTGTTTTTGTTTTGCGGCGACTTGGGCGGCGACAATTTCAGATAGTTCCTTTGTGCGACGATTTTTCTTCAGAAACTTCGCCGCTTTTTTATGGTCTTTCGCCGCCTGTTCGATGATGGCGTTAGCCAAAGCCTCATACGGATTCATGGACAGCACCTCCCAGATTAGCTTTCACGGCATCGATAAGAGCCGCTTGAGTTTTGTCCTTATGCTTTAAGGCATACATCACGTTTTGGTCGATGGTGTTCTCCGTCAGGATGTGATGAATAACCACCGTGTCCTTTTGTCCTTGGCGATAGAGCCGAGCATTAGTCTGCTGATAAAGTTCCAAACTCCAAGTGAGTCCGAACCACACCAAGGTAGAGCCGCCGTCCTGTAAGTTAAGCCCGTGTCCGGCAGAAGCGGGGTGAATAACGGCGACGGGGATTTTCCCCTCGTTCCAATCGGCAATGTCGCGGTCGGTCTTTATCTCTCGCACGGAAAACCGCGACTTGACGCGCTCCAAATCATGCTTAAACCAGTACGCCACCAGCACCGCTTTGCCGTTTGCTCCTTCGATGATGTCCTCCAAGGCATCAAGTTTTTGGTCGTGCAGGTGAAGGGCTTTGCAGTCTTTGTCATACACCGCACCGTTTGCCATCTGCAATAGCTTATTGGAAAGAGCCGCCGCATTGACGGCATCTATCTCCTTGCCGCCAAGCTGTACCACCATGTCGGCTTTCATACGCTCGTAGACTTTTCGCTCCTTGTCGGTCATTTTGACGGTCATGGTATTCATCACGAGTGGCGGCATTTTCAAAAAATCTCCCGCTTTCATGGAGATGGTAATGTCGGCGATGCGGCTGTAAATTTCTTCCCTTGCGCCGGGTCGAGGCTTGTAGGAAAAGACCATCTGCTGACTCCGCTTGTCGGGGACAAAATACTGCTCTCGGTATTGACCGATGAATTTCCCCAGCCGCTCCCCCATATCGAGTAACCGAAACTCAGCGAATAAATCCATCAGACCGTTGCTAGACGGCGTACCCGTCAAGCCCACGATGCGTTTTACCTTGGGGCGAACCTTCATCAGCGTCTTGAACCGCTTTGTTTGGTGGGATTTGAAACTGGAGAGTTCGTCGATAACCACCATGTCATAATCGAAGGGCAAGCCGCTCTTTGTAATGAGCCAGTCCACATTCTCTCGGTTGATGATATAGAGATTGGCTTTTTGAGTGAGAGCCGCTCGCCTATTCTGCTCCGTGCCTACGGCTACGGCATAGCTGATGTTTACGAGGTGATCCCACTTCTTTATCTCCTGCGGCCATGTGTTTTTCGCCACCCTTAATGGCGCGATAATCAGCACACGGGAGATTTCAAAACGGTCAAAAAGCAAGTCGTTTATTGCCGTCAGCGTGATAGCCGTCTTTCCAAGCCCCATATCGAGGAGAACGGCGGCTTGGTCGTGAGTTTCGATAAAATCTGCGGCGTAGGTCTGATATTCATGCGGCGTGTACTTCATCGGAGTTCCCTCCAAAGGATATGGTAAATATCCCGCAAGGCTTTCTCTGCCGCTTTGCCGTCAAAATCTTTGTACTCGATAATCTCGGCGAGTTTTTTGACCTTGTCCTCTATCTCGCGGATGGTGTCCTTATGGTCTTTTTGTTGTGCCTCGTAATCCTTCCAAAGGCCATCGTAGGCTTTTTCGTTATCCTCTTGGTCTTTGAGCCAGTCCTCAAACCACCACCGGGCATCCATGCCCATATATTCGTCAACGAGATACAGCATATCCCGTATTTCGGTCACGGGTTCGTTTCTGCCGTCCCACAAAGTGATAATCAAATCAGTCCCCTCCAATCTCCTCAAGTATCGGCGCGATTTGCTCCGCACCGTCAATCACATAGACTTTGTAGCCCAATCGCCGTAAGGTTTTATGCCGTGCCGCTTGGAGCGGACGCACCTTCTTACCCGGCGCTTTGAGTTCGGCAAAGGCCGTGCGTCCACCGGGCAGGAGAATGATGCGGTCGGGTACGCCGTCAAGTCCCGGCGATCCCCACTTTGGGCAAATGCCGCCAAGTGACTTCACAGCCTCTACGAGTTTTCGCTCGATGTTCTTTTCCCTCATAGCTTTCCCCCCTATGTGACACCTACGACATCCCTTTACATACCTTTTATATAGAGAGATTTAAGGAATAAATCAGCCCTAAAGGGGGTATAGTAAATGGTTGCCATAGGTGTCATAACCCACTTGAAGTCCCATCGAATCTGGATTCTTGGCTGACTACCACACAGCTTTGACCGTCATAAAAATTGACGGTCATGGGTGTCATTAGTCATCAAAGGCACTATTTTTCAGCCTGACTCCCTTGATGAATCGTCCGTTGGATTTTCTAAAGCGAGAAAAGCCCGCTTGCTCGATGGTGGAGTAAAAGGTCGCCGAATCCCTGATGTAATCGCCCGTCCGCATACAAAAAGCGCGATACTCGTTATAGAACTCGCCGGATTTCTCCACAAAGTCCTCGCCTACTTCACAACATTCCTCGATGAAGTAGCCCAGCCAGTCGCTATCGCTCTTATACCGTCCAATGGCATCCTCCACCACCTTGGGCGGCTTGGGATTGTACCCATCGTCAATGGCTTTCTTTGCGCCCTCGATAATCCACTTCAAAACATATCCCCCGGCATTTTCCGTGAGATGCTTGGAGAAATTCTTGATGTCGTTTTTGCCGGTGATTGTGGCGTTAAAGGGAATGACGATGAGCCGCCGCCAAATGCCCCTGTCCATTGCTCCCACCTTCGGCAGATGGTTCGTGTACAGCACCAACATATGACTGGGCATAAAATCGAAGGGGTCTTTGTATTTCTTCTCGCCCTTGATTTGGTCGGTACTGCAAAGCTGTTTCACCACGGAGGTTGATAGACGCACGCCGTCTTCCAACTCTGCAGCAATAAGAAGTCGCTTACCCTTTGCTTCGGCGATTTCAGGCTTCACATTGCGGCGACAACCCGTGGTAAGCGCATCGGCGGATATTCCTCCGGCGTAAGTCCCCAAAGCCCAAGCGATGGTATTCCAAAAGGTAGATTTGCCGTTGGCTCCGTCACCATAGGAGATGATGATGGCTTCAAGGTAAACGATGCCTATCGCCCCAAGCCCACAGATTTTCTGCACATACTCAATAAGTTCCCGGTCACCGCAGAAAATGGTCGTGAGGAAATTCTCCCAGAGTTCTTTTCCTTCGTCGCTCGGCGATGTGTTGCATATCTTGGTGATAAGGTCGTCGGGATTGAAGTCACGCCGTCCGTCCGCGCCTTGCGTCAAGTCGTAGGTGCCGTCTTTGCAATTCAGCATAAAGGGATCGCGGTCTAAATCGGCGGCTTTGACTTCAAGCATGGGCTTTGCCGCTTCCATAGCGGAGACAATGAACTTCATGTCCCGCCGTTTCATGGCGAAAGCCTTGTACTTGATTGCCGCAAGGTACGCCATAAAGAGTTTTGTCTGCTCCTCCCCCGCTATCTGCTTTTCGAGGGTCTTGCCACCGGCGATGATGTCCTGCTCGGTAATGCCGGACGCAAGGAGCGCATCCTCGGTCTGCTGTATAAGGTTTTCCGCATCGGCAAGCTGCATATCGGAAAATTCCTCCGTAAGACCTATGGATTGATATTTGGACTCAAGCCACGCCGAGCCGTCATAGCGGAGAAAGCCGGTAGCCCCGGAGTAGCAGAGTTTGTCACCGAAAACCGACGCCAACACTTTGGCTTGTCCGATGTCGGAGTAGTCTTCGGGCTTCAAATATCCCGCGCTGCCAAACATGGCCTCGTATTCCTCCGGCGGCACATAGTTTTCGTTCTGCTGTACCTTTTTAAGGAAACGCCTGCCGGAGCGATAGATGGTTTCAAGTTCCCGTTCTTCCAAGGGAGGATTGCACTTTGCCGCCTCAGCTTCGAAGAGTTCCCGCGCCTTTTCCGTATCTCCGAACCGCATCAGCACGCGACCGACAAAGCGAGACAGCGTCTTGTTCCTGACCCCCGCCGAGATTTCCTTAGAATGTTCCGGGAGCAAGTCCTCCAATGCTTCTTCGCCGCCAAGGTCATCGTCGATGGTAAGCCAACCATCATTCCAAACAATATCCTCCGGCTTAACCTCCGAGCCAAACATAAACCGCGCCGCATCGAGGGCGTTATCATCGAAGTAGGTGTACTTCGCTTGAATTGCCGCCTTGATAGCTGCATAACGGACGGCGTCCGCAGTTTGCTCGATGACAAAGACCACGTGCTTTTTGGGGCGCGCCGTCTTGCCGTCTTTTTCCTTCATGTCGTGACGGCTGGGAATAATCACCATCTGCATATCGCCGAAGTCGGCGAGCAGTTTCTTTTCGTCCACCCAGTCGGCGGGGTTGTCACTTTTGTCGTTATCCACATCCATAAGAATGCAGTTCGACCACTCGAATTTTCCCTTGGAGCGATAGCTGCCCTTAAACTTCCCCGCCGTGTGGTCATTGGCAACAGCCGCCGCCAAAGCCGTGGGCGAGTCAATCTCCGCTTTATGGGGATAGACGCAGTTTTTTTCGTTGCCGACGCAATCGGCGGTAAACAATGTGAACTTCATACGATTTCCTCCATATTTTCCGTAAACCGACGAATCCTTATGCCCTGCTCCTCTGCCGCAGCAATCTCAGCCTTCATGCCTACGGTCGGCTCACCAAACGCCCAAAGCTCCGAGCAGTAGTTGAGAATGGCAAGGTCAATCTCCAAAGCAAGTTCTCGCTCCGTTTCCTCCGATAAGAAGGACGGCAGATAAAGATGGGGTGCGATAGGCGATTTTCCTTCCAAAGCCGCAAAACGGCAGTACAGCCTTGCCTTCCTCGTATTGCCGTCTATGTCGCCGGAGTAAGCGGATGCTATGTATACCAAGTGTCGCGTTTTTTCGTTTGTAGCCATATGCACCAGTCCTTTCGTGTGGATTTATTCCCCTCACTTAGGTAAGGAAATGAACTAACGATTTTTCCACCGTCCGAGAAAAATTTTTTCTTTCCATAAAAAGAAATGACCGTTTGTGCGGTCAGAATTTTTTTCTCATCGACGGTGGAATTTTTGTGTTCTCATTTCCTTACCTAAGTGAGAGGGGAAAACAAGCCGCTCAAAAAAACAAAAAAATTTTCAGCGGTTGGTAGAAAAAAGCCCATTTCATTTCCTTACCTAAGTGAGAGGGCTAAACAACACTCTCGACCGAAGCGGAAATCGACGAAAGGAGGCTACCACATGGCACAGGCAAAACAGGCGAGTTATGACGAGGAACTGCGCGATGTGCTTATCGCCATCAGCGTAATCGCCAAACGACTCGCCGACAGATTGGAACAGAACGGTAAAACGGAGGTACAAGATGGACAAGATGCAGGAAATCTCGGCGGTAATTGAGGGTATCGCCGAGTGCGGGAACGGACTTCTTAAAATATCCGAGACTCTGCGGCGTTATTTCAATGTAAACGCCGAGGACGAGCCGAAGAAGAAATCTCCCGCCAAGAAGAAAGCGGAGCCGCCCAAGGAGGAAATTCCCCCGGTAGAGGAGCAAGCACCGACTCCGAAAGAGCCGGAATATACCAAGGAATATGTGCGAAAGCTCTTAGCCGATATTGCCAATAACGGTCAGCGGGAGAAGGTAAAGGAAATCATCAACAAGCACGGTGCAAACAGCCTGTCTGCCGTTGACCCCGGTGAATACGCCGCCATCGTAGCCGAGGCGGAGGTGTTGCTTAATGCCTGACATACACGCATATCTTTCGGCATCGTCCAGCGACCGTTGGACACATTGCCCGCCGTCGGCAAAACTCAATGCGGCAGTACAGGAGAGGGCAAGCCCCTATGCGCTTGAAGGTACTTGCGCACACAGCTTATGCGAGTATTTGGTACTCACGGCATTGGGGCGCGAGTGCCAAGACCCCACGGAAAATCTCGATGTGTACAACAGCGAAATGCAGGATGCCGCCGAAAGCTACCGTGACTTCTTTATGGAGCAAGTGGCCGAGGCGAAAAAGTTCTGCGCCGATCCCGTGGTCTGCGTCGAGCAAAGAGTGGATTTTTCCAAGTGGGTGCCGGAGGGATTCGGCACGGCGGACGGCTTGATCGTTACCGATGGTTATCTCCAAGTAATCGACATGAAATATGGTGTCGGCGTACTGGTAGATGCCAAGGAAAACACACAGCTTTCCTGCTATGCCTTGGGCGGTATTGACCTTTATGACGGCCTTTACGACATACAGAAAGTGAAGCTTTCCATCTTCCAGCCCCGTCGGGAACATTACGACACTTGGGAAACGACCAAGGACGAATTGCTCTTATGGGCGGAGAAGGATCTCGCTCCGGCGGCGCAGCTTGCCATCAAGGGCGATGGAAAATTTTCTGCAGGTGACCATTGCCGCTTCTGCAAGGTGAAAGATATTTGCCGTGCCAGAGCGGATCATTACCTCGAACTGGCGGGAGCGGCTTTCAATGAGCCGGATACGCTCGACAATTACGAGATTGCCGCCCTGTTGCCGAGGCTGGCGGGGCTGGTATCTTGGGCAGACGATCTCAAGGAGTATGCGCTCCGTCAGGCTATCGCCGGAACAAAGTATCCCGGTTTCAAGATTGTGGAGGGTCGAAGTGTCAGAAGATACGTCGACGATGAAGCCGTCGCTGAAATCGTCTCCAATGCGGGGTTCGATCCCTTCGAGAAAAAGGTGCTGGGAATCACCGCCATGAAGAAATTACTGGGTAAAAAGCGATTCGAGGAAATCCTCGGAAAGCTGATTATAAAACCTCAAGGAAAGCCCGTGCTGGCTCCGGAATCCGACAAGCGACCGGAAATGCACAACATCGACGATGCATTTAACGAAGACAACAATCAAGGAGGGCAATAACATGTCAAAGAAACATCCAACGAAATGCACCACCGGAGCACGCACCCGCTGCTCCTATCTCAACATCAATGCCCCGAAAGCCTACGGCGACGGCAAGCCCAAGTTCTCCGCAAGCCTCATCATCCCCAAGGACGATGTAGCAACACTGACTAAGATCGATGCCGCCATGCGGGCAGCTTACGAAGACGGCGTATCCATTCTCAAAGGCAAGGGGCGCACGGTTCCCACCTATGAGGAAATCATCAAGGATGGGCCTCTCCATGACGGCGACAAAAAGAAGGACGGCGACCCGGCGTATCAGAACGCCTTCTACCTCAATGCCAAGAACGAGCGCCGCCCCGGCGTGGTGGACAGCAACAAGAACGAAATCCTCGATTCCTCGGAACTGTACTCCGGCATCTACGCTAAAGCGGCGATCGGCTTCTACTGCTACAACAAGAACGGCAATCGCGGCATCGGCGTCTCCCTTGACTACCTCATGAAGATGGCCGACGGTCAGCCTCTCGGCTCCACCATCAGTGTCGACGAAGCATTCGGAGACGAGGACGAGGACGATTTCCTCTCCTAAAAGATAACGACGCATACAGTTTGGCAAGGACGGCGGGATTACCTCGCCGTCCTTTTGCAACAGGAGATGAATCCCATGAAAGATTTGTATCTTGACATTGAAACCTTTTCCTCAGTCAGCCTGAGAGACTGCGGCGTTTATCGTTATGCGGATTCCGAGGATGCAAAAATCCTGCTCTTTGGTTATTCCGTAGATGGCGCTCCCATCGAAGTCATTGAGACGGCAAAGGGCGAGCAAATTCCTGCGGCGATACTGTCGGCTCTTTCTTCTCCCGCCGTTACCAAATGGGCGCATAACGCGTCCTTTGAACGTGTGTTTCTCTCCGTATGGCTGCGCCGCAACTGCCCGGAATATTTTCGCTCCTACGGCGATACCAATGACACAGTATCGGATTACCTCGACCCCCATTCGTGGAAATGCACGATGGTCTGGTCAGCATATTGCGGACTGCCGTTGACCTTGGAGCAGGTTGGCGCGATCTTTCACTTGGAAGAGCAGAAAATGGTTGAAGGAAAAAACCTCATTCGTTTTTTCAGCCTCCCTCGAAAGCCCACCAAGAACGACAGCCGAATACGCAATCTCCCCGATAACGCCCCAGATAAATGGGCAACCTTCGTGGAATACAATCGACGTGACGTGCAAGTGGAAATGGAGATTGCAGAAAAGCTGTCAAGATTCCCTGTCCCGGATTCCACCTGGGAGGAATATTGGCTTTCCGAAAAAATCAACGACCGTGGTATCCTCGTTGACTTGACGCTTGCTGAAAACGCCATTCGCTTTGACGATCAAGCCAGGGAAAGTCTCATAAAACGAATGAAGACCCTGACCAAGTTGGAAAATCCCAACAGCGTACAGCAACTAAAAAGCTGGCTGGAAGAAAGAGATATCCGCACCGACAGTCTGGATAAGAACGCGATTATCAGCCTGTTGAAAACCGTCCCCAAGGAAGTAGCGGAAGTCCTGACTCTGCGTCAACAAACGTCACGATCATCCGTAAAGAAGTACACGAAAATGATGGACACGGTCTGCGCTGACGGCAGAGCCAGAGGCATGTTCCAGTTTTATGGAGCTTCACGCACGGGGCGATGGGCAGGGCGGCATATTCAGCTCCAAAATTTGCCGCAGAACCACTTGGATGACCTTGCCGAAGCCAGAGGACTTGTCCGCAGCGGCGATTTTGAACTGATGTCCATGCTCTACGACAATGTGCCCGATACGCTCTCGCAGCTAATAAGAACGGCGTTCATTCCAAGACCGGGGTTCAAATTCGTGGTTGCGGATTTTAGTTCGATCGAGGCAAGGGTTATCAGCTTTATTGCCGGAGAAGATTGGCGGATCGAGGTTTTTGACCGGGGCGATGATATTTACTGCGCCAGCGCGTCTCAAATGTTTGGTGTTCCCGTGGAAAAGCACGGCGTAAATTCTCACCTTCGTCAAAAAGGTAAAATAGCAGAACTCGCCCTTGGTTACGGCGGCTCCGTTGGCGCATTAAAAGCTATGGGTGCATTAGATATGGGCTTAACCGAGGACGAACTGCAACCTTTGGTTGATATGTGGCGGGAGGCCAGCCCCAATATCACGAGACTTTGGTGGAGTATGGACGCAGCCGTCAAAAACTGCATAAAGACCAGAGCTATGACGGAAACGCATGGTATTCGTTTTGTGTATAAAAGCGGTATCATGTTTATGGTTTTGCCTTCCGGGCGGAGGCTGGCTTATGTGAAGCCGAAAATCGAGCCAAATGATTACGGTAGCGAAAGCGTCACATATTTTGGAATCAACGGGACTTCAAGAAAATGGGAGCGTTTGGAAAGTTACGGCCCCAAGTTTGTTGAAAATCTTGTTCAAGCTGTCAGCCGTGATATTTTGGCTTATACCATGAAAAATTTGTCTGACCGTTTTATCTGTGGTCATGTCCATGACGAACTGATTTTGGAGGTAGCGATGGAAACGCCTGTGGAGGAAATATGCGATATTATGGGCAAGACTCCACCTTGGATAGAAGGATTAAATCTTCGCGCCGATGGGTATGAGTGCTATTTTTATATGAAGGACTAAAAAACCGCCGCAGGAGAAAAATCCTCCTGCGGCGATTAGCCTGTTATTATATGGTGGGATTAGCGGCGTTTAATGTTCAAATACCAAAGGGAATCCAAAAGCTCCAAAAGGTCGTTGGTGATACCCTTGCCGATTTTATACAAACTGCTCGTATTCTTGCCCAGTATTTTGGCAATTTCGCTACCTTTGACCTCAGCGAGGCGAAGGGTAAACTCCGGCAGCTTGTCAGGATATTTTCTTGCAATAAGGTCGAGGACTTCCTTACTGGCTGCAAGGTAACGGTCAGACTCCCGTTGTATTCCCGCTTTAAGAGCATCAGGGAAATCATTTTCGTCGTCCTCATCCGTCGCCAACATATCCTCAAGAGACTGAGTGCTAAAATCCGGGCGATCGAATGTGTTGTAAGGGCAGCCGTCGCAGGTGTTCATAATGGTTTTGCGATTGCCCTTGCCCTGCGGCTTGCCGTGGTCGTATTCGGGATTCGCAAGTTGCGACGGGCAACGAACCGCGTGACCGCTACCGTCAGAAATAATGCAACGCTCATCACGGCTTTTCCGCTTTTGCACCACATCTTCCTCGTGCATTATGGTCTCGTACAGGTCGCGGTCACCCTCGATGACAATCGCTCTGAAAATACGCCAACCCCACTTAACTGTCGAAATAACGGCATCAGGATACTCCTGCTTAACGCTCTCGATGATTGCTTTCGTATCAGCTATCTCTTCGGGAGTCTTCTTGCCATAATTACCCGGCAATTCAATAGGGATATTGTAGTTTCCGTTTTCTTTTTCAAACTTTGTAATCAAGTCGGCTCATCCTTTCTTAGGATAGAGGCCGACTGTTCCTGTGGTCGACTAATGAACCAATCTACGCCTTCAGGAACAACGGAGAGCGACTCCAAGGTTTCAATTGGTCGGAATAATGTCGAGGTTTACCCCCGACTAAAGCGTTTCTGAGTATCAAGACATCCTTCAAGACATCCTTGTATTTCAGAGAGTGTCTATGGCTACTCAGATGAATCCATAAAGTTTATGAACTCATCTCGGTATCCATAGAAACGAAAACGGCCAGAATGATAATCTCGTTTAACCGAAATTCTCACTCTGGCCGTCAAGCAGCTCTGCGAATGATTATGCAACACTTGGTATATTATATTTTTCAACTTCAAACTTCTGCGGACTTACTCGTTTTAATTTAGTAACGGTGGTGTCCCTCTCTATGGTTATTTCATTACCAACGGCCACCGTTGTCGTGGTTTTTACCTTTTTGTACTCGTGCTCTACAATGCCGGTAATGTCATCCACATAACAAGCGCAACGATCCTTGATATCCTTAATTTCCCTAAGCATAGTGCTTTCCTCCCTGTTGTTAGAGTAAAATAGGCCGGGGCAGACTAATAGCCATAGTACGTAAATTCGTACCTGCTATCATCTACCCCGGCCTGTTACGCCTTCGAACTGCACGGCGGGTAAATATTTAATCTTGTCTTTCGCCCCATACGCCTCTGATGGGAACGCATCTTAAAAATTGACCGCATATGACGGCAATTCGCTCCTACAGACTTTGTCAATTATTTCATCCAAGTATGTATAGCCGACAATTGCTTTGTCCTTGCCGCTCCCTTGCACATAGGCAAGAGCGGCCTTTTTGTTAACCATAGCCAATTCGCCTTGTGGCTTCTTCTTGCCATGATGGGTATAAAGTATGCCATTCCCAATCATATGTCTCCCCCTAACTTTATATCATCGATATTTATCAGCCAGTCATCATCTTCTGTAATTTTTCCATCTACAGGAACGGTGAAAAATTTTTCCATAGTGTCGCCGTTTTGTCTTGGGAAGATAAATTCATCCACAATTTTGAGATTGTTTAAGTCGACAAAAATTAACGATACATCGCCCTTAAATTTTTGTTCGCCGTATTCAGCAATTATGTCCTTAAAGGTATCAGCATCTAAAAGTACGTAAGAAAACCTCTGAGGAAGTTCTTCCTCCCAGAAGTAGCCAATAGTCGCATAACGAGAGAGGCGGTCAAAGAATCTGCGCCTATTCATCATCTGAGCACGACGCCTGACCATTTCCTCTGAGGTATCATCATCTCTACGCGCCATAAAATGCGCCATCGGAACAACATCTATTGCCCACAGACCATTTCCACCAAATGTATCACTCTCAAACACGATATCCGGCGTATATCCCATGGTTCTCGAAAGTCTGAATTGCCTTCTGAGAGGCACCGTAACGGTAGCTTGTACCCTACGATTCATCTCAGATATAAGAATTTCCGATACCGTACGCTCTTGAAAGCCAAAGTTATGTGGGCGAATACTTCCCGCCGGTACCATGCCGTTAGCATCCATAAGGTTTTCAAGAGCAACTCCGCTCGCTGGATCAGCATGTTCAAATATAGCCACCATTAATGCTTCCGAACTACCGCCCACTAGCTTTTTGTTGGCGATTCTCGAAAGAGTAGATGGATTTACATTGCACTCCTCGGCGAATTGCTTCATGGTTCTGTTAGGCCCCTTGGCAGCCTCAAGGTACTGTGCCAGTCGCTCTTTATCAACCGGCTTTCCGCGAGTATACTTTATTTGCATGATTCGTCCTCCGATTTGCGAAGCTTTTTGCTTGTCTCACTTCTATATTTTGCATTATACATCATATACTCTTGCGTGTAAAGCAAAATTTATGCAATCCGTGCAATTTTTTTTTGGGGGGGAACTACTATTCTATTGATGGGCATTAACAGCCTTGAGACAGTTTACAATACTGCCCATGCCATCATTTGTTTTACCTTCCCGCCATGCGGAAGAAGTCCGACAAGTCACTTACCTTAGTCTCCTCCTCAATTTTCCGGCAAATTTCCGGGTTGGATTCAAGGAACTCATGGATTCGTTGATACCATACGGTGTATTCTGAGGCGATAGACTCGTACTCGATGGCATCATCGGCACTCTTGGCTTCGTAGAGATTTTTGGCCTCGGCGTACCATAAAATTGCATTATATGCGCGTTCTTTTGCGTGAGCGTTAAATTTCTGAAGAATTTGCCCCAACACTGCGAAGTAGTCATCTTGCGACGAAATATCCTCCAACACTTCGTCGATGGTCTTGCCCTCAATGCTAATATCCCGCTCCTTTCCTCGAAGGGCATACGACCTTGAGCCATCCTCCGCCCTTACCACCATATCGGCTATGCCAATGGTATGGGCGAGTGCGAGAGAATTGTTGCGGAAGTCCTCCAAAGCTCGAGTAATCTCCGATACATGAACTGCGGTAGGATATTTGATGGCCGCCGCCACGGTAGCAAGCCATTCATTCATGGTCACTTCGTCCGTTTCCCCGCAAATGCACGGTTGCATTATAAGTAGCTTCATGCAATTATAAAGCAAAATCGCCTTGTAGGAGTTGTCGGTGTTCACTTTACCGTTGAACCAGTCAGCTATAATATTGTTCTCTTCATCATTAACGGCCTCCATAAGAATGTTCCGTATAACGGGGGCGTCAGTCCACGGGACTACATTTTTCCCCTTGATCTTAAATTCCTGCCGGTCGCAGAGAACGAGCTTTTGCTGGAGCGTTGCATATTTCATTCTCAAAAGCCGCTCTTTGGCATCCTTGTAGTTCTCCCATCCGTACCGATTTATAATGTCCGCATAAATATCTGTCATTTTGACCATCACGGTCGCCTCCCTGTCGTTTGATGTAGTTATCTTAACACAGCCATGAAACTATAGCGAGGAAATCAAAACGCCCATTCTGATTCCGCAGACAACCGAGACAATCCGTAGATGCTCATACAAAAAGAGCGAAGGGCACTCCCTCGCTCTCTTCCTTATTAAATCTCGTGCATGAAGTCCGAGAAATCATCTATGGGCATAAACTGCGCTTTCTCTCCCAAAGCGGCGAAGTGTGCCTTGCCGCAGCGAATTTTGGCACCCTCCGTGGGGCGCAAGTCCTCCTGCAGCGTACTGCCCTTGGTCTCAAGTACAAAGTACAGCTTTTTCTCGCCGTGGTTCGTTGTAAAAAAGACCAATAACATCTCTGAAGTTCTCTGCTGCACCAAGCATAATCCACACGCTAAAGAGCCAACCATCCCCCATAATTACAATCCTGTCCAAAACTCCTATGCGGCACTTTGGCATGAATATGGCGAGGTAAAGTCTGCCATCGCCTTGAAACGGGTTATGCGGCACATACTGGACTATTACTTCCTGCAGATCAGCGGCTTCGAAGGGCACGTTCTCCGCGAACGCATCTTCAAGGACGAAACCGTATTCAACGATGCTGACGGGAACAGAGATGAAGAGCTTGTCCAATCCATCAATGCGTTATTGCAATATGTCGGCTCTGACACACAGGGATTTAATGCAGGATTCGATTATGTGGAAGATACCGAAGATATTCAAAGCCTCAAGTCTACCTTTGAGAAAGTGTTTGAGATTATGGGGCAAGATCAGCACTACCGCATGATGATGGAAACGGTGAGATCATAAAATATGCAGTGCTTGATTACACTCGATATCCCCTTCTGTGTCCAGTTTTAGTATACCACTTCAGAAGCGAGAATCCCTCACGGTGTAGTGCCTGTATTTGCCCCCTTTCATCAAGGGTAAGGTGCTTTCCCGATTTACGAACAGCTTCCGTTGTGGTAGAATGGGCGTAATCCATAGTGATTGCTCCTTTGCTGATGTTTTGTAGCGGAACCATTATAGCACGGGATGTCACTAAGGATTTTATTTTTGTTTAGCTGTTCAACTTCATTTTACAACGAACCATCTAAAATCCTTGCGAAGAAGTTGTCAACTTTATTTATACAACATCAATGCTTTCTCTTCAATAATTGCTGACATAGGAATAAAAAACTCGACCTGATATTAGGTTGATTTTAGGTTGAAATTGTTCTATAATTAGGGCGACATCAGAAAGGAGACCTCTCATGAAAAACAACCTCATCTATCTTGATTCTTATACTCTTCAACAAGATATGCGTATACGCCTTCCAAAAAGCGTTTTAGCCAATATGAATGTCGAAAAAGGAAAGACCAAATTAGACATTTTCTTCGATAAGGATAATAACGCTCTGATCCTTATACCAGAGATTATGCAGGAGGTCAACATTGAAGAAGATCAATGACACCCAAAGTATTCGGATAGAACGTATCTGGTCAATGCCAAATAAAAACACTTTTGAGACTCCGCCCATCAAGGCCCTTCTCGAAGAGGAGGTGGATCTTAGTAAGTATTGGATTGACCCCTTTGCTAACAGAAATAAAATCGCAAGCGTCACAAACGATCTTAATCTGGAATACGATACAGATTACCATTTAGATGCCCTTGATTTTTTGAAACTATTTGATGATTCATCTGTCGATGGTGTGTTGTATGATCCCCCATATTCACCAAGACAGGTGAGTGAATGCTATAACGATATGGGTTATACGGTCACATGGGACACGACCAAGGCATCGTTTTGGGGAAACCATAAGCGTGAAATATCCCGCATTGTAAAAATCGGCGGCAAAGTTATAACATTTGGTTGGAATAGCGGTGGAATTGGATACAAGTATGGCTTCGAGATTGAACGGATTTTGCTTGTTCCTCATGGAGGATGGCACAACGATACGATTTGCACTATTGAGGTAAAAACGCATGAAGGAGAATACCGCAAAAAGAGTGCTGAATCGAAAGAAGTAAAAAATGAAGGTACTATGATCACGTCTACAGATAAATTGCTGATAGAAAAACTGAAAACTCTCCCCATTGAGTATTGGGATTTCAAAGAGGACGATACAAAGGAATATACACACGGACTCCACAATTATCCAGCAATGATGGTTTGCCCGATTAGTCGCAATATAATCAGATTAGTTAAGGAGCTCCAGCCAGTCCACGCATTATTTGACCCCTTCGCCGGATCAGGAACAGTTTTAGTAGAGGGGATGCTTAGTGGTATAGAAACTGTTGCAGGAAACGATATTAATCCACTGGCGTTGCTGCTAACAAAAGTTAAAACGACTCCCATTCAGCATGACCTTCTCGTAAAAGAAACCGATTCCCTTTTGTCGCATATATCTTCCCGCAGAAGCGAATTATCGTGGGCTATAGATGCGATTGATTCCTATATCATCGATACCCTTGGTTTGGATGTCGCTGATAAGAAAGGCTGGGGGGATGAAGCTCCTAAATACTTGGAACGATTCTGTGAAGAAAAAAAGCTGGATATCAAAGTCCCAGATTTCAAAAACCTTGGATACTGGCTTCGTCCCCGTGTTGTTCTTGAGCTCTCAATTATTAAATCTGAGATTGAGAAGATTCAAGACAAGGATGTTCGTGATTTTGTCTTTATAGCCTTAAGTGAGAGTATTCGTTTTGTCTCTAACCGACGCAATGGAGAATTTAAAATGTTTCGTATGCCGGCAGCCAAAGTGCAAACGTTTAGCCCAGATACTTTTAGTGAGTTCAAAAAAATATTGATTAGAAACATCGACAAAATGCAAGACTTCTACGAGGCTCTTGAGAGAGAAAACGCACATCCTAAAGTGTCGATTTTCAGGAATGATGCCTGCACCTTAACAGACGCTCCAGATGACACCTACGATCTTATCATTACCTCCCCTCCTTATGGTGATAGCCGCACGACAGTTGCTTACGGAGAGTATAGCCGACTTTCACTACAGTGGATTAACCTTTTTGCTCTCACAGAAAAAGAGATCATGCGTGTGGACAGATCTTTAATGGGCGGAAAAAAATATAGGAATGGCTTTGAGTTTGCCTTACAGAGTCCTACCCTGAGAGAATCTTTAGATCGAATCAAAGACTCAGACATTGAACGTGCAGGAGATGTATATAGTTTCTATGTAGACCTTGATGCCTCTCTTAAGAGCGTAGCAATGAAGACACGTTCCGGAGGTTATCAGTTCTGGGTGGTTGGGAACAGAACAGTTAAAAATGAGCTTCTAAAAACGGATGTCATTATAACTGAGCTGGCTCCTCAATATGGATTAACACCAATATTTACGGTTGACAGAAATATTCCCAACAAGGTAATGCCTTCTCAGAATTCACCTACAAATGTTAGTGGAGCTACTAGTTCCACTATAACAATGGAACATATCATTATCCTTCGTAAAAATTAA
This sequence comes from Centipeda periodontii DSM 2778, assembly GCF_000213975.1. Classification (GTDB taxonomy): domain Bacteria; phylum Bacillota; class Negativicutes; order Selenomonadales; family Selenomonadaceae; genus Centipeda; species Centipeda periodontii. The sequence goes on from NZ_GL892076.1 coordinate 1,849,802, forward strand.
AATCCGAGCTCCACTAAGGCACTTATCTTAGTGGAGCTCGAATTTTAAAGGAGCTTTTTCTTTTCGTCAAAGCATTCATCGAGTTTCTTGGAAGAAACCCTTATTGCAGTTCCGTTGTCGTGTGGCTTTCCTTTTCGCGCTCCAGAAGCATAGACACCCAGTCGAATATCTACATCTAGTTCACCAGATTTTAATCCTTCTATCATTCTCTCTGCATTAAAGTCTCCCAAGCTGTATGCTTCACTGTAATGAAAAGACTCGGATCCATCATCTTCCTTCTTCACTTCTGCTTGAACATGGTAGAGCTTTTGGGAAGGATACTTTTTATCGAAGGCTTTCTTGAGTTGCTCTTGTTCCCAGTATACATCTTCGAGGATTCCGTCTTTTGCGTGTTCTAAGTATAACCGATCGTCCTGTGCAGTCAGCTTTAAGAACGGTTCACCATCAAGAGTGTTAAAATCTCGCCCGTTTACTTGGGTGTGAAGAATATTGATATTCGGATTTAAGGCTCTTGATTCATCGGTTTGATACCCATATCGAGATCGGAGCACACGAGAATTTACCCCACGCTTTTTGGGGGCTTTTGTAAAAAGAGTGAGCTTGCTATTTGAATCTCTACGTGTAGCTTTAAGCTCAACTTCACCGAGATCCGCAGCTTGAACAGAATTTTCTACTACCCCAAGCTCATCTTCAAGTGTTTTGCCAACACCAGTATCTCCGGCTCGGTGTGACGGGATGAACCCTTTCTTTTCAACTTGCTCAATAGCTTCTTTGAATTTGTCGTCTGAAGTTAAATCACCCGTTACAAAGATTTTTCTATCTGCCATTGGCTGACTCCTCGTTGTTTTTATACGATTCTCCTGTTAATCTTAAACAGGAGCGGTTGATCGCTTTCTTTGATCCGGAATCCTGTTCCATGGTCGTGGGTCCGACCATTTTTGACTCCACCATGATACTGACCAATTCGCAAGTCTATGTATATCTTTCCTTGCTCAAGCAGATCGACAAAGGCCTCGTAGTTAAAGCCTGCGACTTCATATGCCTCAACAAAACGAAATTCCTCGCTTGCTCCTTTACCTCTTGATTGCGCTTTTGCGTAAACAAACTTATTCTTGTATTTCTTTTCAAAGGCGTTTTTCAACTGATCCCGTGTCCAATAAGCGTATTCGATGCCGTCTTCAGCAATAATGGAAATTTTTTCTGACCCACACACAACCTTTAAACTGCGTCCTGTGTCAGCAATTGAAACAAAGCGGTCAGCAGAAAGCGTGGAATGAAGAACTTTTTCACCATTATCGTATGCATCACTTGAATAGCCAAATGTCATCCGTAGTGTGTTGGCAGCACCTTGCGGTTGAGGTGTTTTTGTGAAAATGGTAAGCATACTGTTGGAATCCAGTCTGCAGGATTTCAATTCGTAGTCACCAAAGTCTGGGGCATTAATATTATTCTCGACAATGCCAAGAAGATCCTCCAGCGTCTTTCCTATTCCGGTAGGTCCTGATCGATGCGTTCTAATCCAGCCTTTGCTACAAATCTTTGAGTACTTCCTCACAAAATCGTCCAGTGTATAAATCATGATAAACCTCCATCTTTTGATTATCGCTTTAAGAGAGATACAGCCTGCTGTCGTACAGCAGGTCTGTTCCTCTTATTTTGTTTCAGAACGTTATTACCTCCGCAGCCATGGCGTTGAAGAACTGCTTGTGCAGCGTATAAGCAGGAGCTTCCGTGCTATAATTTATACGACCAAATATGATCTGGTCGACGAAGTGCGCTTCCTCCAACAACACCTGCAAATCTGTTGGATTACAACAGATGTGAGACCGTAAGGGTATGCAAAAGCGGCTGAATCCGTAGAATGTACTTTGTAACCACATTGAAGGAGGATACTTCTTAACAAAGGTGGGCAAAACACGTCATATCAATCACGCAACTAATCCCTCGATATATACGGCATCCTCTTTTCCCGCATAGAGATACTCCAAAAGCTGCAAGGCATGATAATTATCCGCTTCGATAAGCATATGCCAAAGGCTACTCTCCGACGCATTTTCCACGGTGTCGATTTTCTTTAGGCAAGGGTAAATAGCCTCACCGAATCGAGCGATGGTCACGACTTCATCTATTGAGAGGATTTTCTCCTCATCGGAGTCCTCTAATTGGCAGACAACATTTTCTCCCTCCATGCGAAGGACTCGATAAATATCCTTCATATTACCCAGTTTTGAGGGCAACAAAAGAGCCAACTCGAACAGGTACATCATAGAGAGGGGTACACGCTGGCAAATGCTCCTCAAAGATGAGACCAAATTTTTTCTGATTCAAGAGGCGGTCTGCCTCCTGCTGGATACGGTCACGCAATGACTCGTCCTCCACTTGCGCTATTAAGTCCTGTAAAGTTGCCATCGTGCAATCCTCCTATGATGTCTTTGCTTTAGGGAAGTCTCCATTGTGCATAGCAATCACTATTGCGTCCATCTCGCTGTTTATCTTTTTTCCAGATACAGTATGGGCTACGATTTTTAGTGTGCTGACACCGCTTTTATGGCACCAATGTTTTATTGCCTCATAATCTTGCTTATCCAAGCTATGCTCGTATTGCTCATATGGCATAATTTTTTGGTAATCCATGAACACATCGGCTACGAGCTTGCCATTGATGTTGATACGGAGCATTTCTAAAATGACTGGTGCAAGCCCCGTGTTAAATACATGGATGGCGAATCCCGATTCACCTGTTTTAGTAGTCAATGCATAATCCCAATCATCAGGCATCAATTTCGGCTGGAGAGAATAATATAGGCGAGGTCTTTTATTATAGTGGTCTTTTAGCCAAGACAATCCAAATCCGATTATGACACCGAATATGGTGTAAATTCCACTCGGTAGTCTGTTCAAAGAATCTAAAAACCCGTTCATAATGCCCACGATATTTTATCCCTCCCTTTTTTTCACAGAGTGATGTTGTATAAATAAAGTTGACAACTTCTTCGCAAGGATTTTAGGGAAACGCTGATAAAACACGGATAATAAGGATCACGTTATCCACAGGCATGCAAAAGAAGAATATCATGCCCCTATTTCTTTCTTTTCTTCCCCAAATCGCCCGTTTCACCGGGAAATTTGGGAAAAAGGGCGCACTTATCCCATTGTCATGCAGAACGCCCTCTGCCTTCCTGCCCTCAAACACATGACGAGGTTCGCCGATGCAAAGAGCAGATCGTAACGGAGCAGGTTCTTCTTGATGCCACGATACCTTGTCCTGCCCGCTTGGAACAGCCGCTTCACAAGG
>NZ_GL892076.1:1853366-1858895 GCF_000213975.1 Centipeda periodontii DSM 2778
GGATGATGGTGGCGTCAACGATTGTACCGCCGTGCATGATGAGTCCTGCGGCGTCCGGCCGCTCTTTCACGTCATCGAACATCTTGCGGGTGATGTCATGCTTTTCCGGCAGGTGTCGAAAGTGCAGGAGTGTCGTAGCATCCGGTGTCCGTTCGATGGAGAAGTCGATCTTCAGGAAGCGCTTCATGGCATAGCTGTCATAGATTGCATCCTCGATTCCCTCGTCCGAGAGACCGAACCGGTTCTGCATGAGATACATGCGCAGCATCGTTTCGAGCGTGATTAAGGAATCGCTGATAAAATGAAGTCCGTCAGATTGGCGTAGATTTTTTCGTCCGAACAAGGAGACAAACCTAACGCTGCAAGGGCTATGTGGAGGATTCTAGGGCACAGTGCGGGCAAAAAAGATACGTCAAGATGGCGTGGCTGAATTTATCAGTGCTTCCTTAACTTCCTGCCACTCTCTTTCTGGACGTAGAACGGCGCAATGAGTTCCATCCATTCTTTCCAAGGGATGATGGATTCCATGGCATCCGGAAAGGCTTCACGCTTTGTTGTTCTGTTACGGTTTGCGTATTCCATGTCTGTAAATGTTGGCTGCACCATTTTTGTCTCTCCCTCATCGTTTATTGTCTTTCCCTATTGTAATCTTTCGAGGCAGAGTTGCGCAACATAAGAATTTATCAGTGTTTCCCTAGAGGTTCATGCAATTTATGAGATCCCCCCATATGATAATGAACATCATATAGTAGGCGATCTCTCACCCTACTGCACGTGTTTTTAGAGAAGATTAGTATTCTGTTGCTTTCTTTAAAAAAGCCTTCACGTCATACATATTGATATAATCTCTATAAATAATTTTACGTAACTCATCTATCAAAGACTCGATAACAGTGTAGTTTTTACAACCTACAACAACGCATAAATAAGCCTCATCCTCTGCAGTATACTTTAGGAAAAAATCTTTGAAGACATTTTTCATAACTTTTTCTTTGTCAGGATGATGAATTAAAATATCAAGATCTGAAGTTTTTTTATTTATCTTCCCTAACGTATCTTTTACTTCTTTACTTGTCCATCGAAGATACTCACTTAAGTTACTAAATTCATCGAGTGCTTTATCAAATGTTTCTAAATTCGTAAAGCACGTGTGATATAATCGCTCACAGCCCGTGGTAGCCATGTAATAATCCGGTATGATAAATGGTGTTATCCCAAAGATATGGTCGATGAAATATTCAACTTTCTCATATGCCTCAATTCGCTTATCAAGGACTTTCTTATAGTAGTCGTCCTTATAACTCTTATTACTTAGTCTCCAATTCACAATTCCCGTGATTAGAGCCCCCAAGCAACTACCACCAAATGCGCTGGTAAGAATTGGAATGATTTGTTGATCCATAAAGTTCTCCTACAATTTCAATGAAATAATTGAGACCGTCGCAAATAGCGTATGTGGTTCCAAGAATAGTAGTCCCCCCGTAAAAAGTTGATTGATCAAAGAATTTTTTGCTCAAACTTTGCACCACTAAACAGGGCATTTTTCCAATAAAATCAATACGTCTAGCAAAAGGTAGCATAAGCTCTTCCCGATTGGTACAATAGAAATGCTGCAATCATACTCTACTAACGGTGGCTTATGTTATGAACAATATAACACAAAACAACCGACAGATGGTAGCCGTTTCTTAGAAAATAAAGGATTTCTTTGCTCTTATCGCATTGGCCACATCCTTCGCTGTGTAAATACTCGTAAAATTTCCACGGTATTGGTTGTCGTGGTCAAGCGTTTTTGTAACACGAGTGTCCAATAAACTTATGTTGAATACCTCGCTTCGAATGGCGTACGATAGCCGTTATAAGAATGCGGTCGTACATGGTTGTATATGGTATAAGCAAAATGCTCCACTGCGCGATAGAGAGATTCCTCATCTCGATACTCATGAAGATAAATTTCTTCGTTCTTCAGCGTATTGAAATAGCGCTCCATAGGGGCGTTATCATACGGGCATCCTGCCTTGCTCATGCTTTGCGTCAGATTGTGTTCCTCGCAAAAATCAGTGAACGCCTTCGATGTGTACGGGCTGCCCTGATCGCTATGAAGAATCAGACCGTTGCTTCTCTTTCGTTGACTGCTGAGTGCTTTGCCAAGCGTTCGGATTGCTAAATCGCTCGTCATACGACGATCTGTCAAGATTGCAACAACGCTGCGATCATACAGATCAATAATCGTACAGTTGTATCGGACATCGCCTCCTTTGAGAAATAAATAGGTAAAATCTGTTGTCCATTTCTGATTGATTTGTGTTGCCGTAAAATCTTGCTTGAGCAGATTCTCAAACTTCTTATGCTCTATGCCACCTTGATATCTCGGAGCTTTTTGCCGCACAATAGAGCGCAATCCCAGTTCTGTGTTCATGTACTTATGAACCGTCAGGGCAGAAAGCTCGATGCCTTTGCGCGCCGGATCAACCTGCATCCTGCGGTACCCGGCAACGCCATTGGTTTCATGGTATAGGGCTTGGATTTGACGCAGGATGTTCTGTTTTCGGGCATCTTCTTTTGCCCGCCTGTGCTTTCGGTAGTTGTAATAAGCATTCGGATAAATTCCCAAACGCCGCAGCAACCACCGGACGCCGAACAGATTCCGATGTTCATCGATGAATCGATATGCCTCTAGTCGATTCCCTTTGCGAAGAATGCCGCTGCTTTTTTTAGGAAAAGGTTTTCTTTGCGTGCATCTGCGAGTTCTTCGCGCAAGCGACGATTCTCCTTCATAAGCTCCAGATCGTTCCGGGCAGTCAGGTTCTTTGAGGCGTTTTGTTGGCATTCTTCGCTGAATTCTTTACACCATTTGCTGATGCTTGCTTTTGAGACTCCATACTCTGCTGTCAAGCTTTGGTATGTGCGTCCTTCTTCGATATAATGATGTTGTATAAATAAAGTTGACAACTTCTTCGCAAGGATTTTAGATAAAGTCAAAGAGGAGAAGGAGCGGTCAAAATGGCAGCAAACAGGCAATACGATCACGAATTTAAGGTGCAGGCAATCAAGCTGGCGCAGGAAATCGGTCAAGCGAAAGCCGCCAAAGAGCTAGGAATTTCCAAGAACACGATGTATACATGGACACGCGCACAACGTCTTGGATATTTGGATCTTGGGTGCGGCACGCAAACACCGCAGAGTGCCCTGAGGTTGCATGAGGAACTCGTACAGCTGCACGCCCGGCTCAAGGCACAGGATAAGGAAATTCGACGTTTGAAGAAAGAGAATGACTTTCTGGAAGAAGCAAGCGCTTTTTTCGCCGCGAGCCGTCTGAAGTCAACAAAAACGAACGTATGAAGTTTATTGCGTTCAAGACAGCAGACGGCGCACACAAAGGAAATATCAGTTTTTATTGCAGACTGCTCCATGTCACAAGACAGGGATTTTATCAGTATCTGGTGAGCAAAGACCGCCCCTGGAAATATCAGGAACTTGCCGATGCCATGATGCAGATCCATGCAGAGGATGAATGCAACGATACCTACGGAAGAATCCGCATGTATCAGGCACTCAAGATCAAGCAGCCAGAAGGCATCCATGTTCCGAGTGAACGCACCGTTTACCGCATTATGGAAGAGATCGGCTTAAGTCATCGTCCAACCATAAGCCGAACGGTATCACAAAAGCAGATCGGCAGGCACAGATCTCGGAGGATCTCCTACACCGTGATTTTCATGCCGACACACCGTTTTCCAAGTGTGTCACTGACATGACAGAGATTCCTGCGTGTGATGGAAAACTCTATGTTTCAGCACTCTTTGACTGCTATGACGTTGGGGGGCTCGGACTTTCTATGGATACGAATATGAGGGCTTCTCTGTGTGTGCAGATGCTTGATAACGCCATGATTTCCTACCCGATGCTAAGGGGCGCAATCCTGCACTCGGATCGCGGCAGCCAATATACGAGTCAGCTGTATCGGGAGGCAATCCAAAACTATGGAATCCGTCAAAGTATGAACAGTGCCGGTGGCCGCTGTCATGATAACGCGCGTTGTGAGAGTATGTGGGCACGCATGAAGTCGGAGCTTCTCTATGGACGCTATGACACAAAGAAAATGACAACCGAAGAATTGAAGGTTCTTGTTTGGCGATATTTCATGAGCTATTGGAACAACCGCCGGATCTGTTCCGCAAACGGCGGACTTCCTCCGATGGTGAAGCGGCGACAGTTCTATGACTCCATTGCCGCAACCACTTAAACGGTCGTTCCCTTGTGAGAAATTTGTCAACTGTTCTTGACAATATCATAAAGCCGGACGATCTGTTGCTTGAACTCTGGTTCATAGTGTTGTTGTGACAAGAATCGAATCCCCTTTCATTCGGTGTTTCCCATTACACATTCCTGTTACAACTTTAGTTTACCACAACACTCCTTGGGAGGGTGGAACGAACGAGAAACAGAACGCTCTCGTTCGCTACTTTATTCCGAAGGGCATGGATATGACCAATCTCACTGAGGAAGATGTACAACGTGTGGAAGATTGGATCAATACGCTACCACGCAAGATCCTAGACTACGAAACTCCGCAAGAACGCTTCGATACCGCCTTGAAAACTCTTCACACATAATTTTTGATTCTGTTGTACTCTACTGTTCGATTTGATATTGCAATTTAGGGCTATCACAATGAGCAGGTAAACAACAAATCCCTCCTATTATAGTGTTTATCCTATAACATGAGGGATTTTGCTTTCTTTTCTACTTTTTCGGAGCAACAATCTAAAATCAAGTAACAAGAATTTTCACTCATACGTAAGTTTTATTTTTCAAGTGGTTTTAATAGTTCTTGTATCCTATCCTCAGTAAAATTTTCATCCAAAATTTTAAATAAAATTTTTTCATAAACCTCAATGACAGAATTTAAAATATAATCCAGAACAAAAATTTTCTGTATAAGACAAACAAAATTACTCTCACAATTATCAAAACAAATTATATTTCCATGTAGCACTAAATTTCGCTCTTCATAAAGTTCATTACAAAATTCATGCAAAAAATCATCATCTAAATATTCTCTGACAGCGGATCGTTGTAATACATCTCTTATTCTTGTGCTTTCAAAATCACAATTATTTATATGATCGTGAATAACCCCTTGTTCTACATATACTTTTTCGATTTGATTAACTTCATACGAAAAGGCCCATAGCAACCCTTCTATCAAAGAAAAGAGAACGATCATAGCAGAATTCAATCTATTATCAGAAATATTGCCTAACAGCTCCCTTATTATCTCTTTTCTTTCCATAATAGGAGGGATTGGTGCTTCCATGTTTTTTTCAATACTTTTTTTTGCACATAAATATTGTTTTTTCCATGTATCCTCGCTATCGATTTTTTCACAAAATTCCTTGTAATCTGATATTGACATTTTTCTACTAAAATACCATTGACTTGTTATTTCCTCTCTGCCATCTAATATCATATCAAGTTCTGGAATAACCAAATAACTAGGATCATAAACAACATTTGCAATTGGTT
>NZ_GL892076.1:1860644-1861146 GCF_000213975.1 Centipeda periodontii DSM 2778
GTTTAAATGATCTTGCACTAATGTGCGTGAATACATTTTAGGTTGATCGGAATCACGAACAATTCGCCATAGGATAGCAGCTGCCTTTAATTTTGATTTGAACTTGTCATTTATGGGATCAGCGCAGAAATCTTTTAAGAAGCGGTTCCATTCGCATACAGAAGAATCATACTTTGCATACGTCGATATCCCCTTATATACATTCAACATGTCCTGTATAGTAAACGATGTGTCGTGATCCGCTTTCACCTTTCGCCATGCGGTCGCCATATCTGCTGTAAATTTAAAGGGAGAAACCCTCGTCAGATTTGAGAAATATGTTCTAAACTTTGTGTTGAACGAAAAGTTGCAAGCAAGTAATGGTGTGTCCAAGGAAATCGCTCCAGATGATATCATCTGCTCTTTTTGGAGAGTGGCTTTGACTATGTTCCCTTTAAAGTATTCTGCAATGTTGTGATTGAGATCTTTTTTTACCCCCCTGTGTGCAATTCCAAGCTTTTTC
>NZ_GL892076.1:1862383-1907497 GCF_000213975.1 Centipeda periodontii DSM 2778
AACCCTTGCATTTTATTCGAATAAAATGCAAGAAATAGATGGTAAAAAGACCGTTACAGAGTTACTTTCTGATTTCTGGAGTCATATTTCATGGGCAGGAATTGCGTGTGAGGGAGGCGTAAAGCTTAAGAACGGGAAAAAACCCGAGCGTCTAATTAAACAAATATTTGATATTTCTACTGATCCGGGCGACATAGTACTTGATTACCATTTGGGTTCTGGCACAACTTGTGCCGTTGCTCATAAAATGGGCCTTCAATATATTGGGTGTGAACAATTGGATTATGGTGAAAACGACGTACTAGTCCGTCTAAATAATGTTATCTCTGGTGATCAAACAGGCATTTCCAAAGCTGTTAGCTGGCAAGGTGGCGGGTCTTTCGTCTACTGCGAACTTGCAAAGCTGAATCAGACAATAGTCGAAGAAATCGAGGTAGCGACAGACGATGCAACACTATGTGAGATACGGGACAAGTTGATGAAGTCCGGCTTTATCAGCTATAAAGTGAATCCGGCAGATATTAATGCGGCTGCTGCTGATTATGCCGCGCTTTCCATGGAGGACAAGAAACGCTTCCTCATGGATCTCCTGGACAAGAATCTACTGTATGTAAACTACTGCGATATAGATGATGCTGAATTTGGAGTTTCCGAACAGGATAAGACATTCACGAGAAGTTTTTACAAAGAGGTGTAGTTGATGGCATTTTTATATGAAAAAATAGAGGCAGTACGCGAGTATGGAGGATCTCCCTCACTACCACCATATATCTCAGAAAACCTAAACCCAAAATTCGATCTTCGTCCATACCAGAAGCAAGCATTCGAAAACTTCATCACGCATTTTGAGAGTGCGAAATGTCCAAAACCGGCGCAGGTCTTGTTCCATATGGCGACTGGTAGCGGCAAGACGCTGATCATGGCAGGACTGATGCTGTATCTCTACCAGCAGGGGTATCGCAACTTCCTCTTCTTTGTCAATCTCTCAACAATTGTAGAAAAAACGAGAGAGAACTTCTGTAATCCGATATCTTCGAAGTACCTGTTTGCAGAAGAGATTATTCTGGACGGTGAACGCATTCGCATTCATCAAGTCGACAACTTCCAATATACGGACAAGGATGCAATTAACATCTGTTTCACCACCACACAGGGACTTCACACGGATATGTGGATGGCAAAAGAAAACGGGATGTCTTTTGATGACTTTGATGAGCAAAAGGTGGTTCTGATCTCGGATGAAGCGCATCACCTGAACGTAGATACGAAAAGAAATAGAACGACAGATGAGGATGAACTCTATCATTCATGGGAACAAACCGTGAAAAATATCTTCTGTAGAAATACAGAAAATATTTTATTGGAGTTCACCGCTACATGTGATCTATCAAATCAGGCGATTCGTGCAGCATATGAGAATAAGATCATTTTTGACTATGCTTTGACGAAGTTCTACAACGACAGATATTCTAAGGATATCATTACATTTCGCTCTGATCTTGCGCTGATGGATCGGGCTTTGATGGCGCTTATTCTCAGTCAATACCGACTGAAAGTCTTTCAGGATCATCGTCTCAACATCAAGCCGGTCATCTTGTTTAAAGCAGCAAAAATTGCCGACAGCAAGGATTTTATGGCGGCTTTTATCGAGACAACAAAGCACTTGACAGGAGCGCGACTACGCAACCTTTCTACATCAGCAAATAACGAAATCATAGAGAAAGCGTTCGGCTATTTTAAGGACAACAACATTTCTCTCGATATGCTGGCAACCGAGCTGCGGGATGATTTCTCCGAGGAACACTGCGTTTCTGTGAATGAGGACAAAGATGTCGCACAGAAGCAGATTCTTCTCAACTCACTTGAGGATGCAGATAATCCTTACCGTGCGATATTTGAGGTCAAGAAATTAGACGAGGGATGGGATGTCCTAAATCTATTCGATATTGTTCGTCTATATGAGACGCGGCAATCCGGTAGCAAAAGGATCTCCCCTGTAACGATTGCGGAAGCACAGCTGATTGGTCGCGGATCAAGATACTGTCCATTCCAACTGGATGATGAGCAGCCAAAGTTCCAGAGAAAATATGATGAAGATATAACCTCTGAGCTTCGTGTTTGCGAAACACTCTATTATCACTGCCAGAATGATCATCGCTACGTTACAGAGCTGCGCAAGGCACTTCGTGAAATCGGTCTAGATCCGGATAACGTCGTACAACGTGAATATATCCTCAAAGAGGAGTTCAAAAAGGATGCCATATATACCAACGGATTCATTTTCCTCAATGATAGAGAGGTAAAAGATCGAAGTGAAGTAAGAGATCTCCCACCGACAATCCGAGATAATATATACCGCTTCCGTGCGACCATAGGAAACTCTGGCACTGATACAGTGATGACAGAGGAACCGGGAATACACGATACCCATTCAGATCTGAAAACAGCACATATGACGATTGGTCAAATCGCTACGATAAATTATGCTATCGTCAACAAGGCTTTGATGAAATATCTGATTTTCAAGTTCAATATGTTGCGCTTATATTTCCCAAATGTTACATCTACGAGGCAGTTCATTACAGACAGGGCTTACCTTGGAGGTGTACGAATCGATATTCAAAGCAATGAGGATCAACCGTCAATAGAGATTCTCTTTGCTGCAGTTTCCAATGTACTCGGAAAAATTGTCGATTCTATTTCTAGGATTGAAACGACTTATATGGGAACAAAGGAGTTCAGAGCGAGACCTATTCATCATGTATTCCGAAATAAGACGGTTAACTACACGAGTCCCCATGACGGAGGTGTTGGCGTTTCACAAAACGATCCTTCAGTGCGAGATGAATGGAAATTTGATCTCTCTGCCGAGGATTGGTTCGCCTATACCGACAATTTTGGAACCTCCGAGGAAAAGGCATTCGTTGCATACTTTCGCGGATATGTAGATGCACTCAAGAAGATATACAGCCGTATTTTCCTTGTCCGCAACGAGCGTGAATTTCATATATACTCTTTCAAAGACGGGGAGCGCTTCGAGCCGGACTACGTTCTTTTTCTACAAAAGGATAAGACAGACGGCTATGAACAGATGCAAATATTTATTGAACCGAAGGGAACTCATTTATTGGAAAAAGATGCATGGAAAGAAGATTTCCTCTTACAACTGCGCAAGGAAGCCGTTCCTGTGAAAATGTTTGCTGATGATAACAACTACAAAATATGGGGATTTCATTTCTTCAATCGGGATAACAGATTAGCAGACTTCGGTGGTGAGTTTACGCAGCTGTTGGAAACATAATCTTTTCCTGGTAATGAGGTGGATGGATCAAAGGAAAAATGAGCGTCAGTTTTGACGCTCATTTTTTATCGACACAACAAAAAATATAAATGGCATTTATTTAGCAAAAACAGGTCAAGGCAAAATATCGGTCTCCTCTATTGGAAAGTTGTCTCCCCCTGCCGCCTCGATCAATCCTCACCATTGAACTTATTTTCCAAGAGTTGCATAAGAGCCTCCTTGTCCGGCAGGACAAGTTCATACTTGCTGGCAAAAATTTGCGTATTGTCCTCCGGCAATGTCATCTCCACAACAGCATTATTTTTCTCCTTGCAGAGCAGAATACCAACGGTGGGATTCTCTGTCGCCAGTTTCACCTTGCGATCATAGTAGTTCACATACATCTGCATTTGCCCCAGATCCTGATGTGTAATGCTGCCGATCTTGAGATCAATGAGGACAAAACATTGAAGCAGACGATTGAAAAATACCAGATCCACATAGAAGTGCTGTTCATCAAAGGTCAGTCGTTCCTGCCGACCTACGAATGTATAGCCCTTGCCAAGCTCCAATAGAAAATGCTGCAATTCATCAATGATGCGCTGCTCCAAATCGGACTCCGAATAACGGCTATCCTCGGGAACTCCCAAGAATTCCAAGATGTATGGATCTTTCACGATGTCCTCAGGACGTTCCACAATCATGCCCTGTTTGGATATCTCGGCGATAGCTTTCTTATCACGGGAAAGTGCCAGACGCTCATAGAGAGCAGCGTTGAACTGTCGCTTCAACTCGCGCAGACTCCATCGTTCGTTTGTAGCCTCATTTTCATAGAATTTGCGTTCCTTGTCATTTGTGATGCGCATGAGAAACAAATAGTGTGACCAGCTCAAAGTAAATTGCGCAGATAGTGTCTGCAAATTGGTCGGAGGTGGCTCAAAAATCCGAGACACTGTCTCGGATTTCTGCACGATCGATTCCCGAGACGGTGTTTCGGAAATCACCTCGTTGCTATATGTAATGTAAAAACGACGCATATTCTCGAGATTATCTACCGAGAATCCTCTGCCAAAGCGATTCGTAAGATTTTTCGAGAGTTCCTTTAAGACGCTCTTTCCATACTCCGCCCGCGACGCACCCTTCTGCTCATGCTCCACGATCATGCGGCCAATTTCATAGTAAGTAACGATCATTGTGGAGTTGACCACGGTGACAACATGCTGTTTGGCATTTTCAATAAGAGCAGCGATTTGCTCCACCAAATGATCGTTGCTGTTCATATTCGCTAATTCTTTGCTCATGCTCACACCTACAAAAATAAAATGCCCCCAAGTGTGCATAAAAACATCGGCTTCCGGAGGCTTGAGAGAGAAGTCCCTTTCAGTAGTTAATGCTATATTTTCCCCTGCCTTCACCTACAGGAAATCAGTGAAAGCGTGGATTATCAACGTTTTCACGCCGCCTCTCGTTCATCATTACATTGTATCGTTATTGACGTTACTTCGTTCATTGCCGCTACCAAAATGATACTAGAGGGAAAGGTCAGCGTTGCGTTCGCACGCGATACCGTAATCTGGCGATCCTCGATCGGCTCTCGCAGCACCTCAAGCGTCTTCTTGCTGAACTCCGGCAGTTCGTCGAGAAAGAGCACGCCGTGATGCGCAAGCGTCACCTCGCCCGGACGCGGGATGCTCCCACCGCCGATCATCGCCACCGTCGAGGACGTGTGATGCGGACTGCGGAAGGGACGCGTCGTCACAAGCCCCGTATCCTTGCCGAGCAGTCCCGAGATGCTGTAAATCTTCGTGATCTCGATGGCTTCTTCCTTCGTCAGCTCCGGCAGGATCGAACTCATCCGCCGTGCCAGCATCGTCTTGCCCGAACCGGGCACACCGACCATGAGGACATTGTGTCCGCCCGCCGCTGCAATTTCAAGCGCACGTTTCGCCTGATACTGTCCCTGCACATCCGCAAAGTCATCGGTAAACGCAGCGTCTTTTTGTGATTCGATATGATTCGGTGTGGCAGGAGTCAGCGTCTCCGTGCCCGTCAAATGACGCACAAGCTGCGCCAGATTCTCGACCGCATAGACCTTCAGTCCATCAATGAGGAGTGCCTCGTCTGCATTGGAGGGAGCAACGTAGAACTCCGTTAATCCGTGTTCCCGCGCCGTAATCGCCATCGGGAGAATGCCGCTGATCGGACGGCAGTTCCCATCGAGAGAAAGCTCCGCAGAGAAGAGCGCATTCTGCACCGCCGCCTCGGGAACTATACCGTAGGATGCAAGCAGACCAACGGCGATCGGCAGATCAAGCCCGGAGCTGTCCTTTCGCACATCGGCGGGCGCAAGATTCACCGTCACCCGTTCCTGCCGCAGCTGAATGCCCGAGTTGCGAATCGCCGTCCGTACCCGCTCCTTAGACTCCTTCACCGACGTATCGGGAAGTCCCACGAGTTCAAAACTCGGCAGCCCCGGTGACACATCCACCTCAACGTCGATAATTCGTCCATCAATCCCGAGGGTCGTCGCACCATAGGTCTTTGCAAACAACGGCCTTCCCTCCTACGTTTCAAATATAAGAAAATTATAACACAGAATGAGGCAGGTTGCCTAATGATTCTTTGCAAAAGAAAAGAGATTCCAGGCGCTAAGTTGAGCGAATGGAATCTCTGCTGTGTGTTATGAACTTGGAAACCTATCCGGAAAAAGGTACACTTTGTTTTTCATCGTGAATTGCAAGAGCAAGTTGAACAGTGATTTAATTAAGAAACATTTTCAATAGTGTATACTTCATCCAAGAAAGTGCTAAACAGTTCTGCCGGTGTTTGATAGCCGAGAGTTCGACGAGGGCGGCTGTTTATCTCATCCGCTATGTTCAGGATGTCCTCGTCACGGTATCCGTCGATGTCCGTTCCTTGGGGCGTTCCCATGAGCTGTATGGGTGGGCGAAGTACACCTTCGTGCCGAGGCTCTCAAGCTGCGTGAACGTCTCGAACTCTGTCCCGTTGTCAACGGTAATCGTCTTGAACACTTGGCTGAAACGGTCCTCTCCATATTCCGATTTCAAATGGGCGATGGCTTCTTCAATGCCGGCGCACGTGCGACCCGAGATGCGGATTGCGATGTAGTCGTGCGTCACCTTTTCCACAGCGGTAAATACGGCTGCGCCACGCCCTTTTCGCGATCCGACAACGGTGTCGGCTTCCCAGTGTCCGATTTCCGTGCCTTCGTCCACAAGGGCAGGACGCTCCTCTATGCTACGCCCTTTCAGGCGCTTGTTCTTGCAGTTTCGCTTGCGCTTGCACTTTCGTCCGAGCGCTTGCGGGACATCGAACAGCGTCAGCGGAATCCTACCCGCCCACAGCATATTGTAAAGCGTCTTGGTGCATGGGATACCATCCTCGTCGAACCGTTTGTTCGCCCTAGCATCCCCGACGCACATGTCGATCGACCACTTGTTCTTACGGATTCTTTCGGTCATCCAACGCAGGAATGGAGCACAGACCTCGCCGTCAACCTTGTATGGTCGTTTGGAGTTCTTTCTATGCGCGAGGTAAGCCTGCTGCCCTCGTTTTGCCGTATATTGCGGAGACCGCCCGCGAGCAGATCGGCGTTCAGGCGTCCCACGTGTAATCTCATAGTGGATCGTTGTATGCGAGCATCCAATCCGTGCGGCTATGGCGCGAAGCGAGAATCCCTCACGGTGAAGTGCCTGTATTTGCCCTCTTTCATCAAGGGTAAGGTGCTTTCCCGATTTACGAATGGCCTCCGTTGTGGTAGAATGGGGGTAATCCATAGTGATTGCTCCTTTGCTGATGTTTTGTAGCAGAACCATTATAGCACGGGACGTCAGTATGGATTTTGTTTTTGTTTAGCTCTTCAACTTCATTTTACAACGAACCCATTTAAATTATAAATAGTATAATAATTTAACTCCAAGTAAGCCTTAACATTTACCCGCGATACTATTCATAAGAAGTACAGGCTTTACCGCATCCGCGAAAGGAGGAGACCATGACGGCAGTTGAGAAGATTGATGCCGGCCGTGCCGTGACGGCAGTGAGACCGGTGCAGCGCACGGCGCAGAAGGAGGCCTCCGACGCGTTCGAGGACATCTTGGAAGACCTGCGCAAAAAGACCGCGGACGATCGTGACGATATCCCCGCGGAGGGGGACGCCGTCTTCATGCGTCTCCTCGCGGACGGCTCCGTCCTCGTGCAGGTCTACCGCGGCAGCCGGCTCATCTCAGAGACCCACATGCGCGGCGCGAACGCCGTGGCAGAGCGCCGGCTCATGCGCAGCATCGCGGGCCTACCGCGCCCGGATACCTCCTTCGGGCGCGCCCCGCTGCTCGCCTCGCGCGCCGCACAGGGCGCGCGAGGCGTGGCCGCACTGCTCAATAGGGCGGTGTAACGACACAAAAGACCTCTCATTCCACGGATGGAAGGGAGGTCTTTTTGTGCGGGTGAATTGCACGCAGCTCAACCGGTCGGCAGTCTGCGGCGAATATCGTACCAGATGCATACGCCGACGGCACCGGTGAAGAATTGGATCAATACGTAAGCGGAGCGCAGGCCGGCAAAAATCTGTTCATCGAAATCGAATAGCCGAAGCAGCAGCGTGCTGCCCGCATAGGCGCCCGTCACGCGTGCCGCCGGAACGAGAACGGCAGTCATCCATAGGGGGCGTCTCTTGAGCACGGTATATGCGAGCACATAGACCAGATTGGCCGTCATGGCGGGCAGCAGCAAAATCGGATGCGTCATCGCCTGGTGCAGGAGCGCCGTGATCGGCATCAAAATCACCAGCAGCAGCGCCCCTGCGAAACTGACCGTATCTATGGCGCACAGGAGCAGTACACTGAACGCCGTGCCGACGAGAAACATCGCCGCCGGCAGCGGCAGAGGGAGCGCGAAGCCGACGAACTGAACGACGATGACCGCGGCCGTCAGCATCCCCATTTTTGCGATCCATGAGGAGGAAAATCTGCCGGTCATAGGCGCAGCTCATATCCCAGGCGCAGGATCGTCCCGGGGATCGATAAATACGCATCGCGGCGATTGAATAGATTTTCTGCCGTTAATGACAGATGCTCCCGTTCGGAGATGCCGCACTGCGCGCTGATGTTCCACAGCATATAGCTGCAGCTGCGCATCTCATTCGCGCGCGGCTGATGCACATAGCCGAGATAGGCATCGCTCCATAGAGATATCGCCCACCGGTCCGACGGACGGTACGAGACAGCTGCAGATATTTTATGGCGCGCCCGGTCAAAAAGCCGCGCGTGCGTCTCTGTATTGACCGCATTCAGATAGGTATAGTTCAGATTCCACGAGAATTTGCCGTGCAGCGGCCGGGTAAAATCTGCTTCGATGCCGCGCAGCGCCGCACGGCCGATATTCCGGTACTGGAGCGTGCTCGGACTCGTCCAAGTCTCATCGATCATATCGCGGATCGTACTTTGGAAATAGGTCAGCTTGGCGGTGCCCCCGCCAAAATCCCGCTCCAAGGAGATATCGTAAAACCATGACGTTTCCGGCCGCAGCGCCGGATTTCCCGACAGATGCACCAGAGCGCCGCCGCGGATCAGATTGAGGTTCAAGTAGAGCTGATTCGGATAGGGCACGCGGAAGCCTGTCCCGAGATTGAACTTCAGCCGCGTATCGGGGGCGGCTTTATACGTCGCGCCGATCTTTGGACTCACGCGGCCGGAGAACCGGTCGCTGCCGTCATAGCGCAGCGAGGAGATCAGCAGCCATGCCGGGGAGATATCCCATTCGTCCTGGATATACGCGGCATAGTAGTTGGTTTTTACCTCCGAGCCGCGGTAAGCGCGGCCGTGCAGTGTCATTGTAAATTCCCCTTGTCCGCTGGATATGCCAGTGCCGCGGAACAGCTCCGGGCGATACTCACCGCCGAAGGTCAGGCGGTGCCGCATGTCCGGATCGTAGGTCATACGGGCCTCGAATGTCGTTGTTTTGATTTCGCCGAATGCATTGTTGGCGTATAGATTCGTGTTTCGGTTCTTCGTGTCCGCGCGTTTCTCCCAAACGGCATGATGGAGGCTTGCATCAAACTCCGCCTTGCCGGCGTATCGGCGATAGCCCAGCGCATATTGCTGCCGTCGGTTGTCGGCGAGATAGGAAACCGGCAGCCTGATGCCGTGCATCCCGATGAAGGTGCCGTATTCCGTGAGCTTTTCCGCATAATACGAGGCGTCGAACGTCCAAACGCCTTCGTGTGCGTCGCGGTGACGCACATGTGCCGAGAAATCGTCGCGCGTGCCAAACGGCAAATATGTCGTGCCGTCTCCTTTTTGCCGGATCCCTTCGCGTGCGTGCGCCGCGGTCAGGGAGACACCCGTATTGCCTTTGCTGCCCGTATCGTAGTGAATCGTATAGCGGCCGCTCGTTGATCCGCCGGCAGGCCAGAGCGATTGGTCTGCCTGCAGCGTGCATGCCGGTCGTTCGGGCGGCTTCGTAATGATATTGATGACCCCGCCGAGCGCATCCGAGCCGTACAGCGCGCTGGCACTGCCGCGGATCACCTCGATCCGCTTGACATCGGAGAGTGAAATGCGGTCGAGTTCATACGGCGCGTTTGGCTCGCTCGGCAGGCGACGGCCGTTGATGAGAATCATCGAATATCTCGCGTCGAACCCGCGGATATTGACCGCGCGCTGACCGCCGCCGCGATTGATGGAAACGCCCGGCAGCATATCGATGACGTCGCGCAGATACTGTGCGTGCCGCGCCCTGATATCCTCCTCGGTGATGATCGATACATCGGCCGGAACATCGGCGGTCGGATTCGGTGTCTTCGTCGCCGTCACGACAATGTCCGGCAGAACGATGAAGGTGTTCTTCGCCGACGGGTCTGCCGGCGTATCCGCTGATGCAGACGGCTCGGACGCTGCCGCCTGCACACCATGAGCGGCGGACAAAGGCAGAAATGCAGCGACAAAAAACAGAATGGACTCCTTCGCGTGATGCATAGAATACCTCCTCTGATGGATGCAGAATACCTAGGCGCGCCTCCGGTACCATGTGCCCTGCAGGTGCGCAATCGCGCCCTCTTGCCGCGCCTCCCCCTGCGGGTCGAAGCCGGCATCAGCCAGCGCGCAGCATATACGGCTCCTGGGGATGAGCGCGGACATCCCGTGTAGCCGTGCAGAGAGCCAGTTTAGAATGGAGGTCTTCGGCGCGGTCTCCTCGTCGTTGATATGATGACCGACGACATATAAATATCCGCCTGGATGCGTCGCCGCGGCGACGCGCTGCGTAAGCTGCTCCAGCTCGTCCCCCGCAAAGTCGAGAATGCCGGACGCAATGATCAGATCATATCCCGTACCGAAATCCTCCCGCATAAAATCGCCGGACAAAACCTCTATACGATCAGCCATACCTGCCGACAATATCTGCCCGCGCGGCACATCCGCCACCTGCGGATGCTCATACACAGCGCCGTCCGCATTCGGATACCGGCGGCAGAACTCGATCGCCATGCGCCCCGAGCCGCCGCCCAGATCCAGCAGATGAACACGCGCATCGGGCTGCAGGACAGATGCGCACGCATCCAGGAACGACTGCAGACGGCCTGTACCGATCTCCACCGCAGACAACTCTGCCAATCGGTGAAAATCAAAAAATGTGTGCGGCGCCGCATGGCCGCCGCTGCCATGACGCACGAGATCTTCTGCGCACGCTAAACGCGTCTTTTCCTCCCACAGTAAAAAATATTCTCCCAAGTAGAGCCGACTGTTCCTCGACAGATAGAGCCGTGTCTCTGTTGTATTCGAAAAATATCCCGCCGAGAGCGTGATCACCCCGATCGCCGTGAGCGCCTTGAGGAAATATTCCGTATTGCGGGCATCGGTATGCAGCAGCGCGGCGGCTGCCGACGCGGTTTGAGGTTCGTCCAGCAGGGAGAATACGTCCAACCGGATGCCTGCGAGTAAAAGCTGCGTCTCCTTTTGCTGTTCCAGCAGCCGAAAAAATGCTGCCGGACTATTTTCCAGAAACTTCATAGCCCCTCCTTTTTTGAGAAATACTATACTCATTTTAATCATCTGAGTATATATTGTCAACCAAGTTAACAATATATTTTCTTGCATTTCCGGAAAACCGATAATAAAATAATCATATGGGTACGAATGACAGGAACAACGAGATATTACGGCAGCTGGCGCGCCTGATCGAATCGATTGCGCACAGGAGAATGAAACAGCTCGACTTTGGCGGCGGCATCGTTTTGTATCGCGGAGAGATTCATCTGCTCCAGGCGTTGGGCGAGCATCCGGGCATGTATATGTCTGAGCTGGCCGACTATTTTGGCGTGTCACGGGCCATGATCTCCAAGAGTGCGGTCCGCTTGGAAGAACGAGGATTTATCAAAAAAGAAGCCGATGCGGACAACAAGAAAAAAATCCGGCTCTTTTTATCCGAGAAAGGAAGAATGGCATTTCTCCGGCATCGTCTTTTCCATGAGAAAAACGATTCGTCGATGCATCGCTATCTGAACACGTTGTCGCCGAACGAGCTGGACTGTATCACAGAATTTTTGAAGCAGGCACAAAAAATGGTGACGAATCATTTTTAGAAAAGCTGACAACAAAAAAGACGGTTCATTGTAAAATGAAGTGGGACAGTAAAAAGAGACAGGCAGCGCTCTGTAGTGACCCCGAAAAGTTAGACATGAAAGCGTAGGAAAGAGATTTCCTGCGCTTTTGTTATGCAGAAGCGTGTTTGAGACGATACTGTGCGGGACTCATCCAGCCAAGAGACTTCTTGATGCGACGCTCGTTGTAGTAGACGATATATTCCTCAATAGCTATTTTGAGTTCCTCGTAGCTGTGGTAAACACGCCCATAGTAAATCTCTTGCTTCAACAGACCAAAGAAGTTCTCCATCACACTGTTATCCAGGCAGTTCCCCTTACGCGACATACTCTGAAAGATTCTCTCCTCCTTCAGGCGATTCGTGTAGGCCTTCATCTGATACGCCCACCCCTGATTGGAATGAAAAGTGCGGCGGTAGGGACAGTCCGCCGTGATGCGAATTGCCTCCTCAAGTGCTGTTTGAATCCCTGCTGCCGACGGTGTCTGTCCGATATGGAAGCTAATGATCTCGCCGTTAAACAGATCCATATACGGGTTGAAATACAGCTTATGTACGACTGTCTTTCTATTGCTGTCCTGCATCCAGTATTTGAACTCACTCGTATCCGTCGTGATCTTCTGATGCGGGATGAAGGTATTGAACCTGCGGTTCAGGAGATTGTCGGCAATATTGCCGACCGTTCCCCTGTAGGAACTGTACTTACGGCTCTTACGCGTAAAGGAACGCACTTGAATCTGCAGTTTCTGCACAATCCGCTGCACCGCCTTATGGTTGATTGTATGCCCGAGATTTCGCATGTGCGCCCAAAGACGCCGATACCCGTAATCTTTGTGTTCTTTGCGGATGGCAAGGATAATCCGCTCCCGCTCATCCGGCACTTCAGGCCGGGCAAATTTCTTCTGCCAGTACATATAGGTCGCTTGGGGAAAACCAAGAACCGCAAGGATGTCTTTCAGCTGAAATTCTCCTCGGAGGCTGCGGACGATCCTTGCCTTTTGCTCTGCATCTCTTCCTGCAGGCGCAGCCTCCTCAATTCTTTTAAATAGGCGTTCTCGATGCGCAGCCTCAGATTCTCTTCTTGAAGTGTACGCAGCTGCTGTGTGGTCTCGTCTTGCGGCGTGTCTTGGATGCTTTCTTTGTGTTGTTTTGGCATAGTGGGTGTTCTTCCTTTCGGTTTGGGACGAAGGGCATCCACACCGCCCCTGCGATAATCCTTGGTCCAACGCACAAGCAGGGACGGATTGTTCAGACCGAGGGAGAGAGCTGCCTCCTGATAGGATGCCTCTGTTGACAGATAACATTCTACCGCAGAACGCTTAAACTCGAAAGAGTATGTTTGCTGTACACGGGAGCGCTTCAGACCAGCTTCTCCAAATGTCTGATAAGATTTTACCCACTCCTGCAGCCGTATGGAAGGAACCTGCCAGCACTTGGATAATGTCCGATAGCCTCCTTTTCCTGCAAGATATTCTCTTACAATCTTCAGTTTAAATGCCATACTGTATTTTGCCATTACAATACCCCCAAAAGTCAGATTCTTCAAGTCTAACTTTTGGGGGTCAGGTCACTCTATGTGTTACAATGTTTTCACCACAAAAACAGAACAGAAGGTGCTGCCATGTCCCATACCCATTTTACCACAACGACACGCTCATATAAACACCTAGACCCGTATCGGCGCGGACAAATTTCTGCCCTCCTATCCACCGGTATGTCAAAGACCGACATCGCAAAGCATGTCAAGATATCCCGCTCCACCTTGTATCGGGAACTTACGCGCGGCTCTGTAATACAAATGCGCTCAGACCTTACAACGTACCTATCTTACTTCCCGGATACGACACAAAAGAACTATGAGGAAAATCGGCGTGCCTCTAGAAAGCATTGTAAACTACAAAAAGCACACGCCTTTCTGCACTATCTACAAGAACAATTCTTTCAGCAACACATGTCCATTGATGCGATCTGTTCTCGAACCGCAAGAGACCGATTATTCGATCCCCTACTTTGCACAAAGACCGTCTACAACTACATTGCCAAAGGCATGCTCCCTATTAAGAACATTGATCTGCCCCAACGTGTCCGCCGCAAGAATACACCTAAGCAAGCAAAGACCGGGAAGCCTCGCTTTGGGTAAAGTATAGAGCTGCGTCCGGATCACGTAGACGCCCGCGAAGAATTCGGACACTTTGAGATAGACTCTATCCTTGGAAAGCAAGGAACCGATTCCGCCCTACTTGCGCTTGATGAACGTTCCTCAAGAAAACGCTTTCTTCTCCCTCTGGCAGAAAAGACCTCCGCCTGTGTAAACGAGGCGATACGGCATCTCAAGAATCGTCTGGGAGGGCGGTTCTCGCTTATCTTTAAGAGCGTTACTTCGGATAATGGAAGCGAGTTCAGTAAACTCCACGAGGTCTTTGGTGATATTCCCGTATTCTATGCGCATCCTTATGCGCCAAGTGAACGCGGAACCAATGAACGCCAAAACGGTATGGTGCGGCGTTTTATCCCAAAGGGAACGGATATTGCTTCACTCAGCCCGGGGACGATTCAACGAGTGGAGGATTGGATGAATAACTTGCCGCGAAAAATCCTCGGATACGATACGCCAAAAGAACGCTTCGATAAATATCTTGCCCAGTTAGCTGTCTCGTAACTTTTTTCTCTGCCTGTCCCACTTGATATTGCAATTTAGGAAAACATACAATATGACGAATGGAAGCTCTCCTATATTCTCACCCCTCAACACCAATCTCAATCTCGCCCTTGAAAACAACAACTACCGCGCCGTCCTTCTTGACCACGATGTAATCGAGCAGCCCGCCCCATAACTCCTCGTCGAACTCAACTTGCTCCCCGTTGATACCACAGAGCGTGTGTATCATCCCATCCAAGGTCTTTCTCTTGCTCTCCCTCTCGGCAATTTGCTCGTCCAGCTTTTCCAAATACCCCTGCTTTTCCACATAGAGTCTACGAATCTCATTTTCCTGTTTCAGATACGGCGTCTGATCCTGTGCCACCCGTGCATTCTTGCGAATCAGTGTTTCAAGGCGTTCTGCCAAAACACTGAGTTCCTGCTCTGTTCTATCGTGTTCCTCAGTCAACTCCCCTGTCCGGGAAACACCTTCAATCAGTGACCGAAGTTCCTCAATCACGTTCTCTTTGACTTCCACCAAGGAATTCAGTGCTTTAACGAAAATCTGTTTGATCTCATCCTCCATCAGATGCCTCGTGCCGCACGGCTTTCCCTTGTGGGCATATTTCTTGTTGCAGCGATAGATGACTCTGCGGTACTTATCCGTGGAGTGCCACACCTTCGCACCGTACCAACCGCCGCAGCAGCCACATTTGATTTTGTTCGCGAAGATACTCACGCCGCTGTGCTTGCCGTTCTGCTCTCTGCGTTTTATCTCCGATTGCACAAAGTCAAATAAGTCCGGCGAAATAATCGCCTCGTGATGCTCCTCCACATAATACTGCGGAATCTCGCCTGTGTTCTTCCGTCGCGTCTTATCGAGGAAGTCTGCCGTATACTCCTTCTGGATCAGTGCATCGCCACGGTACTTCTCATTTGTAAGGATGGAGCGCACTGTGGAGATGTACCACTTATCCTTTCCCGACGGGGATTTGATTCCCCGCTTCTCTAACTCCTTGGTGATGGTATAGAAGGATCGCCCGCCAAGGAAGAGCTTGTAGATGAGCTTCACCACTTTCGCCTGTTCCTCGTTGATTTTGAAATCCTTGTCATAGCCGAGGAATGCACTGTAGCCCACACTGGTCTTGCCCTCGGCGAACTGCTTGCGCTTGCCCCATGTGGTGTTCTCCGAGATGCTGCGACTTTCCTCCTGAGCCAGGCTGGACATAATCGTGATAAGGAGTTCTCCGCGCGAATCAAATGTCCATATGTTCTCTTTTTCAAAATAGATCTCTACGCCATGTTCCTTGAGTTTACGGACGTTTTGGAGTGAATCTACGGTGTTTCTTGCAAATCGGCTGACGGACTTGGTGATGATGAGGTCGATCTTGCCGGCAAGGGCATCCTCAATCATCTGGTTGAAGCCATCGCGTTTCTTAGTGTTCGTGCCGCTTATCCCTTCGTCCGAATACATGCCGACGAAATCCCAGTCTGCACGGCTCTCGATGTAGTTCTTGTAATGCGCCATCTGCATTTCATAACTGGAAGCCTGTTCTTCATAATCGGTCGAAACTCTGGCATACCCTGCCGTCCTGCGCCGCCTTGGTTCTGCCGTAACCTCAGACCGAAAGATTTTAGGGCTTGCTGGGACGACTCTTACTGTCTTTGCCATCGGTACGCGCCTCCTTCTTTGAGTTGAAATATGACCTCATCATCGGATATGGTGATCCGCTCGACATTCTGTACGATCTTGCCCTCGTAGCAGTCACCGAACAAGGATTCTGCCGCTTCCTTTAGTTTGGATTCTGGCAATCTCCTCAGTTGGCATTTCGTGCGCGGCTGACTGCAAGCCCACACCTTAGTTCCCTTCGTCCAAGTGTCACGCTCACACTTGCTGCCGCAGGAAGCGCAGTACACTTTGTTGGTGAAGGGATTGCTGCCACGCTGCCCGTTATAGATGCGGGCAGTCTTTTTTATGCGGCCATTTGTTAGGTGAAACTCTACGCAATCAGCGTGAATCACAATTTTTGAGACTTTGCGTCTGAGTTCTGTGGCATCGAAATTGTTCTTCTCCATGACGGCTCTGACCGCAGCCACAAGCTCCTCTTCCTTGATCGGACGACTGTCACAGGATTCCCTACCTTTCCGCTCTCTTGTGTTGCAGCCCCATCGTCTGTACTTCCCTGCAGTTCTTCTGCTGAAGCCGCCTCCGCAACATCCGCATTTCACCATTCCGGAAAATGGAAGAAGAACAGGATTCCGATTCACAGCAGTCCGCCCCATAGCTCCTCGTCAAACTTAACCTGTTCCCCGTTGATACCACATACCACTTGAATCATGCCCTCCAAGGTCTTTCTCTTACTCTCCCTCTCGGCAATTTGCTCGTCCAACGTCTCCAAATACCCCTGCTTTTCCAGATAACGTGCACGAATCTCATTTTCCTGTTTTAGATATGCCGTCTGATCCTGTGCCACCCGTGCATTCTCGCGAATCAGCATTTCAAGCCGTTCTGCCAAAACGCCGAGTTCCTGCTCTACTCTATCGTGTTCCTCCATCAACTTCCCCGTTTGGCAAACACTGTCAATCAAAGATCATAGTTCCGCAATCACGTTCTCTTTGACTTCCACCAAGGAGTTCAGTGCTTTGACGAAAATCTGTTTGATCTCGTCCTCCGTCAGATGCCGTGTGGTGCACGGCTTGGAGATTATTGCTTCCCCCCCACACAGCTCTCTACTTTTGTAAAAATAAAACCTTTGATCGCCTCTCCCTAGTTATACTCAAACGTTTTGCTTTACATCGTAAACCAAACAAGCTATACTGGTTCTAAAAGGAAGGAGTATGGTCATCATGTCAACTGTCCCAACACAAATAAGAATTGAGCGAAACATAAAAGAACAGGTTGGCGTTTTGTTTTCCGAGCTAGGTCTAGATATGTCCGGTGCTGTTAATATGTTTCTGCATCAGTGTGTTCTTCGTGGAGGTATTCCGTTTTCTATCGAAATCCCCCGTTATAAGCAAACCACCTTGATGGCAATGGAAGAAGCAAGAAGGATCTCCCGCGACCCGAATGTCCCTGGCTATGATAACATGGATGATTTAAAGAAGGCATTGGAAGAATGACCTATCGCATCAAATTCACCACTGCTTATAAGAAGAGCTACAAGCGTGCCAAAAAACGCGGCTTGAACCTCAATCTTCTGGATGATGTTGTCGAGGAATTGAGACAAGGACACAAGTTGGATGCCAAATACCGTGACTACGAACTCCATGGGAATTGGTCTGGATTTCGCGAGTGCCATATTCAATCGGATTGGTTGTTGGTATACCTCGTTGAAAACGACATCCTAACCTTGACTCTGGTCGAAACTGGAACCCATGCAGACATATTCGATGAATAAGTTGTTTGGTCTGCTCCCTAGAGAACGGACAGTAAAAAGATCCCTCCTGTTGTAAAATAAAAATTACAACAGGAGGGATTCGTCATGTCTAGGGAAGTATACAAAAATAGAAATGTTGTCAGATGAGATTCTCCACCGCATTGGACGGCGCAACGTAGAATTCCGTCAAACCATGCTCCCGCGCCGTAATCGCCATCAGGAGAATCCCGCTGATCGGACGACAGTTCCCGTCAAGAGAAAGCTCCGCTGAGAAAAGTGCACTCTGCACCGCCGTCTCCGGAACCATGCCGTAGGATGCAAGGAGACCGACGGCAATCGGCAGATCAAGCCCCGAACTGTCCTTTCGCACATCGGCGGGCGCAAGATTCACCGTCACCCGCTCCTGCCGCAACTGAATGCCGGTGTTCCGAATTGCAGTGCGTACCCGCTCCTTCGATTCCTTCACCGACGTATCGGGAAGCCCTACCAGTTCAAACCCCGGCAACCCCGGCGACACATCCACCTCAACGTCGATAATCCGTCCGTCAATCCCGAGGGGCACGCACCATAAGTCTTTGCAAACAACGGCCTTCCATCCTACGTCTCAAATATAAGAGAATCATAACACAGGATAGGGGAAGATGGCTAATGATTCTTTGCAAAAGAAAAGAGATTCCAAACGCTAGATGAGACGAATGGAATCTCTGTTGTGTTAGGTATTGCTTTAGCGAAGATTGAATCTGATAGGTCTTTCACACGAACATCTTGACCGACTTCGCGTGCTTTATCTTTCTATATTTACTTATAACTCCACTCCTTCACAAAGGAATCCAGCGCTCTTTTAACCATAGATACCTGATCATCATAGTTTTTTTCATTGTACGGAACATAGCCAACCGTCATATATTGTCCAGGGTGGAAATACTTCTTTTGGAAGGATGGAACACATTTTTTGAACTCCTCATATAGCGCACGGCGGATTTTAGAGGCCTCCCGATACCGTGTGTTTTTGTAGTCACAATTTGCACGTACCTTTACCGCCAAAATGTACGGAGATGACTGCTCTGCACCTCTCTCATCCCCAGAAAATGCAGTATCATTTTCAAACTGCAGATAGATGGACTCGATATACTCATAGATTCCCATTTTACGGAGTGCATGTTCATCATTTCTGTCATCAAGGACATGAAACCACATACCCATGAATCCGCCGGAGGGATTGGAGACATAGCCCCATGATTCGATACAATAGTCCGCTCGTGTCTTTTGCAGATTTGCAAAGAAACCGCGTGTGCCATCAAATCCCCATTCAGTGATTGGCGCTGTGTTGAATATATTGCTGCGACTTTCGAGTTCTTCTAAATGGAGAAGATAATCCTGGAAGATATCATTGGTACAGCTCTTGTATTTTCGTAGAAGTTTGAGAATCTCTGTGCGGCTGAACGTGTAGTCAACCTGCTCTGTATATGGCTGCTCTACAATCTTATAATATACCGTCCGAATCCGATCCGCTGGTATACCTTCTTTGACCAGTTTATCCTTATAGACGGCGATCTGATCGCCGTGAACGTTCGTATAGGTCTTATCCTCAATGATGATGTGGATGCCATCCACGATGACAAGTACATCAATCTTAAGATATTGTCTCTTGATCTCATCAATTTGTGTTGCGTGTCTAAGTCCTGGTAATTGGTGAATAAAGTCCAATGCACACGCACAGAGAAGAGAATCTTCTTTCTGATGCTTCTTTTTTCCATGAGCAAGCAGCCAACAAATGAATGCATCCTGTGACAACTCACTCGTAGCGTACTGAAACAGATTTACCTTTTCCATAATGCACTTTCTGTATCGTAGAATAACATATCAATATCGTAATTCTAGGTTAATATAAAATATCCTCCAAACATCAGAGCAATTTCATCCAATTCGGCCGTGCCTCTTTGCAAGACCACCTCGGTACCTGAGCTTCCGTATCTGATGTAGAAATCAGCTGTCTAGCGATGAATGTGGACTCCTCCTTCTTTTCGCTAAAAGTCTCCGTCGAAATTATATAAGCCATTGGAAAGGACTTATTGATTAACTCTGCCCGTTCTAATACATCAATCATGTCATCTTGTTTTGTTATGCCAAAACCAACATATACGCCCTGGACGGTTATATCTTTTTCTGGCATTTTTCCTTGTCGAAGCAGGAAGGCTTCGGAGATGCATCGAATATTTCCTTCCTGCGATCCTAAGCTATTAGAAAAATCCATATAGTCTAATCTAACATAATCCTCTTGTATATTCCATATGGAAACCCAGCGGATAAAATCTTTCGCACAAGCCACATCCGCAAAGCAGAAGATTCCCGTACCGTCCACATGCCCATCACACTCATTCTTTCGCCGCGCAAGCATGGTTTCCATGGAATCATGGAGTATTTTCTCAGAGGATGTTCGATATATGCAGATCATATCTTGCTTCCATAATATGTCGGCTGGGAGATTCACTGCATGCTCGTCCGAAACCAACAGAATCATAATCGGATACCATCCATCATCCTCCATAGATAGGAAGTGCTTGAGATCCACATCTTTGTAAAAGTTCCGCACGGGTATGCCACACACTGCGTCACATACCTTCATGCTGGAATGGAAGTCCTCCAGCACAGGAAACAGACTCTCGTCGACACTGGCAACCTGCAGCGCGATATGAGGCATGATTTTCAGACCTTGTACAATCTCTCTTGCAATAAATACAACCTCCTCACACTTCTTACCCGCTCTCACTGTCCATATCAATCGTGCTGCCGGGAAGCAAGGGGTCATCTCCTGCACTTTTTCGCTAATATAATCGAAAAGAACATCCTCCTGCTCTGACATATCCCACCATTCCAGCATTTCATCTGGGATGAGAGAATGTTCTTCGTCCACACTAAAAGAGATCAGCACGCCCTCTACTGTCTCATCGCGGACAGGCAATTCTCCTGCCTCCGAGATACATTGAATTTTCCCATCACGCGATGCCAGCGTTTTACTGACATGCGAATAGTCCAAGTCCCCCATATCCTCATAACAGCTTTTGCCCCACCACAGTCCAAACCAGTGCATAAAGTCCTTTGCACAATCCGCATCTGCGAAGCAAAAAACATCTGGATTATTCAAATGTCGATAGAACTCATCTGTTTGCCACGCCAATAAGGGCTGCACGGATTCAATAAATTCCCCCACGGAAGCTGTACGGTATATGAGAAGCATATCCTGTTGTTCAAATATCTCCGGCGGCATCGCTGCGATGCGGGTGTCCGAGACCAACAAGACGCGCCATAGCCATACTTCATCCTCGTCCACATCGTCCTCGCAGCTTTCTCTGTCTAAAGCCCCCTTCCATATCACGTACGGCTCATCATCCCCTTCGTATCTTTTGCGCTCTTTATAAAACCGTCGCACAGGCAAACCATATAGGGGATCGCATTCCGTAACGCAGGAATAATTGTGCTCCAAAGGAGGGACCAAATTCTCATCGATACAGGTAATCCGCAGATCCCAAATTTCCTTGTAGGATGACATTTCCTTATCCCTCCATCATTCGATTGACCATGTGCCTTTTCCGCGCACAAGTCTTTGAATGCTGCACCTCTCTATGCCATTCGTTTTATCATAATCCATTGCACAAGCAAAATCTTAATCGATCAGTCTTTTAGCAAGAAGTGCGGTTACACTTCGCTCTGGACACATTTCGACAGTCCATATAATATCTGCACTTTCGTGAAAAGAGCTGCATAGTTTCTCCGCTTGTCCACATACTTCGTACAGTGAAAGCTGCTCATCCCCTCTAAAGATCAACAAAACACCCTGTACTTCTGCATCTTTTGTGGATAGTTCTTCCTGCGGAATGAGTATTTTCTTGGATATGCAGAGAATATGCCCTCGCTGTGATGCGAATGCCTTGATTACATCATCGAAGTCAATATCAATCACTTGAACATCAGCGAGCATCTGCCATCCAATGAAGCGAATAAACTCTTTTGCTGCATCCACATTGGCAAAACAAAAGACTGCAGGATGACATACGGCCTCACTCGGCTCCCTCTTCTGCAGAGAAAAGAGCGGTCGCACGCATTCGGCCAGCTGCTCCTCGCTGTTTGTCCGATAGACAAGCACCATATCCTGCTTCTTGAGTATTTCGACAGGGATCTCTGCCACGGATACATCCGCCATCAAGAGAATACGCCAGACCCAAACATCGTCTTCGGTATGTGTCAAATCGGTTTTTTCTGTCCCTCGACAGAACTGCTTTACAGAAATACCGCATTCGATCTCACAGGTCTCCCGATGAGGATCGTATTCCCGCAATGACGGCAGCAAATCATCATGCTTGCACGCAATTCTAAGCTCGCGTGCGCCCTCGTACACTCGCATTTTCGCGCTCTCCTCACCAAGTTGATTTCCTGCATACAAATAGGGCCGGCTCAATTCACTATCCTTTGGGCACTATAATTTGGCTCTACTCCCGAAGTAGTGGAAATGGTATAATCGTCTAGTGTGATGACAAATGGTCGAGAATTTTGACAAGATGCTCGCAGGATCACTGCGGCTAGAGGATCCATGGTATATCATAGGCGCAGAATTTAACGAGGAAGAGCCGGCAATCCATATATATGTGGGCGTAGACAAGACGGCTGCGCTGTGCTGTCCTGTCTGCGGTGCGCCGACCAAACGGTACGGCTACGAGCCGAAGGAACGTATCTGGCGTCATGCGGACTGCCTGTTTTATCCCTGTTATGTCCACTGCAAGCGTCCCCGTGTTCTCTGCGACAAATGCGGCGCCGTGCAGGTG
Organism: Centipeda periodontii DSM 2778; assembly: GCF_000213975.1. Lineage (GTDB taxonomy): Bacteria > Bacillota > Negativicutes > Selenomonadales > Selenomonadaceae > Centipeda > Centipeda periodontii. The sequence goes on from NZ_GL892076.1 coordinate 1,885,115, forward strand.
AGCGCGCCGTTTGAGCGCAAGAACAGTCGCTTTACCCTGCTGTTCGAAGGCTACGTCATGCTACTCTTGCAAGACGTTCCTCGTGCCAGAGCCTCCCGTCTGCTTCGCTGTGACGAAAAGTCGCTCGCCGCTATCCTCACGTATTGGGTGCATGACGCGGTAAATCGTATGGATCTTTCCGATACCTGCTCCATCGCCATGGATGAGACATCCTTTCGGCGTGGGCACAAATACGTCACCGTCGCCATCGACGCAGACAAGCGCCGTGTCTTCGATGTCGAACCCGGTCGCGACAAAACGGCGGTCAAAAGAGTGGTGTGTCCTCACGGTTTGCTCCATTGACGTAAAGAATATGCGCCCGATCATCAAATGGTCGCTGAAGCTCTTCTATGATTCGCTCGACATGGTAAAGCGGGCAGCCCGCTCCATATATGTCGTTTTCTGTAATGAAGATCACCCACGTTTCCGGAAGTGCCGAGAACTCTGCTCCTTGTGCCAGTTCCCGTGAATCCATCATGCTACTGTTGTAACGTGCCCGACGTGGAGTTGCTCCCTCATTCGCCGCTGAACTTCGCAGTCGTAGAGCTTCCCCTCGCTTTCTTCTGCCAACACGTCAAAGCGCACGCCGCGACCGTAGAGATTGTCCGCGCTCTGCTGCGTGACGACATGCTTCACAACGAGATCGTCTCGTCCAAAAAAGATACGTAACAGAAGCTGCATTCCCTCGGTATAGTTATCAAAGCATACGTTGAAACATCCGTCCATCTATCCCGAGGGTCGCCGCACCATAGGTCTTTGTAAACAACGGTCTTCCCTCCCACGTTTCAAATATAAGAAAATTATAACACAAGATGAAGGGGATTGCCTAATGATTCTTTGCAACAAAAAAGAGATTCCAAACGCTAGGTAGGGCGAATGGAATCTCTAAAGAACGAAAAATGCTTTTCTTTGTATAAGCAGCAAAATGTATTTGGAAAAAAATACAATCTACTATAGCCGATTTTCCTTTATATCTTTAATCAAGGCTTCCTTTGTCTCCTCACTAATTGAGTACATTGTCATACGAAACGGAAAGTCCTTGTTTGCAATTTTTCTCATATCGGAAGCAGACATCGGCGTCTTCAATGTTTGGAAATCCATTAGGTTCATATAATACTCATAATCCGTATACCCATCGTAATCCTTCTTTCTTAGCTTTCCATCAGCAAGCCCATAGGCGATGATACCAATGCCGTTCTGATAAAGAAACACACAATCCCCCTTTTGTAATTTTTGGATTTTCTCCATCCAACCGGGATAATAGGCAGCAGCCTTTTTTTCTTGTATCATTTCCTGGGTGCAAGCAGAATCATTACTGCTGTTTGTATTCAGTACAAAGGCACAGCTTTCATAAGCAAGGAAGCCTTCGACCGGAGAATACATATCGAACTCAATAAAATGCTCATTATTAATTTCATAGACCCAATAAGTAATTGCGTCTATCTTTAGTCCATTTCCCCGCCAATAGGAGATTGCCTCAATCGTTTCCTGATCCAATCCATTTGTGACAATAATGAATTTCTGTGTTTGATTAAAATCTTCTTCTTTTATTTTATTGCCATCCGTAAGATCAAAATATTTTGCGTGTACATCAAGTAAGCTCCCATTACCCGTATGTTGTTTCTGATATAAATCATTCAACGTATCATAATCGCTTCTTCCATAAAGCTGCCCATAACGTAATACTTGAAGAAGATTCTCAGACTTCCCAGACCAACGCTTCAATTCAAATATATACAGATTTCCCGTTGCGTCCAAAGCAAGAATATCCGGCTCTTCCTGACGTGGACGCTCTGTAAAAATAGTCATGAGATCATTTGAGTAAATGAGATCATGTATATTTTGGGATATCAAATTCTCCAAATCTTTTTCCGCCCATTGAATATCAGCCAATGTAATCCTTTTCGCTTTTGTGGTTGCTCCTCTATTTTTTCCAGTCGAGAGTTTATACAGCATAATGACAGTCCTTTCATCGTTTCACATACATTTTTCCATCAATACAGATAAATACTATATTTCTAATTTCGACTCTTATATATAGTATTCCTCCTTTTTGACATATCTCTGTCAGGAGAGCACCGCCCTTGATTGACGGGAATCCGTCTGTCTAGATGACTTTATCTTATCAACGATTCTTACATACCTGATAAGTCGCCTTCCTTGCAATAAATACGGCCTCTTCACACTTCTTACCCGCTCTCACTGTCCATATAAGTCGTGCTGCTGGAAAACAAGGGATAATCTCCTGCACTTTTTCTTCCCATTCCAATAGCGGCAGGTTCCGCACCAAGGAAAGTCTGCTGGTACCGTGGTAGAACCATGTTCAAACATTTTTATCACTCCTGTTCCCTTTTAGAATGTCCGTTATAACAGATGCTTTGTCGGTCTTACTACGCTGTTCCATTTCTATGCTCAATGCAACGTCGTACATCATTTCATTTTGGGCATCTTCCCTCTTCTTCTTTTTTAATTCCTCAAAGTCGATGGGATCTTTCTTATCACTTTTTTCATAGTGCTTGATTGTATTCCAAGCATGATATAGCCTGTTTCGGACTTCTCGTCGAATGTGCGCCGGCTCCACTACTGTTACATTCCCCCCCTGCCCCATAACCCATCGGTAAAACCCTTCATTCGGCTGCACGGTGATAATAGCGGAGCAGATTCGTCTGCCGTGCGCGTCACAGCGATTTGTGCGCACTGCCTGGAGCATTTGTTGATCCAAATTGAATCTTTCCATAAGCTCACCGACAAAATCCTCGCAAAAATGGAGTTTTACATCTACTACATCGGAATCATCATGGTACATGTAGAGATTCTCCCGCAGATAACGATCCAGTGAGAATTTTGTCAGGGCAACGCTGTCCAGTACTGCGCGCTCGATATCGTTCGGGTCGCGCTTTTTTTCTCTCTCTATCATTGCCTTCTGCTCCGGCAGGGTTCTTGTCATACTGTAGCGGGGATATTCCTTCATATAGAATATGGGAGTGCGGGGACGGCTAAGAAGGTGAATGCCGCTCCCGATCAAAGAAATCTTAAAATGTGTAAGATGCCTTTTCTTTTCTCCTTTGCAGTCCTTGACCTGTGCACTCCGCCGATCATCTTCCACATAGCCGATCAGATAGCACGCCTCCGAGTCCCAGACCAGGAAGTACGGTGACACAAAAAATGTCTTGGCTGTCCCGGTAGCATCGTCCTTGATGGCGGTAGTGACCTCGACTTTCTCGATGCCGATTCGTCCCTCGAATTTATAGTGGCTATATTTAAAGGCAATCTGCTTCCCTTCCCATATCGCCTTCATGAGTGTCCGAATCGTAGGCAACGTATCCCGCTGGGTCTTACGGCGCATCTGCATACGATAAAGTTGTTTGCTCAGGATATTAAGATGCCCCTCCCCCAAGTCATCGGTCTGATTGAGAAACTTCTCCACAATACGCTTGGTATCGTTGATCGTCAGCGTAGTATTGCGATAGAGCGCCTGAGCTATGATGGAAAATTCTCCGGCATCAAAAAGCACACGGTTGGAATAGTATCCATCTCGCATATTTTTGCAGGTTCGTATGTCATAAAGCCCAGTAGCATTCATATCAGAAATATGGCGACCAATGGTAGACGCCGAAAGAGGAGACATAGGAACACCAGGAAACAGTTCCTGCCAAGCCCCTTCAAGATTCTCTTGCAATTCGACCACTTTTTTCGTGTTTTCGTGACTACTATGTTTTAATGCATCAATCAGAAGAAGCAACTGGATCACTTTTTCGGAATAAAATTTATTCTTCGACATCTATATCTATCTCCCGTCCATATACATCGATACTGAAGTCCAGAAACAGTAAACTATACTCTTTCCTGAGTTTAGTCTATCGCATCCTTGGTTCGTTTGCCAGAGTGATTTCTTTATGTCTATCAAATTTGACGTGGTTAAGGATTATCCTTCCCCATCTACAAAACTCCTGTGCTATGATATGTTTGACCTTAACAGCAGGGAGGTATTACAAATGCTTGTCTATCAAATTTCCTTACAGCTTGCACTGGAAAACGCGCCCATAGAGATAACGGTGATGCACAACAAAGCGCGGCATCCACGAATGAAAGGCAAGGAAGAACCGCCGAAAGTAGACTGGAAGTCATTTAATCAGCAGATGAGCCGAGATTTCTTCAGTTCATCCTTGGCCTTTTTTGCCTATCAGGAAACGGGAGAAACAACCCATTTGGTGGCAATTAGCCATCAATACTTGACGCAGGATCTGGCGGAAGATGAGATAAAATATTCTCTACACAAGACGGGAAATTGTATTTCTTCATGCCAAGTGATAGAGATTCGCGAGACTACAATGTCAGATTGTTGTAACGTACTGTTACAAGGTGAGGATAACGATATGTTGCGTGGCGGTTTTCGTTTCTACTCCGATATAGGACTGTCCACGGTAAAAGATCAGTTGGATCTTACCCGCCGCAAAGACGGATGGCGTATGGAAGAGCATATATCAACGACCATTTGGCAAAAAAAGAACGAGGCGATGTTACATATTCGTCAAATCATGGGACACCGCTCCCTCAAGGAAGAGATGATACGTATCTATCACAGCGGCAATCACAAAACCTTCTTGGAGCACCCTGTCCACTACAGTATCCATGCCTCCAGCCGTCCTGCCGCACAAGAAATGATCGATGCTTTGGTTGGTGGACTTTATGCGAATGGACGTATCCTTTCAAAACGCATAAACTATTTCTGTGATTTCGATGGCGCCAGTGGCAATGAGCGTTCCATCCGAACCCTCTTAGATTCTGCAAAATACACAGCCGTCGCAGCAGAACTCCCTGGCTCTGTCGCTCGTACCGTGCGACCGCTTCGGTTGGGAGCAAGTGAAATGGACATCTCACGATTCTGGCTGGAAGAAACGGTGAAACACCATCGATATACATTATTTATTTTCGTGCAAATATCCGAGGAAGAATGTGATTGGGAAAAGAATTTTGAGCGGGACTTGGCCAATATCGTCGATGTCGTCCCCTTATATGAGGGAAGCGGGGATGAAACGGCTACACGGAACTACTTAAATAACCTATCGACACTCAAAGGCCTCCCCTCTTTCGAGGATGACGATCTTCGGGAAGTCGTTCCGAAAGGAATCTACACACCAACACATGCCATTGAAATCTTTGATCGTCTTTGCAAAATGCGTCTCCATAGGGATTTTTATCCCGCTTACCAAAACATCCATACGCGATCTGCCGGCCTTGGCAAATTGTCCTGCAAGAATGCCAATCCTACATTGCAATTATCGCAAATGGTAGGATTGAGAGAGATAAAATCGCTGGTCGAGCGCATCGTTGCTGCCCATAAGATGAAAAAAATTCGGCGAGGCTTAAATTTGAAGGAAAACAGAGGGGCACTTCACATGGTATTTACAGGAAACCCTGGCAGTGCAAAAACCACGGCAGCAAGATTGCTCACCGGTATCATGAAGGAAGAACAGGTTCTTTCCACCGGCGCATTCATCGAATGTGGGCGCAGTGATTTAGTTGGAAAATACGTGGGTTGGACAGCAAAAATTGTGGCACAGAAATTTCAAGAAGCCTCTGGAGGCGTGCTGTTTATTGATGAGGCCTATGCCTTGGTAGACAGATCCAACAGCTTCGGCACAGAAGCCATCAACACCATCGTGCAGGAAATGGAAAATCATCGAGATGATGTGGTGGTTATTTTTGCCGGTTATCCAGGCAAGATGCAAGAGTTGATCGAAAGCAACGAGGGGCTAAAGAGCCGTATTGCCTTTTATGTTAATTTCCCGGATTACAATACGGAGGAGCTGGTAAAAATCCTCTGCCTCATGGCAAAGGAGCGGGAACTTCGATTGAATCCAGGTATTTTGAGAAAGTGCCGCTGCTTTTTCCAAGAGGTTGTCAAGGAAGATAATTTTGGCAATGGGCGCTATGTGCGAAATCTTTTGGAGGCAGCTATGATGCGCCAAGCTGAACGACTGATAGCAATGTCCAAAAAGCATGAAATCACACGTCAGAAAGCCGTATGTCTTACAATGGAGGATTTCATGCCGATAAAACTTTCGCAGGTGAAACCAAAATCTCAAATGGGATTTCAGATGAGACTCGCAAGTGATACCGTGTAAAGCGAATAGGAGGCGCTTATGTACAAGAGAATACTAGCAATCGGAGATATTCACGGTGAGTGGGATAAGTTCGTGTCACTCTACCGACAGATTGATTTTCAGCCAGGGCGAGATTTGCTGGTTTTTCTTGGGGATTATATTGATCGTGGATCTGCTCCCCTTCATGTACTCAAATGGCTGTTTGCACATAAAAACAACGAGCATATCATCATATTGCGGGGCAATCACGAACAAATGATGCTGGACTACTACCGTGAGGGAGGATGTAACAATCTTTGGCTCTGGAACGGTGGTGATGTAACGCGCGACGCACTGGACGAGGAAGATTCGACATTAAAGGGGGATTTTTTGAGCTTCATAAAGGAACTACCATTATCGTATCGTATCAATGCCAATGGCAAACACTTCTTCTTTTGCCATGCCGGAGTAGATCCCGATATTCCTCTGGAGTTACAGGACGAGGAAACACTTCTGTGGATACGGGAAGAGTTCTATGATTATTATGATGGCGAGGACATCATTATTGCCGGTCATACCAACGTGGAGTATATAGAACAGGGGAAAACTGTGCCCATTATCAGAAACAACATGATTTTAATGGATACCGGCTCTTATATGCCACACGGTCTTGTGTCCTGTGTCGATGTGTTGTCCGGCAGGATCTGGCAGAGTGACGGTGGACTATAAGTTTATGTTGTAGGCGGGCAGGATTCCGCTGACGCTGTTCGATGTCCCGCAAGCGCTCGGACGAAAGCGCAAGCACAAGCGAAACCGCACGAATAGGCGCCTGAAAGGGCGCAGCATAGAGGAGCGTCCTGCCGTTGCGGACAAAGGTACGGAAATCGGACACTGGGAAGCCGACACCATTGTCGGATCACGAAAAGGGCACGGTGCGGCCGTAGTTTCAAAGAGCTTTTCTGCGTGTAGAATATACGTGAGCATCGATAAATTCAGCCCGATCACCTTATATGAGATATATGGGAGGGAAACCTTATGGAAGATCACTTTTTTTCCTACAACGCTATCCAAAAGACATGGCAGGAAACAAATTGTCATGGGCTTTCAGGAACACTGGCAGAGTACGTGCCGCAAATCATCTTGATAGAGAATAAAGAGCAAATGGTTTGGTGTCCTATTCACCATACTTACGAGACCGTGGAAACATTGAGCCACAGCAAAGTAAGTACAACAGACGGCTGTATCTTATCCGGGGCGGTTATTCCCATTGGTGCCATAGATATTACGGCCGATCAAGATGCAAGGCGCGATTTGTTCGATCTTCGTTGGCATATCAGCCAAGAACGGTCACGAGGTCGATTGATGATCGCCGTTGACCGTGTCGTCATTGGTTTGGGGGATGGCTACGACAATCGTCTGGGAAGAGTACTTGTTCCTCATGTCTATGGACGATCCTTTCATAGTATATCCGTCGCGTATGTCAAAGAAAAAATAATAGAAATCGGACTCTGCCAAAAAATTCCCACAACCATACTTATTACAGCCTTGACCAAGCTGCAAGGAATTGCCGAAGAGTATTATGGCGAAAAGATGCCATTCTCTTGGGAAAAAATTGTTTCTTATGGGCAGTATTCCGATCCGGAATGCTTGAAAGCCATGCTCCATTACCCCTTCTCCCCTATACTGTGGCTGATGCGAAACTATTTTAATATCAATGAAAATTATCGCATTGTCACCCGTGATGATCGGCGAGGTTTTTCTAAAATATGCGAAGCTCTTCAGCTCGTGAGCAACGAAGCATTTTTATCTCAGGTGCTAAAAAATCCCTATACGTTTATTCTAAACCTGCGTCTGAGACGGCTGGGCTTTCAAGATGAATGTCTCATCGAATCCTTTTACGGATTAAAAACGTTCTGCGGCAAAGAAATGGATCAAAGATTGGAGGGGGAGTATGTATGGGAAAACAATGGCTTATCCTATGACAAATCACTTTTTGAAGATGATGCCGCCATGGCTGCATTTCGTAAGGATAAGCTATGTTTATTTAACGATTGGGAAGCTCTTTTCTTTTATTGTCAATGGAATTTGCAGCAATCGGGAGAAGATGTATTTTCGCCAATTTTTTATCGTTTGCTTGCCGAATGGCAGCCATGCTACACGGAGGCTCTTCGCTCCCTTCATCGATATTATCTCGATTTGCCATTAAATTTACGTGCATCTGTTTTGGAAAACGGATTAAGCCCACAAATTTGTCTGCATATAAACGAATTATCGGAACCATAACCGCAGCGTTTCTTTCTCTATGGATCGAAACAGAAGCGGCTAAGTGCAGAATTGGGGAACTTCTATCCGGATGATTGTGACACAATAAGGAGGCATACCGCCATGAAACGAGTATTCATTTTTCTGCTTATAGGCTCCGTTCTCTCCCTAGGAGGAATGATTGATCTGCTTAACGGAGGCTTTCCTCTTTCCCCTCTGGTTGTTTTCCTTGGTTTTTATATTGCTTTCTTCCCTTGGAGCGTTCCTTCCCATTTAAGAACAAGCGACTTTGATATCTATAAAACAGAAAATACGACAGCGACACATGAGCCTTTGTTGCTCGCAAGGTACTTTATTGCCATGAGTATTATTTCTCGGCGCAAGGGCATCCTTTCCTTGTTGGAGAAAAATTTTGACACACACTACAAAAACGGTCTTTACCGCATGGGAAAAAACATGATGATTGACGGTATTGCGCCGGAATTTGTTCAACAAGAATTTTCTTCTGTCTCTTATGCGTTACGTCAGCGTTACCGTGAGCAGATCGGACGTATCTTACAAACGGGAAAATACCTCGCAGCAGTCACTGTTATTAGTTGTGTTGGCTGTGGCAGTATGCTTTTATTGCGTGGCGATGCAGCCTTTGACCTTCGCTGCGGTGTATGGATTTGCACGACGCTAATTAGTGCAATATGCGCCATATCTGTTCTTTGCTTGCTTCCTGGCAAAATGCGCCATATTCTGTATCGCCGTAATCTCATTGATCGGCAAATACAGATCGGATTTGATTGCATCCAGCAAGGGAAATCCCCGATCGCTACGGCTCTCAGCCAGATCCCTTATTTAACAGTGAAAGAACAGGCGCATTTTTCTCAAATGCCTCTGCCTGAAGATATCGGAGAAACACAACCTACAGATGACTTTTCCGACGTCGCAGAAAACATCGGGAAATCTATTCGCGAAATTTGCCTTTACCAGCTATGATTGGAACGATGGCGGACATTTGATTTTTGCTTTTCTTTGCATCCGCTCCTTTAACAAAGAACGTCCGGCGTATACGCTTGGATACCTTACGCCGAAGCAGTATCGGGAACGGTTTGCACCTAAGCGAGAGCATGCTGCCCAGACCATCGCGGGTAACGTTTGAAAGGTTTCTATCGGTATTCCGAGTACCATATCTTCGATGGAACTGTATGATATTCAAGGTTCCATAGATAATTTTTAGATTTTTGTGTCCAGTTTTTGTTGACTAGTACAAACCGACGTTTTTGTGCGTGCGCCCCCTCCCCGATCCAGTAATGGCGCGGTTTTAGAGATTTGACCGCCCCCTGGGGACAAGAACGTGTTGCATTTGCTTCACTTTCGCGTTACAATAAACAAAAGGAGGTTATGCACCATGTCCAAGACCGCAACAATCAATATGCGCATCGAACCGACAATCAAAGCGCAAGCTGAAACCGTTTTTTCCAGTTTCGGTATCTCCGTGACCGACGCCATCAACATCTTTCTGCATGCATCCATCATGGAGGGAGGTTTTCCCTTCCAACCAAAACAGCCCCGTTACAACAGAGAAACGCTTCTTGCTATGCAGGAAGCACGCGACATCATGGATGGTAAAATCGAGCCGAAGCATTATCCGTCGCTGTCCGCACTGATGGATGATCTGGATGCGGAGGACGCTCATGCTTGATCTCGTCACCACCACGCAGTTCCGCAAGGATTTAAGGAAGCTACGTAAACGTGGAGCAGATATGCAAAAGCTAGATGATGTTCTGCAAATGCTCTGCGTGGAAAAACAACTGCCCGAAAGGTATCGGGATCATGCTCTGGTTGGTGACTACATTGGTTTTCGTGAATGCCACATCATGCCGGACTGGTTACTTGTGTATGCCATCGACAAAGGAAAACTGATTCTGACCGCTTCCCGCACGGGCTCGCATAGCGATCTCTTCTAGCCGATTCACTGGAGTCGGCTTTTTATTTTGGTGGTTCGTTGTTTTCACATTAATCAACATGTCCTAATAAGACATGAAAAAACCCGAGGGATTCCGCCGACCGAATGTCAACGGCGAAATTTCCCTCGGGTAGAGTTTTAAATAGAGCAACGGATCTCAAATCTACTCAGAATGTGTGTCTTACAACGCCAAAATCTCCGCACGCGTCAAACCGCTCGACTTCTCGATCACTTCGACAGGAACATTCAGCGTAAGTAAGGAACGTGCCATATCGATCATTCCCTCACGATGTCCTTCAATGCGACCTTCCTCACGCCCCTCAGCACGCCCCTCAGCACGCCCCTCCATACGCCCCTCTTCCAATTTCTTCTCTCCAAATTTTTCCATCAGTTCGCACATGGCATTTACCCCCTCTACTTCTGCCTTGTAGAGCTTCCCTTCGCTATCCTCCTCATCCTTGTTCTATTATCATAGTATGCACTGCAGCAAACATTGTCAAGGCTGAAAATTAAGTCGTCCTTATTTCATCATTACATTATATCGTTATCAACGTTACGTCGTTCATTGCCGCTATCAAAATGATACTAGAGGGAAAGGTCCGTGTTGCGTTCGCACGCAATACGGTAACTTCGACTCTTTCACCGACGTATCGAGAAGCCCCACCAATTCAAATCCCGGCAACCCGAATGATACATCCACCTCAACGTCGAATATGACGAATGGAACCGACATACATAGAAAACAGCCCATCCATACGGATGGGCTGGTCATTCATGGAGATTCACATTATTTGTATTTGTTGCTTCGTATACACATTTATAGACGGGCGGTAATCGCAGCCGTCAGACCAAAGATGATGCCCGGAGAATTGGCGATTACGAGCGGCCAGTCGCGATGCTCTTTGAAAAATCCGTATCCGACCCACATCGTGCAGTTGATGAAGGCGACGAACGGCTGAATCCAGTCTCCCTGATGACCGGACAGATTTCCAAGATTCTGTGGAATATAGGAAACGTACATACAGATGGACAGACCGGAGGCAATTACGCCAACGATTTTCATCTTGTTTTTTTCCAGCTTCCTCCCAAATCTGCACAGCCTTCTCTTCCAGATGCTCCGCCTCAGCTTCTGCTTTTTTCAATACTTCTTCCATATCGTGTTCCCCTCCCTCAAAACAGATCAATGATCCTTCAACCCTCAATATTGTACCACACAATTTCTTGACGCATACCACATTCCCCAATGTATACCGATGGAATACCGATATATTCAGAACAATTCTCCCTCGGCGATACGTCCAAGGAGCTCCTTCGACGGGATGAAGAAGAGCTGCCCCTTTTCGGCGGTCGAATACTCGAGCAAACGGTCATCCTGCGTAAACATATTGGTGACCATCTGCCGTGTCACATCCCAGTGACGTGCGTAGCCGATGAAATAGGTGCCGCGCACCCCCTCGCCCGGATTCGCAAAGACGACGTTCATACGCACGATCTTGTGCTCCTCGCCATCGCGGTTGTCCTGCGAGATGATGTTGTGCGCACGCGGATCCTTCTCCTCGTCGGAGAGTTCGAGATCGCTGTATTTCCTGCGACCGACGTACTTCTCCTGCACCTCGGTCGGGAGTGCCCTCCATGCGTCGAGGTCGTGAATGTATTTCTGTGCAAAGGCATAGGAACCGTTGATGAACTCCGGATCCTCCGCACCGATGATCGCCCACTCCTTTGCCTCCTCACCGACGGGATTCTCCGTTCCGTCAATGAAGTCAATGATTGCACGTCCCTCAAGATAGTGAAAGCCATGTGTCTCATCTACAACGTTTACGACAGGACGAAGGAAGCCCATGATCTGATCGACGACGAGATAGCTGGTTGCCGCCTGACCCGCGCGCACATGAAGAAAGAGATCGGCAGGTGTCGTAGGTGCTGTGTGATGTACTCCGTTTACCCCCTTGAAATCCTCAAGTTCCTTCGGCTTCTTTGCCGTTGGAAAGAGATATTCCCACGCACGGTTGCTGAACCCAAACGAGAGCTTCACCGTCTCCGGTGCGACGCGGATGTTCATCGAGCGCTGAATCGCCTCCATCCGATCTGCCATATCGGCGATGATCTCCCGCTCCTTCTCAATATCCTCGCGTTTCAGTGAGAGCATAACGAAAATGACGCTCTCCCCCGCATCCTTGAACACATCCTGCGCAAGATTTGCATTGACCTCCATAGGTCTCCCTCCTATACCATAATACATCCAACTTCCGCTTTGATTGTACGCTGTTTCTCCATGCAAGGCAAGAAAAAAACTATCGACAGAAGGAAAACACCTCTGATGCACCGAATACCTCATGCAGTAAATTATACCTCGTAGCAAGAGAATTGTTTCTACAAAATGGGAGGGATCCACAATGACAGATCTGCCAAAGATCGCGCTTGGTACATGGGCATGGGGCAACGATGGCACATTCGGCACAAACTACACAGAGGAGCAGCTGCGCCCCGTCTTTGACGATGCGATGGCTCACGGGCTGAATCTCTGGGATACGGCGTACGCATACGGCATGGGCACATCGGAGCAGATGCTCGGTGCATTCCTCAAAGGACGTGCACGCGACTCCTACCTGATCGCGGACAAGCTCACGCCACAGTGCTTGGATCCGTCCTCGGACACCCCCGTGGCGGATATGTGGGAAATGCAGCGGAAGATGCTCGGCGTGGAGACCATGGACATCTACTGGCTGCATAACACAACAGAAGCTCCGCGTTGGATTGAACGCATAGCGAGGTTCTTTGAGGGCAAAGCCGATGCGCCGATGATCGGTGTCTCAAACCACAATCTCACAGAGATCAAGGAGGCGGACAAAATCCTTCGCGCGCACGGGCGAAAACTCGGTGCGGTACAGAACCACTACAGTCTCATGAACCGTTCCTCCGAGGAGTCGGGGATTTTGGACTACTGCCGCGCAAACGACATCCGATTCTTCTCGTACATGGTGCTCGAGCAGGGTGCGCTCTCGGGGCAGTACAGCACGCTGAATCCTATGCCGAACAACTCTGAACGTGCAGCAATCTACAATCCCATCATGGATAAAATCGAGATGCTGAACACTTCGCTCAAACTGCTCGCAGACAAGTACAAGGTCAGCATCGCGCAGATCCCCCTCGCATGGGCAATCAACAAGGGCACGCTGCCCATCATCGGTGTGACCAAAAAGAGCCATGTCACAGATGCCGTGCAGGCAATGAAGATAACCCTCACAACAGAGGAGATCGCGCTGATCGAGAGCACGGCAGACAAGCTCGACTTCAACACCATACGTTTATGGGAAAAAGAGATGATTTAAGGAGCCATTGACAAAATGAAGACTGCCAGATTGGCGTAGATTTTTTCGTCCGAACAAGGAGGCATTGAGCGGGCAAAAAAGATACGTCCAGATGGCAGTCTTCATTTTATCCTATTTTTTATGTGTCCGGTTTCATTTTACAATGAACCACTTCATTTTATGCTTTCATTTCGTCCTGTCATGGCTGCCGCGAGTGCTGCGCCGAGGGCGGAGCCGGCGTTTTCTAGGATGATCTTGACGTTGACTGCCTCGTCCAAGAGGAGGGTGTCGAGCACACCACGCAGGTGATGTGCGACGAGCGGGACTTTCTCATAGACGGAGCCGTCAACGGCGACGAATTGGTTCTCGAGCTCGTTTTCGCCCATGCGGTGCTGAATGATCGCGACGAAAGTCGCCCCAACGATGCGTGCGGAACGGACGATGACGGCGGTTGCGAGCTCCTGCAGCAGGGCGCGTTCGGCGGCGGTGAAGGTCATGCTCGTCTTTGCCTCGATGACCGCACCTGCCGCATGGCGGTCGAGGTAGGCATCGGTGATGATCTCGGAGAGCTCGATGCTCGAAAATGGATAGATCCCGTCCGCACTGAGGAGATCGGCAAGTGCTGCACCGTAGAGCGTTCCGAGGTAGCGTCCCGACACCATCTTTTCCAGACGCTGTGCGCCGGGCTGCTCGGATTCCCTATCGAGGATCTCATCGTATTTGGAGAAGGGCAGCTTCCCAAAGCCGCCCGACTCCATGTTGATGACGGTCGACGGCTCACTGCCGTCCGCGAATTCCTCGTAGTAGCAGGTGTTCTGCCCCGTGGCGTAAATCGATCCGATGTAGGTGTGCTCGTGCTTGTACGCCGCCGCGAGCAGTACCGCGACCGTATCGTTGATGACGGCGACAGGTGTGACGTTGGTCATGCCGCGCCGTGCGAGTGCCTCCTTGAGGAGGTCGTTGACAACCTTGCCCTCGACCCCCTGCGTGGCGAATTCCTTCGTCCAGACGATTAGCTTCGCGTTGTTGAGGTTGGTCTGCTGTGAGGGGAAGGAGAAGGTATGTCCGAGGAGATATTTCGTCTCCCGATTCCCGTCGATTGCTTCGTCGATGATGGAAGCGAGGAAGTCAAACAGTTCCTCTGCCGTCGCATCCGCGCTCACGTAGTCATAGACACCGGGGAGTGTGAGCGGCTTTGCGACCCTGCTCAGCACCTCGTATTCGCCGCTGCCCTTGAGGAGGATGCGCTGGGCGCGAACGTTCGTGCCGCCGAAGTCGAGCGCGAGGAAGGAACCTTGCTCCTTGCCGCTCGGAAGCCCTGCATAGGAGCGGAGCATACGGAGCGTTGCGCCCTCTTTGCCGGCGAGCCCCGCGCACATATCGGCGCGGAAATCATCGGCGATCTTGCGGAGAGCATCGTCGTCCAAGGTAAAGGCTGCCTTTATCTCGTCAAATTTTTCACGATCAAATCCCATGATAACTCCTCCCAGTTGGAACAGTTTCTGTGTGACGGTCTTTGGCAGTGCGAAGCCCCAAAGCGAACCCTAGTGGAGCAAACGGGGAAAGCGTGCGACCCGCCCCCGGCGTACTTCTTTCGTTCAAGCGTAGCGCGTTTAAGAAGTGCGCCGGTATTTAGGCGGACGAGCACGCGACCATTTGCGCAACGAGGTGTTCGCGCGGGGCTTGTACTGCCCTAAATCTGTTTCCTATATTCCCTTTTAACGGAAGTGATCGAGCATCGCCCCGACGCTCGGAAACACCTGCTTTGCCTGTGCCTGAATCTCAGGGCGCGCCGTGGTGAGAGAGTAACCATCCCATGCCTTCAGCATCGGCAGGTCATTCGTCTCGTCACCGATGGCGAACACCTCTGCGCCGTCCCATCCCATGACAGAGAGGAGGGTATGGATGCCCTGATCCTTGCTGATGCCGGCGGGCGTGATGTCGAGACTGCACGCATTGGGGAATGCGTGAATCTTGTCACCGAGTTTTGCGTTCAGCACCGCCGCGCATTCGTCGGACAGCGCGGGCTCGTGGAAGCCAAGCGAGAATTGCTGAATCCCCGTCAGTCCTCCGATCTCACTCTCCTCGATGTAGACGATGGGGAAATCCCAGTCCTTTGCCTCGCGCTCGATCCACGAACCCTCGGAATGGTGGCAGAGGTAGGTCACATCTGCCGCAGAGAAGGCGAAGTGGAAAGATTTCTGTGCGCTCGACTCCGACGCAATCGCCGTGAGCGCACTAGGATCAATCTCCGCCTGAAATCGGACGGCTGCATCCGCACCCCGTATGATACCGCCGTTGTTGCAGACGGTGTAGTCGAACTCCACACCATACGCCTCAAGCTGCGGGACGAGCATCCCATAGTCGCGTCCCGAGATGACGCCGAACTTATGCCCTGCGGCACGCCAGCGGGCGATGCCCGCCTTCGTCTCCTCGTCGATTTTGCCGCCCCGGAGGAGCGTGCCGTCGTAATCGCTTGCCGCTACCTTCATTTTACTTCCTCCTCATAGACAACCGCTTCGAGCGGACGGAGCGCAGCCTTTGGTGCATCTGCATAGCTGCCGATGAGACGCACGCCCTTCAAAAATCCTGCGGGAAGCTGCGCCTCCTCTGTAGAGAAGTTGACCGCCGTTACGATGCGGCGATTGCCCGCCGTGCGTGAGAACGCATAGATCTGCTCGTTGTCCGCAAGCAATTCCTCATACACGCCGTCGAGGAGTACAGGCTTCGTCTTGCGCAGACGGACGATCTGCTTGTAGTAGGAGAGAACAGAATCCGCATCCGCTTGCTCTGCCGCCGCATTGATTGTGCGGTAGTTCTCGTTTGCAGGCAGCCACGGCGTGCCCGTCGTAAAGCCCGCATTTTTCGACGTGTCCCACTGCATCGGCGTACGTGCGTTGTCACGGCTGTTGAAGTGGACAAAGGACAGAGCCTCGGCGGGACTGAAGCCTTCTTTGAGCGCAAGCTCGTACTGACCGTGGGAGGAGATGTCATCGTATGCCTCAATCGTATCCCACTTGACATTGGTCATGCCGAGCTCCTCGCCCTCGTAGATGAAGGGCGTACCGCGCAGGGTCATGAGAATGGTTGCGAGTGCCTTTGCGGCGAGCCGTGTATCCCCGCCGTGCGGGAAGAAGTAGTTGACGGAGCGTGCGCGGTCATGGTTCTCGAAGTAGATCGGGTACCAGCCCTCCTTGGCAACGCCCGCCTGACTCGCGGAGAGTGCGCCCTTGAGCTTTGTGAGCGGCCACGGGAGCATCTTCGACCAGCATTCGCCACCCTCGTATGGGACGAGGACGTGCGCGAACTCGAACAGCATCGAGAATACGCCGTTCTCGCCGACCCAGTCGGGGAGCTCTGCGACCGAGACACCGTTTGCCTCACCGACGGTGAAGATGTCGTGCCCGTCAAAGACCTCCCTGCGGAACTCGTGGAGGAAGTCGAGGATGCCGGGCGTGTTCGCCGTCATCGTGTGGACGCTCACCATACCGTCTGCCGCATCGGGCGTGCCGTCCTCAAAGACAGCGGGCTTCTTGATGTAGGTGATCGCGTCGATGCGGAAGCCGCCGACTCCCTTGTCGAGCCAGAAGTTCGCCGCCGCAAAGAGGGCTGCGCGTACCTCCGGGTTCTCCCAGTTGAGATCGGGCTGCGCCTCGGCAAAGGTGTGGAGGTAGTACTGCCCGCGCTCTTTGCAGTACGTCCACGCAGAGCCGCCGAAGATGCCGCGCCAGTTCGTCGGCGCACTGCCGTCCGGTTTCGCATCGCGCCAGATGTACCAATCGCTCTTTGCGTTATTGCGGCTTGATTTCGACTCGATAAACCACGGATGCTGATCGGAGCTGTGGTTGTAGACGAGATCCATGACGATGCGGATGTCACGGCGCTTTGCCTCCGCGATCAGTTCCTCCATGTCGGCAAGCGTGCCGAACTGGGGATTGATGCCCGTGTAGTCGCTGATGTCATAGCCGTTGTCGACCATGGGCGATGGATAGACGGGAGTGAGCCAGAGTGCACCCGCGCCGAGATCCTTCAGATAGTCGAGCTTCTCGGTGATGCCGCGCAGGTCGCCCGTGCCGTTTCCCGTCGTATCGTTGAAGCTCTTTGGATAAATCTGATAGACAGCGGTGTTCTGCCACCATTTCGTTGCTTTCATCGGTGTTCCTTTCTTAGAACGTCAGCACAAGAGTTTCGCCCGCCTTGGCGTCCATGTCCGTCATCTTCTTCATGAGCGGATATTCAGCGGAGTTCGTGACCGCCATGATGACCGTGTCCTGATAGCCCGCCGCATGAATCACATCGCGGTCGAACTTCACGAGCGGCGCACCCGCCTTGACACGATCGCCCATCTTGACAAGCAGTTCAAAGCCCTTGCCCTCGAGTTTCACTGTGTCCACGCCGATATGGATGAGGAGTTCCGCGCCGTTGTCCATACGGAGACCGACCGCATGGCGGCTGTCCTCCATGACCATCGTGACCTCGGCATCCGCAGGAGCGACCACAACGCCCTCCGTCGGCTCGACCGCAACGCCGTCGCCCATCATCTTCTGCGAGAACATCTCGTCCTTGACCTCGCTCATATCGATGATATGACCCGTTGTAGCAGCCGTAATGGCAAAGGACTTCTCTGTGCCGACCGCGACCTCGTCCACATCGGAGGCAGGAGCGGTCATGAGCGCCTCGAAGCGCTCGCGGATCTGCGGGACGGAGAGACCGACGATGACTTGGAATGCATGACCGTTGCGGACAAGACCATGTGCGCCCGCCTCGGTGAATGCACCCGTCGGAGCGACGAGTTCGGGATCGTTGACCGTGACGCGCAGACGCGTTGCGCAGTTCGTCACGTCCTTGATGTTTGCCGCGCCGCCGAGACCGTCGAGGAAGGCGCGCGCCTTGACATCGCGCTCATCGAGCTTCATGCCGGGAGCGGCTGCCGTAGCACCTGCTGCACCCGCCTGTTTTGCCTTGTAGTCCGCCTTCGTGAAGAGCTTGTCCTCTACGCCGTCGTCCGTGCGGCCGGGTGTCTTGTAGTCCTTGAGCTGAATGACAAAGCGGAAGACGAAGAAGTAAATCGCGGTGAAGCACAGTCCCACACCGATCTGCATGAGATACGTCGCATAGTGATACGGGAAGAGCGGAATCCAGTTCTGCACGAAGCAGTCAATCAGACCGCCGCCGAAGTTGCCCGAGAGCCCGATTGCGTAGAGCGTTGCAGAAAGCGTCGCCGAGAGGATGGCGTGCAGGAGATAGAGAAGCGGTGCAACGAAGAGGAAGGTAAACTCGATCGGCTCCGTGATGCCGCAGAGAACCGCCGTGATGGTCGCGGGGATGAGAAGGGCGGCAGTCTTCTTGCGCTTTTCGGGCTTCGCACACATATAGATCGCGAGTGCCGCGCCGGGCAGACCGAAGACCTTGCCGCTGCCGTGGAGGGCGAAGCCGCCCTCGGGAAAGAGTTCGCGCAGGGACTGACCGCTGACCATGAAGTCATTGATGTGTCCGAGCCAGTATGCCTGGATGCCGCCGTCGACAACCGCAGGACCGAACATGAACGGGAGATAGATGAAGTGATGCAGACCTGCCGGCAGGAGCATTTTCTCCGAGAACGTGTATGCCCAGACGCCGAGGATGCCGCTGGTCTTGAGGAAGAACTGGAACTGCTCGATGGCGTGCTGTACCGCCGGCCAGACGATGCAGAAGAGAAGTGCCATCGGGATCATAACGACGAAGCCGATCGCCACGACGAACGCGGGACCTTTGAAGATGCCGAGCCAGTCGGGGATGTTCGTGTCATAGAAGTGGTTGTGTAGGAATGCCGTGCAGCAGGCGATGAAGATCGCGCCGAGCATACCCATGTCGAGCGTCTTGATGTTCGCGATCATCGCGAGCCCTGTGCCGGGCCCCGCCTGTTGGCTGTAGTCCACGCCAAATGCGCTGCCGTGGAGCGTGAGGAACGCGGAGATGAAGTAGTTGAACAGCATATAGATGACAAATGATTCCATCGCACAGCGCGCGGGTTCCTTTTTTGCAAAGCCGATCGGCACGGCGATGGCGAAGAGAATGGGCATCTGCGCAAACACCGTCCACGCACCCTGTTCGACGACGAACCAGAAATCGTACCAGAGTGTACCCTGTGCGGCGATGCTGCCGAGCAGCCCCTCGTTCTTGCAGACGATGGACACCGCCACCGTAAGTCCGAAGAATGCAAACAGAATGACGGGCGTATACATCGCGCCGCCAAACCGCTGCATGTTCTGCATGATGACATCCTTGCTGAGTGCCATGTGCGTTCCTCCTTATCCCAAAAACCAAACCCCTGCGGCAGGGAAGCCCATGCTTCCCGAGAATGAAACTGAAACTAATATGAAATCCGTTGTCTATAAGATAGCGTAAAAATGCCGCGAACGCAATAGCTTCGCGGCATTTGGGAGAGATGTACGGAGACTGTACTGTGGTACATGGGATGAAAAATGTTACAGGCAGATTTTGTGAGTATGGGGTATCATGCTCTCTTTTCGTCATTTTTCTGTCAACTCCTGCACATAAAGCCGATAATGTACGTACCATATTTCCAGCAGCAGGAAGTAGGCGAGCATGGATTTGAACTGCAGCCGCTGCTCGTTCTCGGGCAAATCGAACGCGGCGGGCGTGACATAGAGGTTTTCGCTTGAGCGGGAGGCGAGCGTGTTGTGCCGCATCTCTGTGATGGAGAGGATGGGGACGCCCTTGAGGCTGAGCCGGTCGGCGAACTCCACGACGCGCTCGCTTTCGCCTGAGAGGGAGACGAAGATAAAGAGGTCATCGGGACCCGCCGCTTGATAGACGGAGTAGAATTCCTCGCGGCCTGCGATCTCGTAGATGAAGATGTTGTCGTAGACGAAGAGGCGCTTCAGCTCCTGCATGACATTCGTCTGCACATAGCCGGAGGCGTATGCAAAGATGCGATGCGCCTCGTGGATGAGGCGGCTTGCACGCGTGTAGTCGCGCCGCATCAGCTCGCGCCATGTCTGATCGTAGAAGCTGCCGAGCGAGCTCCTTATATCCTTTGCGGGAATGGGCTGCGACGTGCTTTCCATGCGCATGAATGCCTTCATCTCGCCGAACCCGTCAAAGCCGAGCTTCTGCGCAAAGCGCACGACGGACGCGCTTGAGACGGCGCATGCACGCGCAAGCTCATGGATGGAGACACGGCTTGCCGCCGTGCGGTTGCTGTCGATCCAGCGCCAGATGCACCGATCTGCATCGCTGAGATCGCGCAGGTGCGCGTTGATTCGTTCCGTAAGCTGCATCTCGTTCTCTCCTTATAACATAACTTATTTTCTGTTGATTCCCTGCATACAAACAGGGCGCAATTCACTGTTCTTCGGGCGCTGTGGTTTTTAGGACATGGTCTGTGCGACAAAAACAAGGATTTCGTTCTTATCATGTACCTCAATCTGCCATAGAACATTGACCCCATCCGCAAAACGACCGGCGATGGCTTCCGATTTTTCCATCACATCGAACATGGAAAGGTCCTTTGAGCCTCTGAAAATCAGCTGTACGCCCCGCGCTGCGCTGTTCCGCACAGGCATCTCCTCCCACGGGAGAATTGCTCCCGAGATCCATCGCAGATTCCCCTTTGTCGATGCAAGAAGCGGTAAAACATCGTCCCATGTCGCACCCACTACTTGAGATCGACGCGGCGCCCACAAGCCCGACCCACAAATATAAGCCTTCGCAGAATCGGCATCCACAAAACAAAGAACAGCAGGTCTTGCGCATCGGTCACCGTCATCCTCCTGCAAGGCAGCCAACCGCTCTGCGCAAGCGATAAAGTTTTCCTCAGAATCCGTGCGGTAGACACAAAGGACATCCTGCTCTTTTAGCACCGCAGTCGGCAGGCTTTTTGCCTGCACGTCCGAAATCAGCATGGTATTCCGCCAAGCCACCTCATCGATGGACGCAGAAGCCTCATGCTCCTGTTCCTCGTTCGGATAAAAGAGATGCACGGGCATACCGCATAGGGATTCCCCCTTCTCTGTACGGGAATAATAGTGAGCGAGTGCAGAAAACACGCTCTCATCCGCACAGGTAAGTCGGATTCCTCTGTCCATCTCATTGTCCGAAGAAGTATTTTCTTCCTCTTTGAACATTTCCTCAAACATTGTTCTCCCTCATTTCAGTCAAGATCGGATTTTCCTCAAAGCCCTATACAAATATCACTGTACTATAAAAATCATATCGGTCATATCCTCCTCTATTGCCTAAAACCATCTTTAGTATGCATCGATTTTTTCAAGTGTCGCCCAAGTCTGAACATAATCCATGCTGTTTGGCAATCGCTTCATATCCTCTCTTGCTGATGATAGTATAGCATATCTGATGTTAAAATTTTTACCTTTCGAGATGTTCAAAAATTTAGATGGGTTTGTGTGGTGTTTGATCAAAGATATTTTACCAGATTGGGAGTGTATATTCTGCTTTTTTTTGCGTTCGATTTCATTTTACAATAAACCACCGAATTTTTTTGAGACAAACAGGAATAGTGCCATACCGCAGAGAACTGTTCACTTCATGAGGTTACGAAATGATATAATGGAGGGCTGTATGATGAAGATTGAGCACGTTGCTATGTATGTGAATGATTTGGAGGCAGCCAAGGAGTTCTTCGTAAAGTATCTGAACGGCACTGCCAACGACGGTTACCCCAATGCGCCGTAAAGCCCCGCCCTTTAGGGCTGGGGATATAAGGCGT
>NZ_GL892076.1:1908559-1962274 GCF_000213975.1 Centipeda periodontii DSM 2778
GTCAACACAACAAAAACACAGATTTCCGCTCTTATTTCATATCTTTCGACGATGGTGCAAGACTGGAAATTATGAAGAAGCCCGAAATGGCAGACGACACGAAGGCTCTCGCCAGAACAGGTTTTATCCATGTTGCTTTCAGCGTTGGCAGCAAAGACGCAGTGGGTTCCCTTACCTCTCGTATGAAAGCCGACGGCTATGAGGTCATCAGCGGACCTCGTACCACGGGAGACGGATACTACGAGAGCTGCGTTATCGGTATTGAAGGAAATCAAATCGAAATAACGGTATAGATTCATGAGCATCGCAGATTTCGCTTTGATTATAGGAATCGCTGATAAAATAGACCCTCAGATTGGCGTAGATTTTTCGTCCGATTGAGGAGGCAAACCAGACGCATAGCCAAAGCCATGTGGAGGATCGAGAGCGAAAAGCGGGCAAAAAAGATGCGCTAAGATGGCAGTGCTGAATTTATTAGTGCTTCCTATACGCAAGGAATATCCACAGGTTCCCCCAAAGGTCAAATACACACTGTCCGATAAAGGAAAAACATTCGTCCCTATCATCAATGCAATGTGCGGTTGGGGAAGAGCGTATCCCATCAACGACTCATGAAACCAAGACGGGCGGGCACTATCTGGACGCTGACGGCGTGACAACACTCCCCCTTGTTGCCGATGTACTGTCTCGCATGATGGAGAATAGTTGCAAATAGAATACCGTGTCCGATGAAGTAGAAAAGAGATTCCAAACGCTAGGTAGGGCGAATGGAATCTCTTTTTTTCGCATTTTTATTGTTCCAGTGATTTGAGTGCTGCTTGCTTCGCATGAATGCGTGTGGTATCAAAGAGTGGAATATCGGTATCGGATTGCTGGATAAGAAGTCCGATTTCAGTACATCCTAGGATGATCCCCTGCGCCCCGTTTCGTGCGAGTTCATGAATAATGTCCAGATATACGGCTTTGGATTCCTCCAAGATTTTCCCAAGACACAGTTCATCGTAAATAATGCGATTGACGACATCGACATCAGCATCATTTGGAATGAGAACCTCAATTCCCTGTTCGATCAAAATATTTTTATAGAAATCCTGCTGCATAGTGTATTTCGTACCGAGCAGACCGACTTTTCGGATGCCGTGTTTCTTTAGCTGTACCGCGGTCATGTCCGCAATATGCAGGATGGGGATATGAATGTTCCTGCCGATTTCAGACGCTACCTTGTGCATCGTATTGGTGCAGATTACGATATAATCCGCCCCCGCCCGTTCCAATGCTTGTGCGGCTTCAGACAAAACATCTGCGCTCTTATCCCATTCCCCGCTCGCTTGATATTTCTCGATTTCATCAAAATCGACGCTGTATAGAATACATTTTGCAGAGTGCAGACCGCCCAGCTGCTTTTTTATCGTTTCGTTGATGACCTGATAGTATGTCACGGTGCTTTCCCAGCTCATACCACCGATCAGCCCTATTGTTTTCATCGTATCACCTCTTCCATTACGATAGCACCGCCCGTCCGTCATGACAAGGTAAAAATTGTAGGGAGGACAATTCACCCCACTCTGCCTTTATTCTTCCTAAAGGATCAATGTCTCCGTCTGCGGCGGGATCGTATTTTCCTCCATCAGATCATGAACAATGCGCAGTCCGCGCGCCAGCTCCTCATTCGTTGGCGGCGAGCAGAGGGCGAGGCGAATAAAGGAATGCTCCGCCTCCCCGCCGACGGCAAAGTGATCCGACGAGAGGACACAAACACCGCGATGCTGTGCCTGCGCCTCAAAATTCGCCCCACCGCATCCCACAGGCAGCGGCATCCATTGGAAGAAGCCGCGTGTACTCTCCGTATGTGCAGGGAAGATCCCTCGAAAGATGCGATTGCGCTCCTCTGACATCCGACATTTCTCCCGCATTATACGCTCCGCCGCGCCGCTGGCAATCAGCTCTGATGCGATCTCCGCACTCAGCGGCGGGATCGCCATGCTGATGCTGCGCGCCGCTCTCCGAATGAGCTGCCTAAAATGCGCTGGAACAAGCATGTATGCAACACGCAGTCCGGGACAGGTAAGTTTTGAAAGACTGTGCAGATAAACGGACTGCCGCGGGAGGAGCACGGTCATGGGCGCAGCGTTCCCGCGTGCCGTAAAGCCGTAGGCATCGTCCTCAATCAAAAGCATATTGTGCTTACACAGCACCGCTGCAATCTCCCTGCGCCGTTCCTCAGGCATAACGATACCGGTCGGATTCGTGCAGGATGGCATAAGATAGACGCCCTTGATGTTTATCTGCTGATGCTGCTGTGCGAGCGCATCCGGCAGCATCCCGTCCACATCCCCCTCGATGGGGATGAGTCGGATGTTCAGCTGTTTTGCAAGGCTGATGAAATTCGCATACGTATACCTGTCCACCGCAATTCGATCCCCTGCATCGAACAGCGCAGTGAGTACGATTGCAAGTGCACTCTGCGTGCCAGCAGTAAGAAGGAGATTCGTCGGCTCTGCCGCAAGAGAAAAACGCGCAAGCCAGCAGCACGCAGTCCGTGCATGACGCTCCTCATCCTCTGCACCGAGAAGCGCAAAGAGGTGCGCTGCATCCCTGCCGCGCAGGATCTCCCGTGCAGTATCCGCAAGAATCTCGCTAAGTGAATCGTACGGATGAATGCTACCAAGTTCAATAAGAGACTTTTTCGTATCTGCTGTTGTATTCGACAACGCTGCATTCGGCGAGACAAACGTCCCGCGCCCAATGACCGCATAGATCAGTCCCTTGTCCGTACAGAGACGAAAGGCGCGCGTTACCGTGCTCAGATTGAGATCGAGGTAGTCGGCAAGCTCCCGCTGCGGCGGGAGTTTTGTATGCGGCGACAGCCGTCCGCTGAGGATATCACGTTCAAGCTGCGCGGCAAGCGCACGGTAGAACGGAGGATGCAGATAGATACGTTCTGGACGCCACGTCATCGGATAATCATCGAACGAATTGATGGGCATAGGACATCTCCCACAATATTGTCATACATACAATTTTACTGTTGAAATCACACAATAGGCAGTCTAACATAATAATTGTATGTATTATATCACAGGAGAGATGACCATAGATATGAAAAACAGCATTGCTTCAACGGGCACAAAGGTATCCGCCTCACTTTATATTCTGCCCTTTATCCTGGTCGGCTCGTTTCTGTCCATCTTCGACCAGTTCGTTATCAATGTCGCCGCACCCGCCATCATTTCCTCCTTACATCCGTCGGCTGCAGAATTCGAGGGGATTATGAGCGGCTATGCGCTCGTTTACGGCGTGGGGCTGATTGTCGGCGGACGTCTTGGCGACCGTTTCGGACGGCGACGTATCTACCGTCTCGGGCTTTTTCTTTTTGCCGTGACCTCGCTGCTCTGCGGTGCTGCTCAGACAGCACTGCAGCTTGTTGTCGCACGCCTTCTGCAGGGGATTTCGGGCGCCATCATGGTGCCGCAGGTACTCGCTCTGATTCGTGTCTCATACGAAGATAATGCACGTGTGCAGGCACTATCCGCATTCGGCGTATCCATCGGACTCGGGCAGATCATGGGGCAGGTACTCGGCGGCTGGATTCCCGCATGGGATTTCCTCGGACTCGGTTGGCGCATGATTTTCCTTGCCAACATGCCAATCTGCCTGATCGCCGGCATTGGCTGCAGGTCGCTGCCCACAAGCCAAAACGCTGCACATGGGGCACACCAAAAGCAGCTTGGAAATCCTCTTCGGCTCTTTCGTTATCGTGGCTATACGGTCGGAATTTTTCTCAATGTATGCCTGTACGCCGCCATTGTCCCCTTCTTTGTCGTGCTCGGTCTCTACCTGCAGAATATCTGTGAACTCACACCACAGACGGCGGGGCTCGTCTTTATGGCGGTCGGCACTGGATTCGTCCTCGCCTCGTCCGCAGGCCCCGCACTCATGCGGAAGTTCGCGCCGCCGCGCGTACTGATCTGCGGAACGATCTGTACCAGCGCGGGTATCCTCGCCGTGCTGCTTGGTACAATCACGAGCCTGTCCACTGCGATTCCCTTTGTCATCCTCGCGCTGTTTGTCCTCGGTGTCGGCAACGGCACAGTGATTCCCATTGCGACGGGTATTGTCCTGCGCTATCTGCCGATGGAGGACGCAGGCGTTGGCGGTGCCATCCTGACGACGGGGCAGCAGCTCGCAGGTGCACTCGGGATTGTGCTTACGGGTGAGTTTCTCATGGGAGACGGCGCATCTCTCGCCTCGCCCGCCACCTATGTGGACGGTCTCGCACTTCAGGTGTGCGCCGCATCGGCTGCGCTCTGCTGCGCCGCTCTCCTCAGCCGTATCCCCACCGCCACGCAGAATCCACAGAGGTCATCGAATTTTTCCGCTTGCCACAAATTTCATATCACCTTATAATTGATAACAAAATCCAATCGCGTTTATTATGGAGGTTTTCTTATGGAAAACACAAGCCCTATGCGGCGACTCTGGCAGCTCGCCGCTGCGGAACATGGGCGGCTGCGCATGGCGATTGCACTTGCGGCACTCGGCGTACTCGCGGGGATTGTTCCCTACTGGGCGGCGGCAGAGATGATTACAGCACTCCTCTTTGGCGCAGTGGAGCCGCGCTTCTATCTCATCCTATGCCTTACTGCCTTCGTCGGCTATGCCCTACGCAGCATCCTATATGCACAGGCTCTTGCGCTGTCGCATCGCGCGGCATTCGCTGTACTGCGCGACATCCGCACGCGCGTCCTCGAGAAGCTGCCAAAGCTCCCGCTCGGTGTCGTGATCGATCACGCAAGCGGTGCGATGAAGCACACGATTGTCGATCAGGTCGAGAGCATGGAGCGCACGATTGCGCACCTATGGCCGGAGATGACAGCAAATACATTTGGCCCCTTGTGCATCTTCATCTATTTGCTCATCCTCGACTGGCGCATGGCGCTGCTCTCTCTCGTCTCGATTCCCGTCGGCATGGTCTTTATGGCGATCGTCATGCGCGACTACGAGGAAAAATACGCAGGAGCGGTGCGGACAACGGACGAGATGAACGCCGCCGTTGTCGAGTATATCGGCGGCATCGAGGTTATCAAGGCATTCAACCAAGGTGCAGCGTCCTATGAAAAGTTCTCGGAAAAGGTTCGCGCAAATGCCTCGTACTACTATCAATGGATGCTGCACTGCCAGCTGCCGATGTCCGTCGGCAAGGTGGTATCCCCGACCACGCTCATTACGATCCTGCCTGTGGGCTGGCTCTGGTATCAAGACGGTACTCTTCCGATGGATGTCTTTATCCAGACGATCATCCTCTCCCTCGGGATCGCGGGTCCGCTGCTCGCCTCAATGTCCTTTATCGATGCACTCGCAAAGGTCGGCACAACCGTCAGTGCTGTCGATTCCATTCTCTCTGCTGAGGAGCAGCACCATGCGACGACGCCGATTCCCGTTGAGACGACGGACATCTCGGTGGAGCATGTCTCCTTTGCTTACGACGGAACGAACAACGTCCTAGACGATATCTGTCTCACGATCCCGAGCGGCACGCTGAACGCATTTGTCGGCGCAAGCGGCAGCGGGAAATCGACACTCGCACGTCTGATCGCCGGCTATTGGGATGTACAGGAGGGCAGCATCCGCATCGGCGGACACGATCTGAAGGATATCCCGCTCACACAGCTCTATGATCTGGTTTCCTTTGTCGCGCAGGATACCTATCTCTTTGACGACACGATCCGAGAGAACATCCGTCTCGGCAAAACATCGGCGACCGATGCCGAAGTCGAGCATGCGGCAGAGCTTTCGGGCTGTGCCGACTTCATCCGCAGGCTCGAACGTGGTTATGATACCGTTGTCGGCAGCGGCGGCAGCCATCTCTCGGGCGGCGAGCGCCAGCGCATCGCGATCGCACGCGCGATGTTGAAAGACGCCCACATTGTCATCCTCGATGAGGCAACGGCGTACATTGACCCGGAGAACGAGGCCGTCATCCAGCGTGCTGTCGCACGGCTGATCGCGGGGAAGACGGTCATCATCATCGCGCACCGTCTCTCTACCATCACCGATGCGGATACGATCTTTCTCATCGCGGACGGCACAGTCGCAGCATCGGGAACGCACACACAGCTCCTTTCGGACTGCACAGAATACCGCAGCATGTGGCAGGCACACATCAGTGCAAAGGACGGTGATGCAAATGATTGACGCACTCAAAAAAATCTGGGCGTTCGCGGGCAGCGAGCGAAAAAATCTCAACCGCTCAGTGCTGCTCGGTGTGCTCTACGCCATATTCCACGCCCTGCAAATTGCAGCACTCTATGTCGTCCTGAAGGGACTCATGGAGCACGCGGACGGCATGGATACGGCGATGCAGGCACTCGTAATCCTCGCCGTCAGCATCCTCGGTAGATCCGTAGTCGAGTATATCTCACAACTGCAGCGCGTCCATGCGGGCTACTTCATGGCGGCGAACAAGCGCATCGCCATCGGAGAGCGTCTCAAGCGCGTCCCGATGGGCTATTTTAACGAGAGCAGCCTCGGACGGATCACGGGCATCGCAACAACTGTTCTGGGCGATGTGGAGGAAACTGCCTCCATGGTTCTCGTCAACACGCTGACCGGCTTCCTGAATACCCTCATCCTCATCCCGATGGTCTTTGTCTTCGATGGGCGCATCGGCGCCGTCTTCATTGTCGGCATCGCCCTCTATCTGTGGGTCACAGCGACCATGGAGGAAAAATCCCGCATGCTCGCACCGAAACGGCAGGCGGCACAAGCATCGCTTGTCGAGGCTGTACTTGAGCAGCTGCACGGAATGCACGTCATCAAGGCATTCAACCTCACGGGCAAGGGCGATAGACAGGTGCGCGATGCGCTTGCCGAAAGCGAGCGAGCCAACCTTTCGATGGAGCGTCTCTTTACCCCATACGTGGCTGCACAGGAACTCACCCTGCGCTTTTTCAGCATCCTGATCATCGCCACCGCACTCTATGCACATTGCACAGGAACAATGTCCCTGCTCGATGTGATTATGTGCATTGTCTTCTCCTTCATCGCCTATCAGCAGCTCGAATCTGCGGGCAGTGCTCTCTCTTTGCTCCGCGTCGTATGCGCCTCCATCGACGAGGCAAACGAAACAGATGCCATTCCACAGCTCGATGAAAGCGGCAGAGATATTGTCCCCACGCATCATGATATCGCATTGGACCGCATATCCTTTTCCTATGGAGAAAGACCGCTCCTCCGCGACATTTCCGCAGAGATCCCCGAACGCAGTCTGACGGCGATTGTCGGGCCGAGCGGTTCCGGCAAGACGACGCTGTGCCATCTCATTGCGCGGTTCTGGGATGTCGATGCCGGCACAATTACCATCGGCGGGCACAATGTCAAGGAATACACGCTTGCGTCCCTGATGGCACAGATCAGCATTGTATTTCAGCGCGTCTACCTCTTCCACGACACCATCGAAAACAACATCCGCTTTGGGCGGTCGCAGGCGAGCCGCGCAGAGGTCATTGCGGCAGCAAAAAAGGCAGCGTGTCATGATTTCATCATGCAGCTGCCGAACGGGTATGAAACAATGGTCGGCGAGGGTGGCGCAAACCTTTCGGGCGGCGAAAAACAGCGCATCTCCATCGCCCGTGCCATTCTCAAGGACGCGCCCATCATCATCTTTGACGAGGCGACGGCGAACGTCGATCCGGAGAACGAGGATCGGCTGCAGCAGGCAATCGAAGCACTGACGCAGGACAAGACCGTCATCATGATCGCCCATCGGCTGAACACGGTTCGAAACGCCGCGCAGATCCTCGTTGTAGCAGACGGCAGGATCGTTCAGCGCGGAACACACGAAGAACTGATCGCCGAGGATGGCATCTACGCCGACTTCATCGCATCGCGCAGAACAGCCGTCGGGTGGAGGCTGTCATCTTCGACAGATCCGTCCAAAATCGGATGATCGCGGACATAAAGACATCCTCTCGCTCCAACACGTTCGTTGGAAATTTGTACTCCACTTATGTTACAAATTTGCTCGACCATAACAAATTCTCGTATGCAAATCACGTTCTTACAGAGGAGGTGAATGGATGAATTTTGCTGCAATATATCAGCCGCTGCTCATCATCGCAGCGGCGCTGGCAGGAATTGGCCTCGGATATATGACATCATTCTGCGAGATCGCCTCGCATATCATCACGCCGGCACTCATGGCACTCCTCTATATTGTTTTTCTCTCCGCAGACGGCAGTGAGCTGCGTGCGGCGTTCCAGAATGTCCGCTTCACACTGACCGCCACCGCAGTCAATTTCCTGTGGACACCCGTTTTTTCCTATGGACTGGGACTTCTTTTCTTTCGTGAGAACATCGATATGCAGCTTGGGCTGATGATGCTCCTCGTGACACCATGCACAGACTGGTATCTCGTCTTTACGGCGCAGGCACGCGGCAACACGGTACTCGGGGCCTCGATCCTGCCGCTGAACCTCGCACTGCAAATTCTGCTCCTGCCTGTCGATCTGGCGCTGTTCTACGGCGATGCCATCCGTATAACCGATGCGGAGGTCGTTCGCAGTGCTCTGGTCGTGCTTCTCCTGCCGTTGGGACTCGCGGCGTGCAGCAATGCACTTGGACGCATCTCCCCGCTTATGGCACGCAGCATCGCTCATCTCCGCACATGGGGAGACGCGTTGCAGCTTGGCTTTCTCATGACTGCCGTCCTCGCTATGTTTGCATCGGAAAGTACGGTACTGTTTGCACATTCGAAGCTCTTCGCCGATATGCTCCTCGTCATGCTGATCTTCTTCAGTGTCAACTACGTGCTCGTACGTCAGCTTGGTGTACGTCTGGGCTTTCGGCGGGCAGACCTCACGGCACTCAGCTTCACCACGCTCGCACGCAACTCGCCTCTTGCCCTTGCGATTGCCGCCGCTGCATTCCCTGATCGTCCACTGACCATACTCGCACTCATCATTGGGCCGCTGATCGAGCTTCCGGTACTCGCTCTAATTGCGCAGCGCATCCGAAAGACACAGACCCACGAATGATATCTGCTTCTCCGGACAGGAGCTTGACGGGTTTTTCAGCGATCACTTCATATATGAGCTCTTGTAGACAGCAAAAAGCGCGCCCCCTAGAGAGCGCGCTTCTCTTATTTTTTCGGTTGTTCCGATGAATGGCAGCAGGAAGGAGGTTCATCACATGACGAGCAGCTGCTGCCGCAGCAGTCCTTCCTGCCCAAGCGAAAGTTCCGATAGACATGGCGAACGGCAAAAAAGAGTGCAGCCGCCACAAATGCACCGACGACATAGGTTGCCATAAGAATCTCCCCCTCAGAGGCGCCTATCAGAAGCCGAGTAACCGACCAATCTGATAGACAAGAAGCGAAACAAACCAAGCAATCGCAAACATATAGACGGCAGAGAAGCCGACCCATTTCCACGCGCCCGTCTCTTTCCTAATCGTACCGAGTGACGTGACACACGGCGTATAGAGCTGTGAGAATACCATGAAGGCAAGCGCTGAAAGACTTGTAAACGCTGCGCCCATACCTGTCTGAAGCATCATGGAAGCCGTATTAGCCGCATCCGCCGCTTCGGTCGAGACATCGGCAACACCATAGAGAATGCCGATTGTCGCAACGACCGTTTCCTTCGCCATGATACCGGAAAGGACAGCCGCGCCAGCCTCCCACGTTGCAAATCCGTGGAATGTGAAGAGCACAGACATCCAGCCGCCGAGCGTCGCGAGGATGCTGTCCTCAATCTCGCACGGACCGCCAAAGTTGTAGTTCGACATAAACCAAAGGATGACCGATGCCGCAAAGATAATCGTACCTGCCTTGATGAGGTACCCCTTACCCTTGTCCCACGTCTCCAGGAGAACCGAATTCATATCGGGCATACGGTACGGCGGGAGCTCCAACAGGAAGGTCGAGCCATGTGCCTTGAACAGCGTCGAACCGAGCACCTTTGCCACGATAATAGCCATGACCATACCGATGATATACATAAGGAATACAACGTTTGCTGCATTGTTGGGAAAGAACATCGCCGCAAACAGTGCCATGATCGGCAGCTTCGCACCGCACGTCAGGAACGGTGTGACGAGGATCGAGATCATGCGATCCTTTTCCGAGTCGAGCGCACGCGCACCCATAATGGACGGAACGGCGCAGCCGAAGCCCATCATCAGCGGCATGATCCCCTTACCCGTCAGCCCGCAGCGGCGCATGATCGGATCCGTGATAAACGCGATACGCGCCATGTAGCCCGTGCCGTCGAGGAACGAGAGGCAGAAGAACAGGACGAAGATGAGCGGAACGAACGTCAGCACTGAGCCGACACCCGCGATGATGCCGTCCGTGACCAGCGAAACCATCCAGTCCGCGACCCCCGCCGCTACAAGCGAATCCTTGACAAAGTTCAGGAACTGATCGTTGATGAGCACCTCGAGTTCGTCGGCAATGGGCTGACCGATCCATGTAAACGTGATCTGAAACACGCCATAGAGAATCAAAAGGAAAATCGGCAGCGCAAGCACACCGTTTGCGAGAAAACGATCAATTTTCTCCGATCGCGTCGCACCGACATTCTGCACCGTTACGGCATGTCGCACAACCTGATCGATGAGTGCATAGCGCGCCTCGATGATCGCCTCTTCCTTCTCCGCCTCCGTACGCGAACTGCTCTCGATCTCATGGATCTTCGCGATATGTGCCTTGACGAGGTCGCTCGGCTGGTACCGTGCCATGACCGTACTCGTAAAGACATCGAGCAGCGTCTTTGTACTCTTGCTGCTGCGCCCCGTCGTCTCGACGGTGGGCATGCCGAGCGCCTCTTCGAGCTTCGCCGTGTTGATCTTGATGCCGCGCCGCTGCGCATCATCCTGCATATTGAGATCGATGAGGAGCGGAATCCCCTTCTCAAGAAGCTGCACCGTAAGGAAAAGATTGCGCTCGATGTTCGAGCTGTCCACGACATTCAGGACGAGATCCAGCTTCGTGCTCGTCAAGTAGTCGATGACGATTTGTTCCTCCGGCGAGCGGGCGTTGATGCTGTACGTCCCTGGAAGGTCGACAATGGAAATCGCCCGCCCCTTGTAATGCGTGTGACCGATTTTCTTGTCAACCGTAACCCCCGGCCAGTTTCCGATTTTCTGACGCGCACCCGTCAGTGCGTTGAATATGGTCGATTTACCGGTATTCGGGTTTCCGGTCAGTGCAACTGCCAATGCTGACATATCTCCGCCCTCCCCTTAACCGATCTGCTCGACAGATATGAGTGCTGCGTCCTCGCGCCGCATGGCGAGATTATACGAACGAATGCCTATCGCGATCGGATCCCCCATAGGTGCCGAACGCAGAACCGTCACCTTCGTCCCCGGAATCATCCCCATCGACATAAGACGCTGCTTGAGAGGCGACTCGCTGATTTGCAGAATCTTCAGCGTCATTCCCGTCTTCCCATCCTTCAGTGTCAATACAAGATACCTCCTAAGATCCACATTTTTATCAATGCAAATGATAATGAAACTATCTCTGCACCGTGTATGATACCTTACTTCATATCATTACGTCAAGGGGGTTCATCCAGGGCTGTTTCATAAAATTAGGGAACCACTGATAAATTCTGGTCTTTCGCTGATTCGTGTGGGTAGGAGGTTTCAAGATGATCGGCAGACATGATATAATATCCCGAGAAACAGATTGGAGAAATCATCATGGATACGTTGTTCTTGTTTTCTGCCGCATTGAATCTTGATGCACCTTTACATCTTGGAATGCGGAAAATTGGATCTTGATGTCGTCGTTGCCCAACCGTAGCGGCATCATTGCTTCCTTTACCCACACGAAATAGCGATTAACCTTCTCTAATATAAGAAACATTCTCGTATCAATTACGTGTCCATCCAAACTGTGTGATATTCGATGTATAGCGCAGGCGATCAACGAAGTCCACGTTCGTCGCACCCGTACGAAAGATAGGTACGCGTTCCAGTGCGTAGATGTTGCTCTCGCGGTCGACATTGCCATATTTGACTGTGAAACCGCCCTTATACCCCGCTTCCTTCGCAATTCCAACGATGTGCAGATCATGCACACCCGTCGGATAGGCAATGAATTCGATGGGATGCCCGAGCTCTTCCTCCGCCTGCCGTTTTGACTCAACAAGCTCCTCGCGGATGCGGTCGTCGGGCAGATCCGGCAAAGGCGCATGCGTTACGGTATGGGACTGCGCTGTGATGCCGTGCTTTTCCATTTCACGCAGCTGATCCCATGTGAGATATCCCTTCCGCTTGCTCACAAATCCGGTCACAATGAAGATCGTTGCTTTGAGATTATATTTCTTCAAAATCGGATAGGCATTCGTATAGTTGTCCTCATACCCGTCATCAAAGGTGATCAGCACGGGACGATCGGGCAGTGTTCCCCGCCCCGCGAGGAAGTCATAGAGTTCATCGGGGGTAATCGAATGATAACCGTGATCGACGAGATATTTCATCTGCCAATCGAAATCCGACGGCTCAACCGCGAGCGAGATAAACATAGAGTTGACCATGTGATAGTTGAGTACAAGCACCTTTACATCGTTCTCTGCCGGAGACGGGGGCGCAGGTGCTGCCTCCTCATGCGGATGTCCCACAATCAAGACGACACCGAGGAGAATAAGAAGGGCGGCAAGAAGTGACCAAAACTGCCGCCCGCCGATCATCTTCTTCCAGTCCATGACATCCCTCCCCTGCACCGTACGTTATCATTACCGCGTATCATTGTACCTAGATTTGAAATGAAAATCAAGCCGAACACCTACGTATTTTCATCAAAAAAGACTGCCTCCCGAAAGAAACAGCCTCTCGCAATATTGCTCTCTTTAGTCCTTTGCCCAGACCTCAGCCATGAGATCCTCATACTCATCCTCAAGCTGCTTCACGAGAATCGGCAGAAGCGTGTTTATCATCCGGCTGTCGAATGTCTCATCGGCAAAAGGAATGCAGATATCAAGGTAGATATTGCCGTCCTCACGGAGATAATACTTGAAGATCTTGTACTCCGCATTGAGCTTATTGAGATATCCCTTAATCCGCTCGACATTATTCACATTGATGCCCGTCGCAACCTGTGTGCGGATAATCGTAAAGAAGCTGTCATCAATGAAGATCGCCATCGGCATAATCTGCTTCTTTGCCTCAATACGCGAGCGAAAGATCGTCGTATGGAACTCGTCATCAAGCGTCTGAGACTCAAAGAACTCAATCTGGTTCTCCTTCAAGAATTCTTGAAATCTCTCTGCCTTCGAGCGCCCCTCGGGAGCAGCCGTCTCCACTGCCTCTTCCTGCACGTCTTTCTCCTCATTTTTCGCCATTGTGTATTTCCTCCCTTATCGTATGAGAACGGTTACCCGCTCGTATATGACTATTGTATCATATATATTTTTTTTTGCAAGAAAAACCGCCATGCAAAAGCACGGCGGTCGGTAAAACTAGAATACGTTAGAGCGTTCTCTTACGCAAAATATATGCACGGACGAAGAGTCCTGTAAAGAGAATGGCAAAGCCGATGCCTGCCGGATAGGTGATGCTTGTCGGAAGACCAAACCCCTCGGGAGCCTGCATGAGATAGGTCGTCGTGACTGCTGACATGAAGATCGCGGGTACGAGAGCGAAAACATAGGCATACGAACCCGGCTTATGCAGATAGAGGTATGCCGTGCCCATCCAGAGGGTAATCATCGCAAGCGTCTGATTCGCCCACGAGAAGTAGCGCCAGATGATGGAGAAGTCCATCTGAGAGAGGACAAGACCGATACCGAGCATCGGAACAGCGATAATAAGGCGCTTCGGTGCCTCCTTCTGCGGGATGTTCAGCCAATCCGCAAGCGTCAGACGTGCAGAGCGGAACGCCGTATCACCGGAGGTAATCGGGCAGGCAATAACACCGAGCATGGCAAGAATTGCACCGATGCTCACGCCGCCGATCCCAATGGCACCCATAAAGCCGTTACAGACCTCATAGACGACACCACCAGGACCCGCCTCCTTGAGTGCCGCACCGAGCCCTGCCGTGCCGTCGTAGAAGGTCGCGCCGGCAGCCGCCCAGCAGAGTGCAATGATGCCCTCAGCGACCATTGCACCGTAGAAGACAGGCCGCCCCATGCGCTCATCTTTGAGGCAGCGCGACATGATCGGCGACTGGGTCGCATGGAAGCCCGAAACCGCACCGCAGGCAACCGTGATAAAGAGCAGCGGCCAGATCGGCAGCTGTTTCGGATGCAGATTCTCAAGCGTCATCTCAGGCATGACGTGACCGCCGACACCAAAGAGCATACCGCCCATGATGCCGAGCGCCATGACGATCAGGCAGATGCCGAAGATCGGATAAAACCGCGCGATGATCTTGTCGATCGGCAGGAGTGTCGCCATCGTGTAGTAGATGAAGATCACGCCGAGCCACATAAGTACTTCCATGCCCGTGAGCTTTGAAAGCAGCATTGCGGGTCCGGTCATGAACACGACACCGACGAGGACGAGCAAGACAATCGAGAAGATACGCATGATCTGGAGCATGATGTGCCCCAGATTCTTGCCGACGATCTCCGAGAGGCTCTTGCCATCCTCACGGAAGGAGATCATGCCCGAAAGGTAGTCGTGCACGCCGCCGGCAAAGATCGTACCGAAAACGATCCAGAGATAGACGCTCGGCCCCCAGAGCGCGCCCGCAAGTGCGCCGAAGATCGGCCCGAGACCTGCGATGTTGAGCAGCTGGATGAGGAACACCTTCCACGTCGGCAGGGGGATGTAGTCCACTCCATCCTCGAGCCGTATCGCAGGAGCAACCTCCCCCGTACGCCCAAACGCCCGGTCTACGATTGTACCATATACAATGTAGCCCACAATGAGCGTTGCGAGCGCACCAAGAAATGTAACCATGTGTTGTCACTTCTTTCTTTTGTATTTCTAGTAATTACGCACCGATCCGTTCCGGTGCCCCATTCCCTGCCCTCCTTCCTATAAAGAATCAAAGAAGCTCCCCTAAATAAGTCCCTAAAATAGCAAATGGGCTTCTTTGCGCTCATCATATCACAAACACTGCCCTCTTGTCTAATACTTCCTGTGT
Source organism: Centipeda periodontii DSM 2778 (assembly GCF_000213975.1). Classification (GTDB taxonomy): domain Bacteria; phylum Bacillota; class Negativicutes; order Selenomonadales; family Selenomonadaceae; genus Centipeda; species Centipeda periodontii. The sequence continues at coordinate 1,923,663 of NZ_GL892076.1, forward strand.
GCTATAATGGGCAATACATTGATACTATGGAGGCATGACTTATGGGACTTGATATTCTGCTCTTTCTCGTACTCGGACTCTTTGTCGGCACGTTCGGGACGCTCGTCGGCATCGGCGGCGGTCTGATCTGCGTGCCGATCTTCATCTTCTTTCTCTCGGACGGCGGCATCTATCCGTACTTTCACACGGCGGCACAGATCACTGGCACATCGCTCGTCATTGTGTTTGCAAACGCCCTCTCGGGGACGCTCGCCTACATCCGCCAGCAGCGCGTCTACTTCCCCGCTGCAATACCGTTTGCACTCGCGACGCTGCCGGGCGCATTTCTTGGATCGTACATCGTCGACGACTTCACGGGACCGATGCTCTACATCTCATATGGTTCATTCCTGCTTGTGATGGCACTGCTCATGTATTGGAACGCCACGCACAAGAAACATACGGATGTCCACACGCTCCCTGCAGGCTTCACATTCAACCGCTCGCTCGGCATCGGCTCGAGCGCAGGCGTCGGCTTCATCTCGAGCATCTTCGGCATCGGCGGCGGCGTGATCCATGTGCCGCTCATGGTCTACCTGCTCGGTTTCCCCGTACACATGGCGACGGCGACCTCGCATTTCGTCCTTGCCTGCTCGGCGGCGTTCGGTGTCGTCAGTCACGTCTGGCTCGGGCACGTCGTATGGACGCCCGCCATCTGCATCTCCATCGGTGCCGCCGTCGGTGCGCAGATCGGCGCTGCCATCTCACAGAAGACGAAGTCCAAGGTCATCCTCGTCCTCCTCTCTCTCGCCATGTTCGCGCTTGGCGTTCGTCTCATCTGGATGAGCGGGATGCTGTAAAACAAACCGAACGTAAAAAGAATCGCCCCAACATGAGGCGATTCTTTTTTGGTTTCTTTGTGCTCCGATCAGAGCGGCTGGAAGCCGTGGCGTGCTCCCTCGGCGGACTCGATTGCCTGATGTGCGAGATCAATCGAAAGCCCAAGGGTACGCATGATCTTGTCGGGGTTATGGAAGCCCATGCCGTTCTCGGCGGCAACCCAATCCCAGTACCACTGTGCTTCGCGAATCTTCGCGCGTGCATCTTCAAGTGCTGCATCGGGCACGCCCGCATCCATCGCAGCCTTGACCGTGCGGTGTGCGCGTGCAACGGTCTGTCCCGCGATACGCTGGAGTTTGAACGTGTTGTCATGGATGGTCTTGACGCGTGCAACGAGGGTCTCCTCGCTCTCGTCATGACACTTCAGACAAGACTGCTGCGTGGTCTTCAGCGGGCTCGTCATCCAGTGCGAGGTGTACTTCTTGCCGCCGTCACGCATATAGGGCATGTGGCAGTCCACGCAGGTAACACCGGCATCGGCATGGACACTCGTCGCCCACGTCTCGAACTCCGGATGCTGCGCCTTGAGCATCATCGTCTTGGAGTCGGGGTGCATCCAGTCACCCTTGAATCCGCCTGCCTGTCCGGACTGATAGTACTGATACTCGGACTCGGCATCCAGACCGTTCTCGTATGGATGTGCGACACGACCATCCTCGGCGGTGAAGTAGTACTCTGTATGACACTGCGAGCACACATAGGCACGCATCTCGTTATGCGTCGCCGCATTTACGTCCACACCGCGCTTTGCCATCGACTCAATGAAGCCCTGCTGATATACGCGCAGCTCCATCGTCTCGGGATCGTGGCAGGTCGAGCAGCCGAACCACTCGTCCATCGTGATGGGAGCCGCAACTTCATCAAACGGCTTCGATGCATACGCCCATCCACCTTCTTTGAAGTACACATCATAAACATACGAACCCTTGCACTGTAGACAACTCCCCTTCTGTCCCGGAAGCCTCTTCGTATGCAGGAGATCGTAGCCCGCATACGTATGCCCGCGGTCATCGTCATACTGGATGGCGAACTTGTATCCCTTGAAGTTTTCCAGCATCTCGGGCTGGTGCTCCAGATGACTGTTGCCCTCCATGCTGCCGCCGTAGCCCGTGGGCGATGGAGATTCCTCATTATTTTTCATGAACGAGTTGTACTGGAGTGGATAGGCGTCCTTGTACGCCTCTTTGCCGATCTTGGCAGCAGTGTCGCCCTGGATCTGCACGCGTTTGATGCTGTCATCGTTCGGGTGCGCGCCGATGCGAACGGCGACAAATCCAAAGAACAGGGCACAGACGCCGGCAACACCCGCGATGATTTTCTTTCTGTTACTCAACTCTTATCCCCCCTTCTAAAGGATTGGAACCATGCGGCATACCACTGTGACACTTCGTACAGTTTGCATTTCCGTCCTTGCCCCTGTCCAGACATACCGATCCCATGGTCGATGTATGGCAGCGCAGACAGTTGGCATTCACGATATCCCGTCCGTGATCGGAGATCTTGATGTGTACGGGATAGTCGTTCAGTACCTGATGGAGCGTGTCATGCATGCCTGTCTTGCCCTTTTCAAAATAGTAAACGGCAATATTGTCGTGCGGCAGATGGCACTCCACACAGGCGATATCCGCATGTGTGGACATGGCGTGTGTCTTTGCCTCGTGCTGCATGGCATGGCACATGCCGCAGAACTTCGGCGATGCCGATGCCTTGTCCATGAGCATACCGCCACCGACGGCAAGCAGCCCCACGAGAAACGCACCGATGATACAGCGCAGCGTATGCTCCTTTGCATACTGCTTCAAATTCATGTGTCCTTCCTCCCTTCTATGATTTCTCACTAGGAAATTGGTAATTCCCTAAGACCGCTTTTCCGATCCACCTCCTTTGCCCGCATTTACTGCCTGTGCAGCTGCCAGGAGACCGCCGGCAGTCACGAGAACACAGGCAAGCCAGAGAATGGAGATACCGGGCTTTGTACTGACCGAGGTGGGAACAGGGACTGCCGCCTCCTCTGCCACGGAGGGCAGAATCTCTATCCTGACGTCACGTTCATCCGCCGATACACCCGTGAGACGAATGCGGAACTTGCCATTCATCACTTCGATGGGCTGGGATGTCCCGCCCGTCTCCGTCGCAAGGATCGTGGGGGCTGCATCGTCGACCTCCTCGCCATCCGTCAGCGCAATCTGCGCCGTGACGAGAGTCTTGCCGCCGCCCTGCGGCTCGAACGCGATGGATTCGTAACGATAGGCATAGTCATTGATGCCCATAACGGTCTTGCTGCGGCGGAGAATCATCTCGTCGCGCTCCGCCGAGGTCGGCGACGGGGCAATGTAGAGATCGCCCAAGAGGCTCTTTGCAATCGCGGGCTCGCGTGCCGCATCCTCACCATTTGCACGCAGCTTTGTCACTGCCTCAGCAATCACACCATCCACTTCGTAGCGGTAGAATTTCTCCCTACCGTTTTCGGCAAACACCTGACCGCGATAGACGATCGTGTGACCGTAGATTTTCTGCGGCTCATCGGGCGTGAGCGTGACCGTTGTCGTCTGACTTCCTGTCCCCGACAGTACGAAGGCAAGGAGGGCAAGCCCTGCACCTACATGAGCGACCATCCCGCCGAAACCGATCTGACGGAAGCGATATCCCGCAATCGCGGCGGCGACGGCAAGCAGGGAGAAGGTCGATAGCAGAACCGACATGACATCTGTGACATGGGTGAGTCCCGTGAGTACGCCGCCGCCCACAGAGATCACGAAGATCCAAATCGGGCGTTTCGCCCGCCCGCCGCCATACGGCATGAGTACGCCGAGCGCCATCAGCAGCGCAAACGGAATCGCGATCGGCAGGGATGTGCGTACATAGTAGCTCGTATCGACCGCCGCACTCTCTCCAAGCAGCCCCGAGATGAGCGGCATAGACATGCCGAAGAAGACAATGACAACGATGAAGACGAGGAGCAGCATTCCGAGCAGAACGAGGAATGCACGACTGCGATGCTCTCCGTAGACCGCGCCCTTCGGCAGACGCTCGATGCGCGCGATGAGCACGCCAAGCCCTGCGAGGAGAATAAGTGCATTTGCAAGGGCGATGTAGAAGCCGATGTCCGAGCCCGCGAACGAGTGCACGGAGAAGTCGCCGAGGATGCCGCTGCGCGTCAGGAATGTCCCGTAGAGGACGAATGCATAGGAGAAAATCGCGGCGAGATGAACAAGGTAGAATGCCCCGCGCCGCTCGCGTGCAACCGAGATCAGATGCAGCAGAACACAGGCGAGCAGCCACGGCACGAGCGAGGAGTTCTCAACGGGATCCCACCCCCAGTAGCCGCCCCAGCCGAGTACCTTGTACGCCCAATAGCCGCCGATGAAGATGCCCGCACCGAGAAATGCGGACGCAACGAGCGTCCATCGGCGCATGGGAGCAAGGAATCCCGCATCCATCGGCGCCTTTATCATGCTCTCAAGCGAATAGACAAAAGGAACGGCGAGAAGTGCATACCCGATGAAGATGATTGGTGGATGCACTGCCATCCACGGATCTTGAAGGAGTGGGTTCATCCCGTGCCCGTCCAGCACGATTGTGTCGGCGGGAACGAACGGACTTTTGATGAGGACGAGGAAGGCGAGGACGGCGGTGAGCACATGATAAATTCCGCGCCCTGTTGCCGTCATGCGCCCATTCTGCACCAAGATCATGCCGACGACGGCATGGATCACTAGCCAGAGGAGGAACGAGCCCTGCTGCCCTGCCCAAAATGCAGAGATTTTATAGAGGAGCGGCAGATCGATGGACGAGTAGCTGACAACATAGTTGTAGCTGAAATCATCCGAGAGGATGGCGGCAAAGAGTGCCGCCGCTGCACCGAGCGCAGCAACACTCGTGAGGGCTGCGCAGATTTTCCCTTCGTTCGTTTTCCCCTGCGTCTCGGCAAATACCGCTGTGAGGGCAAAGAGAAGCACAGCGCCTAAGAGTACCGTCCCGATCATACCTGAACCTTTCCTTTTTCCGCCTCGTATTTCGACGGGCACTTGACGAGCAGCTTGTCTGCCGTGAACGCATCACCCGTGTATTTTCCAATCGCGACGATATGATACGCCTCATCGAAGTTGTCGGGCTTCACGCCCTTGTAACGCACAAGCATCGTCTCGCCCGTCTCCTCGTCAGCGATGGAGAAGACGAACGTCTCATTCTCCATATGCGGCTCAACGGCATCGTCCGGGAGTCCCTTCACCTGCACGTTGCGCTGAGAGGCACGCGCATCCGCAATGCTGACGTAGGGTGTCACGGAATAGGCGAAAAAATATCCGGCGTAGCCGATAAAGCCAAGAATCAGTACAACAAAGAAGTATTTACGCATGACGATCCCCCCGTTTCATCAGCCAAACATACATAAGTGTCACATCGAGCAGCGACAGCATAAGCGTTCCGAGCATCACCGCGTCCATATCGATCTGCCCCGCGCCGTTGAGGACAGGCGACGGATGCAGCGAGAAAAACATGCGCGGCAGAATAAAGACGAGGAACGGAACCGCGATAAAGGAAAAGAGTGCATAGACCGCCGACGATGAGGCTCGTGCGCGTTCATCCCGCATTGTCATACGAAGTGTAGCGTATGCCCCATAGATGAGGAGCAGAACAAAAATTGTCGTCTGCCGCGGATCCCAGTTCCAATACGCGCCCCATGTGAGCTTTGAGAAAATTGCCCCGCTCCCCGTCGCGAGGAGTGTGAAAAGCAATCCGAGAAAAGCGGATCGCGCACTTTTCGCATCATCGTGAAGGTTTCGCGTTTTCAGATAACGCGCCCCCCAGAAAGCGGCGCAGAAGAACGCAATGACCGAGACCCATGCACACGGAATGTGGAAGAATGCAATGCGTACGTAGTTGCCCAGCCCCTCAGCAGGGGGGACGACGAAGAACACGGCGTAGAGCACAGCCACTGTCAGAGCGGCAATCACCCCGGCAAGCATGAGACCCCCATCTCTAACTCTCAATCCAGAGAGAATCAAACAGCATCGATGCGCCCACCGTGAGCGCCATATCATAGATTAGCATACCGCCGAGGAGCGCCGGCTCTCCCCCGCCTGCCGAGAGCGAAATCGCGGGCAGAAGAATCGGCAGCATGGACGGTAGCAACAGGACGGGAACAAGCCCCCCGCGCACGCTCGCATTTGCGGCGACCGCCGCAAGCAGCGTATCCGCCGCAGCCATGCCCCAGAGTCCTAAAAACAATGTGGCAGCAAAACATCCATTGAGGACAAGCGGCGCATCCATCAAAATGACAACAAGAGGAAAAACGAGTGCGGCAAGCACGACAAGTGTAATGAAATGTGCCGCCATCTTGCCGAAGAGAACCGCCTGTGCCGGAACGTAGATCCACAAAAAGAGCAGCGTGCCCGCCGCAGCCTCCTCCGCAAAGAGCCGTTCTCCCTGCAACGTCGCCGCAAAGAAAATCACAATCCAGAGGAGTGCCGACGCAAGGCGGACATCCATTGTCCCCCACGCGAGCGACATACTTAGAAAGGCGATCACCGTCAGCGCGAACATCCCCATCGTCACATAGCCGGCGCGGAGACGGATGCCGTCGAGGAGTTCTTTACGGACGACGTTGAATGTCGCTCGTAAGATCGAAGCACGCATCCGCCGCCTTCCTTTCCTCTGGTTCATTCGTCGCCCACAGGATGAGCCGCCCCCTCTTCGCCGCTGCACGCGTCTCATGCAGGAGCAGCGCACGCCCCTGTTCATCGAGAGCAAGCCCCGGCTCATCGAGCAGCCACACCTCAGCGTCCACACCGAGAACGACGGCGAGCCGTACACGCTGGCGCATCCCTGTCGAGAGCTGCCCCGTCATACGCGGCAGAACCTCTGCGGACAGTCCAACACGTGCGAGAAGCTCCTGCAAATCCGCATCCTCACATCCAATACCGCGTGCTACCAAGAGGAATGTGATATTCTCACGCACCGTAAGGCGTGTATACAGTTCCATCTCCGGCGTCGCCATTGCAAGCAGTCTGCGGTAGTCCGCTCCATTGACAGGAGTACCATCCAGAAGTGTATCAATCGTCCCGGATGTTGGAAGCATGAGCCGTGCCGCAAGACGCAGAAGCGTCGATTTCCCGCTGCCATTCGCCCCGGTAACAGCAGTCACCCTGCCGCCTTGAAAGGAACACGTAAGTTGGTGTAGGACTTCACGCCCTTCAAACATTTGACTGACATCGTTCAAACGAATTTCAACCATAGGCTATCCCTTCCATAACTCTGGTTTATTTTAGCACGGCTATGAAAGAAAAATGAAATACATATTTTATATTAGTCTTTTCTATAGCTGTAGGCTATTTCAAAAATGAATGGACTTCATTTCTCTTGATAATTGGGATCTGAACAAAGCGGCCGAAATCTCATCACGAAAATCCGACCGCTTCTTCAAGTTTTTAGCATATATAATTTTTATCATTGCGCTGTGATCTTTATCACATTTAGCGGCGCATGACTCCAAAAACCGCAGACATCGGAATCCTTTCCAGACACTCGTCAATTCCTGTAATTTCCTCAGCATTGAGAAGAATGTCCGCAGCCCCTGCATTCTCTACGAGGCGTTCGCGCTTGCATGTCCCCGGAATCGGTACAATGTACGATTTCTTGCAAAGCATCCATGCGAGCGCGATCTGTCCACACGTCGCGCCCTTCTCCTCAGCCAGACCACGGAGGAGCGCGAGGAGCTGACCATTCTCCTCCATTGCCGCCGCACTGAACTGCGGCATATTCGCACGCATATCCCCCACCTCGAACGCCGTATTCTTGTCATATGCGCCTGTGAGCACGCCATTTGCAAACGGCGAGAATGCGACAAAGCCGATGTTCAGCTTCTCGAGCACTGGGAAGAGCGCTTCGTATGCGCGCGCCATCATCGAGTAGCGGTTCTGCACTGCCGTGAGCGGGCAAACGGTATGCGCTCGGCGAATGTCCTCCTCCGTCGCCTCGGAGATGCCCCAGTGGCGAATCTTTCCCTCCTTTATCAGATCACCCATTACACCTGCGACCTCCTCGACGGGGATCTTAGGATCGACGCGATGCTGATAGTAGAGGTCGATATAGTCCGTGCCAAGTCTCTGCAATGACGAATCCACAGACGCACGGATCACTTCGGGACGCGCGTCTGGAACGACGGGACTTTTGTTCTCTTTCAGCAGGCTCATATCGAAATGGATACCAAACTTCGTAGCGAGGATAACCTTGTCCCGATAGGGCGCAAGTGCCGCTCCGACAAGTTTCTCATTGTCATGCGGATCGTCGGGCGTGCCGTATACCTCCGCCGTGTCAAAGAGCGTTATGCCCATATCCACGGCAGCGGCAATCAGCTCACACATCTCCTTCTTGTCGGCGGGCGCGCCGTAAGACTGACTCATCCCCATACAGCCAAGTCCGACCGACGAAACGATGAGATTTCCAAGTTTGCGGTAGTTCATGATGCTTCCTTTCCACATCTCCATATTATGCCCAATATGGTATATAACGACGATTGCGCACCGATGTATCAGCTTCGTCCGCTAGTTTTACCAACCCCTCCTCGCAACTTTCGTTCAGCAGTCGTGAAATCATAGCGCTGTTATGGGATGGAATGGCAAAACGCTCCCGCAGCGATGCGTTCGTCATATATTCTCGATGAACGCGACGCAGACAAGCATGGAGATAACAGGCGCGCAGTTTATCCACCTTGCTCATCTTACTGAAAGGGCGCGATGAAAAAAGTGTAAGCCGCGTCATATTCTCATACACTGTTATTTCCGGCGCAGGAAGCTGATGCACCTCCGTTGCGTGAACAATCTTGTCAAAGCCGCTGCCACGCTCCTCACAGACACCGATTCTTCGCATAAATGCCGCCATTTGTTCGTTGCGTGAGATGGGAGGGTAATCCAAAAAACGAGTTGTTTCAATGAGCGGCGTACCCGGATTTGTAATTTCCATGCGATCTGAAAAGATCTCAACCATCACACCTGCACCATGAAGGAAGAAGTTTTGGTGAATCAGTGCATTTGCAAGGCTCTCACGAATTGCCAGTTCCGGATACATCGGCATGTTTTTTCGCAGTGCCCTTCCCATCACCTCGTTCGATGGCAACTGATCAGAAACATAGGTGACGAATTGTTCAAAGCCGAATGCGTACCCGGATTTGAAGATACGTTCTTTCCCGGCATATAGGCGTGTATGGTCACTGTATCGGATAACACGAAGTGCCTTTCGTTCCAAAGAGGGAAATGCAGATAGATCGTTGGCAAAGAGGATCGCACCAAGGTTGGTAATATTGTAATTTCCTGTCACATTCTTGACAATCATACGATCCGCAAGCAGAGCTTCTATCATCCCCCTCTTGTCATTGGGCAGGTCCAGCGAAAGGAGGTCAAAATAAGCTGGATAATTCAGGAGGCGCAGGACAAAATCCGCTGGAATGTCCTCCATTGCAATCATGCTCTCAAATGGTTTTCGCCCCAAGGTTGCCCATAGCTCGCGCTCCGTGTCCGGAAAGTCCTTCAACTTCTTTTTATGGGAATCAATACGAATGTAATCAATCCCACGAAATTTTACAGGTGAGGCATTTGCCGAATGGATTTCCAAGAGAACAATTATGCAGCCATCAATGTTGACCTCATGAAAGTAGAACTGAACCTGCGGCTCAAGCTGCGTGCTGATAAAGAGCTCTAAGCTCTGATTCCCCTGCTTCGTCCGCGATGGTCGAAACTCCGTCCCACGGATTGCGTGCGTTTCGTCATCAACCCCCCAAATCATCAGCGCGTGTGTCTTGTTATAAAGGGCTGCTGTATTGGAAAGTGCGCTGATATATTCCCCAATATCCATGGGCGTCGTCACCTGATTCAGCTTAAATTCGATCCACGGTCTTTCTTCCTCGAACGCACACGCTTCATGGATAATCGATGCAATTTGTTCATCAAGAAACGGCATGGTAACACCTTCTTCCAATCAAGATTATAGCATAGGATAATCAATAAAACAATCAATTAAACTATCTATATGAAACAAAAGGGATTGATAGATTCCAATGTAATTAATCCAATAGGAGTGTAATATACCAGTCAATAAAATTCATCAATCTGTATCAAGTTTCTTCGATCATTCCCATTATATGACAAAAAGAATCGCGGTACAAAGTTGTACCGCGATTCTTTTTGATGCAGTTTACTTCTTCATCTCTGCATTCTTCTCAAGAATAAGGTTGAAGAGTTCGGAGCCTGCCGGAATCTCCGTGAAGTGCGTGATCGCCTTCTCAATGCCGTTCTCCTTGATGAAGCTCTGCACCTCAACCGCCTCTGGATCGTCGGCAAAGTCGAAATGGAGGGCGGCGGCGATGACGGTTGCCAGCGCCTCAGGCTTTCTGCCGCGCTCCATGAGCTGCACAGCGGGAGAGACGAGGCGATCCTTCGCGCCGAGCTTGCGCTTCGGTCCGCGTGCGACGCGCGTCACGGCGTCGGAGAGATGCGGATTCTTGAACCGCTCCTCCGCTGTGCGGATGTATGCCGCAAGCTGCCCACGATCAAAGCCGAACTTCTCGATGAGCAGTTCACTCGACTCCGCCCAGACGCGGCGGACGAACGCGACGATCTCCTCGTCCTTCATCGCCGTTGCAATGTCCTCAATGCCTTTCAGATACGCCATGTACGCAATCGAGGCATGTCCCGTGTTGACGGAGAAGAGTTTGCGCTCGATGTAGGCTTCGAGATTGTCCACCCACGTCAGCCCCTCGATCTGCGGCTCTGCGCCGACCACGCCCTTGCGGTCGACATCCCATTCGCAGAACGGCTCGACCTTCACGAGCAGGGGATCCTCGTTGTGCTGGATGGGCACGATGCGATCGACGGCAGCGTCGGGGAAGCCGATGCAGCGCGTGACTTTCGCCTTCACATCGTCTGCAAGGTGCTCGTATACGAAGTTCTTGAGAACGGTCGAGCCACCCACCATGTTCTCGCACGCGATGATGTTGAGCGGCGTCTCGTTCTTCTCGACGCGGCGTGCAAGCCCCTTTGCGATATTCGGCGCAATGAACTTCAAGATGTTCGGACCGATGGCGGTGGTCACGATGCCCGCCGTGACGAATGCATCCAGCAGCTCCTCAAGCTGCTTATTACTGTTGATCGCCTTCACATACTCGACGTGGATGCTCTTCGGCTCATTGCCAACCACCTCGATGTCATAGGAGCGGCGCGCGTTGATCTCGTCAACCAGTGTCTCCGCAACATCGACAAATGTAACCTCATAGCCCGAACGCACGAGGAGTTCCCCGATAAAGCCGCGACCGATGTTGCCGCCGCCGAAATGGATTGCCTGTTTCATGGAAATCTCCTTTCAGGTTTTTTAATCTGCTTTCGTAAAGACTTCGTAAAGTTCATCGGCACTCTTCGTCTTAAAGAGCTCTTCGAGCTGTTCATCCGTATAGTCGCCGACCATGGTCGCGATGTTGGCGAGGATGGCGAGGTGGTCGTTGCCGACGCCCGCGATGCCGATGACGAGATGTGCCGTTTCATCGCCGAACTGCACACCCTCGGGATACTGGCAGACGACGATGCCCGTCTTCTTGATCGTATCCTTGACGGCGTTCTCACCGTGCGGGATCGCAATCCCCTTGCCGATGTAGGTCGAGAGATCCTGTTCACGATTCAACATGCCCTGCACATAGCCCTCGTCGACGTAGCCGCTCGCCACGAGCATCCTGCCCGCCGCAGTGATTGCGTCCTCGCGGCTGACGGTGGGAAGTCCGACCCGAACGTTTTCTTTCAGCAGGACACCCGCGCTGACCGTATCGGTCGCCTCTGCCTCTGCGTCGGATGCTGGAGTGCCTGCTTCGACTGCTGCCTCTTTCAGACGTGTCGTGACGATCTCATAGACATTGTTCTGCGTGAAGTCGCGCACCCAGATGTGCTCTGCCTGCGGCGAGTCTGCAAGCGCACGCTCGGCGAGTTTCTCATGCGAGATGACGAGCTGTGCCTCGCTCGGGATTGCCCCGATGGCGCAGTTCGTGACGGAGATATCCGTATAGCCGTCCTTCTTGAGCTTCTTGCGCAGTGCCGCTGCACCGAGGGCGGACGAGCCCATGCCCGCGTCGCAGGCGTAAACGATGACCTTCAGATCCTTGCCCGCAACCTTCTTTTCTGCGGGGAGGTCCTTGCCTCGATTCTTCATGTCCGCCATGCTCTCGCGTGCGGATTCGAGCGAATCCTCATCAACATCCTTCGACATCTTGATAAAGACGGAGGCAACCGCACAGGATACCGCCGTTGCAACGGCGAACGCCGAGAGGTTTGCAAAGAGTGCCGAGCCGTTCGGCGTCATGGCAATGATCGCGAAAATCGACCCCGGGGAGGACGGTGCAATCAGACCGCCGCCGAGGAGACCGAGCGTGAACACGCCGGACATGCCGCCCGCGATCGCTGCAACGATGAGTGTCGGCTTCATGAGGATGTACGGGAAGTAGATTTCGTGAATACCGCCGAGGACGTGAATGATCATCGCGCCGGGCGAGGACGACTTCGCCATGCCCTTGCCAAAGAGCCAGTACGCAAGCAAAATACCGAAGCCGGGACCCGGGTTCGCCTCGAGCAGGAAGAACATGGACTTGCCGTATTCCTGCGCCTGCTGGATGCCGAGCGGGCTGAGCACGCCGTGGTTGAGTGCGTTGTTGAGAAAGAGCACCTTTGCCGGCTCGATGATGATGGATGCGAGCGGCAGAAGCCCCATCGCAACGATTCCCTCCACGCCGCTGCGCAGGATGTCGTTCGCACCGCCGACGACGGGACCGACGACGGCGTAGGCAATCATCGCGAGGATGCCGCCGAGAATACCGAGCGAGAAATTGTTGACCAGCATCTCGAAGCCGCCCGGAATGCTGTCGCGAATGGCATCGTCAAACTTCTTGATGATATAGCCGCCCAGAGGTCCCATAATCATCGCACCGAGGAACATCGGGATATCCGAACCCGCGATGATGCCCGATGTCGCGATCGCCGCCATGACGCCGCCGCGATGCCCATAGATTGCTGCGCCGCCGCTGTAGCCGATGAGCAGAGGAATCAGCCACTTGCTCATGGGACCACCGACCTGAGCGAGGTATTCGTTCGGCATCCATCCCGTCGGGATGAAGAGCGCCGTCAGGAACCCCCATGCGATAAATGCGCCAATATTCGGCATGACCATTCCGGACAGGAAGCGGCCGAATTTCTGCATGGCCTCCTGTGCCCCTCCACCTTGCTGACTCATAAAAATCCCCCTTCAAAAATATATCTAAATATTTTATCTACAAGAGCTGTTCCAATCTTTCCCGGAAATGCTCTTCAAAAACGTATTCCAGTTCGCGGCGCATCTCGTCCGCACCCCCCTGCGCGAGGATGTCTGTAAAGCTCGGATGCTCCGCCATATGTGCCGAGACAGTCCCAAGTATCTGCTTTTCTGTTTCGTCTCCCCCTAAAGACGCGTGCATGACGAGTGCCGTATGCACGGCATCCTCTCCATAGGGAAGCGGCTCTGCGAGATGAAGAACGCCGAAGCGCGCTTCATCAAGTGCCGTCGATGCCGCATGGAGGAGGAGCATCTGTGGTGCGATCCATGTGGGCGCGATTTTCTCACGGCGAACAAGTGCCGCCGCAAATGCTGCCGCAGACGGCTCCTCGGGAATGAGGAGACGCGCCGCCGCCTCTGCCAGCTGCGGGAGCGTCTGCACCCGCACGTCCCCCTGCAGGCGAAAGCCCACGAGCAGATCGTGAATCACACCGCTCAGACGGTGAATCGCTGCCATCGCCTTTGTGAAATGCGGCTTTTCCGCTGACTCTGTGACCATATGCGGCGCACAGGCGGCGAGAACGGCGTCGATCCGTGCCCGATCCGATGCGGTCAGAAACGCACTCGCGACGACGACGGGCACGGGAAGCGGTGGGAGCGGTACGGTCGACACAACAAAATCCGCCGAGCGCTGCGTGATCTCATGCGCTGTGAGCGCAAGGGAGGAGAGTTCCCCGACGACGCGAATCCGCTCATAGGCGCGACGAATGCGGCTCGCGAGCAGACGACTCGTACCGAGTCCTGTCGGACACGCGACGAGCACACGCACGATCGAGCGATCTCCACCCGCCTCCGTCAGTGCCGCACCGATGTGAATGGCGATGTAGGCAATCTCATCGGCGGGCAGCGGCGCACCCACCTCTTCTTCCATCATGCGCGTGGCGTATCGCGCAATCTCCATGAGTTCCGGATGCTCCGCCTCCATCTGCGCAAGCAGCGGATTGCGGATGTCCATGCGAAGTTTCAGACGGTGCAGCGCGGGTGCGAGATGATTGACCAGTCCCGAGAGCAGCGTGCGGCTGCGCAGCAGCGGTGCACCGCTTTTCTCCGATGCAAGACGCATGATCGACTGTGCGATCTGTACGAGGCGGAAGTTGTCGACGCGCCCCGCCCCTGCCGGAAGCGCCATGCCGCGCGCGCCGAGAAGGTGCATCGTGATGTAGCCGATCTCTGCCTCAGGAACGGCAAGTTCAAATGCCGCGCCCAGCCGCTCCGCAATCACGCGCGCCGCAGCGAACTCCTCCGTACCGCGAAGCTCCTCAAGCGTCTCTGCATCCATCGCAATCGTATCGCGCTGCTGCAAACGCCGCACGGCGAGCGCGAGGTGAACGACAAGGCCGACACGCGCAGTATCTGGAATGTGCCGACCTCGCGTTTCCTCGGCAACAGCATCGTCGATCATCCGTATCTGTACCCCATCGACAAGCCCGAGCAAAGCCCTGTCCGCCGCATGAGCCGCGCCCTCTCCACCGTCGTCACCGACAAGCGCAAGCAGTTCCGTTTCATCCACATGGTCATGAATCATCCGAACAAGTGCGCTGCGGATGTCCCGCTCTGCTCCTTCGACGTAGACACCAAGTCCCGGACGGCGTACAAGCGCGATCCGCTGCTCTGCAAGATGTGGCTGCAGCCGATCGAGATCGTGACTGACCGTGCTGTCCGTTACGTTCAGGAGACGCGCAAGAGTAAAAAGCTTGAGCGGTTCATCTGCCATGAGAAGGCGCGTCGTAAGGATGGAGCGCCGCTGATCGGGGGAAAGTTCCCGGTGTGTGTTTCCGTCCGAGGCGAGATGTTTGCGCAGACGCCTGAGATCCTCCGGATCGCCCGCGAGCATAACCCCCGCGCCCGTGCGCCGCAGCAGCGTAATTCCATACGGCATCAGAGCCATCTCGAGTCCATGCAGCTCACGCGCAACAGTGCGTGAGCTGACGCCAATCTCGGAACCAATCCGCTCGGCAGGCACATAGCCGTCTGCAGCAAGGAGCGCGGACAGAATCGCCCGCATACGCGTCGTCATGTCCATGCGTCCGCCCCCTTTCGACCTTCATTATAACGAATGGCATTCATATCTGCAATGAAAAGACCTTGCTCTTTGTCATGAAGGGCTATGGACAAATAAAAAGAGCCGATGCGTCACACATCAGCCCTATAGTCATGCAAAATCAAGCCCCGGTACGGCATTCAGATAGAGGTCGCTGTACCTGCCCGCCTCTGCCTGATACGCTCCGCGACACGCGATCATCGCTGCGTTGTCCGTACAGAGGCGCGGCGGCGGGTAGAGATAGCGAATCCTCTCTGCCTCTGCCGCCATCCGCAGACGCTTCTCGAGCGCCGCATTCGCCGCAACGCCGCCCGCGAGCACGAGCGTATCACGCCCCGCTTCGTGAATTGCCTCGAACGCCTTGTGCGCAAGTACCTCGATGACGGCAGACTGGAACGAGGCGGCGATATCCGCCTCGTTCAGCGCGTGCCCCTTCATCTTCTCGCTGTTGATGTAGTTCAGTACAGCGGATTTCAGCCCACTGAAGCTGAACTCGTAGTTTCCCTCCTGCGCGAGCGCACGCGGGAAGTCAATCGCAGCAGGGTCGCCCTCGCGTGCGAGCCGATCGATCTCGGGGCCTCCGGGGTATGGCAGCCCCATCACGCGCGCGACCTTGTCGAACGCCTCGCCCGCCGCATCGTCACGCGTCCTGCCCATCTGGCGGAACGTTTCATAATCCGCGACATCGACGAGCGCCGTATGCCCACCCGAAACGACGAGCGCCATAAAGGGCGGCGTGAGCTGCGGCGTCGCGAGGAAGTTTGCGAAGATATGCCCCTCGAGATGATTCACGCCGATGAGCGGAACGCCGAGCGAAAACGCCAGCGATTTTGCCGCCGACACGCCGACGAGAAGCGCGCCGACGAGTCCCGGTCCATAGGTAACGGCGATCTGATCGATGTCCGCAAGCCGGACGTTCGCTTCCTCAAGCGCCTGCTCTACGACGGGCAGGATGCTCAAGATGTGGTTGCGCGAGGCGATCTCAGGCACGACGCCGCCGTATTTTTGATGGATCGGAATCTGCGTTGCGGTGACGCACGAGAGGAGTTCGCGCGTTCCGCGCAGCACCGCCGCCGATGTCTCGTCACAGCTCGTTTCAATCCCGAGCGTCAGTTTCTCCTGCACATCTTTCATTTACAAATTCCTTTAGCTTTGTATGCCACATGAGGATTGCGTCCTCACCGTTGTCCTGATAGTATTTCCTGCGCACGCCGATCGCCGCAAAGCCCAAACCTTCGTAAAGGCGGAGGGCAGGTGTATTCGACGGGCGCACCTCAAGCGTCATGCGCTCTGCGCCGCGCTCTGCTGCCGCACGCATGAGCTTTTCCACGAGGACTTTCCCCAGTCCCCTGCCCCGTTGCGACGTTGTCAGTGCGATATTGGTCACCTGCGCCTCCTCGAACGAGATCCAACACCCGCCGAAGCCGATGATCTCCGCATCGTCGAGCGCGACAATATAGCAGGCAAATTCGTTCGACGCCTCGCGCCAGAAGTCCTCACGCGACCACGGCGTCGGAAAACTCTCCGACTCGACGCGCGCCACCCCCTCTGCATCCGCAGGCAGGAGTTCCCGAAAGTGAATCACTGCGCCCCCTCCGCGCCGTGCCGCTTCTCCCACAGCACCTCCGCCTCGCTGCGGCGCAGGTAAAGGGGCTGGATTACCACGGGGTCGTCCACATCTCCACGCGCAAGGCGCGCAAGCCCCGCAAGCCCCACGCACGCCGCACGCGGCATACGTGCATGAATCGGTGCAAGACGCACATGTGTGGGCAATTCGATTGTGTTTTTCTTCTGCATCGCATCGCCGAGCAGCAGGACGGGCTGCGCCGTTCCCGTGAGTGCCGCAATGACCTCGATCAACGGCAGAATGGAGAGCGCGTGCATTTCCCGCAGGGTCAGTCCATCCACACCCGCCTCCCACGCAAACTCCTGCACATAGACATTTCCCTTCTGCGCGTCCATCATGGGAACGAGGCGCACACCCTCACATACATAGTGATGGGCAAGCGCCTCAAGTGTCGGTACTGCGATGAGAGGGATGTGCAGTGCATACGCCATCATCTTTGCCGCTGCAAGTCCGATGCGCAGCCCCGTAAACGAACCGGGACCGATGCTGACGGCGAGCCCCTCAAGTTCTTCCTTTTTCACACGCGCCATATGGAGCGCTGTCTCGATGTGCGGCATCAGCGTCTCCGAGTGTGTCAGCGCGCCCTGCATAGAGATCTCTGCCGCAATGCGCTCGGCTGAGAGAACGGCGACGCTCGAGACCTGCGAGGAGGTATCAATGCTCAGGATCGACAATCTCACTCAACTCCTCCAAGAGCCTCGTGCTCTTCTCCCCCTCGGCGGCAAAGGTGAACTGCCGCCCCTCACCGCCCAGATTTGCAATATTCACTTGAACACGATCCTCTGGCATCGCCTCCGGGAATTTCTCTGCCCACTCGATCAGCACAATACCCTCCGTTGCCTCCACATACTCATAGAAGCCAATGTCCTCGAGCTCCTCCTCGGACGCGATGCGATAGAGATCAAAATGCACGATGGGACATGCCGCCTCATAGATGTTCATGAGGTTGAACGTCGGGCTCGTCACGTCGCTCTCCACACCGAGCGTCCGCGCCAGTGCGCGCACAAAGAGGGTTTTGCCCACACCAAGCTCTCCATCGAGGCAGATCACCGTCCCCTCATGAATAATTTTACCAATCGTTCCCGCTAAATGCGCAGTCTCCTCGGGAGAACGCGTGATACAGGTGAACATATTCTATCCCCTTATGCGTGAAAAAAATAGAAACTTTTGATACATTATAACATGTTACGAGGCTCTCCGCAAAGAAAAAGCGGAACGGAGAGATATTCTCCCCGTCCGCTTAGTTTGGCAGCCGTACCGTCATGCGTCCGCCCGGCACGTCAATTGCAAGCACGACTGCGCGCAGTGCGGGAATGAGAATCTCACGCCCATCCTCGGCGCGCACAACATAGACATCGTTGCTGCCCGTTTTCAGGACATTCTCAACCGTGCCGAGCTCATGCCCCTCCTCATCATAGACCGTGAGCCCCACAATGTCGAAGACGTAGTATTCGCCCTCATCGAGCGGTGCCGCCTCCGCGCGCGTGACCGTGAGGAGCTGCCCCGTCAATCGCTGCGCTGCCTCGCGGACGGTGTACTCACGAAAGCGCATGAGGAAATTCTTCCCCTGCTGCTTCATGCTCTCGATGTGCAGGAGCTCATCACCGACCATGACCTCACGCAGCGCAGCAAAACGCTCGGGAAAATCCGTCAGTGGAATGATGCGCAGATCGCCGCGAATGCCGTGCGCCGCACCGACACGCCCGATGACGATGCGCTCATTGCTCGTATTAGGAACGGATGGCGATAATCTTGTCATCTTCCACCAAGATCTCGACGTTCATCAGCTCGCGCATATCGTCGCCAACCTTCGCCTCGACCTGCCGCTCGAGCGTGCCCTGCACGATCTCCGCGCCCTCGACGAACTTCTGCAGCTCCTCACGGTGTACGTTCGTCTCCTCGATGTAGTCCAGACGACGCTGGCGCTCCTGACGGATCGTGTTGATATGCTGGATCGCCTGCGGCGTCAGCTCTCCCTGCTCCGCCTCCTGCATGACACGCTTTTCCTGAATGCCGAGCTGCTGCACCTCAAGCTCCGCGCGGCTGAGACCTTCCTCCATCTCCTTGAGCATCTTTGCGCGCAGCTTCTCCGTCAGCTTTGCCTTAACGGTGACAGGCACCTTGATTGAAATAGAATCCACCTGTATCTCTCCTTATGCAAAAACGGCGACCGTCTGAGACGCACGCCGTTGCCATGCTTCCTAAAGGCTCAGCCGATCTCGACCGTTGCCCTCTTATTCTCCTTCGTTGCAGCAGCCTTGACAACACTGCGCAGAGCCTTTGCAATGCGCCCCTGCTTGCCGATGACCTTGCCCATGTCATCCTCTGCCACACGAAGCCTTAAAATGATCTCCTGATCATCCTGCGTTTCGTCAACGACGACAGCTTCCGGATGATCGACCAAGGATTTTGCGATAACCTCGACTATCTCTTTCACGCCGGTCGTCTCTCCTCATTGCAATACGCACGCCGCGAGAGATCACCGAGATGAATCCCCCGCTCACGCGCTGTATTTGTCAATCTTTCTGACGCTTTGCCTCGGCGAATTTCGCCATCGTGCCGTTCTTGCTCAGGAGGTTCCTGACCGTGTCGGTCGGCTGTGCGCCCTTCTTCATCCAATCGATTGCCTTGTCCTCATCAATGCTGACGACGGCGGGCTGCTTCGACGGATCGTAGTTTCCAAGGATCTCGATGAATCGACCGTCACGCGGTGCGCGCGAGTCGGCGACCACAATGCGATAAAAGGGATTCTTCTTCGCACCCATGCGGTTCAAACGAATCTTGACTGCCATAATTTCACCACCTTTCGTTGTATAGGAATCGCTGATAAAATGAAGTCTGTCAGATTGGTGCAGAATTTTTGTCCTGCCAAGGAAACAAACCGGACGCATAGCCAAAGCTATGTGGAGGATTTGTTGACACAGGCAGGGCGAAAAGAATGCGCCAAGATAATGGGCTGAATTTATCAGTGCTTCCTATATTATTTGAAGAATGGCATCTTCGGAAGTCCCATGCCGCCGAGCGACGGCATTCCGCCCTTGCCCTTCATCTTCTTCATTTTCTTCATCATCTTGCGCATCTCGCCAAACTGCTTGAGCAGCTTGTTCACATCCTGCACGCGCGTTCCGCTGCCGGCAGCAATGCGTTTGCGGCGGCTACCGTTGATGATTGTGATGTCCGCGCGTTCCTTCGGCGTCATCGCGCGGATGATCGCCTCAAGCTGACGCATCTCCTTGCCGTCAAGGTCAAACTCCTGATCACCGAGCTTCTTCTTGAGATTGCCCATCCCCGGAATCATGCCGAGGATACTACTTAATGATCCAAGTTTCTTCACCTGCTGCAGCTGATCGAGGAAGTCGTCGAGTGTGAAGTCATTCTTGCGGAGCTTCGCCTCCATCTTCTTCGCATTCTCGAGGTCGAAGTTCTCCTGTGCCTTCTCCACGAGCGAGAGCACATCGCCCATGCCGAGGATGCGCGATGCCATGCGGTCGGGGTGGAACACCTCGAGCGGTTCGAGCTTCTCGCCCATACCGACAAATTTCACGGGGCAGCCCGTGACTGCCTTGATCGAGAGTGCCGCGCCGCCACGTGCATCGCCGTCCAGCTTCGTCATGATGACGCCGTCAAGTCCGAGCGATTCATCGAAGGACTGCGCGACGCTCACCGCCTCCTGTCCGGTCATCGCATCGACGACGAGCAGAATCTCATGCGGCTTTACCGCTGCCTTGATGTCGCGCAGCTCCTGCATCAGCGTTTCGTCGATCTGCAGACGTCCCGCCGTGTCGATGATGACGACATCGTTCGCGTGCGATGCCGAGTGTGCAATCGCGGCGCGCGCAATGGCAACGGCATCCTCCTGTCCCTGTGAAAAGACGGGAACCTCGACCTTTTCGCCGATCACCTCAAGCTGCTTGATCGCGGCAGGGCGATAGATGTCGTCTGCGACGAGCAGCGGGCGCTTACCCTGCTTCTTGAGCATGAGCGCGAGCTTGCCCGCCGAGGTGGTCTTACCCGAGCCTTGGAGTCCGACAAGCATAATGACCGTCGGCGGATTTGGGCTGATATTCAGACGGCTCTCCGTCCCGCCCATCAGCGCGGTCAGCTCCTCGTCAACGATCTTGATGACCGCCTGTGCTGCCGTGAGCGTGTCGAGCACCTCCTGCCCGACGGCACGCTCCTTGACGCGTTTGACGAAGTCCTTGACAACCTTGAAGTTCACATCTGCTTCAAGGAGGGCCATCCGCACCTCGCGCATGGCATCGCTCACATCGTCCTCGGTCAGCTTGCCATGTCCGCGCAGCTTTTTGAATATGCCCTGCAAACGATCGGACAGATTCTCAAAGATCATTCTCCCACCTCCTTCGTATCATCCTGTGATGTGTATTGTTCCAGTTCGTCCGCGATGCGGTGCACATCGGCGCACGCAATTGGTTCTCTGAGTGCACGCAGCTTTGCACAGACAATAGCAAGTGCGCGCTCCTGTTCCTGCTGGCGTGCGAGGAAACCGAGTGTCTCCTCCATCTCCGCAAGCGCACGCTCGGCGCGGCGGATGCTCTCATGCGCCGCTTGGCGTGTGATGCCGAGCTCCTCGCCAATCTCCGCGAGGGAGAAATCCTCCGCGATGTGCAGGTGCAGGCAGTCACGCTGCTTACCCGTGAGAAGCCCGCCGTAGAGATCATACAATCTTGCGAGGTAGTAAAGTCGCTCCATGCACATCATCCATTCGTAAACACTTCTGCGATTATAACGGCAAACGAAAAGCCTGTCAAGTTTTTTTCTTGACAGGCTTTGATCAATATACGTCCGCGTGTTTTTTGAATGCATTACACCAAACGCAGATGTGTTCTCTTGGAGGACGGATGGTGAAACGGACTCCATGAAAGCGGTGTAGATGCCACCGTCTCCCCCTCTATGGTGAGCGATATCGTAATCGCAATCAGATCCTGCCCCGTCACATCCGTCAAGAGAAACGCATACGCATTTTGGAGATCGGTTGAAAATGCAAGTAAATTACATTCTTCCAAAAAACTGACATAAGCAAACAGAACGCTTAAATCGTCCACCATGCCGCCGTCCGCCATGCCAACACACAAAGCATGAAACGCCTTCACCGGCTTTTGAACAAAAAAGGTCTTCGTATCGGTTTCTTCATTGACAAGCGGCACGCCCTCAAGCTTCATGAAGTCTTCCATAACGGGAAGATAGAATGCCACAGCCCGATCTCCATCGGTCTGCTCCCAGATTTCTGCCATAAAGGGAATTCCGTTCTTGGTTGTGCCATAAGAATAACCTTTATTCTCAGGCGAAATGTTTTCCTGCGAAAAGTCGTATGTGATGAACGGATGATTTGCTTGATAAAATCCCGGCACTGCTGTCACAGCTTTAGATGTATCATTGGTGCATATTGTTCCAACATCCTGAAATACATCTGCAAATGCGTGAAAATTTTTCTTTTCACCTCTATCAATAATTGCAAATGCTATCGTTTGAAAGTATTTATGATATCCTTCATCCATAAGAATATCATAAAAATACTTTGCAACACTGTGTGGATCGTGCCCAAATGCCCCGCATCCCCATGCGCCAAGAACGAGTGACGAATACCCATGCGCTGCGGCAACGGCAAACATTTTCCTTAGCCTTGATTTCATTACACGGGACAGCACATCGGGAGAAACCTCCCGCGCCGCACCGTTGCGGTTCGGCGCAGGAATCGTAATGACAGAGGTCAGAAACGGCTCATCCAAAAAAGCATCATGAAGATCCCGAAAGACGCATACATGGGGAGATAGTATCATGTAGTCGGAATCACAGGAATTTTTCCGACGATTGTTATAGTCATACATCTCGTATGCCGCATCGCTGCCTATGGAGTGATAAAGCGTACTCTCTCTGCACAAGCATTCTTCCTGTGCATTTGCGCCGTTTCGAAAGCCGCCGCCGGGTACATGTGCATTGGCGAAATTCATTACGAGTACATTCTCCATTCCCTCGGCACAGGCAAAAGAATCTGCCTCCAAGACATAGATATCAGGAGTATCTGATATCGAGCAGCTACTTTTTGCAACTTCTCCACAGCGTTTTGCCTCTTTGGCATCTATGAGAATTGCTACGCTATAGTCCTCATTGGGAAGAACTATTGTTTTTCCATGCTTTTGGTACCTGCCTTGATGCGTGATCTGTATGGTTTCTTCCGCGATTCGCCTGCGTTCCTGCCGAGACATGGCAGCCCCTCCTTTTTCATCTCATTGCATGGATTTCTTCCTGACCCACTTCCAATCTTCATATCCTTATGTCACGAAAGATCAACGACGGAACTTCTCGATCGGCTCTGCGTGATCGGTCACGAACTCGACCGTGCCGATGTACTCACCCGCTGCATCATACATCGCCTGATAGTGCACACGGATCGGACGCTCGCGGATGTAGCGATGCACGATCATCTGCGTGCGCTTCTTCGCCTTGAAGTCGGCGATCAGATTCCGCACCACGGGAATGATCTCGGGCGGGTGGCAGTTCATCACGTCCCGCCCGAGCGCGGACAACGGACGCGTGAACACCTGCCCCTCGTTCGTGAAGAAGCGGACAACATCGTCCTTGTCGATGAACGTGATGTCCACGGGCAGCAGCTGAAGGATCCCCGTTAGCTGCTCCATCGACAGCTCGCCCGTCGGGAACTGGAGCTTCCCGCCCACCTGAGACTGTGCGAGACGAGCCGCCTCCTGATCGAGCCACGGCTGCGCCTCTGCCCACGCAGGGATGGGAACACCGAACGAGATGCCCATATCCGGCAGGTCATGATAGCAACGATACCATTCCATCTGCGTGAAATAGCGCAGACTGAGCGGGAAGAGAATCTTCTCCTCCTTGAAGATCATCTCGCGGATGCGCTGCGTGAGTGCACGGATCCGCGCCTCGTAGAGCGGCAGTGTCTCTGCATCCGCTTTGAGCGCCTTGATAATCATGGCGAGCTCGCGCTTCATCTCATCGTCGATGCCCCACATGACCTGCGAGGGGCCCGTGACACCGTAATCGTAGAGAATCGGCATCAGCAGCTCTTCCTTCTTGATGTAGTGAGAGCGCACATCGCCGAGTGCGAGAATGTGCTGGAGCATGACATCCGTTCGCTTTGCGCCGTCCAGCTCGCCCTCAATCGTGTCGAGCAGCGCGTCGAGTGCCGCATTCTCCGCACGCAGGATCGTGAGCGGATGCCCCTCGGGCAGCGCGTCGATATCGTCGGGATTCACCGATGCCGCCTGTGCGTGAATCTCATCGTGCGAGAGCGCACCCGCCGGCGGCTCGCTCGCCACGCCGTGAAAGAGTGCCGAATGCACATCGCAGAGACGCTGCACCTCCGTGATCGGCATTCCCTCCTTGATGAGTGTCTGCTCTGCGTCCATAATCTCCTGCGCCTCGACGTGGCTGAACTCCTGCACGAAGTCCGCACGGACGGAGTCGAGATCCTCGCCGCTCGACAGGCGTTCGATGAAGTTCCGAATGCGTCCCTGCCGCGACTGTGCATCATCGCTGATCACCTGATATCCGCGCTCCTCGAACGCCGCGATGACCTTCGAGAGTTCAATCCCCTTTACCGCCGCACCGCGTGGAATTGTCATAATGCGCCCCATCACATTCAGCGCAACGGGGTTTGTAATCTCCTTAAAGCCGATCCCCGCCATGATCTCCTTTACTTCGGGATTCTCCTCCACCAGCTCGGCGACCGTCTTTTTCAAATCGAGTACCTTTTCCATGGGTTCTCTCCTTTATCTATATTATCGTACATCATCATCTCTGTGTGACGATTATAACGCAAAGCAATGAAAAAGTACTGTAACCTTTGATACGAAAAAAGGGCTGCTCCGAAAAAAGAGCAGTCCCCTATTCTTACAGTGTCTTAAACGTAAACTCCCGCCCGTCGAAGCCAAGTTCCACGGTATCGCCGCCGCGCACATCACCCGCGATGATCTTCTTCGAGAGTGCCGTCTCCACGGTATGCGTGAGCAGGCGACGCAGCGGACGCGCACCGAAGTCGGGGTCAAAGCCCTCGTCTGCAAGTGCCGTAATCGCCGCATCTTCCCACGTCAACTGAATATCCGCCTGACGCTCAAGACGCTTGCTGAGTGCCGCGAGCATGATTGCCGCGATGCGCTTCACATCGTCCTTTGTAAGAGCCTTGAACACAATCGTATCGTCCACGCGGTTCAGGAACTCAGGGCGGAAATACTCCTTGAGCAGTGCACGCACCGCCGTCTCCGCCTCCGCGTAGTCCTTGCTCAGAATCTCATGCGAGCCGAGATTGCTCGTCATGATGATGACGGTGTTCTTGAAGTTCACGACGCGCCCCTTGCCGTCCGTCAGACGCCCGTCGTCGAGAATCTGCAGCAGGACGTTGAACACGTCGCGGTGTGCCTTCTCGATCTCGTCGAGCAGAATGACGCTGTACGGACGACGGCGCACCGCCTCCGTCAGCTGCCCGCCCTCATCGTAACCGACGTAGCCCGGAGGCGCACCGATGAGACGCGAGACGCTGTGCTTTTCCATATACTCGCTCATGTCGATGCGGATCATGCTCCGCTCATCATCAAAGAGCGATTCGGCGAGGGTCTTTGCAAGCTCCGTCTTGCCCACGCCCGTGGGGCCGAGAAAGATAAACGAGCCGATCGGGCGGTTCGGATCCTTGATGCCCGCGCGCGCACGCAGGATTGCCTCGCTGACGGCGGTCACCGCCTCGTCCTGTCCGACAACGCGCTCGTGCAGCACCTCCTCAAGGCGGAGCAGCTTCTCTCGCTCGCCCGTCATCATCTTCGTCACAGGAATGCCCGTCCAACGGCTGACGACACGCGCGATGTCCTCCTCGCCGACCTCCTCCTTGAGCATCCGCTCGCCGTCCGCCTTGGCGGCAATCGCCGCCTCCTCTTCCGCGAGTTTCTTCTCGAGTTCCGGCATCTTTCCGTATTTCAGCTCCGAGGCGCGCGCAAGGTTCTGGGCACGCTCCGCCGCCTCCATCTCACCGCGCAGTTCGTCCATCTCCTTCTTGATGGCGCGTACGCGCAGGATTGCCTGTGTCTCGCTTTCCCATTTCGCTTGGAGTTTCTGCTCCTCATCATGCAGCTGCTCCTTCTCAGCGACAAGAGCGGCGAGTTTTTCCTTCGATGCCTCATCCGTCTCCTTTTTCAGTGCCTCCTCCTCGATGTCGAGCTGGAGAATCTTGCGCCGAATCTCGTCAAGCGGTGCGGGCATGGACTCGATCTCCGTGCGCAGCTTTGCCGCCGCCTCATCGACGAGGTCGATTGCCTTGTCGGGCAGGAAACGGTCGGAGATGTAGCGGTCGGAGAGCGTCGCTGCCGCCACAAGAGCCGCGTCGCGGATGCGTACGCCGTGATGCACCTCGTACCGCTCCTTCAGACCACGCAGAATGGAGATCGTATCCTCCACGCTCGGCTCGCCGACCATGACGGGCTGGAAGCGGCGTTCGAGCGCCGTATCCTTCTCGATGTACTTGCGATACTCGTTCAGCGTCGTTGCACCGATGCAGCGCAGCTCACCGCGCGCAAGGAGCGGTTTCAGCAGGTTACCCGCATCCATCGCCCCCTCTGCCGCGCCCGCACCGACGACTGTATGCACCTCGTCGATGAAGAGCAGTATCTGCCCCTCGGACTTTGCGATCTCGTTCAGCACGCCCTTGAGACGTTCCTCGAACTCGCCGCGGAATTTCGCGCCCGCGACCAGTGCGCCCATATCGAGCGAGTAGAGCGTCTTGTTCTTCAGCGACTCGGGCACATCCCCCGCCACAATGCGGCGGGCAAGCCCCTCGACAATCGCTGTCTTGCCGACACCCGGCTCACCGATGAGCACAGGGTTGTTCTTCGTCCGACGTGAGAGAATCTCGATCGAGCGGCGAATCTCCTCATCACGCCCGATCACGGGATCGAGCTTGTTCGCACGCGCTGCCGCTGTCAGATCGCGTCCGTATTTCTCAAGTGACTGATAGCCCTCCTCCGGGTTGTCGCTCGTGACATTCTGCTTGCGATGCTTCTGAATCGCCTCCTGCACCGCGCTCTTCGTCAGACGGAACTCACGCGCGATGCTCTGTACCTCGTCGCTCCCGTCCGTAATAAGTGCGAGCAGCAGATGCTCGGTCGAGACGTACTCATCCTTCATCGACTTCGCCAATTCCTCGGCACGCCCGAGCACGCGTACCATGTCCATCCCCATGCCGAGACGATTCGTCCCGCGCACACTGGGGATGGCGGCGAGCTCCTTTTCGAGCCGTGCCTTGAGCAGCGGCAGATCAACACCGCAGACATCAAAGATGGTTGCGAGCAGCCCCTCCGGCTCCTTCGCGAGTGCGAGCAGTACGTGTACCGATGTGATTTCCTGATGATAGCGCATCGCCGCGATCTGCTGTGCCGATTGCAGTGCCGCGAGCGTGCGCGCTGTGTATTTATCCTGTTCCATAATGTGTCCCTCCACAGTTCATTTCATATTTATGAGCTTATTATACCAGATAAAGTCAAATAGTCAAATATAAATTTTGTTTTTTTGACTTTTATTTTTTAGAAGAGGCTCTGCCTTCGTTGAGCAGAGCCTCATACATTCAGATCATATTCTTTTTATACGCGTCGTAAAGCTCCTTGAGCTCCTCCATCTTTGCATACATCTCAAGCTGCAGCGCGGATGCCGTCGGATAGTCGCCCTCATTGAGTGCCTTGATGAGCAGCGTAAAGAGCGCCTTGTCGTCGATCGTGTCCTTCGCGAGATAGATGCGCAGATCGTGGATCTTGTTCCACATATAGGCATCCTGATCCGTCAGGAAATCACTCTTGATCTCCGTCATGCGGCGCACAATGTTGCGGTTCTCGGGAATGATGCGGCTGATGAGCTCGATCTTCCAGCGCAGGAGTGCTCCCGTGCGGAACGAGTCGATGATCTGCGGGCGAAGTGTGTTCGCCTGTGTGAGCACCGCCACCTTCTCGGGATAGAGATCAAAGCCGAGCATATTCTCCCAAACCGTCGCGGGCGGCTTGCCGAAGCGCGCATCGCGCTCGTCCGCCGTATAGTGCTCGAATACGTCCTCCTCGCTCCGATAGGCACGGTCGGTTTCGAGGTAACCCGCAGGTTCCCCCGGCTGCTTCGAGAGTTCCGCGAGCAGCTCATCCGCCGTGCGTCCCTCCGAATACTTGATGCCGTCGAGAATTGCGAGGTACGAAGCGGCAATGACGAGGTAGGTGTTCGAGTAGGGATTGGTCGCACGCAACTCGAACCGCGTTGCGAGCGGGTTTTTAAGATCGCGGATCAGGCTGACAAGTACCGTACGGTTGCGCGACGGGATCGCGGGCGATGCCCCGAACGAGGTAACGACGCAGACCGGCGCCTCAAATCCGGGCTTCAGGCGGTTGAATGCGTCATTCGTCGCCGAAACAAACGGATTGATCGCCTCATAGTTCTTGAGCAGCCCCATCAGTGCGCTATAGCCGACCGCATTCATATAGTGTGCATTCTGGTCGTCTGCGGCAAAGAGGCTGTGACGCTTGCCGTCTTTCGTGATCGCCGCGAGACTCAAATGCGTGTGCTCGCCGTTGCCCGCCAACCCGATCAGCGGCTTCGCCTTGAAGTTGACCTCGAGTCCGTAGAGTCGGAAGATCTCACGAACAAAGGTGCGGACGAAGAGTTCGTTATCTGCCGCCTGCACGGCACTATCATACTGCCAGTCGATCTCGATCTGCTCGCAGACATGTGTCATGCGCCCGCTCTCGTTGATCTGCGCCTTGAGGCCGCCGACCTCCTTGTGCCCCATCTCCATGTGGAAGCCGTATTTGTCGAGCTGGATAATGCAGTCCTCAAGTGCCGTACGCACAGCACCGTGCGTACGCTCCCAGTACTGCTCATTCATCACCTGCGAGGCAGACATCTCCTCGATGGATGCGTTGTCATCGAGCGGTGTTTTGACCCAGAACTCAAGCTCCGTCGCCGACGTAAAGGCGATGTCCACGATATCCGCGCCGTTCAGAGAGGGCGCAGCGGAAATCTCAGGATTCCGATGGAAGAAGTCGAGGAGTTCCTTTTTCACATAGGCGAGCGTATCCACGATTACCGCACGCGAGTCGACGCGCTTCTCCTCATGTATGATGAATGAGGGAATGCGCAGCGTCCCAATCGGCAGCCCCGTCTCCTCATCCGCCCCCTCGGGGTCGTAGTCGACAAACCAGTTGACCGCAGGATCAATCGGAAGATCCACCTTCGCGTTGTTGATCGTCGCGATCTTCGGCAGGACGACGGAGGAACCATCCGTCTGCACGGCGGTTCCGTTGTAGAATTTCTCAATGTCCTCAATGAAAATCCGCACGGGAATCTTCTCGTCCGTATCGTTGCCCGCCATATCGATGCCGACAAGCGAGACGAAGCGCACCTCGGGATGCGCCTTGAGCTGGCGGATAACCTCTTCACGCGGCGTGTTGGCGGGAATCTTATAGAGGAGCTCGTTCATCTTTGCGTACCACCCTTTTTCTAAAAGAATGCCATGCGGCATAAACTCACGCGCCCATCTTACCATTTTTCGGAGGTTGTTGTAAAGATATTGAGAAGAAGTATTCATTTCCTTAATTTCATACACATTGACGATCATTCCCTATACACATAGAATATAGGAAGACATACATAATAAAGAGAAAGAAGAAGATGCCATGAAAAGCAAGATGGATGTAGATTGGACATGGATTCGCTCACACCTGCCGAGAGAGTTTGCAGATCGGGACATCGGATTTTTTGGCGGCTATTACTTGGATGGCAGGAACGTCATGTTGGAGGGTGAGCGCGGTGAACCGGACACACTGGAGTATGCGGCACGCGACGAGGAGGATCTTCGCCTGTGGCAGTTTGATCACGTTTGTGAGCTGCTCAGCTATGCGTTGGAACTGGAGCACCGTACGGAAAATTCAAAAAAATGGCGCTATGTAAGAGTACGCGTCGAAAACGGAAAATGGCTCTATGCAGAGCGAAGGTCGTATATCTATAACGCCATTGAGGATACACGGCTCGCCGCATTCGAACGGTATCTGCGCCTCATCCACCCCGTCTATTCACCGGAGCACTTTGAGGAGCGCGTACAGGCGCATGTTCGACTGATGAACCGCTGGTACCGTACGCCGCATTGGGACTTTGACCGAAACGCGCTCTGCTTTGTCGAGGTCAGCGATGCAAAGGAATACGGAGGCGATGCAGATGACACGGAAGAGCCACGGACAGGATCAGTAATACAAATGCTGTAACGTAAACGGAAATCGGTCACAGAGAGGATGATGGCTATGAATATCACCATTCGCATCTTGCAGCTGAAGGGACGGGCGCATGAACTCATCCACCGTTTCCCCGTCGCCGTCTTTTGGCAGGCAGCCCTGTTTCTCGTCGGTGCAGGCATTATCCTGCTGCGCCCCGATTTGTATGCGGAGGGTTGGCACAGCGACTATTTCGAGCATCTCGTACGCCTCGCCCCCGCCGTCTTCGGCGCATGGATGATGGCGGTCATGTTCCGCCTCTTCACGGATGTATTTCCCGTGAAAAAATCCTTGCTGCTGCATGCGGCATCGTCTGCCGTCCTGTTCCTCCTCCTTGCCTATGCGTGGTATGGCGTGGAAAATCCGAGCCGCCATCTGATCATTGGAACGCAAGGCATCTATCTCGCACTCGCCTTCCTTGCGCTCTTTCTCCTCGAACGAACAAACAAAGCCCCGGGGCTTCCCGCCCTTCTCTTTGCCGCCGCCTTTTCCATCGTGACGAGCATCCTGCTCTCTCTCGGGCTCATCCTCTGTGTCGCCGCATTCTGGGCACTGATCGTCACCGATGCGGACGGATGGCTGCCCGAGACGACCTATCTCTTCTCCGGTCTGATCGCATACGGCGGCTGGGGACTTGCCGCATTTCTCGGCGCACTGCCAAGTGCGAACGCACGCTATCAGTTCCCCGCCGCCACGCAGAAGCTGCTCCTCTATCTCTTCTTCCCCGTCTATCTCCTTCTGCTCATCGTTCTCTACCTCTACGTCGGCAAGATCATCGGCGTGGGCGAGATGCCCGTCGGCACGATGAATTGGTACGCCTCGTTCGCGCTCCTCGGCTTCGCCTTTTTCTTCGGCACACTTGCCGCGCAGGAGCGTCTTCCCCTCTTTTCCCGCTTTCTGAAATGGGGGCTTCTCCTCTTCCTCCCCATCCTCGCCGTCCAGCTCTACGGCGTCTATCTCCGCTATGAGGCATACGGACTGACAACGCTGCGCTACACCTCCATGATCTGTACGTTCTGCGGCATCTATGCGCTTGCCGTCGCCTTCCTTCGGCGAAAACCGCAGCAAGTATACCTCTGCGCCGCCATCCTCGCGCTCATCTTCAGTCTCACCCCGCTCAACGTCGTCGACGTACCGCTCCGCAGTCAGGAGGCACGGCTCAGTCAGCTGCTCACAGAACACAACCTCATGCAGGATGGACAGATCATAAAGCGTGACGACACGCCGCCCACGGTTGTGGACGAGATCATCGATATTGCGTTCTACCTCGAACAGGATGCCTCCCCGCTCGCCGCAGAGGTATTCGACACCAAGTTCAACGCGATGCGCGCGTCCTTTTACTTCTACGGAGAGGACTTTGAAGAACTCTCCATTGCAGGCTATCGCACGCTGCTCCCATTTGATTCGAACAAGATTACGCATGAGGGTGTCCTCGTCGTTCCGCGCACAGACGGCACGGAGGAACGCATTGACCTGAACCCCTACGCGCACATACTCGTACAATATGGAGAGCAAAACGAAAAATCCATCCTCAGCAAAGAACTGCAGAACTACGAGACAGGCAACTACCTCCTCCACTTCGACCATATTGCCGTCAGTCGAGCCGAGGACGGCCGTGTTGTCTGGGACAGTGCAAAGGGATTTGTACTCATACGCTAGGGAAGCACGCCCTCCCTGTTCAATCTGTGCAATCATGCTGTGTTATCAGCGATGCCTAAAAAGGCTGTTGCACAAGGACAAAATTGTCTTCGTGCAACAGCCTTTTTCATAGGACAGGATTTATCGGTGCTTCCTCAGGTCTTATAGTGATTGATATCTGCCGAGAACGCCGTCGTGACATCCTTGAACTGCTTGATTTTTTCCATCATGTCCTGCAGCTTCAGATTATATGTGTGCATCGCAGCGTTGACTTCCTCAGTTGAGGCGGAGTTTTGCTCCGCCATAGCAGCGATATGCTCGACCTTGCTGAGAACATCTTCCATATTCGTCATCTCGGTCTTGATCTGCTCGATGATGCCCGAAATGCTTCCCGACACGCCGCGAATGTTGTCGATGTACTGACTGTTCCCCTCGACAACATGGACGAGCTGATTGCTCTCACGCTCCAAGACCTCATATTCCTCATTGACCGAAACGACGACCTCGTTGATGATACGCGTGACCGCCATGACATCGGACGTGATGACCTCTGCATGTCCCTGTGACTGCTCGGCAAGTTTGCGGACTTCCTCGGCGACGACACTGAACCCTCGCCCCTGCTCCCCTACCCGCGCCGCTTCAATCGCCGCATTGAGGGCGAGCAGGTTTGTCTGACCGGCGATATCCGTCACCAGCCCCGTGATCGCCATGATCTTCTCCGTCGCCTCTCTGAGGGACTCGACTGCTTCCTTCACCTCAGTGAATTTTTTCATGCTGTGATTGAGGTTCGTACTGGATGCCCGCACCTTGCTGAACCCCTCGTGAATGCTGTTGACGGCGTAATTCAACTCATCATTGTTCTTGACCTGCTCATTGATGACCGATTGCAGCGCTTTCATATTATCGTTGAGGAACGCAGCCACAGATATGGTATTCTCCGCCCCGGTCGTAGCGCTGTCGGCAATCTCGTTGATCACACCAGCGATATCCTCCGAGGCACCCCCCATATTTTCAGCCAACCCGTCAAAGTCAATGCCATATCGCCGCAGTTCGTCCCCTGTCCCCTTGAAGCCCGTAAAGTTCGCCTGCGCCTGCTTGCGATACTTGATCAGCTTGTCACTCACCCGCTCGAACACGTCGCCTGAGCGAAGTGTCAGTGCGTCGAAATATTTGTTTTCCAACAGCTGATCGATTTCTTTTTCGATCGCGCCGAGCGGACGCAGGAGCATACCGGCGCCGATTGTAGCAAACATGGCACCGCACGCAGGAAGGACGAACGTCTTCCACGAAATATCGCTGATGCTGATCAGCACGGATAAAATCAGAGTCCCTGCAAACGTCAGCAGACCAATGCCGCCCGCCAATGAGCCGGTAAAGGAAACAATCTTATTGATGCCAAAATTTTTCTCTCGGAAGATCGGTTTTTCAAAGGTGAGCTTCAGCTTCATATGAGTGGCTGTCTGTTCCAGTACCTCGACCCCGAGTTTTTCCTTAAAATACTCGGTCGAACCATTGAGCAACCCGCGAAAATAGTCCAGAAGCCCCCGATTCGAGTCATAGGTAAATACCGCCTCGTATTCCGAAATCGGCGTCATAATAAGCTGAGGCGGTTTTGCGCCCGCAATCTTTTTCACAATCTCGACATGAATATCATACGTCGATGCCAAGAATGTATATAGATTTTTATTCGCGAAAAAAGACGGATACACACGCGCAAAGGACTTGATATTATCGCGTCCCATTTCATACCAAATATCTCGAACAGACAGACCATTCGCCTTGCTGAGCGTGTCCATCAGGCGTTTGATCGTGCCGTCGTCAACGTCCTCAAGCGGCAGAAAGAGCCGATCCGGCTCCCACCCCATCTCCTGCATAACCCTGTCAACCAACGCATTGCCCCACAGCTCACGCGACGTACTAATCCAAGTTGCTACCACGGTACCTTTCATATGATAGAGCCCTCCCGAACTCATATACACAATCTTCCCTAGTTTATATAATAGGACATTTGTAGGAAAAAGAAAAGCAATTTTGCAGCTTTTCCTGTCGGATGGATTACAACGGTAAAAAGATGAGCAAATCGAAACCTTATGTCCGACTCCATGCACACAGCCGCCGCTCCGCCCAGTCGAGCAGGATGAAGAGCACGAGCCCCATCGCGCTGAGGACGACGATGCCCGCGTACATATCGAGGTAGTTCACGCGTAGCCATGCATCCATGATGTAATAACCGATGCCATACTGAGTGCCGAATGTCTCCGTGAAGAAGAGGACGGAGATCGCCGTCGCCATCGCTACCCGAACGGCTGTGATAAACTTCGGCAAGGAGGCGGGCACGATGATGTGCCGCACGATCTGGGCGAATGTTGCGCCGAGGACGCGCAGCGGCGCATAGGTCTCGGGCGGGATCGCAGCCACGGCGTCGCGCACGGCGACGACGACCTGAAAGACGATGATAAGGAACACGAGGAGCATTTTGCTCGTCTCCCCCACGCCGAAGAGGAGCATGACAACGGGCAGCAGCGCGATCTTCGGCACGGGATAGGTCAGGTAGAGGATGGGCGCAAGCAGGCGGTTCACACGCGGGAAATAACCCATAAGCACGCCGACGGGATAGCCGACGGCAACAGCGACAACAAGGCCGAGGACGATGCGCAGGAGGCTGTAACCCGCGTGCACGGCGATCGTGTCGGGGAACTTCTGCATGAGCCGCAGGAGTACCTGCTCGGGCGACGGGATCACGGGCATCTGGAGAATCTGTGCCGTGACAGCCCAGAGTACAAGACAGAGAAATATGCCGAACGCAAACATCTGCAGCGAAATCTTGCCCATCATACACCGCTCCCCGCGATCTTTGCACGCAGTTTTTGTCCCAGCACAAAGAACTCCGGCGTGGAGCGATTGGTGAGATCGCCCGCAAACGGATTGTCAATGATCTCGGCGATGCGCCCCGGCGTTCCAGTCATGACGGCAATCCGCCCAGCGAGTGCCAGCGCCTCCTCGACATAGTGTGTCACAAGCATGGTGGTGACGGCGTATTTTTTTCGGAGCGAGAGGAACACCTCCTGCATGGACTCGCGCGTAATCGCATCGAGCGCGGAGAACGGCTCATCCATCAGCAGGAGATCGGGCGCGAGGAGAAAGACGCGCGCAAGCCCCACACGCTGTTGCTGTCCGCCCGAAAGTTCGTGCGGATAGCGCGTGAGAAGGTCCTTCAGTCCGAGGTCGGTGACAAGCTCGTCGAAAATAGCCTTTCGCTTTCCATCCCATTCGCCCTTGATCTCTGCGCCGAGGAGGATGTTCTCGCGCACGGTCTTCCACGCGAGCAGTCCGTAGTTCTGCGGCAGAAAGCCAATGCGCAACACACGTGGGTCAACGGGCGCACCATCGGCGTGCAGCGTGCCCGCCGTCGGACGCACAAGCCCTGCCACCACACGCAGCAACGTCGACTTGCCGCAGCCCGATGCACCGATCAGCGCGAGTACTGTCCCCCGCTCGACGCAGAGCGAAATATCTGCGAGCGCGTGCACAGCGTCCTCCCCCGTTCCGTAGTCCACGGACACCCCCGAAAAGCACAGCAAACCATCACCCCACATTCATTTCTGTTTTTATATGATGTTCTCAAACTTCGCAGATAAAATAACGAGATTCGCCGACGCAAAGAGCAGATAGTATTGCAGAAGGTTCTTCCTGATACCGCGATACCGCGTCTTGCCCGCATGAAACAGCCTCTTTACAATCAGAAACGGATGCTCCACCTTGCTGCGAACCGAGGCTTTCGCATGCTCGATCTGCTTGTCCCAATTCGTTTCTTTGTATTCTTTCGTCATGCGGTTCTGCGAATGTCTTTTGGCAATGCGGTAGTCCACACCTGAAAGATCGGGGTTCTCCCGTATTTCCGTGCGCTTTTCCACACCGAGATATCCCGAATCCCCATAGACAATATGATCATCTTCGCGGATCAGTTCATGTGTCTTTGCAATGTCGTGCACGTTGGCAACGGTCGCTATAATCGTATGGACATAGCCTGTTCCGGCATCCGCACCGGAATGAATCTTCATGCCGAAGTACCACTGATTCCCCTTCTTCGTGGAGTGCATCTCAGGATCGCGGGACTTTGTCGCGTTCTTGGTCGAACTCGGTGCATGAATGATCGTTGCATCCACAATCGTACCGCCGTGCATGATGAGTCCAGAGGCTTCCAACCGCTGTTTCACGTCATCGAACATCTTGCGAGTGATGTCGTGCTTTTCGAGCAGGTGACGAAAGTGGAGAAGCGTCGTGGCATCAGGTGTCTGTTCTGTGGAAAAATCAATCCGCAGAAAGCGTTTCATGGCGTAGCTGTCATAAATTGCATCCTCGATTCCTTCGTCAGAAAGACCGAACCAGTTCTGCATGAGGTACATGCGTAGCATCGTTTCCAGTGGAATCAGTTTTCTGCCACGCTCTGGACATAGTACGGCGCGATGAGTGCCATCCATTCGTTCCAAGGAATGATGGATTCCATGGCTTCCAGAAAGGCTTCACGCCGTGTTGTTCTCTTGCGGTTTGCGTATTCCATGTCCGTAAATGTTTGTTGCACCATTTTGTTTCTCTCCCTCATCGCGTTGTTTCTTCCTCTTATTGTAATCTTTCGGAGGTGAATCACGCAACAAAAGAATTTATCAGCGTTTCCTTAACACCTCGTTGCTTTTAATTGTTTCAATCCACGTACCCCGTGCGGGGCGCGACTGTACGGATTGACTTCTCTCGATTGTCAATCCAGTTTCAATCCACGCGCCCCGTGCGGGGCGCGACTTTCGCGTGCATTACCATGTCAAGTCCTTGGTTTCGGCTCTTTGTCAATGCTTGGGGAGAAAAATAATGGAGATTTTTAGGAAAATTTTGTCCGACGGCTTTTCCGTTCCTCATCGTTGATAATATACATGATGCGACGTCGGAAGTTTGCGAAGTTCCGGAATCCGTAGCAGACTCGTTTTAGGACTTTAATCGTATTGTTGCAGCCCTCGGTGAATCCGTTGTTATATCCGGTACGGATTCCGTTCCAGATTTCTTCTTTCCACTGTTCGATCGTCTTTAGAACTCTGATGAATGGCGCAATATTGGAGGCAAGAACGTGCTCCCTAAAATCCCGCAGCCGCTCCTTAAACATTTTCCGATCACAGCTGTCAAAAATACGACAGTATTCTTCTTTCAAGGCGTGGGCAACAGCCAATTTGTCGGAGAAGCTGAACATCTGTGAGAGTTTTGCGCGTTCCCCGGAGCTGAGTTTTTGCTGTCGCCGGAGCAGCACACGGCGTGCATTTTTGAACCATTTCTTATGTGGTTTATCAAGCTCTTTCTGGACTTCTTTTCGGATGCTGTCCAATGCCTCGTTGGCAAGTCGCACTGCATGGAACTTGTCGGCTACGATTTCTGCATTGGGAAAAAAATCCTCAACGAGCCGACGAAAGAGCGGAGATAAATCCATGCTGACCATCGCAACACGTTCACGATCCACAAGCGGATAGCTTCGGATTCTGTCATAGAATGTTGCAACGCTCCGATCATCGATGATGTCACAGCACCTACGATTCTGCAAATCGTTGAGCACGACCTGAAATTTTGCACCGGCATTTCCGCGAAACTCATCGATTGAGATGACGGTACTTAAGGTTTTTTCGCTTGCTGTCTCTTTTTCCTCAACACGGTTTATGGCTCGCTCAAAATGACGCATAATGGTGTTCACTGAAATTCCGTGTCTGCGTGCAATAAGCGCGGACGGAACAAGTTCGTTATGCTCCTTGATGATGTTGTCGATTTCACTGCGGGGCATCCGTTGACAAGGATCTATGAACGGATTGTTCTCGGAGAATTTTTTCCCGCAATCTTGGCAACGATATCGCCGTCTATTGTAGATATAATTTGTTTCTGATGGAATCCCGCACAGGTTTTGTTTCCGATAGTCATGTGTATAGGTGTGCTGCGACCCGCAATCAGGGCAGACATGATGCTTACGCGGCAAATGAAATTGTACGCAGCTCTCAGTGGTTATTTCCTTGCAGTCCTCTGGTAGTTTTAATAAAAAAATGTTAAAATCCTCGTACATGGAGAAAGCCCCTTTCTGATTGTTTTCGCCAACACACAGTATAGCGGAATTTCTCCATGAAAAAAAGGATGGATGCCAGCATTTGCGGTCATCCATCCTTTTTTTTCATGAGAAGTATTGGTCAAAACGGAATTTCGTCATCATCGACTGCCGGGAACGGTGCTTCGGAAAACGATTCATCCGAAACTGTTTCCGGTATCTCCTCGTTTGTTTTACCATCTCTCTTTTGAGGTGTCAGGAACTCGATCTCCGTGGCGACAACTTTCGTCTGATACGAAGTATTCCCCTGTTCATCTCGACGGCGATCTGTATCAAGACGACCGATCACATTGATTCGATCGCCACGCATCAAATGATCGACACAGGCATCGGCGAGCTTATTCCAAATTTCAATTTGGAAATAATTGACGGGATACTTCCCCTTCTCGTTTCTTTGAAAACCTTTCCGGACGGCAAGCGGAAAATGAATCACGTGCTTCCCTGTTTTCGTGTAGTGTTCGCGAATGTCCGCAGCGAGGCGTCCACTCAAAGCTACAATGTTCATCAGAATTTCCTCGCTTTCATTGTTGGACGTTTGGGGGCTGCATCCGGTTTTCCATTTTTATCCGGCAGCGTCGCTCTACCCCAATGCGCCGTAAAGCCCAGCCCTTTAGGGCTGGGGATATAAGGCCCGTCCGCCGAATTTGCGCAAGCATTTGAAGGCGGACAAATGTTTTTCGTTTCTTC
>NZ_GL892076.1:1963491-1997078 GCF_000213975.1 Centipeda periodontii DSM 2778
GTCAAAGATTCCCGCGATGCAGCAAACATCTCAGATGCAACAATGCGCGGCTGGTTCTTTGCCTCTTTGCGCATAGCATCGACGGCAGCGAGGAACTCCGTTGATACGGCGAGACAGCGGGCAAGCTCCTCGGGTGACTGCGCTTTCAGTTCGCGTTCGCGCTCCAGCTCCTCGATCCGTCGGCGAAGCCCTTCGATCTGCTCCTGATACTCCTTCTCCCGCTGCAAGATAAGCTCGCATCGCTCCTGCATATAGGCAGCTCCCTCGCGCATGGATTCCTGCGCGTCGAGAAGAACCTTGCTGCACTCCTCATCGGATTTCCCCTCGCTCTTTGCGTCTCCCGCCTGTTCGATCGTCCGGATGATATTCTCATGGCGCGGCGCATAGCCGTCCCATGTCTCCTGATCCGCGCCGCAGCTCTGTTCTGCCTCCTCCACATTTTTCATGCTTGTGTGGAGATCGTCGGCGATGCCGCGCAGCTCCTTGACGGCGTTGTCGTCCAGAGACTCCTCAGCCATCGTCAGGCTGTCGGAAATCTCCTGATAATACATTTCCGCATTCTGCTGCTCTTCTTCCAGCCACTTGTGGTATTCCTCCATTTCGTCGACACTGAGTTCGTTGTCGCTGAACAATTCTTCTGTTTCTGCATTCGGCAGTTCCGGTGCAGCTTTTTGATCCGGCATGTTCTTCTCCTCCTTCTGCAATGGGTAAAACTCCCCATTGACACCCTGCATGAAATCTGTTATCATATCCCTATACAGAGTGATGCCTCTCAACTGTAGGTGACTTTTGTCAGCAGGTTGGGATTGAAGGGCATCACTTTTTTGTGCTATATGCACAAACTCCATTGCTGGTATTACTTCATGAATATATAGCCGTTTCTTTCCAAAATTTTCTTTGACACGGCAAAGGACGAGGTTTTCTTCACTATCAATATCTACCTTGTACAAAAAATAGTGATTTTTGCTCTCTTTTCCATCAAAATCTCCCAGAGCACATAAATAAGCTGCTCTTTCCACACCTTTCTGTAGCGTAGGAATTACATCAAGTTTACGCTGAATAAGTCCATGAAATAAGCTGCTTTTTATGCTTTGTACATCAATCTGGACATCACCAACGATGGTATTGATGGTTACACCATTGGGGTAGTTCTTTTTCCAGTATTCGATTGCCATCTTACGCGCAGCAGCCGCAGTATCTGCATGAATGACATTTGTCGATGCCGCAATCGGCTGCATACGAGAAAACTTCTCCTGCTCCTCTTTTCGGACGCGAGCTTTTTCAGCGTCGGACATATCCTCCCATTTTTTATTTAACACATCATCCCCCTCTTTCCTCCATCATGACATCCGGCAGATTCTTCGGGACGCCCGTTCCCTCGGAATCCGCCGGATGTTTTTATCTGCTATATGCCACGACAGGCTCAGTTGCTCGTTCTTCTGCTTGTGCTTTTTGTTCTGAAATAAGACGCCGAACTGCTGCCCTCTTTTCTGCTTTCTGCACGATCTGCTTTCCGTAGGAACGATCCTGCGAAATAGCTGCATTCGGACTGTTCCGCTGAATGGCGTCAGCAATCGATGTGCGCAACGTATCGATACGCTCAATCGCCTCCGGATCGGATTCCATCGAGGATTTTAATGTTGCTGCAGCAAACTCCGTATCTGCCTTTTGCCAGCCCTTTTCATCGGTTGGCGTATAGCCGGAGAGTCCTTCCCTATATACGCGTTCGCGAAAACCACGTGCATAGCCGGCATCGAGGGCAAGGCGTTCACCTTCCTTCGGATCATCTGTTGCGACAAAGAATCCGGGATGCGCGTGCAGTGTCTCTTCTGTCTGTGCAGCACGATAGAACATTTCCCGTAGTTTGTCACAGTAGAGCTGATAGGTGTCCTCGCCGACACTTTCCTGCGCCGCTGTGCGAAGCTGCTGCACACGCTCATCCTCAAGCGGTGTGAGGACGAAATCGCCTTTATGCGCATGAAGCTCCTGTTCGCGGTAACCGACATCGCTTATTTGGAAAATGCGACCATCCATCTCGATGAGATCCCCCTCCGCAAGGGGACGCCCCTCCTGCGGCGGGTGCATACAAAAATGTGCAAAAGCACGGTCAATCCCATGTTCCCGCATTACGTCTGTGCGAATGTAGTTTTCCTGTGCTGTAATATCAAAATCTCGGTTCAGATACAGCGGCTTTGATGTTTCCGCACTGCCTTTCTCTTTTGGCGCAGCATCCGCTTTGCGTTGGTAGATGGTGACATGAACCGACTTGTTGGCAAAATAGCTGTAGTCTGGCGTCAGATTGTAGGTCGCTGCCACAGTTGCAGGGAGCTGTTTCTCGTAGTATACAGCACCGTACTGTGCGGACTTGTCGTCCGGGTCGACGAGATAGAGATTCTCCTTTGGAACTGCGCCGACATCTGCCGGACGCTCGGTCAGGAGATACTTGTAAAAACGTGCGCTCCCAAGAGCCTGCGACTCCGGTGGCTGCGTCAGTGTATTTGTGTCGGCGACCTTGACCAGATCCTCGACCTTCGGGAGTTCTTCGGCACGGAAGCGTGCGGGCATAAAGTCCTTGATGTAATTCGCAATCTTCCGCGCATCGGTGGACGCTTGAAAGATCTCCATCTTGTTCTCTTTGAGATTCTTGATCCAACTTTGCACATAAGCCGCATGGTTTGTCGGATTCATCGGAAGACCAAGATCAAGAGACAAATATGTCGAGGCTAGTTCTGCCCGCAGCTCCTCCTTTGCGTATGCGGGCGATTTGTGATTGCCTGTCACAGAGCG
Organism: Centipeda periodontii DSM 2778; assembly: GCF_000213975.1. Lineage (GTDB taxonomy): Bacteria > Bacillota > Negativicutes > Selenomonadales > Selenomonadaceae > Centipeda > Centipeda periodontii. The sequence continues at coordinate 1,966,279 of NZ_GL892076.1, forward strand.
ATTGAGTCGCTCTTTATGCCCCGTCCAATGCGCCAGCTCATGCAGAGCCGTCGCATAGTATTCGCCAAGACTCGGAAATGCTTCCTTTGGCGGCAGATGAATCTCATCCGTTGACGGCGTATAACATGGATAAGGTTTTGCCGCAGGAACGTCATGTTTGATGACAGCCCCGCTTGCCTTTAGAATGCCCTCTGCAATCTCATACTGTTCTTCATGTGTATAGCCCTTTTCCTTGGGAACATAGGGTCTGAGCGGATGGTCGATATAGCGGCACTTGCCGTCCGCATTACGGATGAGCTGTCCTTTCTCGTCACGCGGATATTCTCGGCGCACACAGTCCGACGCATGGAATACCATGCGGTAATCCTTTCTCCAATATTGCTCTTCCTCGGGCAGAGGATTGCCATACCGATCCGTCGTCTGTTTCCATGAGACTTGGATCCGTACGGCTTTGGCACCTTTTTTGACGCCATATTGCCATTTCAGCTCCGGGTTCACGGGTTTTCCCTGCTTTTCCAGCAGAGCGGCACGCTCCCGACAGGCAGCATCCTGCTTTTTCAGTGTCAGCATGGTAAAGAAGCGCGGGTCGTCGCTTTCTTTTTCTGCCATGATAAAGGACAGGTACACGCTGTTGAGCTGACCATATCGGTAGCCGTTCTTCCCGTTGATCGGGCAGACAAGTGCTGCGCCGACGTTGTTGTCCCATCCCTGCTGCCAGGGGAGCTTTCCGCTCTCCATGAGTTCGATGATTTTCTGTGTCGTTTTTGCGTAAAGATCCTCCTTGGGTGCTCCTTCTTTGCGTGAAAATCTTTTTTCGTCTGCCATGATCCGATCTCCTTTCGTACATCTCTCCTCTCATTGTAAAGTCATGCAGAATAAAAAAACTGCACGTTTTTATAGATTTCAGACAGGGCATTGTGTATAATAAAAGCAAAGAGAGGGAGGGAATGCCATGCAGTTCAGAAGCAATGCCATCCATGTCGACCCTGCCGACCCGCGCTTCATCGGCGGTGATATCATCACACAGGAGGAAGCAATGGAATGCGGCTACGATCTGGAAGAGGAAGATCTCAATATGACCGATGAGGAGCGGATTGAAGCGTTCTGGAAAGAAAATGAGGAATACGTAATAAAGAATGGATGAACAAAACGAAAAGCACCTGCTTGCGGGAGACTCCCGTAAGCAGGTGCTTTTTGCTTAGTAAGCTATTTAGTCTTGACCATATCTATCGAATATAATAATCTTTTGGATTACACCTTTTTTGTCAACGTCGAAGATGACTGACCGTACGCCTTCCTTTCCATCTGACGTTGTTATCGCGAGCCAAGGCGACCAATACTGTATATCCGTCTTTACACCATAGTGAGGGGGCTCTTGAACATCACTAAATACCTGCTGCACATCTGCAATCTTCATCCCAACGTGAATGCCGGAGGGCATCACAAGTGCTGCATTTGTACTCTCGATCTTTTGGACAAGCGGATTCTGCACACCGCCGTAAATGTCATAGGTGATGACAAATCCCTGCCCGTAATAATCGACCAGATACGCCGGATAATTCCCCAACCGCTTTGTCTTTTCGCCGTCCGGCTCACCGTAGATGCTGCGCACATAGCTCAGATCGTTGCCGGGGGCAATGCCGGCGATCGCGACATCATCAACGGTCATCGCGCGTGGCGCAGCGAGAGCCGTGCCCATAAAGAGCGCCATGACCACAGCGGTCATATACAAGATCTTCTGATACATGAGAATCCCTCCCGTCCGTTCTCAGCAAACTATCGCGCACCTCTCCCACATTCCTCATTGGGAAAGAACTGCTCGTATGCACGCAGCGTTTCCTCCACCTGCTCGCGGCTGATGTACGGTGCACAGTCGCGTACAATTCATCAAGCTCCTGTGCGCTGTAGTTCTCCGGCATATTCGGTCTCCATTTCCCTTATGTATGCACGAGCAAAAATCAGCTGTCCCTTCAGTTCCTGCACATCAGCCATTGTATTGTAGCCCGAGCCAAGAATCCCATGATAGAGACCGATCACTTGCTTTTCAAAGATGGCAAGCGGATGACGTTGATCCATCGCCGCAACGCCAACAAAATCTTTGAACCGTCGGATGTCGGACAACAGTTCCGCGAATCCTTCCCGCAGAACCTCTAAATGAATGGTTACGTTATATTCGAGTGTCATTGTATCGCCCCCCTTTGTTCGCATTATACCACAAAGGCGCATCAAAGACCATATCCCACCTTCGATGCGCCCTTGTCTTACTTGAAGCGAACGAATCCGCGCGGCTTTTCACGTTCGTAACCGCTCGCCGCAGCGCGCTCCTCGTTATACGGGTCGGTGACGATAATCTTTGCATTCTGCGCCTGTTTTTCCCGTTCGACCTCTTCATCCAGTTGGACTTGACGCTGATCGTTTTCGAGCTGAACCTTCGCCGCAAGCAGGGCTGTCACCTGTGATTGATCTGCGACACTGAGCGCGTTCAGCTGCTCCATGATCTGACGCAGCTCTGTTTCGCCTTTGGCGTTGGCAGCCGCTTCCACAAGACGGTGTACGGTCTCCCTCGTGTTATCGTTGTCTGCGATCGCCGCCTCTGCAATCTGCACGTATTTGGCAGCGGATGCGGAGATTTCCTTGCGCTGGCGCACGCGGTTGCGCGGTGCGTCGTAGTCTTCGTGCCTCTCATTGTAAGAATGGAACGCGTTGCTTTCCGTGAGCAAATCCTTCTGCATTGTATTATGTAATTCAGCAGCACGGCTCTGTTTTTCCTCCGTCAACCCTGTGGCAAGGTGCATAATCATCGGATCCAGAGGAATCTTGTTGATGATGTCAATGCCGAGCTGCTCCGCAATATTCTCGACGATATGCAGAAATTTTTCGCCGAACAGAACGGATTTGATGATGCGTGTGTAGTCGTAGACAGAACCGCCCTGCCACTCCAAGTCCCTGAAAAAATAGTGTGCGGGGTCGAAGGTATCACGCCATGAGATACGCACGGGATCCCAATAATTTTCAGGCTCCCACGGGTCCCCCCAGCCGCCCCATGCTTCGCCCTGATGGACATTGGAAAGGAGTGCGCCGACGGATGCTGCGACTGTAAATATCGCAACGAGCAGAATCGTCATTCGCCGCTTTTTGTTTCCTAACATGAATTTCCCCCTCCTTTATTCAGGTGCCCAAATTGGGCACCTGAACAGATCCGATTATGATTCGTTTTCAGAACATCCCCTGTCGGTCGGACAATTTGAACCCTGCCCCACCGAACTGCGTATTGACAAGTTTGCTGATGCGGTCAGCAAAATACATATACATAAGGACAACAAGAATGAGCTGCAAGAGCAGGATGTTGTTTGCAACAGCTTGTTTCACAACACCGCCGCTTCCTCCTAGGATCCCCATCAAGGTAGCTGTATAGAATTCGAGTGATGAGCCAAAATAACCGCCGTGCTTGAGTGCTGCCGCAAATTCCTGTACGGTCTTTGCGTTATAGATCCCATCTTCAGCGTAGGCGTTATAGTTTGACGCGGCGTACTGTGCATACTCCTCGTCACTGTCAAAGTGCCGGTAGTTATCGCCCTCCGGCGATATTCCCGCTATTTTTGCTCCATCTCCCGCCTTGATGCCACCGTAATTGTAATCTTCAACAGCGAGTGCACTCGAAAAGTGCCCGGATTCGAGTGCAAGCTGCGCCCAAATCCATTCAGGAGGAAGGCTTTTTCCATACCGCTCCTGCATGATCTGTGCGATGCGGTAAGCCAGTTCAGCCTTTGGACGACCGGAGATGGAGACACCGGATGCGCCGGGTGCTCCTCCGGCAGACTGCGCCTGTACGGTCTGTGACATGAGTTCGCCGACGACGATGTGCTCCATTGTCGATTGGAGCATCGCCGCAAAGAGGCAGAAGAACATGAGATTGATCGATGCCGCAAATACACTGTTGATGCCGTTCGAGGCGAGATGGCGCACATGCTTCAGCCCCGCCAGAGGAAAGACGGTGAAACTAAAGAGAACCATCATATAGAACTCGACATAGGCAAGCGCGATATAGTACCCGATGAGGCAGAAGAGCAGGAACAGAATACATCCAAGGATCAGCATGAGCAGAACCGCACCGGCACCCGCACCGCCGATCAAAAGGCTCAGAACATCGGAGATGCCGCCGGAACGGATTGCGCCGTTGAAGATCGGCGCGATAATGTTCATGCCCTTCTGCACGATTTTTGTCGGATCGGAGACCGCCGCTTCCGCAGCTTCCGGATTTCCACCGGCAAGCCCGCCAAGAGCAGGAAAGCCATGAAGCGAAAGGTTGCCGACAAAATCCCCCCAGTTGTAGAGGAGCGCAAGACAGAACCCATAGAAGAGTCCTCGTCGAACGAGCCACTTAAAGAGTCCCTCACGGTCTTCACTCGTTGGTGTCATCGCCTTATTCATTGCACCGAGCACAAGGTCGATTGCCACAAGGACAAAGAAGATCTTCGTCACATAGTTTTGCAACGCCTCCAGCCCTGTCGTGATAAGCTCGACGACCTTGTTCACGAGATCGCTGATGGGCTTTGCGAAATCCTCTGTGACCGCCCAATCCTTTGTGTGCCCGTGGAAATCTACACCACCAAGCCCAAGCCCGCCGCCCTCTGCCTTCTCCAGTTCGAGCAGCCCAGGGACGTAGAGACCGGGATCGGTCGGCTCTCCATAGACACCATTCGGAAGCACCTCGAAATGACAATGCGGTCCCGTCGAATTGCCCGTGCTCCCCGCTTTTGCGATGAGCATTCCCTGCGTTACATACTCCCCCACGCCGACCAGAAGTTCCTGATTATGCCCGTAAAGCGTATAGAGTGCCCCTCCATGATCGATCATGATGGTGTTGCCATAGCCCTGCATCCAGCCCGAATAACTCACCGTGCCCGATGCGGCAGCATAGATTGGATCTCCATAATCGACACCAAGATCGACACCTGCATGATAGGATTTCACACCGCTAATGGGATGGATGCGGTACCCCTGCGGACTGGTTACGACCATCGGCTGACCGACCGGAGAAACCATCAGCATCGCCGCTGCGGACTGCGCCGGAACAAAGGAGATGAGGAGGGCGAACAAAGCGGCAAATACGGTCAAAACGTGGCGCATACATCGACCTCCTCTCAAAAAATAGGACTTGTCAAGGCGTTAGAACTGTGCTACGCTTTCATTACTGGCAAAGAAAGCAGAAAGGACTGAGGATTATGGGACTGTTTTGGGGATCGAAGAAAGAAATACCTGCGCCGCCTCCGTCACAACAGCGTGAAATGACGGAACACGAAAAGCTCATGCAGAAACTAACGCAGCCGTTGGAATTGGGATATGTGACCGGATGCGGTCCCGCAAACGCCTCCCCTGATTTCACCTACCTCATACGCAACATAAATGACGGCGTACATAAAAACAACAGGCATATCCACGAAATTAAAGAAATGCTCAAGGAACTCCTGATAGAGAATAGAAATCTTCGCGAGCGCGTCGAACACCTCGAACAACAGAACCAACGATAACACCCAACGACGGACAGGAAAGCAATCTGTCCGTCGTTTTTAATTGTTGGTATCGTTGCCCGGCTGCGCAGCATTCGCTGTTTGCCTGTTTCGGCTATCTATGCCCGATCGCAGTTCTTGCAGGATGCGCGAACCGGAGTTGTCTTTCGTGCGCTGGAAGCTCCCGATCGCATCACGATAGCTCCGTACGGGGCTGCGGCTCATCACATAATTGCGACCGAGCTGTGTCAGTGTTCCTGTCATACCGCCCTTGCCCGTAGCTGCCGCTGCCGCCTGTGCCGCAGCAATGTTCCCCGTTGCCGCAGCAGCGCCGGCAACAGCCCCTTTGAGTGCACCGGTCATATCGCTGCCACTGAGTTGCGGCTGTCCGCTGAGAAGTCCGGAAACGAGCTGCGGAATCTTCTTGACGAGCAAGTAGATCAGGAGTGAGGCAAGCACTGCCTGAAACAGCAGGGCAAGGTCTTCGGCGGGATTATCCGCCTGAATAATCTTGTCGGCAAATCCTTCAATGAACGGCTTTGATACCGCCGATAGGAATGCGATGACGCAGACCTTGAGGGCAAGGTTGAACATCGCGCCAATCGCCTTTTCCGTGAGGAAATTGAATTTGTTCATTGTGCCGAATGCAAGACACGGCAAGGCAAGAAGCGCCATCGTGTAAAACTCGATGCGCGCCATGAACATCTCGAGCGCGACCAGAAAGAGGCAGCCTCCAATGACGAGGATGCAAATAATGTCGAGGAGGAGTACGCCGGGCTGCATGGCAGTCGCGATGGTCTGTACGACATCCGGAATCCAGCTGTCAGAGTTCGGCGTCCAGATCGCTGTAAACATCCGCAGCGCAATCTGCACAAAGGTATCACTTGCCTCGCCGACAATATTGTTCGCAATCGCGGTATTGTTCCCGCCGGCGCGGAATCCAAGCACCTCGAATCCGGACATGAGCGATCCCATGAGGCTGATCCAGTTCATCATGAGAAACATGAAGAACCCCATTTTCAGCGTCATGTTGATGAGATATTGGAGTTTGTCACCCGACATGAATTTGACCGTCAGCTCCCAGGTTGCCTGTACGACGGTCAGGATGACGAGGAGACGGAGACAGTAGGGCAGTATATTCTCCGCGCCGGGCACAATCACATGCTCCGTGTAATGGTTCATAAAAGAGCCAAGTATGTTGATGTCCTCGACGCTTGTCCCTTCGCCGCTCACAAGTTCCGGCGTGAAATATTCCACCTGCTGCGTCTGCGCTGTCTGATTTGCCATCGACCAGACACCCGATCCCATCAAGAATGAGCCGAAGTTGAAAGCCAGTCCTGCCCCCAGCATGAGCTGCCAGATGAATTTTTTGCCGTCCTCGATGCCAAAGGCGACCATCATGCCCGCGATCGCTGTCATGACGACAAGGACAACGTGCATCGCCTTGACAGCACCGTTTGCAAGCGTGGTCAGATTCTGATCGAATGTTCCCCCAAGCCCTGTACCGGCGCTCGCAATGTCTTCTGAACTACCTGCGGCAAAGCCGATGCCGTTCATCTGAAAGAGGATAAGACCAAAAACGGCAAGCATGAGGAGAATATGTTTCGTGCGCAGTCGTTCCCTTAGTTTTCGTGCAATCCCTGCTGTCTCCATGTACTCCTCCGTCTTCATGATGTTATATATCTGTTTATGAATTTTTTACGATTATATTCAGGTGCCCAAATTGGGCACCTGAATGTTTTTCGCAAAAGTTCATTTTTCTCAGTGTTTTCCTGCAAAATCATGCAGTCTGTTGGCTACCGCCCGATCGCGCGCCTCTGCCTGTGCCTTTTCCGTGTTATCGACGTACCACTTCTGCGCCTGCATTGCAAGGAGCTGGGCAAGCAGTTCCTTTTGATCGGCGCCCTGCAGCACCCCCGCAGCGGCAATCTGGATTCCCGCCTGTAGTATCTGCTGCTGCCCCTCTGCCTTGTTTGCTGCGGCAACAGCCTCATGGACAGTTTCGTTCGTCGATTCCGTGACCTTCTGCGAAGCCTGTGCACGTTCAGCGGCTGCTCGGTAGGTCGCATCAAGCGCCTTGTGATTCTTCTGCGTCTGCTTGTAGAGATCGACGAGGGTCGCCTTGCCGTTGATCGCATCCTCGATCGCCCCGATCTCATTTTTCAGAATCGCGGTCGCCGAGCTGTTGACGTTGAGGATGCTGGGAATCTTCCCCTCTTTCTTGAGTGCAACAATATCCTGCACAATGTCGATCGTTTTGCAGAGGTCTTCCGCTTTTTTGTTCTTCCGCATCCAGCCTTTCAACATGTCAATGTCGATTTTTTTGGCATCCAGAATCATCAGCCCCAGCTCTTTCTCCTCTGTGGTGAGAATTTTCGCCGTGGTGATCGCTGTCTTGATTGCTTCCTCAATATTTTGCTGGTCGAATACGGCGACGGCTGCCTCTGTTTGATGACTGCGCATCATCATTGCCGCAAGTGGCGTTGTGACGCCAAGGAGCAGCCCCGTAACAACTGCCATCTGTAAGCGCTTCGTACTCCAATTCTTGAACATGGTCCTTCTCCTTTCCCTAGCCGGTAGGCACATCACGAACGAGGACACGCTCTTTTTCGTAGGCAGTCAGCGTCTGTCCTTGCTCCATTTTGGTCTGTAAATATTTGGTCTCGGCTTGTTTGATGACGTTCTGCAGCCCCGGATTCCGTGTCTGAACGCTCTTTACAATGTTCTTTGCATAATCCTTCTGCGAGCGTCTGCGTGGGGAATTATGCTGAACTGCATTCTCAATCTCGCGCTCTTCATAGCCGATGGAGAAAAGATGCAGGATGATCTGCTCATCCATTTGCCCGTTAAATGGCAGCGGAATATCCCGCTCAATCTCCTCGCGGCAGTTTTCATACATTTCCTCTGCATCCTTATCGCCACGTACGCGCACCCGCTCACCGGAAAAGCTGTATTCTCTGAGCTTATGTTTCGCTGCGCGGATGCTTTTTTTGTCGGTCGGGAAAGAAGCAGGTGTATGTTCCTGCTCCTTCTCGACCTCCTCTCTCTCCTCCGAAGCATCCTGTGTTCGGATTCGTACCGCATCGCCCTGTGTACGCCGGACGCCCTCCCAAACAGGTGCGGCATCTGTCTGCGATACTTCCGAGGCGCTCCCGACAGACACTTCCTGCACTTCTCTCGCTTCCGCAAGAATTTGGTTTAGGTACTCCTGTGTCCGTTCATGATCCGGGATGCCGCCAAACTCGAGGAGCAGTTCCCTAACCTCCTCCTCGCTGACACCGTACTTCGTGATGAGTTCCCGCGCCGCCAAGACGTTATAATGCCGGCGATCTGCGGCGACACCGGAATCCGCTCCGGCGTCGATGAGCGCGTCATCATAATCCGTGATGAGACGCTGATAGATATCCGCAAACTTCACATAATCCCCATAATCCCCATCGAAGAAAGAGGCTTGTTCCGGTTCTCCCGCCAAAAGTGCCGCAAGGGTCTTATCCGTATCCCTCCCTGCGGCAGCGAGAAGAGGCGATGCGCGAAGGATTCCTGCGCGCAGCAGTTCCTCATCCATTCCTGCAGCGCGCAGTGCCCCTACAATCTGCGCTTCCGCTTCGTATGGAAGGGTATCTCGCCGCAATGTACGCATCGCATCTTTGAGACACGCCCGATAGACTTCTGTGTCACTTTCCACATCTGGGGATGCCGCATCGATTCCATCATATACGCTGATCTCACGGACGGCAGCGGAGGCGATTTTCCGCACATACGCTTCTTTGTCCCGCCCCTCGTAGTCGGTCGCTCCCATCAGAAGCTGCGCTGCGGTTTCCTCCTGTGCGTTGGAATCCCGAAGAAACTGCGTAATTCCCTCGCCCTCGCGCACGGCAATGGGACGCGCTGCCTCCTTGCTGCGACGCTCCCAAACTTCTTGAAAAAGCGACTGCATCCCCTCCGTCTCTGCTTTAACGGATTCCACGATCATCGCTCGGTGCTTTTTCCAGACACGATGCTCAAATGCGGTGCGCTCTGCTGTATCACCGGCAAGAATGCCGTAGAGGCTTCCGCCGAGATACGCCTCACGCACCTCTCCGCGCGGAATATGCTGCGCCCGCATATTCTCGAGAATCCCCTGATCTGCAGCCGCTAGGATTCCTGCAATCTGCCGCAGCGGCTTCTCGTAGAGGGCATTAAAGCGTGCGCCCGGTGCAGGAAGATTGAAATTTGTTTCTTCTGCTGCCCCCTGCGGCAGAATCTCACGAAAATATTCGTTTACAACGTCCTGATCGTCGAAAAGAAGGGGATAACGGCTTTCATGCAGGGTCGTACGCAGCTGATTGATTCCGTACCCCTCGTTCTTCATGGAAAGCAGCACATTCTTTTCGATGCGCCGCACAGCGGCAAGGAGATTTGGCATGGCAAGAGCTTCCGTGCGGTAGGCGAGCGCTGCGTCCATCCTGCTCACCGCTCTTTCCATGCGGCTTTGAGTGCCGACCAGAAATCACCGACGCCGCTCGCATTCCCCCCGAACGGCTTGCCGAGCATCTCCGTGTCAATCTTCCCTTCCTTGACCGCCTGATTCAGAGCTTTTTCTAGGGCGTTCATGCGCGTCTCAATGCAGTTGACCCGGATTGCAAAATAGCAGATCATGAGGACGCAGAGAAAGATGATGCTGGTCGTCATAATGCTGCCGCCTCCTCTTTCGGATATTCCGGAACTACAAGCTCATTTTCCTTGATCCAATGCTCATTGAAGTTCTCTGCACCGTAGTTTTCGATAATGCGTTGGCATTTTGCGAGCGCAACATCTCCGACGGCTGCGTATGACAGCGTGAACGGGCACAGATCGAGTGCGAGGTTGTAAAGGCGCGACCCCTGCGGGCTGTCATAGTAGTATTCCCGCTGCGGCTGCGCATGGGCAAGCAGATGAATCTGCTGCTTGTTGAGACCAAATTGCCGATAAAGCTCCATCCGGCTCTCCGTGATCGCGAGCTTGTCCGGCAGGAAGATACGCGACTGACAGGAGGAAAGGACGGTATCAAGGATCGGGGACTTTGCAATATCGTCCAGCGACTGCGTGGCAAACAGTACGGATGTGTTGTACTTGCGCAGCGTCTTAAGCCATTCCTTGATTTTCTCCGCAAACATCGGATTCTGAAAGAAGACCCAGCACTCATCAAGGACGATGAGCGTCGGCTCCTGATTTTTCTTCTCCGCGCTTTTCACGACGTTCTCGATGCGATGGAAGATATACATGAGTGTCGTACCGACGATACGGCGCGCGTTCATCAAAGTCTCCATCTCAAAGCTCTGCCAGCTTGTGATGGATAAATGATCCTTGTTGCTGTCGAATATCTCCCCGTATTCTCCTTTGTTGCCCTGATCGTCGGCGAGGGACATCGGATAGAACGCTGTCTTCAGCTCTCTGCTTTGCAGAAAGCTGATGAACGTCGTCATCGTTCGATCGCTCTCCTGCATTCCTGCCACAGTGGCAAGAGAGTCGCGAATGATGCTTTTTTGCTCGGGCGTGACCTCAACGCCCTCCTCGCGCAAATAGTCACAGAGCCAGTCAAGCGCCCATTGCCGTTCATCCTCATCATCGATGCGTGAAAGAGGCTGAAAGGAAAGCGAGCGTGATTTGCCGACATCGTAGAACTTGCCGCCGACACCCATCGTGAGGATTTTGCTGGATGCGCCTTTATCAAAGATAATGACGCGCGCATTCGGGTATTTACGGAACGCCGCCTCAATACAGTTGAGATGGACGGATTTACCGGCTCCTGTCGGTCCGATCATGAGTGAGTGACCAACGCCTTTGATGTGCAGATTGAGCCGGTACGGCGTGCTGCCGTCCGTCTGTGTATAGAGGAGCGGCGGTCCGTTCAGATGCTTGTTTCGCTCATCCCCTGCCCATGCAAGGGCGAGCGGCATCATGTGAACGAGGTTTCCGGTCGAGATGAGTGGTCTGCGGATATTTGCCCCGACGAGTCCCGGAATGCAGCCGAGCCACGCATCGATGGCGTTAAAGTCCTCGATTTTGACACGCTGCATACCGCGCTCGATAAAAATCTGCCGAATCAGTTTTGCCTTTTCTTCTACTACCTCCCGATCCTCGTCCATGACGATAATCGCCGTCGAGTAGTAGACGAAAGAGATGTGATCGCCCTCAACTGCGTTCATCGCATCCCGAATTTCGGCGATGCGATCAACGGCGACATCATCAATGTTTTCGGCATTCTGTACGCTGTCGCGCACGGTGACATCGGCAATCGTAGAGGAAAGCGACTGCGTTTTCCCCTTCCATTGCCGACGTTCACTATCCAGCTGGCTGATCACGTCATTCTTGCTCATGCAATAAACACGAGTCACCCAGCGATATGCAAAGTCGAGACGATGAAACTCGTCAAAGAGTCCAAAAATGGACTCCTTGCCGTAGGAGATCGGAGCAATGATACGCATGTGCTTGCGCCCGAGCTGAGGTTCAAGTCCCCCGTAGAGCGGCGTATCATAGAGGTACTTATCCAAAAGAAACGGCGTCTGTGGATATTTGAGCGCACGCGGACGATCGGAAACCGTCGAATGGAGATAGGTAAAAAGCCCGTCTTCGTCAAGAAATTCCGTATCAATGCGCAAATTGCGGCACATCAGGTAGAGCTTGTGGAGCTGCTCGCCAAACGATTCGAGTACATCATCCGCTTTGGTAACTTTGCGCTCGCGCCCCTCAACGATAAACTCCTTGAGCTGTTCCTGCCGATCCTTCGGCGGCAAAAACAGAAGTGTTGCATAGAAATGAGACTCGAAATACATACCGCTCGAAAAGAGGCGGCAGCGTTCTGCATCCATCCCCCGCGTTACAATGTCCGGAAAAGCATTTGTCGTCTCGTATGCGGTAGACGGAACGCGCTGCGCCTCGAAGTAGAGCGTAAAGCCCGTCTTCATCGCCGCGATCGACGCCTGCATCCGATTCGCAATCACCGCAAGCTCTTCCTCCACAGAGGAATCCAGATCGGGACTGCGATAGCGCCATGACGCGAGGAGTGATCCGTCCTTGTTGATGCAGACAGCAACATGCTGCTCCGCAACCGTGATACTCGTGATACGACCAAACGGCATAATATCCGAGAGGCGATCCACCTTGCGCCGGAACAGATTAAGTCGGTACATATTCACTCTCCTCCCAGTCCTGCGACACGATCAGCTCCTCCAGCTCCGGCGGCAGAGGAGGCGTCGGGGCTTCCGGTGTATGCTGCGCTATGCTTTTCGTTGCAAGAAGCTCCTCAATCGTCCGGAAGCCGCAGATCGGCGGGACAACTGCCGCACGGAAAAGTCCGGGCAGACTGCCCCACCAGAGATCTTTGGCATTATAATCCTCAACGATATACGGAATCCCAAGCGTCCCAAGAAGTTTTTCAAGATACGCTTCCGTCCGGGCATAATCTTCCTGCGAGACAAGCGCAATGGTCTGATTATTGTAGTACCCGTTCAGCCGCTGCAGCATGTGCCCCGTCAAAATATCTTTGATATATTTTCGTGACGGACACCATTTCCCTGTGTAATTTCGCAGCTCTTTTTCCGCTTCCGCTTTATCAAAAAGAAGCAGTCGCTGCACATGACGGCATGGAATCCCGGCACCGTGAAGATCCTCGGTGAGCTGCCGCAGCACCGACTCCTGTGAGCCAACGACGGACGGCAGTGTCAAGACGAGTAACTTCTCATCACCGAGGCGGACATGATTGCTCGCAAAGTCAAGATCGATCCCCGCCGTAAGAAAAACATCCAGATCGACGGGGACATCCGGCATAGCAACGTGCGTCCGTCCTAGCGTCAAGGAAAAGGTAAGATAATCGACAATCTCCTGATAAGAAAGGACAGTCGCCTCGGCTTCCTTCGGAAAACTCCACGCCATCCGACGCAGCGTCACCGCAAGATCATATTCCATGTCGTAGAGGAGCTGTGGCGTGTCTTCCAAGCCGTTCACCACTTCGTCATCCTTGAGGAAAGGATTCCAGCAAAGGGTAAGGAAGCACTCTACGTCCCCGTCCACTGCATACTGTTCTTCGATCCAGATGCTCCATCCTCTGCGGAATGTCGGCAGAAAGATGGGGTTTTTCCACTCGAAGAACTGGACATGCTGCGGAGGATCGAACCGCTTGTAGCGGATTACCCCCAAAACGCTGTCGTCTTTATTGCGCATGACGTTTTCATGTGTCAATGCACCCCAAGGCAGCCAGTCTGCGATTGTTTTGTTGTCGAGATGATACTCTTTCCAAGACATAGCATACGATCCTTTACGTTGAGTAATAGTCGCGCTTTGACCAATAGCGACTGAAGCACTCGAAGAATTGCGCGTCTTCCATCGAAAAATAACGTACAGCGAAATGCACAACGACATTCACGCTCAGAACGTACCAGTAGGATAGTCCAAGGGTCAGCAGAATAAGCAGTGCTGCGCCGACATTCCAGACAATGCAGCTGCGTGGCACATCCATAAATAGGATGTACTCCGTCAGCGACCGGTAGATTGGAAGATGAATCCACGAGGCACCCTGCACATTTTTATTCTCATCCATAGTGACCCCTTAGAACAAGGTACCGCTGATACCGGTGCCAAACATATTCTCCATGAACTTGCCAACGCCGAGTGCGATTGCTCCACCACTCGCTCCCTTGACGCAGCGCGTCATGATTTGCTGTTTCCAGCCCATTGCCCAGCTCATACCGCCCATCGCAATAGACCCTGCAATGACAAGCTTCGGAATCGGACCGGTGAGTGCGGCGGAGATGGTCTGAAGGGGCTTATCGAGCGGGTCAATGCCTGTCGTGATCGTCTCCGCAGCCCCATCATTTGCAAAGCCAACAGCTGCCGGCAGCATATAAAGCCCCATAAGGGCAAGCGTCGGCAGAGATGCCTTTGCGAAGGACAGAACATCCTTCTTCGTGATGCTGCGCATCGCCGCGATCTTGCTGCTCAGTTCCATCTTTACACGCTGGATTTTCATTGTGATTTCCTCCCTAAAATTACATCTGCTATCCTGCGGGATAAAGAATCCCGCATTCTATTATAAAATCGCGCAGTAAAAAAATACTGCACGATTTTATAAGTTCGTTGTAATGGAATTGTTTGTTCCTTTTTATAAAATTATTTGTTCACCGTATTCAACGGCTCCATGCTTTTTGTTCATCGTCTTCTTTTTCGACGCTATTTTCCTTTATGTGTTCGACTTCCTCCTCAGAATAAAGAAGATCCAACTTCTCAAACATCTTCAGATAAAGGTCTGCCAATGTATTTTTATCGATCAACGCGTCGTCCTGTGTGGAAGTGACATAATCGAAATACTCGAACCCCTTATAGGTCATGGCATCTTTCAACTGTTCCTTTGTCGAATCCGATAGTTCGTCAAAATATCTGTCACAAATGAAGCAGATGTCATAGAGATCGCGAATCTTATCCCGCCCCTGATATGCGCCTGTTTTCAACTGACAAATTCGGTCGATGGTGTAGACCTCTATGCCATCCACACAATGATGTGTATGCGCCGGAATGCTGCGGCTGCGATAGGAAATCTCGATTTTCAACGGCTTGTGTAAGGTCGGCTCATAGGCGAGCATGAATCGTTCGATTGTCGGCGTATCTTTGGCAATGCGGAAGGAAAAGCCGTGATTTCTGCAATAATGCTCGACAAATCCCTTGAGCCGTTTTTTTGCGCCGTCCAAATCAATATCCTCGGAAAAACGGTTCAGCCCATAGGAAAGAAGAAGCCCTGTCCCTCCTTTTAAGATGAACGTATCAGTTTCCTTATTGAGTTCGGTCAAAAAATTACGCATGATTTCTACATGGCGCACTTGTGCTGTATCCATTGCTTTCTTGTTCCTTTCTAAAAAGAATCCATTTCATTCGGTATTCTTTTTCCATGAAGCGATCAATGCTCGCCCAATGCGCCGTCTCGTACAGTTTCCAGACTGCGGCAAAAATATTCGCATCATAGATATCCGTGCAGATATAATCGCGGCGCATTCCTTGCAGATTGGAGAAGTCTCCTGCCCACAGCAGATCAAGACAGGCGCGGATGTGGTTCGCCACAAAAAAAATGCCCTCTTTGCCCATGAGACTATGATGTTGTTCAATGCCCTCTGTTCCAAACGGTGAATCCTCCGTATCCCACAAGGGAATGTTCTCCCACGATAAAGAAAAGGCGTGCCAATCGCCGCCTGTTTCCAAACAACAGGGGAGATTGAGTGCGTAAAGTCCCGATATGTATTTCATGACGACGCTCCTTTCCGCAGTGTATAACTCTTCTTCCTTCCCCTATTATATCATCTTCTCCGTTTTGTGGGCATGATATCTGGCAGTTCCTTAATCTTCCAGCTCTTTCGGCTCATCCAGTCGATGCGTTATGTAGTCATGCGCCTCTCTGTCCCATCCATCAATAGAGAGCACTTCCGCAATAACACGCGATGCCGCCCTGCGCTCGATGTAGACAATCACATCGATGGCGCGGGCAATGCCCGCTTGCTGTGAGGAGATGGAAACGCGACTGACAAGATCCTCAAGACGGAACAGCGTATCATGGGCACTGTCACTATGTACGGTGGAGCAGCCCCCGCGATGCCCGGTTGACCACGCATCGACGAGCGTCAATGCCTCCTTGCCGCGCACCTCACCGACGACAATCCGATTCGGCGAGAGGCGCAGCGTTTTCCGTAGCAGGTTATCCATATCCACGGTGTCTGTGGTCGAGAGTGCGACATAGTTCTCCGCCGTGCACTTGAGTTCTTTCGTGTCCTCAATCTTGACATACTCCCCACGGCTAAAGCCGGGGGATTCTTGGATACAGACGGCATTTGCCTGCGATAGCGCAGGTCTTACAATGCCTCTCCAAAGAAGGTCGATGCCCCAACCTTCAAGATGTTCTTTGCGGTGTTCCTGTCCCGATCATGAACGGCACCGCAATGCGGACATGTCCATTCTCGGACGCGCAAATCTTTCGTTTCCGGATTCTGCGCGCCGCAGATATGGCAGGTTTGTGAGCTCGCATAGTACCGATCTATCTTTTGAATGCTCGTTCCTGTTTTGCTCGCCTGATGTTCGAGAATTTTCACAAACTCCGCAAAGCCGTAGTCCGAGATCTTTCTGCCCCATCGTTTCTGCATTCCCCTCAGGTTCAAGTCCTCGATGCACACAAGAGCGTATTCCTCGCAGATCGCATGTGTCAGCTTGAAATGAAAGTCTTTGCGCTGATTGGCTGTTTTCTTATGCAAACGGGCGAGTGCAAGTCGTGCCCTCTTTCGATGGTTCGACCCTTGCTTTTTCCGTGCAAGCGCTTTCCCTGCCCTGCGTATCGCTGCTACATTCTCCTTGAAAAAGAGTGGGGCTTCCCTGTCGTTTCCGTCCGATGCTGTGAGAAACTGCCTGAGTCCGAAGTCATAGCCGACGCTTTTACCTGTTCTTGCCAAGACTTCGTTTTCCACTGTTTCACAGACGAAATAAAGATAGAGGTCCCCAAGTGCATCCCGCTTGATGGTGACGGTCTTGACCACACCTTCGATGGCACGGCTTTTGAAATAGCGGTACTTTTGCGTACCGATTTGGACGGCATTTCCCTCTAGGAGCTTCCACCCTGCCTGCTTCAAGGTATACGATTTATACTTTCTCACCTTCTTGAACGAGGGCGGCGCCGTGCGCACCTTTTGTTTCAGATTTCGAAAAAACAGTTTGTAGGCACGGTCAATCCGCTGTGTGATGTCCTGCACCGCCTGTGAACCGATTTCTTTCAGATAGGAAAACCGGGGTATCTTTTTGAGCTTCGTGAGATGTTTTTGCAGGGCATAGACGTTCAGCGATTTGTGATATAGACGATAATACCGTTTGTGCAGAGCAATACAGTGATTATAAATGAGACCTGCCGCATTGATTTGTCGGTGGAGCTTTCGGTTTCTCTTTGCCTTGTACAGCTTAAAGCAGTAGGTCTTCATTTTCTCACTTCCTTTGCGATGTTTTCTGATTCTCGATGGATTGTTTTCATCCCATCAATGAAAGTTTACTGCAAAGAAAAGCGAAAATCAATTGTCCGCTTTCAAATGCTTGCGCAAATTCGGCGGACGCGCCTTATATCCCCAGCCCTAAAGGGCGGGGCTTTACGGCGCATTGGGTAAGGCTGTCATAAACATCCGCACTGACCTGCGCCGTTACTTGCCCGGGAACGGCGGTATCAATCCCCGTAAAGAGCATCGCAGGAATCAGCGTCCCTGCCTGAACGACATAGGGACTTCCGGAGGTAAGGGACAGATTCGCAGTCTGCAAGGTGTTCGACGCGGGAATTGTCGGTGCTTCTCCAGACGGCTGCGGCAGTCTCTCCTCCTGCGTTGCTATTGCCGCTCCGTCCCAATGCAAAGTCGATGGCAGACGCAAATCGTTTTTCAAGTTCATCTGCGGCGCGTTTTTCCGCAGCAAGCGCAGCATTTGCCGGCACAGCAGCAGATATCGGGACGGCAGCAGGTGTCGGGACAGCCGCAGTCACCGGAGCACTATAAACGCCTCCCCCCGGTGACGCAGCAACACTGTATGACTGCGACGGAATATCTTGCTCACCACGATTCACACGAGCTACAACATGCGCATCATCGGAATCCATCGGCTGTGCACTCGCGACGCGAGTCCCCTGATTTCGCTGGTCGAGTGCACGCAGATCACGGTAACTGAGTTCATCCTTTGCGGCAGCTTCTCCTGCATGTGATGGTGTCTTTGTCTCCTGTACCGATGATCCGTTTGGACGGCGCGGGGCTTTGCTCCCGGGATCGTCTTGAAAGAAGACATAGCTCATTGTGAACGCAAGCAAGAGTCCAATGACGGTAAATCCGACAATTTTGCGTCGAACCCCATAAACTCTCTTGTGAACGCCGCTGTTCATGCGGACATCGCCGGGATTCTGGTCGCTTGCGTCTCCCTCAAGTTCTTTCGGAGACTCCTGTGCCTCATCCTCGTCCGTTGTGCGGCTGCGGTTACGGTTGAAATGGGTCTTAAAGGCTTGAATGAATTTGGTGATACTGCCCATATTCGCCATACTGCTCACCTCGCTTTATGCTCGATCGTGATGTTCTCGTGCTCACTCACCTGCAGCTGCGCCTTATCAAACGGGGCATCGATGATGTAGTAATCATCTTTCTGCCGGTAGTTGACGAGTGTCATCATTCGATTCCCCTTCTCTTGGATAAAGATAGGAATCTGCCGCTGCGGAATTTTCTTGAACTTCAAGTAGACGCGCATCCCGTCGGAAAACACCATTTCGGGACGATATTCTGCGTTCTTTCCCTTGACCTTGTAGCTGAAGTCAAGGTTTTCGACGCTGGAAACATTGACAGAAGTCGTCCGCAGTGCTTGTTCTTTCTGCTGCGTCTGCAGCATATTCTGACGATCTTCTGCCGCATACGTCCACGTCACCATCGGATTGTACCAATCGGCACTATGGATGATGAGCTGATAGCTGCGCTTATCCGTCGTAACGATAAGATTTGTCGTGGAAACTTCTACAACGGGCTTGATATAGAGATGCGGAACGCCGTCCACGGTCGCCGAAGACACCGCCCATCCTGCGGTGTCCCCGCCGCCGACGAATTGGATGGTCTCCCCTTTACGGAATGCGAGGTCGGTCAAATAGCCTCGTCTGCAATAGATTTTGTAGAGCTGCGTGGGAGAATACGCAAAGGTCATTGTCGAATTGCCCTGCGCATTGACCGCATCTTGCGTGTCATTGACATACGCAGCAGGGGCAGGATTGACAAGAGCGCGATCCGTCGGTGCCGGAACGGCAAGACGAACCATTTCCTGCTCCCGCTCATACCCATCCAGCCGTTCTCTGAGCCGATCGAGGATGTTCATGATCTGCGTCTGCGACATGCTCACGGCATAGATGCTGTCACGGAGATCATTTAATTCCTGTACTTCCGATTTCGTCAGCCCTTTTGCGGGCGCGGTCTGTTCTGCTTTGCGGACAGCCGGCATTTTGTCCGCCTCTGCCTCGCTGCGCTCTGCACGATCAGCAATGAATCGGGCAAGCGTTTCTTCAATAGGAGGTGCATCGCTTTGCACCTGTTCGGTTGATGCGTCCGTACGCGCAGCGTCAGCGGCATACGCAGGAGCGCCGAAAAACATTCCGGAGGTGAGCAGACCACCGAGGACTGTTGCGGCAAGGTGCTTTTTCATACGCTTTTGTAAGAGCATTTTTTTCTCCCTTCAGTACATCCGACTACTTCGCCTGTTCCTGCTGCTGTGTAGGCTGGCTCTGATTATTCTTTTGCTTTGTTCCGATTTCTGCCGAGAAGTTGAGATCGGAGATATAAAGTCCCAGCGGATTCACAAGCAAAGTCTGATCGTCCTTCGGTGGGATCGTGGTCACAGCAAAGACACACTCATATTTTTTTACGTCCTGTTTGCCGCTGGCAATGTTGAACTCCTCCTCTGTCCATGTAGCATGGTAGGAATCCGTATCCGGAATCTTCTTGATACCAGTGATCTTTGTTTGGACGGTATACATCGCATACTTGTTCTTGAATCCTTCATTGCGCTGGATTGCCGCATATTTTTGTGCGGCTGCTTGCGTGAGGTAAGCAAATGCTTTTCCCTGCATCTTTTCCTGTTGGACAGGATCGAGCTGGATATTCCGGGCGTTTTGTATAAACTGCCCGATAAAATAGCGAACCTCGACTTCCTGCGGGGTGTAGTCCTGTGCTATAAAAGCACCTGCTTTTTCTACCTCGCCCGTGGACTTATCCACAGTGACGACGTAAGGGATAATCTGCGATTTGAGCGACTGCACCGTCAATCCGATGGAGAGTACAACACAGGCAACCAAAAGACCGATTGCAATACGTCGCCAGTTGTAATTTTGCATGGCAACGCCCCCAATGCGTCGATCGATCACCTCGCGCGCCTGTTCGGCAGGACTTAGTGTCTTGCTGGTGTCGGAAAACTTCTCCGGCTGCTGAAAAGATTTTAATCCCATGTTCTACCTCCCTGTTTGAGCCGTAGGCACATCCTGCCCACCGAAATATGCAATACGCCGATCGGAGAAGGTTATCCCCTCTGTGAGTACCGAAGACTTTGCTGCATCGTCTGCCGCCTCGGGGGGAGGCGATGCAGCAGGAAGCGGGTATTGTTCAGCAATCGCAGTCGCTTGCTGAACTACGGGGGACACACCGACTGCGGAGGGCAGTGGTATTTGCGCCGCAACACTTACCTGCGGTACAGCTCGCTGTGCGATCTGCGCTTCTCCGATCGGGACAGCTTGGATCACTTGATCTTTGACGCTGCTCTCATTATTTTCCGGCTGCGGCACGACGCTATACGGAATCATAACGTCTTCTGATACCGGCGGGGATTCTGCTGCATACGCCGGACTTCTTGCCGCATTGATAAGGATGATGCCTCCGACAAAAAGAAACGGGACAAGGAGTACGACCGCAGTCATCATCCCGAGAAGAAACCCATGCCGCAAGGTCTTTTTCTCGGTATCATCTCGACAAAATGAATAAGGCAAAATACTCATGGATAACCTCCCTACATTTTTACACGCGAGCATCAATAGATAATTTCTTCATGCTCAATCCGCATATTTTGTGCAAGCTCACCAATGCTTCTCTGAATTTTGCTTTCAAACGGATGACGAAAAAGCAGTGTCACCTTTTTCCCGCTCATATCCAGACAAGCACATTCGACGGGAGCTAGGATGCGCCAAATGTTTCGATGTTCCGGCTGCATTTCTGCGAATGTTTGCCACGCAAGCGCGTTGATCTTCGCATTCTTTGCAAAAGAGTGTACCCGCCGACGTACTGTATCGGCGGGAAAAGTTCCACACTCTGAGCGCAGAACAAACCGCAGATCATGCTCAATCATTATGACGCGAATCAATACATCCGCTTCCTGTTCCCCAATCAGAAGACGCAGCGCTTCTGCGATGGACAACTCAGCATACATACTGTTCCCGCCGAGAGATGAGAGCAGCGTATGGATCTTCGGCTGCACACGCAGCTCATAGTCTGCCCTGCTCCGCGCTGTCCATGTCCGGATTCTCATTTCTCCCGACATAACGCCTCCTCACCATTGGGTAAAAACAGGTATGACCACAGCCCTGATGCGCGTAATAGGTACTGTGCCTGTATAACGCCCGTCGAAGCTGCGCGTAGTGTCGGCGATTGGCAGGAACATCCCATCAGACACAACATAATCTCCCTGTGCAAGCTGCGGTAATGGGCGATCTTTGCTGTCCAGCTCTCGCACTTCCCCAATATATGCGCCGTTTATACAAAAAACTCCATGTTCTCCAATGCTATATGCATCACCGGCAACAGCACCGACACGCTTCAAAAAACGGACATCCTTATGTTTCGTATATCCTCGCTGAACTGCAAAGTCTAGGACTTCCTCCGGCGGATCATAGACAACAATATCGCCGCGTTCGATCGTCGCTGCCGGAATACGCAGATAGATTCCGCGCGGAAGACTTGCTGTTTGGTTGTAGAACAATATATCCTGCTGAGGAAATTGCCAATGGCATATATCTGCAAAAAGCGCAAGAATGGCGATGAGGAAAACGACGCCAATCCAAATTTTTTGTTGAATCGTAAAAGAATATCTGTGTCGCAACAGATCACCGCCCTTCCAGAATAACCTAATGCAGAATTAAAATACTGCACGTTTTTCTAAGTACGCGAGTTTTTTGTCTCTCCTACGATTTTTCTGACCGCATCAAGATACCTGCGCAAATATGCGTGTATCGTGCTTGCAGCTACAGAATCCACCCCCGCAAGCCCCGGCAGCTCTGCCGCAGCGGCAAATGGATGCGCGATCTTGGCGCATATCACACGCTCGTATTCGCTCCTCTCGCCGCTCTGTCGGGTAAAACCCTCCATGAGAGAGAGCAGTGACCGGCATCGCGTACGCGCATCATAGAGTGATTCAAGCCATCCTGCCGCAAGCGGCAGCTCTGCACGAAGCACAAACGTGCCAATGCGCATATCAAGGATCGATAGCAGGTTCTGCAACACGATGGGCGCGTAGGCATCCGCAGTGCTGGCACGATAGAACAGGAGCGAGGACAATCTGCGCAGAATACGCTCATGTATCGCATATAAGTGCCGCTCGGAGGCTGGCAGCCGAAGGGCGAGATAGTGAACGCTTCTCCCGTCACGATAATGACGCTCTAAAAACTCTGCCTCTAGCGCGCTGACATTCTCGACAAGCACACGGGCAAGCAGCCGCGAGATTTCCTCCCGCTACCATCGAAGATACCCGGCAAGAATACGCGGGCGTCTCTCACGCGCACATAGACCTTGCAGCTCTTCGAGCGTGATCGGCAGCACCGGTTTCTGCTGCTGCAACGCCTCTCTCAAGGCATTTGATGCGAGTGTAAGCCCCAAGTCGGGGCATTTTATCCGTGATTTCACCTGCATAAAAATCCTCCCATCACGGGCTTGCCCGTCCTTCTGCGTTCCCGCGTTGGCGCAGCAGGAACTCCTTTGCAAAGACCGAAGAGTCCTCCATCCGGCTAAGAGCCTCTTGCAGATTGCCGGTAACAGGAGCATCCTGCTCCTTCTCCACAGAAGGGGCAGCCGGCGGAACGTAGGGACGCGGAGGAGGTTTCTGCGCTTTCGCAGTCTCCTGCGCTGCGGGACGAACGGGAGTAAACGTATAGCCGTCTCTGAGCGCAGCATGAAGCCATCCCGTCGGATTGCGAATACTCTTTGTCTGCATGGCGATCTCTAGAAGGCACGCTTTTTCGCCCACTGCCGCCTCGCCATAGCTACGGATAAAGCGTTCCAGTGAGGCGCCGGATACGCCGAGCGCAGCACAGAGGCTGCGGACATCGCCTGTTGTTGTTTCATGAATTCTATGCGTGTTCTCTGTTGTTGTAGTCTCTGTTTCGCACGCGCGCGAGGAGGGCACGCAAACCCGCGCCGTTACTGGGGGTTCGGCGCTTTTTTTCTGTGGGGTCAAATTGACACCCGTATGAGGTTCATCTTGCTCCTCATGTGGTGTCATTTTGACACTTATCCAAGGTTCACCCACTTTGATTTTTTGACCTTCTTCATCATCATCCGATACGTCAAGGTCTGTATGTTCCGATTCCGCAGTATCAAAAACATAGCGTTCTTCCGTATGTCCCCCGCTTTCTCCCGTTGGTGGAGGAATAGAAATACGCCGATCAACGCTTGCTACGCTCGCCTGAAATTGCTCGTGTACGATTTTTTCACTAAGTTCTTCGATAAGCGCATAGTTGACAGTGTAGGCTTTCGTCTTGTTATACGAATTTCCGATCACTGTTGAAAGCATCGCCTTTTGATCTTCAAGCGACTTGATGATGCGTTTTATCGTGCTTTCCGACCAGAATGGAAATTGAACATTCCACTGCTTGACTGTATTGTAAATCCAGCGGCGTCCATATTGGTCGCAGAAGCCCGCTTCGCGGCTGATCCAGTATTGCAGCTGCTGAAGAAATATCGCCTCATTCAGACCGATTAGAACAGCAAGATTCGGTTGGACGGTGAGCGGGGATTCCGAAATCAGAAGACTTGTCGCTGCCATCGTTCTCCACCTTTCCTAATACTGCCACAAAACAAGGGGGTCTGCATATACATACCCTCCCTCCACGTCGCGGACGATATACTCGAGATGCAGGTGTGCGCCGGTCACATAACCGGTCGCCCCTACAAGCCCGATCGCAGTTCCTTGTGGTATATACTGATCAACCGTCACATACACATCCGACATATGAGCATATCGTGTATATGTGTCATACGCAGGATGATAGAGCAACACCTGATTTCCATAACCGTCCGTATAGTCTCCAGATTGAACCACAACACCGTCAAAGAGCGCAGGAATAGGCGTTCCTGCTGCATATCCGAGATCTACGCCCGCATGAAAAGACCACTCTCCTGAGATTGGATGATAACGCCATCCGAACGCCGAGGTCACAGGAAGATCGGCTGCATGAACGCAGAACGGGAAAAGCAGGAGCAGGAACAGCACTGCTCCTGCGGAAAAGACTTTTTTGTTCATGACTGTCCTTTCATAACATCCGCACCGGTCTCCCATTGTGCAGGAAAACCATCTGTACGTCTCTTATCAAGCATACGTTGAAATGCTGCCTCGTATGTTTTTTCATACGTCCTCATTCAATGTGCAAAATAACAGCTACTCGTTCATTGCATCTACAAGCCATTGAGGAGCAAGAACATTTTTTCCTTCATGGTCAAATAAGACTTGATAGGTTACAAAGAACTCTTCTGCCGCCTCCTCAGTGTAATGCTCTTCTGCCAGATCTTCATCTTCAGGACAAAGACCACACCAAAAAGGGCTTTCGAGGAATTGCTTTATGGCAGTGTCTCTTGCCCCAAAACCAATACGATAATACGGATAAAGCACGCGAGCATTTCCCATATTTGCCTTTTCTGCGATCATAAATTTTCTCATACAATGACCGCCTCTCGTGGTTCGTAGATGATTTCCTTGCCAAGCTGTGCTGCGAGAGCAATCTCCTCGCGAACGCCTTTGCTGTGCTCCCAGTTTTGGAGTACATAGATGGCATCCGCTTCGCGTACCATCGCCGTTGTGATGCGAAGATACGCATCCCATTCCAGACCGCTCGGCGGTAGCACAGCAGGATTGAGCACCGTGCAATCCTGCTCAAGCAGCCATCGTTCTACCGCAGCAAAAATTTTCCTATATCCATCAATACCGGTGATCGCACCAGAGATGAATACGATTTTCCCTTCAAGGTTCATGGTAATCCTCTGCTTTCATAGTTGAAAAGGGCTTCAAGGAACGGGGGATGAAATCCACGCATAACCGAACTTCATTGTATCGAGAGCAAAATCAATGGCTGCCGCCTCCTGCGTCCGCCCGCTCGCTTTCATGGATTGCAGGAGTTTGCGAAGGGTATCTACTGCCTCCCGTGCGGTAATCGGCTCACTTGGGCAGATACTTTCTTCGACGGCAAGCGAGGATTTATCATTCTCCTCAGATGAAGACAGAGCATCTGTAATCAATCGCTCCTGCCCTTCCTCCTCTTCAAGAAGGGTTTCAAGGGCTTCCCCCGTGTCTCGTCATAAACATCTGAAATGCTCTCGTCCTCTTTGATTGAGGCGATTTCATCGCGCGTATCATCTTCTGTATAGGAGGATATTACAGGGGAAGTGATCTCATACGCCGTATGTCCTTCTTGCTGATGTGCTTGATCGGGAGCTTCCTCCGCATCTGTAAAAGCCTCATCCTCTGCGGGAACTTCATGCGTCACTTCAGAAGCTGCTGCATCTTCTTCCGTCTCTGCCTCCGGCTCCGGATTCGATGCTTTCAGATGTGCTGCCAGATCAGAAAGTGTTCCGGAGAGCCGTCCTGCACGAATGGAGGCGACGAAGCTGTTTTGTAGCTCCTGATCTAAAGTGGCAATCTCCACTGCAACACTTTTACCAATCAGCCCCTCCTCAAACGCATTTTTGGCTTCATCCGTAAGCTGCGAGAGTGTCTGTAGACGCTGTAACGCCGATTTTGAAGTAGAGAGTATATGCTCGGCGAAGAACGTACGAAACTTCATATTCACTCCGTTTGCATCCGCGAGTTCGCCCTTTTCTTTTGCCTCCTGATAGATTGCCCGTGCAATCGGCTCAAGCTGCTGAACCTCGTTCAGCTGATCCAACACCGTCTTCTGACGGTAGTTGTTGGCGAATATGATGGAGAGCATCTCTACCTGTTCGGCAGAGAGTGCCCCCTTTGCTTCAAAGGCGGGTAAAACATGACACGGCAATTCTGCCTTATCGATTTCACCGCGCCGGATGCGGCAGAGTGTTGCAGAGAGACGACGCTCACCCGAGATCAGGCGATATGTGCCGTCGCCGTTCGCAGTTACCTCCAACGGTGCCATGTGATCGGAAACGGCAAGCGAGTTTGCCATTTCCTCAATGCCCTCAATCGAATAGAAGTTCTTTTCGTTTGGTACAATCTTTTCTGCGTCGATATTCTCAACACGATAGACGGAACGCTGAACTGCTGCGTTTTGTGTTGCCATGTTGAGATAGGAAAGCATACTTCCTTTATGTTTTTTCATTGGAGCAGTTCCTCCGCAAATCGAAGGACATCCCTTGCCACACGGCAGTGAGGACAGACCTCAAAGATACTCTTACGTGCACGGCTCGCTTGTGCCGTTTTGCCATCGGTGTCGCGTAGGAAACGCGCGACCGGAAGAGGGGAACCCCCTCACGCTCCAACTCTTTGCTGAGTTCGATTGCTTCCGGATATGCCATATACTGATTCACGAGAACGCCTTTAATGGACAAGCCCGGATTGAACTGCTGCACATCCGTAATCTGATCGTGCATCTTGCGGATGCCCTCGATGCTGTCCAATTCAAGAAGCGTCACGATAATCACATCATCCGTACAGGCGAGTGCATTGAAAACACTCATGTTGATGTCCGGCGGATTATCGATCACACAGACAGCATAATCATCGGCGATTTCCGCAAGCGCATTTTTCAGAATCAAGTCCTGCCGCGTCTCCTGATCGCCGATGACGGCATAATTCGCCTCGACAAGCCCCATATCCGCAGCAATGCAGTCAATGTTGTGGTACTGCGATTTCTGCAAAACATCATGCACAGATGCCCCGTCCATCAAGATATTCGTGAGCGTTCCTTTTCGCTCATCTGCTCCAAGCCAACGCGAGGCATTGCCCTGCTTGTCGTTGTCAATAAACAGGACACGCAAGTCCCACGATTCGGCAAGCAGATACGCCAGCCATGTTGAGATCGTCGTCTTACCGACGCCTCCTTTGAGATTGATGAAACTGATGGTTTTCATGTTTTCCTCCCTGTCCTCTGATCCGTACCGTCCGAATAGGTAAAGCGTTCAAGTTCGCTGATGACCTGTCGCATATAGTCAATCAGATCGCTGACACGCTCCG
Organism: Centipeda periodontii DSM 2778; assembly: GCF_000213975.1. Taxonomy (GTDB): domain Bacteria; phylum Bacillota; class Negativicutes; order Selenomonadales; family Selenomonadaceae; genus Centipeda; species Centipeda periodontii. Next base: position 1,993,728 of record NZ_GL892076.1, read on the forward strand.
CATTTTGGGGATCATGCTCCATTGCCTGAAACTCCGCAGAGAGCTGCCGGACGCCGGATCGTATGTTGAGTTTCAGACGATGTAAGTTTTCCTCAAATTTGGATATGTGGTGTACCTCGATGATCGTCTCAAGGTATTGGACTTTCTGTTCGAGGGATGCAATTTTTTGCATAAGAGCATAGCGGGACTGCTGGTCATCCATCTCATACCTCCTCATTTGTCCTAAAATTCAATGAAAATGTCCTTGCAGTTTTAATAAAATTCTGCTACGCTATGCGAGAAACTGGTGGTGAAGGTGAAAATCTCAGTCGCAGAGCTTATCATCATCCCTCCTGAATCCGCATTGATGTACGGTCAATGCGGATTTTTATATGTCCATATATCTCTGAGATTGTCGATTCCCAAAGCATCGGCGATACGAAATGCTGAGATAAGGCTCGGTGAAATGGATCCGTTCTCATAGCGTATATATGTCCTGCGCGATACCCCGGCCAGTTTGGCAATTTCTTCCTGCTGCTTTTCCTGCTGGAGGCGAACTTCCCTCAACCTGTTCTCCAGATCATATTTCATGTGGGGCTATCCCTCCTCGGTGGAAGGATCACGCCGAAAGCCGCCCCTGTGTTCTATGTTCTCCTCCGTATAACTGGATGCCCAGACAGAAACAGCCTCATCCTCTTGTTCGTACTGCAATATTCCTTCTGCTTCAAGGTCATGCAACGTCTCCCCCGCTTCCTCTACGGATGCAACCAGATATCGAGCAAACTTCTTGATGTCTAGGTGGAATCCGTTCGGAGCAGCCGTTACAAGACCAATGAGAACTCCGCGTACAAAAAGCCTCATGACATACTCCCCCCATCAATCTGATCTCCCCATATCTCGAGTACATCTGCGCCGAGATAGTTGGCGATCTGCATTGCGACCAAGGTCGGCGGCACTTCTGCTTCGGTGTCATCCTCATATCTCTTATACAGATAAAGAGGTATTCCGACGGCTTCAATGACCTGCCCCTGCGTGATCTTCTTTTGTGCCCGAATTTGCCGCAGCCGATTCCCAATCCGACGTTGCCGCTCCGCAAGAAAAGGATTTTTCTCTGCAAAGGTTCTTCCGCAGTCTTGGCAGCGATACCGCCGACGATTGTAAACATATTGCTTCGTGGCATTTGGAATCCCCTGTAACGTCTGAAGGCGGTACTGATGCACCTCGGTATGATGCGATCCGCACGAGGGACATTTCACCTCATCGACACGAGGGATATGGAAACGTATCTCATCCTCCGTGCGAATCTCGATGCACTCCTCCGGGAGCGAATCAACATAGCTGACAAACTCAGCAGGCTTTATCATTCTGATCTCACCTCTTTTCGCACAAAAAAATAAATGTTGCAGGACACATAATGTGTCTCCACAACATTTATCATAGAGCCTAAGTTTCAATCCACGCGCCCCGTGCGGGGCGCGACGTTTACCGCAGCATGATTCGGATGAGCTCGCATGGTTTCAATCCACGCGCCCCGTGCGGGGCGCGACTTGCTGTACTGGTCATAATATTGCACAAGTGAGTGTTTCAATCCACGCGCCCCGTGCGGGGCGCGACCACTTGATTTCGAGTTTATTATTCGGATTTTTAGTTTCAATCCACGCGCCCCGTGCGGGGCGCGACCCGTTCTGATAGGCACGCTCACGAAAATTGCTCGTTTCAATCCACGCGCCCCGTGCGGGGCGCGACAGCGTTTACAGATATTACCGTCAGCATGGAGCTGTTTCAATCCACGCGCCCCGTGCGGGGCGCGACCGCGAAGTCGTGAGCAAGACAGAGCGTCACGGAGTTTCAATCCACGCGCCCCGTGCGGGGCGCGACGAAGTCAAAGCATCATATTCGGATTGCTGAGACGTTTCAATCCACGCGCCCCGTGCGGGGCGCGACCGTTCTTCTCGCGCAGCCGCTCCGCCTCCGCGATGTTTCAATCCACGCGCCCCGTGCGGGGCGCGACCGTACCACTACGACAAAAGGTCTGACCAAATCAGTTTCAATCCACGCGCCCCGTGCGGGGCGCGACGCGGGGGGGTCTACACCCCCCGCCACGTCCTCTGTTTCAATCCACGCGCCCCGTGCGGGGCGCGACGTTAGGCTCTTGATCGCAACGCCTTTTGACCGCGTTTCAATCCACGCGCCCCGTGCGGGGCGCGACCCAGAAGGTGCGCGACGGCGACCACCTGACGGGCGTTTCAATCCACGCGCCCCGTGCGGGGCGCGACATTCTTACGCCGGCATATCGTCGCACAAGGCAGGTTTCAATCCACGCGCCCCGTGCGGGGCGCGACATCGCTAATAGATCCTTTGTGCTGCGGGCAAGCCGCGTTTCAATCCACGCGCCCCGTGCGGGGCGCGACCCGGAGGCAGAGACGTGGGGTGGCTGTTCTGGTGTTTCAATCCACGCGCCCCGTGCGGGGCGCGACAAGCTCTTATAATAATTTTATGTTTACGTCAATGTTTCAATCCACGCGCCCCGTGCGGGGCGCGACTCGGCTCGTATGCAAGCGGCGACTCCTCTTCTCAGTTTCAATCCACGCGCCCCGTGCGGGGCGCGACGTGTGTTGGACCTCAAATTCGGCTGAACTCGTGTTTCAATCCACGCGCCCCGTGCGGGGCGCGACACGAACTCAAAAAGGCGTGTAATGCGGTCGGCGAGTTTCAATCCACGCGCCCCGTGCGGGGCGCGACCGCCGACATGATACGCGCCCGCGCTTCTGGCAGGGTTTCAATCCACGCGCCCCGTGCGGGGCGCGACGCGCGGCGCCGTAATCTTGAGTGATTTCGACGCATGTTTCAATCCACGCGCCCCGTGCGGGGCGCGACTCTAGCACACAACAGGATGAACATGAGCGCAGAGTTTCAATCCACGCGCCCCGTGCGGGGCGCGACTTCGGTCATGGTCGTATTCGCCGCCGAAACGAGGTTTCAATCCACGCGCCCCGTGCAGGGCGCGACTTCGGTCATGGTCGTATTCGCCGCCGAAACGAGGTTTCAATCCACGCGCCCCGTGCGGGGCGCGACGCTCGCATGTGCGCCACTGACGGATGCCAATCGTTTCAATCCACGCGCCCCGTGCGGGGCGCGACTCATCGCGCAGCCGTCTGATTACATCGCTGTGTGTTTCAATCCACGCGCCCCGTGCGGGGCGCGACTGGCGCAGTGCCCGTGCGGCGTGTTCTTCTGCAGGTTTCAATCCACGCGCCCCGTGCGGGGCGCGACAATGGTTTCTCGGTCGAATCCTTTCAGTTCGTAGTTTCAATCCACGCGCCCCGTGCGGGGCGCGACGTAACACTCATCACCTGCCTAGGACAGGAGATT
>NZ_GL892076.1:1997288-2023324 GCF_000213975.1 Centipeda periodontii DSM 2778
CGCGACGTATTTCTCATCGGTACATTTTCCGTAACAACGAGTTTCAATCCACGCGCCCCGTGCGGGGCGCGACCGGATAATCCATGCTTTCATTGATCTCCTTGTAGTTTCAATCCACGCGCCCCGTGCGGGGCGCGACTCAAGTAGTGGTCAACCCATATATCCGCGCCGTCGTTTCAATCCACGCGCCCCGTGCGGGGCGCGACTGACGTCGATCGTCCATGACGACTTTCGATATCCGTTTCAATCCACGCGCCCCGTGCGGGGCGCGACCGTGAGCTCATGGCAACAGCGTGCCCGGGGCAGTTTCAATCCACGCGCCCCGTGCGGGGCGCGACTGCGGAAAAATCCGACCGAAAAAAACACCTTGCCAGTTTCAATCCACGCGCCCCGTGCGGGGCGCGACCATGAAGGTGCAAGTAAGTTTCCGCGAAGTCAAGTTTCAATCCACGCGCCCCGTGCGGGGCGCGACCTTGCTGTCTTGCCAAAAATTCATTCCTTTTTGGTTTCAATCCACGCGCCCCGTGCGGGGCGCGACTAGCAGATTACTAGACAATTCGCGCTTGTCGGGGTTTCAATCCACGCGCCCCGTGCGGGGCGCGACCGTTTGGAATTTGACGCGCGTGGATTACATGCCGTTTCAATCCACGCGCCCCGTGCGGGGCGCGACGTCGGCTCTGCCTCCTCGAAGTTCCCGCACACATGTTTCAATCCACGCGCCCCGTGCGGGGCGCGACTATGAGTCAGAAATGGAGGCGCGCTAAAATGGCGTTTCAATCCACGCGCCCCGTGCGGGGCGCGACTTCGGAGGGGTTTTATTTTGCCCTAAATTATCAGTTTCAATCCACGCGCCCCGTGCGGGGCGCGACGAGCCGTTCGCGTTCGCGGCGGGCGTGTTCGGCTGGTTTCAATCCACGCGCCCCGTGCGGGGCGCGACCAACAAGGAGACCGCAATTCCTCTTGATGTTTCGGGTTTCAATCCACGCGCCCCGTGCGGGGCGCGACCTTCTCTGCCTTTGCAGCAGCATCCAGACGTTTGTTTCAATCCACGCGCCCCGTGCGGGGCGCGACGACGGACACGGCAACATCGCCGTCAGAATTTTCGTTTCAATCCACGCGCCCCGTGCGGGGCGCGACTCCCTTGTACATCTCCATAGAGACAGTACCGCCGTTTCAATCCACGCGCCCCGTGCGGGGCGCGACAGCAGCTGTTCTAATTTCGATAGGAGGAAAATTGTTTCAATCCACGCGCCCCGTGCGGGGCGCGACAGAGGATTATCATGACTTTTGCGGCAGTCAGACAGTTTCAATCCACGCGCCCCGTGCGGGGCGCGACGCGACAAGAGCGGAACTGTTCTTCTTGACTTCGCGTTTCAATCCACGCGCCCCGTGCGGGGCGCGACCGCGCGATGAGGACATCCTGCGCGCGATCGGTATGTTTCAATCCACGCGCCCCGTGCGGGGCGCGACGTCTCTCGTGTCCGATCTCGTCCTGCGGCGCGTGTTTCAATCCACGCGCCCCGTGCGGGGCGCGACCCCACCCCTTGCAAGGGTGTTTTGCGTATAGCAGTTTCAATCCACGCGCCCCGTGCGGGGCGCGACGCTGTTATGCGTCTGTGTTACCGCAAGCAAGACGGTTTCAATCCACGCGCCCCGTGCGGGGCGCGACAAGGACATCCAGAAGTTGGAGCGCGTCATGTCGGTTTCAATCCACGCGCCCCGTGCGGGGCGCGACAAGATTGGACAATTTTTGTAGGACATGGGGGGGCGTTTCAATCCACGCGCCCCGTGCGGGGCGCGACCGTTCGCCCATGCCGGCAGCGGCTCCCCACGCTGTTTCAATCCACGCGCCCCGTGCGGGGCGCGACCCGGCGTGCCGTCTGCGATTGCTTTTGCGATCTGGTTTCAATCCACGCGCCCCGTGCGGGGCGCGACTTCTTCCTTGTAGGCGTTCTTGTTGGTCTGCAAGTTTCAATCCACGCGCCCCGTGCGGGGCGCGACGGCGATCGATGTTGTTGTTGCGATCCAGCACGTTGTTTCAATCCACGCGCCCCGTGCGGGGCGCGACTTGGATGGGGATTCCACGAAATCTGTTCATCGGTGTTTCAATCCACGCGCCCCGTGCGGGGCGCGACCACGGAAAGTTATTTTCGATACTTCTTCGGCGTGTTTCAATCCACGCGCCCCGTGCGGGGCGCGACCACGGAAAGTTATTTTCGATACTTCTTCGGCGTGTTTCAATCCACGCGCCCCGTGCGGGGCGCGACCAATCATTCCCGCATAAGGAGGCACAGGTAATGAGTTTCAATCCACGCGCCCCGTGCGGGGCGCGACCGCCGATGTTTCCTGCTGTTGTGCCGACACATCAGTTTCAATCCACGCGCCCCGTGCGGGGCGCGACAAGTGCTTTTTCTTCAGCCGTGATTGATCGTCTGTTTCAATCCACGCGCCCCGTGCGGGGCGCGACGCATTACAAACGGAGGATGAAAGCGCGCGCATCGTTTCAATCCACGCGCCCCGTGCGGGGCGCGACCGGTCAATTGTCGCGCCGCAGACCACCTTACCGAGTTTCAATCCACGCGCCCCGTGCGGGGCGCGACACGGCGGCGCAGCGATTTGCGCTCACGGTCTGGGGTTTCAATCCACGCGCCCCGTGCGGGGCGCGACCGCTGGGCTAAGTCCGGGCGCATCCATGTGGTTGTTTCAATCCACGCGCCCCGTGCGGGGCGCGACGTGCCTTCCTTGGCGTACGTGCTCGTCGTGTCGGGGTTTCAATCCACGCGCCCCGTGCGGGGCGCGACCATCTCGATCTTTGCACCGAGCGATGCACCGGCGTTTCAATCCACGCGCCCCGTGCGGGGCGCGACCGCTGCAAAAAGAGGGGTTGGTTGTGGTGACAGAGTTTCAATCCACGCGCCCCGTGCGGGGCGCGACCGGCGGGAGCGTGCCCGCAGGTGTTGCAATGGCGTTTCAATCCACGCGCCCCGTGCGGGGCGCGACGATGCTCTTTGCCATGATTCCACCGCCTCATTCGTTTCAATCCACGCGCCCCGTGCGGGGCGCGACGCGTCTATGCGACAAAAGAGGAGATGGCGATTTTGTTTCAATCCACGCGCCCCGTGCGGGGCGCGACTGACAAGACGATATTTGCGAGCGGCGAGGCGGGGTTTCAATCCACGCGCCCCGTGCGGGGCGCGACCTATTGTTGTTGTACTGCTTTGTACCAATAGTAGAGTTTCAATCCACGCGCCCCGTGCGGGGCGCGACCCGACCTGCATCTGCATCGGTGATTTTTTGCGGAAAGTTTCAATCCACGCGCCCCGTGCGGGGCGCGACTTGAGGCCTGCGGCTCCACGCTGACATATATGATGTTTCAATCCACGCGCCCCGTGCGGGGCGCGACCTTTAGGGGGTTGACTACATATCTCATGAGATATGTTTCAATCCACGCGCCCCGTGCGGGGCGCGACCCGCATTCATTGTCCGGCTTTGCAGCAATCTCGCGGTTTCAATCCACGCGCCCCGTGCGGGGCGCGACCGTTTCCTCCTGCTGCACCGCAGCTTCTTCCATGTTTCAATCCACGCGCCCCGTGCGGGGCGCGACATAAGGCTTTTTCAACCATTTTTTGCCGTTATGTTTCAATCCACGCGCCCCGTGCGGGGCGCGACGGTTTGCGGTCTTTCAAAATTGTATCACTTTGTGTTTCAATCCACGCGCCCCGTGCGGGGCGCGACGCACTTATGCAGATTGCACGAGTAACAATTCCACGTTTCAATCCACGCGCCCCGTGCGGGGCGCGACTTTCTGTACCTCCACGAGTACAAGGACTTCGTCGTTTCAATCCACGCGCCCCGTGCGGGGCGCGACCCGTGGGGCGCTCCCGGATGGATAAGCACTGGAGTTTCAATCCACGCGCCCCGTGCGGGGCGCGACGCTTGCGGGCGATACACTCCACGTCATTGACTATGTTTCAATCCACGCGCCCCGTGCGGGGCGCGACCTGATCTCCTATATCACCTTTTTCTTAGAGTGCTGTTTCAATCCACGCGCCCCGTGCGGGGCGCGACCATCACGCCGGAGCAGTTCGCGGCGCTCCTCAAGGTTTCAATCCACGCGCCCCGTGCGGGGCGCGACGACTCTATCAGTTATCAAGCGCGCAGGGGAGCGTGTTTCAATCCACGCGCCCCGTGCGGGGCGCGACCTCCCGCCGCGCTTGTATGGGCGTATGTTGGATGTTTCAATCCACGCGCCCCGTGCGGGGCGCGACCAATCGAGGCAATGTCCGGCATATCTTTTGGGAGTTTCAATCCACGCGCCCCGTGCGGGGCGCGACCCAGATACCGCGACGGAAGTGCGCAGATACGAGTTTCAATCCACGCGCCCCGTGCGGGGCGCGACGAATAAGCAGGTATAAGCAGGTATAGAAGGAGTGTTTCAATCCACGCGCCCCGTGCGGGGCGCGACCATTTGCGATGCTGCAAATCGTTGACCACAACTTGTTTCAATCCACGCGCCCCGTGCGGGGCGCGACCTATGCGTGGTCGGCGTGGTATGACGTGCCGGAGTTTCAATCCACGCGCCCCGTGCGGGGCGCGACTCGCAATGGACGATCCGCAAGCCCCGCCGACGGGGAGTTTCAATCCACGCGCCCCGTGCGGGGCGCGACGCAAGATAGACCTCCTCATCGGATTTAAGCGGATGTTTCAATCCACGCGCCCCGTGCGGGGCGCGACTCAGCGTCATTTTGATCATCCTTTCAAAAGCAGTTTCAATCCACGCGCCCCGTGCGGGGCGCGACGGGCTACGGGAAATATGCTCAATCCGTCACTGGTAGTTTCAATCCACGCGCCCCGTGCGGGGCGCGACAGCAAAAAAGGTCACGACTTCCCTCTTTTGCCACATATTCATGGGTCTTACTCGCCATGAATACGGTTTGCTTGGCGCATACGTCCCACACCCCTCCTTTGATGTGGTTCACGCACCTATATTTCTTCACTTCATTTTCTGTTTACTTCACCTTCGCACTCCTAAAAGTACTTAGGAAAGCACTGATAAATTCAGCACCGCCATCTTAGCGCATCTTTTTTGCCCGCTCAATGCCTGCAAATCCTCCACATAGCTTTGACTATGCGTCCGGTTTGCCTCCTCAATCGGATGAAAAAATCTACGCCAATCTGAGGGTCTATTTTATCAGCGATTCCTTAGATGATAATGGCAGATTCCAAATCGTAGGATTCCTTTGTGCCATAGTGTTTGACCTTCGGACCTTTGTCCTTGCCAAGGTAGTAAAAACGCAGACTATCCTCCTGCAGATCGATGATGTCAAGCAGTGCGAGTTCCAACTGCTTGCACTGAGTCGGGTCGACCTTGCATTCAAAGACGGAGTTCTGCACGCGCTGTCCATAGGCGCGACATTTGCGTGCGACTTGACGTAGGCGCCGGCGTCCATCGGCATCAACGGTACTAATATCATAGGTGATTAAAACGTACATGGCAAGTCCCTATTTCCACAAAAATGGAGGGTAGGCATCGAGATCGCCGCGCAGATGGCGTGCGAGAAGCATCGCCTGCACATGCGGTACGAGTCCCCATTTGATCTTTTCCTCCATGAAGGGATGCATCATCATCCCCTCTTTATGTGTGTGCCACGCCTCCAAAATTTTCTTGCGTCCGTCATCAGTCAGGTATACGGCACCTCCCTCTTCTAGGTGAAAATCCCTACCACAAATTTTCTTGGTGTTGACCATGGAAAAAGCAGTGCGATCTGCTATTGGACGCAATTCTTCCATGAGATCAAGTGCGAGTGACTGCCTTCCCGGACGGTCGCGATGGAGGAACCCAACATAGGAGTCTAGTCCCACTCCCTCAAGTGCAGCTCCCGTATCATTCATGAGCAGTGCATAGAGAAAGGAAAGAAGGCAGTTCATGTTATCAAGAGGAGGTCTGCGATTGCGTTCGGTGAAAAAGAAATTCTCTTTTTGTTTGAGTATCATATCATCGAACACAGAGAAATAACTGACGGCAGCCTTTCCCTCAATACCACGCAGTTCTTCCAGATTCGAGGCAGACGCGACTTCGCGATAGGATATCTGGAGAAAGTCACTGACATTCTGAAACTTCTCCTCATCAATCCGCATGCCATGGTCTCTGCGCATCCGCTCAACCACCCACCGCGCGTTGTAAATCTTGCCGAGAATGAAGTGCCTTGCCAGTGCAAGGCTGTCGCCCGCATCATCTGCACGTCGATACTGTTCTCTGCGCAGGAGGACGTTTCCATTCATCTCGCCAATGACACGTGCCTGGAATCTCCCCTCCGGCGTCATAAATGTGAGCGCAATATTTTCCTCCGCACATCTGCGCATGAGCGCAGGACTTGCACCAGTGTAGCCAAAGGTAGTGATCTGCTCAAAGTTGTGGAGCGGAAAACGAGCCAGTTCCCGATCCTCCCGGATGACCACAACATTCCCACCATCAAGAGAGAGATACGCTTCATCCTGATTGACAAAGAGCGTATTCAAAAGGGGCTTCATTCCTCTGCCAGCCTCCTCTCCAAGTAAATCTTTGCAGAGCCGAGGCGATTCAGTTTAGGGACACAAGCATTGTTCAGGGAACAATTTGCACACCCCTTTCGACGCTTAACGAGAGGCGTATGTCCTCTTTGAATATACTGCCTCATTTCCTGTACCAGAATTGGAATGCGCCCTTTCAGTTCATCTGAAAACTCCACTTTGACCCGGCGGCGAATCTCCCCATAGTAGAGATACCCAAATGGAATATTGGTCGCCAGCATATCTTCAAGACAGAGCGCCTGGAGTGTCAGCTGAAGGACGTCCTCCTCCCCCTCCTTCGGCTTTCCGCGTTTGTACTCAATCGGTACAACGCGATAGCTTCCCTGATAGGATGGAATGTGCACGCCTTCCATATCCGCATGGAACTCAACAACATCACAGGCGCCGGAAATACCGATCCGAGAAGATGCTACGCGCATTCCACGCACGATGATCTTATTTCCGCGCTTTTCCTTAATGTTCTCATCGTGCGCTTTTTCGTGCAGGGCATTCCCCTCAACAGTCAAGACATTTTCCTGCCAGTGCTGCTCAAGGTGAATCAACGCCCATTGACGCGGGCAGAATACGTAATGCTGAATCTCCGAAAGCATAAGATACTCGTCTTCAGCATAGCTCATATCAGTTCACCGAACTTCCCTAAACGTATTTTTCAATATGGATACCGTCAATTGCGTAGAGAGCACTGTCGTCGATCACATAGTCCTCGAAACGGGACGGTACCTCCACCCCATCTCTCTTTTGCGCTTTGACACTCCGATGCACCTTTCCACTCGAAGCCGCACCTGTTTTATTGCTGTGCTCAATCCAGTAGAAACAGCTCATCTCCATGCTCCCCTCGGGACGTGCAGACGAGGCGTCATTCTCAAAGATCGTACGCAGTGCTTCCTTGACCTTTTGGGCATCTTCCTCACTGAACCCCGTCTTTTCCGCAAGCTGAACGTTGATGCTCCCCTGGAATTTATAGACACCAAAATCGACACGGTACTTCATCCCCATCGTGTCCGAGCCTTTCTTATCGCCCGGCTCGTTGTTGACGCTCTTCGTGATTTGGACACCCGTGATGGTGACGGGATCGAGGCTGACTGCTGTGTGGATGGTCACGGGGCCTCGCACGCCAACAGAAACAGAGTCAACACCTTGTTTTTTTGCCTCTTTGAGTGCAAACACCTGCCCAAATGCCCGCACATCCATCCATGCCTTGCACGCCTCTTCTGCAAAGATACGCGTGCGCCCCTCTTCCTTGTCTTTCATTTTCAAAGGCTTCTCCATCGCAGGATTCGCCTCAACACGGGAGCGGATGCTGTCACAACCGTCATCTGCACGCTCATTGGACTGCACGAGGATCTTTTCGCCAGCATCCTGCAAGCGATTGCGTAGCTTACGCTTGAGGCACACATCGGAGATCTCTCCATAGCCGCCGTAGTCTGTACGCGGTTGATTTCCGTTCAGAGGATCTCCGTTTGGATTCGAGCGTTCTACCGTAATGAATCCAATAAAATCGATTTTCTTCGTCAGTGCAGACATCATACATCCTCCTCTGTAGCCATTTCTTTCTTCTTACGGTTCTCCTCACGTTCCTGCTCCATCGCATACTGCTGGCAATAGTAGCCGAGCAGGAATCGCCCATCCAACGGACGATCCGAGAGAAAATCCTCATCGTTGAACATACTGCCGATCATACTGATGAGTTTTCGTTCCTTTCCTCCATACATTTCCCTCTTTTGCTGATAGGGAAGCAATTTCTTCTGGAGTGTCATCCATGTGGAGGCAGGGCGTGAGGAGAAAATCTCCATGTAACGCATGGCATTTGTTGTGCGGCTCCCCATCTCATCTCGGCTAAAGGTTGCTCGCTCCATCTGATCCGCTACAGCAATCAATCTGCCGAACAAATAGGAGCGATCAGCCTTCGTTTCATCAAGTGCCACGGTGTATTCCTCCTTTGTATGGTTGAGGCGGCGTGCAATGATGGAGCACGCCGGCTCTAAAGCTGTCTGCGCCAATCATAGTATTTGTCACACACAGCCCTCTTGACAGCACGCCCCATCACCATGCGTTCCATGTCCACGGGCAGGGGATTCCCCTGCAAAATAGCGTAAAAGATACGCTCCAGTTCGAGCTTCATCTGACTGTCGCCGACATTTACGCCATGACAGGCCTCGACAAGCCGTTTGGGGGTCGGAACTCCGAAGTAGGCAAACGACTCGTCTTTCTCACTGTCATAGCCATGCTGACGCCAACATCCAAGGCTGTGCCACTTCTCAATCCGATCGATGAAGTCCTCACCCGCCATCTCGCTGTAGTAGCAGATGGAAAGCCGCCCCTTTGTCGCAGCATCGAGAACCATGACATTGACCTGACTCATCTCTGCCTGCTTGAATGCGTGGCGATAACCCGCGAGTGCCTTTGTTAGGGACTCTGCCCAGCCTTTCAGCGATGAGGGGCGCGCCGTTCCTGCGGGTCGCCGTCTCCTTGTCAGGCGTGCCGTATCGTCGAACACCGGCGGCGGCGTTTGTCCGCACCGCCCCCATGCGAGAAATACGCGCCCATCATGTGTATACCCCTGATTGCGTGCGAGCCACATAAGGGCATTCATTGCTTTCTGAGAAGTCTCATACCCAATGGAGAGACATTCGTCACTGTCAACAAAACGCCCGCGAAAGGTAAATCCACTCATGTCATTCGAGGAGATAATCTTTGCCCCGTCGCCCGGAAAGCGGATTCCCTTGCCATGTTTGTCCGTAGCTGGGAGGATTTTCCCCGTTGCATAGCAGAGCTGTTCTTCCATATGGGAAAACTGCTGATGAAAGAACTCTTGATACGATTTTTGCAGCTGCGTATCTTTCCATAACTCCGGACAGTCATCATCATCCACGACGACGCGAAACCGCACCATGGCTTTCAAAATATCACCCGGAACGGCACTGAAAATGGCAGGTTTCGGTGCTTCCTTGTCCGTCCACTTTTCAATCAGCTTGCCCGTATCATCCTGATAGAGCACCTTTTTCTCAATCAGGTCACGGATCACATCATGACTGCTGATGTAGCGATAGACCGCCTGCACCTTGGAGTTCGTATCAGAATCTGCCCATGTGCCGAGGAGTTTCCGATAAAGAAGATACGGAACAGTCTCCCCCTTCGGAGGTTTTTTCGCGAAGTCATAATAATCCCTTGCGACATAGGAGAGATTGTCATGCAACGGATGCGGTGACGGACGATTTGTACGCGATGCCGATTCCGGCGTACATGGGATCAGCGTTGACTGCAATTCCTTTGGAATCACTTCTGCTTGAATCAACTCTCCATCCGCGCTCAGTGTCATCTCGATCTGCGCGTTCTGCACGATATGTCCGACAGGAGGCAGGAGCGCCCGCATGCCGTCGACATCATCCCTCCCGGCAAAGCGCTCGTTCTCATCATACGTCTGCACCAGCTGTTCCATCCAGCTCATAGTCTCCCCCCTTCCAATGCTTCAAATTCCTCTGCGGCAAAGGTAATGCTGTTCTTATCGAAGAGCTTGCTCTCCACCTTGCGAATATCGCGGACAAGCGTGCATTCCTCCGGTCGCGGGAAACGAATGACTCCGCTTTCCATAACCGGCTGCCAAAGCCGGACTTGAAGCATAGCGCCGCCTGTTTCATCGACATAGTTAAACCCGTGGAACATTGTACCAAGTGGCATCTCGCCGACATCGTCATAATAGCCTTTACCATCGCCATAACGCACTGGCTCCACATACCCCTGACACTCCCGCGTGCCGAGGAAGATGTCACGGCGTCCGCCGCGCTCCACCATGCGCTTTGCGATGTTGTGGTGTTTGTGCTCATCCCTGTCCTCTGCAAGCTCTTTCCGATGTAGATTGAACTCAAAATGCGCACGTACCTGATAACACACATCGCTCAGGTATTTGTAGATGGCGAGATCATTTCCTCCGCCTCCATATTTCAGCGGTTTCACACCGCGCGACTGCGTCGCGATCCGATTCATAACGCGCACTTCATCGACTACCCAATAGATTGTAGGCTTCCAGTAGATGCTTTCGGTAACCCCCTTGAGTGCCTGATAGGTTGGCACAGAGTAGGAGGAACGCTCGCCACCGATCTTCGTAATCGGATCGGTAAAGAGTGCCATCCGTCCATAGACTTGAAATTCGATCGAATTTCTCATTGCCTCACCTCCTTAAATCATGCAGTACATATTGGACTGCTCCTCCGTCTGCACACCGAATGCCTCATTGTAATATTCCTCCCGCAGAGCCATCACCCCACTCTCCGTTCGCCATATCCCACCGAGCTGAGCGAGTTTCTGGAGTTCATAGGAAAACAAATTCACCATATGTTGCTGGGCCACATTCATCTTTTTCCCAATCTGCTGCTTATCAAATTGTATGTCATTGAATTCCACGATCAGCTCCTTTCCGTCTCCATATGGAACAAGAACGGCTTCCGTATGCGAGTCAATGACCTCGAACGCGCGCCCTGCATCGCGAAATGCCTGCATATAACATAGTTCAGGGGACTCTCCTCGCTCATCTGCTTTCTGGAAGCCTGCCTCATTTGCAGAGAGCAGATCGAATATGGTATTGCAGCTCTTCATCGGGAAACGCATATCACGCGCCGTACGCCCCTTGTAAAATCTGCGAAAATATTTGTCCATCGCAGCAGGCGTGAGAATCTCATCTGCCGACGACTGATATAAAAGGTCGCACGCAATTTTCCTGCCCTGTGCAATGTCCGCCAAACGGCTGAGGTTTTCATTCTCTAGCGCAAAGAGCCGAACAATGCCGCGCTCCAGTTCCCCGTGCCGATTGCATCGTCCCGCCGCCTGCGCTATAGAGGAGAATCCCGCGAGCGCCCGATAGACGACGGGAAACGATACATCGACGCCGGCCTCAATCAGCTGTGTACTGATGCAGATAAGTCGCTGCTCCGGATGATCCTTATGACGTTTCAATTCCTCCCGCACTTCTTTTAGAATTTCTTTGCGATGTGCGGGACACATCTTTGTGCTGAGATGTACCACACGTGCATCTCGTTCCGATGTCTGTGTTTGTTCCGCAACCGCCTTGTAAAGATCCCGTGCCTGTGCCGTGAGGTTCACGATACAGAGCACATCGCCGATCTCCTCGACACTGCACACAATCGCGGCGGCGATTTCATCCACAGAAATGCCGCCATCCTTGCAAATGTCTTCAATCCGTACGCGCCGAAATCCCTCAAACACCTCAGCAACATCGCTCGTGAGGTCCGCATGGTCACTCATCTCAAGAGGAACATCCAGCTGTGCGAGCGGCGGCTGCGTCGCGGTGCAGAGGACGGCAGTGACACCGCAAAAATCCTTGAGAAAATTCATCGCAGCATTGAAAAGATAGGTGCAACGCACAGGAAGTGTCTGTATCTCATCAAAGATAATGATGCTGTCCCTGAGTGCATGCAGTCTGCGCAGCGGAGTGTTGCCTCCATCAAACAGAGTGTTGAGAAACTGTACCTGCGTTGTAAAGATGACAGGAACATCCCACCGCTCCGTCAGAATGCGCCGAGCGTCCATACTCTCCGTATCTTCCCCATCGTCCTCCATGATAACATTAGAGTGATGTTCCAGAATTGCCTCATCCATCCGGAAAACATCGCGAATCTCTTTGACGTTCTGATCGATGATCGAGGTATATGGGATGACGACGATGATGCGCTTCTTATGATATCTCTGCGCATGCCGCAGTGCAAAGCGCATACTTGCAAGAGTCTTGCCGCCCCCCGTCGGAACGCGTAGGCGATAGATTCCCGGCAATTCTTCTGCCGCTCGCAGACAGTCCTCGCTGATCTTTTGGCGAAGCTCTACAATCTTCTTTACCTGTGGCTCTGATGGAATCGAAAATTCAGCCAGTTTTTGTTCCAGCTTATCCGAGAAATCCATCCAAATGGACGCTGTGTCCCATAGACGCGTCTGTTGCTCCCCCAGTTCAAACTCTGCACTGTCCAGTCGGTCTGCGTCTACAAGCATGCTGAGGAGCAGTTTATGCACCATGCCCCACGCAAAATGATATGCCTCGCTCCCCTCCGGCGCATATGCCATAATCCTCGCATCGAGTGCGGAGAACTCATGTGCAGCCTCCTCGAACAGCGCATCGAGTTCGCGCTCCGAGATGACCGTTTTATAATAATAGGAGAGATCAACTTGCGGGGCATCCTCTTTCTCCATGCGATTTAGGAAATCTGAGATCCCATCCTCTCTCAGATAATTCATCAGCCCTGTATGATGTGAAAAAATCACAAGTGACGCTATATGCACCGTAAGCAGTGCAGCATCGCCCCTGTTGCCATATCGGCGCATCAAGAACTGACCGCCCGCCGTAGAGTGATCGACCTTTCCCTTTTGACTGTAATCACCCGGATGTTCGCGACACCACTCAAGATAGTTTGCAAACGCACGGGTACACTTGCCGAGATCATGAAGCATACCGATGAGCTGCGCCATCGAGGAGAGTCCGAGTCCTGCCGCATACATCGCCATCAGATCGCCGACACGCAGGAGATGAGAACGGATCGTCTGCTCCGCAGATTCATCGCGCCGTATATGTGCAAAATATTGTTTCATCTCCATCACACTCCCTTATATAGTTCTATACATTTCCAAATTTTCCTTTAATTCTACTTTCTTTCTATGGACAAAAAACGGGACTGTTGCACGAAGGTAAATTTAGGTTAATCGCTATTTCGTGTGGGTAAAGGAAACAATGATGCCGTTACGGTTGGGCAACGACGACATCAAGATCCAATTTTCCGCATACCAAATAGATCATGGTCTTGAAGTATTCCATATTCCGGAATCCTCGTGCACGACACTTCAGATTCTGGATAACACTGTTCATTCCCTCAAGTACGGCGTTGGTGTACTTGTATTTGAAGTAGTTGAGAATTTCCTCGCTATGTCTCCGTACGAGCCGCGCGAACTCCTTCATCGGTTCCAGCCGGCTGTGCATCATCCAACTGCATAGGCGGCGCAGCCTCTCATCGGCATGTTCTTTGTCCATACAGGTTTCATAGATTTCCTGCAACGCAATCCGCATGCAATATGCGCCCGCCGTGCGCAGATGTTTCCTGCAAAGGGCAGTCTTCTTCTCCCGCTGGTTTTCCGTGAGATTCTTCTCGTTCTTCAGCCAGATGTATTTCGTCCTCCGTAGAAGTTCGTTCGTCTTCGCCTCTTCTTTGCGTACCTTGTCCACAGCTTCGTTGCAATGTTTGACGACATGGAACTTGTCGATGATCGTGTGCGCTTCGGGGAAGTTCTCCAGGATTCCTTTGCGAAAGCCCAACGACATGTCGCAGGTGATGACGCCGACGTTTTCTGTCCTGCCTCCATGCGCCCTGAAGTCTTCGACAAAGCGCCCCACCGTTTCATGGTCTTAGAAGTGTGAAGCCACAGTTCGGTCTTGCCCAAGGAACGGATACGGTCTTTGTCCCGTGCTCTTTACAGCGGATACGTGGAAGGGCTGCGTGCAGGTAGGTCTTGTACTGAAAGAAGTCCAGATGTCTCCATGTCCGCTCAGAGGTGTCGTAGGCGCTCATGGATTCCACGCATCCTTCTTCCGGGCAGTGAAATTTCCCGCCGCATGCAAATCCTACGTAAATATGGAGTTCCTTCATGGAAGGCTTCTCCTTTGAGGGGAGGAACTCGACCCGTTCCACACGCCAAGGTGCATCAAGATTCAATGCGGCAGAAAACAAGAACAACGTATCCATGATGATTTCTCCAATCTGTTTTTCGGGATATTATATCATGTCTGCCGATCATCTTGAAACCTCCTACCCACACGAATCAGCGAAAGGCCACAAAAAAAGCCGCTCGCTATCGAACGGCTCTCTCATAACAAAAAGACAACGATCAAATCACAGCGCCGCAAGCATATCCTGCACGCCCTTCAAATATGTATCGCGTGCAAAGTTCACGAGTTCGCCTGTTTTGCGGACTTTCACCTCGATACTCCCGTTCTCGATGGTCTTCGGTCCGATCGCAATCCGCACGGGGTAGCCGATCAGGTCGCAGTCGTTGAACTTGACGCCTGCTCGCTCGCGCCGATCGTCGAGCAGAACATCGACGCCTGCCGCGCGCAGCTCCTCATAGACCTCTTCGGCGTACGCAAGCTGCTCTGGAACCTTCGCATTGACCGCGACGACGACAACCTCGTACGGCGCAATCGCGCGCGGCCAGATGATGCCATGCTCGTCGTTGTTCTGCTCAATCGCTGCCGCCATCGTGCGCCCGACGCCGATGCCGTAGCAGCCCATCTGCAGGGGCTGTGCCTTGCCCGCCTCGTCAAGGAAGGTTGCACCCATCGCCTCGCTGTACTTCGTGCCGAGCGCAAAGATCTGCCCCGCCTCAATGCCGCGCCCGATATGGAGGTGCCCGTTCTCACAGGCAGGGCACTCGTCCCCCTCCGCGACGAGGCGGATGTCCGCCACCGTCACCGTGCCGAAGTCGCGCTTTGGATTGACATTTGTATAGTGGAAGTCCTGCTCATTCGCGCCCGAGACGGCGTTGTGCATCCGCATCGCCGTCTCATCGACGACGATATGCGTGCCCTCCGCAATGCCGATCGGGCTCATAAATCCGGGGCATCCGCTCGCCGCACGAATTGCCGCCTCATCTGCCATCCGCAACTCGCGCGCGCCTGGAACAGCGTTCGCGAGCTTCACCTCGTTGACCTCGTGATCGCCGCGCAGGAATGCGAGGATGAGGGTATCGTCCTCCGCCTGATAGGCAACCGCCTTGATCGTCTTTTCCACGGGAACCTTGAGATACTCTGCGAGCAGGGCAATCGTATGCGTGCCGGGCGTCGCCACCTTCTCAAGCGGCAATTCCGCCTCTTCGGGCGCATCGATCGGGCGCAGCGCCGCCTTCTCATCGCTCGCCGCGTAGCTGCACGCATCGCAGCACGCAATGCGCGACTCGCCCTCGGGCGCGAGGACGGTAAACTCCTCGGAGTGCCCGCCGCCGATCGCGCCGCTGTCCGCCTCCACCGCGCGGAAGTTCAGACCGCAGCGTGTGAAGATGTTGGAATACGCGACGTACATCTTTCGGTAGGACTCGTTCATCCCCTCGACATCCTTATCGAAAGAATAAAGGTCTTTCATGATAAACTCGCGGCTGCGCATGACGCCGAAGCGCGGACGGCGCTCGTCGCGGAACTTGTCCTGAATCTGATAGAGCATGACGGGCAGCTGCTTGTACGAGCGCAGTTCATCGCGCACGAGTGCCGTAATCATCTCCTCGTGCGTCGGACCCATGCAGAACTCACGATCATGGCGATCCTTCACGCGGATCATCTCCGCACCGTATGCGCCCCAGCGTCCGCTCTCCTCCCAGAGCTCGGACGGCTGCAGGATCGGCATCATGATCTCCTGTCCGCCCGCCGCATCCATCTCCTCACGGATGATCTGCTCAATCTTGCGGATCGTGCGCCACGCGAGCGGCAGATACGTATACATGCCGCCCGCAGACTTGCGGATGAGCCCTGCACGGTACATGAGCTGATGGCTTGTGATCTCCGCCTCCGCAGGCGTATTCCTGAGTGTGGGCGCATACAGATTCGTTGCTCTCATGACGTTTTGCGTTCCTCCAATATTGCATCAATCTCCCGAAACAGTTCGGGGAGCAGTTCTTCTTCCTTTACCTTACGGATGACCTCACCCTTGCGGAAGATCAGTCCCTCACCGTTCCCGCCGGCGATGCCGACATCCGCGCCGCGCGCTTCGCCGGGACCGTTCACAACGCAGCCCATCACAGCGACCTCGATGGGGTCCTCCATCCCGCGCAGACGCTCCTCGACCTTCTCCGCGATCTCCACAAGGTTGATGCTTGTGCGCCCGCACGTCGGACAAGCGACGAGCGTCGGGCCGTATTCCTTGAGCCCAAGTGCCTTGAGTATTTCATTTGCCGTGCGCACCTCGACCACGGGATCGCCCGTAAGAGAAATGCGAATCGTATCGCCGATGCCCTCCGCAAGCAGTGCCCCGACGCCGACCGAGGACTTGATGATCCCCGTTCCCGCCGTGCCCGCCTCCGTGATGCCGAGGTGGAGCGGATAGTCGACGCGCTCGCTCATGAGACGGTATGCCGCAAGCGTCAGCGGCACATCATGCGCCTTGAGCGAGATCTTCATATCGTAGAAGCCCTGCTCCTCAAGCACGCGTACATGCTCCATCGCGGATTCGACCAATGCTTCTGCCGTTACTCCGCCGTATTTCGTCAGGATTTTATGATCGAGCGATCCGGCGTTGACTCCGATACGGATCGGGATACTGCCCTCGCGCGCTGCCGCAACCACCTTCTTCACGCGCTCCGTCCCACCGATGTTGCCGGGATTGATGCGCAGTGCCGCGACGCCCTGCGCCATCGCCTCAAGTGCGAGCTTGTAGTCGAAGTGGATGTCTGCAACGAGTGGCGTCTTTACCTGCCGCACAATATTGCCAAGATTCTTCGCTGCCTCCATGTCAGGCACGGCGACGCGCACGATGTCGCAGCCTGCTGCCGCAAGCTCACGAATCTGCTGCACCGTCGCCTCCGTGTCCGTTGTCTTCGTATTGCACATGGACTGCACCGAGATCGGAGCGCCGCCCCCGATGGGGATATTTCCTATGTGAATCTGCCGCGTCCTGCGACGTTCATAGCTTGCCATAGCGAAGGTCAACCTCCTGCAAAGATACGTACAACGTCATTCTTCATCGCAAGCAGCATGAGCAGCACAATGAGCCCCACGCCCGCGTTCTGGATGTAGTGCATGACCTTCGGGCTGAGCGGCTTGCCGCGTACCGCCTCGACGCAAAGCGTGAGGAAATGCCCCCCGTCCAGTGCCGGCACGGGAAGGAGGTTGATGATCGCAAGGTTGAGGCTAAGAAGCGCCGCAAAGTTGAGGAGCGGCACAATGCCCATCTCTGCAACCTCACCCGCCATCTGCGCCACACCGATCGGCCCCGCGAGCTCTGAACCGGAGAGTTCGAGAATGATGCGATAAAGCGCGTCAAGCATCATGACAATGATCATCGCCGTCCGCTCGAACGCCATGGAGATCGACTGGAAGAATCCTGGGTATGTGCTCTCATACGCGTTCACAATGCCGATGACACCGCGATCGTGAGCCGCATCATAATGGGGTGTCACGCTGACCGTCAGTTCCCGTCCCGCGCGATCTACCTGCATGGTCATCGGGACAGTCCCATGGTTCGAACGGATGGCATCCACCATCTCCTGCCACGTTTCAATGGGCTGCCCGTCAATCGCAAGGATACGGTCATTTGCCTGAAGCCCCGCCTGTGCCGCAGGGTTATCTGCGAGCACTGTGCCAAGCACGGGCGCGGGGTTCGGCGTCTGTACCCCGGCAAAGAAGAAGATGCCGAAGAAGAGCACGACGGGCAGGATAAAGTTCATCGCCGAGCCCGCAAGGATCACAATCATCCGCGAGAGAATCGGTTTGCGGCAGTAGCCGCGGTCGCCCGCGTCATTATCATCCGCTGCCATGCCTGCAATGTCGTTGAATCCACCGAGTGGAACAATGCGAATTGAGTAGACTGTCTCACCATAGCGGAAGCTGACCAAGCGCGGACCAAAGCCAATGGCGAATTCATCCACGCGCATCCCCGTCAGCTTTGCCGTGATGAAATGCCCGAGCTCGTGCACAAAGACGAGGAGCCCAAAGACGAATACAGTCGCGAGAATTTTTTCTAACATCCAAGCTCCTTTATGTCAGCGCAATACAAAGTAAATCGTATAGTAGTAAACGAGCGGTGCCGTAAAGAGAACGCTGTCAAAGCGATCCCAGATGCCGCCGTGCCCGGGGATGATCGCCCCCGAATCCTTGATGCCCACATGCCGCTTCATCAGCGACTCCACGAGATCACCGAGGGTGCCAAGGATGGCAATCGCCGCACCAAGGCCTGCCATCTGCGCGAGCGGCATCGCGAGCAGCCATCCGAGCCCCGTCATCGCTGCAACCGTACCGATGAGCCCACCAAGGAATCCCTCGATCGTCTTGTTCGGACTGATTGCAGGCGCGAGCTTGTGCGAGCCGAACGCGCGTCCTGCGAAGTAGGCAAAGCTGTCGCTCGCCCACGTCCCGATAAACATGACCCAGACCATCGCCGTTCCGAGATCAAATGTCTCGATTGGCGTGACATAGCTGCCAACCGCAAGATTGCGCAGCATGATGAGATAGGCAAACGGCAGCCCGATATAGCAGATGCCTGCCACAGAGATACACACATCCGGCACAGATACATCCCCGCGCAGGAGCACCGAGGTAATGAGTACAAGTAGGACAGATGCCGTCAGGACAAACAGAATAATATCAATCTGCCCCAAATAGGCACCGTAGAGCATACCGCCGATGCTGAGAAGCCCCGAAAAGAGCGTGAGGTTTCCGCCGCGACGCGAAAAGGCACGCACGTACTCAAGCCATGCGAGCACGGCGAGCAACGCCGCCGCAATGATAAACGTCCGCCCACCCTCCTGAATCACATAGGTGGCGAGCGCAATACCAATTGTTCCGGAAATAATGCGTATAATCAAAGACAGCCTCCAATTTATTCTTCTGCCGAGAGCCCACCAAAGCGACGGCTGCGTCCTGCGAAATCCTCAATCGCGTGCGCCAGCTCCTCCGGTGTAAAATCCGGCCAATGCGTATCTGTGAAATAGAGCTCCGCATATGCCGACTGCCAGAGGAGAAAGTTGCTGAGGCGAAGATCACCGCTCGTACGGATGAAGAGATCCACGGGCGGATCCCCCGCCGTATCGAGTGCATGCGAAAAAAGGTCTTCGTCGATCTCCTCCGGCGTAATCTCCCCTGCCGCCACGCGTACGGAGATTGCGCGTACGGCACGCAGGATCTCGTCCTGACTGCCGTAGTTCGCCGCAAGATTAAAGTGCATCCCCGTATTGTTCGCTGTGCGCTCCTCCGCCTCCTCCATGCGGCGCAGAAAGCGCTCCGTAAAGCGGTCACGCCGTCCGATGAAGCTCATGCGCACATGCTGTGCATGCATCTCTGCAATCTCTTTTTCAAGGAAAGAGTCAAAGAGATTCAGCAGGAAATCGACCTCGCGGTGCGGACGCTTCCAATTCTCCGTAGAGAACGCGTAGACCGTCAGCACCTCGACCCCTATCTCCGACGCCGCGCGAACGATCCGCTTCAGCGTACGTGCACCCGCCTCGTGACCCGCAGAGCGTGAGCGTCCCTGCGCCTTCGCCCAGCGTCCATTCCCATCCATAACAATGGCAATATGGCGCGGCAGTTGTTCATGGTCAACCGAGAATCCGGACGGAAGAGACGGCTCTGCGGCGGCAGATCCGCGTTTGCCGACACCCAATATCTTTCTCCACATATCTATCTCTTCCATCCTCCCTGAGCTACGCTCCCTCAATCTACCAAAACACCCCTTCGGCAGTGCCGGAAGGGGCTGTGTCTGTTCAACGCAACGCTTCCTCGTACGCGGCTACCGTATCACTCCGCGCGGGTGCAGGTGTATATGTGACCACACAGTCGTCACCATGCCACCGCACACGAACAACATATGGCTCCGCCGGATCCACCAAAAAGAAGGTGCGTGGCGAACGTGTTTCACAAAGCTCATAGGCTATCCCCTCTGCATTAAGCTCCTGAGAAACCGCATTCCATGGACGCGCCAAAAGGAGATCCGTCATCAGATTTCCATGACCTCTTTTTCCTTTGCCGCACGCATCTCTTCCATCTGCTTGACGAACTTATCCACGAGTTTCTGCACAGAGTCCTGTCCGCGCTTGGACTCGTCCTCGTTGATCTCCTTGTCCTTCTCGAGCTTCTTGATCGCCTCATTCGCGTCACGGCGGATATTGCGCAGGGCGACCTTTGCATCCTCTGTCTTCTTGCCGACCGTCTTGATCAGCTCCTTGCGCCGCTCCTGCGTTGGCTGTGGGATCGCAAGGCGGATCACCGTACCGTCCGAGTTCGGTGAGAGACCGAGATCGGACTTCGAGATCGCGATCTCGATCTCGTGCAGGATGGACTTCTCCCATGGTGTAATAACGATCATGTGAGGCTCCGGCACCGTCACCTTCGCGAGCTGATTGACCGACGTTGGGGTCCCATAGTAAGGCACCATCACCTTGTCTAGGAGGTTCGGCGTCGCACGCCCCGCGCGCAGGGATGAGAACTCCCGGCGGAGCGCCTCAATCGCCTTGTTCATGCTTGCTTCATGCTTCGAGAGAATTTCCTTAATCATACAGCCTCGCCTCCTACGGTCGTTCCAATCGGCTCTCCAAACGATGCACGCGCGATATTCGCATAATCGTCAATATTAAACACAACGATGGGAATCTTGTTTTCCATGCACAAGCTCGTTGCTGTCGCGTCCATGACCGCCAACCCCTTCTTGAGAATGTCAATATAGGCTAGGGTTTCAAAGCGTTTCGCATTGGGATTCTTGTTCGGATCGCAGTCATAGATTCCGTCCGTTCCCTTCTTCGCCATGAGAATCACATCTGCCTCGATCTCAGCCGCACGCAGGGCTGCTGTCGTATCCGTCGAAAAATACGGATTGCCTGTGCCTGCACCAAAGATCACAACGCGTCCTTTCTCCATGTGGCGGATTGCACGGCGTCGGATATAGGGTTCTGCCACCTGACGCATCTCGATCGCACTCTGCACGCGCGTATCGACATCCTGTTTTTCGAGTGCGTCCTGAAGAGCAAGCGCATTCATCACTGTCGCCATCATGCCCATGTAGTCTGCCGTCGTGCGGTCCATGCCCTTTGCACTGCCCGCAAGACCGCGCCAAATATTGCCGCCGCCGACCACGATGGCAACGTCGATGCCATGATCGCGTACCTTCTTAATCTGCGCGGCAATGTCCTCAACAACGGCAGGATTGATGCCAAAGCCCTGATCTCCCGCCAGAGCCTCTCCGCTGAGTTTCAATACGACACGACGATATTTCGCTCCCACGATGACTCCTCCTGTTTCTCTTTGCGCCATTATAGCATACTTTACGCTGTCTGTCTGCAAAAAAGGGGCGCCGTACGAAGCAAAATATGCTTCGAACAACAGCCCCTTCTCATCATTCCCTTACTGCATCTGTGCAGCAACCTCCGCAGCAAAATCTTCCTGCTTCTTCTCAATGCCTTCACCGAGCTGGAAGCGCGTGAATGCCTTGACCTCGACGCCGCCCAGCACAGCCGAAACCTTCTGCTCGGGATCCTTCACGAACTTCTGCTCAAGCAGGCAAACCTCTTCGTAGAACTTGTTGATGCGCCCCTCGACCATCTTCTCAATGATCTTCTCGGGCTTGCCTTCCTCAAGTGCCTGCTTGCGGAGGACTTCCTTCTCGTGCTCGATATCATCTGCCGTCACGCCGGAACGGTCAATCGCAATCGGCGATGCCGCCGCAATCTGCATCGCGATGTCCTTGCCGAGCTGTTCATCGCCGCCGGAGAGCTCCACGAGAATGCCGATCTTGCCGCCCATGTGGATGTACGTCGCAACACGGCCCGTGCTCTCATAGCGTGCAAAGCGGCGCAGCGAAATCTTCTCACCAATCGTCGCCGTTGCCTCGGTGATGAGGGAGGCAACATCCTTACCATCGATCGTACTTGCGTTCAGCGCATCGAGATCGACCGGATTCGTCTCTGCAATATGCTTTGCAACCTTCGCACTCAGCTCACGGAACTGCTCGTTACCCGCCGCAAAGTCCGTCTCACAGTTGATCTCGACAATCGCGCCGACCTTTGCATCCGGCGCAAGATACGCCGTCACGGCACCCTCAGCAGCAATGCGGCCCGCCTTCTTCTCCGCCTTCGCAATGCCCTTCTCACGCAGATAGTCGATCGCCTTCTGCATATCGCCGTCGGTTTCTGCAAGCGCTTTCTTGCAGTCCATCATACCCGCGCCTGTGCGCTCACGCAGTTCCTTTACCATTGCAGCAGTGATTGCCATTGTATTTCCTCCCTAAATTGTCTCAAAAAAAGGGGCAAGGGATAACACTCCCTTACCCCTCAGATTGTTTCCTTACTCGGCCTCAGCCGTCTCCGGTGCGCCGCCCTGATTGCCCTCAAGCACAGCGTCCGCCATGCAGCCTGTGAGGAGCTTCACCGCGCGGATTGCATCATCATTGCCCGGGATCACGTAGTCGATCTCATCCGGGTCGCAGTTCGTGTCAACAATCGCAACAATGGGAATGTTCAGCTTGCGTGCCTCGGCAACCGCAATGCGCTCCTTGCGCGGATCGACGACGAAGAGCGCGCCCGGCAGACGGTTCATATCCTTGATGCCGCCCAGATAGCGCTCGAGCTTCTCCTTCTCATGGCGCAGCCCCTGCACCTCTTTCTTCGTCAGCACCTCGAACGTCCCGTTCTCCTCCATCTCCTCAAGTGTCTTGAGGCGGTGGATACGGCGCTGAATCGTCTGGAAGTTCGTCATCATGCCGCCGAGCCAACGCTCATTGACATAGAACATATTCGCACGCAGAGCCTCCTCGCGGATCGCCTCCTGTGCCTGCTTCTTCGTGCCGATGAAAAGCACTGACTTGCCTTCCTGTGCAACGCTGCGGAGGAAGTTGTACGCCTCGTCCACCTTGCGCACCGTCTTCTGCAGATCGATAATGTAAATACCGTTGCGCTCTGTGAAGATATAGCGCGCCATCTTCGGGTTCCAGCGGCGGGTCTGATGTCCGAAGTGGACGCCTGCCTCCAGAAGCTGCTTCATAGAAATTACTGCCATGGAAAATACCTCCTGTTGTTCTTCCGCGCCCCTCATCCGACGCACCACCACGCACAGCGCGGCACAGAGCGACTATCGGGAACGCGTGATTTTTAAGGAATCGCTGATAAAATGAAGTCTGTCAGATCGGTGCAGATTTTTTATCCTGTCAAGGAGACAAACCTAACGCTGCAAAGGCTATGTGGAGGATTTGTCGACGATGGCAGGGCGAAAAAGATGTGCCAAGATGGCAGTACTGAATTTATCAGTGCTTCCTAAACACTGCGGAGTATTATAGCATAAGAAAAGCTGCAAAACAACGCTCCATCATATTTTTTTGCATAAAAAATGGAGAGCAGCAATGCTCTCCATCCCTAAAGTTCAAAGGATCAATACGTCCGTGCGGCTGCCTCCGTCACATCTACGCCCTTCGGCGCATAGAGAACGATCGCACTCGATACCATGCGTGCCGTGCCATGGAGTACATAGCAGGCACCATTCAGGAAGTCGCAGACGCGACGACGCTCCGCCTCGTTCAGGCAGTCGAAATTGACCGCGACGGCAATCCCCTTCTTGAGCTGAACAACTGCCGATCCCACGTCATCATAACGGCGTGGACGATGGATGCGAACCTTGAGTTCTGCAACCTTCGTCGTATGGACGGTCAGCGGCGTACCGCCGTCTCCCACCGTGGGTGTACCGTGCGCTGATGAAGACGTTCCATATGTCGCGGAGGAAAAGGACACCGTGCCACCGTTCGCAACGCGGCGCTGCACAACCTCCTCTTGGCGAGTCCGGGCAGACACCTTAGGAACAGGCTCCTGCGCTTCTTCTACATCCTCATACAAATCATCCTCGGGAGGAATAAATGAGTCCACGACACGCGAAGTCATATTCTTCACGCGCGAAAGCAATGAATTTGCACCCATTTATCTCTTCCTTTCTCAGTAGATTATATCCAGATGAAACTAGTAACAATTCTTCATTTTATTAACTTAGACATACTAGCATATTTTTTTCAGAATTACAATAAAATCCCCATTAAACAAAATTTTCCCGGTCAACACAGGACTTCAGCTTTATTTTCGTGCATTCTTTGCCGCGCGCCCACGCGCCGTACGGTCGAGAATTGCCTTGCGCAGACGAATGTTCTCCGGCGTCACCTCGACCAGCTCATCATCGTTGATGTACTCAAGCGCCTGCTCGAGGCTCAGAATGCGCGGCGGCGTGAGACGGATCGCCTCGTCCGACGCCGATGTACGCATATTCGTGACATTCTTCTTCTTACACGGATTGATGTCCATGTCGATGTCACGCGAATTCTCGCCCACGATCATCCCCTCATACACCTGCTGCCCCGGCGAGATAAACATCGTTCCGCGATCCTGCAGGGAGAAGATGCCGTAGCCCGTCGTCTCTCCCTGCTCGAAGGCCACAAGTGAGCCGTGCGAACGGCCGATCATATCCCCCTTATACGGCACATAACCGTGGAAAATATGATTCATGATGCCGTTGCCCTTTGTGCTCGTGAGGAGCTCTGAACGGAAGCCAATCAACCCGCGTGCCGGGATGAAGAACTCCATGCGGATATAGCCCGAGAGCTCCGTCATATTCGACAGCTCCGCCTTGCGCGTGCCGAGCGCCTCCATGACCGCGCCCATGTACTCCTGCGGCACCTCGACCGTCAGATTCTCCATCGGTTCACATTTCTGCCCGTTGATCGTCTTATAGACGACCTCCGGCTTCCCGACCTGCAGTTCATAGCCCTCGCGGCGCATCTGCTCAATCAGGATCGAGAGATGCAGTTCACCGCGTCCCGAAACCTTGAACACGTCTGCCGAGTCCGTCTCCTCGACATGCATCGCAACATTCGTCTCGATCTCCTTGAAGAGGCGGTCGCGAATGTGACGCGAGGTGACAAACTGCCCCTCACGTCCCGCAAACGGGCTCGTATTGACACCGAACGTCATCGAGAGTGTCGGCTCATCGATGTTGATCGTCGGCAGTGCCTCCGGATTCTCTGCATCTGCCACCGTATAGCCGATGCTCACATCGCCGAGCCCCGTCAGGGCGACGATCTCGCCCATCCCCGCCTCGTCCACATCGACGCGCCTCAGGCCCTGATAGACATAGACTTTGCCGACTTTCGCCTTGGTGTCATGGTCGCCGCTGATGATGACAACATTCTGATTCAGACGCACCGAGCCGCGGATGATGCGTCCAATGGCGACGCGTCCCACATAATCATCTGCCTCGAGCGTCGTCACCATCATCTGCAGGGGACCGTCCGCATCGCCCTGCGGTGCCGGAATCTCCTTCACAATCGTCTGCATCAAGGGTTCCAGATTGTCGCTCTCGTCCTCCATATTATACTTTGCGATACCGTCGCGCGCCGTCGCATAGATCACCGGGAAGTCAAGCTGATCATCATCCGCGTCCAGCTCCATAAAGAGTTCGAGGACCTCATCGTAGACATCGTCCACACGCTGATCCGGACGGTCAATCTTATTGATAACAACGATCGGCTTGAGCCCCTGCTCAAGTGCCTTGCGCAGCACATATTTCGTTTGCGGCATCGGTCCTTCAAACGCATCGACAAGCAGGAGAACACCGTCCACCATATTGAGGACACGCTCCACCTCGCCCCCAAAATCCGCATGTCCCGGCGTATCCACGATATTGATCTTGATATCGTCATAGAGAATCGCCGTATTCTTTGAGAGAATCGTAATCCCGCGCTCGCGCTCAATAT
>NZ_GL892076.1:2023374-2024865 GCF_000213975.1 Centipeda periodontii DSM 2778
CTATCTTATTATAGTTACCCCTCTTTGTCAACATTTTTATGAGCTGCTACTAGTATTTTGGGCAAAGAAAAAGCTCTCACGCGTATGAGAGCTTCACATTACAGTATTACGGAAGCACTGATAAATTCAGCGCCATCATCTTGGCGCATCTTTTTTGCCCGCTTTTCGTCGGCAAATCCTCCACAGAGCACCGCTCTGCGTCCGGTTTGCCTCCTCAATCGGACGAAAAAATCTACGCCAATCTGACGGACTTCATTTTATCAGCGATTCCTTACTTTCCCTTATTTTGGGCTTCCACCGAACGCTGCCAGTTCTTATAGAACTGCTCGGAGAGGGCCGAGAACGTCGCAACCGTATTTCCATCCGACTTGTTCGCTCGAACCTCATACGTGTAAAGCAACTCATTGGAACCCGAACGATAGACATCGAAGAAGAACGTCGTGCGGCTGTTATTCGCAACCGTCAGGATGATGTAGGCATCCGCATAGGAGGCAACATGCTCCTTAAAAATCTTGGCAGCCTCACGCCGCGGAAGTGCCTTGAGATCAATGTTGTTGTCCTTTTGAATGCCGCTCACCACCGTATCGTAAGTCACAATATTGGCGCGGGTGACCCGGCTCGCATCCGAAACAACCTGTGTCAGGATCTCGAGCGAGGGCGCCGTATCCTCCACCTGCACATAGAGAGGAGCACCAACCGCCAGACGGTTGACATTCGTGATCACCGCTCCCTCCGGCAGTGTCACCTTGTCGGAATAGGCGGATGCCCCTGCCTGCATAGCAAACAGTGTGAGGCACAAAACAAGCGCCATCTGGACGAATCTCTTCATAGATATATCTCCTCCTTAAACTCAGAGCAAAATAAGCTCATTTTGCCTTTTTGCCATTCTACACTATTATTTCGTATTTTACAAGATAAAAGAACATGAGAAACGCATAGGATCAGCCATTCATCGCGCGATCATACCGGTCAAGACGCACCTCGTCGAGCGACGCCATCATCCGCTCGTAGATGCTCCCCTTCGATTCTTCTTCCGGCTCGTTATGGGACTCCTCCCGCGCCCCTCTTTCACAAGACGCTCCGCCATACAAAAAAACCGTATCGAAACCGATACGGCTAAACGCAATGGCAGGGGCAGTAAGACTTGAACTCACAACCTACGGTTTTGGAGACCGTTGCTCTACCAGTTGAGCTATACCCCTATGGGGCGACTTATGGGGATCGAACCCATGCATGCTGGAGCCACAATCCAGTGTGTTAACCGCTTCACCAAAGCCGCCATTATGATATTTTACAAAAGAACTCGTGAACCGCGCGATTCACGAGTCCCTGTGCGGCAACTACCTACTCTCCCACGTCATCTCCAACGAAGTACCCTCGGCCTTTGAACGCTTAACTACTGTGTTCGGAATGGGAACAGGTGGTACCGTTCAGGCATCATCACCGCATCTTCTTGAGTGTTGTACACTCAAAACTTCACAGAAGAAACTG
>NZ_GL892076.1:2027841-2028565 GCF_000213975.1 Centipeda periodontii DSM 2778
CGCAGAACTTTAACTTTCATGGTTTATCACGAAAGTCATCATCTTGTGATGTAAGGTATTTTCGCTTTATCCTAATTTGCTTGGGAAAATCTTTTAGTGTGGAAAACTTCATGACATGAGTACACAAAGTCTCCCTTGTTTTAGATTTTCTTGTTTCTTCTGTGCAGTTTTCAGTGAACAATATAAATGGTGGGCCTAAGTAGACTTGAACTACTGACCTCACGCTTATCAGGCGTGCGCTCTAACCAGCTGAGCTATAGGCCCATGATAGGCGCGAATGCAAGATCTTTGCAGCTAACTGTGTCATGCTATCAAATTCTGCGGTCGACGTAATTGCCATTACGACTCCCTTGATTTTGCTATCATTCCTTGTTATCCATCAAAGCTTTTGCTTCGCTTAGTATTACCTACAAAGGCGAGATTTTTGTGTATGGCTTCGTCATGCAGTCGAATCCTGCGGTCAACGTACCTTTCAGTACGCCTCCCTTGGATTCTCCTTTATTCCTTGCCCCTACGCAAAACTTTCGCTTTGCTTAGTGCACCCTAAATCGAAGTTGCCTTAGGTTGTAAGGTATTCGTATTTTAGGATTACATTCAAGAAAAATGGTGGAGACGAGGAGAATCGAACTCCTGACCCCCTGCTTGCAAGGCAGGTGCTCTCCCAGCTGAGCTACGCCCCCATTTCAGGATGGATGCGCCCTCAAAACTAGACAATGCAAAACTA
>NZ_GL892076.1:2030124-2145701 GCF_000213975.1 Centipeda periodontii DSM 2778
AAGCTCATAAAAGCAAGCTTTCATTCGCTCCGTTCGACTTGCATGTGTTAAGCACGCCGCCAGCGTTCGTCCTGAGCCAGGATCAAACTCTCCGCTAATGTGAAGAGCCTGTTGGCTCAAAAGTTCATTCTTGTAAAAGAATTGTGTTTCGTTGACTGACATCAACGATGTTGCATCTGGCTTGTTAGAGTTTCCTCTAACGTGTTTTGCATTGTGTAGTTTTCAGGGTACATCCTGCACCATTCAGAGGCTTTCAGCGTTTTTCTTCGCTTTCATTTCCCTCATCGGCGCGACTGTCATAATATAACACAGGGAGCTGACTCTCGTCAACCCCCTTTTTTCATTTTTTCATCATTCTTTTTGAAAAAATCCCACGCGCCTTACGCGCTGTAAGTAAAATTGAGTTCTGTTCGCGCGGCAAGAAGGGGCGCGTTGGCATCTTTATCAGAGAGAACAGTAGGCGTGATCGGCCAGTCGACGCCAATCTCCGGATCATCCCAGCGGATATTGCCATCGCAGGCAGGCGCGTAGAGATTGTCCGCCTTGTACTGCACCTCGACATCATCGGTAAGTGTAATGAAGCCATGTGCAAATCCACGCGGAATAAAGAGCTGACGATAGTTCTCCGCCGACAGCTCCACACCAACCCATTTCGCATAGGTCGGCGAACCGCGACGAATGTCCACGGCAACATCGAAGATCGAACCACGCGAAACGCGCAGCAGCTTTGCCTGTGCCATGGGATTCAGCTGATAGTGCAGACCGCGCAGTGTCCCCTTCTGCGCCGAAAAGGAATGGTTGTCCTGCACAAAGTCAACGAAAATACCCGCGTCCTCCATCTTCTTTTTCGACCAGCTCTCCATGAACCAGCCACGTGCGTCACCAAACACTTGAGGCTCGAGGATGCGGACACCCACAAGTGCCGTTTCAATTACGTTCATATACGCGCTCCCTATACGTCCTTGATCAGTCGTTTCAAATAAACACCATACTCGTTCTTTGCAAGGGGTTCGGCGAGGCGAAGCACCTGCTCGGCATCGATGTAGCCCATGCGATAGGCAATCTCCTCGATGCAGGAGATCTTGAGCCCCTGCCGCGCCTGTATGGTCTGGACAAAGGTGGCAGCCGAGAGCAGCGACTCGTGCGTCCCCGTATCGAGCCATGCGTAACCGCGCCGCAGGCGCTCCACATGGAGTTTTCCCGCTGCAAGATATTCCTTGTTCACGTCGGTGATCTCAAGCTCGCCGCGCGCCGAGGGGCGAATGCCGCGCGCAATCTCGACAATATCACTGTCATAGAAGTAGAGCCCTGTGACGGCGTAGTTGGACTTCGGCTCTTTCGGTTTCTCCTCAAGCGTGAGCGCATTTCCTGCCTCGTCGAAGGAAACGACACCGTAACGCTCGGGATCGGACACATAGTAGGCAAACACGGTCGCCCCATCCTCACGACGCACGGTGCGCTGCAGGACCTGTGCAAAGTCGGAACCATAGAAGATGTTGTCACCGAGCACGAGCGCACAGCCCTCGCCCGCAACGAAATCCGCACCGATGATAAACGCCTGTGCGAGTCCATCCGGGCTTGGCTGCACGGCATACGATATGGAAATTCCAAGTTGACTGCCGTCGCCGAGCAACTCCCGATAGAGGGCGCTGTCATTCGGCGTTGTAATAATGAGGATGTCCCGTATCCCCGCGAGCATCAGCGCGCTCAAGGGATAATAGATCATTGGCTTGTCGTAGATCGGCATGAGCTGCTTCGATACGACCTTCGTGAGCGGATAGAGCCGCGTCCCCGAACCTCCCGCGAGGATAATTCCCTTCTGAATCATTCCGTCACCTCTCTGCATTTTATCTATGCTTTATTCTACGGTGTTTTCGCTTATAAAGCAAGAAGATATTGTTCTATCTATCCCATCAACGCAAAAAGCACCGCAGACGAGTCGTACTCCATCTACGATGCTTTTATCGTTATTCAATGTTTAGGAAGCACTGATAAATTCAGCACCATCATCTTGACGCATCTTTTATCAGGGGTTCCTTTACTTGTTCGTTCCGAACCACTTCTGATAAATCTTGTCATACTCGCCGTTCTCACGAAGTTTTTTGAGCGCATCGTTGATCTTCTTCTGGAGATCGGCGTTGTCCTTTGCCATCGCAATGCCGTAGTCCTCCGCCGAGAGTTTGTCCTCGAGGGACTTCACGCCGACCGCCTGTGTCTGCTTGATGTAGTAGTCGTTGACCGGGCGATCGTTCACAACAGCATCAACGCCGCGCGCTTTGAGCTCCATAAAGCAGTCTGCAGGCGTGTTGAGCTCGGTGACGGTAACACCTTCCATATCCTTGACCATGTTCGCGCTTGTCGTACCGATCTGTACGGCGACCTTGTGTCCCTTGAGATCCTTGAAGGACTTGATCGCCTCCTCATCGCTACGCACGACCATCGTAAGTCCCGACTGATAGTACGGATCGGAGAAGTTCACCTTCTGTGCACGTTCGTCGTTGATCGTCATACCACTGATGATGACATCGATATTCTTTGCCTGCAGAGCGGGAATGAGTCCGTCAAAGCCGATGTTCTGGATCTCCGCCTCGCTGCCCATCTCCTTGGCGATCGCGCGGATGAGATCCATATCGAAGCCCTGATAGTCCTTCTGTCCCTCATCCTGGAACTCAAACGGTGCAAAGTCAATCGCAGAGCCGACACGAAGCACCTTCGCCTCCTGTTTTGCCTGATCTGTGCCACCACCGCAGCCGACGAGGGCAAGGCTCACAAGAGCGCCGGTAAGAATGAGTGCCAATTTTTTCAGTTTCATAGGGAAACCTCCTCATACAGACGAAAACAAAAGAGGGACGCCGCAACGAATGCCGCAATCCCTCCATCGAAGGAGGCAGAGCCTCCTCAAAAATCCTTAGAAACGTGCTGCGCGCTTCGAGTTGAAGCAGTCGCGGCAGTAGACCGGACGATCCGTCTTCGGCTGGAACGGGACTTCCGTTTCCTTGCCGCACGCGGCGCAGGTCACGGGGAACATCTGACGCTCGCCGCTGCTCTGCTCGTCACGACTGCGACGACGCTTGTCACGGCAGTCACGGCAGCGTGCTGGCTCGTTCTCAAAGCCCTTCTCCGCGTAGAACTCCTGCTCACCGGCGGTGAATACGAAGTTGCCGCCGCATTCCTTGCATACGAGTGTCTTGTCTTCAAATGCCATTCTTCCACAATCTCCCTTGAAAAATATAGTTAGTCTCTCCATTCGCCGAACTGGGAAAGCGTTCACTGAGATTATGGTACGGTCAAGCGTTGATTACATAAACAAGGCTTCACTCGTTCATTGAACGACTATCAGGTCTTGAGGAACGGATTTCAACGCTCTGTATTATACAGATGTTTTTCATAAAGTGCAAGCATTTTTTCCATGCCTGAAAATATTGGTCAAAACAGGCTCTCCTGCACGTCCAGCCAGCTCTCCTGCCGCGCCGTGTGCATGCGGTCGCCTGCCTCCGCATGCCCGATGAGAAAGGGCGATGCGGGATCGTGGCGGCGACAATTTTTTTGGACACGCGTGAGATGTGTATTCGCGTAGCAGTAGCGACAGAGATGCGGGCAGCTGTCATAGGCACCGATGTCCGCACCGAGGTAGCAGTCACACTCCTTGCGCTGACGCTGATACTTGGGGAAGCGAATGCTCCGTCCGAGCGCGCGCTCGTAAATGCGCGGCGTCATGCAGCCGCCCGTATCTGCGCCGAATGCAGCGAGCTCTGCGCCGTCGCCGCAGGGATAGACGGTCATTCCATAGGTGCGTGCTGTCTCAACAATGTACGCGCCAAGTTCCAGCCGTTCGAGACGCGTGACATCGCGTGAGGCAGGAAAGTTGCGCCGTGTTTTTGCGTAACGCATGAGAAAGCTGATAACGACCATCTCAGTCGCGCCCGCAAGCGTCTCTGCCATCGCGGCGAACATCTGCTGATGCCAATTGATTGTATGGCGTTCGTCGATCATGATCGGATCGTAACGCCAGCCGATCGCACGCGTACCGACGATCATGGAGAGTTGCCGGAATGTGTGCGCGACCTCCTGCCATACGGGCACATTCGGCTCGATGTCCCTGCCGTAAGGAGTGATCGTGACATACCAGAATTGTCCGTACGGCGCGAGAAGTTGCATATGAGGAAGCATGGGCGCGGGATTCTTGGTACAGAAGGCGATGATGTCGACGACAGAGGGATCGAGACGGTAGCGCGTGACCTGCTGTGCATCATATGGGTTGCGTACGCACACTTCGCCCGCATGCAAGCGATTGACGAACCACGGCGCATAGAACGCAGGAATATCCGTACGCATACCCGTATGCAAAACCATGATGCTCCCCCCTTTTTCCCATAGAATAGCACAGATGAGCGCAAAGATAAATCCCCAACCGCGACAGCGATCGGGGATAGCGCGACCAAAAATTCTCAGAGATATCGAATCCAAACGTAGATATTCGAGATGATGATGGTGAAAATCATGACGGGGAACGCAATCTTCATAAAGCCGAGGAAGGAAATCGGTCGTCCGCGCTGCGCCGACATGGACGCGACAACGACGTTTGCACTCGCGCCGATGAGCGTACCGTTGCCGCCAAGGCATGCACCAAGAGCAAGCGACCACCACATCGGATCGAGATTCGTGAGCCCCATCTCACCCATATCCTGAATGAGCGGAATCAGCGTTGCAACGAATGGGATGTTGTCGATGAATGCGGATGCAATCGCGCTCATCCAGAGGATGAGGATCGCTGTCGCCTCGACATTGCCGCCCGTCGCCTTGATCGCTTCGGCGGCGAGCATACGGATAACACCCGTTTCGACCAGCGCACCGACGAGAATGAAGAGCCCGCCGAAGAAGAAGATCGCCGGCCACTCAATCTTGGAGAGCACCTTGACAATCGCACCTTCATCGCGCGTCGCCGTGAGGAGCAGGAGAAGTCCTGCGCCCGAGAGCGCAACGGTCGCGGACTCCAGGCCGAGACTGCCGTGCAGGACGAAGAGCGTGATCGTGAGGAAGATGACAGCGAGACATTTCTTCAGCAGTGCATGATCCGTGATCTGCGCGCCCGCCGGCAGACGCATGATCTTATCCTGCAGTTCGGGCTGCGTGTGCAGCCCCTTACGGTAGATCGCGATAAGAATGAATTGTACCAAGATAAAGATAATTATCGAGATGAGCGTCAGATTTTCCACGAATGCCATGAAGTCCAGTCCGACGGCACTGCCGATCATGATGTTCGGCGGATCGCCGATGAGCGTTGCCGTGCCGCCGATATTCGAGGAGAGAATCTGTGAGATCAGATACGGCATGACATCGACCTTGAGCTGCGACGTAATGCTGAAGGTGATCGGGACGGTCAGCAGAACCGTTGTGACGTTGTCAAGCAGAGCCGAGCAGACCATCGTAATGGTCGAGAGGACGACGAGGAGTGCAATTGGCTGTGCCTTGACTTTCTGCGCTGCCCAGATGGCAAGAAAGTTAAAGAGCCCTGTCTCGCTCGTGATATTGACAATAATCATCATGCCCATGAGGAGTCCAAGCGTGTTGAAATCAATGTGGTGAACCGCTGTCTCCTGCTCGATGATTCCGAAGAGTATCATGAGCATTGCGCCGAACAGTCCGACGATGGTGCGGTGCACCTTTTCGGAGATGATGAGCGCGTATGCGATGACGAAGATGACAATCGCCACAATCGTTGCATTTTCCATCATTTCACATCCTTTTTCTCGTTGCGAGAAATCCAGAAGTCACAAACAAATTGATCCGTGACTCCACATCACGTCGCCGTGATGATCACCTGCCGGCCCTTGCGCTGAATCTTGAGCTTATAGTGCTGTACGCCTTCCTGCGCCAGCGCAAGTTTCAGCTCCATCAGCGCGCGGCCGAGTTCATCCGTCTGCGCAGAGGAAAGCCCCGCACGGGCAAGGTCGGCGGGAGGAATGCGCTCTGCTTGCTGACGCGCGCGTTCCTCCTCCTGCCGCTCCTTTTTCAGCAGAACCTCGGCGAGGGTTTCCTCCTCCTCAAAGCCCTGCATCATATCCTTATCAGATCGGTTCTTCGGTATCTTTGCCACGGCAAACCTCCTCATACCGTCCGCATCGGGCGGCATATGTGCACCATCGGAAAAGAATCATTTCACCTTGCTCCACGAATCCTTAAGTCCGACAATGCGGTTGAACACTATATGATCCGGCGTTGTGTCCGGGTCAACAACAAAGTAGCCAACGCGCAGGAACTGATAATGTGCTCCTGCTGCCGTTAGGTAAACGCTCGGCTCGATCTTCGCATCCGTGAGGATCTCAAGCGAGTGCGGGTTCAGCGCGTCAATAAAGTGCTCCGGCTCCTCCTCACCCTCCGGGATGTCACGCAAAAGGCTCTCGTAGAGACGCACCTCCGCCGTGAGCGCGTGCTCTGCCGCAACCCACTGGATCGTCCCCTTCACCTTGCGGTTTGCAGCAACGCCGCCGCTCCGTGTCTCGCGATCGTAGGTGCAACGCAGCTCCGTGATCTCCCCCGCCGCATCCTTGACGACTTCCTCGCATTTGATGATGTAGGCGTGCTTGAGACGCACCTCCCCGCCCGGCTTCAGGCGGAAGAACTTTTTCGGCGCGTCCTCCATGAAGTCCTCGCGGTCGATATAGAGCTCACGCGCAAACGGTACATAGCGCTGTCCGCCGTGCGTGGGGCTGTTTTCTGCGAGCAGATATTCCGTCTCACCCGCGGGATAGTTCGTGAGGACGAGCTTCAGCGGGTGCAGTACGGCCATGACACGCGGCGCATTCTGATTCAGGTCATCGCGCACGCTGTGCTCAAGCATTGCATTGTCAACGGTGCTGTTGCTCTTAGCGACGCCGATCTCCTCACAGAACGCACGCACTGCCGCAGGCGGATATCCGCGGCGGCGCATCCCCGAGATGGTCGGCATACGCGGATCGTCCCAACCGCGCACATGCCCCTCCTCGACGAGCTGGCGCAGCTTGCGCTTGCTCGTGATCGCGCCCGAGAGGTTGAGCCGTGCGAACTCGATCTGACGCGGACGCTCTCCCGCCGGGAACCCCAGTGCCTCGAGCAGCCAGTCATAGAACGGACGGTGCTCCTCGAACTCGAGCGTGCAGAGGGAGTGTGTAATGCCCTCGATCGCATCCGAGATTGGGTGCGCAAAGTCATACATCGGATAGATGCACCACGCATCGCCCGTTCGATGATGGGGAACGTGCGCGATGCGGTAGATGACCGTGTCGCGCATAACGAGGTTCGGTGACGCCATGTCGATCTTCGCACGCAGGACGCGCGCACCATCGGGGAACTCACCCGCACGCATGCGCGTGAAGAGGTCGAGATTCTCCTCCACGGAGCGGCTGCGATATGGGCTTTCCCTGCCCGGCTCTGTCAGCGTGCCGCGATAGGCACGAATCTCCTCCGCCGAGAGATCGTCCACATAGGCAAGCCCCTTCTTTATCAATTCAACTGCATATTCATACATCTGCTCGAAGTAATCCGAGGCATAGAAGCAGCGATCGTCCCACGTAAAGCCGAGCCAGCGGATATCCTCCTGAATGGAGTCCACATACTCGACGTCCTCCTTCGTCGGATTCGTATCATCAAAGCGCAGGTTGCAGAGACCATTGTAGTCTTCGGCAACACCGAAGTTGAGGCAGATGGACTTTGCGTGCCCGACGTGCAGGTAGCCGTTCGGCTCTGGCGGGAAGCGCGTGTGAATCCCCTCCGCGTGCCGTCCTGCACGCAGATCCTCGTCGATGATATTTCGGATGAAATTCGATGTCTTTACGTCCGCCATGTCCCTACCCCTTTATCCGTATAATGCCAATCAATCGTTCCGTGCGCAGCACTGCTCGATATAGGTGCGCAGGCGCGCGACGCCCTCGGCAATCCCCTCCTGCGCCGGAAGGCTCTCAATGAATGCGTCCACATAGCCGCGTTCTACAATGCGGCGCAGTGTCCACATGAAATTGATGTCATAGATCCACATGAGCCGCACGATCTTGCGGTCGCCGTGCGTACGCAGCCGGTAGTAGTCCGCCTGCCTCCCCGCCGCAAAGTCTGCGATAAAGTCAGGGCTGACCTCCTGCGCCGCGTCCGACGGCACGAAGTTCGGCGCCTTTTCTGCCGCATCGGGCGCGAGGAACGGCAGGAGCACACGGTAGATGTCGAGTTTGTCCGCATCGCGGATCAGCTTTGCAAAAAACAGCTTGCGCTCGTCGTCTGTCGGTGCGATCTCTCTTTTATTGTGATACTTGATCGCAAAGCGCACAGTGTCGGCATCCTGCGGACGAAGGCGATCCAGAAAGGCGACCTCTTCCGCAAGCACCTTCAATCCGAGTTCCGCGTGATCCTCCGACATCGCATCGTTAAATGTCTGATAGACGGCATATTGTCGGAAGCGCCCAACATCATGAAAGAGACCGATGATCTCGGCAAGTGCCATATCGTGCGCATTGCAGCCGAGATGCTTTGCGAGCGCCCGCGCGTTCGTCGTGACATAGCCCGTATGAATCTCTTTCAGACGAATCCCGAGCATGACATCGGGATCATTCGTGCGGAAGGAAC
This sequence comes from Centipeda periodontii DSM 2778, assembly GCF_000213975.1. Lineage (GTDB taxonomy): Bacteria > Bacillota > Negativicutes > Selenomonadales > Selenomonadaceae > Centipeda > Centipeda periodontii. Next base: position 2,038,717 of record NZ_GL892076.1, read on the forward strand.
GCATATAGTCGTTCATCCATACATGCATCTCATGCAGCAGTTCTTTCATCTGCGTTCCTCCTTTCACATGCTTCCCTTAGCCCTGCGAAGCACTGACATAGGCATCGTCAAAATCCGTTGCAATCAGTGTCGCCTGTACTTTGCCCACCATCTCCGGCTGAACAACGATCCCCACAATAATATCGACCTCTGGATGTGCACGCTTGTGAATATACTGCACCGCCTCGTCCACATCGCGCAGACTCATCGTGGGATCGCCCGTAAGGTTGAGCACGACTCCACGTGCTCCCTCAATGCCGCGGTCGATCAGAGGACTCTTGATCGCCCTCAGCACCGCCTTCTGCGGGCTTTCGTCCACCCCGATGGCGAGCAGCGCGTCGCTCGATGTGCTCTGACGAAAGATCGTCGTCACATCGGAGAAGTCAACATTGATGATGCCCGTCGTGAGAATGAGCTCTGCCACGCAGCCTACCGTCTGTCGCAGGACCTCATCTGCGAGGGCAAAGGCATCGACGAAGGACATATTGCGGTCGGGTGCAATCTTGAGCAAGTTATCGTTGTGTATCGTGATAAAGGCGTCCGTATGCCCCTGCATACGTGCAATGCCCTCCTGCGCCGTCTGCATCTTGCGTGCCATCTCGAAGTGAAATGGCGTCGTCACAACGCCGATCGAGAGAATGCCCATGTCGCGAGCGATCTCCGCGACGACAGGAGCGGCCCCTGTTCCGAGTCCCCCGCCCATCGTCGCTGCGATAATGACGAGATCCGAACCCTCGAGCACGGCGCGGATCGCCCGCTCCTCCTCACGCGCCGCCTGCTCGCCGATCTCAACCCGTCCGCCCGTACCGCGCCCATTTGTCAGCTTCTCGCCGATGGGCAGAACCGTAATGCCCTGCTTGTGCAGGGTATTCAGCTGGCGCAGATCGGAGTTAATGCCGATGAGCGTGATATCGAGATCGTATTTCTCGTGCACACAGCGTACGATATTGTTGCCGCCGCCGCCAACGCCGACCACCTTGATTGTGATTTTCGGTTTGATAATTTCAGCTGCCGGCATAGTGTACTCCTTACAGAAGTGCCGATAAAATAGCGCTATAACACACCTTTTTCCGTGCCTCCCCGAATCTGTGCCATCAGCGCACCGCCGAGGAGGAGTGCGCAGCCCATAATCTGAACGCCGCTCATGGTCTCACCGAGAATGATCCACCCCGACACAGCAGCAAAAACCGCCTCCGTCGACAGGAGAATCGACGCCTGCATCGGCTCTACATATGCCTGCCCGAGAATCTGACAGGTGTAGGCGACGCCGCAGGAGAGAACCCCTGCGTAGAGAATCGGAATCGCCGCACGGACGACATCGCTCCACAGGAACGTTTCATAGACGGCGGCGAGCGCCGCGTTGCCGACCGTGCAGACGATCATCTCCATGAGACAGAGCTCGATGGCATCCACAGTGCTTGCATAGCGGTCAATGAGGAGAATCTGCGCCATCCAGAAGAAGGAGCAGATGAAGACGAGCAGATCGCCCGTATTGATCGTCAGCTCCCCATAGGCGGAGAGGAAGTAAACACCGATGAACGCAAGCAGTGCGCCTCCCCACTGCGCCACGCGGACGCGCTGACCGAGCAGAACCGCAGCGAGCGGTACGAGCACGATATACAGCGTCGTGATGAACGCCGTCTTACCCGCCGTCGTATAGAGGAGTGCGACCTGTTGGAGCGTCACGCCGATGAACATCGCAACTCCGACGGGAATCCCCGGGAGAAATCCCGAGCGAAATGTCCCCGCGCGCCGCTCGTCCGCGCGCTTGCCGCGATAAGCGAACCAGAGCGCCCCCATAAACAGCGTTCCAAGAGCAAAGCGGAATGCCGCATAGGTGTAAGGACCAAGCCCCTCCATCCCGAGAACCTGAGCAACGAACGTCGTTCCCCAGAAGAACGACGCCGCAAGCAACATCAGATTTCCGCGCATGGATCAGAGCACCTTCGACAGGAAGCTGCGCGTACGCTCCTCCTTTGGATGCTCGAACACCTCGCGCGGCACCCCAGACTCGATGATGCGCCCCTCGTCCACGAAGAGCAGGCGGTCGCCCACCTCGCGGGCAAAGCCCATCTCATGCGTGACAACGACCATCGTCATGCCCTCGTTTGCAAGTGCACGCATGACATCGAGCACCTCGCCGACCATCTCTGGGTCGAGCGCCGAGGTCGGCTCATCGAAGAGCATGACCTTCGGGTGCATGGCGAGCGCACGCGCGATCGCGACGCGCTGCTGCTGACCGCCCGAGAGATTGTCAGGATAGGCATCCGCCTTTTCTGCAAGTCCCACACGTGCGAGCAGTTCGCGTGCCGTCTTTTCGGCTGCATCACGAGAAACGTGCTTGACCTTCATCGGCGCGAGCATGATGTTCTCAAGCACTGTCATATGAGGAAAGAGGTTGAAGCGTTGAAACACCATGCCTACCTCTTCGCGCACCTTGTTAATATTTGCCTCACTCGAAAGCGTGATACCGTCAACGACGACCTCGCCCCCCGTCGGCTCCTCGAGGTGGTTCATGCAACGGAGCAATGTACTTTTACCGGATCCCGAAGGGCCGATAATAACGACGACCTCTTTCTCATCAATCGAGAGGTCGATCCCCTTCAGCACCTCATCCGTACCAAATGACTTGCGGAGGCCCTTAATCTCAATCATGGACACGATACCTCCGTTCCAGATATGCGACAAAGCGCGAAATCGTCAGCGTCATCACGAGATAGATAACGGCGACACTCATCCATATTTCAAACGAGCCGTACGTCTTTGCAATGATGAGCTGTCCCCGACGCGTCAGCTCCTCGAAGCCGATGACCGACACAAGGGAGGAGTCCTTCAGCATGGCGATGAACTCATTGCCAAGCGGCGGGATGACGCGTTTGAATGCCTGCGGCACGATGATGTAGCGCATGGTCTGCAACCACGTCATGCCGAGCGAACGCCCCGCCTCCATCTGTCCGTCGTCGACCGACTGGATGCCCGCACGGAAAATCTCCGCCACGTATGCACCCGAGTTGATGCCGCACGCAGAGATTGCCGCAATGAATGGGTCGATGCGCTGCCCCGTGATGACCGGCAGGGCAAAGTAAAAGAGAAAGATCTGCACGAGCAGCGGCGTCCCGCGAAAGAATTCCACGTAGACCTCCGCGAGCATCCGAAGTACACGCAGATTCGAGATGCGCGCCACACCGACAATCAGACCGATCACAAAGCCGATCGCCGTCGACAGCATCGTAATCTGTATCGTAACCCCCGCACCGATGAGCAGTAGCGGAAATGAGTTGACGACGAGATTCATATCAAAGTTCATAAGTTCATCCATTCTCCCTGTATAGATTCATAATTCCCATGATATTCCTGCATAAATAGCCGTTCTCCATATTATATTTCAATCAAAGAGTGGTGTCAATAAATTCGCGCTCTTTGTCGAAATCGAATCACGTCAATCGCGAAAAAATACACCCCACGAGCCGGTGATGAGCACCGGCTCGTGGGGTGCTTAAGGAATTGCAGTTTCCTTTACAACTTCTTGGACAGCGCCTCAATGTTGTCGGACATCGCCTTTGCCTCCTCAACGGACGCGCTGATCTCCTTCATGTTCGCCGCCTGATTCTCGATCAGACCGTTGATGGACTTGATGCGCTCGGTAATATGATTCGCCGCCTTTCCCATGGAGCCGAGTTCTTCAAGGATTTTGCTCGCGGCATCACGGCTGCTGTCGGCAAGTTTTCCAACCTCCTCCGCCACAACAGAGAAGCCGCGCCCTGCCTCGCCCGCACGGGCAGCCTCAATGGAGGCATTCAGCGAGAGAAGGTTTGTCTGCTTCGAGATCGTCATGACAAGCTCGGACATCTTGAGCGTGTTCTCCGTCTGGCTGCGCGTATCCTCCGCCGCCTTTGTGATCTCCTCCTGTACGTTCGAGATCTCCATCGTGCGCTCCATCGTCTGGCTCACACTCTCTGTGATCGTGTCGATGGACGCATACAGACTGCTGAGCATCGTCTCAAGCTCGCTATAGAACTTTTCCTTCTTCTGCGATGTCTGCTCAAGCTCTTCCGATTTCCGCCTCTCCTCATCGATATCGACAAAGACGCCGATGATCTCCTCCGGATGTCCACTCTTGTCGCGTACGACGTTGCCGGAGGCATGATACCAGCGGTAGCTGCCGTCATGGATCTTCAGGCGATAGTCCGCATTGTATGTCGTATGACCACTGAGATCTCGGATACAGGCGTTAAACGAGGAGAATGTCCCCTCCACATCATCCGGGTGCAGACGTGAACTCCACGACTCAATCGTGTTCGGGAAGTCCGACTCCCCACGGAAACCGATCATGCGGCGAAACTCATCCGACCAGATCGCATAGGCGATGCTGAAATCCGGATTGATCTTCATATACCACATGCCGGAGTTGATCGCCTCATTGACCGTACGGAGACGGAAACGCTGGTACTCAAGTTCCTCGTTCACGCAGTCAATCAATTCATTCAACTCAGCTGCATATGGCTCATTACTGCGCAGTTTTGTGAAAAGCTCATTTTTCTCATGTCCCGCAACGATTCCCTGAATCGCTCCCGCGAAATCGTGTGCCCCGCCTGTTCCGTTATTCTTGTCTAACAATTGCATTCCCTCCAAAAAGTTTTAGGAATCACTGATAAATGCGCCAAGACGATGGTGCTGAATTTATCCGTGCTCCCTTTACTCCCACTGTTACGCTTATTGTATCATATCAGAGCATATATGCAAGCAGGAGTTGAGATAAAGCTTGATTTGCTTTTCCGATAAACTTGACTTTGGAAATCGGTCAAACGCAGTACGGACGGAACGTGCACATGCGGAGTTGCCATCCGATGCTCTGCTCGACTATGTCGAGGAACGTCTGGAACTTTTGGAATTTCTGCGGCGAAAGATTGACACGCTCAACAAATAGAAAAATCCCCTTCGACGAATCGTCTCCGTCAAAGGGGATTCTTTTAGGAATCGCTGATAAAATTATCAGTGCTTCCTATATATTCAGCGGATGTGCATGCGCTGTGCCTGCGCGCGCAGACGCGCGATGCGCTCCTGCGTGTCCGGATGAGTCGAGAACAAGCTCTTGAACGAGATGTCACGCCCCGTGAGCGGATTGATGATGCACATGTGTGCCGTCGCGGGCGTTGCCTCCGGCAAGGGTGCGCCGTGCACGGCGTAGTACTCGATCTTCTCGAGTGCCGAGGCGAGGTAGTTCGGGTTGCCGCAGATCTCTGCGCCCCCCTCGTCCGCACTGTACTCACGCGAGCGCGAGATCGCCATCTGGATGAGCGCCGCCGCAATCGGTGCGATAATCGCCGTCGCGATGAGACCGATGATGCCGCCGCGATCGTCGTCGCTCGAACGCCCGCCTCCAAAGATAGCCGCCCACTGGGCGATGCTCGCCGCATAGGAGATGACGGTCGCCATCGTCGCTGCAATCGTCGAGATGAGAATGTCACGGTGCTTTACATGCGCGAGCTCATGACCGAGTACCCCCGAGATTTCGTTGTAGTCGAGCGCACGCATGAGCCCCGTCGTCACAGCGACCGCCGCGTTCGAGGGATTGCGCCCCGTCGCGAATGCGTTCGGCGCATCCTCGTTGATGATGTAGACGCGCGGCATTGGGAGCCCTGCACGCTCCGCAAGCTTCTCAACGAGCCCATAGAGCTCCGGGGCACTCGCACGATCCACCTCGCGTGCATGATACATGCTGAGCACCATACGATCGGAGAACCAGTACGAGAAGAAGTTCATGCCAAGCGCGATGATGAGCATGACAGTCATACCCGTATGTCCGGCGAAGATGCCGCCGAGAGCAACCATGAGCGCCATGAGGAGCGCCATAAGCATTGTCGTCTTAAGTGTGTTCATAGGCTTCTTCCTCCTTGTCGCGACAAATTCTTTGTCCTTTTGACTATATCATACAGGGACATTATGGAAAAAGGCTGGAATCCTCTCAAATCGTTTCGAAATTGACCAGTTTCGCGTCAAAGATACCGTCAATGGCGAGCAAGCGTGCGAGCGTATCGTCGGGGATGTCGTGATCAATCGTGAGTGCCATGATGCTCATCCCCTCACGTTTTGACTTGCCCACCTGCATGGACGAAATGTTGATGCCCGCCTCGCCCATAATAGAACCGACTGTGCCGATGACACCGGGACGGTTGATATGCGGACAGATGAGGAGGCGTGCGTGTGGATCGATATCCACGCGGAAGCCGTTGATCCGCACGATACGTCCATCGGTGCCGAAGAGTGCGCCCTGAACCTCTGCCGTGCCCGCTTCTGCCGTACCCGCCGCTGTCGTGACACGCACGGTGATGAGCGTCGAATAGTGCGAGTTTTCCTTTTCCTTGATCTCCGTCACCTTGATGCCGCGCGATTTCGCGACACTCGGGGCGTTGACGTAGTTGATCTCGCTCTCGAGGATGGGATTGAGCATGCCTTTGAGAATCGCCGTCGTAAGGAAACTCGTGTTGACCTCCGTAATCTCGCCGTTGTAGATGACCTCCACATGGGAGATGGGTCCTTCGGCGAGCGAACAAACGGTACAACCGAGCTGCTCCGCGAGTGTGATGTAGGGACGGATGACGCGCATGACTTCCTTCGATACGGGCGCCATGTTGACCGCTGCCGTCACAGGCTCACCACGCAGTGCCGCGCGAATGCCCTCTGCCACGTCTACGGACACACCGATCTGTGCCTCCACCGTGGATGCACCGAGGTGTGGCGTGAGCACGATTCCCGGAACATCGCGCAGAGGGCTGTCCTCTACGAGCGGCTCGCTCTCGAACACATCGATCGCTGCGCCCGCAACGATTCCTTCCTTGATCGCCGCCGCCAGATCCTTCTCGTTGATGATGCCGCCGCGCGCGCAGTTTACGAGGCGCACGCCCGGCTTCATCTTGCGCATTTGATTCATGGAGATCATACCGCGCGTTTCCTTCGTGAGCGGCATGTGCACGGTGATAAAGTCCGCCGCCGCAAAGATATCGTCCAGTGTTCCCACGGTCACGCCGAGCGCCTTGGCTCTCTCTTCATTGATATACGGATCATAGGCGATAATGTTCATATCAAAGGCGAGCGCGCGTTTTGCGACCCCACTGCCGATGCGCCCCATACCGATGACGCCGAGTGTCTTGCCACGCAGCTCCACGCCGACGTACGCCTTACGGTTCCACTCTCCCGCATGCATGGTCGCATCCGCCACAGGAATGTTGCGCGCCATCGAGAGCATCATCGCCATCGTGTGCTCTGTCGCCGCGATCGTGTTGCCGCCCGGCGAGTTAATGACGATAATGCCGCGCTCCGTCGCCGCCTTCACGTCGATGTTGTCGACACCGACGCCCGCACGCCCAATGATCTTCAGTTTATCCGCGCGCGCGAGCACGTCCGCCGACACCTTCGACGCCGAGCGCACCATGAGTGCGTCATAGTCACCGATGATCTCCACAAGCTCTTCATGCGAGATCTTGTCACGCACATCAACTTCATACTCTGCCAGCAGACCAATCCCCTCGGGTGAAATCCCATCCGCAGCCAAAATCTTCATCCGTTAGCCCTCCCATGCGGCGCTTTGGCGCACATCGTTTCTTTTACACAGTGTACGGCTCATTATAGTCAAAAGAGGCGTCCGGTGTCAAATATTTCGACGGGGTTCTATGATAGCGGATTTCGCCGTTCAATCGAAGGGCGTTTAGATGTAGAGAATTTTCCGCCGAAGTGTGGGCAAAAAGATGCGTCAATTTCCCCCACGCAAAGAGGCTGTTGCACGAAACAAAACGTACAACAGCCTCTTTTTGATTTCAGCTATTCTGACAGGTTCTTTCGCTGTTTTTCGAAGATCATCCTATCATATGAAAAGATATTCTCTTACACCGCAGCGGCTTCCGACTCGTCCGCTTCGATGCCGAACATTGCCATATCGTCCTCGACGTTCGTGATGCCGCCGATGCCGAAGGTCTCGACGAGCACCTTTGCGACATTCGGAGAGAGGAACGCGGGGAGCGTGGGTCCGAGGTGGATGTTCTTCACGCCGAGGTGGAGCAGCGCGAGGAGAACGATGACAGCCTTCTGCTCGTACCACGCGATATTGTACGCAATCGGGAGCTTGTTCACATCATCCAGACCGAATACTTCCTTAAGCTTCAGCGCAATCAGCGCAAGCGAATAGGAGTCGTTGCACTGCCCTGCGTCAAGGACACGCGGGATACCGCCGATGTCGCCGAGATCCTTCTTGATATACTTGTATTTCGCGCAGCCCGCCGTGAGAATGACCGTGTCATGCGGCAGAGCCTCAGCGAACTCAGCATAGTACTCACGCGACTTCATACGGCCATCGCAGCCCGCCATGACGACGAATTTCTTGATCGCGCCGCTCTTCACCGCCTCGACAACCTTGTCCGCGACGGCAAAGACCTGCTCATGCGCGAAGCCGCCGACGATCTCGCCCGTCTCCAGCTCCGTCGGAGGCGCGCACTTCTTCGCACACTCGATGACGGGTGTAAAGTCCTTCTCACCGTTCACGAGAGGGATGTGCGTGCAGCCCGGCACGCCGACCGCAGCCGTCGTAAAGAGGCGATCCTTGTAGCTGTCCTTCGGCGGAACGACACAGTTCGTCGTCATGAGGATCGCGCCATTAAACTTCTCGAACTCCTCTTTCTGCAGCCACCATGCGTTGCCGTAGTTGCCGACGAGGTTGTCGTACTTCTTGAATGCGGGGTAGTAGTGCGCGGGGATCATCTCGCCATGCGTATAGACATCGACGCCCGTGCCCTTCGTCTGCTCCAAGAGACGCTCAAGATCCTTGAGGTCATGCCCGGAGATGAGGATACCGGGGCGGTTACGAACGCCGAGGTTGACCTTTGAGATCTCGGGATGACCGTACGTGCCCGTGTTCGCACCGTCGAGGAGTGCCATCCCCGCAACGCCCCACTTGCCCGTCTCAAGCACGAGCGCCGTCAGCGCATCGCCATCCATCGTATCATCGAGCAGCTGTGCCAGCGCGTGCTGCATGAATGCGTCGATCTCCTCGTTCTCGTGACCGAGCGCATTTGCGTGCTCGACATAGGCGGACAGCCCCTTCAGACCGTACGTCGTCAGCTCACGCAGGCTGCGTACATCCTCGTTCTCCGTCGCGAGCACGCCGACCGTCTTCGCCTTTGCCTCGAACTCTGCACGCGGCGCCGTCCAATGTGCCGCCTCTGGCAGATGCGACGCATCAGAGAGCTGCCCAAGCAGATCCGCCTTGATCGCAAGCGTCTCCTCAATCACGTCCATGATCGCCTCGCGGTCGAAGTTCGCATTCGTGATCGTAATGAAGAGGTTCATCGTCACGCGATGGTTCACCTCGATGGCAACCTTCTTGCCCGCTGCGCGCAGTGCCGTCGTCACCGCGCCGAGCCCCTTCGTCACATAGACGAGCAGATCCTGCATGTCGGCGACATCCGGCTTCTTGCCGCAGACTCCCTGCACCGTGCAGCCCTTGCCACCCGCTGTCTCCTGACACTGATAACAAAACATTTTAGCATCCATGAGAAACTCTCCTTTGCGATATATCCAATACACATTTGTTGTCTTGATTATAGCAAAGGGCTTTCTCAATAGATGTAACATATGTTACCAGTCAATAATCAATAAAAGTTCTCACTTTAAGAAGAAGCCCTCGCCACTCTGTTGTAAAGCAACAGTGCGGTGAGAGCTTCTTATTGTAAACAGTTCAGTCATCCAGCTTCTTGAGTACATCCTCACCAAGCAAATCAGCCAGCTTTGCCTTTGCCTGCGCACGAATCTCATCGGTGATATAGATCTGCGCAAGCGCGACCGCCGTCGCAATCGCGATCGCATCATCGGCAAATCCGATGCCTGGCAGCATATCCGGAATCAGATCAAGCGGCGAGATCAGATAGCCTAGCGCGCCGATGATGCCCGCCTTGATCTTTGTGGGGCAATTCGGTGACTGTGCCACATAGAAGAGCAGTAGTGCCTGATAGATCACCTTCACACCGATCTTGGCAATGTTCTTGCGGATCTTGTCCCACAGCCCCGCCTCAGAATACTTGTCCTCATACTTCTCAAAGTCCAGATTCTCAATTTCCTCGACCTTGATATCCTCCTGCGTACTCATGTGATTACCTCCTGTTTTCTTTCAACCAATACCCGAACTGCATATTCTGAATTCCTATTGACAAAATCACGCCCTTACATTCATTGCCTCCTCTGATAAAATAGACCCTCAGATTGGCGTAGACTTTTTCGTCCGATTGAGGAGGAAAACCGCACGCAGAGCGGTGCTCTGTGGAAGATCGAGGGCAAAAAGAAGGAAAAAATGCGCCAAGATGATGACCTTGAATTTATCAGTGATTCCCTAACTCATAGGGATCAACATTAGAATCCACGTCATTCTCCTTTATGAATATGCCCTAAAATCTCGGAAACCGCTCCCACAGTACGGGCAAAAGCAAAAATGCGACAACACTGTTGACCAGCCCCTCCATCAAAAGTCCGGGAGAAGAGGCGAGTGCGGCGGGCAGGCTCGCATAGAGCACGGCTCCCGCAAGGGTATACGCCGCCGCCATCCAGAGGCTCGAGAGGAAAAGCGCTGCGATGATGCTTATGCGGGGTGCAAGCACAGCCCCCCGCCGTCCGATGCGGCAGACGATCTCCGCCATCACAAATTTGATGATAAGTGTCGGCACGATCCAGAGCGCGAAACCTCCGAGGAGGTCGGCGAGCGCCGAGCCGATGCAGGCGGCGAAGAACGCACTGCGGCGCGGCGTGAGGAGCGCAAGCAGGAAGATCACTGCATCTCCGAGATGCGCGTAACCGAGGGGAATCGGGATATGCGGCAGATAGGTCGCAACAAAGACGAGCGCCGTCATGAGCGCGGTGAAGACAAGCTCCTGTACGGTGAAGTAATTTTTTTGCTGCATGATATCAGATCTCCTTTGTCCCCTATCATATCATTCACTCCATTATAATTCAATGACAAGCGTCAAAACGACATGCAAAAACCCATGACACAGTGCCAAACGGCACAGATGTCACGGATTTTGTTATGCGAAAATATTCATGACAGGATACGCACGAGATAGGTCAGCGAGTCCGACCAGAGCAGAATGCCGAGGAGGACGAGCACAACCCCCGCTCCCTGTTGGATGCGCGGCAGATACTGATAGAACGCGCGCAACTTCATGATGTGCCGCCGCCAGATGACGGCGAGCAAAAAGAACGGCACGGCAAAGCCGAGGCTGTAGACGAGGAGTAGAAACGCCCCTGCCCCGACGGTCGCCGTATCCCCTGCATAGAGGAGAATGGTCGCAAGCATGGGACCTGTGCACGGCGTCCAGCCGAGCGTAAAGCCGCAACCGAGGAGGAACGCGCCGCCGATGCCACCGAAGCCACGGCGTTGAAACGGGCGATACTCACGCAGCAACAGCGGAATCTTGATCCATCCCGTCATAAAGAGCCCCATGACGATGATAAGAATCGCAGCACCCTGCCGCAGAATCTCCTGATAGGAAAAGAGCCATGAGCCGATGTACGACGCCGTTGCGCCGAGCAGGACAAAGACAAGGGTGAAACCCGCGAGAAACGCGGTCGTATTTGTATAGAGACGCTGCGTTTCCCTGCCGTCCTGCGAACTGTTCTTCGCAAGAATCAGTGAGAATGTAGGCAGGAGAGGCAGGACGCAGGGCGAGATGAACGAGAGAAAGCCCGCGAGAAACGCCCCGCCAAGAAGAGTCAGTTCCATATGGCAAATCCTCCGTCTGAAAAGAACTTAGAGCTTGCTGATGACATCTTCGAGCTCCTCTTTGGTTACCCCGCCCGTCTTGCGGTAGGCAACCTTCCCCTCCTTGTCAACGACAACGGTCGTCGGAATGGCACGCACACCGTAGAGCGTCGCAGCACCCCCCTTTCGGTCGAGCACGACAGGGAGTTCCGCCTTGCGCTCCGTCATAAATTTCTGAACGACCTGTGCATCCTCCTGCAGGTTGACGGCGTAGAAGTCCACCGTGTCCATATGCGACGCATAGAACGCCGCGAGATCGGGGATCTCCGCCTGACAGGGCGGGCACCACGTCGCCCAGAAGTTGATGATGTAGGGCTTGCCCTTCGCCTCGACGGCGACATCCTCACCCGCGATGTTTTTGAGCGTGAACGTCGGCGCTGCCTCACCGCGCAGTCCCGCCCCCTTCCCCTGCTCCACAGCAGGCTGTGCTTTTGCCGTCGCTCCCGTATCCGCCTTCTCATTGCCGCCACAGCCCGCAATCATGCTGAGTGCAAATGCCGCCGCGAAAAGCGCCGTATATCTCTTCTTCATAGATTTTCCTTTCTGAATCATCAAAGATCAAAATTACCAAGTTCGTACTGCGTTACGGCAAGTGCCGTCACCGCCGCCGTCTCCGCGCGCAAGATAAGCTGCCCGAGGGAAACGGACTGCGCACCCGCCGCACGAATGTGCTCCGCCTCGACGGGCGAAAAGCCGCCCTCCGCACCGACGATCAGTACAATGCGGCGTGCCTCAATGGAGCGCAGCACCGCACGCGCGGACTGCGTGCCCTCGCTTTCATAGCAGAATATGACCGCCGTATCTGGCGTGTCAAAAAGTTCGGCATTCTGCAAAAGTGCAGAAAGTGCCGTGACCTCTGCAACGCGCATCAGCGCACGCCGTCCGCACTGCTTTGCCGCCTCATCTGCGATCTTCTGCCAGCGCGCCGCCTTTGCCGCCGCCTTTTTCGCATCGTAGCGCACGACGACATGCTCTGTTTTGAGGGGATAGAGCGCCGATGCACCGAGCTCCACTGCTTTTTGCACGACAAAGTCCATCTTCTCGCCCTTGAGGAGCGCCTGTACGAGGATGACCTCGGTACGCGTCCGCTCCTCGGATGCGACATATTCCACCAGACGAAGATGGACGGCATCGCGGTCAATCGCCGTGATCGTCATGCGGGCAGCCCGCCCGTCGACATCTGCGACAACAATCTCATCCCCCGCCTGTGCACGCATGACGTGCGCAAGATGGTGCGCATCGCCGCCCGTAATCTCGATTTCCTCCGCAAGTACCCCCGCATAGAACAGTCGTCGCATCAGAAGCCAAGCTCCGAACTGCGCCGGATAATCATCGCCGCCCATTCCTTTTCGCATGTCATGTCGAGCACGGTGTAGCCATGCTCTGCCGCAACACGCTCCACATCGGAAATACGGTCATCAATAATTCCGGAGGCGAGGAAGACACCACCCGGTGCCAGATGTGCATCCAACTGATCAAAGAGGCGAATAATGATGTCTGCAATGATGTTCGCAATGATGAGTTCAGCGGGTTCTGCACCCGCGCACATCGCAAGCAGATCGCTCTCAAAGACAACGACATTCGGAGTGTTGTTCTGCCGTATATTCTCAGCTGCAACGGAGACTGCCACAGGATCGTAATCCATCGCAATGATTTCACCGGCACCGAGTTTCGACGCCGCGATGGAGAGAATCCCGGAGCCGCAGCCTACATCATAGACACGCATACCGGGACATACGATGTGCTCAAGCCAGCGCAGACACATTGCCGTCGTTGCATGCGCCCCGGTGCCGAACGCTGCCCCCGGATCGAGATCAATGACGATCTCATCCCCCGATGGCGTGTATTCCTCCCACGTCGGACGAACAACGATCCGTCGTCCGATCTTCTCCGTGTGGATATACGCCTTCCACGTCTCTGCCCAGTCCTCATCGGCGACAAATGTATGTGAGATCGTTCCCGCACCGATGGGGACATCTGCGCGACGCAGGTTCTCCACACGCTCCGTGAGTGTCAGGAGACTGCCCTCAAGGCGCTCGTCCTCGGGCAGATACGCGCGCACGGTGACTGTTTCCGTGTCCTCCGCGCGCGGCAGATCCGTGTAGTCCCACAGCCCCGCATCAATGTACTCATTCACGAGCAACGGATCGTCGATCTCTGTTCCCGCCGCGCCGAGCTCCATCAGGACATTCCCGATCAGATCCGCGCCCTCACGCGTCGTCACAACGCTCACCCGTGCCCAGCGCATTTCATCGCCCCCTACGTTCACTCGGATATTTTCTCTCTCGCTGAGAGCTATTATACATGATAAAGATTGGAAATGCGATAAATTTTTAACGGACTCTTTCAATCCATAGCAGCACATCAAAAAAAACCCTCTCTGCATCTGCTTTTCAGCAAACGCAGAGAGAGCCGAACGTCATTCGACTGTCCTATCGTACCGCTTTGGCGATGCCGCTCACAATATACATCATTGCGGTTGCGCCGGGATCCTGTCTGCCGACGGACTTCTCCTGATAGTAGGCAGCACGCCCGTGAACAGACTGCATGGACGTCGTTTTCTCCATACCGTCCTTGGCAGCTTCATACGCCTTTTGCCACGCATCCGTGAGGGAGTCCCCCGCAGCCGCTGCTGCGCCGAGCGCTTCCACAGCGGGATAAAGAGCATCCAGCATGGTCTTATCGCCGGGCTTCGACTTGCCGCGCTCCATGACCCCCGCAACAGCCCCCCTGCCCATCTCGACCATATCTGCGAGCGTGAGCTCCGTTTTGCCCTTTGCCGCAGGCGCTGCCTTGAGGAAGCAGGTGGAGACGAGGGTGCCCATCGTGGACGGGGCCGTTGCATTCATCTTCAACCCGAGCTTCATCATGATCTTGCCCATATCGGTTTCATCGAGCGTGCGAATCTCCTCTGCGACGGCGGTAAAGCCCTTCACCATTGTGAGACCGAGGTCCCCGTCGCCCATCGCACCGTCAAGTTCGATCAGCTCGTCTTTCGCGCCCTCCATCGTCGTAACAATTTCATCAAGGATTTGAGTGAGCTCTTCCTTCCGAATGATATCCATTACATCCTCCTCATTTGGACTGCTCAAAAAACGGAGAACGGCACGGCGCATCAATCAGTTCTTTGAGTTCATCATCAAGACGCAGGAGCGAAATGGACATTCCCGCCATCTCAAGAGAGGTTGCATACTCCCCGATGTAGTTCCGATGAACGGAAATCCCCTTCTCGCACAGAACAGCCGCCGCTTTCCGATAGGCGATGTAGAGCTCTTCCTTTGGCGTTGCACCAAGTCCATTGACCAGAACGGCGACCGTATCGCCGGAGGCA
Source organism: Centipeda periodontii DSM 2778 (assembly GCF_000213975.1). Classification (GTDB taxonomy): domain Bacteria; phylum Bacillota; class Negativicutes; order Selenomonadales; family Selenomonadaceae; genus Centipeda; species Centipeda periodontii. The sequence continues at coordinate 2,053,887 of NZ_GL892076.1, forward strand.
AAGGGAAGATCATCCAAAATCCGTGCAAGCATCGTCTCCACCGTCGCATCAATCGTCTGCAGCTTCGTACGCTCAATGCCCGGCTCGCCATGGATGCCCATACCGATCTCCATCTCATCATCGCCGATGGAGAAGGTTGCCTTTCCTGCCTCCGGAACGATGCACGGCGTCAGTGCGACGCCCATCGTGCGCGTATTGTCGACAGTCTTCTGTGCAATACGCGTGACCTCATCCAGCGGAAGCATCCTCTCAGCGGCTGCACCCGCGATCTTATACGCAAATACAAGCCCTGCAACGCCGCGGCGCTTATCCTCGCTGCCTTTCGGGGCAGATGCGACATCATCCGTCACAAGGACTTCGCGCACCTCGATATCATCCATCTCGCAGAGATCTTTTGCCATACCGAAGTTCATGATATCGCCGCCATAGCGACCGTAGAGATGGAGCACACCGGCGCCGCTGTGGGCAGCCTTGTCCACCTCGTACATATCCTCCGCGCTTGGCGAAGCAAATACATTGCCGATCGTCACCCCATCGCAGAGCCCATAGCCGACATAGCCGAGAAACACGGGGAGATGCCCGGAGCCGCCGCCCGTTGTGATAGCAACCTTGCCGACCTTCTTCTCATCGGCGCGCACCATGCGATGCCAGCTGTCATCAAGGATTTTCAGCTGATCCGGATGAGCGGCAACGATGCCTTCCACGGTCTCGCGTGCAAAGTCCTCGGGACTGTTGATTAATTTCTTCATCGCTGAACCCCTTCCTTTTTATTTCGTCTACTTTTGGAGGAGTTTGATCTCCTTCGGATACTCCCATTTCTGCAGTTCGCTCTTAGGAACTGACTGCGGCTCCTTACCGCCGAGAATCGTCAGCGTCGTGAGATAGATCTCTGCCATCTCCTCAACGTAGGATGCCTTGAGAAGCGCCTCCTTGAGTTCGCTTCCATCAACAGCGATGACGCCATGCTTCTCCATCAGTGCGACATCGGAGATCTTCAGCGGCTCGATGATGGACTCGGCAAGCGCCGGCGTACCGGGTCTGCCATACGGTGCGACAGGGATATAGCCCTCCTTGCAACCCAACGCAGCAATCTCATAGACAACGGCTGGGATGGGCTTGTTCAGAACAGCAAATGCCGTTGCGATCTTCGAGTGCGTATGTGCAATGGCATGAACATCAGGACGCGTCTTGTACGCCATCAGGTGCATCAGTGACTCGCTCGTCGGACGCTGCCCGGTCTCAGCCTCGACGACTTCGGCATCCAGTGTCATGACGACGATATCATGATAGGACATCTCCTCGCGATCCATGCCGGTCGGCGTGATGCAGACCAGCTGCGTCTCCTCGTCGCGTATGCTGAAATTTCCCGAGCGATGCTTACACAGCCCCATGCGGTCTGCCTGAAGCGCATATTCCACAACCTGCTTTTTCAAAGTCTCTAACATGATACGACCTTCCTTTCAGCGCCGGAAACAGCGCCAAAGATTATGCCTTGTCCGCAGCCTCAAGCTCCGCATCACGCGTCTTCATCCGCCTGAAGTACCAGACAAACATTGCACAGAACGCGATGAGCAGACCGATGCCCGCAATCTCTCCGTTAAACGCGTGTGCAAGAGCCCAACGCAGTTCCGGAACCTCAAGCTGAATCCATGTGATGTACTGCCCTGCATTCACCTGCAGTGTTCCGGTCTGCGCCGCCATTTCGGTCAGCATACCGGCGAAGCTCGTCGCGACCCAGAGATAGGTCGGTGTCGCTATGATGCAGATGATAATCATGCGAATGAGGTTTCCGCCCGTTACAATCAGAGCCGGAACAGCGACCACGACATTAATTACCGATGCCAGCGGGATAACATTATTCATATCGAAATAGCTGAGACCAACCGCCCACAGCAGTTCAAACGGAACGAGAATGATTGCCGTCACCCAAAGTTCGGACGAGCCGGCAAGAAACGGCCAGTCAAGTCCGACGTAGAACTCACGCCCTTTGAAACGAGCCTTCATAAATGCGCCCGCTGCATCGGCAATCGGTGCAAGTGCCTGCATGAAGAGCTTTGCCACCATCGGAAAGAGTACGAGGGAGGTTGCAACCTGCATGGCAGTCGTGAGAACCCCCTTGACATCATAGCCGCCCATCACAGCAATAAGTGCACCGATGAGGAAGCCCATGACGCTGTTTTCGCCGAAGAGTCCAAGTTTCTTGCGCATATCCGCCGCATTCATATTGACCGCGTTCAGCCCCGGAATGAAGTCCAACCCACGGTTGATGAGCGCAAGCAGAGGCGCCTGCAGCATCATCGGATGTGTGCAGGTAACACCTGGAATTTTACAAATACGGTAGAGCTGCTTCTGGATGAGGTCCCCATTGATCAGCTCGAATACAATCTGAATCCCGGCAGCGATCAGGCCGAATACCAAACTGCCCGTCAGCCCCATGACCATTGCTGCGACAAAGATCTTGCCCCAAACATTCCAGAGATCGACGTTCAGACAGTTTGTCCACTTGAGCGCAAGCATCAGGATATTGATGCCGATCTGCACAGGAAACAGAATCAGTGCATACGGCCAAGCCCAAGCGATCGCCGCAATGGGAGACCAGCCGACATCAATTGCAGTCAGTTGAAGCCCCGTATGCTCGACGAGCGCCGTTGCTGCGGGACCGATGGCATCGAACATGAATCCGAGGATGACGTTCATGCCTGTAAACGCGATCCCAAGCGTAAGACCTGCAGAGATTGCCTTTTTCAGGGACATTCCCATCGCAAGTCCGAGAACGATCATGACGAGCGGCAGGAAGATCGCAGCACCCAGACCAAGAATATAATTTACTGCATCCAACATAGATAAATTCCCCCAATAACGGTTTTTACCTGTTATGCTTCGATATAGGATTTGAGCTGTTCCCATGTCTCATCGAGCCCGACGCCCGTGAGGAACGGAATGCCGCTGACCGTCGGCTTTCCATAGTTTTCCGCGTCGCTGGATACAATGGACACATAGATATCACACTGATCGATGATGCTCTCGAGCGACTTGATGTCGACCGCCTCCACGGACGCATCCAGTCCCTCATCCTCGATCATATTGCCGATTTTGGAAGCAACCGTCTGACTGGTCGCAACCCCCGATCCGCAGGCGACAAAAATCTTCTTCATAATACTGCTCCTTTCGACGCAGCCGATCCACATCCACATGGAAACGGCAGACAGAAACGCTGTTCCGCAGCGAGAACCACATACGGAACAATATTTGACAAGACCCTCATTCAATTACCCTTGCCAGCTTTGCGATAACTTCCTTCGGATCGTTTGTCTCATAGAGATCAACGAGTTTTTCCTCATCACAAAAAATGGACATAAACTTCCCAAGCATAATGACATGCCCCTCAGGATCATCAATGGACAGCATGAAAATCAGACGGGCGGGGACATCTTTCCCGCTTCCGCCCATCTCCTTGAACGTGATAGGATTTTTCAGCCGTGCAACGAGAATTGCTGCCTCATTCGCGTGTTCTGCTGCGGCATGGGGCATCGCAATGGCAACACCCTTTGTGTTGAGCCCCGTCGGATAGGCTGCCTCACGCGCTAAAATCGCTCCCGGATAAGAGTCCTTGACATAGCCCTTCTCCAATAGAACGTGTGCAAGCCGCTTCAGCAATTCTTCGCTGTTTTCCGCCTCCACATCAAATAGAACAAGCTCCTCATGCAACAGCGCCATTCGTTTCACTCCTCACTTCAACAATCCCATGAAAGAAAGATCTCTCGACGTTCATTTCCAACCATATTTTACTTAACGTCAAATATACTAGACACCAAAGATAAAAATATCCCCAACACTGCACTGCAAAGCCTCTGCCAGTTTTGTCAATGTGGCGGTTGTGGTATTCACCACCTTGCCGTTCTCCAAATCAGAAATAGTCTGTCGGGACACGCCGGACACCCTGCTGAGTTCTTCCTGTGAAAAACCTCTGGCAAGTCGTATTTCTTTGACTTTATACGGCATAATAGATCCTCCTTTCATTTTCGTCTAGTATATTATGCAGTAAAACCTCTGGCAAGTATATTTGACAGATTTATCCAAAGCGTTATAAAATAAGATTTAGAATTGAGGTGCTTAAAATATGAAGCTAGGTGCGTGGTTAAAGTCCTATCGACAACAACACAGTTTGTCCATGCAGGCTTTGGCGGATCTGTGCGGATTCAGCAAAGCATACATCAACATTCTTGAAAAGGGAATCAATCCAAAAACGAATAAGCCCATATCCCCCACGATGTTGACTTTTGAAAAAATCGCACGTGGGACAAAAACCGACGTAGATTCCCTGCTGAAAATACTCGATGGAGACCAACCGATCACGATCACGCCCCTACCCAAGCTCCAACAGAATTTTGAACAGATGGATGCACAGCAGATCATGCGGACACTTGAGAATATTCAGCACGCACTGCAGGTATCTGACTCCATCCAGCAGCAATATGATTCGGAAGACGTAGAACTGCTTCATTCCGCCGTCGAAACCGCCGCACGTATCGCACGACGGCTTGCCGGAAAGAAAGTGCGCTGACTTTCCGCATGCAAAACGGCGCTGCAACAATATGCAACGCCGTTTCTCCCTATGTACTTCTGTTTAGAACTCTGCCTGCCAGAGGCCGTGCAGATTACAGTATTCGAGGACCTTCACCGGAGTATCGCCGTCCGCGAGTCGAAACGTCGCCTCGGGCGCATCTGTCGGCGTCAAGTTAATACGCTGCGAGCCCTTCTTTGTCACAAGAATAACACACGTGATCAGATGCTCCTCGGTCATCGGATGCGCGACGGAGCCGACCTTTACATGCACCTCGTTCTTTGCGGCATCGTAGGTTGCCACGGGAACGTGCTTCTCTTGCGCCGCATCCACCGTATTCGGTTGGATCGCCTTGAGTTCCTGTCCATTGGCAGTGAGTTTGAGCTCTTCATCGCCATAGACCTCAATCATGTGCTTCTTGTCTGCGATGTAAAATACTGACATAGATAACCCTCCTATTGCGAAAGCTCATGCTTCCTATACATAAATACACAGCAAAGTAAAAATTAAAAATGTGGAGTGTGACAGACGCGATCGATATCATCTATTTCGTCTTTCACGAATAATAATTCTCCACAAAATAACATTATCCTTCTTTTTTCCCAACTTTTTTTGCAAAAAAAGAATTATTTTTTTCGTTTGCGTTTGCGTCGATAAAATCCTGCACAAGGAAACGTGGTCGGCGCTTGACCTCGAGATATATCTTCGCAATGTATTCCCCAATCACGCCGATGGAGAGGAGGATCAGTCCGCCGAGGAACCAGAGCGAAACGACAAGACTTGTCCAGCCGACGATTGTCTCCCCCGACACGTAGCGAACAATCGACCACGCAAGAATCAATCCGCTGATAAAGGAGATAGACACTCCGATCTGCGAGATGAGCCGAATGGGACGCGCTGAAAGGGAGGTCACTCCCTCCCATGCAAACGACGCCATACGCCGCCACGGGTATTTTGAGTCTCCGGCGAGGCGCTGCCTGCGCACGTAGTAGACGACATCGTGCGTAAGACCGATCATGGGCACAATACCGCGCAGGAAGAGGTTGACCTCCGGATACTCTGCGAGCGCTGCGAGCGCGCGCCGATCCATCAGGCGAAAATCCGCATGATTGAACACGATATCCGCGCCGAGCCCACGCATGGCGCGGTAGAATGTCTCCGCAGTAAAACGCTTGAGAAAGGTATCCGAAGCGCGGTTTTCGCGCACACCGTAGACAATGTTCGCCCCTGCTGCATGTTTTTCGAGCATGGCGTCAATCGCGTCGATGTCGTCCTGCAGGTCGGCGTCCATGCTGATCGTCACATCTGCATGCGGGAGCACGGTCATCAGTCCCGCAAGCAGGGCGTTCTGATGTCCCTCATTGTGCGCGAGGTTGATCCCGGAAAAGATCGGACTCCGCACCGTGCACTGCACGATCAGCTCCCATGTGCGGTCACGGCTGCCGTCGTTGACAAAAGCGATGCGGCTCCGCGCACTCACAACACCCGCATCGATGAGATCCATCAGCTTTTGCTGCAGTTTATCTGCCGTATCGTTCAGCACTTCCTGCTCATTGTAGCAGGGCACAACGAGATAGAGGACAGGTGCCGTCATTCTTTATCATCCTTAAATATACAGAGTCCGTCACGCTCCTCGACGAGCTGCCAGTTCTCCGCACCGAGTTCCTTTTTCATCTTGGTATACATAAAGTCACGCATGATGATGTACTTCGGGCGCACGTCCGCACGCAGGGCGCTGAGCGAATCCGCACGGTTCGTATCCGCCTCGATACCGGGGATATCCGTGTAGAGCATGACGCCGGGGCGCAGCTGTTTGTCGATGTAGAGGACTCGCCCCTCCGCCTCTGCCGCAGCGTGGTAGTTTTCCGCATAGTGAAGCGCGATCTGCTTCACGCTGAAGTTCCCCTCGATCGCTGGCATCATAAATCCGAACGCGATGACCATCGTCACAACGCCGGCAAAGACATGCAGCCACGCCGCACATATGAGATTGTGCGATGCCGTGATGGTGTAAACAATCGCTGCACCGAGGACGAGGGTAATCGCACCGAGCCAGAGCCCGCCCTCGGCGAGCCCCGCGAAACTGTCTCCGCTCATGAGCCAGCCGAGTCCCAAGAGGAGGAACATGAGGGCACTGCCGCCTGCCCACGCAAAATGCGTCTGCCTCCAATCCTCGATCATACGCGCGAGATTCCAACCGATGATGGTCGAGAGCGCAGGCGTCAGGAGGAGCATATAGGAGACCTGCTTCGTCTGTGCAATCGAAAAGAAGACGAGAACGAAGATCCACCACACTTGGAAGAAGGCAAGCATCCGCGCCTCCTCACCAAAGCTCCGGCGGAAGGCATTTTTGACCGACTGGATGAGTATGCCCGTCCATGGGAAGAAGCCGAGAATCACGACGGGCAGGTAGAACCACCAATGTGCGCGCACGGGATGAAGCGGTGCGGTGAAGCGGCTGACGTTGTGGAATCCGATGAACTCGTAGATGAACGCCATGCCGTGTACCTCATACATATAGAGATACCACGGGAGCCCCACGGCGATGATGAGCAGGAGCCCGCGCAAAATATGCATGCGAAAAAGCTGCTCGAGCTGACGCGTAGCGAGCAGATAAAAGAAAACGATCCCTGCGGGGAATACCACCCCAATGGGTCCCTTCGTCATCACCGCGAACCCACAGGCGAGATACATCAGCCAATACTGCCGATGGATGAACGAAAAGAGCGCCGCTGTTAGAAAGAAGAGCAGCGTCGAGTCCGTCACAGACGCCTTGCCCATATACATGAGGATGATGCTCGTCCCCATGACGAGTCCTGACCAGAACCCCGTACGCGCACCAAAGAGACGCGCTGCGGCGAGCGCCGTCATGAGAATGGAGCCGATCGCCATGAGCGCAGCGGGGAGGCGCGCCGCAAGTTCGCTGAATCCGCCAAACACCTTGAGTGAGGCGACCACGAGCCAGTAGAAGATGGGCGGCTTATCATACCAAAACTCATTGTAGATCCGCGGCGAGAGATAATCACCGAAGCGGATCATCTCCTTTGCCGTCTCTGCATAGACCGGCTCATCGGGGTCGAGCAGCGCCGTCCCGCCGATTCCAAATAGAATTTGAAAGGATATGATCACGAGCAGCAGAAGATAGACCAACCATCCAAGATTTTTCTCATCGTTCATGCAGATATGCACCTCACAGCTTTATAGTATCTGCATTGTACCATATATTTCGCTTTTTACAACTATATCAGATTCTCCGCGCAGTCAATGTCCGTGATCAGCACGTTGATAAAACCGCCGCGGATGGCGCCGAGTACGGCGTCCTTTTTTTGACGCCCGCCGGCCACACCGACGCGGCGCGGAATCTTCTTCAGCGTATCGAGCGGGATGCCTGCCACCCGTTCATTGAACTCTTGAAACGGCGTCGTATCGCCATTCGCGTCGAAATAGCGCAGGGCAATGTCCCCCACCGCCCCGCGCGCCGTGAACTCCTCAAGAACAGCACGATCGACATAGCCCGTCTGGAGAATCGTGGAATGTTCCGTCGAGGGAATCCCGATCCCCATAAGGACGAGATCGAGCCGTGAGTAGAGTCGAATCACATTGCGAATCGTCTTTTCCTCCAAAAAACCCTCGAGTACCTCCCGACGCGAGAACACCGCTGGCGCAAAGAATTGGATGCAGGCTCCGACAAAGCGGTCTGCAAATTCCTGCGCGAGATAGTTGGAGTGAATGTCGAGGCGACTCTCTGCCACCCCGCCTACGAGAGGGACGAAGGTCGCCTTGATCGGGCTGCGGATGAAGTAATCCGAGCGCACGACATTCTGGATCGCCAGCCCCATCGTAATGCCGACAAGATAGCCATCCATCAGCACGCGCGACAGATATTCGAGCGTTGCACTGCCGATCTCCGAGTTGATCGGATACTGCCCATCCGAGATGGGACTGGACGGAACGATGATGACCTCCTGCAGGTCGTATTTTTTTTCGATTTCACGCTCCATCTTTCCATAGGCGATGTTGTCCGGGTTTTGGATCTCGATACGGACGATACCGCGCTCCTTGCCGATGGTAAGCATCCGCGAGACCGTCGGGCGCGAGATTCCGAGTACTTCACAGATCTCCTTCTGCCCCAACCCATCCTGATAGTATAGACTGCAGCATTTGAAGATGAGGCGCACATCGTCAACAATCTTCTTCATCGTGAAAACCTCTTAATTTGTATCGAACACATTCTGACTTTTGCTATCTCTTTTGACATATTTTCTATACATGTGCCGAAAAAGGGAGCTGCCGCTGCTGCGGCAGCTCCCCCATGAATACTAATCAGTGTACTTCGATCGTGGCACCCATCTTGACATCATCCTTCACGAACGGCACGTCCCCCTGCAACATGATGCAGCCGGGACGCTCTGCCGTCTCGCCCCCACGGAAGGAAAGCGTGCAGTGTCCAAGTTCCTTCAGCGTATGCAGGGCCTCATCGCCGATCGCCGTGATTGTGAACGCCTTGTCACAGACGATCATCGTATCGCCGACAGCAGGATCCTCGTTGTAGTTCGCCGGCGTATGCAGGACGGAAAACGATGCGAGCTCCGGCGGTGCGTTGTTGTTGAAAATGATGATAAAATTAGAGTTTGGGTCATCCAGAAAGAGAAGAGACTCCTCGCCCCAACTTGTAATTTCGCAATAGTATTTCATCCTGCATCCTCCTGTCTCATAAAAACACACTGCTCCGAGATGGCGAGACGCTGCGTTTTCCTACGCCTGCTTCGCCTCACGGCGCCTCATATAGAGATAGATCTTCTCCGTGACAATGCCGCGTACGAGAATGACGACAATGCCGACGAGGAAGTAGCGGACGGCGAGATCTCCAAGCGGCAGCCCAAGTGTTGTGATGCCCGCCGCGATGCCCATGTAGACGAAAAGCTCACCGCCATTGGCATGCGGGAAGAGTCCCGTCACGGGATGGACGAAGCTGACCGCCGCGTCATAGTAGGCGGGCTTGTACTTCTGCTCAACGAAGTTGCCGAATGTGTAGCACATGGGATTGCCAAGAAAGAGCACGGCGAGTACGGGGAGAACCGTGTAGCGTGTGATGATGTTCTGCGTCGCACGCTGTGCCACACCGTTCACGCGCTCTTCACCGATGAGCTTGATGAGCGAGTTGACCGCCGTCATCATGATGACAAGCAGGGGAATGATCCCCGTGACCCACGATGTAAAGATGCCCGCACCCGCGCGGAAGAGATCCATAAAGCCGTTTGCTGCTGTTGCTATCAGTTCCATAATACTATATCCCTCCCGATTAGTAAAGACCAATACTTGCCGCGTAGGCGATCAGCACCGCCAAGGGCCCCGTAATAACACGCGAGTAAAGGACGGCGGGTACGCCGAGCTCAATGGTCTCAGGATCCGCCTCTCCGAGGCTGAGCCCGACCGGAACGAAGTCCGCACCGACCTGTGCGTTGATCGCAAAGAGTGCGGGCAGTGCATACTGCGGTGGGATGTTGCCCATGCCGATCTGTGCGCCGAGCAGCGTGCCCACGACCTGCGCGATGACTGCGCCCGGCCCGAGGACGGGAGAGATGAACGGAATCGCGCAGATGAGCGAGATGATGAGCATGCCGGGGAGCGTGCTTGCGAGCGGCGAGATCGTATTCGCAATCACGTTACCGAGTCCCGAGACAGAGATGATGCCGAGGATCATGGAAACAAACGCCATGAACGGCAGGATGCTCTTGACCGTGATGTCGATCGTCTCGCGTCCTGCGGCATAGAATTTATTGACCACGCCGCCAATGGCAATGCCGAGGCGCGTGACAAAATTCTTCTCGCGCCCCTTCTGCATCTCCGCGATCTCCGCGCGTGCTTCAGCCTTTGTCTTGGGTGTGTGAGCGGGTGCCGCAGCAGCGGCCGCACTTTCGCTCTCATCCGCAAGGGAGAGGCAGGAGAGATCGACTGCCGATACGTAGAGCTCCTTCGTGATGAACTGCGCAAGGGGCCCTGTCTTTCCAACCGGGAGCACGTTCGCGGTCAAGATGCCCTTCTTCGGATAGACGCCGCATCGCGCCGTACCGCCGCAATCCACAACAGCGAGCAGGATCTCCTCATCCGGAACCCCTGTTGAGAAACCGTCGACTGCCGTACAGCCCGTCATCTCGGCAATCTTTGCGGCGAGTGGATGCACCCCGCCGCCCGTCACGCTGACGATCTTATTCCGCATGTCTGTCGGAACGAGGACGAGCGGACCGCCCCAGCCGCCATTTCCGGCGACAATCTTTAATGAGTTATACATTCGCTTTCCTCCTATGCAACATACTTCTTTAATACTTAAGGAAGCCGCTCCCGCAAAGGAGATGCTCCCACCAACTACCGTGCTTCGCTTTGCTCTGCGTTATGTAACCGTGTGATCAGTGCATCGAGTGCCTGCATATGCCCCTTGTAGTGGACGCGCCGCTTTTGGGGCAGCGCCGCATACTCCGCATGCAGATCGTAGATCGTGCGCCCGACAATATCCTCCATCGGACGAAATCGGCTGAGGATCGTCATGCCCTGCATGATCCGCCCGTCCAGAATCTCGCCTGCGGAGTTGCACGCAATCACAACGATGTTCGATGCGCCGAGCTTGCGTCTGCGCGAACCGATCCCAACATTGCCGAGCTTGTGCATCTCGCGCACAGCCCCCTTATAGGCCTTCACCTGCAAATGCGTACCGATGACTTGAATGACAAAGAGTAAGAAAACAGCGCCGACGAGCATCTCTGTCTGCAAGATCGTCCCCCCTTCGACTTCCGTATTCCATCTGACGAAATGAATTATACCATCCAAATTCATTTTTTACAATAATTGCTTTCTTGAATTTTTGTAAATGTAATTACTCATTTCCGATTGCCTTGTCATTTGTTCCAATATAAAAAGCTGTCGGACAAATCGACAGCTTTGTTAGAAGAAAACGCTTTATGACGTTTTGGAGATGAGATTGATGTAATGCGTGAGCACCTTGCGCATCCCCTCGTCTACCGCCTTCTGTGTCTCGATCAAAGAGTCCGTATGCGCCGCCTTGATCTCCGCCATCGCGCCAACGAGAAAGTCCGTATAGATGTTCAGCTTCGTAATGCCCTCGCGTACGGCGCGGTGCAGATTCTCATCCCCTGTGCCGGATCCGCCGTGCAGTACGAGCGGTACGGGAACGGCAGCAGCAAGCTCACGCAGGCGCTCGAAGTTCAGCTCCGGTGTCTTATTGCTCTTGTAAACACCATGCGAGGTACCGATGGATACAGCAAGAGAATCGACGCCCGTCGCCTCCACAAAGATCTTTGCTTCCTCCACCGTTGTATAGACACTGTCCGAGGTTGCGCCCTCAACCCCCTCGGAGGCTCCCCCGACATGACCGATCTCCGCCTCGACACTGACCCCTTTGGTATGCGCGTAGTCAACGACTTCCTTCGTCAAACGAATATTCTCATCCATATCTTTCATGGAGGCATCCAGCATAACAGAGGTAAAACCAAGCTCGATTGCGCGGTGCAGGAAATCAAAATCCTGCCCGTGATCGAGATGCAGCACGATCGGCGTCGTCACCTTCTCTGCCCAATATTTGCCGACAAGTGCCGCCTCTTCAAGAGAGATCAGCCCAGAATGCCCCTGTGCAAATGAGAGCAGGATCGGGGTTTTGAGTGCGTCTGCCGTCTGCACAAAAATGCGCGCGGCATTCAGTGTGAGAAAGTCGGGCGCAACAATACCGTAGCGCCCGGCTTTTGCGGCATCGAGCACAGATTTTCCATCAACCAACATGAGAATTCCTCCTTTTCTGAAATCACATTCATTTTTTGATTATCATATGTCAGAGAAATCCATTTGTCAATCGTTTTATTTACCAGTGGTTATTATTTTTTTGTCGAACGCACACGAAACCGACTGCGGAATGCATCTGCCTTCGACGTTGCATACTGAATGATCCGTCCTTCACGATCCGTCGTCAGGATGCGTGTGACGAAGATTGGCGCCTGCTCTGCCACCTCAAGATAGAGCGCGATCTCGGGCGTGGCGTGAATCACCTCGATGGTCTTGTCCTCTGCATAGGGATGGACATCATGTGCCTCGAGCGTGCGCAGGAGTCCGTGCTGCGTGAAATCCGTGTGCACCAGCTCGGGGCAGAGCGCGAGCGGGATATAGTCATCCGTGACGGCATAGATCTTCTCATCCACATAGCGCAGACGTTTGAGATGAAAGACGAGCGTCTCCTCGGCGAGTCCGAGCATAGAGGCAAGGTTGCCGCGCGCGGGCTCGACAACCTGCTGCAGAACCGTGCTCCGCGTGACGCGCCCCTCTGCCGAAAACATCTGCGCGAGTCCGAACCCTCGCTGTGCTGCCTCGGAATAATCGACGGGGATTTTCTCCCCCGTGTAGAACGAGCCGCGCCCCTGCATGCGCACAATCTTATTCTCCGCCTCGAGCAGTTCGAGTGCCTTGCGTACGGTCGGCCGACTCACACCGAGAATCTGACAGAGTTCCCGCTCACCCGGGATCGGTGAGAAATATGCGAGATCGGCGAACTGCTTCTCCATTGCATCGCGAATCTTCTCATGCAGACGCTGCTGTTTTTTGCTCGACATGAACAGCCCTCCTTTTTTACTTTTGTTATAGTATGGGATTACTTGTCTTTTTGTCAACAGGAAAGCCTCTTGCAAGTATATTTTACCTGTGGTAATATTTTATTAACCAATGGTAATTAATCATCTCATACAGGAGGTCATCATCATGAAGAGCAGCCTTGCCCCCTTCCTCGTTGTCAACCCAAAGTCCTATCTCTACGGCAAAAAGTCACTTGCGCTTGCACGGGCTGCCGATCATGCTTCCAAGGAGACGGGACTGAAGATCTACTTCACCTGCCCCTTCTCCGATATTCGTTACATTCGTGAGAACACCGAGGCGATCATCGTCACGGCACAGGCGATGGAGAGCCTGAAACCGGGGCGCGGCATGGGGCATCTCCTCCCCGAGGCGCTCTACGAGGCGGGTGCGCGCGCGACCTTTCTCAACCACGCGGAGAACCCCATGACGATGGCAGAGCTCGCAAAGACGATTGCACGCGCACGCGAGCTTGGCATCGAGACGATTGCCTGCGCAGATTCGCTCGCTGAGGGAACAGCCATTGCCGCATTCCATCCCGATATCCTTCTCTGCGAGCCGACCGATCTCATCGGCACCGGCAAAACCGCAGATGACAGCTACACGACCTCGATTGTCGCAAAGATCCGCAGCATCGATCCCACTATTGGCATCATGATCGCCTCCGGCATCACGACGGCAGACGATGTCTACCGTGTCGTACGCCTCGGTGCGGATGGCAGCGGTGCGACAAGCGGTATTCTGAACGCCCCCGATCCGGCAGAGCGCATCATGGAGATGGCAGAGGCGATTGTACGTGCTGCAGAGGCACGTGAGGCAACCGAGGGTGCGGCATAAGGGAGAATCATCATGAGCGTATTTAAGAAGAAGTTGACTCTCACATCGCACGGCGGCACACCGACCTTTATCAACATCACCGCAGAACTGCGCGCCGCCATCGAAGAGAGCGGCATTGCAGAGGGCATTGCGACCGTCATCTCTCCACACACCACCTGCGGCGTATTCTTTGAGGAGTTCGTGCACGATGTCGATGAGACGGGCACGGAGTTCCTGCAGAACGATCTCAATGCTGTTCTTGAAAAGATCATCCCGAACCAGACAGGTTGGAACCAGTACCAGTATCCCGGCGCGGAACACTATCGCGCCGTCGAGAGTTGGCCCGATGCCGATGTGTATCTGCCGGGCGGCGACCGCACGGCGCTCTGGAACTGTGACGCCCACCTCAAGGCGACCCTCATCGGCTCCTCAGAGACCTTTGAGGTCGCGGACGGCAAGCTCGCCGTCGGTACAACCGGCTACTGCTACTTCGTCGACTTCGACCGCACGCGATCGCGCACACGAAAGTGTACGATTGTGGTGATGGGTGAATAATACAGATAGCAAGTGAAAAAGCACAAAGTCATCTCCGCATGAAAACGGCACAGACTTTGTGCTTTTTGTGTGGGATTTTTCAGCCGATCACAGTCTCAAGTGCGATCTTGATCATATCGTTGAACGTCGTTTGCCGCTCCTCTGCCGTGCAGCGTTCCCCCGTGAGGAGATGGTCGCTGACCGTGAAGAGTGCGAGCGCCTGCCGCCCGTATTTTGCCGCGAGCGTATAGAGCGCTGCCGCCTCCATCTCTACAGCGAAAACGCCGTACTGACGGAGCTTTGCGTTATCGATCTCCTCATCATAAAAACGATCGACGGAGATGACGTTGCCGACACGCACAGGAAGGTTCAGCTTTCGCGCATTCTCCACAGCAGCAGAGAGGAGGTCATAGTCCGCGAGCGGTGCATAGTTGATCGCACCGCCGAAGATGCTCCGAATCATACCGGAGTCTGTCGTTGCGCCCTGCGCAATGAAGACATCGCGCAGTTTGACCTTCTCGTGCATACCGCCACAGGTACCGACACGGATGAGCTTCTGCACATGATAATAGTCCATCAGCTCATTGACATAGATGGAGATGGAGGGCATGCCCATGCCCGTTCCCTGTACGGATACAGGAACGCCGTGATACGTCCCCGTATAGCCGAGGATATTGCGGATAGATGTGTATTCCTTCGCCCCCTCAAGAAAATTCTCCGCGATGAACTTCGCACGCAGCGGATCCCCCGGCAGCAGGATGCGCTCGGCGATCTCGCCCTTTTCGGCAGCAATATGCAATGAACTCATAGGTACGCTCCTCTTCTGATCTCAACACAGCATGGATATATCCGCAGACATTCTCCCTCCATTTTATCAGGGCTCTCCTGAAAATCAAGCCTTCCTGCTGTTGTTTTACAATCAGAAGCTCTGCTCCACCCCGATCATGAAGTTGCGGCCCGGTGCCGTCCACCACTGTCCGCGAGAGCCATACCTTACATTCGAATGCTCGGCATAGAACTGGTTGAAGATATTATTCGCCTTGAGATAAACTTTTGTCGCGTCAGCGATCTGGTAGTTCATCGCAAGATCGACAACCCAGTAGTTATCGGTCGGGAATGCCCCACTCACAGGTCCCGGACGACCGATCATACCACGTGCAAGGAGCGAAGAATCGAAGTCACGGTTGCGGTAGTCCACACCGATGTTCCACTGATCCCTTGGCAGATAACCGTCGATATTTACGTCACGCTGTGCCGTCTTTCCAACATGTGTCTGTGTATATCCGAGGCGTGCGCGCAGGTGGGAATCAATGCGCTTTGCGAATTGCAGTGACCATCCATGCGCGTCCTCATCCCCAACATTGATATTCTGATAGGTCATGGGATGGTAACCGATTCGGTTCTTCGAATGGCGCTTGAAATAGCTCGCCGTAAGGCTGAGTCCTCTGCCAAAGTCATGTGCAATGCCGATTTCCTTCGTATTGCCCGACTCCGGTTTGAGCTTTGCATTCCCATAGGTCGGCGCATAGAGTTGATTGGGTGTCGGCGTGATAAAATATTCACTATAAGAAACATAAGCATGCGTCATCGGATCAATGTCATACCCAAGGCTGACGCTCGGACTGTTGTGGCTGCCGAATGCAGAGTTGCTGTCATGACGAATGCCTGCCGTGAGCTTCAATGTGGGAATGATACTCCACTGATCCTGAAGGTAGAAGGAGCGGTTCAAAAGAGTGCGATCACCGATACTTACAGCGCCGCCGTTCTTGATCGTCGTATCATCCTTCGTAAACTCAAAGCCCGCTGTCAGCAGGTGATCACCAAGCTGCTTGTCAAACTGGTCGCTAAATCTCCATGTTTGAACGTCAAAATCATAAAAAGATTTCACGGGCAAGAGCGTCAGCCAATCCAAGCTGTAAGTGGTAAGATCATAATTATACTTACTGCGGGAGACACTCATCTGATTCTTTGTCGAGTCGTCGATCTGCACATTCCAAATCAGGTTGGTATCAAAATGATCATAGTTCCCAAGATTAACTGGAAACCCCTGCTCTTTTTCATAGAGGGCCTGATAGTGATCCGAGTCCTTATAGGAACGGAAATTAAGAGCGAGATAGGACGCCTTGCTCAAATCCTTGCCAATGTGAACATTGACCGAGTCGGCATCCAGTTTCGATGGTGTCTTGTTTCCATGCGCGTCCTTGAAGTCACTGCTCTTGTCCTTTTGGTACTTAACACGCCAATCCCAGCCGTTCGCACTGCCCTCATTTGCCACGCTATAGAGCTGGCGACCATAGCTGCCGTAGCCGATGCCGAGCGTTGTCTTCACTCCCTGCGCCTTCTTCGTGATGATGTTGATGACACCCCCCTTTGCATCTGAGCCATAGAGCGTCGATGCCGAGCCATGCAGCACCTCAATGCGCTCGATACCACTGAGATCCTTCAACGCAGACGCAAGAGATGCACCAAAGCCGCCCGCATAGTTCTGCCGAACACCGTCAATGAGAAGAACAACATCCTCCGAACCATTGATATAGAATTTGGTACTGTTATTGTATCCTGCTGGTGCATACTGATTGACCGCAACCCCGGGCACATCGCGCAGAGCCTGCGTCAGATCAGTGTAGTGACGGCGCTCGATATCCTTGCCCGTAATCACCGTGATATTCGCGTTTGCCTTCAGTTCCTCGTTGGGCGTTCGCGTCGCCGTGACAACGGTCTCTCCAAGTGCATGCTCATCCGCAGAGTTATTGTGATCTGCCGCGTACGTTTGCCCCCCGATGGACAGGATACCAAAGGCAAGCGCAGCTGTCACAGCTATGCGAATACTCTTCTTCATCGTGAACTCCTCCTAAAATTTCATCCTACTGCAAATAAGATCTTCTTATGACACTGTTGGCATGGACTCCAACAGGCAAGAGCTCTTTACAAAATCCCCAACGCAAAGCGCTGCGTCCGCAATTTCTGCTCCAAGTCCGCCCGCGATCGATGCAGGAACTCGTGGACGAGATAATCCGGCTGAACCATATCGACGATCCTGCGCGCTGCCTCTGTCCGGAACGGCTCATGACGATCGACATGGCGCACGTAGTCCATCGTCTCCCGCCAATCGAGGGGATGAAACTCGCCCATGTGCCGATGTATCATCTCCCGTGTATACGCACCGGAAAGCGACTGATGCAGGTGAACCCCGCAGATGCGCTTGCCCAACGCCCCGAGCGCGTGATAGATCTTCGCCACATATGCAGCACCGTCGGACTCGCTTCGCAGATCGAAGTTCGTGTTCATCAGATGCCCAACATCCAGCATAAAACCTGCATTGTCATAGTCGATTCGCTCCAGGAGCATTTCGGCAAGATGCGGTTCACGAAAAGTCAGCCCCGGCCACCAAAGATTTTCAAAGAGGAGCCGACATCCCTGCGGAATTTCACGCGCAATTTCATTCACGAGCTCAATCGTCGCACGGATGACAGACTCATCCGACATGGAAAATCTTCGCGCATACATCTCCGATGTCCGATTGTGTGCGACATGAAAGATGATATAATGCGGCTGACATTCCGCCGCCTGCCTCAAATTTTCCTTCCACGCCGCCACCCAATCACCGGTATCCAGTGAACCATAATATCTGCGGATATTCTCCTCACTGCCGAACTCCTCCATGAGCGCAACACGATCGCCGCGCCAAAAATCCACCCATGTCGGCCAGAACATGAGATGCACGCCCTTGATATAGGTCGGTGGAAACATCACGCGATCCCACGGCGCACAGAGCATGAATTCGATGCCGTCCAGCTCATGTACGCGCAGGAGCGTCGGAAGAGTGTCCGCACTGTTTTGCAGCACATTCTCCACATCACAGTCCGCATTGGAGAGATTCGTCAGTGCAAGCATATGCCCCCCGTTCTACAACAAATGATAGTGTTAGATTATATTGCAATATTTTAACACTATTCTCACAGGCTGTAAAGAAGGGCGTAAGTCTTAGAACTTATAGCTGTAGCTGAGGAGATAGTTGATTGGGGCATTGTGATAACGTGCCCCACTGTGCATCGTCGTATCGTCGCGGTCAAGCACGTTGTCGATGCACAGGCTGATCTCGCTGTTCTCATCGGGTGCATAGGTTGTGTTCCACGTAGTGAGCAGATATGGCTTTACCGCGCTTGGCTTCTCTCGTGACGGAAGAACCACACGGCTGGCCAGATAGGTTGCCGTGAGTGACGATGTCCACTTATCCTTCTGGTAGGTCACACCGCCCGTAAGCTGAACTTTTCCAAAGGTACGATACCACCCGCCCGGGCGGTCGGTGTTGTTCGTCTGAGGGTTCTGCCATGTCACGCCCCATCGATAGGAGAGCCCGTGTGTCCCGCGAATCTCGTCGGACAGCTCAATCCCCGTATTGCGAAAATCTTCGTTGACATACTTATACTCCGTTTTTCCGCGTTCCACCGATGCCGTAATATTATCCTTGATATCGATATGGAACAGCGCTGCTTTCCATGTGTGCCCGCCATGATTTTTCTTCCAGCCGATTTCATAGTTGACACCCTTTTGCGGTTTCAGATTCGGCGCAGCTTTTTGGCGGTCATTATTTGGGTACATCTGGGAAAAGGTCGGCATGACAAAGGACTGACTGACGTTCAGATAGAGACTGTTGTCGCGATTGAGCTTATGCAACCACTGCCCCGATGCACTGAGATTGTTATAGTTTTGCCCGCGCGCAGCTCCTGTCGTCCACGTCTCGCGTAGACCGAAGATCCCCGTATTTTTCTCGTCAAATTTCTGCTCCCACTGCCCAAACACACCCCAGTTATTGCGTGTATAATGTGATGCCGCCGCCGTCGTTCGTGTTTGCAGAACGTCATAAACCTCATGCGCCAGATTGACCCCCGCAATCGCGGTAGACTTTTTGCCGATACGCCA
Source organism: Centipeda periodontii DSM 2778 (assembly GCF_000213975.1). GTDB lineage: Bacteria > Bacillota > Negativicutes > Selenomonadales > Selenomonadaceae > Centipeda > Centipeda periodontii. The sequence goes on from NZ_GL892076.1 coordinate 2,073,352, forward strand.
TGTGCGCTGTAAGTCCAAACCGTATGTCGTGTTCTTTTCGCGTGTGTTGTACCACCCATTCGGTGTTCTTCTTCCGACTGAGGAGATGAGATTTGGTCCCATCGACTCAATCGTCCCCGTATTGAAATACAGGCTTCCCTTCCAGTCTCGATCCTTATAGTTGATCTGTGTTGTATATCGCTTTGTCGTATACTTACGCGAATTATACGGCTCGCCCACACGAATGCCATTGGTACTGAGAGTGACCTCCGAGAATATACGGTCGTACCTTGCCTCCGTTTCATAGTAACTCAAAAGAAAGTCGAGATGCGGATTCACTTGATACGTAAATCCTGCACTTTGCTTTTTTATATTGTGTATATCCGTACGCGTTTCTCCTGTGAGTTGCGGGACTTTGCTGCTGTTTAGCAGATTTACATCTGCATAGGTGATACCGTCCCTGCGGCCAAACTTATCATAATTGTAGTATAAACCAAATTTTTCATCCCCGACACTCACGCCGTAGCTGCGCTGTCCATAGTTGCCAAAGCCTGCATGAACAGCGTTTTCCGTCTTTTTCTTCGTGATGATATTGACAACACCGGCTATCGCCTCACTGCCATAGAGGACAGAGCCGCTTCCCTTAACGATCTCAATGCGCTCAATGCTGCTTGCAGGGATTGCATCGAGATTGTACTTGCCGCGCCATGCAATTGGATTGCCGTTCATGAGCACGAGTGCACCACTTCTCACGCCGCGTACATTCAGTTCATTCGTCATCGTTCCCATCGATGCGCCGTTCGGTCCGAAAGCTTTGTAAGTAAAGCCATCCACTTTCTCAAGCACATCCGAAACATTCGCTGCGCCGCTGTTCTTGATCTCATCTGCCGTGATAACGGTCGTCGCGGCGGGCACATCGATATCCCGCTTCTGAGTGCGCGTTGCCGTCACGACAACCTCGCCAAGCGAATACGAGGGCAGCAGTTCATCATCTCCTGTTCCCGTATGTGCGGTCTCTGCCGCATAGACATGCCCCGTCATCGCCGAAAGCGCAACTGCTGCTGCAAGGAAATTTTTACGCCACATCTTCATTGTCATTCTCCTCTATAAAATTAATTCAACTGGAAACGAAACGTCTTTGTCCAAACACCTCTCCGTCCGTTATCCCCCGGATTAAAGCGAAAGCGCCACCCCGCGGCGACCGCCGCTCTGTCCATCGCGCGATAGCCCGATGAGGACTCAACGCTGACGGATTCCACGGAGCCATCCGCCGCCACAAGGATCTTGATCGTAACCACCCCCTCCACATCATCATCAATGAGCTCCTGCGGGTACTCCGGAACAGCCTCTGAACGAAGGCTCGCCTCCACGCGTTCTTTCGGCGGTGCAGCAACAGAACCAATCCCGGGGCTCCCATCTCCGCTTCCATCTCCGCCCTCAGTTCCGCTCCCTGTTCCTGATCCGCTGCTCGTTCCGGCAGAGGAAGTCTCTGTCCCGCTGCCCGAGCTGCTGCTCTCCCCCGCTGATCCCGTCTGCACCGCATGCACAGAATTCTGTACCGTGCGTGGTGTATTCTGCTGCGGTTTTGTTTGCGGCTTCTGCTCCTCCTGCTGCACGATATTTTTATCCTGCACAACGATGTCATCCATCGTCACCACAGGAGCGGCGGCCGGAGCAGCATCACCGGCGGCGCTGCCCGTATCGCCGCCCGCATCGTAGAGCACAACGTCGATGGGCGCTCTCTTTCCGGACGGCTCCGCAACGGAGAAGAGCCCACACGCCGCCGCGATCAGAAAAAGTATGAGATGCAGGATCAGAGAGCCTGCAAGAGCTTTGCGTTCACCGTCACGTTCCATCACATTTTCTTCCATGTCATGCCACCATCTTCATATGCCTGCGCAGGAGATACAGGAAGTAGGGCGTGCCGATAAACGCCGTCATAATGCCGACACGAATCTCCATCCCATGAAGCAAAATGCGCCCGAGCGAATCACAGAGCACGAGGAATACGGCACCTGCCAAGAGACTCGCGGGCAGCAGGCGGCGATGGTCGGGACCGATCAGGAGGCGCACCATATGCGGAACAACGAGTCCCACAAAGCCGATGTTGCCGCTGATGCAGACGCCTGCCGCCGTCGTGAGCGAGGCGAGTACGAGGAAGAGCAGGCGAAACGCCGTCACGGGCATGCCCGCTGCGCGCGCCTCCACCTCGCCGAACGCAAGCAGGTTCAGATGCCGCGCGAGGAGCACCATGACGGATGCACCGACGCCGATCGGACCTATGCCGAGCAGGACATGATCCCAGCGCCGATAATCGAGTCCGCCGATCGTCCAAAAGAGGTACTGCTGCATCTTCTGCTCGTTCATCACCGTGAGAATTGCTGCCGTGCACGCCGCGAGGAACATTCCCACCACAACACCTGAGAGCAGGAGTGTCATAACCGGGATCCGCCCGCGCCGCATCGACAGCGATACGGTCAGCCCCACGGCAAGGATTGCCCCCGTAAAGGCAAAGGCGGGCAGCGAGAGCACGCTCCTCGCCGTCACCCCGATGCCGATGGCGAGCACCGCACCGACGGAGGCACCGCTCGATACGCCGATGATGCCGGGATCGGCAAGAGGATTGCTGAAGATCCCCTGCAGAACCGCACCCGAGACACCGAGCCCCGCACCGACCATCATGCCGACAAGTGTACGCGGGAGGCGGATATGCCAGAGCACCGCCTCCTGCTCGGGCGTCACGACAACATCCGTAAAGATAGGAAGCCCTGCCGCATGTGCAAAGGAAGCAACGACCGCCTCCATCGGGATATCGTACTGCCCCGAGCTCATAGACAGGAGGATCGCAAAGAGGAGCGCTCCAACGAGAGCACATAGAAAGAGCTGTGTTCGATGCTGTCCAAAACTCATACCGTCACCACCTCTTTCTCCGATCTTCCGAGGATCACGCTGAGGAGCTGCGCGCTCTCTCCCCCGTCCACCTTCGCCTCCGTATACACCTCTGCATGATGTGTCAATGGGTTCTCAACAACGCGCACAGGCGCTCCATATGCCCGTGTCAGGAGCTCATCTGTCAGCACATCGCGCGGTGCTCCATCGGCGAGAAGTTTTCCATGACCGACGAGGAGGAGCCGCGAGCAGAAGCGTGCGGCAAGACTCAGTTCATGCGCAACCAGCAGTACCGTTTTGCCCGCCGCACAAAGGTCCCGACAAAAGCGGAAAATCTCCTCCTGATAGATAATGTCGAGTCCCGTTGCGGGTTCGTCGAGGAAAAGCACGGGCGTCTGTTGGGCGAGCACCTTTGCGAGCAGGACGCGCTGACGCTGCCCGCCCGACATGGCGTGTAGCGGCGTATCGGCGAGCTCCGATACACCTGTATACGCCATACAGGCATCGGCAATCGCAAGATCATCCGCCTTTTCCTGACTCCACCATGAGAGATAGGGGTAGCGACCAGCGAGCACAATATCTCGTGCCGTATATGCAAAGGTCATCTCCATGTGCTGCTGCAGATATGCCACACGGCGTGCAAACTCCTTTGCTTCAAGCGCATGGATGTCATCCCCCATCAACACAGCACTCCCGGACAGGATCGGAAGTATTCCGCGCAACGTCTTTAGAAGTGTGCTCTTGCCCGCGCCGTTGGGTCCGATCAGCCCGACAATCTCCCCCGTCCCCACGGTGAATGACACATCCTCGAGGATGACCTTTCCGTTATACCCTGCATAGAGATTTTCCGCACGGATCATCTCGTTCAAATAAAATCCCCCTTCCACACGGTTACTTCACTGCAGAAAGATGTTCATCCTCACCCTGCTTAAATTCATCGCCGTAAACACGATAGGCAATCTCCTGCACACCGAAAACGAAATCCTGCGAACAGTTGTAGATGTAACCTTCAAACGGCTCCGCAAAAGCCTCATTCCGGATCGCCTTCATCGTCTGCAGGGATGGATCGTCCAAATACTCCCTGCGGAATTTCTCCACATCGTATTTCCCATGATCGTTGTACGTCGGCAGGAAGAGAATATCGGGATCAATCTGGACAAGCTGCTCCTTCGTCATGACTTGAAAGTCACGAATGCCGAGTTCTGCACGCCCATTGATCACGCCCGCATAGTGACACGCCTCGTCAAAGCTACTGCCGAGTCCGCCGTAGCCCGACATGAGCGAGATGAGGACAACACGCTTGCGCTCGGTCTGTGGAATTTTCGCGACCTTTTCCTGAATCTCCGCGAGCTTTGCATCCATCATCGCGCGGAGTTTTTGTCCGCGCTCCGGCACCCCCGCCGCCGCCGCAAGGAGTTCGATCGTCTCGCGAATCTCTGCAAGATTCGATGCGCCCTTGCAGACGATGACTTTGAGTCCCACCTCTCGCAGGGAGGGCACCATCGTAAGATCACCCCAGTCCGGAACGACGACGAGATCGGGCTGCAGCGCCATGATCTCCTCCACCGTCGGATTTCCGATGCGCTGCGGAATCTCCTTGACGAGTCCTGTGACATTGGAGCTCACAGGATCATCGAGCAGCGTATTGACCGCCGCCATACGCTGCGGCTCGACGAGGCCGAGCATCGTTTCATCCGTGCTCATCGAGAGTGTGACGATGCGCTTTGGCGGTGAGGGGAAGTCAACGACCGTCCCCTCAATATCCGTAACCGTATATGCCGCAGGCTTCTCCTCAGCCGACTTTGGCATGCTGCACGCCGTGAGCAAGACACACAGCATACAGAGAAAAACCACAGGGAGCTTTTTCTTTAACAACATCTCTCTTCCTTTCCGATGCTTGTGCGGCTTCCTCTATGAAAGAGAGATCTTTCGCCGCAAAATATTGCCGTTCCACAGCTGCTCTTCGATATGGCGTGCACCGCGCAGTCCCATAAAGGGAACATCCGTCAAACGCAGTGCATCCTGTACGGGATAGGATATAGGAAGGTATTGCGTCCCCTTCGGATCGATATGCGCCGACTCATTGCTGCTGCCGAGCAGCAGTCCACCCTCCATCGCAGAGAGGATCTGCTGTATCCGCACGGCATCCGTTTCTCCCGGAATCTCGTCCGCAATCTTCATGACTTCCTGCGTGCGCTCAGCCTCCGCCGCCACGGCGAGGTGGCAGACATCTGCCCACTCCGTCCGCAGCGCATGGGCAATCCCCCATGCAACGGAGCGCGGCGCACGAATGAGCGCCGTATCGTAGCGGAGCTCCCCCCACAGGCTCTTGCACTCGTTGATACGCAGGAAGTCCTCGCACGTCACACGTGCGATCTCTGCCTCTGTTTCATCCCCGCGCACAGGCGGCAATGCACGCGCAATTTCTTCCAGCCAGCGCCGCGTCCCCGCACGTCCATACGGCGGCAGAGGTGCAATATAGGGCGTACTGCAGATATCCTCCAGCAAGCGAGCGCTCTCAAGCCCCAATTCATCATGCACCACAATGTTCAGCGCTGCACGCGACAGAGTGCAAAGTTCCGCAGCGAACATCTCGCTGCCAAAGACTGCATGCACTGTATAGCCTGCCATCTCGAGCAGACGCACGAGCTCGCGCACATCATTCCCGCCGTTGTAATAGGCACTCGTCATGCCGATCAGATTGACCGTATTCACCTGAGGCTCCTGCCGCTCCGGCAGGAGCACCGAAAGTGCAGTGTGCGCCGCCTTGTCCCATCCGTCCGCAAAGCTGCCAACCAATCCGCTCGTGTCAAGCGCGACAATCGGACAGGTGATCCCGGCTCCGTGTGCAATCGCCTCGATATCATCCCCGATCAGCCCTGCCGCACAGCTGCTGACGATGGCAAGCAGCGCAGGCGGCTGCTCCACATAGGGGACAAGTGCATCGTGCAGATATTCCTCCGCGCCGAATACAATCGCGTCGTTGTCGAGCTGCGTACAGATCATACGATGCGAGATCGTGCTTTGGCTATGCTCGATGTGACGCATCGCAAAGAAATAACACCAAAGCGGGCCGTTGACGACAATGACCGCATCCTGAATCCCTGCGAAGAACGCCGATGCACCTGCAAGAGCGCAGGTGTCCGTGCACATGCAGACATCATCGAAGGATTTTTCGCACTCATCCATAGATCAGCCCTCCCCTGCTCTCATGCCTGTGCAGGATCTGACGCATATCATCGAGCAGGCGCCGCTCCATCGACCAACCGACCGACGGCAGTAGCGCGAGAAAGAGCTGGCGCAGCTTCGCATCGACGAGTTCGTGCGTCGTGAGGACAAAATCTACCGCGTGCAGCAGTTTCTCCGCTGCGGCATCCCCCTCATGATAAATAGATACATCCGTTCTGCGGCGCAGTTCCTCCTCCATCACTTCGCACCGCGCAGGCATAAAGCAGTCGAGCAGAATGATACCGGTCAGTTCCACCCCCACCCGTTTCAGAAGACGCAGAACGATCTCCGGCTGGAACCATGTAAGATCGCGCCCGATTGCCAGCACACAGCGCCGGCTCGCGAGATCAACGCGTGCCTTTTCCACGGCGCCGGCAAAGGATTCCTCCTCAACCGCAATGGCGCGCTCTGCCGCCTCCTCACGGTGACAGAGCTGACCAACACGCCGCAGCCAGACCTTCGTCTCCTCCGCTCCGACCGCATAGATATCTCCGAGATACGGCGTGCCGAAGCGCTCCTTCATATGCTCGGCGAGTTCCACCAACTGCGCCTGTTTCTCATCGTCCATGCGGCGCCCGAGCAGGATGATGAGCTCCGCCTCCGGCACCGCCTGCAGTTCATCGAGTGCAAGATAGGAGGGAAACTGTGCCGTGACGCGCAGATCGAGCAGAGAGAGCAGACGACGCAATTCTTTTACATATTCTCCATGCATGCCGCCGCAGTCACCGAGCAGGGCAATCGTCCCTTCTCTTCGCCGTGCGGCGGGCTGCATAAAACGATCCACGAGCGCACGCGCGGCATCAAGATACCCCGCATAGTATTCACCGTCGAGAAAACCGTGCGCCGATACCGCCGTGACAGGCAGCCCCAGTTCCTCCTCCATCTCCGCCGCAATCGCCTTCGTATCGTCACCAATCACGCCGCTGACACAGGAGTTTGCAATGAATACCGCCTGCGGATGATATTTCTGTGCGGCAAAGCGAACGCACTCCCGCAGGCGCTCCTCCCCGCCAAAGACCGCCTCGCTCTCCCCAAGCCCGCTCGTCAGGAGAGGAACGGGAGAGAGACGTACCGACGTTCCCGCCGCCGTCAACCGATGGAAGCTGCTCACATCCATCCCGTGCGCAATGTGTGCGCATGGACGCGGGCTGTGGAAGACGACAAGGGCACCGCGCACAAAGGAGAGCGCACGCCAGACGCCCGGCATACTGCAGCTGCAGTTTGTACGGCGCACACCGACGCGTTTGACCTCAATCCCCATAGCTCTCCACCAGATCCTCAAGTTCCTCGAACTCCATCGGTGTCGGTATGGTCAGCATCTCATTCGTATCGATCTCCTGCGCGAGTGCCGTATAGTGCTGCGCCTGTTCCGACTCCGGCGCATAGGCGATGAGCGTCTGCCGGTGAATCTCCGCCTCGTGCACGGCACGGGAGCGTGGAATGTAGGCGATTAGCTGCGTGCCGAGCCGTGCGGCAAACGCCGCGAGAAGTTCGCGCTCGTTCAGCACATCACGCCCGTTGCCGATGATGCCGCCGAGCTTTACCGCGCCGCGCGCGGCAAAGCGACGCACCCCCTTTGCAATGTTGTTTGTCGCATAGAGCGACATGAGCTCACCTGAGGAGACGATGTAGATCTCCTCGGCATAGCCCTCGCGGATCGGCACGGCAAAGCCGCCGCAGACCACATCGCCGAGGACATCATAGAGCACGACATCCAGATCGTCAAAGGCATGAAGTTCCTTAAGGCGCTCAAGTGCAACGATAATCCCACGCCCCGCACAGCCGACCCCCGGATCCGGTCCGCCGGCCTCAATGCAGCGAATGCCGTTCCAGCCCTCATGTATGATGTCTGTGAGCGTCAGCGCCGCACCCTTCTTCTCCCGCTCCAGATCGAGGATCGTGGAGGGTGCAATACGTCCGAGCAAGAGACGGGTCGAGTCATTCTTCGGATCGCAGCCGATCTGGCAGACGCGCCGCCCCATGCGCGAGAACGCGGCAGATACGTTTGCGGCTGTTGTGGACTTACCGATGCCGCCCTTGCCGTAGAACGCAATTTTTTTCATAGGATCACCTTATTCCACGGCGGTGAGGAACTCATGCCGCGACTGTTTGAACTCGTCACCGTAGAGAATCCACGCCGTCTCCTGAATACCATACACAATGTCCTGCGAGAGATTGTAGACATAGCGCGCCCACGGATGACCGATCTGCCGCTCCCGCACGGCGGTCATCTGCGCAAGTGAGGGATCCTCCAGATACTGACGTCCGTAGTTCTCCTCATTCGTCGCGCCGTCTTCATAGCTTGGGAAAAAGAGATAGTCCGGATTCGCCGCGACGAGCTGCTCCTTCGTCATCTCTTGCCCCATGCGGTTTCCTGCCGCCGCCTTCGCGTTGATCGAATCCGTATAGCGGCAGAGCTCGTCAAAGGTGCAGCCGGCACCGCCGTAGTTCACCATGATGGAGATGAGTGCAATGCTCTTATGCTTCTTCTCCTCGGGAACCTTTTCCACCTTGGCGCGAATCTCCGCGAGCTTTTCCTCCATCATGCCGATGAGCTTCTCCCCGCGCTCCACTTCGCCGACAGCCGCCGCATAGAGTCGGATATTATCGTGAATATCCTCCATGGTCGCAGCAGATTTACAGACGAGAACGGGGACATTCAGCTCGCGGATGGCATCGATGTTCTCGCGCGGCATCCACGGTGTCACGACGACGAGATCCGGATGCAGTGCGGCAATCTGTTCGACGGACGGGCTGCGGGGGATGACCGTCGGAATCCGATCGCACACCCACGGGATATTCGTATGCTCCCGATCGGCGAGCGATTCATTGATCGCCGCCATGCGCTCCGGCTCCACAAGGCCGAGCATCAGCTCGTCCGTCCCCGCGCTGACCGTCAGGATGCGCTGCGGCTTGTGTTCAAACGTGACGACCGTGCCCTCCACGTCTGTGATTTGATAGCCGCCCGCCTGTTGCTCCGAGGAGTTTATGCAGCCGCCGATCAACAGCGCGGCAAAAATCACCGTGAGCGCAGCGAGTGCACGCATATGCCTTCTCATCGTGCGCCCTCCGCCCGTTCCTCAAGATCGCCCTCGATGGAGAGGTAGAGACTGCGCAGTTCGGCAAGCGTATCCTCGGATGCGTTCCACAGTCCGCGCTGCTGTGCCTCAAGCAGGACCTCCGCCATGCGGTGAAGCGCCCACGGGTTGACATCCTCCATCCACTCCTGCATCTCCGCATCCAGTACATATTTGCGCGCGTAGCCTTCGTACATCCAGTCCTTCATTATAGCACTCGTCGCATCCCACTGGTAGCTGTGCGCGAGATAGTTCGCGAGATCGGATGCGCCTTTATAGCCATGTTTCTTCATGCCCTCGATAAACTTCGGATTCATCGCCTCCCCGCGGAAGAGGCGTGCCGCCTCCTCCGCGACGCTGCGCAGAACAATGCGCTGCCGATCGCTCGAATCGCCCGTGTAGGATCGCGGTGCCTTGCCCGTCAGTGCCCGCACGGTCGCAATCATGCCGCCATGGTAGGCGTTGTAGTCATCGGAGCTGAACATATGCGTCTCGCGCGTATCCTCATTCTTGACGGTAACGTCGAGCCCCGCCATGCGCCGCTGAAAAACCTCCGGATCATAGCCGCGCGCCATTCCATCGCCGCCGTATGCCGTCCCCGAAAAGCGCGTATAAACGGCGGCAAGATCATCCAATGTCTCCCACGCCTTTGACTCAAGCAGAGCAGCAACACCAGCACCATAGACGCCCGGCGGATCGCCGAAGATACGGACGGAGGCGCGCTCCCACGCATTCTCCCGTGCCTCGCCCTGCTCCTCAAGCCATGCGGTATCTGCGAGAACGTGCTTGCGCACATAGTTCTCCTCATCGCTCTCATCGAGATCGCGCACCATACGCACCGCCTCGTCCACCCAGTGTACGGCGTTCGGGACGGCATCGCGGAACAGGCCGCTGATGCGCGCCGTCACATCGATGCGCGGTCGCCGCAGCTCCGCTATCGGGATGACATCGAGTGCACAGACACGCTGTGACGGACGCCGCCATACGGGACGAACGCCCATGAGATAGAAGAGCTCTGCGATGCACTGCCCGTGGCTGCGCATATTCGAACCCGCCCAGAAGACAATGCCAACCGCCTCGGGATAGCGCCCCTCATCGCTGATGTACTGCTCGATGAGTGCGTCGCCCAGCTGTTTTCCGTACTCCCATGCTGCGGGCGTCGGCATGCAGCGCGGATCGAGCCCGTAGAAATTCCGCCCCGTCGGCAGTACATCGACGCCATTTGTCGTCGGTGCCCCCGCAGGGCTCGGTTCGATATATCTGCCCGTGAGTGCCCGCAGCGTCTCCGTGATCTCTCCCTCTGTCCGGCGCAGACGCGGCACCATGTCCGTCACAATCTCGTGCAGTGCATGGGCAAATGTGGCACGCTCCTCGGCAGAGGATGCGGCAATAACAGGGAGCCTCATCGCCCGCTCGACCGCCTCCGGCGCATAGTCATGTGCACCAAGGAAGGAGATCAGCGCACGCATCTCCGTCTCGACCGCATCCAGCTTTCTGCCGTAGGTCATGCCGTCCGATGTCATACGCTCGCTATGCGTGAGCAGATCCTCATAGTCATAGCCCGCCTGCTCTGCAATAAGACGGATAAGCGACTTCTCCCCGCCGTGCTCCATGCGAACGAGCGCGCACAAAAAGTCGATGAGCTGTTCCCCCTCCGGCATGCGCCCGAGGATATGCAACCCCGTGCGGATCTGCATATTCTTGATGTCCGTCACATAGTTGTGAAGCGCTGCAGCATAGTCGTCGAAGTTCGCCCCCTCTTCGATCTCATCCTCGAAGTGACAGGCAGCAGCCTTCTCTCGGACAAGCATCTGCGCAGCCTCTATATTGTCCGGCTGTGACGCACGAAAATGAACGTATTCATCGAGCGCCTGCTCAAGCTCTGCCAGCTCCTCAAATCCGCCCGCCATCTCCATCGGTGGCGAGAGATGACTAATCAGGCATGCCGCACCGCGCCGCTTTGCCTGCAACCCCTCCCCGACAATCGTGATCCAGTAGGGATAGATGTCCGGCAGGTCGCCGAGCGACACATCTGGGTAGCAGGCATTCGAGAGCCCCGTCCCCTTGCCGGGCAGCCACTCAAGCGAGCCATGCGTCCCGACGTGAATCACCGCGTCCGCCTTCCAGATGTCGCGCAGCCAATGATAGTAACCAATGTAGTGATGCGTCGGCGCGGCGTCGGGCGAGTGCAGGAGCTTGCCGGGATCCTCGCCGAAGCCGCGCGGCGGCTGCACCGTGATAAAGATATTTCCATTCAGCGTGCCCGGAATGAGGAGCGCACCGTCGTAATTGAACACGTCCCCCGGAGCCTCCCCCCAGTCCCGCACAAGCTGCACACGCACCTTCTCGGGCAGTTCCTTGAAGAATGCTCCGTACTGCGCCGCCGTCAGCTGCCCGTCGGCAGCCTTTGCCTGTTCCACGCTCATGAAGCGGCGGTCGTTCGTCGCGTGATCCGTCAACAGCTTCATAAACGCCTTGCTGCTCTCAGGAATCTCATCCATGACATAGCCGGCGGCACGCATCGCCGTCAGCAGACGGAGCACGCTCTCGGGGGAATCCAGTCCCGCCGCACTGCCGATGTTTGAATTCGTCGGCGGATAGTTATGGAAAACGATCGCAATCTTTTTCTCCACGTTTGGCTTATGCCGCAGTGCCGCCCACTTCCGCGCCTTACGTGCGATCCGCTCCATGCGCTCATCGAGCGCCGCATAGCTGATCTCTCCGCTCTCGTCGCGCACCTTCGCTGCGATCGGTACGGCATGGATCACACCGTCAAACTCCGGCATGGCGACGCTCATCGAAACTTCCATGGGGTCAAGCCCCGCCGGAGATTTCTCCCACTCCTCCTTCGGAGCGAGCACCGTGTACGCCTCGAGGACGGGAACCCCGAGCGCATAGAGATCCTCGATGCGCGTTCCGCCCGCCTTGATGGAGAACTTCATCGTGCTGATGATGACATCGACAAAGGGATGCCCATCCCTGCAAAAATATTTCTCGATCGCCGCCATCAGCGTCGGCGACTCCACGCGTTCATCGCGGTAGGAATTCGAGAACACAGCGACCGCATTCATCCCCTCCGCCTCGATTGCACGGACGAGTGCCGCATGATAGGTAAAGTCTCCCGTAATCCATTCCGAGCGGTAGAAAATCACGCCGACCGTCGGACGCCCCTCCGTATAGTGGGACGCGAGATAGCCCGCAATGTCCTCGGGATCCCCCGCCCAGTTTGGATGGTAGACACCGTTCCACGCAAGCGGCGCGGGCGGCTCTGCTGTGCAGGAAAGCCCCCCGAACTCCCTGCCGAGCCAGAGAAAAAGATTGCGCATATTCTCCTCGCCGTCATAGCGAAAATATGCCCACGCCGTCCGGATCTGCTCCTCCGAAAAGCCGTACGTCACCTTGTCATGTTCCGCATTGTCCACGACAATCAGATGCGGAATACGATGCTTCTGTAAGAAGCGCGATGCCTTCTTCAGGAATTCATTGTCGAGACCCGTACCCATCCAAAGGAAGAGATGAAGATCCGCATCCGCGCGTACCGCATTCCAATCGTCCATGCCGCTGACAGAGCATACGCACACCTCGGGTTTCGCCATATCGGCGGCGCATCGGCGCGCGAGCACGCGAACACGCAGGATGTTCGTATAGACTGCTATCCTCATATCGTCCCTCCTGCCGGCAATTTCTCTGCCCTTGCACAGACCGCGTCCACCAGAAATACTGCCATTGCCTGCATATAGTCCTCCCCCGCCTGCCGCTCCGCAGGCAGCGGAACATCGGCGCAGCGTGCCATCTCCGTGAGAAAATACGCTCCTGCCGCGTGCGTTTCCTCCTCCGTGAGCAGCCCCCACAGGAACTCGTCATAGATGTGGATATAGCTCACGCCAAGCGCAAAAACTCCCGAACACGCTCCGATCTCATGGAGAATGTGCAGGAAACGCGGTTTGATAAGGTGCACGTCCTGCATCCGCCTCTCATAGTCACGCCAGAGCGTGTCGCCTGTAATCCCGAAACGGCGCAGACGGCGCAGGAGGTTATGCTGATGTTCTGGAGTCAGCCCCGACTGCTTTCCCAGCGTCTCCTTGACGGCAGCGATGACCGCCTGACCGATCAACTCGCCGAGCTTGGAGTGTTTGCCCGCCCCCTCAAAATAGAGCGGCGACTCCGTATTGGCAACGACGATGGTCTGATCGGTGCCCGAGCCCGTGGCAAGCCCGCAAGAGTATCGGCTCTCCGCCATGAGTTCCTGTAGCGCCGCCGTCTTTGCCTCCGTACACGTAACAAGGGCGCGCGCGAGAATCCCCGGCGGCAGATCGGCATCGATCACAAGAATGATGTTGATCGTCCCACATTTCTTTGGTACCGTCTTGTAATAAGATGCCGGGTCGCCAACGCGTCCGCCGTTCGTCTCCACGCCCCCCGTCACAAGGGCAGTCACCGTGAGTTCCTTGTAGCTGCGCGACTGCACGGAGACATTCTCCATCTGTGCGGCAGTTCCCATCCCCGTCGTGCGGTCAGGATCCAGCCCGATCCTCTGCGCGACGATACGCATGCTCTCCACATAGGTGTCCGCAAACGTCTCGCAGGGCATGCCCGCTCCCTGCGTCATGTCGCGGTTGAACACCGCCGTAAAGTCCTCATGATACCCGCCGTTATACAGCGAGGTACTGAGCACCTTGCGCGGACCGGAAAAGAACAGCGCGATGCTCTTGTCATAGCGGTAGGCTACGTCTCCCGTTGTCAGTTTGGTCAGTTCCATGCGCTCTCTGTGCCTCCTGCCGCTCACGACTGCACCGCACGGGATGCGCGGACAATCTCCAGTACGCCCTCTGCCGAGAGCCGTTCCAATGTATAATACTGCGCCGCCATCCGACGCGCAAGTTCCGGTGCAACACCGACGCGCGGAACGGAATGCTCCGTATCGAGAACAAGGGTAAGTGCCGCGGTTTCCGCGATCTCCTCGGCTGCACGCAGGGCACGCTGCACGCCCGCATCTCCCTCTTTGGTATTTGTGCGTCCGTCTGTGACGAGGACAAGCACCGTCTTCTCGCTGCCCTTGCGCTCCAGTTCACGCAGTGTCCGATGTGCATGGGCAAGCCCCTCGGCAAGCGGCGTCCGCCCGCCCGTCGGCAGGTCGCGCAATGCTCTTTCCGCCAGCTCCACGCTGCGCGTCATCGGCAGGAGCGTCTCTGCACGATCCCGCCGAAAGGCAATGAGCCCAACACAGTCACGCTTTTGGTATGCCTCCCGCAGGAGGGCAAGGATGGCCCCCTTCACCGTCCGCATGCGTTCGCGTGCGCCCATCGACCCACTCGCATCAACGAGGAACAGGATGTGCGCCGCCGACCGCTTCGCACGCACCCAGACGCGCACATCCTCGGGATGGATCACAACCGCCTGCCCCCCTCTTCGTGTGCGCTGGTGCGGAGCTGCCGCACGCAGTGTAGCGGAGAGCGCAAGATCGAGGCGCGCACCGCGCCGCGGCAGATCCGTACGCAGACCACGCCCGTCCGCCGTATGAATCTGAATGATGTCACGCCTGCCGCTCTTCCCGCCCTGCGCCCGCATCGTCATGGAGAGAAGCGAGAGCCGTGCCATAACATTTTCGAGCGGAGCGGCGACCCGATCCTCATCCTCCGCACACGGCTCATCCTCCTCCGATGGAGGCGGGTCATCTGCTCCGTCCTGTGGTTCGTTCTCCTGCGTATGCTCCTGAGGCGCTTGTGCATCTCCATCGTTCTGCGGGGGAGTGGGTTCCTGCAGCTCATTGGGAAGATCATCCTGCTCCGGCGCATTCCCGTCACTCGGAGGCGGCAGCGGCTGCTGCTCCTCCTGCGGGCGGCTCATCCGATGCACGAGCACGAATACCGCAGCCTCCTCCACATCTTCGGGCATGACGAACGATCTGCCCGCCAGTGCCGCAATCGCGCGTGCCGCCTCAATCAGATAGAGCTCCGCACGGTTGCCGACACAGTGCGCACGCGCAGCACAGGCAGCTGCAAAGCGAAGAATGGCTGACGGTGCCTCCACACGCGGCAGCAAGTCACGTGCGCGGCAGATCATCGTCCCGAATGCCTCCTCCTGTGCGGCGTAGGAGGCACGAAATACTGCCGAGTCGCGCTCATAGGCAAGGACACGCGCCACAATCTCCCTGCACTGCGCAGCGTCTTCGATCTCCTCCATCGCTGCAAACATCCCGAACGAATCCAGCAGTGCAGAGCGGAGCGTGCCCTCTGCGGGATCCATCGTTCCGACAGGCGTATAGGAAACATCCTCGGTAAACGAAAGCCCGTCCCGCTCAAGGTGAAAGAAGCCGTCTCCCGCGCATTTCAGCACAGTGGACAGAATGTCCTCCCGCAGGAGATTGACCTCATCCATATAGAGGATGGTATCGTGTGCACGATGCAACAGCCCGTGCCGCAGCTGCCGCTCCCCTTTTTGGAGTGCCGTCTCCATATCGATTGTGCCGAAGATCATATCCTCCGAGGCTCCAAGCGGCAGCTCCATAATTTGTCCTGTCGGTGTAAAGGGTGCAGTTGCACGAACGAGAACAGACTTTGCCGTGCCGCGTGTACCGGAGATCAAAAGCCCGCCTGCACGCGGATTGACAAGTGCAATCGAAAGCGCGCGCCGTGCATGCTCCTGTCCGACAATGGCAGTCAACGGATAACGCGGGATATTCAAAATCTTTCCTCCGAAAAAAGTTTTATGCGCTTTCTCCCAAGATCGCATCCACCGCAGTCCAGTCGACCGCGCCCTCCTCGAACGGGCGGCGGCGCATGCGATGTGCGAGGACGAGCCGGCTGACACGCTGCAGATCCTCTGCCGTCACCGCCATGCGTCCTGCAAGCGCTGCATGAGCAATGCCTGCCTTGATCAGCGTAATATCCGCACGATGTCCATCGACACCGAGAGTCAGCGAGATCTGAGCAGCATAGCCGAGAATTTCATCCGGCACCTCTACATGGGGAACACGTGCACGCGCCTCAAGAATCTGCGTGCGCAGGTGATCCTGCTCTGCCGCATACATTTCCGCAAAGCCATCGGGATCACGTTCGTAGGCGATGCGGCGGCGGATAACCTCGACGCGCGTCTCTGCCTCGCGTTCCCCCGCGACAGTCACGGAAAGCGCAAAACGATCGAGAAGCTGCGGACGGATGTCCCCCTCCTCCGGATTCATCGTCCCGACGAGAACAAAACGCGCCGGATGCGCATAAGAGATCCCCTCGCGCTCGACGGTATTGACCCCCATCGCCGCAGAGTCGAGCAGAATATCGACAATGTGATCCTCCAGCAGGTTGATCTCATCCACGTAGAGAATATTGCGGTTCGCCGCTGCTAAGATACCCGGCTCGAACTCCTTGCGCCCATGCTGGATCGCTGCCTCCATGTCGAGCGTTCCAACCACGCGGTCCTCCGTCGCACTAACGGGCAGTTCCACCACGCGCATCGGAATTTCCTCTGCCGTGAGCTCTTCTCCGAATCCCCGCCTTGCACGGCAGGCATCACAGTACAGATCCGGCAGCGACGGGTCACAGTGACAGGCACAGCCGGTCACCGCCCGCAAATCCGGCAGGAGTGCTGCAGCCGCTCGGACGGCGGTAGACTTCGCCGTCCCCTTCTCCCCCTTGATCAGCACACCTCCGAGTGACGGCATCACAATACTGAGGAGAAGCGCCGTCTTCATCTCCTCCTGCCCAACAATAGCGGAAAAGGGGTACGTCACCCTCTTTTTCATTCCTATTTCCTTTCATGAGGAAGGAAAGCGCTATGGCAGTCAAATCGCCATAGCTCTCCCTTGCTTCCTCTGCACAAAATATCGGTTAGAAGCTCTGCTCCACACCGATCATGAAGTTACGTCCGGGCGCTGTCCACCACTGTTCGGCAGCCCCCCACCAACTGATGCGGGCATTGGAGTGCTCGGCGTAGAACTGGTTGAAGATATTGTTGACTTTCAGATAGACCTTCGTCTCCTCGGCAACCTTATAGTTCATTGCGAGATCAACCACCCAGTAGTTATCGGTTGGGAAGAATTTACCAATCGCATCGGACGGCCCCGGGCGACCGACGATTCCGCGTGCAAGCAGCGAGGCATCGAATGCGCGGTTGACATAATCGACACCAATGTTCCACTGATCCTTCGGCAGATAACCGTCTACGTTAAACTGGCGCTGCGCCGTTGCACCGACATGGGTCCGCGTATAGCCGAGACGTGCCCGCAGATGCGAGTCGACACGCTTCGCGAGCTGCAGCGACCAGCCATGCGCATCCTCATCGCCGACATTCGCATAGCGTGAAGTCATATAGCTGTATCCGATACGATCCTTAGAGTGCCGCTTGAAGTAGCTCGCCGTGAGGCTGAGTCCCCTTCCGAAATCACGTGCAATGCCGATCTCCTTCGTGTTGCCGGATTCGGGCTTTAGATTCGGATTTCCATAACGGGTGCTGTACAGATTGCTTGGGCTCGGTGTCAGGAAGTATGCGCTGTATGACGCATAGACGTGCGTCGCGGGATCGATATCATAGCCAAGGCTGACGCTCGGACTGTTGTGGCTGCCAAACGATGAGTTATTGTCATGACGAATCCCTGCTGTCAGCTTCAGTTCCGGCAAGATACTCCACTGATCCTGCACATAGAAAGACCGATTGAACAGTCCGCGATTTGTCAGCTGCGTTCCATCCGTCTCATCCTTTGTATAGTCGAATCCCGCCGTCAGCAGATGATCGCCCAGTTTCTTGTCAAGCTGATTGCTGAATTTCGTTGTCCAAACGGTAAGTCCATATCCGCCAACCATATAGTCATATTTACTGCGCGCGATGGACATCTGATTCTTTGTCGTATCATCGATCTGCACATTCCAGATGAGATTGCCGTCGACACGATCATACTCCCCATCCTTCGGCGCCTGTCCCATCCGCTTTTCATAGAGTGCCTGATAGCGGTCCGAATCCTTATAGGAACGAACATTAAAGGCTAGATAGGATGCCTTGCTCAGCTGCTTGCCAAGATGCACGCCGACGGAGTTTGCATCGAGCTTCGACGGCGTTGTATCGCCGTGTGCGTCCTTGAAGTCACCGCTCTTATCCTTCTGGTATTTGATGCGCCAATCCCATCCATCCGCACCGCCGGCATTGGTGATGCTGTACTGCTGACGGCTGTAGCTGCCGTAGCCGATGCCGATCGTCGTCTTCATCCCCTGTGCCTTCTTCGTGATGATGTTGATAACGCCGCCCTTGGCATCCGAGCCGTAGAGGGTCGATGCCGACCCGTGCAGCACCTCGATACGGTCAATGCCGCCGATGTCCTTCATCGCGGAGACAATTGAACCCGCCTTGCCGCCTGCATAGTTCTGGCGCACACCATCGACAAGCACAACGACATCATCGGAACCGTTGATGTAGACCGCATCGCTGTTGTTGTATCCCGCCTGTGCATACTGGTTGACGACAACACCGGGCACATCGCGCAGTGCCTGCTTGAGATCCGTATAGTGACGGCGCTCGATGTCCTTGCCCGTAATCACTGTGACGTTTGCATCCGTCTTCAGCTCCTTATTGGGTGTCCTCGTTGCAGTGACAACCGTTTCGTCCAGCATACGCTCACGTGCAGATGACTCCGCATCTGCAGCAAGAGCATGTCCCCCTCCCGTGGATACAAATCCAAGAGTGAGTGCCATCGTCACCTGCATGACAATCTTCTTTGAAAGATAGCTTCGCATTCCATTTTCCTCCTAAAATCCAGATACACCAACAATATTTATTCATCAACTGCCGATATGTGGGCATCATCCGACAGGTAAAAATCATCTCCATAGACACGGTAAGCAATCTCCTGCACGCCATAGACAAAATCCTGTGAGCAGTTGTAGAGGAATGACGAGCGCGGCGTGACGAGATGCCGGTTTTGGAGTGCTTTGAGCGGCCGAAGCGCCGGATCCTCCGTGTAGCTCCGAATATAAGCCGCCAGCCATTCCTCTCCCTTCCATGGATAATCCGGCAGAAACAGGATGTCAGGATTGATGGCAAGAATGACCTCCTTCGTCACCTCCTGCCCATTGCGCAGTCCAAAGGCAGAGACACCGTTGATGACACCCGCATAGTGACAAGCATCGTCAAAACTGGACCCAATCCCGCCATACGAGGGCATAAGCGATAGAAAGACCACCGTCTTACGCTCACTCTCCGGAATCGCCCGCACCTTCTCTGTGATCTCCGCCAGTTTTTCATCCATCTTGCGCAGTAAGATATCACCGCGCCGAGACTCTCCAATCGCATCCGTTGTGAGGCGAACGAGATCCCGCACCTCCGCCAGATTGTGCGGGCCGCGCCCGATCACGACCTTGAGCCCTGCATCCCGCAGCGGATCGGCAAGCTCAAGATACTGCCAGTCCGCAATCAAGACGATGTCCGGATGCAGAGAAACGATATATTCCACGCTGGGGCGTTCTATCGTTTCCGCGACCTGATCCGCAATCCCAACCATGTTTGAGTTGATATGCTCCTTCATGCTCGCATTGATTGCCACCATACGCTCCGGTGGAAGGACGGAGAGAACTATTTGATCAAGCGTCGAAGACAATGTAACGATACG
This sequence comes from Centipeda periodontii DSM 2778, assembly GCF_000213975.1. Lineage (GTDB taxonomy): Bacteria > Bacillota > Negativicutes > Selenomonadales > Selenomonadaceae > Centipeda > Centipeda periodontii. The sequence continues at coordinate 2,093,116 of NZ_GL892076.1, forward strand.
CTGCGGAGGAGCATCAAAATGAATTGTTCGTCCCGTAATATCCGTAACAGAGTATCCGACTTCTGCCGTACGCTCCTTTTCGACACTGCCGCAGGCGGCGGTCAGCTGTATCAAACAGAGCAAAAGAACAACCAATACAACCTGCGGTATATACTTTACTCCAGCCATAGAAGCCCCCAATGTCATTTCTCCACTGCTATCTTTATCGCAGATCGCTTCAGTGCACATTCGGCATTGGATGTTGCAGGGTGTCCCTGCCCTGCCCTGCGTGCATAGCACGCGCCGCCGCATCCTGCAAAGTCCGCACACGCCCTGCAAAACGCCATGGCGCGCTGCATCTCATGCGCCACCGTCTCCTGCCGCCGAACGTCGATGCCGTGCTCCACATCGCCGAGCAGGAAGCGCGCATCCCCCACAAAGGAAGCGCAAGCGTAGATACGTCCCGCAGCATCGATGTGCACGCCCGCCCCGCTCATCGCGTGGCAGTGGGAAAAGCCATCGCTCGTGCGCTGTAGGAGGCACGCCGCCTGCTCCTCCTGCGCAATGGAAATATGGCGTCCGGTCAGCTTCTCAAATTTCCTGCAAAGTGCAAAGACCTGCTCCATCGCCCGCGCCATATCCTCCTCCCGCGCGGGACGGACGGCAGAGCCCCGCCCCTGCGATCGCAGGAGATCAAAGCCGATGCGGCGCACATTGCCGAGATAGTACGCCATCTCGATAACGCCGGAGAGCTCCGCAACATTCTCCGCTGTGACAACGCATGTCAGACCGATCGCAATGCCACGCCGACCAAGGCGCTGAATCCCTGCAATCACATCCATTGATGAGCCGCGCCCGTCCGGATAACAGCGGTGCGCATCGTGTTCGGCAGGTCTGCCGTCAAGGCTGACGCCGATGCCGATGCGCGCACACCGCAGGAAAGCAGCCGTCTCCTCCGTCAGCAATGTTCCGTTGGTCTGCAGATCCATGCGTGCCCGTATACGATTCGTGCGTATGTAGTCCACGATCTGATGCAGGAGCGGCAGGGCGAGCAGCGGCTCCCCGCCCGAGAACTGGAGGATAAAGGGAGCACCACTCGCCGCCGCAAGATCGATCGCACGCCGCGCCGTCTCCCATGTCATCGTGTTCCGATCCTGCTCCGAGGCGTAGCAGTAGCGACACGCAAGGTTGCAGTTCCCGGTGAGGCTCAGTACCATCATCCGCAGCGGAGTCATTCTCGTTTTCTCACTTCTCATCGGCAAAGCGCTCGGGATACACCACGCGCGCCAGCTCATGAACGCACTCGATTGCGTTCTGTCCCGCACTGTAACGATAGGTATCGGGTACGGTGTAAAGATGATTCTCCCGCACCGCCTTGACGTGCATAAACAGGGGATCACTCCGAAGCTTTTGGCGAAAATCCTCGGTCTTTTCGCCCTCTGCGCTCCATGTGGGCAGGAGGAACACATCGGGATCAAGCGCAACGATCTGCTCCATGGAAACGGGTGTGTCTGCCGTTAGCCCTACCATGGCGGCACCGTTGCGCAGGGATGCATGACGACACATATCGTCAAAGAGACCGTCCTTTTGTCCGAACACGCCGCTGAATGCAAACGCCACGATAATCGGACGCTCCTCCTCGGGGATATCTCCGACACGACGCTCTACATCGGCAAGGCGTGCACGCTTTTCAGCGATGAGCGCTGCGGCATTCTCCTCCTGCCCGATCAGCCTGCCGATCTCCTCGATGCGCGTAAAGATGCCCTCGATGCGCTTCGGGGTACGCGAGGCATAAACCGTCAGTCCGAGGTCGCGCAGACTCTCCACGAGTTCCTTTGGCACGCCGTCCGTTGTAAAGACGAGATCGGGGTTGAGTGCAAGCACACGCTCAGGGCTCTTGTCCTTGAGTTTGACGGAAACCGCCTTCGCCTGCTCTGTCATGGATGAGAGTCCCGGATCATCCGCGTACGATGTGAGTGCCGCGATCTGCTCCGGCGGCGCAATCGCGAGCAGGATCTCATCGGTCGCAAGACCGAGTGACACAATGCGCTGCGGCTTCTCGCGCAGCACGACCTCGACGCCCATGCCATCCGTGCCGCGATAAAACACAGATGGCTCTGTCGCATTCTCCTTTTCCTCCACACCACAACCGCCGATGATGGCGGCTGTGATGAGGAGGAAGGAGAGTGCGCAGAGCTGTATCATCTTAGAACGCATGCGTATAGGTCAGGCGGAAGTTGCGCCCGAGATCGATATTGCCGTAGCGATTGGAGTAGTTCTCACGGTTCAGCAGATTGTAGAGGCCGAGCGACACGACATCATCCTTGCCCGCCGTATAGATCACATTCATATTGAGCTGGATCTTGTCGGGTACATCCTGCGGGGCGCCATATCGCTGTGCAGTATATTCACGGTCACCGAGATATTTCAGGTTGAGATTGCCCTGCCACTTTGCCATCTGATAATCCAGGCGAATAAGGCCCTCAAGCCGTGCTGCATCCTGCACCCACGCCTTGTTCGTTCCCGCCGGATTCTGTACCTCCGGATTGGATACGGAACCGCCGAGCGTCAAACTCCATGCATCATTGAAACGCTTCGCATATTCGAGTTCAACTCCCGTGTTACGGAATTGCCCCGTATTGACCGCGTAGTGTTGCTGTGTCGGCACGTCGAGTCTCCAACCAATCTTGTTCTTCATATCCATATGGTAGACAGCGGCTTTCCATGTGTCATTTCCGCGGCGAATCTTGACTCCCGTCTCATATGTCCAACCACTCTCGGGCTTTAGCCCGTTCGGATTGAAATTGGTATAGCGGAAGCTGTCATCGATGGTCGGCATCTGGAACGCCTTACCGACATTGATATACCATGCCGTATTGCGGTCAAATTTATATTCTGTCTGGAACTGCGGCACAAAGACACGCTGATCCTCCTCCGGGTCATTGATGAACTCACCGCGCAGACCAAGTGTAACGTTGAATTTCGGCGTAAACTGCTTGCTGTAAGACGCATAGAGAGAGTTCGCTGTACGGGACGCGCTGCGATGCCGTGCCGGGGTGTCGATTGCCTCCCGCTTATAGGAGTATCCGACCACCATCGAGTCCATCCCGAGCTTCCAGTTTTTCTGTACATCGAGGATTTGACCGTCCATCGTGGCATTACTGTCATTCTTCTTATTCGCAAGATAGTCAAATCCATTGACCTTGCGATAATTATAGCCGAGAACAGCATGAATGCCGTTGTCCTTGCCCTGATAGACGAGACTCGCCGTATGGCGAAGGTCATTATAGCGGTAGTTATATCTCGTTCCCGTCGGGACAAGTCTATTCCCCGTTTTGCGGTATTGAGTCCCACCGCGCGTAATGTCTCCCTCCATATAGTTATAGTTGAGAGAGACCTCATCGGTTAGCTGGGCGATAATGCCCACGCGGCTTCTTTTCCCTTTGCCAACCCACCAGTCCACCCAAGAGATCTTATCCATGCCAAATCCGTTGGAGTGCGGCAAATCCTTCAACCACTCGCGGCTCACATCGACGATGATACGCTCCCCTGCATAGGTTGCCTCGCTCTTTTTGAAATAATTTCCAACCGTCTGGCTGAGCTTGAATTCAGATTCTCCCTCCGCCGGTTTCTTCAGAATGATGTTGACAACGCCGCCCATCGCCTCAGCTCCGTAAAGGGTTGATGCCGCTCCCTTGACGATCTCGATGCGCTCGACCATGGACGCCGGAATATTCTCCGTGCTCGGATAGTTCTTGAGATTCATTGGTACGCCGTTGACCATGACGAGCGTGCCGCGATCGTAGCCGCGCAAGGTGATACGCCCGGCCGCAAAACCAAAGTCCTGTCCCGCCTCACCATACGACGTGCTCGTCGAGCCGATCTGCTGATCGATTGCCTCGAATACGTTGCGGTAGCCTGCCTTCTCGATCTCCTTTGCCGTGATGACCGTCGTCGTCGCGGGCGTATCGAGATCGCGCTTCTCACGGCGCTGCGCCGTTACCACGGTATCGGTCAGGGCATGCGCCTCTGCCTGTTCTGCCGTTGTCTGTTCCGCAGCATATCCTGTCCCCGCAAAGCTCACTCCGGCAAATGCCGCAAGTACCGCCAGTGTCCACTTCTTTTCTCTCGTCATAATCCTTTGTCACCTTTCTTTCAGCACTTTCCATGCGTTGTGTTCATATTTCGGAAAACTTTAAGGCATAAAGGCAAGTAAAAAGCCCTTTCCTGCAACAGCAGAAAAGGGCGCACTTACACACAATTAAAGGATCTAAATCCCCATCCCCATCACTCGCAGGTCAAACGGCGATTGTCAATCAGGCAGTTCTCCTGGCTTCAGTTCGTTGCTCACCTGCGCCTTCCCAGGGATACCCCCAGTGACATGATCGAAAACACCATTCGTATTTTCTTGCAGGTTTGCTCACTGATACAGTGGCGGGACCGCTCCGGCTTTGTGGACATTACTCCCTTTACCGGATTTTCTATTAAGTGTTGTAACACCTGATCCAATGGCTATAAAGTTTTCATAATGGAAGTGCTGAACTGATCAATGCTTCCTAAAACACCTCGATAAAGATAACATTGGATGAAGTGCTTGTCAATACGCAAAAGAAATATTTCATAAATTCTCTCAACACATGAGAACTTTTCAAATCTATTTTTCCAGCAGATAGAGATAGTCGCCATACCCCTCCCGCTCCATATCCTCCTTCGGGATAAAACGCAGGGAGGCACTGTTGATGCAGTAGCGCAGACCACCTGTCGCGGCAGGACCGTCGTTGAAGACGTGCCCCAAATGCGCGCCGCTGGTCGTCGCCGTGACCTCCGTGCGCACCATGCCGTGCGAGCGATCCTCATGCTCCGCGATCAGTGTACTGTCAATCGGACGCGAGAACGCCGGCCAGCCGCAGCCCGAATCGTATTTATCCGTCGAGATGAAGAGCGGCTCACCTGTCGTGATATCGCAGTAGATGCCCTCGCGGAATTCATGGTCGTACTCGTTGAAGAACGGTCGCTCGGTCGCCTTCTCCTGCGTGACGGCATACTGCAGATCCGTCAGACGTTCCTTGAGTTCGGCATCCGATGGCTTTTCATACGTACGTGTAGGCTTCGCCGCCTCCGCACGCTCTGCCGCCGCACGCTTCTCGCGCATCTTGGCGATGAGTGCGGGCGAAATATGGCAGTAGCCGTTCGGATTCTTCTCGAGATACTCCTGATGATCCTCCTCCGCGCGGTAGAAGTTCACAATCGGTTCCACCTCAATGGCGACCTTTTTTCCAATGCGCTGCTGCAGTGCAGCGAGTGAGGCACGAATCACGCTTGCGTCGGTACTCTCACTGCCGTCCTCATTCGGCACGTAGTAGATGCCGGAACGATACTGCCGCCCGATATCATTGCCCTGCCGATCCTTCGCTGTCGGGTCGATGGAATCGTAAAAATCCGTCAGTATCTCGTCGAGAGAAACAATCTGCGGATCATAGACGACGTGCACCGTCTCCGCGTGACCGCTTCCGCTGCACACCTCACGATAGGAGGGATGTGAAGTCGAGCCGTTCGCATAACCACTCTCCACGGAGATCACACCGTGCACAAGTCCCAAATAGAGCTCCGTCCCCCAGAAACAGCCGCCCGCAAGGTAGATTTCCTTCTGCCCATCCAGCGGCATATTTTTCTGTACGATTTCATGCGGCATCTCCCCCGATGTCGCGGCAGGCGTGCCGCATCCGCCGAGGCAGACCAGCAGACCAAGTGTGCAAATGTTTCGCAGAGATAATATTTTCATGAGGTTTCTCCTTTCTGCTGTTTTGTGATGGAGTAACGCATACTTTTACAAAATACCGTTCAGTCTTCCGATGTCCTGTATTTTCTCCGCAGAGAGTTTGGTAACACGCGCGATCAGATCGAGCGGCATTTTCTCCCGCAGAAGGGCAAGCACCGTTTCCATGCGCCCCTGCTCGAGCCCGTATTCCACGCCATCCCTATACACACCTTCGCTCAAATTGCACATTTGTGCCACCCCTCTCTCCAAATTCGGGGTCATGATAACATTCAGGAAGCACTGATAAATTCAGCACCATCATCTTAGCGTATCTTTTTTGCCCGCTCAATGCCTGCAAATCCTCCACATAGCTTTGGCTATGCGTCCGGTTTGCCTCCTCAATCGGACAGAAAAATCTACGCCAATCTGACGGACTTCATTTTATCAGCGATTCCTATTATATCATAATATTAGCGAAACAGAATGAACGTATCCCTAAATTCTATTTCGTGATCTCCTCCGCCGGCGGCAGCTGCCACTCGATTGGCGTCTCACCTGCTGTTGTGAGAAAAGAATTGACACGCGAAAAGGGGCGGCTGCCGAAGAAGCCCCGATGCGCCGAAAGCGGACTCGGGTGCGGCGACTCGACGATGAGGTGGCGCGGATTCGTGATGAGGCTGCGCTTCTTCCGTGCAGGGCTGCCCCAGAGGATAAAGGCAAGCGGACGCTCGCGCGCACCGAGCAGCCGGATAATGTGATCGGTGAAGCGCTCCCATCCATGCCCCTGATGAGATGCCGCCGCATGAGCACGCACGGTGAGTACGGTGTTGAGAAGGAGCACGCCTTGCCTTGCCCACGGGATGAGACAGCCATGTGTGGGCGGTGTGATCCCAAGATCATCCTGCAGCTCCTTGTAGATGTTGAGCAGCGACGGCGGCGGATCGATGCCGACCTGCACGGAGAACGAGAGCCCGTGCGCCTGCCCGTCGCCATGATACGGATCCTGCCCGAGGATCACGACCTTCGTATCCGCAAAGCTCGTATAGTGGAGCGCGTTGAAGATCGCAAACATATCCGGATAGATGCGCTTCGTACGATACTCCTCGATGAGAAACGCGCGCAGCTCGCGATAGTAGGGCTGTGCCATCTCATCCGCAAGGAGCTCCTGCCAATCGTTGTGAAAGATTTCCTTTGCCATGCTAAACTCTCTCGTAAATCTCAAACATACCGTTTTCTCCGCGCCGACTGTTTGTCAACGCAAAGCCTTCCAGCGGCGGCAAGAATACATCCGCTCCATACGTGCCCGTGAGACGTGTCACATGGGCACGCCGCACATAGGGCAGGAGGAGGCGGTAACACGCCGCGCCGCCGATGGTGAAGATCGGACGCGGCGCATCCTGCGTCATCGCACCGAGCAGCGCCCACAGCGCCGCAAGATCATGCACGATATGAAAGCCCTCGGCGCGCTCCACTGTCCGCGAAAGGACAACATTCTCACGTCCCGCGAGTGGTCGGCGCGCGGGTAGGCTCTCCATCGTTCGCCGCCCCATGACAACGATCCCGCCCATCGTCGTCCGGCGAAAATGCGCCAGATCCTCCGGCACATATGCAAGCAGCTGACCATCACGCCCGATGCCGCCCGCCTCATCACAGGCGGCGATGAGTTCGAGCGGGTATGGAGCAGAGAGTTCGGGCGCATGCACAATGCCCGCCGCGTCAATTTCAGAGAGCCATTCATCAATACGCTTTCCGTTCACCATCAGAGCGGACGCAATCTCAGCGAGCGGCACGAGCACAAAGGCACGCTCCGTGAGATAGGGATGCGGCAGAGTCAACGCCTTATCCGACAGTGTCACATCCTCAACATACAGAATATCGAGGTCTATCGTCCGTGGTCCCCAGTGTTCATGGCGTACACGCCCAAGCGCGTGTTCAATCCGTTTGAGATCTCGCAGCAAGTCATAGGGAGCACCATCAAACGAGATACGCGCTGCTGCATTCAGAAACGCAGGCTGATCGGTCTTGCCCCACGGCGGCGTTTCATAGAAGTGCGACACCTGCTCCACACGCACGCTGCGCGTTTCTGATAACTGTCGCAGTGCCGCACGCATCGTCTCTCCACGCGCCCCGAGATTTGCCCCAAGTCCGATATATGCCGTCAGCATACGAGGTCTTTCCTGCGGCGCAGGATCGTCACGCCAACATCCGAGAATATGCCGTCAATCGGCGCGGCAGGCTTATGCAGGGTAACGCGCACCCAACGAACCCGTGCGAAGGCGTTCAGCAGATCCTCTGCAATCTCCTCTGCAAGAGCTTCGATCAGCTTCTTCGATGTGACGGTCAGATCTGTGGATACAATATCATAGACCTTAGCATAGTTCACCGTATCCTCGATGTTATCGCTCTCCCCCGCCGCACGCAGATCAAGCCCGAGCTCCACATCCGCCTCGAACGGCTGCGGAATCTCCCGCTCGTGTGGTAGGACACCGTGACAAGCCATAAAGCGCATCCCGCACAGAAAAATCCGATCCATACTTATGCTCCCAGAATCGCATCCGTCATGCGACACATACGCACAATCGGCTTCACATCATGCACGCGCACAATCGATGCGCCGCGCTCAATCCCCATGACGCACGCCGCCCCCGTCGCCTCCATGCGTTCCTCTACGGGCAGATCGAGTGCCGCCCCGATAAAACTCTTGCGGCTCGCCCCGAGGAGCACGGGATAGTCCGTGCCATCGTATGAGATAAGTTCGTCCATGCGCCGCAGAACATGCATATTCTGCTCCGCCGTCTTACCGAAACCAATGCCGGGGTCAAGGATGAGATTTTCGCGTGCAAGCCCCGCCGCATCCGCGCGCGCAAACGCGCATGCAAAGAACGTGCGCATTGCGCCGATGATGTCCCCGCTGTATGCCGTCCCGTTCTGATTGTGCATCACGACAACGGGCACATCCGCCTCCGCCGCGACACGCGCCATCGCACCCGGCTCCTCCGCATATTGCAGTCCCCAGATATCATTCAGCATGTGCGTGCCTGCGTCAAGCGCCGCGCGTGCCGTCTCTGCCTTAAACGTGTCCACAGAAACGGGCACGGGACATTCTGCCAGAATCGTTTCAAGAAACGGCAGCAGCCGCTCGATCTCCTCCGCCGCGCTCATTGGAACGAATCCGGGACGGCTCGACTCCGCACCGATATCGATGATGTCCGCACCGTCCCGCACCATCTCCTCCATATGGCGCAGCGCGCTATCGCGCGTGTTCCACCTGCCGCCGTCCGAAAACGAATCGGGCGTCACATTCAGAATGCCCATGACGAGCGTTCGCCCGCCGAGCGTCAGCTTTTTCCCGTCACGAAAGCGATATGTTCTCTCTGCCGTCATCCCATTCACCTAACATTTTCCATGCCTGCAGTTCCATTGCCTTATCTTCGCGAAAGATTCCCCTACACGCCGAGGTCGTTGTCCGCGTTCCATGCGCGCGTGCGCCGCGCATCGTCATACAGAGCTGCTGTGCGTCAAGAACGACAAGCACGCCCTCCGCGCCAAGCCCCTGCTCGATTTCAGAGGCAATGTCTGCCGTCAGTCGCTCCTGCAGCTGCGGGCGGCGCGCCATACATTCGACCAGCCGCGTGAAAACGCCAAAACCCGCCACGCGTCCTGCGTGCGGGCGATAGACAATATGTACCGTCCCGAAGAACGGAAGCAAATGATGTTCGCAGATGGAATAAACGGGAATCGCACGCACGGCAATCAGACCATCCGTCTTCTCCGTCAGCACATCTGCCCAGAGCTTGCTTGTATCCGCACGGAGCCCCGCAAACAGTTCCCCATAGAGCTGTGCCACGCGCGTGGGTGTTTCCTCCATCCCCCGTGCAGCGAGATTAACCCCGACCGCCGTGAGAAATTCGCGCATGGCGCGCTCTGCACGCGCGAGGTCGACCGTCGTGCATGCTTCCTCCATCGCTCCGTCACCTCACCTTGTTCAATTCTTTGCCCATGCAGCTATGTCTGCGATCTCGCGCGGCGTCGTCCTGCAGCAGCCGCCGATGAGGCGCGCTCCTGCCGTGCGCCAGCGGCGGGCTATCGTACCGAAATCCTCTGCCGCACCATGCCATGATTTATCTGAGGCATCATACGTCTCACCGGAGTTCGGATAAACGACGATGGGCTTTGTCGTTTCCCTTCGGATCTCGCCAATCAACGATTCTACGTACTGCGGTGCCGTACAGTTCAGCCCGATCGCCGCAGCCTCCGGCACAGTGTCCAGCCACCGCGCACATACCGCAATCTCCATGCCGTCACTGATGTGCGCAGCATCGCGGCAGGAGAACGAGAACCATGCTGGAATCCGTATCTTCTTTTCGCGCAATACGCGCACGATCGCGCGCGCCTCCACCAAACATGGCAGAGTCTCGCAGGCGAGCAGATCGGGCTGTGCCGACGCAAGCAGTGCAAGTCGCTCCGCATGGAATGCGACAAGTGCATCCTCGTCGATACCATAGTCGCCGCGATACTCAGAGCCGTCAGCAAGATATGCTCCGTATGGTCCAACCGATGCCGCCACGAACGGCACCCGCCCGTTTTCCTCGCGCTCTGCAAGATACAGATCACACGCCTCCTGCGCCAACTGAATGGACTTCTGTATGAGTGCAGCAGCCTCCTCTTTAGAGAAGCCGCGCTTCATAAAGCCCTCCACCGTCGCCTGATAACTCGCGCTCGTCACGACATCCGCTCCTGCGCGCAGGTAGTCCAGGTGAACCTCACGCACAAGATCGGGACGCTCAAAGAGCGCCTTCGCCGACCAGAGTGCATCGTTCACGGAAAATCCGCGCGCCTCAATCTCCGTTGCAAACGCACCATCCAATACAATCACATCCTGCACCGCAAGGCGCTCCTCGATCACATTCATCCGTCCCCTCCTTCTTCATCCGTTGTTATTCTTTCGGTGGTTCCTTGCCGAACCACTTACGGTAGATTTCGTCATACTTTCCATTCTCCTTGATCTTACGCAGCCCTGCATTCAACTGCCCCAACAACTCTGCGTTTCCCTTCTTGACTGCGATGCCGAGATCCTCCTGATTGATCTGCGCAGGCACAACCTTTGCAATTCCCTTGCCCTTGTTCTCAACATAGTACTCATCGACGGGCGTATCATTCACAACGACATCAACGCCGCCGTTATAGAGATCGAGGAAGGCATCCGAGATCGTGCTGAACTCGTGCAGATCGGCATTCGGAATGCCGCGTGCAACCTCTGCGCCCGTCGAGCCGATCGTCACGCCGACACGCAGTCCCTTCAGATCATCAAAGCTGTTAATGCGCGTCTCATCCGCGCGGACGACCATGCTTAGACCTGCCTTGTAGTAGGAATCTGTGAAATCCACCGTCCTTGCCCGTTCTTCGTTGATCGTCATGTCCGAGATGGCGATGTCGAGATCGCCCGTCTGCAGCGCGGGGATCAGCCCGTCAAAGTTGAGGTTTTTGATCGTAACCTCACGCCCCTGTGCCTCGCCAATCGCACGGATGATGTCAATGTCGAAGCCGACGTACTCATGCGACTTCTCATCCTGAAATCCGAACGGTGCATAGCTCGCATCCGTCCCGACCCGCCATACATTCGTCGCCGCCGTATCGGAGCCTCCGCAGCCCGCAAGTCCGAACGCCGTAATCCCGGCGAGCACAATGCCCGCAACATATTTTTTCAAATCCATACTAAACAACCCCCATTTCATATGTTTTACTATACTACATGAAATGAGGGGCTGTGTCAAATGTTTTATTTCAAGAGTCCGTGTGTGCGCAGAGCCGCGTCGAGCTGTGCCGCATGCGCAGGCTCCATCTCCGAGAGCGGCATGCGCAGCGGACCCGTCTCATAGCCGAGGCGGCGCATCGCCGTCTTGACAGGGATGGGGTTGACCTCGCAGAAGAGCGCGTCAATAAGATCGGCGTACGCAATCTGGAGGCGTGCCGCCTCCGCAACGTTCCCGTCGAAATAGTTCTGACAGATGTCGTGCGTCACCTTTGGCGCAACATTCGAAAGCACGGAGATGACGCCTGCGCCGCCGAGCGAGAGGATGGGCACAATCTGATCGTCGTTGCCGGAGTAGACCGCGAGCTCATCGCCAACCGCCGCGCGCAGACGCAGGATTGCCGAGAGATCCCCGCTCGCCTCCTTCACGGCGACGATGCGCGGATGCCTTGCAAGCGCGACGTAGGTTTCCGTCTTGATGCTCACACCCGTGCGCGAGGGCACCGTATAGAGGATCGCGGGGATATTCACGCTGTCCGCGATCGCTGTATAGTGCGCGATCAGCCCGTTCTGCGTGCATTTGTTGTAGTACGGCGTCACGAGAAGCAGTGCGTCCGCACCGACCTGCTCCGCGTACTTCGAAAGCTCGATCGCATAGGAGGTCTCATTCGAGCCCGTACCCGCCACGACGGGAATGCGCCCCGCCACCTTCTCCACCGCAAACCGAATCGCCTCGCGATGCTCTGCATCGGTCATCGTCGCGGACTCTCCCGTCGTTCCCGTGATGATGATCGCATCCGTTCCGCCCGCAATCTGATCGTCGATGATACGTCCGAGTTCGGGATAGTTCACACCTGTCTCTGTAAACGGCGTAATGATGGCAACGCCCGCACCACGGAAAACTGTCTTTTTCATGGCAAGCTCCCCCTTCAAAATTCTCTGTTCATATTATCCCACGCGCGACGTGAAAAGTCAAAAATTTTATAGAATATTCACGTCCGCAGCGCAGGACGAATCTCATCGAAGAGCGCCGCATTCGCGTGAACCTTCTCCTCACCGCCGAGAACGCAGCACACATTTTCGCGCATCGCTGCCTCAATCATCGGTGCAAGTGCACGCACATCCTCCTGCTGCGCCGTCAGGATCTCCTCGCGCGCACGCTGACGATCCTCCCACGTAATATTGCGCAGGTGAAACGTCGCCGCGATATCGCCCTTCATCTGCGGCGTGAACGGCGTGTCCACGCTGCTCATCGTGCCGATGATGAACTTGTCCATCTCGCGGTCGGACACGTCGAACGCGCGCACATAGTCTGCCGTCTCATCGAACACCGTAAACGTCTCCGCAAGATTCGGATCACGGTAGGAGGAGAAGATCATGAAGCCGTTGCGGTTGAACTGCGTCATCGCCCCATACGCGCCGCCCTGCACGCGAATACGTGTCCAGAAATAATCGTAACGAAGCAGCGTTTCCAGCACGCGCAGAACGCCCGTATATTCGTAGCCCAGCTTGATGAAGTTCGCGCCCTTTGCCACATACTGCACACGGCTCTGCGTCATCAGCCCCTCGTTTTTCGGCGCAATCTCCCACGTATACGGCGCCGCGGGGAAGAGCTTGGATGAGAGCTTCTGCCGGAACACCGAAAGCTGCGCCGCAATCTCCGCGTAGTCAGCCGCCGGTGCCGTGACGCTGACCATAAGATCATTTTGATTGAAGATCTGCGGCAGGATGCGTTCAAATGTCGCCTGCATCTCCGTGTGACGTGCATCAAAATCGTCCTTGAATGCGCGCAGGAAGTCGTGAAACGGCAGTCCGCCGACCTCGGCATAGCGCCCCGAGGGTGTCAGATCGGCGGCAATCCGCGCGGCGACGACCTGATTTGCCGCACGCTGCAGCGAAAGCTCCATGCCCGTCTTTTCCTCGTCGATCAGCTCACGTACACGCTTTGCACCCGTGAAGTCACTCTCCGTCATGATCTCGGCGAGGAGGTCAAAGAGGCGCGGCAGATTCTCACGCAGCACCTTCGCGCGCAGCTTGAAGCGCGGTGCGAGCGAATCCGGCTCGCCCGCACGCGTATAGGCGACAATATCCGCACCGAAACCACCCGTATAGAGACTGCGGAGCATCGCGAGTTCCGCGTAGGTGTGCCGCGCGGTATCGACCGCACCGAACATCTCCGCGAGGAGATATGCATATTGCAGGTCCTCCTGCGCAACCGCCGCCATCGGAAAGTAGAAATTCAGATAGACAATGCCGTTCGTCTCGATGTCGGAATAAAGGATCTGCGTACCTTCAAGATCGCGAATCTCGAGCGGCAGATGCTCTGCCTCTTTGCGAATATCGGAGCGTGCAAGAATCGGAATGGACGCAAGTGCCTCCTCCGTGTCCGGCGCCTCTTGCGCCGCCTTCAGCGCCGCACAGTCGTCCATGACCTTCGCGATCTCATCAGCGCTCATCGCCGCCTTCTTCTCCGCGAGAATCGCCTCCTGCGCCGCCGCGCGCTCCTGCCCGAGCGTGCGGCTCGGCGCGAGCGTTACAAGAGCCTCATGCGGATTTTCGAGGAAGGATTCACGGATCACCTGCTCGAAGTAACCGTTTTCCAATCCCTCTTTCAACTCCGCAAGCACATCCTCATAGCGCAAATAGTCGGCGGGAGCACCGTCATAGAGCCACGTCATCATCATGCGAATGCCGTAGATCAGCCCCTTCGGCGAAGATCCGAAATCCGACTCACGCAGACGGAACTCAAGTGTATTGAGTGCCGCCTTTACGAGCATGTGGTCGAGTCCGCCGTCTGCAAGTTTTGTCAGTGTTTCCTTTACGATACGCACGAACTCCTCCGCGCGTGCAACTTCAGATTTGCTCACAACAATGCTGAAGAACGGCTGCAGCACGTCGCTCTCGTAGTTCGAGTCCACATCGCGCCCGAGCCCCGCATCGATGAGCGCCTGACGCAGCGGTGCACCCTGCATCCGGAGGAGCGCGTGATCGAGGATTTGCAGCGCCATCACGCGCTTTCGATCTGTTGTGTCGCCGATCACCCAGTTCAGCGAGAGAAACGCATTTTCCTCGAGCGGCTCATCTGCTCCGATCGGATAGAAATGCTCCTTGACCACTTGCCCCGCAAACACCTGCTGACGGTCAATGCGTGATGGAACAGGGATCCGCTCAAAATGCGAGAGGTACGCACGGTCGAGATAGGCGAGTTTCTCCGCGATATCCATGTCGCCGTAAAGGTAGATGTAGCTGTTCGATGGATGGTAGTAATGCGCATGAAAATCGAGAAACATCTCCTGCGTAAGCGTCGGGATCGCCTCCGGGTCGCCGCCCGACTCATAGCCATACGTCGTGTCGGGATAGAGTGCCGCCATGATGCAGCTGCCAAGCAGATCATCGGGCGCAGAGAGGGCCCCCTTCATCTCATTGTAAACGACGCCGCTGTAACGCAGAGGTGCATCTGCATCATCCATCTCATAGTGCCAGCCCTCCTGCATGAGTATCTGCGGGTTCTCACGCATCGCAGGATAGAATACGGCGTCGAGGTATACGTCCATCAGGTTCCGGAAATCGCGGTCATTGCGGCTCGCGACGGGGTACATCGTCTTGTCCGGAAACGTCATTGCATTGAGAAAGGTATTGAGCGAGCCCTTCACGAGCTCGACGAACGGCTCCTTCAGCGGATACTTGCGCGAGCCGCAGAGCACGGAGTGCTCCACGATGTGCGCCACCCCCGTATCATCCACGGGCGGCGTGCGGAAGCTGATCGAAAAGACCTTGTTATCATCCTCGGTTTCGAGAAAGAAGAGCCGTGCGCCCGTCTTCTCGTGGACGAAGGTATGCCCGTGCCCGTCCGCCTCCGCAATCTCCTCCGAGCGGATCAGTCGAAACCCGTGAATCACGTCATCTATCTTCATGTGAGTTGTCCTCCTTCATACAATGGATTTCATTATAGCACAGCGCAGTGTTTTCGCAAAATAAAAGAGATTGGTTCAAAAAAGACTGTTAAACGAAGTTTTTTCTTCGTCCAACAGTCCTCTATCTCCACGCCCTCGCTCACCCTTTGACGAGTGCCGCATATTTGGCGCGCTCCGCCGCCGGGATTTGCAATACGTCCATCGCCCTTTCGAGAGGGAGGTTCAGGCTTTTCATCACCCTGCCGATGGATGATACCATGCCTTTTTCCATCCCTTCTTCACGAGCTTCCTCCGCACGGACTTCCAAGGCACGCTCTTGATCCCAAACAAAATTCAGCATGTCAAAAACCTCCTCTTTGTGTTTTTGCCGAAAATATTCTTTCAGATAATCATTGGCTATGCAGTACCGCACCGCCTCACCGACCGCAGCTTCCAGTGTCCTGCCGTTTTCGACCTGTTCCCGCACCCGTGCGATGAATACACTGTAGCTTTTTAGCGCGTGACATTTCTCCAAAACAGGGCGATTCGGATGCTCATTGATATTCAACACTTCGACGATGAGCTCCATCGCGCCTTGACGTTCCCCAAAGGCGTCGGATAGCCGCAACGTCCATGCATCAGGCATTTCCTTTACGCCGTTATAGAACACATAGAACCTCGGTGCCGGCAATGGAAGCAAATTCTTCTTATAGATGGCGTCCTCATCCACATGCCGCCGATAGACTTCAGCGAGATACATGAAGAGGCGCAGAGGCATATTCGCATTGATGGTGCTCTGATGCTCAATCAGCAGCACATGCTGATTCCCGACGATGAAGCCAACATCGTTCTGAACGCCCGTGAACAGCGTTTCCTCCATTGTCGCGAGTCGGATGTCCTCAGGAGTCGCTTTACAGTCGAGAAGGGCCTCATAAACGCTCGGCAGCCGCTCTACATTGTTGAAGATATCACGAAAAAGGGAATCTTTATAAACACGCTTTGCCTTTCTCATTTTTCGCCCTCCTGTTTATATTATACAATAATTTGCCGTTTTTTGACAAGAATGCCTGCAATGACGGAAATCAAAAAAGCAGCGATCCATGAGAAATCCCATACATCGCTGCTCTCTTTTCGCGTCGAACACAACTGCGTGGGCTTTGCATCAGACCGGAGGGAACGCCTTTGCAGGGTACATCTCCCGCGATGCCGCATCATAGCGCCCGATGCCGAGAAAGATGCCCTCAGAGCAGACGCGATAGAAGCCATCGGCAAGCTCCATGCGGCGCTCCGAGGTCGAAAGACCACTGTAAAACGCCTTGACGCGCGAAGAGTCGAGTTCATAGCACGGCAGATCAAGCGCGGTATCCGGTGCACGAAGCGCCGCCTCCCCTGCCTCCGTCAGTTCCTCGATCGTGTAGGAGTCCGCGAGCGTGAAGCCGCCGACACGCGTGCGCAGGAGAAAGCGCATGGTCGCGGGCAGCCGCATCGCCGCACCGATGTCCATGCAGAGCGAGCGGATGTAGGTCCCCTTTGCGCAGTCCACATCGACGAGAATACGCGCGTGCACCGCGTCCACATGAACGAGTTCCAAGCGATGAATCGTAACCGTGCGCATCGGCATCTCCACCTCTGCCCCCTGCCGCACAAGATCATAGGCGCGCTGCCCGCCGACCTTGATGGCGGAGTAGGCGGGCGGCTGCTGTTCGATGTCTCCAACGAAGCACGCAAGCACGGAGCGCAGTTCCTCCACGGAGGGGAGTACGGGATGCCGCACGCTCTCGATCACGTCGCCGTACACATCCCCCGTGTCTGTCGCATAGCCGAATGCGATCTCCGCGCGGTAGGATTTGTCCGCACCCTCCATATACTCCACAAGACGCGCGGCGCGTCCGAGCGCAATCGGCAGGATGCCCGCCGCAGCAGGGTCGAGCGTACCCGCGTGTCCGACGCGTTTCTGCTTAAAAATACGTCGCACGATGTCAATGACATCGTGCGACGAAAGCCCCGTGGGTTTCAATACGTTGATAAATCCGTCCATGTCCTAACGGTTCAGCTCCTCCCCAATCGCCGCGAGGATGGTTTTCTTCGCCTCGTCAAAGGAGCCGTGCAGGGTACAGCCCGCCGCGCGGATATGCCCGCCGCCGCCGAAGCCCTGCGCAATGCGCGAGACGTTCGTGCCCTTCGAGCGCATACTGATGCGGTAGGTATCCTTTTCAAGCCACTTCATAAAGAAGACGACCTGTGTTCCCTCGATGACGCGCAGTTTGTCGAGGAGTCCCTCCGTCGTGGTGACTTCCTTCGCCCGTTCCTCGTCGATAAAGACCGCCGCCACTTTTCCATCACAGAACATCTCAAGACTCTTGATCGCGCGTACCTGCGCCATGACCTCGTCGTAGGACTTCATCTCCATTGCGACCGAGATGATGTTCGGTTTCACACCGACTTCGACGAGATCCGCCGCCGCGCGCATTGTATGCGGCGTGGTGTTCGAGAAGCGGAAAAAGCCCGTATCCGTCGCCATCCCCGTATAGAGGCAGGTCGCGACATCGAGCGCGAATGTGCCGCCCATCGCGAGAATCAGATCGTGCATGATCTCGCAGGTCGCGGCATAGTCCGCATTCAGATAGAGATATTCCGCCGCCTCATCGTTCGTCACATGATGGTCGATGTTGAGCACGCGCACGGCGTCCACGGCATCGATCACCGCGCCCGTACGCTTCAGCTCCACATCGCAGACGATGAGGAGGTCTGCCGTGTAGCGTTGCCCCTCTGCGGGACGCTCAATTTGCTCAATCCCCGGCAGGACGTTAAAAATACGGGGAATCTCATCATCGATCAACACGCGTGCGTTCTTTCCCAAGGATCTGAGATAGTGCATCAACCCGAGCGTTGAGCCGATGCTGTCCCCATCGGGGCGGATATGCGAGGTGAGGATGATGGTTTGCGCATCGGCGACCATCCGCGCCGCGTCATCGAGTGTAATCTTCATTCATTCTCCCCCTTCTCTGTCATTGGACGATCCTCGTGAATCTCGTTGAGCAGCCGCTGAATGTGGTCGCTGTAGTTCAGCGAGGTATCGAGCGCAAAGCTGATCTCAGGCGTAAAGCGCAGACGAATGCGCTTTCCGATCTCACGGCGTACAAAGCCGAGCGAACTGTTGAGACCGTACAGGCTGTCCCGCGCCTTCTTCTCATCGCCCATGACGCTGACGTAGATCTTCGCCTCGCGCAGATCCTCGGTGCAGGCAACGGACGTTACCGTCACAAATCCGATGCGCGGGTCCTTCAGTTCATTGAAGATGATGTCGCTGACCTCCTGCTTGATCAGTTCCTGTAGTTTTTCAACGCGAACCTTTGCCAAGGTGCGCCTCCTCTCATTTCTCTATAGAAATTGGCACAGCCCTCCGCGCAAAAATGCACCAAAGGACTGCACCATATACATAAATTATTCTGCGTTTTCTTCTGCCGCAGCGGCTGCAGCGGCCGCAGCCTGCGCTTCGCGCTTCTGCTCTGCCGCCTTGTTCGCCTCGGCAATGGATGTCTCGATCTCCTCCATCGTATATGCCTCGATGATATCACCCTCCGCAAAGTCGCGGAAGTCGATGATGGAGATGCCGCACTCATAGCCTGCAGCGACCTCCTTCACCTCATCCTTGAAGCGGCGCAGGGAGTCGATCTCTCCGTCGAAGAGTTCGACGTTGTCGCGCAGGATGCGGATCTTCGAGTTGTTGTGGATCTTGCCCTCAAGCACATACGAGCCGGCAACAAGTGCCTTGGAGAAGCGCATGACCTGACGGATCTCGACGCGTCCCTGAATGACTTCCTTGTACTTGGGCTTCAACATGCCGCTCATCGCGTCCTTGACATCGTTCAGCGCATCGTAGATGACGCGGTAGGTGCGGATGTCCACATCCTCCGTGTCGGCGAGGCGCCGTGCATTGGCGTCCGGACGGACGTTGAAGGCGATCACGATCGCTTTCGATGCCGTCGCGAGCATGATATCCGACTCGCTGACGGCGCCGACACCTGAGTGTACGATATTTACGCGCACCTCGTCGTTCTTGTTGAGCCCGAGAAGTGCGGAGTTCAGCGCCTCGACAGAGCCCTGCACGTCTGCCTTGACGACGATGTTGAGATCCTTGATGTCGCCCTGCTGAATCTGCTGGAAAAGTGCATCGAGCGAAACACTCTTCGACTTGATGAGGTCGCGGCGCTGATTGCCGAGGCGTGCCTCTGCAATCGAACGCGCCTGCTTCTCATCAACGACGGCGAGGATGTCGCCCGCCGACGGTACGTCATTGAGCCCCAAGATCTCAACTGGCATGGAGGGTCCTGCCTTCTTCACGTTGTCACCGCGATCGTTGATCATCGCGCGTACGTGACCGTACGCTGTACCGACAACAATGGAATCACCGATGCGCAACGTACCGCTTTGAACGAGCACCGTCGCAACGGAGCCGCGCCCCTTGTCGAGCTTTGCCTCGATGATGACGCCGCGCGCCTCACGGTTCGGGTTTGCCTTGAGCTCCTCAACCTCGGCGACGAGCAGAATGTTCTCGAGCAGGTCGTCGATGCCCATGCGCTGCTTTGCGGAAACAGGTACCATGATCGTATCGCCGCCGTATTCCTCGGAGACAAGTCCATACTCCATGAGCTCCTGCTTGACGCGCTCGGGATTCGCGCCCGGCTTGTCGATCTTGTTGATCGCAATGATGATGGGCACCCCTGCCGACTTTGCGTGGTCGATTGCCTCGACCGTCTGCGGCATGACGCCGTCATCGGCTGCGACAACGAGAATTGCAACGTCCGTGATCTGTGCACCGCGCGCACGCATCGCCGTGAACGCCTCATGACCAGGCGTGTCGAGGAAGACGATCTTCTTGCCCTGACAGACGACCTGATAGGCGCCGATGTGCTGCGTGATGCCGCCTGCCTCATGCGTGCTGACGGAGGTGTTGCGGATCGCATCGAGGAGTGATGTCTTGCCGTGGTCGACGTGCCCCATGACGGTGACGACCGGCGGGCGATCCTTGAGCGTCTTCGGATCGTCCTCGATCTCCGGGATCAGCGTCGGATCAACATCCGGCGGCAGCTCCTCCGTCGTCACGCCGAACTCTGCCGCAACGAGACTCGCCGTATCGTAGTCGATCTCCTGGTTGATGCTCGCCATGACGCCCATGAGCATGAGCTTCTTGATGATGTCCGATGCCGTGTAGCTCATCTTGGACGCGAGATCCTTGACGGCGATCGTCTCCGGCAGCTTGATGTGCTTCGGACGTGCGATCTCAACCTTCGCTGCGGGTGCGGGTGCTGCTGCACGTCCCTTGCGGCCCTTGCGTGCACCGCCGCGGCTGCGCTCTGTCTGACGCAGATCCGTGCGCTCCTCGCGGTCACGGCGCGCGCCCCCACGCGCATTGCGGCTGCGGTCTCCGCCTGCGGCGTTATTCTCGCCGCCGCGTCCGCCGCCGCGGCGACGGCTCTCACTGCGCCCTTCGCTCGGGGGCGGCGGCGGAATTGCTGCCGCAGGAGCCCCCGTACGTGCACCGCCGCGTCCGCCTGCGGGACGCGCAGAACGTCCGCCGGCATTGCCTGCGCTGCCCGACGAGCGGGGACGATCCTGCGATTCCGCGCGCGTCTTTGCGGGTGCCTGACGCACGATCACAATGCCGGGCGCCTTTGTCCGCGCGCGTAGCACCGGCTTTTCCTCCACCGCAGGCGGAGCTGCCGGAGCAGCACTTTCTGCGGGAGTCTCGGGCGCGGATTTCTCCGCAGCCGGCTTCTCCACAGCCGGCTTCTCCGCTACAGCGGATTCTGCGGCTCGTTTTTCCTTCTTTGCCGGACGCGCAGCAGCCTTTGGAGCGGGGGATTTGCTCTGCAGGGACTCCTTGCGCACGGGTTTTGCCGTACGACCAAGTTCAGCTCTCACCGCCGCACGCTCTTCCTCGCCGACTGCGCTGAACATATTCTTAACCTTGTAGTTCTTGCTCTTTAGGATATCAATAATGGTATCTTTGTCCGTCTTGAATTCCTTTGCCAAATCGGTGATTCTGTATTTCGATTCTGACATCAATCCACCCCCGTCGGTATATCCTGCAAATAGGCGCTGAGCCTGTCCGCAAATCCTCTATCTATGAGCACAGCAACCGCACGGTACTCTTTGCCAAGGCAGTGTCCGAGCTGCTGCATGGTCAGTAATTCCGCCATCGGCACCTTCAGCTGTGCCGCCATGCGGATAAATTTCGTCTTGGTTTCCTCCGAGGCGTCCTGTGCGAGCAGGAGAAATGTTCCCTGCTTCCGCTTGAGCGCGTCCTCTGCCATGAATGCGCCGGATACAATCCGCCGTCCGCGTGCCGCCATGCTGAGGAGGTTCATGGCACGCTGCTCGATCGCCCCGTTCATTGCGCATCCTCCCCTCGCGCGCGGAGGGCTTCCTCCAATGCGTCATAAACGGCGGGAGCGACGCGTCCCTTGAACGACCACGAAAGTCCGCCCTGCTTGCGCGCCAATCGAAGGCACGCGGCAGATGGACAGAGGTATGCACCACGCCCGGGGCTCTTCCCTGTCGGATCAATCGAGATCGCCCCATCGGGGCTGCGCACGATGCGAAGGAGCGCGTTCTTTGGATGCAGCTGGCGACAGCCGACGCACAGCCGCTCGGGCTGTTTCGCCTCTGCCATTACGCCTCCTCTGCACCGAGGTCGGCATCGGCAGGAACATCATGCTCTACCTCTTCTGCCGCCATGAGTTCCTGTGCCTGCGACTCGCTCTTGATATCGATCTTCCACCCCGTCAGTTTCGCCGCAAGGCGGGCGTTCTGCCCCTCCTTGCCGATGGCAAGCGAGAGCTGATAGTCGGGAACGATGACGCGCGAAACCTTCTCCGCCTCATTTACAGCGACCGAGATGACCTTCGCCGGATTCAGCGAGTTCGCAATGTAGGTCGCGGGATCGTCGCTCCACTTCACGATGTCGATCTTCTCGCCCGCGAGCTCATCGACGACCGCCTGCACGCGCATGTAGTGCGGTCCGACACAGGCGCCGATCGGATCGACACGCTCCTCCGAGGAGTAGACTGCAACCTTTGAACGGCTGCCCGCCTCGCGTGCGATCGACTTGATCTCGATCACGCCCTCCTGTATCTCGGGGACCTGCAGCTCGAAGAGTTTTTTGAGCAGCCCCGGATGCGTGCGCGATAGGATGATCTGTGGTCCGCGGGACGTGTCCTTCTTCACCTCGATGATGTAGGCGCGCAGTGTGTCACCGTAGTTGTACTCCTCCGTCGGCATCTGCTCCGTCGCCATGAGCAATGCCTCGGCGCGTCCGATGTCGACGAACACGTTGCGCCCCTCGACGCGTTGGACAATGCCTGTCACGATGTTCGACTCGCGATTCTCATACTCTTTGTAGACGATGTCACGCTCCGCCTCTCTGAGGCGTTGCATGACGACCTGCTTTGCCGTCTGCGCCGCAATGCGCCCGAAATTCGCGGGGGTCATCTCGATCTCGACCACATCATCGACGGCGTAATCTGAGCTTATTGCGCGCGCCTGTGCAAGGGAGATCTCCGTGATGTCGTTCTCTACCTCCTCGACAACCTTCTTGATGGCAAAGACATGAAACGCCCCCGTCTCACGCGACAGAACGATGCGGACATTCTGGACATTCTGCGCCAAGTTGAAATTGCGCCGATACGCCGAGATCAGCGCTACCTCGATGGTCTCGAAGAGACGTTCCTCGTCGATCCCCTTTTCATAGGCAAGCTCCTTCAGGGTTTGAAGGAACTCCTTTCCGCCGTTCTTCTCCTTTGTGCTTTTTCTTGCCAAAACCCAAATCCTCCCTAAAAGTCGATATGCAGACGTATCTGTGAAACCTGCTCCATGGGAATGCAAATCCCGCCATCCAGTTCCAGTGTCTCTCCATCACAGCCTGCAAGTGCGCCCGTCCACTGCTTCTTTCCGTCAAAGGGCGCATAGAGCGTCACATCGACCTGCTTGCCGTGCTCACGCTCGAAATCGCGCGGCTTTCGCAGCACACGATCCAGTCCCGGCGAGGAAACCTCCAAAATATAGGCGTCCGGGATGAAATCCTCACGGTCTAGAATCTCCTCCAAGCGTTCGCTGAGGTTTTGGCAGTCATCGATATCAATGCCGCCCGCCTTGTCGATATAGACGCGCAGGTAGTAGTCGCGCTCGCGCACATACTCGACATCGACCAGGTCCAATTCCGGCACATCCGCAAGGAGTCCGCGCACAATCTCCTCAACGCGCTCCTCAATCTTCGCGCTCATGCTCTCCCTCTTCTCATACGTAATGAAAGAGTGGGCTTTCACCCACTCTTTCCAGATCTTAAATGAATTTATTGGATTATAGCATAGGTACAAGAACTTGTAAAGCCCCTGCGGCGATTTTCCTCAGTGCATCATACGGTTCATGCCGGACTGCGAGAAGAGCAGGACGAGCAGAATGCCGATCACGAGAGAGTAGACCCACGCGATCACCTCGATCGATGCGACCTTTATTTTCGCGAATGCCAGGTCCTTCCACGCGTGCAGGATGACCTCGCCCGTCAGTGCGCCGCCCTGCGGCAGGAGCTGCTCGATCAGATGCATGAAAACGCCCACGCTGCACAAGCTAATCGCCCCGGCAAGGAAGAACAACGCGCCCCAGTCCAACGAGATCGCCGACCCCGCCATTGCGCCGAAAAACGTCTTCTTCAGATCCGAGATCATGCTCTGATACTGAACAAACGCAACGGCGGCAAAGATGAGCAGAGAGTGCCCCATCGCCACAGAGAGAACGTAGTTCTTCTTTTTGAGAAGCGCATGTGCCGAAGCAGCGCCGATAAACATAATTGCGAGCATCAATCCCTTGCTGATGTCCATGATTGTCACGTCAAACAGCTTCCCAAGAGAAATCCACGGCAGGAATACGGAAATGATAATTCCCGCTGCACTGATATATACAGTGGTGGTAAGATTCCCACGCAGTTTCTCAAGTTTCCTCACATTCTCCTGCGCCTCCGGCGACAGTCCCTCCATCTGAACAGGTGCTTCCTGAGCCGTCATTCGTTCCTCCTGCGCCGGAGCTTCTGCCGTCGGCTCCTGCGGCGCACCGCAAGAAGCGCAGAACTTGGCGTTTTCCTCAATGGAAGCACCGCATTTTTCACATAATTTCATTCGGTATCCCCTTTCTATCGGCCATACAGCCGACGCATGAGCCACGACATGATACGCCCGCGTCCAATGAGGCTGACGATCGCACCGAGAACAAGCACACCAACGACAATCATGGCAATCGCGGGAAGAGCAACGAAGATGAAGAACGCGAGCAATGTTGCCAAAACGACAGCCCATATGAGACTCGTGAGCAGCGAGCGCTGCGGGCGCACTCCGCCGATCCGAATGTAGCGTATGGAGCCGTGTGGTGCACTACCATACGGATTCCCGCCCCACCCCCGCTCTTCGTCCAACTGCGGCTCGGCACCGCTCTCATCCATGGTCACACCGCGATAGGCGGCATTTTCTTCCCGGCTTATCGGCCGTACACACGGATCCTGTTCCATAGGAGCCTCCTCCCTAGAAGTTCAATTTTCCATGAACAACGCTGTAGAGCATTGTCACAAATCCCTCCTCCCCGAGATAGCGGGGGTCATAGGGCACGCAGTGCAGAGCTGCACGCATGCGATCCTGCGCCTTCCGCACCGTTTTCTTGTTCGAGCCGACCACATGATAGAGCTCCGTGATCGGCGTAAGGTCGATATTGTTGATCTCGGCAAAGAGAAAGATCGCTGCCGTGAGGGCCTCTGCCGTCTTCGCACGCGCGAGATCCAACTGTGCATAGTCGAGAAAAAGCTCGCACATGAGCAGCCGCCCATGACAGCTGAACCCGATTTTCTCCGAAACAACCTGAATGGCTGCAAGCTCCTCCGTACACACATGCGGATCAATCGTACGCGAAATTGGCTGCGGCAGTGCATGGCGCGGCAGAACATTGATCTGTGCCAGCGTCGAGAGCACGTGAATCGTATGGCGCACGAGCGCTGCCTCACGTGCGAGAAAATGATCCATCGTCGCATCAGGCGCCTGTATGCGAAAGAGTTCATACTCTCGTTGGAGGGTATCACTGATGCGCCGCTGGAGACGCTTGCTTGCAGGAATCGCCGTGATGTAATTGAGCATCATCATGCCCTCATCGCAGATATGCCCAAAGAGAATACTCTTTGTGAGCGCCCCCGGGATGTCGGGATGCGGTAGAACGACCTCCTCATCGCGCAGGATATCACGGCAGACGACGTGATCCTCGTACTCCTCCTCTACGGCGAGCACGGCAAAACGTGCCGCCATGAGATCACGAATGATCTCGCGTTCATCATAGTCGAGCTTATCCCATTCTCGCTCGCTATAGTGAGCAATCGGCGTTTCATCGGTTGAAATAAGATGATAGTCGAAGAAAAAATAATCCCAAAACCGCAGCCAAAAGGTTTCTTTCTCCTCCTCGGTCGCATCCTCGTATGCGTTCATGTCATAGAGATCGCCCGTGTAGATCATCGCCGCACGACCGATATCGCGCTGATAGGAGGGACGCCGAAAGTATTCGCCGATCTTGTGCAGGAGCTCGTTGAGCTGAATGTTCAGCTCCTCCATCTCGATGCGCTCATCCTCCTCGATGTCCTCAATCGTCAGCCCCTCGATCTCCTCCCACTCGACGCGCTCGGGCAGACGAAAACGCCCCGTAATATAGAACATCTCGAGATCCGCGTCCAGTTCGCCAATGTCGACATCATAGTCGCCGGTCTCATCGAGATAGACCAAGAATGCGCGCATGCGGGCAAAGTAGTCCTCCGCGTGCCGTTTCAGCGGGCGGCGGTCAATATGCGCGTCAGCATAGCGAAAGAAGAGTGCCAGATAGTCGATACGGATGAAGAGCCGCGCAAGGGAATCATCGCGGCGCTGGATCACCGTGAGGAAGTCCTCGATGCAGTGCCAATCCGTGCAGAGATCCTCGTTGCTCCGCCCGCGCCACGCCGATGCACGGAGGTAGCGCTCGATCAGTGTGCGCGAAACAAAGATATTTGCACGCCCATGCGCCGAATAGAAACGCTTGACTAACGTGTAGACATTTTCCATGCAGCCCTCCCGCCGTCATGCGCCCCAACATACAAAATTCAATACCGTTTATCCTATCAAATGCACGAAACAATGTCAATGCGAAAAAAGACGGGGCTGCCATACGAAGCTAACAAACTTCGTATGGCAGCCTCGTCTGTCGTTATGCAAAGAGATCCTTGAACTTCTCAGTGAAGCTCTTCTGCTCGGGATTCACCGCATCGCCGCTGAGCGCGGCAAACTCCTTGAGGAGTTCCTTCTGCCTCGCCGAGAGCTTCTGCGGTGTCGTAACCTTGACGCGGACGTGTTCGTCGCCGCGTCCCGCGCCGCGCAGGTTTGGAATCCCCTTGCCCTTGACGCGCAGTACCGTGCCCGTCTGGATGCCCGCAGGAATCTTGAGATCGACCGCTCCGTCGAGCGTCGGCACCTGCACGGTATCGCCGAGCGATGCCTGCACGAAGGTAATGGGAATCTCAATGAGGACATCGTTCCCGCGCCGCTGAAAGAGCTTGTGCGGACGGATGAAGATGTATACATAGAGGTCGCCGTTCGCGCCGCCGCGCACACCTGCCTCACCGCCGCCCGATACGCGGACGCGCTGACCGTCGTCCACGCCGCGCGGGATGTTTACCTTGATGGTCTTCGTGATGCGCTTACGCCCCGTGCCGTGACAGTCTCCACAGGGATTCTTGATGATCTTGCCCGTGCCGTGGCACTGGCTGCATGTGCGCGAGGTCATCATGCTGCCGAACATCGTCCGCTGCATGACCTGCTCCTGCCCTGTGCCGTGACATGTCGAACATGTCTCTGCACTCGATCCCTTCGCGGCGCCCGAACCACCGCAGGTGGGACAGTTCTCCTCTCGCGGGATGGAGAGCTCGACCTCCTTGCCGAACGCCGCCTCCTCGAACGAAATCTCCAGATCATAGCGCAGATCGGCACCGCGCTCCGGTCCCTGTCGGCGCACGCGGCGTCCGCCGCCGCCCATGCCGAACATATCGAAGATGTCGTTCATATCGAAGCCGCCGAAGCCGCCGGCACCGCCGAAGGGATTCCCCCCTCCGGCAGAGCCGCCGCGCCGCGGATCGAAGGCATCGTGACCGAACTGGTCATACGCCGCCTTCTTCTGCGGATCCTTCAGCACATCATACGCCTCGTTGACCTCCTTGAATTTCTCCTCGGCGGTCTTCGGATCGTCACGGTTGAGATCGGGATGGTACTTACGCGCGAGTTTCTTGTATGCCTTTTTGATCTCATCGTCCGAGGCGCCCTTTGGGACGCCCAAGACTTCGTAGTAATCGCGTTTCTCGCTCACGATACCACCTTACTTCTTATCGTCCTTGACTTCGGTGAACTCCGCATCGACGACATTGTCATCCTGCGATGCGCTGCTTTGCGCACCCGCATTTGCCTCTGCGCCCGGTGCCGCTCCTGCCGCGCCCGCCGCCTGCTGTGCCTGCTGATATGCCGCCGCCGAAAGTTCGTAGAGCGGCTGGCGTGCCTCCTCGGTTGCCGACTTGATCGCCTCGATGTCCGAGCCCTTGAGGGCTTCCTTCAGCTTGTCGACGGCTGCCTGCGTCTTGGAGACGAGCGCCTGATCTGCCTTCTCACCGAGATCCTTGATCGCCTTCTCCGCCTGATAGACGAGGGAGTCGCCTGCGTTGCGCGCATCGACGGCTTCCTTCTGCTTCTTGTCCTCGGCGGCGTGCGACTCCGCCTCCTTGACCATGCGCTCGATGTCCTCTTTGCTCATGCCGCTGTCGGACTGGATCGTGATCTTCTGCTCCTTGCCCGTGCCGAGATCCTTCGCCGACACGTTGACAATGCCGTTCGCGTCGATGTCGAACTTGACCTCGATCTGGGGCACACCGCGCGGTGCGGGCGGGATGTCCGTGAGCTGAAAACGACCGAGCGTCTTGTTGCCCGCCGCCATCTCGCGCTCGCCCTGCAGAACGTGGATCTCAACGCCCGGCTGATTGTCCGCCGCCGTCGAGAACACCTGACTCTTCGATGTCGGGATGGTCGTATTGCGGTCGATGATCTTCGTGCAGACACCGCCGAGGGTCTCAATGCCGAGCGAGAGCGGGGTGACATCGAGGAGCAGCACGTCCTTGACCTCGCCGACAAGCACGCCGCCCTGAATCGCCGCGCCGATGGAGACGCACTCATCCGGGTTGACACCCTTCGAGGGCTCCTTGCCGAGGATCTTGCGAATTGCATCCTGCACGGCAGGAATACGGGACGAACCGCCGACGAGGATGATCTTGTCGATGTCGCTGCCCGAGAGTCCTGCGTCCTCCATCGCCTTGCGCGTCGGCACCATCGTACGCTCCACGAGATCCGCCGTCAGCTCATCAAACTTTGCGCGCGAGAGCGTGAGATCGAGATGCTTCGGCCCCGTCGCATCCGCCGTGATGAACGGCAGGTTGATGTTCGTCTGACTCATGCTCGAAAGCTCAATCTTCGCCTTCTCCGCTGCCTCGATGAGACGCTGTGCGCTCATCTTGTCCTGCGAGAGGTCGATGCCGTTCTCCTTCTTGAACTGCTCGACCATCCAGTCCATAATCTTCTTATCGAAATCATCGCCGCCGAGTACAGTGTCGCCGTTCGTTGCCTTGACCTCGAACACGCCCTCACTCAGTTCGAGGATGGATACATCAAACGTACCGCCGCCAAGGTCAAAGACGAGAACCGTCTCATCCTGATCCTTGTCAAGACCGTAGGCAAGTGCTGCCGCCGTCGGCTCGTTGATGATACGCAGGACTTCGAGACCTGCGATCTTGCCCGCATCCTTCGTCGCCTGGCGCTGGCTGTCGTTGAAGTATGCCGGAACGGTGATGACCGCCTGCGAAACCGTCTCACCGAGGTATGCCTCCGCATCGCTCTTGAGTTTCTGCAGAATCATTGCCGAAATCTCGGGCGGCGTGTAGTTCTTGCCATCAATCGTCACATGATAGTTTGGATCGCCCATATGACGCTTGATGGACGAGATCGTGCGGTCAGGGTTCGAAACCGCCTGATTCTTCGCAAGACGCCCGACAAGGCGCTGCCCGTCCTTCGTAAAGCCTACGACAGACGGTGTGATACGGCTGCCCTCGGGGTTCGTGATGACGACGGGCTCGCCGCCCTCCATAACGGAGACAACGGAGTTCGTCGTTCCAAGATCAATACCAATTACTTTAGCCATTTTATATTCCTCCAAAATCTTAATAGATGTTATTCTCTTAGTTACCGGCTACCTGCACCATCGCGGGGCGGATCACCCTCCCCTTTGCCTGATAGCCCTTCTGCAGAACCTGCGTGATCGTGCCGTCCTCCACGTCGGGGTTCTCGACGCGCATGACAGCCTGATGAAGATTCGGGTCGAAGGGCTTCCCCTCCGCCTCAATGCCCTCAAGACCATGCCCCACCATTACCTCGCGCAGCTGTGTATAGATCATCTCCACACCCTTCTGAAATGCCTCCACATCCGACTGCTCCACCGCCATCGCCCGCTCGAAGTTATCGAGGAGCGGCAGGAGATCCGTGAGGATGTTCTGCGTGATGACGGCTGCAAGTTCCTCCTTCTCCTTCGCCGTGCGGCGGCGGAAGTTTTCAAAATCTGCCTGAAGCCGCAGGATGCGGTCGCTCTTTTCTTGGAGCTGCGCCTCGAGTTCAGCGGTTTTGTCCTCCGCAGGCACGTCCTCTACAGATACCTCTGTGGGTTCTGTCTCTGTTTCGGTCACTTCCTCCACGGGTGACTCTTCTGTTGCCGTCTCTACGGTCAGCTCTTCCTTTTCCTGCAAGCCGTTCACCTCTCCTACCATTTGAGTTGATAGATCATTTCTGTTAAATTCGTGTTCACATAGTCCAGTATGCGCATCGCTTTCGCGTATTCCATGCGCGTCGGTCCGAGCACCGCAATCGTCCCGAGCAGCCTGCCGTCGACATGGTATGTCGCCGTGATGAAGCTGCTGTCCCAGAACGTGCTGTTCGTATTCTCGCGCCCGATCGTGACCTCAAGCCCCTCGCCCGCATGCGTATGGAGGATTTCCTTGACGAGATCCTCACGCTCAAGCACGAGCAGCATTGCACGAACGCGTTCGAGATCCTGAAACTCAGGGTTGCCGAGCAGCTGCGCCGTACCTCCGAGGTAGAGCCGATCCTCCGAGCGCCCTTCGAGGGCACGGTGCATCACCTCCACAGCGGCAACAAAGATGGACTCGTCACCGATCGTGTCACGCATGCGGCGCATATCTGCCTTCGTCACATCGCTGAGCGCCTTCCCGGAGAGCGTCATGTTGACCGCCCCCGCCATGCGCTGAAAGTCTGCAAATGTCGCACCGTCCGGAATCTCGACGATGCGATTCTCAACAAACCCCGCATCCGTCATGAGCACGGCGATTGCGTGCGTCATATCGAGCGGCAGGAACTGCAGCATGCGAAACGTCGATTGCGCCGCCTGCGGTGCAAGCACGAGCGATACATTGTGTGTCACATCCGCAATCAGCCGTGCCGTTTCCTGAAACACCTCGTCGAGCCGCCGCACGCGGCTGCGGTACCAATCGTGAATCTTCTTCTTCTCGACCTCCGTCACGGGAGCGACAGGCTGCAAGCCATCGACGTAGAACCGATACCCCTTCGATGAGGGAATCCGTCCGGCAGATGTGTGCGGATGCTCAAGGTAGCCGAGCATCTCGAGATCTGCCATCTCGTTCCGGATGGTGGCAGGGCTGATGCCGAGGTTATATTTCTGCGCGAGTGTCCGCGATCCGACCGGCTCCGCCGATGCGATGTAGTCATCGATAACCGCCCACAGGATCTGACTCTTGCGCGCGTCCAGATCGTCCGACATCCACCCCTCTCCTCTCCTTTCAATTCCTGTTAGCACTCTATAGAAATGAGTGCTAACCAAAATCTATACTGAATATACACGGTAAAAAGCAAAAAGTCAAGAGCAAAATGACAAAAAGTCAAATAAATTTTAGAAAAAGGCTGCTGCACAAAGTTCGTCATTGAACTTCGTGCAGCAGCCTTAGCCATCAATATTTACTCCTCGCTCTGCCCATCCAGTACATTGAAGATGTAGACGGCGCGAATCTCTACAGGAGTTACGCCAAGGTCTTCAATCGCCGTGAGAATGCCAGAGGAGAGTACGGCGCGCGCTGCCTTACGATCTTTATTCGTAATGATGTTGAGCGCTGCATCATCCTGCGGATAAAGTGTCACGATACCGTTGCCGAATGTCACCTCATAGGCACCATTTTGCGTCTGGTAGAGGAAACTCAACGCCTGTTCGGACGTATTCCGAATCTCCTTCGGGTCGGGGATGTCAACCTTCTTTGAGGAAGGCTTGATCGCAAGTTTCTCCGGCGAGTAGTTGACGGAATAGATGCCGTCAAGATCGCGTGTGCCGCCGTCGGTGAAGAGCACGGGAATCGCCTCGGATGTATTGCCCGGCACATCGTCAGGACGATGCCCGTAGATGCCGCGCGTTCTGCCGAGATCAAAGCCAAAGGTACCATCGGACTCCGTGATAAAGCTGTGCGCCTCGGAAGCCTTGCCGTTCGATACGACAACACGATTCGTCCAATGTGCGGACGCTTGCTCCTGCGGCATCTGAATCGTCACGCCGTCAGCAAACGAGCGATCCTGCTTCGCCGCTGCAGAAACAACGGTCTGTGCTGCTGCCCCCGATCCGTTCCCGGTCGAAGCCGCAGCGTTCGTATCGCCTGCACTTCCTGTGCCGCCGGCATTGCCTGTGCTTCCTGCACTGCCGCCGCTCATTCCAGCAGCACCATTGCTCGTGCCGCTGTTTCCATCAATACCACCGACATTTCTGCCGCCTGCCGTGCCTGTACGTCCACCTGCACCACTTGCACCGCCCGTGCCGATACCCGTGCTGCCCGCGCCAGTGCCGCCATAAAGGCTGCCCGGAACGCGGTTTGCAGCCACACCGGTGAGTCCTGCGGTCACCTGTGTGACAGAACCCGTACTCGTGATCACGGCTCTGCCCTCGGGTGTGCTCATGTCGAAGCCGCGCATCTGTATCTTGAGCCTTCCGGGGGCATAGCGGAACCGATAGTTGGAAATCGCCGAAGCTCCCGTGTAGCCGGCAGTAACGGATGCCGGATCGACATGGATCACGCCGGGATAAGAACCGCCCTGCGTCGTCGGTGTAATTGCGGCATCGTAGTAAGAACGGATACCGCTGACCTCGTCGCCCGCAAGCAGACCGCGCCACGAGGTGCGGTCACCGCGCTCGACCACGTACTCTGTCACAACAGGATTCGGCGCACCGTAATCGCGTGTAACATCGCCCGCAGTCACGAGAACTTCACGCGGAACAATGGCGAATCTACCATCCACATAGAGTATATTGTAATTGGCATCCGTGCCCTGTGAGAACTGCGCCGCAGAGGCACGCGTCCAAAGTCCGCCCGTCCCTGCATCTGTTGTGACCGTTGCCGTGGGATCAATCGTCTCCATAATGGAGGAAATGGCATCGCCATTTGCAAGCCCCGTCGTGTCATCAGACGGACGCACATTGATCCGCTGCGTACCGTTCACATACCGCGCCGTTGCATTCTCCGCGCCAAAGGCACGTTCCTTGTCACCCGCCGTGATATAGAGATCGCGCTTCGTGATATCGAAGCCGCCGTCCACATAGCTGATGTTGTAGTTCGACGCCTTGCCCGTGCCGAATGTCGCATTTGCAATCTGCGTCTTGAGCCCCGTCGCACCGACGTTTGTCGTGCGCGTCGCATTTGTCGACTCCGTGACATCGGCAACGGCATCGCCATTGACAAGTCCCGTGGTCGCCGTCGCGGCATCAGCGCGGAACTTCGTCGTGCCGCCCGTATAGATGGCGGTACTGTTCTCCGTTCCGTAGATGCACGTCTTATCCCCCGCACGCAGCGTGAGATCACGCGGCGTGATGGCAAAGCTGCCGTCCTCGTAGGAAACATCATAGTTATTGGCATTTCCTGTGCCGAAAACAGCACTGCCGATCATCGTCTTGAGTCCTGCCGTACCTGCATCCGTCGTGACGGTTGCACGCGGGTCAATCGTCTCCGTGACCGAAGAAATCGTATCGCCGTTCACGAGGTTCGTGCCCGCCTTGACGCGGAACAGATTCGTTCCGTTCACATAGCTTGCGGTGCTGTTCGCCGTGCCGTAGATGCGGCTCTTATCGCCCGCGACAAGGGTTAGCGCACGCTTCGTGATGTTGAATGCACCGTCTGCGTAGTGGATGTTATAGTTGGCGTCCGTGCCATGCGCGAACTGCGCCGCAGAGGCACGCGTCCAAAGTCCGCCCGTCCCTGCATCCGTTGTGACCGTTGCCGTGGGATCAATCGTCTCCGTAATGGAGGAAATCGTATCGCCGTTTACAAGTCCCGTTGTCGCGTCCGCCGCGCGTACGTTGAGACGGCTCGTGCCGTTCACATACTGCGCCGTTTCATTGTCATCGCCGTAGGTGCGGCTCTTGTCGCCCGCCGTGATATAGAGGTCGCGCTTCGTGATATCGAAGCCGCCGTCCACATAGCTGATGTTGTAATTCGACGCCTTGCCCGTGCCGAATGTCGCATTTGCAATCTGCGTCTTGAGCCCCGTCGCACCGACGTTTGTCGTGCGCGTCGCATTCGTCGACTCCGTGACATCGGCAACGGCATCGCCGTTTACGAGTCCCGTGGTCGCAGTTGCGGCGTCGGCGCGGAACTTCGATGTGCCGCCCGTATAGACGGCGGTCGTGTTCTCCGTCCCGTAGATGCGTGTCTTATCCCCCGCACGGAGCGTGAGATCACGCGGCGTGATGGCAAAGCTGCCATCCTCGTAGGAAATGTCGTAGTTGTTCGCATTGCCTGTGCCAAACACAGCGCCCGCAATCGTCGTCTTGAGTCCTGCGGTGCCCGCATCCGTCGTGACGGTCGCACGCGAATCAATCGTCTCCGTGACCGAGGAAATCGTATCGCCGTTCACGAGGTTCGTGCCCGCCTTGACGCGGAAGAGATTCGTTCCGTTCACATAGCTTGCGGTGCTGTTCGCCGTGCCGTAGATGCGGCTCTTATCGCCCGCGACCAGCGCCAGCGCACGCTTCGTGATGTTGAAATGTCCATCCACATAATTGATGTCATAGTTCGCCGCCGTGCCCGATGAGAAGTGCGCCGCGCTCGCCTTTGTCCAAAGACCTGCCGTGCCCGCATTCGTCGTGACGGTCGCTGCCGGGTCAATCGTCTCCGTCACGTCGTCAATCGTATCCCCATTCACCAGCCCCGTGGTCGCGGTAGCCACAGCGACGTTGACCTTCGCCGTGTTGTTGACATACCCCGCCGTTGTATTCGCATCGCCGTAGAAGCGGCTCTTGTCGCCCGCCGTGATGGTGAGCGGACGCTTTTTGATTGTGAGCGTGCCAACCGTCGAGGTGATATTGTAGTCCGTCGAAATGCCGCGGCTGCCGGACGCAAGTGCCACGCCGTCGAGTGTCATCGCATACGTGCCGATGCCTGTGCGCTCGGTCACGGCGTTGCCGCCGCCGTCGACCGCCGTGACCGTGTACTTTGCGAAGCTGTCCCCCGTGGCAAGCGAGCCCGTATACGACGGCGCGGGAATCGTCACACTGTCATTCGCCGTACCGTAGATGCGCTCGCCGCTCGGCGCGGTGAAGTGAATGTCGATGGGCTTGATGGTCAGTTTGCCCGGCACATATTTGAACTTGTAGTTGTTTGCCGTAAGCGTGCTGTTCTTCAGGTCAACACTGTACTCGCCCGCATGGACAGCGCCCTGCGCATATCCCGTCGTCTTCGCCGCATCCGCAATCGGGGTATAGGAAACAGAACCCGAGAGCAGTCCCGGTGTTGCCGCCGTCTGGCTGTTCGCGAAATTCGAGAATGTGACGCCCGCGTTGCCCGTGTAGCTGTGCGCCGTGCCGTCGTAGTTGACCGTCTCCGTCTTGCCCGTGACCGTAACGACACGCGGCACGATGCGGTAGTCGACCGTGATCTTGTAGTTGAGGTCGTTGTGTCCTATATAAGTAATCTTCTCATTGGCGATGGTCGAATCCGAGCCGTAGGTATGCGCACCCGAACGCATATTGACATCGGTCAACGCATTCGTCACTGTGCCGTCCGCCGTATTGACGTCGGCATTGACATTTGTCAGCTTCGTCGTGCCGAAGTTATGCGTGCCCGAGTCAATCACATGGTCGCGGATATAGTCGACCTCCGTCTTGTCAAGCGCACGACGCTTGACATTGCCGTCGTCTTCGATATGGAAGCCCGCCGTCGAGTTGAAGAAGGCCGCGTTGTCATCGCCGTAGGCACGCGTCGAGTAGAGCTTGAGTTCGGGCTGGTACTTGTAGAACATGGCGTTCTTGCCCGCAGGAACGGGGAAGGAGCCGCGATTCGTATAGTCCACGCCATATTTACGGAACTCGAATACAAGCCCGTCGATCTCGTTCTCGACGGAGTCCTCCGTATGCACGACATAGCGCTGACCGGGCGCGGTCTGGATGGCGTTCGCGCCGCCCTTGTTCTTGAATGCGCCGCCCTTCGCCTCGATGAGGACATCGGACGTGCCCGTGCCGACGATCTGCCCGCCGGGCGCAATCGTGACGTTGCCGCCGTCCTTGTTCGTGATATTGATGGCGGCATTGTTTCCCTTGATAACCCCCGTGACATTTGTGCCGCCCTTCGTCTCGACGGAAACGCCGGCCCTTGACGTGATATCGCCGAGGTTCTTGATCTCGTTCGGCCCCGTGAGGTTGACGGAGTTCGCCTCCACTTCGAGCGTCGGAACGGATTTCAATACGCCCGTCGAGGTCACAGCACCGCGCGTCTTGATGGCGACGGCATCAGCAAGCCCCTCAGGCAGGTCGACGTTGCCGACCTTGACATTTTCCGCATTCGTACCGCCGATGCGTATTTTACGGAAGCCCTTGCCGTCGGGATTCTTGCGCAGAAGTCCCGTGCCGCTGAAGATGTCGGACGGAAGCGTGGGATCGGAGGCAGAGCCGCCCGCGCCGGGCGTGCCGAAGTTGATCGTCTTGTTCGACGAATAGGTGTCGAAGGACACGTCGCCGTGACCGATGATCGTGCTGCCGTTCGCCGTGTTGAGCACATCTGTATGGATGGCGACATTGCCGTCATGATCGCGGTCAGCACCGTCCGCATTGATATGCGCATCGTCGAGATTGACTTCACGGCTGGCAACGGTGTAGTCCCTGCCGTGCGTATTGATCGTGCCCGAGAGGTTGACGCCGCCCGCTCCGCTCGAAACCGCCTGCTGGATGTTCACGCGGAACGGCATGTCGATCACGCCGCTCTGATAGAGACGTCCGGTGCCTCCGCGGTCGCCGATGTTGATGATCTCATACTCCCAGAACTGGCGGTTGTTGCCATTGAAATACTTGTCGAGCAGCGAGAGCTTCGCCGGATCGTTCACACTGCCGCCGAGCTTGACATCCCGATTGGACGACATCGGCAGGATGTTGAGCGCCTTCGTGCCCTTCATCTTGCCGCTCAAGTCGATCGCATCGGTCTTGAGTGTGAGCGCACCCGTCCCCGTATCGACGGAGCTTCCCGCAGCGGTCGTCAGCTCCTTCGACGCGAGGGCAAAGTCATTGCCGTTCGTCCGAATATTCGCCGAGCCGTCGAGCGTCATCGAGCCTGCCGTCTTGCCGGATCGGATCGTCGTCGGATCGACGAAGTTCAGATTTCCGCCAACCTTCGTCGCGCCCGTTGCATCTTCGCGTCCGAGGTAGACGTGCTTGAAGCCATCCTTGATCTTCGCGCCGCCGAAGAGGTTTTCGGGCAGGGTCAGCCCCGTACCCGTCACACCAACGTTGAGGTTCGTCGCGGCATTCGCCTGCTGTATGGTGAGATTGCCCTTGCCCTCGACGCCCTCGGTGAAGGTCATGACATCGGCGGAAAGCTCAATGTCGCCCGCCGTACCGCCCGACTCGCCCGCCTTCACACCCTTGATGGTACGCGAAGCAACGGGCGCACCTGCGGGCGTTGTAATCGCGCCGATATTCAGTGCGTCCGACTTGACCTTGACGGAGAGCGCGTCGGCAGCGAGCGTGCCGATTTCGTTCGCCTCTTCAAGTGCGATATTGCCGCCGACTGCGGCGAGCTTCGCCGCCGTAATCTTGCCCGCCGTCTGGTTCGCCGCCGTCTTGGCGTTGACAACGAGCGTCTTTCCCGCCGCAAGCGTCATATCCCCTGCGAAGTTGATGTTATCCGCTTGGAGTGTCACGTCCTTCCCGAGGGAAGAATTTTTCACATTGATCGTGCCCTGCGTGCTGTTGCCGATGGCGTAATGCGAGAAGTTCGGGCCGAATACCTGCGTGAACTTATTGTTCGTCAACTGCAGGTCGCCCGTCGCACCGTCACCAAGCCCGATGGTCTTCGTACCGTTGTACGTTCCGATGCCGAGCGTGCCCGTGCCCGTGACGGACGGACTGCCGCTGCTCGGGGTGAGGTTCGCGATGCTGTTCGTATAGAGATTCAGCGCACTTCCCGCACCAATATTCATTTTGCCACCGGACGGGTTCTCGATTGCGCCCGTCGTCAGTGTCACATTGTAAGGCTTGCCCGATCCATCGGTGCCGACTTTGAGACCGCCCGCATCGACTGTGACCTTGCCCGTCTCCGCCGTCTTGACGACGACGCGGTTATTTGCCTCAAGGCCATCAATCGTGACCGTCTGGCTACGATTGTCGCCGAGAACAAGCTCACTGAACTGATTGCCAAAGAGCTTGCCATTGAGCTGGTCGCTCGTGACATGAAGCCCTGCGCCCGTTGAAGAGTTGTTGAGCGTCAGATCGCCCGCCGTCTTGCGCGTGATGACGAGACCGCTCTTACCGACGATGTTCGTCGTGTTGTCGTCCGCCGCCGGCGTGACGATTTTGTCCGTATGCACGCGCAGAGCACCGACGGTATCGGTGCCCGAATCGAGCTGAGCGCGTGCATCGAGCTGCAGCTTATTGCCCGTGACATCGACCCAGACGGGTGTGGAGCCGGGAGCGACCTGCACCTTGGCATCCTCGTTCAGCACGACGTCGCCGTTTCGTGCATTGAGCGTCGCCTGTGCATAGTTGCCCTCGACCTTCAGTGTAGCTCCCTGCTCGAGATGGATGTCACTGCCCGTCTGGATGTTGATCTCCGCGCCTTCGCCCTTTTTCGTCGCACCCGAGCCTTTCACATGGACAGTCTTGCCCTGCTTAACGGTGAAGCCGCCCGTAATGACCGAGGCGGGATCGTGCCCCGCCTGCGTCGGATCTGCACCGATCGTGAGCTTCGTACCCTTGCCCTCGATGGAGAGATTGTCGCGCACCTCGACGCCAAGCTTACCCGCCGCGTTGATGGACTTCTTGACTGCGCCGCCGTAGAAGTAGACATGCTTCTCACCCGCGACGTCGAAGCCGCCGAAGCCGTTGAGCGTGTCATTGATCGTACGGTAGGCGATGCGGAAATCTGCGGCAGGAGCGTCTGCGGCATTGTCACTGATATAGATGTCCTGACTCGCCGATGCGCCCTTCGCCGTGACCTTGCCGTCCTTTTGTCCGTTGATCTTGCCGAGGCCAAGATCGATGCCGCCCGAGAGGTCGAGGTCGAGGTTCTTGACGGCGAGCGTATCCGCCGCCGTCGGCAGTTCCGCCGTATGCGCCTTGATCTTCATGTCGGACTTGCCATCCGCGCCCGCCTTCGTCGTGCCCGTCAGCGTGACCTTGCCCGTGGTCTCGATGTCCGACGGCTTCTTGAACGTCGCGCCCTTGAGGTTCACGTCGCCCGTCTGCGTCGCGCCGCCGATCTTGATCTTGCCGTAAGCGGCATTGTCGATGTTCCAGTCGCCCGCTCCCGTACCGACATTGATGGTCTGCGCCTTATTTGCCTTTTCAAGCGTGAGCTGCTTGCCGACATTGACCTTGTTCGTGCCGAGGTCGAGGTCGTCGGCTTCGATCTTCGTGTCGTCCGTGGAGGTCAGCTTACCCTCTATCGTGAGCTTATTGCCGCCATCCATCTTGATGTCCGTCGATTTCGTCTTGAGTCCGTCGACGTTCTTCGCAGGATTTACCGTGCGGTCTTCGACGACGGCGACCTTCATGGGCGTGTTGTTCTTGAGTTTGAGATCGCCGTCCGCCATATCGGCGGCGATGTTTGAAATCGCATTCGACTGCGTGCTGAGATCCATCGAGCCTTTGCCGAGGAGCAGCAGATTGCCGACCGTGATCGGCGCACTCTGGGAAAGACCGTCACCGAGCGTCGTGCCCGGAGCATCGGCATGGAGCGCGAGCGTATCCGTCGCCGCACCGTTGATCGCGCCCGTGATATTGATTTTCCCCTGCGTCAGGATGCTCGTATACTTGGGCAGATTGCCGCTCGCGATGCCTGCGATGGTCGCCGTGCCGGCATTGTCCTTCGCGCCGATAGAGACGTTCTTAAAATTGCCCGCCTTGAGCGTTCCGAAGCCTGCATCCGTCACAAGCCCCGCCGTGCCGCCGACGGTGAAGTTTCCTGCCGTCTTGGGCTTCAGGACAAACGTGCCCGCTCCGTTCGTATCGGCGAACGCGGCATCGTTCCAGTTCGTGACGCTGTTCGCCGTCATCGTCATCGTCCCCGCGCCCGAGGCGAGATTCGCCCCCGAAGCAAAGTCGATGATATTTGCCTTGAATGTCGTGTCCTTGCCCGTCGCATTCGTCATTACGCCCGAGAATTTGAGCGTTGCACCCGATTCCACCGTCAGCGGCGCCTTGACGTCGGCTGTGCCGATTTCGACATTGCCCGTAGATGCGTTGCCCAGATGGACTTCGCCCGTGCCGGAGTTGATGAAATTGAGATTGGGCAGCACAAGGTCGGAGGGTGTCGAAGAACCGACTGCCATCGTCTTGCCCGCCGTTTTCGTCTCAACCGTAACTTTTCCGTTTGCACTCGAAAGAGTGCCCTGCGCTCCCGAGGGGAGCGTCAGCGCATCCGTCTTGACATCAATCGTGCCGCCTGCTGTCGATACCTTGCTCGCCGTGTCGAAATTGACCGTCGTCGCTTCGAGCGACGTCGCTGCCGCATCCGTCGATTTGACCTCGGCATTCGCATCGAACTTGAGCGTGCCGCTCGCCTTGAGCTTCATCGCGCCCGCCGCGTTCGTCATGCCGTGTGCGCCGACCGTGAGATCGCCCGTCACGTCGAGACTCGCGCCGCCCGCGGCTGTCACCACCCCCGTTTCACCGCCAACGGTCAGATTGCCGCTGTTCTTAAATGTCAAGCCCTTTGCCTTGCCGTCGAGCTTCTTGACGGCGTTCGCGCCCGTGAGATTCACGGTTGCATCCGCCGCCTCAAGCACGGCCGTGTCCGTCGTGATGACACCCACGCCCGTGATGGCGTTTTTCGAGCCAAGCGTCAGTGCGTGCGTCGAAGCGATATTCACCGCACCGCTGACCGTCAGCGTGCCTGCACCCGTATACATTTCCAGATCTTCGTCCGCCGTCACGCCGTTTGCGATGATATTCGCCTTTTTCGCGGCGTCGCCGACCGTATTCTTCTTGAAGTTCCGAATCTTTCCCGTGCTCGTGAACGTATCGCCTGCGAGGTCAAGTCCGCCCGTGCCTGTGCCAAAGTTGATGGTCTTCCCATCCGAAAGCGTCCAAACCTTCGCCGTGCCTGCGGGATCGCCGTCGCCCGTGATCGTGCCCGAGAGGTCGAGGGAATCCGTGCGCAGTTCGACCGAGCGCGTCGTGATGTTCCCGCCGAGGGCGATCCCCTTGCCGCCGCCCGTGGATTTGCCGACGAGCGTGACCTTGCCCGCGCCCGCCGTGATCGTCGCGCCCGTGAGCGATACGCCCGCCGCGTTCGCTGTCGTGCTGCCTGCAAGTTCGACATTGCCGCTCGCCGTGGCGCCGTCCGTCGTGTCAATCGTGACGCCGTTGAGTGTGATGCCCGCTTCGCCCGCACTCTGCGAGTTGGCAAAGCCGACGCCATCTTCGACAAGACCGCCGCCGATCTTGACATTGCCGCCGAGCGTCTTGATATTCTTTCCGGTCGCAACGCTGACACTGCCGCCCGCACGGTGGTTCGTATCGGAGGTGATATCCACATTGAGCTTGCCCGCCGTCGACGTGATGTCGGCATTGATGTTGACACTGCCCGTTGCTTTCAGGGAAAGGGTCGCATCGCCGCCCGCCGTCTTCGTGATGGCATCCGATACGGTGATGGAATTGTCGTTCGGTCCCGTGAGGTTCGCCGTCTGAATGGTTACAGATGTGCCACCGTTCAGCGAATTGGTGACGGTCTGCACATCCGCCTGAGAGCCGGCTTCAGGATCTCCCGCCGCACGCGTCTTGACCTCAATATCGCCGGGATCGATCAGCCACTCGCCCGCCTTGCCTGCTTCGGACGAAGCATCGACGCGTCCCGTGATCTGCACCTGTGCACCCGAGGTCTCGACCGCACCTCCCGCGCCTTTGCCGCGTGCCGTGATCTCGCCCGCAAACTTCGTCCTGCCGTCCGACCATACGGCGACCGTGCCGCCCGCATTGCCCGCCTCAGTCGCGTCCGCACGTACGGCTGCGCCGCGCTCGATTGTGACATTTTTCGCATGCGCGAGGTCGCCTGTGCCCTGCCAGCCGCCGCCGATCTCGACCGTGCCGCCGACTGTGCCGCTCACGTCCGTCACGCTGCCCGCCGCCAGACGCACGTCGTTCGCCGTCATGCGGATCGCGCCCGCCTTGCCATCCAGACTCGCGGCACGCACGATGCCCTCCTGATTCACTGCCGAGCGCGTCAGTGCATCGCCCGTCGCTGCGGACATGAAAACGAGACCTCCGTCCGCTTCGACGAGACCTTTGTTCGTAACCGCCTGCTCAAGTGCCGCCTGTGTCGGAACGACTGTAACCTTGCCGTCGCCGTTGAAGTCCAGCGATACCGCCTCGCCCGCTGCGAGCACCGCCGCGCCCTTGCGCGCAACAATGACGCCCTCGTTCATGACATCCTTGCCAAGGAGCGCAACCGTCCCTTCATTCTGCGCGATGAGGGAGGCGCGGTTGATGACTTTCCCGTCCTGCGGCGTGCCGACAAAGGCGTATTTGCCCGCCATAAAATCCGCGTTCGTAATGTTCATCGTGGACGCAACAATCGAGCCCGCATCCACCTGAGCACCGGGTGCAAAAAGAACACCTGCGGGATTCACGAGGAAAACGCGTCCGTTCGCCGAGAGCGTGCCAAAAATCTCCGACGGATTGTTCCCAATCACGCGGTTGAGCAGCGCCGCCTGTGCGCTCGGCTGAAAAATATTGACACGTTCTCCCGCCGCGATATTAAACGAGTTCCAGTTGATGACGGCGCTCTCCGTCGCCTGTCGAATCGCCATCTCCGCCTGCGTCTGCGCAATCTCTGCCGCCCCCGCTGCGACCGTTCCTCCCTGCGGCAGGGCATAGACCTCCTGTGCACCGCCAATCATCAATGCACCCGCCGCCAGAATGCCGACACCGCTGTGCAGACTTTTCCGCAGCATACTGCGACGCTGTTTTCTCATCATGCTCATGGTCTATTCCCCTCAATCAAAAATCATGTAACTGCTGCACAAAGTCTTTTTGACGCGTGCACCAGCTCTTCGTTTGTATTGTCCGGACGCTCAAAGCGCCCCTTCCACCGCTTACGCGGTCCCCCCCCGCTCTGGCGGGGGAGGCTTTGCTATGCCGGTTCTTCGCCGTTCAGAAGAATTTATAAATCTGAAACCAGAAGCGCCCGCTGCGGTCCGTATCCGAAAGAGCATTCTCGGAGCCGAGTTTCCACGCATAGTGCGCGCGTGCCACCCAATTTGCCTGATTGCTCCAGTTTACGCCGACGCCGGCGCCGTAAAGGCTGCGCCCCATCTTTCCCGTGTAGCCCGGAAGCCCGCTATGATAGAGACGCACATGACCGCCGTCCGCAAAAGCAATCAGCTGCCATACATTCTCATCGCCCTCGCGCGTCGGCACGTTATAGCGCAGCTCCGATGTCCAGCGCCAGCCGTCGTCACCCGATGCCTCGCCGACCGGATAGGCACGTACGCCATGCGGCCCGCCAAGCGACATCTTCTCCGAGGAGTCGAGGTTCTTCTCCGCCCACTGCCGCTGATAGGAGAGATAGAGCGAGGTGCGTTCACTGATGTGCTGAAGGCGCGTCAGTTCGAGGTTCCACTTGCCGAAATGGCCTGCCGTCTGTGCCGTCCCCGCATCGTATGCACGCTGCATGGCATCGTCAATCGAGAGATCGCCGCGCGTATAGTTCAGTGCAAACGTATTTTTTCCGCCCGTCCAGAAGCGATCGAGGCTGTCGCCATTGATGCCGTACACCCAGTTGCGCGCGCTCTTCGGACTGCGGTACGACATGCTCTTCGCCTCATCATCGAGGCTCTTCATGTCAAAGCGAACCGTCCCGTAGATATTCACATCGCGGCTGCGCTTGAAATTGTGCTGCCAGTGAATACTTACCGTCTCTGCCGTCCCTGTGTAGTCAAGCGCAGAAAATGCGCCGCCGAGCGTGTAGTGCGAACGCGCATAGCTCACGCCGATGCGCTCCCCCTGCTTTGCTACAGGTGTCGTATAC
Organism: Centipeda periodontii DSM 2778; assembly: GCF_000213975.1. Classification (GTDB taxonomy): domain Bacteria; phylum Bacillota; class Negativicutes; order Selenomonadales; family Selenomonadaceae; genus Centipeda; species Centipeda periodontii. Next base: position 2,137,158 of record NZ_GL892076.1, read on the forward strand.
GAAACGGAGCCGGACCACATCCCGCCGTTGGACATAACGCCACCGACGGAAAAGAGGTCACCCTCGCGAAAGGGGCTCGCGTAGTTGACAAATGCACTGTACTGATAGCGTCCTGTATAGCGGTAGCCGCCGTTGTCAAAACCAACGTAGCCCCACATTCGATGTCCCTTGTTCTTGACATTGACGACGAGATCCGTCGTCCCCTGCCGACTGCCTGCCTTCAGCTGCGTGTTCGTCTCCACGCGCGAGAGATCGTTCGTCAGCCATACGCCGCGATTGAGCGTGCTTTTTTTCACAAGCTCGCCCGAGTCAATGCCGATCTCACGTCGAATCGCAGTCTCGTGGAGATAGGATGTATTATTGACAACAATATTGTCATAGCGTCCCGGCACAATCGTGAAATTCACAACGCCATTCTTGAAGTCCTGCGGCGCGAGATAGGCGAACGCAACGAAATAGCCCTTCGCGTGCAGATACTTCGTGATCTCCTCCGCCTGTGCCTCGAGCTGCGTCAGTGTCGCCTCCTTGTGTCTGTGCTCCGCGAGCACATCCGCCAGCTCCGCCTCTGTCACCGGATTCTCACCCGAGAACGTATAGCGTGCAACCCAAATGCTCTCCTGTGCATTCTCCGCCGCGCCGACAGGAGAGGCGTACATTGTCACTGCTGCACAGGCAATAATAAATAAGCGCACGGTATGTCCATCGACATGCTGTACGCCTGCAAGCTTCGTGTTCTCATGTTTTGTCATCCGCAGAGCCTCCACTGATTTAGATTCTTATATTATAAACATTATCGTTTGTTTTATGTACTAACTTAACATATATGTGACATTATTTCTAGGTTTATATGTTCGGTTTATCACTTTAATCTGCAAGCAACAACACAAAAAACCGCCTCCCCTTGCAGGAAAGCGGTTTGAAAATCCGTTTTGACCGAATTACTTCAGCTCAACCGTTGCGCCAGCCTCTTCGAGCTTCTTCTTGAGCTCCTCAGCCTCAGCCTTGGCGATGTGCTCCTTGACCGGCTTCGGTGCACCGTCAACGAGCTCCTTCGCCTCCTTCAGTCCGAGACCCGTTGCCTCACGGACAGCCTTGATGACGTTGATCTTCTTGTCGCCTGCGGCTGCGAGAACGACTGTGAACTCCGTCTTCTCCTCGCCGCCCGCAGCTGCCGGAGCAGCGCCGCCGACAGCAGCAACAGCAACCGGTGCAGCAGCGCTGACACCGAACTTCTCCTCCATTGCCTTGACGAGCTCGGAGAGTTCGAGAACGGTCATGTTCTCAATGGCTTCCAGAATCTGATCCTTGTTCATGATATACCTCCAAAAAATGTAATTTCTCTTTGTAATTTATCCTTATGCGGACGCCTTCTGCGCACGCACGGCTTCAAGCACATAGACGGCATTGCGAATAACACCCTGGAGCACGTTCACCGTATTCGAGATCGGCGCATTCATGCTGCCCATGAGCTTTGCGATAAGCTCTTCGCGCGACGGGAGCGACGCAAGCGCCTGCACCTCGTTCGCCTCGATCACCTTGCCCTCGACGGTACCGACCTTGACGGACAGGATCCCCTTGTCGTCGAGCTTGTTCTTCTTGATGTAGCCACAGATAACCTTCGCAGGTGCAACTGCATCCTCTGCCGAGAATGCAAATGCCGTCGTGCCCTCAAGATGCGGGTCAAGCCCCTCCAGCCCGAGTGCATCGGCTGCGCGTCGCACCATCGTGTTCTTCACAACGTGATAGGTAACGCCTGCGGCACGCAGCTCGCGGCGCAGCTCCGTATCCTGTGCGACCGTGAGACCTTTGTACGTCGTAAAGACCGCACCCTTCGCCGAGGAGAGCTGTTCTTTCAGCTTCTCAACGATGACTTCTTTCTTATGATCTGCCATTAACTAAATTCCCTCCTTTCATACGAAGTACTCGTCTGAGCACTTTCCTATATTGGTGTTTCTGCAATAAAAATCTCCGGCTGCTACACTGCCGGAGATGAATGTTCAAATTCACGTCCGGCCTCGGCAGGCGACTCACGTCGTTAGATGCTCGCGCAAACCTGCTGTCTACAGCCCGGGGAAATTCCGTACGCTCTTAGCTTCTTAGCTGAGCGCGACGGGGACGGCAGGTCCCATCGTTGCCACAACGGTGATGGAGCGAATGTACTGCCCCTTTGCCGCTGCCGGCTTCACGCGAATCAGCGTGTCGATGACTGCCTGATAGTTCTCGCGGAGCTTGTCCGCGTCGAACGATGCCTTGCCGATGGGGACATGGATGTTGCCCGCCTTGTCCGTGCGGTATTCCACCTGTCCAGCCTTGATCTCGGTGATCGCCTTCTTGAGATCCATCGTGACCGTGCCGAGCTTCGGATTCGGCATGAGTCCGCGCGGACCGAGCACCTTGCCGAGACGACCGACCGTGCCCATCATATCGGGCGTTGCGACGGCGACATCGAAGTCGAGCCAGCCGCCCTGAATCTTCTGCACGATCTCATCCGAGCCGACAAAGTCCGCACCGGCAGCCTCTGCCTCTGCGACCTTTTCGCCCTTGGCGAAGACGAGAACACGCTGGGTCTTGCCCGTGCCGTTCGGCAGGACAAGCGCACCGCGCACCTGCTGATCCGCATACTTCGGATCGACGCCGAGGCGCACGTGCAGTTCGATGGTCTCGTCGAATTTGGCGGTCGCCGTCTTCTTCACGAGTTCCATCGCCTCCTGCGAAGCATAGAGCTTGCCGCTCTCGATGAGCTTCGCAGCGTCTTGGTATTTCTTACCAAACTTTGCCATGAATAACTCCCTTCGTGGTCATAGCGGGCATATGCCCTTCCACTTCATCGCGGACGATTAGTCCGTGATCTCAATTCCCATGCTGCGGGCAGTGCCCTCGATCATGGATGTCGCCGCCTCAATCGATGCGGCGTTCAGATCCGGCATCTTGGACTCAGCAATCTCACGCGCCTTTGCACGCGGGAGCTTCGCGACCTTCACCTTGTTCGGCTCGCCCGATGCCTTCTCAATCCCTGCCGCCTTCTTCAGCAGAACTGCCGCCGGAGGGGTCTTCGTGATAAAGGTAAAGGAACGATCCTCAAAAACCGTGATCTCAACCGGAATGATCAGCCCCGCCTGCTTTGCCGTACGCTCATTGAAGTCCTTGACGAACGCCATGATATTCACGCCCGCCTGACCAAGCGCAGGACCTACCGGAGGAGCCGGTGTCGCCTTGCCCGCAGGAACCTGCAGCTTTACGACACGCGCAACCTTCTTTGCCATCGACACATCACCTCCTTTCGATGCATAATATTATGCGAGATTCTCAAATCAGTTCAACTTGATCGATTTCGACATCAAGGGGCGTCCCCTCCACGTCGACCTGCACACGCAGACCAGACGAGTCGATGGATGTAATCTTGCCTGCATAGTCCTCAAACGCGCCCGAGGCGATGCGCACGGTATCCCCAACACTTACCTTCGTACGGCGCTTCGGCGCACCGCCGACCGAGCCCGAAAGAATACGCTCGGCCTCCTCCGCCGTCAGTGGGATCGGGTGCTTCTCCGAGCCAACAAAGCCTGTGACGCCTGTCGTATTGCGGACGACGTACCACGAATGCTCATCGACAATCATATCGACAAGGACGTACCCCGGAAACACCTTGCGCGGAACAACCTTTTCCTTACCGTCCTTCATCTCGATCTCGTTCTCGACGGGGACGACAACATTGAAAATCATCTCGCTCATGCTCGCCGAGTGCATGAGGCGTTCGAGGTTCGCCTTGACCTTGTTCTCGTAGCCCGAATAGGTGTGGATGACATACCAAGCCCGGTGGGGGTTTGCCTGCCTGAGATAGAGTTCTTCCTTATCCGCCATGTCCCTCTCCCGGTCTAGTAGTGCAGTATGACCTGAAACACACGGGCAAAAATCGTGTCACAGATCCAGATCAGTGCGCAGACAACGACGATCGCGATGCCGACAACGCCCGTATAGGTAACGAGTTCCTTCTTCGTGGACCACGAGACTTTTTTCATCTCTGCGACAACTTCCCGCAGGAATTTGACTATTTTTCCCATGACAGAGGACGCTTACTTCGTCTCTTTGTGCGGCGTGTGCTTACGGCAGAACTTGCAGTACTTGCTGAACTCCAGACGATCTGGGTTGTTCTTCTTGTTCTTGTTCGTGCGATAGTTGCGGCTATGGCACTCCGTGCACTCAAGCGTAATGTTGTTGCGCATGAATATCAACTCTCCTCATTCGTTCTTTGGTTTCATCAGAAATGACTCTTACCAATTTATCATACTTGGAAAATGCTGTCAACGCATTGTGAGGCATTTTCACAAAAAAGCATAAAAGAACCCCCGTAACGGGGGCAGATTGCAAAATGGTGGCGGCACAGAGATTTGAACTCCGGACACTGCGGGTATGAACCGCATGCTCTAGCCAACTGAGCTATGCCGCCGTTATATGGAGCTGATGACCAGGATTGAACTGGTGACCTTATCCTTACCAAGGATACGCTCTGCCGACTGAGCTACACCAGCGCACAGACTTGGTTGCGGGGACAGGACTTGAACCTGTGACCTTCGGGTTATGAGCCCGACGAGCTACCGACTGCTCCACCCCGCGATAAATGGTGGTGGGCAGGGATGGATTCGAACCATCGTAATCCGAAGATGACAGATTTACAGTCTGTTGCCTTTAACCACTCGGCCACCTACCCATGAGATCTATGAAATTGGTTGCGGGGACAGGACTTGAACCTGTGACCTTCGGGTTATGAGCCCGACGAGCTACCGACTGCTCCACCCCGCGATATGTTTATCTGCGCATTGCGCTAACAAGACGATATTATACGGCAAAGACAGCGTCTCGTCAATACCCAAAATGAAAATGGAGCAGAAAATTTCTGCCCCATAATTTCTCTCTATGTGAATGTTACTCTGCGGCGTCACCGTCGAAGAGGTAGGAGTAACGCTCCTTGAACTCATCGTGTGTCATGCGGTAGGCATTCGCAAGCCCCGGATCGTCGAGGTCGCCCTTTTCGAGACGCATCATGAAGCCGCGCGCGATCTGATAGTGCACGGAGTTGATGTTGACCTTGCGCACCTTTGTCTTACCGGTCTCGGGGTCGCGGATCTCATCGAAGCGCATGGGCACCGCCTGGTTGTCCTGGATCGTGATGATCGCGCCCGAGTCACCGCTCATGAGGAACTTCACCGCCGAGTAGCCGAGCGAACGGCAGTAATCGATGTCGTATGCAATCGGCGCCGTGCAGCGGAGCTCGTAGCCAATCTCCTTGTCGATGACGGAGATGCCGATGCCGAGCTTCTTCGTCTCGGCGAGCACCGCCTGCTTCAGGATTTCACCGAAGTCGAGTTCGCTGTAGCGAATGTGTCCGTGCTCGTCCGTGACGACATTGCCAAGCTTCGCGAAGTCCTCTTCGGCGATCTTCTCAATGACGCCCTCTGCGATAACGGCGACGCCGTAGTTGCGCCCCGTCAGATAACGCTTTACGATGGAGCCGACGATGACATCGACGACCTGCTGAAGCGGAATCTTATCCTGTGCGAACTCCTCGGGGATGATCGTGATCGCCGCGCCCGCGCTGCGTCCCATGCCGAGTGCGAGATGTCCCGCCGTACGCCCCATTGCGATGGTAAAGTACCAACGGTTGTTCGTCGTGCTCGCGTCCTCCATGAGGTTTTCAATCTCCATCGTACCGAATGCACGCGCCGTCTCAAAGCCGAACGTCGGAACGCCCTCGGGCAGCGGGAGATCGTTGTCGATGGTCTTGGGAACATGGACGACGTTGATTGTACGCCCCATCTTGCGCGCATACTCGGAGACTGCCATCGAGCTGAACGCCGTGTCGTCGCCGCCGATGGTGACGACGTGGGTCACGCCGAGCTCGGTCAGCGTCTCGACGACCGTGCGCAGGTCGGATTCCTTCTTTGTCGGGTTGAAGCGCGACATCTTGAGGATACAGCCGCCCGTCAAATGGATGCGGCTGATGCTCGCGGGCTCGAGGCGCACATAGTTCTTCTCGCCGCGCGCAAGACGTGAGAAGCCGTCATAGATGCCGAGTACGTCCCAACCGTGACGCGTTGCCTCGCTGACCACCGCCGAGATAACGCTGTTGATGCCGGGTGCGGGGCCACCCCCGCAGATGATCGCAATGACATTCTTGATCCCAATCATGAATATGCCTCCTCTTTGAAATTGTCCGTACGTTATATCAATTCGACGAAATGAATTGTTTTCCTTCTGTATAGAAACTTTTGATTCAGCGGCGTTTTCGACTGCGCCGCCCAATGTTCGTGACGGTCTTGCCCGCCTTCCTGCTGCGCGGCTTTGGCTTTGTGTGTTTCGGTGCAGACCGTCTGCGCTCCCCCTTTTGCGCTGTCTGCGTTTTCTCCATCTCATCAGGGCGGGACGAACGCGGCTTCTTCTTTGCGACGGCGCGGCGCAGACGCTCCTTGAGCGCGGATTCCATCTTGCGCAGCTTCTCGTGCTGATGCGCCGCGACAAGCGTGATCGCCTTTCCCTGCGAGCCTGCGCGTCCCGTGCGGCCGATGCGGTGAATGTAGTCGGTGACGGTCGGCGGCAGATCGTAGTTGTAGACGTGGGTCACGCCCTCGATGTCAAGCCCGCGTGCGGCGATGTCCGTGGCGCACAGAATTTGCAGTTTCGCCTCACGGAACTGCCGCAGGACAAAGGCGCGCTGTGTCTGCGTAAGATCGCCGCTGAGTGCGTCCACGAGGTAGCCGCGCCGCGCCAGTTCCATCATGAGCGCACGCGTGCGCTCCTTCGTTGCGCAGAACACCATCGCGAGATAGGGCGCTTCCTCGTTGATGGATGCGCAGAGACGGTCGAGCTTCGTCCCCTCGCTCACGGAGAGGACAATCTGCTCGATATTTTCGAGCGTCGTCCGTTCCCCCTCGATGCGGATGTGCGCGGGATTCGTCATAAAGCGCTTCGTCAGGCGCACGATGCGCTCCGGCATGGTCGCGGAAAAGAGGGCAAGCTGATAGTCCTGTGCCGTCTTGGTGAGCAACGTTTCCACATCCTCGATGAAGCCCATCTTGAGCATTTCGTCCGCCTCATCGAGGACGATCTTGTTGACGCTGCCGAGCGCGAGCGTTCCGCGCCGCACATGGTCAAGCAGTCGTCCCGGTGTGCCGATGATGAGCTGCGGCCGGCGCCGCAGTTTCTCCTTCTGTCGCTCGATGTCCGCACCACCGTAGATGACGATCGTTCCGATACCGAGCTCCGCTCCGAGAGGCTCCGCCACACGCGCGATCTGGATGGCAAGCTCGCGCGTGGGCGCAATGACGAGCGCCTGCGCTGCCGCTCCCTGCGGCTTGATCTTCGCAAGCAGAGGCAGGAGGAAGGCAATGGTCTTGCCCGTGCCCGTCTGTGCCTGTGCGATGACATCGCGTCCCGCACGCATGGGCGGGATCGCCTGCTCCTGCACGGGGGTAGGCTCAATGATGCCCTGCTTCTTCAGCAGTGTGACGAGTGTCTCCGAGACGCCGAGCTGGTCAAAATGCGTCATGATGAAAGCACCTCTGCCCCCGTCTCCGTGATGAGAATGGTCTTCTCCCACTGTGCCGAGAGCGTGTGATCCTTCGTCCGCACCGTCCACCCGTCGTCTGCATCCACCGTCACATCATATTTGCCCGCGTTGATCATCGGCTCGACCGTGAAGACCATGCCCGGTACCATGAGCATGCCCGTGCCCGCCTCGCCCTCATGCGCAACGAACGGCTCCATGTGGAAGTCCTTGCCGACACCATGCCCGCCGAGTGCCGTGACGACAGAGTAGCCATTCGCGTGCGCCCAGTCACCGCAGGCGGCGCTCACATCGCCGAGGAAATGCCACGGCTGCGCCGCCGCGATGCCGCGCTCCATACACTCCTTCGTCACCTGTACGAGCCGTTCTGCCGCTGCGGGCACCTTGCCCACGAGGTACATGCGCGAGGCATCCGCATAGTAACCACCGAGAATGACCGTGGAGTCGACGTTCAGGATGTCGCCCTCCTTGAGCACATCCTTCTTCGACGGAATGCCATGGCAGACCACATTGTTGATCGAGGTACATATGCTCTTCGGGAACCCCTCGAAGCCGAGGCATGCGGGAATCCCGCCGCGCTCCACGATGTAGTCATGTGCCGCGCGATCGAGCGTCTCCGTATCGACGCCGGGACGCACCATCGTCTCCATCAGGTCGAGCACGCCGTCGTTAATGACTGCCGCCTTGCGGATCCCCTCAATGTCCGCCGCATTATTGATAATCTTGCGCGGTGGACGTACCTGTCCCTTGAGCACATCGTAGCGGATGGACGCAACATGTTCATCAAAATCGGCATGGCACTTCTTGTATTTCTTTCCGCTGCCACACCAGCACAAATCGTTTCGATTCATTCCTTCGCCCCTTTATGAATAGATATTACCTCTGCATTATAGACCGCAAGCATATCATATGTAAAGAGGAGGATACAGCAAGTTGCATAACAAAAAAGGGGCTGTTGCACAAAGTTGGAAAACTTCGTGCAACAG
>NZ_GL892076.1:2145870-2158813 GCF_000213975.1 Centipeda periodontii DSM 2778
GCGAGCCGATAGGGGCGCTCGTGAACAGCCCCTTCATGAGAGAGCATTCAAATTGCGGTCATCCCAACACAATCTTACTGTAGTTTGCCGTCTGGAGCAGATAGTTGTCAATCGCCTTGAGGAGCGCCAGACGGTTCGCACGGACGCGTTCATCCTTGTCCATGACCATAACCGCATCAAAGAATGCGTTGATTGCCTTTGCAAGTGCCTGCTCCGCCGCAAGCGAATCTGCGCCCTCGGCGCGTGCCGTAACCGCATTCTCATACGCCGAGAGGAGCTCTCCCTCCTCCTGTGCTGCAAAGAGCGCAGAGTCAACGTTGCCGGTCTCTGCCGCGCGCGCGATATTGCCGACACGAACGAAGGACTGCACGAGTGCATCCGCTCCGTCCGATGCAAGCAGACGCTCCACATAGGCGGCGCGCACGGGCACGTCCGCAACGCAGTCCACATCCGTAAGCACAGCCTCTTGCACATCGTAGCGCACACCGCGCTCCGTGAGGACGTTCTTCAACCGCAGGCGGATAAAGTCTGCGACATAGACCTGCATTTTCTGGCACAGAGACATATCGAGATCATAGAGATCGCATGCCTCCTCGACGAGATCGCCGAGGAGCAGCCCGCTCTCCCGTTCAATCAGCATGAGCACCAGACCGAGTGCCTGACGGCGCAGAGCAAACGGATCCTGCGACCCCGTCGGGATCCTGCCTTGGCTAAAGGTGCCTACAATATTATCCACCTTGTCCGCCACGCTGAGCGCAAAGCCGAGATCACTCTGCGGGAGTTCATCGCCCGCGAAGCGCGGCATATACTGCTCGTCGATGGCACGCGCAACCTCCGGCTTCTCACCGTCAAGCAGGGCGTATTCACGCCCCATGATCCCCTGCAGCTCCGTAAACTCCGTCACCATGCCCGTCACGAGATCCGCCTTTGACAGCTCCGCCGCACGCCGCGCATCCGGCTCCATCGCCTCATATGCAGCCGCGTCCGGCGCAAGATCTTCGACAATCGCCGTAACAAGTTCCATGAGACGCTCGGTCTTCTCATACATCGAACCAAGCCCCTGCTGAAACACAACCGTCCTCAGCTTTTCGCGGTGCTCCGCGAGCGACTTCTTCCGATCCTCGTCAAAGAAGAACTGCGCATCTGCAAGGCGCGCACGCAGAACGCGCTCGTTGCCGTGCGCCACGACATCCAGATGCTCTTTCCCGCCGTTGCGCACGGTAATGAATACAGGCAGGAGACTGCCGTCCGCCGCCTTGACGGGGAAGTAACGCTGATGGTCGCGCATCGGCGTGATGACCGTCTCCGCCGGCAGCGCGAGATATTTCTCCTCGAACGCGCCGCTGAGGGCGGTCGGGTACTCGACGAGATAAAGCACTTCTTCGAGCAGGTCCGGCGTGATCTCCGCCGTTCCGCCGCATTCCTGTGCAACGGCGACAATCTGCTCGCAGATCATCGCGCGGCGGCGCTCGGGATCGACGATGATGTACGCCTTTTCACACGCCGCCTCATAGTCTGCGGGCGATGCGATGACAAAGTCCTGCGGAGCAAGCGTCCGATGTCCGCGCGACGTGTTCCCGCTCGTGACATTTGCAAGTGTAAAGGGCACGACATCCGTCCCATAGAGCGCGACAAGCCAGCGAATCGGGCGGATAAAGCGAAAGTCCAGATCACCCCAGCGCATACTGTTCGGCAGGGGAATCGCGCGGATGAGTTCGGGCAGCATCTCCGTGAGGAGCTGCGCCGTCTCAGCGCCCTTCTCGTGCACAGCGGCATAGACATAGCCGTCACGCTGAATGAGTGCAGACGGTTCGATGCCCTGCCCGCGTGCAAAGCCCGCGCCTGCCTTCGTCGGATTCCCCTCCGCATCAAAGGCAATGGCGACCGAGGGACCACGCGTCTCTGTACTCACATCCTCCTGCCGCTCGGCAAGCCCCGTCACGAGAAGCGCAGAACGGCGCGGCGTACCGATCGTCCGCAGACTCTCATAGGCTATACGGCGTGCCGCCAACATGTCCCCCGCGAGACGTTTCAGATCAGCGAGGAGATGCGGCATGACGTGTGCCGGAACTTCCTCCGTCCCAATTTCAAGAAGCAGATCCTTACTCATGCCTTCCCCTCCTTCTTCAGCATCGGATAGCCGAGTGCCTCGCGCTGCGCGAGATACGCCTCCGCGCAGAGACGCGCGAGTTTCCGCACGCGCCCGATGAACGCCGTGCGCTGCGAGACACTGATCGCACCGCGCGCATCGAGCAGGTTGAACGTGTGCGAGCACTTCAGCACATAGTCATGTGCGGGATGCACATGCCCCGCGCCGATGACGCGCACCGCCTCCGCCTCGTATTTGTCAAAGAGGTCAAAGAGCAGTGCCTCATCCGAGAGGTCAAACGCATAGGTCGATTGCTCGAATTCGTTCTGATGAAACACATCACCATAGGTCACATCGTCCGTCCACGCGATGTCATAGACATTCTCCACGCCCTGAATATACATCGCAAGCCGCTCAAGACCGTAGGTGATCTCGACGGACACAGGCTTTACATCGTGACTGCCGACCTGCTGGAAATACGTGAACTGCGTAATCTCCATACCGTCGAGCCAGACCTCCCAGCCCAGTCCCCATGCGCCGAGCGTCGGCGACTCCCAGTTGTCTTCGACGAAGCGGATGTCGTGCTCCTCGGCACGGATCCCGAGGCGCGCAAGACTCTGCAGATAAAGCTCCTGAATATTGTCCGGCGATGGCTTCATGATGACCTGGAATTGGTGATGCTGATAGAGACGATTGGGGTTGTCCCCGTAACGCCCATCGGCGGGACGACGCGACGGCTCGACATAGGCAACGTTCCACGGCTCAGGTCCGAGGACACGCAGGAACGTCCACGGGCTCATCGTACCCGCGCCCTTCTCCACATCGTAGGGCTGGGCGAGAATACAGCCCTGATCCGACCAGAACTCCTGCAGTGCGAGGATGACCTCCTGGAATTTCATGCAAACAACTCCTTAACTAAAAAACCGCGTTCCTATATAGAATACGCGGTTTTTTGAAAATGGCAAGTACCTACTTAAAATTATCCTGCAAGCTTTGTAAAATACGCGACTGGCGCGAGTTCACATCCTTGTTCCACTTATCGCCATAAGCTGCCGAATCATCGCCGGGCAAGAGTGCACATAGAATGATGAGAATGATGAAGAAAATAAGCGCCGTACCAATAATCTTACGCTGATAGGAGGCGCGCTTTTTCCTCACGCGTTCAAGCCCCCGCTCCATCTCCCTTTTCTTGCGTTCCCGTATGGATTCCGCAGGGCTTGGGGTGGTGCTTCCATATGGTTTCTTTGCCATAACAGCGTCCCCTCCTCTCTATGCTAAAACAGACTCTGCTCCTCGTATACCGGCTGCTGCATCTTTTGATAGCAGTAGAGCGTCGCCAATGTATCCGCGAGTGCCCCATGTGCCTCGCTCGTTCCCCAATCATAGCGGTAATAGTCCGCACACTCCGTCAGCTTCCACCAGCGATATCCGCCGCGCCGTGCATCCGGAATCTTGCGAAACTCCGAAAACGCGAGCATGACATCGTGACGATTCGGATTCGTAATACGGATCCCCGACTGGGCTAAGAGCCGAATATCAAACTCAATATTGTAACCAACGAGCAGCACCTCAGGATCGTTGAACATCTGCTCAAGCAGTTTCTGCTGCGAGAGAATCGGCGGACACTCCGCCACCATTTTCGGTGAGATCCGATTGATCTTCTCCGCATCCGGCCACGTACTCTTTCGCACGGGAGCATACATCCCGTCCACCAGTGCCTTGCCTGCGCCATTCACAACAGCGAGTGTCAATACTTCATCGTCACTACGAAAACCCGTCGTCTCGGTATCAAAGACCAGAATTTTTCCTGCCATGAAAGTCCTTCCTTTTCTAGTCGTTTTCTCCTAGTTTCATGTGGCTTTCGTTGTAAATATTATATCGTATGAAAAATCATCTGTCAAGAAATCGCCCATATCCGGTCCTCTTTACAGGAAAAAATGCGCTGAAATACCTGTTGCAAAAGATTTGGAATTAAGCTAGAATACTTCTATAAATAGTATTCTCATTTATAGAAAGAACCTATAAACTTTATAAATGATTCCATCGTTGAAAGGAGTACCTTCATGAACGCTATCAAAATTCGGGATGACATCTACTGGGTTGGAGCGATCGACTGGTCGATGCGCAGCTTTCACGGCTACGATACGCAGCGCGGCTCATCCTACAACGCCTATCTCATCATCGACGATAAGATCACGCTCATTGATACGGTGAAGCACGGCTTCGAGGAGGAAATGCTCGCGCGCATATCCTCCGTCATCGATCCGTCGCAGATCGATTACATCATCTCGAATCACGTCGAGCCGGATCACTCGTATGGAGTCCCGCTCGTCTCCTCCCTCGCGCCAAACGCAAAGGTCGTCACGAGCGCCCCGAACGGGCTCAAAGGACTGCGTGCCTACTATGGGGAGCTGCCCTATGAGACCGTCAAGGCGGGCGATACGCTCTCTATTGGCAAGCGCACGCTCGCCTTCGTCCCGACACCGATGCTCCACTGGCCGGACAGCATGGTAACCTACTGCCCCGAGGAGAAGATCCTCTTCTCAAACGATGCATTTGGTCAGCACCTCGCCTCCGGCAAACGCTACGACGATGAAAATGATTTCTCCATTGTCATCGAGGAGGCGAAGAAATATTACGCAAACATCCTCTTCCTCTACGGAAAACAGGCGCAGACGGCACTCAAGGCACTCCACGGGCTTGACATCGATCTGATTGCCACGGGACACGGCATCCTCTGGCGCTCGCACATCCCCGAGATCATCGACCTCTACAACAAGTGGTCGCTCGGTGAAACCGATGACCGCGCCGTCATCGTCTTTGACAGCATGTGGCACTCCACGGAGAAGATGGCGCACACGATCGCCGAGGCCTTCATCGACAAGGGATTCTCCGTCGGCTACTATGATATCAAACACAATACACATGCCGATATCATGACCGATATCCTCACGAGCCGTTATCTCGCCGTCGGTTCACCGACACTCAACAACCAGATGCTTCCGACCATTGCCGGCTTCCTCTGCTATATGAAGGGGCTTGCCCCGATCGGGCGCAAGGCGTTCGCGTTCGGCTCGTACGGCTGGGGCGGACAAAGCATTCAGCAGATCGAGGACGAACTCAAGGCGGGCGGCTGTGAGATCATCATGGACAAGGTGCGCATGCTCTACGTCCCCTCCAAGGAGCAGCTCGCAGGGCTGCACGATCAGATTCTCGCACTGTAAGCAAACAAGGGCTGTTGCACGAAGCTAAAAAGTTCGTACAACAGCCCCATTTTTTGCCCGATTTTCGCCTTCATTATACAATCTTCCATTGCCCGCAGGGACAACAGAACACTTGACATGGAGCGCGCGATGGGCTACACTTGTCGCGGCATTGATTTTAGGCATTAGTGATGCCTTCAAAAAGAGGTAATTCCTGTGAAGTTATTGCGCAAACGTCTCTTGTTTTCTCTATTCCTGATCTTTGGACTGCCTGTCATCATCGGGTTTGCAATGATGCGCTCCGCACCCGGTGTTCCTGTCCTCAACTATCATCAGATCGAAGAGAAGGACGGCAATCCTCTCACGCTCTGGCCCGATCAGTTCGAGGCACAGATGGCATATCTCTCATCCGAGGGCTATACGACGATCACGATCGACGAGATGATGGATGCGTTCGAAAACGGGACACCGCTACCGGAGAAACCCGTCATTATCACGTTCGACGACGGTTATGCGGACAACTACGAGTACGCCTACCCCATCCTGAAAAAGTACGGGTTCAAGGCAACGATCTTTCTCATCTATGATTTTACGAATACCTACCCAAACTACCTGACGTGGGATCAGATTGCAGAGATGAAGGAGTCCGGTCTTATCCGGTTCGAAAGTCACACGATGACGCACGCCAATCTCGCAGAGCTGACATCGACGGACGAACTCCGCCATGAGATTGCTGACTCGCATGAGCTTCTCTCAGAGAAGCTCGGCTACGACATGCACTATATCGCCTATCCGGGCGGACGCGTCAACGAAGAGATCGAGGAGATCACACGCGCTACCGGATACCGCGGTGCATTCACCGTCCACTACGGGCTCTCCACCCCCACAGAGGGACGCTACCAGATGGATCGCATTCCCATCTTCGGTGCGAACATGCACACACTGACCCGCTTCAAGATGCGCCTCGCCTTTGCGCCGCTCATCGCACCTCTTGAGGATCTGCGTCTGCAGCTGCGTGCATGGGGACTTTCCTGGGCAGCAAACAGTATGCTGATCCCCTAATCCGTTTTCTTTTAGGAATCACTGATGCATCAAAGCCCGAGATCCCCCATCTTGATTTCTTCCACGCGTCCGTGCTCGATCTCGAAAGCGAGTCCAATGGTCGGATCTTCCTCTGAAAAATAGATATAATCCTCCCCGTAGACCATACTCGGTTCGCCGTATACGCGGCGCAGCTCCTCCACGGGGGTTCCAATGCGGACGCCCTTGCCCGAGGCAAGTGAACTGCGCTCCGATATTTTGACGAGGCGCACAAGACCATCGACGAAATCCAACGACAGGCTGTCCGTGTACTCGTATTCGACGACTGCTTTTCCCGCATAGCGCATGGAGCGCTCCGACTCCTTTTTGTAGGGAGCACCATAGCGGGCACGCACCTCTTCCTCGGAGCTGCCGTAGGCGATATCACCGAGCACAAGAGCCTCGCGGGCAATGCGCGCCGCAGACTTTTGCTCCTCCGCACGGTGCTGACGCAACGTCTCTGCTTCACGCTTTGCCGCATCGTCCGCAGAGAGCGTTTTCTCAACGGAATCCCGCGCAATACTGATCCTCGTCCCCGCATCTGCACCCGGCGGCGCTGTCACCGCAGAGCGAAACATATCCAAGGCAATGCTTGCAGCAGCACCGGCAATGACGGCAATTCCAATAAAAGCCGCGCACATCCGCATATTCAAAGATTCTCTCTCCCCCGAGTCACTGTCTTATGAATTTTGCACATACTGTGAGCATCAACGGATCAGCCCCATCTTGATCTCGTCCACGCGATCGCGCTCAATTTCAAAGATGAATCCGATCGATGAATCACCGTCCACAAAATAGATATACTTATCGCCGTGAATGGCATCCGGCTGCCCATAGGCTGCAATCAGCGTGTTCACATCCGTACCGACGGCAATATCGTCCTTCGTCTGCACGCCGTTCGGCATACCAACCTCGACCTGACGAACCGCACCGTCCACAAAGACGATATCAAAGTCATTGCCGTATTCCCATTCAACTGCCTGCCCGCCGGCGTAAATGGGATTGAACTTCGTCTCGACCTCGCGCGGTGCACCGTAGATGCTGCGGACATAGGACTCCGACGCACCGTATTCGATACCGCCGACCACGAGCGCATCCGGCGGAACAGCCGCCTCTGCCGCACCAACACCGAGAAGGCTGACCCCCAAAGCGATCCCTGCAATCTTCCTGCCAAATTTGACCATGATACACATCTCCTTTGTCGAAAACATTCGTGATGAACTTCCAGTATTACAAGGAATTATAGAACAACACGCTGAAAAGCCTCTGAAGGATTTCCTTCAGAGGCTTTTCAGTATAGATCGACAAATGACGATTAGGAAAGTTTTCTTGTTTTTAGCAGCTCATCAATCTGCTCAAGGTGCTTACGAATCTCCGTTTCTATTTCATCGGCTTCACACACATCGGAACCTTCGTTTTCCGCCGCAGCGTCGCGCTGTTTTCGTTTGACTGCTTCCGAAATGGTGCCGACTGCCTCCACCACGATACCCACCATGACATTCAGCAGCGTAATGGCAGTAAGAAGGATGAACACCAAGAAGAATATCCATGCATAGGGGTATACCGCCATGATCGGTCTTGCCACGGCGGTTGCCCATGATTCAAACGTCATCACCTGGAACAGGGTAAACATGGAGCCTCCGATATCCCCGAACAGTTCCGGGAACGTCTCTCCAAACAGCGTACTGCCGAAGACCCCAAAGATATAGAAGATGATAAAGAGCAGGAGCAGCGCCCATGACATACTTGGTATTGCCTTTAACATGGACGATACCAAAATCTGCAGCTCCGGAAACTCAGTCAGAGCCTTTAGCAGGCGGAAGATGCGGAAGGCTCGTATGACCGAGATACTGGAGGAAATAAAGATAATGGAGCTGAGGACGATGACGAAATCAAAGATATTCCAGCCCTCCGACCAGAAATTTCGCCGATAAACCAATAACTTGGTGATCAACTCGATTGTAAAAATCACCAAACAGGCTTTATCGATTGCTTCCAGAAATAAAACCTCTTCGGCGGACAGCGTTTGATCCGTCAATACACCCAATACTGCAGCATTGAGAATAATGACAGCGGTGATAATTTTTTGTGTATGCTTCCAATGAAGCACTTTTTGCAGAACGTCCATAACCAAACTCCATTCCATCGCTTACGGAATCCCCCTCCCCCGTGTCATACGGGAGGAGGGGGATTTTGCATGTCAAGCTTAGTCGAGGCGCAGCCCCTCGATGCCGAGGTCACGCGCGGGGGTGAAGCGATAGAATCCAAGTGTCGCTGCGGGGATGGGACGCGGCAAGCCGAACACATAGACCTCCTGATCGAAGCCCGTATCAAAGCGCGGCGCAGCATCCTGCACGAGTGCGGCGAGGATGCCGCTCGGCAGAGCCGCGTGGACGGTGAACGCAGTCGCGTTGCCCGCCGCCTGCATGATGCGGTAGTTGCCGAGGACACCGCCTGTGATGCTGCCGATGCGCCCTGTGATGCCATAGCTGCCCGGCGTGTCGGTATTCGCCGCCGTGCCAAAGGCGATGCCGTCCGCACCGAATACGGATGCGTCCTCACCATCGGCAAAACCGTCCGCACGTCCCGTAAAGGAGGGCAGCGCCTCGCCCTGCACGACGCTCTGCGGCGCGGCGGTGAGCGTCAGCGTCCGATGCGTGATGCTGCCCGCGCCCTGTGCGGTTGTGGCGGCAAGACTATAGTTCGCCGCATCCGCACCTCGGAGTGCAACGCCCGTGTAGCCCACCGTGCTTGCCCCGGCGACATTCTTATTGTTATAGGTCGCGCCCGTGGCGGCGGCTGTGACGCTGTCGCCCGCGACGGTACCTGAGAGTGCTGCGCGGAACTGCGCTGCGTCTGCGGCGGTCGTGCCGTCGTAGGTCTTCGTCTGCGCCGCGACGGTATCAACGGTCAGCGTGCGCCGCGCAATCGTACCGATGCCCGTGAGCGCATTCGTGTCGAGCGTGTAGTTGCCCGCGCCCGTTCCCATGAGCGTGAGGTTCTTGAAGGTTACTTCCTTGTCTGTCCCCGCATCTTTGCCCGCCATATACGCGCCTGTGGCAGATGCCAGTGCGAGATGGTCGCCCTCCGTGCCGATGAAGCCCGTGAGGGTATAGTTCGTCCCCTTCGTGAGGGACTGCGTCACGTTTGCATTGCCGTCATAGGTCTTGTCAAAGCGTGCGCCGCCCGCGAGCGCGAGATTCAGCTGTTTCGGCGTGATCGTGCCCGCCCCCTCGGCGGTCGCGGCGACGGTATAGTTCCCCGCGCCTGTGCCTTGGAGCGCAACGCCCGTATAGCTCACTTTATTTGCCCCGGCGACGTTCTTGTCGTTGTACGTCGCGCCCGCAGCGGTCGCGGTCGCGCTGCCTTCCTCGCCCGCGACGAAATTACCGAGCGTCGCGTGGAACTTCGACGTGTCTGCGGAGGTATTGCCGTCGTAGGTCTTACTCTGCGCCGCGACGGTATCAACAGTCAGCGCACGCCGCGTGATCGTGCCTGCGCTCTGTGCCGTCGTCGCGGCGAGGCTGTAGTTGCCCGCGTCCGCGCCGGTAAGCGCAACGCCCGTATAGTCGACGCGATTCGCCGCAGCAACGTTCTTATCATTATAAGCAGCGCCCGTGGCGGTCGTACTTACGCTGTCACCCGTGACAGTATTGCCGAGCGTCGCTTGGAACTCTGCTGCATCTGCGGCGGTCGTGCCGTCATAGGTCTTTGTCTGCGCCGTGACTGTACCAACGGTCAGCGCACGCTTTGCGATCGTGCCAACTCCCTCTGCCGTGGTCGCGGCGAGACTGTAGTTCCCCGCGCCTGTGCCTTGGAGCGCAACGCCCGTATAGCTCACTTTATTTGCCCCGGCGACGGTCTTGTCGTTGTACGCCGCGCCCGTGGCGGTCGCGGTCACGCTGCTCTCCTCGCCTGCGACGACATTATCGAGTGTTGCGCGGAACGTTGCTGTGTCTGCGGCGGTTGTACCGTCGTAGGTCTTACTCTGCGCCGCGACTGTGCCAAGGGTCAGCGCACGCTGCGTGATGCTGCCCGTCCCCTGTGCCGCTCCTGCGGCGAGACTGTAGTTCCCCGCATCCGCACCACCGAGCGCGACGCCCGTGTAATTGACCGTATTTGCCCCCGCGACATCCTTGCTGTTGTATGCCGCGCCTGTGGCGGTCGCCGTTACGCTATCACCTGCAACAGTGTTGTTCAACCCCGCACGGAACTTCGATGCGTCTGCGGCGGTTGTGCCGTCGTAGGTCTTCGTCTGCGCCGCAACTGCGCCAAGCGTCAGCGCACGCGCCGTGATTGTGCCCGCGCCCTCTGCGGTCGTGGCAACGGTATAGTTCGCCGCTCCCGTGCCCGTGAGCGCAAGCCCCGTGTAGGTGACCTTGCTTGCCGTTGCAACATTCTTGCTGTTGTATGCCGCGCCTCTGGCGGTCGCCGTGACAAGGCTCTCCTCACCCGTGACGACGTTATTCAGCGTCGCGTGGAACTGCGTGGCGTCAGCATTCGTATTGCCGTCGTAGGTCTTCGTCTGCGACGCGACGCCGCTCATGGTCAGCACGCGCGGCGCAATCCTGTATGTGCTGCCGATGAGGTCATAACCGAACGTATCGCTGTAGATGCCGCGCGCATCGTATGTGCCGACATTCTTCTGAAGGGGAGTATCCGAAAGGATGTGCGCGTCCCCGTCCCCGAATGTTTTGCCGTCGTAGGTCTTCTCAAGGCGCTTCGTGCCCTTCATCAGAGCCGTGAGCAAGGGCGTAGTATGTCCCTCGTAGATGCGCCACGGCGTGCCCTTACCGCCCTCGGTGGCAACGAGGACATTGCCGTGCGCGTCCTTCCAGTCCGTGTATGTCGCCGCCAGCTTCATATCCGCCTCGGCAGCGACCTTGACATCCGTCACGTCAGTCCCACTGCTCGATGCGCCGACCGCCTGCCCTGCACTGCCTGCCTTCCATACGGCATGGCGAACGGTACCGACGTCCGCCTTTCCCACAATGCCGCCGACCTTCTGACTCCCTGCGACCGTCCCCGTATTCCATGCATTCTGCAGGGTACTGTTCAATATAGCTCCTACAATGCCACCGACTCTCTCATTCCCTGTGATCGCGCCCGTATTGCAGACATTCTGAATCACAGCAGAGTCTATTACTATTCCCGCAATGCCGCCGACCGGATACGACCCCCTGACCTCGCCCGTATTCCATGCATTCTGAATGCTGCCGCCCCACGCATATCCCACAATGCCGCCGACCGCATTATTTCCAACGACCCTGCCAGCGTATGAAACGTTCCGAATCACAGTCCTGTCTGTATATCCCACAATGCCGCCGACCCTATTGGTTCCCTCGACATAGGCGTCCACGAGGGAGAGATTCTCGATATGTGCCCTGACGGCGTAGCCAAACAGAGCGATATCCTCATTGCGACCGTACATTCGTTTGATATACAACCCCCGCAACGTGTGTCCCGCACCGTCGAATCGTCCCGTAAAATTCGTGCTAACATTTTCTCCAATCGGAAGGAAGCCCTCTATCCCATGCACAGTACTGTTCCATGTATTTGTGACACCTGCGTCGATGTCGCCCGCGAGGATGTATCTGCCATCCAGCTTCGCATTGATATTCTGGAGGTCGTAGACGGTATGCACGCGCATATAGTCATAGTCTGTATGCGCCGTGCCGCCAAGGTCCGCTACATCCCATCCGCGCCCACTTGCAGATTTTGAGGTGTTCGGATGTGCATAGTCATAGAAGCTATGCTGCACAGAGCCGCCGCTCTCGTCGAAGTTCGCCGTCGCTCGATTGCCGACATCGTAGCCGATGTGCGGCGTTTCCTCGCTGCGGATCGTGACGTTCGCCCCCGTGAGCGCCGTGCCGTTTGCGTCCGTTACAGCATCCGTGTTGAGGACTTTGACGTTCTTGCCCTCGATGTAGAGTTTGCTCGCCTTTACCGTGCCGAGGTTCAGCACGTCGCCCATCTGCGCGGTCGCGGAGAGCGGGCTTGTGCCGTTTGCCTTGAAGGTGTTCGTCGCTGTGGCAATGTCAGCGGGATTCGCCGTCGAGAGGTAGAGCGCACCCGTATTGACCTGCGAATCCTTAGCGAAGAGGATGCCGTGCGGGTTGACGAGATAGACGTTCCTGCCGCCCTCAATCGTGCCGTAGATGTTCGACGCGCCCTCGCCCGTGACGAGGTTCAGATAGTCGCGCGTCTGACTGCCGCCGTCGAAGCGCACCTTCTCGTTCTGCTCAATGGAGAAGTCCTCCCATCGGAGGATATTGTGCGCGGTCTTGCCCGCGATGTCCATGACCGTGCCGCTCGTGGAGATATTCGCCTCCCCCGCATTCGTCGCGGCGTTCGCGCCCTCGATGGGCAGCGCATACGCCGTCTGCGCGGCAAACGGGGCGGCAATCACGCCTGCAAAGAGCGCATAGGCGACAACGCGATGAATATGTTTGCTTGCTTTCGATGATGATTTCATTTCCCTTCGTCCTTTCTCTACGATATTGTTACGGCATTTCGCTTTCAAACAAACGCCCCTTCCACCGCTTCGCGGTCCCCCTCCCCCGTAAACGGG
>NZ_GL892076.1:2159477-2161707 GCF_000213975.1 Centipeda periodontii DSM 2778
GCCAGTGCGGGGGAAGTGGCGAGCTTGCGAGCCGATAGGGGCGCCGATGGCTCATGCGACGCACTTACGATAGAAAAACGCTACCGTTCAAGACTCCCCTTCCACCGCTTCGCGGTCCCTCCCCGTAAACGGGGGAGGCTTTGGGTGTGCGGCAATAACGCCATATCAGCTTCCCCCGCCAGTGCGGGGGAAGTGGCGAGCTTGCGAGCCGATAGGGGCGCCGGTGGCTCATGCGACGCACTTACGATAGAAAAACGCTACCGTTCAAGACGCCCCTTCCACCGTAAACGGGGGAGGCTTTTTAGGTTACAGCAATTACGCCATATTAGCTTCCCCCGCCAGTGCGGGGGAAGTGGCGAGCTTGCGAGCCGATAGGGGCGCCGGTGGCTCATGCGACGCAGTACGATATTACCATACTTTGCCGACCATAAACCAGAGACGGTTCTTTGCCTGTGCCTCCTCGCCCGCATTCCGTGCAAGTCCGATGCGCCGCGCCCAGTCGAGCCGCAGGAAATAGTCGCCGGGGCGGCTGTAGGAAACGCCGATGCCCCATCCCTTTAGCGTCGTGCCGCCATCCACGCCGTCATGCGCATACTGCACATGACCTGTGTCGTAGTAGGTGCTGAGTTCGAGATGCGGGATGCCCGTCCGATAGACGAGCTCCGCACTCGCGAGATAGCCGCTGTCGCCCGAACCCTCGCCCTGCGGGTAGGCGCGTACGCCATTCGCCCCACCGAGATAGATCTCCTCGGAGCTGTCGAGGTTGTCCCCCGCTGCCTGCAGCTGCGTCCTCACGTTCAGATGAAAACGCCCGCCGAGTTCCTGCCGTACGCCGAGATTCAGCACGCCCTTGGTAAAGCTGCCCTCTGTCCTCGCACTCCGCATCTGCCGCTCTGCCATCGTCGAGTCTGCCGCAATCGTTCCATGATAGGCGGTGAGGTCATATGTGAGCCGTGTGCGCGGGCGGTTCATCTCACCGCGCACGCCGATATGACCGGCGCTGCTGTGCTTTTCAAGTGTCATGCCGACGTTCT
Organism: Centipeda periodontii DSM 2778; assembly: GCF_000213975.1. Lineage (GTDB taxonomy): Bacteria > Bacillota > Negativicutes > Selenomonadales > Selenomonadaceae > Centipeda > Centipeda periodontii. Next base: position 2,160,512 of record NZ_GL892076.1, read on the forward strand.
TGTATTCGTCCTCGAGTTTTCGGTAGTCCCATCCGTAGGTGAGGCTGACGCTGTCCCGTGCGGTGCGCAGGAGCGGCGTCGTGCCGAAGAGGCTGACGGTGTCGGCGCGTCCCTGCGCACCGAGGCGGCGGAACTCTCCCGCAAGCTCGTAGTTCATGCGGCTGACACCGAGTCCGAACATCGTGCCGTCCACGCCGACGGGGCGGATATAGGTGAGGCTGTAGTTCCTAAGGTCTGCGTTCGAGAGCATCGCGGCGAGGTTCAGCCGATCTCCGCTGCGGGTGAGGTTCGACAGCCCTACTTGCACGCCGTAGCGGTAGCGTCCCGAGGTCTTGTTCCCGTAGTTCTCGCTGTAGAGGACGAAGCTCTGCCGCTTTCCATCTTTGACGCGGATGGTGAGGTCGCTCGTGCCGAAATCCGCGCCCGGCGAGAGGAGCCCTGCCGCCTCCACGCCGCTGAGGGCGGCGATGTTATAGAGTGCCTTTTCGAGGCGCCGCCCCTCGATGGGTGCGCCCGTGTGGAGCGCGTGCGCAAGGCGGCGGATCTGCCCATCATCCACGGCGGCACTGTTCTCGATGTTGATATTGCCATAGCGTCCTGCGAGAATGCGGATCTCGAGCGTGCCGTCCGCATTCGACTGCGGCGGGAGATAGGCGGCTGCGGCGGGGTAGCCGTGGCTGCGTGCGTACTGTGTGAGATCGCCGAGGAGTGCGTTCAGCTCCGCCTCGGAGATCGTGCGCTCCGCATAGCCTGCCGCGCGGCGGTTCAGCTCGTCCGCGCTCAGCTGCGTACCGTCCTGCGTGACGGTGATGCGTGCGAGACGGAATGTGGCACTCTCCGCACCGCCCTCCGTTACGGGCAGATGACTCTTGAGTGCATTCTGCTGCGCCGTCTCTCCGATCTGCCCCGCATCGGGCGGCGGCAGATTCGTCGCCGCCAGAGCGACGGACGGGAGGAGAAATGCGGCTGCGAGAGGCAGAGCGCAATGCAATGCGTTGTGGGAAAACAGTTTCGTTTTCATAAGGACTTCTCTCCTAAATTCATTGACTTCTATTAATATTTATTTTAACAAGTCAATCAATTTATGACAACGAAATTGCAAAAAGTGACGAAATCATACACGAAAGTGATGTGTTTTTTGAGAAGAACATAAAAAAAGGGGCTGTTGCACGAAGCTAAAAAACTTCGTGCAACAG
>NZ_GL892076.1:2161757-2168710 GCF_000213975.1 Centipeda periodontii DSM 2778
GAGCGCAGCGAGCCGATAGGGGCACTCGTGCAACAGCCCCCTCTGTCTTTATGCTAAGGACGCACTGATAAATTCAGCGACTCCTTACGCCTTTCCTGCGAGTTTCTTGTAGTTGTTGTAGCGCGTCTCAGCGTCCTTCTGCGTCTTCTCGAAGAGTACTTCCGCCGCCTCGGGGAAGTTGCTCTTGAGGCTGATGTAGCGGTTCTCGCCGAGCAGGAATTCCTGGAACTTCGAGAAGTCCGGCTCCTTGGAGTCGAGCGTGAACGGATTCTTGCCCGCCTCGATGAGCTGCGGGTTGTAGCGATAGTTCGCCCAGTAGCCGCACTCGACCGCGAGCTTGCCCTCAAGCTGTGCACAGCCCATGCCCTTGCGGATCCCGTGGTTGATACACGGCGAGTAGGCAATGATAAGGGACGGTCCCGGATATGCCTCCGCCTCGCTGATCGCCTTCAAGACCTGATTCTGGTCGGAACCCATGTCGATCTGCGCCACATAGATGTAGCCGTAGGACATCGCCATCATGCCGAGATCCTTCTTCTTCGTCTTTTTGCCCGTTGCCGCGAACTCTGCAATCGCCGCCGCAGGGGTCGACTTCGATGCCTGTCCGCCCGTGTTCGAGTAGACCTCGGTATCAAAGACTATGACGTTGACATCCTCGCCCGACGCAAGCACGTGATCCACGCCGCCGAAGCCGATGTCGTATGCCCAGCCGTCGCCGCCGAACACCCACTGCGAACGCTTGACGAAGTAGTCGTTGTCCTTGTAGATGCGGCAGAGAAGTTCGTCCGTGCCCTTCTCCTTCTCAAGGAGCTCGCGCAGGAGGTCGGCACGGTCACGCGTACCCTCGCCGCTGTCGCGCTTTTCGAGCCAGAGCTGCATCGCTGCCTGAAGCTCGGCAGAGCCCTTCTTCTCCTCGATTGCCTGCGTCACCGCAGCCGCGATGGACTCGCGCACTGCCTTTGTGCCGAGCAGCATGCCAAGACCGTACTCTGCATTGTCCTCGAACAGCGAGTTTGCCCATGCGGGACCGTAGCCCTTCGGGTTCTTCGTATACGGGATTGCAGGTGCGCTCGCGCCCCAGATGGAGGAGCAGCCCGTCGCATTTGCGATCATCATGCGGTCGCCAAAGAGCTGGGTGATGAGCTTCGCATACGGCGTTTCACCGCAGCCTGCGCACGCACCCGAGAACTCGAAGAGCGGCTGCTCGAACTGCGAGCCGATGACCGTCGTCTTCTTCATCGGGACGTTCTTGACCGAAACCTTCTCCGTGTCCACACCGTAGTCAAAGTACTTCTGCGCTTCGCGGAGGTTGTCGTCGAGCAGGGTCATGTCGAGCGCCTTGCCCGGGCAGACCTGCGCACAGTTGCCGCAGCCGAGGCAGTCGAGCGTCGAGACGGCGATCGTGAGGTTCATCCCCTTCGCCGGACGCGACTTTACGGACTGCATCCCCTCGGGCGCTGCAGCAAGCTCCTCGTCCGTCGTCAGCACAGGACGAATCGTTGCGTGCGGGCAGACGAATGCGCACTGGTTACACTGGATACACTTCTCCGGACGCCATACGGGTACGGAGATCGCCGTGCCGCGCTTCTCAAACGCCGTACCGCCGACGGGGAACGTGCCGTCCTCCATGCTGAGCAGCTCGGAGATCTTGAGCTTGTCACCCTCCTGCCGATTCATGACGTTCTGAACCTTCGTGATGAATTCCGGTGTCTTTGCGTTGACCGGAACCTCCTCATCCACGGCATCCTTCCACTCGGCAGGAACATTCACACGGTGGAGCGACTCGATGCCGTGATCGATCGCACCGTTGTTCATGTTGACAACCTTTTCGCCCTTGCTGCCGTAGGATGTGACAACCGCGTCCTTGAGATACTTGACCGCGTCGTCGATGGGGATGATGTTCGCAAGCTTGAAGAACGCCGACTGCATGACCATGTTGAAGCGTCCGCCAAGGCCGAGTTCGCGCGCGATGTGAACCGCATCCACCGTGTAGAACTGAATGTCGTTGGAGGCGATGTAGCGGCGCATCGATGCGGGCAGGTGCGTGTTCAGCTCCTCATCCGACCAGAACGTATTGAGGAGGAACGTGCCGCCCTTCTTGAGACCTGCGAGGAGGTCGTACTGACGGACATAGGACTGCTGCGAGCAGGAGATGAAGTCCGCCTTGTTGATGAGGTACGGGCTGATGATGGGCGACTTGCCGAAGCGCAGGTGGCTCATCGTGATGCCGCCCGACTTCTTCGAGTCGTATGCAAAGTATGCCTGCGCATACATATCCGTCTTGTCACCGATGATCTTGATCGCGCTCTTGTTCGCGCCGACCGTGCCGTCCGAGCCGAGACCCCAGAACTTGCACGCCGTCGTCCCCTCTTTCGTGAGGTTGACATCGCCGTGGATCGGTGTGAGGCTGCGGTGCGTGACATCGTCAACGATGCCGAGCGTAAAGCCGTGCATCGGCTCGTCCTTTTTCAGCTCCTCGTAGACCGCGAAGATCTGATCCGGTGTTGTATCCTTACCGCCGAGACCATAGCGTCCGCCGACAATGACGGGGTTCATCCCCGAGCTGTAGTACGCCGCCTTGACATCGAGGTAAAGCGGCTCGCCGAGCGATCCCGGCTCCTTCGTGCGGTCGAGGACGGCGACCTTCTGCACTGTCTTCGGGAGATACTTGAAGAAGTGCTCGACCGAGAACGGACGATAGAGATGAACGGAGAGCAGACCGACTTTCTCGCCCTGTGCGTTGAGGTATTCGGCGACCTCCTCCGCCGTCTGGCAAACCGAACCCATTGCGATGATGATGCGCTCCGCATCGGGCGCGCCGTAGTAGTCGAAGAGATGGTGCTCGCGCCCCGTGATCTTCGTCATCTGCGCCATTGCCTCTTCGACAAGCTCAGGGATAGCGTCATAGTAGCGGTTGACCGCCTCGCGTCCCTGGAAGTAGATGTCGGGGTTCTGTGCCGTACCGCGTACCACCGGATGATCCGGGTTGAGTGCACGGCGGCGGAACTCATTGACTGCATCCCAGTCGAGGATCTTCGCGAGATCGGCATAGTCCACGACCTCGATCTTCTGAATCTCATGCGAGGTACGGAAGCCATCGAAGAAGTTGATGAACGGAATGCGTCCCTTGATCGCGACGAGATGCGCCACGGCAGCGAGATCCATGACCTCCTGTACGCTCGACTCTGCGAGCATGGCAACGCCCGTCTGACGTGCCGCCATGACATCCTGATGATCGCCGAAGATGTTCAGCGAGGACGCTGCGATCGCACGTGCGCTGACATGGAACACACCCGGCAGAAGTTCGCCCGCGATCTTATACATATTCGGAATCATGAGCAGGAGTCCCTGCGATGCTGTATAGGTCGTCGTGAGTGCACCGGCTTGGAGTGAGCCGTGCACTGCACCGGCAGCACCTGCCTCCGACTGCATTTCGATGAGACGTACCTTCTGTCCGAAGATATTCTTCATTCCCTTTGCAGCAAGGCTGTCGACGTGCTCTGCCATCGGCGAGGACGGTGTGATCGGATAGATCGCCGCCACATCCGTAAAGGCATAGGAGATGTAGCCGGCAGCGGTGTTGCCGTCCATCGTCTTCATTTTCTTGGCCATGTTACTGCTCCCCTCTCATTGAAAATGCCCACGCATTCTCAAAGATATTAAAATATAACCACATGAGCAAAGAATTTGTCCCCTTTCATTCCTATTGATAAAAAGAATCAAAAAGAATATCTATGGAGATGCGGGGATTCAATACTTTCTATTTATTATACAACGGAACAACAGGCTTGTAAACAAGATAGACTTTCTCAAGAGTTGAAACCATTGACTTTTCTCATTGTTTTTTATGATGAAAATATCTAATCATCCTATCAAAAAACGAGCTGCACTCAGCAGCTCGTCCGTCCAAGCAGTGGATGTGTCGTTGGTCTGAGGTCGCGCACGCGTATGAGATGAAGTGCCTCGGCGAGCTCGATGTCACGGCGGCGGCTGCCCTCCTCGTACACATAGAGCGGATGCTCCACGCCGATCTCACTCGCCGGCATATAGACATACTCATCGGTCGTCCGATCACCGAAGATAATGCCGCGCAGCAGCTGCGCCTCGCGTATCAAAACATATCCCTCCGCCAGAGCATATAGACGACAGTTGTAGACACACAAGCTGCGATGACGACCACACGCATAAATCCGAGCGGGTCGCCTTCGTACGGCACGGGCACATTCATGCCGAAGAAGCTCGAAATCACCGTCGGAATCGCAAGGATGATCGTGATCGCCGTCAGAAATTTCATCACGAGGTTCAGATTGTTCGAGACAATCGACGAGAACGTATCCGCGAGCCGTGCGAGGATGGTGCTGTACATCTCCACCATCTCGCGCGCCTGCTTGTTCTCGATGATGACATCCTCAAGGAGATCCTCGTCCTCCTCGTACATCTTGAAGATGTGGTGCAGCGTTGTATTTGTACGCAGACGCATGAGACGATCCAGCACCGCGCCGTTCGAGCGCAGTGCCGCATTAAAATACGTCAGCCCCTTTTGCAGCTGCAGGAGACGCAGGATCTCACTGTTCTTCATGTCGTGACGCAGGCGATCCTCGATCTCCTCGGACAGCTTGCTGATCTGGCGCAGGTAGCGCAGGTAGAACACATCCGACTTGTAGAGGATCTGAAAGAGGAAGCGCGTCCGCTTGTACGTGCGAAAGAGCTTTGCCGTGCGCTCGTTGAACTCCGCCATCACGGGCGTTTCCTCAAGGCAGACCGTGATGATGTGCTCGTCTGTGAGGATGATCGCGAGCGGCAGCGTATCGTAGCTGTCCTCACCGCGATAGACGGGCACATTCGTCAGGATCATGACCGAGTCGTCCTCAACATCCGTATGCGACCGCTCCTCATCGTCGAGTGCGGAGCGCAGGAAGTCGGGATCAACCTCCGTCAGCGTACTCACGACCTTCAGCTCGTACGGTGTCGGATTGACAATGTTGATCCATGCGCCCTTTGTGAGCGTCTTGAGGGACAGCTCCTGAAGGGGGCCGGATTCCATGGATTTATAGATTTGCAGCAAGGGAGGACGCTCCTTTCAGGCCTTTCCTCCCCTGTCAGCGCTACATACGGAAACGAAGAGAGGACGGCATACATATGTGAGGTTCAGGCTGCAAAGGTGTATCGTCCATGCTCTTCACTTCCTTTCGATAATCGTTCACAAAATAACCGAATGAATTGTAACGCAAAAAGCGCCGCTTGTCCAGAGCGGCGCAGAAAATGTTATACATTAAAGCGGAAGTTCACCACATCGCCGTCGCGCATGACGTAGTCCTTGCCCTCAAGTCGCACCAGCCCTTTGTCACGCGCTGCTGCCACGCTGCCGAGAGAAACGAGATCATCATAGTTTACGATCTCCGCGCGGATGAAGCCGCGCTCGAAGTCCGTGTGAATCTTGCCCGCCGCCTTTGGCGCCGTTGTCCCGCGCGTAATCGTCCACGCGCGGCACTCGTCCTCACCCGCCGTGAGGAAGGTCTGAAGCCCGAGCAGGGAAAATGCGCCGTGAATCAGTCGATCCAGCCCGCTCTCGGAGAGCCCGAGATCCTCGAGGAAGATCGCCGCCTCCTCGGCATCCAGCTCCGCAATCTCCTCTTCGAGGCGCGCCGATACCGTCACTACTTCCGCGCCCGTACGCGCGGCATACTCCTTGACGGTCTGCACATGCGGATTCTCCGCGTCTGCCGTCGCTGCCTCATCCTCGCCGACATTCGCGATGTAGAGGATCGGCTTGCGCGTAAGGAGGTTGAGGTCGCGCAGCATCGCCTGTTCCTCATCCGAGAGCTCCACCTCACGCGCGGGCTTTCCCTCATCGAGCGCAGATTTCAACCGTTCGAGTGCCGCGTGCTCCGCCTTTGCCTCCTTGCTGCCGGATTTCAGCAGCTTCGTCACCTTCGCCATGCGTTTCTCCACCGCTTCGAGATCGGCAAGGCAGAGCTCCGTCTCGATGATGTCAATGTCGCGCAGCGGATCGACAGCGCCCTCCACATGCGTGATGTCCGTGCTCTCAAAGCAGCGGACAACATGCGCCACGGCGTCCACCTGACGGATGTGCTCAAGGAATTTATTGCCGAGCCCCTCGCCCTTCGATGCGCCCTTGACAAGCCCCGCGATATCCACAAAGCGAACGCTCGCGGGCGTCGTCTTTTTCGAATGATAGAGATCGGTCAGCACCTTGAGGCGTGCATCCGGCACTGCCACCACGCCGACATTCGGCTCGATCGTGCAGAACGGATAGTTCGCCGCCTCCGCGCCCGCCTTCGTAATCGCGTTGAACAGTGTGCTCTTGCCCACATTCGGCAGACCGACAATACCAACTTCCAGATTGCTCACTCAGATTCCCTCTTTCACTGACCGCAGTCACGTCATATTCCTTGACACGATAATGCACTCGTTATGTTATAGCAGAAATTACCGGAGAGGTCAATCATTGCGCCCATTTCGGGGCAGAGAAACGAGCTTTTCCTCCACATCATCATTTTTTCTTATGAACATACCTGCATAATGTTGCAAATGCTACTTTCTTTTTTGAAATCTTGTGTTATAATTTGAAACAACTGGGGAGACTCCCCTTACTTGTCAATTTCCTTTTACGATATAGGAGGTCTATCATGGCGATTACAAAGGATATGAGCATCATCGAGATCGTGCAGACATATCCCGACACGGTTGAGATTCTGATGAATGCGGGCATGGGCTGCCTTGGCTGCGCAGCGGCGCATTTCGAGAACATCGAGCAGGGTGCAATGGCGCACGGCATCGACATCGACGCGCTCATCGACGAGCTGAACGCATCCATCGGCGAAACGGCTGCGGCACAGTAAAAGAAGGGGCTATTGCACGAGCGCCCCTATCGGCTCGCTGCGCTCGCCACTTCCCCCGCTCTGGCGGGGGAAGCTAAGATACCACAATCC
>NZ_GL892076.1:2168760-2216164 GCF_000213975.1 Centipeda periodontii DSM 2778
AATCCCAGCCTCCCCCGTGCGACCACGGGGGAGGGGGACCGCGTAAGCGGTGGAAGGGGCGCTTGTAGCGATACCGCTGACATAATGACAAGGGCTGTTGCACGAAGCTGGAAAACTTCGTGCAACAGCCCTTTCTTCTGTGTCATGTATGGCGCTCCACCGTAAATCGCGCGAGTGCAATCGCCTCCTTCGGCTGAATGCGCGCCTTCTCACGCGCGATGGCAATCTGGTCCTCTGCCGTATCGATTCCCGCAAGATCGGGCAGCAGCAGCCCGCGCCGATTGTCCGTCAGGCTCTTCACGATCACCCCGTAGATTTTCGGATTGAGCTGTGCCGCCGATTCGATTGGCTCGGGCATACTCAGCACGTCCACCGAGTAGACGAGGCGGTTCAGCTCGTGCTCCTCAATCGGCTCAAAGCGTCCGTCATGCGCCGCCGCTGAGACAGCATTGTAGAAAATCTCCTCGGCGAGCGTTTTCTGCGCGGGCAAGAACGTCCCGATGCATCCGCGCAGCTTTCCGTATTTCTTGATCGAGACAAATGCCCCCGCACGTTTTTCGATGAGTTCCTGCGGCAGATCAGAGGGCAGCGATGCGAATGAATGCGTTCGTACAAAGTGCTCTATACTCATACGCGCAAGCCGCACGTAGTCATCCTCCGCCGCGCGCAGTTCGGCAATCGCCGCATCCTCCGCACGAACGAGCCGTGCCGCGTAGTCGGTCCCCGCATCCCGCCCCGTCACGGTAAAGGACGCGACGGCATAGCCCACACCGAACGGAGCCTCATAGCTGTGCAGCTTCGCATCCGTCGCCGCGCGGTCAAGCGCACCCGCAAGCACCCACAGCCCGTTCAGCCCGCAGTGTCCCGCCGCCTCGGCAAAGCTGCCGGGAATCTGCAAGAGCGACAGGAAGTCGCCCGTCTTCATGAATGCTGTGCAGAGTTCATCGAACTCCGCGCCCTCGGGCGCAAAGCCGTTTGCACCGCCCTCCATGAGTCGATGCGAAAGATCTCCGCTTGCGATGCAGATCGTCCGACGTCCGAGCCGCTCCGCCGCCGCCGCAATCGCCTGACCGAGCAGGGCATGTGTATGCGCGGGCAGTCCCGCGATGCCGATGCGGACGAATTTGGTCGGCGCATCGCCGAGGTATTCACTCAGGAAGAAGAGCGGGATCATTGTGCCGTGATCGAGTGCCGGATTTTTCTCCCCGAGCGTCCCCGCAGGAATGTTCTTCTCTGACGCAGTAGAGGAGAGCGCGCGTACAAATTCCTCGTCGTATTCAATCCCGATGGATATCTCAGGATGCCCGAACGCGGCGAAGTTCCCCTCCGCGCCCGCACCCGGCGAGATGTGAAAGAAATCATCGTACGCCGTCGCGTGTGGGCTGATGATGACGACCGTATCGGGGCGCATCTCCGCCGCCGCGCGCATCGTCTCGTGATACGCTCGAACGGTCGCGGCAATCTCCCCCTCCCGTCCCTGCCCGATGGTTGGAATGATGAGCGGCGGATGCGGAACGGCATAGGCGGCAAGGATGGACATAATGCTCACTCCCTCATAGAAAAAAAGCCGACTGCAAAACAGTCGGATCTATAAAAATATACCAAGATGGTGCGGATGAAGGGGGTCGAACCCATACGCCTTGCGGCACTGGATCCTAAGTCCAGCGCGTCTGCCAGTTCCGCCACATCCGCATGTGAAAACTCAGCAAGCGTATTCTATCATGACGACGCGGGGCTGTCAATCCGTGCATTTGACCACGCGAGCACCGCCGCACGCATCTGCTTCACATCCAGAACACCATACGCGAATCCGCGCCGCACAAGCTCTGTCGGGAGAAATTCATCGTATTTGTCAAAGATCGGCACCTCATCGGGATAGAGCAGTTCCATCGCATCGAGTTTCTCAGCCGCTTCCTCCGCGAGAATGTAAAAGAACTCTGCGGACGACACCTTCATCGTGAACTGCATAAAGTACGGGCGCATCGACGCAAAGCCGCGCAGTCCGAGACGCGCGCCGCAGCGAATCCGAAGAAACCGCTCAAGCGCGAGAAAGGCATAGCTGCCGAGCCACGGCAGAAGCGCGTACATCTCGCCGCCGAGCGGGATGAGCACATCCTCCGCCGCGCGTGAGTGCCGCGCCGTATCGCGCGCCTGCGTGAGGCGTGCCACAGCATTTTTCAGCAGATAGGGTGGGATCAGTTCCTCGCGCAAGACCTGCCGCATACGGCGCAGGATACGCGTGTGGATATCGCCGGGGCACTCGCCGAAGTAGGCGGGCACATTCCCCTTCACCATCTCGCAGTAGACGAGGTGACGCTTACGGTCAACCTCGAGGACGCGCCAGACATGCCCCGCGATGGCGATTTTCTCCCCGACGGGCGGTGGCGTGACAATCGTTCCGATCTCCTGCGACGCGCTGCGAACGGTGTACTCCTCGTTCTCCTGAAACACGCCGTAGAAGCGGAAGGACTGCACGATGCGCTCCCCCGCAAGCCCGACGATGAGCCCGCCGCGCTCCGTCGTCTGCAAATGTTCCTGTGCAATCAGATGCCGCAGGAGGATTCGGTAGTCCTCCTGTGTAATGCGATGAAAGACGTGCAGGGAGAGCACACGATCCGCAAGCGCACGCGGGGACAGTTCCCCGCAGGATGCGGCGACGCTCATGGTCTGATGGTAGAGCAGACTGAACGGCAGGCGGTCAAGGCGCGGCGGCTCAACCCAGCGTTCCTCAAGATAGAGCTGGATGAGGGCAATTCCCTGCAGCAGTTTCCACGGAATTGTCGCAGGCAGGAGGGCACGCGCCTCGGGCGCGTCCTCGCGCACGACGAAGTGCATTTCCTGCGGCTGTCCGCGCCGCCCCGTCCGTCCCATGCGCTGAAGGAACGACGAGACCGTCCACGGCGCATCGATCTGAAAGGCACGCTCAAGACGCCCGATGTCGATGCCAAGTTCGAGTGTCGCCGTCGTGCACGTTGTAAAGAGGCTGTCTTCGTCCTTCATGCGCACCTCTGCCGTCTCGCGGAATGCGGCGGAGAGATTTCCGTGATGGATGAGGAAGCGGTCGGGCTCATGCTGTTTCTCGCAATAGGAGCGCAGGGTTGTCGTCACCGCCTCGCACTCCTCGCGCGAGTTGACGAAGATCAGGCATTTCTTCCCGCGTGTATGGGCAAAGATATAGCCAAGCCCGGGGTCTGCATGTTCCGGCGGCGTATCCGTCGGCGCGCCGATGACATTCTCCACCGCAAGGTCATCGCGCCCCTCCCCCGCCTGCGTGTCGCGCACATAGAAATGCTCAAGGGAAAGCCGCCATCTGCTCCCCTTTGCCTCGATCTGCGGCACAAGCGTCCTGCGCCCCGTCCCCGCCGCAAGGAAATCCCCCGCACGCCGCGCATCGCCGATGGTCGCCGAGAGTCCGATGCGGCGCGGCTGCACGCCCGCAATGCGTGAGAGGCGTTCGATCAGACAGAGCGTCTGCCCGCCGCGGTCCCCGCGCAGGAGCGAATGCAGCTCGTCAATCACGACGAAGCGCAGATCGCCAAAGAGCCTTGGGATCGCCATGTGACGATGCAGGAGCAGCGCCTCAAGCGACTCCGGCGTGATCTGCAGGATGCCCGACGGTCGCTTCATCAACCGCGCCTTATGCGTCTGCCCCACATCCCCGTGCCAGTGCCAAACGGGGATGTCCGCCCTGTGGCAAAGCTCTGTCAGACGCTCGAACTGATCGTTGATGAGGGCTTTCAGAGGTCCAATGTAGATACAGCCGACGGAGGTCGGCGGGTTCTCGTGAAAGAGCGTGATAATCGGAAAAAACGCCGCCTCGGTCTTGCCGGATGCGGTCGATGCCGTCAGGAGCACATGATCGTCCGTCCCAAAGATCGCCTCCGCCGCCGCAATCTGGATGCCGCGCAGACTCTGCCACTCCTGCCCGTATATATAGTCGCGCACAAAGGGTGCATAGCGGTCGAATACGCTCATAGCTCGAACTCCGCGAACTGCGCGCTGATCTCCGCCCCCTCCACCTCATTTTGCGCGTAGGAAAATTCATCCGAGCCGAGCAGATCAGCGAGTTTTAATGTCGGGTTCTGGTAGATAATGTCGAGCACCTGAATGAAGTCGCGGATGACCTCGCGCGGCGTGATGTGTGTATCCGCACCGATGCGCCCAAACTCGATGCGGATGAAGTCCGCAAGATCATCCTGCGTGACAATCTGCGCGTATCCGTAAAGGTCCGCATGAATCGCAGCCAGTTTTTCGATCAGCACAAGCATTTCCTCATGCGTGAGCGGTGAGAGCCGTATCACGGGCGAGAGCAGGTCGCGGTGCGCCCCCGCAAAGCGCCCCTCGGCGAGGCGAGAGCGCAGAGCCTCGTAGCTGTAGACGCCGCGCCGTGTATCCTCCATACACGCGGGCGTGCCGCAGAGGATCATGCCGAGGTACTGCGCGCGCCCCTGCATCGCATCGTTATACATCGTGAGGATCTTCTCGTAGTTGTACTGGCGCGTGACCGCGTGCGGGATCTTGTAGATGTTCACCAGCTCGTCGATGAGGATGAGCATGCCCGCATAGCCTGCCTGCCGCAGGAACGCGGCGAAGAGTTTCAGATACTCGTACCAGTCGTCGTCCGTGATGATGATGTTCACGCCGAGATCATGCCGCGCCTCGGTCTTCGTCGTATACTCCCCGCGGAACCAGCGCGCGATCTGCGCCCGCTTTTCATCATCGCCGTCGCGGTAGGCATGGTAGTAGAGGGTCAGCAGACGCGTAAAATCAAAGCCGTGCACGAGATCGTTCAGCCCATAGATAATCGCGGCAATGCGCCGATCGACGGCAGCGGGAAAATCGGGATGCTCCGGCGCGATGCCGTCCTCCGTCACGATCTCCTGCTGCACACGGCTGATCCAGCGATCGAGGATGAGCGTCAGTGCACCGCCCTCGGGCGTCGTCTTTGTCGCCATATTGCGGATGAGCTCACGATATGTCGCAAGCCCCTGCCCGCGCGTCCCCTGCAGGCGGCGTTCGGGCGAGAGGTCGGCGTCCACGACGACGAAGTTCTTCGCCATAACATAGCTGCGGATCGTCTGCAGCAGGAAGCTCTTGCCGCTGCCGTAGCGTCCGACAATGAAGCGGAAGGATGCCCCGCCGCCCTCGATCATCTCCACATCGGAGAGCAGCGCCTCGATCTCGCTGCGCCGCCCGACGGTAATATATGGGAGACCGATGCGCGGCACAACACCGCCCTTGAGCGCATTTACGAGCGTCTGCGCAATGCGGCGCGGAATTTTCTTCGGTTCATTCGCTGCCATGCAGATACCTTTCTATTAGTTCGTCCCGATAATCGGGAACAACGGCGGGCGGATCGCCCTCGATCACCGTGTCCTCGAAGTCATCATACAGTTTTTCGTTGATTCCGTCGACGAGGACAGAGAGCATATGCCCCTCTGAGCGCACCCATACGATGCTTTCAGCGGCGAGGAGTGCACGCAGAAGCCGCAGCTCCACCGCATCCAAAACCTCGGATACGTCTGCTCCCTCATCAACAAGCCTCTCATCAGCGGGTGCGGGAGGAACAGAGGGCTCTGCCGCAGAGACGGGCAATATCAGTTCCTCTCCCTCCTCCACAACCAGCCGCTCCTGCGTTACATCGGCATCCGCACGAATCCGTGCAAGCTTCGAAAAGTCCAGCCGCACGCGCCGCGCTTCTGCCGCTTTCTGCTCCCTAAAAAAGGTTTCGATCTCCTCTTGTATGATTTTCTCCTGCCACTTCTTCAGCTTCGGCGGCTGAATCGCCGCAAGATCAAAACGTGCACGCAATGCGGCATCAATCCCGCGCAGGATTGCCCCGAGACGTTGAGGAGCACGGTCTGCACGCTCATACGAGTGCAGCGCCCAATAGCCGCTCACGCACTCGTAGCGGCGCAGCGGATGAATCTCATAGACACGATCCGGCTCCTCCTTGGGCGGCTGAAATACCGCCGATGAAAAGAGGCGCATGGGAACGGTCTGCTCCACGGCAATGAGATCGGCAAACGCGCTGATTTGACGGTGTTTCTCGTAGTATTCCGTCACGCGATCGAGTACGCGAAGCGTGACCGCATTCACCTCATCTGTATGCGCACGGTAGAGCTTCGACCGCTCAAGCCGATAGGAGGAGAGCACACAGACCGCTGCCATGACTTCCGCCGCCGTATGCTCCGCGCGATGAAGCATCACATCGATCGCTTCATCCTGTTTCTGACGCGCAAGCGCATCCCCGCGCCATGTCATCAACTTGGGATCAAGCCCATAGTAGATAACGAACTCGTCTTCCCACTCCGCGATATAGCGTCCAATCTGCGGGTCAAGCACACGATAGCTCTCGCAGAATGCGTGCAGCTTCTCATAGGCATCCTGCGCGTCCCTGCATCCGATGAGATGCAGCAGTTCGTAGACGTAGAGGGATGCGTATGACATCCCCTTCTTTTCTACAATTCCGCGCCGCAGAGCCGTTCGCCATGTGAAGTAGCCGCGCAGCTGTGCATTCGAGAGCGAATCATACGTCGGAAAATATTGATTGACCACGCCTTTATAAACATAGTCATCCTCATAGTTCACCATCAGCCGCGCTTGTTTCAGAAAAAGTTCCGCACGCGACTGCCAAGAGTCATGTGATGTCGTGACGAGTGAGCGCATAGCTCGCAGCAGCTTCGGTGTCGGTTGCTTTGGCGTCGGCGTGGGAGCCTTCGGAATTGCTTCATCGCGATAAAGATGTGCTGCTAAGCGCCGCAAGATCTCTGCCGCCCATCCGTTCCCCATCACACACCTCCGTCTGTCTGTTCGATTTACTTTCCCTATTTTACTACGAATCGCGAAAATAGCAAGCGTACGAAATGTACAAGAAAATACGCCTCCTGCCGGGCAGCAGGAGGCGTATTTTCGATAGAGAGAAAGAAATGTAGGGAATGTATGTGAATTCCGCGGAAGGGAAGGCCGCAGAATACGCACCGAAAGTCATAGAGTTTCGAGCACATTCGCGCTCTTGTTCTCTCGCTTTCATGGATAATATAACGGAGTGGTTTTAGAACGTCTTGTGAACGGCGTTAATGTTCGATTATATTGGATTGTATTTTTCTGTTATTTACGGGGTCAGGCCATGCGTCAGTTTTGCTTTTATGATCCTTCTTACCGATTCGTTGATTCTTTCTTCACTGATTTGTCCATTCTGCAAAGCGTTGTATATCCCCATATAAGCATCTTCAGCATGCGCAAGTTCGTGACAGACCAACACGATATCCGCGCCAGCTTGAACCGCTTTCAATCCCGCTTCGCGGAATGTGAGATGATTCGCTACCGCGCCCATTTCCAGATCATCCGTAATGACAATACCTTGATAGCCCAAATCATTTCGCAGGAGATCGGTAATGATGGTACGCGACAGGCTGGCAGCATTTTCTGCATCAAAGGCAGGATATTTGAGATGTCCCACCATGACCATATAATCGAGATCTTTTCCCTTGCCCGTGTTATGGATCATTTCTCTAAAGGGCATGATGTCCGCTTTTTGCAGTTCTTCTTCACTGGCTTCTATCGAGGAAATTTCTTTGTGAGAATCCACAGTTCCCCTGCCTATGCCTGGAAAATGTTTCAGGGCATAGATAATCCCTGCGGAATGATACCCATTCCCTATGGATTTGATAAAAGCAAGGACTTCATAGGGATCTGTGCTGTAAGATCGCCCCTCCGATGCTCCCACATCAGCAACAGGAGCAAAATTCACGTTGATCCCCAAGGACATCAACTCCTCAGCCAAGGAGACAGCAAGCCCTTCGGCAAACTCCGGGCTTTCCTTCCCGACGTCTTCCGCCGCAGGTGGGGCAGGGATAAAGCTTTCCCCCCGCACCACTGCCCCACCTTCCTCATCAATGGCGATAAAGAGAGGCAGTTTTTCATTTGCACCCGATTGAAGATCCGCGATAAGCTTCTTGGTCTGATCCTTTGATTCCAAATTCCGATCAAAGAGAATGATTCCGCCGTAGTGGAATTGTCCCAGAACATAGCGTGAGTCATTATCAAACGCCTTCCCCGGAACACCGACCATCACCATCTGTCCGATTCTCTCTGTGATGGACATGTCGGACAGAATCTCCTCCACTTGTTCGTCCACTGTAAGTTGACGCCCATCGTGCTGTGCATCTCTCCCCCTCTCCATCGCAGGTTTATGATTGATTACATTTGCTTTCAAGACATATAGCGAACCGCCCAGTATAGCCAGCAAAAAAACGACTGCCCCCAATAAGCCTACAGCAATTTTATATTTTTTTCTCATAAAAACTCCCATATACATCTGGAAAGCTAAGGCAGCGCTGAATTTATCAGCGCTGCCTTCTCGACACACTCTATCACTACTTCACTTTCACTTCGAATTCCCCGATCAGCCAACGACCTTCGCTCTTAGACAAGGTAGCCTTGCCTAAAAAAACTTGATTCGAAATGCGCCCGTTGATCTTGTCTTGAGAGTTCAGCTGATAGCTTAGAACTACTTGGGAAGGCGTTTCGGAAATAATCTTTATATTGCTCACGTCATTGGAAACGGTGGTGTTATAACTCTGTGAGAAAGATTCGTAAGTCCCCAGCTGGTTCTGCATCTCCCATGTCAGGGAGTTATAGGCCGCCGACATTTTGCCGGCAGCGATGTTATGATAATAGCCCACCAAGGTGTTGACAGCCTCCTTGGTTCCTTGATTAGAATTTGCCGCTTCACTGGCGGCAGCGACTCCGGCTGCCGCGCCGCCTGCGACCATTGCTCCACCGGCCTTGGCAAGGTTGCTTTTGCCCGCAGATGGTGCAGCGCTGCGGGAGGATTTTGCTTGATTGTCGCCGACGGCGGCTCCGGCGGCATGTTTTACTCCCTCTTCCACAACCTCTTGTGCCACTTCTTTCTTGGCAGCATTGAAAATCTTAGAGACGACTTTGCAGCCGGTGAGCGGGAAAACGAGCATGACTGCCAATATACAGGCAGCCGGGCGTAAGAACTTCATTTCTGTTCCCTCCTATACGGACTTCATTTTATCAGTGCTTCCTTAGCGACTCAACATACAGAGCACCATTTTCTCTCCTTATGCCCCAGTCGTTCCCGCCAGTCGTTCGACCTCTTCCTGCGATAGCTGTGTTGCTTCCGCAATCTGGGAAAGCGTGAGTTTTCCCAAAGCGAGCAATGCCGTCGCCGTCCGGCGAGCCGACTCGATACGACCTTCGACACGACCTTCCATGCGCCCCTCAACACGGCCTTCAGCACGCCCCTCAATAAGTCCTGCCTCACGCCCCTCCATACGCCCCTCTTCCATTTTCTTCTCTCCGAATTTTTCCATCAGTTCGCACATGGCATTTACCCCCTCTGCTTCTGCCTTAAAGTAATCGGCTCGTTTGGCAAGTTCTTTGTAATTCATCTGCTCCGGAGTCTCGCAAACGAACGAAAAAATCTATGCCAATCGGATGGACTTCATTTTATCAGCGATTCCTTATATCATATTTTCGTAGCAAATCATCAAGGTAAGATAGTGTAAGCGAATCGCAAGGATGTATTTTACCGGATTTCCTTGCTCGATCCAAGCGTTCCTGTCTCTCACAAAGCCATTGCTCAATCAGCTTAGAAGAAGACTGTCATTCGCGAGTTCGCTGCCCGCTGCCTGCTCGAACATCGAGAGAAGGTCGCGCGTTGTGAGCCCCTGCTTTTTCTCCTGCGGCACATCGAAGAGGATGCGTCCCTCGTGCAGCATAATGAGGCGGTTGCCGTAGCGCAGTGCATCTTTCATGTTGTGGGTGATCATGAGCGTTGTGAGCTGATCCTCCTCGACAATCTGCTGCGTCAGCTCAAGCACCTTCGCCGCCGTCTTCGGATCGAGCGCCGCCGTATGCTCATCGAGGAGCAGGAGATTCGGCTTCACGAGCGTCGCCATGAGGAGTGTCAGTGCCTGCCGCTGACCACCCGAGAGCAGCCCCACACGGGAGGAGAGGCGCTCCTCAAGACCGAGCTTGAGACGTGCGAGCTTTTCACGGAACACATCGCGCATCTCGCCCGTCGAGCCCCAGCGCAGCGTCGGCGTCTGCCCCCGACGCGCTGCGATCGCAAGGTTCTCCTCAATCATCATGCGCGCCGCCGTCCCCATCATCGGGTCTTGGAAGACGCGCCCAATGAACTTCGCCCGGCGGTGCTCCGGCCACTTCGTAATGTCCTCGCCCGCAATCGAGATCTTCCCCGTATCCACGGAGATCGCGCCTGCAATCGCGTTCATCAGCGTGGACTTGCCCGCGCCGTTGCCGCCAATGACGGTCACGAAATCACCGGGATTCAGGTGAAGCGTAATGCCGGTGAGCGCCTTTTTCTCCGTAATCGTGCCGGGATTGAATGTCTTTTTGATGTCCTCAATGCGCAGCATCACTCTGCCCCCTTCTTCATCGCGTGGTATTTCGACTGGATGAGTGGCAGTGAGAGCGCGATGGCAACAAGGATTGCCGTAAAGAGTTTGAGGTCATTCGGCGGCATGCCGAGCTGCAGTACGATTGCGATGACCGCACGGTAGACGACGGAGCCGAGCACGACGGAGATCAGCCAGTTCTTAAAGCTGCGCGTGCCGAACAGCACCTCGCCGATGATGACGGAGGCGAGACCGATGACAATCGTACCCGTGCCCATGCCGACATCCGCAAAGCCGTTGCTCTGCGCCACGAGCGCACCGCAGATCGCGACCATGCCGTTCGAAAGGAGCAGACCGAGCACGATCATCACATCCGTATTGACACCGTTCGCGCGGATCATGTGCGGATTCGCGCCCGTCGCACGGATGGCAGTGCCCAGTTCCGTGCCAAAGAACCAATACGTGAGCAGAATCGCAAGCACAACAACGACCGTACCGATGAGCAGGATGTTCGTCGCCGTGTCGAGCCCCCAGAGATTCCACTCGGTAAAGAGCGTCTCCTGCTGCAGGAGCGGCAGATTTGCCTTGCCCATGACGCGCAGATTGATGGAGTAGAGACCGATCATCGTCAAAATTCCTGCCAGCAGCGCGGGAATCTTGAGTTTTGTGCAAAAAAAGCCCGTGATAACCCCCGAGATGCAGCCCGCCACGCAGGCAGCGAAGATCGCCGTCAGCGGCGTATAGCCTGCTATGAGCATCGCGGCGGAAACGGCGGCACCAAGAGGAAAACTGCCCTCGACCGTCAGATCGGCAATGTCCAAAACGCGATAGGTCAGATAGACGCCAAGCGCATAGAGTCCCCAAAGAACTCCCTGTGCCGCCGTCGCAACGACGAGATCCATAACGTCACTCCCTAGTTTCAGAAAAAAAGCGGACACGCTGCGTGCCCGCTCCGCTGTGTTCGTCTTACTTAGGAAGCACTGATAAATTCAGCCACGCCATCTTGACGCATCTTTTTTGCCCGTACTGTGTCGGCAAATCCTCCACATAGCCCCTGCTATGCGTCCGGTTTGCCTCCTTGTTCGGACGAAAAAATCTACGCCAATTGACGGACTTCATTTTATCAGCGATTCCTTACGGCACAATCGTCGCGCCGTCCATGACATCGGCAGGAATCGTTAGACCGATTTTCTCCGCATTCTTCTTGTTGATTACGACCACAAGATCGTGCGCCGTTTCGATCTTCATATCGGCAGGCTTCGCCTTGCCCTCGAGAATGTCTGCCGCCATATCGCCCGTCTGGACACCGAGCTTGTAGTAGTCAATCCCCTTGGTCGCAAGAGCACCCGCCGTGACGCCGCCGACATAGCCGCAGATCACACCTTTGCCCGCCGGATCTGTGACGCTCGTAAGCGTCGGCATCGCCGATGCGATTACATTGTCTGTCGGTTCATAGAACACATCCACATCATTGATGATACTCTGCGCCGCCTGCTGGATATCGTTGACCGTCGAAATGGTCGCAACGCGCACGGTCAGCCCCTTCGACTCGGCGTATTCCTTCATCGCCTTGACCTGAATCTCGGAGTTGACCTCACTGGAGGAGTAGATCGTGCCGATCGTCTTGGCATTCGGGTAGAGCTTCCGAAGAAGGTCAATCTGCTCGGCAATCGGCGTGAGGTCACTTGTACCCGTGACATTGCCGCCCGGCGCTTCGTTCGACTTTACCACCTTCGCACTCACATAGTCCGTCACCGCCGTACCGACGATGGGGATATCCTTCGTCGCGTTCGCTGCCGACTGCACTGCAGGCGTTGCAATCGCACAGATGAGATCCACCTTGTCGCTGATAAATCGCTGTACAATATTCTGGAGGTTCGACTGATCCGCCTGTGCATTCTGGCGGTCGATTGTGAGGTTTTTCCCCTCCTCATAGCCGCGTGCCTTGAGACCGTCCACGAACCCACGATTCGCATCATCGAGTGAGCTGTGCTCCACGAGCTGAACAATCCCGACCTTGTAGGTCTTGTTGTCCCCCTTCGCCGCCTGCTCGCCGCATCCTGCTGCCGCCAAAACTCCGAGGGCAGCGATGCCAAGAGCGACACATTTTACGAATTTTGTCATCCGCATCGA
This sequence comes from Centipeda periodontii DSM 2778, assembly GCF_000213975.1. Lineage (GTDB taxonomy): Bacteria > Bacillota > Negativicutes > Selenomonadales > Selenomonadaceae > Centipeda > Centipeda periodontii. Next base: position 2,181,285 of record NZ_GL892076.1, read on the forward strand.
ATCCCCACCTTTTCTATGTCCACATTAGTCCACCAGAGTTGCATCTTTCAGCACATCCTCCGGAATCGTCAGTCCGAGCTTTGCCGCGTTGCTCTTGCTGATGACAAGCGTCAGGTCGCGCGCTGTCTCGATCGGCATATCCGCAGGCTTCTTCTTCCCCTCGAGGATGTCTGCCGCCATATCGCCGGTCTGAACACCGAGCTTATAGTAGTCAATGCCGTAGGTCGCAAGGCAGCCGCCCGTCACCATAAACGGCTCGGCGCAGATGACCGCCTTCCCCGCCGCGTCCGTCACGCCCACAAGCGTCGGGATCGAGGATGAGATGACATTGTCCGTCGGCTCATAGAATACGTCCACATCATTGACGAGACTCTGCGCCGCCTGCGGGATATCGTTCACCGTTGAAACGGTAGCCGCTCGCACCTTGAGCCCCTTTGACTCGGCGTACTCCGTCATCGCCTTGATCTGGATCTCGGAGTTGACCTCGCTCGAGGAGTAGATCGTACCAATGGTCTTCGCGTTTGGATAGAGCTTGATGAGCAGATCGATCTGTTCCTTGATCGGGTTGAGGTCGCTCGTTCCGGTGATATTGCCGCCCGGCTTCTCGTTTGACTGCGCCAGCTTCGCGCTCACATAGTCCGTAATTGCCGTGCCGACAACGGGAATGTCCTTCGTCGCGTTCGCCACCGACTGCGCCGCCGGCGTCGCGATCGCACAGATGAGATCCACCTTGTCACTGACGAACCGCTGCGCGATGTTCTGCAGGTTCGACTGATCCGCCTGCGCGTTCTGGCGGTCGATCGTGAGATTCTTGCCCTCCTCGTAGCCGCGCGCCTTGAGTCCATCCACGAACCCGCGATTCGCCGCATCGAGCGCATTGTGCTCCACGAGCTGGACAATGCCGATCTTATAGGACTTCTCACCACCTGCCTGTCGGTCGCCGCCGCAGCCCGCCATCATGCCGAGCCCGAGCACTGCGATGCCAAGAGCGATGCCTTTCATTGCCGTTGTCATCCGCATCGAGATCCCACCTTTACTATTGTTTCATTTTTACAATACTGATTTATTATACATGGACATCATCAAAAAAGCTAGTATTCATACAATGAAAAATGTGAAGGGACTGCTCTGAGAAACGAAAACTTCCCAAAGCAGTCCCACAGTTTATGACGTTTGTCCTTCTTTTAAGAGATCCTCGAGCGTATGCCATGCGAGCACCGCACATTTTACGCGCGCCGGCATATTTGAGATATTCTTCAGTGCCACTGCCTCATCCAGTTCCTCAAGTGCAGCATCATCCGTCACCTCACGCTTGATCATCGCGGTGAAGAGCTGCGCAAGGCGATGTGCCTCCTCGACCGTCTTACCACGCATCAGGTCGATCATGATATCCGTGCTCGCCTGCGAGATCGCGCATCCGACACCTGTAAAGGCGCCGTCTTTGATGATGCCGTCCGCGATCTCAAGCTCGAGCGTGATCTCATCGCCGCAGCTCGGATTATGCCCGCGCTCGCGTACCGTTGCCGACGCGAGCGCTCCCTTGTTCTCCGGCGAGCGGCTGTGCTCGCCGATGACCTCCGTATAGAGATCGCCGAGCGCCGCTGTCTCAGTCGCCATAGCCGAGTACCCCCCGTACCTTTTTCAGAGCCGCGATAAACTGGTCGACATCCTCGTGCGTGTTGTAGAGATAGAAGCTCGCGCGGCACGTCGCATTCTGTCCGAGATAACGCATGAGCGGCTGCGCACAGTGGTGCCCTGCGCGGATTGCAACACCGTGGCTGTCGAGAATTGTCGCAACGTCATGTGGGTGAACATCCTTCACATTGAACGTGATGATGCCCGTCTTGTTATCGCGCGTCGTGTCACAGCCGTAAAGCTCCACAAACGGCAGTTCACGCAGCTTCGGCAGCGCATACGAGAGGAGATCCCGCTCAATTCGCTCGATGCGGTCAAATCCCACCTTTTCAAGATAGTCAATCGCCGCAATCAGCCCCGACGCACCGCTGACGTTCTGCGTGCCCGCCTCGAACTTCGCGGGAAGTTCGGCATACGTTGTTTCCTGCTCGCCCACATAGTCGATCATATCCCCGCCGAAGAGGAACGGCGGCATCGCATCGAGTATGTCATATTTGCCGTAGAGGACACCGATCCCCATCGGCGAAAGCATCTTGTGTCCCGAGAATGCGAAGAAGTCCGCGTCCATCGCCTGCACATCCACCGCAATGTGCGGCACGCTCTGCGAGCCGTCCACGACGATGACCGCCCCGACCGCATGGGCGCGGTCGGCAATCGTACGTACATCGTTGACGAGACCGAGCACATTCGATACATGTGTCACGGCGACAATCTTCGTCTTTTCCGTGATCTTCTCCGCGATATCCGCCGCCGAGAGGTTCCCGTCCTCCGCAAGGTAGATGTACTTCAGCACCGCACCGCGCGCCTTTGCAACGAACTGCCACGGCACGATGTCGCTGTGATGCTCCGAGATCGTGATGACGATCTCATCGCCCTCGCGGATATTCGCACGCCCATAGCTGTACGCGACGAGGTTCAGTGCCTCCGTCGCATTCTTCGTGAAGATGATCTCCTCGGGACGCGCCGCGCCGATGAACTGCTGCGTCCGTACACGCGCCGTCTCATAGATATCCGTCGCCTTTACAGAAAGCTCGTACGCCCCCCGATGCGGATTCGCATTGCAGTAGGTGCAGTAGTCGGCGACCGCCTTGATGACCGCCTCCGGTTTCTGCGTCGTGGCACCGTTATCAAGATAGACGATGGGACGACCGTTCATCTTCGTCTGCAGGATCGGGAAATCCTGTAAATACTCGTTATTCCTGCGTTCCACCCAAAAGTCTCCTCTCAAGGTAGCCGGCGATCTCAGCGCGCAGCTCTTCGCTCTCGATGCGTGCCATCACCGGCTCAAAGGATGCCTCCACAATCAGCTGCTGCGCTGCACGGTCGTCGAGACCCCGGCTCATCAGATAGAAGAGCTTTTCCGCGTCCATACGACCGATACTGACGGCATGGTGCCCGTCCACATCGCCCTCATGCGAGAGCATGAGCGGCACACTTCGGTTGCGCACATGGGGCGAGAAAAGCATTACCTCCTCATCCTCCTTGCCGACCGAGCCGCGCGCGCCCTGAATGAAGTCCAGCGTCCCGCGAAACGTCTTGACGCTGCGGTCCAGCAGAGCGCCGCGCACCTGCATATTTGCATCTGTGCGCCGCCCCTCCTGACGGATTACATAGTTGAGGTCGATCTTGCGCGCCTCATCGCCGAAGTACAGCCCCCAGACATCTGCGCGTGCCTCATCACCCGCGAGCGTTACACGCAGCTCCGATGCCGTATGCGCAGCGCCCGCCTCGACGAGCGTGCAGGAGAACAGTCCTCCGCGCGCCACATTTGCATGAATGCGGCTCGCTGCAGGTACATCCGCCGGCGCAAACTGAATATAGGTCAGTGCAAACTCTGCGCCCTCCGCGACATCCACATAGATCTCCTGCGCTCCATTCTCGCGCAGCTCCACCGTATATTTTGCATGCTCACCCGCTGCGGCGGAGAGCCTGATTTCATCCTTTGCATCCGCAAGCCCCGCAGGCACGGGCAGATCATTCACCCCGAGCCAGCGCCATGTCGGCATGGGGATACGGCTGAATACGTCCTGCATTGCCATCACCCCATCGTTCCTTCTAGTTCGATATTGACCAAATTGTTCATCTCGACTGCGTACTCCAGCGGCAGTTCCTTCGCAATCGGCTCGACAAAGCCGCGCACAATCATCGCGCGCGCCTCCTCCTCGTCAATGCCTCGGCTCATCAGATAGAAGATCGCCTCGTCGCTGATGCGCCCGATCTTCGCCTCGTGCCCGATATCCACTGCGTCGCACGCGACATCCATCACGGGCAGCGTATCACTGCGCGACTCCGAGTCCAGCATGAGCGACTCGCAGTTGACCGAGCACTTTGCCCCGACCGCGCGCGGCGTCACCTTGACCCCGCTGCGGTAGATCGCAACACCGCCCGACTTCGAGATCGAGCGCGTGCTGATATTCGCCGATGTATTCGGCGCGTCAAAGATCACCGTCGCGCCCGTGTCCAGCTCCTGCCCCTTCGAAGCGAACGTAATGCCCGTGAACTCACAGCTCGCGTTCTCCCCATGCAGAATACTTGTCGGATAGAGCATCGAAACGTGCGAGCCGAACGAGCCGGAGACCCACTCGACTGCGCCGTCCTTCTCCACCTTCACGCGCTTCGTGTTGAGATTCATCATATTGCGCGACCAGTTCTCGATCGTCGAGTAGCGCAGACGCGCGCCCTCCTTCACGAACAGCTCGACGCAGCCCGCATGGAGATTCGTCACATTGTACTTTGGCGCGGAACAGCCCTCAATGAAATGCAGGCTTGCGCCCTTCTCCACGATGATGAGCGTGTGCTCGAACTGTCCTGCCCCCGCCGCATTCAGACGGAAGTAGGACTGCAATGGGATGTCCACCTTGATCCCCTCGGGCACGTAGACGAACGAGCCGCCCGACCAGACCGCGCCGTGCAGAGCGGCAAATTTATGCGCCTTCGGCGGCACAAGCGTCATGAAGTACTGCTGTACGATGTCACCGTACTCCTGCAATGCCGTCTCCATATCCGTATAGACGACGCCCTGCTCCACGAGCGACTCCTGAATCGAGTGATAGACCACCTCGGAGTCATACTGTGCGCCGACGCCCGCGAGCGAGGTCTTCTCCGCCTCGGGAATCCCCAGACGGTCGAACGTATCCTTGATGTCCTCGGGCACCTCGTTCCAGTCCCCGACCATCTTTGCATCAGGGCGCACATAGGTCACAATTTCATCCATATTCAGATCGGAGAGATCCGGTCCCCATGCGGGCATTGGCATCGCATGGTAAACATCCAATGATTTCAGACGAAAATTCAGCATCCACTCCGGATCGTTCTTGCGTGCCGAGATGTCGCGGATGATCTCCTCTGTCAGCCCCGACTGCGACTTGTACGCCGAGCGATCCTCATTTGTAATATCGTAGATCGTCCGCTCAATGTCGGCGACCTGCGTCTTTTTCCTTGACGTGAAGTCCTCCATTCGGCTCACCCCACTTTATCCTGATCCGCAAGGATACGGGCAAACCCCTCGTCATTGATCTGCTGAACGAGTTCCGCACCACCCTCGCGCACGATCTTGCCCTGCGCAACGACATGCACACGGTCTACCTTGAGCTTATCGAGGATCTTCGCATTGTGCGTGATGATGATACAGGAGTTCTCCGCCGTGTGGAATTTCGCCACACCCTCGGACACAATCTGCACCGCATCCACATCCAGACCTGAGTCCGTCTCGTCGAGCAATGCCAGCTTCGGCTGTAGCATGAGCAGCTGCAGCACCTCGCTGCGCTTCTTCTCACCGCCCGAGAATCCGACATTCAGATAGCGCTGTGCATAGCTCGGATCGATCTTCAGCTCCGCCATCATCGCGTTCAGTTCCTTGCGGAACGGCATGAGTTTCACACGCTCGCCCGTAATCATCTGGCGCGCCGTGCGGATCATATTCTCCACCGTGATCCCCGGAATCTCCTCCGGCGACTGAAATGCAAGGAAAAGTCCACGACGCGCACGCTCAAATGCGCGCAGCTCGCCGATATCCTCCCCTTCGAGGACAAGACTTCCACCCGTCACCTCATACTTCGGATGCCCCATGATGACATTCATCAGCGTCGACTTCCCGGAGCCGTTCGGCCCGAGAATGACATGCACCTCACCCTTACAAACGGTGAGATTCAGCCCCTTTAGAATCTCCTTGCCCTCTACGCCCGCGTGAAGATCCTTTATTTGCAGCAATACCTCTGCCATACTAAACTCTCCTTATATATCCTTATATATCAGTGATTCCTTAATCCTTACAAAAATACTCAGGATTACGTTTTCATCATTGTATTTGCTTTCATATAAAAAGTCAATAACCTTAAGCACGATCTATAAACAAAACAAATAATTGAGATTCCTTTTCACAAAAAGAGGAGACCATTGTAGGAGGATCAACCTCCGTACAACAGTCCCCGTTCTTAAGGAACCACCGATATATTCAGCGCCATCATCTCGACGCATGTTTTTTCGCATCTCATCAATACCGCCGCAAGAATTCACGTCCAAAGACGGTGACGGTGTAGTAAAAGCCAATGAGGAACGGGAGATATTCGGCGATGAGGCGCCAGCAGACGGCGACAATGCCGACCGTGCCGGCGGGAACGGTCGCCGCAAAGAGGAGGACGAAGCCGCCCTCGGCGATGCCGGAGCCGCCCGGCGTTGGGCTGAAGTAGAGGAGCATGTTGAGGAAGATCATGCGCCCCATGACGGTGTACCAGTCCGCATCCGTGACGCCGAGACCGAGCAGGAGGCATGGGACGACAGCGTAGATGCAGAGGAGGTTCAGCCCCGACTCGACAAAGACGACGAGCATCTGACGCGGCGCACCGAGGAGGAGCGAGATGGCACTCTTCGTATCGCGGTAGAGTCCGAATAGTTGGTGTCGCCTCTTGTCGCGCAGCCGGCGTGCAATCCAGACGACGATATAGTCGAGAAAGCCGCGCCGTGCGCCTACGACAATGAATACGATCCCCAAAAATGCCGCAAGCGTAATCGCCATCAGAATGTCATTCGATACGCCGGGCACGATGCCCTCGTCGTGCAGAAAGATAAACGGCATGCAGAGTGCGAGGAAGAAGATCGAAAGCAGCGTACGCACGATGACAAGCACTGCCGCCTTGCCCGTAGGCACCCCCGCGTGACGCAGGAACATGACCTGCGCCACCGCGCCGCCCGTCGCCCCCGGTGTGAGGAGCGCAAGGAAATAATTGCCGAAGATTACCTGTACTGCTTGGTACAAGGTGATTTTTTCGTTGGAGATCTTAACGAGGTGCATGAGGCGGCTGCCGTCAAAGAACATGCCCAGCCCGACGGCAAGGAGTGCGAGGAGAAGCGACCACGAGTGAAAGCGCGTCAGATTGTGCAGTGTATTGATGTCCACCGTCGTGTAGATAACGGCGGCAGAGATACCGACAACGAGCGTAAGGAGTAGGAGAAAACGCCGTGCAAATTTACTCATGCCCTACGCGCTCCCCCTTCCCTTACTTGGATATGTATTCTTCATGCGCCGCAAAGGCGTTGTGGTTATGAATGGACTCCTCATTCTCGCATTCGAGCGAGAAATAGGCAAGTCCCGGCTGTGCGCGCAGGGCGAGAACTGTGTCGCGCAGGATGTCCTCAACGAATTTCGGATTCTCGTACGCCGCCTCGGTGACGTATTTCTCATCCGCACGCTTGAGCAGCGAATAGATAGGCGCAGACCCCTGCTGCTCAAGGAGTGCTGCCAGTTCCTCGATGTAGATGCAGGGCACACCCTCGTGATAGCGGAGCCGCACGCGCGCTATAGAGCGCTGATTGTGCGCTCCGTACGCAGAGATCTCCTTGCTGCACGGGCAGAGCGAGGTAAATGGCATCGTAAGCCCAAGCTCGAACTGCATCGGCTCATTGCGCCGCTTTCGCCCCGTAAAGGAGGCATCCACGTCGAGCAGCGACATACGACCGCTGACGGGAGCACATTTCTCGATAAAATACGTAAATGCGAGCGAAACTTCGGCCTCCTCGGCATGGAGACGGTCAAGTGCCTCCGTGAGCATCGCGTCCATCTCCTCCTCCGCAAGCGGTTTCTCGCTCCACGGCAGGAGGATTTCGAGGAAGCGGCTCATATGCGTGCCCTTGAACTCCATCGGCAGAGAAACGGTGAATGCGATGCGTGCGAGCACCTGCTGATAGCCTCCCGCCTGCTTCTTGATGAGGAAGGGCAGGCGCACCTCCTTGACGCCGACGCGTTGAATGGCGATGCCGCGGCTGTCCTCTCGATTCTGTACGTCCAGCATTATCGCACTCCTGCTGCGTACGGAATCGGGTCGCGCCGCCCCGCCTCGGCAAACCCGCGCAGACGCAGAACGCAGCTGTCACAGACACCGCAAGCCTCTGCTCCACCGCGATAGCAGCTCGTCGTCAGCTCGTAGGGCGCGCCAAGCTTCGTACCGAGCTGCACAATCGCTCCCTTCGAGAGATGCTGCAGCGGCGTTTCGACGATGATACGCCGCCCGCGCTCGGTTGCGGCAGCCGTCGCGGCGTCCGCCGCCGCCTGAAATGCCGCAATAAATTCGGGACGGCAGTCAGGATAGCCCGAGTAGTCTACGGAGTTGACGCCGATGTAGAGATGTGCCGCACCGACGCGCTCTGCGTAGCCGAGCGCATAGCTCAGAAAGATGAGGTTGCGCGCAGGCACATAGGTCACGGGAATGTCCGTCCGTTCCGCATCCCCCTCCGGCACCGCAATCGCATCATCCGTCAATGCAGAACCGCCGACCGCGTTCATATTCGTTTCAATGATAAGATGCTCTACTGCATGATAGTGCTCTGCAATACGCTTGGCACAATCGAGCTCGCGGTCATGCCGCTGATGGTAGTCGAAGCTGATGGGATAGAGTTCATAGCCCGCCGCGCAGGCAACCGCCATACAGGTACAGCTGTCGAGCCCTCCCGAGAGGAGGATTACCGCTTTTTCACCCATGTTTTCCCTCTCACCCGCGCAGAGAAGCGACAGCGGCGGCAATGTCCTTCGCACCGTAGATGTACGAGCCCGCGACGAGCACGTTCGCACCTGCCGATCGCACGGACTCTGCCGTCTCTGCATTGATTCCGCCGTCCACCTCGATATCGACGTCCAGTTCATTGTCCATGACCGTATGATAGAGCGCGTGAATCTTGCCGAGTGTATTCTCTATGAATTTCTGCCCGCCAAAGCCGGGGTTGACCGTCATGAGGAGCACCATATCCACATCGTCGATCAACTCCTCCAGACTGTAGATCGACGTGCCGGGGTTGAGCGCAATGCCCGCCTTGCATCCTGCCGCTTTGATCTGCTGGATGACGCGATGCGCGTGACGCGTCGCCTCGACGTGGAACGTGATGATGTCCGCCCCCGCCTTTGCAAAGGACTCGATGTGCGTCTCCGGATGTTCGACCATAAGGTGCACGTCAAAGACCGCCTTGGACACCTTGCGCAGGCTCTCGACCACGCAGGGGCCGAGCGTGATGTTCGGCACAAACGTCCCATCCATCACATCAATGTGGATGTACTCCGCACCCGCTTCCTCCACACGGCGCACATCCGCGCCAAGATTGGCAAAGTCTGCCGAGAGAATGGACGGTGCGATGATCGTCGGACGCTCAATGTGAACGTGCTCTTCTTCCATCATTTCTTCTTCGTGTTCATGTTCGTGTGCCATTGTATTCTCCTATTTCCTTTTCATGCGAAGTTCATTCAAGAGCGCGAGATATGCCTCATACCGCTCGCGCGAAATTTCCTCGGCCGCAACTGCTGCCTTGACGGCACAGTCCGGCTCGTGGCTGTGGCTGCACGGGGCGAAGCGACAACCTGTATGGTGGGAAAACTCGGGAAAGCAGTCCGAAAGTTCTTCCGGCGCAGTGTCCGTGATTTCCTGCTGCGTAAAGCCCGGCGTATCAACCACATACCCGCCCATAAACGGGAGCAGTTCGGCGCGCCGCGTCGTGTGACGTCCACGCCCGATCTTCTCGCTGACCACCCCTGTTGCGAGGGCAAGCGTCGGATCAAGCGCGTTGAGCAGCGAGGATTTCCCCGCACCCGATGGTCCTGCGAGCACGCTGATCTCCCCCGCAAGGTGCGCGCGCAGATCATCGAGTCCCGTACCACCCGCTGCCGAAACGCGCAGAACGGAATAGCCCGCCGCCTCGTATTCCGCAAGATACGACGCAGGATCACCTGTGCAGAGATCCATCTTGTTCACGCAGAGCACAATTTTTTTCACGCCCGAGAGCTCCGCAAGCACAAGGAAGCGGCTCACAACGAGGGGATGTGGGTCGGGCGATGCCGCCGCGACCGTAATGACAATCTGTGTGAGATTTGCCACACGCGGACGCTGCAGGAGATTCGTGCGCGCTTCGATGCGCTCGATCACGCCTTCCCCCGCTGAAATGCGTTCAAATGTGACGATATCGCCGGGGACGAGCCCCATATCGCTGCGCCCCTTCTTCACCCTGCCGCGCAGCTTGCAGAACAGGACACCATCCTCTGCAGCGACGTGAAGTACATTGTTGTAGACCTTCAGGATACGTCCGCGCTCTGCCACCATGCACTCCCTATTCTGTCTTTTCCGTCTGGATACGGCGTCCGGCGGGATCCTTGTCGTTCTTCTTGCTGTTGCCCTTCGTATCTTCCTTTGTACCGGAGGACTTTCCGCCGCTCGAAATGACTAGGCTCACGGCGCTGCCGCTGTCCGCTTCCACCCCTGCCGCCGGCGACTGGCTGACGACGGTGCCTGCTGCCTGCGTGCTCGCCTCTTCCGAAACGCTGCCAACCTTCAATCCGCTTCCCTCGATCATTGTATGTGCACGATCCGAGGGCACGCCCTTCACATTGGGAACGCTGACTTTCTTGATCTTCTGCCCCTTGCTGACCGTGATATCCACGGACTGCCCCTTGCTGATGCGCGTTCCACTGCGCGGATCCTGCGAGATGACGGTGCCGGCGTCCTCATCGGAGAATGTCTCATAGGCAGAGCCGAGGCGCAGCCCCATCTGCTGCAGCCTGTCAATCGCCTCCGATTGCTTCAGTCCGCGCAGATTCGGCATCTCCATCTCCTCGCCGCCCTTGCTGACGTAGATCGTGATCGTGCGCTCCTCCTTGACTGTCGACCCTGCCTCCGGCGTCTGCGAGACAACAACGCCCACGGGCACGGAAGCGTCAAATGTCTCCGCAACCGTGACGCGCAGATGCTGATCCTCGAGAATCTGCCGCGCAAGCGTGAGCTGCTTGCCCGTCACATCGGGTACCGTGATCTCCACAGAGCTCCAGAATTTGCCAAAGCTCAGGAAGAATCCGGTAAAGAACCCCAGCAGGAGGATGAAAACAAGCCCAAACTTGAATTTCTTCGTGCGGAAGAAGGATTTCTCCTCCGCCGCCGCAGCCTCCTCCTCCGCCTCGGCAATGGCACCGATCTCCTGCGCCTCGACAGGCGAGAGAACGCGCGTCGCGTCGGGGTCGAATACGGGCATCGCAGACGTATCGCCGCGCATCATCTGTTCCGCACGTGTGATGTCCTGAACGAGCAGACGACTGTCCGGACGCAGTGCCGGGTCCTTTGCCATCATGCGTGTCACGAGCGCCTCCACGACGGGCGGTATATTCGGGACGAGGGAGCGGAGCGGCTGCGGTTCCTCCTCGAGATGCTTGCGCGCAATGCTCACAGCCGTGTTGCCGTCAAACGGGATGCGTCCCGTCAGCATTTCATAGAGCACGACGCCGAGCGAGTAAACATCGGACTTCGGCGTGATGATCGTCCCGCGCGCCTGCTCGGGCGAGAAGTAGTGCACCGAGCCCATAATGTTGTCGTTGTAGGTCATTGTGGACTCCGTGACCGCGCGTGCAATGCCGAAGTCCGCGACCTTTACGTTGCCGTCGGGCATGACGAGGATGTTGTGCGGCTTGATATCACAGTGAACAAGGTTGTTTATGTGTGCCTGTGCGAGCGCCCCTGCGATCTGGCGTGCAATGTGCAGAGCCTCTGCGGCGGGCACGGGTCCCTCCTCCTTGATGCGTTCCTTCAGCGTGCGTCCCGGAACATATTCCATGACGATGTAGTGCCGTCCCTCGGCAATGCCGACGTCGTACACATTGACGATGTTCGGATGCGTGATGCGCGCTGCTGCCTTCGCCTCGCGCTGAAAGCGCTCGATGAATTCCTTGTCATTCTCGTACTGCTGGTGGAGAATCTTGACGGCGACGGTGCGCTCCAAGAGCTGATCCTTTGCCCGATAGACATCTGCCATGCCGCCGCTGCCCACAAGCACCTCCAGCGCGTAGCGTCCATCCAAGACGCGCTCAACCATGTTCCTTCCTCCTAACACTTCTGCCATGCATTGCCGAGGTCTCTATCTCAAGAAAGGGTATCTGATGAAAACTCATTGCAGCCCTTCAAAATATTGCTGTATGATCGTACGCGCAATTCCTGCCGCCGCTCTGCCGCCAAAGCCGCCCTCCTCAACGAGAACCGCCATGACAATCTTGTGTCCGCCGCGCTCCGCCGAGCCGATGAACCACGCATGATCCGTACCGCTCGCATTCTCTGCCGTGCCGGTCTTGCCCGTAACGCGCACGCCCGCAACATCCGCTGCCGTGCCCGTGCCCGCCGCAACGACATCCGCCATCCAGCCGTCGATGACTGCGGCACGCTGCGCCGTTGTAGCCGTCCGCCAAACAGTGGGGCTTGCCTCGTAAAGGGGTGTCCCCTGCGCTGTCAAAACCTGCTCGACGAGATATGGCTGCATGATACGCCCGCCGTTTGCAAACGCGTCCGCAACGAGTGCCATCTGCATGGGCGTTACGAGAAGCGCGCCCTGCCCAATGCCGATCTGTGCGATCTCTCCATCCGCGAGCTGTTTCAACTCCGGCACATGCGCTACCGCCATCGAAATTTCCGTGTCAGCGAGTTCTGTGCCGATGCCGAACCGCTCAAACGCCGACGCGAGCCCTTTTCCGCCGAGGCGCAGGGCAAGTGTCGCAAAGGTGACATTGCAGGACTCACGCAGCGCGTCCGCAAGGCGCAGCCTGCCATGCACCTCACCGTGACTCTCGTGCAGAACATAGTCCGAGCCAATGGCGAGCTCGCCCGTACAGGTGAACACCTCGTCGGGATTCGTCACCCCCGCCGTGAGCGCCGCATCCGCGATCAGTGTCTTGAACGTCGAGCCGGGCGGGTAGAGCCCCTGCGTCACGCGGTTCAGCAACGGGCTGTCTGCACGTGTCGAAAGTTCATCCCAGTGCCGCTCTGCCGAGGCAGGATCGAACGAGGGTGCACTCACCATAGTAAGGACTGCGCCCGTCGACGCATCCATAACGACAACAGCGCCGTGCCGCGATCCGAGTGCATTCCATGCCGCTTCCGACAGTTTCGCGTCCACAGTCAGCCGCACATCATAGCCCGCATCCGCACGCAGGAGTGTGCGCAGAGGCCCCATATGTGCCACATCTGCCGTGACGCCGCTGAGTGCCTGTCCCTCCACCTGCTCCACACCCGTAGCGCCATAGCGTTCGGTTTGATAGCCTGTCACGGGGGCGAGTATTCTGCCATACGGATAGGAGCGGGAACCATCTGCCGAGCTCTCCGCAAGCACGCGTCCCTCATGATCGACAATACGCCCCCGCACAATGTCCTTCTCCATGAGCGCCGTCCTCGTATTGAGCGGATGCGCCGCGAGTTCATCACCGTCCCAAACACTGACTTTTGCCAAATAGAGTATTTGAACCGCGATCAGTGCCAGCAGGAACGCAGCGACGACCGCGATATGTTTACGGATTTTCCGATCAGCCATCCGCCGCCTCCTTGACCTCCCCGGACAGCGCCGTCAGAATGCCGATAAGGATGAAGCTCGCCGCCATCGAACTGCCGCCGTAGCTGACGAACGGCAGCGTGATCCCTGTGAGCGGCAGGAGTTTCGTCACGCCCGCCGTGATGATGAATGCCTGCAGAAGGAGGCTCGCAGCGCAGCCCGCTGCAAGCAGGGACTCCGACACATGCGGCAGTCTCATCGCGATCCGACTGCCCCGCCAGAAGAGGAGCGCGTAAACGAGGAGGACGAGAACAGCACCGAAGAGTCCGAACTCCTCGGCAATCGCCGCAAAGATGAAGTCCGTATGCACCTCCGGAATGAGGAGCGGATGCCCCTCGGCAAAGCCGGTACCCCAGATTCCGCCCGAGCCGATGGCAAAGAGCGACTGCACGACCTGATAAGACATGCCGTTTGGATCCGCCCACGGATGCAGCCAGATATCGAAGCGCACGCGGACGTGTCCGAAGAGTGCATAGCTGAGTGCCGCTGCGACAAGGATGAATCCCCCTGCGAGGAATACGTAGGATTTGCGCCCTGTTCCCATGTAGGTCATGAGCACCGCCATCCCGAAGAAGAGCAGTGCTGAGCCAAGGTCGCGGGCGATCACAAACATCAGCACGGCGAGCCCCCAGAGCACAATAAGAGGTGCGATGAAACGCACGGGCGGCAGATGGAGAAAGAGGAAACGGCGCGCCGGAAGCGTCAGCACGGCAAGATGGTCGGCAAGATACGCCGCGAGGAAAAAGATGAGCAAGATCTTGCCAAACTCAGACGGCTGCACGGAAAACGAGCCGAATGTGAGCCAGTTCTTATTGCCGCCGATGCTTACGCCGAAGATCAGCGGCAGGAGCAGCACAAGTGTCGTTGCAATCCCGAGCACATACGGATAGTCGAGCATGCGTCGCACGCGCTCCCAAAGAAGAATGACAATTCCCCAGAGCACGATGCCGACGCATGCCCAGCGCAGCTGTGCCTCAAAAAGATCCGGTTTCAGCCGCGCAATTTCAGCAAGCCCGACGGCGAGGAGCACGTAGGCAAGCGCGAGCGGGACGCAGTCCAGATTGCAGCGTGCTGCAAGCACATAGCTTGCCGCCCCCGCACAGAGGAGGAGCGCAAGCCACGGCAGATATGCGAGCTGCACGTGCCAGTCAAACACCCAGCCCGGTGCGCCTGCTCCCTGTTTCAGGAACAGGACAGCGAGTGCACAGAGGAGCATCCCCACGGGCGCAAATTTCAGCCCCTTCGTCATGACGGCTCATAGGCGAGTGCAATCGCCGTGATATTGTCACTGCCTCCTCCCGCGAGCGCTTGCGCCACCATGCGGTCTGCGAGCCCCGTGAATTCCCCTCCGAGGATCGCTGCAAGCTCATCGTCCCCGACCATATTGGTCAATCCGTCCGTCGCGAGGAGAAGCCGGTCACCCGCCTCAAGCGGAAAGGAATCCCCATCCACATGGAGGCGCTCCTCAATGCCGACGGCACGCAGGAGAAGGTTCTTGCGTGGGTGGTGCTGCGCCTCTGCCTCGCTGAGTTCCCCGCGCGCGACAAGTTCCTCCACATAGGAGTGGTCACGCGAAACCTGACGAAAGATCCCGCGCCGCAGAAGATAGAGACGGCTGTCCCCGACGTGCGCATAGTACGCCATCCCCGCATGTTCATCCACATGGAGCACGGTCGCCGTCGACCCCATGCCCTCATATGAGGAGTTTCCCGCAGAGGCGTCCAACACTTGCTGATTGGCACGCAAAATGGCACTCTGAAGCGCCGCCGTGTCAATCTCCTGCCCCTCGTTCGCCATGTCGTGCACGGCAGCGACCACCATGCGGCTCGCAACCTCACCCGCCGCATGCCCGCCGAGCCCGTCGGCAACGACATAGACGGCGGGTGAAAACACGCCGTAGCTGTCCTCGTTCGATGTTCGCACGCGTCCGATATCCGATGCACTCGAAATCTCTATCATGTGTTTACCTCTCAAAACGCAGGGCAACGGCACCGATCCGCAGGACATCGCCCACGCGCAGATACGCCCGCCCCGTCAAGATCCCATCGTTCAGATAGGTGTGGTTGCGGCTGCCCAGATCCTCCACGATGTACGCATTTTCTCTCTGATAGACACAGACATGATGATGGGACACAAAATTATCCGCAAGCACGATATCGTTGTCCGCACTGCGTCCGATCGTGAGCTCATGCACCACGGGAAAGCGCTGCCCGATCAGTCCCTCGCCAGCGATTGCGACAAAGGAAGCCGCTCCGGCAGATTGCTGCGGCAGGCGTGCTGCTTCCCTGAGATCTGTATGCAGCGATGAAAACATCACATGCCCAAGCCGAACGACGACATAGGCGAGCCAGAGGAGCGCGCCGTACTCAAGCAGCACGCGCAGGACTTTAAGTGCGAGCGCCGGCATCAGAGCACCCCATAGCGCAGTGCCGTCGTACCGAGCCGGATCTCATCACCGTCACGAAGGCGCTGTATCTCGACACGTGTCCCGTTTACAAAGCTGCCGTTGCGGCTCCCGGCATCGTAGAGGACGTGGCGGTGCGACTCGTACGCAATCCACGCATGGACGCGCGAAACATTCGTGTCCGTCAGGATGAACTCGCTCTGCGCCATACGCCCCATATAGATCTTGCGCTCACCGAGGCGTACGGCAATCCCCTCATCGGCACCGCTGAGCACAGTGAGTGTCGCAATCTCATGCACAGGCGGGAGATTCAGGCAACGCGCCTCCATCAACGAGGGGCGCTCGAGCACAATGGTCTGCGCCATCGTGTCATCAGAAACATTTGCCTCCTGCACGGGAACACACGCCTGCTGCGTCCGTGCCACAAGATGATAAGAACCCGTACGGAGACTTTCATCCAGTGCAAAACAGATGCTGAGTTTGCCATCCATGGTAAGATCGGCGCGGATGATGTACTTCTTGAGTGCAACGCCCAGCTCATCCGCCACACGGTGTGAACAAAGGCGCTGATAATCCTCTGTCCCAAGAGAGATGACATACGCATTCGCGAGCACGCCGCCCGCGCCCTGCTTCTTTGCCTCCTTCTCAAGGCCCTTGATGAGTTCGACCGGCTCGAGATGACTGCTGAACTTGCGATTGAAGAAACCTTCGATATGATCTTCCAGAAAAGATTCCACGCGTTCGATCATCGTGCAATACTCTCCTTTGGCTAATGAACGAAATTGTTTTTATGAACTTTTATATCATACCATAAAAACACAAGAATTTACAGTCCCGCTTCCATCAGACGATTGCGAAGCTGTCCGCACGCCGCCTGTATATCCGTCCCCATCTCACGCCGCAGGGTTGCTGTGATGTGCCGCTCCTCAAGAATTTTTTGAAAGCGCCGGATCGCCGCCTTGTCGGGGCGGAAGAGATTGCGCTCCGACACGGGATTGATGGGGATGAGATTGACACTCGCCAGCTGCCCTTTGAGGAGATTTGCCAGCTGCTCCGCCTCGTGCACGCCGTCATTCAGATCACGAATCAGGATATACTCGTAGGTGACGCGTCGCTTCGTCCGCTGTGCATACATACGCGCTGCACGCAGCACATCCGCGAGTGGGTACATGCGGTTGACAGGCATGATCTGACTCCGTAGCTCCTCCGTCGGCGCGTGCAGCGAGATCGAGAGCGAGATCGGAATCCCCTCCTCCGCCAGTCGCTCGATGCCGGGTACAATCCCCGAGGTCGAGAGCGTCACGCCGCGATAGCCGAGCCCAATCGTATATTCCTCGTGCAGCAGGCGCAGCGCTGCGATCACATTGTCATAGTTTTCGAGCGGCTCGCCCGAACCCATGACGACAATCGTATCGACGCGTGCCCCCTCCGTACGCAGAAAGTCCGAGATGCCGATCACCTGCGCCGCGATCTCCCCCGCCGTCAGATTGCGCTGCAAACCGTGGAGTGTCGACGCGCAGAATGCACAGCCCATACGGCAGCCCGCCTGCGTCGAAATACAGACGCTGTTGCCGTACGGATGACGCATCAATACGGTCTCCGCCGTCTGCCCGTCCGCAAACTCGTAGAGCAGCTTGAGCGTCGCGCCGTCCGCAGAGTGCAGACGCGAGACGACCTTCGGGCGCTCGATGGAGAAGTATTCCGCAAGCTGCGCGCGCAGCGGCTTTGCGAGATTGTCCATGACATCAAAAGAAACCGCACCGCGCCGATACATCCAGCGGATGATCTGATCTGCGCGGAAGCGGGGAATGTCATGTTCTTTGAGCGCAGCGGCAAGCTGCTCCTTCGTCCGTCCAAAGATGTTCATAGACGCCTCATGCGCGCGATAAAGAAGCCGTCGGGACCATCCGTCTCCGGCATGATCTGAACCATGCACTCCGTCGTTTTCTGCACAGGAAGAAAGCCTCCCGTCTCCTCAAGCACAAAATCGGTATGCGTCCGCAGAAAGTTCGCGACGATGGCGGCATTTTCACACTCCTCCATCGTACACGTGCTGTAGACAAGTATACCGCCCTTCTTCACCGCCTCTGCGGCGCTTGCAAGAATGGCGCGTTGGAGCGGCGGCAGGGTCTTCACGTCTTCTGGACTCTTTTTCCAACGCGCGTCGGGCTTGCGGCGCAGCACACCAAGTCCCGAGCAGGGCGCATCCACAAGCACGCGATCTGCCTGTCCCGCATACGCGGCACCGATCGCGCGCGCATCGCACATCTGCGCTTCCATGATAGAGATGCCGAGACGCTGTGCATTGCGCTCGATGCGTCGGATCTTCTCCTCATAGATGTCAAATGCGAGGATGCGCCCTCGATTCTCCATGCGCTGTGCGATGTGGGTCGTCTTGCCGCCCGGTGCGGCACAGGCATCGATCACCGTCATGCCCGGCTCCGGTGCAAGCACATGCGCAACGAGCATCGAGCTCTCATCCTGCACCTGTGCCAGTCCCATACGCAGGGGCGTAAGTTCATCCAGTGCGCCGTGCGCGTCAAGCACAACCCCCTCGGGTGCATAGAGCGAGGCACGCACCTGCGCACCTGCTGCCGTGAACTGCTCCATCAGCGCGGGACGATTGGTGCGCAGCGTATTCACGCGCATGGAGAGCGGCGCACTCGTATTGTTGCAGTGGCAGAGCTCCTCCGTCCGCTCGTATCCGTAGGCACGCATCCATCGCTCCACCATCCACACGGGATGTCCCGTACGAAGTGCAAGAGAGCTCGCATCCCTTCCGGTTGGATACGCCGCACGCTCGGGTTCGCGCAGAGCCGCACGCAGAACACCGTTGACGAAGGAATCCGCACCCCTGCGCCCGTGTTTTTTCGCGAGTTCCACCGCCGTATCGCATGCGGCAGAGGGCGGCACGCGATCCATCTCGAAGATCTGATAGAAACCGAGACGCAGCAGCTCACGAATGGCAGGCTGTGCCTTTCGAATGTCGGCGACGTATTTCCCGATGCGGTAGTCGAGCGACTCTCCCGCCTTGACGACGCCGTAGACAAGCTCCGTCAGAAAGCGGCGGTCGCGCTCCGTCAGCTTGATCTCGCGCAGCGTCTCTGCAAGTGCGACATTCGCGTATGCACCCTCGACGTGCACCTTTTGGAGCACCTGCATCGCAAGCTCCCGCACGCGGTCGATTTTTTCCTCACGGTATCTCTGCATTACGCGCCCTTCCTCGTATCGTCCGATGACGGCTCAATGATCTCCTCAAGCTGACGGCGCACCTCGCTCATATCCACGCTCGTGTTGTAACACGGACCGTTCGGGCGGATGTTGAGCACACCGACTGCGGGCAGAGGAAACACGTCCTGTATGCCGCTCATCAGGTCGCGCTCACACGCAATCGCAAGCACCGCCTTCGGTCGCATATTGTAGATGATCTGGCGCGCGAGCGTGCCGCCTGTCGCAACAAAGAAGTGAAAGCCCATCTCGTCGGCAAGTGCGACGAGATCGCCGATGTTGCAGCCGCCGCAGCGCTTGCAGTTGTTCGGATCGCGCGTCACCTTATGTGGGCAGCTCGCGAGCTGCAGACAGTGCGGTGTCACGACGAGGAGACGCTCTGCGGGCACACGGATGTGCATACGGTGAAAGAGCAAATTGCTCACGGCAATAAACGAGCCCTCAAGTTTCCTGCGTTTTACACCGAATACTGCACCAAGGCGCACAGCGGCGGGAAAGAGCAGGTTGATCAGCTCATACGTCTGCCGCTTCATCCACGGCAGATACGGCAGTCCCGCAATCGCGAGCACCATATTGAAGATGCCGAAAAAGGAGAGCAGGACGAGGAGTGTGAGCATACCTCCAATGATCCACGGCAATGCGGGCTGAATGCGCTCAAGCCCCGGCACGCCGATGTACCAGATCCCAAAGAGGAGCATCGCCGCAAGCCCTGTCACAAGGAGCAGCATACCGATGAAGAGTCGCTTTTTCGGACGTGACGGCAGTGCAATCTTCTTTTTCTCCCCCGCCGTCCTGCCGTTCACGGTCAATGTCTGTTCACTCATGGCGAAAACCTTCCGCCGACAGGAAGTGCACAACCGTTCAAAAAGGATCGTGCCGCCATCATCTTCTTGCCGGGTGCCTGAATCTCTGTGATCTCCACGTCCTCATCGCCCGCCGCAACGATCAGTCCAGCCCTGCGGTCGGCGGCAACAATCGTGCCCGCAGGTGCGCTCGTCGCATGCCCCGTGGAGTGCAGTGCGCCGATCTTATAGACAGCACCGTCAAGGCTCGTCTGCGCGTACGGCGTCGGGTTCAGCCCACGCACAAAGGCATCCAGTTCCCGCGCCGTTTTCGACCAGTCGATCACAGCCGTCTCGCGCGTGATGCGCCCCGCGTAGCAGGATTCACCCGTCTGCGGTGTCCGCACGAGCGTCCCTGCCGCAAGCTGTTCAAGCGTCTCAACGAGAAGGTTCGCGCCCGTTTCCATCAGCGTATCATGCAATGCTCCGTATGTTGTATCTGCATGGATCGGTACTTCACGCCACAGGAGCATATCGCCCGTATCGAGGCCCGCATCCATCTGCATCGTCGTGATTCCCGTCACCGTTTCACCCGCCATGATGGCGTGCTGAATCGGAGCAGCGCCGCGGTACTTCGGCAGGAGTGAGGCGTGCACATTGATGCAGCCATACACGGGGATGTCCAACACCTCCTGCGAGAGGATCTGACCGAACGCTACCACGACCGCCACATCAGGTTTGAACGCCTGCAGCTGCGCGACAAACGCCGCATCACGCGCACGCACGGGCTGCAGTACGGGGATATTATGCTCTGACGCCCACGCCTTCACGGGTGACGGCACGAGCTTCTGTCCGCGTCCACGCGGACGGTCGGGCTGCGTTATGGCGGCGACGACCTCTGTGAGATCGGGGCGTGCCACAATCGCCGCAAGCGTCGGAACGGCAAAATCCGGCGTTCCCATAAAGATGACACGCATCTTCGTCACCCCTTTTCCTCCTCCTTGCGCAGATTGATCGCAATGTCGATAAAAAGTCTGCCGTCGAGATGGTCGCACTCGTGCTGAATGCAGCGCGCGAGAAGCCCCTCCGCCGTCAGGCTGCGCCTGCGGCTGCGCCGATCCGTATACTCCACCGTCACGCGCTCGGCGCGCTCCACATCGCCGTAGACCTGCGGCACGGAGAGGCACCCCTCCGAGTCCACCACCGTACCCTCGCGCGTCGTGATAACGGGATTCACAAGTTCGAGCAGACCATGCTCGTCCTGCACATCGATCACCACGATGCGCAGGGATTTCCCCACCTGCGGAGCGGCAAGCCCAACGCCATCGGCGGAGTACATCGTCTCCGCCATATCATCAAGCAGCTGCCGATGCCGCTTCGTGAGGCGGTCAATCGGCGCAGCTATCTGTTTCAGTACGGGATCGCCCGCCTTTTTTATTTCCAAGATTGCCATAGAATTTCCTCATTTACAAGTGCAAGTTATAGATTTGCACGGCATTGTCATAGAACACCGCATTCCAATACTCCTTGGGGATGAGCAGCTTCGTGAATGCGATGTAGTCGTCAAAATTCGCGAGCGGCCAGTCCGTCCCAAACATCAGGCGATCGTACGCATTCAAATACGCGAGCCAGCCGTGCAGCTGCTCGATATAGAACTTCTTACGCGCACAGAATAGCTCAAAATCCTTAATTTTACCCGCAAGCATCCCCGAGAGATCGGCACTCACATTTGGATTCTTCTCCATCACGGCGACTGCATCCGTGAAATACGGCTCGCCAAAATGACACATGACGAAATGCACCGCACGGAACTTTGTCGCTGCCTCGTCCATCACATTCGGGTGCGCGTATTTCAGCAGTGCCTTCTCCGTCGCCGTCAGCCCCGTGTGCACGGCAACGGGCTTCTTGTACTGCGCCGCGAGCTCGTATATAGGCGCAAGCATATCATCATAGATATAGAAATAATGATAGCCCGGATAGAGCTTGATGCCGACGCACCGCTCGCTTTTTAGATGCTGTTCGAGTGCGGGCAGGAGCTTTTCGATGCGCCCCGCCGCGATCTCCGTCACACCGTCGCCCCCGATGCCCACACAGTAATGAAAGATATCAGGATAGTTCGGACTCGTCTCCTCTACGGGCAGATTGCCCATGATGATGCCGTGGACAATGCCCGCCGCACGGAAATCACGGCGCAGCGCCTCCTCCGTATTCTCATGCCCCGCAGCCCGCGCCACCGTATCAAAATACTCCCCTCTGCCAAAGTGCAGATGAGCATCAATGATCTTCATGTATATTCACTTTCTAAAATAACTAAGAAATCACTATCCGTTTAGTTTAACATATCCGTCAATAGTTTTTCGTGATAGATGAGCCATTTTACAACAAATCCATCATCCTATGTGTCTGCGGGATGACGCGGACATCGGTGAGATGGTGCAGGGCGATGCGCTGGAGTTCGAGGAGGCGCGCGGGAGACGGCACAGTACAGCCGCCGTAAGGCGTGACGGGTTGGAGGATGAGGAGCGTCGCGGGTGCGATCTCGGCGACGAGGTGCGCCGCACGCTCCACATCATCCGCGCATGTATCTGCGGCGACGACGACCTTGACATAGACATCCTTGGCTCGTGCAACTTCGAGAAAGCGTGCGTGCGCATCCCAGACAGGCGCGGACAGGACATCGGGCAGTTTCAGATCCATACTGATGTGCGAAATGCAGTCGATGCACTCTGCAAGAGCCCTGTCGAGCGTTCCATTTGTTTCAAGGAAAACGGGCAGGTCGATATGCGTGGCAAGTTCCTTGATAAACGGCACATGGAGCAGCGGCTCACCGCCCGTGATGCTGAGGGAGTGATGTGGGACATCGGCCACAAGACGCGCGACAATCTCCGCCGCCTGTTCCACCGAAAGAGGATTTTCGTATGGAACGAGCTCATGCGTACCCGCCCGTTCCTCCACCATGCAGACGGGATGGCGTCCGATCTCGTTCTCCGTGTCGCAGTAGGTACAGTCGAGATTGCAGCCCTCAAGGCGCACGAAGATCTGACGGCAGCCGACGTACTTCCCCTCCCCCTGTATGGAGGAAAAGATTTCGATGATGTTCTCGCGCATATCAGTCCTTCGTATAGGTGACGGAGGACTTCGGCGACTCCCAGACGGTCAGCGCGGTCAGCTCCGCAGGGGATGCCGCGACTTCTTCGCGTGCAGCGAGGCGCTCGAAGATGATGCGCGCAAGGTTCTCCGCCGTCGGGTTCACGCCCTCATTGAACGGTGGGAAGTCATTCAGATAGTAGTGATCGAAGTCGTCCAATACTGCGGCGAGTGCCTTTTTCGCAATCTTGAAGTCAATGAGCATACCGAGCTCATCGAGCTGTGTACCCTGAAAGGTCGCCTCGACGACCCAGTTGTGCCCATGCAGACGGTCGCATTTGCCGGGGTAGTTCACGACGCGGTGCGCCGCCTCGAACGCGCCCTCGACGCGTAATGTATACATATTGTTCTCCTTTTATGGAAAAGGCTGCCGCACTTATGCAGCAGCCTCTTTTTCACTTCACATCGCTCATGACCTCATCCATGCTCATGGCGCGCGTATGTTTCGTATGACTCCACTCGTGCTCGTTGCGGTGGATGAATCCGAGGAAGATGATCGGAATCCACGAGTAGATGAACACGGGATAGAGCAGCAGATAGAACCATGCCTTGAGCTTCGCGCGTACCTTGATAAGGATGATCATGGGCAGAACATACTGCCCGATCATGATGGCGGTCATCAGCTGCGACGGCAGGAACTTATAAATGCTCGTATAGAACGGCGGGAAGGCAAGCTGCACATAGCTGATGATGATGAAAAACGTCGACATCATGAGGAAGTGCGGCTGCAGCAGATAGATGCAGCCATCCCAGATGCGGATGTCGCGCCGCCTCCACCCCTCGCGGATCATCGTCGGAATAAAGCGGTGCGCCACATCGAACTGCCCCTGTGCCCAGCGGCGACGCTGATTCCACGCCTGCTTGAACGTCAGCGGTTTCTCATCGTAGACGATGGCATCATGCGCCCACGTCGTCTTGATGCCCTCGGCGAGCAGCTTCATCGTAAACTCCATGTCCTCCGTGAGGCAGGTCGCGCGCCAACCGTGGCGCTTGAGTACGTCCGTCGTAATGCACATACCCGTGCCGCCGAGACATGCGGAGAGCCCGATGTTTGTCTTCGCAAGATGCGAGATGTGATCAATGACCCAAAACGCGATGGCAAATGTGCCCGCAACCCACGTATCATAGGGATTTTTCGCATCGAGAAAGCCCTGAATGACCTTATCCCCCTTAAGGAGGCGATTGTTCATCTCCTTGAGGAAGTTCGGATGGACGAGGTTGTCCGCATCGAAGATTGCGATCGCGTCATATTCCTTGTCCATCTCGAAGAGACGTTCAAACATCCACTCAAGCGCGAAGCCCTTGCTCTTCTTCGTCGGATGCGTGCGTTCACAGACGATTGCGCCCGCGTCCCCCGCGATCTGTGCCGTCTCGTCCGTGCAGTTGTCTGCAATAACATAGATGTCGTACAACTCCTCGGGGTAGTCGAGGCGTTTCAGGTTCTCGATCAGCTGCCCGATGACCGCCGCCTCATTGTGCGCGGCAACCACGACGGCAAATGTCTTTTCCGGCGTCAGGATCTTTTTCTCCTTGCGCCGCCAGAGGCAGCAGAAGCCAATGAAAAAGAAATAGAGCGTAAAGAGCAGAAGAATGATCTGCATCGGAACCATCACAATATCAAAGATATGTGCCGGAAGATAGTGCGAAACAAATTGAAAGAACTCAGTCATGCGGGCTCAGCCTTCCTTTGCGCGCGTCATAACGGCAATCGTATGATTGACAATCCCAAAGAGTGCGTAGGTCGCAAAGATCCCCGCAAAGACGGCGGGCAGAATCGCCGCGCTGCCGAAATACAGGATTGCGGCGAAGATAACGAGCGCAAAGATTTTGGACGCCATATAAATCTTCTCCCCACCGCCCTTGAAGTCGGGATAGTGGACATGACTGACCATGAGATACGCCGTAACGGCAACGGCGATCGGATAGATCATTCCGAACGAAGTCGGGTCAACGCCAAGTTCCAAAAAGAGCCATGTCGACATGGCGACGAGGTTGCCGCCCGCCGGAATTGCAAGCCCCATGAAATAGCCGTGCACAACACTCGCATTCACATTGAAGCGCGTGAGACGCCACATGCCGCAGACGGCAAAGAAGATCGTCACAAGGGCGCCGAGAACGCCATAGTGGTGCAGGGCGAGCGTCCACGCGAGCAGCGCGGGCGCGACGCCGAACGAGCCGAGGTCACAGAGCGAGTCCATCTCCTTGCCGAACTCGCTCGACACGCCGAACGCGCGCGCAATGCGTCCGTCCAGACCATCGGCAATGAGTGCGCAGAAGATAAAGAGCGCGCCCCAGTCGAGATGCCCCTCGACCGTCGAAAGGATGGAACACATACCAAAGACAAGATTCATCGCCGTACAGAGATTCGGCAGAAACCGTCTGTAATTCATTCGCCTTCGAGCCTCCCCAGAACGGTTTTGCCGCCCTGCACCTTTTCGCCCTTCTGCACAAGGATTTGCGCCCGCTCGGGCATCACGATCTCAAGGCACGAGCCGAAGCGGATCATGCCGTAGATATCCCCCTGCCGCAGCTTGTCGTCAAGCGTCACCCACGAGACGATGCGGCGCGCGAGGATACCCGCGATCTGCTTCACCGTGATGCGCAGATCGCCGCGATCGATGCCGATGAGGTGGTGTTCGTTCTCAAAGCCAACCTCATCCTTATAGGCAGGGCGAAAGCGCCCACAGTAGTATTTTTGCAGCTTGATCTCACCGTGGATCGGACTGCGGTTGACGTGCACGTTGAACACCGACATGAAGATGACGATCTTGTTGCACTTCTCGCCCACGAAGTCATCCATACCGACGGGTGAGATCTCCGTAACGGTTCCGTCTGCAGGCGAGAGAATATGATTTGCGTCCTGCACAATCTCGCGTGCGGGACTGCGGAAGAAATACGCGAAGTAGCACGCAAGTACGACGAACGGAATTGCCGCGTACGGATGTGCAAAGAATCCGAGAATAACAGCCAGTATAAGCGCCGCGCCGATAAATTTATAGCCCTCGCTTACAATGACCATGCGCATCCGCCTCCTTATAAAAAAGTCTGAGCCAGCTTGTGCTCCTAAGCAAACCCTAGTGAAGCAAACGGGAAAAGTACACGTTCTGCCCCCTGCGGATTTTATTCGTTCAAGCGAAGCGCGTTTGGAATCCGCAGGTATTTAGGCAGATAAGTGTACGACCGTTTGCGTAACGAGGTGTTTGCGAGGAGTACATACGGCGTGTTACACTTCCCTCAATTATAATGGAAAGCCTATTCTTTGTCCACAGATACGATTTTTATTTTCGCGAAGAATGCACCTTCAGCACGAATTTCGGCAGAGCGAGCAGACGCCCCGCGCGCTTCGGCTGAAGCATCCCGCGAAAGAGCCATTCGAGCTTTGCCTTCTGCATCCAACGCGGCGCGCGCTTCATCACACCCGCCATCACGTCGAGCGTCCCGCCGACACCGATCGCAACAGGCACATGCAGTTCCTCCAGATGCGCAGCGATCCACTTCTCCTGTTTCGGCACGCCGAGCGCAACGAGCAGCAAGTCCGGACGCGCTGCCTTAATCTCCGCGATAATTGCCGGATTGTCCGCCTCTTTGAAGAAGCCGTCACGCACGCCGACGATTTCAATGCCGGGATAGAGTTTCTCTGCCTTCGCCTTTGCCTTCTCCGCAACGCCGGGCGCAGAGCCGAAGAAATAGACACGCCGATGTTCTGCGGGTGCGCGACGCAGAAGTTCCTGCGCGAGATCGTAGCCCGCCACGCGCTCAGGCATCGCGTGCCCCAGATGGCGTGCCGCCCAGACCGTCCCCGCGCCGTCGGGCACGACGAGTGCCGCGGCATTGAGAATATCACCGAGTTCCTGATCGTGCGTCGCGCGCATGATCATTTCCGCGTTCGCCGTGGCGATCATCACGCCCGCGCGCTCATCCATATAGGAGGAAACAGCGGCAACAGCCTCTGCCATCGTAACTGCATCGACATGGACACCAAGTATATTGACCCGTTTTGACAAGGAGAACTCCCCTCCCGTATCACGAAAAGAGAGCGCCTAGAGCGACGCCCTCCCCATTAATTCGTATCACTGCTGTGCAGCGCCATCCGTCTTCTTCTTCGGCACAGCCGTACGGATGTAAAGTTCACGCAGCTGCTTCTCATCGACGGGCGACGGCGCTTCGCACATGACATCCGACGCACTCTGCGTCTTCGGGAACGGGATAACATCGCGAATGCTACGGCGCTTTGCCATCAGCATAACGAGGCGATCCAGACCGAACGCGATTCCGCCATGCGGCGGCGTGCCGTACTCGAACGCATTCATCATGAAGCCGAAGCGCTCACGCGCCTCCTCGGGTGCAAAGCCGAGCGTCTCAAAGACCTGCTCCTGCAGATCGCTGTGGTAGATACGCAGACTGCCGCCGCCGATCTCGACACCGTTCAGCACCATGTCATAGGCGTTCGCCTTAACGCGGCCGGGATCGCTCGTGAGCAGCGGAATATCCTCCTCGCGCGGCGCGGTGAACGGATGGTGCATCGCCTTGTAGCGCTTCTCCTCCGCACTGTACTCGAACATCGGGAAGTCCACGACCCAGAGGAAGGACAGCTCGTCGGGATTCATCAGATTGCGGCGGCGCCCCATCTCAAGGCGCAACTCACCGAGAGCCTGCGCCACGACGGCGGGCTGGTCGGCAACGACAAGCAGGAGGTCGCCCGTCTTTGCTCCGACGGCGTTCTTGATCGTCTCGAACGTCTCATCCGAATAGAATTTCTTGAAGGGCGACTTTACGCCCTCCTCCGTATACTGAATCCATGCAAGCCCCTTTGCCCCGTAGTTCTGGACATACAGCACGAGATCGTCAAGCTCACGGCGCGGGATGTTTGCGTAGCCCTCGACGTTGATGACCTTGACGCGACCGCCCGCCTCCATGACGGCGTTAAACACCTTGAACTCCGAGCCACCGACGTAGTCCGTGATATCCTGCAGCTCCATGCCGAAGCGCAGATCGGGCTTGTCCGAGCCGAAGCGCTCCATCGCCTCGTCCCACGACATGCGGCGGAACGGCGTTTCAACCTTGATTCCCATGCTCTTGTCGAAGAGCTCCTTCACCATCTCCTCCATCAGCGTGAGGATGGAGTCCTGATCCATAAAGGACATCTCGATATCGAGCTGTGTGAATTCGGGCTGACGGTCGGCGCGCAGATCCTCATCGCGGAAGCAGCGCACGATCTGGAAGTATTTCTCGAAGCCCGAGACCATGAGCAGCTGCTTGAAGATCTGCGGCGACTGCGGCAGGGCGTAGAACTCGCCCGCATTGAGACGGCTCGGCACGAGGAAGTCGCGCGCCCCCTCGGGCGTGCTCTTGCAGAGCATCGGCGTCTCGATCTCAAGGAAGCCGTTCTTGTCAAAGAAATCGCGCATGATTTTCGTCACGCGGTGGCGCAGCATAATATTCGCCTGCATCTCCGGACGGCGCAGATCGAGATAGCGATAGCGCAGACGAATCATCTCATCCACGTCAATGCCGTCCTGAATGTAGAACGGCGGCGTCTTCGCCTTGTTCAGGATACGCAGTTCATTGACAACGATCTCAATCTCGCCCGTCGCCATGTTCGGGTTCACCGTCTCCGCGCTGCGCGCACGTACAGAACCGCGCACAGAGATCACAAACTCCGAGCGCAGCGTCTCCGCCTCGTGGAACGTCCCATCTGCCATCGCCGCCTCATCAAAGACGATCTGCACGAGTCCCGAGCGGTCGCGCATATCCACGAAGATCAGCCCGCCGTGGTCGCGGCGGCGCGATACCCAGCCGCACAGCGTTACTTCCCCGCCGACCTGCTCCCTGCGGAGCGTGCCGCAGTCATGTGTCCGTTTAAGTCCCTGCATCGTTTCCATCTCAGCCCTTCACCTCAAAAACCAATCGTTTTACCATATCGTCAAGAGACCAAGTCTCCTGCGTGCTCTGTACCATATCGCGCACAACCGCTGTCCCCTGTGCCAGTTCGTCCTCGCCGAGAATGACGGCATAGCGCGCGCCGGATTTGTTCGCCTGTTTCATCTGTGCCTTCATGCTGCGCCCCGCATAGTCCATCAGAGCGCGTACGCCGCCCTGCCGCAGATCGTGCAGCAGAGGGAACGCCGCTGTAGCAGCCGCATCGCCGAGCACGATGAAGAAGACATCTGCCGCAGGGGGGCTCTCGGGCAGAAGATTCTGCTGCTCGAGAGCGAGGAGGACACGCTCAAGCCCCGCCGCAAATCCCACGGCAGGCGTTGGATTCCCACCGAGCTCCTCGACAAGACCGTCATAGCGTCCACCGCCCGCAACGGCGCTCTGTGCGCCGAGGGGCGGATAGGCGATCTCGAACGCCGTTCGCGTGTAGTAATCGAGCCCGCGCACAAGACGCGTATCAAGTTCATACGTCACGCCCGCATTCGTCAGATGCGACTGCACCGCCGAAAAGTGCTCTGCGCACTCTGCGCAGAGACAGTCCGTAATCGCGGGCGCACCCGTCATAAACGGCTTGTCCGCATCCACCTTGCAGTCGAGAATACGCATCGGGCGCTCGGTATAACGACTTTGACAGTCATCGCAAAGCGTGGACAGATACTCCTTGAAATATGCCTGCAGGCGCTCCCGATAGACGGGGCGGCAGGTCGGACAGCCCACGGAGTTGAGTTTCAATGTCAGCCCCTTCAGTCCGAGTGCCGTGAGAAAATCGTACGCGAGCAGAATTGCCTCGGCATCCACCGCAGGGCTCTCCCCACCGATCGCCTCCACACCGAACTGATGGAACTCACGCATACGCCCTGCCTGTGGGCGGTCATAGCGGAACATCGAGCCGACGTAGAAGAGCTTTTGCAGTCCCCCCTCCGCATAGAGCTTGTTCTGCAGATAGGCGCGCACGGCGGATGCCGTATTCTCCGGACGCAGCGTCAGGCTGCGGTCGCCGCGGTCGGTAAAGGTATACATCTCCTTGTCCACGACATCCGTGCCGTCACCAATCCCGCGCTGAAAGAGCTCCGTATGCTCAAAGATCGGCGTGCGAATCTCATGATAGCCATAGCGGGCGCAGATATCGCGGATAACATTCTCCACATACGTCCACGCACCCACCGCATCGGGCAGGATATCCTTCGTTCCCCGTGGCGCATTCGTCAGCATCAGGGTGTTTCCTCCTCGTATTCCGCGCGCAGGAGCGCACGGCGTTTTTCAATGTAGATGTCAATATCGCGCAGATATGTCACGAGATCCTTCGCGTTGAACACCGAGCGCATACGATCCCCGCGAATGCCGAGCACCTTCGTCGTGGCAGCGCCGCCAATGCCGATGATCGTCTGGCGCTCCTCCATAATCTGAATGTTGTAGATACTCTCAGCATTCGCGCGGGCATAGCCGACGTTCTCGAGATCGCCGCTCATATAGCCCTGTCGGTAGAGATAGTACGGACGGTAGCCTACCTCCTCCACCGCGCGCACAGCGACCGTGCTCATGCGCTGCGTCTCCGCATCCGACGGCAGTTCGACATGCTCCGTCTCCATCTTGAGGCGCAGATTCGAGCCACGCTTGAGGGCGAGGGCATGGAGCGTGATATCGTCGGGCGCGAGCGCCGTCACCGCTGCCATCGTCCGCGCCACATCCTCTGCCGTCTCACCGGGAAGCCCCAGAATCACGTCCATATTGATGTGCACGTCGAATGCTGCGCGAATCTCATGCACCATGCGCACGATGTCATCGGGGGTATGGCGGCGTCCGATGCGTTCGAGCGTCTTCGCCTGCATGGATTGCGGATTAACGCTCACGCGCGTCACGGCGTGTTCTCGCATGGCGGCGATCTTCTCCGCCGTCATGCTGTCGGGGCGTCCTGCCTCCACCGTGAACTCCACAATATTTGACCCATAAAAGGCATTATATACCATTTTGAGCATTTCGGCAAAAAAATCATTCGGCAAGCTTGTCGGCGTGCCCCCACCGATGTAAATACTCTGCACCGTAAGCCCCAAAGAGCGCACATCCTCCGCCGCTGCAGAAAGATCCCGCGCGAGCACATTCATAAAGGTGCGCAGCTTCTTCTCCGAGGGAAGGAGGTTCGACGGGAAGGAGCAATAGAGACAGCGCGAGAGACAGAACGGAATGCCGACATAGACACTGACCGAACGCACATCGCTGCGCGCAAGGAACGGCAGCTGGCGCACGGCAACCTCCGTGATGAGCTTTGCCTTTTCATTGCTACAGTCATAGTCATCCGCGAGGCGCGCAATGATCGCCTCGGGCGATATCCCTGCGCGCAGCCATCGGTGCACGATCTTTGTCGGGCGGACACCGTGGAGGATTCCCCACGGCGCGGGCGGCAGAGCGAAGCGCATACGAAAGAATTCATAAACATTTCGCTTCACCATGCGGTGTACGGCAGCGCGTGGAATTTCATCTTCCTTGCCATCCGCAGAAAAAATAATTTTCTCACACGATCCGTCATTGGTAAAAAGAAAGACCTCGGTCATGACAGAAGGCGGCTCACAGCCCGACTGCCGGTTTACCACCGACAGCTGGGCGTAATCCGCCTCCCCTATCTGCCCGACGATCTCCACCTTGAAAAGCGTCAATACCTCGCGGACGATTTTGACAATGACCTCGGCTCTGCTGTTTATCGTAAACGACCGAATTTTCACGCCTTTTTCTGCTTCTCCTGACATTTTTTGCAGATGCCGAAAAACTTCGCCTGATGGTTCTCAACCTTGAAGCCCGTCTTCTTAAAGATGTCCTCTTCGAGATGATCGAGCATATCCTCCTCGAACTCCGAGATCTCCTTGCACTCCGTGCAGATGAGATGATGATGGAAGTGCTGATTCGGATCGATTGGGTTCAGTTCGTAGGAGTACGATCCCTTATTGCGCTTGTCGAATTCCTTGCCGAACTCGATCTTCTGCAAAATCCCAAGCGACACCAAAATCTCAAGACTGCGGTAAACCGTCGCAAGCCCGATCTCCGACTCCGTGCCGCGCAGGATGTCATAGATTTTCTCCGCACTCAGATGCTCGCTCGGATGGTCGAGGATCACCTGCAGAACGATCTGGCGCTGTGGTGTCATCTTGCGCTGCGTCGCCTGCAAACGTTTTTTCAGATCCTCCATTGTATAGGTCTCTGCCATACTATTTCCCTCCATGTGCGTTAGTAGTTATATGCTAACTCTCCAATATATAATCACAATCAATGAGAATAGTATAGCACACATGACAAGTTTTTTCTATAGAGAGGAACAACGAATTGAGAATATCCATTTCGGCGTTGTCCGAATATCCTCTGCGGCAACTGCTCACGCCTTTTCCTGTCCAATGCGGCGCAGCGTCTCCATCATCAACTTTGCCTCGGGCACGATCGTCGTGACATCGACGCGCTCTGCCGGCGTGTGAATGCCCGTCGTCGTCACACCGATGGACACCATGTCGAGCTCCGGATTCTTCGCCGCGTGCCAGCTCGTCTCAAGCCCCGCATGGATGCTCTCGATCGTCATCTGCGCGCCGCCGTTCTGCGCAGCATACACCTCGCCCATGATCTTCGCAAGTGTGCTGTTCTCGCGCTCGCGCCATGCGGGCGACTGCGCTCCCAGTGTGAGGTTGAAGTTCATGCGCTCCGCCATCGTCCGCCCCATCACGACGATCTCATCCAGACGCTCATTCACCGAGGAGCGCGGGAAATACTGAACGCGCACATCATTTTCGTCCATACTGAGCACGCCGAGGTTCGCCGAGGTCTCCACCTTGCCCGCATGAAGGCGCGACATATCGTGCACGCCCGTACGCAGGAGTGTGAGCATGTCGATGAGGTCACGCTCCTCTGCTTCGCCGATCACGCGCCCCGCATTCTCCACGGTGTTAAATGCAAACTTCATTGAGGGGTCAGCCGCTCCGTAGAGCGCGTGGAAACGCTTTTCTTCCTCCACAAGCACGTTCACGATTTCACGCTCACCGATGCCCGTGCGGATGATTGCCTCTGCCGTCGGCGGGATGGCGTTGCGCGCCGTGCCGCCCGTGAACGTGACAATCTCAATTTTACCATGTGCCTCAAGTGCCTGCAGTGCAAGTGCAAGCGTGCGAATCGCATTGCCGCGCCCGTCGCCGATGCGCTCCCCCGAATGCCCACCAAGCAAGCCCTCCACCGCGATGCGATAGGCGGGCAGCTCCGACTCCCTGCGCGAGAGCGTACGCGAAAAGTCAAGGTTGACACTGCCCGCGCTGCCGACCGTCATGATGTGATAGTCCTCGGAGTCACAGTTGATGAGGAAGCGTGCGTCCTTCAAATGATCCGCCGAAAGATGACGTGCGCCCGACATTCCCTGCTCCTCATCGACCGTAACAATCGCACGCAGCGGTCCGTGTTCCTCCGCATGCTGCATCGCGGTCAAAATCTCCGCAACGCCGATGCCGTCGTCA
The DNA here is from genome assembly GCF_000213975.1 of Centipeda periodontii DSM 2778. GTDB lineage: Bacteria > Bacillota > Negativicutes > Selenomonadales > Selenomonadaceae > Centipeda > Centipeda periodontii. The sequence goes on from NZ_GL892076.1 coordinate 2,214,728, forward strand.
CCGCCGAGACTCGTGCCGTCCGCCGTCAGAGACTCCTCCGTCCGAATCATCTTGATTGGATCGTTCAGCGGATCGTAGATCACGCCCGGCTTTGCAACGCAGACCATGTCCATGTGCCCCTGCAGGATCGTGCGCGGCGCAGCCTCGCAGCCCTTCGTCGCGGGCATCTCCGCGATGATGTTCAGCGCCTCGTCCTGCGTCACCGTGCAGCCGATCTCCTCGAAACGCTTCTTGAGGTAGTCGCTGACGGCTTTCTCATGTCCCGAGGGACGCGGTATGCGCGTCAGTGCCTCAAATTCTTTAACGACCGTCTCCAATAATTTTGCATCGTCTATCATAATTCTTCCTCCTCACTGTATCATACTCCATATTATAGCACAGACAGAAAAAATTTGGGACTGCTCCACGAAATTCATCCTCGCGGAGCAGTCCCATTTAGTTTGTATGCTTATTTTACAAGCGTGAGCGTTGCATATACCCCATCATATTTCACTGTTGTAGTGCTTGTAGCACCATAGTTGTCACGATGATCAGATGTCATATAATATACAAGTTTATATTTTCCAGCTTCGTCAGTCTTTTCAATACCAACGGAAACAATTCCACCATTGAAAAAGCCATCGACTAGATTTGACTGGCCAATAACAGAACCAAAGGAATTAAAAGAACCTGTTTTATGGAACACCTCATTAGTTAAACCACGATAAAATCCGTATTCTGCATGATACGCCTTAAAGTCTCTGATGAGAGGTTTCTTGTTGATATTCTCTTTCCCAACAAAGTCACCAGTATCGTCCATAAGTGCGATTTGGTAACTATCTTTATCTCTGGGAAGGATTGTGAAATGAACCAAGGCAGAACGGCGACGATCTATTTTTAAATAAGGGGTTTTATTATCATCCTTTGTAAATGCTTGGAATCCATGCGTGTCAGACAACTGGAAAACATGACCAATAAGCTCTGATAGCTGTGGTGTTTTAGTGTAATCAACAGGATCTTGTGTAAACTCCGCCCAATCAATCTGTTTTCCGTAATCAGCAAAAACATAAGGTGTGTTTTGAGCGAAATCAGTTGCCGTTGTAAGTTGTTTTTCAAGGCGTTCACGCTCTGCAGCAATTTCTTTTTCTTCCGCAAGCCGCCCAGATTCCATTACATCCTTGTAAATATCTGGATTGTTTGTTTTTACATAATTAATAACAGCAAGCGCGAAGTTTTTAAAATCAGAATTCCAACATTCGCTTATTTTATCTACAGGACAATATTCGATATCATGGGTAGTATCTATCCAATCATAGTCATACTCATCACGATACATAGAATTATAAAGATCTATTTCCGCCCACCAAGTCCCCTCGTTTTCTAATTTTTTATCAAATAAAAAATAAGATCTAAAATAGACATATTTTTTATCGTTTTTTTCAATAATTTTTATAGGTT
>NZ_GL892076.1:2217143-2265929 GCF_000213975.1 Centipeda periodontii DSM 2778
AAGCTCGCCACTTCCCCCGTTGCGACGGGGGAAGCTAATATACCATGTTCCAAAGCCTCCCCCGCCGATGCGGGGGAGGGGGACCGCGAAGCGGTGGAAGGGGCGCCTTGAGCGTCTGGACAACAGCCCCGCGTACCGTTTATTTCTTCGCCGCTTCCACAGCCTTTGCGACAGCCTCGTTAAACTGGTCGTAGCTGACGGTTGCGCCCGCGATGGCATCGACCTTCGCGAGATCCTTCTTGCTCTCAAGCTGGCTTGCATACGAGCCGATCGCCTTGTAGGCAGTCTGCGCCTTCTTGCGGACTCCCTCGGGCTTGTCTGCGCCGTAGTTCTCGTCCTTTACCTTGCCGTCCTTATCAAAGCCCGTATGGACGACCTTTGTGATTGCACCGTTTTCAATTGTAACCTCGACGTGCGAATGCCCAAGCTGTGCGTGCTCGGAGCTGTCCCCCGCAAACGTGCCGTCCTTCGCGCCCGTCAGATCGACGGACACCGCCTGTGCGGCGGGCTTTGCCGCATCCTTTGGCGCGTCCTTCTTCTCATCGCCGCAGCCGACGAGCATAACGCCGATCGAGAGGAGCACCGCGACTCCCAGAACTGTTTTCTTCATGCTCATGCCGTCCTTTCACGCATGTGTCCATGCTCGATGATGACGCAGCGCTGCGCCTCCTCGCCGACCTCGGCAGAGTGCGTAACGGTCAGGATCGTGTGCCCCTCATCGTGCAGCTCATGGAAGATCTTCATGACGAGTTTTTGGTTCTGCTCGTCGAGGTTGCCCGTCGGCTCATCCGCGAGGATGAGGACAGGATAGTTGATGAGGGCACGCGCGATGCAGACGCGCTGCTGCTCACCGCCCGAGAGCTGGCTCGGCAGATGGCTCGCACGGTCGGCAAGTCCGACGCGCTCGAGTGCCGCCATCGCCTCATCGCGGTCAGGCATGCTGTGATAGTACTGCGCGACCATGATATTCTCGACCGCCGTCAGATACGGGATCATGTGGAACTGCTGAAAGACGATGCCGATCTTGTCGCGGCGATAGCGCGTCAGCTCCTCGGGTGTCGCGTCCGTCAGCACCTCGCCGTCGAGGATAACCTCGCCGCTCGTCGCACTGTCCATACAGCCGATGATGTTCATGAGCGTCGACTTACCCGAGCCGGAGGGACCCATGACGGCAAGCCATTCGCCTTTTTCCACCTTCAGATTGACATCGTCCAGAGCGAGCACCTTTTCGTTGTACGCCTTGGAAACGTGCCGCAGTTCAAGCAAACTCATGCGTTATTCCTCCTCATTCGCCGCGCAGGATAATCGCGGGATCTACATTCGTCGCAATGCGCACGGGCAGGAGCGATGCAAGCCCCGTGACAAAGATGGACATGACAAGCGCGACGACGACAATGGTCGCCGAGAACTCGATGCCGCGCCCGAATACATTGACGCTGACACTCTGGGCAAAGAGATAGCCAAAGCCCGAGCCGAGCACGCCGCCGAGAAAACCGAGGAGACACCCCTCGCCGAAAAACTCCGCGACAATGTGACGGTTATCCGCACCGAGCGCCTTCTTTAGCCCGATCTCGCGGCGACGCTCCGTCACAATCGCCATCATCGTGGTCGAGACGCAGATCAGCGTCAGGACAAGGACAACGACGGTGACGATGAGCACGAGTGCCTGCAGTTTCCCGAGCACCGTGCCCTCGGACTGGGCAATCTGCTTGACGAGCTGGGGCTGAACGCCGGGTACATCCGTGCGAATCTTCTCCTCTGCGCGCGTCAGCTCATCCTGCCCCGCGACAACGGAGACCTGCGCGAGACTCAGCTCGCCGGGGCGTCCCTTCATGTTCTGCATATCGGGCAGGGAGACAAAGACAAAGTTCTCCTCGTTTCCACCCGTGCGAACGATGCCGGACACGCGGTAATCACTCACAATCGTCCCCTCACCGCCCGATACGGTAATTGTATCGCCGGGATTCACGCGCAGCTTCGCCGCAAACTCCGCGCCGAGCAGGATCTCCTTCTCGCCCGGTGTCGGCCAGTCGCCGCGAATCTGCCAATACGGGCTGACCTCCTGCAGGACGGCGAAGTCCGTGCCGCCCGCCATCACGGTCTGATGGTTGATCAGGAGGGTATCATACAGAAAGGGTGTAATGCCGACAATCTCATAGCCCGAGAGGGACTTGCGCACAGCGGCAATCGAGCTTTCCTGTATCGTGCCCGTATCCGTACCCGGCAGAATGAGGAGGTTCGCACCGTAGGCGCGGAACGCACGCCCCATCTGTTCGGGGACTTCCTTGTAGACCGTGATCATGCCCGAGATGATCGTCGCCCCGATGGCAACGGCAAGCAGGGCGATTGCCATGCGTGCGCGCCGCCGCAGCAGGGAATTGGCGACCATGATAAAGAACATTTTATATCGATTCATCATTCATCACCTGCCATAGAGAACCTCTGCCGGCTGCAGCGACAGAAGCATACGGATCGCGGGCACACTCCCGATAATGAGCACGAGCGACATGAGCACGGCAATGATCGGAATGACGTACGGATTCACTGCAATGCCCGAGCCAAAGACATTCTCACCAATGAGCTGGGCAAAGCCGAGTCCGACGACGTAGCCGAGAATGCCGCCGAGGATGCCTGCAATAAAGATCTCCGCGAGAACGGAGAGCACGACGGCGCGATTCGTCGCGCCAAGTGCCTTCAGGAGTCCCAGCTCGCGGCTGCGCTCCATGATGTTCGCACTGATGAGGTTGCTGACGCCAAGGCTCGAGGAGAGCAGCGACAAAACCGTAATCAGCAGCATAAGGAGCTGCGTCTTGCCGAGAATCTTGCCCTCGGACTCTGCGATCTGGCGCACGGGATGCGCTGCCGCATTATGCATGACCTCCTCGATCTGATAGGCGATGGAACCGACGTACGACGTGCAGTACCAGATATCATACTCCGCCTGCGAGAGCGACTTCGGATTCTCTGCCGCCTTGCGCGCAAGATCATTCTCCGGCGTCGTCATTGCACTGACCTCCACCTGATCAATCTTGCCTGCCGCATTCGCAAGCTCTTGTGCACAAGCGAGCGAACCGACGATCTGATTCTCCTCCTCGCCGCCGCCTGAAAGGATGCCGGTGACCATCAACGTGCCGTCCGAACCGTCCGACTTCTTGTAGGAAATCGTACTGCCTGTGGTAACGCCAAGCTTTTGCGCGAGCTTCGTACCGACGAGCACCTGATCCGTCTGCGTATCGTCCGCCCAGTCACCATCGACATGCCACCACGACTTCATAAATTTTACACCCGTAGTGTAGACCTCATCCGTCGGCAGCGTGAGCGTGTGCTCAAACCATGTGCCGAAGAACGGAACCGTCTCGCCGTCCGCGAGCGTGATGTTCGTCGTCAATGACGGTGAGAACGCAACGATATTGTTCGTCCAGAAGATTGTCTTGATGTTGCCGAGATCTGACTCCTCAAGGTATTCGCGGTGCATACTCGTGGTCGTCTCCACGCCGTAGAGATCTTTGAGCACCATCGAGTTGCGCGGCGTAACCGTGATGTTCGCACCGAACGCCTTCAGCTCCTGATTGACCTTCTCGCCGATGTCGAACATGACATTCAGCATGGCAGTCGCGAGCGAAACGCCGAGCGCAACCGTCAGAGCGATGAGGATAAACCTCCCGCGCTGACGGATGAGCGCCCCTTTTACCATTTGCCAAAACATGGCCTTCCTCCTCTCATGCCGTCACCGGAAGTGAATGCGTGCCGCTTCGAGCGTGTCCGCCGAAATCTGCACGCTGCCGCTCGCCACACGGTACTCCACAGGGATCGGGTTGCAGCCTCCCGGGAGGCCGATCGTCGCCTTGTTCATGACGACATCGCAGAGACGGCAGACAATCTGTCCGTCACGCTCGAAGTAGCCCGTCGCACCGCAGATCTCGCAGGCATCCAGTCCCACGCCGAACGCGGAGCCGCCCTTCTGTACGATGATGACACGCACCTCCGTTCCATCCGAGGCGCGAAAGGCATAGCGGTGGAGATGTCCGTCGGAAACCTCCTCAAGCGGGATCTGCACGAGGCCGTCCTCCGCCTTGACCGCAACGGCAGGGACAAGCTGCTCCTTCTTGTTCGCGTACCAGCCACCGACACTCGAAATGAGCATCGTCAGAACGAGCATTGCAAGAAGTCCCGATCCCCAGCGCTTGCGCCGAATCGCGCGCGCGAGCAGCTGACGGTACTGCGCGGGATTTGCCCAGAGCGGACGCTCGGGACGCGGCTGCAAAAAGAGCGTAACGGGCACGAGAATGGAAACGAAGTAGATGGCATAGATGATTTTGTTCTGGTTATCGATAAACGGCGCCATAAATGGGATGAGCGCCTCCGCGCCAAGCACCTGCCGTGCCATCATGACCGTCATGACAAAGATGATCTGCTGCACGGCGGTCGCAGCGATCTGCACGGTAAAGACAAAGACGAGCCGCCCGTGATTAAGCGCCGCCGCCGCATGGTACGCCAGATACCCCGAGAGGAAGCCGAGGAAGATGCCGCCGAGAAAACCGAGCATCTTGACAAAGAAAATGAGGGTAAAGTAGTCCCCCATCGCAACCTGAACCGTAGCAACAGGGATCAGCCAGAGTTCCAAACCGTGATAGAGGAAGATACCAAGTGCAAGCGCCCCCGTCCCAATACGGAAGACGCGCTCCTCCTTCGTTGTCCATTCACGATGCAGACTGCGCAGGAGGATCGTACAGAGAACGAGCGCGCCCACGAGATCGACACCGATCGCCATGCTCTCGAAAATCTCGCGATTGACTGCGGACTTTGTACCGACACGCACGGCAGTCATAAAGAGCGAGAGGAAAAACCCCCACTTCAAAACGCGCACAAACGTATGGCGGATGCTTTGATTCGGCAGGGGCAAAATGATTGCAAGCAGAATACCGAGCGGCACGGCGAGCTTGATGCTCTCTTCGAGCGCCGGTACCAATTGTTGTAGAAACGCCTGTAACATTGTAATAACCCTTTCCTACTAGAAAAGCCGCCGTCCCCGAAGGACGGCAGCCATTCTAATTCCGGCAGGACAATGTGCGGCACAGGAATCCCGCGCCGTCATCGTCCGGGAGTAACTGAAATTACCACTTACGCGGAACGTATTTGAACACCCAGCTCATCTTGACCGGCTCGGTCCAGAAATGACCCGGAACGCCCGTCTCCTTGTCGGTGTGGAGCATGTAGTTCTGACGTGCGGGACTGTCGATCGAGAACTCGCAGTCATAGGTGCCCGCGCCGAGCATCTTGACATTCGCGCCGTAGTGCGGACCATCGTCTGCGCTCATCGGCATGAAGACGCCCTCAAGGCTCTCGCCCGTCTCGCGCTTCGTGAACTTGTAGTGCACCGTCAGATAGGGAATCCACTCGCCGACACCGAAGCCGCACTCATTGCCCTCGGTTGCATGGATATCCGTCTCAATGTGGATATCCGCCTGATCTGCCGGGAGACTCATGCCGGCGGGCTCCATCGTGACCGGCTGGAAGTACACGAGCGCAACCTTGAAGTGGTTCGTCGTATCCTCAATCTCGTCGCCGATCGGGAACTCCTCGAACGCAGCTTCGCTGACATTCGCGTTGATCGCAAACGTAGAGAATGCGATGGCGCCAACGGCAAGTGCCTTCTTAAGCATGCTGAGATTGGATTTCTTCATGGGATAATCCTCCTTACAAAGATGAAACACTGCTCCCTCTTGCGAGGAAATAACTTACGCCTCTACCGCAGCAGAGCGTTTTCTATATGATACCGCTGCAACAGCTGCCAAAATCAGCAGCAGCTGCGGCACAACGGTTTCATAGGTGGGATAAAGTCCGAGCAGATCAATGCTCGGTACGGGGATCGCCTCAATGACCGATGTGGAGATCACATCTGCCTCCTGCAGTTCCTTGAGTCCGCCGCCAAGGAAGGTGACCGCAAGGACAAACATGAACGCGCTCGTCACCTTGAAGAACGGACCGATCGGGATGCGCAGCGCACCGCGCTGCATGAGGAAGAAGAGCAGTGCAAGCGCCGCACACGCAGCGACAAAGCCACCCCAGATCATATCGACATCGCCAATGGCGTTGTTAAAGAGCGCCTGATAGAAGAGAATGACCTCCGCGCCCTCACGATAGACGGCAAGGAATACGGCGAAGCCAAGAGCACGACTCTTGCCCGTCGAGAGCGTCAGCTTGACCTGACTGTCGATGTAGGACTTCCAAGCCTTTGCGTTGGACTTGCCGCCCATCCACGCAGATGTACCGAGAAGAACGAGCACGGCAAAGAGAGCGGTACAGCCCTCGATGATCTCACGCCCGGAGCCTGTCGTCGTCGTATTGTCAAGAACTTCGACAAAGAGATAAGCCGAGATAAAGCTCGCAATAACGCCCGCAATCGCCCAGTTATAGACCGTGGAGAGTTCCTTCTCATGTCCGGCACGCCCGAGATAGGCGATGATGCCGACGAGCACGAGGATCGCCTCAACGCCCTCACGCAGAAGAATCAGAAACGCCTGCAGGAACATGCCCCAGCCGCCCGACTGCACCCCCGCCGTCTCAAGGGTTGTCACTTCCGTCTGAACCATATCGAGGAGTTTTTTTCCCTCAGCTTCTATCTCGGACTGCGGTGCACCCGCGCGGATCGCCTTTTTCAGTGTGTAGAACTGGTACTCCGTGAGGTTCGCACTCTTGGAGGAGATCCCGCTGCGCACGGCACTCTCAAGGCCGTCCTTTTCATAGATGCCATAGTAAATATCATTGACGGCATCCTTCGCTCCCTCCGCATTGCCCGATTGGTAGATGGTATAGACATTCTCCATCTCAGCGGCAATGTGGTCGTGGATCTGCTGCCACGTCTGTGCGGCATCGGTGGACGCCGCCGGCAGAAGCAGGAAAAGTGCCGTAATAAACACAAAGAGTTTTCTCATCGGATTGCTCGTTTCCTCCCAATTTTCATGCACGCTATTTGATGTTGCGCGCAGGCTTCATATTGAAATAAACGGGGCACTGCATATCGGATTCCATCGGCTGCCCGTTCATATCCTTTGCAGGCTCGAACTTCCACTGCTTCTCGACAATGCGGCGCGCCATGCGGTCGTAGAGTGCATTTCCCGAGGAAACCTGTATCTTCGTGGATATGACCTTGCCGTCCGTGCCGATGCGTGCCGAAACGGCGATGCGTCCCTTGAACTCAATCACGCCGTAAGGCGGCTGCTCTGCATGGAGGATCTTGCCCGGCATGCCGATCTGCTTGCCCTCGCCGGAGCGCAGAACCTTCGGTTCTTCCGGCTTGTCCGCCGTTTCCTCGACTTCCTTCAGAATCTCCGTAATGGCTTCCTCTGGAACCTCTGCCTCAACCACGGCAGGTTCTTCTTCCACCTGTTCCGGTTCGGGCGGTGGGGGCGGAGGTGGCGGCGGAGGTTCTTCCTCCTGCTGCTCCTCCTCGGGAGGACCCGGATCATCCGCGAGTTCGACCCACTCCATCGGCTCCTCCTGCGGAGGCGCTTCAAGCGCTTTGAAGACGTGCGGAATCAGGATCGTCAGAAAGAGCCACGCAATGATGTGAAAGAAGAACGCGAGAACAAAGGCGAGACGCCAATGTGTCTGATAATGCACTCAGACCCCTCCCGTCTCCGTCGCAATGGACACATGGCGCGTCCCCGCTTCCTTGAGCGCATCGAACACAGTAACAACGAACTGATAGTCCGCCTTGCGGTCGCCGCGCACGACAAAGACCGTATCGGGATCATCCTCAAGCTGCGTCTTGACCCGCGCCGTGAGTTCCCGTGTCGGCTCTTCATCGCGGTCAAAAAGAACCTTCCCGTCCTCCGTTACCGTGATAGAAACGATGTGCGGGCGCGTGTCATGTTGAGCCGTCGCCGCCTGCGGAAGGCTCACCTGTACCGTGCTCGCGTTCACCATATACATCGTGCTGAGCATGAAGAATACGAGCAGGAAGAGCATGATGTCGATCATCGGGATAATCATGACGAGCGGCTCGCGCACATCATGAAAATTACGACGCATGAGAACGCCCTCCATCCGCAGCAACAAATCCGGCGAGCAAGGTGTTCATCGTCTTTTCGAGCAATGTCAGCATCGTATCCATGCGCTGGGCAAAGTAGGTATGGACAACGAGTGCGAAAATCGCAACGAGAAGCCCCGTCGCCGTTGCAATGAGCGCCTCCCCGATGCCGCCCGTGATCGCCATCGGCTGACCTGCCTGCAGGTTGAACACACTGAACGACTGGATCATACCTGAGATCGTGCCGAGAAGACCGAGGAGCGGCGCAAGCGTAACGATCGTCGAAAGATAGTTCAGACGTGCGCGCAGAAGCATTGCCGCCTCGCCGTAAACAGCCTCAAGCGTCATGGGGACATCCTCCCCTGCCGCACGTGCATCAAGTGCACTGTTCACAAGATAGGCGACCATATTGTCCTTGCCCTCGGCGGCAGATGCAGCTTCATCCACCTTCCTCTTACGAAGCGAGGCGGATACTTCCGCCTCAAGTTCCTGTGCCCCCTTCGCTGCACGACGATAGAGCAAAAAGCGGTCAATCGCAATTGCTGCCACTGTGAGAGAGCACAGGAGCAGCAGATACATGACGGGACCGCCTTTTTCAAAGAGTTCTGCACTGGTCAAAAAGAACACCTTCCTTGTCAAATATACGGATATATGCGTGATTACCTATGGATTCGTCGTATACCATCGAGAATGATACACCTTGCTATATGTGAATCGGTACTAAGTATAGCTCTATAGAGAGTGATTGTCAACACAAGTTTAATGGAATTATCATTATCAATCTTCATTCATGTGGATCCTTATAGGATTCTGCCAACTTCTGAAAACGCGGCAAGGCGCGTTCAATCACCGCGGTGCGCACACAATATGCCGCGCGGAAGTAGCCGGGACAGCCAAAATCCCTGCCCGGCACAAGAAGCAGATCAAATTCTCGCGCCCGTGCACAAAATGCAGCATCGTCCTCCTCAAGAGCCTTTGGGAAGAGGTAGAACGCACCTTGCGGGCGCATGCAGGAAAAGCCCGATGCAGACAGCCCTTCGTAGAGCAGCTTTGCATTGCGCGCATAGGTACTCAGATCGGCATTTCTTCCTGCGCAGCGCGCGATAACGAGCTGCCAGAGTGACGGCGCATTGACGTGCGTAAGGACACGCGCCGCACCCGCGATCGCACCGTAGATACGCGCAAAGTCCGCAACCGTATCCGGCACAACGATGTAGCCGATGCGTTCTCCCGGCAGGGAGAAGGATTTGCTGTAGGAGTAGCAGACAATCGTATTGTCGTAAAGAAGTGGAATGTATGGAACGGTCAGACTGTCATAAACGATCTCGCGATAGGGTTCATCCGCGATGATAAAGATCGGATGCCCGAACTCCATTTCCTTTTTGCGTAAGAGTTCCGCAAGTTGGCGAAGTGTTTCCCCACTGTAGACCGCACCGCTCGGGTTGTTCGGGGAGTTGATGATGACAGCTTTTGTATGCTGTGTGATTGCCTCCGCGAGCGCTGCGAAATCGATCTGAAAATCATCGGTTTTTGCAGGCACAACAATGAGCTTCCCCCCGCATGCCTCGACAAAGACACGGTACTCGGGGAAGAAGGGAGCAATCGTGATGAACTCGTCCCCCGCCTCCGCGAATGCCTTGAACGTAATTGTTATGGACGCTGCCGCCCCCGCCGTGAGGAAGAGATTTTTTCCCGTGAATTCCATGCCGAATCTCTTGTTCAGATCAGCAGCAAGCACCTCGCGTACATGGGGCTTGCCGGGCGCAATCGTATAGCCGTGCACCTCCATCGGGTCACTGTGTGTGAGGATATCTATCGCCGCATCTCGAATGAAGTCCGGTGTCGGTACATTCGGGTTTCCGAGGCTGAAATCAAAGACATTCTCCGCGCCGACCTCCGCCGCACGCTTCTGTCCGTATTCAAAGATTGTGCGAATGGTCGATTTCTTCGTTCCGAGTTCGTACATCTGCTCAGAGACCATGGTATGCTCCTTTCCAAAAACAAATACCCCTGCCACCGTAAGCAGCAGGGGCGTTTCACCCATTACTCACGCATTCCGCAAAAACACATCGTAGCCCTTCTTCATCTCATAGATGTCAGCCTTGCTCGTGACCTCCCACGGCGCGTGCATGCTCATCACGGCGACACCGTTGTCGATCACGTCCATGCCGTAGCGCGCCATGATGTAGGCGATCGTACCGCCCCCGCCGAGATCGACGCGACCGAGTTCCGCAAGCTGATAGCTGACGCCGTTCGCATCCATCATGCCGCGCAGCTGCCCGAGATACTCCGCACTCGCATCGCTCGAGCCGGACTTTCCGCGCGCACCCGTGAACTTGTTGAACACCATGCCGCGCCCGAGGTAGGCGACGTTCTTCTTCTCGAATGCGTCTGCATAGAGCCCATCGTACGCACTCGACACATCCGAGGAGAGCATCTTCGAGTGCGCAAGCGTGCGGCGAAGCGCAAGCTCCGTATACTGCCCGCAGGCGGAGAGCAGTTCCGCGACCATGTTCTCAAAGAAACGCGAATGCATGCCTGTTGCACCAACACTGCCGATCTCCTCCTTGTCCACGAGGAGACAGCACGCCGTGCGCTTTGGCATATCTGTCTCAAGCATGGAGCGGAGTGCGGTATAGGAGCAGACGCGGTCATCCTGCCCGTAGCCGAGCACCATGCTGCGATCAAAGCCAAGCTCCCGCGCACGCCCCGCCGGAACAAGTGTCAGCTCCGCCGAGTTAAAGTCCTCCTCAGCAATATCGTAATGTTCCTTGAGGAGTGCGAGGATACCGTCCTTGACGGATTCCTTATCATCTTTTTTCAGTGGATAACCGCCGATGAGGACATCCAGCTTCTCGCCCTCAATGACCTTCGACGCCTTTTTCTCAAGCTGTTCCTGCGAGAGATGGATGAGCAGGTCGGTCACACAGAAAACGGGATCGTCCGCCTTTTCTCCAAGCGTGATCTCCACAACCGTGCCATCCTTCTTCACGACGACGCCGTGCAGGGCAAGCGGAATCGTCACCCACTGATACTTCTTGATGCCGCCGTAGTAATGCGTATCGAAATAGGCAAGCCCGTTATCCTCGTACAGCGGGGTCTGCTTCACATCAAGGCGGCAGGTATCGATGTGCGCGCCGAGGATGTTCATGCCGTGCTCCATCGGCTCCGTCCCGATATGGAAGAGGACGATCGCCTTTTTCATATTGACGGCATAGACCTTGTCGCCCGCCTTGAGCTTGGTGCCCGCCGCAATCACGTCTGCAAAGTCGCGGTAGCCCGCCGTCTGCGCCAGACGTACCGCCTCCGTTACGCTCTCGCGCTCCGTCTTGCAGTCCGAGAGAAAGTCAATATAGCCGCGTGCAAGTTCATCTACTGCTGCGCGCTCCTCCGGCGTATACTTCAACCAGACCGAAGTCTTCTTATCGTCACTCATATATATCCCTTTCTATCGTTCCCACGCATCACGCAGAATATTTATAAATTCATCCTTTGATGCCGCGCGGTTAAATCGCTCACGCAGCTCCGCACTGCCCGAGAGACCGCGTGTGTACCACGCCGCATGCTTTCGCATCTCACGGATGCCGACATACTCGCCCTTGTAGTGCACGAGCAGGTCGAGGTGGCGCAGAATCACCTGTGCACGCTCCGTCAGCGTCGGCGGGGGAAGTTCTTCCCCCGTGCGCAGCCAGTGGATGAGCTGCGGGAAAATCCACGGATTCCCCTGTGCTCCACGCCCGATCATGACGGCATCTGCGCCCGTAATGTCGAGTGCACGCGCAAGATCGGCGGGGCGGCGCACATCGCCGCTCACGATCACGGGAATTTGCACGGCGCGTTTCACCTCAGCGATCGCCGCATAGTCCGCATTGCCGCTGTAGAACTGCGCGCGCGTCCGCCCGTGCACGGCGACGGCATCCACGCCGACCGCCTCCGCCATCCGCGCAATCTCCACGGCGTTGCGCGAGGCATCGTCCCAGCCGAGCCGCATCTTCACCGTGAACGGCAGCTTCGTCGCACGGCGAATCGCCGTAAGGATCTCCTCCGCCTTTTTCGGCTCACACATCAGAGCCGAGCCCTCACCGTTCTTCACGACCTTCGGCGCAGGACAGCCCATGTTGAAGTCCAAAATATCCGCCGTGCCGATCTCCTCGATGTAGGCAGCTGCCTCCGCCGCCATCTCCGCCGACTTCGCGAAGATCTGCATTGCGATTGGGCGTTCCTCCGGCTCCGTTTGGAGCATTTTCATCGTGTGCTCATTGCGATAGTGAATGCCCTGACTGCTCACCATCTCCGCGAACGCGAGCGGACAGCCCATGTCGTGCGCGATGATGCGGTACGCGCGATCCGTCACACCCGCCATCGGCGCAAGAAAGACGGGATCATCAAACGTGAACGCGCCTATTTTCATTGGTTTCACGGCTGGTTACGCTCGTAGAGGACGCGCAGTCCCGTAAGCGTCAGGAAGTGATCGACCTTGTCAATCGTCTGCGACTCCTTTGCCACCATGCGGGCAAAGCCGCCCGTTGCGACCACCTTCATTTCCATCGCGAGCTCTGCCTTGACGCGGCGCACAATCTCGTCGATCTGCCCGACATAGCCGTAGATGATGCCCGCCTGCATCCCCTGTATTGTGCTGCGGCAGACGACCGTCTTCGGCGGCACAAGCTCGATGCGCGGCAGCTGCGCCGCCCGCTGAAAGAGCGCCTCGGCACTCGATCCGAGTCCCGGCGCGATGACACCGCCGAGGAAATCCCCGTTCTCCGCCACAATGTCGAACGTCGTCGCCGTCCCAATGTCGATGACAATGAGCGGTCCGCCGTACTGCTCGTGCGCGCCGATGACATTCACAATGCGGTCGGCGCCGATTGCACGCGGATTTTCATAGTTCAGGCGTATCCCGGTTCGTATGCCGGGACCGACGATCAGCGGGCGGATGCGGAAGTAGCGCTCGCACATCTTCTGCATGGGCACGACAAGCGGCGGCACGACCGAGGAGATGATGATCGCATGAATGTCCGACATCTGAATGCCCTGATAACGGAACAATTCATTGAAAAGGATTCCATACTCGTCGCCCGTCTTCTGCCGATCCGTCGAGATGCGCCAATGCCGCAGAAGTTTTTTCCCCTCATACGCGCCCATGACGATATTGCTGTTGCCGATGTCCAGTACTAGCAGCAAGTTCTTTCCTCCGTACTATTTCTTCGGGCGGATGGACACATCCCCCGCCAACACACGCCTTCTCCCAGCCTTTGTATCAATCAGGAGCGCCCCCTCCTCATCAATATCCGCCGCAACGCCCTCGAACTCCTCGCCCGCAGGCGCAATCACGCGGACGGACTGCCCAAGCGTCACCGCATAGTCCCGCCACGCCGCGAGCACGGGCGCAAACCCCTGCTGCTGCACATCCGCATAGAGCTCGTCGAGTGCGCGCAGGAGCTCTTGCAAAAATGCTACGCGCGGCAGCGGCTCGCCCTTCATCTGCATCAGCGAGGTCGCAACCGACCGCAGTTCCTCAGGAAAATCCTCATTCGCAATGTTCACGTTGATGCCGATGCCGATCACGACGTAGTTCACGCGATCCATCTCCGCGCTCATCTCCGTCAAGATTCCGACCAGTTTGCGCCCGTCGTGCATAATGTCGTTCGGCCACTTGATCGCCGCGCGCAGACCGAACCGCTCCATCGCGCGCGCAACTGCCACCGCCGCCATCAGTGTGCACTTTGGCGCATCCTGCGGCAGGAACGTCGGACGCAGGAGGATGCTCACCCAGATGCCCTTGCCGGGCGGCGAGAAGAACGCGCGCTCCATGCGCCCTCGTCCCGTTCCTTGACTGTCGGCAACGACAACGGTACCATCCTCTGCCCCCTCACGCGCAAGGTCTTTGAGCACAAGATTGGTCGAGTCCACCGCATCATAGGCGATGATCTTTCGCCCGATAAGCTGCGTATCGAGCTCCTGCGCGATCTCCGCCTCGATCAGGCGATCCGGCGCCGAGCGCAGAACATATCCGCTGCGCGGTGCACTCGATATATCATAGCCCGCATCGCGCAGTGCCGCGATCTTCTTCCACACCGCCGCGCGTGTCACACCGAGCCGCTCCGCCATCTTCTCGCCCGAGATATAGCCGCCCGCCGCCCGCAGCAGCTCCAACACATCCCTACTCATCACATGCCTCCCAATGAAGGAATCTCGCTTCCTCAAAAAGCCGTTATCCGCCCCATTATAGCGCAGATAGCGGCTCCCTGCCACAAAAATATGAAGGAATTACTGATAAAACGAACCTTCAATTGGCGTAGATTCTTCGTCCGAACAATGTGGAAAACCGGACGCAGCGTGGTGCTCTGTGGAGGATTTGCCGACGAAGTACTGACCGTCAAGAGATGCAATCTGAATTTATCAATGCGTTCTTAATAGTATCGTCAAAACCTCATCTTCTCTAAAGAAAAGGCGCTGCTGCACACTGATCCATGCAGCAGCGCCTCCGCTGCGTTACTTATTCCACTGTGTTAGATTAAATTTTGGCTCGGTGGTCGGAATGGGCGCAGGACGCTCCTCCTCCGCGCGTTCCGCCTCCTCACTCGTCTGTGTGGAGTCATCGATCACGACATCGACAGGGATCGGCAAAGGCTTGCCCGTATCATCCGAATCGTTATCGTCTTTGTCCTTGTCCCCGATCGTTCCCTTTGTCATCAGTTCCTCAAGCTCACTTGCGTTCAATGTCTCACGTTCGAGCAGAGCACTTGCGATCAGATCAAGTTTTTCACGATTCTCCGTGATAATGACGCGACACGCCTCATATGCGTCCTCAATGTAACGGCGTACCTCGCGGTCGATCTCGCCCGCGACCTCCTCGGAGTAATTGCGGTCGCGATTGAAGTCACGACCGAGGAAGACTTGGTGATTTTCCTCACCATAGGCAATGGGACCGATCGTCTCACTCATACCATACTGCATGATCATACTGCGGATGATTTGCGTCGCCTGCTGAATATCGCTTGAGGCACCCGTACTGATCTCGCCGAGCACGACCTCCTCGGCAACACGCCCGCCGAGCGCAACCTTGATGCGGTCAAAGAGCTCTGAGCGCGTGCGATAGGAGCGATCTTCCTTCGGCAGGGAGAGCATATATCCGCCCGCACGCCCGCGCGGAATGATCGTGACCTTGTGCACGGGGTCGGCGTGCTCAAGCAGAAGTCCCACGAGGGTATGTCCTCCCTCGTGATATGCCGTGAGGCGCTTCTCCTCCTCCGTCATGACGTGGGATTTGCGTTCGGGACCTGCAAGCACGCGCTCGATCGCCTCCTCCATCTCCGCCATGTGGATCTGTTTCTTATTGCGGCGCGCAGCAAGGAGTGCTGCCTCATTGACAAGGTTGCTGAGATCTGCGCCTGTAAAGCCGGGCGTACGGCGTGCAAGCACATCCAGATCTGCATCATCCGCGATCGGTTTCCCCTTTGTATGCACCTTGAGAATCGCCTCGCGTCCGCGTACATCGGGTTTGTCCACGACAATCTGACGATCAAAGCGCCCTGGGCGCAGAAGTGCGGGGTCCAGAACATCGGGACGGTTTGTCGCTGCAATGATGATGATGCCCTCATTCGAGGCAAAGCCGTCCATCTCGACGAGCAGCTGATTGAGCGTCTGTTCGCGCTCGTCATGTCCGCCGCCGAGGCCCGCCCCGCGCTGACGTCCGACGGCATCGATCTCATCGATGAAGACGATGCACGGCGCGGACTTCTTCGCCTGTTCGAAGAGATCGCGTACACGCGAAGCGCCGACACCGACGAACATCTCGACAAAGTCGGAACCGCTGATCGTAAAGAACTGCACGCCCGCCTCACCGGCAACCGCCTTCGCGAGGAGTGTCTTGCCCGTACCCGGAGGTCCGAAGAGGAGGACGCCCTTCGGAATACGTGCGCCAAGTTCGTTGAATTTATCCGGTGTCTTGAGGAACTCAACGACTTCCTCAAGTTCCTGTTTCGCTTCGTCCGCGCCTGCAACATCGGCGAACGTTACCTTTTTCTTGTCGCTCACCATCAGGCGCACACGTGACTTGCCGAAGTTCATCATGCGTCCGCCGCCCATCTGCGACTGCTGCATGATGAAGAACCAGAAGCCGATGAGCAGCGCGATCGGGATGAGCGAGGTGAGCATTGTCTGCCACCACGGCGGTTCGGGCGGGTTCTCTGCCGAGATATTGATCCCCTTGTCCGCAAGGCGTGTATAGAGATCGTGATCGCTGTTCGGTGCTTCCGGTGCAATGGTCGTAAACTCCGTCCCATCTGTGAGCGTGCCGCGAATGTTGTTCCGGACAATAACGACCTTGTCCACCTCGCCCGCCGTCACCTTTGCATTGAAGTCACTGTAACCGAGCGCCGTCGCCTGAGGAGCCTGATGACTCCCCGACATATAGTCCGCGACCGTCCAGACAACGAAGAACATGAGCGCATAAAACGCAAGATTTCTAAGGATTGATTGATTCAAGTCCTACCTCCTGTTTATTCGTAAACGGAACGTTTGAGCACCCCGATATAGGGAAGGTTTCGATATTTTTCCGCATAGTCCAGACCGTAACCCACGAGAAAGTCATCCGGGACCTCGTGTCCGAGATAGTCGATCTCCACAGGTGCAACACGGCGCGATGGCTTCGACAGGAATGCGCAGATCTTGATGCTCTTAGGATGGCGGCCCTTGAGCATCTGCTTCAAATAATGCATCGTTGTCCCCGAGTCGATAATATCCTCCACGATGATGACATGCTTTCCCTCGATGGAAAAATCGAGATCCTTTAGGAGCTTGACCTGTCCGCTTGAGACCGTCGCCTCCC
Source organism: Centipeda periodontii DSM 2778 (assembly GCF_000213975.1). Lineage (GTDB taxonomy): Bacteria > Bacillota > Negativicutes > Selenomonadales > Selenomonadaceae > Centipeda > Centipeda periodontii. Next base: position 2,234,009 of record NZ_GL892076.1, read on the forward strand.
CATAGCTGGAAACAATCATGAAGTCAAATGCGACGGGATGGTCAATGGCGCGGACAAGATCCGTGAAAAACACCGCAGCGCCCTTCAAAATTCCGACACAATAGATGGGTTCGGGGTCGTCACGATAGTCACGCGCAATCTCCGCGCCGAGTTCCTGTACCCGCATACGAATCTCATCTGCGGAAAAGGATATACGCTCAATATCATTGCTCATCATCCGTCTATCGTCTCCTTCACACATGTAATGTCCAAAACATCCGTACTGGACTCTGTGACGGGGGCAATTATGCTTCGCCGCCCACCCGCAATCCAAAAAATCTCATGCGTATCCGCAAGGGCAATCAACGGAAGAACATCCCTCTGCTCCTGCGGGATCTTATCATCGATCAGGATGTTCTTGAGTTTCTTGCGCCCAAAGGGAAGCCGGATATAGTCTCCCGTCCGCCGCGTCCGCAGCACAAGCGGCGGAAGACCGTCGAGATCGGCATAGACCGCCTCTCGCACCTTCATCCTATGCCAATCGTCCGCAGTCATATGGGTCAGACGTCTGAAACGAAACTCGATTCCCCGAAAATTCATTATAGCATATTCGCGGATGAAAGGAAGCAAAATTTCTCCTTTTTCCACGATAGGCTTTACCGATGGTGCATGGTGGAGAGTCAGGACGCCATAGCGCACACGCGCCTGCCAGCCATGCGGCATTTCACAGACGCGCGCGCCCTTCGCAGCGAGGAGAGCGCGCATGCGCTCCTCGTGAAGATAGGAGAAATCCTGTGTCGTCCCCGTCTTCTGTGCCCAAAAAAGGCGCAGAACGCGCCGCTGCATCGCGGGGTGCATCGCACGAACCGCCACCACGGAAAGACCTTCGGGACACATGGCGTGCTGAAACGTTTCTGCAGCAACCCCCGCAAGGAAATCATCTTCCTCACCGGCAAGGGTGCCAAGACGCGTCAGAGCCTCTTGAACCGCAGGGTTATAGACGCGTGCAAGTTCCGGCAAAAGTTCGTGACGAATGCGGTTGCGGCGTGCGTCCATGCAGTCGTTTGTCGCATCGTATCGAGGTTTAAGCCCACACTCATCTGCATACGTCTCAATCGCCGCGCGCGTAACCGTGAGAAACGGCCGCAAATGCAGTCCATCCCATTCCTGCATTGCCGCGAGTCCCGCCGGTCCCGTTCCGCGCAAGATGCGCAGGAGGATTGTCTCCGCGAGATCGTCTGCATGGTGCGCGAGCACAACAGCATCACAGCCCCGTTCATCCCGTATGCGATGGAAAAAGTCATAGCGACAGATCCGCGCAGCCGTCTCGATCGAGAGTCGATGCGTACGCGCATAGGCGGGCACATCGCCCGTGCCGAGAATGAAGGGGATCTTCCGCACCGTGCAGAACCGCTCCACAAAGCACGCATCCGCAAGCGAATCCGCGCCGCGAATCCCATGCTCATAGTGGACGCAGATGAGCCTCGCCCCGCCCGCGCTCCGCAAGAGATCCAAAACGTATAGCAGCGCGAGTGAATCTGTGCCGCCGGAGCATGCAGCGAGGAGCGTGCGCTGTGGGCTGAAAAGATCATGCGCGCGTAAAACGCGCTCCACCTGTTTTTGCAAAATATGCTCCTGATAGAAAAAGGGCACTCCGAATGGAGTGCCCTTTTTCTTCTCTATGATGCGCGCTCTGCCACGAGGCAGACAACGCCGTCATCTCTACATCAGCACTTCCCTGTGATCAGCCGCGACGCGAGCCTCGACCGCCGCGCTTGGAGTCCGTCTTGCGGCGCAAATCGGTCAAGCGTTCATCACTGTCCTTCAGGAAGCGTGACAATTTATCCTCGAAGGAGGGAGAGCCGATCTGTCGCGTGGCAGCCGTGCGGCGCATATCACGCGGGGGGCGCGGCGGACGTACAGGAGCCGCTGCAGCCGACTGTGCGGGTGCTGCCGGCTTATCCTGAAGTGCCTTGATGGAAAGACCGATCTTGCCGCGGTCATCCACGGTGAGCACCTTGACCTTGACTGAATCACGCTCTTTAAGGAAGTCGTGCACATCGTTCACATAGACATCGGCAACCTCTGAGATGTGGATGAGTCCCGTCTTTCCCTCGGGGAGCTCGACAAAAGCGCCAAAATTGGTGATGCCCGTTACGACGCCCTCTACTACACTGCCAACTTCAATGGCCAATACAACTCTTCCCTTCAACTACAAAACATGGGGTCTCCCCCTGTATCATTACCCGCTCATTATACAAGGCAAACACATCCGATGTCAAGAATTTCAATTACTGTTTGCGCGCTTTCCCGGCGCATAGGGCAGCTCGCCCACGCCCGTCATCCCGAGCTCCTCGCGCGCCAATTTTTCAATATAGGGAAGTTCATCCAGACGATCTTTCTCCGCGCGCAGACGATCGTTCTCCGCGCGTGCCGACATAAGTCTCTGCGTCGCAAGTACCTGATCCTCGTGAACATGGGAGAGGTAAAGCCCCTGCGATACGATTATCGAACCAAAATAGCCCAAAATGATCAAAAGGGTGATGACAAACCATCGTGGTCTCCTAGGGGTTCTTCTCTGAGCCACTTCGCTCCCCTCTCTTTCTTGTCAGCATCTCAACAAGCATCTCAGCCACGTGCTGTGCTGCCTCCTCGCATGCACAATCACGCGCCGCTTTACGCATCTGTGAGATTCTGTGATCCAAGATCTCCTTCACCGCAGGAGCCATCTGCTCCCCCGGGTGGAGCCATACCGCTGCACCGCATCGTGTCGCATAGATGGCATTCTCCGTCTCAGGTCCGGGGATAGGATCGTGCAGGAGGAGCGGCAGCCCCGCGGCAAACGCTTCGCTGATCGTAAGAGCCCCCGGTTTTGTGATGAGGAGATCTGCCGCCCGCATGAGCACAGACACCTCATGCGTATAGGCAAAGACACGGATGACATGCCGCGATGTGCGTGCCACACCGCGCGCATGTGCCGCAAGTGCCGCATTATGTCCCGCTACAACGAGGATGGAAAGTCGCCGCTCCACCGCCTCAAGAGCGGTGAGCGTAATGTCCATCCCCCCAAGCCCAAGACCACCTCCCATGAGGAGAAGTGTCGGCAGATCCTCCGTCAGACCGACACGCATCTGCGCCTCGCTCCGCGCCAATGCGTAGTCGGCAGGAGCAATCGGGATCCCCGTCGCGTGCACCATACGAACATCAAAGCCGCGCTCTGCCATCCCCGCTGCCATCGACTCAGTCGCAACAAAGTACGTATCTACATTGCGCGTAAGCCAAATTTCATGCAGAGCATAATCCGTCAGGAGCGCAGCAAGAGCAAACGACTCTCCGTTCCGCGCACGCCAGAGCGCTGCCGCCCCCTCGGGAAAGGGGTGTGTCGCAACAATCAGATCCGGCTCGTAGTCCCGTATGAGTCGCCCCACAGCACACACCATTACCCACGCGAAAGCATTGCGCACAATACCGCCGCTCGTATTCTTTCCTGCAACGCGGAAAAACACATCGTAAAGATCGGGCACGAAACGCAGCATCGTGAGATAGATGCGTTTCATGAGATAGTGAATGACGGAAACTTCACGTGTCATGAAGTCGACGACATCCACCTGCATGTCTTTCGCATGCGGATGTGCGGTGAGGGCGGCGCAAATTGCTTCCGCTGCTCGCGTATGTCCGGAGCCAATGGAGGCTGTCAGAATGAGAATACGGGCACGTTTCATGCACAACCTCCTCGCATAACCATGACTATTCTATCACAATTTTCAGCAACAAACAAAAGTTTTTACGCCGTCAGTCCACCGTCAACGCAATAGATGCTCCCTGTCACCCACGCCGCCGCAGGAGAGGCGAGAAAAGCGATCACATGCGCGACCTCCTCCGCCGTGCCGATTCGCCCCAGCGGATAGTGTGCCGCCATCTCACGTAGCTGGTCTTCACGAGGCAGATGCGGGGAGAACTGTCGCTCCGTGAGCGGCGTCAGGATATCCGCAGGAGCAACGGCATTCACGCGTACGCCGTCCCGTGACAAATCAAGGGCAAGCGAGTGTGTAAAGGCAATGACTGCCCCCTTGGTCGCCGCATATGCTGCACAGAAATAATTGCCGTGCAGCCCCGCATCTGAGGCGACATTCACAATATTCCCGCGTGTTTTCCGTAAATATGGCAGCGCAGCCTGCGTCAGATGAAACGTCCCCTTGACATTGGTCGCGATCAATTCCTCGAGCATGTCTTCCGTGAGATCATCCAACGCGCCCTCCGCATAGATGCCCGCGGAGTTGAGGAGAATATCCACGCCGCCGAACGCGCGCGCACATTCCTCCACAGCGCACGCGCAGTCTACACGTACGCGCACATCTCCTGCGATATAGCGGGCATTCTCCCCTCCCGAGAGTGTATGGATGGCAGCCTGCCCACGCGCCTCATCGCGCCCCATAAGAGCGACCTGCGCACCCCCCGTGCAAAAAATCTTGGCGGCAGCAAATCCGATCCCCGATGTTCCACCCGAGATCAAGACGGTTTTCCCCGCAAAGGCATCGCCAACGAAAATGGTCTTTTCCATATCCATCCCACAATGCGAACAAAAAACCGGACCCCCATTGGAAGTCCGGTCTCACGTTCAAGAGAATCCTCTTAGGGAATCACTGATAAAATGAAGTCCGCCAGATTGGCGTAGATTTTTTCGTCCGAACGAGGAGGCAAACCGGACGCAGAGTGGTGCTCTGCGGAGGATTTGCCGACGCAGTGCGGGCAAAAAAGATGCGCTAAGATGGCGGTGCTGAATTTATCGGTACTTCCTTAGTTCACAGAATCCTTCAGAGCTTTGCCAGCCTTGAACACGGGCGTCTTCGAAGCCGGAATATCGATCTCCTCGCCCGACTGCGGATTGCGTCCCTTGCGTGCCTTACGATCCTTCACCTCGAAGGTGCCGAAACCGATCAGTTGAATTCTGTCACCCTCGGAAAGTGCGCTCTTAATTGCCTCAAAAACGGCATTGACCGCCTTTTCTGCATCCTTCTTTGTCAGACTTGCCTGCTCTGCTACGTTTGCGACCAATTCCTGCTTGTTCAAAGTAGCATCCTCCTTTAAGATATGATCCATTTCCTCAGCGACCACAGGTGTCGCACTGTCATGAGAGAATTTAACAGAATTACCTAGAAAAATCAAGGGGAAAAACAAAAAAAACGTTTTTCCCCCCTAAAAATATGAATTTATTCGTTGTTTTCCCAAAAAACAGGAACGTACGGGATGAAAAGCGTGGTCAAATGGTCGATATCATCCTGCCAATCGAGCTCAAAAAGAGGTATCCGCTCGACCCTCTGATCGGGAAGCGCAAGATGATGCAGATAGATGACCTCCTGTGTATCAGGGAAATGCTCCATCAGGAGGATCTTCAGATCCGATGCAAGCTCACGTGAATAGAGCTGCGTAATGATCAGATCCTGTGCCGGCGGTGCGGCAACGGCATCCTCGTTCAGCGCATCTATGATCGAAAGGCCGTTCACGGGATCGAGGCTGAGTGCCGCGAAGAGCGGATCCAAAAAACTCATCGCAGGCAGGATCTCGATGGGCTGCCCCTTCTCCATCGTCCGCGTGCGCAGGAGCTGTACCGTGCGCTCAGCGACAAACGGACTGCCCGGAACGAGATAGAGCACATCGTTTGCCTGCACGCGTTCCATCAAATCATTCGTAATTGCTTCATAGAGTTCTTCAAAATCCTCGGCATCCTCGTAAAAATCATCGTAGGTTTCATACGTAATCCCCGCCGCATCCAGCGCCGCCACCGTCGGGTGGATGCGCGTGCGCAGAAAGATATGTTCTGCCGCCTCGATGCGCGCCCACGTTTCACGCGTGATCAGCCCCGCATCACCGGGACCAAGCCCCGCCACGGTCAATTTGTATTCTGCCATTCTTTCATTCCCCACTTGCCATTTGTACGATCTCGAGTGCCGTATCCAATATATTCTGCCGCTCCTTCGACTGCAGGCGGATGCGATAGCCGTTCCCCTCCGGCAAAGGGCCAACTCGCCGCCCGAATGCACGATCCAGACACATAAGCGCCGAAAGCGGGAGCTTCGCCCCCTCGGGCAGCGCGATATCGAGTGCCTCCCCCTTTGCCGCGATGCTGCGCGCGCCGAAAGAGCGCGCGCAGTTCTTGATGCGTGCGATGTCGAGCAGCGCAAGCACGGGCTTCGTCGGCTCGCCGAAGCGGTCGATCAGCTCGTCCAGCAGTGCATCCAAATCCTCGTTCGTACGCACAGCAGCGATCTTTTGATAGATCTCGATCTTGTGCATTGCATCGTCGATGTAGCCGCCGTCGAGATACGCCTCCACGGGAAGATCGATGACGGTCTCCACGGGCGGTGGAACGGGTGCCTCGCCACGCTTTCTTGCAACGGCTTCTTCCAGCAGTTTGACATACATCTCAAAGCCGACTCCCGCGATGTGCCCATGCTGCTGCGCACCGAGGAGGCTGCCCGCCCCGCGAATCTCAAGATCACGCATGGCGATCTTGAACCCGGAGCCGAGCTGCGCGAACTCCTTCATCGCCTGCAGACGCTTCTCCGCCGTCTCACTGAGCACCTTGTCGCGCCGATAGGTGAAGTAGGCAAACGCCATCTTGGACGAGCGCCCCACGCGCCCGCGCATTTGATACAGCTGTGAGAGTCCGAAGCGGTCGGCGTCATAGATGATGATGGTATTTGCGTTGGCAACGTCAATGCCGTTTTCGATGATGCTGGTCGCGAGCAGGATGTCATAATGCCCCTCGTAGAAGTCCATCATGACCTGCTCCAGAATGTCCTCGTTCATCTGCCCGTGCGCCGAAGCAATGCGCGCATGCGGGACAAGCTGCAGCAAATGCTCGCGCATGCGGTCAATGCTCTCTACACGGTTGTAGATAAAGTAGATCTGCCCTCCGCGTGCAAGCTCGCGCTCAATCGCGCCGCGCATCATCTCATCGCTGCTCTCCACGACATAGGACTGCACGGGCAGACGATCGGCAGGCGGCGTCTCAATGATGCTCATATCGCGCGCTCCAGCAAGTGACATATGCAGCGTCCGCGGAATCGGTGTCGCCGAGAGCGTCAACACATCGACCCCTGCGGCAAACTCCTTGATCCTTTCCTTTTGAGTGACACCGAAACGCTGTTCCTCGTCCACGATCAAGAGACCGAGGTTCCGGAAGCGCACGCGCTTCCGATTGAGAATTGCGTGCGTACCGATCAGGATGTCCACGCGTCCGTGCGCCACCTCATGCAGTGTCGCCGCCTGTTCACGCACAGAGCGAAAGCGGCAGACCACATCCACTTTCGGCGCAAACTCCGCAAAACGCGCAACAAATGTCTGATAGTGCTGCTGCGCAAGCACGGTTGTAGGCACGAGAACAGCAACCTGAAACCCATCCATCGCTGCCTTGAACGCCGCACGCACGGCAACCTCCGTCTTGCCAAAGCCCACGTCGCCACAGAGCAGGCGATCCATCGGCTTCTCACTCTCCATGTCGCGCTTGATCTCTGCCACGGCACGCAGCTGATCGTCCGTCTCCTCGTAGGGAAATGCCTCCTCAAACTCACGCTGCATCGCATCGTCCGGCGTAAAGGCATGCCCCTTGGCAAGCTGACGCTGCGCGTAGATCTCAAGCAGGTGATCGGCGATGTCCTCCACGGATTTCTGTGCCTTTGCGCGCGCCCGCGCCCAGTCTGCCGACCCCATACGATGCAGACGCGGGGCAGCCCCCTCCGAGCCAATATACTTCTGCAGAAGATCGACCTGATCTGTCGGCACAAAGAGTTTGTCATCCCCTCCGTACAGGATACGCAGGTAGTCGCGGTGAATCCCGGCTACCTCGAGCGTCTCCACGCCGAGATATTTCCCGATGCCATGCACCGCGTGGACGACGTAGTCGCCGGGCGCTATCTCGCGGAAATGTCGGATGCGTTCCCCTCCCGATGACGCACGGCGCAGCTTTGCCTTGTGCCGCCCGAAGATGTCCTGCTCCGTGAGTACGGCAATTCGCGTCCCGCCCAGTTCGAAGCCCGCACGCAACGCTCCTGATGTAACCAGAACCGTCCCGTCTGCCGCATCGCCCTCCCTGCGGAGAAGGGCGGCGGGAATCTTCCACCCCGTCAGCATATCACGCACGGCGTTCGCGCGTTCTGCTCCGCCTGCGAGCACAAGCACCTGCGTGCCTCCCTTGAGATAGCGATGCAGCTCGCTCTCAAGGAGGGAAAACTGCCGCTGAAACGCCGTCATAGGCACCATCTGAAAACCGATGAGTGCTGCGGGCGCACAGGCGGGGAACGAGCGGCTCATAAGGGACGCAAAGACCTCATGTCCCGCTGCACCTGCTGTGACCATCTCCTCCCATGAAAACAGGCGCGCTACGCGCACCTCATCCTCCTGCGCAGCATCGTCCATCGCCGAGATGAGGCGTGACGGCTCATCAAAGACAGTCGCCCCCGCATGACCGAGATACGTCAAAAAACACGCCTCCCCCTCGTCGTCCGCTGTACGCAGCGGCATGACGGAAGCCGTGCCAATGTTCTTGATGGAGCGCTTTGTTAGAGGATCGTACTCCCGCATGGAGTCAATCTCCGCGTCGAAGAATTCCACGCGGATGGGCGAGAGCGCATTGATCGGAAAGATGTCGACAATCCCGCCGCGCACACTGAACTGCCCGACGTGTTCCACCTCACTCACATGCTCGTAGCCGAGCACCGAGAGACGCTCGAGCAGGAGCTCTCGCGGCAGATTTTCCCCAAGCCGCAGGGAGAGTGACGCACGCGAGAATTCCGCAGCGCTCATTCCCTTCTGCGCTGCGGCTCCGATGTCCGCAAGCACAATGATCGGTTCATGCCGCAGAAGGCGTGCGAGAATATTCATACGTTGTGCCGATCGCTCAAGACTTTTGGCGGCAGCGGGTGCCGCAAAGTCGATGCGATCCAGTTCCGGCAGCTCGTAGACATCCGCCTCCGGCAGAAGCGATACCAAATCTTCCTGCCATGCACGCAGTGCCTCGCGTCCGCTCATCACAATCACAAGCGGACGCGGTGCATCATCGTAGGCGGCGGCAACAGCAGCGTGCTTTAAGGAGCCGGCAAAACCGTGTACAAGGATCTGCTGTGGTTCAGCCGCCAGTTCCTCTGTCAGCTTGCGTACAGAAGGTTCTGCACGCAGTATGGAAAAGAATGCACTCATTTGGGAACGACAGCAAGTGCCGCACGTACGAATCCGGCAAAGAGCGGATGTGGATGATTCGGGCGCGACTTGAGCTCCGGGTGGAACTGAGAGGCAACGAACCACGGATGATTTGCAATCTCCACGACCTCTACGAGTCGATTGTCCGGACTTGTGCCCGCGATGACGAGCCCTTTCTCCTCGAGCTGAGCACGATAGGCATTGTTGAACTCGAAGCGATGACGGTGGCGTTCACTGATCTCGGGCTCACCGTATTCCTCACGCGAGTGAGAGCCGTCCGCAAGGACGCAGGGATAGGCACCAAGGCGCATGGTTCCGCCCTTTTCCTCCACATCCTGCTGATCCTCCATCAGAGCAATAACAGGATGCGGTGTCTCTGCCACAAACTCCGTACTGTGTGCGTTTGTAAGGCCCGCAACATGGCGTGCAAACTCGATGACGGCGCACTGCATACCGAGGCAGAGCCCGAGGAACGGGATCGCATTCTCACGTGCATATTGGATCGCGCGGATTTTTCCTTCGACACCACGATCACCGAAGCCTCCGGGCACGAGGATGCCCTTGCATCCGACAAAGAGTTCATCGAGATCCGCGCTTGGATCCTCAAGTTCCTCCGCATTGATCCACGTGATCTTTACCTGTGCATCATTTTCGATCCCACCGTGATGGAGCGCCTCCGTCACGGACATATAGGCATCGGGCAGTGCGACGTATTTTCCAACGACGGCAATCTTCACCTTCTTGGTGGGATGATTGATCTTAAAGACCATCTTCTCCCACGCCTCCATATTGGATGGATCGAAGTTCATCTCCATCTTCTCAAGCACAATACGATCCAACCCCTCCTGCTGCATCATGAGGGGAACCTCGTAGATGGTCGATGCCGTGCGGTTCTCAATGACTGCATCCACATCCACATCGCAAAAGAGCGCGATCTTCTCCTTCATATCGCGCGGTATGGGCTGCTCCGTCCGGCAGACGAGAATGTCCGGCTGGATACCGATCGCACGCAGTTCCTTTACACTGTGCTGTGTCGGTTTCGTCTTGAGCTCGCCCGCCGCTCCGATGTAGGGAAGCAAAGTGACGTGGATATAGAGCGCATCGTTCTTCCCGACTTCCTTCTTGACCTGTCGGATCGCCTCGAGGAAGGGCAGACTCTCGATGTCGCCGACCGTCCCGCCGATCTCCGTAATGACAACATCGGCATTGTCTGCCTTTGCCACATCGTAGACGCGCTGCTTGATCTCGTTCGTGATATGCGGGATCACCTGTACCGTCGAGCCAAGATAGTCGCCGTGGCGCTCCTTGTTGAGCACCGACCAGTAGACCTTGCCGCTCGTGATATTCGAACGCTTCGTGAGATTGATGTCGATGAAGCGCTCATAGTGCCCGAGATCGAGATCCGTCTCCGCGCCGTCGTCGGTGACAAACACTTCGCCGTGCTGATAGGGACTCATCGTCCCCGGGTCGATGTTGATGTAGGGGTCAAATTTCTGAATTGTGACCTTCAACCCGCGATTCTTGAGCAGTCTGCCGAGCGACGCCGCCGTGATGCCCTTGCCGAGCGATGAAACAACGCCGCCCGTGACGAAAATATACTTTGCCATGCCGTTCCTCCGCGAGACCTAAATCAGTTCTGAATACTCTCGAGCTTCTTCTTGCGCGTTGTTTCCTTCGTGACGGCAGCCTTTGTCGTCCCCGCAGACGAGCGAGATGAGGAGCGTTTGACCTCAGGGGGAACCCACTCGGTCAGCCCCCATTTGCTCTCTCCCTCATAGTGGAAGCGGCTGTCCATATTCATCATCGTGTAGATCTCGGAGATCGCCATCGCAAGCGACTGCACCGGCTTGTGCGTTGATTCGATAACCTCGATGATGAGATCCTTGTAGTGTATCGGCTCCCCCTTCTGCGAAAGAATGTGATAGGCGGTGTCCACTTCCGACATATGTTCAAAATCCATAGGTACGCTCCTCTCAGCGAATGCGTTTTTCCTTTAGGGAACCACTGATAAAATGAAGTCCGTCAGATTGGCGTAGATTTTTTCGTCCGATTGAGGAGGCAAACCGGACGCAGAGTGGTGCTCTGTGGAGGATTTGCCGACGAAAAGCGGGCAAAAAAGATGCGCCAAGATGATGGTGCTGAATTTATCAGTGGTTCCTTACATCTTCTCCGGTGCCGACACCCCAAGCACGCCGAGGCTGTGACGAATCACGCGTCCCGTCGCCAGCACGAGGGCGAGACGAGCGACGGCAAGTGCCGGTTCCTGTCCCACAATGCGGCATTTATTGTAAAACGAGTGAAATGCACCCGCCAGTTCATGGCTGTAGCGCGCAATGCGCTGCGGCGCAAACTCCGCCGCCGCGCGTGCGATCTCCTCGGGATAGGAGGCTATCTTCTTGATGAGCGCGATCTCCGTCTCATCCGTCAGCAGTTCGAGTTCCGCGCCGTCCCGTACGACAATGCCCGCCTCATCCGCCTGACGGAAGATGCTCGAAATGCGTGCGTGTGCATACTGAATGTAGTAGACGGGGTTCTCGTTGGACTTCTTCGTCGCCAGGTCGAGGTCAAAGTCGAGCTGACTGTCCAGCGAGCGCATGAGGAAGAAATAACGGGCCGCGTCGACGCCGACCTCCTCCATCAGCTCGCGCAGGGTGACCGTCTCACCCGTGCGCTTGCTCAGCTTCACGATCTGCCCGTCGCGGTAGAGGCTCACCATCTGGAGAAGCAACACCGTGAGCTGCTCTGCATCATGCCCAAGGGCTGCCATCGCCGCCTTGACGCGTGCCACATAACCATGATGATCAGCACCCCAGATGTTGATAAGGCGCCCATAACCACGCCTGTATTTGTCATCATGATAGGCAATATCCGCAGCAAGATAGGTCGGCACACCGTTATCGCGAAAGATCACGCGGTCCTTGTCGTCGCCGTAGTCCGTCGAGCGCAACCAGACGGCACCGTCCTTTTCGTATGCCGTGCCACGCTGAAGCAGCACATCCACCACACGGCGCACGGCATCCGGATGGAGCGTCCGCTCACTGAACCAACGATCGAATGTCACGCCGAAATCCGCGAGATCCGCCTCAAGTGCCGCAAGCTTCTCGCGGTAGGCAACATCTTGGAAGAGTTTGATCCGCTCCTCCTCGGGCATAGCGAGATATTTATCCCCATCGCGGTCAATGATCCGCTGCGCCGTCTCCACGATGTCTGCGCCGTGGTAGCCATTCTCTGGGAACTCCACCGCCTGTCCGAGGAGTTCCAGATAGCGTGCATTCACGGATACGGCAAGGAGATTCATCTGATTGCCCGCATCGTTGACATAGTACTCGCTGTCCACGTCATAGCCCGCCGTGCGCAGGAGTTTCACAAGCGCCGAGCCGACCGCCGCACCACGTCCATGCCCGACATGAAGCGGTCCCGTCGGATTCGCACTGACGTATTCCACCTGGATGCGCGGTGCCCCATTGGGTGGAAGCGTACCGAATGCCTCACCTGCGGCAAGAACGGCACGCAGGGTATCGGCAATCACAGATTTCCTCAGATAGAGATTGAGAAATCCGGGACCCGCTACCTCCGCATGATCGAGCCAGTCCCCCATCAGATGCTCTTTGATTGCCGCTGCAATCTTCTGCGGCGACTGACGAAAGACACGCGCCGACTGCATGGCGAAATTCGTCGCGAAGTCGCCCAGTTCCTTTTCCGGCGGCTCCTCCAAAAGGACGGCGGGAAGTGTTCCGCCCGCCGGCAGCTGCCCTGTTGCCACTGCCTCCTCCACGGCACGTATGAGCGCCTGCTCGATCTGCTGTTTGATATCCAACTTCGTTTAATCTCCTTTACATTGGCTCAACGCGCATTTCCAACGTGTTGTCACTCTGGCGCACACCGTCCACATAGAGCGTATAGAAAATATATGCCTCCTCCACCCCGTCGGGATATGTACGCATACGGAGGCGCCGCGTCAGTGTTTTGATGAGGAACATGCCATACGGCGTACGATAATTGCTCGTGCGTTCTTCTCCCATGGCAAAGTGCTGTGTCCAACGCACCACACCGCGCCGCTGCAGCATGACACCAGAATTACCGATCCGCAAAATCGTCGGGATTTTCTCTCCCTCAATCAGCTCCGTATCGTCATAGCTGATATAACGGCTCTCTCCACGCAAAAAACGCCGTCCTTTAACGGACAGCGCAATGCGGCTCTCCTCGCCCGCAGCATCCACCTGTCTCCCATTGAGAAAGACACGTACCTGCTCCGCACCCTTCATCGAATCGTCCCTCCGATAAAAAGTGTGTCCTGCACGGCTTACGTCTGATCGACAGCGATCGCCAGATCCACCAGCTGACCGCTCAGGTTCATCTCTACAATGAGGTATTGCCCGTCACTGATCTTGACCTCAAAATCCTTGCCCACAGTGAGCGACGGCGTCGAGATGTCAACGTCGAGTCCAAGCCCCGTGATATTCGTTGCCGTGTGCGCCGTCAGCATATTGCTGAGCTCCGAGATCGCACTCTGTGCCATCTCATCGAACGTTGCCACCGGCATGCCCATCATCATCTGGGACGCGATGAATCTCGCCGTATCCTCACTCATATTGTAGACTACATTCCCACGGATCTGCTTTGTAAAGCCGACGAGCATCGACACACCGAGACTCTTGACCCGCATCGATGCGGCGTAGAGCTTCGTCCGCTTCGGCTCCGGGAAGCCCAGCATCGGCATGACCGTCGTAAAGGCATCCACAAAAGGATTGATCAGTTTTGCATCCATTGATTACTCTCCCTCTGCAAAGCCCACATTCATCCGCACCATTCCAATTGGCAGTCGCATACTGATACAGAACGTCGTCATACGGGGGCTGACAATATGCACCTGTGCCCCACGAATCGTCCCCGGCGGTGTCAGGCGCAGTTCCTTCCCCTCAAGTACGTTGTTGATCTTCGAAACGGCACGCCCTGCGATAATGTTTGCCGCCTCTTCCACAGCATCCACCGCTTCGTCATCTTCGAGCTCTTCCACGGTCGCACGCCCAAGCATATGCATGGCGAACAGTTTGATCATCGCTTCATCCACATAGAGGATTGCACGCCCTGTTGTAAATCCCGTGATGCCGATAATAACTGCGGCACCGCTCACATCGAGCGAGCGCGAGTGATACGGTTCGATCTCGACTTCCCCCTCCATATGGAGGAGCCCCGCTACACATTGTTGCAGTCCGCGTCCGAACGGCTTCGCGTAAAGTTCGCGAAAGACCGACTCCTGACTTGCCGCCGACTCACAGACCATGTGGAGTGTATCTACCAGATCGGATTTCGACACCGGCTTTTGTAGAAATGCACGGATTCCAACAGCCCTTCCCTGTACGATAAGATTCAGATCTTTCATCGCACTGACCATCAAAATCTTTGCATCCGAATCCACCGTCAGAATACGTCTGCTGCACTCCAACCCATTGGCATCCGGAAGATTCATATCCATCGTCACAAGATCCGGATGCAGCTCGGTGTAAAGTTTCAGTGCCTCCACAGCGTCTGCCGCCATGCCGCAGACCTCGAAATCCGTGTCCTTTAGATTCTCAGCAATCATCACGCGGCTGATCTTGGAGTCATCCACAATCAGCACCCGTAATTTCCCCATACAACTTCACCCTCTTTTACGGACTATCACAGGTGTATTCCCTATTATACACGAAACTACAGCTTTCGTCACATATTTTTTGGCAAAACTTCGACCCAGTACCCATCCGGATCTTCGACGAAGTAGATCCCCATTTCGGCATTCTCATAGCAGATGACGCCCATCTCCGCATGTTTCGCACGCGCCGCCTCATAATCATCCGTATGGAGCGCAAGGTGAAACTCCTTCTCCCCAAGGTTATATGGCTCCGTACGCTCATGCAGATACGTCAGTTCCAGCTCAAAATCCGTTGCGCCATCCCAGAGATAGACCAGTGTGAAGCCCTCCGCCTCCAGCCGACGCTTCTCACGAAAGCCGAACGCCTTCTCATAGAACGCCATGCTGCGCGCAAGATCGAGCACATTAAAGTTCACATGGGTAAATGTAAATGACATTGTTTCCTCCCGTTCAAAAAACATTGTATCGCGGCAACACTGCATATGCAGTAACGAATGCAACATTTTACTTGTTAGGAATCACTGATAAAATAGACCTTCCGATTGGCGCAGATTTTTCGTCCGATTGAGGCACGCACAGCCAAAGCTATGTGGAGGATTTGCGAACGAAAAGCGGACAAAAAAGATGCGCTAAAATGGCGTGGCTGAATTTATCAGTGCTTCCGTTACGTTCCATCCACGCGATCAAACAGATCCGTTACCTCGTGTGCAGGCTCCGCATCCAGCATGCTCACAACATAGATCGCAATCAGTCCGAAGAAGAATCCGGGCACGATCTCATAGAGCCCGAAGAGCGCCAACTGCTTCCAGACGAGCACCGTAACGCCGCCCGTCACAATCCCCGCGAGCACACCGCGCTCCGTCGTGCGCCGCCAGAAGAGGCACATGAGAAGCGCAGGACCGAACGCGGCACCAAAGCCCGCCCACGCATACGCCACCATGTCAAGGATGAAGTTGTCCGGACTCAGCCCGAGATAGATCGCCGCCGCTGCAATTGCAAGCACAGACATACGACTCACCCAGACCAGCTCTACCTGCTGCGCATGCGGTCGAAAGCTGCGCCGATAGATATCCTGCGCGAACGCCGATGCCGCGACAAGCAGCTGCGCAGACGCGGTGCTCATAATCGCCGCAAGCACCGCCGCAAGGATCAGCCCCGCAAAAACAGGCGGGAAGAGCTCCCCTGCCATCGCTAGGAACACCGTCTCCGCCGCCGTTCCTTCCAGCGGTGTCTGTAAATAGACCGCTCCAACCATGCCGACCAAGATCGCAGCAGAAAGAGAGATCACCACCCATGCCATCGCAATGCGCGTTGCCTGCGGCAGTTCTTCCGCGTGACGGATCGCCATAAAACGTACGAGGATGTGCGGCTGACCGAAATAACCGATCCCCCATGCCATCAGCGAGATGAACTCAATGAAGCCGAGCGTGCTCCCGTCCACCTTTGTGAGGGGCGAGAAAAACGAAGCGTGTTCCGTGTAGATCAGTTCTGCCGTCGTCGTAAAACCGCCGAGCATAATCGCGGCGCCCACAGGCACCACAAGAATGGCAAAGAACATCATCACGCCCTGAATGAAGTCCGTGCGCGATACGGCAAGAAAGCCGCCGACAAGCGTATAGAACACGACCACGCCCGCTCCCGCAAGGAGTGCGGTCAAATACGGCAGATGGAAGATCGTCTCAAAGAGACGCCCCGCTGCCACAAAGCCTGAGGACGTATAGAGAATGAAGAAGATCAGGATGAAGATCGCCGGAACGATGCGCAGCGCCCCCGAGGTCGCAAAGAAGCGATTCTCGAAGAAATCCGGCAGAGTCAGCGAGTTGTTCGCAAGCTCCGTGTAGATGCGCAGACGCGCAGCGATGAACTGCCAATTCGCCCACGTCCCAAGTGCAAGACCAAGCGCGATCCACCCCGCATTGAGTCCCGCCACATAGGCGAAGCCGGGCAGCCCCATAAGCATCCACCCCGACATATCCGACGCCTCGGCACTCATCGAGGTGACCCATGCACCAAGCTTGCGATTGCCAAGGAAGTAGTCGCTCATGTTTCGCGTGCGCCGATAATAATAGACACCGATCCCCATCATTACGAGCATATAGACAAGGAAGATTACACTGATTTCAATTTGCTCTGCCAAAGATAAATCCCCCTTAATAAAATAATATGCGGCTTATTATACGGGATTTTCCCATGAAAAGCAAAAACATTTCAAGCGATGACATGAAAAAACCCCGCATACGCGGGGCTCGCTCCAAAACAGATGGTCGTTACTCCTGCTGCTCAAACAGAGACTTGTCCACGCCGCAAAGCGGGCAGACAAAATCCTCCGGCAGATCCGCAAAAGCCACACCGGCAGCCAGATCGTAATCGGCATCTCCGACAGCCTCATCATAGACCCAGCCGCAAACCGTACAAACCCATGTCTTCATGGGAAGCCCTCCTTTGATATAATACACAGATGTATCGGGATGTTAGACTCACGTACAAGTTACTACCCAATAACAATTATTATATTACACCATTTTTTTACTCTTGGCTAGGGCTTTTGTGAAATTTTTTATAAATTTTTTCCATGCCGATATTCCGTCGGCTTAACGCCCATATGTTTCTGAAAAATTTTACTGAAATAGCGCGTGTCCTGATAGCCGCAGGCAGCGGCGACGGCATAGATCTTTTCATCGCCCTCACGGAGCATCTGCCCCGCGCGGCGCAGACGGCAGTCCGTCAGATAGGAGCTGAACGAGGTACCGCAGCGTGCAAAGAGCTTGTGCAGATAGCTCACACTGAGCCCAAGCTCGTCCGCAACCTCGCGCACGGTAATCGGCTCCGCCATATGCTCCTCTATATGGCGCACAGCCCGCAGCAGATAGCCTCGAATCGGCTCCTCCTCCGGCAGATTGAGATGGACACAGCCCCCCTCCGCACTCCCTGCATCATGCAGATGAAAGCGACGTTCCTCAATATGCTCTGCTGCAAGGCGCACGGCGGCAGCAAGCTCCTCATCATCGAGGGGCTTTAATAGATAGGCACATACGCCGAGGGAAATCGCCTGCTGGGCAAACTCGAACTCACCGTATCCCGAAAGGATAATATACTCCGCATCGAGCTCCTCGCGCAGGCGCGCGATCACATCAAGCCCTGAGAGTCCGGGCATCTTGATGTCTACAATGAGCACATCGGGACGGTGCTCCCGTGCAAGAAGAATCCCCTCCATGCCGCTGCCCGCTGCGCCGACCACCTCGGCACCAAAATCCCCCCACGGCGTCAGGCGCACAATGCCCTGCCGCTGCATGGGTTCATCATCGATCACAAGCACTTTAATCATAATGAGGAACCTCCTCCCAATGCTTCAGTGTCAGGATTGCCTTCGTTCCTTTCCCCTCCGCGCTGTGCAGCGCGATCCCGCAGTTCGCATCCCCATTCAGCACCGCGCGCATGTGCACATTGTAAAGTCCGAAATGATTGTCATCCCGTCGCTCGAGCACTTCTTTTCGACGTTCCTCAGACATCCCATGTCCATTGTCCTTCACGCAAAAAACCAGATGACCGTCCTCTTTCTCTCCCGTGATCCTAATACATCCGCCGCCCTCGCTCATCTCAATGCCATGCTGTATGGCATTTTCGACGAGCGGCTGCAGGATCAGCTTCGGTACATAGCAGCCATAGACGGCTGTGTCCACAGACAGAGAAACTTTCAGCCGCCCCTCATAGCGGCGCTGCTGGATCTTCAGATAGGTGCGGAGAAAGGTCAGCTCATCCGCAACGGTTACATATTCTTTCATGCTCACCGATGCGCGCAGGAGTTTCCCCAACTGAACGGCAATATCTGCCGCCCCCTCGCTGTCGCCGAGCTTTGCACTCCATTTGATCAGATTGAGTGTATTGTAGATAAAGTGTGGGCGTATCATCTCCGTGAGCGACTTTACCTGTGCAATGCGCAGCGTCCGCTCCCGCTCCCGATTTTCCGCGAGCAGTGTGCGGATATGCTCGACCAAACTATTAAAAGTCAGCGCGAGTTCCCCGATCTCATCGCTGCGATCGGCATCCACCTGCACGGAGAAATCATCCTGACGGCGCACACGCCGCATTGCCATCGTCAGTGTATGCAGCGGACGCCAGAGATGACGGCTCAAACGATAGGCCAAATACGCTGTCAAACAGAGTGCGAACGCATCTACCATGAGAACGAGACGAAAGAGATAATCCAAAGGCGCGGAGTCCAGACGCTGCCGCAAATGCACCGTAAACCCCGTATCAGGCGACATGTAGGCGTAGTCGCGAAAGGAGGACGCAGACGCTTCCTCTTCAGAGGAGAGAAACACAGAGGAAAATCCTTCACGTTGATGATCGTACATATCCATCATCACATAGTGATAGCGATCGGTCAGGATAATCTGTCCCTCACTGCCGTCCTGCACACGCTGGATGAGCGGCACAAGCGCCTCACGACGCACATCAATGACAACGAAGCCGAGGAGATTATCTCCCTCTCGGATGGCACGCGCCATCGAAAAGACGGTATCCTTCTGATCCGGCGCATAGCGGTCCGCAGACAAAAGAACCCAATCCTGCTGCTGATCGGCCTGCCCGATCAGTCCCCAATGCAGATTCGACGGCAAACGATAGTGATGCGGCAAATCATCCGTCGCAATGACGCGGCTTCCGTCTGCCGAAAGGAGATAGATTGCCGCCTCACCGGAACGTCCCGCCAGAATCGCATACAGATCGCCATAGATATGCTCCACATCTGTCCGCTTGCCCCCGAGAAACGAACCGATCTCCCCCCGTGCAAGAAGAGGTGATATCATCCTCTGATGGTCGGAAATAAGATGATCGACTTCTGCCGATATTCTTTGCACTTCCGTGCGTCCGCGCTGCTCCTGTGTCATCTCATACATATGACCGGCAACATAGAGAATAATGCCCGAGACAAGCAGAAGGGGCAAAAAGCCTCCGGTCAACAGATAGATCAGCAGCCTTTTTTGATAGTTGATACCGTAATGGATCATCATAAACTCAAAATTCTATTTTTCCACCCGCAAGTTTACGACAAATGACGAGAGAGAGAACCGTCGCCGCCGTCAGGATGGTCGCAAGAGCTGCGGCTGTACCAAAGTGTGCCTTGCTCGTGACCTCGTTAAATATGGCCACCGAGATGGTCTGCGTTCCGCCGGTATAAAGGATCAACGAGGAGCTCAGCTCGTTCATCGTCGCAATCCAGCTCAAAATCGCCCCCGACATAACACCGGGCAGCATCAGCCGCGCAGTCACCAGAAAGAAGGTTTTCAGAGGCGTCACGCCCAGACTGATCGAGGCCTCATCCACACTGCGATCGATCTGATACAGAATACCGATACTTGATCGCAGCGTAAACGGAAGTTTTCGGATTACATAAGACAGAATAAGGATAAATGCCGTTCCTGTCAAGGGGAGAGGTGCACCATTAAATGTAGAGGACAGCATAATGCCGAGAACCGCCCCCGGGATGACATAGGGAAACATCACCATCATATCGATGACGGTACTCGCCCGCGACTGCTCCCGCACGATCAGATACGAGATCAAAAGGGCGCAGAGCACCATGATCGCAATAGCAGAAAGAGAAAACAGGAAGGAGTTGAGTATCGCATCGGACATCTTACCAAATGCTTCTGTATAGCTCTCCAGTCCAAAACCGGGAAGAAATACAGGCCCGCTCGTTTTGACGAAGGATGTCACGGCAACGGTCAGCTGGGGTAAAATAGCGAGAAAGGCAACGAAATAAATGCCCAGCGTAACAACGACGCTGCGCACACCGGAGAGCGTCTTTCGCTTCATCGGGCGAAGTCCCGACATCATGTAATCGCGCCCGGCAAGCGCCTTTTTTTGAAGCAGCAGAACCATCAGCGCAAAGACGACCACAACGACACTGAGGACATTTGCAAACGCCGTATTTCCGCCGCCAAGTTCGCTCATATACTCATCGTAAATGGAGACCGGCAAAACGCGAAATCCCTCACCGATGAGCGCCGGCGTACCAAAATCCGCAAGACTCGTCATAAAAACCATAAGTGCGGCAGAGAGAATCGTCGGGAGGATCAGAGGGAATGTAATCTCACGAAAGCGGCGCCAACCGCTCGTCCCAAGATTCTCCGCTGCCTCCTCAAGCGATGCATCCATGCTCTGCAAGGCGGCCGAAACATAGAGATAGACATAGGGAAACAGCTTGAGCGTGAAGACGAGGAGAATCCCGGAAAACCCGTAGATCGACGGCAGAGAGAAGCCAAATGTATCCTCGGCAAAACGCGTGAAGACGCCGGCACGTCCAAGCAGTACAATCCATGAATATGCTCCGATGAACGGCGGTGAGAGCATCGCAAGAATGCAGAGATGATCGACGACGGATTTGCCCGTAATGCGATAGCGTGAGGTAAAATATGCCATAGGCAGCCCGATGAGAAGCGCCAGAACCGTTGCAGAGGCAGACACGACGAAGCTGTTGAACAAGGTGCGCAGGTAGTATTTGCTCTGGAAGAATTCGGCGTAATGTGCAAAGGAGATACTGCCGTCCTCCATCACAAAGGATCGAATCAGCAAATGCGAGAACGGATAGACAATGAAGAACAGAATCAGGATAAAGGCAAGAACCGTGACAATCGTCCAGAAGTTCAGGCGATCCAGCGGATTTTCACGCAAGAGGGCGTATTTCATGAGAGTGCCTCCTTTCCATCCTCCGTGTAAAGTGTCAGCGCATTGCGCGGAAGCGCAATGCCGACCGTATCTCCAACGTTGTATGCCTGTCCTCCATGTGTGCGATAGATCTTACTGATCAGAGACTCTCCCCCCTCAAGCACAATCTCATACTCATCATTTGTACCGAGATAGGTGACACGGCGAACCGTCCCGCACAGCGCACCGGACTCCGGCGAAACGAGCTCGACATCCTCGGGGCGCACAGAGATCTTCAGCGCACCCTGATACCCGTTCGAAAGTCCGCCGGAAAAAGAGATTTTCCCTAGGACATCAAACGATGATGCCTCTGCTCTTCCCGCGAGAAAATTCGATGTCCCTATAAAGTCCGCGACAAACATATTTGCGGGATGTGTATAGATCTCACGCGGGGTGCCGAGCTGCATGACCGACCCGGCCTGCATGACTGCAATCCGATCCGAGATGGCAAGAGCCTCCTCCTGATCGTGCGTTACGTAGATCGTTGTAATGCCAAGCTCCTTTTGGATGCGGCGTATATTGGTCCGCATCGTCAGACGCAGCTTGGCATCCAGATTTGAAAGCGGTTCATCCATGAGCAGGACATCGGGGCGGATGACAATCGCGCGTGCAAGCGCCACACGCTGCTGCTGTCCGCCGGAGAGTTGGGACGGCATACGCTCCGCCAGATTTTCAATCTGCATGAGGGCAAGCGCCTCAGCCGTCCGCTCCTTTTGCTCGGCCGCGCCGGCATTGCGCGCACGCAGTCCATAGGCGACATTATCCGCAACGGAAAGATGCGGGAAGATGGCGTAGTTCTGAAAGACCATGCCGGTATTGCGGCGGTGGGGCGGAATATCATTGATGCACCGATCACCGAAGAAGATCTTCCCGTCATCGATTTCGTTGAAGCCTGCGATCATGCGCAGCAGCGTCGTCTTTCCGCACCCCGAAGGTCCGAGCAGGGTAAAAAACTCTCCTCCGTTGATGGAGAGCGTGATATGATTGACGGCGTAGAAATCACCATAGCGCTTTACAGCATCTTGTATACGAACAGACAGACTCATAATACACAGCCTTTCAAAAAGAAAACCGCCACACAATGTGACGGTCTTGGAAGGGGAAAATATGGGAATGGGGGGATGGGGGAAATGGGGATTTATTTGATAACCGCTGCGCGCCACTTGCTCAGGAACTCATCCTTAAAGGAAACGGCACGCTGGGTATCAAACGGTGTGTAGCGAATCTCCGACACCGGTCGGATCGACGCAGGCGGCTGAACATCGGCGCGCGTTGAACGGCGCTGATAGTCACCGAAACGCTCATGCACCTTCTTGCTCATGACGAAATCAAGGAATTTCTGTGCATTTTCCGCGTGTTTGGCGCCCTTGATGATGCCAATGCCGCCGGAGGAAATCGCTGTTCCCTCCTCGGGATAGACAATCTTCATATGTGCGCCGTTCGTAATATATTTGAGCACAGGCTCTTCGAATGTCGCTGTAATGGCATACTCTCCGTCCGAGAGCGCCTTAATCTGTGCCGCCGATCCGCTGATGATCTTGCCGTCCAGATTATCGACGAGCTGTCCGATGATCGCCGTGTCGCCGCCGAGTTTATCCATCATCGTGAGGAGTACTGCGTAGGTGGAACTCGATTTAGCGGGATCGGCAAGAGCAATGCGTCCACGGAATTTCGGATCCAACAGATCCTTCCAGCCTTTCGGTGCATCTGCCTCGCTGACAAGATCCGTGTTATAGGCAAGAACATAGGGATCCATCGTCACATTATAGAAAGCATTGTTCTCTCGAACAAAGTTCGGATTGATCGAAGATTTCTCTTTCGATTCATAGGGCTGCAGATATGGCTCCAATGCCACATAGGCATCTGCCGAGCCGCCCCACATGATATCGCCGAGCGGATTCTCCTTTTCCGCACGCACACGTGCCATGAGCTCTCCTGAGCCGCCAGCAACGAGCTGCACCTGAATTCCCGTCTGCTCTTGGAACTCCTTGACAATCGGTGCCGTCCAATCGTCCGTATTACAGTTGTATACAACAAGTGTGTTATTCTCTGCCTTGGATCCCTGTTCCGAGCCGCCACAGCCCACAAGCACCATCGACAGAGACGTGAGCGCAGCTACGGCGAGCATTGCTTTCCGACGAAAGAACATAGGCGATACCTCCTCAAGAGAGCAATCAATATTTCATCTTTTTTGTTATTATAGAATTATCAGAACTAACCTTCAATTAGATGATTCATCATTTTAGTATGAGAATCCTATCTTCTATTGTTTCCCACGAAGTTCTCGCTGTGCCTCAAAGAAATGAGCAATCGCCTCCGCCGAAGGACGATTCATTCCGGGTACAGCGGCGAGTTCATCGACCGAAGCCGCCTTAATCTTGTCCAGTGTTCCAAAGTGCATCCAGAGACTCTGCCGCCGTTTCGGACCAACACCGACGATATGATCCAATACAGAAACGAGGTTGCGTTTGCCGCGCAGCTTCCTGTGGAAGGTAATGGCGAATCGGTGCGCCTCATCGCGGATACGCTGGATGAGATAGAGGGATTGACTGCGGCGCGGCAGTTCGACCGGTTCGGGATTCCCCTCCGTAAAAACGAGTTCAAACTGCTTGGCGAGTCCGACAACGGGCACATCCTTATGCCCCGCCTCGTTTCGGATGATCTCAAGTGCAGAGGAGAGCTGCCCCTTGCCGCCGTCGATGATGATGAGGTCGGGCAGTTCATCGGCAGGCAGTCCGACGTAGCGACGCGTCGTCACCTCACGCATGGAGAGGAAGTCGTCGGGCTTGCCCTCCGCACTCCTGATCTTAAAGCGGCGGTAGTCCGACTTCTTCGGCATGCCGCCCTCGAAGACAACCATCGAGGCGACCGTTTCCTGCCCCTGATTGTGAGAAATGTCGAAGCACTCCATGCGATACGGCGTCTTCTTGAGTCCGAGATAGCGCCCAAGCTCCTCGACGGCGCCGAGCGTCTGCTCGTCTGCAAGACTGCGGCGCGTCTCCTCGTCCGCGAGAAATTTCTCCGCATTGCCCGTCGCCATCAGGACGATATCGCGCTTCGTCCCGCGCTGTGGCGTGAGGAGGATAACCTTTCCCCCGCCCTTTCGCTCCGCAAGCCAGCGCTCGATGATCTCCTGCTCCGCCGCATCGATCGCGTGCGGCAGCAGTACCTCGCGCGGGACAAACGTCGCCTGATTGTAATACTGTTCGAGGAACGCGCGCAGAATGTCCGCATCGCTCTCCTCCTCGCTCCCGCGCAGGAGGAAGTGCTCGCGTCCGATCATCTTGCCGCTGCGGATAAAGAAGATCTGCATGCAGACCCCCGCCGCCGAACGCGCCATACCGATCGCATCCTGATCGCCCGCGCCCGTCACGATGTTCTGCCGCTCCGCCGCCTTGCGCACCGCAGCGAGCTGATCTCTGAGGCGCGCCGCCGTCTCGAAGTGATAGGCTTCTGCCGCAAGCGTCATGCGGTGCTCCAATTCGCGTTCCACATCGTCCGTCCGCCCCTCAAGGAAGAGCAGGACGGCACGGATCATCGAACGGTAGTCCTCCTCCGTCACCTTCCCCACACAGGGCGCGAGGCAGCGCTTGATATGATACTCAAGGCAGGGACGATCGGGCATTGTCCGACACGTACGCAGAGGAAAAAGGCGCTTCAGGAGCTTCAAGCTGTCCCGCAGCGCCGTCACATTCGTATAGGGGCCGAAGTAGCGCGCTCCATCACGCAGCACACGCCGCGTGATGAAGACGCGCGGATATTCCTCCTGCACCGTCACCTTTACATAGGGGTAACTCTTGTCATCTTTCAGCCGAATATTGTACCGAGGACGATGTTTCTTGATCAGATTCGCCTCGAGGATCAGCGACTCGACCTCGTTCGCGGTCATGATCGTCTCGAAATCCACGACATGCGAGACCATCGCCCGCACCTTCGGCGATTGATTGCGGCTGCTCTGGAAATACTGCCGCACGCGGTTCTTGAGGACAATCGCCTTGCCCACGTAGATGATCTTCCCGCGCGCGTCCTTCATGAGATAGACACCCGGCGAATCGGGCAGCAGTTTCAGCTTTTCAGCAACGAGGTCTGTCACGCTCAGTGTCCCGCCTTCATCCGATTGATCGCACTGAAGAGAGCAAGGATGGACGAGGTGATGATATCCGTGTCCAGCCCTGCGCCCCAGTAGACCTTGCCATCCTCGCCCGTGATGCTGATGTAGGAAATGGCGCGCGAGGTCTGCCCGATCTCGAGTGCGTGCTCGCTGTACGTCAGATTCGTATAGTGGAGACCGAGGTTCGCCTGCAGGGCGTTCGAGATCGCATCGAGACGTCCGTTGCCACGCGCCTCATACGTGCGATCCTCACCGTCCACCTTGAGGTGAACGTCGCCCATGCGCGTGCCGTCCGGCTGCTTTTTCAGATGGAAGTCCGAAAGCTCGAACGGGAAGATGACATTGACATAGGTATCTGTGAACACCTTATAGATTTCATCCGGCATAAGCTCCTTGTGTCCGCTGTCGGAAACGGCTTTCACGCGGTAGCTGAGGTCCTCGCGCATCTTCTTCGGCATGCTGATGCCGTACTGCTGCTCCATAATGTAGCCGACGCCGCCCCTGCCCGACTGGCTGTTGATGCGGATGACATCGCCGTCGTACGTACGCCCGACATCCTTCGGGTCGATGTAGAGGTATGGCAGCGACCAGTGCTTCGGCTTGTTCTCGTCCCAGTGCTTCATGCCCTTCGCAATGGCATCCTGATGGGAGCCGGAGAACGCGGCAAAGACGAGCGAACCGGAGTACGGCTGACGCGGGTTGACCTGCATGCGCGTCACCTGCTCGTAGACCTCGACGAGATGCGGCAGATCGGAGAAGTCGAGATTCGGATCAACACCGAGTGCGAACATATTCATCGCAACTGTGATGATGTCGACGTTGCCCGTGCGCTCCCCATTGCCGAAGAGCGTGCCCTCGACACGGTCTGCGCCCGCCAGAAGCCCCATCTCTGCATCCGCTACACCGCAGCCGCGGTCGTTGTGCGGATGGAGGGAAAGAACAACACTGTCACGGTATTTCAGCCGCTCGTTGACATAGGCAATCTGCATCCCGTAGACATGCGACATCGACATTTGAACTGTCGAGGGAAGATTGATGATCGCCTTGCGGTCCGGCGTCGGCTGCCACACATCGAGGACGGCATTGCAGACCTCGAGCGCGTACTCGGGTTCCGTGCCCGTAAAGCTCTCAGGTGAGTACTCGAAGCGGTAGTTCGCTCCCGCCTCCTCCGTCAGCTTCTTGAGGAGCTTCGCGCCGTCCACGGCAATCTGAAGAATCTCCTCCTTCGAGCGCGCAAAGACCTGCTCACGCTGTGCCGCAGACGTGGGGTTGTAGACATGCACAATCGCGTTCTTCACGCCGCGCAGCGCATCAAACGTCTTGCGGATGATATGTTCACGCGCCTGTGTCAGCACCTGCACGGTCACATCGTCGGGGATGAGGTTGTCCTCCACGAGACGGCGCAGGAACTCATACTCCGTCTCCGAGGCGGCAGGGAAGCCGACCTCGATCTCCTTGAAGCCCACACGTACAAGGAGATCGAAGAACGCCAGTTTCTCATCGAGACTCATCGGGATGATGAGTGCCTGATTGCCGTCGCGCAGATCGACCGAGCACCAGATCGGCGCCTTGTCGGGTGCATCCGTACGCAGCCAGTCCAGACGAATCTCGGGCGGCATATAGTAACCCTTCGTGTACTTTGTGTGATTCATGATCGTTCCCCCCGCATTATCAAAATATCCTTCCTAAAACAAGAAAGTCCCTCGCCGCTTTGTGGGGCGAAGGACGAACCTGCGTTATCCTAGCGTTGTGCTATCTTACCATATTCACGGGCAGTTTGCAAATCCGACCAATGAGCATGGAGTGATGTCCCAAAGCGAACCCTAGTGGAGCAAGTGAGTAAAGCGTGCGACTCGCCCCCGGCGTACTTCTTTCGTTCAAGCGTAGCGCGTTTAAGAAGTGCGCCGGTATTTAGGCGAACGAGCACGTGATCACTTGCGTAACGAGGCGTTCGCGCGGGACATCACCCGAGACACAGAGTAGCATTAAACTTTTCGATCAGCTTCTCGGGCTTGTAGGACTCCTTTGCCTTGCGTAGCCCCTCGATACCCATATCCTCCTCGCGGTTGATGTAGGTCAGATGGCTCCACGCGTGCTCCACGAAGCCCTGATTGATCGCGGGATACGCGCCGCGCAGCTCGGGATCCGCCTTCTCGACGTGAATCACCGCCGTGTCCGTGTTCAGCTGCTCGCCGAAGGTAAAGGCAATGACGCGCCCCCCGAGGAGGATTGCGCCGCCCTTCAGCCCGAAATCCTCGAAATTGTTCAGCACCTCAAGGATCGCCGTGCGCTCGTAGCCGATGAACGGATCAACCGTACCGTCCTCCTGCTTGTGCTGCTTATACCAGCTGTTCAACTCGAGCTTGCACAGCGTCACGATTTCATCCGTGATCGGCACAAACACCGCATCGGGATGCTCCTTGTGGAACGCGTTCAGATGGTTCTTCTTCGAGTGCAGCTTGCGCCCCGCAAGACTGATGAGTTTTTCCGAGAGATACACATAGTCATAGTTGTCACGGTCGGCGACCACCTCAAAATTCGCACAGTCGCAGCTGCGCAGAAAATCAGCATAGCCGCGCTCCATATCGTAGATGTGAAAGGGCTGCTCAATCTCCTCGAAGTACGCGAGCAGCTTCTTCGTCGCCGCAGGGTACAGCGTGGGATCGCAGAACGGCTGCAATGCCGAGACACGCGCCTTCCACTCGCTCACGACATAGAGGACGTTATCTTCCTCCGCAACGTGAACGTGGAACGGCTCGCGCCACATGTAGAGATTCGTAAAGTTAAAATGCGAATTCTCGTAGTAATTCGCACGGAAATAGCGATCAAGCAGGGGCTTGTCTTCCTTTGTCAAGGCATGAAATTCGATGAGTCTCACCCTCCCTTTGGGTTTCCTAAAAAGTTCTCCTAATGGTTTCATTATAGCAAAGCCGTCAAGCCCTGCTCTATATCTTACTAAGAATCAGTTCTCCGTTGCCATACATCTCATAGCGTCCGAGCCCCGCCGGAAGGAATACACTCTCCCCTTTCTGAATATGCAGATCCCCTGTTTCAGCACGCAGGATCAAACTGCCGTCGAGTACGGTCAGCGCGTGAAACGAATCCGTACCCGCTGTGAGCGAACATTTGCCCGCAACGCTCAGGTGATACACGGTGAAATAATCACATGCCGCAAGAAGCCTCACCTCTGCCCCCGAAAAGATATCAATGGGGGGCGAGGATGCCGCACGCTGCGTGACGGGAGCAAGACGAACCACATCGAGCGCCTTGTCAATATGGAGGTCGCGCAGTTTCCCATCTGTCCCGACACGTCCATAGTCGTAGATGCGGTACGTTGTGTTTGAGTTCTGCTGAATCTCGCAGATGAGGATGCCCTTACCGATCGCGTGGAGCGTCCCCGCAGGGATGAAGAACACATCCCCTTTCTTTACAGGCACACGACGCACGACATCGAGCAGGGTCCCCTCCTCAATGCGACGGCGAAATTCCTCCTTTGTGATTTCATGCTGAAAACCATAGAGCAGCTCTGCTCCCGCCGCAGCGTCCACAACGTACCACAGTTCCGTCTTGCCGTACTCTCCCTCTGCCTGCATGGCATAGTTGTCATCAGGATGCACCTGCACAGAGAGGTCATCATGTGCATCAATCAGCTTGATGAGCAGGGGGAAATAGGAAAACCTCGCTGCATTCCTGCCGAGCGCATCCTGCCCTTCCGTCGCGATCCAATCTGCGAGGGTCTGCCCCGCTGCCGCACCGTTTGCAATCACACTCTTGCCGTCTCTGTGACAGGCAAGCTCCCAACTCTCGGCAACCTTCATCAGCTGTGTTTCTTTTCCATATTCGTCCCTCAGACGCATCCCACCCCAAAGATAATCCTTAAGCGGTGCTATCAGTTTCATTGGATATTTCATGTTTCACTTCCTCTTTGCATTCACTTATAGAGGTTATCTTACCGAATCCCGCGAGAAACTGCAAGTGAAAACGTGCCACGCGAAATGATGATTGTTCCCCGCCGCCGTCTATGGTATCATAAGAACGCACATATTCTACGATTCTGAAACGGAGTGATCTTATGTCCCAAAAGGCGATTGATACAACGGAACGTCCGCCGCTCCTGACGACCATTCCCTTGTCGCTGCAGCACCTCTTTGCGATGTTCGGCTCGACGGTGCTCGTGCCGATTCTCTTTCATGTCAATCCCGCGACCGTGCTGCTCTTCAACGGCATCGGCACGCTCTTCTACCTCATCCTCTGCAAGGGGAAGATTCCCGCCTATCTTGGCTCAAGTTTTGCCTTTCTCTCCCCCGTCTTTCTCGTTCTCTCCGAGTACAGCTATGAGGCGGCGCTCGGCGGCTTCATCGTTGTCGGCATTGTCTTCTGTATTGTCAGCTTCATCGTCCACACGATCGGAACGAGCTGGATCGACGTGATCTTCCCGCCCGCCTCGATGGGCGCGATCGTTGCGGTCATCGGTCTGGAGCTGATGCCAACGGCGGCAAACATGGCGGGGCTGACGGGCGAAAACACGGATACCACTGTCATCTTCGTTTCAATTGCAACCCTTGCCATCACCATCTTTGCCTCAATGGCATTCCGTGGATTTCTCTCCATCATCCCGATTCTCATCGGCGTAGTCGCGGGCTACATCATTGCATTTGCCGTGGGCATCGTCGATCTCTCTCACGTTGAGAGTGCACCTTGGCTGGCGATTCCGACCATCTACACACCGACGTTCGACCTGCGCGCCATCCTCATTATTCTGCCCGCCTCCATCGTCGTCATCGTGGAGCACATCGGCCATCTCATCGTGACGGGCAACATCGTCGGACGCAACCTCGCAAAGGATCCGGGACTCGACCGCTCGCTGCTCGGCAACGGTGTTTCCACGATCTTCTCCGGCTTCTTCGGTTCAACGCCGAACACGACTTACGGTGAGAACATCGGCGTGCTCGCCATCACGAAGGTCTACTCCACATGGGTCATCGGCGGTGCGGCGATCTTTGCAATCCTGCTCTCCTGCCTCGGCAAGCTCGCTGCGCTCATCCAGAGCATCCCGACACCCGTCATGGGCGGGGTATCCATGCTGCTCTTCGGCGTCATTGCCGCCTCGGGCATCCGCATCCTCGTTGAGGCAAAGGTGGACTACAACAACCCGATGAACCTCCTCCTGACCTCCATCGTCATGGGCGTCGGCGTATCGACCGCAAGCCTCACGATCGGCACGGTCACACTGCGCGGCATGGCACTTGCAACGGTCATTGCCATCATTCTCTCCATCTCCTTCCGCATCATCCTCGCACTGCGCCGTCAGAGTCAAAAGGAATGACGGAACACATCGTTATGCTTCCGGAGGACGAGGGGTGCCCTGCAAAGGCATATCTGATGCGCGTGTGCGGAATTTCTTCAACTCTTTGGAAACGCATCAAGCACAGCGGCACCTTCACCGTGAACGGCGTTTCCGAGATTGCCGCACGCACAACGCTGCGCGCAGGAGATATTGTCTCATACGAGCTGCCAATCATTTCTTCGGTCATCCCCGAACATCTCCCCCTTGCGATCGTCTACGAGGACGAGGATCTCCTCGTCCTCGACAAGCCCGCAGGGCAGCTTGTTCATCCGACGACGAGGGAGGCACACGGAACTGTTGCCAATGCCGTGCTTGGTCTCTATGAAGCGCGCAGCATGCCGCTCGACTTTCACCCCTGCCACCGCCTCGACCGCAATACGACGGGACTACTGCTCATCGCGAAGCATCCCGAAGTGCAGTATCAGATTGCAAAGCAGGATGCGCTCGTGCGGGAATATCTGGCACTCATTGATGGTTCGCTCACTCCCGCAGAGGGCACGATCGACGCCCCCATCGCACGCGCTCTGCCGAGCATCATCCTGCGCTGTGTCTCCCCCGATGGGAAGCCCGCACGCACACATTACAGAACAGAACGGACAGACGGCAGACACAGCCTCCTGCGCCTTCGCCTTGAGACGGGACGCACCCATCAGATTCGCGTCCATCTCGCCCATCTGGGACATCCCCTGCTCGGCGACGATCTCTATGGCGGGAGCATGGACGAAATCACGCGTCACGCCCTCCACTCGGCGCGTCTCACACTCACACATCCGCGCACGGGGGAACACCTCACCATCGAAGCCCCTCTTCCGATGGATATGGCGCATATTGTGCGAAGCAATCTCTCCAAATGAAAAGGGGCTGTTGCACGAAGCTAAAACTTCGTACAACGCCCCTTCTTTGTGCCCCTTCCACCGCTTGCGCGGTCCCCCTTCCCCGTCAAACG
>NZ_GL892076.1:2265979-2339253 GCF_000213975.1 Centipeda periodontii DSM 2778
CCCCCGCCAGAGCGGGGGAAGTGGCGAGCGTAGCGAGCCGATAGGGGCGTTCATGCAACAGTCCCTTATTATTTTAGCAAGAGCACAATGATCCTACTTAAACATTTCCATTGTATGGGCGACGAGGATGCCGAACGGCGTACCGATGACATAGCCCATCAGCGCCATCAGAATGCCGACGGGGATGAGCGAGCCGGAGTACGTGCCTGCGAGCACGGGCGCAGACGCCGTGCCGCCGATGTTCGCGAGGGAGGCGACGCACGCCGTGAACATGTCGAGCTTGAAGATGCGTGCAAGGAAGAACATGAGCGTAAAGTGTACGCCGAGGATGATAAAGCCCGTCAGGATCCAATAGGGCGCATCACCAAGTTCGAGCAGGGATGCACGCGAGGCGAGCAGTGCGATGACGGAGTAAAGCAGGACATTCGACATCTCTGCCGAACCCGCCACGCGCCCGAGCGGCGAGACCGCACCGATCAGTCCGAGCACCGTGATAAAAAGGATCGTCCACGTCGCCTTGTCGAAAAACGGTACGGCGGCGTTCAGCATCTTGCCGACGTTTGTACCGACCGCCGAAACAATGAGTGCCGTGCCGAGGAGCAGTATAAGACTCTGAAACGTGATCGTGCCCGTGTTCAGCTTTGCGTCCTCCTCGAGGCTGCGCGACACGGCATCGAGCTGCGTCGTGTCCGCCTTGTTCCAGCGGTTGAAGCGCGGCGCGAGCGTGATGAGCCAGAGCAGGAACATGACCCAGATGGAGTAGTCGATCGAGTCAACCACGAGCGCATAGCCCATATCCGCCTCCGACACACCGAGCGCCGCCTGCACGGCGACCATGTTGCCCGAGCCGCCGAGCCACGAGCCGCAGAGCGCACCGAGTGCCATCCACGAGTCAGCGCCAATGAATCCCTTCATCACAAGGAAGGCAACAATGAATCCAATCATGATGGTAATCGACGCGGAGAAGAAGCCGAGCAGCATGCGCGGCCCGAGTTTCAGCACCTTGCGGATGTCGCAGCGCAACAGCATCGTGAAGACCATCGCGTACGTCAGCGAGTTCTTGAGCGCACCATACGCCGGCTTCGTCGCCGCCATATCCCACGTACCGACCGTGCAGAGCAGCATGGAGATGAGGTAAACGAGCACGACGGCAGGCAAATAGCGGAACAGCGCCCACCCCGTCCCCTTTTCGAGCGTCACCAATGCGCCTGCAAGCAGGATGAGCACGGCGACATAGGTAAATCCATCCGTAATCATAAAATCCACTCCTTTGTTGCAAATACATCATCTGTAACAGGATAATTCCTTGAAGAATGACAATGTTGATTATATAATAAAGCAATGAGATAACACAATGGACTTCTGCCCTAAAATGTGAACATTTATGAAAGAATTCTGTATACCAAAGGAATCAAAGGAGGATTTCTATGAAAATCACAAAGGTCGAACTCGGAATGCTCTCCGTCCCCCTGCGCGTACCATTCAAGACCGCACGTCGGCGCGTGGACAGCGTGGAGGATGTCATCGTCCTCATCCGCACGGATACGGGAGCGACGGGCTACGGCGAAGCACCGCCGACGGGCGTCGTCACAGGCGACACGACAGGCGGCATCATCGACGCGATCCGCACACATCTTGCGCCGTTGCTCATCGGGCGCGAGGTGAGCGAATTCGAGGATTTGATTCAATCCGTGCAGACGGCGCTCATTCACAATTCTTCGGCAAAGGCAGCCGTCGACATGGCGCTCTACGATCTCTACGGACAGCTATGGAACATTCCCGTGCACAAGCTGCTCGGCGGCGCAAAGGACGGCATTGTCACAGACATCACAATCAGCGTGAACGATCCGGAGGAGATGGCACGCGACGCGCGTGACGCGATTCGACGCGGCTATGACACCCTCAAGATCAAGGTCGGCGTCACCCCCTCGCTCGATGTCGCACGACTCGCCGCCGTGCGTGAGGCAGTCGGCAGCAATGTGCGCATCCGCATCGACGCAAATCAGGCATGGAAGCCGCGCGAGGCAGTACGCATTCTCGCGCAGATGGCAGAAAAGGGACTCGACATCGAACTTGTCGAGCAACCCGTCGCCGCTGCGGATATCGAGGGACTTGCCTATGTTACACGCGAAAGCGACATTCCCGTCCTTGCCGATGAGGCGGTATTCTCCCCCGCCGATGCCCTACGCATCATGCAGCTGCACGCCGCTGATATGGTGAACATCAAACTCATGAAATGCGGCGGTCTCTATCCGGCACAGCAGATCGTTGCGGCGGCGGAGATCTACGGTATGGAGTGTATGCTCGGCTGTATGCTCGAAGCGAAGATCTCCGTCAACGCCGCCGTCGCCCTCGCCTGTGCAAAGAAGATTGTCACGCGCATCGATCTCGACGGTCCCGTACTTTGCAGCGAGGATCCGATTGAGGGCGGCGCCGTGTTCAACGAAAAGGACATTACTGCGTCCACAGCACCGGGTCTTGGTATTCGCGGTGTTGCGGGTCTGCGGATGCTGTGAGGGGATGTTCATGAGTACATCGACGAATTTTGCCGTCGGCGAACCGTTTCCTCTGCCCATTCTGGCGCAGGCAGACGGAGGAATGTTCCATGTGGACAAGAATGGCATGATGTTCCTGCTCCAGCTTTCACGCACGGATGCCATCGCCGTCGAGGCATTTCGCACGGGTGAGATCGCGCTTGCGGTGACGGAGATTGACGGCGTGCTCTTCCTCCTCTACCGCATCGACGGCATCTTCAAGGACGGTTGGGGCGACGCGCCGCTCTCCCTCTCCCTTGTAAAGGAGGATCTGCTGCCGGATGAGGACAGCCTTGCCGATCCGACCATACACCTCTATCTTGTCGACACGAAACTGAAAATCCTGCTCGCACAGAGAACGGCAAGCATCCCCGAGGATTTTGCCGAGATCATCCGAAAGAATATCCGCGTACAAAAAGAAGCGCCGCTCTCGGCGCTTGCATTTCAAAAGAAGGTCGCTGCAATCTGGGCAGAAAAGTCCGCCGCCGATTTGCGCGCGATGGCAAGTGCGACGCATGTACTGCCGATGGCGCTCGGAAATACCGTACATTAGCTGACAAAAGATGCGCCAAGACAGTACTGCATGCCGCATATGTATATACACATGAAAGATGCTGCTGCATGAAGTTTGACCTAGGAGCAGGTCAAACTCTTCATGCAGCAGTTCCTTTTAGTCATCCTCGCTAAAATATCGCATCGAGGTCTTTTTCCATTCTTTCTTGGTGTAGAGCATGCGGCGCTCCTCGATGCCAGTCGAGGCGGCGAGCTCCGCTGCAATCTCCTCACACTCTTCACGGCTGTAGCCGTGGATCATCGTATAGAGGTTGTACTGCCAATCGTCCGTGCGGTTGCGGTCGTAGCAATGCGAGACGCGCGGATGCTCCGCCATACGCTTTGCGACCTCGTCCACGCGCCCATCGGGCACGTTCCAGACACACAGGCAGTTTGCAGTAAAGCCCACCTCACGATGACGCAGAACGGCGCCCATCTTGCGAATCTTTTTCTCCTCACGCATGGCGGTGATATGCGTGAGAAGTTCCTCCTCCGTAATGCCGATCTCTGCCGCAAGCGCCTTATAGGGCTCTGCAACAAGCGGAAACTCGCCCTGCAAAAGGCGGACAATCTTTCGATCAAGTTCACTGATCTCTATCTCTTCGGTCATAGTTCGATACCTTCCAACGGTCACACGAGTTTGAACTGCACGTTGATCTTGTAGCGCTTATTCGCCTTGAGGCTCATCAGGTGCTCCACGCCCGGCAGCGCGGCGACGTCGGCGAGGATCTTTTCCTCCGCACGACGCGACGGCGTCAGGAGTGTGAACCAGAGGTTGTACTTCCCCTCGCGCTCGTAGTTGTGGGTCGCTCCTACATAACGGTTGACCGCCTGCACCACGTCCGCAAGATGGTCCTCGGCAACACGCAGCGCGATGAGCGTGCCGTGGTAGCCGAGCTGTTCCGAGTTGAAGAAGGTGCCGATCCGCCGGAGGTACCCCTCATATTTCAACGCATTCAGACGGCTGAGCACATGTTCCTCCGTGGTCTCCAGCATTTCGCCCAAACGCGCAAACGGCCGTGAACACAGTGGCAGGTTGCCCTGCAGCAGGTTCAGCAGCCGCTTGTCAAAATCTGTAAGTGGATTCACGATAACATCCCCCTAATACACAGACAACAGTCCTTCTTTCTGCCGATCGTGCACCTGCCTTGCTCATGGGCGGATATTCGGACACAGAAAGATGAACCAGCTTCATTTCTTTCTGTGCCTATTCTACCAGATACTCCTTCATCACGTCAAGCAATTCGCGGCGTCCTTCATTTTTCGGCGATGCGTAGGGGAGAATCGTGAGTTCGGGCACGCCGAGCGCTTTCTGCATCGCCGCAATCTGTGTGCGGCGCGCATTCCTTCCGATCTTGTCCGCCTTCGTGGCGATGACGAGCACGGGGATGTCATGCTCCAAAAGCCAGTCAAACATCCTGCGGTCGGATTCCATCGGTGTGTGCCGAATGTCGAGCAGGAGGCAGACGAAGCACAGTTCTTCGGCGCAGAGGAAATATTCTTCGATAAACTTCGCCCAGACCTTTCTGCTCGCGCGCCCGACCTTTGCATAGCCGTAGCCCGGCAGATCGACGAGGTGGACGGAATGCCGCTCCTCGCCTCCGTCGATCTTGAGGATGAGTTCGTAAAAGTTGATCGTCTGTGTCTTGCCCGGCTTCGAGGAGACGCGCGCGAGCTGACGGATACGCGTGAGCGAGTTGATGAGTGAGGATTTCCCGACATTCGAGCGCCCGATAAAGGCGACGGCGGGACGCCGCTCCTCGGGATACTGGTCACGCCGCACGGCAGAGGCGAGATAGGTTGCTTTCGTAACGACAACGGGCTCTGTCACAGGCACACCTCCTAATTATACAGCGCAATCTTGAGCACCTCGTCCATATGTGCAACGGGTACGAACTCGAGAGAGGATCGGACAACATCGGGGATATCCTCGATGTCGCGCTCATTCTCCTGCGGCAGGACGATGGTCTTCATTCCCTCGCGATAGGCGGCAAGTGTCTTTTCCTTGAGCCCGCCGATCGGCAGGACGTTACCGCGCAGGGTGATCTCCCCCGTCATGGCAACATCGGAGCGCACCTTGCGCCCAGTGAGCGCCGAGATCATCGCGGTCGCCATCGTAATGCCGGCAGAGGGACCGTCCTTCGGGATCGCGCCCTCGGGCAGATGGATGTGGATGTCGTCTTTTCGTAGAAGTCCTCGGCGAGATGAAGGACGCCCGCACGGCTGCGTACATACGAAAGCGCCGCCTGTGCCGACTCCTGCATGACCTCGCCGAGCTGTCCCGTGAGGATGAGTTTGCCCTTCCCGCGCAGGATGTTGACCTCCGTGCGCAGCACATCGCCGCCGACCTCCGTCCATGCGAGTCCCGTCACGACGCCGACAAGCGGCTTCTTCTCCTGCTTTGCCGCGTGATACTTCGGGCGCTCGAGGAAGTCCGCGAGATTTGCCTTTGTCACGGAAATCGGCGGCTTCTCATCGGCAACGATCCTGCGCGCCGCCTTGCGGCAGATCTGTCCGATCACGCGCTCGAGTTCACGCACGCCCGCTTCGCGCGTGTAGGAGCGGATGATCTCGGGCCAGACACCCGCGCTCACACGGATGTCCTTTGCCTTGAGCCCGTTCTGCGTGCGCTGACGCGGCAGGAGGTGACGCCGAGCGATCTCGATCTTCTCGAGTTCGGTATAACTTGAGAGGTTCAGGATCTCCATGCGGTCGCGCAGGGGGGCGGGGATCTTGGCAGGGTTGTTCGCCGTCACAATCCAGAATACGCGCGAGAGGTCAAACGGCAGCTCGACAAAGTGATCGCTGAACGTGCAGTTTTGTGCAGGGTCAAGCACCTCAAGGAGCGCCGCCGACGGGTCGCCGTGGAAGTCCATTGCGATCTTGTCGACCTCATCCAAAAGAAATACGGGGTTCCGCGTGCCCGCACGGCGAATTCCTTCGAGGATGCGCCCCGGCATTGCGCCGACATAGGTACGCCTGTGCCCGCGAATCTCCGCCTCGTCGCGGATGCCGCCGAGCGAGATGCGGATGAACTTGCGCCCCATCGCGCGTGCAATCGACGCGCCGAGCGATGTCTTGCCGACGCCGGGCGCGCCGACGAGGCAGAGAATCGGTGCGCTCTGCTCGGGCGCGAGCCGCCGCACGGCA
Organism: Centipeda periodontii DSM 2778; assembly: GCF_000213975.1. Taxonomy (GTDB): domain Bacteria; phylum Bacillota; class Negativicutes; order Selenomonadales; family Selenomonadaceae; genus Centipeda; species Centipeda periodontii. The sequence continues at coordinate 2,272,216 of NZ_GL892076.1, forward strand.
AGGTAGTCGAGGATGCGCTCTTTGATTTTCTCAAGCCCGTAGTGATCGTGTTCAAGCACCGTCTGTGCCTGTGCCATGTCGACGTGCTCCTCCGTCATCTCCGACCACGGCAGCTCGATGAGTGTGTCAAGGTAATTGCGGATAACGCCGACCTCGGCGCTCATCGCGTGGCTCATGTCAAGGCGATGAATCTCGCGCTCAATGGTCTCGCGCACGGCATCAGGGAACTCCTTCGACGCAAGAGCCTCACGATAGCGATCCACCTCGGCAGCCTTGTCCGCATCCTCCCCAAGCTCTTTGCGGATCGCCTTGATCTGTTCGCGCAGGTAGAAATCGCGCTGTACCTTGTCCATCTGCTTGCGCACGCGGCGGTTGATCTCATGCTCGATCCCCATGATGTCAAGCTCATGCATGAGCGCCTGATAGAGGCGCTCGAGGCGCGCGCGCACGTCAATGGCAGCAAGGAGCTCCTGCCGCACCTCATGTCGGAGGCTCAGATGGCTCGCGATGATGTCCGCGAGGCGTCCCATATCCTCCATGATGGAGATGGATACAAGTGCTTCGGGCGGAATCTTGTGCGAGAGCTTCACCCATTCCTCGAACTTACTCGTGACACCGTGCACGAGCGCCTCCATATTCTTGTTCGGCGCCTCGTCCTCTGCCTCCGCGACCTCATGCACATCTGCCTCGGCATAGGTATCGCCCTCGCGGACGGCAAGGATCTCCGCGCGTTTCTGTCCGTCAACGAGAATGCGCAGCACGCCCTCGGGCATGCGCAGGAACTGGCGAATCTCCGCAACGGTTCCGACATCGTAGAGATCGTCCGACGTCGGGTCATCATTCTCCGGATCCCGCTGCGCCACGACGAGGATTTGGCTGTCGCCCGCAATGGCGCTCTCGATGGCGGCGACCGAACGATCGCGGCCGACGTCGAGGTTGACCATCATGTGCGGATAGACCACCAGACCGCGCAGCGGGAGCAGTGGAAGCGTTCGTTTTTCGGACATCGTATTTCCTTCCATCTCTATATGAAAAAAGGAGCACCGCAACGCAGGCTCCTTTCGTAACGTATCATCTTAGTTGGCAGCTGCCATCTTCTGCACACCGGCACCGTCAATGGTCAGAATGGGGTCGCTGTGATTCGCGACGACATCCTTCGTGACCTGACACGCCGTTACGCCCTGAATCGACGGCACCTCGTACATAACGTTGCGCATGATGCCCTCGATGATGGAGCGCAGTCCGCGCGCCCCCGTCTTGTGCGTGAGCGCTTCCTTCGCGATGAGATGCAGTGCATCATCCTCAAAGGTGAGACGTACGCCGTCGAGCTCCAAGAGTTTCTGGAACTGCTTGACGAGCGCATTCTTCGGCTCGGTTAGGATGCGTACAAGTGCCGCCTCGTCGAGCGAGTTGAGCGTCACGACAACAGGGAGGCGCCCGATGAACTCGGGGATCAGACCGTTCTTCATCAGATCCTCGGGGATCACCTTGCTGAGCGATTCTCCGACGGAAACACGCTTTTTCGAGCGCACCTCGGCGCCAAAGCCCATCTGTTTCTTGCCAAGACGCGACTCGATGATCTCCTCAATGCCGTCGAACGCACCGCCGCAGATGAAGAGAATGTTCGTCGTATCAATCTGCAGCAGTTCCTGCTGGGGATGCTTGCGTCCGCCCTGCGGCGGCACAGATGCCGTCGTCCCCTCAAGAATCTTGAGGAGCGCCTGCTGAACGCCCTCGCCCGAAACATCGCGCGTGATGGAGGGATTCTCCGACTTGCGCGCGATCTTGTCAATCTCGTCGATGTAGATGATGCCGCGCTGCGCCTTTTCGATGTCGTAGTCTGCCGCCTGAATCAGCTTCAGCAGAATGTTCTCGACATCCTCGCCGACGTAGCCCGCCTCCGTGAGCGAGGTCGCGTCCGCAATCGCAAACGGCACGTTCAGGATGCGCGCGAGCGTCTGTGCGAGCAACGTCTTGCCGCTGCCCGTGGGTCCGAGCATGAGGATGTTGGACTTGCGCAGTTCGACGTCCTCGTTCTTCCCCTGCCCCACATTAATACGCTTGTAGTGGTTGTAGACGGCGACGGACAGAGATTTCTTTGCCTCGTCCTGCCCAATGACATATTGGTCGAGAATATGGCGGATTTCCTTCGGTTTCGGAACATCCTTAAGTCCGACTTCAACGTCATCGCTGAATTCCTCTGCTATGATCTCATTGCAGAGTTCAATGCATTCATCGCAGATATAGACACCGGGTCCTGCTACGAGCTTGCGCACCTGCTCCTGCGTCTTGCCGCAGAAGGAGCATTTGAGCTGTCCCTTGTCTTCCTCTCCAAATTTCATCGCGTCACACCCCCTCAGCCTTTATTCTCTGCGGGTGCAGCCTTGGGACGGGTAACGACCTCGTCGATCAGCCCGTATTCCTTGGCTTCCTCTGCCGACATAAAGTTGTCGCGCTCCGTGTCGACGTTGATCTTCTCGGGATCCTGCCCCGTGTGGCGTGCCAAGATATTGTTGCCGACCTCGCGCAGACGCAGAATCTCCTTTGCCTGAATCTGGATATCGGTCGACTGTCCCTGCGCACCGCCGAGCGGCTGGTGGATCATGATGCGTGCGTGCGGTAGCGCATAGCGTTTCCCTGCAGCTCCCGCCGTTAAAAGAATGGAGCCCATGCTCGCTGCCTGCCCGATGCAGATTGTCGAAACATCCGGCTTGATGTACTGCATCGTGTCGTAGATGGCAAGACCTGCCGTCACGACGCCGCCCGGACTGTTGATGTAGAGATGAATGTCCTTATCGGGATCCTCGGACTCAAGGAAGAGCAGCTGTGCCACAACAACGTTTGCCACACTGTCGTCAATCGGTCCACCCAAAAAGATGATGCGTTCCTTGAGCAGGCGGGAGTATATATCGTAGGCACGCTCTCCGCGGCTCGAGTTCTCCACCACCATTGGTACATAATAACTCATACGTTCCTCCCCACAGGGGATCCCTTATGCCGTGATATTGTCCACGATGAACTGCGCTGTCTTCTTGCGCAGAACGGTCGCGGCGAGGTCACTGACACGCCCCTGCTCCTTGATGATCTTCTGAACCTGCTTCGGCGTCGCACCGTAGGAGAGAGCCATCGCATAGACTTCCTGGTCGAGATCCCTTCCCTCAACCTTGATCCCCTCAGCCTTTGCGACCTCTTCGAGCATGAGATCCGTGCGGACGTTCTTCTCCGCCGTTTCGCGATACTCGTCACGGATGCGTGCCATGTCGAGGCCCGCGTACTGGAGATACTGCTCGAGGCTCATACCCTGCTGCTCGAGGCGCATCGCCATCTCCTGAATCATCGCCGTGATGCGGTTCTCGACCATGACCGGCGGAATCTCCATCGTGCAGTTATCCGTCGCCATGTCGATCGCCTTCGTACGGCGGTCGGTCTCCGCCTGACGCTCTGCGCTCGCCTGCAGGTTCTTGCGGATGTCCTCACGCAGTTCTGCGAGCGTTTCGAATTTGCTTGCCTTCTTTGCAAACTCGTCGTTCAGCTCCGGCAGCTCGCGCGACTTGATGCTGCGGACCGTGCACTTGAACAGCGCCGGCTTCCCCTTGAGGTTCTCCGCATGGTACTCCTCGGGGAATGTGACGTTGACCTCGCGCTCCTCACCGATCTTCGCGCCGATGAGCTGATCCTCAAAGCCCGGAATGAAGCTGCCCGATCCGATCTGGAGCGGATAGTCCTCCCCCTTGCCGCCCTCGAATGCCTCGCCGTCGACGAAGCCCTCGAAATCGAGCGTTATAAAGTCATCGTTCTTGACTGCGGCATCTGCCGGCGCGTCCACGAGCGTTCCCTGATGCTGACGCATGCCCTCGATCTGACGATCGATCTCCTCGTCCGACACGGAAACCTCGGGTTTCTCCACCGTCAGCCCCTTATAGTCGCCAAGCGTAACCTCGGGGCGCTGCGTGAACTTCGCCGTAAAGACAACATCCTTGCCCTCCTCGAGTGTGACGATATCGATCTCGGGGCGCGTCACAGGCTCCATGTTCTGCTCCGTCAGAGCATCTTCGAACGCCTGCTGGGCAACGTCCTCAAACGCCTCCTGCAGAATCGCATCCTTGCCGACAAAGTTCTCGACAATCTTGCGGGGTGCCTTGCCCTTGCGGAAGCCGGGGATGTTCACACGTCCCGCAATGCGCTTTGCCGCACCGTCCGTCGCCTTTTCCAACTTCGCCTGTTCAACTTCAATCGTCAGAGTGACCTCGCGGTTCTCACCATGCTCTGCCGTAACCTTCATTGTATGAAACAACCTCCTGCTATTTTCCTATGGAAGCATGGGCTTTCGCCATGCTCCTCGCAAGGCGGACATGCAAAGAGCGCAACGTCCGCGATTCTATTTGTATCGTATCACAAAAACGCCAAAATGACAAGCGAGTGAACGCCCTCTTATTTCAGCAACTCCGTCATACGCGGGAGCGGCTCCGAGAGATCCATATGCCCCGAAAGCGTCTCAACGGGTGCGCCGTTGATGAGAATGCGCACCTTCTGCACCTCCGGGAAATCCGTCAGCGTGTTCACGATCGAGCCGATGAGCATTTCCTCGCCCGTCGATCCTCCGCTGAAATTCTGCTGCATTTCCTTTGAGAAATCCACTGTGGCGACGCCGTCCTTCACCACAACACTGCGAAGCTTTGCCTTTTTCGGGATGACATTCGTCTGATCCTTCTCCTTCGTCCCGGTCATGAGGGACTTCAGCGCCGCCGTATACACATCGTCCTTCTCGGTGTTCACCGTGCGGCTGACGGCGACGAGCCCCATCCCGTCACTCTTTGCATAGTAGACGTTCACCTTGCGCTCCTTCGGTGCCGTCGTGGTAGGAGGAGCATCCTTGTCCTTTGTCTGCTGCTCCGTCTGTGCTGTGCTCCCCGGCTGCGCCCCCTTCTGCTCCTCTGTACATCCCGCTGTCAACGCAAGAACAGCAGCGCAGGCAAGCGCGGCAAATATGTATGTGATCGTTCTCCGTTGCATGATCATCTCTCGTTTTCTCCTTCCTCACCAAAATAACGCTCAATGGCATGGAAAAGTGCCTGTGCAAGTTTCTCCTGATAGTCCGCGTTCGCAAGCAGTGCCTCCTCATCGGGGTTCGAGAGGAAGCCGAGCTCCACAAGGGAGGCAGGGATTTCGGTATGCCGCAGAACATAGAAGCGCGCGTATTTGACACCGCGGTTGTGAAGCCCGCCCGCCGCCGCAAGTTCCTCGTTGAGGAGCGCTGCGAAGCGTTCGTCTGCATCCGTCTTGGGATAGTAGTAAGTCTCCATGCCGTGCGCGTCGGGATTCGTAAAGGAATTGCAGTGCACGGAGAGGAAGAGCTCCGCCTCCGGGTGCGTAAGACTTACATCGACGCGTGCCTGAAGCTCCTGCGGTGCCGAACTGCCTGCATGGGATACATCCACATCCTCCGTGCGCGTCATAACGACCTCAGCACCCGCACGCCGCAGGAGTTCCTCTGTACGCAGGGAAACGGCGAAGGCAACATCCTTCTCGCGTATGCCCGTGTAACCGACTGCGCCCGAGTCGCTGCCTCCGTGCCCCGGATCAATGACAACCGTATGCCCGCGTGCGGGACTGGGCGGTGCAGGCGGTAGCGGCGCAAGGAGATCGATCACGAGATACTCCTTTACCTTTCCATATGGATCACCGGGCATCGTGTAGATGCGGTAGGCATCCGCATGGGAAAGGGGCTCTGCCGCATGGATCGTGAGAAGAATACCACTCTTCTCTTCCGCCGTCATGGTGATTTTATCCGCAATCGCTCCATTGGGAACGTATTCCTGCGGGAATTTCTTGTCGATCTTCACATCCTCGAGTGCAACGCGCAGCTCGTTTTGTTCATTCGCCATGATTGCATAGGAAAGATCTGTGCGGTTCGTTCCGATCTGAATGCGTACGGCTTCCCGTCCGTCAATCTCGAGTGCATGGCTCTCAATGCTTATAAGGCGATACGTCTTTCCCTTCGCCTCGCCTGTGCCGGTCAAAAAAAATGTACAAAAACAGACAAAAAGCGCTGCCACGGTGAGCAGCGTCCTCGTCCCGCGAAATTCATTCCACGATGTCAAGGCCAATAACACCTCCGTTTTATTGTTTCAAGAGTTCCAGCGCCTCAGCTTCGGCAGCCTCCGTGGCTGCCGCGTCGCGCTCCATCGAAATCGTCAGATAGTCTCCCTCGGAAATATCCGCAGGAAGAAAGCTGCGCGGAAAATTTACTTTTTCCATCGCATCGCCCAACAGGAGAACAGCATATTTCCCTTCAAAGCGATCCAGATAAGCAGAGATCATTGTTTCTCCCCCCGTTCGGGCGTAATCTTGTATGTTTTACCATCGCTCGTCACGGTGATCGTTCCATTCTCTGCCGTCACATAGATGGGAATATTCAGCGCATGGTACTTCTTCATCGTTTCCTTGTGCGGGTGCCCGTAGTCGTTGTTCACCCCGCAGGAGATGAGCGCCGCCTCCGGCTTCACCGCACGCAGAAAGTCTGCCGAAGAGGATGTCTTGCTGCCGTGGTGACCGGACTTTAGGATTTTGCTCTGCACGTTGGCAGAGTCTCCGGCAAGAATCGCCTGCTCTTCCTTCTTCTCCGCATCACCTGTCAGCATCATCGTAAAATCGCCAAAGACGAGCCGTCCGACCACGGACTCATTGTTCGGATCGTGCTTATACCCCTTGACATTGCCCTCTTTGACGAGTTCCGCCGAAGGACCGAGTACCTCGAACACGGCGCCGCCGCCAAGGTCGATGCGATCACCCGCAACGAGTCCCTTGCGCTCGATCTTCTTCTCCTTGAGCTTTTTCACATAGCCGAGAAAGAGCTTCGAGGTCGAAGGCATGCCGTTGTCATAGACCATACCGACGGGATACTCATCGAGCAGAACATCCATGCCGCCGATGTGGTCGGCGTGCGGGTGCGTGAGGATGATTGTGTCAATCTTCTTGACATCCGCCTTTTTCAGCTCCGTACGCAGCTTGTCTCGCTCATCCACATCGCTCGTATCCACAAGGACAGTCTTCTCCCCCGTCTGAATGAGGATGGAGTCGCCCTGCCCGATGTTCAACACCTTGACCGTGATCGTGCCCTCTGTGGTATGTGCCGCATCGGAGGCAGGCGCAGAACTACAGCCCGCAAGCAGATGTGCCGCGAGGAGCAGTGCCCCCGCAAGGACGGACAGAATCCACCGTTTCATGTGCAACTCCCTTCCCTACAGTTTACGAACGCAGTGCCAGATTGATCAGGAATGCGATCGACACGAGATACATAATCCAGCTGATCTTCTTATACTGTCCCGCAAAGAGTTTCATCACCGTATAGCTGATGAAGCCAAACGCGAAACCGTTTGCAATACTCGATGTGAGCGGCATCATGATGATCGTGAGGAATGCCGGCAGCGCATTCGTAAAATCGGAGAAGTCGATCTTGCCGACCTCGGACATGAGCAGCGCGCCGACGAGAATCAGCGCGGGTGCCGTAGCGAACGCGGGCACGAGTCCGATCAGCGGCGTAAAGAGCAACGCCGTGAGGAAGAGCATACCCGCCGCGACCGCCGTGAGCCCCGTACGTCCACCGGAAGCAATGCCCGCCGCACTCTCGATGTAAGACGTGACCGTCGACGTGCCGAAGACCGCAGACACCATCGTGCCGACCGCATCCGTCGTCAGCGCCTTGTCGATGTTCTCAATATGCCCATCGGGCTTCACCATCTTTGCCTTTGTCGTGAGGCCGATCAGGGTTCCCATGTTATCAAAGAGCTCGACGACCGTAAACGTAAAGATGATGGAGACAAGACCGTAGTTCCACGCCCCCGCAAGATCCAGCTGACCGAACGTCGCGCCCATATGCGGGAGTGAGGTGCTGATAATATCGCCGAATCCCTGCGGTGCAGGCGTCATGCCGAACGCCATCGCGAGAATCGTGGTGACGAAGATGCCGATCAGGATCGAACCGTGCACATTGCGCGCCATCAGTGCCGCCGTAAAGAGCAGCCCGAAGAGCGAGAGCAGCGTCGTCGGCGCGGTCACATGACCGAGCGCGACGTACGTCGCGGAGTTCTCGACGATCAGCCCCGTTCCTTTGAGACCGATGAATGCGATAAAGAGTCCAATGCCGACGCTGATCGCAAGCTTCAGATCGCGCGGCACAGCGTTGATGATCGCCTGCCGAATGCCGCCGACCGTCAGGATGAGGAAGAGCACGCCCGAGAAGAACACCGCACCAAGCGCAACCGTCCAGTGCAGTCCCAGCACGCCGCAAACGTAGTAGGCAAAGAACGCATTGAGACCCATGCCGGGCGCGAGCGCGACCGGATAGTTCGCAAAGACGCCCATCGCGAGTGATGCGAGCGCTGCAATCCAGATCGTCGAGGCAATCGCCGCGTCCTTCGGAATCCCCGCATCCGCAAGGATGTTCGGATTGACAAAGAGGATGTACGCCATCGCGATGAATGTCGTCAGCCCCGCGAGCAGTTCCGTGCGGACGGACGAGCCCTTTTCCCGCACCTTGAAATACCGCTCAACGAACGACGGCGGCGTTCCCTGCATCTCCATAGAAGCATCTCCTTATCGGCATCATCATTCCAACAACAAAAAAACCCGACGCAGGCCAGGTATAAAAATGGCGGAGTGGGAGAGATTCGAACTCTCGCAGCGGTTACCCACTCTAACGATTTAGCAAACCGTCCTCTTCAGCCTCTTGAGTACCACTCCATATTCACTTTTCGCTTTATCTGCGACACGGGATATATTAACAGAACATATGAAGGTTGTCAAGAAAAAAATGAAAAACCCCCGCAAGAACACCACTTCTTACGAGAGGCTTCATCTTTTGTGATACCTGTTTCGGCTCACGATTGCCTGTACATAGTATAACACAATGCATCTAGAATTTCAGGATCCACAGTAAAAATATGAAAAATCCGTATAAAAATACGTTATCTACATTGTATATATATTTTTTCCAAGATATAATAGATATACACGAAAGGAATACTTTATGGAACTTGCACAATTAAAATACTTTCAAGTAATGGCGAATATACGTCACTTTACACGCGCGGCGCGCATGCTCGATGTAACGCAGCCCGCGCTCAGCCGCTCAATGGCAAAGCTCGAAAAGGATCTCGATGTTCCCCTCTTCAAACGAAGTGAGGGCGAGATCGAACTGACGCCGGAGGGCGAGCGCCTGCTGCGCCGTGTGGATCGGATCCTGCGCGAGGTCGACAGCGCCCGCGAGGAGGCGAGCAATGCACATGCGGAGGTGTCAAAAGAATTCCGCCTCTCCTTCATCCATTCACTTGGCAGCTATGCTCTGCCGCACATTCTGCAGGACTTTCGTGCGCTCTATCCCGACATCCGCATTCAGCTCAACCAGCAGGACTCGGCAGCACTTGCACTGCAGGTTGCTGCGGGTGAAACGGATCTCTGCCTCTGCTCTACGATCCCGACGACGGAGTACAGCGCGTGGGTCTATCTTTGGTCGGAGGAGCTCTTCGTCACCGTACCGCTCGGACATCGGTTTGCGGAGCGGGAGAAAATCAATCTGCAGGAGCTTGAGGATGAACCGCTGGTCGCGATGAAGAGCAGCTACAGTCTGCGCATTCTCGTCGATCAGTTCTTTGATCTTGCAGGAATCCATCCCGAGATCACGTTCGAGGGGGACGACGTGTCGACGATCTCGGGGCTTGTCGCGGCAGGGCTTGGCGTCAGTCTGCTGCCGAAGCTCGCAGGCGTCGAACATCCGGAGCTGCGCTATATCCCTGTTTCATTCCCGATCTGCAAGCGTGCGGTCGGCATCGCATGGAACACACAGCGGCAGCTCCCCCCTGCCGCCATCTGTTTCCAACAGTTCCTGATCCGCCGCTTTGACAATACGATGAAAAAATGATCAAAAAAGCCCCCGTGAAGATTCAGCACGTTGAATCTTCACGGGGGTTTTTTACGCTTGAATGTCTATGTTCTTTCCGAGATTCTGTACCGGATGACTGGTCGCATATGCCTGTTTGACCTGCTGCATGATCTCATGCGTCACCTGTCCGCCGATCTGCTGTGCCTCACGGTTCGAGCGCTGGAACACGCTTGTTCCAAGACGCTTCGGATCCATGTTCTCTGTGGATTTCTGCGTGGCACGGGATGCGCTCTGCGCCCCGTCCTGAACGACACGGTTTTGCGTCTGATGAAACGGTCCCTTTCCGATCTTCGTTCCTGTGCCGAAGTTCGAGCCGCCCGTAACGGCTGCGACCTCCTCCATCTTCGCATGCGTCACCTGTCTGCCGATGCGCTGTGCCTCACGGTTCGAGCGTTGGAACACGCTTGTGCCGAAGCCACCACTTCTGAGTGCCGGTATTGCCATAATGGTTCCCTCCATTTCATAATTACCCCATTCTCCTTTGGGATATTGCATTTATATTATAATGGATGAAGAAACTTTGTGCAAGTATAAAATACCGCCGAAGGAATTCTTCGGCGGCATCTCATATGATTCGTTTGTTTAGGATCCTGCCTTGAGACGACCAACGCGCACAATCTCGGATACCTGAACCTGATACGGCTTGCCGTTCACATCCGCGATCACACTCGGCTGACCGTCGGTGATGCTGACACCGATGATCTTGCCCTCGTAGCTCTGCGTCTTGACCTTTCCGTCACTGTCCTTCACAGGCTTTCCGTCTTCGCCCTTGACCACGGTATTCCACTGGACAGGCTGTCCGATCATACCGCTCAGCTGTCCGATGAGAACGGAGGAGTTGATGTTGTCAACGATCTTCGATACATTCTCAAGCCCCTTGGAAACGTTCGTCATCTGCTCAAGTGCAGAGAACTGTGCAAGCTGCGAGAGATACTCGCTGTTGTCCTGCGGATCGAGCGGATCCTGATACTTCATCTGCGTGACGAGCAGCTTGAGAAACGCGTCCTTACCAAGCGCGTCATTCTTCTTGTCTTTTGCCTTTGCCTGATTCTGTGCTGCCTCATAGTCCGACAGCTTCTGCACGACGCCGCCGACGTTGATTGTATTCAGTGGATTTGCCACGATAGTTCCTCCTCAATGCGCTCTATACGCGATAGTCTACGCCTTCCGCACCAACACTGCCGCCGGTTTCCTCCGCCGCAATCGGCGCAAGCCCATCGATCTCATCGAGATAGTCGTCGGCGTCGCCGCGTGCATAGACCTGCTGCGCTCCATTGTGCTGACCGCTGCTCTGCTGCCACGCTTCCTGCCCCTGACTCTGCGGCATCTGCCCGTCCGCGAGCCCCGCATAGACGCCGACGCGGTCGATCTTGATCCCCTGATTGTTCAGTTCCTGTCGGAGCTGGACGAGGGAGTTTTCGATTACATTGCGCACATGGGCATTATCGCTGTGGAATGATGCCTGCACGGCACCATCTGCACCAACTGCAACGCGCAGGGTAAGCTCACCGAGATGTTCGGGACGCAGACGGATGACCATCTGTGTATCGGTAAGTGTGCGCAGGAGTCTTGCCTGCTCCACAATCTGACGCGGGATCTCATAGTCGGGCTGCGGACGCTGTGCTTCGTGTGTTGGTTCAGGAGTAACGACCTCCTGTGCGGGAGCCATGCTTGTCTGTGCCGCAATCGGCTGTGCCGGCTGCGGTGTGGTTTCCGCCCCCCGCGTAGGAACCTCAAAGGGCAACGTCGTCGTCATGCGAGCAGTTTGCTGTCCGCTCTGCATGGGCTGCTCTTCCTGTCCCGCTGCATCACCCTGCGAAGCATCATGGCGCATCGTGCGCTGAGCCAGTACGGTAAGCGGGTTCGCTGCCTCGGCACCATCTTCAACGATCAGATTTTCACCGACAAGCTGCGCCCCAGACTTTCCTTGCGCCGAAGACAAGGGCTCTGCCTGTGCGCGCAGGATCGGAGCCGCGACATTCTCCATTGCTGTCTGTGCTCCTGCCGCCGTATTCACAAGGGCAGCTGTCTCCACTGTTCCTGCCGAAGTTTGTCCGCGAAGCATTGCCGTAGCATTCATGACAGGCGTCTGTTCACTCGTCAAAGGAGCATCCGGATTCAATGCCGTGCTCTGTTGAGAGGACAACGCAGTCAAGCGCAGGACCTGCGGTACCGCCCCAAGATCCTGCGGCATTCGTGTGCTCTGTACTGCCGCACTCGGATTTGCGGCTGCCCCCTCCTCGGTAAGCGCAAGAAAGACGTTACCGTTCTCCTCTTCCGTAAGGGGCTGCCCGGCAAGCGCAAGGAGGAAATTACGGCTCTTAATGCCCTCCTCCGGCAGCTGCTGCAGGAGGCTGCGCACTGCACTCTGCAGCTTTGTGTCACCGAGCTGATCTGCCGTCAACTCATAGCGCTGAAGGATCTCCATGAGCGCAGAGTCCAGTCCCTCGTTGACATCGGAATCCACAGGCGCCGCATCTGTATTCACCACTGCCGCGACTGCTGCGGCAACACTTGAAGCTACGCTGTCATCTGTGGATGATATTTTCTTCTCCGCGCCTGTCTTCGGTCCCTTCGCTGTCACATCCTGTGTGTCCTGCGACAGCGCATTGCTCTCCACCTGCGGCACCTTCGTCTGTGTCGTGCTTGTGGGTGCTTTGCGCGTCTGTGTCTTTGCCGCTCCTGCATCCATTCCCTTTTGCAGTGCGCCAAACGTATCGCTGAACGAATTCTTCCCTGAGGTTGCCTGCGCACGATTCCCTGCAGATCCGGTGCGTCCCTTCGGCGCTCCTGTCCCCGCAGAGATCCCATCTGCTGTCGATACAGCCATGAGATTATTTGCATTCATCTACACATCACCTCTTCTACTTGTTTATCGAAAGGAATTCGTCATTTCTTAAATGTTTTTTCCCTGGGCATGGCGCATTTCAGCGCGTCACTGATGGTCTCCGCACCGAAGAGTTCCATGTCCGTGAATTTCCCTTCGAGCTGCCGATAGTTCTTCATGGGAAGGAGCGCCGCTTTGAAGCCAAGCCGCCGTGCCTCGGCGACGCGCAGTTCTGCCTGTGAGACGGCACGCACCTCGCCCGAGAGTCCGACCTCGCCGCAGACAACCATGTGCGGGCGCGGCAGGCGATTCGCGAAGCTGGATGCCATCGCAACGCTGAGCGCAAGATCGGCGGCGGGTTCGTCGAGGCGGATGCCGCCCGCAACCTTGACATAGACGTCGGCGGCACCGATCGGCAGCTTCACACGCTTTTCGAGCACGGCGAGGAGGAGCTGGATGCGCTTCACATCCACGGAGTCTGCCGTCCTTCGCGGCGGCTGATACGGGGTTGGCGCGACGAGCGCCTGCACCTCGACGAGCAGCGGACGCGTCCCCTCAACGGTCGGCACGATGATGGAACCGCTCTCCATCGCACGCTCCGAGAGGAAGAGTTTTGACGCATCGGGCACGTCGACGAGCCCGACATCGCGCATCTCGAAGAGACCGAGCTCGTTCGTACTGCCGAAGCGATTCTTCACGGCACGCAGCACGCGGTACTCTGCGTTGCGTTCCCCCTCGAAGTAGAGCACGGTGTCGACAATGTGCTCGAGGACGCGCGGCCCTGCGAGGCTCCCCTCCTTCGTCACATGTCCGATGACAAAGACCGCGATCCCCGCCGTTTTTGCGACGCGCATGAGCTCCATCGCGCACTCACGCACCTGTGAGACACTGCCCGGTGCACTCTCGATGTCGGGGCGATACATGGTCTGGATGGAGTCGATGATGAAGAGCGCAGGTCTCTCACGTTCCACATGAGCGCAGATCGTGTCGAGATTTGTCTCACTGACGACAAGCAGATCGTCCGCGATTGCCTGCAGGCGATCTGCGCGCATGCGAATCTGTCGCGCACTCTCCTCGCCTGTCACATAGAGGACGCGGTGACCCGCGCGCGCAATATCCGCCGAGACACGCAGCGTGAGACTCGACTTGCCGACACCCGGATCGCCGACGATGAGCACCATCGATCCGGGGATGACGCCGCCGCCGAGCACGCGGTCGAGCTCGCCCGAGCCGGTGGAAAAGCGCGGCAGATCCTCCACGGCAATCTCAGCGATGGGCTGCGGACGCTCCGCATTCCCCGCACCGACACCTCTGCGCTCCGCTGCAGGAGGAGCTACAATCTCCTCCACCATCGTATTCCACGCGCCGCAGCCGGGGCATTTCCCCATCCACTTCACGGTGTCATAGCCGCAGTTTTGGCAGACGTACGCGGTCTTTTTCTTCTTTGCCATAAAATCCCCAAATAAAAGGGACTGTCTGTTACAGTCCCTTCCGTTTCCAATTTGTCAGCGCCCGCACAAGAGCACGCACGAGCCAGTAGAGCGACCATCCCAGATTGAGGAGAAAGTCTCCCGCGCGCGCGCCTGGTTCCTTTGGAGCCAGCACATTACGCCGCGCATCAAACCTCATGATAGGATGCCTGCTTCTCGCTTTTGTCACGCTTGTTTCGGCTCGTGTCTTTCTTTACGAAATCCAGCCCGTCACCCGCCTTGCGCACGGAGATGACATCCCCCGCCGTAAAGTCGCGTGCAAGGATGCGCTCGGCGAGTTCATCCTCGATGTTCTTCTGGATGGCACGACGCAGAGGTCTTGCTCCGAATTTGACATCCGTCCCCTTTGAAATGAGCACGCGTTTCGCTGAGGGGCTAATCTCGATGTTAAGCTCCTGCTCGGCAAGGCGCGCCTTCACATCGCGCAGGAGGATATCCACGATCTTCGTGAGCTCCGGCTCGCCGAGCGCGTTGAAGACGATCATATCATCCACACGGTTCAAGAACTCGGGGCGGAAAATCTTCCGCACCTCCTCTATGACGCGCTTCTTTGCACGCTCCTCATCCGTGCCCTTCGCCTGCTGCCCGATGGAAAATCCGATCGAGCCGGTCGTCGAGCGCAGATGGTTCGCGCCCGCATTCGATGTCATGATGATGATCGTGTTGCGGAAATCCGTGACCAAGCCCTGCCCATCCGTAAGCCGTCCGTCCTCAAGCACTTGCAGGAGCATGTGGAATACATCGGGATGTGCCTTCTCCACCTCGTCAAACAGGATGATGGAGAACGGTTTCTTGCGCACGGCATCCGTGAGCTGACCGCCCTCCTCATAGCCAACATACCCCGGAGGCGCTCCGATGAGACGTGACGTCGTATGCTTCTCCATGTACTCGGACATATCGAAGCGGATGATCGCCTCCTCCGTGCCGAACACAGACTCGGCAAGAGCGCGTGCAAGTTCCGTCTTGCCGACGCCTGTCGATCCGAGGAAGAGGAAGGAGCCGATCGGACGGCGCGGATCCTTAACCCCCGCACGGGCACGCCGCACCGCCTTGGAGACCGCGCGCACCGCCTCATCCTGACCGATGACACGACGGCTGATGTGCTTTTCGAGAGCGAGCAGACGGTCAGACTCCTTCGTCGCAATGCGCTGTACGGGAATTCCCGTCCACTGCGCTACAACATCCGCAATATCGTCCTCCGTGACGACAATCTCCGCGCGCTGATCTCTGCCGTGACGCGCCGCGTCGAGTTGGGCACGCAGTTCCTGCTCGCGGTCACGCAGCCGCGCCGCCGCCTCATAGTCCTGACCGCTGATCGCTGCATCCTTTTGCTTTACAATCTCGGCAATTTCTGTACGCAGACCCGTGATCTGGTCGGTGTCGCCGATATTCTTCATGCGCACACGAGATGCTGCCTCATCCATCAGGTCGATTGCCTTGTCCGGCAGACAGCGATCCGTGATGTAGCGCTTCGAGAGGCGCACCGCCGCGCGAACGGCGGCATCCTCAATGCGCGCACGGTGGAACTCCTCGTATTTACCGCGCAGCCCGCGAAGAATCTTCTCTGCATCCTCCTCGCTCGGCTCTTCCACCATGACGGTCTGGAAGCGGCGCGCGAGGGCGCTGTCCTTGGCGAAGTACTTCTTGTACTCGCTGAGTGTCGTCGCGCCGATGATCTGCATCTCCCCGCGTGCAAGGGCGGGTTTCAGAATATTCGCGGCATCGAGTGAGCCTTCCGCACCACCGGCGCGGATGAGTGTATGGATCTCGTCGATGAAGAGGATGATATTCTTCGCTTTGATGATATCATCCACAACGTTCTTGAGACGCTCTTCGAATTCTCCGCGGTACTTCGTTCCCGCGACGAGCGCCGTCATGGAAAGCGTGACGACACGCTTGTCTTCGAGCAGGAACGGCACCTCGCCGTCCGCGATGCGTTGGGCAAGGCCCTCAGCAATGGCGGTCTTGCCAACGCCTGCCTCACCGAGGAGGATGGGATTGTTCTTCGTGCGCCGCGCGAGAATCTGGATGACGCGGTCGATCTCCGAACTGCGGCCGATGACGGGATCAAGCCCTCCGCTGCGGGCAACTCCGATCAGATCGCGCCCGAATTTTTTGAGTGAGGCGGGAAGCCCCTTGCCCTTGGCATCCCCCTTGGCGGGCTTCCTGCGCGGAGATTTCTCCTTGGACTCCTCCGCATTGCTCATGCGCTCGAGAACCTCGCTCTGCAGTTCCTCGATGTCGACATCCATGTCTTCGATCGTATGGACTGCCGTGCCATCCGACTCCGTGAGCAGACTGAGCAGAATATGCTCGGTCGTCACAAAGGAACGTTCCTCGCGTGCAGTATCAATCGCCCCCTGCATGACACGCTGGGCACGGCGCGTATAGTACGGGACATCCTCGGCTGGGTGCAGGACATCCTGAAACCCGTCCGAGCTGCGGATCACCTGCTCCGCACTGTCATAGTCCACGCCGAATTTATCGAGCACCTCCGCTGCGATTGTGTCACGCATATGTAATATTCCCAGCAAAAGCTGACCGGTTCCGATGTACCCCTTGCCGCGCCGCTGCGCGATATACTGTGAAAACTCTACGGCTTTGATCGCCGCCTGTGTAAAAAATTGACGGTAGTTCAAGCTGTCCCCCTCCTCATCCCTGCGTTCGATATTTTTGTAAGATCGCGCGCACACGCGAGGCGCGTATGGCGCTGATTTCCCCCGTGGATAAATTTTCGTTTTCTGCCATGTACCGAAGATGACCATCGCGTGCTGCAACGATGATCTCGGCGTAGCAGTCCGGCATTACCTCTGTGATGATCCCCCGGTCGATGCCGTAGCGTACGCGCGAAACAAGAGCAAAGAGCTCCTGCTCCGTCAGTGACCTCGCATAGGATAGAATGCCAAACGAGCGCCACACGCCATCGTCGATGCCGTCCTTCCCGAAGTAGGAAAGTGCCTTGCGGGCGCGCCGCTCGTGTGCGACGATCTCCCCCACAGTGGTCTGCAGATTCTCGATCATCTCCGCCTCGGAATAACCGAGCGTGAGCTGATTGGAAACCTTGTAGAGATGTGCGCCCTCGCCAATCCCCTCAAGCGGGTGCACTCCCAGTCCCAACTGCGGCGATGTGTTGACAATGTTCTCGATGTTGCGCGTATAGACGAGCCCCGGCAGATGGAGGATGACAGAGGCGCGCAGACCCGTTCCAAGATTCGTCGGATATGCCGTCAGATACCCCATGGTCTCGTCAAAGGCAAGATCCAGACGCTCCTCGATGTAGTCATCCACACGTGACGCCGTTTCGAAAGCCTCGGTGAGCGAAAGTCCCGGCGTCATCGACTGGATGTGCAGATGATCGTCCTCGTTGACGAGGATGCTGATGCGCGTGTCCGCACTGATGTATGCCATCCGATACGGAAGTGCCTCGGCAAATTTTTCGCTGATGAGTCGTTTTTCAATCAGCACCTCACGCTGGAGCGCACTCAGCTGATCCATCGCAATGCGGTCAAACGGCTGTCCGAGCTCGGTATCCATGTCTGCAAGAGCAGCATCCAACGTCTGTTGAATCTCTGCCAACTGACCGAGATCAGCGCGTCCCGGAAACGGCAGCCCCACCAGATTGCGTGCGAGACGCACACGGCTCGAGAGCACTACATCGCTGTCCGCGCCCTGCGTACCGAACCACGAAAGGCACCCGCTCCGCAGGAGCTCGTCAACTGCCATAGGACTGTGCCTCCATCTGACGTTCCAGACCGCGAATGCGATCGCGGTACTCCGCCGCCTTCTCATACTCCTCGCGCGCCACCGCCTCCTTTAGACGGGCGCGCAGCTGCTCCACCTCCTGGCGCAGCATGATGGAACTCCCCGAACGGCGCGGAATCTTACCGCGATGAACACTCGAGCCGTGAATGCGCCGCAGAAGCGGCGTGAGCTCATGGTGGAACGTCTCATAGCAGACGGAGCAGCCGATCTGCCCCGTCTGCGGAAAATCCTGAAATCTCATGCCACAGTTCGGGCATGTGATGTGCGGTGCATCCTCTTCAGCGGAACTCTCCTGCTGATTGCTGCCGAAGATCCCCTTGAGGAAGTCCTCTGCCGACACATTTTCCTGCTGTGCACGGAGAATCGATGCCCCATAGCGCGCTGCACAGCTCATACATATATTCTTTTCACTCCGACCGCCGGGACCGATCTGCACAATGTGCACAATCGCGTCATTGCGGCCGCATTCCTCACAGATCATAGATATGCCTTTCCGTCCAGTCTCAAAATTTGACTCCGTTTTTATCTATATCGAACAACTATCGAAAATTCTCCAGTGTCAACATCATCGTCTTCAGCATCTGGACGCGCTCCTTGGCGGCGAGTGTCTCCGAGTGAAAGAGTCCCGTCACCATCTGCATGAGGAGCGCGGCCTCGCGTGTCTCCACCATCCCGTGCTGGGCAAGGTAGCGTACCATCGACTGCACCGTTTCCATGTCGGTGTCTTCGTTGAGCTTCGACAGCATATCCTGATAGACGAGATCCCGCAGCGGCACCTGCACAATGCGGATGAATCCGCCCAGCCCGCGCCGCGACTCAACAACGAATCCCTTATCCTGTGTAAAACGCGTGGAGAGCACATAGCTGATCTGCGACGGTGCGCATGAAATCTCATCCGCAATATCCGTCCGACGCAGCTCCACCTGACCATCCTGACGCGTGGCGAGCTGACGAAGGATGTAGGACTCGATCATATCGGCAATGTTGCTCATCGTATCACCTTCTCCGATAGTTCCTTAATTGTGCTTTTCCTTATTATATTTGATTTTTTGACTTTTGGCAAGTACCAATTACTAAGTCTGTCAGCATTGGCGTAGATTTTTTCGTCCGAACGAGGACGCAAACCGGACAGAGATAGGTGCTCTATGGAAGATCGAGGGTGAGGTGCGGGCAAAAAAGATGCGCCAAGATGGCAGTGCTGAATTTACCAGTGCTTCCCTAAGGCAACGGTTGTTCGGCTTCTCCGAAAAATCTGTAAAAGAACAGGACAGCGCGCAAAAAATATGCTATAATGATTCTATTGGTTATTGTGTTTAAGGAGGGCTTTTCATGGATTTTGAAGCATTGGTCAAGGCAAAATTTGATGAAGCATATGCAGCATCGGAGCATCCGAAAAAATTCTTCCTCACGGAGAACGGACGCGGCGTCGTCGATGGTGGTGAGATGTATAATGCGCTGCTCAAGGACGTGCTTGACGTTGTTCAGAGAGCCGTTGTCGGGATTCTGAAGGACAGTCATCATACACATTGAAAACCGGATACAACAAAGAGGGGCGACTGCAACCACACAGTCGCCCCTCTTTGTTGTATCAAATACTTTCGTAGTGGAACGACTCAAGCTCCCAGAGCACGCCCGAGATCTGCTGCATATCAACATCAGAGAAGACGCGCAACATGGGGCGAATGTTCTTCTCCGGGAAGATGGCGATGGTCGCCGCCTCCTCGCCGTGCTGGAAGAACACCTCCACCGCACCGTGATCGACATACATCCGCAGTGAGAGCGTCTGCTCGGCATAGAGTTTGAAGACACGCTTGCCCCGCCCTCCAAGCTTCATGCCCGTGCGGTCAATGGTCATGACCTGCGTGAGGCGATCATAACGAAAGACAAGTTTCTCAAGTCCAAAGACAAGCTCCACGGAAACGCTGTACGCTTCCCCCATCGTCAGATCGAGAATCATCTCTGTGAGATCGTAGAGTGTCGTGGAGAACTCGCTCTCTCCCTCCGCCTCGAGCGCACGCTCGGTCTCGCGATGGCGCAGTGCCTTAAGCTCGCGCACAGGCTCAGAGAAAATATGCCCCTGCCGAAGCGTCAACACGCGCGGCAGCGTCAGGCTGTGCATCCACCCCTCCTCACGCGTCGGGTACT
Organism: Centipeda periodontii DSM 2778; assembly: GCF_000213975.1. Lineage (GTDB taxonomy): Bacteria > Bacillota > Negativicutes > Selenomonadales > Selenomonadaceae > Centipeda > Centipeda periodontii. The sequence goes on from NZ_GL892076.1 coordinate 2,292,380, forward strand.
CCTCCTCACGGTCGGGCATGCCCATCCATCCGATGAGAATGTGCCGTCCCTCGTGCGTTACGATCTGCGGCGCGTAGAAATCAAACCCGTGGTCGAGCTCCTTGAACCGTCCGTGCATGAGCATCTCCATCGCATCCATCGAGGCGTGCCCTGCGATGTAGCCCGCCTGATAGACATTCTGACGGTCATAGGCACGCGCCTCCACGCCCTGCGGGCAAAAGACGAGCACATCATAGTCGCCGAACGAGAGGAGATTTGGACACTCCCACATATAACCGAAGTCCTTCAGCTGTGTGCGGAGCTCCCCGAGACACTCCCAACGAATGGGCGCCTCCCGATAGACGAGCACACAGCCGCGCTTGTCCTCCGTCTGTGCGCCGATGACAAGATGACGTACGCCGCGCCAGTCAAAGAGATAAGGGTCGCGAAAATGTGCTGTAAAGCCTGCGGGCGGTCCGTCAATGATGATCTCTTCCTTCTTTACCGCGCCCGCAGCCTTCGTGTACGTACCAAAGCGCTGCACCGAGCTGCGGTTGCCCTCCTCGTCCTTTGCGTTGCAGGTGTAGAGGACGCGCAGATGCCCGTCCTCCTCCGTACCGCAACCGGAGTAACAGCCGTCCTTGTCGTGTTCATCCGTCGGCCAGAGCGCGAGCTGCGGAATCTGATAGGTACAGAAATCGCGTGTCTTCGTATGCGCCCACGATTTATTTTTGTGTGCACAGCCGAACGGATTCCACTGATAGAAGATGTGATACGCGCCGTTATGATAGGTCATACCGTTCGGGTCGTTGATGAGACCGAACGGCATCTCGAGATGAAAGCGGTTGTGCCAGCGATGCGTGAAGGGAAATCCCTCCGCAAGCCGCCGGTCAATCTCCCGCTTGTTGAAATTCTCCACAGTGCTCACTCCTCGGGACGGAAGAAGGTGAAGGTCAGACCGAACGCAACGCCGAAGCCGACGGCGTTGACGAGAATGTACTCGGCGAGGTGGTCAAGATAGAGCAGCGTACCGGGAAGCACCGTGATGCCCATACCCGTGCCCGCGAGATGCAGGAACCCCGCAATCGCTCCGGCACATGCACCGCCGACAAGCCCGTAGATGAACGGCTTCATAAAGCGCAGGTTGATACCGAAGATGGCAGGCTCCGTAATGCCGAGGAAGGCAGGCACTGCCGAGGAGATGTAGAGGGCACGCTTCTTTGCGTCATGCGTACGCGCAGCAACGGCAACTGCGGCGCCGCCCTGCGCGACGATAGCGCCCGTGATGATCGCGTTAAACGGATCGAGCCCCGTCGATGCGAGAAGCTGTACCTCAAGTGCGTTGAAGACGTGGTGAACGCCGAATACGACGATCACCTGATGCACGCCGCCGACGATGAGGCCGCCGATGCCGTACGGGAGTTCAAGGAACGTGCGCACTGCGCCGAAAATGCCGATCTCAAGCGTATGCATAATGGGGCCGATGATGAGCAGTCCGAGCAGCATCGAGACAAGCAGCGTCAAGAATGGCGTCACGATGAGGTCGATGATGTCGGGCACAAATGTCTTGAACCACTTTTGTAGGCGCGCAGCAAAGATGCCCAAGACGAGCGCGGGCAGGACGGATCCCTGATAACCGACGACCGGGATCGGAATGCCGAAGATATCCATTGTGATGGGTACGGCATCGCCCGCTGCAATCGCATACGCATTCGGCAGCTGCGGTGCAACGAGCATAAGACCGAGCACGATGCCGATGACGGGGGTGCCGCCAAAACGATTCATCGTTGACCAGCAGACAAGCGCGGGCAAGAATGCAAACGCCGTATCTGTGAGGATCTGGCTCATGCGAACGAGATTCTCGTTCATTTCAATGCCGAGGCTCTGCACCGCTCCGCGCAGCCCCATGAAGAGACCGGTCGCAACGAGCACAGGGATGATCGGCACAAAAACGTCGCCAAGCGTACGCGAGATCTTCTGCATCGGCGTCATCTGATCGTACGCCTCCTGCTTGCTGTTCACAGCACCCACGAGGTTGGTTCCCGCGACGAAGGCATCGAAGACCTTATCGACAAAACCCGTGCCGAGGATGATCTGATACTGGGCCGCGGCAAAGAACTGCCCTTTCACGCCGTCGATGTTCTCGATCGCCTTTTCATCGATGATCGACTTGTCATTCACGATGAGGCGCAGACGCGTTGCGCAGTGCTCGGCGCTGCGCACATTCCCTGCGCCGCCGACATACTTCCAGATCAACTTTGCGACGCGTTCCTCCTTCGGCAGATTCGGATCGATATCATCCTCTACTGTCGCCGGAGCGACTGCTTCCGCTTTTTCTTCTGCCGGATCGTCGCCGCCGGAGGAAATCTCCGCATCGTCCAGTGCAAGCGTGATCTTACCGTAGTCCGCCGCATTCGTCACGAGCACAGGCGTCGTTGTTTCATAGCCCTCTGCGCGGATGGCTTCGGGGTCGAACTCAAGCAGGAGCTGCCCACGCTTTACCGTATCCCCCTGCGCGACGTGCGCCGTGAAATGTTTTCCCTCAAGCTTCACGGTATCCACGCCGACATGGATGAGGATGTCCACGCCGTCTGCCGAATGAAGCCCAATCGCATGCTTCGAGCCAAAGAGTACCGTAACCTCGCCGTCCACCGGCGAAACGACACGCCCCTCCGGATCGGCAATCGCCGCGCCGCGTCCCATCGCACCACTCGCGAATGCCGGGTCCGTCACCTCTGATAGTGGGATCAGCCGCCCCTTGAGCGGGCTGTCAATACGAATATCCTGCATATCATGTCCCCCCTAGTAAAATTGCCGCAATGGAATCTCCCCATACCTCTTTCAGATTCCTTTCAGTGAAAGTGTACTAATTTCCTTTTCACTTGTCAATGCAGGAAGATGCGAAAAGATTTTACAATGAGAAGTGCTTGTGGTAGAATGATTTTAAGGAATCGTTTGGATTTTCGGATGTCCATCCGGGGAGGCATTACAAATGAGCGTAAAATATGAAGTCACGGTCACTACCATCGGCAAGCTGGCGCGCAAATTCCTCGAAACCAACAACAGCGTCATCCTGTTGGACGAGGGTGCACACCCGAACCTTGCCGAAATGGTCATCGAGCACACGCCGGGGGAGCTTGTAAGCGATATCGCCGCCGGCGATACACTCACGATTGGAAAGCAGAAGTACAAGGTAGTGCGCGTCGGCGAGAATGCAAACGACACAATCCGTGAGAGTGGACACTGCACTCTCCTCTTCAACGCAAAGGGCTCCATGCCCGGACAGATCGAACTCGAGGGCAGTATTGTTCCATCGCTCTCGCAGGGACTGAAATTCAGCTTCGCAGGGAAATAAATTAACTCTCTATAGAAAAAGCACTCGTGCATTGACAGGAGTGCTTTTTCTATTATAACGGGAAAAATATCCTCAGGAGTTACTGATAAGTTCAGCGCCATCATCTTGGCGCATCTTTTTGTTTGCCTACATCAAGGCATCCATCATATCGAAGATTGGCAGAAGGACGGAGAGGACAACAAAGAAAATGACGGACGCAATGATGACAATCATCACGGGCTCGGCAAGTGCCTCCATCCGTACGGCATATGTGCCCGCTCTGCGTTGGCAGTAATCTGCCGCATGCTGCAGAAGGCGTTCAAGATCACCCGCAGCCTCACCCGCTGCAAGCATGCCGCGCAAAAGCGGCGGCAGATAGGGTTCCCGCACGATTACCTGTGAGAACGTACGCCCCTCGATCAATCCTTGCTCCATCCGCGCAAGGTGATGTGAAAGCGCACGATTCCCCGTCACGGAGCGCGCAAGTCCGACAGCACGATCCAGACGAATGCCGCTATAAAGGAGGATGGCAAGAGTTCGCAGAATCATCTGCCAAGAAGCATGACACAGGAATGTCCCGAGCACGGGAATGTGCAGAAGGATTGTATCAACGCAGAGACGCAGGCGTGGCATGCGAAGCATAAGTGTTGCGGCGAGGGCAATGGTGAGCAAAAGTGCGCCAATCAGCTCGGGCTGGCGTCCGACCGCATCCGACACTCCCAGCAGGATCTGCGTCGGCAGCGGCAGTTCCACGCCGAGATCACGCAGAAGCGCAGCAAAGATCGGCAGGACAAACACCGTCATGAGCAGAACAGAAAATATGGTCGCCGCAAGCAGAAAGAGCGGATAGGCGAGTGCACTGCGCAAGGATTCGCGCAGCGTGTGTGCCTCGGTGAGCACGGCAGCCGCCTCCCCTAGGATCGCATCGAGCGTCCCACTCTCCTCCCCTGCGTGCACCATCCCGATCAGACTTTTGGGAAACACCTCTTCCTGCATCTCCATTGCCTGTGAGAGTGCCATCCCCTGCAGGACTGCCGTGTGCAGTGCTGTAAGGCTTTTCCTGTAAGAGGGATTCTGCGGCACTCCCTCAGCAAGTCGTGCCAATGCTTCGTGGACAGGCAGACCTGCCCTCAGGAGCACCGCCAACTCCTGCAGGAACGCAATTCGTGCCTCGTCTGACATTCCTCGGCGCAGGTGCAGTGCCGTCGGCAGATGAAACTCTCGCCGCTCACGGATATCGATCGCAATCTTTCCCTCTGCCGCGAGTGCACGTGCAGCAGCAGGCGCAGAGTTAGCGGTCATTGTCCCACGCATATCCGCACCGTCTATCGTGCGCGCACGGTACGAAAATTTCCTCATACGATCATGCCCTTTGCCCTGAGTGCAGCCTCTGCCATCTCTGCCGTCTGCATCCCCTGCCCCGCCCCGCTCATCATTACGGAATCCAGCTGGCTATAATTCCCCTGCCGCAGGATATTCCGCACCGCAGTCGTCACACAGAGTGCCTCGAACGCGGCGACACGCCCTCCGCCCACCCGCGGCAAAAGACATTGGGCGAAGATGCCTGTCAGGACATCGGCAAATTGTCCGCGCACGGCATCCCGCACGTCCGACGGGAACATACTCTCCACGCGTAGTGCCGTCTCCGCCGCACCGCGCGTATGGAGAGTTCCCAGCACAAGCACGCCCGTCGTTGCCGCCATCAATGCAGCCTCCATCGTTGCACGGTCACGGATCTCCCCGATGAGGAGAATGTCCGGATCCTCGCGGAGGGCAGCACGTATGGCGTCAGGATACGCAGAAAAATCACGCCCTGCCTCTCGTTGACTAAGAAAGGCACGCGCGGGTGGAAAAATATATTCGATCGGATCCTCTAGTGTGATGATGTGCACACCGCGCGTCTGATTGATGACCTCGATCAATGCGGCGAGTGTCGTTGTCTTACCCGCCCCCGTTGCACCACAGATGAGCGCCAGTCCGTCCCGTGCCTCAGCAATCGCACGCAGAGCCCTCGGCATTCCGATCTCCTTCGGAGTCAATATACGTTCGGGCAGAAGGCGCAGTGCAATCCCGATACCGCCGTGCATGCGATAGGCATTGCCACGAAAGCGCCGCCCTGCGTACTCCCAAGCAAAATCCACATCGCGCATACGAAGCTCTGCGTGCTGTTCCTCAGTGAGCATTTCATGTAGCAGTCGCATGATTTGCTGCGGCGTTGGAGTGCACTCCTCCAGCACAAGAGCTCCGTCAACGCGTATCTGCATACACTGATGCGGCGCTACATGAAGATCGGAAGCCTCTGCAGCAATCATACGGCGCAAAACATCCCCCATCATCGCTCCCTCATCCATAGAGTGCTCTCCCCACCTCCGCAAGCGTTGTCTCCCCCGCACACGCCTTTGCTGCACCGTCCTGCCACAGCGTCTCCATGCCGTCCTTTACGGCTGTCTGCCGCAGAGATTCTTTATCGCATCCGGCAAGGATTGCGGCACGAATTGACTCCGATATGGGGAGCACCTCATGAATCGCCATGCGCCCGCGGTAGCCTGTCCCATGACAATGCGAACATCCTCGTCCACGCATGAGAGTCATCCCCTCATGATAGATCTCGCCCAGCTGCACAGCCTCGCGCGAACCAGCCGGAACATCATACTCCTCGGAACAGCGTTCACATACGCGCCGCACAAGGCGCTGCGCAATCACCCCCGAAAGTGTTGCTGTGAGCAGATAGGGCGGAATCCCCATCTCAATCATACGAAAGACAGCTGAGACTGTATCCTCCGTATGGAGTGTGGAGAAAAGCGCGTGCCCCGTGAGTGCGATACGCACCGCCATCTCCGCTGTTTCCCGATCGCGTATCTCACCAAGCAGGATCTTCTGTGCATCCTGTCGGAGTGCTGCGCGAAGCCCCGCGACAAAGGTCAGTCCAGCCTCCGGATTCACCTGAAACTGGCTGATCCCGTCAATCCGTCGCTCCACAGGATCCTCGAGCGTCATGATGTGGCAGCTGGGATCGTTCAGCGCCGAGAGCGCCGCGTAGAGCGTTGTCGTCTTGCCCGAGTTCATCGGACCGCAGAGGAGTAGAAGCCCTGTCGGGCGGCGAATCAACCGCTCGAATATCTCCTGATTGCGCGGCGTGAAGTCCAGCTCCTCACAGCCGAGAAAGCACTCCGATGCGTCCATGATGCGCACGACCATGCGCTCACCGTCCACCACAGGAAGAACCGCGACACGCATATCGATCGAACGATCGCCGGAGCGATAGCGGATCTGTCCGTCCTGTGGCCGATTGCGCTTCGCCGTGTCGATGCCCGCCATTACCTTCAGACGCGCGATGATGACCGGGGCAAGCTCCGACGGAAACTGAATCGGACGCTCGCGCAGCATACCGTCCACACGTATGCGAATGCGGAGTTTGCCGTCCATCGGCTCAAGGTGGATATCCGTTGCCTCCTCCGCGAGCGCCGTATCCAAAATGGCATTGACAAGGGCAATGACCTGACTGCCGCGCGCCTCTCCGTCAGACACACCGCGACGCAGCTCGCGAACGGCCTCAGCAATGAGGCGCTGTGCCGCCCCCCGCTCCATACACCTCACATCCTTCCATCGTCCTCGTTTCCATAATCCACACGGAGGAGATAAAGTCCGCAGGCAGGTGCTGTCGGACTTGCTAACCGCCTGTCACATGCAGCAAAGATTGCAGCGAATCGCTCCACCGAGATGCGGCCGAGCCCAACGTTTACGACCGTGCTCATGATGTTGCGCACCATGTGATAGAGGAAGCCGTTGCCATGCAGATAGCACGAAAAACGCCCCGCCCCCTCCTCATCCAGTCGGATCTCGTCGAGTGTGCGCACGGGCGACATCGGTGCTCCGCCCGCCGCGCGAAACGAAGAGTAGTCATGTGTCCCGACAAGCATAGAAAGAGCTGCACGCATGGCGGCGTGATCGAGGGGGCGAAAGATCTGCCACGCATAATTGCGCGTAAAGGGATTCGGTATCGTGCACTCCTCCAAACGATAGGCATACGCCTTACCCGTCGCCGCATGACGCGCACTGAAATCCCGCTGCGCTTCCCAAGCCTTTGTAACGACAATATCCGGCGGCAGGAGACCATTCACGGCGCGCGGTAAACGCTCCACCGGAATGCGCCCATCCGTAAAGAAGTTCACCACCTGCCCATAGGCGTGCACGCCCGCATCCGTACGTCCCGCAGCAGCGAGCTCCACCTGCTCCCCGCAAACCTTCGCAAGAGCGCGCTCAAGCACATTCTGGACGGCGACCACGGGCGGCGTCTGCCGCTGAAATCCATGATAATTCGTCCCGTCATAGGCGACCGTCAGCACAAGATTGCGCGCACGCGCCTTCATCACTGCCACGTTTTCAGGGCGCAATGGGCAGCCCTCCGAGACTCACGGCACAAATTCCCACTGCACCGATTACAAATACCGCGATCGCCGCATAGTCGAGGCGCCCTGTGCGCAGCTCCTTCATCTGCGTGCGCCCCTCGCCGCCGCGATAGCAGCGCGCCTCCATCGCAAGTGCCAGCTCATCCGCACGGCGAAATGCCGAGAGAAAGAGCGGCACGAGGATGGGCACAACCGCGCGCAGGCGCTGCACAATGTTCCCGCGCTCAAAGTCTGCGCCGCGTGCCTTCTGCGCCTTCATAATGCGATCCAGCTCCTCAAGCAGCGTCGGCACAAAGCGCAGAGCAATCGTCATCATCATCGAGAGCTCATGCACCGGCACACGGAGGCGGCGCAGCGGCGAGAGCAGCGCCTCAAGTCCGTCCGTCAGCCGCAGCGGACTCGTCGTCAACGTCAGCAGCGTGCTGAGGAGAATGAGCAGTACAAGGCGCAGACCGATGTACGCACCGCGCGCAATCCCCTCCCATGTCGCCGTGAAGGGACCAAGGCGGAAGACTTCGGTGCCCGGAGTCATAAAGAGATGCACGCCGAACGTAAAGAGCACAATCCAGAGAATCGGTCGGATCGAACGCAGCTGCATTCCGAGCGGCACCTTGGAGAACACCATCAAAAGAGCAACACTCACAGAGAGCACAGCAAAGCCTGTCACATTTTCCACAAAGAAGATGAGCAGGAGAAAGAAAAAGAGCAGAACAATTTTCACACGCGGATCCATGCGGTGCAAAAACGAATCCCCGGGCAGATAGCGTCCGATCTGTATATCATTCAGCAAGAACAATCACTTCCATTTTCATTTTTAGGGAATCACTGATAAATTCGAATTTAGTTTCATTATAACATTAAAGACCATCTTTTTCATTTCTTTTTCTCAACCGGTATGTTATAATGCCTTTGTATTATGGTGTTATAAATATATCTTTCGAAGGATATCTCAACGAAGATATCATGGCAATGGAACATATATAGAGAAAGGTTCTCCTATGGAAGAAGTATTCATCGGTCGACAGGCCATACTCGATCAGCAGAAAAAAGTGTACGCATACGAAATTCTTTTCCGCAACGGACTCAAGAATGCCTTTGATCCGACTCTTGATGGCAATGTGGCGACGCAGAGCGTCATGGTCGGTGCAATGCTCGACTTTGGCATGAAAAAACTGGTCTCGAACAGGAAGGCATTCATCAACTTCACTGAACAAAATCTGTTGAATCGTGCACCAAAACTCCTCCCACCGGAAAATGTTGTCGTAGAGATTCTGGAGACCGTACATCCAACGCCGGAAATTTTGGAAGCCGTGCGGGATCTGAAGGAGGCGGGTTATAAGATCGCCCTTGACGACTTTGTTCTCCTGCCCGGCTACGAACCGCTCATTAACATGGCAGACATCATCAAGGTAGACTTTCGTATCACGGAAAGCCCCAAAGAGCGCAAGAAAATGCGCGAGATTCTGCCCAAACACGTTCGTCTGCTCGCGGAAAAAATTGAAACTGAAGAGGAATTCCGACAGGCATGCGATTTTGGCTACGTCCTGTTCCAAGGCTATTTCTTCTGTAAGCCGGCAATCCTGCATCAAAAGAAATTGACAAGCAACGCCCTTTCTCGTATGCGTCTTCTCAAAGAAGTCAATCGGCAGAATTTTGATTTCTCTGCCATCACCGGAGCCATCTCCTCGGATACTACCCTTGTCCACAAACTGCTCACCTACATCAATTCGGTCGGTATCGGTCTCACAAATCATGTTTCCAATTTGCGTCAGGCAACGGTGCTGCTTGGTGCCGGCGGTGTACGTCGCTGGGTAACGCTCATCAGTCTGCAGACCTTTTCCGAGGACAAGCCATCCGAAGTCTTTACCCTCTCGCTCATACGTGCGAAGTTCTGCGAGCTCATTGCTGAGGATCTCAAGAGTCCCAAACTGACGCCTGACACAGGCTTCCTGCTTGGGATGTTCTCCCTCCTCGATGTTCTGCTCAGTCTGCCCATGGATGAGGTACTGAAAGAAGTTGCTCTCGCGGATGATCTCAACGATGCGCTGCTCGGTGAGGACAACGATCTGCGCTGTGTGCTCAATCTCGTCATCGCCTACGAACAGGGCGACTGGGAGAAAGTCATTGCCTCCTGTGATCAGCTGCATGTCGCTCCGGAACGCTTGAAGCCAAAGTACGATACTGTACTGGAGTGGTACAATATGTTGCAGCGTATCGACTAAATCATAAGAAAAAGGGGCTGTTGCACGAAGCTAAAACTTCGTACAACGCCCCTTCTTTGTGCCCCTTCCACCGCTTACGCGGTCCCCCTTCCCCGTCAAACGGGGAAGGCTAGAATTGCATCTTAGCTTCCCCCGCCAGAGCGGGGGAGCGGTCAACGTCATCCGCGCGTCTGCATCCTTCGGATTTGACTTGCGGGACGTTTTCCCATACGACCTGTTACCTGATCAGCTGCGCCCTATGGGCTTGCTTCTCGGACAGGTCAGTAAGTGGCGAGCGTAGCGAGCCGATAGGGGTGTTCATGCAACAACCCCTTTTTTGCGCAGAATTTTAGGAATCGCTGATAAAATGAAGTCCGTCAGATTGGCGCAGATTTTTTCGTCCGATTGAGGCAGCAAACCGGACGCATAGTCAAAGCTATGTGGAGGATTTGCTAACGAAAAGCGGACAAAAAAGATGCGCTAAGATGGCGTGGCTGAATTTATCAGTGCTTCCTTTACTTCGGATTGTACTCCACAATCGTAATCTTCTTGTTCTCGTTGAGATCGATCACCTCATCCTCCGAGATCGTGACAATCGGGAGCGGCACAACACCGTGCGGATATGCCGTGATCGTACCCTCACGATGATTGCTGAGGAGGACACGCGAGCCGAGGAAGGCGTTTTTGATATTCGTCAGCACCGGGATGCAGACCTCAGGATCAAGTGCCGTATACATCTGGCTCGCAATCTCCGTCACAGCGTCGAACGGGGTGCGGCGCGGATATCCCTCACGCTCGATCGTGATATTATCGTAAAGATCGGCAACAGCAACAATGCGCGCATAGAGATGAATGTCCTCCCCCTTGATGTTAAAGGGGAATCCACTCCCGTCCATCCGTTCGTGGTGTTGGAGCGCCGTGAGGCGCACGCCCTCTGTCAGTCCTGCGACATTGTTGAGAATCTGCGCCCCATCCACCGTATGTTGGACATACCGCTCGTAGTCCTCTCCCTTAAGAGTATCGATATTCTTTTCGAGCAGACGCTGATCGAATTTCGACTTTCCAATATCATGCAGAAAGCCTGCGAGCACAATATCCTTTGCTGTCTCACGATTAATCTGCATCCACTTGGCAAAAACACCCGCGAGGATCGAAACACGAAGCGAGTGATTATAGATGTCACTCGCCAAATGATTGATCTCGTTCAGATAGTCGATCGCCCCGCTGCGGCGCGAGAGCGGCAGCAGATCGGCCTGCACCATCTCATTCGTCTCGGCAACAGGCACATTCCCCGTCTTCTTTGTCTCTTCAAAGATCGACTGGGCCGTCCCAACCACATTCTCATACTGCTTGATAAACAGATTGCTGCGCGAGAAGATCGGAGAACGTTCCTCTTTGAGCTCATTTTCGTCCTTGATGTAGACAACAGGGATCTTCAGAAACTTGAGGCGCGTGATATGCGCCGCAGTAAGCTCAGTATTCTCCGATACGACAACCATTCGTTTGGCATTGACGATCGTTCGCGCAAGTATCATTCCATTTTCAAGATCGTCCACGGATATTGCACGCAAGATAAGCCCTCCCTCGATACATGCTCTTGATTTCGCACGAAACTATTGCACCTATAAATATTTCGACCTTTATGAAAAAAACCCTGCCTCCATAAAATAAAACTTGACTTTACATTAAACATTTTTCTACTTTGAGCAAAGGTACGCTATTTCCCGATATGTAAGCCTTTTTAGGAAGCACTGATAAATTCAGCCGCGCCATCTTGGCGCATCTTTTTGCCCGCTTTTTGTCGCGCAACGCCGGACTTTGCCGACTGTACGCCGATCACAGAGTCAATGCCACTCATGCGGTACATCTCGCGGATGAGGCGATCAATCTGCTCCGTGAGCACCTGCGCAGGCGCAGCGTCGGGCGCGATAAAGGCGGGCGGGTGCTGACTCTCGGGCGGGTAGATGAGCATGTTATTTGTGCCGATCGTAATATCCGCCTTGCCGCTCACAACGCCACCTTTTTTCCCATTTTCTCAGGCTTCGCTCGGGCTTCGTTCACAGTTCGGAATCAAATTCTCCTCGTTTGCCATATGACACGTTCACCACCTGCCTTTGATTTACAAAGAAAGCATTTCAAAAAACTATTGACCTCCATGTGTATAATGCGTATAGTATAATTAGAAGGAGGGCAAACGATGAGATTCAAGGAACTTGAACGCATCATCAAGAAGGACGGTTGGTATCTGGACAGCTCCAACGGCTCGCATATGCACTACAAGCATAGAGAGAAAAAGGGAAAGTCACGATACCGAATCATCCCGGCGACCTCGACCCGAAAACTGTCAAATCTGTCTTGCGGATGACGGGCTTAAAATAAAGCCCGTCTCCAAAAGGAGGCTTTTATATGAACCTCGTATATCCCGCCGTATTTTATCCTTGTGAAGTGAACCCTGGCTTTACCGTCGTTGTCCCCGATTTGCCCGGCTGTATCAGCGAAGGGGACAACCTCACCAACGCCATCGCAATGGGCGAGGATGCCGCATCGGGCTGGATTCTTGGCGAACTTGAGGACGGCAACGAAATCCCGCCCGCAAGCAACATCAAAGACATTCAACCCGACCCCGAAATCGGCGAGGGCTTCGTCTCCCTGCTCTCTCTCGACATGGACGCATACGCCGCAAAGTACGGCAGCAAGTCCGTCCGCAAAAATCTCACCATCCCCGCATGGCTCAACACCTTCGCCGAAGCAGAACAGCTCAATATCTCCAAAGTCCTGCAGGACGCGCTTACCGCTCTTTACGAGAAAAAGGCAGCTCTTGCATGACACATGATCTGCTGCCCGCCCGTGTGGCGGGTTTTTCATATCGTCCGCACATCCGCCTCCTCTACAACAAAAAAGGACACCGCCGCAGCCGTGTCCTCCCCCTCCTATGTTCCCTCTCCTTACTCCACGAGAAAAGTCGCCTCGATTGAGACGGCTTCCGCTTGCAAAGCGCAAAGCCCGTTGAAAATTTTACTTGACTTTATTTTAATCTATACCGTATAATATCACACGTTAGCACTTTATCTTATTAAAGCAACGGTAAGGGGAGATACAACAATGAACTGGAAAAACATTTTCGCGGGTGCGGCGGTCATGGCTCTCTCTGCAGCCCTCCTCACAGGCTGCGGCGGAAATCAGAAAGTGGTCTCGACGGACAATGCAGCAGAAATGGGAAAAATCATCGTCGGACTCGACGACAACTTCCCGCCGATGGGCTTTAAGAATGAGAAGAACGAGATTACCGGCTTCGATGTCGACCTCGCGAAGGAGGCAGCGAAACGTCTCGGACGCGAAGTCGAGTTCAAGGCGATCGACTGGTCGAGCAAGGAGGCGGAGCTCAAGAGCGGACGCGTACAGATCCTCTGGAACGGTCTCGACATCACCGACAAGCGCAAGGAGAACATGCTCTTCTCCAAGCCCTACATGGACAACCGTCAGATCATCTTCGTGAAGAAGGGCAATACCGCTGTCACGGATGAGAAGAGCCTTGCGGGCAAGACCGTCGGCACGCAGAGTGCGGGTACTGCCGAAGAGTACATCGACGCAACCGATTTCTACAAGAACGAGGTCAAGGAGGTCAAGAAGTACCCCGACTACGTCGCGGCATTCATGGATCTCGAGAACGGACGTCTCGATGCGGTCATTGGCGATGAGATTGTCGGTCGCTACTACATGAGCAAACATCCCGAGGAGCTCGAAGCGCTCGACATTGTGGTCGGTCCCGTGAGCGAGTTCGGCATCGCGTTCGCGAAGGACAACACCGTCCTACAGGGCGAGGTGCAGAAAGTCATGGATGAGATGAAGGCGGACGGCACGATGGCGAAGGTTTCCAATGAGTGGTTCGGCAAGGACATTACGAAATAAATAAGAGAAAAGAGGGCTGCCGATGCGGCAGTCCTTTTTTCCTGCTAGGATGAAATCAATGGATAAAACACTGGATACGATACTGCTCATGCTCGAGGGATCTACCATCACCCTCGAGATTTTCTGTGTCACACTCGCACTCTCCCTCCCGCTCGGACTCTTTGCCGCGCTCGGGAGGCTTTCGCGTTTTCGGCTGCTCAGCCGTCTACTCGAAATCTACATCTGGATCATGCGTGGCACACCGCTGATGCTCCAACTGCTCTTTGTTTACTTCGCCCTGCCGATGGTCGGCATCCTGCTGCCCGACATTGCGGCGGCACTCCTCGCCTTCGTCCTCAACTACGCCGCCTACTTCGCGGAGATCTTCCGCTCCGGCATACAGGCAGTCCCGCGCGGACAGTTCGAGGCGGCACGCGTTCTCGGCATGAGTACCCCACTCACCATGCGGCGCATCGTCCTGCCGCAGGTGCTACGCATCACCCTGCCCCCCGTCAGCAACGAGACCATCAACCTCGTCAAGGACACCTCCCTCGTCTACATCCTCGCCATGAACGACCTCCTGCGCGTTGCGCGCACCATCGTTCAGCGCGAGTTCGACATGACTCCCTTCCTCATTGCCGGCATCTTCTACCTCGCGATGACCGCCGTGCTCACCTATGGATTCAAGAAACTGGAGGCGCACTATGGCAGATACGAAAGCTAACGAGATCATGCTCTCCATGCGCGACATTCACAAATCCTTTGGCGCGCTTGGCGTCCTGCGCGGCATCGACCTCAGCCTCGCGCGCGGTGAGGTGCTCGCCATCATCGGCTCGTCCGGCTCCGGCAAATCCACCCTGCTCCGCTGCATCAACAAACTTGAAACCATTGATCGCGGGGAGATTACCATCCGCGGGGAAAAACTCTGTTGGACGAAAGACGGCGAGACCACGGCGACCTATGCGAGTACATCGGACGTACGACGCATCCTCATGTCCACAGGCATGGTTTTTCAGCAGTTCAACCTCTTTCCCCACATGACCGTCATCGAGAACCTCATCGAGGCGCCCTGCCATGTCAAGGGCATGAAGAAGGATGAGATTCTCCCCTACGCGCGCGAACTCCTCGCGAAGGTCGGGCTCTCCGATCGCGAGAACTACTACCCGAGCCAGCTCTCCGGCGGACAGCAGCAGCGCGTTGCCATCGCACGCGCGCTTGCCATGAAGCCCGACATCATGCTCTTTGACGAGCCGACCTCCGCACTCGATCCCGAGCTGACGGGCGAGGTACTCCGCACCATGCGCGCCCTCGCCGCCGAGCGCATGACCATGATCGTCGTCACACATGAGATGGCGTTCGCCCGCGAGGCGGCAACCAATGTCATCTTTATGGAAAACGGCGTCATCGTCGAGCAGGGCGAGCCGCAGACATTTTTTCGTGCACCGAAAGAGGAGCGGACACGGGAGTTTCTGCGGAATATGCTATGATATTTCTCCAATGGTATGGTATAATAGAACTATTCAAAATTCCTCCTCTGCAATAAAGGAGCACATATCATGCTACAGCCAAAAGTACTCGATGTACAGCCCCTTCCTGATTATAAATTGCTGCTGCTCTTTGAGACAGGCGAGAAGAAAGTTTTTGATGTAATGCCGTACATCAAAGGGTCATGGTACGAAAAGCTAAAAGTTCCCGCTGTTTTTCAAACAGTTCATGTATCAGGTGCTACAGTTACATGGGCAGATGGGCAGGACATTGCCCCACACGAGCTCTATGACAATTCTGTACCTGCTGTTTGATGAAAAAGGAGGAATCTCATGTCCGCACAGATTATAGACCTCAACCGCATCAAGGAGCTTGAGATAGACGAGCTCATCGACATCTTCAACGAGATGATCAAGGAAGCGCCCGCACTGGGAATGCCCGAGGTCGCCGCAATGGTACAGGAGGCCAAAAAGGATATTTTGAAGACCGTTATTAAAGGAGAATCGTAGAACATCGTTGTAGATTTGTGATAATACTCCATTTGGAGGAATCCATCATGACTACATGGTCAGAGTTCTTGGAAGAACAGCTAAAAGATCCTGAGTTTAAGCGGGAGTATGATGCACTCGAGGGTTGGTATCAGGAAGAACTTGCGCAGCAGCGTGCACTGAATCGCGATAATAACGGTTCTGCTTCCCCTGCTTCAGATCACAATGCGCCACGTATAGCCTACGCCTAAGGGAAAACATCTATTGGAATACCAAACAGGGCAGATACAGAGGTGATGAGCCTCCGTATCTGCCCTGTTTTATTCTTCTCCTTGAAGTTTCAAGCAAGTAACTTCTCCCGCATCAATTGAAATCTTTACCTGCTTTATCCCCTCCCCTATGATTTTATCGCTCCATACATCATAAACGTCCATCGGCTTTGAAAAGGAAAACACCTTATATTTTCTGCTCTTTGATGCGTTATAAAGTGTCCAAAGCGTTGCTTCTTCATCTATGAATGAATTAACGCATATTCCTTCTGGATCGTAATATAGCAATGGAATACAATTTTCGGATCTAAATTGTCTGTTCTGTTTCAAAATACGATAAATTTTTCGCAATAAAAACAAAAATTCTGAGCTAAACCATTTTTCATCATTGACGTTACCAGAAATCCAAATTCCTTGTCCGTTAAAAAATATAAGTTTTAGACTCTGTATATCGTTTCCGATGGGCTCATCACATCGAATAATGACAAATTGACGAAAGAGAGGAAATGCAAAACGCGTTAAGTTAATAATCCCTTTCCCATAGGTGAGTGATGCTTGTTGATACATGATGGTGTTATCTACAGGAAAATACTCTGTTAAAACAGAAGTGTTTAATGATCCTAAACTTTTCAGAAACATTCTCTCTCCATCCAACTGCGTTTCCGCACAATGTTGATGCGCATTGTTATGACATGAGTACTGAATCCCACAGCCATACTCATCAATGTAAACAGCATCGGGATTTAACTGTTGAATTGCTAATTTTATCTTGTTATATAGAGCCTGATGCCATTCTTCAACCCTCGGGCAACACGTCCAAAAAGCCGCTCCAACATAAGAATATATTTTTTCTTGGCATTCATTACTTGCCATATACGCCCTTTCAATCGCCCCAAGCGCGACGATTTGCTGATAAGATAACCTTCAAAATATAATCCTGTTCGTACACCTTTGCTTCTCAAATATTGAAAACCTGCGGCAAGACGCCAGCTGCCGCCAAGATACGCCCATGGCATGTAATCTCCTACACGTCCGCTTTCTGGGGTTTGCCCCCAATCAAATAACTGAACATAATCAACGCCGCCCAAAGCCTTCTGATCTTCCTGTAGCTTTTCCTCAATGCAATAGTTCCCGGACTTTTTCTCAAAAATCCCATCATCATAGTTCTCATGTAAAAACCATTGACGAAAAACATATGAATTTTGCAGCCAAATAGGTGACACTGCACCGCTCAAATGACGTTTTTCCCACAGTTGACGATAAAGGCATAAACTTTCATGCCAATCTCCATCACGAATATCAAGCACTATCTGCAGAACAAGTATATCTTGAGGAGAAATCTCTCCTTGATAGTATATCTTCGCGTAAATTTCTCCATCGCTCGTTTTGTTGAGATAAAACCTCTTCCGATCTTGTGTTTCATCTAACGAAACAAGGGTTAGCACGCGTCCTCCTACACCAAAGATACTAAGAAATTGCATAGGAAACCAAGTGCTATATTCAAGGTCATATTCTGCACAATCCGATGAAATAAACGGTTCAAGCGATGGAAAACAGTATTTCCAGTTTTCTTGTTTTAACACTTTTAAGGAGGGAAATGTCACCGTAAAGTTTTGCTTTCTCTTTGTAGTGTTTTCCTTCCTTAACTCAAGTAATACTGCAGTATCAGAAAAACGGTGAACACGCACTTCCCCTCCATGTTCAACGAGTTGGCAAAATCGACTAATTTCTCCTATGCATTTATCATTGAGGACAATCAATTGTTCATCTTGAAAAGCCATAAAGAATGATTTATTTTCTATCTTTTTCATTTTTCTAGATGGCTTTCACGAACTAATACGATGTTCTTATAAGCATCACGCGTACGTTTTCCCATTTGATACTTAGCATTTGTTTCTTCAATGAATTGCATATATGAAGGAAATTTTCTTGGGTCTACATACGTCAAAAAATAAACAAATCGTGCCCATTTTACACGAATATGCCATGGCATCCAGCATAGAGAAAACATGCTAATGATTATTCCAAAAACTCGTATTCCAAAAAATTTGATTGCTTTTTTCACGGTTTTATACCTCCAATAGCTGTCGCACAGCTTTCATCGCATCTCTATTATTTTCTTCTCTAATTCTTTTAGCTGTTTCAACTGCCTGCACGGATGCATTCTCATAAACTTCATCGTTATCTACAAGTTCGAGAATGGCGCTTGCTATTTTTTCTGCATCATTAAAGTCTACTATCTTGGTAGCAAATGGGACAGTTGTCGAAGAAACAGTCGGTGTTCCATGTATCATATGCTCATAAATAATGTACGAGAATGTTTCTGAGTACGATACTTGGAGACCGATATCCATTTGTTCTAAAATTTGATGCATCTCAGAGTTACTGCATTGTGGATGAAGAACAAACGGAAAATTCATATTGCTCAACAAGGAAAGTGTATTATGGTATACTGAGTTCATTTTAGATTCTAACAAATGAAGTTCAATGGGTAAATACTTATACAGAATACTACATGCAGTAATCTGCGTCATTATATTCTTAAATGGACGATATGCACAAAACAACGCTATGCGGATAAAATCATGATTTCGTTTTCTCTTTCTCGGCTTTATTATGGAATTGTATGTATTGGGGAGATAGATCACATTGGCTTTCGCATACGAAAGAAAGCCCACCACCTCATAACAGCAGGGATTTGCAAGAAAGAATCGAGGATGCGATATTTGTAAATATTCCTGAACATTGTCAAATGCCTCTTCTTCTACCTGCAAAAACGAAATTGTAGAATGAATAACGAGGCATACTGTACATCCTATTTCCAATAGTTGCTCTATACAGCCACGCCTGAAAGTCGGAGCTTGGAGTAAAACAACATCAACAGGGTTGCATTTTACATATGAAAGTAAATCCTCATCATTTTGATAACCATACGAATGACACAAGATGCCTTCTGAATGTATGAGGTTCTCCAAATGATAATTTGATACCTTCACCCCCGTATCAAATCCAAAATCCCGATACAGCATTAATATTTTTTTCATAGTTTTTCTCTCAATGCACGATCTATATACTCTCGTATGAATGGCAATTTTTTCGCAATCCATTTTTTTGATACCTCAATGTAGGCTTGCTTTCCTTTCAGAGGTAAATAATAACACCGCAAATACAAATTATGGAATTGTCCTCCGCCAATACACCTTGGCTGTTCTTCATAAAAAGGGTTGTCCAAGGCATTTTTCTCATTATATTCTTCTAAAAGAACTTCCGATGATGTTTTCTGATGCAAGAGAGGTGTGTGATAGGAAATTCCGTATTCTTTGTAAAGCTGACGAACCATATCAACAGCCCATTCCTGCTGAAACAGATCAAAGCCGGTAAGCTCATTTACACCATCCGCTGAGTTACCAACTCCATTGATCTTGCAAAATATAATCGTGTTTGCGTGATGAGATAATCTACATGATGGACAAAATGTTGCCGCATTATATGTTTTGAATTGGATAAGATCATGGAAATAATTTTTTTGTACCAGATCTCTAAGTAATTGGTTCGTATCCAGCAGGTGGTGGTTTATCCTCGCTTTTTTCCTAAAGTACTCTTCCAGCTTCTCTACGTTTTTGTAAACTTTATCTATATCTGTCATCAAGTCCGTCTGAAATGTCAATAAATGCAACGTCTTCATCTGATATTTCTCTATCAAATGAATTGCTGTCAATGTAGAATCGCGCCCGCCCGTAAACTGCAAAGAGCAGCTGTTTTCTTCATTCATGCTAGAATATTGTTCCATAGAATTTATCCCTTTCTCTCGCGCGTACATCGTACGCACTTATCCACAGATTCTCTCTGTCTTTTATGTTAGCACTTTTCACCCCCCCCGTAAAGACGTTGGCGATACAAAAAAAGAGCAGAGATAGTCTGCTCTTTGGATGATTCGTATGTGTATTACTTCTTCTGCCCGTAGTAGGCGTTTGCGCCGTGCTTGCGGAGGAAATGTTTGTCGAGGAGTGTCTGCTGCATTGCCTGCACGCCCGGCATGAGCATCTCGGTGTGGAACGCCATCATGGCGACCTCCTCAAGAACGATGGCGTTGTGCACGGCATCAAAGGGATCTTTGCCCCAACAGAACGGGCCGTGATTCTTGACGAGGACGGCGGGGACGTGGTCGGGGTTCAGATGTGCCTTTTCAAAGCGCTCGACAGCGACCACTCCCGTGTTGTACTCGTAGCCACTCTTGATCTCCTCCTCGGTCATATCACGTGTGCACGGAATCTCGCCGTAGTAGTAGTCGGCGTGCGTTGTCCCGTAGGCATGCACACCACACCCCGCCTGTGCAAACAGGGTTGCCCAGCGCGAATGCGTGTGCACGACGCCGCCGATGTTCGGGAATTTCTGATAGAAAATGCGATGCGTCTCGGTGTCCGAGGACGGATTCAGATCTCCCTCAACGCGCTTGCCGTCGAGATCGACGACGACCATATCCGACGGCTTCATTTCATCGTACTCCACACCCGACGGCTTAATGACGAAAAGCCCCTTTTCGCGGTCGATGCCCGACACGTTCCCCCATGTAAACGTCACGAGATGGTGTTTCGGCAGAAGCATATTCGCCTGATAGACCTGCTCCTTAAGTTGTTCCAGCATACTGTTCCCTCCTTAGGTCAGTTCGTAGCGCGCGATCTCGTCGATCTCGCGATTCGTCGCGATGAGGATGTCCTTGCCCTCGTAGACATAGTGCAGGACATTCGCCGCGCCGCAGCCACGATCGAGTTCCTGCGCGACATAGCCCTTGCCCTCCTCATAGGTAAAGGCGAGGAGCAGCCGTTCGCCCTTGCGGTGTCCGAGAATCCACGTCGGTTTTCCGCAGATCATGCCGCCAAAGATGGCGTGGAGGAATTCGAGTTTTTCAGGATAGGTGTAGACGAGCGTGAATTTCCCGTTCTCCTGCTTGTAAATGTTGATCGTGTCGCCGTGGAACGGCGCGATCGTACACAGCTCCTCCACGCCGTCCCCATCGAGATCAAGCAGCAGGCCATCACTCGCCGCATCGGAAATGAGTTCGTCGATGCACCACGCATCGCCCTCCTCCGTTGGCGGGTAGAAGCGGAACACGCCGTTGTCCGTCGATACGATGCTGCTCATCGCGCCGCTCTCATCGACGTGACGATAGTAGCCGTGGTTCTTGAGCAGCCCCTCCTTCAGGATCTCGAGCTGCAGCTGGTTCTCATCGTTATACGACGAGAGATCGGCGGGCAGTTCTGCGGCAAAAACTCTGCCCGCGAAGCGCCAGTCCTCCTTGTACTCATGCCCTGACTTCAGCGCACAGGCGATGAGATAGTTCCGTCCACCCGACTGCAGGATGTCGAAACGATGGACAAAAGGCAGGTCGCAGAGCGTCCGCACCTCCCAATCATCTTTTCCGCGCGGAGTAACGATGACAATGGATGCCTCCTTGCCGTCATTCGGTGAGTAGAACTTGCGCGTGGCAAGGAACTGCCCATCCGTGCCCGGAACCTGCACCATCGTCATGACACCTCCGGGTCCCTCCCAGACGGTCTCCTCGATGTCACCGTCGAGGTTGATAAGGTAGCACTTGTCCACCTTTTCCGCTGCGCAGAGGAAGTGCCGCGTGCCCTTGTAGTTCAGCATGGTAAGTGAGTAGCATTTGGCAAGTTCGCCAATGATCTTCTTCTTTACATTCAGCATATTGTTTCCTCTCTACTCTGCTGCCGCATCGAGTGCGCGGCGCAGGAATGTATTGGCAAAGGCGAGGTCAGCTTTCCAATCCGCGCTTCCTATGTACCAGAACTCGCCGACATAGCGTCGCACGCCGAGTGCCCACGCCTTCCGTGCGATGGCGTCGAAATCGACGTGCCCCGTTCCAAACGGAATTTCACGATACTTCCCGGGCACAGTCTCCTTCAGATGCAATGCGACCATGTGACCGCGTCCCGTCTCCATATCATCGAGCACACTCTTGCCGTAGATGAGCGCGGCATTCGTCAGATTGCCGCTGTCAGGGTAAACGCCGAGGTAGGGCGAGTCCACGAGGTCGACGTAGTGCATCGCCTTTTCGACCGTATCCATAAACGGCGTCTCCATCGTCTCAAAGCCGAGCTGCACGCCGCTGCGCGCCGCAAGCAGTGCAGACTTCGCGAGATTGCGCGCAAACGCCGCACGCGTCTCCTCTGTGCCCTTGTCGTAGTAGACATCGTAGCCTGCGAGCTGAATCGTCCGAATTCCGAGCTCTACCGCAAGGTCGATGGCGTCTGCCATGATCTCTATGCTCCGCACCTGCTTCGCAGGATCGGGACTCCCAAGCGGATATTTTCGATGTCCGCTGAGACAGATTGAGCCGAACAGGATCCCCGTCGTGCGCATCGCAGCGCGGATCTCCTCCATCTCCGCCGCACTCATATGGAGACGCGCGAGCTTTTCGTCCGTTTCGTCAATGCTCATCTCCACATAGTCAAAGCCCGCCTCCTTCGCAGCGGTCAGCTTCTCGCGCCATGTGAGCGCAGACGGCATGGCCTTTTCATAGAGTCCGAGCTGATAGCTTTTTCCCATAATTGCCCCCGTTCATTTGGAAAAAAGAGGAGCCACCGCCGGCGACTCCCCTCTCGTATGATTTACTTAATGCCGGCAGCCTGAATCTTTTCCTCCATCTCGCCCTCGGACAGGAGATTCTTCAACCCGATGACGACTGGCTTCGTCCCCTTGAACGTGTCCACGAGCGATGCCGAGCAAAAAACAACATCGTAGTTGTTCGCCTGTGACTTCGCATCACCGACGTTCGTGTGATAGACCTCTGCATCAATGCCGAGCTTCTTGAAGACCTTCGCGAGCTTCATTTTGATAATCTGCGAGGATCCCATACCGCTGCCGCATGCTGCAATGACTTTCAACATTTTAATGCACTCCTTTATAGTAAATACAACAGACTGACCTTAGTCGATAACCACCTTGTCCACAGGCACGCCCTGCTTCTTCGCCATGACTTCCTTGTATTCGTCGAAGTCCTCGGCGATGAGGAAGTAGGTGTCTTTATTGCGCCGGTAAATGATCTGTGGAATGGTGAGCAGAATGATGACCACCACTGCAACGCCGACATACTGGAAGTTGTTCATGATGACGCCGATGAACGGCCAGATCGTATCCCAGTCAAAATTTCCGTGCCAGCCGCCGAACATCCCTGTCGTGAAGTAGTACGCTGCAAAGCCGCCGCCGAGCACCTGGATCATGCCACTGAAGAACGGGATGATCGCCGCCGCGCGCACGCCGCCGAGACGGTTTGCAAAGACGGCAAAGGTCGCGTTGTCGAAGAAGAGCGGTACGAATCCGCTGATGATGAGGATCGGACTCTCAAAGACAATCAGACCGATAATCGCGAGAAATTGACCGAACGCACCAAAGAGAAAGCCGAACGTCACAGCGTTCGGATGACCGAAGCCGTAGGTCGCTGCACAGTCAACCGCAGGCACGGAGCCGGGCAGCAGCTTCTCGGAGATGCCTTGGAACGAGTTGGTCAGCTCCGAGACGAACATACGGACGCCGAGCTGCAGGATCGTGAGGTAGACGGCGAAGTTGAACGATTTTTCAACAATATAGAAGACAAAATTCTGCTTCTCGCTGAACCCCTTGTCGATCTGGTGCATGAGATCCGCACCGAGAATCGAGATGATCGCGCCGAAGAAGAATGTCATGAGAATACCGGTCGCAACGACATTCTCGTTGAAGATGGAGAGGAAGCCCGGCAGTTTCAGATTCTCAAGCGACTTCTGCGGATTGCCGATCTTCTTGGCGAGCTTCGAAACGAGGAAGATGCCAAACATCTGTTGATGACCTGTCGCAAAGCCACCGCCCTCGGTGAGCTTCGCCACAGGCTCGACGGTGAGGTTCGAGGCGACCGACCAGTAGGTACCGAGCAGGACGCCCAGCATGAGCACAACACCCGGATCCTGCAGTTCGGGGAAACAGAAGAGGACGAGCCAGAGCGCTGTCGAGGACTGCTGCACCATGACGTGCCCCGTGATGAAGAGCGTGCGGATCTTCGTATACCTGCGCAGCATGACGAGCAGGATGTTGATGGCAAACGCGATCAGGAGCACCATCATCATCATCGAGAACGAGCGTCCGATGTGTTCCACGCTCATCTGCGCCGCCGCCTGCCCGAAATATGGGTCGATGACCGCTGCCGAAAGGTCAAAGCGATCCTTCAGCCCTGCCAGCACCGGACGGAAGTTCCCAACAAGTCCGCTCGATGCAACCATCAGGATCATGTAGCCGACGACCGCCTTGATAAAGCCCGCTATGCATTCGTAGATGGGTTTTTTCAGAAGAGCGTAGCCGACAAAGACGATGAAGCCGATAAAGAACTGTGGCTTCGTGAGGATGTTGTTCTGGAAGAATTCCCAGACAGACAATACAATTTCCATTCCCCTGCCTCCTTATGGCTGAATCCTATTCCTCAATCGCACGCAGGTCTTCGGGCGTTTTTGCCGCAAGAAGCTTTGCGACAATTGTTTCATCCGACAGGCACTCCGAGAGTTCCATCAGATTTTGGATGTGCTCCTCGTCGTCCGCTGCCGCAAGGACAACGAAAATGCGTGCGTCATGCTCCCCGTCCTCATGGAAACGTACGGGCTTTTCGGTCTTCATGAAGCACATTGCCGTATGGTTCACGCCGCGCCCGCGCTCCGCGTGCGGGATGCAGATGTCGGGGGCAATCACGATGTAGGGGCCGAGCTCCTCCACCTTTTCGATGATAAAGGAGGCATACTCCGGCTCGATGCTACCGTCCGCCTCGAGTGGTGCGCAGGCGGCGCGGATCGCATCTCGCCAGTCGTCAAAGCCCTCGTGGAACGAATAGTGTTTCTGTGCAACAAATTCCTTGAACAATACTGTCACCCTCTCTCTTACAGACAGGAACGGAACGGAATGTTCTGCGGATGCTCGAAGCAGTCTTCGAAGCCGCGGCGATGATGATAGTAGATCTTGTCCTTGTCCTGCGGATAGACATAGCGACCGCCGACCTGCCAGAAGAACGGATGGAACCCATACTCGTTGCGATCCTTCTTGAAATCATAGATGAGCTTGATCTCATCGCAGTCCGCCTGGAAGTTCGACCACACATCCCAGTGGATCGGACAGACCACCTTGCATCGCAGATTCTCTGCCATGCGCAGGATGTCAATGGAGGTCATCTTATCCTGCATGCCGATCGGATTCTCACCGAACGAACCAAACGCGACGTCAATGTCGTAGTCCTTGCCATGCTTTGCGAAGTAGATCGAGAAGTGAGAGTCGCCCGAATGGTAGATGTTGCCGCCTGGCGTCTTCAGGAGATAGTTGACCGCCTTCTCATCCATATCCGTCGGACACTTGCCTGTCAGTTCCTCCCGATCGGGTCCCGTCGAATCCGTCGTCACGATGCAGGTACGGTCAAAGCTGTCAAGCGCGATGATCTCAATATCCTTGATCTTGATGACATCGCCCGGCACAACCGTGCGGCACCGCTCTGCAGGTACGCCCCATTTGATCCATGTCTCCACGGACTTTTTCGGACCAATGAAGGGAACCGGAATGTCCCTGCCGTCCTCGTCTGTCGTCGTCATGCCGCTCTGAATGACGTGCGCCGCCCACTCTGCCGACATGTGATCCTGATGATAGTGCGTTGCCAAAACCGCATCCACATGCTTGAACGCGAACGGATCGATGACGAAGGGGACGTTGCGCAGATTCGGCTGCATGTTGCGACAGCCGCACATATTCGCCATCTGATGACCGACCGCCATCTTGCCGTTGCCGTGCGTGCGCTTGCCATTGCCACACCAGAGGTCGACCGTCAAATTCGCGCCGCCGGGGGTCTTGAACCAGATTCCTGTACAGCCGAGCCACCACATAGCGACCTGCCCCTGCGGAACCTCATAGCCCTCGATCTCCTCGACCAGCCATGTCCCCCACTCGGGAAACGTGTTCATGATCCAGCTCTCACGCGTCATGTCTGATACCTTGCTCATAATGCTCCTCCTATTTGCTCATTGAATTATAAAACATAGCTTTGTGGAACTTTTATGTCATTATATCACCATTTTATGCTCATTTCAAGTATTTTTATGGAAGATAATTATTTTCATCATGCGTTATACGTTCATTTTTTATTTTAACGGTTGATTCCTTTTCGATTTTTGATATAATGAGCATATCAAATACGATAAGCATATTTTATGAGAAAATATCTCAAATATAGAAAGGAATATGTAATGAAAAGCAGCAAAGCCGTCATATACAGACGTCAGCAAAACCTCCTGAAGCTCCTACAACGGGAGAAGACCATTGAGGTGGAAAGCGCCGCACAGGAACTCGGTGTCTCGCCCACAACGATACGGCGCGATCTGCAAGAATTCTCAAAGCAACGGCTAGTCACACGTTTTCATGGAGGGGCGCAGCTGATCGCGGGCACCTTACAAGAAGAGGATCCCCCCGAGAACGGAGACCCGAAAGCGCGCATCGACCGCAGCCAGAAGGAAGCCATTGCCCGCCGTGCTGCCGAGCTCATCGAAGACGGCGATACCATCTTTATGAACTCGAGTTCGACCACGATGCTGCTTCTCGACTACATCAAGGACAAGCGTGTCATTATCGTGACGAACAACAGCCACGTCATCGGCTACCCGCACGCCCCATCTGTGACGATCATCCTGACGGGCGGGGAGATCTATGAGCGGCGGCAGTCGCTCGTCGGGGATTTTGCTCTCCAAACACTCAGTAAGATCAATGCGAACAAAACGTTCCTTGGCGTCTCCGGGATCAACGCGAAAAGCGGCATAACAACCTCAGTGTTGCCGGAAACCGCCATCAACGAGATGATGATGCGACACTGTCAGGGCAACTGCTATGTGCTTGCCGCGCGCGGTAAGATCGGGCACACGCACAATTTCCGCTCCGGCAGCATCCGCCATGTCCATACACTTATTACCTGCAATGGTGCGGATGCGGATGCCCTCGCCGAGATTGCTGCTACAGGCATACGCGTCATTGAAGTTGAGGAGAATATCTGAAGAACTACACGAAAGCACGAAAAAACTCGCCTTGCATAACGCAAAGCGAGTTTTTTGATGGATCGAATGCACCACGGCTCAGGACGCACACCGCAATGTCTTCTCCGTCCAAAAATACGCGATCACAACAGGAATTGCCGCGCCGATCCATGCGAGTGGATTCGCCAGACACGCGCCGAGGAAGCCGAGGGGCGCGCAGAGGAGGAGCGCCGCGCCCGTGCGCATGATGAGCTCCATCGCGCCCGCAATGGTCGGAACGACGCTCTGCCCGAGTCCCTGCAGGACGTTGCGATAGACAAGCAGGAGTGCGAGGATAACGTAGCACGAACCATTGACGATGAGGTAAGTATGCCCGTAGGCGATGACCTCCGCAGCCCCCGCCGCATCCGCACCGACGAACAGTTCGAGGAAGAATGTGCCGAACGCGATGAGGAGGACGCCGATGCCGACGGCAAACGCCATCGACATTTTGAGGCACGCGCGCACGCCTATGCGAATGCGCTCGTATTTCTGCGCGCCGTAGTTCTGCGCCGTGTACGCCGCCATCGCGTAGCCGAACGAGAGCATGGGCATAACGGCGACAGCGTCGATCTTCTGCGTCGCTGCGTACGCTGCAACGGGCAGTGCACCGAGGTTGTTCAGTGCGACTTGCAGGATAATCGCACCGATGGCGATGACGGAGGACTGAAACGCCATCGGCAGCCCCATGTGCAGATGTGCCATAAGGACGAAGGTGTTCGGCTTCCAGTCCGAGAGGTGCGTATGGAGCGCAGGCACACGTCGCCGTATATAGATCCAGAAGAGGAGCGCACCGATGCCCTGTGAGAAAACCGTCGCAAGCGCCGCGCCCGGGATTCCCCAGCCGAGTACGAGGATGGCAATCGGCTCGAGTGCAACATTGATTGCGAGCGTGACGGCGAGCAGAATCGTCGGCATCTTGCTGTCACCGAGCGCACGGATGAGGCAGTTTTGCATGTAGAGCAGGAGAAAGATGATAAGTCCCGCAAAGATGATCGAGATGAAGTCATACGCTCCGTCCAAAATCTCGGGCGGCGTTTCCATCAGCACGAGCAACGTGTGCGTGAGCGGCAAGACGATTACGGTGAGTGTGAGTGTCACGGCAACGCCGAGTAGAATGCACGCCGCAGCACTCTGCCGCACGCCCCGCCGATCACCCGCGCCGAACCGCTGTCCCGTGTAGATCGTAACACCCGTACAGAACCCCATGATAAAGCCGAGCGTCAGGAACATGAGGCTGCCCGTGCAGCCGACCGCCGCGAGCGCGTTCACCCCAAGGAAACGTCCGACAATGAGCGTATCAATAAAGGCATAGAGCTGCTGCATCATATTGCCCGCGACAAGCGGCAGGGCAAAGAAGAAGATGAGCCGTGTCGGATCGCCCTCCGTCATGTTCTTCGTCATTCGAGGTACCTCGTCACAAAGATGCGCAGCTTCTCTTGGAGATAGACCGTATTTGTGAGAAGTGCCCCCGCGTTTGGTGCAAACTTGATGAGATAGATCTGCGGATCGCCGCTCACCCAGAAATCCGTCGGATACGGTGTCACCGTAACCCCCTCCTTCTCGAAATTCAGCACGGCACGCGGCAGGTGGAACGCCGAGGTCACAAGGATCGGCTGTGTGAAGCCCTCACGCCGCAGAATCTCCGCCGAATAGCGCGCATTCTGCCCTGTCGTGAGACTGTTCCCCTCCACATAGATCATTTCATCGGGCACGCCGAGCGAGCGCAGGACGCGCCGCGCAATCTCCGCCTCTGAGCCGGTGTCGCTGAACACCTGCCCGCCCGAGAGCAGGATTGGCAGACGATGGATGTGATAGAGCCGCAGCACTGTGAGGAGCCGCGACGACGGACTCTGCGCGAGCATCCCCACACCATCCACATCCTGCACCTCTGCGATCGCCCCGCCACCGAGCATGACGATCACATCCCCCTGCGCTTCCGCAGGCACATCATATGTCCGCTCAAGGTCTCCCATCAGACGATCAGCAACCGCTCCGATGGAGAGCAGATAGAGCGCAAGAACAAGTGCTGTGAGCGCTCCTGCCGCACGATGTTGGTGTCGTTTTTTCCAGAGATAGACGGCAATCCCGAGCATTGCGAGAATAAAGATCCCCGGCGGGAGTATCCATGCCGCACCGAATTTCAAAATATAGATCAAGTATCATCAGCCCTGTCAAAACACAATACAACACATCAAAAATAATCCAAACCTCGTATCGTTACGCAATTTTGCACAGATATGAGGTGCGTGTGCAACGAATCATATTATAGGATATTTTAGGGAATTTTTGTAGGCATCACAAACAAAAGAAATAGAAAATGGCATACCACAGGCTTATAAAAAGAGCACCTTTTCAGATGCTCTTTTTCATCTTGATTTTCTGTTTGACACACCCAACCCAAACACTGCTTCCATCTCTATGCCAGTGCTGCAAGCTGCTCGCGCGCAATAGCTATGTCTCGACACCGTCTCTCATAGATTTGTCGGTCAAACTCCACGAGCGTAACAAAGCAATCGGTATATGCAGAGGTGTCAATGTCGTTGACGTTACGCGCAGGTGGATAATCTCTTTCCGACACCCCCTCAAGCATACATCCGATCGCATCCTGCGCCATCCACATCGCCTGTTCCAAGGTTCTTCCCTCCGTGAAGCATCCCTCAATATCGGGGACTGTCACAGTATAACCGCCCTCTTCGGCAGTCTCGAACACCGCCGGATAATAATGCTTCATTTCCATCCACTCCTCCAAACAGGATGATTCCAAGAATCCATTGCTATATAAGACCTGCCTGTTTCAAAATCTTATGCTCCAATCCCTTCCCCAATGTACCCGCGTGAATCGGAACAACTGTTGTTTTTCGTGTCAGTGGATTCCACATCTTTTGATGCGATCCGGAACTTGATACGGCTTTGCAAAATCCATTCTTCTCCAGCAGCCGTATCATTTGCCTCGCAGTCATCGGCATCCCAACCGCCTCCCATCACAAATTATACGGTGTGCAGATAGGAGCGTCAACATCCTTTCACCAATTTATCAGCGATTCCCTAATTACAAAAAAGGAAAATACGCTTCCGTCGCGAATATTTAGAATATATAACGAAGCACGTTTTTCTGCGCGCTTCTTCGTTCATTCTATCAAAATCTGTGTCAAATTACAAAGGAGAGTTTATTCATGGCAATCATCGAATCCGAGCACATCGATGCCGAGAAGCGCTTTGGCGGAAACGGTACAATCCACATTCAAAAGCTCCTCCGTCCGACCGAACTCGATGGCAAATGCGCGATGTACGCGCGCGTGACGATCCCGCCGCACGCGTCGATGGGCGTGCACAAACACGAGGGCAATACGGAGACCTATTACATTCTCTCCGGACGCGCACGTTACAACGACAACGGCACGGAAATCGAGATTGGTCCCGGTACGACGACGTTCTGCGGCGACGGAGAGGTACACGCCATTGCCAACGCCTCCGAGACCGAGGATCTCGTCTTTATGGCGCTGATTATCAATAAGTAAACACGAACAAAAAAGTCCACAGCGGAGTATTTCCGTTGTGGGCTTTTCGCATTTGTTGAGGAATCTCACTCATACCGCAGCGCATCAATCGGA
Source organism: Centipeda periodontii DSM 2778 (assembly GCF_000213975.1). GTDB lineage: Bacteria > Bacillota > Negativicutes > Selenomonadales > Selenomonadaceae > Centipeda > Centipeda periodontii. The sequence continues at coordinate 2,323,125 of NZ_GL892076.1, forward strand.
TCCAGCCGCGCCGCCTTGCGGGCGGGGTAGATGCCGAAGAAGAGACCGATGCCGACGGCAAAGGAGAAGGAGACGAGGATCGGCAGGAACTCGATGGTGGTGGTAAGCCCGCCAAACGAACCAATCAGTTTGGAGAGCGAAACGCCGAGCGTGATGCCGATCACGCCACCGACGATGCCGATGACCATGGACTCGATCATGAACTGCATGAGCACATTCGAGGATGTCGCGCCGAGTGCCTTGCGGATGCCGATCTCGCGCGTGCGCTCAGTGACAGAGACCATCATGATGTTCATGATGCCGATGCCTCCGACAAGCAGCGAGATGCCCGCAATCGATCCGAGGAGCAGCGTGAGCATATTTGTATTTTCTGTAAAGCTCTCCATGAGGCTCGTCATATTGCGAACGGTGAAATCGTCCTCTGCTCCGTGATGAATGTGGTGCCGCTGACGCAGCAGATTCTCAACGTCTGCCTGCACCTGATTCATCCGCTCGGGACTCGATACCTGTATGCTGATGGCTTGGACATATGTAATGGCAAGCATACGCTCCTGTGCCGTCGTGATTGGGATATAGATCACGTCGTCCTGATCCTGCCCGATGGACTGCCCCTTCTCCGCCGTCAGTCCGATGACCTTGAACGGCTGATTGTGGATGCGGATGTTCTTGCCGATGGGGTTCTCCGTCCCAAAGAGATTGGAGGCGACGGTCGGTCCGATGACGGCGACACGACTGCGCTTTGCCATATCGTTTGCTGTGATAAAAGACCCGTTCTCGACTTTGAGAGAGCGGATCTGCATCAGCTCCGGCGAGACTCCCTCCACTGTCGTATTCCAGTTGAGATTCCCGTTCACGACCTGATAGGCACCGGAGACCGAGGGGGATACGTAGTCAATCCCTTTGATCTTGCTCTCAATCGCCTTGGCATCATCGTATTTCAGCGACTTGCGTGAGCCCGCCTTGCCGCGCACACCGCCTGTATTCGCGGAGCCGGGCATAACGATAAGCATGTTCGAACCGAGGCTCGCAAAGGAGTCCGCAACGCTCGTACGCACGCCCATACCGATGGAGACCATGGCAATGACCGCGCCCACGCCGATGATGATGCCGAGCATGGTGAGGAGGGAGCGGAGCTTGTTCGCGAGCAGGGCGTTCACCGCCATGCCGAAGCATTCCTTAAACAACATCCATCACCACCCCCTTCCCCTCATCGCGCGTGATCCTGCCATCGCGGACGAGCAGCTGACGACTCGCGCGCAGGGCGATCTCCGGTTCGTGCGTGACGAGGATGATCGTGTGTCCCTTCTCGTGCATACGCACAAAGATATCCATGATCTCCTTCGTGGACTTCGTATCGAGATTGCCCGTCGGCTCATCCGCCATGATGATATGCGGGTCGTTGACGAGGGCACGGGCTATTGCGACACGCTGACGCTGACCGCCCGAGAGTTCGTTCGGCAGATGCGCCCCACGATCAGAAAGCCCCACGGCGGCAAGCATCTCCTGTGCCCGCTCCATGCGCTCGCGTCGCCCAACACCTGCATAGACGAGGGGCAGGGCGACGTTGTCGAGCGCGGAAATGCGCGGGAGCAGGTTGAAATTCTGAAAGACGAAGCCGATCTTCTTATTGCGCGTCGCAGCAAGGGCATCATCACTGAGACCTGCGACCTCCGCGCCGTCGAGTTTGTACGATCCTTCGCTCGGTCGATCCAGGCAGCCGAGGATGTTCATAAGCGTGGATTTTCCGGAACCGGACGGACCCATGAGCGCGGCAAACTCGCCGCGCCCGATCTCGAGGTCGATGCCGTCCAGTGCAGCAAGCGTCTCGCCGCCGATCCGGTAGAGCTTGCGGATCCCATGCAGACGGATGGTCGGTATTTTCTGTTCCACTGCGATCACCTCTGCATCAGAACGGCGGCGGTCCGCCCGCGTGCATACTCATCGGAACGACCTTTGCCGTGTAGGTGCTGACGACGCGCTCGCCCTCGCTGAGCCCCGAAAGGATCTCGACGTATTCATCGCTGTAGATGCCCGTCTCGACGTAGCGCGTCTCCTGCGTGCCATCCTCCTGCAGGACGAGGACATAGGATCCCGCTGCGTCCGTCTTGAGCGTGGAGAGCGGTACGACAAGCGCATCGTTGCGATCCGCTGTGTTGATGACGACGCGTGCCGTCATCGCGGGCAGCAGGAGATTCTCCGGATCGTCCACATCGAGCGTCACATAGTAGTAGATGACGCTCGTACCCGATGCGGCGGACGAGGCGGACGAACTTGTATCCCAACTGTTCGTCACGTCGGTCTGCGAGATCTTCGAGACGCGTGCCGTAAATTTCTTATCCGTAAAGGCATCGACGGTAAACGTCGCCTCCTGCCCGATACGGATATTGCCGATGTCGGTCTCGTCCACCTTCGCCTTGATCTGCTTCTTCGAGAGGTCAGCGATGCGCATGATGACGGTCGGATTGTCCGAGCCCTGCACCGCCATTGTCCCTGCTGTCTTTGGCTCGCCGACGACAACGCCCGAAATTGGTGCGGTGATGATCGTCTCATTCGCATCGGAGTTTGCTTCTTCAAGGGTCGACTGTGCCGTATCGTAGTTGTATTCCGCATCCTCAAGATCGGATTTGGACTTCGCGCCGATGCTCTCAAGGTAGCTCATACGGTTGTACTTTGCGCGCGTATTCGTCACGCGATACTGCGCCTGATCGCGTTTCGCCTCATAGTCCTTCCCATCGAGCGTTGCAACCACCTGCCCCGCCGTGACGGTATCGTTCTCCTTGACGAGAACGGAGCTGATGCGCGCCGTAATCTTCGAGCTGACCTCCACCGAGTCCACGGGGCGGATCGTCCCCGTCGCCTCGACAGTCGACTTGATGTCCATACGCTGCACTGTCACCGTCTCGACGGTCTGTGCCATCTTTTCCGCCGCACTCGATTCCATGTACCAATACACGCCGCCCGCGATCAACACCGCCGCCAGTACACCGATGCCGATGATTGTCCTTCGTTTCATTTACTCCACCGCCTTCGCCGCAGCATCCGTACCGCCCTCAATGTATGCTGCCTGTGCCGCCGCACGCTCCTCAGCGGTCACGGTGGGAAGCCCCTCCGCTGCCGCGCGCTCGCTGTCCGTCAGCGCCACCCCCATCAAATTCTCGACCTGCGCACGGCAGCGTGCATAGTCATAGCGTGCACTGATGGCATTCGTCTCGGCAGATGCGAGCGCCGTCTGCGCGTCAATGATATCGAGCAGGATGCCCTCGCCCGCGCGATAGCGCTCATTCGCAATGTAGTAGTCCTCGCGTGCCTGTTTGACCGCATCCCCCGTCGAGGAAAAGCGCTTTTCCGCCTCACGCATGTTGAGGTATGCCTTGCGGAGGTCGAGGTCGATCGCCTCCTCCTCCTTTTTCACGTTCAGCAGTGCGGTGTCGCGCTCCGCCTCCGCCGCCTCAATCGCACCGCGCGTGACGCCGCTGTCAAAGATATTCCAGCTGACGCCGACCGAGGCGGACACATCCGAACCCGTATCATGACGCGGACGGAACTGACTCGTGAGCCCCGTACCGAGGGTGAGACTGACGGTAGGTTTCTTCCCTGCCCGTGCACTTTCAACGGCAAGTTCACGCTGACGCAGTTTCGCACGCGTCACCTCAAGATCGAGGCGGTTGCGATGCGCATAGGAAATTGTATCGTCCATCGAAGTCTCAAACGGCTGATAGATGACCTCCGTCGTGAGTGTCAGCGGCTCTGCACGGTCAATGTTCATCAAATTGCGCAGTGTCGCAACATTCACCTCATAGGTATTCTCTGCTCGAATGAGTTCCTGCCGTGCGTTCGAGAGTTCTACGGATGAGCGGAGTACATCAATTTTTGCCTGTGCGCCTGCATCATAGAGCGCCGTGACATTCTTCAGATGCGCGTCGTATTTATTCACCGTGTCACGCTGCACCTCGATCTTCTTGGCTGCCTCCACGGCGTTCCAGTAGGCGGCGATCACCTCGTATTTCAGATCCTCACGCGCGCGCTCGGTCGTGAAGCGTGCAGCACGCGCACCGATCTCACCCGAGGCGATATTCGCCTCATTCGCGCCGCCGCTGTAGAGTGGCAGACGAGCCGAGACGCTGAGCGAATTGCTCGTCTGTGCATCCTCGTCTCTCGCCTTGCTCGTGCGCAGTGTATCACTCGCCTCTGCAGAGATGCTGTTCTTGCCGCGCGCCTGTTTCAGCGCGGCATCTGCCGACCGCTCGCCCGCCTGCGTGACGCGCAGTCCCGTATTTGCAGAGAGCGCCCGATCAATCGCCTCGGCGAGGGTGATACTCATCGCATGTGCGGGAAGCGGCAGAGAGAGTACCGTGCTCAACGCGAGTGCGGCAAACGCACGGTGACAGCATCTTCTGCGCCGTTGATAAACCATAAAGTCCTCCTAAATTAGGGAATCGCTGATAAAATGAAGTCTGTCAGATTGGTGCAGATTTTTTGTCCTGCCAAGGAGACAAACCGGACGCATAGCAAAGGCTATGTGGAGGATTTGTCGACACAGGCAGGGCGAAAACAGATGCATCAAGATGGCAGTGCTGAATTTATCAGTGCTTCCTTAGGCATTTCGTCCATATAACAATGCGCCCATGCTAACGCAGGGGCGCTAAGTCCCTCTTAGAGGGTTATTATTTTTTCCTTAGAGAGACGGATGCTCCTCCAAGTATTTTTTTGCTGCCTCGAACTGCACATCGCTCGTGTCCTGTGGGCTGCGCGCAACGACGATATCGGGGGTGATGCCCGTGCCGTCGATGGAGCGACCGTTCGGCGTCACATACTTTGCGATCGTGAGTTTCAGCCCGTCCTCGTGGAACAGCGGAATCACCGCCTGCACAGACCCCTTTCCATAGGAGGTCGTACCGATGATCGTGCCCGCGCCCGTATCCTGCAGAGCTCCCGCGAGAATCTCCGAGGCGCTCGCACTGTTCTCGTCGATGAGCACAGCAAGGGGATATTTCCGCTCGCCGAGCGAGGAGCGATAGACCTCCTCGCCGCCATCGCGGTCAATGACAGAAACAATCCTGCCCGCAGGGACGACTTGCTCAGCGACCGCGACACAGCTCGTGATCAGCCCGCCGGGGTTCTCGCGCAGGTCGATGATGAGCGCGGTCATGCCCTCGCCGCCGAGGCGGCTCATCTCACGCGAAAATTCCTCACCCGTGTGCTCGGCAAAAGAGCCAATACGAATGTAACCGATCGTTGTGCCCTCAACCATCGTACCGCGCACAGACGCCACCTGTATAACGTCACGCGTAATTGTATACTCCTGCTCTGCACCATCGCGCAGAATGCGCAGGACAACTTGCGTCCCCGCCTCGCCGCGGATGCGCAGGGCGACCTCCTCATTTTGCATCTCGCTCGTCGGCGTACCGTCCACGGCGAGGATCTCATCGCCCGCGCGAAGTCCTGCCGCCTCACCCGGCGTGCCCTCAAGCACGGAGATGATCTTTACAACATTGTCCTTGAATCCCATCGTCACGCCAATGCCGCCGAATGAGCCCTCCGTGTGCTGACGCAGTTCCTTGAACATCGAGGGCGGCATGTAGACGGAGTGTGGGTCCTTAAGCGATGCAACCATGCCCTCAATCGCACCGTCGATGAGCGCGGTCGTATTCGGTGCGTTGACGTAGCGCGCCTGAATGAATTTCATCACGCCGAAAAAGCGCAGGGCATCATCCGCATACAGCCCCGTCGAGCGCAGGAAGGCGCCCACCGCGAAGACGGTCAGCATGCTCCCGAGGAGTGCGGACAGGATGACGATGGAAATGAGTTTTTTTCTGTTCATATGCCCTTTCGTTTATAAGTAGGCAAGCGGGTTGACCGGCTCGCCGTTGACGCGCACTTCAAAGTGGCAGTGCGGGCCCGTGGAGTTGCCCGTCGAGCCGCACTCGGCAATCAGCTCACCCTGCGCGACACTCTGCCCGGTGCTTACGTCAAGCGCCTGACAGTGTCCGTACAGCGTTGAGATTCCACCGCCGTGATTGATGATGACGGCGTTACCGTAACCCGAGATCCAGCCTGCATACTCGACCGTCCCCGCCTGCGCCGCATAGATCGGATCACCGTAGTCGCCGCCAATGTCGACGCCGCTGTGGAAACGCTGCGCCCCCGTGATCGGATGCGTGCGCCAACCGAAATCCGATGTGATCGATCCCGCGAGCGGCCAGATCATCGCGCCCGATCCCTGTACGGGGAGATTACTCAGACTGCTACGCTGCAGCATGCGCGTGATGCGTTCCGATGCCGCGCGGGACTCGTCCTGCTTGCGGTCGATCGTTGCCTTGTCATACTTCATCTGGTCGATGAGCGCCTGCTGTGCCTCGATCTTATCTTCCATCGCAAGCCGTGCCTCACGCGCCTTCTTCTCGAGCGGCTCCTGTGCCGCGCGATCCTTCTCGAGCTCCTCCTTGAGTGCGCGCATTGCATTGCGCTCGTTGAGCACCTCATGTACGAGATCATAGTCCTGCTTGATGACGCGCTTGAGGAGATCCATGCGCGTCAGGAAGTCCGAAAAATCCTTTGCACCAAAGAGTACATCGACGTATGAGATCTGTCCGTTGATGTAAATATCGCGCACGCGCCGCCCCAGCACCTCACTCTTACGGTCATAGTCACGCTCCGTGACCACAAGTTTTTCCTCGTTCTCCTCAAGTCGTTCGAGGGTTGCATCGAGCTCGGCGCGGCGTGCCTTGTGCTCAGCGATTGCCGCATCCGCCTGTTCGTCCAGAATACGCTTCTGTTCGGAGAGCGAGTCGATTTTGCCCGCAAGCTCATCGCTCTGCCGCCCGAGCTCCTGCACCTGCGCGTCGTAGCTGTCACGCTCCTCCTCAAGTGTCGCTGCCGCCCCCTGCCCCACAGCGAGGAACGTAGCGGCAAGCGCCGCTGCTAGAATCTTTTTCATCGATTGTTTCATAGACTGTTACACTTTCAAGAAACGCTTGAGCGACACCCATGCGCCCGCCGCCCCGATCGCCATGCCGAGCAGCACGATGACAACGCTCACGTACGTCATGAACGGCGACTGCGGAATGAGCGGGAAAAACGCCAGTGTATCGTATACCTTGTTCGTGACACCCGCGTAGAAGCTGCGCAGAACGAATGCCGAGATCATACCGCCGATGCAGCCGAGCACAATGCCCTCAAGCACGAACGGCCAGCGGATAAACTCATCCGTTGCGCCGACGTATTTCATGATTGCAATCTCACGGCGCCGTGCGAAGACCGTCAGGCGTATCGTATTCGCAATGATGAAAACGGTCGCACCGCCGAGCAGGACGATGAGGAGAACGCCGAAAATACGCACGAGGCGTGTAATATCAAAGAGGTGTTCCACAACATCCTGCCCGTATTTTGCCGACTCAACACCGTCCATACGCTCGATCTGCTTCGCCGCTGTATTCACCATATCCGGCTGACGCACGGTCACCTCATATGCGTTCGGAAGTGGGTTCTTGTCACCGAGTGCGTCCAACAGATACTTCTGCTCGCCGAGACGCTCAGAGAGCCGCTTGCGCGCCTCCTCACGGCTCACATAGGTGACGGACTCGATGCCCTGCAGGCCGCGAATCTTTGCCCCGAGCTCCTCCTCGTCTTCCTCCGCAAGGTCGTCCTTCATATAAACACTGATCTGCACCTGTGACTCAAGCATCGATGCCGCGCGGTTCATGTTCAGCGCGAGGATGAGGAAGACGCCGAGGATGAAGAGTGAAACCGCGACCGTACCGACCGCCGCAAACGTCATCCAATTGTTGCGGCGCAGGGAGCGAAAGACCTCCTGCACATAGTATTCGGCGGTTCTAATCTTCATATCCATATCCTCCACGCTGCTCGTCGCGCACAATGTGCCCGCCCTCGATCGCAATCACACGGCGCTGCATCGTATCGACAATGTTCTTGTCATGGGTTGCCATAACAATTGTTGTACCAGTCCCATTGACGCGTTTAAAGATGTCCATAATGTCCCAGCTCGTCTCGGGGTCGAGATTGCCCGTCGGCTCATCCGCGATGAGGATCGCGGGATCGTTCACAATCGCGCGCGCAATCGCCACGCGCTGCTGTTCGCCGCCCGAGAGCTGCGAGGGGAAATTACGGTATTTGTCGCGCAGTCCGACCACGTCGAGTACGGCATTCACGCGGCGCTGGATCATCTGCCGCGGCGCCTCAATGACACGCATTGCGAACGCTACATTCTCATAGACCGTCTTGTCAGAGAGCAGACGATAGTCCTGAAAGATGACTCCCAGCCCACGACGGAGATACGGAACATCCTTCAAATCCATGTTGACGACATCGTGTCCATTGACGAAGAGCTCCCCCTCCGTTGGCAGTTCCTCGCGAAAGAGCATCTTGATGAATGTGGACTTCCCCGCGCCGCTCACACCGACAACGAAGATGAACTCGCCCTTGCCGATCTCGATGTTCACATGATCGAGCGCAACGACGCCGTTATCATATATCTTTGAGACATTTTTCATTCGAATCATATATTCGTCTCATCCCTCTCCAATCCCGAAATTCCTGTATGAATCAGGAGTCCCTAAAAAACCATCTCATATTATAGCACAAATCGAAAAAACAGCAAAATGTCGCGTTGCCATTTTTGTCCGCACATGGTATTCTTCTTGATAAAAGTTATCTATATTTTAGAGGGAAATCTATGATATTCAAAAAATTTCTCTTTGTCCTGCTCGGACTCATCAGTCTCGGTCTCGGCATCCTCGGCGCGTTTCTGCCGATCCTGCCGACCGTCCCCTTCGTTCTGCTCGCCGCGTTCTGCTTTGCGCGCGGCTCGCGCCGCATGGATGCATGGCTGCGCACGACAAAGATCTATCGTCAGACCATGATCCTCATACGAAACGGGAGACGCGGCATGACGATCGCACAGAAGCTGCGCATCATGCTCCCTGTCACGACGCTCATGGGTATCTCCTTTCTCCTGACCGACCATCCGCACGCGCGCATCGCAATCGGCATTATGTGGACGCTGCACGTCATCTTCTTTGTCTTCCGTGTTCCTACAATAAATAGGACTCGCAATTGACAAAACAGAACAGATTCGTTAGAGTATAATTATCACATGTAAATTCAGGGAGGACTTTATGACAAACTGTAAAGAAATCAACTGGCACAGCAAGCGGCTCGACCGTATGATGAATATACGTACCTACGGGAAGGCAAGCGGCGTTCCCATCCTTGTCTTTCCGACGCAGGATGCGATGAGTGACAACTTCGAGAACTTCGGCATGATCGAGGCGATGGCAGAGGATCTGAGAAGCGGGCGGATTCAGCTCTTTTGCGTCGACACGGTCGACATTGAAACATGGTCGAACATCTGGGGAGACAAGGAGTGGCGCGCGCGTCGGCAAGAGCAGTACTACGGCTACATCATCGACGAGGTCGTCCCGCGCATCCACAAAGAGAACACAAGCAAGCGGTTGCCGATTGCCGCAGGCTGCAGTCTCGGCGGGCTGCACGCCGCCATCGTCTTCTTTCGTCGTCCCGACCTCTTCGACGGCGTGCTCGCCCTCTCCGGCGTCTACGACGCGAAGTTCTTCACCGACGGTTGGATGAACGACATACTCTATGACAACTCGCCGCTCGATTTCCTCAGGAATATGCCCGGTGACCATCCCTACATTGACCTCTACAATAGGCGGCGCATTGTACTATGTGTCGGGCAAGGCCGCTGGGAGGAAGAGGGACGCCGCACGACCGCTCTCATGGGCGATGTCCTCTACAGCAAGGATATTCATGCATGGGTCGATTTCTGGGGCTACGATGTCGATCATGACTGGGACTGGTGGAAGAAGCAGTTCACCTACTTCCTCCCGTTCGTCCTGCGCGAAGAGGTTTGAAAGAGGTACGAGCATGAACTTTATCTTTGTTTCCCCGCAGTTCCCGCGCGTCTACTGGAACTTTTGCGACCGTCTGAAAAAGAAGGGTGTGAACGTCCTCGGCATCGGTGACACCCCCTACGACCAGCTCGCGCATGAGGTGCGCGAGTCGCTGACCGAATACTACTTTGTTCCCTCACTCGCTGACTACGATCAAATGCTGCGTGCCGTCGCATTTTTCACCTTCAAATACGGACGCATCGACTGGCTCGAGTCGAACAACGAGTACTGGCTCGCGAGTGATGCACATCTGCGCACGGACTTCAACATCCGCACCGGCTGGCTAAGCTGCGACATGGATCACATCAAGAACAAATCCGCCATGAAACCCTTCTACAAAAAGGCGGGCATCCCCACTGCGCGCCTCACAAAGGTCACGACGCTCGAAGCTGGCGAGGAATTCCTTACGGAGGTCGGCTATCCCGTCATTGTCAAGCCCGATACGGGTGTCGGTGCCACAGACACCTACCGCATCGACAATGCCGATGAGCTGCGGCATTTCTATGCATCGAAGCCCACCGTTCCCTACGTCATGGAGGAGTTTATCACGGGCGACATCTGTTCCTACGATGCCATTGTCGATGCGGACTCGAATCCCATCTTCGAGTCCATGACCGTCTGGCCGCCGTCCGTCATGGACATCGTCCTCTATCAGCTCGACCTCTCCTATTACACGACAGATCGTGTGCCCAGTGCGCTCCAAAAGGCGGGGCGCGCCACACTCAAGGCGTTCAACGTACGCAGCCGCTTCGTTCATCTCGAGTTTTTCCGCCTGACAAAGGCAAAGCCGGGGCTCGGTAAGGTCGGCGACTTCGTCGGACTCGAGGTCAACATGCGCCCCGCAGGCGGCTACACGACCGACATGATGAACTTCGCGCACTCCACCGACGTCTATGAGATCTGGGCGGATATGATTACAGCGAACCGCCGCCTCCTTCCCGATCGGAACGAGCATTGCTACTGTGCGTACGCGAGCCGCCGCGACTTCCACCGCTACGTGCACACGCACGACGAAATCCTGCGCCGCTATGCGGGCAGGATCGTCATGTGCGAGCGCATGCCCGAGATGATGTGGCCGCAAATGGGCAACCAGATGTATACGGCAAAACTTGACGGGCAGGCGGAGACGGATGAATTCATCCGCTTTGTGCAAGAACAAAAAAACTAGCGGCATAAAAAAAGACTGCGCATGCAGTCTTTTTTTATGTCAACGTTCCCCGCGCACGGCAATCCAATACTCACCTTCTTTAAAATCCAGCGCGACCACGCGAAAGCCTGCCGCGTGGAAGAGGCGTCGGAACTCCTCCGGCGTCGGATTCGTCAGATCATAGTCTGCGATTTTCGTACGGATACCTGCGGGCAGATCGTCGCGCCCATAGATCTCCGCGAGGAGGAGGAACGTACCGCCCCGCCGTATGACGCGTGCGACTTCCTTTAGGCTTTCCTCCGGCGAAGGCCAGAAATAGAAGCTCTCCACCGTCACCACCGCATCAAAATGTCCATCCGCAAATGGGAGATGTTCCACCGAGCCGTGCAGGATCTCCATACGCCCTGCCTCGATGAGCTCCGCGTTGAATGCTCGCGATGCCTCCACCGAGGCCTCCGCGTAGTCGATGCCGACGAGATGCCCCTTCGTCACGCGCTCCGCCATCCGCGCGAGCGTATTGCCGCCGCCGCAGCCGATGTCAAGTACCGTATCGTCCGTGCTGAGGTCAATGTGCGAAAGTCCCCACTCCACGAGCTTTGCGTGACTCTCGTTCATGCGTGTGAGCATCGCGCGCCCCGCATCGCCCTCCGGGCGGCGCGGATTCCCCTCCTCCGTTGTACGATCAATTTTCTGCCAATCTGCTTCTGCCATCTACTCCACCCCTTTCATTCTCTCTATTCTATAGGTTCTCCATATTTTCCTTTTTTTTGAATACTTTTGGGGTCAAATGAGGGTCAGAGGATCTGCGATCAAAATGGAATATCGTCATCATCGGAAGACATAACTTGCCGAAAGAGAGATTCATCCCCCATCTCCTCCTGGATCAGCTCCTCTGGATCCGCTGCCATAGAATTGAGTGCATTTGCATCAACCATCGTTGCCTGTTTTGGCGTCAGAAAATCCACTGCGCTCGCAACGACCATCGTCGTGTATCTCTTCTGTCCATTTTTATCGTCATAAGACTTTGCGTCCAACCGACCGGATACACTAACAAGCTGTCCCTTGGATAAGTGCTCCTTGCAGGTTTTTGCCAACGCTCCCCATACCTCGATCTGGAAATAGTTGACGGGATAATTTCCCTTTTCATCCCTCTTGAAGCTCTTTCGAACTGCAAGCGGAAAATGAATGACGTACGTTCCGCTCTGCGTAATATGCTCGATGATGTCCGCTCCGAGACGACCGCTTAATGCAACTATATTCATGATGCCCCTCCTATTTTCATTCAAAACAGGCAACTACATATAGTTGCGTTTTCCAGAGGAATCTCGTAAAATAAAAAAGGATGGAGGTGGACGATGAAGAATATTCTACGGTATAAGGAATATGTCGGCTCCGTAGAAATTTCGGAGACAGATGGTTTTCTCTTTGGCAGGGTTCTCGGCATACAGGAAAAAGTCACCTATCAGGCAGTCAGAGCCGATGAATTGGTCAAAAATTTTCATCAGGCGGTCGATGTGTACCTTGAACAATGCAGGATCAATCACGTTGCCCCAGAAACCCCGTATAAGGGCAGTTTCAACATCCGTATCACCCCTGCACTGCATCGAGCACTGGCAATCCATGCAATACAAACCGGTGTGAACCTCAACCGGCTGGTTGAGCATATCCTCACAGCCTACGAGCCGCTCTATGCCCAAGAAAAGGACGAGTTATCTTGAGATTATATGAATGCCACATACAAGGAGAGTGATTCACATGAGTATCTTTTCCAGTTTGAAACAATGGAATGATGAGTGCAACGAGCGTGGGAAGATCATTGAACAGCAAGAAGCTGAAAAACGTCGACAAAAAAAAGAAAAAGAAATTCGCGACTATATTGAAAAAGGAGACTCTGGTACAGTCGATTTTTCCAATCTAATAAAGTTCTTCGCAACAACAGATATTGATCGCATTATGAGTCAATATGCACCAAAGCTGACAACAATGTTAGGATCAATATATCTGCATCAAGAAGACACTTCCAGACTACATGAACTGGAAGGGCGATACGAAGAGCTTAAAGAGCGCTATGATGAACTCAAAAAAGAATATGACAAGCAGAATGAGCTCATTGCAGAAATCGCAAAGAAATCTGCTCTAACAAGATAAATAAGGATTCTCGATCCAGCTGGTGGATTGAGAATCCTTATTTTACTTAATTGGAGAGTATTTAGAAATGTCTCTTGCTACGTCCTTTGCAACAGATGTCGCACCACGAACTCCTGATGCTATGCTACCGCTTGCGTTTAGTGCTCCTCCTATAACACTTTTACCACCACTCACTGCAAGCCCTGTTACAGTAGGCGTTTGTTGTCCTTCGGCTACTCCAAAATATCGTTGAGCAGCGGCTCTTCCTGCATTGACAGAACGACCTACTGTACTTTTTCCCATAGTATCAGACAGCCCCCCTCCAGCGGCCGACATCATCATACCTGCCCCAGTATTCATTGCACTTGCTCCGGCACGAGCAAGACCGGCAATACCACCTCCACCCGCAGCACCACCTGCGCCATAGCTGCTTGCAGCGGCTTTTGCCATATTTCCTGCGACACTTGCACCTCCGGATGCGACTGCAGCACCGGTGGCAACCGCGGTCGATGTCACATTCTTTGCCGTCTGCGTCATGCTTGCACTGGAAAGCGACGGAGAGCCGCTGAGAAGCCCCTGTACAAGTTCCGGGATCTTCTTGATGAGAAGATAGAGGAGAAAGCTCACGACCACCATCTGGATAAGTACCGGCATATTGCCGATGATTCCACCGGAGCTTTCATCCGTTGCGATCTTCGCGAACTCCTCGCAGTAGTCCGTAAGGATTTTACTGGACATTGCCGCGAGAAATGAAATGACTGAGCCTTTGATGGCAAGGTTGAACATTGCCCCCAATGCCCTCTCGAAGAGGAACTTCGTCTGCGGAAGTGCAACGAACGGAATCAGGAGGATGGTGATCATCGCCATCGTGAAGAACTCGATCTTCGCCATGAGAAGTTCCAAGCCGGCGAGAAGGAGCAGAATGAACATGACCACCAGGCAAAGGATTGTCACAAGTGAAGAGATGGGAGACCTGATGGAAAATGCCTTTTCCGCAGCACCATAGCCGGTAGAGAACATTGCGACAGCATTCTCGATGAGAGAATTGCCGCGTGCCCCATCTGCCGATGTATACCCTCCCGCATGATAGCCGATGGATTCAAACCCGTTGCAAAGGCTGCCCATGATGTCAATTCCATGCCCATACCAGTTCAGGATGAGGAAGAGATAGAACCCTGTCTCGAGGAGTGTCTGGACAAGGAATTTCATCTTATCTCCGCTGATGAGATCCAGCGAAACTTTGATGGATGCAGAGATCGCGGTCAATACGATGAGCAGCTTTCCTGCAATCGGTATGATGGCAACAGCCCCGGATTTTGTATAATCAATATATGTCCGTGTAAAGGGTTGCAGGAAGTCATACCATTTGCTGTTCTTATCAGCATCGACGTGCATTTTATACTCAAATGCCACCTGATCGCCGCCCGCTCCGACATATCCTCCGTATGCACTCATGAGGACAGTACCGAAATTCAATGCGAGACCAATGCCGAGAATAATATTCCACGTTGTCTTATTCGCAGACTCGACATTGAATACGATCATAAGCCCTGCGAGTGCGATCATGATGGTTGATATAATTCGCGCCGCCGTAAACATCCCGTTGGTAATGGTCGTAAGATTGTTCTGAAAGGATCCGTCTCCGGCTTTGAGACCAATATCCGAGCTGAATCCTGCGGCAGATGCCACACTGCTATCCGCCAACAGAACGATAACCAGCATGAGTGCCATGCCGAGCTTTATGTGAGGATATAACGCTTGGATTTTTTGCTTCATCATTCATGCTCCCATCATTTTTTTGACTTGATGCTCTCAAGAGCAGCCTGTCCTGCTGCAATGTTGCGCTCTGCCGATTTCTGCTGATTCGCCTCCACCGTGGCGCGGCGAATGTTCTCTGCCTGATAGTGCGATGCTTCGGCTGCAACGGCGTTACTATACATCTTGGTTATCTGAAGCAGTGCCATCACGCTGTTTGCATTGATTGCATTTCCTGCCTGCATAACCCGCATGGTTCCCTCTGCCTTGTTGGAGTTTTCGAGAGCCTGTTGTGTAGACTTTGTAATGTCCATATTCGTCTGCTGTGTATTTTATGCCGATTTTGCCGCATCCTTGAAGGTCTCTGTGAGGGTCTCCTGCCGACGACGCTCGTTCATGATACCGTCGTACACAGTTGTATTGCCGTTGATGATGGATTGGAGATCGCCGAGGCGATCACGCCATGCGATATCCAAGGGGTCAGCATTGGGGTCATTCGTGGCAACGCGATAGATTCGTCCGAGGACACCTTTCTGACCAAGCTTTTCCTCTAGCATCTTTTTCTGATGGCCAAGCTGTGTATCGACGATTTTCTGAATCTCCACCGGACCAATTTTCTTGGCATTGAGAACCATCAGCGCAAGCTCCTTTTCCTGCGTTGTCAGGATCTTCGCCGTCTGGATTGCCGTCTTGATCGCTTCCTCGATATTCTTTTTGTCAATGACCGCAATCGCAGCTTCCGAGCGATGACTGGATGGGATCATGGCGAGGAAAGAGGCGGCAATGCCGAATGCCACGCCGACGGCCACAACTACTTTCTTGGATTTCATAGGTCAAACACACTCCTTCTTTAATCTAGTCTCCCCTAATGTATATACTACCGAAAAAAACAGGCTCTGGATTCCGATGTTTTTTCATTTTCGCTTTAATTTGGCAGTTCTTTTGTCATCTGCACCATCTTCCCTTGATCAATGATGTAAAAGAACGGCTCCCGCATCAGGACGAAAATACGTTCATGATCCGTTCCCTGGTCGATGAACAAGCGGTTTTCCTGCATCTCTGCCGTATGTCCCGGCTCGTGCATGAGTCTCAGCAAATCCACTGTGGATTCTACGCTGTATTTCTCGATGACTCGCTCGACTTCAATCGCATTTTTCGCCGAAAAATATAA
>NZ_GL892076.1:2339474-2376687 GCF_000213975.1 Centipeda periodontii DSM 2778
GTTCAACGAAATAAACAGAAGTAATGCGTTTCCCGTAAGAAAGATCTTCGCATAAACCCGCAGTCTGCCCGCCGAAGAAGCGCAGTACATATAGAGCAAACTCCACAGAATGAAACAGAGCAGTGAAAATCCTGCCGTTTGTATCAGATCCATCCCCTCGCCTCCTTTTCTAATACTGGCACACATTCCACAGGATTGCCATTGTAATAGCTTGCATCGGAATAGATCACGCTGTATACGTCGGCAGCCTCTGCTCTCAGCGGGAGCAAAAGCACCAATGAGGCAGCGCACGCGAGGAATGACTTGATATAAGGCATATTAGTCTCTCCTTTCCATGCTTTCCTCCCAGTATATACGAACGCAATCACAGAAAAATCCACTCTTTTAACAAAAAGAGCCTGCCGTCTCCGGCAGGCTCATGAGCTTAGCGTGGATATTCCATATTTTAGGGTGTCCATGATTGCCTACTGCGTGGTGTATGGACATTTTTTTCAGCCATCCATACATCCATGACTTCGACGAATTTCCGAATGTCGGCTTCGTGCAGCGGATAATAACTGCGCACAATTTTTTCCATGGGTACGGATTCAAGTATGGTCTCGAATGGGATGTTTTTCATCCATTGATAGTAGGCAAGCGCCCATCCTGCCCAATATTCAGGAGATTTTTCTGCATAGAGCGCAGGAGGTTGAGGAGGCTGCTCAATATTTAGTTCCCAAAGGCAGTCCCACAGGAGCTCGCAGCCGGTTCGCCCCGCAACGTAGCGCGGGTTTCCCTTGCCGAATTGATCCGCAACACCGGAATCCATAAAGTAGGCCGCTGTCTCCTCGATGGGGATATGGCAGGTATTAACGGCATAGTCAAACATATTGCCTAGATTCTCCTGAGCGTCGACGATATAGAGATCTGAGTAGGCTCTTGTCGGCATCCTTTATCCCCTCCCGAATAATGTGCTTGATGTGTTGGATATAACATACGTTTTTCACATATTTTAACGTCGATGGACATGCCGCAGGAAGCGCGGATGATCCCATGTTTTGACCAGTGCCTCCTTCAAAAAGAGTTTGAACGGCGCAAGTTCTTCTTGCGTATCAAAGGCTTCCAACGACTGATAATAGAGGTTTTATCCTCCTCATGAATCACGATCGGCGGATGGTTGTGCTGCAACAGGAAGTAGTTCATGGCAAGCCGTCCCGTGCGCCCATTCCCATCTGAGAATGGATGTATATTCTCGAATTTCGCATGGAAATATGCAGCGGCCGTGAAGATATGGTCGTTCGTTCGGAGCGCAACCTGTCGAATTTCCTCAAGTAAGGCAACAAGTTCCCTCTCCACATCCTCCGGCGGGCTTCCGACCTCATACCGACCAGTGACATAATCATGTTTCTTGAATGCGCCCGTCCGCTCACCAACCTGCCAGCTGCGCGTATCATAGGTGTTTTTCGTCAGCTCATAATGGAGCTGCAGGATAAACTCCTGTGTCAGCGATTCTTGGCGGTCGAAGGCATCCAAAACAAAATTGCTGGCGTCTTTTGCGTTGCGTATTTCAAAGATCGTTCGGACATCGCCCGTGAAGTTTGTCACGCCGTCGCGGTCGAAGATTTCACGGGTGTCATTGTATGTGATATTCGGATTCTCTATTTTCCCAGAGTGATAGGCAAATTGAATCACATATCCATTGAGTGCCGCCTCTAGTTCGGCGGCATTTTGGATCTTCAAATTCTGCCATGCGGAAAGGATCTCGCTGTATTTGTCCATGCATATACCTCTCAGCCTTTATCTTCTCATGACATTATACCACATTATTTCCGAGAAAAGCGGCTTTTGACACCATCAAAAAGTGTGTCGATTTTCCTTTCCAGGTGAGGATTTTCCTGCACGTCGATGCTCGTTCCTTTGGGAATATATTGGCGGAGGATGCCGTTGTGACGCTCATTCTGAGGGCGTTCCCATGAGCGATAGGGGTGAGCGAAGTATACCTTCGTGCCAAGGCTCTCAAGCTGCGTAAACGTCTCGAACTCTGTCCCATTGTCAACAGTAATTGTCTTGAACACTTGGCTGAAACGTGCCTCTCCATATTCCGATTTCAAATGGGCGATGGCTTCTTCGATGCCGGCGCATGTGCGCCCCGAGATGCAGATTGCGATGTAGTCGTGCGTCACCTTTTCCACAGCGGTAAATACGGCTACACCGCTCCCTTTTCGTGATCCGACAACGGTGTCGGCTTCCCAGTGTCCGATTTCCGTGCCTTCGTCCACAATGGCAGGACGCTCTTCTATGCTGCGCCCTTTCAGGCGCCTATTCTTGCGGTTTCGCTTGCGCTTGCACTTTCGTCCGAGTGCTTGCGGGACAGCGAACAGCGTCAGCGGAATCCTGCCCGCCCACAGCATATTGTAAAGCGTCTTGGTATTTGCTTATTTTATTCCCTCGTGCTAAAATAAGCATGAAGTCGATTGATGTCATTCATCAGCCAACAGAAAAGCCCCAACGGGAGTGATGACCCGAAGGGGTTTATTTATGCGCTGATGAGACGCCATCATGCCGGTGCCACATTGCGACTGGTTACTACCGCGCCAGCATCTCGAAGGAGTGAATGTCATGGAGATATACACCTACAACGATTATTTGCGCGACCTCCTGAGGGGCGCGCCCTGCATCTTGGCGTATGATACGGCTGCGGATTATTTGGGGCTTTGGAGTGGAAGCACGAATCCGCATACGGCAAAAATCTATGTATGTAAGCCTCTGAATATCGAAGGGACAACGGAGTACCTGCTCCCCTCCTTTGATGTTGTGGAGCACGAGAATCGTCTTGGGCTTCTCTGCACGACCATCAACCAGACGATCAATGATCTTCTGCGTGCGGATGGAGATAATCAGGTCATACAGGAAAGTTTGGCGACCATTTATTACAAGAATGGAGAGTCCTTCGATTCGCTTCGTATCGACGGCGATCTGCTTCCTGCGTTCGAGCATTATAAGGATTGGGCGATTGAATATTATGATGAAACATGAACAACAATGAACGACAGAGAGAAAAGGGACACCCGCCTCCAGCTGCGTCTTTGCAAAGAGCGCATCCGCGTCGCGCCATCCCTTTTGATCGGTCTGGCGCAGACGGGAACACTCTCGGAACACTAATTGTGCAGATAGTAACACATTCACAAATTTTTTCAAGTATCAACGATATGTCGGCTCTTTACCTCAACCATCCAGCAGCCCTCCAAAATATGTCAGCATTTCTTCACGCGTGCTTGCCGAAATATCTCCTTCCTTCATGGCATATTTCGTTTCGGAAAAGAGATGGCTCAGCTCAGAAATCATGAAGGGACGATTCTTCTCCTCATACGCCCGATAAAACGCTGTCATATATTCACAAAGCACCTCTTCATAGTCCGCCGGATTGTACTTATACTGCGTCTCCATCCTCATCGCCTCCGATCCGGATTCATACTTATTTTTCCGCTCCGTGTGCGGTCGTTTGTTCTTTTTCGTTGCACTTCTTGAGCGCAGGTAGGAGAATCTGATCCCGACGCAGCGCAAGAGACTTTTTCATGTACTCTTTGGAGATGTCCGAAAGCCCTTCCGTACCGTCGATGAACGCATCAATGCGTGCGGATGCCGCCTTGATGCGCGGCACGATGCGCTGAATCGCACGGTGCAGGTCTTTGGGCGGGTTCTTGAAAATCTCGTGATAAAGAATCCGTTTCCCGTTCATTCGATATACTGAGTTCAGATTGTACTCTTCCTGCTTCAACACATTTTCATCTTCCAGCAGTTGTACCTTTTTCTCATCCGATTTCAAAGGAGAGAGGGATGAGCCGCAGTCATAGACAGGAGCAGGTGAGAATTTTCCGTCCGGCGTCTCGATCAGTCCCCAGTTATCCAAATGACGATCACCGTTTCCGATGAACGCATCGACAACGAACATATCCCAAAAATAGTTTTTGATTTTCTCTTTATCCTGAAGCAGGGGGGAATGTTCGAGCACATCCATCACATCCTCGACCGTTGTTGTTCTGCGGGTGTTGCTGTCTGTGTCATTGAGAAGAAATCTGCTGAACTCAATCAAGTTCCCTTCGCCATTTTGACAGAAGAGTTCACAGGCAACAACAATTTTTTCCTTCTTGTTCATGGGATCTATACACGTTGCAAGAAATGTCTCCTGCGCCGGGATTCCGAGACAACGAAAAATATTGCAGCCGATATGTTCCGAAAATTGATTGTTGATGTAGCTGAGCGTCGTCCTTTTGGTGGAACGGACAGGGTCGGGGAACTTCACCATATAGGTTTTCCCCTCATAAATCAAGGTGCGTTTTTTCTCCGAACCGCCAAAACGATTGCTGCGCCACGTCTCATTGGTGAGGTCAAGCATCCGGTATCAACTCCTCATAATAGGCAATGATGTCGTCCCGCTCCGCAGGAGAGAGAAAATGCTCCTTCATCGCCTGTTTCGTATCAAAATAAATTCGCTCCCAGATACCCGATAGGCGAAGCGCATTTCCTTCGGGAAGAGCCGCATAAAAATCCATCATACTCTCACAAAGATAGTCCACATAGTCCGTGGGATTGTATTTATACTGCTGTGCCATCATCATCGCCTCCTCTCCCAATTATACCGCGAACTTGAATTTACTTACGAACTGGTTGATTTTATGGCTCTACCCCCACCCCCATCGTCTGCTTCGACAAGTCAAAACCGAACTGCATTGGATCGGCAGGATCCCAGATGCGCGTCTCCTCATTGTAGCGAACGGGCACATAGAACGTCACCGTTCCGATCGGCTCAAGTGCGCGGAACACCTCTGCCGTCGCCTCCACCGCAGTCCTCCTCAGTTCCTCGGGTGTGCCGTCCAGCTTCATCCGTGCACGCAGGAGGGAAGACGCCTTCTCGCGCGCCGCCATCATATTGAACCGTGTCACCGTCACCTCGACCGTCGCCAGTCCTTTGCCCTGCTCCGAGACCGCCGTCTCCACCGTTGCCGTGCGCAGAGATTCGAGATACGCATCGCCGATCTCGGCCGCCTCCTCAGGCGAGAGTATCGCTCCGGATGTCTGGAGTGCGTTGGTGAACGCCGCCCTCATATTGAACGCATCCGTCGGTGCGCCATAGGACTTCAATCGCTTCTGCGCCTCCTCATCCTGCCGCACAAACGCATCGCAGTAGAGCTTGATGCTCTCCGCCGCATCCGCACGCTCCATGCGCCCAATCGTGCCGGCATAGAGCGCCACCAGACTTGCAATGACAAAAATCCCGATGAATATCACGGGGAATCGAATCTTTGATGAAATCACCTGTTTATCACTCCTCCATTATATTCTATCGCACAAAGCTCCACGCTTTATTAGCGCGGAGCTTTATTTTGTGTTTTACGCCCGTCCCTCCCACCAGTGCGGGAAGTCGGCGGGATGCTCGATGTCCACCATCTCACCGATGAGCGGCGTAACCATTTGGTAAGAGCGCCCCGCACTCTCCCTCAGGAGATCGGCATAGGGCGCCTGCCATGTGTGCAGAGCGAGTGCGAATTTCCCGCCGTGCGCGGGGAGCAGGATGCGTGCACCGACATCCTCCGCCGCCTGCGCCGTTTCATTCGGCAGCATATGGATTGCATGCCACTGCATATTGTACTGCCCGTTCTCCATCATCGCGAGATCAAAGCCGTCAAAGCGCCGCCCGATGTCCTTGAAGTGCTTCCCATAGCCGCCGTCCCCGCTGATGTAGACGCGGCGATGCGGCGCGACGATGGCAAAGCCGCACCACTCGGTGTTGTTGCGTGTGAGGAAGCGCCCCGAGAAGTGCTGCGACGGCAGGACGTGGATGTGAAAATCATCGGCGAGTGCGATGTCCGTATCCCAGTCCTCCTCATGCAGGTGTGCAAGGTCGAATCCCCATTGCTCAAAGAACTCACCGACACCGAGCGGACAGATGATCTCCTTCACTTTCGGTTTCAGTGCCATCACGGTCGCATAGTCGAGATGGTCCCAGTGATCGTGCGTCATGAGCAGCACATCCAGCTCCGGAATATCCTCCGCCGTATAGACGTTGCTCCCGTGAAATGCGCGGTTGATGAAAAAAATCGGCGAGCCGTAGTCGGAGAATACGGGATCGACAATCATACGCCGCCCGCCGACCTGTAAATAGAACGTCGAATGCCCCATCCAGATCGCGACATCCTGCTCACGCGGGATGGCATGAAGATCGGTCTTGCGGCTCGGAATCAGTTCCTTCGGCACACGCCCGTCATCTCCGCCAAAGAGGACGCGATAGAGTGTCTCGAGTCGATTTGGCTTCTCCTCATCGGGCAGATCGTCCATCATCACCTCGATCGGCTCAAGGCAGACGAACTGGCCGTTTACGTAGTGCGGCGATGCCTGAATCCGTTTCAGGCGTTCCCCCGATGGTGCTCGTCCGAATTTCTCCTGCCGCACAAAGAGTCCCGCGCCGCCCACGAGCACTCCAAGCCCCGCCAGCGCGCCAAAAATGAAATTCCGTCGTTTCATAAAGTCCCCACCATAAAATCAGCATTGCTATTGGAGTATCATTGTATCATAAATTCCTTTGCATTCAAGTATTGAGTGAACCTCAGGCTCTTTGTCAATACTTGGGGAGAAAAATAATGGGGATTTTAAGGAACCTCTTCTCCTCCTTCTGCTGGGGATAAAGGAACCACTGATAAAACAGACCCTCAGATTGGCGCAGATTTTTTGTCCGATTGAGGAGGCAAACCGGACGCATAGCCAAAGCTATGTGGAGGATTTGCAGGCGTTGTGCGGACAAAAAAGATGCGCTAAGATGGCGGTGCTGAATTTATCAGTGCTTCCTCAGTTCATTCACCGACAGGAGCCGTTTAATTGACGGCTCTTTTATATATCTGCGAGCTTTGTCTTGCCCGCCCCCGGCTGCCCGGCAAGAAGGTAGCCTGTGGATTTTTTGATGGGTGACCGCGCCCAATAAATCGGCTTTGATTTTTTCTTTTTGTTCATCAAGCTCCTTTGCGCTGTAGTTCTCCGGCATCTCCAGCCTCCAACTCTCGAACGTAGGCACGGGCACGCACAAATTCCTGCTTCAGTTTCGCTATATCTTCCGGTGTATTATAGCGGTCGCCAAGAATCCCGTGCAAAGTTGTGCGGAGTTCGCTTTGGAAGCCGGACATCGGATGCACTGCGTCCTGCGCATCAAGCCCCATGCGATCCTTGATACGGCTCACATCTGCCAAAAGCTCTGCAAAACCTTCGTGCAGGATCTCCTTTGCTTCAATAACTTCATACGGAATCATTGTATCGCCCCCTTTGTTCGCATTATACCACAAGGGCGCATCAAAGACTATATCCGCCCTTCGATGCGCCTTTGTCTTACGCAAAACAGCAGGGAATGTTGAGCGCATGAAGTCCCGATATATATTTCATGTCAACGCTCCTTTCCGTTCTTCCCGCCTCTATTATAGCATCTTCTCCGTTTTGTAGTCATATCTACGCCAATCGGAAGGTCTATTTTGTCAGCGATTCCTTAGCTTCCCCCGCCAGAGCGGGGGAAGTGGCGAGCACAGCGAGCCGATAGGGGCATTCGTGCAACAGCCTCTTGCAAACATAGCATCGTTTAGAGTGCTGCGACCTCTGCAGCGACACGAAGGAACTGTGTGATCTCTGCAGGTGTGTTGACATGCAGCGGTGAGAGACGCACAACGCCCTCCGAATCGAACTCGCGCACCATGCGGTTGGAGTAGCTGCTCTCTGCCGAGCGTTCAAAGGCAACAATGCCGCGTTTCTCGAGCTCTTTTGCAGCGGTCTTGACATCCATTCGGTCAAACTCCGCACCGACAATGAGGTCGCGCTGCACGAGATCCGGATCGTCCATCTTGACCGTAATGCCCTTGATGTGCCGAAGTCCGGGAGCCTCGCCCGTCCCCTCGAGCATCAGCTCGAGCAGAGCATGCTCATGCGCTGCAATGCGCTCCATGCCCGCGACAAAGGAGGAGCGGCGATCCGTGGATGCGCCGCCAAGACCGCATACATAGTCGACGACAGCGGACACGGAGGCAAACTGTCCCGTTGCGGGGCTGCCGATCTCCCAGTCATCCGCAGCCCTTCCGATGAGTTTATGATGCGGGTACTCCTTGATGCGCGCAGAGAGATACATGAGGCCGAATCCACGGCACCCGAAGAATTTATACGGCGCAATATTCATCGCGTCGACGCCGATCTCCTCCGGATTGAGGACGCCGTGCGGAGCGTGCTGCACCGCATCGCTGATGATATACATATCCGGATTGATGTGCCGTGCCTCCTTCGCAATGGTTGCGATATCCATGATATGTCCGGAGATATTCGATGCAGCCATGACGCTCAGGATCGCCGTGTTCTTATCCACGAGCGCGAGAATTTTTTCCACATCGACACCACCCGTCGCCGGATTTGCTCGCGCAACGCGCAGCTCTCGTCCGTGCTTTTCGGCGTACATGGTCATGGCGTCAAAGGACGATGGATGCTCTAGGATTGTGGTCACACAGTTCGTTCCCTCAGCATGCTCGCTCAAGAGGCGCACAATATACATCATGAGCTGAGATGCTGTATATCCCGTTGCAACCTCTCCATCACGGCAGTTGAAGATCATGCGGATATCCGCACGCGCCCGGTTCTCGAGCTCCGCAAGTTCAAGCGCGAGACGGTTGGAATGCTCCGAGGCATCCGGCATCAGATCCGCGTCATAGAAGGCTTTCTCCGCCGCCGTAAGCCGCAGAGAACCTCCGGCGTTATCGAAGAACAGGCGTGCATCCTCGTTCCGATCGCGATCCACATACGCAAATTGCTTCCGAATTTCTGCAAGCTCTGCCTCTGTAAACAGCTGTCCAAACTTTGTTTCCATGTCAGCATCTCCTTTTCCCGCGTCAAATAACTAGGGAAGCACTGATAGATTCAGCACCATCATCTTGGCGATCTTTTTTGCCCGCTTTTCGCCCTCGATCCTCCACAGAGCACCACTCTGCGTCCGGTTTGCCTCTTCAATCGGACGAAAAAATCTACGCCAATCGGAAGGTCTATTTTGTCAGTGATTCCCTCTATGATTTTCTCTAATTATATAGCAGTTCCTAGGAAATAGAAAATTGATTATCTGACTATTAAATATAGAATTCACTTATATTGTGCATGACAACAGAAAATGACCGTATCGCAGAAACTTCCGCAATACGGTCATTTTTATTGATGTTTCTCAGATGCCGAGCGCTGCGATCCATGAGTTGATCGCCATCGGCGTCTCCCCCATCTCGAAGCGGCGCCCTTCCTTCATCAGCGCCCCCTCCGCCGAGGGGCGCAGATGTACGGTCGTCTGTCCCATCGAGCTGCCGCCCGATGTCACAAACGGAACAATGATCTTGCCCGTCAGATCATGGCTCTCGAGGAAGGTGTTGATGATGTGCGGTGCGACGTACCACCAGATCGGGAACCCGACAAAGATGACGTTGTACGGCGCAAGATCGATCGGCGCGCCGCCAAGTGCCGGTCGACTGTTCGGGTCGCGCATCTCTGTACTCGTCCGGCTCTTCTCGTCATTCCAGTTGAGATCATCCTGCGTATAGGGAACGGCGGGCACAATCTCATAGAGGTCCGCACCGATGACATCGGCGATCCTGTGCGCAACCTGCTCCGTTCGCCGCGAGGGAGATGCAGAGAAGTAGGCAATCAGCATTTTCCCATGCATGTTATTTCCTCCTCGCAAGATACTCTTGTGCGAATCCGGAATCCTCCGGCAGGATGTCCGACTCGAACATGCGGTTCCACGGGAACGTCACCACAACGGTGTCCACCTCCGCGATCGGCGGCAGGTTCTCCTCAATGAATTGATTCATCATGCGCGATGAACGCATGGAGACGGCATCCATCTTCGTCCCGAGGTTGCCGTAGAAGCCGTCGCCGCGCAGCCATGTGAGCTGGCGCGCAATCGTGTTGCGCACATTCGCCTGATACGCCCAGTCATCGAGATAGCGCGTCGTGAGCAGGTAGTCGATCGAATCCCCGTCCATATGACGAACGAGCATCCCTTCGCCGAGCGCAAAGCCGGAACTGTTCGTCGGCGTGTTCCACCCCGCATATGCCTGAATCTTATAGAGGAGCCCGCGACGCTGCATCTCGTCCATGAGGGCATTGTCCGAGCCGTTCGCAAAGGCAATGTCAGCAACAGCAACCGGATAGCCCTTCGCCACATAGTCCGATACGATATCGGCAAAGTATGTTGTCCCATCACGCGGCGTACCATCGTTGAGCACGGCATTTGCCTCATAGGTGCGCCCATCCGGATTCGTGTTCACCGTGAGTACGACATCCGCCTTCTCCGGCGCACGAACCATCATACCCCCCGCCGCGAAAACAGCATCCGAGATCGACGTGCTGATCTTCTCATCCGAGTATGCAGGCACGGTATCCGCACCGCGTCCCCAGTTATAGCGGGCGTAGACAAAGGGAATCTCATGTTTTTGTTCGTTCACGGCGCGTGTCAGCATGAGCAGGGCGATCTCGTCGATGCCCGCCATCGTCTGGAACCGCGTCTTACCGAGATCGGCGCCCTCCTCCGTGAGATGACGGCTCTCGAGATGCGTCTGCGAGAACGGCGCATTGTCATCGCGACCGAGTGTGAGATAACGGAATGTACCGTGTTTGCGCAAAAGGTCAATCAGATATTCATTGACCGCATAGTTTTTCTCACGGCGTCCCATCCAGTCGGCAAGCGCCTCCTTCGGGATCAGGCGCCCGAGGAAGTCATATTCCTTGCGCTCACGGCGCGAGAGTCCCTCGACCTCCTCCTTGTCACGCAGAACCGTGTAGCGGAAGATATCCGCACCATAACGGCGGTAGTACTCCGGCTCCTCGTGTCCCGATGCCTCGCCGGAGCGCGGCGTCCGCATGATGGAGCCGAACACGTAAAGCGGAGTCTTCGTATGAGAACGCTGCAATGCATCAAAGCGAGCTGCGCGTGCGAGCACCTGATCGCGTGTAAAGGAATGCTTGCGCGATCCGACGAGGCTGCCGTAGATCATCGCATCCGATGAGATCACCGCCGCCTTGACACCCGGCTGTGCCAGATTTTCATCCAGCCATGTCCAGAGTGCATCCGGGTGCCCCCAATCCTCGCGATTCCCGAGCAGATCCCGCGGTGGGGTAATGACATCATAGCCCACACGCTGCACCACATCCGCCGTCTGCTTGCTTGAGATCGGGCGGTTATCATGCGGGATAAAAACAATCTTCTCCGTAACCGGCTCCTTCTTTGCCGCGTCGATCGACTGCGGCACAAGGAACACGGTCAGCATTGCAATACAAAGTGTACGAATCCAAGAAAATCTCGTCAATGTGTACCTCCTTTTTCCGCCGCATCCCCTGTGTCAACGGAACCGCTTTCCTGCAGAATTGCCCGGAGTGCTTCCCCTACATCATCGGGCATATTCAGTTTCGTATCAAACATAATGCCGCCCTCGCGCACGGCAGCTCCCTCGATCTCGACCATATCCGTCAGCTTGTGCCCGCGGAACGTCGTCTGACCGAGCTTCGAGGCGGCAAGCACCTCATGGAAATCCACGTACACCTTGTTGCCGCGAATATTCACGGGCAGACGGTCAGAGACATCAAGATGCCCCATCATGCGCTCCACCATCGAGAGCGAGATGCGCGAGAACACCCATGAGACGAGTCCGTGATTCGGGATATTCTTCTCCCGCACACAATAGACCGCATATGACTTATCCCCGACATGGACGAATTCATCGATCGTCCCCGAGAGTTCGATCGTCTTATATTTTTTCGTCGTTGTGCAGGTGAGATCGAGACGCCCGTTTTCGTGCGAGCGAAGCATAATCCCACGGATCGTACCATCCGTCCCGAGGTTCTTCGCGATCGCCTCGTTCAGCATCGAATCGCGCACGAAGAGATGCCCCTCGGCAATCTGCGCGAGTGTCTCACGATCCCAAGTATCGCGCAGCACCGTGAGGACAGGGCGATAATCTTTCACTGCCTCGCGGACACTGCCCCAGTCGATCTTCTGCACCTGCTCGATAAAATTTGCAGGGATATCAATGACCATCAATTCTTCGCCTTCTCCGCTTCCGCCTTCTTCTCACGCAGATCGAGCCAGAGATTCTGCGTGCGCTCGAAGAGCTTCGTATCGTTCTTGCGCACTTCCTGATCGCTCATGATCTGCGAGAGCATCTGCGTCGCCTTCTCATAGTCGCCCAGACGATAGTATGCCGCCCCCGCAATGTAGAGCGCCATGCTGTCGCTCATCCCGTTGATGGGGTAATGCTCCGTCATCACCGACTTCTCATAGAGCTCGGCAGCACGACGTAGCATCTCTGCCTCCTTTTCGTGTTCCTCCGTATCGCGGTAGACCCATGCCATGCCCATGCAGTAGCCCGCCTGCTTTTGGAGCGTCCAGCCGAGGCGCTCGGCAAAGTAGATGCCGAGCTTGTACGCGCGGATCGCCTCTTCCACCGTGCGCTCCTCCTTGTACGGCAGGTTGATCTTGTGTCCTGCGAGAAGCTCCTGGATCTTCGCCTTGTCACGCGCACTCAGCGGCTCCTCCGTGAACTGCTTCTCATCGGCGGCAAAGCCGCAGTGCTCACACAACCAGACACGATAGCGATAGGGATTCACCCCCTGATAGTGTACGCAGAAGTCCTCATCCGTCCCCAGCGTGATGAGGCGCGCCTTCAGCTTCGTCACATGCGTCTTTTCCCCACAGACCGGACATGGCTTCTCAACGGTGTAAGTATACTCAGACATAATTCTTCCTCCCTATCTGAAAATCCATTTTAGCATACCATAAAATGGCAAAAAAAGAAATATCGTACATGTCATCATTGAAAACCTGTCCCATAAAACCAATTTTGCAGAAAAAGAGCCGCAAGTTTTCCATATTTACACATAACCTTTGTAAATCATATAATAATTTCAAGGCAACTCTAGAAAGGAGTATCATATGAAATTACAGGATTTAAACATCAAGATTTTCGCCGACGGTGCAAATCTGGAGGACATGCTCAGCGTCTATCACAAGGGTGTCGTCCGCGGCTTCACCACTAACCCGTCCCTGATGAAGAAGGCCGGCGTCAAGGATTACAAAGCATATGCCCGCGAGGTTCTGCAGCACATCCCGGATGATCCTGTGTCCTTCGAAGTCTTTTCCGATGATTTCGTCACAATGGAGAAGGAAGCGAACACAATTGCCGCATTGGGTGACAATGTGTATGTCAAAATCCCGGTGACGAACACGAAGGGCGAATCCTCCGCGCCGCTCATTCAAAAGCTGTCCGCAAAAGGCTGCAAGCTCAATGTCACGGCGATCTTCACGCTGGAGCAGACACAAACCGTGGTCGATGCGCTGTCAGCAGATACACCTGCCATTGTCTCGGTGTTTGCAGGCCGCATTGCCGACGCCGGCGCCGATGCCGCCGCGCTGATGAAAGAGGCTGCTGCAATCTGCGCAGCAAAGCCGAAGGCAGAACTCCTGTGGGCAAGCTGCCGCGAATTCTACAATATCATCGAAGCCGAAAAATGCGGCTGCCACATCATCACCGTACCGAATGATATCTTGGCAAAGAGCAAGAACTATGGCAAGGATCTGGAGGCATACTCACTCGAAACGGTACAGGGCTTCTACAAGGATGCGTCCGGACTCGGATTTACGATTTTGTAAGGCCGACAGGCTGTAGGTGATATGGCATGATTGAAAATTTGTTTACCGAACAGACGGTGGCTGTCAATGTGGCAGCAAAAGACTGGGAGGAAGCAGTTCGCTATGGTGGAGCAATGTTTGAAGCCGTCGGCAATACAACGGCGGAATACGCAGACGCCATGGTAAATACGGTCAAAGAGATCGGGAGTTATATCGTCATTGCCCCGGGGATTGCAATGCCGCACGCGCGTCCGGAGTATGGTGTGAAGAAGCTGGGCATGGGATTCGTGCGGCTCGCATCTCCTGTCCCCTTCGGCAACGAGGAATATGATCCTGTGGATTTGCTCATCTTCCTCTGTGCGACCGATCACAATTCCCACATCTCCGCGCTGGCAGAGCTCATGCAGCTCCTCGAAGACGAAACGTTCTTGGAACGCGTGCGTGCTGGCATGACAAAGGAAGAGATTCTTTCCTACATCCAAAGCGGAGCTTTTAGGGAAACATAAAGAATCCTGTTATGCAAAGAAAGGAGTCAATCGTATGAAATTGAAAGTATTGACGGTATGCGGCAACGGCATCGGCAGCAGCCTCATGTTGGCGATGAAGATACAGGAAATCTGTGCAGAGGAGGCCATTGACGCGGATGTCGAGTCCTGCGATTTTAATTCCGCGCAGGGGCGCCCTGCTGACCTCATCGTCACGGTCAAGGAACTGGCACAGCAGTTTGAGGGGCGCAACGTAGCCGTCATCCGCAGCTATGTAAACAAAAAGAAGATCAAAGAGGATGTGCTCGACGCCTTGCTCGCTCTGAAATAACACCGACAAGACAGGAGGTAGTTTCACATGGAGTTCTTGGAATTTTTACGCGACGTGCTGCAGCAGCCGGCACTCCTG
This sequence comes from Centipeda periodontii DSM 2778, assembly GCF_000213975.1. GTDB lineage: Bacteria > Bacillota > Negativicutes > Selenomonadales > Selenomonadaceae > Centipeda > Centipeda periodontii. The sequence continues at coordinate 2,354,029 of NZ_GL892076.1, forward strand.
ATTGGTATTGTATCCCTTGTGGGTCTGGTCGCACTGAAAAAGCCATTCTATAAGATTATGACCGGCACGCTGAAGCCGATCCTCGGATATCTAATGCTCGCTGCCGGCGCAGGTTTCATCGTAGAAAATCTGGATCCCCTCGGCAAGATGATTCAGGAGGGCTTCCATATCACCGGCGTTGTCCCGAACAACGAAGCGATCGTGTCCGTGGCACAGCAGGTGCTCGGCGTAGAGACGATGTCCATCCTCGTTGTCGGTCTGGTCGTCAACCTCTTGATCGCCCGCTTCACAAAGTTCAAGTATGTCTTCCTTACAGGACATCACAGCTTCTTCATGGCGTGCCTCCTCTCCGCAGTACTCGGCACAGCCGGCATGAAGGGCATGGAGCTCATCTTGAGCGGCGGTTTCCTGCTCGGTGCTTGGAGCGCGATCTCGCCTGCAATCGGTCAGGGCTATACGAATCGTGTCACAGAACATGACGGTATCGCCATGGGGCATTTCGGCAGTCTGGCATACTACATCTCGGCTTGGGTTGGTTCCAAGGTCGGCGATGCAAAGGACAGCACGGAAAACATCGAGATTCCGGAGAAATGGGGGTTCCTGAGGGATACCACCGTCTCCACCGCCATTACCATGACGTTCTTCTATCTGCTCGCAGCCATTGCAGCCGGTCCTACCTATGTCGGCACGCTGTCCGGCGGCATGTCCCCATTTCTCTTTGCGATCATGGCAGGTCTGAAATTCGCCGTCGGCGTCACAGTCGTCTACTCCGGCGTTCGCATGATCCTCGGTGATCTGATCCCGGCATTTGAGGGTATCGCAACGCGCGTCATCCCGAACGCAGTTCCTGCGGTTGACTGCGCGGTCTTCTTCACCTATGCGCCCACAGCTGTGGTCATCGGCTTTGTTGCATCGTTCATCGGCGGCATTGTCGGTATGCTGCTCCTCGGCGTTGCCGGTAGCGTGCTCATCATCCCCGGTCTTGTTCCTCACTTCTTCTGCGGCGCTACGGCCGGTATCTTTGGAAATGCCACCGGCGGGCGCAGAGGTGCGGCGATCGGCGCATTTGTCAACGGACTTCTCATCAGCTTCACGCCGGCCCTCCTGCTCCCCGTCTTGGGATCGCTGGGCTTCCAGAATACCACATTCGGTGATTTTGACTTCGGCGTTCTCGGCATTGTCATCGGCTCTCTTGCGAATGCATTGGGAGAAACGGGGATCTTTATTATCCTCGGGCTCTTCTTGGTCGTCTTGTTGGTGCCAAACTTCATCCAGACCAAAGGAAAAGTCATCAACAATCCTGACGAAGAATAATATGTCACGTCAGTTCCATGGGAAGTGCCTGCTGAGGCACTTCCCATGTTTCCATTCTCCCAAAAGGCGGTGATCTTTTGCTGAACGAACGCTGTGGTGAAATCCTGCGCCGTATTCTACAGAGCAAAACAGCTCTGAGAGTCGAGATATTAGCGAAGGATCTTGGCATAAGCGAGCGTACGATTCGCTATGACCTGAATCGCATCGATGACTATCTGAACGAGCAGGGGCTCCCTCCCCTATCTCGGAAGTCGCGCGAGGGCATTTCCCTCCACCTCACGGCAGCGCAGGTGTCACGCTTTCAATCCGGTGCCTATAAAGAAGAACCCTATCGTTATGTGCTCTCACAAAAGGAGCGCATTGCCGCAATCGCCTATACGCTCCTATCTCATAACGACTATATTCCAGTACAACTATTGGCAGACAGCCTGCACGTCAGCAAGACGACAATCTACGCCGATATACAGGAGTTCAAGGAGCAGCTCGATCCGACGGGCAGATATGTCAAGACAGCAAAAGGAAAAGGAGTCCTTCTGACGGGGAATGAATCTGCTCTGCGAAATCTGGTGCTACACAGTCTTTTGATGAACTCTGATGAACTGAATTTCTCCGATGTTTCCTATCTTGAAATGTTCCGCCTTATCCCGTTGGAACGATTGCAGGATTTTGTCAAAGAGGCAGAAACGCAGCTGAATAAGTTTTTCTCTGATTATGCCCTGCGTAATATGGTGCTTCATCTGGCGATCGCCGTGAAGCGGATTCAGCTCGGAAGAACAGTGGAAATGGTGCACGAAGAGCTCAGTCACCTGATCAAAGCGCCGGAATTTTCCGTTGCAGCAGGGATTGCCGCACGCCTCGAGGAAACGTGCGCTATTCACATTCCCGAGTCTGAGATTGCCTATATTACAATTCATCTGCTGGGCAGCAGCTTCTCCACGGAAACACAAGCACAGGATATTTACCTTCAGATGGTGGTTTCCACATTGATTGCGCGCATGTGTCAGGAATGCGGTATTCCATTCGACCGCGATGAACAGCTATATGAGAACCTGGGCGAGCATATGGGACCGGCCATCTATCGGTTCCGCCATGGGATCAATATCAACAATCCATTGATCGACGAAATTAAGGCGGACTATCCCCATATTTTCGGATGTGTACGGCGGGCGATGTCACAGTTGGAAAAGGAGTGGAACATCCAACTCAGCGATGCAGAATGCGGTTATCTCTCCATTCACTTTCTGGCTTCCAGAGAACGCATGCAGAGGAGGCATAAGAGAAAAGCACGCGTCCTTCTCATCTGTGACGCAGGCATCGGTACATCGCAGCTCATCCTTTTGCGTTTGCATTCCATTTTTGACTTTGAAACCGTGGGGACAATGCCTGCGCATGTAGCTCCGGAGCAGCTGCGAAAAAATGACCTCGATCTTGTTGTCACAACGATCCCCCTGTCGAACTGTCCCGTTCACTGCATTCAGGTCACACCGTTTCTGACAGAAAAAAACATCAGCGATCTCAGTATCTTCTTCTCCCAATACGATCGAAGTGCAGACATGGCGCCCGCCGAGGATCTTTCGGATCGCGTGCTCCGGGAGATCAGTCCCTTTTGTGTGATTGAACAGCCCGTGGAGCTGCGCAGCGCACTGGAGCGAATCTTAGGGAGCCGGCGAACCGTGCGTCCCTCCCTGCGGGAGCTGCTGAGCCCGCGCCGTATTCTCCTGAATGCTGCGGCGCAAGATTGGCGTGAGGCGGTGCGCCTCGGAGGTGACCTGCTCCTGTGCGATGGCTGCATCACAGAACATTACATTCAGGCAATGCAGGAAAACATTGAAAAGCTGGGTAACTATATGATTCTTTTCCCATATATTGCAATGCCACACGCACGTCCGGACGAGGGGGCTCTGTGCAGTGCATTCAGCATTGTGGTCTTGCAGTCGCCCATTCCATTTGGCTCCGATACACAGGTACAGATCATCATCACCCTCTCGGCGGTCGATTACGAAACGCATACACAGGCGCTCAAGGATCTGATGTATCTCTTGGAAAACACACCATTTTATGACGGACTGATTCATGCGTCATCTGCCTCCGATGTACTGGAGCTCTGCACGATCAGAGAAACAATATAAGCATTCCCCGTTTGACGGGGAAGGGGGACCGCGCAAGCGGTGGAAGGGATACAAAGAAGGGGGCTGTTGTACGAAGTTAAGGAAGCACTGATAAATTCAGCACCGCCGTCTTGACGGACTTCATTTTATCAGCGATTCCTTAAAAACTTCGTGCAACAGCCCCCTATTTTTGCGGCGATCAAGCGCTGTTCCTATGAGCTCATGCCTTGCATCACCGATGGTAGCGCACACAGAGTGCCTTGAGCTTCTTCGGGTCGAGTTCGAGGAGGTAGTCCTTCTTGAGGCTCCAGCGCCAGTTGATGCCGACGGTGCCCGGTGTGTTCATGCGGGCGCGCTCGTCAAGTGCGAGGAGATCCTGCATGGGGATGATCGCCATGCGGGCGCGCGAGGCGTATGCCGCCTTGATGAGGCGCTTGCATATCGTTTTCGGACGATCGGAGGTCGTACCCGTCATATTCGCGAGCGTCTCACGCAGCACCTCGTCGATGTCGTGCGTGAACCAGCCGACGGTGGTATTGTTGTCGTGTGTCCCCGTATAGATGATGCTGTTCTCGGGCGTAACAAAGCCAACGCGTCCCGACTCGTTCGGCTCAAGCATGAAGTGGACAATCTTCATGCCGGGGAAGCCGCAGTCGTCACGCAGACGCTCAACCTCGCTCGTGATGATGCCGAGATCCTCGGCGACAATGTTCATCTCACCAAGCTCCCTCTCAATCTCATCGAAGAAGGGCTTGCCCGGCCCCTTGAGCCAGCGGCCGTTGATCGCGGTCGTCGCCTTGCCGTCGACCGACCAGTAGGACTCGAATGCGCGGAAGTGGTCGATGCGAATGATGTCGACCTGTTCGTGCAGCTTGCGAAAGCGACGCTTCCACCATGCGTAGTTCTCCGCCTTCATCGCGTCCCAGTTGTACTGCGGGTTGCCCCAGAGCTGTCCATTCGCGGCAAAGTAGTCGGGCGGTACGCCCGCGACGGTACGCGGTGTACCATCCTCATTGAGGTCAAAGAGGTGCTGATTCGCCCATGCGTCTGCGCTGTCCTGTGCGATGAAGATGGGCATATCGCCGAGGACTTCGATGCCTTTCTTTTTCGCATAGTCATGCAGACGATTCCATTGGAGATGGAAGATGTACTGCTTGAAGCGATCCAGTTCCACCTCATCCCTCTGCCGCTCGGCAAGTGCCTTGAGCGCCGCAGGGTCGCGGTGCTTGATCTCGTCCGGCCACTCTGTCCAAGGTTTGCGTGCATATTCTTTCTTTGCCGCATGGAAGAGGGCGTAGTCATCCAGCCAGTACGCTTCTTTTGCACAGAACTCTTGGAATGCCTGATCCTGTGCGCTCGTCTTGCGGAACACGCGAAATGCTTTTTCGAGCAGTTCCTTCTTGAACTGTTTGACGCGTTCAAAGTCGATGAACGCCGTGTTCGCCTCGTATGGCAGGAAGAGATCCTTCTCTGTCAGCCAGCCGCGCGCGGCAAGATCCTCGGGATCAATCATCATGATATTGCCCGCGAACGCGGAGATGGACTGATAGGGCGAGTAGCCATGTCCAACGGGACTGAGCGGCAGAATCTGCCAGATCTTCTGCCCCGCCTCGGCGAGGAAGTCGAGGAAGCGATATGCTTCCTTGCCAAAGTCGCCCACGCCGTATTTTGACGGCAGGGAGGTCGGGTGCAGGAGGACGCCCGCCTTACGTTCGTAACGTTGCGGCTCCTCACGCTGACGCAGGAGGAGTCCAAAGAGCGGCGGAATCTTGATCCGCAGGCGTCCGCGCTCCACCTCGTATGTGCGCGAGGGCTTGAACGCATCCTCAAACACGCCGCAGGCGAAGTCGCTCACCTCCACATCAATGGTCTGCGTCTCGGTAAGGTTACGGTTGAATGCGGCGATAAAGACACCGTCCTCCTTCTCCTGATTGAACACATCGTAGCCCGAGCGAATGGTGCGTGCATAGGCGATGACATCACCCGCACCGTAGAGCGGCAGGATATCGCCCGTGCGCAGTGCATCGTTCTCGTTGCGGATCGCGATAAAGCGCTCGAACCAGCCGCGGATCTCCTTGTTGCCATGCACCCAGTCGTAGGGGCGGCGGTTGAACGGATCTTTGAAGCCCTCCATGCCGATCTCGTCGCCATAGTAGACGCTCGGCACGCCGGGATAGGTCATCTGCCAGAGGGTCGCCATGAGGAGGCGGCGCGAGCCGAGATCGAACTGCTCCGGCGTCATGCGCACGCGCGACTGCTCGATGGCGGGCATCCCTTCATAGTAGGGGACGCCGGCGAGTACGGTGATCGCGCGCTGTACGTCATGGCTGCCGATGAGGTTCATCATCGCATAGAGATTTTCCTTCGGATAGTTCTCGATCTGACTTGCGAGCCGTCGTGCTGTCTGGCGTCCATCGACCGCGCCCGTGAGGAAGTCGAGCATCATCGTGCGCAGCGGGTAGTTCATTGCTGAATCCATCTCGCTCCCAGAGAGGTATTCGCGCGGCGTACCGTAGGCGACCTTGTTCGAGGCATCCTCCCAGACCTCACCGATCATGACGGCATCGGGGTTGCGCTTCTTCAGCTCGGCAAAGAACGTCTTGGAGAACGTCGGCGGGAGCTCGTCGATCACGTCGAGGCGCCAGCCCGCAATCCCCTCGTTCATCCAGTGGTGAAGCACGCTGTCCTTGCCTGTAATGACGAAGTCCATATAGGCAGGGTCGGTCTCGTTGACGTTCGGCAGCGTGTCGAAGTCCCACCAACAGTCGTACTCGTTCGGATAGTTGCGGAAGTGGTACCACGAGTAGTACGGCGACTCCTTCGACTGGTACGCGCCGAGCGAGCTGTACTGATGCTGGCGGTTGAAGTAGATGCTGTTGCTGCCTGTATGGCTGAACACGCCATCGAGAATGATGCGGATGCCGCGCTCCTCTGCCGCCGTGACGAGGGCACGAAAGTCCTCAATATCGCCGAGCACGGGGTCGATCTTGTGGTAGTCTCCCGTATCGTAGTGATGGTTGCTTTCGGACTCGAAGACGGGGTTGAAGTAGATGCACGAGATGCCGAGCTGCTTCAGATAGTCCAGCTTCTCCATGACCCCGCGCAGGTTCCCGCCGAAGAAATCATAAGCGATGATCTCCTTTGTGTCGGGATCCTTGAGATACATGGGGTCGTCTGTCCAGTCCGTGCGGATGACCGCGCCTTTCTTGCGGACGATGGTATCACCCGAACGCGCGAAGCGATCCGGAAAGATCTGGTACATCACGGCATTCTTGAACCAGTCCGGTGTACGTGCGCCCTTGTTGTAGATCGTGATCTGATAGGACTCGGGAGCCTCCATGGTGAGCGCTCCAATGCCGCCCAACATCTCCGGGTTGTTCCCATAAAAATAGGTGCCGCTTTCCGCTGTAATGATGAAGTAATACCAAACCAGACAGCCATAATCCGGCAGATTGATCCATGCCGTATAGAATTTCTGCTCGTTCTGTCCGTCCTTTGTTTCGAGTGGGATCAGACGCTCCCCCGTCTGATCCTGCCAAAGGCGCACGAGTACCTGATGGATCGGCTCAAATGTCCGAATGCGAATGCCGAGCCGCAGACGACTCCCCGCCTCCGCCGCTCCGACGATGGAGCGAAAATAAATATTCTGTGAGTTGTGCTCCACCTGATACGATTCCAGCATAGCACCCTCTCCTTTCCTAAAAATAAACGCACAGAAACCACTGGAGAATCAAATGTTCTTATTTGAACCAAATTCACCAGCGGTTTCTTAGGGGGTGCGTCGTGGAAGACTCAAATACGGTCAACCCACGCACAAATCGAAATTCTGCAAGGGACAATCTCAGCTTTCGAGCAGGAGGCGCTCATAGAGAGTTTCGTACTCCTTCGCCGAGCGTTTCCAACTAAAGTCGCTGTGCATCGCCGTAAAGATAAGCTGACGCCACTCGCGCAGATTCCCATAGGCGGCAAGCGCGCGCTTCAAGGCATACATCATCTCATGTGCATTGTATTCGTAGAACAGGAAACCGTTCCCCTTATCCACATCCGAACGATCGAATTGGATGACGGTGTCCTTGAGTCCTCCCGTCTCACGCACAACAGGAATCGAGCCGTAGCGCATCGCAATAAGCTGTCCGAGTCCGCACGGCTCGAACATGGACGGCATGAGGAAGATGTCGGACGCCGCATAGATGCGTTGCGCCAGCTCGTTCGAGAAACGGATGTTGATCGACACCTTGTTCGGATAACGCCACGCCAGTTCCTTGAACCAATCCTCATAGCCGCGGTCACCCGTACCGAGGAGGACAAACTGCACATTCTCATGCTGGAGAATTTCATCCAGCACGCGTACGACGAGATCCAGTCCCTTGTTCGCGACAAGGCGTGTGATCATCGCGACCATCGGCACGCGGCGGTTCTCCGGGAGTCCCAGATCGCGCTGCAGGCGCACCTTGTTGTCGGTCTTGCCCTCGACCGCCTTTTTGATGTCGTAGTTGACATAGAGGTTCTTGTCCGTCTGCGGATTGTAGACATCGTAGTCGATGCCGTTGACAATCCCGAAAAGTCTTTCACGGCGTTTGCGGAGAAGTCCCTCAAGATGTTCGCCGTAGTAGTCGTACTGGATCTCCTCGGCGTATGTCTTGCTGACGGTGGATACATAGTCGGCATAGATGATGCCGGCTTTCATAAAGTTGACCGCATCGAAGAACTCGAAATCACCGTTATTGAAATACTGCCAGTCAAGCCCAAGCACATCCGTCATGACATCCTTCGGGAAGACGCCCTGATACTTGAGGTTGTGGATGGTAAAGAGCGTCTTGATCCCCGTATAGCGCGAGTCATCCATATGCTCCAGCTTGAGGAACACCGGGACGAGCGCGGCGTGCCAGTCATTCGAATGGATGATGTCCGGCCAGAAATCAAGCGCAGGCAGGAGGTTGAGGACAGCGCGGCTGAAGAACGAGAAGCGCTCGGCATCGTCCGGATAGCCGTAGAATCCCTCGCGGTTAAAATACTCCTCGTTGTCCACAAAGTAGTAGGTCACACCATCGAGTACGTATTTGTCAATACCGACAAACTTGTCCCGCCATGCAACATTCAGGACCCCATCATAGATATGCTCCATGGAGTTCCTGATGTCCTCAGCAATTGCACCATACTTCGGCAGAATAACGCGGCAATCCACCCCATCCTTGACGAGTGCGGCAGGGAGCGAACCCGCCACATCTGCAAGACCACCGGTCTTTACAAAGGGAACTGCCTCCGATGCTACATATAGTACCTTCATCCCTATATCCTCCTTTTCCTCACGGGAGGATGCCGTAATCATCCATCCCATGAGTCGATCCTCTAATTTATCTCAGCTTTCCTCATTCTCCTATCAATGCGTACAGTTTTCTTACGACTTTGCTGCACGCGTTTTCTTTGGTTTTTCTTCTCCTTCTGCCGCCTTTTTACGCGCGGGTGACTTCTTTGTCGCCGTCATGGTCGCCGTGCGCTTCTTCGGCGCGGCGGCTGCGGCTTCGGTCAGCTCCTCTGCGCTCTTTGTCTTGGCGGTTTTCTTCGGCGCAGCCTTCTTTGCGGGCTTTTCCGCCTCCGTCTCCTTTGCGGCAGCTTTCGTGGTCTTCTTTGCTGCCGTCCTTTTTACGGGCGCGGCAGAAGACTCATCCTTCTTCGCTGCAGCGCGGGGACCAGCGGACTTTTTCTTTGTTTCTGTTTTCGCCGCTTCCTTGTCTGCCGTCTTTGTCGTCGTACGCTTCTTCGGTGCCGGTTTTTCCGTCACCGTATCCGCTTCCGATGCCTTTGCGGCAGCGGCTCCGGTCTTAGGCGTTACTGCTTTTTTTTTTGCAACGGCATCCACCGTCTCGGGAATCTCGTGGTCGGGCGTTCCCGCACCGCTCTGGCGCTTCAGACGGTAGAAGGTCGAGGCAAGCGGCGGCACCGTGATGACAATGGACTGCTCACGTCCGTGGAACGCATAGTCCTCGCTCACGATATCGCCCGTGTTGAGAACACCGCTGCCGCCGTAGGCTTCCTCGTCGGAGTTGAACACCTCGACATAGGTGCCCTTCGTCGGTACACCGATGCGGTAGCCGTGGCGTACCTCTGGGGTGAAGTTGTGGACGCAGACGATGAAGTCGCTGCGATCCTCGGCGCGGCGGATAAGCGAAATGATGCTGTTCTCGTTGTCGTTGCAGTCGATCCACTGGAAACCGTTCCAGTCAAAGTCGACCTGCCAGAACGCCTTGTTGTCGACATAGAATTTATTGAGCGCCTTCGAGTAGGCGAGCATCTTCGTGTGCATCGGGTACTGCTCGACGAGGTGCCAGTCCATGCTGTCGTCAAAGTTCCACTCGATGAAGTGCCCGAACTCACCGCCCATGAAGAGCAGCTTCTTGCCCGGATGTGCGATCCAGTAGCCGAAGAAACCGCGCAGACCCGCGAATTTCTGCCAATAGTCGCCCGGCATCTTGCTGATGAGCGAGCACTTTCCATGCACGACTTCGTCGTGTGAGAGCGGCAGAACGAAGTTCTCGGAGAAGGCATACATGAGGGAGAATGTGATCTTGTCCTGATTCCACTTACGGTAGATCGGATCAAGGCTCATGTACGAGAGCATGTCGTTCATCCAGCCCATGTTCCACTTGTAGTTGAAGCCCATGCCGCCCATGTAGACCGGCTTGGAGATGAGCGGCCACGCGGTCGACTCCTCCGCAATCATGAGTGCGTTCGGATGGTACTTGAAGATCGTCTCGTTGAGCTTCTTCAGGAAGTCCATCGCCTCAAGGTTGCCCGTGTCGCCGTACTTGTTCGGCTGCCACTCGCCGTCCTTGCGCCCGTAGTTGAGGTAGAGCATGTTCGCAACCGCGTCGATGCGCAGGCCGTCGATGTGGAACTCCTCGAACCAAAACAGCGCGTTCGAGATGAGGAAGCTCTGCACCTCCGTGCGCCCATAGTCAAAGTTCGTGGTGCCCCACTCCCAGTTCTCCGCACGCATCTCATTGTCGGACTCGTAGAGGTTCTTGCCGTCAAAATGGCGAAGCCCCTGTTCGTCCTTGCAGAAATGTCCGGGCACCCAGTCCATGATGATGCCGATGCCGTTCTGGTGGGCCGTATCGACGAGATAGCGGAAGTCGTCGGGCGTGCCATAGCGGCTCGTCACGGCGAAATAGCCCGTTGCCTGATAGCCCCACGAACCGTCATAGGGGTGTTCGCACAGTGGCATGAACTCAATGTGAGTATAGTTCATGTCCTTGACATAGCCGATGAGTTGATCCGCCAGATCGCGGTAGGAGAGATACTCCCCCTCAAGCGTGCGGCGCCACGATCCTGCATGCACTTCATAGGTGAGCATCGGACGCTCGTAGGAGGACTCCTCCTCTTTGCGCTTCTGCCACGCCTGATCGCCCCACACATAGTGGTTCATGTCGTAGGTGCGGGATGCCGTCTGCGGCTTCTTTTCCGCGTAGAACCCGTAGGGGTCCGCCTTCATGATACGGGGACCGCCCCACTGCGGCTCAATCGCGTATTTGTAGATCTCGCCCTCTCCGAGCCCCTCGACAAAGGTCTCCCAGATCTCGCCGTCGTCGATGCGGTTCATCGGGTTGATAAAGACATTCCAGTCGTTGAACTCGCCGACAACACTGACGGCATTTGCATTCGGCGCCCATACCGTAAATCGGATGCCCTTTTTCCCGTCCTGTTCGACGAAATGCGCTCCGAGCATTTCCTGTGCATGATAGTTTGTGCCCTGATGAAAGAGGTAAAGATCAAACTCACTGAGCGTAGATGTTTTCATACGATCCCCTCCTGTATTTTCCTAGGAGCGTGCGGTTCCTATCCGCGCGCCCTTTTCTTCTTATGAGATAATGACGGGGTGGATATTCCAGATCTCCCGTGCATACTCGTCAATTGTGCGGTCGGACGAGAAGCCGCCGGAGTGCGCGACGTTCATTGCCGCCGTACGTGCCCAGCCGTCCTTGTCCTTGAACCGGCGCATGACCTCGATGCGTGCGTTGTCATACGCATTGAAGTCCTTCAAGATAAAGAATTCATCGTTCGCGTGCAGGAGATAATCATACAGCGAACGGAAATCCCCATAGGTACCATCGACGAGCTGGTTCATCACCGTGCGCACCTTCTCATTCGTGTTGTATTCATCCCACGCTGAGTAGGCCCCCGTCGCATAGTAGTTCATAACCTCCTCGGCCTTAAGACCGAAGATGACACAGTGCTCACTGCCCACTGCATCCCGGATCTCGACATTCGCGCCGTCGAGCGTGCCGAGTGTGATTGCGCCGTTCATCATGAACTTCATATTGCCCGTGCCCGACGCCTCCTTCGACGCCGTGGAGATCTGCTCGCTGACATCCGCTGCTGGATAGACAAGCTCGCCGATGGAAACACCAAAGTTCTCAATGAAGATGACCTTCATAAAGTCATTGACGCGCTTATCCTTGTTGATCCGGTCAGCAACCACATTGATAAGACGAATCGTTTCCTTCGCGATGTAGTAGCCGGGTGCCGCCTTGCCGCCAAAGAAATACGTCACGGGCTGCGTCAGGAAAGACGGCTCATTCTGAGCACGGTGGTAGCGATACATGATGTGCAGAATGTTCATCAGCTGCCGCTTATAGGAGTGGATGCGCTTGACCTGGATGTCGAACATCGAATCCGGATTCAGCTTGACACCGTTGTGGTGCTCAATATATTGGGCAAGCCCCTCGCGGCGCAGATGCTTAATCTTCATGAGCTGCTCAAGGAAGTTCTTGTCCTCGACGTGGTCATGCAGACCGTCCATCTTCTCCGGATGACGGTGCCACTCACGGCTATTGAGTATATTGTCAATCAGCGCGGCAAGCTCGGGATTTGCTCCCATAAGCCAGCGTCGATGCGTAATGCCGTTTGTCTTGTTGTTGAACTTGCGCGGCGTATAGTCGTAGAAATCTTTGAGCGTCGTGGACTTTAGGATCCCTGTATGGATCTTCGCCACACCGTTGACGCTGTGTCCGCCGACAATGGAAAGACGCGCCATGTGGATCACGCCGTCCTGAATGATGGAAAGAGCACGCACCTTGTCCTCGTTGTTCGGGTAGCGGCGGCGCACTTCCTCGATATGACGGCGGTTGATCTCATCGATGATCATGTAGATGCGCGGCAGAAGCGGCTTGAACATATCAAGGCTCCACGTTTCAAGTGCCTCCGGCATGATCGTATGGTTCGTATACGCGATCGTATCACGCGTAATTGCCCACGCATCCTCCCACGTCAGCCCCTCATCGTCAACAAGGACACGCATGAGCTCTGCCACGCAGAGCGCCGGGTGTGTATCGTTGATGTGGATACCGATCTTCTTGCCGAAGTCGTAGATGCCCATGCCCGTCTTCTTGTAGTGACGGACAATGCTCTGCACACCTGCCGAAACAAAGAAATACTCCTGAATGAGACGCATACGACGCCCTTCAAACGTGCTGTCGTCCGGATAGAGATAGCGCGTGATGGACTCGACAAAGTTGCGATAGTCATTGCGCTGCTGAATCTGCTCCTGCGTCAGAAGCCCATAGTCGGAGAAGTCACGGTTGACCTCCGCGTTCCACATGCGCAGCGTATTGACCGTTGCATTGTGGTAGCCGACAATCGGCATATCGTACGGCACCGCCATGACAATCATCGAGTTCTCGTGGACAAGCTCGAGCTTGCCGTTCCCGATGTCGCGCATATAGGCATTGCCGCCAAATTTGACATCGACCGACTTGTCCGGCTTGCGGTACTCCCATGCGAAACCATCGCGCAGCCAGTTGTCCGGAATTTCGACTTGGTTGCCGCCGACAATCTTCTGCTCGAAGAGCCCGTACTGATAGCGAATCGTACAGCCATGTCCGGGCAGACGATGTGCTGCGAGAGAGTCGATAAAGCAGGCGGCAAGACGCCCTAACCCACCGTTGCCAAGCCCCGCATCCGGCTCTGCCTCGTAAGCGTCCGAGAGATTCAGCTTGAAGTCCTTGAGGACATCCTTCAGTGCCTCTTCGATGCCGAGATTGATGAGGTTGGATTTCAAGAGTCTGCCCAGCAGGAACTCGATGGAGAAGTAGTAGATCTGCTTCTCCTTCCGCTCCCCATACTGCTTGTTCGTCTTGATCCAATTGTCCGAGATGGACTGTTTGGCGGTTGCTGCGATCGTCTTATAGATCTCGATCTCCGTCAGTTCCTCTACCTCGCGGCCAAACAAAACATGCGCGGTTGTGATAAAACGGCTCTTCAAGATCTTTTTCATTGTCTCGAGAGCTTTCCCTGTCGGCCTCATGACCTGATCCTTCTGTGCCAAATCGTCCACTCCTTTTCCAAACTTCTCTTGTTTCCCCCGACCTTCTATTCCTGCATGTGACAAGAATCCCCTAAGAAGTATCAGAAACAAGAAGCCGTTATAGCCCCCTCCCGTTCCGATGATCGAAACGAGGCGGGAACCGCTAACGGCAAAAACAAATCTTAAATCGTGATATTCTTCTTGATGACGAGCGGATACTCTGCGGCTCCCTTCAGCCACTTCTCCGCTGTGATCACAACGTTCTTGTCGCAAATGACATTTTCGACAAGCGCGCCATCCTGAATGTCACATTTCTGCATGATGATCGAATTCCGGATCTTCACATCCTTGCCCACGTTTACCCCGCGGAAGAGGATGCTGTTCTCCACCTCGCCGCGTACGATGCAGCCGTTCGCAATGAGAGAATTGGTGACCTTCGCCGTCTCCTTATACTGGACGGGCACACCGTCCTTGATCTTTGTGTAGATGGGGCGGTCACCCATGAAGAGACTCTGCCAGACCTCCGGATCGAGGATCTCCATGTTCGCCCGATAGTAGGTCGACATAGAGTCCACATGCGCCATGTAGCCGTCGTGCTCGTAGGCGAACATCGTATAGTCGCCGGCACGCCGGATGATGCCGTCGAGTACGAAATCCTGCCCGCCGCGCTCGTAGGCATAACGGACAATCTCGACGAATGCACGCTTATCCATGAGATAGACCCCCATGGAGACCTTCATGCCCTGATAGGCAACCGGCTTCTCCGCAATATCGAGGACAAGCCCGTTCTCCGCCGTATCAAGCACAATATTATTGCCCGTGTTCTCGTCGATCGTCGTATGCGAAACGAGTGTGATATCTGCACCTGTATTCTGATGGAACCGCAGCACCTGATTGAAGTCGATGTTGTAGACGAAGCTGCCGTTCGTCAGCAGAATGTAACGTGTGGAGGCATGCTCGATGAAGTCCAGATTGTGATAGAAATTCTTGAGATCGCCCTTGCGGCGCTGCGCGTCGTCGTGCGCGGCAGGCAGATAGAAGAGTCCATCGTGGCGACGCGCCAGATCCCAGTCTTTGCCGGAACGCAGGTGATCGAGCACGGAACGCGGTTCATCGGGGAGCATGATACCCACCTTGTTGATGCCGGAATTGACCATGCTTGAGAGGGAAAAATCAATCAGGCGATAACGTCCGGCGAAAGGAATGGATTCAACAGCACGTCGGTCGGCGAGTTCACGGATGAGACTTCCGTCCTCCTGCAGGTTAATGAGTCCCATTACGCTATTCATTGTATGTTCACTCCATTCTCTTCCTGCGGCTCAGCCGACGCGCTGCTCGGTCGAGGCAGCCGACACCGTCTCTCCCTCGGGGATGACCGTGATCTGCGACTCCTCGCCGATCACCTGTGCCCCCTCCTCGATCACGGCATGCTGGGCGAGGATCGCATAGTCCACTACGGCACCGCTCTCCACGACGGCCGACGGGAGCAGAACAGAGTTGCGTACAATGGCACCCTTGGCGATGCGAACGCCCGGGAAGATCACGGAGTTCTCGACCGTACCGAGGATCATGGATCCCTCGCTGATCATGGAACGCGTAATTTTCGCCTCCGTGCCGACGAACTGCGGCGGCATGGACGGGTTGAACGAGAAGATACGCCATCTGCCCGAGAACTCAAACGGCGGCTTGTCCTGCAGGAGGTCCATATTCGCCTGCCAAAGGCTCTCGATCGTACCGACATCCTTCCAGTAGCCGTTGAAGGCATAGGAATAAAGACGTCCCTCGTCGGCGAGCATCTTCGGAATGACGTCCTTGCCGAAATCGTGACTCGAAGTTTCGCTCTTCGCGTCTGCCGTGAGATACTCCGCGAGATAGTCACGATTGAAAATATAGATTCCCATGGAAGCAAGGTTGCTCTTCGGCTTCGCCGGTTTTTCCTCAAACTCGACAATGCGTCCGGTCTCATCCGTATTCATGATGCCAAAACGAGGCGCCTCATCCCACGGCACCTCGAACACACCGATCGTCGCCTGCGCCTTGTTCTTCTTGTGCGACTCGAGCATCCACGCATAGTCCATCGTATAGATGTGGTCGCCGGAGAGAATGAGCACGTAGTCGGGATCCGTCATGTCGATGAAATTAAGGTTCTGGTAGATCGCATCTGCCGTACCGCGATACCACTCCGCCCCCTTTTCACGTGCATAGGGCGGCAAGACAAAGAGCCCGCCGTCGCGCTTATCGAGATCCCACGCGCTGCCCGAGCCGAGATACTGGTTCAGCTCGAGTGGCCGATACTGCGTCAAAACGCCGACCTTTTCGATGCCGGAGTTGACACAGTTACTGAGCGGGAAGTCAATGATGCGGTATTTCCCCCCAAACGGAACCGCCGGCTTTGCGACGCGCTTCGTCAGCGCACCAAGACGGCTGCCTTGTCCGCCTGCCAGAATCATTGCCAAGCACTCTGTTTTTCTCATAGGTAATTCTCCCCTCACGGATACCAGGCGGTATCCCCAACATATATGCAACGGCAAATCGATCGGGCTCGCCGTACACCCATCCGTTTCGCCGTATTCCTGCCGATTTCAATGAGTTTTCGCTCATTTTAGCCGTATTGTTCCTCCTGAATTCGTTTTATGATATTTACCTAATTCGATAAATAAGCCGAATTTCCTGCAAGTTTTCAGGGCACTTTCAGGCTTTTTTCAAATTTATCAAAGAGATTGCAGGAGGACTTTTGTACTTGCTATTTTTTATATTTATCATACGATTATTGTACCCTATGTTTGTGTCCGAATCAAGAAGTTGTGCAAAGAAAAAATATTGCTTTTTGCAATTCCGTGTGATAGAATGACGCAGTACATTTTTCGTCGAGGGGGTGAACGATTTGCCGAACATCAAGGCATCCATTCTGAGTGTAAAGTCTGACGCCAAGCGCCGTGCACGCAATGTTGCGGAGAAGACGCGCGTCCGCCGTGCCATCCGCAGTGTCAATGACGCTGTTGCCGCAGGCAACGCAGATGAGGCGAAAAACCTCCTCGTTGCGGCATACAAGTCCATTGACCAGGCGGCTGCGAACAACGTCTATCACAAGAACGCTGCAGCCCGCAAGAAATCGCGTCTTGCCAAGAAGGTCAACGCACTGGCTCAGTAAGATAGTAAAAACGCCATTCCGAGCTGGATGGCGTTTTTTATGTCTATTTTTCGGCTATGATCAAACCATCTTCTTAAAAACATAGAAGCCGACGGCTGCCTGCAGAATGCTGAGTGCGGCAAGCATGCCGAACGCCGTCTGCAGATTCGTGAGTGCGGAGACAAAGCCGATCGCGGCGGGACCGGCGAGAATGCCGAGGTAGCCCATCGTACTGACGGCGGAAACCGCCGTGCCGATGGGCATGACGTTCTGCCGCCCCATCAGAGAAAAGAATACGGGCACGATGTTTGCACTGCCAATGCCGATGGCAAAGAAGCCCAGATAGAGAAGCGTGTCCACAGGCGCAAACATGACGAGCAGGATACCGACGAAGGTGAGCAGCGCACCGCCCACGGCGACGGGACGCTGACCGATGCGCTGCACGGTACGGTCGCCAAGGAAACGCATGAGGAGCATTGCCGCCGAAAAGATCGAGAAGCCCACACCCGCGAGCGAGAGATCCATGCCACGCACCACTGTCAGATAGACGCCGCTCCAGTCCATCACCGCTCCCTCGCTGAGGAACGCAATGAACGCCGTGATGCCGACAAAGACAACGATGCCGCGCGGGATCGCGATGAGAGTGCCGCCGCCCCCACCATACAGAATTAGATTTCTGCCGAATACTGCTGTGAGTGTGAGGATCAGCACCGATGCAATCGCCGTGGACTGGAACGCGGTCAGTCCAAATCCCCCGACCCACACGCCATAGAGCCCTGCACCGACGAAACCGCCGAGGCTCCAAAAGCCATGCATCCCGCTCATGATGCGCCGACCGATCCCCTTCTCCACGATGACCGCTACAACATTGATGACGACATCAAGGCATCCCATAAGTGCACCAAAGAGGAGAATCACCGGCACGGCGATCCAGAAAGAATCCACCAAACAGATCGAGAGGAGTACGGCAGCGTAGAGAATGCCTGCGACAACGAGCACACGACGGCATCCGAGGCGCGCCGAGAGGGCACCCGAAAGGGGCATCGTCAAAAGCGAGCCGATACCGATACAGAGCAACAAGAGTCCCAGCACATCATCACCGACCGCAAGCCGCTCACGCAGGAGCGGCACGAGCGGTGCCCACGACGCCGCACCGAAGCCGCCGATAAAAAAGAAGGCACGCGTTGCGTGCGCCTCCCTGTCACCAATCTGCCGCTCCTGCGTCTTCATATCCGCCATTTCCCATTCCTCCATAAAAAGAGCGCCATCCCCACAGCGCTCTGAAAAACTTCCGCCATTCTATCACAGGGACAAAAGGCTTTGCAAGAAATAAAAGGACTGCTGTCGCATTTCCGAAGAAAAATGAACGTCATATTGTATTTGCAAACCATTGAAAAGGGTTTTCCTTATTTATGTCGAAATTTTCCGTATTAAATGTTTTTGCTTCATTGGATTTTTAGGAGGAATATGTATGCCAAACGAATCGCAAAGCAGCGCACCGCCGCAGAAACAGGAGGTCGGCGGCATCCTCGGATGGATTGAAAAGATGGGCAATCGAATTCCCGATATAACGATGCTCTTCATCTGCGCCTTTGTCATCACCTGTATCGCATCCGCAATTTTATCCCAAATGCACTTTGACTATGTGCATCCGTCGACGGGCGCGCCGATCGAGATCACGAACATGCTGAGTCCGGCATCGCTCGTGACGCTGCTCACGAAGATGGTGACGAACTACACAGGCTTCCCTCCGCTCGGCATGGTCATCGTGGCAACGCTCGGCATCGGCATCGCAGACGGCTCGGGCTACATCAACACGGGGCTGAAAAAGATCCTCTCCGTCACACCGAAAAAGCTCATCACGCCGATCGTCATCCTCGTCGGTATGATCAGTCACCTTGCACCGGACTCAGGGTACATGATCATCATCCCGATCGCCGCGTACATGTTCTACGCGACGGGCAAGCATCCGCTCGCGGGCATCGGCGCATCGTTCGCCGGCATTGCGGGCGCCTTTGCCGCCAACTATACGCCGTCGGCAATTGACCCCGTCATCCAAGGGTTCACGCAGATGGCAGCGCAGATCATCGACCCGACCTACGAGGTCAACGTGCTGTGCAACTATTTCTATGCATTCGGCTCAACCTTCATCGTCATCGCAGGATGCTGGTGGGTGACGGAGCGCGTCGTGGAGCCATGGTGCCGCAAAGCATGTCCCGTAGATGACGACATCGACGTACCCGCGCAGGATTTCTCGATCACGCCGCAGGAGAACCGCGCATTTTACATCGCGAGCGGCGTGCTCGTCGCACTGCTCGTCGGGCTTGTGCTCGCACTCCTGCCCGAGGACTCCCTCCTGCGCGACCCGGCGACCGGCAATATTGCCAGCTTCAAGGCGCCTGTCATGCAGTCCATCGTCGCGATCATCTTCCTGCTCGCGGCGGCAACGGGCGTCGTCTACGGCATCATCAGCGGGAAATTCCGCAGCTCGAAGGACTTTACAAAGTCCATGGAGGAGATCACCAAGACGCTCATTCAGCTCATCGTCTTCTACTTCTTCGCCGCGCAGTTCATGTATGCATTCGGCACATCCAACATCGGCGCACTCATCGCCATTGCGGGCGCGGAGTTCCTCAAATCGCTCGCACTGCCGCCACAGGTGACGATCTTCGGCATCATCATCTTTGTCGGCATGCTCAACCTCATCATCACATCCGCCTCTGCAAAGTGGGCGATCCTCGCGCCGATCTTCGTTCCGATGCTCATGGCGGTCGGCATCGCGCCGGAGCTGACACAGGCGGCGTTCCGCGTAAGCGACTCCGCGGTCAACGTCTGCACGCCGATGTTCGCATTCTATCCACTCATCATTGTTTACTGTCAAAAATACTACAAGAACACGGGTGTCGGTACGCTCAGCTCACTCATGCTGCCGTACACCATCACACTGCTCATCACGCTGACAATCATGCTCTACGTCTTCTGGTGGTTCAACATCCCACTCGGTTTCCAAGCAGACTATGTGTACCCGCGCGTGATGTTCTAAGGAGGAAGTTGAAATGAAAACAAACGCAATCGAAGAAGCTCTTGTCGAGCGCTTTCTTCGCTACGTCCGTGTGCCGTCACAGAGCAAGGCGAACGGCGGTAAGGTCGTGCCGAGCACAGAGGAACAATGGGATATGGCGCACCTCCTGCAAAAGGAGCTGGAAGCCCTCGGCATGCAGGAGGTATCGCTGAGCGACAAATGCGTGCTGACGGCGTATTTGCCCGCCAATCTGCCGCCCGATGCGCCGCGTGTCCCCGCGATCGGATTTTGTGCTCATCTGGACACCGTTGATGTTTCGCTCAGCCCTGTGGTCAAGCCGCAGCGCATCTCCTACGCGGGCGACGACATCGTGCTGAACGCAGAGAAAAACATCGTTATGCGGGCGACAGAGCACCCAGAGCTCACCCCCTATGTTGGGCAGGAGCTGATCGTCACCGACGGCACGAGTGTCCTCGGCGCAGACAACAAGGCTGCAATCGCCAACATCATGACGGCACTCGCAACGCTTGCGGGTGATCCTGCGCTCCGGCACGGCGAAGTCTATGTCGCCTTTGTCCCCGACGAGGAGTGTGGGCTCTGGGGCTCGAAAAATATGGACTTTACAAAGTTCCCCGTCGACTACGCCTATACCATTGACTGCTGCGCCCTCGGTGAGGTCGTCTATGAAACATTCAACGCAGGCTCGGCAGAGGTCACGATCTACGGTGTGAGCGCGCATCCGATGAGCGCAAAGGGCGTGCTCGTAAACCCGACCCTGCTTGCCGTGGATTTCGTCAATCTCTTTGACCGCAGGGAAACGCCGGAGTGCACAGAGGGAACGGAGGGCTACATCTGGTGCCAAGCGATCCGCTCCAATCCGACGACCGCAATGGTCGAGCTCAACATCCGCGACCATGACAAGACGCGCTACGAGGAGCGCAAGCGCCTCATCGTCGCAAACGTTGAGAAACTCCGTCAGATGGAGCCGCGCTGCCGCGTCGAGTATACGATCGAGGACACCTACGGCAACATCGCCGACGCTGTGACCGACGAAAACCGTCAGGCGATCGACAACATCTACGAGGCGATGGAGGGCCTCGGCATCACGCCGCGTACGATTTCGATGCGCGGCGGCACGGACGGCTCCTTCATCTCGACGAAGGGCATCCTCACGCCGAATTATTTTACAGGCGGACTCAATTTCCACTCGAACTATGAGTTTCTGCCCATCCCCTCCCTGCGAAAGTCCTATGAGCTGACGATGGCACTCATCGCACTCACGTACAAAAAGGCACAGTAACGGAAGCGATGTGATGAAAGCGCAGCGAAAAGCAAATCAAAACTGAGAAGAGGCTGTCCTTCGGTGCAAATCATTGGTGCTCGCTCGCCAGAACGAATGCATAGACATTCTGTGCTCCCGCACGTTTCAAGACACGTGCACATTCCGTGAGCGTTGCCCCGGTCGTCATGATGTCATCCACGAGCAGGATGTCCTTCTCCGTAACATCTGCGCCCTCGGTGACGGCAAAGGCACCGCGCAGTTCCTTTTGGCGTTCCGTGCGTGTGCGCTCGTAGAGAGGCGCCGTTTCACGCGTGCGGACGAGAATCCGGGCAAGTGAGATGCCATGCACCCTGAGCCACGGCGCAAAGATCTCCTCTGCCTGGTTGAACCCGCGCGTACGCGCACGCTCCGGCGCGAGGGGAACGGGAATGGCGGTCAGGGGGCGTGGAAGCTCCGCAAGTGTCGACTCCCCTGCCTTTAGAATCGTGTGCAGGGCGGGAAGTGCAGATTTCTTCTTTTGATATTTCAGTGCACGCAGGAGGTCGCGCACCCCCTCCCGATAGTGTGCAAACGCCCAGATGCCCTCAAGTGCCTCACGAGCATCCCCCGCACGTACGAGCATATGCAGACCGATGAGACGTGATGCACAGTCCGAGCAGAATGCACCTCTGTACTCAACATAGGCGGAGCAGTTTGGACAACGCGGCGGAAAGATGAAATTCAGGAATATTGAAAACACATTTATTTCTCCAATCATTCCAAGGATAACATCAAAAAACTATTGCGCGAAGGCTCTGTTTATGATATGATAAATGCAAGAAAAGAGATATATCTCCGAACAACGTGAACGCTATAGAAAGGAGAATGTCTATTGACACATTTCATTCAGCGCGGTGGCCATGCCCCCTGATGGGAATGCATCTTTGAAGAAGAACAGAGACAGCAAATATAATCGCTGATCTCCTATGGCATTGCATTGGCAAGGAATGGTTGCAGCGCCGTCATCCCCGTACGGTCGGGTGCGTGACAATCTCTCTGTACGATTCGTTTTTCGAAAACCTAGCGCGCAAATTGGATGATATCAGAGATCTCCAAAACGGTTTCAGCTGAACGTACAATACAAGTTCGTGCGGACATAGGTGTCTGTGCAAGGTAAAACAACTGAATAAGGAACGTGTTTAACTTCTATGATAATTGTGATCTGACCGGCAGCTTGCTCGAAACAGAGCGGCTGTCGGTTTTTTGATAACAGAACAATCTTTTATTTTCATATATTGTTTAGTACAACATTTTCTTATCCTCACGTACGAGAAAATGCTCTGACAATTTCACCCCCGGGGAGAATATCTAAAAGTGCTTCAATTTGTTCTGATTCTTTTACACCTGTTTTACACCAAATAGAAAAGTGCTCACAGTTATTCGTTAAAAGATTATATCCTTTTTGTCCAATGCAAGAACGAGCTCGTTTAACTGTTTCTGCTGATGAATATATTTTTAAAC
>NZ_GL892076.1:2377254-2443482 GCF_000213975.1 Centipeda periodontii DSM 2778
AACCATATATTTTTAAATCAGAAAAAAAACTTTTACCTAGTCGCCCAATTGCGTTCATCAGTGAAAACGGACTCATCAATGACAAACCACCAGAAAGAGTTTTTACAAGATTAACCAATTTTTCTTTTTCAAACTCGTAGACAACATATTCTTGACTTCCATCAAGAAAAAATTCTATAGATGTTTCTCTTATAATTCCATCGCAACTACTTCCAGATGCTTTTGTATAATGAATGACTTTATCATTACCAACATAGACGCCAAAATGTCTGTATCCAATACGCTGAACATAAATAATATCACCATATGTTGCCGTCATTTGTAGTCATCCTTTCATAAAAATGTATTATAAGTCGCCAAATATATCGTACTTTATTTTTTGTGCTTTCACATTTAATATAAACTTTTTCACCATTTAGGGAATCGCTGATAAAATAGACCTTCCGATTGGCGCAGATTTTTTCGTTCGATTGCGGAGATAAACCGGACGCAGAGTGGGGCTCTGTGGAGGATCGAGGGCGATGTGCGGGCAAAAAAGATGCACCAAGATGATGGTGCTGAATTTATCAGCGCTTCTGTAGCATTGCTTTCACACATATATAATATCTCCGCCGCTTGCCTTGCGCAGACGGTTCATGATGGCAAGCCCGAGACCGACCGCACCCGTTCCCTCGGCGAGGAGTGAGGTGACGGGCAGATCGTCGAAGCGGCGGAGCGCGTCATAGAGACAGGCGGCAAAGGCACTGTGATTGCCGCGTGCGCCGCAGTGATACGTATGCTCTGCAGGGACAATCGCACGGAGCGCCGTCAGGGTCTCATTGCTTGCGATCAGCGCGGGGCTCTCCCCCGCCGCTCTGCGCCGAAGAACTTCATCGCGCAGAGCATTTTCGACTGCCGCCCCCGCCCCCACATAGACCGTGAGAGGGGCACGCGGCGCGTAGTGCGTGTATTTCATCCCCGGTGCACGCGGTGCTTCATCCTCCGCTGTGAGTGCGTTATCCATTCGCACAATAACGTGAGGCAGTTCCATCGCGATCATCTCGCGCGTAACGGCACCGGGGCGGAGGATCGTAAGAGCCCCCTCCTCCGTGCAGTCAACGATGGTCGACTCCACGCCGAGGCGACAGCTCCCACCGTCGAGGATGAGCGGGATACGCCCTGCCATATCCTCGTAAACCATCGCTGCCGTCGTCGGACTCGGACGCCCCGAGGTATTCGCGGATGGCGCGGCGATCGGCACGCCCGCCGCACGGATCAAGTGGCGCGCGATGATGTTGTCGGGACAACGTACGCCGACGGTTGCGAGCCCGCCCGTCACGATGTCGGGGATGTGCGCGGCTTTCGGCAGGATGACGGTGAGGGGGCCCGGGGCAAATGCGGTGAGGAGATGTGCGGCAATTGGCGGAACGTCGGAGGCAATCTCATATGCCATTGTAAGATCGGCAATGTGAAGGATGAGCGGATTGTCAGAGGGGCGTCCCTTCGCCTCGTAGATACGCGTGCACGCCGCCGCATCGAGCCCGTTCGCGCCGAGTCCGTACACGGTTTCCGTCGGAAACGCGACGAGCGCACCGCTGCGAATGAGACCGGCGGCACGCTCGAAATCTGCGGGCGCAGTCGGACGAAGAATCTCCGTATCCATCGTGTCCCTCCTTTAAGGAATCACTGATAAATTCAGCACCGCCATCTTAGCACATCTTTTTTGTCCGCTTTTCGTTAGCAAATCCTCCACATAGCTTTGGCTATGCGTCCGGTTTGCTGCCTCAATCGGACGAAAAAATCTGCGCCAATCTGAGGGTCTATTTTATCAGTGGTTCCTTAATGAAAATTCTATGCCTTTAGGCAGAGACGCCCCTTCCACCACGCTTCGCGTGGTCCTCCTCCCCCGTCGAAACGGAGGAGGCTTTTTACAGCATATGGGCTTCTATTGTGTATACCCCACAACAACTCTCTCAATGCCCGCAAGATCCTTCAATATCTCCGTTCGCACGATGCGCGGATGCGCGATTGCAAGTACCGCGACGGCTTCCGCCTCGTCCATCCCGACCTCGACGGCGATCGCACCGCCATCTTTGAGAAGTGTAGGCGCGTCTGCCATCAGTCGACGATAGATGTCCAGCCCGTCGGCGCCGCCGTCGAGCGCGAGATGCGGCTCATAGCGGCATACCTCCGGCATCAGTCCCGCAATATCCGCCGTTGGAATATAGGGCGGATTCGAGAGGATCATATCGTAGCTGCGCCCCGCGAGCGGTGCGAGCAGATCGCCCACATGAACGTCGAGGCGCTCCGTCAGCCCGAGTTTCTCTGCATTTTCCCGTGCGACCGCAGCGGCTGCGGGTGAGATATCGACGACATCCGCACATGCCCCCTCCGTATAATGAATCACGGAGAGCGCAATCGCACCTGTGCCCGTCCCGATATCGGCAATCCGAAGATCATTCGCACCTCCGTCCGTACGTGCGCGCAGAAAGTCCAGAGCACACTGTACGAGCACCTCGGTATCGGGGCGCGGGATGAGCGTATCGCGCGTGACACGAAAGTCGAGCCCCATAAATTCGCGTCGTCCGAGCACATAGGCGAGCGGCACATGCGCCGCTCGCTCTTTTACATAGGCACGAAACCGCGCGAGTTCATCCGGTTCGAGCGGCTCATCAAAGTGCACATAGAGATACATTCGATCTCTGCCGAGCACAGCGGAGAGCAGTACCTCCGCGTCGAGGCGCGGACTCTCAATGCCATGCTCGTGAAAGAAATCAGTCGTCCACGTAAGGAGTCGCGCTATCGTCCAAACAGCATCTGCCATCAGTTCACCTGTTTCAGGCGCTCTGCCTGATCCGCCGTGATGAGTCCCGCGAGAATCTCATCCAGCTCGCCGTCAAGCACGGCGTCGATCTTGTAAAGCGTCAGACCGATGCGGTGATCGGTCACACGTCCCTGCGGAAAATTGTACGTGCGGATGCGCTCGCTGCGGTCGCCCGAGCCGACCTGACTGCGGCGGTCAGCGGCGACGGCATCCGCCTGCTCCTGTTGTGCGCGGTCATAGAGGCGCGCACGCAAGACCTTCATTGCCTTTTCGCGGTTCTTGAGCTGCGACTTCTCATCCTGACACTGCACGACAATGCCCGTCGGTATGTGCGTGATGCGAATCGCGGTCTCCGTGCGATTGACGTACTGACCGCCCGCGCCTGAGGCGCAGTAGGTGTCAATGCGCAGCTCGTTCGGATCGATCGTAACCTCGACCTCCTCCGCCTCGGGCAGAACGGCGACCGTGACCGCTGAGGTATGGATACGCCCGCCCGACTCGGTGACGGGGATGCGCTGCACGCGATGCGTGCCGCTCTCGTATTTCAGACGACTGTACGCGCCTGCACCGCTGACGAGAAAGGAAATTTCCTTAAAGCCCCCGATCTCCGTCGGATTGCTGCTGAGGATCTCCGTCCGCCAGCCCTGCCGCTCGGCGTAGCGCGCATACATGCGAAAGAGGCTCGCAGCAAAGAGCGCCGCCTCCTCCCCACCGACGCCGCCGCGAATCTCGACAATGACATTCTTGTCATCGTTCGGATCGCGCGGCAGAAGTAGGATAGGAAGCTCCTCCGCGAGCTGATCGCGGCGCGCCTCTGCCTCGGCGATTTCCTCGACGAGCATCTCCTTCATCTCGACATCTGCCTCGGCGAGCATCTCCTTGTCCTCTTCGATGGTGCGGAGCGCCTGCTTGTACGCATCATACGCCTCAATAATGGGGGTCAGCGCCGCATGCTCACGTGTATAGCGCTGCCACTTCTCCATATCCGCCATCACGTCCGGATCGCTCAGCAGTGCCTCAAGTTCATGATATTTATCCGCAACGGCGTTCAGTTTGCTGAGCACGTTGTCTCCTTTCGATAGTTCCCGCTTCCTGCGGGGATGTCCTCCGCCGGTAGCACCGCCTTGAGGCTTTCGATCGCGACCTCGATCATCTCATCGGCGGGCGGGCGCGTTGTCAGATACTGCAGCCACAGCCCCGGCGTAATCAGGATATGCACAATCCTGTTTTCGCTGCGCCCCGCAAAGCGGATGATCTCATAGGAGACGCCTGCAACCACGGGCAGCACGGCGAGGCGGCTCAGGATGCGCAGCCAGAGATCGGGCCAGCCGAAGAACACATGAAAGACGATGGCGACGACCATAACGATGAGCAAAAAATTTGTCCCGCAGCGCGGGTGCAGCCTTGGGAATTTTTGCACGTTCTCCACCGTCAGCGCCTCGCCTGCCTCATAGCAGTGGATCGTCTTGTGCTCTGCGCCGTGATACTGGAATACGCGGCGAATCCCGCCCATGAACGAGATGCCCCAGATGTAGAGGAGGAATACCGCGAGGCGGATGCCGCCCTCGATCAGGTTGAACACGATGGGATCGTCCGTATATGCCGCCGCAAGATGCGCCGCCCCCGTCGGAATGACGATAAAGAGCACACTTGCGAGGACAAGCGCGAAGAGGATCGTCATCGCGATCTCCTTCTTCGTCATCTGCTCATCCTCCTCACCCGCCGCCTGCGCAGAGAACGAGAGAGCACGCATGCCGATGACGAGGGACTCCACCATGATGACAGAGCCGCGGATGAGCGGCAGATTGAGCACGGGGTAGCGGTCGCGGATCGAGGTAACGGGATGCGTCTCCACTTCGATTTCCCCATTTGGAAGACGCACGGCGGTCGCGGTCTTATTCGCGTCGCGCATCATGACGCCCTCGATCACCGCCTGCCCACCGACTGCAAGATCGGTTATTTTCTTTGGCATAGGATTTCCTTACTGTATCAAAAAAGAGACTATCACACGATCTCTCGTGCAATAGTCCCTCCCTGTTGTTGTGCAGTCACGAAACAGGCAAGGCGCTGTGCACCTTACCCGCGCTGCTATTTCCGCGCGTAACGCTTCTGGAACTTCTCGATGCGTCCGCCCGCCTGAACGTCGCGCTGACGCCCCGTGAAGAACGGATGGCACTTCGAGCAGACGTCGATGCGCAGATCCTTCTTCGTCGAGCCGGTCGTGAACGTATTGCCGCAGCCGCACGTCACCGTCGCCTCGAAGAATTCGGGATGAATGCCCTCTTTCATGTAGATACACCTCGTTTCTTTTGTCGGATACAAGCATGCTTGTGCACGCTTGGTTGAACTCGACCTGTCTGGATCGAGAACGAGTCATGGAAACGAACGCCCTGCGTTCATTACCGCGCAAGTATAGCACAAATGCGTGCGTTGTGCAAGTGATTCCTCACGTACAGTCCATTCCACTAGATGCGATCATTGATTCGGCGTTTTGCTGTAAATGTCTCCACCTTGATCTTATAGACTGCGGTATTGGCAAGCTGCGCCGGATGAAAGGCGTTCGCCGCAATTCCATACTGTTCCACAAGTTGAACAAGCAGCGCTTCTTTTTCGGAATCATCCACTTGTTCAACAAGCCCCTGTCCGACAATGCTTTCATAGGCAAAACTGGCTGTGCAGGATTCCTCGCCAACAGGCGGCATCAGCATATGTCCGCAGTCAATTTCAAACGTTGTATGGTTGTCTCTGAGGATCACATCATGCTTTGTTCCGACCTTGGCGCCATGAAAGAACAGCACAAGGTCAGCTCCGTTCATTTCAAATCCGAAATTAACCGGAACGACATAGGGATATACTCCGTTATTTAGGGCGATCCGCATGACATCTGCTTTTTCCAAAATGCTTTTTATTTCACTGAGCTTAGAGATCTCTCTATCTTTTCTTCTCATAATTACTCCATCTTACTGTGAATGATGCGCGCGAGACGCGTGCCAAAGAAGAAATTCCAGATCCACTTGACGGAAACCGTAAAGTCTGCGTATTTTCCCGCAAGGCGGATGAGATGGACGAGCATCCACGCGAACCATGCAAAGAAGCCGCTCATCTTGAGGTTGAACCCAAGCACGGGCATGGGACCGTTCATGACCGCCTCGCCCTTGCCGATGGTCGCCATCGCCCCGAGATCTTTGTAGACGAATTTGCCAAGCTGATCGGGTGTCTTGCCCGCGATCAGCGCCATGATGTTCTCCTTGACTTGAAGTGCCTCCTGCGTCGCCACAGGTGCCACTGTCGGGAGCGGACGCTGCATATCGCCGTGCTGGAAGTTCGCGCAGTCACCGATTGCAAAGACGCGGTCGCTCCCCTTCACGAGCAGGTTCTCCTCGACGATGATGCGTCCCGCGCGGTCCACCTCGCCGCCGCAGTCCTTGATGAAGTCCTGCGCGCGCACACCTGCCGCCCAGATCACCGTCTTGGTCGGGATAACTTCGCCATTATTGAGCGTCAGATCATTGCCGTCGTACTCCGTAACCGCCGTATTGAGTCGCACGTCCACGCCCTTCTTGCGCAGGACATCGATCGTATGCTGCTGCAGGTCGGGCGGCACCATCGGGAGCACGCTCCCCATCGCTTCGAGGAGGGTGACGTGAACCTCGCTGAAATCAATCGTGTGGAATTCCTTCTTGAAGATGTCGATCAGCTCCATGAGCGCTCCCGCCATCTCAATGCCCGTCGCGCCGCCGCCGACGATGACGAAATTGAGGTGACGCTGACGCGCCTCACGCTGATCGGGACCGCTCTTACGCGAAGCGCGTTCGAACTCGTGGATAATATGCCCGCGCAGTGAAATCGCCTCCTGCAAGGTTTTCATCGCATAGGAGTTGCGCTCCACACTCTTGTTGCCAAAGAAGTTCGTTGTCGCGCCTGCCGCAAGCACGAGATAGTCATAGGAAATCTCGCCGTGCTTCGTGATGAGCACGCGGCGATCCTGATCAACACCGAGCGCTTTGGACATGTAGAAGTTCACATTCGGATTGTTCTTGAAGAACTGACGCGTGGGGTAGGCAATCTCCGAGGACGAAAGCACAGCCGTACTCACCTGATAGAGGAGCGGCTGAAACAGATGATAGTTGTGCCGATCCACAAGTGTGACACGCACATTTTCCTTGACAAGTTCCTTTGCGAGACGTACGCCCCCAAATCCGGCGCCGACAATGACAATATGCTTCTGATCTGCCATAATAATACCCCACTCCTTATTGCAATAGTGAAAAAAATCACATAGTCGGGTCATTTCCCCCTTATGAGAAAACTTTTTATGAGTTAGCTCCTCTCATGTGGTACATAATACCACGTTTCATAGGAAATTCAATAGGATTTTTTTCACAGAGCGCACAAAATAATTCCAGTTTCACGGGATTTCATGAACGCGCGTGAAGCTTCGCCTGTCGCATCCGATTTTCGATCACACGCAGGCGGATCATAAGCAGTACAGCACCGACGATGATACCGCCGTTCAGTCCCACCCAGTAGCCATAGGGACCAAGCTCCGTCCAGCCCGCGAGCACATAGCCGCTCGGCAGCCCGATCCCCCAGAACGAGAGCACGGCGAGCCAGAATGTGACGGTGACATCCTTATAGCCGCGCAAGGCTCCCTGCAGAGGTGCATTCACACAGTCGCAGAACTGCATGACGAGCGCATAGAGCAGGAATACGCGCAGGAGTTCCTGCACCTCCGGATTCGTCGTGTAGAGCGCAGCAACAGAGTCGCGCATCGCCGCGAGTGCGAGCGCAACGACACCGACGAAGAGGAGTGTCAGTACACGGCTGAGGCGGATGTAGGCGCGTGCGCCATTCTCGCGCCCACCGCCGACCTCGAAGCCGACGAGAATCGTGATCGCCATGGAAACGGAGAGCGGCAGCATGTAGACGATCGTGGTGAAGTTCATCGCCGCCTGGTGCGCAGCGAGCACGGTCGTACCGTACGCCGCCATGAGGAGCCCGACCGCGCCGAAAATGCTCTGCTCGCAGAACACCGTGAGCCCGATTGGTACGCAGATGGCAAGCAGCGCCCACCAGTCGCCAAGAATCGGTTTTGGCAGGCGCGCGAAGACATGGTAACGCGCGAACTCTTTCATACGCAGAACAACGATGCTGTTCAGCACGAGAAAAACGCAGTAACTCAGTGCGGCGCCAAGCCCCGCACCCGGCCCGCCGAGCGCCGGCATCCCAAAAGTGCCGTACATGAAGATGTAGTTCAGCACAATGTTGATCGGAATCGTCGTCATTGTGATATACATGGTGAGCCGCGTCCGCCCATGCGCGTCGATGAAGTTCCTGAGAACAATCGCGGGGGCAACGGGAATAAGACCGACAGCGATGTAGGACAGATACTCCATCGTGATCCCCTCAACGACCGGCTCAAGCGCGAGAGCACGCACGAGATAGGGAACTGTGAGGACACCGATCACGAGCAGGAGCACGGCAAGGAGTGTCGCCCAGTAGAAGCTCTGCTGAACGACGCTCCGAATCTCCCGCCTCCGCCGTGCACCGTAGTGCTGGGCGATGACGGGTGTCAGCCCGGAGATGAGCCCCATAAAGGCTCCGAATACGGGAAAGAAAATGCTCGCCCCGACGGCAATGCCTGCGAGATCCTCCTTGCTGATATGTCCCGCCATAACTGTATTGAAAAAGCCGGGCGCCATAAGCGAAATCTGCGTGACAAGGATCGGGAGGAGCACGATGAAGAACTGACGCGCGCGCGCCGGATAGCCATGGACTTCCTGCAATCAGTTCCTCCTCCTTCCCAAAAGGTCATCCAAAGTAATCGGCAATGCCGTCCGCAATCCCCTGTGCAGTCTTCTTGACCCCCGACTCGCTGTTCATCATCTGCTCCTCATCCGGATTCGAAATGAAGGAAATCTCCACGAGGATCGCGGGCATATCCGTATGCTTCACCACATAGAAATTGCACGTCTGCGTCCCGCGATCAACCGTCCCTAGGGAGTCGACGAGCGCCGTACGCACGCTGTCGGCAAGTTTTTTCGACCGTTTTGACCCATTCGTGTAGTAGTACGCCGTCGTCCCCTTCACCTCGCGGTTCGTGAACGCATCCGCATGAATGGAGAGGAAGATGTCCGCCTTTGCCTCGTTGGCAATGTCGCAGCGCGCCTGAAGCTCCTCGACCGACGTCGCGCTCGCGCCCTTCGGCGAGACCTCGGTATCGCCCGTACGCGTAAGGATCACCGTTGCTCCCTCCGCCTCAAGGAGGCGCTTGAGCTCACGACTGACACGCATCGTCACGGACTTCTCCATAATGCCTGTCGGTCCGATCGCGCCCGAGTCGCTTCCTCCATGTCCGGGATCAATTGCAATTCTGCGCCCCTTCATGCCGGTAATCGCTGAGAGATCACGATCCAGTTGATCCCGATCATACGTCCCATCTGCTTCCTCATCATCCTGCGCGGGCGGCTGAATCGGCGTCACAGCGGGCTTGTTCTCCCACGCAGGCCTCGACATATTTTCTGCGGGTGACTTGCCAAAGTCCATGACAATGCGCGGCTTGTCTCCCTCGAGCGCGAAGATCTTCCATCCGCCCTTTTCTACCGTTGTCTCCACGACAATGCGCACGGTGGACGCATCGAACTGCGCCACACGCACAGAGGAGACGAGCGGCGAATCCACAGAGACATTCTTCTTTGACTCCGGCGCAATCCACGCATTCTGCACATCCAGAACAATACGGGTTGGGTTCGACAGCACGCTCTGCCTGTAGGAGACGGGGCGGTCAGAATCCACGACAACACGAACATTCCCGTCCGTCTTTCCGATACGGACCCCCGTAATCTTCGCCATGTCCTTCGCGCGGTCACTAAATGCAGCCTCAGCGGAGGACGCAGGCGCAACGGTTCCGAGTACAGCGATGATGAGCGCAATGAGCAGTAAAAATATACGGCGCAAGAATCTACCCTCCCAAAAAATAAACGGATAAAGGAATCACTGATAAATTCAGCCATGCCATCTTGACGCATCTTTTTCGCCCTGCCTGCGTCAGCAAATCCTCCACAGAGCATTCCTCTGTGTCCGGTTTGTTTCCTTGACAGGACCAAAAAATCTGCGCCAATCTGACAGACTTCATTTTATCAGTGATTCCTAAAAACCTGCGAAGTATGCTTTTCAGCTGCTTCGCAGGTTCTCTCCATCCGATATACTGATTCCCTTTTACTGTGCCTCTGCGGCAGCCTCCGCCGGCTCTGTACCCGGCACAGAAGCATTCGCTGCCGCGTTCCGCGCATTCATCGTCCGACGCGGTACCCCTTCGTAGATAATCCGTGTGATCTGTGCGGCACGCTCCGGCTCAAATGCCGTCAAGACCTTCGCCGCATTGCTCTCATCCATACGCTGAAGGATGGCAATGCAGAGATCAATGTCGAGCGTTTCCATGACCTTTGCCGCATCCGCCGGCTTCATATCGTTGTAGAGACGTGCCAGCTTTGTCACGCGCTTCTTCTCGGCAGCCTCGCGCTCCTTTTGCTGCTTTTCAATCTCTGCTTTCGAGATCTTCACGCTCTCGGGAGCCTTCTTGGGAGCTGCCGCTGCTGTACTTCCAGGCGATGCAGGAGCACCTGACGAGGACGACTGTGCCGTCTGCGACCCTCCCGCCGTCGGCGGAACAAAGTACTCGCCAATGATTGGGAGCTCATGCAGACCGTATTCCTCGTTCAGTGCCTGCGTATCAAAGAGCCGCAGATAGACACCGAGTGCAAAGCCTCCTGCGACCAGTACGAGGAGTAAGATCAGTCCAAATAGGATTTTCAATTTCTTCCGCATGGAATTCCCTGCCCTCTTTCTCTTCCCCTAACGAATTCCGGCTGCACGGTCACCGATAGATGTCCAGAACGTTCGTCACATAATTCTGCGTCTCCGCGTAGGGTGGAACGCCGCCATACGCCTTTACCGCATCCGGTCCCGCATTGTAAGCGGCAACCGCCTTCTTCACGTCACCGTCAAAGGTATCCAGCATCTCACGCAGATACTTTGCACCGCCCTCGACATTGCTCTTCATATCATAGGGATTGACGCCGAGGCTCGCTGCCGTCTCCGGCATCAGCTGCATAACGCCGACTGCCCCCGCAGGTGAAACAGCATTCTGATTGCCGCCGGATTCCACCTCTGCGACCGCTGAGACCAGTTTCGGATCCACTGCATATCTCTGGGCCGCAGAATGAATCACGCGCGCAAGATCCGGATTCGCATAGTTCGCACGCTCTGCCGCCGTCACCGGATGAGCAGCGGCGGTCTCCTGCACACGCTGCGCAGCATGTGCCTTGGTTGCCGCAGACGCGGTGTTCTTATTGATCTCCTGCTGGAGCTTCGCGGCAAAATCCATCCCCGGCAGCTGTTGGTTTTGAATGGAGAACTGTCCCTCGATCTCTGCGATACGCGCCTGTATCTGCTTTACGCCGGAAAGATCCATCATACTGCTTCCTCCAATTCCCTATTTCGCATGGTCAGCTGCAGGCCGATCTCATCGAGCATTTTCTGCTCCTCCTGCAAGACCGCCGCCTTGTATTCCGCAAGGCGCTTTTCTCTCAGTTTTTCGATGCTCTTAAGAGCACTCATCTGCTCCATCAGCACTTTGAGCCGCTTTTGTCGCTCGGCATTCGCCTGCAGGATCACCTGCTGCTGATCCTCGATCTGTTGACGCTTCCAACCAAAGAACTGATTGAAGCTCATCAGTGTCCCGATCTTGATGCGCGTTCCCTCTTTCGAAAGATTCTCGTAGTCCATCTGTCCTCGGTGCATCTCCTCGAGGAGCTGGCGCTGATAAGCACGTGCATCCTCAAGACGACGCACGGCTTCGGCAAAGGCAACCTCTGCCTCCTCCTTCTTCATCCGCGTCACCTTGAGCAGTGTTTCGAGCTGAAATCGAAATTTTTTCATGATGCTGCCTCAGCGGCGGGTGCCGCAGTCTTGCCCACGGCTGCGAGCAAGCGCTGCTCCGTCTCCTCGTAGGAGGTCACCTCATAGATGTCCTGCCGCAGGAATTCATTGATGCCCTCAATCTTTTGGATGGCTGCGTCGATCTTCGGACTCGAGCCCTTGACGTATGCTCCGATGTGAATGAGATCCTCTGCCTCGGCATAGACGGCCATGAGTTGGCGCATGTCCTGTGCTGCCTCCAGATGACTCTTGTCCACCACCTCGTACATGACGCGGCTGACACTTCCGAGCACATCAATCGCGGGAAAATGATTCTGCGCCGCGATCCTGCGCGAGAGCACGATATGACCGTCGAGAATGGAGCGAACAGCATCTGCAATCGGCTCATTCATATCATCACCATCTACGAGGACAGTGTAGATTCCTGTGATCGAGCCCTTTTCACTCGTTCCCGCACGCTCAAGCAGGCGCGGCAACATGGCAAAGACGGACGGCGTATAACCGCGCGTCGCGGGCGGCTCGCCAATGGTGAGACCGACCTCGCGCTGTGCCATCGCAAAGCGCGTGACAGAATCCATCATAAGGACGACCTTATGCCCCTGATCGCGGAAGTATTCGGCGATCGCAGTGCCGGTCATGGCTCCCTTGATGCGGACAAGCGCAGGCTGATCGGAGGTTGCAACGACCACCACGGATCGCTTGAGCCCCTCCTCACCTAAATCGCGTTCGATAAAGTCACGCACCTCGCGTCCGCGCTCCCCTACGAGAGTGATGACGCTGATATCTGCCTCCGTATTGCGTGCAACCATCGAGAGGAGGGTGGACTTTCCAACCCCCGAGCCCGCCATAATACCGATGCGCTGTCCGTCACCGAGCGTGATCAGCCCGTCGATCGCACGCACGCCGACATAGAGATTGTCGTGGATGCGCGGACGTGTCAACGGCGGTGGTGGCGGTGCCTGCAAGGGATATTCCTCCGTTGCCAGAATCGGTCCCTTGCCGTCAATCGGATTGCCGAGACCGTCGAGCACACGCCCGAGCAGCTCCGGCCCGACCTTGACACGCAGACGACGACCGGTCGCGACAACCTCACAGCCGGGGCCGATGCCCTGCATCTCGCCGACCGGCATGAGGAGCACACTTCCCTCACGGAAGCCCACCACCTCGGCAGGCACAGGCGGCATGCCGGAAAAATGTGAACTCACATAACAGAGTTCCCCAACCGTGACCGTCGGTCCCTGCGACTCGATGACAAGCCCGATGATCTGTGTCACCTTGCCCGTCAGTTTCATCGGGGAAGCCTTACGGAGTGCATCCTGAAATTTTTGGATATCTATGGAAAATGGGGGATTCCCCCCCGTTTCACTCTTATTCATAGCATAACTTCCCGCACAGCCTTTTTCAGCTGTTCGATCTGCGTCTGAAGACGCGCGTCCACACTGCCGTTCGGGGTTTCCACAAGACAATCACCCGGCTTCAGCCCCTCATCGGAAGTGATCGTGAGATTCGTATCCCCCGCAGTCAGTAGGCTTCGAAGCTCATCGCGTGCCATCAGAACAAAATCATAGCTGTCCGGCGGGACGTGAACAATGATCTCTTTCTGATCCTTCACACGCAGGATGGCATCGCGCACAACAGGCAAAACCATCTGCGGCACATCGATGAAGTGCTGCGGCAGAACGCGCTCCACCGCCGTCATGGCAATGGAAACAATATCCTGCTCCGCATGGATCACATAGTCCCGCATGGCATCATGCGCATCGCGCAGAGTTTTCTCCGCCCGCGCATTCGTCTGGCGGATAAGCTCTGCCATCTCCTCGCGGACGGCTGCTTCTCCCGCCTCTCTGCCGGCGGCAAATCCCTCGTCATGCCCTTGCGCGCGTGCCTCTTCGCGATCCTGTTCAATCTGTTTCTGCGCCTCACTGAGAAGCCGGTCACGTTCCTCCTCGGCTTCCCCGCGAAGGACTGCAACATGGATCTCCGCCTCTTTGACGCGCTCATCCATCGCCTGCTCACGCTCGGCAATACGCGCGAGGAGGCTCTGTGCGGCCTCTTCGCTGAGGCCTTCCTCCTCGTCGTCTGCACGTGGCGGCGGCGGCGGGGGGGGCACGTCGATGAGATGCGGGTTCTCTTCCCAGACGGCTGCCTTGATAACTCTAGACAATCATCTCGTCTCCCTTGCCACGCGAAATCACAATCTCGCCCTTGTCCTCGAGCACGCGGATGACACCGACAACCTTCTGCTGTGCCTCTTCCACGTCGCGAATTTTGACCGGTCCCATGAACTCGATCTCCTCACGCAACATATCGGCAGCACGCGTCGACATGTTCTTGAACACCTTCTCTGCGACCTCCTGCGGCGTTGCCTTGAGCGCGAGCGAGAGATCCTTTGTCTCCACTTGGCGCAGGACAAGCTGCAGCGAGCGATCGTCGATCTGAACGATGTCCTCGAAGACGAACATGAGCTTTTTGATC
The DNA here is from genome assembly GCF_000213975.1 of Centipeda periodontii DSM 2778. GTDB lineage: Bacteria > Bacillota > Negativicutes > Selenomonadales > Selenomonadaceae > Centipeda > Centipeda periodontii. The sequence continues at coordinate 2,391,473 of NZ_GL892076.1, forward strand.
TCCTCGGCAAGCTCCGGGTTGTCGACCTCAAGTGTCTCGACAATCGCCTTCTCTGTCGTGCGGTCGACGCGGTTGAGCACCTCGACGATCGCCTTGATGCCGCCTGCGGAGGTGAAGTCCTGTGTCACCATCGACGACAGCTTCCTCTCCAGCACACGCTCGACCTCACGAATGAAGTCCGGGGATGTGCGATCCATGATCGCCACGCGCTTTGTGACCTCGACCTGAGCCTCCGGCGGGAGCGCCCCGAGGACGGTCGCCGCCTGATCGGGATCGAGGTAGGCCAAAATGAGCGCGATGGTCTGCGGATGCTCGTTCTGAATAAAGTTGAGCAGCTGCGCGGGATCCGTCTTGCGCAGGAAGTCGAAGGGACGTACCTGCAGACTCGTCGTAAGGCGATTGATAATCTCGAGCGCCTTGTCGGGACCGAGTGCCTTCTCCAACACATTCTGTGCATACTGCAGACCGCCCGAGGAGATGTAGTCCTGTGCCATGCACATGGAGTAGAATTCGGCAATAACCTCTGCCTTCAGCGCTGCGGAAACCTGCTTCTGGTTCGCGATCTCAAGCGTCAAATGCTCGATCTCATCATCATCCATATGTTGGAACAGCTTTGCCGAGTACTCAGGACCAATGGCGATGAAGAGGATCGCCGCTTTCTGCTGGTTGGTCAGATTATCGCTGGAATACAACATATCCGCCATGATCAGTCCTCCTCCATAAGCCACGTCTTAACGAGGAGTGCAACCTCTTCCGGCTTGCTGTCGATGAGGGCGAGCAGCGCGAGTTTCTGATTCATCTGATGCTGCTCCTCCTCGGAGAGATCTTCTTCCTCGACCTCTCCTGCCGCGATCGCTGCGGCACGCTCCTCTGCAATACGCTCCTCTTCGAGGCGCTGTGCCTCCTCGGCAGCCTCGCGCTCAAGACGCTTCTTGCGGCGATACATGAGAATGCCGCCGATGATGAGGGCGATGACGAGCAGTGCAAGTCCGACCTGTGTGTAGAAGATGCGATCCTGGCGATCCTTCTCCGCCTGCTCCTCGGCTGCGCGGCGCTCGGCCGCCTCCGTGCTGAACGGCAGTGGCTCGACGGAAATCGTATCGCCGCGCTGCGGATTGATGCCCGCTGCGCTGCTCACCGTGCGCAGGATGCTCTCCTGCTGCGGCTGGGTCACATCGTCGTTGACGAGGACGGCGACCGTCAGACGCCGGATGGATCCCGGCGAGGCAATGACGTGCTGACGCTCCTCGTTGATCTCGTAGTTCTTGGTGGACTCTTTCTTCTCATATTCGGCATTGGCATTTGCCTCCTGCTCCACATAGCCGGGGACATTGCTCTGCACACCTGCGGGACCGCCGGGATTCGTCGAGCTGCCGACATAGCTCTCGGAGATATCCTGCTGACTGCGGATGATACCCGCATCATCCACAACCGGCGTAAAGGTCTGGCGATCGGTCAGGCGGTCGTCAAAGTCAAGCTCCACGCTGACGCGTGCGAACGCACGCCCCTCACCAAGGGTCTGATCGAGGAGGGACTGAACCTTCTTCTCGATATTATCCTGCACCTTGCGCGTCATATCGAGCTGAGTGAGCGTCTTGACGCCGATGGAGTTTTCGTCTTGATCGTCCGGATCGTTGAGGATCTTGCCCGTATCGTCGACAATCGTGATATTCTCAGGCGTCAGCCCCTTCACGCTGTGCGCGGCGAGGTTGACAATGCCCTTGATTTCCTTCTTGGTCAGCTCCGCATGGGGTTTGAGGCGCAGCATAATCGATGCCGTTGCGGGCTTCTCCTCTTTCTTATAGAGGCTGTCCTCGGGCAGTACAATGTGGACACGCGCCTTCTCGACCGCCTCAATCTGCTCAATCGTACGGGTCAGCTCCCCTTGGAGGGCCTGCAGATAGTTGACGCGGTTCTGGAACTCGGTGACGCCCAGTTTGCTGTCATCGAAGATCTCAAAGCCCTTGTTCCCGCGCGGCAATCCTTGTGTTGCGAGATTCAGGCGCGCCTCATGAACATTTTTCGTTGGAACGAGGATTGTCGTGCCTGTTTTATTTTCCTGTACCTCGTAGGTGATCTTCGATTCGCGCAGCTGATTGGCAACCTCGCCTGCGTCCTTGGTCTCCATGTCGGTGAACAGCGGCACCATATCGGGCTTGCTGCCATACCAAAAGCTCACACCAAAGATGAGGACGAGGATCGCGAGCGCTGAACCGAGCATGATATAGCGCTGGCGCTTGTCAAAGCGTTCCCACAAGGCAAGACCGCGCTCTTTCCACTCTCCCATAATCTCTTTCCCTTCAAGTCATCACGGTTATGCAACGCCGCCCAAGGGGCGTACAAAAACGGCAGGCAGTCCTTATACCTGCATCCGCATGATTTCCTGATAGGCAGACATGGCACGATTGCGCATCTGCAACGTGAGCTGGAGCGCAATCTCAGCCTTCTGCCCTGCCACGACAACTTGAGAGATATCCGAAATCTCTCCGGCAGCGAGCAGCTTGTTCTGCTCGTCTGAGGCCAGTTGGAGTTTATTCACCTCGGAGAGGGCATCCTTCAGATAGGTGCCAAAGCTCTTCGGTGGCTCTTTTTTAATCGTTTCCCCCAGATGGCTGGTGGCGCGCATCGTGACGGGGGTCATTTGCAGTGCTTGTATCTCCATATACATTGATCTCCCTTAAAACGTGCACAAAAATCAGTTGCCGCCGCCGATGCGGAGAGCAGCCGATACCATGGACTTCGCTGCATTGATGGTCGTGGTATTTGCTTCATAGGCGCGGGATGCCGAGATCATGTCCACCATCTCCGCGACAATGTTGACATTCGGACGCTCCACATAGCCGTCCGCATTCGCATCCGGATGCCCGGGCTCGTAGACAAGAGGTCCCTGCGTACGGTCTGTCTGAATGGAGACCGCGCGCACACCATCACCGGGACGCATGCGATTCGAGGCACGTGCAAGGAACGACTCGAAGCCGATCCCTGCCCCCTTTTCACGCGGCTGAAAAACCACATAGCGTCGGTGATAGGCCCCGCCGCCCTGTGCACGCGTTGTATTGGCATTTGCAATATTGTTGGAGATCACGTCCATGCGCAGGCGCTCTGCCGTAAGCCCCGAAGCTGCTGCATCAATTCCCAGAAACATTCCCATATCGTGCCCTCCCGTCTATCAGCCGCCCTGACCGCTTGTGATGACACTCTTCAGTCTGCTGATGTGTCCACCCACGGCATTGGCCAATGCATTGTAGTAGAGTTGGTTCTTTGCGACTTCGGCCATCTCTATGTCGATGTCGACGTTGTTCCCGTCCAGACGCATATTCGTCGTCGCATCCTGTTCAATCACAGCACGCGCCTTTCCATGAAAGGCAATGGGAAGATGTCGGTCATGTGTACGTACAACCTTCATCAGCAGATCGTCGTCAAGCCCCAATTCCTGTTTTAACAAATCTTCAAAGCGGACATGACTCCGCTTGAAATTCGGTGTGTTCACGTTGGCAATGTTATTGCTGAGCACCTCATGCCGAAGGGATGCCGCAGCCATCGCACGGCCACCGATGTCAATCGTCGAAGTGTTTACCACCTGCTCAAGCATGAAACGTCACATTCCTTTCCCCATTTTTTGCACACAGAAAAACTGCATGCGAAACAGATATATATTTAGTTCTACATTCCTAAAAAAAATCCTTTTCATTCTAACATTTTTCTCAAAAAAAATGAAGCACAGATTTTAGGAAATATATCTGTGTGCTGAAATTATGCAAATCAGGCATGTGCAGCACGACTTGTCTCGACGTGGAGACTCTTCACGAGGATATCAATCTCATGCACCACCATGCCCGTCATGTGCTCAATCTCCTTCTGCAGTTCCTTCCGCAGTGCCACCATCGTCTCTGCGATCGTATGCCCATAGGCAAAGACCACCTCAAGCGAAACCATAATTCCCAGATCATCATCCCCGTTGATGATATGCTTTACACGGGTCGTGCCGACGCGATAGACCTCTTCCAGTTTCTCTGCAACAATGTGTACGATACTCTTAATCACCGAGTCGTCGATAACCAGTTTGCCGTAGTAGCTGAATACGGGACGCACAATCGAGCGTTCCCCCAGGCGACGGCGCTTTGACGAGGATGTCTTGAAGAAGCTCTTGATGGGATCAATGAGATAGCCCGAAAAATGCGGCTTAAGCTCGATGCTTGGCACAGGGATGATATGTTCTCCTTTTTTGAGCCGATGGTATTGTGCAAGCTCCATATCCCTCTTTGAGGCAATGTCCTCGATGCGGATGATCTTGCTCACAGGACCGATCTTCAGCGCCTTGGCAATCTTCTGTACCATATTTTCCGATGTGCCGAGGATGAGGATGCGGCGCGGGAGAGATTCGGCAATCGCACGCCGCACATCGGAGGCATGCCCCGGCAACACAAAGATCGCACGGCGCACCGCCATGATGCGGTTCTTTTCCTTTTTTGCCGAATATCCGCCGATCACCTTTCCATCCTTGATCAGAATGCCATCGTCAATGATGGCATCCGCCCCATTTTTCTGAGCAACCCATAGGGCGCGGTGGCTTTTGCCGGTGCCGCTCGGACCGACAAGTGCGATAACGTCCATTGTGTCTCTCCTCTTTTCATCTTACATATGGCGCGGCGGACGATAAAAATTCTCCGCATAGATGTCCTCAATGGTAAACTGCCCGATTGCATCCGGTTCTCGCCCCACATAGCCACGATAGTCCGAACCGCCGGATACCAAGAGCCTGTGCTTCTGTGCAATGTCCAGATAGTGTTGCGTATCTGCACGATCATAGGTCGGATAGAACGCCTCAATGCCCTCAATTCCCTGCTCTATGAGGCGATCAATCACCGCTTCATCGCCGATTGCCTTGGGGTTCGCCAGAACAGGAACACCGCCTGCCTGCTTGATGAGCCTGGTGATCTCCTCAGGTGGAAGGTAAAAGTGCGGCACATAGGCGGGCTGACCACGCTTCAGGAGCCGGTCAAAGCAGGCGCGTATGGAGTCAAAATAGCCTTTTTTGACAAGCACACGCGCCACATGGGAGCGCCCGACCGCCTTGCAGAGCCCCTCGTCCGTCAGCACTTCGGTTTCACCAATCTCGTAGCCGAGACCTCGGAGGAGTTCCACAATCTCCGTAAAACGCGTCCACCGTGCCTCACTGATCTCCTCAAGCTTTTCTTGGAGCCCCGCGTCATAGATATCGATATTATACCCCAGAATATGCACTTCGTGCTGCGCATCCCCCGTGCTGAACCCGACACCGGGGATGATGCGAAGGCTGCCGGATCTGTAATGCCCACTCTCATAGAGTTCCGTGACACCCTCGACGGTGTCGTGATCCGTGATGGCAATGTAGTGCAGCCCCGCAGCCTTTGCCGCCTCAACAATCTCCTCCGGCGTATCCTTGCCGTCGGAAAAGGTCGAATGAATATGCAAATCACTTGGCATAGATTTCTCCTCGATCAATCCTGTTCGCGGATCAGTATGCGCTCAATCTTTTCCGCACGCCCCAGAGAGGGATCGATGTCCACGATCACGGCGGCGTATTCCGCTGCCCCCTCAGCCATTTCAAAGCGCACGGGCATGCCTGTCCGGAATTTTTGGATCACAATATCCGTACGCACGCCGAGAATCGAATCATGGGGCCCCACCATACCGAGATCCGTGATATACGCCGTACCTTCGGGCAGGATCTGCGCATCTGCCGTCTGCACATGCGTGTGTGTGCCGACCACGATGCCCACGCGCCCATCCAGATAGTGCCCCATCGCGAGCTTCTCCGAGGTTGTCTCCGCGTGAAAGTCCAGCACAATGATATCCGCCCGTCCCTCGATCTCTGCAAGCACTTCATCCGCCTTTTGAAAAGGACAGTCAAGCGTCGGCATAAACGAGCGCCCCGAGAGATTCAGGACGGCGATGTTCGCCGCCTTGAACGGGAAGATGCAGTACCCCTTTCCCGGCGTCCCCTCCGGATAATTCGCCGGGCGCACAAGGAAGGGCTCCTCGTCCACAAAGGCAAAGACATCCTTCTTATCCCAGACGTGATTGCCCGAGGTCACGACATCCGCGCCGCCCGCATAGAGCTCATCGAGCGCCTTGCGTGTGAACCCCTTGCCACCGGCAACATTCTCTCCATTGACAATGACGACATCAATCTTTCGCTCCAAACGAAGCTGCGGGGTAATCTTGCGAAAGGCACGCCGTCCCGCGCGCCCGACCACGTCACCGACCAGCATGATGCGCACGGCACGTCCTCCTATCTTCCTCACCGATTGTAGACGACGACCTGATCGCATTCACGGATGCCGACCAAGCGCTCGCGCAGCGGAAGCTCCCGCACCGCCATCAGCATCCGTTCCAAGGTCTCATGTTGGACCATGCGGAACTCCGCATCGAGCACCTCCGCACCGTGCGGATCGATGAGCAACGCCTCACCGAAACGATCCGTCAGGAGTTGCACGATCAGACTCAGTTCCTGCTCGGACAGTTCATCCATCCGACGCGCAAGATGAATCATCATAAGCGCGTCGTGTTGTTCAAAGGAGAAATTCAGTTCACTTGCCACACTGTCCTCAAGCACATGATAGGTCTCTATGCTCTCCGCCAGAAACGCCGCAAACTCCTCGAGCTCCGCCGGGGAAAGCTGTGCGCGGACAACAAAATCCATCGTCAGCAGTCCTTGGGACGGCTCATAGGAGACCGCCTCGATCTCAGGGAAACAGACGAGGACGGAGGCGAGCAGCTGCACGCCGGGACGTGCCTGTTCACTTTTGCTGCGGGTAATCCGCTGTCCCAAAATCTTCCTGCGCAGAAAGTCAAACATAACGTCCCTCCCAAAGAGTCTAGTCAATATTGCTCACGCGGCCAAGCCCGAGTGCATAGGCAACATTGCGCCCCGCCTTCTTTGCCTGATAGAGCGCCTCGTCGGCGTTCTTAAAGAGCTGAAGCTCATTGTCCCGCTCTGGGTCAAAGGTAGCTGCCCCGACACTGACCGTAACATGCTGACCGAACGGCATCTCAGCCGCCTCCACCGTGCGGCGGATACGTTCTCCGACTCTGCCCGCAACGCTCAGCGATGCGCCTTGGAGGATGATGAAGAACTCATCCCCGCCCCATCGGCACCCCGCATCCGAGCCGCGAATCGTGTGGGAAATAGCATCCGCGACCGTCAGAAGAACCTTGTCGCCCATATCATGTCCATAGGTGTCATTGACTCCCTTAAAGTGGTCAATATCCATCAGAATGACCGAGAGTGGTGTCTTATGCTCCTGCGCCTCGACAACAGCCTCCTTCAGAAGGCGCTCCATCTCGCGGCGATTCAGGAGGTTGGTCAGCGCATCGCGGCTCGCAAGCTGTGTCAGACGCTGGTTCGCCGTATGAAGTTCCTCCTCCGAGACGCGAATGAAGTGCGACATGAACGCCAGCATCTTTCGATTGTAGGAGAGATGTGCCACACGCTTCGTCTGCAGATGAATGTTTTTGACGTAGCCGGGATCCTCTTTCAACCCAACGAGCAGGACATTCAGATTTGCCGGAGAGATACGCCGCCCCACGCGCCGCACCTCACCAAACGCAAACACCACCGAGGAGGGAAAGTCCGCGCAGGGCGTCATCTCCGTCGCCACGTCTTCACCGAGCAGGAGATAATGCCCGACACAGGAGGCTCCAAGGATTGCCTGCGGCGAGAACGCCGACATATCACGTGCATTCTCTGCCGCTTTGGAGAGAATCCCGTAAGGATCGCCGTATGCAAGGCGGAACTTTGTGCCCTGCTGTATCGGAATGCCGAATGTGAGATCCCCGCTCTCCTCCTCGATCTTGATGGGAACGCGCGCCGAAACGGAGCCGTCCTCCTCCTCAAAGCAGAGCGGAAAAAGCGCCGCGTCCGTGCTGAAGTCGCCATCCCCCTTGATGCCAAAATAGCGCTCATAGACCTTCAGCGGCACATCTCCGTCGAGTTCCTTGATCGTACAGCCGTCCACGCGCGTCGCAACAATCTCGCGGCCGAGCGCGTTCCAACCGAAATTACGGGCGACATGAACCTCCAGTGACTTGCCATGAAACACCAGCGCGAGCACCCCGACCTGCATCTCCGCATCGTCCGCGATGATGTAGCCATGCGTGTTCATAGACGCCGCGTCAACGAAGGCACCGAACACCTCGATGTGCTCATCAATCGCTGAAAATCCCTCAAAGAGATCGTCAAGCTGATCCACCAGACCGACCACAAAGAACTCGACGAGCTTTGTATGGGGACGTGATTCGACAAAGTGAACAAAATGCTCCTGCGTATCCGCATCCGATTTATTTCCATCCACAGTGGTGAATTCTACCTGCGATGCCTCGAGCGCCGTAAAGGTCAGCATGATCCCCTCGGTATCAAGGCGCAGATCCGCCATCTTGAGCGCACAGGTGTGCGTGAGAATCCGCGCATCCGGAAACAGCTCCCGTATGGCGTTGCACATGCAAATCGCCTTTTCCATCGGCATCTCACATGGCGCTGCCATCGTGATGAGCAGAGACTCGATATGCGGAATGCGGTCCAATTTTTCCTTCGCCTGTTCCGCTTTGCGCTGGGCATCCGCGGTGCCAGAAACGATATACGTCAGCTGCTGCATACGCCCTCCTTGCAGAGTCGCCGCCCTTTTTCGCGGCTCCTAGAACAGAGGGGACCTCAGCCCCCTCTGTTCGCTCCTTCATTACTTCGCATAGTCAACAACGCGCGTTTCCCGAATCACCGTCGCCTTGATCTGCCCCGGATACTCAAGATCCCCCTCGATCTTCTTCACAATATCGTGAACGAGCACGGCAGCGCCTGCATCGTCCACCTTGTCCGGCTTGACCATCACGCGGATCTCACGCCCCGCCTGGATCGCAAAGCAGCGCTCCACACCGTCGAACGACTCGGCAATCTCCTCAAGCGCCTTGAGACGCTTGATGTACGACTCAAGACTTTCACGCCGTGCGCCCGGACGCGCCGCCGAGACGGCATCCGCAGCCGCAACAAGCACCGCCTCAATCGTTGTCGCCTCCACATCACCGTGATGAGATTCGATAATATTGATGACTTCCTTGGACTCGCGGTACTTGCGCGCAAGGTCGGCGCCGACCGTCACATGGGGTCCCTCAACCTCATGGCTGACTGCCTTGCCGATATCGTGGAGGAGTCCGCCGCGCTTTGCAAGCATAACATCGCATTCGAGCTCTGCCGCCATAAGCCCGGCAAGATGCGCCACCTCGATGGAGTGCGCAAGCACGTTCTGCCCGTAGCTCGTGCGGTAGCGCATACGCCCGAGGAGTCGCACGAGCTCGGGATGGATCCCGTGCACCCCCGTCTCGAACGTCGCCTGCTCCCCCGCCTCCTTGATACGCTGATCGACTTCGCGACGCGCTTTCTCGATCATCTCCTCGATGCGCGCTGGATGAATGCGCCCGTCCTGGATCAACTTTTCGAGCGCAATGCGTGCAATCTCGCGGCGCACAGGGTCGAAGCCCGAGAGAATAACCGCCTCCGGCGTATCGTCGATAATGAGGTCGATGCCGGTCAGCGTCTCAAGTGTACGGATGTTGCGCCCCTCACGCCCGATGATGCGCCCTTTCATCTCATCGTTTGGCAGAGCCACAACGGACACCGTCGTCTCTGCCACATGATCAGCGGCACAACGCTGGATTGCAACGCTCAGGATCTCACGTGCCGCCTTATCCGCCTCATCCTTTGTCTGCTGGATGTACTCTTTGATCTTGCGTGCCTTCTCGTGCTTCAGCTCCTCTTCGGCCTCCGCCATGAGAATCGTACGTGCCTCCTCCGACGAAAGCCGCGACACGCGTTCGAGCTCCTGCTTCTGCGCCTCATAGAGTTCCGTGATCTCTGCCTGCGTCTTGTCGATGCGCGCCTCCTTGCGCGCGAGCCCCTCTTCCTTCTTCTCGATGGACTCCAGCTTGCGGTCGAGGTTTTCCTCCTTCTGAATTGTACGCCGCTCAAGACGCTGAATCTCACTGCGGCGTTCCTTCGTGTCGCGTTCAAACTCCTGTCGCTGGCGCTGAATCTCCTCCTTCGCCTCGAGCAGGGCTTCCTTCTGCTTCGTCTCTGCCTTCTTGCCGGCCGCTTCGACGATGCGCTTCGCTTCGTCCTCAGCGGATCCTATCTGAGCCTCCGCCGTACGCCTCCTTGCGACATAGCCCGCAAGAGCACCGACGGCAACAGCAATAATTACCGTTAGTAATTCAGTAATAATAACGGCCACCTCCTTTTTCACAGTTCAAAATCAGTAATAAAATACTTCTATTCATTTTAATGTTTTTTCCCTATAGTGTCAAGAATTCTATATGTCCCGACGAGAGTGGTGTTGACGAATTCGTCTTATTTTTGCGGACATTTTATAACCTCAACCCCATAGACGAAAATGATTTTGCTTTATATAATGTATTCATAACTTCACAAAATGAGGAGGATTTATGAAGAAGAAAAAATGGATGCGCAGGTGCATTGCCCTCGTACTCTCCGCGACAATCACATCCGGCATTGCTCTGCCGCCCTCCGCTGACGCAGCAAGCAGTACGGAGCGCATCATCGGTGCAGTCATCGGCGGCGCAGTCGCGGCAAACGAGATGAACGCGCAGATCAAGTATTACAATACGACCGAGGAAGGGCGTCAGCAGCTCTTTGCGGAACTTCAGGAAAAATACGGCGTCTACTATCGCTGGGATCTGAACAGCCAGCTGGACCGCATCTTTACAAATCTCACGGCGGCGATCGGCTCCATGGATGCCTCCATCTATGACCGTCCCTACAATTATTTTATCAATCAGCAGGACAGCTTCAATGCGTTCTGTACCCTCGGCCACAACATGAGCGTCAACGTCGGACTCTACAGCTACCTCACGAACGAAGACGAGATCGCCGTCGTGCTCGCGCATGAGATGGGGCACGGTCAGAAGGATCACCCTGCCAAGGGTATGAAGAGCTCCCTCGGCCCTGCCATTCTTGCAAATGCCACGGGCACAGTACTCGGCGCAATCGCAGCAAACGTCTGGAGCGGACAGGGGCTCACGAAACCGATGGAATGGGAGGCGGACAACCTCGCGTTCGAGTACATCTCCCGCTCTCCCTACAACCCCGGCGCAACCGCCGCTGTTTGGCAGCGCGTCATCGATCTCTCCGGCAACAACCCCGCGAGTGCACTCGACATCATGTCCGGCGCTGCCGACCATCCGTCCAACGCCGCCCGCCGCGACAACTATGCAAAGAAACTCACAGAGATGAGCGGCGGCAAGGTCACGGTAAAGGACGGCACGGTCTATGTAAACAAGAAGAAACTTGTGACGCCCGTCGCAGCAAACGGCATGAGCTCTGCCGAGCGCGCCTACTTCGTCATGGGCAACCTCGCGGCGGCGTACAAGAACGGGCATGCCGCCTCGGATGCGTATGTAAGCGGGAACACCGTTATGCTCGGCGCACAGCCCATCGTGAGTTGTACGGGCAATGATGCGCGTCCGTCCGAGATTGCATCGTTGCTCAATCAGATCAAATAGCCGCAATGAACGGGGCTGTTCAGCAACCATAAAAAGGACGCATGAAGCGCAATCGGCTTCATGCGTCCTTTTTATATACCGGTTTTATAAGCGGAACTTATGCACCTCGTTTTGCAGTTGCTGTGCAAGTTCGGCAAGCGTATTGCTCGCATCAGCCATTTCGTTCATCGCTGCAGCCTGTTCCTCTGTCGATGCCGAAATAGTCTGCGTCTCTTCCGCTGTACGATGCGTGATGTCCTCAACATGCTTGAGCGAAGCAACCATCTCATTCTTCGTCGTATCTACGGATGTAACGGCTTCCGAGGCACGACGGATCTGGTGCGCAAGGTCATCGATGCGAAGGGCAACGGCACGGAACGCCTCTCCCGAGAGCGCCACGACAGCCGCGCCATCTTCGACGTTCTCATTTCCCTGCTGTATCGCAGTCACAGCCTCTGCGGTATCACGCTGAATGAGAGCAATGCGATCGGCAATGTCCTTCGCTGAAGCCCCCGACTGCTCCGCCAGTTTTCGCACCTCCTCGGCAACAACGGCAAATCCACGCCCAGCCTCACCTGCACGTGCCGCCTCAATGGCGGCATTCAGTGCGAGGAGGTTTGTCTGTTCGGAAATGCCCGAGATCGTGTCCACGATCGAACCGATTTCATCCGAGCGTCTGCCAAGCGCCTCCACAAGTGCAGCAGCGGCTCTGACCTGCTCCGCAATGTTCTGCATCCGGGTAACAGCGCTCTCTATCTGCTGCTGTCCCTCCTCCGCCTTTTCGCGGCTCTCCTCTGCCAGCTGATACACACGGTTCTGACGCGCGGAGAGCTGCTCCATCTTTTCCGCCATAGCATCTGTGTTTCCGGACAGCTGTTCGACCATATCCTGCTGCTTGGCAGATCCCTCCGCCATATGTACGGTATTATCCGCAACCTGCGTGATGGATTCGAGTGTCTGGTGCGAGCTCGCCGTAAGTTCCTCCGAGGCAGCCGCCACCGTCTCGGCAGACCGCGAGACATTCGACATGACCTCATGCAGACGGTTCTTCATGCGATTGGCGCTCCGTGCAAGCTGCCCGATCTCATCCGCATTGGAATCGTCGAGATCATCCATGCGAAGATCACCCTCTGCAATTTTTCCAAGCCCCTCGGTCAGATCGCTAATCGGTGCCAGTGCACGTCCGAGGACAACATAGGAAAGCAGACTCATGATGACGATAACCGCCACGGCCGCAATACAGATCCCGAACAGGAAATCACTCCGCACGTTGTCCATAACGCCACGGTCGACACCGACAAAAATCATGCCGACCGCCTGCCCGTTTGCATCGTGAAGGGGCAGATAAGCGCTCATATACGCCTTGCCGAGGATTTCTGCGCGCCCCGTATAGCGGTCGTTGCCCGTGAGTACGGATTCCGCGATCTTGGGATCCGCCTTTGTCCCGACATTGCGCTGTCCTTTATCATTCTTGAGATTCGTCGAGATACGCGTGTCCCCTGCAAAGAAGGTGACATAGCCCTTGCATATTTCACCAAGTCGGTCGGCAACCTCCTGATTGTCGCCAAAGCGATGATCGCCCTTGTAGAGCGCGCCGTCATTCACATGCCATTCGCCCGGAAAGAGTGCATTCATGTCTTCCACGACCATCTCCGCATTTGATTCCGCCTGCATCTGTAGCGCCTGATCAAATCCCTCATCTGCACTGCGCCACCCAATGAATGCAAGACAGGCACAGACCACGATGATACAGACATCCACGAACAAAATCGACTTCAGCTTCAAGCCCATAATAATAAAGCCCTCCCTTTTCCTAAAACAACACAGATGTTCCATACACTCCTTTCCCGTATTTTCCATATTATATTCACCCCATGTCGTTCTGTAAAGAAAAACGTAGTTCCCCTACAGAATAAATACCAAGACGAAAGAACCACTTCAAAATCACATAAAAATTCGTCTATTCCGAATGCGTGTGTTCCACTGTGGAAGAGAAACAAATTAGGGCTGCCGCACGAAGCTAAAAAACTTCGTGCAACAGCCCCTTGTTTTTGATTGTTCTATCGCCGAGGAAATCTGCGCAGTGCGCGCGGTTTGCCGAGCACCTCGGCAAGCACAACCGCCTGCTTCATCGTGTCCGGCGTCAGCTGCGGAAACATCATTGCAGTCCCCCGAACAGCAGCGCGCGGAAGGACGACAGCCGCCTGTACCTCCTCCGCCGCAAGGCGCGCCGCACGTTCCTCCCGCTCGTGCGCACGCTTTGCGCGCTGCGCCTCCTTGCGCGCCTCTTCCCACTTCGTGCGCAGCTCCTGTTCACGCAGCACCTCTGCGTCGACCGTGACCTGTATATCCCTAGGAATCCCGCGCATCGGCGGGATATCGAACGTCGCATTCTGCTCCGCACGCTTTTTCGGGCGCGGAATATCCTGCGGCACGGTCGGCGGCGGTACCTTCTTCCTGCCGCGCACGCGGTCATCGAAGACGGCAATCGCTACTGCGACGGCAATGACAATGAGATATTCCATACCGCATTCCTCACTTTACGGGCGGTGCCGGATGCTTCTCGTCCACCTTTCCCGACGCGCTGATTGCATGACGCATATCGGTGTCGGACTGGATGTTGTTGAGCTGATAGTAGTCCATGACACCGAGCTTGCCCTCGCGCAGCGCCTGCGCCATCGCGTGCGGCACCTCGGACTGCGCCTCGACGACCTTCGCCTCCATCTCCTGCGTGTACGCCTTCATCTCCTGCTCACGTGCCACCGCCATGGCGCGGCGCTCCTCCGCCTTTGCCTGCGCGATGCGCTTGTCTGCCTCCGCCTGATCGGTCTGCAGCTCCGCACCGATGTTGCGCCCGACATCGACATCCGCGATATCAATGGAGAGGATCTCAAACGCCGTACCCGCATCGAGCCCCTTGCCGAGAACGGTCTTGGAGATGTCGTCCGGGTTTGCGAGCACGTCCTTGTGGTTCTCCGAGGAGCCGACGGTCGTGACGATGCCCTCTCCAACACGCGCAATGATGGTCGGTTCACCTGCACCGCCCACGAGGCGGTCGATATTCGCACGTACGGTGACACGCGCCTTGATCTTGAGCTCAATGCCGTTTGCCGCAACGGCGGAGACGATCGGTGTCTCGATGACCTTCGGGTTGACGCTCATCTGCACGGCGTCAAGCACGTCGCGTCCCGCAAGGTCGATGGCCGCCGCACGCTCAAAGGGCAGATTGATCTGCGCGCGGTGTGAGGCGATGAGTGCGTCGACCACCTTGTCCACGTTGCCGCCTGCAAGGTAGTGCGCCTCGAGCTGGTTGACGCTCACGTCGAGCCCCGCCTTGTTCGCCTTGATGAGCGGCAGCACAATGCGGCTGGGCGGCACACGGCGCAGACGCATACCGATCAGTGAGACGATGCTGACCGACACGTTCGCCGAGATCGCGGACACCCAGAGCCCGAGCGGTACAAAATGCAAAAAAATGGATATTGCAAGAATGACGATGATAATGAGGAATGCTCCTCCGAACAGTGTTCCCATACGAACCTCCTTACACTTTCCGCAACTCTCCGGCTATACCTCGCGTACAACGACGCGGCTGCCGTTCACGGACAGAACAACAATATGTTTTCCCTTTTGAATATATGCGCCCTCGGAGATCACATCCACAGGACGGCCGTCGATGCGTGCTGTCCCCGAGGGACGCAATTCCGTGAGGACCTCGCCCGATTTCCCTACAAGTTCCGGCTTCCCGACGGCGCTGACAAAGCCCTCCTCCGTACGCGAACGATTTTGAAGGACGACCTTATTCCACAGTTTGTTCGACGGCAGACGCGAGACGATCAGCAGGAACAGGACAACCGAGATGATGAGGGCGATGCCAAGCGCAGTAAGCGCTCCGATGTCGCCGCCAAGTGCGAGTACGATGCTGTAGAGCATCGCCGCGACGCCGAGTCCCGCGAGGAGTCCCACCGTCGGCAGCAGGATCTCCACAATAATCATCAGGACGCCCGCAAGAAAGACAGCAATGTGATAGAGCTCCACGAGCCCGCGCGTGTACTGCCCCCCCCAGAATACTGCCGCCGCGACAATGCCGAGCAGGACGCCCACACCGAGACCGCCCGTCTTGACCTCCACCATGATGGAGAGAAACATGACGGCAAGCAGCAGGACTTGCAAAACACCGTTATCTACGATAAAGTTCACAGACACCCTCCTCCTTACGCGAAAAAACCTCCACGCTCTCGCGCGGAGGTTCCTATGCTGAAAAATGGTCGGAACGACGAGATTTGAACTCACGACCTCTTCCACCCCAAGGAAGCGCTCTACCAAGCTGAGCTACGTCCCGAACAAATGGTATTATACCGAGCTTTTCTTCGTTTGTCAATCCCTCTGCGTCATCTGCTTCATGAGTCGGAGCGCGCCGATCTCGACGCCGGTCTCACGTGCAACCTGTTCGATGCTGCGTCCTGCGCGCAGAAGTGCGCGTGCCTTGACCATCGCCTCATCCTCGTGCACAGGCTCTTCTACCGTCGGTTCGACCTGCACGGGAGGCGCCACAGGCGAGGCGGGCGGCGGCGACATCGGTGCCGATGTACGCATCGGCTGCTGCATCGGAATCCCCTGCGCGGAGAGCGGAACATACGGACGTTCCTGCGGAACCGCAACACGCGGCGCAGGCGGCGGTGGTGCATAGATCTGTGCCGAAGGCTCTGCCGCAGCGCGTGCCTGCTCGCGCAGAATGGACTGGTGCAGGACGGTAGCAAACTCATCGCCGTCCGTACGCCTCGCCTCCGGCGCCGAAGTGTGGACAGGGCTCTCTGCCTGTACAGCAGGCGGAGAACCGGAAGGCAACTGCCCGAGGTCGCGGAGACGCCGCTCAAGCTCCTCAATGCGCTGACGCAGTGCCCACTCAAGGCGCTGTGCATCCGCTACGCGCGTCTCAAGGCGCATACGCCGATCGTCCGCCTCGCGCAGGAGCCCCTCGAGTTTCGTAACATGGCTGCCGAGGCGCTTGATGATGGTATCGGCAGACTGCTGAAGCTCCTTTTTCAGCTTTTCAATGGATTCTGCGAGATCCTCATCTTCCTCCTCGCTGTGCTGACGCCGATGAAGGATATAACGAACAATGAGCAACAAAACGGCGCCGAGAATGATGAGTGCACCCAAAATTTCGGTGATGGAAATAATGGCAGGATGCCTCCCTTACTGTTATAAGCTGATGTCGAGATGGACGCCTCGATTGGGGTCGGCTGCCAGCCGCTGCAGAAGCTCCGCGCCCTGATCCTCTGAGCGTTCGCGTCTGCCCTGACCTCCTTGCCCTCTGCCCTGACGGCGCTCACGCTCCGGATCGTCCTTTACGCGCGCGTCCTCACTGGCCTCTTCCTTTGCACGAACCTGCTGACGTGCGAGTTCCGCATCCTGTTTCTGACGAATGGACTCAAAACTCTGCTGGATGTTGACCTGATTCTGCATGTTGCTTTGGACATTTCCCGCCTCATTGGACTGAGGAAACATCATCTGCATGCTGATTGGCGTGACATTCATGACGACACCTGCCTCTCCTTAATAGACGCCTACAACGATCTTACCGTCGAGCATCTGCAAGCGTGCGTGCTTCAGCTCTTCTTCCACGGTCTTTTTCACACCGTTGATCGTGGCATTGACACCTGGATAGATCGTATCCGAGGCCAGAATCACACCGCGCTTCATCTGCTCCAGTTCTTCGTCCATCTCCGCGAGTTTTTCCTGCATTTTTTTAATTTCAGTCGCGAGGGGGAACTGTGCATGAGTCAACTCGACAAGCTGCTCCCGTCGTCGTTCGGAAAGACTCATAAGCGGCTGCTTTTTGAGCGTTTCCAACGACAGACGCACTTGTGTCAAGCGCTTAATCGCCTCCTGACACTCCTTGAACAGCGCGTCACGGCGGTGCTTGAGATTCGGGTCGACGCCCACATTCAGATTGGTCTGTACGTAGAAGTTGTTGCCGAGCATCTTGGCACGGATGGACTCGCCTGCACCGATACTCCCGCCGGTGATAAAGCCGCGCCGCCCCTCGACGCGAACGTGGTGCCCTGCGCGCATCTCCGCGTGCAGAACAACATCGTTGACAAAGATATCGCGCTCTGCAACAATATTTGCATTCTCGACAAAGGAGATGCTGACATCTTCGGTAGCGTAGATCCTGCCGACGTTCATGCCGCGAATTCCACCGTGCACGATGACATTGCGCCCCTCAACCCGTGCACCGCCAATCATCCCTTTGATCTCGACATCACCGGTCGCCTTGACC
Organism: Centipeda periodontii DSM 2778; assembly: GCF_000213975.1. GTDB lineage: Bacteria > Bacillota > Negativicutes > Selenomonadales > Selenomonadaceae > Centipeda > Centipeda periodontii. The sequence goes on from NZ_GL892076.1 coordinate 2,409,288, forward strand.
GTGAAGCCGCTCTCCACATCGCCCCTGATCTCAACGCTGCCGGCAAAATCAATGTTGCCGGTCCCGACATCCACACTCTCATTGATGACGAGATGCGGGTCAACGCTGATCTTCTTCCCGTCATCCACGATCTGTCCGTCGATGACGGAAACGAGTTCATTGTCGTTGACAATCTTGGTGTTTTTTCCCTGCGGCAGTGCGATGGGCTTTCCGGGCTTTGCCGGAACGTCTTCACCGAACACATTCTTTCCCGGTACACCCGCAGTTTCCGGAATGCGAACGGCAAGTACATCACCGATCTGAGCACGGATAAAGATGTTCATATCCTTATAGTCCACGCGGTCATAGGCGCGCTCCGCCGGTCGCCCCTTCGTGCCCATATCGAATTTCTTCTCGATGCGGGCATCCTCCCCGGCCTCAGGCGCTGTTCCGCGTGCTGCCATAAACGGGGTCAGGCGCTCGACGCCGCGCCCAATCGCCTCACGATCGATGCCATAGGTGACCTTTTTTGCCTCAAGTGCAGCAACTACATCGGAGATGTCGGGCGGAAGATTTCCCTTCTTCTCATCGAAACGCACAGCGGCAGTCATCGCGTCGTGTGCAATCTCAATGGAAAATGGGATGACCGTATTGTCCCCCTCATCGTCCGAGGCAGGATTCAATTTCACCTCAAATCCGTCCGCCTTCCGAACAATACGTGCCAGTTGAATGTCATCATAATTGAAGACATGTACCTCTGTAAGGCGTTCCTTCAATGTTGACAGCTCGATGGCAGGTCTGTCCTTTGTCGCCGGATAGACGGTAAGATAATTCCCATCCGCCTTGACGACAAGCTGAAAGCCATCCTTCTCTCCTCCATACGTGCGTTCCACAATATCACTCCCGATCCTTCAAAATTGCGCCTTTATTATAACTCTTCCTTCGAGTTTACAACGCCTCATATTTCATCATTCATGCGCGAAAGGGAACCGCGCAGGCGAAATATCGCCTTCGTATGGAGCTGTGAAATCCGCGCCTCCGAAAGGTGCAGGATTGCCGCAATCTCCTTAAGCGTCATTTCGTCGTAGTAGTAAAGCGCAATCACTGTACGCTCTTTCTCAGGAAGTTTCTCAATCGCTGCGGCGAGCGTCTCCTTGACCTCCGTCCACTCCGCGTGCTCGACGGGACCGTCCTCCAGAGAGGCCGGGGAATCGGTACGCAGATACTCCTCAAGTGGAATGATGGTTGCGGCGCTGACTTGCCCCTCCAGATGATGCAGACCTTCGATTGTGAGGTCAAGCTCTTCGGCAAGCTCTTCATCACTTGCCGTGCGTCCAAGTTCACCTTCCAGACGTGCGACCGCCTTTTCATATTTCTTGATGTTCTGACGCACACTGACCGGAATCCAGTCCTTCGCACGCAGATGGTCGAGCATGGCTCCACGCACACGCACTCCCGCATAGGTTTCGAATTTATTGCCACGCGTGAGCTCGTAACGCTCAATCGCATCCAAAAGTCCGAAGAATCCACTGCTCAGGAGATCCTCCCGGTCGACATGCTGCGGGAGGCTGATGGCAATCCGCCCTGCCACAAGGCGGACAAGCGGGAGATAATACTCGGCAATGCGGTTGCGCACATCGACGGTCTTTTCCGTTTCGTAGGAGCGCCACAGCGCCTCAATGTCCTCGGCGCTCTGCTCTGCCATCTGCATCATCTCCTCTCGACGGTGCCGGAACTCTTATGCTGCCGGTGCCGGGCTTCCCTCTCCCGTTTCTTCCACATCTGCGGGAGGAGTTCTCATATGTACGAACGAGTCCTCCGAAAGCGGCTCAAAATTTGACGATTCCGCAAATTCCTCTGACGCCTTCGTCCCATTCTCCACTGCATCAAAATCAATATCATCTGCGTCGTAGAACTGTGTCTGCATATCCTGCATCCGCTCTGCTGGGAGTTTGTCAAAAGCCGCCCAGCCCTTTGCCTCAAGAACAAATGTCACGAGATAGGTGAATGCACCGGCACACACAAATGCGGCAAAACTTCGCAGTAGTGCTGTTGCGATACGCGCATCACCGACAATTCCGGTAATAAACACAATGAGTGCAGCGATAACAGAAAACACCAGCGACATACCGAGTTTGAACATCTTCTTCACCCTCTCTATATGGTTTTATCTCCCTTGCTGACGGTCTTCACCGTATACGAACCATCGTTGAGATCAATCGCAACGGTCCGCCCGTAGTTGAGTCCGGTGTCCTCCGCGATGAGACGAATCCCCTCCTGCGCCAGAAGCTCCTTCGCCGCCTGTGCATTGCGCTCTCCAACGCGCATCACACTCGTTGTATTGGAGAACGCAAACATCTGAGCGCCCCCCGCAATCTTCGCCACAAGACGTGATTTTACGGCTCCGAGTTTCAAAACATCCGCAAGCATAAGGGGAAATCCCGTATCAATAAATTTGGCGGGGGTATCCGAGGGGCGTGCCTGTTTGCTGTCCGGCAGCATATAGTGAAGGAGCCCCCCCACCTTTGTCTTGGGATCGTAAAGCGAAAGACCGATACAGGAGCCCAGTCCGTAGCTGATGAGTGTGGACGGAGCTGAGCCGACTTTGTAGTCGGCCATACCGACTTTAATCAAATCCGGCATATCATCCAACTCCTACCGCATTCATAATGGTGCTGAGAGAACCTGGATCGGGAACAAGGAAAAAATGTCCGCTGATGCTCCGATCCTCTGCGACAAAATTCGTTTCAATGAGCAGTGCATGATCGCCCATCTCACCAAGCTGGACCAAGACGACATTGAGAATAGCACCCGCCATATCCACGGCAAGGGCAGGGATGGACGGGAGCATACTCATCCCTGTGAATGTGTAGAACGCATTCAGATAGGACCCGGCAAGAATGTTGCCGATCTCCATAAGCGCGGATTCGTCCATCGAGTCCAGTTCGATGGTTTCGCCCCGCTCACGTCCGAGCAGTGTATCCACGAGTGCAAAGGCACTGTCCCGTGGAATGAGAAAGAGGATGTTGCTGGGTGCCTTGCCGTAAACGCGCAGGAAAATACCGACGACAACCAATTCCGGTCCGCCGACAAATTCCGGTACATCTTCAATTGGAACGAGTGCCACATGGGGCACATTCATCTCAATACGGTGCTGAATCAGACGGGAAAGTGCCGTCGCAGAATTTCCCGCACCAACATTTCCAATCTCCCTGAGTACATCCAGCTGCAGCTCTGACAGTTCTGTCAGATTCTCATCTACGCTCATTGACTCTACCTCTCATCACGGGGCAATGATCGAGGATCTCAGATCCCCTTATTTTGCTTCCTTTGGAAGCCCGACAATCTCCTCCAGATTCAGGAGGACAATGAGTCTGCCCCTGATATTGCCAATCCCGCTGAGGAATCGGCTGCTCTCGCGCGCATTCATCGCCTTTTTCGTATCGATGGGCGCATTCTCGAGACTCAGCACCTCAGTCACGGCATCGACGAGCATGCCAACATGGACATCCTCGACGGAAACCGTAACGATGCGCGTGCGGTCCGTATAAGGCGTTTCGGCAAGTCCGAGCCGCTGCTTGAGATCGATGACGGGGAGCACCGAGCCGCGCAGATTGATGACGCCCTTGATAAAGTCCGCTGCAAACGGAACGCGCGTGATGTCCGTCAGGTTGCGGATCTCCTGCACGTTCAGAATGCTGACACCATATTCTTCGTCGCGCAGATTGAACGCCACGTACTGGGAGTTCTGCAGCGCATTCCCCTGATTCATATCCTCTGCCATCTTCTTTGCCCTCCCCTTTTACTGCTGTATCATCGTCGCAACGTCAAGAATCAGTGCGACCCTCCCGTCGCCAAGCACGGTCGCCCCACCGAAGAGCTTGAGTCCGGCGAAGAGATTGCCGAGTGTTTTGATAACGATTTCCTGCTGACCGATCAGATTGTCAACAACGATGCCCGCCTTCGCCTCGCCGGCGTGAACGACGACAACGAAATGCTCGTCGGAGTCCTTCGTATGAGGAACCTGCAGAGCCTCCTCCATGCGGATGATCGGGATGATCTCTCCGCGCAGAACAATGACCTCCTTGTTCTGAACGGTCTGAATGTCGCTCGGCTCGATGTTGATCGTGCTGTCGATGGAGGTGAGCGGAATGGCGTACATCTCCTCCTGCACGCGTACGAGCATTGCCTGAATGATGGCAAGCGTGAGCGGCAGCTTGATCTTGAAGATGGATCCCTCGTCGATGTGGGTTTCCACATCGACATGTCCCGAGAGTGCCTCGATTTTGCTGCGCACAACGTCCATACCGACGCCGCGGCCGGAGATGTCCGTGATCTGCTCCGCCGTCGAAAAGCCGGGCAGGAAGATCAGTCGAACAGCATCCGCATCGTCGAGGCTGTCCGCCTCACTCTGCGTGACCATGCCCTTCTCGACCGCCTTGCGGCGGATCTTGTTCGCATCAATGCCTGCACCGTCGTCCGTGATCATGATGACAACGTTATTGCCCTCGTGGCGCGCGATAAGACCGACCTCGCCAGTGCGCGATTTGCCCTTTGCCTCGCGTACATCGGGACTCTCAACGCCGTGGTCGAGCGAGTTGCGCAGAAGGTGCATGATCGGATCACCGATCTCATCGATCACGGTACGATCCAGCTCTGTCTCCTCGCCCTCGATCGTGAGGTTGATTTCCTTGCCCAGTTCCTTGGACACGTCGCGCACCATGCGTGGGAAGCGGTTGAACACGGCGCTGACCGGAACCATGCGCACCTTCATGACAATGTTCTGCAGATCGCCCGTGACGCGATCCATCTGCTCAAGCGTCTCCATCAGATCGGTGAGGCGATGTGTCTGCCCGATCTGCTCCAGACGAACTTTATTGATAACGAGCTCGCCCATGAGGTTCATGAGCGTATCGAGTTTTTCAATATCGACGCGGACACTCTGACTCTGGTGCTGCTTCTTGGGCGCAGCAGCCGCCGGCTTTGCCGCCTCTTTCTTTGCTGCCGGAGCCGCCGGCTTTGCTGCAGGAGCCGCTGCTGCCGGTGCAGGCGCAGCCCCCTTGCCGACCTTGTCGGGATCAACCGACTCAACGTGAACGTCCTCAATCTCAGAAACTGTATCCACAGCATTCTGCACGGCCTGGGCATCGGCGCTTGTCGCAATAATTATCTCAAAGCTGCGTTCGAACTTCTCCTGCTCCAAATCCTCTGCAGGCGGAACGCTCTTGATCACATCGCCGACCTCGTCCAGTGCCTGCATGACCATGACGGAACGTGCCGCCTTGAGAACGCAGGTCTCCATCAAGGTAATCTTGGCGTGGAACAGATTCATGCCGGCTTCTTTTGCCTTCTTCATGACATCAAGATCGATGTCATCGAATTCCATCTCCGCCATCCCTGTGTTGCCGCCTGCCGCTACAGGGGCCGCTGCAGCGGGGGTTGCCGCAGCGGGAGCGGGTGTCCCCTTGGAAATGGAGCTGAGCTTGGCAACGAGATCGGAAACGTCGACAACATCCTCTGCCTCACCGTTGCCAACGCTGTCCACCATCTGCTCAAGCGAGTCCAAACACTTGAACAGCGTGTCTATGATATCCTCATTGAGCTTGAGCTGGCTCTTGCGAACAAGATCGAGTACATCCTCCATCTCATGTGTCAGTTCCGCAATCTTGGCAAACCCCATCGTCGCTGACATGCCCTTCAGTGTATGTGCGTTACGGAAGATGTCGTTGACGGCGTCGATCTCCTCCATGTTCTCTTCGAGGCGCAGAAGACCTTCGTTGAGCGACTGCAGATGCTCGTGCGACTCATCCAGGAACATATCCATATACTGGTTATCCATTGATATTCCCCCTATTTCCTATCTTCTCACAGCCGCCTCAATCGCGCGCGCGATCTGCGGCAATGGGCATATCTCATCGGCCAGCCCCGCGTCGATCACGGATTTTGGCATCCCGTAGACGACACAAGTCGCTTCATCCTGCGCAATGCAGTAACCGCCGTTTTCCTTAATCTTACGCATCCCTTCGCGTCCGTCGCTGCCCATCCCCGTGAGGATCACGGCGACGACGGCCTTCCCCAGATGTGCGACAGAGTCATACATCACATTGACGGCAGGGCGATGGTTTCCGACGGGTGGCTCATCGCTGAGCGCAACGCGCCGCACACCGGACTTATGCAGAATACGCAGATGATAATTCCCGGGAGCAATGTAGACACATCCGGCTTCCAGTACGTCTCCATCCCTCGCCTCCCGCACATTCACCTGTGAAACGCTGTGCAGGCGCCCTGCAAGGGCTCCCGTAAATCCCGCAGGCATATGCTGCACAACGACCACGGGACAAGGAAAATCGGAAGGCAGCTGCGTGATGACTGTCTGTAGCGCCTGTGGTCCACCGGTGGAGGAACCGATGACAACGAGTCGCATACGTATGCGCGGCGACACTCTATCGCCGAAAACAAACGCCTTTCTCACTGAGTCAGTCATCTTTTACGCGCTCCACCTGAGCGCGCTGCACATGGAACAGATAGCGAATGATCTTATCCCTTATGCCGCGCGAAATGCCTTGAAACTGGACACCAACATGATAGATCGGCGTATCCTCCTCGCGTTCCACCCGCGTACAGCGGATGACCCGCGTCATGAGTTCAATCGTACCGATCCCCGGAATATCATTGATCTCCAATGCAGCATTCGAGTTGAGAGACACGGATTTCGGCCATGCAAATGCGAGACCGCTGCCGCTCAGATCCACAAGGGGCACACGCTTCGGGGCATCGATCTTTCCATCTCGATCAACGAGGCGAATCGTTGCGGTAAGGTTGACACTGATGCGGAAAAATCCACGCTTTTGAAAGCGCTCTGCTACCTCGGGAAGCGAAAGATGAAGAACGGGAATGCGCCCCTCATGGCGTCCGTGACTGCGATGCACGCAAAAGAAGCGATAGTGGCATCCGTCCCCTGCCGCAAGCACATAGAGATTTTCGCCGACGTTAGGAATCACAGGAACACGGCGTTCGTCCACCGGCATGGCAACAACGAGGTCATCTCCGACAATGTCCTCTACACGACTCGTGTAGCCGGAGATTTCCTCCTCGTTGTTTTCAAAGAATATTTCCAGCCGTTGTCCGATAGCTAAAACACTCCTTGCCTGTACCAATTCGCCCGCCATCCTGAATTTTCCTCCTTGGCTACGTCGAAAACTTAAAAATTTGCTGTAAAAAACCTTTCCACCCATGTTTCACATGCATTTCACTACCGGTGAGCAGCGCCTGTGCCAGCGCATCGATGCAGCGTGCCGCTGCGGCATTGGGTGTTTCTTTGAGCAGCGGAGCCTGTCGTCGTACCGCCTTCGTAACGGCGGTATCCTCAAACACATAACCGAGGCAGGGCACCTTCATATGCAGGAATTTCTCCGCAGCACGCTGCAATTTCATGGCAACCTCGCGGCTCTCCTTCGGTTCGTAAACACGATTGATAATCAAGCGGAGGTTTTTTTGTGTTGCATAAATACTGTACGCCTTCATCACGGCATAGGCATCCGTGAGCGAGGTAGGCTCCGGTGTTGTCACGAGGAGGACTTCATCTGCCGCGAGAATAAAATCCATCACATTGCGTCCCAGACCTGCGCCCGTATCGACCAAGATCAGATCAGCGCGCGTAGCGCAATCCGCAAGTTTTTGCTGAAGCAGCAATTTTTCCGCATGATCGTATGCAAGAGCCTTTTCGATGCCCGAGCCACCGGAGATATACTGAATGCCATGCGGCGTTTCAACAATGACATCATCCAGCTTCACGTCCGGTCGCAGCAGGTCAAGCAAATACTTACGCGATGCTGACCCAAGCAGGATGTCCACATTTGCCATGCCGAGATCGGCGTCAATGACAAGTACGCGAAGTCCCCTGCGTCGAAGCGCAAGCGCAAGATTGACGGCAAGATTTGTTTTCCCCACGCCCCCCTTGCCGCTTGTAATCGCAATCACGCGTACATTGCCCCACGCCCTAGTCTGCATAAAAGAGAGGTCTTCGGGCATCTCCGCCGTGTCAATGCCGACCATTTGACGCAGCCGCGTTGCCTGATCTGTCATATCATTCCCTCAAAAGCAATTCCGCAAGTCGATCTGCCGTCGCCGGTATAATATCATCCGGAACACTCTGCCCATTCGACAGAAACGAGAGAGAAAGTTCCTTCCCCGCAAGCAGGTTGAGTACCATGCCGATCGTTTGCGTTTCATCCGTCTTTGTAAAGATGATGTGATCCGGGTTGCACGAGGAGAAGCGCTTCATAATCTCTGCCGCATCCGCTTCCTTCGTCGTTGCGCTAACGACGAGATGCTTCTCCATGCGCGGGTGCGCGTCGAGCAACTCCTTGAGCTCGTCCATCTGAAACTCATTGTATTGACTGCGCCCCGCCGTATCGACAAGAACGAAATCCTTACTGCGATGGCGCGCAATCGCTTTTCTAAGATCTGCAGCAGAGTAGACAACTTCGACGGGAAGTCCCAAAATCTCCGCATATTTCTTAAGCTGTTCCACGGCAGAAATGCGGTATGTGTCCGCCGTAATGAGTGCACCCTTGAGATTCTGTTCCAGAACGAAATGCGCCGCCACTTTTGCGAGCGTTGTCGTCTTCCCCACTCCCGTCGTCCCGATAAAGGCGGCCACACGTGAGGAACGTCCGCCTGTTCTCAGCCCATCGGTAAAATTCATTATTTGGGAAAGATAGGAGGCAAGAACGCCCGGCGCACGAGGATCCAGACTGTCCATGTTTACGTCGGCAATGGGAATCTTTCCCGAGAGCTCCTCGCAGAGATCTTCGCGAACATCCTGACGATGCAGGGCATCCCGAATGGAAATAATTTCCTTTGGCTGATTCGCCGCCATCATGGAGGCGAGCATCGTCTTCATCTGCGCAAGTTCATCTTCAAGAAGACGAATGCGCTCTGCTGCGCCATTCTCGGCCGAGGTTGCGCGTGCCGGCTCCGATTCTGCTTCCTGTGCGGGCAACGGCGCTGGTACCCCCTGAGATGAAGCATAGGGCGCAGGCGTCTGCGGCAAAGGCACAACAGGTGCCGCCGGCATAGCATATGCCTCCGGCAGATATGTCGTCATCCCTGGATTTGCTGCATAAGGCTCCACCGCTGATGATTCCGTCCCATATGTATCGTACGCCGACAGAACGGCACGCGCAGGCATCGCTGACGGTCCCTCTGTGGGAGGTTCCGACATCCGGTACTGATTGAGGACGTTGGAGGGAAGAATCGGTGCAACCGGCGGAACATAGGCAGACGCAGAGCGCGGTACCCGCGCCTGCGTCTCATCGACGGCGGCAGTCACTTCGATCATTTCCGCGCCGCCGAGGACACCACCTTCCCGGTATTTTTTTGTGTGAAGGAGCACGGCATCACTGCCGAGTTCGTCCTTAATCTGTTCCATGGCCTCCTTTACCGAGGAAGCACGTACCGTCTTGACCTGCACTTAGATTCTCACCACCCCAAGGATCTGGATTTCAACATTCTGCTCAATCTCCGCATGGGAGAGCACAATCAGCCCCGGTATGGAGCGCTCGACAAGATTTCGGAAATAGGGGCGCACCGTCGGACTCGTGAGAACAATCGGCTGATACCCCTGATCGGTCAGCTTCTTCAGTTCCTCCTGCAGTGCCGTCAAGAGCTTCTGCATGGAGTCGGGATCAAGGCTGACATAGGAACCGTGCTCCGTGCGCTGGACACCGCCCGCAATCTTGTTCTCAATTGCAGGATCGAGTGTAATGCACGGCAGGACGCCGTTCTGGACATTCTGCTGTGTGATGTGGCGTGCCATCGCATGGCGCACGTACTCCGTCAGAATATCCGTATCCTTCGTAGCGGTACCGTAGTCGGCAAGCACCTCAAGAATTGTGCTCATATCGCGGATGGAGATGCGTTCATGCAGGAGATTCGCAAGTACCTTCTGCACCTCACCCACGCTGAGCAGATTGGGTACGACCTCGTCCACAAGTGCACCGTTGGTTTTGTGCAGATTATCAAGGAGATTCTGCGTCTCCTGACGACCGAGGATCTCAGCCGCATGCTGCTTGATGATCTCCGTGAGATGGGTTGCGAGCACGGAAACTGCGTCGACCACAGTGTAGCCGTTCAGTTCCGCCTGCTCACGCTCGTTCTCCGAGATCCAGAGCGCGGGCAGACCAAATGCGGGCTCCGTCGTCTCGATGCCCGGAACCTCCTCGAACACCGTCCCCGAATTCATTGCAAGATAGTGGTCGAGCATGAGTTCCCCGCGTGCAATCTCAATCCCCTTGAGTTTGATAATATAGGCGTTCGGCTTGATCTGTATGTTATCGCGAATGCGGATCGTCGGCACAACAAGTCCGAGTTCAAGTGCGCATTGCCGCCGAATCATAACGATACGGTCGAGCAAATCGCCGCCCTGTCCCGTATCGACAAGAGGGATAAGGCTGTACCCGATCTCGAGTTCCATCGGATCGACCTGCAGAAGCGAAACGATATTCTCCGGCGTCGTTGCCTCTTTCTTCGCCTTCGCTTTCTGCTCGACCTGCTGCACTTCCTGTTCCACCGCCTGACCGCGATACAGGTTCCATGCAATGAAAGCGCAAACAAGTGCCAACGCCGTGAACGGAACGCCCGGCAGCCCCGGCATGATTGCAAGGAAGAGGAGCACGCCCGTGAGGATCATGAAGATACGCGCATTATGGAAGAGCTGTTTCACGAGGTCGCTGCCGAGGTTCCCCTCTGCCGCCGAGCGCGTGACGATGATACCGGTTGCGGTCGAGATGAGGAGCGCCGGAATCTGCGCCACAAGACCTTCACCGACGGTCAGCAGCGTATACGTCTGGAGCGCCTGCGACGCATCCATATCGCGCTGCAGCATACCAATGACAAAGCCGCCGCCAATGTTGATGATCATAATAACGATCGCGGCAATCGCATCGCCCTTGACAAACTTCGAAGCACCGTCCATTGCGCCAAAGAAGTCCGATTCACGTTGTACCTTCTCGCGGCGGCGCTTTGCCTCCGCATCCGTGATTGCGCCCTGATTGAGGTCCGCGTCAATCGCCATCTGTTTACCGGGCATCGCATCGAGCGTAAAGCGTGCCGAAACCTCAGCGACACGCTCTGAGCCCTTTGTAATGACGATGAAGTTGACAACGACGAGGATGACAAACACGATAAAACCGACCACGGCATTACCGCCGACAACAAAGTTGCCAAACGCAGTAATAACCTCCCCGGCATAGGCGTCCAAGAGGATCAGTCGCGTCGAGGAGATGTTCAGTGCGAGTCGAAAGAGCGTCGTAATGAGAAGCAGTGAAGGGAAGACCGACAGATCGAGTGCCTCCACATTGTAGATTGCCGACATTACGACGAGAAGTGCAATCGTAATATTCAAGCAGATAAGAACATCCAATAGAATTGTCGGCAACGGAATAATCATCATGATGACGATTGTTACGATAGCGACGGCGATCAGTATATCGCTGTACCGTTGTATGAGATTGCCGGATACAAGAGGATTTACACTGCCGGACTGCGGTGCTGCCATGCTCTCACTCACTCCCTCGTTCCCTTTGAAGACGATTCCATACATCCCCTAAATAGATATTATACCAAATATCAGAGGTACGTCAAATTTTTCATAAGACTTTCGTCATGCGTTAGAAAAATGTCCGCTTCCTCACGCACCACGTCGCGCGTGTTTCAGTCGGTAGACATACGCGAGCACCTCTGCGACCGCCTGATAGAGCTCCTGCGGAACGGAGTCTCCCACCTGCACGGCTGCAAATAGGGTTCGTGCAAGCGGCTTATTCTCGATGATCGGCACGCGTGCCTCGCGCCCGATCTCCTTGATCCGTTGTGCCACGAGATCCTGTCCCTTCGCAATCACCGTCGGGGCAACCATGCCCTGTTCATAGGAGAGAGCCACGGCGTAGTGCGTCGGGTTCGTAATGATGACATCGGCCTTGGGAACTTCCTTCATCATGCGCGCCATCGCCATCTGCCGCTGCTTCTGACGAATCTTGCCCTTGATCTGGGGATCGCCTTCCGTCTGCTTCATCTCATCCTTGACTTCCTGCTTGGTCATCTTGAGATCCTGCGTCGTCTGCCATTTCTGATAGCCGTAATCCATGACCGCCATGATCATGATGACCCCGATGACGATGAATGCCATCCGGAAAATGATCTCTGCGACGAGGGTAAGGCTTGTCGTAAGATCGAAGAACATGAACTGCGGCATTGCAAGAATCTGTTCGTGAATAAAGCGGTAGAGAAAGAAACCGATGACGAGGATCTTGAAAAAGGATTTCGCCAGCTCGACCAGAGAGCGCTTTGAGAAAATGCGCCCGAATCCGTTGATGGGGTTGAGCTTATCCAGATTGAACTCAATGGACTCGGTATTGAAGTTCAGCCCCACTTGGAAAAAGTTGATGACAAGACCGATGATCATGATGAAGATCATGATCGGAAATGCGGTCTTGGCAAGAATCATGACAATGCCAATGAAGATGCGAAGGATGTTTTCCGTATCGACCGTCTGGTTGAGATTCGTAAACACGTACGTCGTATAGGTCGCGATCGAGACATAAATCGAATCCCACAGAAGTTTGAGCCCGAAAAATCCGACAAGCAGGACAAACCCACTATTGAGCTCCTGACTGCGAGCAACCTGTCCCTTCTTGCGCGCATCCGCACGCTTCTTCGACGTCGGTTCCTCTGTCTTTTCCCCTGCGAAACGCTGGAGGTCAAAGACGAATGCGCGCCTATTGGAGGGCGCGTACTGCGAGTGATATATTTCCATACATTTCATTGAACAGCACATCCAAGAATAAGACGTAGAACGGAATGATCATCGACAGAACAGTGATACCGATCATCAGCTGCATGGGAATACCGACGACGAAGATGTTCATCTGCGGCATCGTACGTGCAAGTATGCCGAGTCCCACATTTGTGAGCAGGATGGCAAAGGTAATGGGCATGGCAATCTTCATGCCCGTAAGGAAGATTCCTCCCGTAAAATTGGCGATGATAAGGGCAAACGAGATATTCGGCTCCATCCCCGCAAGCGGAACCACGCGGAAGCTCTCGGTGAGAGCCGCCAAAATCATATGGTGACCATTTGTAACCAGGAGAATGATGACTGCCAAATTATAAAGAAAACTTCCGATGAGCGGTATCTGCTGACCGGAAGTCGGATCCACGACATTGACAATGGCAAACCCCACCTGCATGTCCATGACCTTGCCTGCCATGGTAATGGCCGCGAAGGAGATATATGCCACAAAGCCGATCAGCCAGCCAATGAAGAGTTCACCGATTGCAGTGACAGCAAACATGATGATGGTCTCGGGTGCAGCCACCGCTCCCAATCCGTCGATAACGGGAAAGAGCACGACAGTCATCGCCAGAGCCATGCCCACGCGAAAATATATGGAAATATTCATACTGCCAAAGAAGGGCGATACGACAAAGATGCCGCTGATGCGCGTGAGTGTCAGCAAAAAAACAGCAATATGCCCTTGCAGCAGCTCATACAAATCCATGCACGGCCGCCCCTTTCAGCGCAAATACATCGGCAGATTGATAAACACATTCGACACATACTCGACCATGATGCGCAACATCCACGGTCCAAAGATCAGAATGGCGACAAAGACCGCAATAATCTTTGGAATGAATGCGAGTGTCTGCTCCTGAATCGAGGTCGTCGCCTGAAACACCGCCACCAAAAGGCCCACAATCAGACCAAGTCCCAGCATGGGCGCAGAGACCAGAAGGACGATCATGAGTGCCTCTTGAGCGAGCTGGATGACCAAATCTCCGGACATCGGCTTCGCCCCCCGCTAACGGAAACTCATGATGAGCGACTGGATCAGCAGATGCCACCCATCGACCATAACAAACAGCAAAATTTTGAACGGCAGTGAAATCATGACCGGCGGCAGCATCATCATACCCATCGACATGAGCGTACTTGCGACGATCATATCGATGACAATGAACGGGATGTAGATCATAAAACCAATCTGAAACGCCGTCTTGAGTTCGCTGATGATAAACGCAGGAATGAGTGTAAACGTAGACACATCCTCGGGCCCCTCCGGTCGGGGGGCATCCGAAAGATTGACAAAGAGCGCGAGATCGGATTCCCGTGTCTGGCGGAACATGAACTCACGCATCGGATCGACAATATTCTCAAGCGCCTGTTCCTGCGAAATCTGCCCCGCAAGATAGGGCTGAATCCCATTCTCGTTTGCCTGCCCCCAATAGGGCGCCATAATGTAGAATGACAAAAAGAGCGAGAGTGCAATGACAACCTGATTCGGCGGTACATTCTGCGTCGACAGCGCATTGCGTAAAAATCCGATGACTACAACAATGCGGATAAAGGATGTCGTCATTACGAGAATCGCAGGTGCCAGCGAAATAACCGTCAGAACCGCCAGGATCTGCATGCTGGTCGCCACATCCTGCGGATTCTCCGATGTCCCTACACCGACACTGACGGTAGGAATCAGTGGGGCAGCACTTGCATGTCCCACGCCCAGCAGGAGGAGCGCCGCGCCTCCCAATACAAGCAATTTGCGCCCCAATCCCGTCCCCCCATTTCTCTCTGCCGCCTTCACTTTCGAAAGAGAGGCGGTATTTTTTGAACAAAGTCCGACAGAGAGCCGAACTGTTCCTGAAAGACTCCGCCCGCTACAGGTTCTGCGGCGCGAATCTCCTCCACAGTCTCCGGATCGTCAATCTCCGTGATCAGCCGAATGCTCGCATCCGTGACACCGAGCACAAAGACACGCCCGAAAAGCTCCACAACACAGAGCGAGCGGTTTGGCCCGAGCGGCAGCTGCAAATAGATCTGTCCCCCACGTGCTGCAAGACGCTGCATGGAACTCTTTCCAAACGCACGCGCCACAAAATAGGCGAGGATAATGACAAACGCAAAGACAGCAAAAAGGCTGACCATATAAGCGACCGTCGACCACCATGACACGGCCGACGGGCGCGGGTCAGCCTCCTCGTATCCGGCTAAATATCCGCCGCCCGTCTCACCTGCAGCAGACACATCCCCTGTACAAAGTGCATAGAGAACGCATCCGAGCAGCAAGGACAGAGAAAATATCCGTTCGTTCATCAGCCGACGGCTTTGCGAATGGCCTCCAACACGCGATCCGCTTGGAACGGCTTCACGATGAAGTCGCGCGCACCCGCCTGAATGGCCTCGATAACCATCGCCTGCTGACCCATTGCACTGCACATAACGACCTTTGCCGCAGGATCGACTTTCTTGATCTCCTTGACAGCAGTGATACCATCCATTTCAGGCATCGTAATATCCATCGTCACGAGATCCGGCTTGAGCTCCTGATACTTCTCCAAGGCCTTCATGCCGTTCTCCGCTTCACCGACAATTTCATAACCGTTCTTCGACAGGATGTCCTTTACCATCATTCGCATAAAGGCTGCATCATCAACGATCAGAACGCGAGTTGCCATTTTCTCATCTCTCCTTACTCCGTCAGAACATCCCCATCACAAAGGGTACCAAACGCACACATATTGTATGCGTCCTTTTTAACGTTACTCATTATAACGAAAAGTGCTGTCTGTGACAAGGGTTTTCTACACCAGTCCCCAAAGAACCTATTCCTTCCGCTACTGGAGGCGTGCAGCGCGCTCCAGCGGGCTGACAATCTCCGTGATGCGAACGCCGAAGTTCTCATCGATGACGACAACTTCGCCCTTCGCCAGATACTTGCCGTTGACCATAATGTCCACGGGCTCACCGGCAAGCTTATCCAGTTCTACAATGGATCCCTTTGTCAGATCAAGAATATCTTTGATTGACTTTTTCGTCCGGCCGAGTTCGACATTGACCTGAAGAGGTACGTCGAGAATAAGACCGATATTGGCATCATTCACCTGCACCGGCGTAGAACTGAGCGGGGTGAACTGAGCCGACTGTACCGGCACATTAGATGCTACATGTGGTTGCATAGGCGATGCTCCATATCCATAGTTTGCAGGTGCAGCAGCAGCCGCTGCCGGCGCAGACGCCGGTGCTGCGGCTGGTGCCTGCGGCGCCGGTGCTGCCTGTGCAGCCTCCATTGCCGCCTCCTCATCATCAACATCCGGTTGCTGATTTATCAGTGCGTCGACCATATCCTTCGCGACATCAACCGGCAGGAGCTGCATAATCTCACTGTCAATGAGACCGTCCACCTCCATGCGGAAGGACGCCTGAATAATTGGATCGACCTTGTCCAGCAACTTGGATACAACTTCCTCCGTCCCAAGGTCGACAAGCGTGACCACGGGAGGTGTGATGTCCACTTTTTTATTAAACATGGACGAGAGCGATGTCGCAACACTGCCCATCATCTGATTCATGGACTCGCTGACTGCGCTCATGTGAATTTCATTCAGCTCTAAATCCGGATTTGTGCCGTCATTGCCCATCATCAGATCGGCAATGATAGCAGCATCCTTCGCCTGAATACACAGGACGTTATTGCCCTCAATCCCGACGCTGTACCCGACCTCAACCACAAGAAAAGGAACGGGGTATTTCTCCTTCAGCTTACGCAGGTTCGACACGGAAACGGTCGGTGTGGTGATGGAAACCTTGCGACCGAGGAGGACGGAGAGTGTCGTTGCTGCTCCGCCCATCGAGATATTGCCAATCTCGCCGAGCGCATCGCGCTCCAGATCGGTGATGCCGGCATCATCATCGCCGGGAGACGAGTCGGCTGCAGCATCGTCGGCAAACGGGTCGCTTGCCTCTCCACCACTTAGGAGGGCATCAATCTCCTCCTGTGAGATCATTTCATCACTCATTCGCGTCGTCATCTCCTTCTATAATGCCGGATATTTGAACAGCCATACGCTTCCCGGCAGTACCCGGACGCGCGCGGAATTTTGCATTCGAGCCAACATAGCAGATGAGTTCATCCTGCGTTTGCGTATCGAGCTGAAGCACATCGCCAAAGCCGAGCGTAAGGAACTCATGGATCGTAATATTGACCGTGCCAAGCTCTACCTTAAACGGCACCCGTGTGCGTTCAATCTTGCGCTGGAGCTCGGCCACCTGTTCAGGCGTACTCTCCTTGTCGGCAGAGGCCGCCACCCAGAACGACGTGGTGAGTTTTGACATGACCGGCTCGAGCACCAGATAGGGAATGCAGATGTTTATCATGCCCTCGACATCGCCAATCCTCGTATGAATTGTGACGAGCACGACCATGTCGCTAGGCGGAACAAGCTGTGCAAACTGTGGGTTCGTTTCCATCGTCTCAAAGTTCGGACGGAACTCTATCACGTTGCTCCATGCCTCTTTGAAATACTTGGTGACCGTATCGATGAAGCGACGCATGACCGCCGTTTCAATATCCGTCAGTGCACGCGACTTGACGCCGGGCTTCCCTTCCCCGCCAAAGACGCGATCGATGTAGGCAAACGCCAAATCCGTACCGATCTCCATGACGATATTGCCCTTGAGCGGCGGCAATCCGAGAATGCCAATCACGGACGGATTTCCCATCGACTGGACAAACTCCTGATAGGTCATCTGCTCGACCGACATAACCTCGATATCGACCATTGCCCGCAGGCTTGCCGACAGATAGGTATTTACAAGACGCGAAAAACTCTCATGGAGCATGAAGAGCGTACGGATCTGATCCTTGGAGAATCTATCCGGCCGCTTGAAATCATAGACCTTGACCTTGCGCTCCTCTTCTTCCGCCTTGACTTCCTCGGCGGAAACCGAGCCATCCGAAAGAGCCGAAAGCAGCTTATCTATTTCGGATTGAGACAGTACGTCCTCAGCCAAGACTCTTCCCCCTTCCCTCTATGCAGTGATTCATATTACTTACTGCAGCAGGAAGCTCGTGATGTAAACATCATAAACAGAGCCCTGACCCAGGCGCTCATTGAGCGCATCCTTCAGCTGCTTCTTGAGTGCATCCTGTTTGGATGCATCAAACTCCTCGAGTGGTGCCGCACGCAGGAACTGCATCGTCGTATCGAGGATCTTCGTCTCCGCAACGGAGCCGACCTTGCCGTCGACCACATTCTCGGACTTCCCGGGGTTAAGCTCCAAGACAATGCCTGCCTTGAGGAACTTCCCGGAGCGCCCCCCGCCGACATTGACGAGAACGCCTTCCTTCGGATCGCCAAGTTTGTAGAACACACCGGGATCACGATGTGAGGTGCTACCGCCTCCATCTTCCGAGCGCGACGGTGATTCCGCCTGCGAGAAGATGTAGTACGAGATGCCGCCGGCAGCCGCCACCGCGACAAGAACCGCCACAATCACCACAACGATCATCATCAGCATGGGTGATTTCTGTTTTGGCTGCTCTGCAACCTGTTCTTCCTTTTCCTCCGCCATGAGTTAATTCCCTCCCTAAAAATGACTACGAAGCCATAGCGGCTCCACACCGGGGCACTCCCTTGCCGCGTAGAGGAACACTGTTCCCTCCATTATACCAAAGGAATGGAAATTCGCCAACTAATTTTGATGAAGAGCACGGCGATACTTTATCGTGCGTCGCACAATTTCCTCCATCGGCTCCTCGACGATTAGTTTTTTCCCGTTGGTCAGAGTAACCACGGTATCAGGTGTTTCCTCAATGCTCTCAATGATCTCTGCGTTGAGGACAAACTCACCTTTTTTGTTCGTCTTGGAGTTGAACTTCGTCAGCATGATCATGACAGGCTCCCCCTCCATTCCCTCTCTCATTTTTCGCACACAGAAAGAGCTGCGTACAAATCATTACTTGATATACTTTCGCCGTCATCCTCACTTTTCCTTTTTTTTCGAGGAGTATTTTTTCATCACGTCTTAAATTTTTCTCAAAAAGTTATCCGAGCTGGGATAAAAATGCAAGCGAGCGCAAGGGATGACCGGCGAGATCCTGCACGTGTGCAAGCACGACAGACTCTGCTGCCATAAGGGTCCCACCGCGCAGCTGCAACGGAACAGGATGCGCCCAGTCGACATTTTCGAGGGCAACGAGCAGCTCCCGCACCTGCGCCGGAAAGGGCACAGCCTCCACCGTACGACAGTCCTGACAGAGAGCACCGCCCTCGCGTGCGAGGAAGAACGCATCCTCCTCAATCTCCGTGCCGCAGTGCAGACAGCGTCCGTAACTCTGCTGCAGCCCTGCCGCCGCGAGTGTCTGTAGCACGGCGGCAAGCGCCGTCACACGCGGATTGCGCGTTTCGAACGCCGTCAGGATGGCAGAAAGTCGATCAAAAAACTCCTCATCCACAACGCCTTCGGGCAGGAATTCGCGGATGACCTCTGCCACAAAGGTCGCATAGGCGAGTGCCGAAAGATCCAGCGAAAGTTTTGCATGATGAGCGCGCACCGACGCCGTCTTAACGGTTTCCAGACGCCCGCCCTCGGCAAACTGCAGATCGGCGTGCACGAACATCTGCATGGCGCCCGCCAAGGGGCTTCGCGGTCGCCGACAGCCGAACGCTGCGGCACGCAGCAGCCCGCGCTCACGCGTAAATATCGTCATGACCTTATCCGCCTCACCCCAGCTTCGTGCGCCGAGCACAATGCCCTCCGCTCCGTAGAGTGCCATCTACGTCTCCGCCTCCCCTTCCGTGGAGGGGAACTTTCGAATATTTTTTTGCACGACCTTTTTCTTCACCTCGGCGAGCGGCATCACGGCACCTGCCGTCAGCATATATTGGAGCGCCTCCTCCTTCGGGATATCGATCGTGACCACATCCTCCTCCCTCACAAGGAGCGTCGTCCCCGAGGTCATATTGAGACTCCACGGGATAAAGACACAGACATAGCCCCCACCCATCACCGCTTGAAAGCGCGGCGGCAGATCCGCCATGACAAAGCCGAGGGCACGTGCCCCCTGATAGGGCACATGCACGACGCGCTTGAAGTTGCTGCTTGAGTCAAGCACCGCCTCCGAGAGACGTTTGACGCTTGTGTAGATGAACTTCACGAACGGTATCGTTCCGATCATCGTCTCGCCGAGTGAGATGAGCTTTGCAAGCGCCCAATTTGTCGACGCCCATCCGACGACATAGATGACGAGGAGCAGTGTGACAATGCCCATACCAGGGAAGTAAAACGGCAGATACTGTCCGAGCACGCCCTCGGTGAAGCGCAGGGTCCACTCAATGACGAGCAGAGTGATGATGACGGGCACCAAAACCAGCAGTCCGTTTACAAAGCTGCGCGAGGCATGCTTCATCGTGCGCCGATAGACGCGCTTCAACCGCAGCATGATCTCATGTCCCCCCTTCCTCAGTCATCCTCCTGAAAGCCGAATTCCCGCAGGGCAGTCGCCCGATTGCGCCAGTCCTTGCGCGTCTTGACCCAGAGGTCGAGATAGACCTTTGTCCCGAGCAGTGTCTCCACATCTGCACGGGCACGCTGCCCAATCGTTCGGAGGAGTGCGCCGCGCGCGCCGATGACGATGCCCTTCTGCGATTCGCGCTCCACGTAGATCACGGCGCGGATATAGACATCGCCCTTCGGGCGCGTCGTCATCTCCTCGATATCGACGGCGACCGCGTGCGGGATCTCGTCCCGCGTCAACTCCAACACCTTTTCCCGTACAAGTTCTGCAACGATCAGGCGCTCGGGCTGATCGGTCACCATATCGTCGGGATAGTACTGCGGTCCCTCGGGCAAATATTTTTTGATCTCCGCAAGAAGACCTTCGAGATTTTCCTCCGCGCGTGCCGAGATCGGCACAATCCCCGCAAAGTCGTACACTTTCGCGTAGTTTGCAAGGATGGGCAGCACCTTCTCGCGCGGGATGCAGTCCACCTTGTTGACCGCGAGCAGGACGGGCGCGCGTACATTCGCGAGCTGCTTTAGGATGTACTGCTCGCCCGCCCCCGGCTTCTCCGTCACGTCCACGACAAAGATGACGACATCGACGCCGTGGAGTGCCCCCTCCGTCGCCTTTGCCATATAGTCGCCGAGCTTGTGCTTCGGCTTGTGGACGCCCGGCGTATCGAGGAAGATGATCTGCGCATCCTCCTCGGTCAGGATGCAGAGGATGCGGCTGCGCGTCGTCTGCGGCTTGTCGCTCATGATGGCGATCTTCTGTCCAATGAGCGCGTTGATCAGCGTGGACTTGCCGACATTCGGCCGCCCGATCACGGCGGCGAATCCGGATTTATGCATACTCATCGTGCAATCCCAAGCTCCTCCATAACATGACGCTGCTCCACCTCCATCTCAATCCGTTCCGCCTCCTCCATATGGTCATAGCCGAGAAGGTGCAGCATGCCGTGCACCGTCAGAAAAGAAAGCTCTCGCAGAGGGCTGTGCCCATACTCCTCTGCCTGCGCCTGCACGCGCTCGAGCGAGATGACGAGATCGCCAAGCACCTCGTTCCCCTCAGCGCCGACGATCTCCGGCTCCTCACTCTCCGTGAGAGCAAAGGAGAGCACATCCGTCGGTCGATCGACATGGCGATACTCCCGGTTGAGCACATGAATGTGCGCATCATCCGTCAGCGTCACGCTCACCTCGGCATTCTCCGCACCGTAGAGGCGCCCGACGGTCAAAACGGCACGACGCACCGCCTCCATATCCTCTGCGGACACCGCAAGCTCTTCCGGCTCCTGCCGAATCTCAATCTCCATGCGCATGCCCCCGCTTTTTCTCCCACGCGCCGTACGCCTCGACAATGCGCGTGACGACCTCGTGGCGAATGATATCGACGGGCTCAAGCCGCACAATACCGACGCCCTTGACTCTCTTCAGAATCTGACACGCCTGCTTCAGCCCCGAGACCGTACCGCGCGGCAGATCGACCTGCTCGAGATCGCCCGTCACCACCATACGCGAACCGAAGCCGAGGCGCGTGAGGAACATCTTCATCTGCGCACCCGTCGTATTCTGCGCCTCATCCAGAATGATGAACGCATCCTCAAGCGTGCGTCCGCGAATGTAGGCAAGCGGCGCCACCTCGATGAGCTGGCGGCTCATGAGCTTTTGATAGCCCTCCGCGCCGAGGACATCCTGCAGTGCATCATAGAGCGGCCGCAGGTAGGGATTGATCTTCTCCGTCAGATCGCCGGGGAGAAAGCCGAGATGTTCCCCCGCCTCCACGGCGGGGCGCGTGAGAATGATGCGGCTCACCTCACGGTTTCGGAGTGCCGCCACTGCCATCACGACTGCGAGGTAGGTCTTGCCCGTGCCCGCAGGACCGACACCGAGCGTTACTGCATTCCGGCGAATCTTCGCGAGATAGTCCCGCTGACCGATGGTCTTGGCGCGTACCTCCTTTCCCTTTGCCGTCACGAGCAGCACATCGGCAAAGAGGGCATGCAATTCCTCCACGCGCCCTGCACGCACGAGCTGCGCCCCATAGGTCACCTCATGTGTCGTCAGATTCGCCCCCTGCCGCCGGTAAAAGAGGAGCTCCTGCACGAGGATGCGCACGGCAGCGACATTCTCTTCCGTTCCCGTCACGACGAGTGCATTTCCACGGCTCACCATCGAACAGGAAAGCGCCTCCTGCATCGCCAATAAGAGGCTGTCGCGCTCTCCGAGAATTGCATACGCCTCCTGCTGATCTCGGAACTCGATCGTATCCGTCGTTTCCTGCAAGTACAAACCTCCCGTCATCTGTCCTTAGATAAAGTATTCGATCGTATCATCTGCCGTGCGGCGCGTCCGCTCATCAAAGAGCAGCACCGCCTCGCGGCTCTCCATTGCGCCGAACGCGTAAAGATCCCTCGTTTCACGGTTAAAGCAGTCAAAGGGCACAATGCGGTTATATTCATGCGGATGATCCGCTGTCACCGTAATCCCTGCATGCACGAATTCCGACGCTGCCTCCGCAAGATAGTATGGATCAAAGAGATAGATATGCTCTTTTGACGCGCCCGTGAGCAGCGCATAGTGCTCCACCTCGTAAAAGAGGCGCACAACGGCAACGCCGCCGCGCACGAGCGCATCGTTGATGTAGCTGTGCGCACCGATGTGCACCGCTCGCCCCGCGATATACTGACAGGTAAGCGGAAAGTTCGTCGCACGCGAAAAACCCTCAAGCCAGTTCGCGAGGTACATCATCGCCATACGTGATGTCCCCGCCTTGCACGCCGTTCCATCCATCCCGTAGCAGTCCAGTGTGTAGAGCATAACGCTGCGGATGATCTCGGGCGGCACCTCACTGCGCGGAAAGAGATAGCTCACCGCATTGAGCAGCGCCGTCGGCCCGCAGTCGTACTCCGACATCTGATAGCGCAGGGGTATCTTCATATATGCCCCCATTTCCTCAAGAGATTCGGCGTCAGGATCGCAGTGATAACAAGCACAATCCCGACAATCTGCATGGTGACAAAATGCGTGTCAAAGATGAGCCACGCAAAGATAACGCTCGCCACTGGCTCAATCGTCGCGGTGATCGCCGTTTCCTCAGGACTCAGCCAGCGCAGCCCTACATTGAACGCGAAGAATGCGACCACCGTCCCGAGCCCGATGATGACAAGGAGATCAAGCCATGTCTCCGGTGTAAAAAACGTTCCGACATCCGCGATTGCCCGTGTCACAGGCAGCAGAGAGATCCCACCGATCAGCATGCAGACGGCAAGCAGAAAGAAGCGGTCAAAATGACGCAGAAGACGCAGCGGATAGATCATTGCAAAGACAAAGGCAATCGCCGAAACAATGCTCCATACAATGCACGCTACGGGCACGGAGAGTCGTCCGACGTCCCCGCCCGTCACGAGGAGAAACACCCCTGCCACAGCAACGATGACCGTTCCCGCCTCGACGCCTGTCGGCAGACGGCGATGACGCAGAGCCAGATAGAGGATCATCATCGCAGGACTCGTGTACGTGATGACCGTCGTCGCCGCTGCATCCCCTGCCGCGATTCCCTCGAAGTAGGAATACTGCACGAACATGATGCCGAGCGTACCGAAGATCGCAAGCTGCACGAGAATCCAAGGACTGCGCCGCACGAAACGAACCCCGTGCCTAAGACTTCCCGTCCACCATGCAAGCAGAAAAAACATGGCGCTCGAAAGGAAGAGCCGCACCTGGGTCAGCTCAATCGGAATGTGATCCGACTGCGTGTAGAAATGCTGCGCTGCCGTCCCGCTCGCCGCCCACGCCGTTCCTGCGACGAGGACGAAGAGGACGGCCGAGAGGTGCGACATTTTATGCCTCTCCCTGTTCCCGCTTCACGACCTCGACGATCGCTCCGCAGACCTCCTCAAGCTGTGCCTGATCACTGCCCTCCGCCATCACGCGAATGAGCGGCTCTGTGCCCGAAGGACGCACGAGCACGCGCCCCTCGCTGCCGAGAATGCGCTCTCCCTCCGCAATCGCATCGCGGATCGCTGCGTTCTCCTCCCAGCCCGCCTTCGTCTTGACGCGCACATTGACAAGCAGCTGGGGATAGGTCGTCATCATCGCGTTCAGCTCCGACGCCTTCTTTCCGCTGCGGCGAAGTGCTGCGAGTACCTGCAGTGCCGTAATGAGCCCGTCGCCCGTCGTCGCGTGTTCGGCAAAGATGATGTGGCCCGACTGCTCGCCGCCGATGGCATAGCCGTTTGCGCGCATGGACTCGAGCACATAGCGGTCGCCGACCGCCGTCACCTCAACGCGCCCGCCGAGCGCGGCAATTGCCTTGTGGAAGCCGATGTTCGCCATCACCGTCGTCACCACCGTCTTATGCGGTAGCCGCCCCGCGCGCATCATCTCCGAGGCGCATGCGACGAGGATATGATCGCCGTCGATCAATTCTCCTCTTTCATCCAGACAGAGGCAGCGATCGGCATCCCCGTCATGTGCGATGCCGATGTCCGCGCCGTGTTCGAGTACCGTGCGGCGCAGGGATTCCAGATGTGTCGAGCCGCAGCCGTCATTGATGTTCACGCCGTTCGGCAGAGCGTGGATCACCTTGACCTCGGCGCCGAGACGGCGCAGCACCTTCGGCATCGCCTCGTAGGCGGCGCCGTTTGCACAGTCAAGCACGATCTTCATGCCGTCGAAGCGCTCCGCACATGTGCTCGCCACATAGTCGATATACTGGTTGAGCAGATCGTCGCGGTACTCCACAATCCCGATTGCCTTGCCCGTCGGTCGTGCCGCATCGTCATTCGTCTGCAAGCGGTGTACGAGCGTCTCAAGCTCATCCTCCACCGCATCCGGCAGCTTGTAGCCGTCCCCGCCAAAGAACTTGATCCCGTTGTCGGGAAACGGATTGTGCGAGGCAGAGATCACAATGCCCGCCTTCGCATTGTGCTCACGCGTGAGATAGGCGATCGCAGGCGTCGGCACAACCCCGGCAAGGAGCGCAATGCCGCCCGCCGAACAGATGCCCGACGTCAGCGCCGCCTCGAACATCTCGCCCGAGATGCGCGTATCGCGTCCAATCAGAATGTGCGGACGCACATCGGACTGTGCACCGAAATAGAGCGTCGCCGCGCGCCCGAGATGATATGCGAGCTCCGGTGTCAGCTCCGTATTTGCCTCTCCACGCACGCCATCCGTACCAAAAAGTCTCACCATGAACAGCCCCCTATGATCTATTTTATCTCTATAATCTACTGTATCTTATGCAAAAATGCAAGCGCCGCTTTCAGACCGTCGAGCGCCGCGCTCATGATACCGCCCGCATAACCTGCCCCTTCACCGATCGGATAAAGCCCTGCCGCCGAGACGGACTCCATCGTTGCCGCATCACGCACAATGCGGCAGGGTGCGGATGAGCGTGACTCCACACCCGTCAGAGGCACATCCGCAGCGCCGAACCCCGGCACACGTATCTCCCAGAACGTAAGCGCACGCGCAAGAGAGGCAGAGCACGCTGCGGGCAGCAGTGCACGCAGATCGGCAGGGCGTACGCCGGGCGCATACGTCGGTGTAACCGCAAAGTCCCGCGCCCCCGTCTGTCCCGTGAGGAAATCCCCGACCGACTGCACGGGCGCAAAATAATCTCCGCCACCAAGGCGATAGGCGCGCTCCTCGAGCGCCCGCTGAAAGGCAATGCCGCCGAGCACATCCTTGCCCCAGTCCGCAGGAGTCACCTGCACGAGCAGAGCGCTGTTCGCCACACCGGAATTTCGTCGATAGTTGCTCATGCCATTCGTCACGAGACGCCCCGTCTCGGACGCCGCCGCGACCACCGTGCCGCCGGGACACATACAGAATGAATAGACACCGCGCCCGCCCGTTTCATCGCGATACGTCATCGCATAGTCCGCGACGGGCAGATGCGGACTCCCCGCCGCCGCGCCGTACTGCATGCGGTTGATGAACTCCTGTGCGTGCTCGATGCGCACGCCGACGGCAAACGCCTTTGCCTCCATGACGACGCCCGCCTCATGCAGCATAGCA
Organism: Centipeda periodontii DSM 2778; assembly: GCF_000213975.1. Classification (GTDB taxonomy): domain Bacteria; phylum Bacillota; class Negativicutes; order Selenomonadales; family Selenomonadaceae; genus Centipeda; species Centipeda periodontii. The sequence continues at coordinate 2,435,632 of NZ_GL892076.1, forward strand.
TAGGTATCGCGCGCCGAGTGTCCGATGCCGAGAAAGACTGCCTGCGCAGGAATACGTTCCGCGTTGCCCACGTGCAGTGCCACAACGCGATCCTCATGCAGCTCCACACCCGTCACCTGCGCACCGAAGCGCACCTCACCGCCCAGCGCAACGATTTCTTTGCGCAGATTCTTCACCACGGTCCGCAGAATATCCGTCCCGATGTGCGGCTTCTGCAAATAGCGAATTTCTTCGGGCGCACCCGCCGTGATAAACGCCTCGATGATCTCGCGCATGCGCGGATCATTGCTGCGTGCCGTCAGCTTTCCATCCGAAAAGGTCCCCGCGCCCCCCTCGCCGAACTGGACATTCGACGCAGGATCAAGCGCGCCTGTCTGCCAGAAACGTGCCACATCCGCCGTACGCCGGTCCACATCCTGTCCGCGTTCGAGAACAAGCGGAGAGAGTCCCGCACGCGCAAGCAGCCACGCGGCAAAGATCCCCGCGGGACCAAATCCGACCACGACGGGACGATGCTGAGCCAGTGCCCCCGTCTTAGGGATCATCAAAGGCTCCTCGCTCGGTGCAGGCATAACCTCCTTGTCCCGACGAAAGCGCGAGAGCACCGCATGCTCATTCTCCACATCAGCATCCAACACATAGACCCAAACGAGGGGCGCACCATGCCTGCGCCGTGCATCCAGTGCCTTATGAACAACAATCACCCCGCGCACGGCACAGGGTGATATCTTGAGTCGCTCCGCCGCAATCTCTGCGGGCGACCGCACAGAGTCATAGGGAACGCGCAGATTTTTCACGCGAATCATCGCATTGCTCCAACCTTGATCTCCACGGTCACATTCGGATCTGCCACCGTCACGCCATCGGGCAGCACGAGCTTCACTTGGCGCTTCTGAGTTTCGCGCACATCTGCAAGGGAGAACTCCTCCGTCTCAATGCTCGTGATCTTGCTGACGACATTCTCTGCACCGGCAATCTCGATGCGCATAGGATCTACCGTGATCCCCTCAAGCTTCAGCTGCGGGGAGAGATTGCTCTGCGGCTTCGCCCGCACCTCGACCACCTTGCGCGTAAGCCCCCGTGCGAGTCTGACGGACACCTCCGTGGACGTCGGCACAAGCGTAACGCCGGAAACCTCCCGACCGTCGCTGTTCAACGCAATCAGCGGCACCGTCACAGTAAAGCCATTCGACTGCCCGCTCAGATTGATGTGTCCCACAATGTGCACAATTTGATCCACGAGGCTGCGCGGCCCCTCCACGGTTGCCGTCTCGCTGTCCTGCACAATCCGATCCACCGTAAAACCCGCCGCAGGCGATCCGCCGACGGTCAGCTCTGCCTTAAATGTCTTTTGAACCATGCGGTCGAGATTTGCTGTGATCTTGTCCGGCGAAACGTTCACAAGCTCGAAACCGTATGGAATGGATGCCTCCACAGGGTAGGCGCGTTCCCCCTCCGTAAAGTCGGAAAGATTGATCCGTGCGTGGAAATCACCACGCCCTGCAGCAACAAAAAAGGAGCGTGGACCGCGCACGCGAATTGTCACCGTTTCGCTGTCGGTACTCAGCTGATAGCCGTCCGGCGCGTGCTCAACCGTCACCGGCACGGTATACGAGCCCTCCATGCCGGGGTTTTGATCGTTCATCACATAGAGCCAGAGCACAATCGCCACAGCAAGTGCGAGCAATTTCACAGGCAAATTGTGCTGCACGATCCCCCGAAGCCTCGACATCATTTCTTCCTCCAGCTTCGAACCAACTCGAAAATCGATGAGCCTGAACTATATGCAAAGGCAGGTGTCAGGATATGTGTCAGCTGGTCCTCATCCAGATGACGATGAATCCGCCCATTCTCCGCGATTGAGATTGTCCCCGTTTCCTCACTGACCACCACGACGAGGGCATCGCACTGCTCCGAGAGTCCGATCGCCGCACGATGCCGCGTGCCGAGCTCCGTGGAAAGCGTGCGGTTTTCCGTCAGCGGCAGGAGACAGCCCGCCGCGATCAGGCGCTTACCGCGAATCACTGCCGCACCGTCATGCAGCGGCGTATTCGGAATGAACACATTCATGAGGAAGTCGGAGGTGATAAGACCGTCAATCTGTATGCCCGTCGCACTGATGTCATTGAGCCCCATATTGCGCTCAATGACGAGCAGCGCTCCAATCTTGTTCGCCGAGAGGATCTTCACCGCACTGCGGATCTCTCGAATCGTACTCTGTGCCTCCTCGTCATCCATCAGACTGCCGGAACGGAAAAAACGCCCCTGACCAAGATGCTCAAGCGCACGCCGCAGTTCCGGCTGGAATACAATCGGCAACGCAACAAAGAGCAGCGTCACGGACTTTTGCAGAAGCCACGAGATCACATGCAATTCGAAATAGCTCGCAACCACCGTCACACCGAGGAGCACGAGAATTCCCTTCGCCAGCGTAATGGCGCGCGTGTCCTCAAGCATGAGATAGACGCGGTAGAGAATGAACGCCACAATCAGAATATCGAGAATATCCAGCAGCGTGATTGTTGACAGAATGCCGCGGAACTGCGTCGGCATCGTAAAATCAAGCGGCATAAGAACCCCCAAATGCGAAAACGTTTCCCATCATTTCCCCATACATCCCCAGCGAAAATGCGCAACGGCTGCGCGCTGCGCATAAGCCCCTTATCCTTTATTTTAGAATTTCTCTCTGAATATCGAAAATCCTTGTGACCTGCGGCCTTCTTTCAAAAAAATTTCGCCCTCTTACGAAAGAATTTCAAATCCATCAAAAATCTATTCGTAAAGAGGGCGAAATTATAGGAATCACTGATAAGCAGATTTTTTGTCCTGCCAAGGAGGCAAACCGGACGCAGGATGCTCTGTGGACGATTTGCAGGCGTTGTGCGGGCAAAAAAGATGCGCTAAGATGGCGGTGCTGAACTTATCAGTGGTTCCTATAAATTACATCAACAAATCCTGCGGATCCAGCCTTCGGGAGCCTCGATCGTCCCGAGCTGCATGCCGCGCAGGGTATCATAGAGTTTTTGCAGGACAGGCCCCATATGCTCCATGCCGCTCGGCAGCGCAATCACCTTGTCGCTATGCGTCACGGAACCGACCGGTGAGATCACCGCCGCCGTACCGCAGAGCCCCGCCTCCGCAAAATCGGAAAGCTCATCAAACGCCACAGGGCGCTCCTCCACCCTCATCCCGAGGATGTGTTCGGCGATATGCACAAGAGAACGCCGCGTGATCGAGGGCAGAATGGACGGCGACTTCGGTGTCACAATCGTGCCGTCCTTCGTCACAAACAGGAAATTCGCGCCGCCCGTCTCCTCGATATGTGTGCGTGTCGCCGCGTCGAGGAACATATTCTCATCGAAGCCCGCCGCATGCGCCGCCATATAGGCATGCAGGCTCATCGCGTAGTTCAGCCCCGCCTTGATGTGCCCTGTCCCGTGCGGCGCCGCACGGTCAAAACTGCTCACACAGAGTCGCACGGGCTTCGCGCCGCCCTTAAAATAAGGTCCGACCGGCGTTGCAAAGAGCCGGAACTGATACGCATCCGCCGGTTTTACCCCGATCACCTCACCTGTCGCGAAAATCAGAGGACGCAGGTAAAGCGACGCATCCGATCCGTACGGCGGCACATAGTCGCGATTCGCCGTGACCACCGCGTCCACAGCCGCAAGGAAACGTTCCCTCGGGAACGATGGCATCTCAAGATACGCAGCCGAGTGATACATGCGCTCCGCGTTGAGATCAGGACGGAACGTCACAATATGTCCATCCACCGTTTCATACGCCTTCAGTCCTTCAAAGACCTCCTGACAGTAGTGCAGAATCCCGGCGCACTCACTGATCGTAACCGTTGCATCGGACGAAAGTCCACCCTCATCCCACGCTCCATTCGCATAGTTCGCCACATAGCGCTGCGGCAGGGAACGATATGCAAACCCCAAATTTCCCCAGTCAATATCCGCCTTTGCCATAATATGCGCCTCTTTCAAATAAAATTTCCCCTATCATAGTACCACAGAGGCGTCTTGTCAACTAAGTTCCTTCAGCGCCTGCGGCAGGAGTTCCAAAATATCGCCGGCAACGAGTCCGTTGCCGCAGTGCTCATACCCGATATCGCCCGCGCGCCCATGCACATAGACCCCGACAATCGGCGTCATGCCGCTTTCCATCTGCCGCATCAGCCCCACAATCGCACCCGCAAGCACATCTCCCGCGCCCGCCGTCGCCATGCCCGCATTGCCGCATGTCGTAAAGAATGCATCCCCGTCGGGATAAACGACAATCGTGCATGCGCTCTTCACGACAAAAACCGCTTGATGCGCACTCGCCGCCGTGCGTGCCGTACCGAGGAGATCGTTCTCCGCCTCCTCCACAGACTTGCCGAGAAGTCCTGCAAACTCGCCGAGATGCGGCGTCAGGATCGGTACCTGCGGCAGCTCGCACAGCGCATCGAGATGTCCGCGAAACGCGTAGATCGCATCTGCATCCATCACGAGCGGCGCCTTCACATCCGCCGCAAAAAGGCGCACAAACTCGCTCGTCTCTGCCGCGCGTCCAATGCCGGGACCGATCAGCACCGCATCCGCATTCCCCGCATGTGCGAGCGCCGCCTCAAGCGCCTTGCCCCCGCCAAAACATCCCGTCCCCTCATCCGGAATGGGGACAACCATCACCTCGGTCAGCTTTGCCGCAAGTACGGGATAAAGGCGTTCGGGCACAGCAAGCGTCACAAGACCTGCCCCGACGCGCAGCGCAGCCTCCGCCGCGAGTGCCGCCGCTCCCGTCATACCGAGTGAACCCGCGAGCACGAGGATGCGTCCGCACGTCCCCTTGTGCACGTCGCGCGCACGCGCAGGCAGGAGCTTTGCCGCTGCCGCACGCGTGATGAGCGACTGGCGCAGCGTCTCCCCCGCGAGCAACATATGCGGGATCCCGATATCGTCGACGAGCAGCTGCCCCGTCGCATTCGCTCCTTGCCCAAGGAGATGCCCGACCTTTGGCAGGCCAAGTGCGAGCGTTCGATCCGCACACACGGCAGCTGAGGCAATGCGTCCGGTATCTGCCTCCACCCCACTCGGAATATCGATTGCCAACACGGGTTTACCCGCAGTATTGATCTCCTCCACAAGGCGCAGGATATTTTTTCTGAGCTCTCCATGTGCACCTGTGCCAAGGATGCCGTCCACAACAGCATCCGCGAAGCGAAGTGAAACGCGCAGACGATCCCAGTCACGATCGCTCACGAGGGGACGTATTTCCACGCCCATCGCCCGCAGCGCATCGTGCATGGCACGCGCTGCCTCACCAAGACGTTCTTCCGCACCCGTGAAGAAGAGCTTTACCCGTGCCCCCATATTCATCAGATGACGCGCCGCAGCAAAGGCATCCCCGCCGTTGTTGCCGCCGCCCGCAAAGACAGCGAAGACCTTGTCCGCCGCACCGCCGATCATCGTGGCAGCCTCCTCCGCCGTCCGTCGTCCGGCATTCTCCATCAGAGCAATGGCCGGCAGACCGTAGTCTTTCATCACGCACGCATCAATTCGGCGCATATCCTCTGCAAACGACACATTCATCGCTGACCCTCCAAAACACAATATGCTGTCGCGTAGTCGCGCTCATGACTGAGTGTAATCCACACGCGCTCCACGCCCATCTCCTGCGCGTGCGCGGCAAAGTATCCATCCAAATGAACGATAGGTGCACCGAGATCATCCGGCAGGATTTCGATATCCGTCATCTTTCCGCAGCGCAACCCTGTCCCAAACGCCTTGAGCACCGCCTCCTTGCCCGCAAATCGCGCGGCAAGACTCGCGGTTATGGTTTTGCCTCGGCTCTCGGCGTATGCACGTTCCCGCGCGGTATAAACGCGTTCAAGGAACCGCTCGTTTGCGATCGCACGCGCCACACGCGGAATATGGATGATGTCACTGCCGATCCCCAGAATCATAATGCCTCTCCTGCCGATGACAGAAAAAAGAGCCATTGCTCCCGCAATAGCCCCTTTCAATTTCTCTCTTACGATTACCGCTGCAGCGGTGCCGGAACAACGCCCTGCGAATTTGGTGTCGGATGTGGAGATGCCCCCATGGGCTCCGTTCCTCTCGTCTGTGATGTCGCATTTGCCGATGACGACATCGCATTGGACGGCGCACTCGTACTCGTCGTCACCTGCCCGTCGGAGGCACTGATCGAGTCCTCCTGACTGAACCGCATACTGCGTGCGATGAACACCTCGACGCGACGATTCTGTGCACGCCCTTCCTCAGTATTGTTGTCCGCAATCGGACGATACTCGCTGTAGCCGAGCGCACTGAAGCGCGCCGGATTCAGTGAGGGCTGTGAGCCCATCAGCCCACGCATGAGACTCACCGCACGCGCAGAACTCAGCTCCCAGTTCGAGGGGAACTGCGCCGTCGAAATCGGCACATTATCCGTATGTCCGGAGATCGTCACACGCTCCGGCAGTGAGGAGAGGAGCGCCGCAATCACAGGAACGATCTGCTCTGCCTGCCCCTGCAGTGCTGCAGAACCGGAAGCAAAGAGCGCCTTTTCCTTCAGGCGGATCATCAGCCCCTCCTCGGAGAGCTCTGTGCTCACCTGATCCTGCAGGTTGTTCTCTTTGATATACTGCTCGAGTTTCTCTTGTGCCTCACGGAGATTTTCATTCTCCTGCATATAGGCACTGTTATTGGAACTCTCCGCCCCCGTACTCGGTGTCGTAGGCATCGCCGTAGACGGTCCCATCCCCGAGAAGAAGGAGGGACCGCCCATGTTGAACGCCGCCGAAAATGCCTGCGCGAGCGCCTGCATCTTCGAGGCATCCGTCTGCGACATCGCAAAGAGCGCGATAAAGAGTGAAAGGAGCAGTGTCATCAGATCGGAATAGGGCAGCAGCCAGGCCTCGCTCGCTTCCTCCTCATGCGGCTTCGCATGTTTCCTTCTCGCCATATCAGCCCTCTCCCTTCAGCGAATCACGCTCCGTCTGCGGAATAAAGACCATAAGCTTCGCTTCGATTGCCGTCGGAGAATCACCTGCCTGCAGGGACAGAATCCCCTCGATGATCATGCGCTTCTGGCTGACCTCGTGCTCCGATATAATCTTGAGCTTGTTCGCGATCGGCAGCCAGAGAACGTATCCCGTAAAGATACCCAGAATCGTTGCAACGAATGCGGCAGCGACGGAGTGACCCAGCTTGTCAATATCGTTCAGATTTCCAAGAGCTGCGATCAGACCGACAACGGCACCCAAAACGCCCAACGTCGGCGCATACGTGCCCGCCTGCGTGAACATCGAACGTCCCTCGGCGTGACGCTCCTGCATGATCGCGAGCTCGGCATCCAGAACATCACTGACAAAATCAGGATCCATACCGTCGATGACCATGCCAAGACCCGTGCGGAAGAACGGATCCTGAATCTCCTGTGCCTTGCTCTCAAGCGCGAGGATACCCTCACGACGTGCAATCTGCGACAACTCGATGAACTGCTGCACGAGCCGCCCTTTCTCCTGCATCCGCGGAACCTGACAAGTCTTCTTGATCAGGTTGAAAAAATTTCCCAGCTGCTCCATGTGAAACCCAATGAACAGACACGAGAACGTTCCGCCAATGATGATGAGGAACGCAGCCGGATTATTGAGCGCCGTCAGCGGCGCCCCTTTCAGGATCATGCCAACAAAGACCGAGATAAGCCCCATGAAAATCCCGATGACCGTTGATTTTTCCAAAGCAAAAGCCCCCATTCCATTTCTCTCGACCGGCAGACGCATAAATATCTGATCCATCAGATACACGTCCACATCCTATAGTATTCCATAAATCGTAAAAAAATCCTACCTGTTTTTTAAAAAAA
>NZ_GL892076.1:2443808-2476704 GCF_000213975.1 Centipeda periodontii DSM 2778
CTCCAAAAAACTCAAGAAAATTTTTCAATAAATTTGTGTTATCCTATCATATATTCATCGAAAGTATGATATAATAGGAAGCGCATAAAAAAAATTTATTTGGAGGATGGTCTTATGGAACTACGGCAGTTGGAATATTTCCAGATGGCGAGCCGGCTCAAGAATATTACGCGCGCCGCCGAACGCCTCCGCGTTTCCCAGCCGAATATCACCGTTGCGATCAAAAAACTCGAGGGCGAGCTCGGCATACAGCTCTTTGACCGCAGTCAGAAACAGCTCTCCCTTACACCCGAAGGTGCGGTCTTTCTCGGACGCGTCGAAGTTGCGCTACGCAACATACAGGATGCCGTGCTCGAAGTCAACGACTACAAGCAGCTCCAAAAGGGCACGATCAAGATCGGTATTCCGCCGATGATGGGTGCCTACCTCTTTCCGAAAATCTTCTCGAGCTTTCAGCGCCGTTATTCGCATCTCGATGTCTATCTGCACGAGGAAGGATCCGTCGCCATCCGCGAACAGCTTGAACGTGACGAGCTGGACTTCGGCATCATCATCATTCCCGATACATCGCCGAATTTGCAGCTGCTTCCAATGGCTCGCAGTCAGATTGTCTGCTGTGTACCGGAGGACAGCGACCTCACCGCACGAAAGGCGATCACGCTGCAGGACATCGAGGATCGTAATCTCATCATGCTCAAGGAAGGCTCCTTCCTCCGGCAGACCATGCTGCAAAAGATGAAAACGGCAGGTGTCACACCAAACATCGTGCTTGAGTCCAACCAAGTCGTCACCATCATGGGACTCGTTGCGAGCGGTGTTGGAAATGCCTTCCTGCTCGACATGATCGTGCGCGACACCCCTGGCATCCGTGCGCTCCCCCTCGCTACGCCTGTGTTCGTGGATGTCGGTCTTGCGTGGAAGCGCGACCGCTACATCTCGCGTGCGGCACAATCCTTCATCGAGTTCAGCAAGGATATCCTCAGCCATCAGCCGGATCATACGATGCTCTGAGAAGCACATATACAAGGGGCTGTTGCACGAAGTTGGAAAACTTCGTGCAACAGCCCTTGTTGTTATGTTAGCAGTATCGCTACAAGCGCCCCTTCCACCGCTTACGCGGTCCCCCTCCCCGCTCTGGCGGGGGAGGCTAGGATTATGGTATCTTAGCTTCCCCCGCCAGAGCGGGGGAGCGGTCAACGTCATCCGCGCGTCTGCATCCTTCGGATTTGACTTGCGGGACGTTTTCCCATACGACCTGTTACCCGATCAGCTGCGCCCTATGGGCTTGCTTCTCGGACAGGTCAGTAAGTGGCGAGCGCAGCGAGCCGATAGGGGCGCTCGTGCAACAGCCCCTTTTTTCATGCAATCAATCCCTAGAAAATCAGATGCGCGACCACATAGCCGACGCAGCAGCCCGAGGCGACGCCGATGAGTCCCGGAATCATGAACGAATGGTTCAGAATGTACTTTCCGATGCGTGTCGTGCCCGAGCGGTCGAAGCCGATGCACGCGAGATCGGAGGGGTACGTCGGCAGAAAGAAGTAGCCGTAGCACGCCGAGATAAACGAGAGGACAAGAATGGGATCCATGCCCACGTTCAGCGCCATCGGCACCACGATCGCGATCGCCGCGCCCTGCGAGTTCACGAGCTTCGACGTGAGGAACGCGAGCACCGCATACGCCCACGGATAGTTCTGCACGGCAGAGCCGAGAAAATCCTTGAGGAATCCCATGTGGTTCATGAAGTAGGTATCCGCCATCCACGCAACGCCGTAGACCGAGACGAGTGCGACCACGCCCGAGCGGAACACCTGCGAGTTGCCGACATCCTTCGCCTTGACCTTGCAGGAGAGAAGAATCGTCGCGCCCACGAGGAGCATGACCATCTGGATGACAACGACCATCGAGATCGCCTTCGGCGCAGCATCCGGCTTCGGCGGGAACTTCGGCAGGAGCTCCGGGAAGTTGCCGAGCACTGCAATTGCAATGATGCCCGCAAAAAAAATAAACATGGCGCGATAGTACTCTGTCGGGAGCTCCTTATCCATCAGGCTCTCCGCATCGCCATAGACATACTTCTTGTTCTCCGGATCGCGGATGAACTCTTGGAATCGATCATCCTGCTCAAGATCCTTGCCACGGCGATAGCTCCAAAGAGCTGCAAAGAGCACACCGAGTCCCGTCGCCGGAATCGAAACGGAGAGCACTTGGAACACTGAGAACTCATGCCCCGAGACGGAGAGGAACGCGACCATTGAGACGACCGCGACCGACACGGGCGAGGCGCAGATGCCCATCTGGGATGCAACGGACGATACTGCCATCGGACGCTCGGGACGGATGCCCTGCTTGATCGCAATATCGTAGATGATCGGGAACATCGTGTAGACCACGTGGCCCGTGCCGCAAAGCACCGTCAGGAACCATGTCGTCAGCGGCGCGAGGATCGTGACATGCTTCGGGTTGTTGCGCAGGAACTTCTCCGCGTATTTCAGCATAACTGTGAGTCCGCCCGAGGTCTGCAGGAAGCCCGCGCAGGTAACGACCGCGAGGATGATGAGCATGACATCGATCGGCGGCTTACCCGGCTGATAGCCAAAGACGAATGTGTAGATCACGAGACCGAATCCACTGATGACCGCGAGTCCAAGTCCACCGTGCCGTACACCGACAATCAGGCAGACCAAGAGGACAATAAAGCCCAAGAGCATTTCCATAAATATAATTCCCCCATTCTATACAGAGTCCCCATCCTGCACAGAGATAACACAACGCATTGTATTATACATCATGCAGCTGTTATTAGTAAAGCCTAGGATGCATAAATGTAAGCTATGTTGATAGGATAGCCAAAACAAAAGAGCCGCCCATAGGGGCAGCCCTTTCGAGAAAGCTATCCGTTTTACCGCTTCATGTTGATGAGCGTTTCAAGCATCTCATCCGAAACGGTGATGATCTTCGAGTTCGACTGGAAGCCGCGCTGTGTGATGATCATGTCGGAGAACTGATCGGCGATGTCGACGTTCGACATCTCGAGCGCCGAGGTGGTCAGCTCCGTGCCGATGTCGGATGCACCGCTGATCGTACGCGTGCCGGAGTTGTTCGACTCCTGATAGAGGTTGCCGCCCATCTTCGTAAGACCCGACGGGTTGTTGAACTGCGCCATTGCGATCTGGGCTTCCTTCTGACGGACGCCGTTCGTGTACGTGCCCGTGATGACGCCCGAGCTGTCGATGTCAACGCTTGCGAGCGTACCTGCTGCGTTGCCGTCCGAGGTCGCCGCGATCGTCGACGTGCCCGAGAACTGCGTAATCGCCGCGAGGTTCAGCGATACCTGCTGCGGAGCGGCGCCGTTCGTGTAGGTGAGGTTCAGCGAAGCCGAGCCGCTGACGTATGCGCCGGCGGTATCAAAGGTGAGATCCGTCTTCGTGAGCGAAACCGTCGTCGACGTTCCGTCCGCCTCCGTGATATTGAACGTGTCGCCGCCGCTACCGAGCGAGAGCTGCCACGTATTATTCGCCGTCTTCGTATAGACGACAGGCACGGAATGCTTCGCGCCGAGCGAGTCATAGACCTCGATCGTCGATGCCACCGAGGGATAGAACGTATCGTTCCGCGCATAGCTCTTGCCGATCAGACCGTCGACCGACGTACCGCTCTTCGTGTTCAGCACGACACCGGAAACGGTCTTGCCGCTGAACTGATAGGTGGACTCACGTGTAATCGATTTGATCGTTCCATCCGTCGCACTGCCCGTATGTGCATACGGCGTAGACGTGCTTGTAATGGCGGGAAGGGCAGCCGTCAGCTTGGCACTGTTGCCGTCCGCCGTCGTCACCGTTGCACCCGCCTGCGGTGTGAGACTCGTGACCTTGAGCTGTCCCGTATAGGTATCGCCGACCGCGTAGGTGAAGCTGGTCGGATTCGGCACCTTCACCGTAACGACACTGCCCGGGTTAATCGTATTGTCCGTACCCAGTGTCAGGATAACATCGGAGGGCGGCGAGCTGACAACGCTCGTGATCTTTCCGCTGATATTGAACCGATCCCCATAGGCATAGGTCCCACTCGTCAGCGATGTCGCGCCCGTACGCGTGATGACCGTCGTCGATGAGCCGTTGATCTCCTTCGGACTGGAGGAGTTTGCCGGATCCATCTCAAGCGTCGCATCCACATGGCCCGTTGCACTTGCGGTGACATTGGAGATCGTGGAGCTGTAGAGCGTGCCCGTCGGGTTGGTGCCGACCGTCTGTGCGGGTGCACTGGAATCCAGGTAGATCTTCTTGCCGTTGTCCATGGTCAGGACGAGCTTGCCGACCTCGTTCGGCGTATAGTTGCCGGTGGTCTCCGATGTGCCGTCTGCATAGCGCACGAGGATGTTCCCCACCTCATAGCCCGGCGTCGACGCATTCAGGTTCTTCGTATAGGACGCCGTCGATGTGACCGTTGCCTCCATCGACTTGCCCGCAGGGATCTGAATCTTCGTTGTGTTGTCGCCCGCAACGTTGAGGACACCGTTGTTCGCCATGTAGCCCTGCACGTAAAGACCTGAGTTCGGGAGCGTGAGGTTGCCCTCGCCGTCAAAGACGAACGCACCGTTGCGCGTGTAGTACTGTTGGTTGCCGCGCTTCACGACGAAGAGCCCGTCGCCGCGCGAGATCGCAACGTCCGTGTTCTTACCCGTCTGCTGCACGGAGCCGTTCGTGTAGATCAGGTCGGTGCTCGCCACCGCCATGCCGAGTCCGATCTGCTTCGCGTTCACGCCGCCGACCGTCCCCGTCGGTGCGGCTGCACCCGAAAGGTTCTGCGAGATCATATCCGCGAACGTGACGCGGCTCGCCTTGAAGCCCGTCGTATTGACGTTCGCAATGTTGTTGCCGACAACATCCATGCGGGTCTGGTGACCTTTGAGTCCCGAAACACCCGAGAACATGGAACGCATCATAATGAATCTCTCCTTTGCCTTTTGTGACAGTGCAAAGGAAAGCCATCTCTGCATAGCAAACACAATCCCCGCAGGGATTTACTGTGCTGCCGATGTTTTGGAGGCATCCGCCTCCTACTGACCGCACCAGTCGCGCGCGGTCAAAAGCCTCCCGTAGGTCCAGCTTCGTCAGATGATGGCTGCACTGTCAATATTCGTAAAAATGCTGTCTGCCGCGGTCACGTCATCCAGTGCCGTGATCACGGTGCGGTTCGTCACAGAGACGACCATCGCCGTACTGTCCCTCATGTAGATCAGGGCTTCCCTTGCGCCCTTCTCCCGCATGCGGTCAATCGTACTGCCGAGCTTCTCGAGCTCCGTGTTCGTGAGCATCACACCGCGTCGCTGCAACCGCTCCTCTGCGTGCTGCGAGAAGCGAACGCGCGCCTTTGCTCCCTCGAGTACCTGTGCAAACGACGCTCCGCTGCTGCCCATTGTCCTTCGTCCGTGGTCGGTCCCCCTGCTTCCCTGCCCGACCAGCGCTATCGAATCGTCTGCAATTCTCATCGCATCACCTCCTCTATTTTATTGTTAGAATAAAAGATTCCACCGTGTATATCGGTGGAATGTGAGATAAACTTAAATGGAAATAAAGATTTTTAGAGTTCCATCACACCGTATGCGATGCGGCTGTACTTGCCGCCCATGATGGTATCGAAGCCGAGGCGGGCAAACTCCGCACTCCCGCGGCGTTCCTTCATGACGACGCGACAACGGGCGACACGTCGTGCCTCGGCAATCGTCTCCTCCGTCAGCGCACGCATATCCGCAAGTACGCGCAGGGCGTTCATGCCCGCGCTCTCGTGGAGGGGACGGCGGAACATCGGATCGAAGTAAATAACATCATAGCCCTTGTCCGCCGCTGCACGCAGGAAGGTGAGTGCGTCCGCATGATGCACCACAATGCGGCGCATTGCCGCGTGCATATCATAGTTGTCCCCGATTGCGTGTGCGAGTCCGTCCGCAATCACTGCCGCAATGAGCGCATTCGACTCAAGCGCCGTGACACTTCCCGACGCTCCTACGGCAAAACTCTCGACAATCGCATCTGCCCCAATACCGAGGGTGCAGTCGAGGACGTGCATTCCCTCCGTAAGTCCAAGCGCACGAACGAGGTGGTCACCATGACCGAGGAGGAGATTTTTCATGCGCAGATGCGCCATACCCGGATGAAAAAAGAGTTCACCCTCCGTCGTCACGAGGGTGAGAAGTCCCTGCCGCGCAACGAGCACGGCATCCACATTGTACGTCTTGCGCAGTTCCTCAATCGAATCATTGCCGCGCAGAACGTTGGGAATGCCGAGCTCCTTTGCCGTGCGCGCCGCAAGTGCGCGGTTCGCCTCCGTGTACCGTGTCCCCCGCCGCACAGTCGTGACAATCGCACTGCCCGCCGCCATCAGAGATTAAACCCCGTGCGCTTGAACATCTTCGCCAGATCATGCGTGCCGAAGCGCAGGATCGTCGGACGCCCGTGCGGGCAGGTAAACGGGAACGGCGTCGCGCGCAGTTCCTCAAGCAGGATCTCCATCTGCCGCACATTCAGCTCCTCGCCTGCCTTGATCGCCGCGCGGCACGCCATCGTGGCAATCCCTGCCTGCCGCAGGTTCGCAGGTGTCGCAGCGTGCAGATCACCGAGCGAGATGAGAATCTCACGGATGATATCCTCCGCCTCATCCGTCGGAATATCGGCGGGCACCTCCGTGAGGCGGTAGGTGCGCTCCCCCGCAGATTCCAGATGAAAACCAAGGCGGTCGAACAGCTCTGCGTTCTCGTCAATGTACTGCGCCTCACGCGCATCGAAGGAGAGAATCGCGTGCACAAGCATCTGCTGGGACGGGATTCCATCTGCCTGTGCGGAGAAGCGGTCGAAGAGGATGCGCTCGTGTGCGGCGTGCTGATCGACAATGTAAAGACTCTGTGCACTCTGAGCAATGATGTAGGTGAGATCGACCTGCCCGATGGGGAGGAGATTCCCCTCCATCTCGATGCCCTCCTCCTGTGCGCTCGCTGCCGCAACAAGCGCCGTACGTTCCTCGCTGCGCGCGGCGGCAACACGATCCTGCACCGCGCGCAGGTCAACGCGCTGCCCGCTCCACCGCACCGCCTCATGCACGGTCTGCGGACGCACGGGCGGCAGGACGTAGTTGTTTGTGTGTGTATTTGCAGAGGTAGGTGTGCGTGCGGTGTATGGACCTTCGCTGACAGGTGTGCCAACGTTGAGTGGCACGGCTTCGCAGTGGAATTTTGGCTTTTCAACCGATGCCGCGATTGCCGCGCTCTCACCCGTCACGGAGCGGATCGCGTCGAGCACGGATTTGTAGACTGCCTTGAAGATGCGCCCCTCGTCCTCGAATTTCATTTCTATCTTTTGCGGGTGGACGTTCACGTCGATCGTGCGCTGCGGCACCTCGATGCAGAGGACGGCAAGGGGGAAGCCCATCTTCGGCACAAGGGCGCGGTAGACGTTGTCAATCGCCTTTGCAATCGCGCGGTTCTGGATCGTGCGTCCGTTGACAATGTACGTCTGCCACGCGCGGCTGCTGCGGACCACAGACGGCTTCGAGATGTAGCCCGTGATACGAATTTCGGCATCCGAATCGTTAAAGTCAAGCGGAATCAGAGCGCCTGCCACATCGCCTCCGTAGATGCTCTCGATCGCATGGCGCAGACTGTCGTCCCCCGCCGTTAGAATCGTGAGGCGGTTGTTGTTGATGAAACGGAACGCGATGTTGGGGCGCGAAAGCGCAAGACGGATCACATAGTCGCTGATCCTGCCCGCCTCGGTTGTATTCGTCTTGAGAAACTTCTTGCGCGCGGGCGTATTGAAAAAAAGCTCCTCCACACGCACGGTCGTCCCGATCTCACAGCCCGCCTCCTCAATCTCAGGCGGCTTGCCGCCGAGGATATCAACGCGCGTGCCGAGATCGTCCGATTCCTTTCGCGTGAGGAGTGAGAAGCGCGAGACGGATGCGATCGTCGGCAATGCCTCACCGCGAAAGCCGAGTGTCGCAACGGTCTGCAAATCCGAAACGGAGGTAATCTTACTCGTTGCGTGGCGCAGGATTGCCGTCTGTGCATCGGTGCGTGTCATACCGCGCCCGTTGTCCGTCACGCGGATGAAACTGACGCCGCCGCCCACAATCTCAATCTCAATCGCCGTTGCGCCCGCGTCCATCGCGTTCTCGACCAGCTCCTTCACGACGGAGGCGGGGCGCTCGACAACTTCGCCCGCTGCAATCTTATTGATGGTCGTATCGTCCAATACGTGAATCTGCGTCATGCCTGCCCTGCCTCCTTCCGTGCCTGTTCCTGCAGGCGATAGAGTGTGTTCATCGCCTCGAGCGGCGTCATGGTCATAACATCAAGTGTCCGTAACTCCGCAAGCGTCCCGTCCGCAAAGAGGGATGTCATTCCGTCTGCGGGCTTTGTTTCCCGACTTGCCGGGATGGGCGCTGCGCCTTCGCTCTGCGCCTCTTTTTGTTCCAGCGCGTGCAGAATTTCCTCCGCGCGCTCCGTCACCTTCGCGGGCAGTCCTGCGAGACGTGCCACGTGGATGCCATAGGACTTGTCGGCTGCGCCGGCGACAATGCGCCGCAGGAATGCAACCTTTTTCCCCTTCTCGCGGACGGCAATACAGTAGTTGCGAATGCGCTCGTTTTCCATGTCGGTCAGCTCGTGGTAGTGCGTTGCAAAGAGCGTCTTTGCATGGATTCTCGTGTCGATGTGTTCCACGACGGCGCGCGCGATGCTCATGCCGTCGAACGTGCTCGTGCCGCGCCCGATCTCATCGAGGATGACGAGGCTGTCACGCGTCGCCTCGCGCAGGATCTGCGCGACCTCGTTCATCTCCACCATAAACGTGCTCTGCCCGCTCACGAGATCATCGCTCGCACCGATGCGCGTAAAGATGCGATCGACGGGCGCAATCTCCGCTGTGCGCGCGGGGACAAAGCTGCCGACCTGCGCCATCAGCGTGAGGAGTGCAACCTGCCGCATGTAGGTGGACTTGCCCGCCATGTTTGGTCCCGTAATGAGCATCGTTTCCGTCCCGCCGTGACTAATGTCGGTATCGTTCGGAACGAACACCTCACGCTGCAGGATGCGCTCGACGAGCGGGTGACGTCCGTCCCGTATGAGGATCGCACCGCCCGCCGTCACCCTCGGCCGCACGTAGCGATAACTTGCCGCCGCCTCCGCGAGACTCTGGAGAACATCGACGCGCGCAATCGCCCGCGCAACGTTCTGGATGGGGACGAGCTGCGCCTTGACCTGCTCACGCAGCTGCGTGAAGATATGATATTCGAGCGCCGTGATCTTTTCCTCTGCACCGAGGATTTTCGCCTCGAAGACCTTCAGCTCCTCCGTAATGAAGCGCTCCGTGTTCGCGAGTGTCTGTTTTCGGATGTAGTCGTCCGGAACCTGATCCCGTCCGCTGTGGCGCACCTCGATGTAGTAGCCGAAGACCTTGTTGTAGCCGATCTTGAGCGTCTTGATCCCCGTGCGTGTGCGCTCGCGCTCCTCCATCTCCTGCAACAGGGTTTTGCTGTCATGGGAAAATGCGTGCAGTTCGTCGAGCGCAGCGTCGTAACCCGTGCGAATGATGCCGCCCTCGCGCACGGAAAGCCCCGGCTCATCGACGATGGCTCGCTCGAGCGTATCGCGCAGCTCGTCAAATGTCTGAATCGCCGCGTACACGCGCGTGAGAAGATTGCTCTCTGCCGTGCTGAGCGTTTCACGTATGGCAGGGAGTGCCGCAAGGGAGACACGCAGAGCGACCAGATCGCGCGCGTTCGCCGTTTGTGTTTCAATGCGCGTCAAAAGGCGCTCAAAGTCATAGACCGAGCGCAGGTGGTCGCGCAGAGAAGCACGCAGCGGGGATTTTTCGACCAGCTCCGCCACGGCATCCAGACGAGCATCAATACGGTGCGGTACGAGCAGCGGATGCTCGAGCCACGATTTCAGGAGGCGCGTACCCATCGGCGTGCGCGTGAAGTCGAGCACGTCAAAGAGCGTGTTCTTCTTGCCGCCGTCACGCAGGCTGCGCGTGATCTCGAGATTGCGGAGCGTGTAGGTGTCAAGCTGCATCGTATCCGCTGCATCGAGAAAGGAGAGGTGATTCAGCTGTGAGAGGTCAGCCATTACCGTATCGTGAAGGTAGCGCAGGAGTGTCGCAACCGCCGTCCGTGTGCCCGCATCCGTCGGAATCTCCGCAGCAGGAAAATGCTGCACGAGGAGTTCGTCATCTGTCTGTGGCGCAACCGCCCCGATGGCGCAGTGCGGGAGGCGCTGCACGGCAAAGGCACGCACATCATCCGCGAGGGAGAATCCCTCCGTCATAAGGAGCTCTGCCGCCATGCGGCGGTAGAGCTCGTCAAGCATCTGCTGTGCGGCGTTCTCGCCCGCATAGGAGGCATAGAAGGACTCACCCGTCGAGATGTCCGCGCCAGCAAGGACAAAAGTTCCATCCTCTTTTTCATGAAGAAGTGCAATATAGTTATTTGCAGCGTCGCGCAGCAGGTCATCCGAGAGCGTTGTGCCGGGCGTCACAACCTTGACTACCTCACGATGCGTCAATCCCTTTGCCTTCGGATCACCGATCTGCTCGGCAATCGCCACCTTGAACCCCTTTGCGACAAGACGCGCGATGTAGCTGTCCGCCGCGTGGTAGGGCACGCCGCACATGGGGCTTTTATCGAGATCGCCGCTGCGGCTCGTAAGCGTCAGTCCGAGCTCCTTTGCGGCGATCTTTGCATCATCAAAGAACATCTCGTAGAAGTCGCCGAGGCGAAAGAAGAGCAGTTCGTTCGGATGCGCCTCTTTCGCGCTCAGGTATTGCTGCATCATCGGCGTGACGTTCTGCGCGTCCATAACGAACCTCCTAAATCATGTGATAAAAACAAAAGATAGCAGCGCATTGTTCAAAGCGCCCCCACCGTCACGCTGACGCGTGCCACCTCCCCCGCTCTGGCAGGGGAGGCTTTGTGAGTGTGCGGTGTGTACATGATGTGAAGCCCTGAGCGAACCCTAGTGAAGCAAGTGAGAAAAACTCGCGTTTCGCCCCCTGCGAATTTTATTCGTTCAAGCGAAGCGCGTTTGGAATTCGCAGGTATTTAGGCGAATAAGCGTGCGATCACTTGCGTAACGAGGTGTTCGCGTAGGGCTCACATCGTAATCAATGAACGATCTCGCCCTTCAGCACCCATGTCTGCGGCTGCGTGATGCGCACCTGCACGAAGTCGCCCTCCTGCTCTGTCCCATGCGGGAAGAGCACGATCTTGTTCGTGCGCGTGCGCCCGCTCCATACGTTCAGATCGTTCTTGCTCGCGCCCTCGACCATGACCTCGAGCTGGGCGCCGAGAAGGCGGTCGTTGATCGCACGGCTGATCGCATTCTGCTCCTCCATGAGCGCGTTCAGACGCACATGCTTCACCTCGTCCGCGACCTGATCCGCCATGTTTGCGGCGGGCGTACCCGAGCGCTTCGA
The DNA here is from genome assembly GCF_000213975.1 of Centipeda periodontii DSM 2778. Lineage (GTDB taxonomy): Bacteria > Bacillota > Negativicutes > Selenomonadales > Selenomonadaceae > Centipeda > Centipeda periodontii. The sequence goes on from NZ_GL892076.1 coordinate 2,455,277, forward strand.
GTAGAGGAAGGTGTATGCCGAGTCGTAACGCATCTCACGCAGGAACGCGAGCATCTCGGCGAAGTCCTCGTCGGTCTCCCCCGGGAAGCCCACGATAAGGTCGGTCGTCAGACTCGCCTCCGGCAGCGCCTCGCGCACGCGGCGTGCGCGCTCGCGGTACTTCTCCACCGTATAGCCGCGGTTCATCGCCTTGAGGATGCGTGTACTGCCATACTGCACGGGCAGGTGGATGTGCTCACAGATATGCGTGCCGCTTTGGATCGTGTCAATGAGCTTGTCGCTGATGTCCTTCGGGTGCGATGTCATAAAGCGCACGCGGCGGATGCCCTCCACCTCATCCACCATGCGCAGGAGATCGGCGAAGTCCGCCGCCCTATGGTCCTTCCCATACGAGTTGACGTTCTGCCCAAGGAGCGTCACCTCGCGATACCCCTCCGCGACCGCACGGCGCACCTCCGCGACGACCTCCTCCGGTGCGCGGCTGCGCTCACGTCCGCGCACGTAGGGCACAATGCAGTAAGTGCAGTAGTTGTTACAGCCGTACATGATCGGCACCCACGCGGAGAACTTTCCACCGCGTGCGACGGGCAGGTTCTCCGCGATCTCACTGTCCGAGAGCGTCACGTCCACGACAGGCGAATGCTCCGCCGCAATCTCGGCAACGATGCGCGCAAGCTCCTGCACCTTCCCCGTACCGAGCACAAAGTCGATGTGCGGCGCACGGCGCATGAGGTTATCCCCCTCCTTCTGCGCCATGCAGCCCGCGATGCCGAAGATCAGTTTCGGATTCTGCTCCTTGATCTTCTTGATCTCGCCGATCTTGCCGTAGACCTTGTCCTCTGCCGTCTCACGCACACAGCAGGTATTGATGAGAATGATATCGGCGTCCGCCATCTCCTCCGTGCGTACGTATCCCGCAGATTGCAGCTGCCCCTCCATGCGCTCGGCATCGGCGATGTTCATCTGGCAGCCGTAGACAAGTATCTTGTAACGTCCCCGCATTCGTTTCCTCTCATTTTACACAGACACATAGTAAAAAAGTCTGGAAGAAATCCTTCCAGACCGCATTTCATATTGGAGGCGACACCCAGAATCGAACTGGGGATAAAGGTTTTGCAGACCTCGGCCTTACCACTTGGCTATGTCGCCGAAAGATGGAGCGGAAAACGAGGCTCGAACTCGCGACCCCCACCTTGGCAAGGTGGTGCTCTACCACTGAGCTACTTCCGCATATAATCTTCCTGCGCCGCACGAGCGACACTTAGAAATTATATCCATAACTCCATCCTTTGTCAAGACTAAATTTTATACAGGTCTACGGTCGAAAATTACGGACAGCCATGGTCCACGACTCTCCCCATATCATTTATCATAGCCCCTTTTATGCATCATGCGGCAAGCTTCGGTTCCTCCTCGACAGGGTCTTTGCGGAGGATGAAGAAGGCATAGATGCCTGCGACGGCGACGATGCCGGCGATGACGGTGAAGGTGCTCTGGTAGCCGATCTGATCGCGCAACGCCCCCATCGGTGTGGAGAAGATGATCTGTCCGATCTGCGCGGCAATCTGAAAGCCGACCATGTAGAGTGTGGCGGAGATGCGCGTATCGAAGTGCAGTGTGAAGTAACGGAAGATAGCGAGAATGAAGATTGCGGACTCGGGCGCGTGGAGAAGCTTGACCGCCGCGACACCGAGCGGATTCGTGACGAGGGAGCAGCCGCCGATGCGCACGATCATGATGCAGCAGCCGAGAAGGATCGTGCGACGTACGCCGATTTTCTTCATGAGAATCGGCACGAGCGCCATCATGATGAACTCAAAGAACACCTGGATGGAGTTCAGAATGCCGTATGCCTGCTGCCCCTCGGCAGGTGTGTCAAAGAAGCGCGTGAAGAACTCGGGGAACATCTGCTGGTCAAATACAACGTAGAATGTCCAGCTCATGATAATGAACGCAATGATTTTCCAGACATCGAAAATCCTGAACACTCCGAGGATGTCACGCAGCGTGGGTGTCTGACTCTCCTTCGCGCTCTCCCTACGGTTCTCGTACTGTGCGCGCAGTGCCGCATTATTTTCCGGTCTGAGTGTCAGGAGCACGGCGAGCAGGAGTGCCGAGACGACGGAACCCGTCCAGAAGATGAGATAGGGATTGATGGTGAAGAGGAAGCCCGCGCACAGTGCCGAGACGGCGTAACCGAGCGAACCCCATGCGCGTGCCTGTCCGTACTCGAAATTAAAGCGGCGGCTCATGCGCTCCGTAACCGCCTCAAAGACGGGACAGGCGGCGAGGTAGGCAATCGAGAGATAGATCGCGCCGACAAGCGCGCCGAGATAGAAATTCGCCTCGAGCATCGGCACGTACACCCATGTAAAGAACGGTGCAAGCAGAATCTGACAGACGATCTGAAAGATCATCAATGTCTTTTTCATACCGAGTTTATCTTGAATCGATCCGTAGACAAACATCAGAACCAGTGCCGCCGCCGAGCCGAAGGAATAGATCGTGCCGACCTGCGCGCCCGTGAAGCCCTGCTGCGAGGTGAGCCAAATCTGGAAGAACGACCACCAGATCCCCCACCCCGCAAAAAACATCAGAATCTCAATGGAACTTGCACGAAAGAACGGATTGCGAAACATCGCTGTGCTCAGACTCGCCATGACTCTTCCCCCTCAGTATTGATTGCTCTCGGATTCGAGCGCGTAAATTGTCCCGACCGCCGCGCCCGTATGTACCGTCAGACGCACATCTGCATCGAAGTAGATGCGCTCGGTAAAGGTAAGCACGCCGTCATTCACAAAGATTTCGACGGAGCTGCGGTCAATGTAGATCCGCAGCGTCATGTGCGTAAGCTCATGCAGCTGTGCCGCACGCTCCCCGTCCTTCGTCGTACGATTCAGGACAAACCGCCCGCATGCATGATCGGGGGTCAGCGTCAGCGTATGCGTGCCGTCCGTGAGCGTCAGGAGCGTCCCTTCTCCGATGTCCTGCACCGCGAGCAGAACTTCTGAGGTGCGCGGCACATCGTACGTGCGCCCGCATTCCAAGTTCCCGTCATGCAGTGCTTCCTGCCGCAGCTGCTTGAGCTCCCATACGGGAGACTGTCGGATTGTACCGTCCACGACACGCAGCTCACGCGGGACGGTGAGCGCGCCCGCCCAACCGTCTGCCTTTTCGTACATCGGCGAATCCCACGCATTCATCCATGCAACCATGACACGCCGCCCGTCGGGTGTCAGGATGGTCTGCGTCGCGTAGAAGTCGTGCCCGCAGTCGATCTCGCGAAAGCCGCCGTGCGTGAGCGTATGCGTCTCTTCATCCAGTGTGCCGATGAGATAGCCTGTCTGGTTGAGATTGCGGTAGCGGTCACCGTCCGGCTCGAGTCCCTGCGGCGACATGAGAAGGATGTCCGCACCGTCCAGTCGGAAGAAGTCGGGGCACTCCCACATATAGCCCTCTTCCTTGAGATTCTTTGCCTTCGCAAGCACGGATACCTGCTCCCACGATTTCAGATCACGCGAACGGTAGAGCAGCGCGCGCCCGAGACCGTCTGCCGCCTGACTGCCGAGAGCCATGTAAAACACATCGCCCTCCTGCCACACCTTCGGGTCGCGAAAGTGCTTCGTATTGTCTGAGGGCATACGGAGCACAGGATTGCCCTCGTACTTCGTAAAGTGAATGCCATCTTCGCTGTAAGCAAGATTCTGATTTTCATAGAACGATTCGGGGTCGCCCGGCTCGATGTAATGATGTCCTGTGTAGATCAGCCAGAGCTTATCCTCAAAGACCACGGCACTGCCCGAAAAGCACCCGCTCTCCATGTCCCCCGGCGTGAGCGCGATCGGCAGCGTTTCCCAGTGCACAAGATCCACGCTGCGCGCGTGCCCCCAGTGCATCGGTCCCCACTCCGATGCGTACGGGTAATATTGATAGAACATATGATAGTATCCCTTGAAATAGGAGAAGCCGTTCGGGTCGTTCATCCATCCGCCCTTCGTCATCAGATGATAGCCCAGACGATAACGCCCGTTCGTAACCCTGATTTCTTCTTTGATCTTGTCCATCATGCTCGTTCCCCCTCATCCATGCCGTCCGTTTCTAGTATCGAACCGGTTCGATATATGCATCATAGTTATTTTGCGATAAAATGTCAATAGGATTTTGGGGAAAATGCGACATTTTTTCAATAAAAAAAGAGAACCCCGTCAGCAGGTTTCTCTTTCGATGAGTTCCGGTTCGCAGGTGCACGGCAGGTCGTCCATCTCCCCTTTGACGCGCCGCACGATTTTCTCCGCCGCGAGCCGTGCGAGCTGCCTGATCGGCTGCCGCACCGCAGTGATTGGCTGCGCCCCCGTGCACGTGAAGCTTGTGCCGTCATACGCGATGAGCTTTAGCTTTTCGGGGATACGGTATCCACGCGCGACGGCACTGTGCTGACAGGCGGCGACGACCATGTCCGCGCCGAGGATACCGTCAACGGCGGGGTACTCTGCAAAGAGGCGCTCCGCCGTCTGCAAAAAGTCCGCATAACCGAATGCGTTCCACGGCAGTTCGATGACGTGTACCTCCACGCCGTACGCCTCCATGATGGTGCGGAATGCGCGGTGATACTCGTGTGCGGGCGAGTGTACGCCCTGATAGCCGATGATGTCCGCGATGCGCCCGCAGCCCGCGCGCAGGAACGCCTCCGCCGCGAGCTGCCCGCCACGCCGATGGTCACAGTGGACAATCGGGATACGCGGATTGATGATACGATCGAATGCGATGATCGGCTGATCGAGGCCGTCGTAAATGGAGAGGTCGAGCGAGTGCGCCCCCATGATGATGCCGTCCATTGTCCGCCGCCGCAGCATATCCACAAAGTCGCGCTCGGAATTCTCCTTCGCCTGCGTGCAGCAGATCATCATTTTATAGTCCAGATGATAGAGCGCCGCCTCCAGCTCCTCCGCGAGTTCACCAAAGAAGGGGTGCGAGAGTGACGGCAGGATGACGCCTATGGTCTGCGTCCGGCTGAGCGAGAGATTCCGCGCCACCTCGCTCGGGATATAGTTTAGCTTTTTCATCGCCGCCTCGACTTTTTGGCGCGTTGCCTCCGAGACATAGCCTTTTTGGTTCAGGACGAGAGACACGGTGCTCGCCGCAACGCCCGCCTCCCGTGCCACATCCTTTATCCGCGCCATATGTGCTCCATCTTCCTGCCCGTTCCATACATCTTCATAGCTTTTCTCCATATACACAGATTGTATCAGTAATTCTCAAATTCAAGATTTTATGTCTTTTCCCTTCTTTCCCGCCCATCCCTGCGGAAAAAAATTCCCGCTTCATTACCTTTTTTTCGCGCTCACGCCAAAACATTTGACAGGGGCTTCATATTCTGTAATAATGAAGGATATTGTATTTTCATTGTTATTCTGTGTAACAATTTTGGAGGGAACTGCCATAAACTCATTGAAAAAGAAAGACCTCTTGACGCTCGGCTTTATGATGTTCTCCATCTACTTCGGCGCCGGCAATCTCATCTTCCCAACCGCGCTCGGACAGGCGGCGGGCGATCACACCTTGATCGCGATGCTGGGTTTCATGACGACGGGCGTCGGACTTCCGCTGCTCGGCATCACGGCGATCGCACTCGCGGGCGGCGAATACGCCTCTCTGCTCCACGAGAAGACGTGGCCGCGCTTTGCAACGGTACTGCTCGTCATCCTCTATCTCATCATCGGGCCGCTCTTCGCGATGCCGCGTACCGGTGCCGTTTCGTTCGAGATCGGCATCCGCCCGTTCCTCGGTGAGGAAAATCTCGGGCTCGGTCAGCTCATCTACACGGCGATTTTCTTTGCGACGTCCTACTATCTCGCGCTGAACCCGAACAAGATCATCGACCGCGTGGGCAAGATGCTGACACCTGCGCTCCTGCTCGTCCTTGCCATCCTCTTTGTGCAGGCGTTCCACGCCCCGCTCGGAAATATCCTTGCACCGACGGGCAGCTACATCGACGCACCGTTCGCACAGGGATTCCAGGACGGCTATCAGACGATGGATCTGCTCGCCTCGATCGCCATCGGTGCGCTCATAGCGAACGCCGTGCGTCTGCGCGGGATCACGGACAGCCGCGCCATCGGCGCCGCGTGCCTCGTCTCGGGGCTCATCACAGTTACGCTGATGGCAGTGGTCTACGGCTCACTCGCTTACATCGGCGCGACGAGCGCATCCGTGCTCAGCCACTCGGAGAACGGCGGTCAGATTCTCTCGGGCGCGGTCGACATCTTCTTTGGTGCAGCAGGAAATCTGCTCCTTGCCGTTATCATCGGTCTCGCATGCCTGACGACCTGTTGCGGCATTACCTCGAGTGCCGCGATGTTCTTCAACAAGCTGCTGAAGGGGCGCGTTTCGTATGAACGCCTGCTCCTCTTCTCGATTCTCTTCAGCTTTGCCGCATCGAATATCGGTCTGACACAAATCATCGCCCTTGCGATTCCGTTCCTCGTCGTAATCTATCCGCTCATCATCGTGTTCGTCATTCTCTCGCTCTTCGACCGCTTTATCGGATGGCGCAAGAGCATCTATCAGGGCGCGATGGCATTGACGCTCATTTTCTCACTGATCGACGGTCTGCATGCAGCAGGTCTGAGCAGCGCTCCGGTACACGCGCTGCTTGTAGAGTATATTCCGTTCTATGCAATCATGATGGGCTGGGTCTGTCCCGCAATCGTCGGTACACTCGTCGGCTTCGGCGTATCGCTCTTTCAGACAGCTCCGGTGACGGCGGAGGAAGCGTAAGGAAGCAAAAGAGCGTCATCTGCATAAAAGTCTCGTGCAGATGACGCTTTTCTTGTGCTTCAGCGCAGCCGACGCTTCTTTTTCTTCTTCCACTTGAGATAGAAATAGACGATCGCGATAACGGAGCAGATGACGAAGATGATGCTCGCCTCATGCCCGTACTCCATGAGATCCGTCCAGTTCTCGCCAAGCATCATGCCTGCGTAGATGATCGCCGCCGTCCACGGAAGGGATCCTGCGATGGTGTAGGTAAAGAAACGCTTCGTATCGACGCGTGCAAAGCCTGCGGGCAGCGAAATGAACGTGCGAATGACGGGCAGCATGCGGCTGAAAAACACCGCCTTGAGTCCATAGCGGTCGAACCAATCCTGCGCCGTATCGACGTGGGATTTTTTGATGAAGAAATATTTCCCGTACTTGTCTACGAACGGACGTCCGCCGCGCGCGCCGACCTCGTATGCAAAAACGGAGCCAAGGAGTCCGCCTGCCATACCCGCGAGCAGCGCCCCCTCAAACGACATATGGCCCGCAGAGATGAGATAGCCCGCAAAGCCGAGAATGAGTTCGCTTGGGATCGGAATGCAGGCGTTCTCTGCCGCCATGAGCACGACGACGGCGACATAGCCCCATGAGGAAATGAACGAAAGAAATATCTGAGAGAAATATTCCACGGTAAAATCTCCTTTGGGTATGTGCGGTAACTCTACAAAAAAATCCCCAGTGCAAATCTGTACTGGAGATCCAAATCCATGGTGGTGCCTCAGAGCGGAATCGAACCACTGACACGGGGATTTTCAGTCCCCTGCTCTACCAACTGAGCTACCGAGGCGAAAGGAAAAATGGCGACCCGGATGGGACTTGAACCCACGACCTCCGCCGTGACAGGGCGGCATTCTAACCAACTAAACTACCGGGCCGAACTTTGGTGACGCGTACGGGATTCGAACCCGTGAAGCCGCCGTGAAAGGGCGGTGTCTTAACCACTTGACCAACGCGCCGAAATCATGAATTGCGGCGGACTACCCGCGGGGGTATCCGCCGCACACTCACGAAGGCAATTATATGGGATTTTTGACCGCTTGTCAACCTCTTTTATCTGCGCTATAATATGAACGCTTTGTCAAAGATTGACACCGCTGCCGAGATTCGCCCACTGGACATCGGAGGCATACTCCTCGAGTTCGGGCAGCTTCTCCATGAGGTAGGAATTCGTGACGCGCACGAACGTCCCCTTCATGCCGAGCGACTTCGACTCGATGACGCCCGCGGACTCAAATTTGCGGAGCGCGTTGACGATGACCGAGCGCGTGATCTTCGCCTCATCGGCAATGCGCGATGCGATCAGCCTGCCCTCGAACTTCCCTTGGCTCGCGAGCTCCTGCAGAATCGCGTGCGCCGCCTTGCGCTCGGAGTACGAAAGTGTTTCCACCGCAATGCGTACCGCCTCGCGCTGACGCGCCTCGACCTCGTTCCGCTGCGCGGCGTCGCGCAGCATCTCCATACCGACTACGGTTGCGCCATATTCCGAGAGCAGGAGGTCAGGATCCCCGAACTCTTTCTTACCGCTTGCCACAACGAGAGTCCCCAGTCTGCGTCGTGGACCATAGATCGGTGTGATGACGATGTTCTGTTCACGAAACAGCTCCGCCATCTCTTTTTCATACGACGCACCGTCTGTATCCACGCGGATATTGGCGTGCGTCTCCTCCAGCCGATTGAGCCAGTCGACATACTTTCGCGGGAACTGCCCCAGCTCGATCGCCTCGTTCATCATGAGGTCGTCGTCATCATCGAAGAGAGCATATCCGCAAATTTTACCGCCCTCGTCCGTGATGTAGACGTTCGCCTCAAGGACATTGCTCAATACACGTGAAATCCCATCGTACTCAACGCTTTCCGAACGCTGAAGCAGACGATTGATTTGCCGTGTTTTTCCCAGCAACGTAATCATCTGAATCCCCCTCTTTCTCGAACTGTCCGCACAGTCCGAAACAAATAACCACACCCCGTAAAAGACATTTTTCCTTCTATAGATATAATACTACATTTTTTCCAAATATCAAGAAAAACTTGAATGTTTTTCATTTTTAACGAATAAAATCCTACTATCGTCCCATAGGCTCAGGCAATCGTATGTGGAAAAATTTTCTCAGCATCTTGCCTAATAGCGGGAATCGTAGTATAATAGCACGGTATTGCGCGCGACTTGAGAGAAGTGCGCGTCGAGGAGGTGTAGCAATGGCAAGTGTATGCGAGGTCTGCGGCAAGGGGCCGATGAGCGGCAACAACGTGAGCCACTCCCATGTGAAGACGAAACGCAAGTGGAAGCCGAATATTCAGCGTGTCCGCGCCCTTGTGAAGGGTGAGGTCAAACACGTCAATGTGTGCACACGCTGCCTGCGTTCCGGCAACGTCGAGCGTGCCGTGTAAGCAATCAGTGCATAGAGAGAACCGTCCGGGAGATCGGGCGGTTTTTTCTTTAGGGATTACATGGAGAGCGAAAGGATTGGTCGAATGAGCACGAATGTGAAAGAGATTCTTACAGCAAATGAGGCTTATGCCGCCGCATTTGGGGACAAGGGCGCACTCTCGCACCATCCGGCGCGCAGCATCGCCATCGTCACCTGTATGGACTGCCGCCTCGATCCGGCGAAGTTCGCAAATCTCACAGAAGGAGACGCCCATGTCATCCGCAACGCAGGCGGGCGCGTGACGGACGATGTCATTCGTTCCCTCCTCATCTCCTACAAGATGCTCGGGACAAAGGAATGGTTCATCATCCAGCACACACACTGTGGTATGCAGGGCTTTACGAACGAGGAGGCGCGCGACCTCTTTGCTGCGGATGCCGATGTGCATGGAATTGATGCAACGGAGGCGCACTACATCGACTTTATGCCGATCAGCGGTTCGATCGAGGAAAACCTCGTCCGCGATGTACGCCGTCTGCGCACGCATCCGCTCGTCCCCGCTTCGATTCGTATTCACGCCTATGTCTACGACGTGAACACGGGGCGCCTGAGCCGGGTGGAGGAAGCAGAGAAGATTGGAGCAGGGGAATAAGCGGACAAAAAAGATGCGCCAAGATGGTAGTGCTGGATTTATCAGGGCTTCCATAAGCCCATATGTGAAAAAGAACGCGTTGCACGACGCGTTCTTTTTTCATGTCAAAGTTCTTCTGTCCTCACCCATTCATTCAGCTCTCTGCGCACGGTCTTCCAGTCGGGAAAATATTTATCCATGCGCGCGTAGAACCGGGCGTCATGCCCTCGCACCCAGAGATGCGTGAGCTCATGTGTGATGACGTAGCGCAGGGCGCGCACATCGTACTGTGCGAGTTGGAGGTTGAGTGTAATCGCCGCCGTGCGGACGTTGCAGCTGCCCCAGCGTGTCTTCATCGCGCGGATGCGCCAACGTGCGGCACGCTTACCGACGATGCGCTCACAGGCGGGTGCCTCGCGTTCGATTTCCACCCCAAGTTCCGCACGATAGAGTGCCACGATTGCCGCGCGGCGCATGTCTGTATCCGCGCCCTCGGGGATATAAAGCACGATCGCGTTGTCCGTGCGTTCCGCATAGGCTTTGCCGTGTATGAGCGGACGAATAACGAGCGGGTATTCCGTGCCCCAGAGTCGTATCCGCTCCCCATCAGCATACGTGCGTACGGGCTTTTCTGCATGCGCACAAATGCGCCGCCGGCGCTCGTCAATCCATGCACGCCTGCGGCGAACAAAGTTCTCGATCTCGCTCAGCGCCGTCCTCTGCGGCGCGCTCAGTTCGATGTGTCCGCCCTCGGTGGCGACGCGAAGGTAGAGATTCTTGATGTTCTTGTAGCGGATCACCGCCCGCAAACCATCCACCGTGATCTCCTGCTCCCGCAGGAGGCGCACCTTCCGCCTCATTTGCCCGCGCGCATCGCACGCATCTTCTGCGCGACGTTGTAGATAGCGCTCAGATCCGCGCGGTCAAATGTATATGCCTCGTTGCAGAAGTGGCATTTCACCTCTGCCGTGCCGTCGTCACGCAGCGCACGCAGATCCTCCTCGCCGAGCGTCAGCAGACGATCGGTGATGTAGTTCTTCGAGCAGTTGCAGCGAAAGGCAAGGTCGGTGGTCGAAAGGAGCTTCACATCATCGAAGCCGCCGAGAATCTTGCCGATGATGCCCGCTGCATCCAGTCCCTCCTCGACCATATGGGAAACGGAGGAAATGCCCTTTAGGTTTTCCTCGAGTCGATCGATCGTCTCATCGGATGCGCCCGGCATCGGCTGGATGAGAAAGCCGCCCGCGCCGAGACATTGCAGTTCGGGGCTGACGAGCACGCCGAGCCCGATGGATGACGGTGTCTGCTCGGAGGTGTAGAGGTAGGCGATAAGATCGTCGGCAATTTCTCCGTTTGTGATGTCAACGCTGCCCGTCACAGGCTCTTTCAGTCCCGTGAAGCGCGTGACGGAGAGAATCCCCGCGCCGATACCGCCGCCCACATCGATCTTACCGTGCGCGTTGAGCGGGAGATTGACATGCGGATGGTCGACATAGCCGCGTACAGAGCCCTCCGCCGTCGCGTCCGCTGTCACCGTGCCGAGGGGGCCGTCTCCCTTGAACTTCACGGTGACAGATTCCTTGTTCTTGAGATTCGCGGCAAAGAGGAGCGCCCCCGTCATCGTGCGCCCAAGTGCCGCCGCTGCAACGGGATAACAGTCATGCCGCCGCATCGCCTCGGCGACCGCATCCGTCGTCACCGCCGCAAACGCGCGCAGCTGCCCATGCGCCGCTGTCGCCTTAACGAGCTGATCCATAGTTCCCTTACCAATCCAGCGCGAGTTCGTGCAGAACGTCGCCCGTATCTATGTCAAAAATCCGTATCGTACCATCCTCAAGGACGGCAACGGTATTGCGCCCGTCGGGACGCTTCGAGAGCGCAGCGGAGCCGGGATTGAGAAAGACGGTATTGCCGCGCTTTTCGAGTACGGTCACATGAATATGTCCGCTGATGAAAAGATCCGCCTTGAGGTGTTTCGCCATCGCGTCTTTTTCCGCATCCGTCATCACGGCATCACCGTGCGTGACGATGATCCGCCGCCCCTCCCAAAAAACGTAGGCATAGGGGGACATAAGTGGGACTTCGAGGCAGCTCGCGTCCACGTCGGAGTCGCAGTTGCCCTTGGCGATGATGACGGGGATCTCCGAGGCGTTGATGCGCTCGATCAGCCCCATCGGATTGTAGTCCGCCTTCATCGGGTTGCGCGGCCCGTGGTAGGCAACATCGCCCGCATGGAGGATCAGGTCGGCGCCCGTGAAGAACTTCTCGCACGCACGTACCCATGCACCCTCATGTCCGTGCGTATCGCTGAGTATTCCGATCTTCATAGGCTCACAGCTTTCCGAGGAGACTTGCCATCTCCATCGCCGCCATCGCCGCATCTGCGCCCTTGTTGCCCGCCTTCGTGCCCGCGCGCTCAATCGCCTGCTCGATGTTCTCCGTCGTCACCACACCGAAGATCGTCGGCACGCCCGTCTGGAGTCCGACCTGCGCCACGCCCTTCGACACCTCATTGCAGACGTAGTCGTAGTGCGTCGTCGAGCCGCGAATGACCGCACCGAGGCAGAGCACCGCATCGTACTTGCCGCTCTCCGCCATCTTCTTTGCCACAAGCGGGATCTCGAACGCACCCGGCACCCACGCCACGTCAATGTCGTCGTCCGCCGTTTCGTGACGATGCAGCGTATCGAGTGCACCGCCGACCAGCTTACTCACAATGAACTCGTTGAAGCGTGCCGCAACAATGCCGAATTTAAGTCCCCTACCGCTGATATAGCCTTCAATCATATTAGCCATCTTACTTTCCTCCCAATTCCTCATCCGTCAGCATATGCCCCATCTTTTCCTTTTTGACCGTCATATAGCGGCGATCGAACTCATTCGTGTGCATGACGATCGGTACGCGCTCGACGATCTTCAGCCCGTAGCCCTCCAGTCCCGCACGCTTCGCGGGGTTGTTCGTCATCAGGCGAATGGTGGTCAGCCCAAGGTCAGCGAGAATCTGTGCGCCAAGACCGTAGTCGCGGAGATCCGGTGCAAAGCCGAGCTCGACGTTCGCCTCGACCGTATCGCGCCCCTGATCCTGCAGGGCGTACGCGCGCATCTTGTTCGCAAGCCCGATGCCGCGCCCCTCCTGCCGCACGTAGAGGACGACACCCTCGCCCTCCGCCTCGATCTGCCGCATCGCCGCCGCAAGCTGATCGCCGCAGTCGCAGCGCATCGAGCCGAGTGCATCGCCCGTCAGGCACTCCGAGTGTACGCGCACGAGCACATTCTCCTTGCCGCGCACATCACCCTTCACCACGGCGAGATCACAGCGCTTGTTGAGGGTGTTCTCGTAGGCAATCAGGCGGAAATGTCCGTATTTGCTTGGAAAATCCACATCCGAAATGCGATGAACAAACGTCTCCGTATGCTTGCGGAACTCGATGAGATCCGCAATCGTAATGATGTTCAGCCCGTGCTTTTTTGCAAACGCCTTGAGCTCAGGCGTACGCATCATGTGACCGTCGTCCGCCATGATCTCGCAGCACATTCCCGCAGGAAAGAGCCCCGCCATGCGCGCGAGATCCGTGGTCGCCTCCGTGTGTCCGGCACGGCGCAGAACACCGCCCTCGACCGTGCGCAGGGGGAAGATGTGTCCCGGGCGGCGGAAATGCGAAGGCTTTGCCTGCGGGTCGATCAGCATCTTCACCGTGTGGCAGCGCTCGAATGCCGAGATACCGGTCGTCGTATCGTACGCGTCGATGCTGACCGTAAACGCCGTCTCGTGATTGTCCGTGTTGTTCTCCACCATCTGCCCAATCGCAAGTTCGTCCAGACGGCTGCCGATGATCGGCGTGCAGATCAGCCCGCGCGCGTACGTCGCCATGAAATTCATATGTTCCGGCGTGAGTTTTTCTGCGGCGACAATGATATCGCCCTCGTTCTCGCGATCCTCATCGTCCACGACGACGAGCATCTTGCCGTTTTTAATGTCCTCGATTGCCTGTTCAATCGTTGCAAAATCTGACATACTATCTCTCCTAAAATCCATTTTTCAAAAGAAAGTCCCGCGTCAGCCCTGCGCCCGTCGCAGCAAAACTTTCGCCGCCGAGCAGTTTCAGTGCGTATTTCCCGAGGATGTCCGTCTCGATGTTGAGCGGACTGCCGACGCGCTTCGCACCGAGATTCGTCACCGTGCGCGTGTGCGGGATCAGGCTGACGGTGAAATCCGTCGTGCCGACCCGCGCAACCGTAAGGCTGATGCCGTCGAGTGCAACCGATCCCTTTTCAACAATGCCGCGCAGTATTTCATCATCTGCCGCGACGGTCATCAGAATCGCGTTGCCCTCCTCGCGCATCGCTCGGATATGCCCCACGCCGTCGATGTGCCCGCTGACGAAATGTCCGCCAAGCCGCGTCGTCGGAAGCAGTGCGCGCTCGAGGTTGAGCGGCGCACCGTGCGTAAGACCCGCAAGCGAGGTGCGACGCACGGTCTCGGGCATGACCGCTGCACGGAAGCCGTGTGCGTCAAACTGCGTCACCGTGAGGCAGATGCCGTTGACGGCAATGCTGTCGCCGATGTGCGCGTCCGACTGAACGCGCCGCGCACCGATGGAGATATTGCCGCCCGAAAGTCCGCCAAAGGTGCCGACCTCCTCAATGATTCCGGTAAACATGAAGCCTCCTCACTCCGCCGCACACGGATAACCCGTGACGAGAATGTCCGTACCCAGCTGCTCCACCGTCATATCATGGAGGCGAAATGCCGCCTGCGGGCTGTCGAAGCCCGTGCCGCCGATCGGCGTTTTCGCTTCCGCTCCCCCCATCAGCATGGGCGCAATAAAGGCGTGTACCTTATCGACAGATCCCCCTGCAAGCAGCGACCAATTCACCGTAGCACCGCCCTCGACGAACAGCGATGTGATCTCACGTGCGCCGAGATAATCCAGCAGCGCCGCGATATCCACGCGCTGTGCGCCGAGCGTTACAACCTCTGCACCGCACGCACGAAGGAGGTTCACACGTCTGTGGTCGGCGCGCTCGCTTACGACAATAATCGTCGGTGCCGCACCATCCGCGACAAGCTTTGCATCGAGCGGTGTGCGCGCCTCCGAGTCGAGCACGATGCGCAGAGGGTTTTTCCCCGTGCCATGTTCCAGCCGTGTGGTAAGACTCGGATCGTCGGCAAGCACCGTGCCAATGCCCACGAGAATCGCGTCATACTCGTTGCGATACGCATGCACACGCGCACGTGCCGCCGCGCCCGTGATCCACTGCGATGCGCCCGTATGGCTCGCGATCTTGCCGTCGAGCGTCATCGCCGTCTTGAGTGTCACGAAGGGACGCTTTGTCGTCACCCATTTGAGAAAAATTTCGTTCTGCCGCCGTGCTTCGTCCTCGCATATGCCTGTTGTGACCTCGATGCCCGCCGCCGTGAGCAAATGGATGCCGCGCCCCGCGACCAAGGGGTTCGGATCAGAGAGCGCAATGACGACGCGCGCGAGTCCTGCCGCAATCACCGCCTCGGCACATGGCCCTGTGCGCCCATGATGCGCACAGGGCTCAAGCGTCACATAGAGCGTCGCCCCGCGTGCAAGCTCGCCCGCCATGCGCAGCGCATGAATCTCCGCATGCGGCTCGCCCGCCGCGCGATGCCAGCCGCTCGCAACGATCGCCCCATCTCGCACGATGACCGCACCGACCAAAGGATTCGGCGAGGTGCGCCCGCGCGCGTACTCTGCAATCCGCAGAGCCTCGCGCATATAGGATTCGTCTAGTTCCCGTTGCTGCTCGTTCATAGCAACCCCATTCAACAAAAAAACCGCCGGAATTTCTTCTCCGGCGGCACATAAATCGTCCTGATGAAACACAAATACATTGATCCGTGCTTCCTTCCATAGACGCGCCTTTTCTCATCCAGACTGCGAAGGCAACCGCCTTCTTCACTGTCGGCTTCGGAATCTCACCGAATCGTGCCGCTCTCGCGAGTGGCTTGCGGGCTGTACCGCCGGTGGGGATTTGCACCCCGCCTCAAAGAGCATCATTCGTATGCTATTGTAACACCACAGGTTCTCGCTGTCAATCGCCAATCTTTGCCGCGCCGCGAGTCTCCTCCGCACGACGCACAACATCGTCGAGATTCGCTCCGCAGACGGCGGCAATCGCGGCGACAACACTCCCCTCGACGACGGGGCAGTCTGCCATGCGCAGACGTCGCTCCGGCATTTCCTCCACAATCGTCTCCACGGTCAGAATCGAACTGCCTGCATCCACGAGGAGCACAACACCGTCCGCACCGTACACGGCATCGATTGCGGCAACAATCCGTGCGTAGCTCGTGCCGAAGCCGCCGTCCTCCATGCCGCCCGCAACCGCAAGGCGCGCATCCTTTGCCATCATACGGCAGGTTTCCGCGATGCCGTGCGCGAGCGCGGCGCTGTGTGTCACAATCACAAGTCCGACCATATCAGCCTCTCCGACGCAGATAACCGCCAATACCACACACCGCCCCCGCGAGTGCCGCAGGCAGGAGGTATTCCGCCTGTGGTGCTGCCTCCAGGAGCATGATGCCGATCGTACGGTCATGCACAATCATTGTACCGCCCGTCCAGCCGAGGATGGCAGTACCGAGCACAACGAGCACGGGGAACCTCTCCATCAGTGAGCCGATCAGCTGACTGCCGCCGACCACAATCGGGACGCTGATGATGAGCCCCAGCACGACAAGCAAAAAGTCGCCGTGCGATGCGCCCGCAATCGCAATCACATTGTCGATCCCCATTGCCGCGTCGGCAATGATAATGGTCTTGACCGCCCCCGCAAACGTCTCCGCCGCCTCGATATGCTCCTCGCCGCCCGACGGCTTCATCAACTTCACCGCAATCGGCAGCAACACGAGTCCACCGAGTGCCTGCAAATACGGCACGGAGAGCAGCTGCACGGCGAAGAACGTCATAATCAGACGGATGAGGATCGCACCCGCCGTACCAACGTAGATTGCGCGCTTCCTCAGATGCACAGGCAGCCGGTTCGACGCCATCGCAATAACGACGGCATTATCCCCTGCCAGCACGAGATCAATCACAATGATCGAGAAAAGCGCCACAAAGAACTGTGACGAAAAGAGTTCGACTTCCACGATTTCTCCTTATTTCGCCATCATCTTTGCAAGCTTCTGCGCAAAGGCGACGGGATTTTCCGGCAGGATTCCCTCGATGAGGAGAGCCTGCGTATAGAGGAGGTCACAGTAGTCCTTGAATTCTTCAGAGTCCTTGCCCGCCGCGTGCAGCTCTTTCAGCTTTGCAAAGAGATCGTGGTGCGGATTGATCTCAAGGATGCGGCGTGCCTTGAACATCGGATTGTTCATGTCGGCAAAGGTCTGCTCCATCGAGAGCGACGGTCCCGCCTCATCCGCAACAAGACAGACCGCGCTTGAACGCAGACGCTGCGAGATCTTGACCTCGGCAATCTTATCGCCGATGGCTTCCTTCACGTCCTTAATGAGATCGTCGTTCGCCTTTGCGATGTCCTCCGTCTCCTTCTTCGCCGCCTCGCTCTCCGCATCGTCGAGACCCAAGTCACCGCGGCTGATCGAGTGAAAACTCTTCCCCTCGTACTCGTGCACCGTCTCAATCGCGAACTCGTCCACGGGATCGAGCAGGAAGAGCACCTCGAACCCACGCTCACGCAGCTGCTCCATCTGCGGCAGCTGCTCAATCGTCGCCTGATCCTTCGCCGTCGCGTAGTAGATGCTCTTCTGACTCTCCGGCATACGCGCAATATACTCCTTGAGCGAGACGAGCTTCCCTTCCTTCGAACTGTGGAAAAGCAGGAGATCCTTCAGCTTGTCCACCGTATCGCGTCCAGAGTACATACTGTTGTAAATGCCGATCTTGAGCATGCGCCCGTATTCGTTCCAGAACTTCTCGTAGTCCTCACGGTTCTTCTCAAGCTTCCTGCCGAGCGCCTTGAGCACATTTTTCTCCAGCGCGCGTCCGATCGTCTTGAGCTCGCGGCTCTGCTGCAGCAGTTCGCGCGAGATGTTGAGCGAGAGGTCAGGTGAATCGACCAGCCCCTTCATAAAACGCAGATACTCCGGCAGGAGATCCTTGCACTTGTCCATGATAAAGACGTGGCGCGAGTAGAGTTGGATGCCCGGCTCGTAGTCCGCCTGATAGAGATTGAACGGCGCACGCGCCGGGATCTCAAGGAGTGCCGTATACTCAACCGTGCCCTCGGCTTTCGTGTGAAAGACCTCCATCGGCGCTTCCCACTCGTGAAACTGATCGCGGAAGAAGTCGTTGTACTCCTCTTGCTTGATCTCCGATTTCGCACGCGTCCAGAGCGGCTGCATCGAGTTCAGCGTGCGCAGCTCCGTCTTCTTGATCTTCTCCGCGCCCTCGATGATCTTGCCCTCGTCGTCGCGCGGCATCTCCTCCGTCGTCACATTCATGCGGATCGGATAGCGCACATAGTCCGAGTACTTCTTCACGAGACTCTCAAGCTCGAACGTGTCCGTATAGTCCGTCTCGCCCTCCGTGAAGTCCTTCGCGAGGTGGATCGTCACCGTCGTACCGCGCCCCTCCTTCTCCGCGTCCTCGATCGTATAGCTGCCGTCACCCGTCGATTCCCAGCGCGTCGCCTGTGTCTCGCCCGCACGGCGCGTCACAATCGTCACCTTCTCCGCGACCATGAATGCCGAGTAGAAGCCCACGCCGAACTGACCGATCATCTCCTTGTCTGGTGCGCCGCCGCTCTCCTCCTTCGCCTTTGCGAGCTGCTCCATGAACGCCTTCGTGCCCGACTTTGCAATCGTGCCGATGTTCTCGACAATCTCCGCCCGCGACATGCCGATGCCGCTGTCCGATATTGTCAGCGTCTTCGACTCCTTGTCCGGCACGAGGAAAATCTCATAGTTCTCGTTGCCCTCAAGCAGTTCCCTGTTCGTCAGGCTCTCGAAATGCAGCTTGTCGAGCGCGTCCGACGCGTTCGAGATCAGTTCACGCAGAAAGATCTCGCGGTTCGTATAGATCGAGTGGATCATCAGATCCAACAGTTGTTTTGTCTCAGCTTGAAACTCAAATGTTTCCTTTGCCATGTTATCGTTCTCCCTTGTATTCGATTATTTTGCATCACATTTATGCGTATGCAATTCTAAAACTGTTCTTCATTTTACACGAAAAATGACAAAAAGTCAAATTCCATCATGGCTCTTTGCCAAATATTGTAGGGGATTTGCCGACACAATGCGGGTGAAAAAGAGTCGCTAAGATGGCAGTGTGAATGACTCATCTCTCTGCCTGCATATCCTCATCCGCTAATTTCAGCGTACCATGCAACGTCATGGCATTTTCCTTTGTTATCCCATAATCTTTCGATGCCAAGTCATATTGCAAATCCACATGAGGCATCCCTTCAATGCCCAAAACATCAATCATCACATCGTAAATCATGTCATTTGTCCAATACGCCTGCTCATGAGCCTTCAACTGAGCAAACACCTCTGGGCGCTCCTCTTGAAAAGCATCACTAAACCACATCACGAGCGGTATGCGTGCCATGCTCCAGGTAAATTTGGTCGCTTCATGGTACAACCTGCGATCAGGATCTTCGCCATGATCGGAAAAATAAACCATCCCCTTGAAGTTTGGCAGTGAATGAACCTGTTCGTAAATTTGGGAGAGTATGTAGTCGTTATACAACACGGCATCATCATACTGATCGACATAGGAGTCCTCCCCCGAAAAATGCGCATTGGGACAGCGATCCCGATAATCCGCATGACATCCCATCAGATGTATGATAATCAACGCATTTTTTTCACAAACTTGCGGAATTTGTGTAAGAAGTATATCGTCATAGTATTCTGTGACCTGACTGTTTCCGAACATGCCATTCATCCATTTTTGATGCTGTGCCGTACTCGCAGTTTCTGAAACGGGCGTGTCGGCTACACCCAGTTTTTTTTGATTGCTGATCCAATACGTCTCATAGCCGACTGCGTTCGCCACTTCGACAATGGAATACGCATCCTTCAAATCCATCGCATTGTACTGGTTCTTTTCACTGAGCGCATAGGTCAACGCAGGAACGGTATGAACATAATTTGAGTAGGCATTGGAAAAGGTGACATTCTCTTTATTTTCACACTGGTCTTTCATCCACGGCGTTGTTTCTCTCGCATATCCATAAACCTGCATGTGGTTTCGCGTCTCTGCTTCACCAATCACCAGAACGAATACCCCACCAGAAGAAACAAGATTCAGTCCTTGCAGGTTTTTCAAGCGTTCTTCCCGCATTGCGCGTGCTTCTCCATAAGCACGATATTGCTGAAGTGCCACCTTCACTTCCATACCAATGTGAGCAGGAAGGTAATACTTCACTCCGTGATTCACAACGAAAAGCCCTATGAGCATAAAGAAAAGAAAAAGCAAAGACATGCGCCGGTCGGGCAGTTGAACATCCACATGAAGGGCGACTCGCAGTGCTTTTATAGTACCGACGACTGCAAAAAACAGCCCCAACGAACCACAAATCCAAAGGAAAACATTTTGATTTTTCAGATATGCAAGTGATTCAGCCAGATTGGTTTGAAACAAGGTCAAGACAATGGCAGAGGATAAAACGTACCCGCCGCTGACAATCCAATACCCCCATACCAGAAGCGGCATAAGGATCGCCACCGCCAAAGCCGCAAAAGAGAATCCACAGGCGAAGCGTCGCAGAGCATTCGAGGAAATCTTTCGCGCAGCTCCATAGATCCAAGTCCAAAAGAGGAAATGCGATGCACCAAGCAAATAGGCGGAAGTAATTTCTTTACCGGCTACATTTGCTCCACCCAAAAATGGCACGTATGCTGCACTCACAAAAACAGCAGTATAAAACACAAGCATAAGAATGTATCGCTTTGAGTATACCGCCATCGGCAACAGAATTGCCGTCCATATACCTAAATAGAACAACCTCCCCAATTCAACAAGCCCCTTGTACTTGTCCGAAAGGACAACCATCTGAAGAAGCGCCCCCAGGGAAACGACGATGAGAACCGTGACCATATACGGCATCCATTTGCGGCTCTGGTTTTCTGCCCACTTTGTCATCATTTTCTGCGTTGCCTTCCTACAAAATCAAACTTCCGCGAACTTTATGTAATAAAGATAAAGTCGAACCGTGTTGACTGCTCACGCATTTCCTCATCAAAACGAAACGAATCAATACCACGCAGTATATTATTTATCCCACGCGAATCAGACTGCCGAATAAGCCCAATAGCTACATTCATTGCATTCAGTATATTGCTTTTTCCTGCCGCATTCGCGCCATAGATAGCAGCAACGGGAATCAAGCTCTCTGCTCCAACATGACACAAATATTCCGTATGCACATCGTCTGTTTCATTTGCCAGCATGCTCAACACGACTTCATCTTTAATCGATCTGAAGTTCGAAGTGCTAAACTTTGACATACTCCCCACGGCGAAAGCCGGGGAATTTTTGGATACCTACGGCATTTGCCTGCGATAGCGCAGGTCTTACGATGCCTCTCCAAAGAAGGTCGATGCCCCAACCTTCAAGATGTTCTTTGCGGCGTTCCTGTCCCGATCATGAATGGCTCCGCAATGCGGG
>NZ_GL892076.1:2476868-2490673 GCF_000213975.1 Centipeda periodontii DSM 2778
TCTTCTTGTGTAGCCGTGCCAGTGCGAGCCGTGCCCTCTTTCGGTGGTTCGACCCTTGCTGTTTCCGCACAAGTGCTTTCCCTGACTTGCGTATCGCTGCTACATTCGCCTTGAAAAAGAGCGGGGCTTCCCTGTCCTTTCCGTCCGATGCTGTGAGAAACTGCGTGAGTCCGAAGTCATAGCCGACGCTTTTACCCGTTCTTGCCAAAACTTCGTTTTCCACTGTTTCACAGACGAAATAAAGATAGAGGTCCCCGAGCGCATCCCGTTTGATGGTGACGGTTTTGACCGTTCCCTCGATGGCACGGCTCTTGAAATAGCGGTACTTCTGCGTACCGATTTGGACGGCATTTCCTTCTAGGAGCTTCCACCCTGCCTGTTTCAACGTATACGATTTATACTTTCTCACCTTCTTGAACGAGGGCGGCGCCGTGCATACCTTTTGTTTCAGATTTCGGAAAAAGAGTTGGTAGGCACGATCAATCCGCTGCGCGATGTCCTGCACCGCCTGTGCACCGATTTCTTTCAGATAGGAAAACCGGGGCATCTTTTTGAGCTTCGTGAGATGTTTTTGCAGGGCATAGACGTTCAGTGAACGATGATACAGACGATAATACCGTTTGTGCAGGGCAATACAGTGATTATAAATGAGACCTGCCGCATTGATTTGCCGGTGGAGCTTTCGGTTTCTCTTTGCCTTGTACAGCTTAAAGCAGAAGGTCTTCATTTTCTCACTTCCTTTGCGATGTTTTCTGATTCTCGATGGATTGCTTTCATCCCATCAATGAAAGATTACTGCAAAGAAAAGCAAAAATCAATTGTCCGCCTTCAAATGCTTGCACAAATTCGGCGGACGCGCCTTATATCCCCAGCCCTAAAGGGCGGGGATTTACGGCGCATTGGGTAATAACATCATGTCTCCTTTATTTTTACAAAAAAGCAATCAGATATCATGAATTCTTTTCAGCAATGTTCTCCACCAGCTTTTTCACCAATTCATTCATCGAGAAGCGACTTGCCGTCTGTGCCCCATGCTCTGCAATCTGTTCACGCTCCTCCTCATGCTGCAAATAGTAGTCGATTTTCCGAATCAGATCGTCCACATCCTCATACTGCACGAGGTCGCGGTCAAAATCCAATGTCCCGTTCGACTGCTGCCCGCCGTTCATCAGCTGAAATGTCCGTGTCGCCAAGATCTCAAGCGTCCGAGGACTGATGCTTTGATGAACGTCGTTATTGATGTTCAGCACGATCTTGCTCCGCCGATAAATCCCTGCAACTTCCTCAGGCGATAATTCCCGATTCGCCAGAAAAGGAAACAAATGCGGATGTTTCTTTCGGTAGGAGTGAACCTTCCACGGATAGCGGTCATCATACCACCGCCCACCTACGTACATCCGCCCCTCCCGATTGGACATAGATTCGGCAACCTGCTCCAAAATCTCCACACGATGCGGCATGGGCGTTCCAATAAAGGACACGTCGATGTCCCGCTCCTCTTCCTTTGGATAATAAACAACGGGATCATAACCGAGCGGAAGATAGGTCATCCTGACCTGAAATGTCTGCGCGGCATACGCAATATCTGTAAATTCAAAGGCAAATACATGCTGATACCGCCGTAGCCTTTGCTGAAAATCCATATCATAGCGGCGCACGGAGTCCCACATCATAAGAGCCGTCGAATGCCCGTCCCATACTCCTAAAATATCGTCAGAAATCATACACCCCGTCAGACAAAGCAGCACGGAATCCGCGTGCATGTGCGCCCGCATAAAGGCGATGCATTCCCTCCGCCAATTCTCTTCCCACCGTGTTTCGAGCGAGCGGCATCCCCATTTATAGAGCCGACGGCTGAGATACGAGCAGTTGGTATAAAAGGGACGCTCGGCAAAGAAATCGACTTTGTGCCCCGCCTCTCGCAGGACGCGGACAATACTCTCGGAATATCCGTAATAAAGCGGTCCGACGACAACAAAATGCACGGCAGTCACCTTCTTTTTCGTATGCTATCTCAGTTTCATCAGGTACTCGTCGAGTTTTGCCGTCCAATAATCATAGCTAAACGCACTGCGTGCAAACGCTTGAATCTTTTCACTGAGTGCAGGCAAATCCTCCCGCTCAGCCGCCATCTCCCACGCATCGGCAAGCGCTCCGGCATCCTCCTGCGGCACAATTGTCCCATAGAGCCCGCCACTTGTCAAATCATGAATCGCAGAGCCAAAGTTCGTTAACACCAGATAGTCACCAAAATAGATTGCCTCTACTGCCGAAATAGGAAATCCCTCCGACCGACTCGTCATGCACATGATCTTCGCGCGCGCGTAAAGTTCGTACAGCTCTTTGCGGTCACTCATCCTGCCATAGAGAACAAGATGTTCCTGAATCCACGGATCTTGCACGCAGAGCTTCTCAACATCGGCACGAAACTCCGGCGTCGGGTCACCAACAACGTAAAATTTCCAATCCGCAAACAGTTCGCGATTGACCTTGGAAACAGCCTCCACAAACAGCTCCGTATTCTTGACGGGAATGCCGGGACGCCCGACGGTCAATATGATATTCTCACGCACCTCAGGTGATCGGATCGCCGAAAGCTCCACACCAAAGAGAGATACGGGATTGGGAAGATATTCGATGCGCCCATGAAAGAGGCGCATGTTTTTAAGCACATCATAAAAAGAGTGATTTTCCACGGTAAAGAGATCGATTGCCGCACTCTTCCAGTACTCCGGTATGACCTTGAGTTTGCGCAGGAGCGTACCGTCGTAAAAATGGGCAAAGCCGTTTTCGTTCATATCCAGCTTGCTGTATACCCTGATGCCGGGATTCCGGCGCTTTGCCATACGAGCCAGCGTATACGAGGCACCTCCATAGTTCGAAAACATAAGGATATCATAGTCCTGTGCATGCACCGTCAAATACTCTGCCGAGAGTTTCTTCTTTTGAGCGTAATCCTCTTCATTTCCAAGGTATTCCAATGCACAATACGCTTCAAAATCCGGATTGCTCAACCGTTCCCGTCCAAAATACGCATAGGTACATGTCCATCCATGGTTCTTTCCGAGATAATACGGATATGAGCACATTTCTTTGGTTAAATGCGCCGCTGTACTATCCTCAAAAAAAATCATCAGCAAGCGTTTCATGTAATTCCCCTGCATATATATCGTCCTTCAGTTTGATGTATCACTCACATTCAGAACAAGAATGCTCATTCTCATGAATTCTCATCTGTTATTTTAACAAATTCGGCGTTCAAGCGCAAACAGCTATGGAATTCTTTTCAGAAACAGGACTGTGGTCTTATTTGCAATTCATTGGCTTTTCGCGTATACTTTTGCAAGTAATTGTTTTCATTTTATGTTTTACGGGAAAGGAAGATGTCATTATGGATCAGGGTCAGAACACACCGCAGAGAGCGCAGGCGATCATCGTAAAGTCGACGAAGAATGTCGGGCTTGCCGCAGGTCTCGCCCTGTTTTTCGGGCCGCTCGGCATGTGCTATTCGACACTCAAGGGTGCGCTTGTCATGTTCCTTGTCAATGTCGTCGTCGGTTTTTTGACGCTCGGGATGGGCTGCTTGCTCACGCTGCCGATCTGTGCGATCTGGGCGTACATGGCGGCAAAGAAGTACAACGAGGAACTGTACGCAGAACTCGGCTAATGCACGTTTCATTGAACTACGGCGGAATTATGCTATAATGGACACAGGTTTTCATTGAGAACGGAGGGTTTACATGAAACGTTTTTCATTTGGCTCGCTGGCGTGTGCTGCTGTGCTCGCACTCGCACTTGTCCTTCCGACGAGCACGGCGTCCGCAGAGGAAGCGCCGACACTGACGATGAACGGGATCGGCGTGGCGCGAATCGCGCCCGATGTGGCTGAGATCACGCTCGGTGTCGTCACGGAGGCAAAGGATGCGGCAAAGGCTCATGCGGACAACGCGGCGCAGGCGACGCGCGTACAGAACGCGGTAAAGGCGCTCGGCATCGCGGAGCGCGACATTCAGACGACGCGCTATGATTTCTCGCCGGTCTACGATGTGAAGGACAACGGGCGCAGTGTCACAACGGGCTACACTGTGACGAATTCTGTCGTGGTCAAGGTACGCAATCTGGACAATGTGGGCAAGGTGATCGATGCCGCGCTTGCAAGCGGAGCGAACCGTGTGGACTCGCTTGAGTTCTCCGCGAGTGATCCGAGTGCGGCCAAAAATGCGGCTCTCGCCGATGCCGCGCGTGACGCACGGAACAAGGCAGACGCTGTGGCAAAGGCACTCGGCGTGCGCATTGTCCGCATTCTGAATGTGTATGCAGACGCACAGCCCTACAACACACCGCGCAACTTCATGCCGATGATGATGGCAAAGGAGGCGTACGATGCCTCGACGCCGATCTCTGCGGGTGAGCTTTCGTTCGAGGCTTCAGTGAACATCGCCTATGTCATCGAATAAACGCGGGCGAGTCTCCGCCGTCGAGGCGATTCGCGGCATCTCCATGATGGGCGTGATCGGCATTCACATCGGCGCGGAGTATCTCGCGAATCCATCGCCCAATATTCATCTTGTGGCGCTCTTTGACATCGGCACGCGCTTCAGCGTGCCGATTTTTTTCTTTATCTCGGCATTCGGACTGCTGTATGGGCAGTCGCCGTCAGCACCGCTAAACTATCGGGATTTTCTCGTGCGGCGCGGACGTGCGGTTATGATCCCCTACCTCGTGTGGTCGCTCTTCTATCTTTTGCACGACGCATATGCATACGGAGTCGGCTTTCCACCGCTCATTGCACTGCCGGGGATCCTCTTCTTCGGAAATGCGAAGTACCAGCTCTACTTCATGGTGATCCTGATTTGGTTCTATCTGTTGATGCCGCTCTGGCGCATGCTCCTTGCGCGTATGACACTGCCGCTGCTCGCAGGAATCCTCATCGTGCAGATTGCGTTTGACTACTGGTCGAGCTTTAACACGGCGTTCAATCTCTACGTCTACGGACTGCCTGAGGGGACACTCCTGCGCGCGCTGCTCTTCTATCGACTGAACTACTGGGTCGTGCACTATATCTTTATCTTCCTGCTCGGCGGCTATATCGCTCTGCATTTCGATGCGTTCCGCGCATGGATGGAGCGAAACACAGGGCGGCTCTACGCGCTTGGTATCGTCAGTCTCGGTGCGCTCCTCGCGTGGTACTACAAGCTCATCCTCGTGGACGGCTACACGCCGCTTGAGGGTATCTATACGGCGCATCAGCTCTCGCCGCTCGGCATCTTCTACACCATCGGCGCAACGCTCGCGCTCTTCGCGTTCTTCACGCGTCTCGGAACAGAGAATCTTCTCGGGCGTGCGTTCCAACTGCTCGGGAAACATTCGTACTTCATCTACCTCGCGCATCCCGTCGCCATCACCTATCTGCTGATGGCGATCCACGGAAGCGGACGCGTGCTCACCGCACCCATCGCACTTGGCATGTATGCGGCGACACTGCTGCTGACGCTGTTAGGCGCGATTGTCATGCGAAAGATTGGTGAGATCGTGCCGATTGTGAACGAGCTGACGATTGGACTGAAGCCGAAAAAGTAAATTGATCGCAAAAAGGCTGTTGCACGAAGTTGAAAAACCTCGTGCAACAGCCTTTATCTTTATGCTGAGGAAGCACTGACTATCGGATTTGACTTGCGGGACGTTTTTCCATACGACCTGTTACCCGATCAGTTGCGCCCTATGGGCTTGCTTCTCGGACAGATCAGTAAGTGGCGAGCTCTGCGAACCGATAGGGGCGCTCCGTTTTTACAAACCTGCTTCTTTCTTCAGCAGCTCCGCCTTGTCCGTCTTCTCCCACGGCAGATCGACATCCGTGCGGCCGAAATGTCCGTATGCCGCCGTCTGACGATAGATGGGACGGCGCAGGTCGAGCATTTTGATAATGCCCGCCGGACGCAGGTCAAACGTCTTCTGAACAAGCGCAACGATCTTCTCATCGTCAATCTTACCCGTGCCGAATGTATCGACCATGATCGACACAGGATGCGCGACACCGATTGCATAGGCGAGCTGGATCTCAACGCGATCCGCAAGCCCCGCCGCGACGATGTTCTTCGCGACGTAGCGCGCCGCATACGCCGCGCTGCGGTCCACCTTCGTGGGATCCTTGCCCGAGAACGCACCGCCGCCGTGACGTGCCCAGCCACCGTAGGTATCGACGATGATCTTGCGTCCCGTGAGTCCGGAGTCGCCGTGCGGTCCGCCGATAACGAACTTGCCCGTCGGGTTGACGAAATACTTCGTCTCTGCGCGCAGAAGCTCTACCGGAACGATCTCCTTGATGACCTTCTCGATCATATCCTTGCGGATGGTCGCGAGGTCGACATCCTCATCGTGCTGCGTCGAGATAACGACGGTATCGACGTAGACGGGTTTGCCGTCCTCGTAGGCAACCGTGACCTGCGTCTTGCCGTCGGGACGCAGATATTTGAGATCGCCGTTCTTGCGCACATCCGTGAGACGGCGCGCGAGCTTATGCGCGAGCACGGTCGTGAGCGGCATGTACTCGGGCGTTTCGTTCGTCGCATAGCCGAACATCATGCCCTGATCGCCTGCACCGATCGCCTCTGCCGCGTCCATATCGCCCTCGCGGGACTCGATCGCCTGATTGACGCCCTGCGCAATATCCGGCGACTGCTCGTCAAGCGAGACGAGGATGCCGCAGGTGTCGGCATCGAAGCCGTAGCTGGCGTTCGTGTAGCCAATCTCACGCACGGTCTGACGAATGATTTTCGGAATGTCGGCGTAGCATGTGGTCGAGATCTCACCGACCACATGCGCCTGTCCTGTCGTAACAAGCGTCTCGCATGCAACGCGCCCCTGCGGATCCTCTGCAAGAATCGCGTCCAGAATGCTGTCCGAGATCTGGTCGGCGAGTTTATCCGGATGACCCTCGGTCACGGATTCGGATGTAAAGAGCATCTTCTTCATTTGGAACCTCCCTTAGTTCGTAAAAAGATTTTTGAGTAAGAAAACCTCGTCCCGATAAGAAAAGCCTCCCTGCAAGATAAGGGAGGCTGTGACTGCCGCTCTCATCTCATAGGCCTAGCCTAAAGGAATTGGCACCGTTGGCGCAGTTGCCATGGTTGCCGCAGCTTCATCGGGCCATTCCCTCCACTGCTCTGGATGAGGTATATTCTCTTCTATGTTTCGCATTGTAACGAATGCGCGGCGCGTTGTCAAGGACTATTTTCATAGAAAACAGTCTAGCCGTGCATACTCCTCGCAGAACCCTCGTTATGCAAGCGGTCGGGCACTTATCTGCCTAAATACCTGCGGATTCCAAACGCGCTTCGCTTGAACGAATAAAATCCGCAGGGGGGCAGAACGTGCCCTTTGCCCCGCCTGCTTCACTAGGGTTTGCTCCGGAGTGCTGCACGGCAACAAAGATTTATCCCCGCTTCTGAAAAGTCTCTTCCAACCGATCCAATATCACGCCTGCAAGCTCCGATTTCGCCATGAGCGGGTGATCCTCGGCGCGTCCATCCGCGTAGAAAATCTGCACATGGTTCGTAGGCACACCGAAGCCCGCATCCTTCTCCGCAACGTTGTTCGCGACGATGAAATCGAGGTTCTTTTTCGCAAGTTTCCCACGTGCGTATTCCGCGACATTCTGCGTCTCCGCCGCAAAGCCGACGAGGATCTGATGCTGCTTCTTCTGTCCAAGTTCGTAGAGGATATCGGGGTTGCGTGTGAGCGTGATCGTCAGCTCTCCATCCGACTTCTTGATCTTGTGCGCGGCAATCTCTGCGGGACGATAGTCCGCGACCGCCGCTGCCTTGATGACCGCATCCACAGCGTCATACTCTGCAAGTACCGCCGCGTGCATATCGCGTGCACTCCGCACGTCCACGCGCCGCACGCCCGCAGGCGTTGTGAGAGGTGTCGGCCCCGCGACGAGAATCACCTCCGCGCCGCGCCGCACCGCCTCGGCGGCGACCGCGAAGCCCATGCGGCCCGTCGAGCGGTTGCCGAGGTAACGCACGGGGTCGAGTGCCTCCTCCGTACCCGCCGCCGTCACGAGGATACGCCGTCCCACAAGGCTCTGTGTGCGCGAAAAATACTCCTCCACCACACGCACGATCTCCACGGGTTCGGGCAGCCGCCCCGCGCCCGTCGTGCCGCACGCAAGCTGCCCCGCGGCGGGCGGGATAACAGTCACGCCGCGCGCCGTAAGGCGCGCAACATTCTCCTGTGTAACGGGATTCTCCCACATGCCCGTATTCATCGCGGGCGCAATCAAAAGAGATGCGCGCGTTGCGAGCACACTCGTCGTCAACATATCGTCGGCGATGCCCGCCGCAGCCTTTGCAATGAAGTTCGCCGTCGCTGGCGCGACAAGCACGAGCTCCGCGAACTCTGCGAGCGCAATGTGCTCGACATGGTGATGCGGCTCGCCCCACATCGTCTCTGCGACGGGCCGTCCCGTGATCTCACGAAAGGTCAGCGGCGTGACAAAGGATGCCGCCGCGCGCGTCATAACGACACGCACATCCGCCCCCGCCTTCTTGAGGCGGCGTGCGATCTCAACCGCCTTATACGCGGCGATTCCGCCCGTCACTCCGAGGACAATGCGCCGCCCCGCGAGTGCACCCATGTCAGACGCTCTCATTGCAGAGGTCATAGCTGATCTTTCCCTCCGCGATCTCCTCAAGTGCGTTCGTGACGTTCTTCGTCGAACGCGCACGCTCGGACTTCACGGGATCGCCCTCAAGCAGCTGGCGCGCACGTTTTGCCGCAAGCACGACCACGCCGTAGCGACTGTCCACCTTCGTCAGCAGCTCATCCGTCGAGGGATTCACCATGCCGATTTCCACATTCGTCTTCATTGCAATACCTCTCTACCTTCTATATACTGTAGGATACGGTGCAATGCTCCTAAGCAAACCCTAGTGGAGCAAGTGAGGAAAGCGTGCGTTTCGCTCCCTGCGGATTTTATTCGTTCAAGCGAAGCGCGTTTGGAATCCGCAGGTATTTAAGCGAATAAGCACGCGATCACTTGCGCAACTAAGCGTTCGCGTGGAGCGTGCATCGTAAGGCTTCAAATTTCAAACTGCGCAGGATCCATATCCGCGCGCATGCGTTCTGCCGCGAGGATCGTCTGAATACGCTCCGTCGCCGCCTCCACCGCATCGTTGAGCACGGCGTAGCGGTAACGCTTGCCGAGGAGGATCTCATCACGCGCAGCCGCGAGCCGCCGCGCAAGACTCTCCTCCGACTCCGTGCCGCGCCCCATAATGCGGCGATGCAGTTCTTCGAGCGAGGGCGGCAGAAGGAAGATAAACGTCCCGTCGGGACAGCGCTCCATCACGTTCAGCGCGCCCTGCGTGTCGATCTCCAAGAGGATGTCCTCACCCGCCGCGCGACGCTTTTCAATCGGTGCGAGCGGCGTGCCGTAGTAGTTGCCGTACACATCCGCATACTCGAGAAACGCACCGTCGGCAATCATTTGTTCAAACTCTTCGCGCGTGCGAAAATAGTATTCGCGGCCCTCCTCTTCCCCCGCACGCGGCGCGCGCGAAGTCGCGGAAACCGAGTAGGCAATGCCGCTCTCACGCGCAAGCAGTTCCTTGCAGACCGTCCCCTTTCCCGTGCCCGATGCCCCCGAGATCACGATGAGAAGTCCCTTTTTCACTCCGCCGCCTCCTTCGTCATGCGTCCCGCGATTGTCTCCGGCTGAAGTGCCGAGAGGACGATGTGACCGCTGTCCAGAACGATGACGGCACGCGTGCGCCGCTTATACGTCGCATCGATGAGCCGTCCCGCCTCGCGCGAGTCCTGCACCATGCGCTTCACGGACATGGATGTCGGCGCGACAATGGCGACCATGCGTCCCGCAAGGACGATGTCGCCAAATCCGATATTGACCGTCTCCATGCTCACTCCAAATTCTGTACCTGCTCGCGCAGCTTCTCGACCTCGTTCTTCATCGCGACGACAATCTGCTGTGCGGCGGCATTGTTCGCCTTCGAGCCAATTGTATTGGTTTCGCGGTTGATCTCCTGTAGCAGGAAATCGAGCCGCCGTCCGACCGGTTCGTCCTCCGCGAGAATCGCGCGGAACTGAGCGAAATGGCTCGCGAGCCGCACAAGTTCCTCTGTGATGTTCACACGATCCGCATAGAGTGCCGCCTCCTGCACAAGACGCGTCTCATCGGGCGTGACTTCCTTGAACTCCGCAAGCACCTCCGCGAGATGTATACGGTAGTCCGCCACGATCTGCGGTGCGATCTCCTTCACCTGTGCGCGCTGCTGCTCAAGTCGCGCAAGACGCTTCTCAAAGTCGCGTACGATGTGCGCGCCCTCGGCAAGCCGCATCGCATCAAGCGCCGCGAGTGCCTGTGCTACAGCATCCAGAAATACCGTGCGTGCGCCCGCGATGTCCGTCTGCTCGCTCACAGAGATCACGCCCTCATACTCTGCCGTCATGCGCACACCGTCGCTGAGCGGTGCATCCACCGCACGCGCAACCTTGCCGAGTGCAGCGTAGTACGCACGTGCCAGCCCCTCGTTGACGTGGACATCGTACTGCTTTTCACTGTGATCCTCGAAATTCACATAGACATCGAGCTTGCCACGCGCGACACGCGTGCGGATCCGATCGCGCAGATCGTTCTCCCACGCACCGAACGCACGAGGCATATGCGACGCAATCTCCAAAAAGCGCTGATTGACCGCCTTGATCTCAACCGTCACGCGGTAGTCTGCGGTCTCCGCCGTCCCCGCACCGTAGCCCGTCATGCTCCTGCGCGGCGCACTCATAGCGTCCCCTGCCATTCGCCCGTAAAGACCGGCTCAGCAGGTCCCGTCATAAAGATGTGCCCGTCCGCACGCCACTCCACATGAATCACACCGCCGTCGACCTCGATGTCCGCTGCGCGGTCAAGCACATCGTTCAGCACACCCGCCGTCAGCGTCGCGCACGTCCCCGTTCCACAGGCAAGCGTGATTCCCGCGCCGCGTTCCCAAACACGCATACGCGCGTGTGTGCGGTCACGCACCTGGACGAACTCCGTGTTGATCTTGCGCGGAAATGCGGGGTGATTCTCAAACTGCGCACCAAGTTTCACAAGCGGAAAGCCCTCCGCATCGTCCACGAAGATCACGCAATGCGGATTGCCCATCGAAACGCAGGTCATTTTATATTCTGTGCCATCCACCGTAAGCGGCTGTGCGACAACCTGCTCCACACCGAAGCCCGCCACGGGTATTTTATCCCCCGCGAGCACGGGCACACCCATATCCACCTCGACCGCCGTCACTGTACCATCCTGCGTGATAATGCGCGGCACCATCGTGCCTGCCAGCGTCTCAATCGTGAAGCATTCTTTCTTGATACGCCCGTAATCATAGAGATAGCGCGCAAAACAGCGAATGCCGTTCCCGCACATCTCCGGCTCCGACCCATCCGGATTGAACTCACGCATGCGCACATCCGCCGTCTCCGAGGGACATGCCACCATCAGCCCGTCCGCACCGATGCCAAAATGACGGTCGCACATACGCACGGCGAGCGCAGCAAAGTCCATCGGTTCTTTATCGAGAAAGTCCACGACCACAAAATCGTTGCCGCAGCCCTGCCACTTTGTAAACTTCATCTATTACACCGCCTTATTGCGTGTATTATACGATGAAATCCCCGCGTGTGCAAGGCACATAACTTGCCTATTGTGCTGTTCGCGTGTATAATTTTTAGGAACTAGAAAGAAGTGATACCATGAGCCTTGACGGCTTCTCCATGTCCGCCCTCGCACGCGAACTCGCGGACGCACTCACGGGCGGACGCATCGACAAAATCAACCAGCCGAATAAACAATCCATCGTCCTCTCCGTGCGTCAGCCGGGACAAAACCGCCTCCTCTACATCAATACAAACGCAAGCAACCCATCCGCACATCTCATCGAGAGCGCACCTGAGAATCCTGCCGAACCGCCGACCTTCGTCATGCTCCTGCGCAAACAGCTTGAGACGGGGCGCATTGCCGCCGTGCGGCAGGAGGGCCGCGATCGCATCATCCACCTCGACATTGACGTAATCGCAGGCGGCGGGCGCATCGTCACGCGCACGCTCACCCTCGAACTCATCGGCAAATACAGCAACATCATCCTGCACGAGGACGGTATCATCACCGAGGCGCTGCGCCGCATCGGCGAGAACACGAGCCGTGTGCGCACCGTCTTTAAGGGCATCCCGTATACCCTCCCGCCCGTGCAGGACAAATATGACCTCTTTACGGCGAATATTGACGATATTATCACAAGCATACAGTCCGATGTGGACAGCAAACTCTTTCAGACACTCATCGGTGCTGTCCTCGGCTTTGGTCCCATCTCGGCAAAAGAGATATGCTTCATCGCCGGGCTTGCGCCGAACATTCTCATCTCCGAACTGGATGCGGCGGACTTTGCGGAAATCGCGCGCGCACTCGGGGAACTTCGTACATGGATGGAGACCCCTGCTCCCTCCCTGCGCCTGGATGAGAACGGCAAGGTTACCGCGATGGCAGCATTTCCTCTCAGCGACCTTCCAAAAACAACACGCCTCTCCTATCCGAGTGTCAGCGCGCTTATGATCGACGCAGATAAACGCCTCGGCAGCTACATCATCCCCGACCGTGAACGCTTTCGCCGCCTTGTGCGCACGGAGCTTGCCCGCGCACGCGAGAAATACGAGAAACTCGGTGCGGAGATTGCGGCGGCGGAGAACGCCGAGGAGCAGAAGATCTATGCCGACAATCTGATGACGTACCAGTACAACTATAGCGACCATGCGGACGACGAAATCACCGTCGCAAACATCTACAGCGAGACGGGCGAGACCATCACCATCCCGCTCGACCGCCGCATCGGCATCATCGCGAACATGCAGGCATACTACAAGAAATACGACAAGCTGAAACGCGCGCAACAGCTCCTCGCTGTCCAGCAGGAACACTGCACGGCAAACATCCGTCACCTTGAGAGCATCGAGACATCCCTGGACTCCTCCACGCGCCTTGCCGAGATTGCAGAGATACAGGACGAACTGATCACGTCAGGATATCTTCATGAGAAATTGCCCAAGCGCAGCAAGGATCGCCGCGCGAAGCCGTTCTCCTTCACCACACCCGACGGTATGACGATCCTCGTCGGCAAGAACAACGCGCAGAACGATGCACTGACATTCAAGACCGCCGCACCCACCGACGTATGGCTGCACGTCCGTGACATCCCCGGCTCGCACGTCATCCTGCGGACGAACGGTGACGAGCCGAGTGAGGCGTCCCTCCACCTCGCCGCGCAGATTGCCGCACATTTTAGCAAGGCGCGCGGCTCCTCGAACGTCCCCGTTGACTACACCGCCGTCCGCTTCGTCAAGAAGCCCTCGGGCGCCGTTCCCGGATTCGTCCGCTTTGTGAACGAAAAGACACTTTTTGTCACCGAGGACGAGGAGGTGCTTGCGCCGATTCTCGCACAGGATCCAACGATGGGATAAATGTAAGCCAAAAACTATATTTTACCCATTGGCGTATATTGTAATTCCATGGTATATTTCCTTAAGGAGGGAGCGCTAATGGTTACATGGGAAGAAGTTTTTGCTGAACTGGCGGAAAACCCTGAGTTCAAACGTGAGTATGATGCCCTTGAAGGATGGTATCAGGAAGAACTGGCAAGACAGGAATCTTGTGCGTCCGAAGAACCCGCATCATCGCCTCGCGTAAATACGCCCTCTATTCTCCACAATCCTGCCTTCGCTTAGATTGTTTATCTGTTTTCATCATAAAA
>NZ_GL892076.1:2490723-2532697 GCF_000213975.1 Centipeda periodontii DSM 2778
CCCTCCCGATTCGTTTCGGGAGGGCTTTTATGATGTCCTTAGACCAACTCGATGATTGCCATCGGGGCAGCGTCGCCGCGACGGGGACCGAGCTTCAAGATGCGGGTGTAACCGCTCTTACGATCCGTGTATTTCTCTGCGATTTCGCCGAAGAGCCTCTTCACGACATCCTCTTCTGCCAGTGCCGCGATGGCCTGACGGCGCGCACTGAGATCGCCGCGCTTGGCGAGCGTGATGAGACCGTCGGCGAGGGAGCGGAGCTCCTTTGCCTTTGCCTCGGTCGTCTCAATGCGTCCATACTTGAAGAAGGATGTGAGGATGCTCCTGAGGAGAGCCTTGCGGGCCGCGGAATTGCGTCCGAGCTTTCTCATGTGTTTCCCACTCCTATCGTTATTCGTTTTCCTGTCTCAAGGAGAGTCCAAGCTCCTCAAGTTTTTTCTTCACTTCATCCAGAGATTTGCGTCCGAGGTTGCGCACCTTCATCATGTCGTCCTCGGTCTTCTGCGCGAGATCGGCAACGGTGTTGATGCCGGCGCGCTTGAGGCAGTTGAAGGAGCGGACGGAAAGATCCAGATCATCGATGGTCATCTCCAGCACCTTCGCACTATCGTCGACCTCTTCGGGCGGGAAGTTCGGTACTTCCTCCTCCTCCTCAATGACCGTGCCGTCCATGTTCTGGAACAGGCGCAGATGCATGACAAGGATGGCGGCCGCCTTGCTCACGGCCTCCTCCGGTCGGATGGAACCGTTTGTCCATACGTCGAGAATGAGGCGGTCGTAGTCGGTGACATTGCCGACGCGCGTGTCCTCGACCGTGTAGTTGACGCGCTGCACAGGGGAGAAGATGGAGTCAATGGGAATGACGCCGATGGAGTCATCCGCCTTCTTGTTCTTATCCGCTGCCACATAGCCGCGCCCGCGCTCGACAGTCATCTCAATTTTGAGTTTGCCCGTCGCATTGAGCGTTGCAATGTGAAGATTCGGATTCAGGATCTCGATGTCGCTGCCGCATTCGATGTCAGCCGCAGTGACCTCGCGCTCTCCCTCCGCCTCAATGCGGATGGTATGAGGCTCACTCCCCTGCATACGGATGCAGAGCTGCTTGAGCGCAAGCACAATATTCGTTACATCATCCCGTACACCCGGGATCGTGGAGAATTCGTGCAACACGCCGTCGATCTGAATGGAGGTAACCGCCGCTCCATCGAGGGACGAGAGCAGCATACGTCGCAGGCTGTTGCCGAACGTCGTGCCGTAGCCCGGTTCGAGCGGCTCGCAGACGAAACGTCCATAATGTCCGTCCTCGCTGATCTCTGCGATCTCGATTTTCGGTTTCTCGATATCTGTCATCTATGTGCCTCCTCCATAATAAACGCGTAATGCAGACACATTCACATTCATTATTTGGAGTAGAGTTCGACGATGGCCTGTTCGTTGACCGGCACGTCGATTTCCTCACGATGGGGGAAACGCGTGACCGTACCCGTCAGATTTGCCTGATCGGCAGTCAGCCATGCGGGAGCGGAAAGGGCATTGCTGCTCTCCTTCAGCTCTTTGAAGAACGCACTTGCACGGCTCTTCTCGGCGACCTCGATCACGTCGCCCTCATGAACGAGTGCGGAAGGAATGTCAACGCGCTTGCCGTTCACCGTGAAATGACCGTGACGGACGAGCTGGCGTGCCTGACGGCGCGTGTTCGCAAGTCCGAGGCGGAAAACGACATTGTCAAGACGACGCTCAAGGAGGCTCAGCAAGTTCTCACCCGTGACGCCCGACATCTTCTTCGCCTTGTCATAGTAGCCGCGGAACTGACGCTCAAGGACGCCGTAGATGAACTTTGCCTTCTGCTTTTCCTTGAGCTGGAGACCGTACTCCGAAACCTTGCGGTTCGTGCGGCGGAGCTGACGCGTCGACTGGCGCGAGCGACCAAGGGTTGCAGGCTCGAGACCGAGCGCACGGCAGCGCTTGAGGACTGGTACTTTATCAATTGCCATGTTGTTTCATGCACCTCCTGTTAGACGCGGCGACGCTTCGGCGGACGGCATCCGTTGTGCGGGATGGGCGTCACGTCTTTGATCATGTTGACTTCGAGACCGGTTGCCTGCAGCGAGCGGATTGCCGCCTCGCGGCCGGCGCCGGGTCCTTTCACGTAGACTTCGACGGACTTCAGACCGTGCTCCATCGCAGCCTTTGCCGCCGTCTCCGCAGCCATCTGTGCGGCGAACGGCGTGCTCTTGCGGGAGCCACGGAAGCCGAGACCGCCGGCGCTCGCCCACGAGAGGGCATTGCCGCTCTTATCGGTGAGCGTGACGATCGTATTATTGAATGTCGAGCTGATGTGTGCAACGCCCGACTCTATGTTCTTGCGAACTTTTTTCTTGGAACGTGTTGTTTTCTTAACAGCCACCTCTACGAGCCTCCTTTACTTTTTCTTGCCTGCGACGGCCTTCTTCGGGCCCTTGCGCGTGCGCGCATTGTTCTTCGTATTCTGTCCGCGGACAGGCAGGCCGAGACGGTGGCGGCGGCCACGGTAGCAGCCGATATCAACGAGACGCTTGATGTTCATCTGAATTTCGCGGCGAAGGTCGCCCTCCACCACGGCATTCTTGTCGATGGCATCACGAAGTCTGACGACTTCATCCTCCGTGAGGTCGCGCGTACGGGTATCGGGGTTCACGTTCGCGATCGCGAGCAGCTTCTTCGCGGTCGTGAGACCAATCCCGTAGATGTACGTCAGGGAAATCTCAATTCTCTTGTCACGGGGCAAATCTACACCGGCAATACGTGCCATAAGTGCACCTCCTTTTATCCTTGTCTTTGTTTATGCTTCGGATTCTCGCAAATGACCATGACACGGCCCTTGCGCTTGATGATCTTGCATTTCTCGCAGATTTTCTTGACAGACGGTCTTACCTTCACTGCGCTTGCCTCCTTCCGTCTCCTTACATTCAAGTCGATCTTTTCTATTCTAGCACAGATCTTTGGATCCTGCCAGTTTTTTCAGGACTATTTGAAGCGATACGTAATACGTCCACGAGTCAGATCGTACGGGGTGAGTTCGATGGTTACCTTGTCGCCCGGCAGAATACGGATAAAGTTCATGCGTATCTTTCCGGAAACATGAGCGAGGACAACGTGTCCGTTCTCAAGCTCGACTTGGAACATCGCATTGGGAAGCTTCTCGACGACTCTTCCTTCTACCTCGATGACATCCTGTTTTGACATACTTCCCTTTCGCTCCTTTTACGCCTCAAGGACGGCGGCGAGATCCGCCTCGACCTTTGCGATGTCCTGTCTGCCGTCGATCTCCTTGTAGACGCCCGCCTTCTTGTAGTACTCGATGAGGGGGCGTGTGGAGGATTCATAGACGGAAAGACGGCTTTTCATGGTCTCTTCGCTGTCGTCGGCACGCTGATACGTCGTGCCGCCGCAGTCATCGCAGACACCCTCGACCTTCGTCGGGTTGAACTTCACGTGGAAGGAATGTCCGCAATTCTTGCAGATGCGGCGTCCGACCGCACGCTCGATCAGATCGGCAGCGGGGACGTTGATGTTGAGGACGCCCGTGAGCTTCAGCCCGTTGTCTGCAAGAATTTCGTTCAGGGCATCCGCCTGCTCAACTGTGCGCGGAAAGCCGTCCAGGATAAAGCCCTTCTTGCAGTCCGGCTTACTGAGACGCTCGCGCACAATGCCGATCGTCACCTCATCGGGGACGAGCTTGCCCGCGTCCATATAGGACTTTGCCTCTTTGCCGAGCGGCGTGCCCTCTTTCACGGCTTCACGAAACATATCGCCCGTGGAGATATGCAGGATACCGTAGCGTTTTACGAGATTTGCCGCCTGTGTGCCCTTGCCGGCACCCGGTGGACCCATCAAAATGATGTGCATAGCTCTATCTCCTTATGCTATTTCATAAAGCCTTCGTAGTGGCGCATGACGACCATCGACTCGATCTGCTTCATCGTCTGGAGGGCAACGCCCACGACAATGAGCAGCGCCGTTCCGCCAAAGTACACGCCCTGAATGTTCGTTGCGCTCGCAATCAGATTGGGCAGCACAGCGATAAATGCGAGGAAGAACGCCCCCGCGAGCGTGATGCGCGTCAGTACGTAGTCAAGATAGTCCGCCGTCGCCTGTCCGGGACGAAGCCCCGGCACAAAGCCGCCGTATTTCTTGAGGTTATCCGCCATATCCGGGATCTTCACCGTAACCGATGTGTAGAAGTAGGTGAAGAAGATGATCATGAGCACATAGAGCGTCGTCTGGAGCGGTTTCCCCCACTCCAGATACGTTGCTGCGGTCTTGATCCACGGCACGTCGATGAACTGTGCGACCGTAATGGGGAACATGAGCACCGACGAGGCGAAGATGATCGGAATAACACCCGCCTGATTCACCTTGAATGGAATGTGGCTCGAATGTCCGCTCGTTCCGACGCGCCCGCCGACGAGTCGTTTTGCATACGTGATCGGAACGCGGCGGAAGCCCGTTTCGATGTGAATGACAAAGACGATCATCGCAAGTGCAATGACGCCGAACATGAACACGCTGAAGTAGCTGATCGTGCCCGCCTTGACGTAGGCGTAGATCGTGCCGATGTTCTTCGGCAGTGCCGCGACGATACCGGCAAAGATGATCAGGGAGATCCCGTTGCCGACGCCGTTTGCCGTGATCTGCTCGCCCAGCCACATGAGAAATACCGTTCCCGCTGTGAGAGTGATCGCAATGATGAGGATGTTCATGGGGTTCGGGTTGAGGATCGCACTCTTGAGACCGATCGACATGCCGATCGCCTGAAAGAATGCAAGTGCAACCGTCAGGTACCGCGTGACTTTCGTCGTCTTCTTATGCCCCTCCGCACCTTCCTTCGACCACTGCTCAAGTGTCGGTACAACGACGTTGAGCAGCTGGATGATGATGGCTGCGTTGATGTAGGGCGTAATGCTCATCGCAAAGACGGAGAATTTACTGAACGCACCACCCGAGAAGAGGTCGAGCAGTCCGAACAGGGTTCCCTGTGCAAAGAGCTGCTCGATCGCCGTCGGATCGACGCCGGGCACAGGGATGTGCGTCCCCATGCGGAACACGGCGAACATGATGAGTGTGAATACAATCTTTTGCCGCAGTTCCGGAATCCGAAAGATGTTTCCAAGGGCATCGAGCACCTTAGATCACCTCGACTTTGCCGCCTACCGCTGCAATTTTCTCCGCCGCGCCCTGTGTAAAGCCCTGTGCGCGAACGGTGAGGTTCTTCGTCGTGAGCTCGCCATCGCCAAGGATGCGGATGCCGTCACGGACATTCTTGAGGATACCCGCCTCGATGAGCGCAACGGGATCGACCGTTGCACCGTCCTCGAAGCAGTTCAGGCTGCCAACGTTCACCTCGGCAAAGGTCTTTGCCCAGATGTTCTTGAAGCCGCGCTTCGGGAGACGACGGTAGAGAGGCATCTGACCGCCCTCAAATCCGCTGCGGACGCCGCCGCCGGAACGGGACTTCTGCCCCTTCATGCCGCGCGTCGAGGTCTTGCCCATGCCGGAGCCGATGCCGCGACCGACGCGCTTGGACGTCTTACGCGAGCCCTCAGCGGGCTGTAATTCATGCAGTTTCATAGATGTTTGCCTCCCCTCTTCAGTCTTTTATCTCTTCCACCGTGATGAGGTGGGAGACCTTGTGAAGCTGCCCACGCACGGCGGGCGTGTCGGGAAGCTCGGTAACGGAGTTGCGCTTGCGCAGTCCGAGCGATTTCACAGTCTTGCGCTGCGTCTCAGGACGACCGATCAAGCTGCGTGTCAGCGTTACTCTGACTTTTGCCATGTTCGTTCCTCCTTATCAGCCAAAAATCTCGCGGACGGTCTTGCCGCGCAGAGCTGCCACATCGGCAGGGTTCTTGAGTCCGATGAGACCTTCCATCGTGGCGCGCACCATGTTGTTCGGGTTGGACGAGCCGAGCGACTTCGTGAGAATGTCACGCACGCCCGCAAGCTCGAGCACCGCACGCGCGGGACCGCCCGCGATGACGCCGGTACCTTTGGCGGCGGGCTTCAACAGCACGCGACCGGCACCGAAGATGCCCGTGATCTCATGCGGGATCGTGCGCTCCTCGCGCAGCGGTACCTCGATCAGGCTCTTCTTTGCGTCCTCGACGCCCTTGCGGATTGCCTCCGGCACCTCGGCAGCCTTGCCGAGACCGAAGCCGACCTTGCCCTTCTTGTTGCCGACGACAACAAGCGCGCTGAAGGAGGAGCGTCGGCCGCCCTTGACAACCTTCGATACGCGGTTGATGAATACGACACGCTCTTCAAACTCCGGCGTCTCGTTTTCGTTGTTATGTCTAGCCATGCTTTCCCTCCTTTAGAATTTCAGGCCCGCTTCGCGTGCCGCCTCAGCAAGAGCAGCGACGCGGCCATGGTAGATGTAGCCGCCGCGGTCAAAAACGACCTCGGTGATGCCCTTCTCAAGAGCCTTCTTCGCAACAGCGGAGCCGATCGCCTTTGCCGCCTCGACGTTGCCGCCGTACTGCGCGAAGCCCTTGTCCTTCGAGCTCGCGGAGACGAGCGTCACGCCCTTTTCATCGTCGATGATCTGTGCGTAGATGTTCTTCAGGCTGCGGAATACATTGAGACGCGGACGTGCCGCAGTGCCCGCAATGTGATTGCGCACGCGCAGATGGCGCTTCTGGCGCGCCTTATTCTTATCCTGCTTGATAAGCACAGTGTGTCACTCCTCTCCTTCTTATTTCTTGCCCTTCGCGCCGGCTTTGCCTTCCTTGCGGCGGATATGCTCTCCGGCGTACTTGATGCCCTTGCCCTTGTACGGCTCCGGCTCACGATGTGCGCGGATCTCGGCTGCGGTCTGACCGACGACTTCCTTGTTGATGCCGGAGATCGTAATGACCGTAGCAGAGGGGCACTCAAACGTGATGCCCTCGGGCGGCTCAACGACAACGGGGTGCGAGAAGCCGAGCGAGAGGTTCAGGTTCTTGCCCTGCTTGGCTGCACGATAGCCGACGCCGCTGATCTCAAGGGTCTTCGTGAAGCCCTCCGACACGCCAACCACCATGTTATTGATGAGCGTGCGGGAAAGGCCGTGGAGCGACCTGTGCATTTTATCGTCCGAAGGACGGATGACGGTAACGACACCATCCTCGACGGTTATTTTCATATCCGGATGGATCTCGCGCGAAAGTTCGCCCTTCGGGCCCTTCACTTTCACGAGATTATCCGCACCGACCGTGACGGTAACGCCAGACGGAATGTGAATCGGTGCTCTTCCAATTCTTGACATTGTTACACCTCCTGCCTGTGCATTACCATACGAATGCGAGAACTTCGCCACCGAGCCCCGCCTTGCGTGCGTCCTTGTCGCTCATGATCCCCTTCGACGTGGAGATCACGGAGATACCGAGGCCGCCGTAGACACGCGGGAGCGCATCGTGCTTTGCATACTGACGAAGTCCAGGCTTGGAAACGCGCTTCAGGCCGGAGATAACGTGCTCACGCTTAGCTCCATACTTCAGCGTGACGGTGAGGACGCCCTGCTTGCCGTCCTCCTGGAAGGAGTAGTCCTTGATGAAGCCTTCCTTTTTCAAGACCTCGGCGATTGCCGTCTTGACCTTCGACCCGGGGATCGCCACACTCTCGTGGTAGACCGAGTTCGCGTTGCGGATACGGGTCAGCATATCTGCGATAGGATCAGTCATTGCCATGAATCGATATCCTCCTTTAGGTTTATTACCAGCTTGCCTTCGTTACACCAGGGATGGCGCCCTTGTAACTCTGCTCACGGAAGCAGATACGGCACATATCGAACTTGCGGATGTAGCCGTGCGGGCGTCCGCAGATCTTGCAGCGGTTGTACTTGCGTGTCGAGAACTTGGGCTCTTTGCTCCACTTCTCAATCATTGCCTTCTTTGCCACAGTTGTTCCTCCTTGCCCGTTACGCGCGGAACGGCATACCCATGAGACGCAGGAGCTCTTTGGCCTCTTCGTCCGTATGCGCGCTCGTAACGATGACGATGTTCATGCCGCGAATCTTGTCGATCTTATCGTAGTCAATTTCGGGGAAGATAAGCTGTTCGCGCAGCCCCACAGCATAGTTGCCGCGGCCGTCGAACGCCTTCTCGCTGACCCCGCGGAAATCGCGGACGCGCGGAAGTGCGACATTCATGAACTTGTCGAGGAACTGATACATGCGCGTGCCGCGCAGCGTGACCTTGCAGCCGATTGGCATGCCCTCGCGGAGCTTCCACGCAGCAAGCGACTTCTTCGCACGCGTGAGCTGGGGCTTCTGACCTGCGATGGCGGTGAGGTCCGTCACAGCGGCATCGAGTGCCTTCGGGTTGCCGACCGCTTCGCCGACGCCCATATTGATGATGACCTTCTCCACCTTCGGGAGCTGCATGACGTTCTTATAGCCGAACTTCTCCGTCAGAGCCGGTGCAACTTCCTTCTGATACTTTTCCTTGAGTCTTTCCACTTTGCGTATTCCTCCTTTCCGCTAATCTTACTGCTCGATTGGCTCGCCGCACTTCTTGCAGGCGCGCACCTTGCGCTCGCCGATGATGCGATGGGCAACGCGCGTTGCCTTGCCGCATGCGGGGCAGACCAGCTGCACCTTCGATGCATAGAGCGGTGCTTCCTTCGTGATGATCCCGCCCTGCGGTGCGCTCTGGCTCGGCTTCGTGTGACGCTTCACCTTGTTCACGCCCTCCACGATGACCTTACCCTTCTTCGGCTGAGCCTCGATGACCTTGCCCTGCTTTCCCTTATCCTTACCGGAAAGAACGACGACCGTATCGCCCTTCTTGACGTTCAGTTTTGCCAGCGACAAAATAACACCTCCTCCTTAAAGAACTTCGGGAGCGAGCGAGACGATCTTCATGAAATCCTTCTCGCGCAGCTCGCGTGCGACAGGTCCGAAAATACGCGTTCCGCGCGGTGTGTGGTCGTCCTTGATGATGACCGCCGCATTCTCGTCGAAGCGGATGTAGGAACCGTCCGGACGGCGCAATCCCTTAACGCTGCGGACGACAACCGCCTTGACGACGTCGCCCTTCTTCACCGTGCCGCCCGGCGCTGCCGCCTTGACGGAGGCGACGATGATGTCGCCGATGTTGGCATACTTGCGGTACGAGCCGCCCAGTACGCG
The DNA here is from genome assembly GCF_000213975.1 of Centipeda periodontii DSM 2778. Classification (GTDB taxonomy): domain Bacteria; phylum Bacillota; class Negativicutes; order Selenomonadales; family Selenomonadaceae; genus Centipeda; species Centipeda periodontii. The sequence continues at coordinate 2,499,872 of NZ_GL892076.1, forward strand.
AATGCAGAGGATTTCCTTCGCTCCTGTGTTATCGCCGACATTCAGGATTGTTTCCTGCTGTATCATTGATTCTGTTCCTCCTTACTTCGCGCGCTCGACGACTTCGACCACGCGCCAGCGCTTCGTCTTCGAGAGCGGACGCGTCTCCATGATGGATACGCGGTCGCCGACGTGCGCGTCGTTCTTCTCATCATGCGCGTGGAACTTCACCGTCTTCTTAACCGGCTTCTTATACATCTTGTGCTGCTCGAGCTCCTCGACAGCAACGACAACGGTCTTGTCCATCTTGTCGGACACGACCTTGCCGACTCTCACTTTGCGTACGTTTCTATCGCTCATCTAGTGAGCCTCCTTCCTTCTGCGTATCGAACGAATGCCGTAACTGGTCTTAGGCGTTTGCCTGCTCGCGCTGAATGGTCTTGATGCGGGCAATCGTCTTCTTTACGTCCTTGATACGCATCGGGTTATCGAGCTGTCCGGTGGCGTGCTGAAAACGGAGGCCAAAGAGCTCTTCCTTGAGCGACGCGAGTTTTTCCGTGAGCTCGTCGGCACTCAGACCGCGGATCTCATCAACCTTCATTCACTTCACCGCCCTCTACTTCTTCGCGTACGACGAACTTCGTCTTGATCGGGAGCTTGTGGCCTGCGAGGCGCATTGCCTCTGCCGCAACGTCGCGTGCCACGCCGTCCATCTCAAAGAGGACACGACCGGGCTTGACGACGGCTACCCAGTACTCGGGCGAGCCCTTGCCGGAGCCCATACGGGTTTCTGCCGGCTTCGCCGTGACCGGCTTGTCCGGGAAAATCTTGATCCAGACTTTACCGCCGCGCTTGATGTAACGCGTCATCGCAATACGCGCAGCCTCGATCTGGCGATTTGTAATCCATGCCGGCTCCAGAGCGACGAGACCGTACTGACCGTGGCTGACCGTGTTGCCGCGCTGTGCCTTGCCCTTCATGCGTCCGCGGAACTGCTTGCGGTATTTTACGCGCTTTGGGAGTAACATTACGCCTCGCTCCTTTCCTTACCGTTTTTCGGCTGATTCTTCTTGTCGGGGAGAACTTCGCCCTTAAAGATCCAGACCTTGATGCCGATGCGACCGTAGGTCGTGTGTGCCTCAGCCGTTCCATAGTCGATGTCTGCACGCAGCGTGTGCAGGGGGATGCTGCCCTCGCGATAGGACTCGCGGCGTGCAATTTCCGCACCGCCGAGACGACCGCTGACGGCGATCTTGATGCCCTTCGCACCGAGGCGCATCGTGCGCCCGACCGCCTGCTTCATCGCACGGCGGAACGCAATGCGGCGCTCGAGCTGCGCCGCGATGTTCTCGGCGACGAGCGTCGCGTCGAGGTCCGGCTGCTTGATCTCCGCAATATTGATGTCAACGCGCTTATCCGTCAGGTTCTTGAGACCTTCCTTGATCTGCTCGATGCCGGAACCCCCGCGTCCGATGACCATACCCGGCTTTGCCGTATGGATCGTGAGCTTCAGGCGGTTCTTGCTGCGCTCCGTCTCCACGCGGGGAACACCTGCGGTCTGGAGGCTCTTCTTGAGGTAATCGCGAATCTTGATGTCCTCATGCAGATTCTGCGCGAAATCCTTGTCTGCATACCAGCGGGCATCCCAGTCCTTGACGATGCCAAGGCGAATGCCATGGGGATTTACTTTCTGACCCAAACTGTTTCCCTCCCTATTACTTTTCGTTTACGGCAACCGTGATGTGGGACGTGTGCTTCAAAATCTTGAACGCCTGTCCGCGTGAGCGCGGATGAATGCGCTTGAGCGTCGGTCCCTGGTCAACGAAAGCTGAGGAAATGAACAGTCGATCCACATCCATGTCAAAGTTGTTCTCCGCATTTGCAACTGCAGAGCGGAGCACCTTCTCCACGGCATCCGCGCCGACCTTCGGCGTGAACTTCAGGATCGCGAGAGCGTCAGCGACGCTCTTGCCGCGCACGAGGTTCATTACGATGCGAACCTTGCGCGGTGCGATACGGATGTATTTGGCGGTAGCCTTTACTTCCTGTGCCACGAATCGTCCTCCTCTCTATCAGCGCAGCGAGGTCTTGCGCTCTTCGCCCGCGTGACCCTTGAATGTACGTGTCGGCGCAAATTCGCCGAGCTTATGTCCGACCATATCCTCCGTGACGTAGACGGGGACATGCTTGCGTCCGTCATGGACAGCGATCGTGTGGCCGACGAAATCCGGGAAGATCGTCGAGCTGCGCGACCATGTGCGCACAACCTTCTTCTCGTTCTTTTCGTTGAGCGCATCGATCTTCTTCATCAGGCTCTCTGCGACGAAAGGCCCTTTCTTAATCGATCTTGACAAAGTTTTTCCTCCTTTCGCCGAACGCAGTATGGTTCGGCGATGGTTCTATCTGCAAGTTGCGGTGTTAAATTACCGATTCAGAGGGACGCCCCCCAAAGGGGGCTATCCACAGAACCGATTACTTACGGCGGTGAACAATCAGACGGTTGGACGCCTTCTTCTTGCGGCGCGTCTTCTTGCCCATCGCAATCTTGCCCCACTTCGTCATCGGGCTCTTGCGTCCGACCGGCGAACGGCCCTCGCCGCCGCCGTGCGGATGGTCGTTCGGGTTCATCGCAATACCGCGCGTCTCCGGGCGGCGTCCGAGCCAGCGGCTGCGGCCCGCCTTTCCGATGGTGATGTTCTCATGCTCGAGGTTGCCGACCTGTCCAATCGTCGCACGGCAGTTAATATGCACGCGGCGGATCTCGCCGGACGGCATGCGGAGGAGTGCGTAGTCGCCTTCCTTTGCCATGAGCTGCGCGGACGTGCCCGCACTGCGGACAAGCTGCGCGCCCTTGCCGATCTTGAGCTCGACGGCATGGATGACCGTACCAAGCGGAATATTCTTCAGCGGAAGCGCGTTGCCCGGCTTAATGTCAGCCTCGGCACCCGACTCCACGACATCGCCGACCTTGAGGCCGTTCGGTGCGAGGATGTAACGCTTCTCGCCATCTGCGTAGTTCAGGAGCGCAATGCGTGCGCTGCGGTTCGGATCATATTCAATCGTCGCGACGCGGGCGGGGATTCCGTCCTTCGTGCGCTTGAAGTCGATGATGCGATAGAGCCGCTTGTGACCGCCGCCGCGATGACGCACGGTCAGTTTGCCCTGCTGGTTGCGACCGCCCGACTTGGTCAGGCGGACGGTGAGGGACTTCTCCGGCTTGTCCGTTGTGATCTCATCGAAGGAAGAGACCGTCATGAAGCGTCTGCCGGCAGAATACGGCTTAAAACTCTTTACTGCCACGTTCGTACCTCCCTTTCGTCTCAGCCTTCAAAGAACTCGATGGTCTCGCCCGGCGCGAGTTTCACGATGGCCTTCTTGTAGTCCGGGCGCTTGCCCTGCGTGCGGCCCATACGCTTTTTCTTGCCGATGACGTTGACCGTGTTGACCTTTGCGACCTTCACCTTGAAGATCTCCGAAACCGCCTTTGCGATCTCGATCTTGTTTGCAGCCTTTGCAACAACGAAGACGTATTTGCCCTCAGCCATGAGCTGCGTCGTCCGCTCCGTGATGAGCGGGCGTACGAGAATATCACGTGCGTCCATTATGCGAATACCTCCTCGATACGGGTGATGGCATCCTTCGTAATGAAGAGCTTGTCGTGATGGAGAATGTCATAGACATTGATTCCACGCGCCGAGATGGCTTTTACACCCGGAATATTGCTGGTGGAGCGCTCCACATTCACAGCTTCGTCCGCCGTGATGAAGAGGCTCTTTGCATTCACACCGAAATCGCTCAGGAGCTTTACGGCTGCCTTCGTCTTCGGTGCCTCGAAGTCGAGCTGGTCGAGGACGATGAAATCGCCCGTACGAACCTTGTCCGAGAGCGCGCACTTGAGGGCAAGACGACGCTGCTTGCGCGGCATCGTAAAGCCATACTTCCTCGGATGCGGTCCAAAGACCGTACCGCCGCCAACCCACAGCGGGCTGCGCGTCGAACCTGCGCGGGCACGCCCCGTGCCCTTCTGGCGCCAAGGCTTGCGTCCGCCACCGCGCACAAGACCACGCGTCTTCGTGGCATGTGTGCCGAGACGCTGCGATGCGAGCTGGAGGACAACCGCCTGATGAAGGAGGCCGGCATTCATTTCGACATTGAAGAACTCATCGTTCAGGCTGATCTCGCCAACCTGGTTGTGCGACATATCATATACTGCTACATTCGCCATGCTGCGATTCCCCCTTCCTTATTCTTTCGCTGCCTTTGCAGGCTTAACAGTATCTTTAATTACGACAAATCCCTTCTTCGGGCCCGGAATCGCGCCCTTGATCAGGATGAGGTTGCGGTCACTGTCCACGCGGACAATCGTCAGGCGCTGCACCGTGACGCGCTCGCCGCCCATGCGCCCGGGGAGCTTCTTGCCCTTGAGGACGCGTCCGCCGGGACCGGAGATCATCGCACCCGTCGAGCCCGGCTCACGATGCGATTTCGAGCCGTGCCCCATGGGGCCGCGTGCGAAGTTGTGGCGCTTGATGCCGCCCGCAAAGCCCTTGCCCTTGGACGTACCGACCACGTCGACGAGATCGCCTGCGGCGAAGATGTCAACACCGATCGTGTCGCCCACATTGTATTCGGAAGGAGCCGAAAGGCGCATCTCACGAATGAAGCGCACCGCCTTCACGCCCGCCTTCTTAAAGTGTCCCTTGAGCGGCTTCGTGACATTCTTTTCCTTCACATCGCCAAACCCGATCTGCACAGCGTTGTAGCCGTCCGTCTCGTCGGTCTTGTTCTGCAATACAAAGTTATTGCCGGACTCAACGACCGTCACGGGAATGACGCGGCCTTCCTCTGTGAAGATCTGGGTCATGCCCAGTTTTCTTCCTAAAATAGCCTTAGCCAAGGCTTCCACCTCCTAGTTTAGAGCTTAATCTCGATGTCAACGCCGGCAGGCAGATCGAGGCGCATGAGCGAGTCGACCGTCTTGTTCGTCGGCTGCAGGATGTCAATGAGACGCTTGTGCGTGCGCATCTCAAACTGCTCGCGCGAGTCCTTGTTGACGTGCGGAGAACGGAGAATCGTGTAGACATTCTTCTCCGTCGGAAGTGGAATGGGACCTGAGACCATTGCGCCCGTCTTCTTTGCCGTATCGACGATCTTCGCCGCACTCTGGTCAAGCGCCTTGTGGTCGTAGGCCTTCAAACGAATTCTGATTTTCTGCTGTTTCGCCAAAGTAGTTTTCCTCCTTCGTCCGGGGTCTCGCCCCAAACATTTCTCCACGGCAGTTCCCTCTGCCCCACGGGGCATAGCCATCTGCCATGTCATCGCATGGAGTACGTCGTCTGTCGTATGATTCCAAAAGATGAAAAGAAGTTATATTTTTCCCAAGCGGGAAATTCCGGTTCATTCAGCCCCCATCTCAGCGCATCTTTTTCGCGCTGTCTGTGTCAGCAAATCCTCCACATAGCACCTCGGCTATGCGTCCGGTTTGCTTCCTTGACAGCCCCAAAAATCTACGCCAATCTGAGGAGCTTCATCGAACCGTCATTTCCCTCGAAAAGGAGCGACGCGAGCGCCGCTCCTCTCCCTAGGGAATATCAAGAGACTAAGAATTAGCCTTCAATCGCCGTAACACGACCCGCGCCGACCGTGTGACCGCCCTCGCGGATAGCGAAGCGGAGGCCCTGCTCGATCGCGATCGGTGTGATGAGCTCGACTTCCATCTCGACGTTATCGCCGGGCATAACCATCTCGGTGCCCTCGGGGAGACGGACAACGCCCGTCACGTCCGTGGTACGGAAGTAGAACTGGGGACGATAGTTCGTGAAGAACGGCGTATGACGGCCGCCCTCTTCCTTCGTCAGGACGTAGACCTGCGCCTTGAACTTCGTGTGCGGGTTGATGGAACCCGGCTTTGCGAGAACCTGACCGCGCTCGATGTCCTTACGGTCAACACCGCGCAGAAGTGCACCGATGTTGTCGCCCGCAACAGCGCTGTCAAGCAGCTTGCGGAACATCTCGATGCCCGTAACGACCGTGCTGCGTGCCTCATCCTGAAGACCGACGATCTCAACCGTATCGTTCAGCTTCAGCTCGCCGCGCTCCACACGACCTGTAGCAACCGTGCCACGGCCCGTGATCGTGAACACGTCCTCAACCGGCATGAGGAAGGGCTTGTCCGTATCGCGCGTCGGCGTCGGGATGTACTCGTCAACCGCATCCATGAGCTCGAGGATCTTCGCCTTCATCGCATCGTCACCCTCAAGCGCCTTGAGTGCGGAGCCTGCGATGACGGGGATGTCATCACCGGGGAACTCGTACTGCGAGAGCAGCTCACGAACTTCCATTTCAACGAGCTCGAGGAGCTCGGGATCGTCAACCTGGTCGACCTTGTTGAGGAAGACGACGAGAGCCGGAACGCCGACCTGACGTGCGAGCAGGATGTGCTCACGCGTCTGGGGCATCGGACCGTCCGCAGCGGAGACAACGAGGATCGCGCCGTCCATCTGTGCAGCACCCGTGATCATGTTCTTGACATAGTCCGCGTGGCCCGGGCAGTCAACGTGTGCATAGTGACGCTTGTCCGTCTCATACTCAACGTGCGCCGTGTTGATCGTGATGCCGCGCTCGCGCTCCTCCGGAGCCTTGTCGATGTCCGCATAGTCCTCGAACTTCGCATAGCCCTTCTCGGAGAGAACCTTCGTGATCGCAGCCGTCAGCGTCGTCTTGCCGTGGTCAACGTGACCGATCGTGCCGATGTTGACATGGGGCTTGCTGCGGTTAAACTTTTCCTTTGCCATTAAAAATTGCCTCCTTATTCGCCTTTGTTCTTGGCGACTACAGCGTCAGCTATATTCTTAGGAACTTCGTCGTAGAAGGAAACCTCCATCGAGTAGTTCCCGCGGCCCTGTGTTTTGGAACGGAGATCCGTCGAGTATCCGAACATCTCCGAGAGCGGAACGAACGCATTGATGACCTGCACACCGTTGCGCGGCTCCATGCCGTCGATGCGTCCGCGGCGCGAGTTCAGATCGCCGATCACGTCGCCCATGTACTCCTCGGGCACCGTGACCTCGACCTTGACATACGGTTCGAGGAGAACCGGGTTCGCCTTCTCGGCACCCGCCTTGAACGCCATCGAGCCCGCCACCTTGAACGCCGCCTCGGACGAGTCGACCTCGTGGAACGAGCCGTCGTACACGATGACCTTGATGTCGACCATCGGATAGCCGGCGACCACGCCGCCCTCCATCGCCTGTTTGACACCTGCCTCGATCGGGTTGATGAATTCCTTCGGAATCACGCCGCCGACGACCTTGTTCTCGAAGCTGAATCCCTCGCCCGCCTCCTGCGGAATGAGCTCGAGCCAGCAATGACCGTACTGACCGTGACCGCCGGACTGACGAACGAACTTGCCCTCTGCCTTGACGGACTTGCGGATCGTCTCGCGGTATGCAACCTGCGGCTCGCCGACCTTGCAGTCGACCTTGAACTCGCGGAGCATACGATCGACGATGATCTGCAAATGCAGCTCGCCCATGCCCGAGATGATGACCTGTCCCGTTTCCGCATCCGTGTGCACGCGGAACGTCGGATCCTCCTCAGCGAGCTTCTGGAGGGCGATACCCATCTTCTCCTGATCGTTCTTCGTCGCAGGTTCCACCGCAACGGAGATAACCGGATCTGGGAACTCCATCGACTCAAGGATGATCGGCTTATTCTCATCGCAGAGCGTGTCGCCCGTCGTCGTGTTCTTGAGTCCGACTGCCGCAGCGATATCGCCGCTGTAGACCACGTCGATCTCCTTGCGGTTGTTCGCATGCATCTGCAGAATACGACCGATGCGCTCCTTGTTGTCCTTCGTCGCGTTGAAGACATAGGAACCGGAGTTCAGCGTACCGGAGTAGACGCGGAAGAACGCGAGCTTACCGACGAACGGATCCGTCATGATCTTGAATGCGAGTGCCGAGAACGGCGCACTGTCGGACGCGGGACGGCTGTCCGCCTCGCCCGTATCGGGGTTCACGCCCGCGATCGGCGGGATGTCCGTCGGTGCCGGCATGTAGTCGACGATGGCGTCGAGCAGCGGCTGCACGCCCTTGTTGCGATACGACGTGCCGCAGGTGACGGGCGTCATCTGGCAGGCGATCGTCGCCTTGCGGATCGCACGGCGGATCTCCTCCTCCGTGACCTCCTCACCGCCGAGATACTTCTCCATGAGGTCATCGTCCGCCTCTGCGCACGCCTCAATCAGCTTCTCGCGGTACTCCTCTGCCTGCTCCTTGTACTCGGCGGGAATCTCGACCTCATCGGTCACCTTGCCGAGATCGTCCTCGTAGACGATGGCATCCATCTTCACGAGGTCGATGATGCCCTTAAACTCGTCCTCTGCGCCGATCGGCAGCTGGATCGCCACCGGGTTCGCATTGAGGCGCTCGCGCATCATCTTCATAACATTGAAGAAATCTGCGCCCGTAATGTCCATCTTGTTGACATACGCCATGCGCGGAACATTATAGCGCTCCGCCTGACGCCAGACCGTCTCCGTCTGCGGCTCAACGCCGCCGCGCGCAGTCAGAACGGCCACCGTGCCGTCCAGCACGCGCAGCGAGCGCTCTACCTCGACCGTAAAGTCAACGTGACCCGGCGTATCAATGATATTGATGCGATGGTCTTTCCAGTGGCAGGTCGTCGCCGCCGACGTAATCGTAATGCCGCGTTCCTGTTCCTGAACCATCCAGTCCATGGTGGCAGCGCCCTCATGAACCTCGCCGATCTTGTGCGTTACGCCCGTGTAGAAGAGAATGCGCTCGGTGGTCGTCGTCTTGCCGGCATCGATGTGTGCCATGATGCCGATATTCCGCGTTTTTTCAAGGGAATATTCTCTTGCCACTGTTTCCTATCGCTCCTTACACTGCTTAGTGTTACGGAATCTCTGATAAATCCGGCGCAGTCATCTTGGCGATCTTTTCCGCCCTCTCATCGTCGGCAAATCCTCCACAGAGCACCACTCTGCGTCCGGTTTGCCTCCTCGATAGAACGAAAAATCTGTGCCAAGCTGACAAGCCTCTTATCAGCAGTCCTTACCACCGATAATGTGCGAATGCCTTGTTGGCCTCCGCCATCTTGTGCGTATCTTCCTTCTTCTTGATCGCTGCGCCCGTATTATTCGCAGCGTCCATCAGCTCTGCCGAGAGGCGTGCATCCATCGTCTTCTCGCCGCGCAGACGCGCATAGCTGACAAGCCAGCGGATGCCAAGCGTCATGCGGCGATCCGCACGAACCTCGACCGGAACCTGATAGTTGGCACCGCCGACGCGGCGTGCCTTGACCTCGAGCACCGGCATGACATTGCGCAGTGCCGTCTCGAACACCTCGAGCGGATCCTGCCCTGTCTTCTCGCGGATCGTGTCAAACGCATCGTACACAACGCGCTGTGCAACACTCTTCTTGCCCGAGAGCATAACCTTGTTGATAAACTTCGTCACCGTCTTGGAATGATATACCGGATCCGGCAGAACATCCCGCTTCGGCACGGGGCCCTTACGTGGCATAGCCCAACCTCCTAACGATATACTTCCTTACTTCTTCTTCGCACGCTTCGCGCCGTACTTCGAACGCCCCTGTGCGCGATCCTGCACACCGGCGGTATCGAGCGAACCGCGAATGATGTGGTAACGAACACCCGGCAGATCCTTCACACGACCGCCGCGAATGAGGACGACGCTGTGCTCCTGCAGATTGTGCCCGATTCCCGGGATATATGCGGTCACCTCGATGCTGTTCGTCAAGCGAACACGAGCAACCTTTCTAAGAGCAGAGTTCGGCTTCTTCGGCGTGGACGTGTAGACACGCGTGCAGACGCCGCGCTTCTGCGGGCTGTTCTTCAGTGCTGGTGCTTTCGATTTCTCCTCAAGGCTCTTCCGGCTCTTGCGAATGAGCTGATTGATCGTTGGCATACTGCACCTCCTTCCTTTGTCGTCATTTCAATGCTTGTGTATGAAAACGCAGAGGCTGCGTTTTTACCGTAGTGTTGCAACCGCCGCAGCGCTCACATCGAGGCGCGCCGCTTCACCAAGCTGCGCCTTCGTCGCCGTGCGGTCCGGGATCATTCCCGCGTCCCCACATGCTGCGAGCAGTTCGCGCAGCACCTTTGCATCGACATCCGATGCGATGAACACCATCTCCGCCGCGCCGCTCTGCACCGCCCTGCACACTTGATGAATGCCGGCGACCGTGCGTGCTGTGCGTAACCTCTCCACAGACATAGTGCACCTCCAAAAAGGGGACTGTCACATAATATCATCCGTCAAAACGCTTGTCAACGCATATTTTACAAAGTTCCTTATTTACACTTCTCCTAGCGTATCTTTTATGCCCCCCCTTCCACCATGCTGACGCATGATCCCCCTGCCCCGTAAACGGGGCAGGCTTTTTAGGGGCGCCCTTCAGCGCAGACTCTTCATCAGCAGCTCGGGATGCCGTACATAGTATGCCGTGAGCTCGATATAAGCATCGCGCTCCGCCGTGAAGCGTTCCGTATCATAGAGCCACGGCAGCTCTCCCGCCGTCACCGTCAGTTCCTGTGCGGCTCGCTCACGATAAAACCCGATTTCCTCACGCGTGATCCACGCATAGGGCGTGACCACCCGCTCGATCGGCTCCGTCAGCGGCTTTTCGATCGCGTAATAGGGGAATCCCTTGGGCGCAATCAGTTCGATCAGCGTCGGCAGGATATTCATATGCCCACCGATCTCGTTGTGCGCCAAATGCTCCGCCGTAAGCGCGGGATGGTGCATGGAGAACGACGGCAGGATCCGCTCGCGCAGCAGGAGTTCCTGCCGCTCCGAGAGTCCCTCAATAATCGGATTCTCTCCACCCACATGGTCGCCCGTCACGATGAATAGACTGTCCGGAAACGCCGCCCGCATCTCGTCGATGAAACGGCAGAGCGCGAAGTCCCCGTACCATGCGCAGCCAAGCCCGCGATACTTTTTCGAGTTTTTCGTTAGCGCAGCTGCCATCTCCGGATTCAGTCGTGCGGCATCAAAGCCGCACTCCTCAAACGGAATGAGAAACGGTCCGTGATTTGAGGTTGTATAGAGGAAGTGAAAGGACGGTGCTGCATCCCCCTCGTCACGGATGCGTTGCGCCGCCTCCGCGAGAAAAATGTGGTCGTAGACGCCGAGCCACGTCCGCGGTGCGTCTGCCCCACAGATATCCGTGCCGCCGTACGCCGCATCAAACCCGAGCGCGGGGATAAAGTGCACGAGGCTCCCCCAGTTCAGACCGCCGCCATACCAAAAGGACGTGCGGTAGCCGAGTGCCCTAAGCTGGTACAGCAGCGACGTCGGCAGTGTGTGATTCCAAAAGAGCACATTCTCATTGAGTTCCAGATCTGCATCGTAGACGCCGAGCAGGAGACTCACGAGCGAGGGCTGCGAGATCATGCCGCTCGGGAGAAAATTGTTGATACATACCGTATGCGGCTCCGCGCGAAAACGCGCGCCCGCCTCCATGAGATTGAGCGCGGCATAGGGCGCATCAAAAAAGACCTGCCCGTAGCTCTCACCTAAAAGAAAAAAAATGTGGCGTGGCTTCGTGATGCGCGCGCCCCGTGCCGTCCGCTTGAACGCCTCGAGCGGCGTGCGGTCAAGGGAGCACTTTGCCGGCAATACCGCACGCATAATCATGTGGCTCTCCTCATCGGAGTGGTGCAGGATCTCCTGCACGGGACGCTTCCACACCATCTTGAGCGCGATGAGATCATCCATCGTCGCCTTTCCGAGGATAAAATCCTCCTTGACGATGGCGGGCACCTCATCCCACTCGGGCTTCAGGCGATGGCGCAGTGTCCCTCCGTAGCGCAGCCAGTAAAAAAGAACAATAGAAAGAACGAACACCAGCGCATTGACGGCGTACTGCCCCGCCCCATCTGTCACGGTCGAATAGGACAGCGACGGCAGGGAAAGCACGGCATTCCCTGCGAGGAAACAGAGCGCCAGATAGGGCAGATAGCCCAGCAGCAGCCACACGCCGTGATTCTGATGAAAGAAAATGTCGGCAAAATTCCGCTTATCCGCATGTCGTCCGAGCCAAATCGTCTGATTGAACGTATCGTGAAAATGCGAGAAGAAAATCATCTTGCCGATGAACGCCGTATAAAGAAGCGCCGCATAGAGGAGGAAGAGCGTCAAACGCACCGTGTCACCTATGGCAAAGTACGCAGGGATAAACGCCCCCGGCACTGAAACAAGGAGCAGCGGCACAAGGAATACATAGGCATTGAAGTCCATCCCCCACCAGAATCCGTACCGGAAGCAGGTCAGCCACTTCCCCCATTCGCCACGCGGTGACTTCTTCGGACGATAGACAAGGATAAAGATCAGGCGAAACATCGCACAGATAAGGGGCGGCAGAAGAAAGATCTTCAGATCCTGCTGCATCCCCAAAAAGAAATCACTGAACATCGAATACCTCACAAAGAGCAGAGGGATCTGCTCTCGGGGCGCCCCTATCGGCTCGCTGCGCTCGCCACTTCCCCCGCTTCGGCGGGGGAAGCTAACATGCCGTTATCCCCAAGCCTCCCCCGTATCACCGCACCACATGAATCCTGCTGCGCCGCTTCTCCGGTTCCTCCGCATCCTTCTTCTGCGGGGGCGTCTCACGGCTGCGATCGGCAATCCCGAGCAGCATCCCCATTCCCGCCATCGTTACAATCAGCGACGAACCTCCGTAACTGATGAACGGCAGCGGCACCCCAACAACGGGCAGGAGTCCTGCCACCATCGCAAGATTCGCCAGAGCCTGTCCGAGCACGAGGAAGATGATGCCGAGCGCAAGCACCTGCCCGAATGTATCCTTTGCCCGTGCCGCCACACGCATGCAGGTGATGAGCAGCACCGCAAAGAGGAAGAAGATCAAGAGGACTCCAAAGAAGCCGTGCTCCTGACTGAAGATAGCAAACGCAAAGTCCGTATGTGCCTCGGGCAGGTACTCATACTTGCTCACACCGTCGCCGAAGCCCATGCCGAAAATCCCGCCCGAGCCGATCGTCGAGAGCGACTGCACCATCTGATAGCCCGCATCGCGTGCATCCGACCACGGATCGAACCAAACCTCGATGCGCTTCATGCGATAGGGCTGGAGGGTTCCGAGCGCGAACGCCACCCCAACCGTAAGCGGCACGATCCAGAACCAGCGGCGCGGCGGCACGAGGAGAACAAGAGCCATCAGCAGCGGCACGCCGAACACAATGCACGCCGTCCCGAAGTCCGGCTCGCGATAGACGAGAAACGCCATCACGAGGATCGAGCCAAACGGTGTAAATACGCGACCGCCGTCCCGATCAAGACGAAAGTGTTCCTTTGAGAGCACCGCCGAGATCGAGAACGCGCCCATCAGCACCGCCATCAGCTTTGCGAACTCCGCCGGCTGAAATCTCAGAGGACCAATGTCAAGCCAACGCTGCGCGCCGTTCACCGTCGTCCCAACAAAGAGCACGGCAATGAGGAGGAACACCGTAATGCCCATACCCACGAACATCAGTCCGCGCATCCGCTGATAATTCATGCGGCGGCAGAGCCAGCACGCGACAACCCCAATCAGAAGCCACTGCAGATGACGCTGCAGGAAATAATACGGATTCTCATAGTTCATCGCCGCGAGCACATAGCTCGAGCTGAAGACATTGATCGTCCCCGTCACAAGGAGAATCACCATGATGATGACAATCGGCTCCGTTTCACTCTTAAAGAGCGTATAGCGCGTACGCATCACGCCTGCTCCGACGGACGGCGTGCCACGAGACGTCCGATCTTGGCCCCGCGCGCACTGAATTTGCGCTCATACTCCGTCATAATGTTGTCATCCTCGTCAAGCGCATGAAGATCGTGCGTCACTCGCGAAAGATGCCATCCCGCGCGTTCCATCGTCTCGATCGAGTAGTCAAACAGCCCCATATTATCCGTTTTGAATCGGATCTCGCCATCCACCTTCAGCACGGCGGCATAGCGTGCGAGGAAGAACTCGCTCGTCAGTCGACGCTTTGCATGGCGCTTCTTGGGCCACGGATCGGAGAAGTTCAGATAGATCCGATCGACCTCAGCGGGCGCAAAGAGATCGGTCAGACGCGCCGCATCAAAGACGAGCATACGCACATTCGCGAGTCCTCGCTCCGCTGCCTTACGCGCAGCGAAGTAGAGCACACCCTGCTGCGCCTCAAGCCCCACATAGTTGACATTGGGATTGCGTGCAGCGAGTTCCGTCAGGAAATCGCCCTTGCCCACGCCGATCTCCACATGGAGCGGCGCCGTACGTCCGAATGTCTCCGCCCATCTGCCTGCGAACTGCGTCCAGTCCCCGCCGAGCGGCGTGACGAAATCCGCATAATCCAAAATTGCCGTATCAATCCACGGCTTTCGCCTGAGTCGCATAGCCCTTCCCGTTCACCCCGTTCGCCATCGTCTGAGAAGCCCATATGAATACGCTGCGCCCCCGTTCACAGCGAGAGCGCAGCGAAAAGTCAACGTGAATTACCAGATCTTGCCCGCCATGAACCAGATACGATTCTGCGCGTTGTTCCTCGGCGACACCGTCGAATCCAACCCAATCCGCCGCGCGTAGTCCACACGTGCAAACCACTCACCCGGATTGCTGTACGCCGCCGCAAGTCCCCAGCCGCGCAGCGTCGCATAATTGTCAGTCAGCTCGTAACCCTTGCTCATGCGCACCGTTCCAATATCGAAGAACGAGCTGAACGTCAGCCCGCGCAGCGGCGTATGATAGCGCAGCTCCGCTGTCCCGAGGATCCCCTCATCGCCCGAACCCTCACCCTGCGCATAGGCGCGCACACCGTTCGGACCGCCGAGATAGAATTCCTCCGAGCTGTCGAGATTCCGACTTGCCAGCTGCCCAGAGACCTTGACGAGGAAATCCGTCATGTTCCCGAGCCGCTGCACCGCTGTCCCATCTGCCTCGAGCTTTACATACGTCCCTTCCTTCGTATGGTTGAGGCTCCCCAGGACGCGGCTGTAATCCGAGTCAAACCCCAGCTTGCCCACCGTCAGATTCGCATTGTAGTTCAGCGCCATTCCGCCCTGCAGCTGCTGCATCCCGACCAGTCCCGCATAGACACTGTGCGTATGCTTCTTTCCCTTGAGATCAAAGCCCGTGATATCGTCGTTCAGATTGCGGTAGTTATAGCCGTAGCGGAAGAGTAGGCTGCGGTCCGTCAGATGGAAGAGCGGCACCTGACCGAACAAGGTGAGCGTCAGCGAGTTGCCCTCGGCTCCGATTTTGGAAAGCTCACCGCCGACCTGATAGTTCATACGTGAGATGCCGACACCGAACGTCGAGCCGCCATGACCGACCACCGTTTCATAGTTCGCATAGAAATTCCGCAGGCTGCCGTTCGAGATCAGCGTTCCGAGGCTCACCTTATCCCCCGTCCCCGACGGGTTGTAGAGCGTTTCCTGCAAACCGTAGCGATAGCGTCCCGTGCTCGGGCTCCCGTAGTTCTCCACATAGAAAACCGTGTTTGACTCCTTCGAATCCTCGACGCGCACCGTCAGCTTGCTCGTTCCGAATGCGGCGCCCGGACTCAGCACGCCGACCGCGCGTGCCCCCGTTGCATCCGACACCGAGTAGAGTGCCGTCTCGAGCTTCTCCGTCGTGATGATATCATCCGCCTTCAGCCCCGCGATAATCCCGCGCGCCACCGAATCTTTCAGACGGCTGTTGTTCTCCAGCACAATCTCATCGTAACGCCCCGGCAACACACGCAGCACCACAATCCCATCCGGACTGTCCTGCGGCGGCAGATACACCGCAGCCGCCGGATAGCCATGCGTACGGCAGTAGGAGGTCAGTTCGTCCACCGTGCGGCGCAGCTGCGTCATCGTACGCTGCTCGCCCATTCCCTCCTCAAGAATACGCGTCAGCTCCTCCTTGTTTAGGAACAGATCCGGCGCCTCCATAATGAAGTTCTCAATTGTGAACTGCGCATCATCGCCATCCTGTCGATAGGTCGGCGTCCGATCCTCCACACCGATCCGCGCTTTCGGCTGCTCCTGTGCAATATCCGCCCCCGGACGTGCGAGCGACGGTGCTGCAAAACTCGTCGTTCCGACACACGCCAAACCGGCACATACACAGGCAGCAAGCCCGGCACGCATAACCGCATTCTTTTTCATACAATTCATCCCATCACGCACAATGATCTCAACTCCTACACTGTTCATATTTCGTTTCCATTCTAGCATTTTCAGTCCTAAAACACAAGCGAGAAGGACACTCAGCAGTTGCAATTCACGCTTTTTTGCGGTAGACTTTCAAAAACAGAAGAAGAGAGGCGGGAGAAACATCATGAAAAAAATCCTATTCGTCTGCCACGGCAACATCTGCCGCTCCCCGATGGCAGAATTCATCATGAAGCATCTCGTGCGAGAGGCAAATCTTTCCGACGAAATAACAGTCACATCCAAGGCGCTCCACCGCGACGAGCTCGGCAGCGACACCCATCGCGGCACACGCGAAGTCCTGCGCGCACACGGCATTCCATTCAGCAAACGCAGTGCAGCACTCATGACCGCCGCCGACTATGCGGCATACGACTGCATCATCGGCATGGACACGGAGAACATGCGCGATCTCGATCGCCTCACCGGCGGCGATCCGGACGGCAAAGTCCACCGTCTCCTCTCCTATACCGGTGAAGAGCGCGACGTTGCCGACCCGTGGTACACCGGCAACTTCGACGTCACCTACCGCGATGTCGACGCCGGCTGCCGTGCACTGCTGCGCACGTTAATGCAGGATAAACAACATTGAGGCAAAAAGGAGAACGCGCCATGAACTACGAGCAGGCAGCCGCATTTTGGACAGAAAAAGACAAGAACACCGTAAAAATGCCGACAGATGAACTCCGTACCGCCATTGAGGACTTCATAAAGGCACGCAACACCTGCGCTCTTGCCGTCGCGGACGGCGACTTCATCCGCTGTACCCCACTCACGTACAAATATCGTGCAGGCAAATTCGTCATCTTCTCCGAGGGCGGGCTGAAGTTCCGTGCGCTCAAGGAGAACAAGCACATCGCGCTTGCCATCTACGACGAATACAAAGGACCGGGCAGCGCAAAGAGCCTGCAGGTCACGGGCATTGCCGCCGTCATAGGTGCAGATGACCCCGACTATGCCGCACAGCTTGACTCCCTCGACATCAACGCCGCCCACATGCAAAAGCTCCACCTCACCCTCATCCTCATCACGCCAACCACGCTTGAATACCTCGACGCCGCACTAAGGGACAAGAGCTACAGCCCACGACAGTGCCTCAAAACATCATAAACAGTGCCCCATCGACATTCTGAGTCGATGGGGCACTTCACATTCATCAAGTTTTATAGGGAGCATCAATAGTCTTATTCGCCAAGATCGGCAAAAACACGACTAATCTGTTCGAATATATCAATTGCCTGTCGAAAATCCTGCGGCTCATTCGTATAGAGTAAAGTTTTATGCAAAGACTCATATACATCACGAGCATTCTTATCAAAATACGCTCTCCACGACGGGAAATCATACACAGCACAGGGATTATAGTTTCCTGATATACTCCGCTTTTGTAGATAGAAGCTGTCACTCTTCTTGGTCAATTGAAGTAATCGTTTCAATTCGCCCTGATCTGATAAAAATGCTTGAATTTCTTCCCTTGGAAACAACATTGCAACATCGTAGACATGCCGCATTTTCTGCACTAGATTTCCAGACATAGCGTGACGCTTGACCGCCATCACCTTATCCAAAAAGGTCCGTTCAATCTTCAACGTATTGATCGAAACTGTCTTCAGATCAAATTCTTGAATAAAACCACCCTGCCCGCGGTTTGCCAGATATTCTTGAATATACGTCTGTAAAGACCTCTTGTCATAGGGATCAGGGCGAACGTTTGAGCCAATCTCTAGCTTGATTCTGCCAGACTCAGCGTTTCCTTCGCCGAAGTAGACATATGAACTCTTATTCCGCTTGTTTCTCTCAGTGTCAATTTTCTCGATGCGAAATTTTCCGGCAATGGCTTTCTCCACAAGTTTCAACATCTTATCATACTTCTTATCAGTAGCACATTCGCCCATAAGAAACGTGATGTCAATATCCTCAGAAAAACGCTTTATTGTTTCCGGATAGCATTTGCTAAGAGATGTCCCTCCCTTAAAAACGCACTGATCCGCATACGCACTGACTTCAAGTTGCTGTAGCAACATAACGATAAAATAATCTCGACGCACAGCCTCTTCAGGAATGCCAATATAGGATGCCGTTTCCGTAATCAGATCCCGAAAATCATTCGGATACTCATGCAAATTCATAGATTTTCTCCGGCGCATTGCATGTTTCCAAAAGCTCCTCTAAATGATTTGGAACATCAAGGCGATCCAAACATTCCTTCAAGGACGCGATTGTCGAAGCATTATAAGAACGAACCGATAGTGCAGACCGAATATCTTCCTCCGAATAATCTCTTGCAAAATCTATCATATATCCTGTAAACGCCTGGTGATTAAAATCCTCAACCTGCTCACGATGTTGTAGTATCTCCAAGACCTCAATAGCACGAACAAGACCGGGCGTAAGTTTTTGGGAAAGTTTTTCCACCAAAACGCTCCGAACACTCACCCGCTCCTCGCCGGTCGCAACTGATAACACCCGTGTCATCTTCGCAACCTGTGTCGTCAGTCCTTTGGTACGGTAGAGAGAATATCCGATACAAAGCCCGCGGTTCTCTTTGGTATAATGTGAAATGATCTCCTGCTCACTCAGAGGAACAATGCCCCCTGTACATGATCTTCTCGGACGGCAATACACACCCTCAGCGAGACGTACAAGAATCCCATCGCGCACCATTTGAGTCATGATTTTACCATACACACGTCTAGGAACCTTATGCGAGAGTGAGCGATAGAGACGCTCTGCCTCAATCACAGCGTTTGGATTCCCCTTTTGAATCTCGTTTGCAATATATACTGCATAGTTCATCTCATATCACCACCTATAGAAATGCTAAAAACATATATATTGTCATCTATGACTTTACCAAAATTTTTCTTCTCAATAATATCCCGCCCCTTTTTGAGCACATCAGAATATCCTTCTGTTTTCAATATCTCATCTCTCATTGCAGGAACCGTTTGCATCTTACATATTATAGCATAGCGAATCTATTTTTCCATTACAAAGTTTAATAAGAGCACCCCAACGACCAATCACATAGTCGTTGGGGTGCTCTTCATTTACATACTGTTACTTTTCATCACGCACCAAACACTTCATTCATCAGTTTGAAGACGGTTTCGTCTGTTACCTGAATGCCGGTTTTGGTGATGTCGACACCATCCTTCACCGTGTTGACGGAGGGCGGTGTATGGATGACCTCTGCCTCGAGATCGCGGCCGAAGTGGTTGCGGCGATCGAGGGAGGCGTTCTCGTATGCGTACTCATCGGGAGTCATCTTGCTCACCTGCGTGAGTGCGTTGTAGTACTCGTGATCGGGGACATAGGGTCCGATATGGAGCGCGGTTGCGTTCGCGGGATCCTGCACAAAACGATAGTTGCGCGCAACGCTGTCGCCGTCGGGTGTACCGTCCGCGAGCTGATAGCGCGAGCCGTCCGGGCGCTGATACCGCGCCTTGTCCGACGCACGATAGTAGCCGTTGATGGCGTAGTCGCCCCAGCGCAGCTTTCCGTTCGGCGTATCATAGTAGATCTCGCCGGGGAGTGCTTCGCCATTGACGCCCGTCTCATAGTTCGACCCGGTCGGCGTGCCCGTATAGCTGTCGGGCAGCCCCTCGTTGATCCAACGCGTCTGCGGGTCGGACTTCAGATGAATGTCCTTCGGATCGATTCTGCCCTTGCCGACGGTGCTCGACACCTCATTGCCATTGCTATCGACAATCTTGTAGTTCGCAGCATCCGCACCGGAGAGCGTAAGCGTATAGTTGACATCCTTGTCCGCTACATCGCCGTGACCGTTCTTCCACGCATCATCCTTCCATGCGACATTCGCATCGCCATACGTCGCCGTAGTCGCATTCGTCACATCATCACCCGCGATCAGCGCGGACTGTGTCGCATCCCCCACATGACGGAACTGCATGAGCGCATCGCCGCTGCCCGTGATGAGGTTGCCCTCGGCATCGCGCGCAGCGTTCACAACGGCGTTTGTACCGTCGTAGGTCTTCGTCAGATACGGCAACTGCGCTGCCGTAATCGCACGGCGCTCAATCTTGCCGCGTCCCTCACCTTCGACGACGCCATTCCAGCCTCCCTCAAAGGCAAAGTTCCGGTCATTCAGCTGAACCTTATAGTTCACGATCTTGCGATCCGCGGCATTCTTGTCCGGCGTCCTGCCGTCCGCACTCATGTACGTTCCGGTAACGCCCGCAATATCCGTGTCGGGCAGGTTGTAGTTCTTCCATCCCGCCGAGCGCGGCAGACGCACACGGCTCGTACCCTTGTCGAGGTGCGACATTGCATCGGCAACTGCCGACGTGCCGTCGTACTCCTTCTCCGCGTCATTGAAGCGGAAGTCGAAGTCGCTCTCGCGCACATTCGCCTTGTTGATGGTACCCTTGCCGTAGCCCGTCTCGTCAAACTCATAGTTCTTCGCATTGTCGCCGAGAATCGTGCGCAGGGCATCGCCCATGTTGCGGTACTGGACGGACTTGTCCGTATCCGCATTTGCATCGGGCGCAAAGGTGCGATCCGTTCTGCCATAGCCGTAGTCGCTCGGGAGCGTCAGATCATTGCCCGCCCCATCTTGCAGAATC
Source organism: Centipeda periodontii DSM 2778 (assembly GCF_000213975.1). Lineage (GTDB taxonomy): Bacteria > Bacillota > Negativicutes > Selenomonadales > Selenomonadaceae > Centipeda > Centipeda periodontii. The sequence goes on from NZ_GL892076.1 coordinate 2,520,669, forward strand.
AGCTCATTGCCAAAGATACGCGCGTGATCTTTTTGCAGCGTCTTTCGCGTATCGCTGTCCGTCACAAACGTCGTCGGCGTATCATCGTTCGTACTCGTCGCATCATAGGATTTGCTGACATCGCCAAACGTGAGATCCAGACGGCGCGGCGTGATCTCATTGTTGCGCGTCGTCAGCTCCGAAATCGTATTGCCGAGCGTGTCGACAATCTCATAGTCACCCGCGTGCGCCGCGTCAACGCCCACATTGTAGGTAACCTTCTTGCGTTTGCCCACATTCTTATCGTCAAAGGTCGCGGTCGAGATGTTCCGCACGCCGTCATTTGCGAGGAGTCCGGTATCGCCGTCCTCCGTGCTCATGCGTACAATGCTGTCGCCATCCGTGACGCGCGTGCCACGCCGATAGGTCTTGATACTCGTATCGGTCGGATCGTAAACCTTGTTGGTACCGTCATAGATCTTCGTCAGCTGTCCCGGCGCATACGCCATAACCTTGCGTTTCGTGATGACACCGTCCGCCTGCTTCGTGAGATCCCCGCTGATATCGAAGTTGCCGCCCGTGTAGGTCAGCCCATAGGTAACACGCGGCTGCGCGCCGCCCGCCACGTGCTGCGTATCATAATGGGTGTACGCCTCATCCGCTCGGATCGTCAGATCGTTCCGAATGTCGATCGGCGTACCGTCAACATTCACCGTCGCGCTCGTGAGATAGTTCTTGAGCGCATCGGGCGTATTCTGCCCGTTGTACTTGACTGCGCGCGTGCCGTCGTAGACCTTCGTCGCCTCGTCAAACGTCAGTCCGTTCGTAATCTCATTCGCAGTAATCGGACGGGGATTGATCTTCCCCTTTCCGCTGAGCGTATCGCCGTCGATGCGGTAGTTTCGTGCATAGCCCGTCGTATCGCGCGTCGCATTGTCGGCAAAGGCATTTTGGAGACCGCTGTACGCGATATCCTTATCGACAACAGCACCGTTTCTGCGGCTGACATTCGCATCGGAGTAAAGACCGTCGATCTTGTCCGCCGCCGTCTGGTCGAAGCCGAAGGACTCGCTGCCCACAAAGCCGCTGAGTCGGAACTTGCCCGCCTCCGGATGCGGCAGCGTGCCCGTCCCATTCGGACGGACGACCGTCCGCGTGCCGTCGTAGAGCTTGTCGATGTTGTCCACGCCGACCGTCAGCGTCTTCTTGTAGATATCTGCCTTGCCATTCACCGTATTCGTGAGCGGCTGTCCGTCGATCTCATAGTTCGTGAGCCTCGACGCATCACCCGAGAGCGTCAGCGTATAGGCGACATTCTTCCCCGCCGTTGCAGGGGTACGAGCCTCCGCCTCCGCGCGTGTCTCCGCCGAGGCGTGCTTATCGTCATACTGCCCTGCCACCGCGAGGTGAACCAGTCCCCGATCGCGCTCGACAATCGGCGTCAGGTTCTCATTCGCCATCGCATTGGCAAACACCGTATTCGTTTCTGTAAACGTATCCTCGCCGTCATACTCCTTTACAAGATGCTTCGGCAGCATAGTCGCAAGGTTGCGCTTCGTGATCTCATCACCCGTATGGTGAATCGTGCGGTCGTGCCCGCCATTGAACTCAAAATTCTTCGCATTGATACGGACACCGTAGTCAATGCTCGTCGAGGGGGAGGCATTCACATCGTTGTACTTCGCCGAATTCAGTTCGATATCATCCAGATTGATCGGAACTGTATTGCCGCCGCCGAGATCGAGTGTGCTCCCCCGGAAATACTGCTTGACATGCCCCAGATCGCTGTACGAATTGCCCGCATTGTCATGCCAGTACACGGTATCCGTGCCATCGTACATCTTCGTGGCTTTACTGATATTGAAATCAAAGTCATTGACACTGACCACGCGCTTGCGGATCGTGCCCTTGCCGTATGCTGTATTCGCAACGGTATAGTTGTTCGCGTTCGTTCCCGAGAGCGTGCTGCGGATGTTCGTGTACTGCACATCCTTGCCGTTCGGGACAACATTGCCGTCCGCGTCGGTGACAACATTCGGGTTGCTTTGGAACGTCGCGTCTGTATTGCCGGCACCGTAGAGACTCCCGACATTCGTCATATCGAACGTCGCATTCGTAATGTTGTCCGCCGTGAGCGTCGCCGCCCCGCGTCCGTCACTGTCCGCCGCCACAATGCTGTTGATGTTCTTTGTGTTGTTGACCGCCGTCGTATCATACGGCTTGCTCACATCCGCAAAACCAAGCGTCAGCTCGCGCGGCGTGATCGTACCGCGTGCGGAGAGATTCAGCCCCGTCTCGGCGTCAACCGTGGTCACACCGTCCGAGAGCTTGTAGTTCTGTCCGCCGTTCGCGGCATCAATGCTGACACGGTAGGCGATGTCCTTCGCGGCAACGTTGCCGCTGCCGTCGCGCGCAACATTCTTATCGGCAACACCCGCATTCACATAGTTCGCCCGGATCGTCATCGTTGCGCCGTCATTCACCGACGCACCATTCGATGTACGCACGAGCTTATTATCGTCCGTCGTGCCCGCCGCATAGGTGACATTGCCGAGCGCATCGTCATCCGTGAATGCTTTGTATTTGCGCGCAGCAGTATCCACAACCCCCGCATTTGCATCGTAGATCTTGTCGATGCCCGTCTTCTGCGTAAGGTCGAGGTTCAGCACGCGGCGGTCGATCGTGCCCGTATCCGTCATCTCGAACTCATTCCTGCCCGAGATTTCGATGTTGTTGTTGTTCAGACGGAACTTATAGGTGACACCGATCCCCGTGCCCGCATTGGAGCTCGCATACTTCGTACCTGCGGTATCGATCTCGAGATCGCCGCGCAGATCCGCCGTATGCCCGCCGCCGAGATTTGCCGTCGCCTGCGTGATATAGTTCTTCACCTGATCGGACGCACCCGAGCCGTTGTACTTCACCGTGCGCGTACCGTCATAGACCTTGTGGGCGCCCGTGGTGGTAAAGGTGATGTCCGACGTATTGATGTTCGCCTTCGTGATCGTACCCGTACCGTAGACATTCGTCGCAAAGTCATAGTTGTTCGCGCCGAACACCGTGCCCATCGCCGTGCCGATGCCCGCGTACTGCACAGATTTGTTCGTGCCCGCGTTCGGGTTGGCGGCAAAGGTCGCATCCGTTGTGCCCGTGCCGTACTGACTCGTGACACCCGTCAGCCCCGTGATCGTTGTGCCGCTGACATTGCCGCTGCTGTCCAGAGCAAGCACTGCCGCATCGGCAGACGAGACACGCGGCGTGATACTATTGTTCGTCGGCGTCCCATCATAGGACTTCGTAACAGGGTTGAACGCCACATCCACCGTGCGCTTCGTGATCGTATTGTCGTTCGTCGAGAACGAACCGCTGCTGTTCGCGCCGCCATATTTCAAGTTATAGTTGCCCGCAGCCGCGCCGTTCATGGTCAGCGTATAGTTGACCTGCTTGCCCGTGCCCGCGTTCTTATTTGCATACTGCGCCGTTGTCGTATAGGTCGCGCCGTCGTTGCCCGTCAGCCCCGTCAGCGTGAGAAGGTTGTTGAGCGCACTCCCCGTGATGGGGTTGCCGCCCGCATCCTTCACCGCCGTCGTTGCATCATAGACCTTCGAGAGCGGACCGTTGACCGTCACATCGACATCCTTCGGCGTGATGACACCCGTGCCGCTCGCGGTAAGGCTGCCCGAGCCAAGCTGAATGTTGTTGTTCGTGCCCGTGAGCGCCATGTTGTAGGTGACGCCCTGCGAGGCTCCGCCGTTCACATTCGCCGTCGTATCGTACTGCGCCGAGGAAACCGCGAACTCACTCAGGATGTCGTGCCCGTTCCACATCGCTCTCGTGATGTAGTTCTTCACCGCGCTCGGTGCGGCATTTTCGTTGTGCTTGACCGTGCGCGTGCCGTCATAGACCTTCGTCGCCGGGTCCACCGTGAAGTTGACATCGCCGGGGTTGATCGTCGCACGGTTGATCGTGCCCTTGCCATAGCCATTCGCTGCGAACTCATAGTTGTTCGTACCGAACACGGTGCCCATCGCCGCACCGATGCCCGCATACTGCACGGATTTGTTCGTGCCCGCATTCGGGTTGGCGGCAAAGGTCGCATCCGTTGTGCCCGTGCCGTACTGACTCGTGACACCCGTCAGCCCCGTGATCGTTCTGCCGCTGACATTGCCGCTGCTGTCCAGAGCAAGCACTGCCGCATCGGTGGACGAAACACGCGGCGTAATGCTGTTGTTCGTCGGCGTCGTATCATAGGTCTTCGACACATCGGCAAACGCCACATCCACCGTGCGCTTCGTGATCGTATTGTCGTTCGTCGAGAACGCGTTGCCGACAATGTTTGCGCCATTGCGTTTCAGATTGTAGTTGTCCGCAGCCGCGCCGTTCATGGTCAGCGTATAGTTGACCTGCTTGCCCGTGCCCGCGTTCTTATCCGCATACACAGCCGTCGTCGTATAGGTCGCGCCGTCGTTGCCCGTCAGCCCCGTCAGCGTGAGAAGGTTGTTGAGCGCACTCCCCGTGATGGGGTTGCCGCCCGCATCCTTCACCGCCGTCGTTGCATCATAGACCTTCGTGAGCGGGCTCTTGACCGTCACATCGACATCCTTCGGCGTGATGACGCCCGTGCCGTTCGCGGTAAAGTTGCCCGAACCGAGCTGAATGTTGTTGTTCGTGCCCGTGAGCGCCATGTTGTAGGTGACACCCTGCGAGGCTCCGCCGTTCACATTCGCCGTCGTATTGTACTGCGCCGAAGAAACCGCAAACTCACTCAGGATGTCGTGCCCGTTCCACATCGCGTTCGTGATGTAGTTCTTCACGTCGCCCATGGCGGCGGATCCGTTGTGCTTGACCGCCCGCGTGCCGTCGTAGACCTTTGTCGCATTGGTGGTGCCAAAAGTGACATCGCTGGGGTTGATCGTCGCACGCGTGATCGTGCCCTTGCCGTAGCCGTCCGCATCGAACTCATAGTTCGACGCATTCGCGCCGAGGGTCGTCCCCATCTGCGCGCTGAGTCCCTGATAGCGGACATCCTTGTTCGTGCCCGCATTCGGGTTGGCGGTGAACGACGAACCCGTGCCCGCGCCGTACTGGCTGTTTAACGTGCTGAGGTTCGTGAGTGCGTTCGAGCCGTTCACAAGCCCCGCGCTGTCGGTGTTCAGCACCGCCTTGTCCGCCGCCGAAACCGTGCCCGTGATCGACGTGTTCGTCGGCGTCGTATCGTAGGTCTTCGTCACGTCTGCAAAGGTTACATCCACCTTGCGCTTCGTGATCGTATTGTCATTCGTTGAGAACGTGCCGCTGCTGTTCGCACCGCCATATTTCAGATTGTAGTTGCCCGCAGCCGCGCCGTTCAGCGTAAGCGTATAGTCGACCTGCTTGCCCGTGCCGACATTCTTGTCCGCGTACACAGCCGTCGTCGTATAGGTCGCGCCGTCGTTGCCCGTGAAGCCCGTCATCCCGATCAGGTCGTTTGCATTCGTCACGACCGCGTTCGCAGAGTCCTTTGCCACGCCCGTGAGCGTCGTCGTCGCGTCATAGACCTTCGATACGGGGCTCTTGACCGTCGCCGTGACATCCTTCTTCGTGATGACGCCGTTGCCCTGCTTCGTAAATGTGCCGGAGCCGATCGTAAAGTTCCCGCTCGCTCCCGTATACTTCAGCGTATAGGTGACGCGGTTCGCCGATCGTCCGCCATCCACGTCCTTTGTGTCGTAGGTCGCCGCATCGACGCTCAGCTCCGGCAGAACATCCACCGTCGTGCTGTTGACCGTCGTCGTCGCACTCGCAATATAGTTCTTGACATCCGTCATCGCGGTGGAATTATTGTGCTTGACCGTCGTCGTTCCGTCGTATTCCTTCGTCGCCTGCCCGATGTTAAAGTTGATGCTCGACGGATTCAGCGCAAGCGGCGTGATCTCACCGAGACCGCGTGCGGTGGAACTGAGATTATAGTTTCCAGCATCCGTACCGCCAAGCGTAAGCCCCGAGTATTCGACCCAGTTCTTCTGCTCCGTACCGCCCGAGGGTGTCCACGTTGTGCCGTCGCCGTTGACGTTCGCACTATGGAACGCCTCTGTATGCGTCGCGAGATTGACCACGTCACCCGCGATAGTCGCCCCCGGTGTAAAGCCGACCAGCCCGGGAGGAACATTCGTTGTGCGGTCATAGACCTTCGTCACCTTCTTGAACGCACCCGAAAGATCCTTCGGCGTAATCGTACCTGTCGCCGAAAGTGTGAGTCCGCTCGCCGCACTCGTCGCGCCGCCGTCAAAGGAATAGTTGTTCGCATCGCCATTGATCGTAACCCGATACTGGATTGCCTTGTCGATGGGATTGTTCGAGCCGTCGCGGCGCACGTTCTTGTCCGCCACCGTACCGGCATTGTTCATATAGTTCGACGTGATATTGAAGCTCGTGCCGTCCGTCGTGACAAGCTTGTTCGCTGCGGTCGAACCCGCCGCATACTGCACGTTGCCCTTTGGATCCGCATCGGTCAGCGCGTTCCAGTTCTTTGTCGCAGTATTCTTGAGCGTGGTCTGACCATCGTATTCCTTGTCGATGCCCGTGCTCTGCACAAGGTTCAGATTCAGCGCACGGCGCGTGATCTCGCCGTCGCCCGATGCCGTCAGATTCCCGCTCTCAAGGTTTTGCCCGTTCAGCGTGTAGTTCCGAATCGTATCGCTGTCGCCCGATACCGTGATATTGTAGGCGACCTTGCGTGCGTCGGCAACATTTGCCGTCTCCGTGACGCCGTCCGTCTTCGTGAACTTCGCGCCATTCCCGCTGATGGCAAATTGGATCTTGGACGCATCCGTGCCGACGAGCTCGCCCGTATTTGCCGTGAGTGTACTCCCCGCAGGAACCGTATAGGCGCTCGTGCCGTCATAGACCTTCGTCGCCTTGCCGCCGCTGACCTTAAACGTGTTCGGCGTGATTGCCTTGCGGTTGATCGTGCCCTTGCTGTAGACATTCTTGGCGACATCGTAGTTGTCCGCCACCGCACTGAACGCCGATCGGAACGCCTCGTCCATATTCGCGTACTGAACATCGTGCGGTGTGCCGTTGCTCGCGTTCGCGTTCGTGGTAAAGTTCGTCCCCGAGAGACGTCCGTAGTTGCTCGATGCCGTATTGGCGGTCAGCATGCCCCGATAGGTGGTCTGCAATGTACCCGCCGTAATGCTGTCGCCCGAGAGGATCGTATTGATGACGGTGCTCGTGGGATCGTCTGTGATTCCCGTGATCGTGGCAGACGTATTCGCTGCCGTGCCGTCGTAGGTCTTCGTCACGTCGTTCATCGTGATCTTCAGCTTGCGCGGGTTGATCGTGCCCGTCGCCGCAGACGGCGTGATCGTCGCTGTGACCGTCTGCGCTGCACCCGCACCGGTTTTCGTGCTGATGACATTGTTCCCCGCATCGACGATCTCATAGTCGTTCGCGTACTGCCCCGTCAGCTGTGCCTTATACGTGACATTTTTCTTGATGACATTGTCGAGCGCATCGCGCGCGACATTCTTATCTGCATAGACGGCTGTCGAGGTATTCGTCGGCTGTCCCGTCGCGTCGGTAAACAGATTGAGTCCGACAATCGTATCTCCTCTGAGGACGTTCCGGTTGCCGTCCGTATGCTCCGCCACCCCATCATAGAGCTTTGAGATCTCACGCGTTGTCGCCTGAATTTTGGCAGGGGTAATACGCCCCGCTGCCGTCACGGCGTCGGGATTTGCCGTCGTCACCGCTTCGAGGTTGCGCTTGGATATCGTTGTGCCGAACTCATAGTTCGAGAGCGGGCTCGTCGTCCCGTCGAGCGTCTCCGCATAGACACCATAGGCAACGCGCGCCGCCTCCGAAACGTGGGAGGTGCGATCCGATACCGCCGTGCCCGAGCCGGACTTCAGAAAGTGTCCCTGATTGCCCGTCATCTTGAACACGATGTTCGGAACGTCCTTTGCAACAATGCCCGTGCCCGGTGTCGCAGACGGATCTGTCGATGGCTTTGCGACCAGATATTCGTCGCCCGCCAGCGTGAAGGTATTCGTGCCGTCATAGACCTTCGTCGCATTCGCCGGCGTGCCTCCGGTTTTGCGCACCTGAAAACCCGAGTTCTCGATCAGGCGTCGCGTGATCGTCCCCGTTCCGGTCTGCGAGTCCGCAATACTGTAGTTGTGATTGCTCAGGAGCCCCGAGAGATTTGTATAGGTGACGGTCTTGCCCGTACCCGCATTGGCATCGTTGTAGGTGCTCGTAACATTTGCCATAGCGGCGGCGGAGAGGCTGGTGGTCGTCGTGCCGTCCACGCTCGTAACCGCGCCCTTGGTCGCGCCCGCGACACCGACGCTGTCGTCAATATCCGTGATCGTCTTTGTCGGATTGTTCGTCGTGCCGTCATAGACCTTTGTCACGTCAGCAAACTTGATTCCCAAGGGACGCGGCGTAATCGTGCCCGTATAGCTGCCCGTGAGCGCCTTCGTTGTCGAGATCGGCGTTACACCCTCCGCACCGAGGGTATAGTTCTTCGACTCTACGCCCGTGCCGGGATCAAAGGACGCCGTATAGGTCACACCCTGCGTGGTTGCACGGTTGTTCACACCGTCCCATACAACATTCGGAGAGGCGTATTTCGCCGTCGACGTATTCGTGCGCGTCTCGTTGTTGACAAAGCCGGAGAGCGTGACGAGCGCATCGCCGCGCGTGATATTGCGGTTGCCGTCGGTCTGGTCGTCCATCGCGTCGTAGACCTTCGTGATGTGGTTGTTTTTGACCGTCGCCGTCAGCGCCTTCGGTGTGATCTTGCCCGCACCCGTCGCATGGAACGTGCTGCCCAGACTCTTCTGGACACCACCGTCCATGATGTAGTAGTCGGAGAGTTTGTAGTTGGTATCGTCATCCGTATGCCCCGTCACCTCATAGGCGAGCTTTTCGACATCCTGCACATTCTTGCTGTAGGTGGTACCGTCATTCTGTGCGAAATGCCCCTTGCCGCCCGTGAGTGCAAACGTGATATGATCCCGGTCGCGTTCGACCAGCCCCGTCGTACCGCCGGTCACGGCATTCGAGGAGATATAGACATTCGAGCTCGGCGTGTACTCGTCGTTGCCGTCGTAGACCTTTTTTGCATCGAGCTTCGCATGGGTCGTCTTGTCATAGACATTGAAGTTGTCCCTGAGGATCTCGCGCGGGACGATCTTGCCGTCGAGGTAGACGGTCTTATCCGTCGTCGAAACGAGTGTCTTTGTGTTGTTTGCGGGCGTATAGTAGAGCTCATAGTTGCCCGCGTCGTTGCCCTGTAGCCCGACGTTCGTATACTGGAGCTTGTGCGTGCCCGCATGAAGCTGCTCCACGCCCGTCGCATTCGTATACTTCGGACCGCCCACGGTCGTGAGGCTGACATTGTCCCTTGTCGCATCGTCATCGCCCGTCATAATCGCGCCGTCGGGCATCGCGGGCGTACCGGCATCGATCTGCGCCAGAGTCAGACCCGTCTTGGTATCGTCCAGCTTGATGTTCGGGGGCGTATTGGTCTGCAGCATCGCACTGTCGACCACCCTGGATGTGCCGTCGTATGTCTTATCGTCCGCCGTCTTCTTCTGGATCGAGAGGTAGAGCGGTGCCTTGGTAATGGTCACGCTGCCCGTCAGACCGCTGAGAGAGCTGGTGTCAAACTTATAGTTCCCTGCATCCGGACCGCTGAAGCCGATGCTTCCGCTGAACTTGACGGGCTTGTTTGTGCCGACATTCCTATCGGGGTTGTTGCTGCCATCGACCGCCCACGCCTTGAAACTGCCCGTGGTAAAGTCAAGGGCGACCGAACTATTAGCAATATCCTCCGCTGTAAACCCCGTGGAGCCGATGCCGCCGCTTGTGAGTGCCTCACGGAACGCCTTTGTCACATCGCTCTTGCCGTTATACATGCGCGAAGGACTGAGCGAACCGTTGTTAAGGCTTACGACACGCGGCTTGATCGTGACGTTGACACCGCGCAGATTCGGACCGTCCTGATCCGTCCAGAGCATCGCCTTCGTGCCCACATTGCGGATGCCGTTCGTCCTGTTGAGGTCATTCCCGCTCACGTAGTCTTTGACGCCGCTCGTATCCGCGCCCGCGCCGAATGTGACATTCGACTTGCCGCCGATGGCATTGGGGGAGTTCTTGTCTACGATCTTCAGATAGTAGCTGTTGTACTCCACGTCCTTCATGTCTGCGCCATTGTTGGTCTTGGGCGTATTGGCCGCAGCCGTCGACGCCGTACCGACTCCATTGAAATAGCGATAGTTGTACGTCGCCTCAGACGAAACACCCATAAATGCGGTCAACAAAGGAAGCGACCGCCCCTCGTAGATGCGCCACTTCGCGCCGGGCTCGCCCGTGTTGTTGATCGACCAGCCGCTGTAGGAGGCGGCTGCCGTGGAGGCAAATCGCGTGGGGGTGGTCGGCGTCGTCACCGGCTCGACGACCCTCATCTGGTTGGTTGCGGTATCGAGCTCGTAGACGTTGGTCAATCCACCCGCCAAACGAGGCTTATTCGAGGAAAAATTGAGTCCGACATTATAGGAATTCGTGATCGTTGTTGTGTTTAATCCCCCCGGGATATAGACGAAATAAATTTTCGTCCCGGGTGCGCTGATCGCCTCCGAATCGTTGTAGCTGTTGGAAATCTGCGAGCCCGCGTTGGTACGTCCCGCAATGCCGCCCGCATTTCCGCCAATGCGGTTCTTCGTGTAGGCGGAGTCAATCGTCGAGTTCGCCATCACTCCGACAATTCCGCCAACATAGGCAGCACCTTCCGTAACGCCATCCGACATTACGCTGGTGATCACACTGTCCTTGACGTAGACATTCTTGATAAGGCTGCCTGTTGCAGATCCGGCAATACCACCCGCAGTCTCACTGTCGGGATCGCCGCCTATAATCGTCGCACCTGTCACGCCGAGATTCTCGATGCGCGCATTTGAGAGTTCTCCAAAGAGACCCGCACGATTTGGATGGGTTGTCTTAAAGTTCTTGATCCGGAAGAGATTGCCGTCGAACTTGCCCGTGAACGGCGTCCCCGTCGTTCCGATCGGAGTATGCGTCCCAGTTGCGTAGTCAATATCCTGCTCAAGCATATAATTGCCCGCAAGATTCGACGTGATTCCGCTCAATTCAGTCGTATTCTTGACTAACTGGTAGTATTCCGGCGTCGCGCCTGCACCACTCGTATAGTTCGTCGGCGCCGTCCCGCGATAGCCGATATGGGCATAGCCGCCGTCGGCAGCCGTCGGACTCGCAGCGGGCGCATCCGTATAGAGCACAACGGGATTCGTTGCCGTCACATCCGCCGCATTGAGGAAGCGGATGTGTGATCCGTGCACCTCGACAGTATCCGCCTTAATCTTACCCATGTTGACGACATCGGCTTTGAGCGCGGCAGTATTGACAAGCGGCGATGCACCCGATGATCCTGTGATCTCGAATGCCGCACGGTTCAGAGATCCCGTATCCTGCGTGGAGACATAGAGATTCCCGACGTCGACCTCGGCAGTTTTGCCGAAGATGACGCCGTTCGGATTGACAATGTAGACATCCTTGCCGCCTACGATCTTGCCGTTGATGTTCGAGGTGTTCGCGCCCGTGACGATGTTCAGATAGTTGTTCGTCTTGTTGCCGCCGTCATGCACGACACGTTCTCCGCTGGCGAGGGAATAGTCCTTCCACTCGATCACGTTATTCAGGTTTGCGGAATTGATGTTCGTATCATTTCCCGCACGCCCAACAGTCGCTCCGCCATAGGTGACATGCTCTCCCGTCGGCGCGGCAAAGCCGACCTGCGGAATCAAAAAAGCACCCGCCATCCCCGCAAGCAGCGCATAACGCACGCGCCGCGATAGTTCCGTTCGATTGTTTTTCATGTCTGTTCTCCCATAATAGACACATTCACACTTATATTGTATATCGGATATAATAGCCCATTATATAATAGCCCATAGAATAAAATCAAAAGGGACTGTTGCATAAACGCCCCTATCGGCTCGCTACGCTCGCCACTTCCCCCGCTCTGGCGGGGGGAAGCTAAGATG
>NZ_GL892076.1:2532747-2610520 GCF_000213975.1 Centipeda periodontii DSM 2778
AAGCTAAGATGCCATAATTCTAGCCTTCCCCGTTTGACGGGGAAGGGGGACCGCGCAAGCGGTGGAAGGGGCACAAAAAGGGGCGTTGTACGAAGTTTTAGCTTCGTGCAACAACCCCTTTCCGACACAGTTCGGGCAAAAAAGATGCGTCAAGATGACTGTGCTGAATTTATCAGTGCTTCCCTAACACCGCAGATCCTTACAGCATTGCCTTGTACCGCGCCCACTCCGACTGCGGAATCGCAAGCAAATCCATCGCTTTTTCTGCTGTGAGTGACAGCTTCCTCATTACGCCTCGGATGGACGCCAGATATGCACGCTCTTCCCCCTGTTCTCTTCCCTGTTCTATACCTTGCTCCCGCCCATGTTCATACTCTTCTTTCAGCAGTTGCTCCCACCTTGCGCTCATGCTGCTCACTCCTTCCTCGTATCCATTGTCATCCCCCTCCTCTGCTCTCATGTTAGCGTATTCGTGATAGGAGTGCAATACCGCCAATAAAAAGCCTCCCCCGTCGCAACGGGGGAGGGGAACCGCGTAAGCGGTGGAAGGGGCGCTTTGAACGTCAGCCCCTGAACTTACTGCAACAGACTCAGTACCGCACTCGAGTTCTGGTTCGCCTGTGCAAGCATTGCCTGTGCCGACTGCGTGAGCACGTTGTGCTTCGTATACGCCGTCATTTCCTTCGCCATATCCGCATCACGAATCGTGGACTCTGACGCCTGCACATTCTCGGATGCAACAACAAGGTTGTTGCTCGTATAGCCGAGCCGGTTCTGCGCCGCACCGATGGCGACCGCCTGATCCGTCGCACGGATCAGTGCATTCTGGAAGACATTGATCGCGGCATTTGCCGCCTCCTGCGTCGTCACCTGGATCTTCGGACCCGCACCGACAACGCCGTTCCACACCTTCGAGTGCGGTGAGGAAAGCGGCGGGGTAGGCGTCGGTATCGGTGTATGATCCCAGCCCTGTCCGTCGCCGGACTGAAGCCCGAGCGCCGCAGAGCGCATATCGGTAAGGCCAACCTTGACTGCTTGGTTTGCTCTCGTTCCTGTCTGAAGAACCAAGGAGTTGTCAGGAGAAGGATTCTGTGCACGCACCGTCTCGCGGAAGTCGTCGAGCACGGCATTGACATCGTTGCGCATATGCCCGTCGCGTCCCATCACACGGAATGTGATGCCCGAAACCTGCCCCTCAACGCCCGGAATTGTCGAAGTAATAGAAACGGCGGGCTGATTGTCCGGCGTATAAACCGGTTTGCCGTATTCATCAAAGCCGACATGCGCAGATGTCTCAAATATACCGGCATCCGTTGCCGTAATGAGCCCGATCATGTCATTGATGTTGGTATTGAGGATGGGGTTGATCGTACCCGAGTAGGTGACACCGTTCTTTGTCCACGTTGCCGTAACGCTGTCGTACGGATCGATGGAGAGGGAACTGCCGTCGCGCCGCTTGAGATTGATGAGCTTTGTCACATCCGTCGTATCTTTTGCAAGGCTCATATTTGCATACGTCGCGCGCGTTCCCATTCCGGTCTGCCCGACCACAATTCCATTCTGCGACCCGTCAATCAGATACTTCCCGTTGTACGTCGTCAGTGCATTGTCGTCGATCTGGTCGATCATGCGGTCGACTTCCTTCTGAATCAACGCGCGATCCTCATCCGTGTTCGTATCGTTCGCAGCATTGATCGCCTTGTCCTTGAGCGTCTTCAGGATCTCGATCGTGGACTGCACCGCGCCCTCTGCCGTCCGCAACAGAGCAGAGCCATTCTTTGTGTTGTTGTCATCCTGATCGAGTGCACGCACCTGCACGCGCATCCGCTCGGAGATCGCCATCCCCGAAGCATCATCGCCGGCGCTGTTGATTTTCATACCCGAGGAAACCTTTTGCAGGCTCTTCGACAGCTCACTCTGATTCTTGTTGAGCGTATTGAGCGTATTCACCGCCGCCATATTATTTTTGACCACCATCGCCATAAAGACTGCCTCCCTGACTCTTATCTATGGTTTTGTACCGAAATAATTGCATAAACAGACGCAGTTACTCCGTCCTGAAAATTATATCGATGAAATATATGCACGACTTAACATCTGCCACAAATTTTTCATACGAGTTCATTTCATACCATGTAGCTTGCGGATTTTTGTGATGGTATATTTGCTCTCCTCCGAAACTCTCCCATACAAAAAGGCTGTTGCACGAAGTTTTCTAGCTTCGTGCAACAGCCGCTTCCTTTATGTCGAGCAGGGCATTGCCGGAGCTGCCCATCCGATTTTATACCTTAAATTTGTTCGTCTCGGACTGCAGATCCGTCGCCATATCGGCAAGGCTGCGGCTCGAAGAAGCGATCTCCTCCATGCCCGCTGCCTGCTCCTCGGTCGCGGCAGAGACGTTCTGCGACTCGCTGCCGATCCCCTTTGCCGAGCTGTCTACGGCGCCCATGCCCTCGATAATCGAATTCATATTCTCACGCAGCTCAAGGACGCGCTTGCTGACCGCGAGCGATGCCGTCTTGACATCCTCGACCATGCTCAGGATGAGTGAGAAGGTTTCGCCCGTCGCGGTGACGTTCTCCTTGCCCTTCTCCGCCTCGCGGCGTCCTTCCTCCATCGAGGAAACGGCGTGGTTCGTCTCGTCCTGAATGCTGCGGATGAGTTCGGAGATCTGCTGGGAGGCGTTCTGTGACTCCTCCGCGAGCTTTCGGACCTCCTCGGCGACCACGGCAAAGCCGCGACCATGCTCGCCCGCACGCGCTGCTTCGATTGCCGCATTGAGTGCGAGAAGGTTCGTCTGTCCCGAGATGCTCGAGATGATCTCGACGATGTTGCCGATCTCCTGCGAGCGCTCGCCAAGCTTGCTGACGATCTCGCCCGTCTGCTGCACCGTCGCCGCAATCGAGTTCATCTGCTCGACCGTCGTCTGGACGAAGGCATTGCCCTCCGCCGCCTTCTCCGCCGTCGCCTGCGTCTGCTCACGCGCACGGCGCTGGTTCGTGATTGCCTCCTCGAGACCGCGTTGGAACTCCTGCACTGTTATGCGGCTCTCGTCGATGATCTGGAGCTGCTTCTCTGCCGCCTCCGCGACCTCGGTGATGGACTGGGCGACGTTCTGCGTCGCCTGTGCCGACTGGTTCGCGTTCGCCGTCAGCTCCTCCGATGAGCCCGCCACATCCGTCGCCGTCGTCTTGATCTTGCGGATCATCTTCTGCATGCTCTCGACCATTGTGTTGAACTGGTGCGCGATATGTGCGAACTCGTCATCGCCGTCCAGCATGATCTTCGAGCGCAGATCGCCGCCTGCAATGTGACGCGCGCCGTCGAGAATCGTATCCACGGAGTTCTTGATATTCTTGAGGAGGAGCACGAGGATCACGATCGAGAGAATGACCACAATGGTAAGCGCGACGATCGTCGTCATCCATACCCCAGAGAATACATCCTCACTGTGTGCCATCTCCGCACGCGCGAGGCGCACGCTGTCCGCCTTATCCTCCTCAAGGATATCCGTCATGCGTTTGTAGACATCCGCCTGTTCGTTAAATCCGAGGAGGACGGCGCCCGCCTGATTTCCCGCATTGATGAGATCCGTCGCGTGCTGACGCGCTACTGCATAATTTTTACGCTCCTGCTTGAGTTTTTCGAGGCGCTCGAGTTTCTGCGTGCGATCCGCCTCGTTCTGGAACGGAGCCTCCTTAATCGCCTGCTCATACTCATCGTATGCCTTGTTCAGCTTCTGCGTAAGCTGGGAGAGCAGTCCCGCTGCACGGGAACGCTCCGCCTCGTTCGGCGCTGTGATGCGCATGAGTTCGTATTCGCGTCCCTCTGCCGAGAGCGACTGCACCTGACCGCCCACGTTGAGGACGTGGGCCCAGCTGAACACACTGACCGTGTTGTTGTTGAGCACGCCGCTCGCATGATTTGCATAGAATCCGTAGCCGGCAAACATGACGACCAGAAATCCGATGCTCAGCACAATTTTCTTTGCTACCGACATTTCTCAATTCCCTCCATAAACTTGCAGGAGTTCCCTCCATCTCAGAATGTAAAACTTTCCCAGACTATTTTTGATTATAGCACTGTCGCTTGCAAAAAACCATATAGCGGCAAAGTTTTTTCTATGCTATACTAACTTTATTCTTACAAAAATATACAAAAGGACGGACAGCTATGGCAAAAATGTTGAAAAAGCTCCAACAAAAGATAACTCCGCCGGAAAAACCGCGACCGGTACGCCCGCCCGGAAAGGATTATCTGCTCCTCATCCTCATGGCGTTCACCGTCATCGTCATGATCGCAGCATGGCAGGATCTGGACAGCCTCACACTCACAATGTATATTCTGCTGACGCTCTCGCTTGGGCTTACCTACACGCGGCGACACGCGACGGATCGGCTTTCCGAGTTTCAAATGATGATTGTCACGCGCGCCAGCTTCGTCACCATCGGCATGGCGGGTGCCCTCTTCCTCTTCGACGCCTACCGACGCTTCTTTGCATAGAAATATGGGGGTGTATCTATGCCCGAACTAAGTCGTTTTGGTGGTATGATAATATATATGTTCTTCAAGGATATCGGGCAACACCACAACCCCCATGTGCACGTTTACTACTGAAACAAAAATCGTACAGACACAAAAACGCGGCTCATCTCCCTTGAGAAATGAGCCGCGTTTTCGTATGTTCTTTACAAGCTGAAATTCTCTCCAAGGTAGAACTTCCGTGCGATTGGACTCTCGGCGATGGTCTTGCTGTCGCCCTCAAGGAGGAGTTTGCCCTCGCTGAGGAGGTAGACGCGATCGACGATGTGGAGCGTCTCACGGACGTTGTGATCGGTAATGAGAATGCCCATACCACGTTGCCGCAGATATTCGATGATCTCCTGGATGTCGGCGACGGCGAGCGGATCAACGCCCGCAAACGGCTCGTCAAGCAGAATGAACTGCGGCTCAAGTGCGAGGCAGCGCGCGATCTCGACGCGGCGGCGCTCACCGCCCGAGAGCTCCGTACCGCGCCGGCCGCGGACGTGTCCAATGTGGAACTCCTCAAGGAGTCCGTCGAGCTTGTGCTTCTGCTCTGCCTTCGATAGTTTCGTCGTCTCGAGGATTGCAGCAATGTTCTCCGTAACGGTGAGCTTGCGAAAGATCGACGGCTCCTGCGTAAGATAACTGATGCCGAGCTCCGCACGCCGATACATGGGGTAGTCCGTGATGCAGATGTCAGAGAGATAGACATCGCCGTGCGTCGGCTTCTCAAGCCCGACGATCATGTAGAATGTCGTCGTCTTTCCTGCACCGTTGGGCCCTAGGAGTCCGACGATCTCCCCCTTGTCGATGCGGACGGAGATGTGGTCAACGACGGTGCGGCTGCCGAATTTCTTGATAAGGTTGCGGGATTCGAGATACAAAATGGCGCCCCCTCACTCGCTCACAGCCGTGCCGTCATCCGCGAGGTAGACGGTCATATGATTGCTGCGCGCCATGTTGTTTCCCTGAAACACCCATGCACTGCCATCGAGCACGACATACGGTCGTTCCGCACTGCCGAAATACTCCATGCGGTCGCCGCCGCCCTCAAGATCGCGCGGCGGGCTGACGATGTGCGCGTTGCCCGTGCCGACAAAGCGGTTTTCCTTCATCCATCCCTCAAGCCGATCGGCACTGAGTGTCCCGTCGGCACTCGTGATCGTTCCGCCGCTGTCCGCGAGGATGTAATCGTTCTGCGAAGGGTAGTAGTCAAGCTGCGCACCCGTAAACGTGCGCCCCGCTTTGACCATATGAACACTGCCCGTCGCCTGCCAGTGCTCCTGCCCGATCCCAAAGAGACGGTCACAGGACAGATTCATGTCGTCACGCACGGCACGGACACCGCCCTCGACAGTGCCCTCCTCGGTGTGCGTATTATACGTGGCACGCGCGCCCTCGACCCGGCTCGGCCCCTGTTCCATGCGGACGTTCGTCTCTGCCGTAATGAGTCCCGTGCGTGTATCGTAGGTGAGGCTGTCTGCCGTGACGCTGGTCGGCTGTGTGCCTTGCTCGGCAGCACCTGCCGCCGTGCCGATCGCTCCCGCCGCGAGCAGTACGAGAAGCCCTCGATACAATTTCTTTTTCGTCATTTCGCCCCACCTTTCTCTATATGTGCATTGCCTATGATGCTGAACCGCTGAAATCCATCTGTGCTCACAATGCGATCTCCCGTCGCACGGATATCATCGCGAATGAGCTCGGCGTCCCCCTCGGCACTGAGGCTGCCCTCTTCCGCTGTCCATGTGATCTTCTTCGCACGCAGGCTCGCCCCGTCGCTCGTCGTTGCCTCGATCGTACCCGTGAGCACGACATCGCGCGTCTTGCCGTCCATACGCCCCTCATCTGCATGCAGCGTGAGTGTGCGACCATCCTCCGTGTAAAAGGTTCCGTCGATTTTCAGCATGCTCGTATCGTTCGTGTCAATATCGACGTTTACTTTTTCCGCCGTCATCTTCCAGATCGTGCGTCCGTCGCGCTCCTCGCTGAGGCTATTGTCCACATAGGACATGACACGCGGACCGGATGGGGTATCCGTCTGTTGTGGAATTTCGGGCACCGTTGTGACCGCCCAAATAACGAGTCCCGTGAGGAGGACGGCACCGCCGCCGTAAAGCCACTTGCTCTGAGCCATCAATCCCCCTCCTTCGCCGCCGACATGTGATGCTTGCCCGTCTTTTGCTCCTCAGGCGGGGTGTTCCAGCGCTTCTGAAACCAGATCCACTGCGTCGGATTTTCGCGGATGATCTTCTCAACGATCGCGGTCATCTGCACGGTGAACTCGTAGAGATCGCGGTCACTGTCGCCCGTATCCGGGCAGCGCATAATCTCACCGACGAGGACCTTGTGCTTGCCGTTGGGCTGACGCAGAATAAATGCGGGTACGACGGGTGACTTGAACTTACGCGAGAAGACGGCGGGACCGAGCGGCGTCGATGCCGTACGTCCGAGGAACTCGATGAAGGCACCGCCGGGACCGCCGTCCTGATCGGCGAGAAATCCGAGGAGACGCCCGCGTTTGAGAGCCCGTGCTGCCGCGATCAGCTCACTCGTCCCACGCGAGAAGATCTCGACGTGGATGGTCGCGCGCAGATCGTCGAGTGCGCGCGTGTACTCGATGTTCGGCTGCGGCTTTGCAATCGCGCTGACGGGGATACCGTTCAGTGTGAACGCCGCCGACAGCCACTCCCAACAGCCGACATGACCCGTGAGCACGACGACGCCGCGCCCCTCGGCAAGCGCCTCCTGCATGCGCTCAAGATGGTCGATCTCGATGTATTCACTGAGATTCTTTTCGTTCAGCATGGGCATGGCAAGGATGTCGAGAACATTGCGTGCCATATTGATAAAGGACGCACGCACGAGCTTCTTTGCCTCCGCCTCGTCAATGCCGAGTGCGGGCATCATGTGCTCCACAGCACGATTTCGCATCTTCGGAATGAGCAGATAGTAGAGATTGCCGAGCACCCAACCCGCTCCGAGCAGAACGGGGCGCGGCACGTGGCACGCGAGAAAGCTAAGAAACATGAGCGTATGATAGAGCACTGCCGCACCTCCTTTTTGCTGCCTTGCTACTGGGCAGCGCCGTCAACATCCGTTTGAAAGCTCGTGAGAACACGCTCCCACAGTCCCTGTGTCTTAAAGATGATCTCGTATATTTCACGCACGGCACCGCATCCGCCGCGCTCCCCCGCGATGATCTGCGCAATCTCCTTTACCTCTGCCACAGCATCGCCCACCGCACACGGCAGCCCGACCATACGCATAATGGGGAGGTCGACGATATCGTCGCCGATGTAGGCGATCTCCTCATCGCGGAGTCCCGTCTTCGCCTTGATATCTGCATAGGCAGAGCGTTTGTCAAGATTGCCCTGATAGACGAGGTCAATATGCAGTTCCTTTGCACGGTTCGCAACGATCGTGGACGAGCGTCCCGTAATAATTGCGGTCGCAATTCCGACCTTCCGTGCAAGTGAAATCGCAAGTCCATCCCGCACAAAGAACGGCTTATAGAGCTCACTCCCGTCAGGCGCAGCGTAGACGCACCCATTCGTAAGTACGCCATCCACATCGAGGATGACACATTTGATTTTCTTCGCGCGGTCAATCGCACCTTCCCGAATCGGCATCACACGACCCCCTGCCGCAAGAGAT
Source organism: Centipeda periodontii DSM 2778 (assembly GCF_000213975.1). Lineage (GTDB taxonomy): Bacteria > Bacillota > Negativicutes > Selenomonadales > Selenomonadaceae > Centipeda > Centipeda periodontii. The sequence continues at coordinate 2,540,926 of NZ_GL892076.1, forward strand.
CTGTCAGATGGACAATGCCGACGGGCACGCCCGCCGTATCGACAACAGGCAAAACGGTGACCGGACGCGGCTGATGCTTCTCCATGACGGAGAGCGCCGTTGCCGCCATTTTATCCGGCGCGATCGTGAGCGGCGTGGCGAACATAATGCTCTCCACGTCCTTATCGAGGAAGTTATAGTCCTTCGCAAGGGCACGACGAATGATGCCGTCCGTCACGAGTCCGATAAATTTGCCGTCCGCATCCACGACGGAGACGGCGCCGAGCCCCTTGTCCGTCATAACAAAGAGGGCATCCTTTGCCGTCGTATTGTAGGCGACGACAGGATTTTCGTCGCCCGTGTGCATCACGTTGGCGACCGTGAGCAGCAGCTTACGGCCAAGCGCGCCGCCCGGATGGAAGAGGGCATAGTCCTCCTTCTTGAAGTCGCGTGCCGCCATGAGCGCCATCGCGATCGCATCGCCCATCGCGAGTGTCGCGGTTGTCGAGCTTGTCGGTGCAAGCCCCAGCGGACATGCCTCGCGCTCGACAGCAATGTCGATGTAGAAGTCTGCACTGCGGCCGAGCTGGGATTTGCGCCGTCCGCACATGGCGATGATGCGCGCGCCGATGCGGTGGATGATCGAGAGAATATTCACGACCTCGTTCGACTCGCCGCTGTTTGAGATGGCGATGACGATGTCGTCCGCCGTGACCATGCCGAGATCCCCGTGAAACGCCTCCGCAGGGTGCATAAAGAACGAGGGCGTCCCCGTGCTCGCAAGCGTCGCCGCGATCTTGCGCCCGACGTGACCGGATTTGCCCATGCCCGTGACAACAACACGCGCCTTGCAGTCTAAAATGGCGCGTACCGCCGCCTCAAAGTCCGCATCGATGCGCTCTGTGAGCTGCGCGACTGCCTTTGCCTCAAGTTCCAATGTCTCGATTGCTTTTTCTCGGATTGTGCTCTGTGCCATGTAGTTCTCCTAGTTCAGCTTCTTGCGCACAACTTCGTAGATGGCGAGGGCATCCTTCAAGAGTTCCTCGAGTTTGTCGAGATAGACCATGTTCGCACCGTCCGAGAGCGCCTCGGGCGGATTGTCATGCACCTCGAGGAAGAGTCCGTCAACGCCCGCACCGACCGCCGCGCGCACAAGGTACTCAACGTACTCGCGCTGCCCGCCCGAGCTTGTCCCCGCACCGCCCGGCAGCTGAACGCTGTGCGTCCCGTCGAAGATCACGGGATAGCCGAAGCCGCGCATGATGGGGAAGGCGCGCATGTCCACGACGAGGTTGTTATAACCGAAGCTCTCGCCGCGCTCCGTGAGGAGGATGCGGTCGCTGCCGCTCTCGTGAATCTTATCGACAACGTTGCGCATATCGCTCGGCGAGAGGAACTGTCCCTTCTTCACGTTCACAACGGCGCCCGTCTGCGCCGCCGCGTGCAGCAGGTCGGTCTGGCGTGAGAGAAATGCAGGGATCTGAAGGACATCCGCGACCTTTGCGACGGTGTCCGCCTGACAGGTCTCGTGGATGTCCGTCACGACGGGCACACCGAGCTCATCGCGAATCTTGCCCAGAATCTTCACGCCCTCCTCAAGCCCCGGTCCTCGAAAGCTATGGAAGGCAGAGCGATTCGCCTTGTCAAAGGACGCCTTGAATACATAGGGAATGCCGAGACGATCCGTGATCTCCTTGATGCCGCGTCCGATCATGAGCGAGTGCTCGAATCCTTCGAGGACGCAGGGTCCCGCGAGGAGCACCAGCGGCTCGCCGCCGCCGATCTCAAAATTCGCCAGCTTCACTTTGTTCATCTTCATGGCTCCTTTCAACAATCATGCTATTTACACTCATTATTATAGAATTTTCACGCGAAAAGGTCAATGAATCCCGCGTTTTCTGTATTCCTCATTGACTGCCGCAAGATCCTCCTCCGTATCGACACCGATAAAGACGGCATCCGTTTCGATGACGCGAATGCGGTGCCCGTTCTCGAGCGCACGCAGCTGCTCCAGGGACTCGGAGAGCTCAAGCGGTGTCTGCGCCATGCGTGCATAATCAAGTAGAAAGTCGCGGCGATAAGCATAGATGCCAATATGCTTGTATACTTTCGCTCCCGTATTTCGCGCGTACGGGATGCATGCGCGAGAGAAGTAGAGGGCATCGCCCGTGAGGTCTGTGATGACCTTGACATTGTTCGGGTTCGCCATCTCCACCTCGTCTGTGAGCAGTGTCTTTGCCGTTGCCATCGGCAGAGTCGCATCCGCAAGGAACGGCTCGACGAGCGCGTCGATCACCGCGGGATCAATGAGCGGCTCATCCCCCTGCACGTTGATGATGAGATCGTAGTCCGTCATCTTCTCCGCAACCTCGGCAAGGCGATCCGTCCCCGTCGCGTGATCGGCGCGCGTCATGACGGCGCGCCCGCCGTATTCTTCGACAGCGGCACGGATGCGCTCGTCGTCCGTTGCAACGACGACATCCTGCACGAGCCGAGCCTTTACAGCACGCTCGTAAACGCGCACAATCATGGGTTTCCCCGCAATCTCGCGCAGGGGCTTCCCCGGCAGACGCGTCGATGCGTAACGCGCCGGGATGATACAGAGAACTTTCATGTGATTACCTCCGGTCTCAGCTTCGCCGCGAGCTGCTGCTCAAGCGTGCGGAAGAACGCATCGCCGCCCTTCTGGAACGTCACCTCGACCGCGATGACGTATATCGGGATGCGCCACTTTGCGCGCACCACGTCGCCCGGCACCTTTACCGCGTCCTTCTCCGTGCTCACAATCGCCTCGACGCCGAGCGTCTCCGCACGATACAGCACCTCTGCCATATCGCGCTCGTCGTAGTCGTGATGATCGGGGTAGCGCATGCTCTCCACAATCTCAACGCCGAGATCGGCAAGCGTCTGCTCGAACGATGCGGGGTTTCCGATCGCCGAGAGCGCGAGCACCTTCTTGCCCTCCATCTCCGTGACGGGAATGCCGCCCGCGCCGATGTCCTCGTACCAGTCGGAGAGGCGCACAAACTGGCGCGGCTGATGGATGCTCTCGAGGATCAGCCCGTCCTGATTGTAGCTGCGGAACGTCTCCCAGATGTGCTGGATCGCGCCCGGTGCCGCCTGATCGACCTTCGTCATGAGACAGACATCCGCGCGGTCGATATGCGAGAGCGGCTCGCGCAGCGTTCCGCGTGGCAGGAGGTAGCCGTTGCCAAAGACGTTCACGGCATCCACGAGCAGGATGTCCATATCGCGCTCAAGCTGCCAATGCTGATAACCGTCGTCGAGGATGGCCACCTCGGCACCAAAATGCTCGATCGCGTAGCGTCCTGTGACGGCGCGCTTCGGACCGATCAGCACGGGTACGTCCGGCAGATGCTTTGCCAGCATAAACGCCTCATCGCCCGCCGTCTCTGCATCCATCTTGAGCGTGTGCCCGTCGGAGACAATGCCGACCTCGCCGCGCCACTTCGCGCGGTAGCCGCGGTTGAGAATCGCGACGCGGTAGCCCATCCCGTGAATCGCGCGCGCGAGATGCTGTGCCGTGGGTGTCTTTCCCGTACCGCCGACCGTGACGTTGCCGAGACTGATGACGAAACAGGGCAGCTGCTCCTTTTTCACCCAGCCCAAACGATACATGGTCAATTTGAGATTGACCAGCTGTTCATAGATCAGCGAGAATACATAGAACACGCCCATGATGAGTCTGCGCGAGACACCACGCACATCCTTGTCATGAACGAGGTCGATGAAGTACGTCTGGAAATTCGCGACCTTCTGCGTTGCGCGTACCCGATGGGAACGGATGCGCTGCTGCGCGCGCAGGGCGCGGCGTGCCTCATAGGTTGCAAGCATATCCACGAGGATCTGCGCCGACTTCGCGGACGCGCCCTTGTTCTCGTTGATGATGGCAAGTGTCTCGTGCTCAAGGCGTTCGCGCTCCGCAGCGTCCCCGAAGAGGCGCAGCGTCTCGCGCGTCAGTTCCCTCCCGTTCGTAACCGTCACAACAGCGTTGCGGTTGCGGAAGAGCGCATGGATGTCCTTGAAGTTGAACATCTGATCGCCGACGATGATCGCCTTGCCGTGCGCTGCCGGTTCGAGGATGTTGTGCCCGCCGTGCGGGATGAGGCTGCCGCCGATGTAGATCACATCGCCAAGTCCATAGACGCGGCCGAGCTCGCCCACCGTATCGAGGATGACGATATCCTCGCCGCCCTCGGCGCCCTTTTGCAGATTCTTGCGCGTATTGACGGTGAATCCCGCCTTACGGCAGAGATGTTCGACCTCCATCGTGCGCAGCACCTCGCGCGGCGCGATGATCAGCCTCACATTTGGCTCTACGGCACGCACGGCGGCAAATGCCGCAAGCACAAGCTCCTCCTCGCCGCGATGTGTCGAGCCTGCAATCATGATATGGCTCGCACCCGTGAGACCTAATTCCTGAATGAGCGTCGCCCGTTCCTCGGGGCTGACGCTCGTATATGCCTGATCGAATTTCGTATTGCCCGTGACCGTAACCAGCTCGCGCGGTGCACCGAGCCGCATGATGTAGTCCGCATCGATGCTCGACTGCATGGCGAAGCACTTCACCGTCCCGATCATCTCGCGCAGCATGCCGAGCAGGTATTTGTACTGCTTGACACTGCGGTCACTGATGCGGCCGTTGACCATCATGACGGGCACGTCGAGCTCCTTTGCCTTCTTGAGGAAGTTCGGCCACAGCTCTGTTTCCACGGGAAGAAATACGCGCGGACGGATGCGTCCCACGACGCGTGAGGCGAGGAAGGGGAGATCGAGGGGGAAGTAGATGATCGCGTCCGCATCCTTGATGATGCGGTGCGCCATCTCATAACCGCCCGTCGTGACGACCGAAACGAGGATGGGGCTGTCCGGGAACACCTTGCGGAACTCGCGGACGAGCGGGCTGGTCGCAACGATCTCGCCGACGGATGCCGCATGCACCCAGATCGCATTCTTCCCCGCCACCTTGTCGATGGTCTCCTGCGGGTAGAAACCGAAGCTCTGTTTGATGCGCTCGACAAAGCCGCGCTCGCGTGTCGCGCGCAGCATGAAGATCGGTATGATGATGGTGACGATGAGGATTGCCGCTAAATTATAGAGAAATCTCATAATCACTCTCCCCGAAACTGAATGTCATAGAGATGCTGATAGAGTCCGCCCTCTCTGAGCAGCTCCTCATGCGTTCCCTGTTCCACGATATGCCCGCCGTCGATCACATAGATGCGGTCGGCGTTAAATACCGTCGAGAGGCGGTGCGCAATGACAAAGCTCGTGCGCCCGACCATGAGATCGTCGAGTGCCGCCTGCACGATCTTCTCGCTCTCCGTATCGAGCGCAGAGGTCGCCTCATCGAGGATGAGAATGCGCGGATCCTTGAGGATCGCGCGCGCAATCGCGATGCGCTGACGCTGCCCGCCCGAGATGCTGACGCCGCGCTCACCGATCTGGGTATCATATCCATGCTCAAGCTCCATGATGAAGTTGTGTGCATTCGCCGCACGCGCCGCCTCCTCGATCTCCGCATCCGTCGCATCGAGGCGCCCGTAACGAATGTTCTCGCGGATGGTCGTGGAGAACAGCATCGTCTCCTGCGGTACCAGTCCGATCTGACCGCGCAGGGAAGCGAGCGTCACATCGCGGACATCATGGTCATCCACCGTAATCGCGCCGCTGTCCACCTCGTAGAAGCGCGGAATAAGGTTCGCAATCGTCGATTTTCCTGCACCCGAGGGACCGACAAAGGCGATCATTTCCCCCGGTGCCGCTTCGAGTGTCACACCGTCGAGCGCAGGACGCCCCTCCTTATAGGAAAAAACCACATGGTCGAAGCGCACGCGCCCCTCCACCGGGGGAAGCGGCTTCGCATGGGGGCTGTCCGTGATGCTTTCTTCGAGGTCAACGATCGAGAATACGCGGTCGACTGCCGCCATCGCCTTTTGAAGATTGCCATAGATGCGTGAGAGGCGCTTGACGGGATTCGCGAGGTTGACGGCGTAGGTGAGGAACGCGACGAACGCACCTGCGGTAATGTCGCCGTTGACGACCTCGTAGCCGCCGAACCATACGATGAAGGTGACGGCAATCGCTGCCAGAAATTCGACGGTCGGCGTGAGCATGCTCGTCTGCTGGACGTTCTTCATCACCGCATCGAAATTACGCTGATTGCTCTGCACGAATCGATCGATCTCATAATCCTCGCGCACAAAGGACTTCACAACGCGCGTCGCCGAAAAGCTCTCCTGCAAGAGAGCCGTGATCTCTGCGAGACGCTGCTGAATGACCGAGCTCGACTGCTTGATCTTGCGCCCAAAGATCTTCATCGCCTGCCCCACCATGGGAATCACGACGAGTGTCAGGAGCGAGAGCTTCCAATCGAGGTAGAACATAAGGACAAGCGAACCGATGAGGATGCAGCCCTCCGTCACCATATCGATCAAATTATCCACGAGCGCCGACTGGATCGCCGCCACGTCGTTCGTGACATAGCTCATGATCTCGCCGGTCTGATGGCGATCGTAGTACGCGAGCGGCATCCGCTGGAATTTGCGGAACATGACTTCGCGCACATCGATGATGACCTTCTGCCCGATGTAGGAAACGAGATAGGACTGCCCAAAGTAAAAAATCCCGCGCAGGAAAAAGATGACGACAATGCCGATGCAGATGGCGTTGAGGAGTGCCATGTTCTTGTCGGCAAGCACGTCGTCGATCATGTCCTTGATGATCCACGGGACGTAGAGATTCGCCGCAGAGGCGAGGATGATGCACACGATCGCGAGCGCAAATTTGTTCACGTACGGGCGCATGTAGGCAAGCAGTCTCGTATAGTTCTTCATAGTTCTCCTACTGGAAGGATAAATGAAAGGAAGTTGTCAACAGACGCTCAAAGCGCCCCTTCCACCGCTTACGCGGTCCCCCTCCCCCGTGTCGAGCGGTCAACGTCATCCAATCACACTTCGCTATCGCTTGTGTTCTTGGGACGTTTTCCCATACGACCTGTTGCCCAATCAGCTGCGTCCTTTCGGACTTGCTTCTTGGACAGGTCAGCAACGGGGGAGGCTTTGCGTTACGGCATATTAGCTTCCCCCGTCGCAACGGGGGAAGTGGCGAACGAAGTGAGCCGATAGGGGCACTCAGAGCGCAGCTCCTTTCCGCACACTAATCAAATTCACGTTTCAGAAGTTCTCGCAAGCGCAAGAATCTTCTCCGCCACGCGGCGCGCTGCATTTGGTTCGCCGAGTTTGGCGACGGCTCGCGCAAGGCAATCCATCACGTATGCGCGATCCGCGCTGTCGGCGATGATCCGATCCATCGCCTCGGCAATGCGCTCCGGCTGCACCTCGTCCTGAAGGAGTTCTGTTTCGAATGTCTCGCCGACAAGGATGTTCGGCAGCGAGAAACGCGGCACGTCGACAAGCAGACGTCCGACGAAATAGGAAAGCGCGGACATGCGGTAAAGGATGACGGCAGGCAGCCCCATAATCGCCGCCTCCATGACGACCGTCCCCGACGCGGCAATTGCCGCACGTGCGATGCCCATAAGCGCATAACGCGCGTCGTGTGTGAGCGTGACCGTGACGGACGAAACGGCAAGGTGTCCCTCAATCTGCGTGACATCCACACCGCCCGCCACAGGCAGGAAGAAGCGCCGCGCAGGATCCTCTGCCGCAAGGATCTCTGCCGCATCGAGCATCGGCGGGAGGAGGCGCTCGATCTCCTCGCGTCGGCTGCCCGGCATCAGGAGAATCGGCACATCCTCCGCACGGATGTCAAAATGTATGCGCGCCTCCTCCGGCTCCATCTCGGCATGCACCGTATCGATGAGCGGATTGCCGACAAAGGAGATGTTTGCACCCGCCGCCTCATACGGTGGGAGTTCGTGCGGAAAGATCGCGACGATCTCATCCGCGAGCGCGGCGCAGGACTTCGCACGCCCCTTGCGCCACGCCCATGCAGAGGGCGGAATATAAGAAAAAACGGGGATCCCCCGCTCTTTCGCCCGCGCCGCGAGCCGCCAGTTGAAGTCCGGATAGTCGATGATGACGAGTACGTCCGGACGCTCCTCCTCCATGAGCTGCGTGAGATCATCGAGAAGGGCAAAGATGCGGCGCAAATTGAGCAGCACCGCCGAGATCCCCATGACGTTGTAATCTGCATAATTTTGACGGAGTACAACGCCCGCTGCCGCCATCTCCGCACCGCCGAAACCGATAAGAGAAACAGAGGCATCAAGCGCCCGCAGCTCTCGTGCGAGTGCCGCGCCGTGGAGATCGCCCGAGGTCTCCCCCGCCGAAAGCATGATTTTCAAGTGGGCAAGACCTCCTCAAACATGACAAATAAAATGCCGTTGCCTCAAAGCCTCCCCCGTCGAAACGGAGGGGCGTTCAAAAGTCTCTCACATCGCAGCAATCGTAATGCCGTTTGCCTCAGCGAGCGCGACCGCGCGCTCCTTGTCGATGAAGAGTGTCCTCTCCGCCTCAATGACGAGAGCCGATGCCTTTGCCGCGACCAGCGACTCGATCGTATCAAGTCCGACTGCGGGCACATCGAAGCGGAGATCCTGCTGCGGCTTTGCCGCCTTTGCAACAACTGCACCGCCGCCCGCAAGCTGACCGCCGCGCCGAATGCACGCATCCGTTCCCTCGATTGCCTCAAGCGCCATGACCGCGCAGTCCTTTACAACGGCGGTCTGCCCGACATCAAGCCGTCCGATCTCGCGTGCCATCCGGAGACCGTACTCCATATCCGCGCGCTCGGCGTCGGTCGGAGGACGGCTCGTCAGCACACCCGCCTCCGGCATCAGCGGCTTGATCAGCGCCGTCTGATCGAGCGGCGTCACGCCCACCTTCATCAGCGCGCCGACGAACATCATCATGATCGTATCGTCATTCTGGTTCGGCAGCTGCATCAGCATCCCGCGCAGCATCTCATCCGGCTGAATCTGCCCCGTGAAGAGCAGTTCCTTCGTGACCTTTCCGATCATCGTCACCTTACCGATTTGCTCCTGCTGGAGATAGGCAAGGATCGCAGAGATCGAACCGATGCTGATCTCACGATAGACCGATGCCGCGTCCTTGAGCTCCGGATCGCAGTCCGGCAGCAGTGCGATTGCATGTACTTCATACCCGAGCGCACGCGCCGCACGCGCACAGGCAGCAGGCAGATGTCCGACACCCGCGAGCAGACCCAGTTTTTCCATCATTATCCCTCACTCATCCTCATGACGTTCGCGACAGATTCCGCGCTCCGCGTTGCGGAGGAAACGCAGGAGATGATCGATCTCCTCGCAGGCGTCCACCTCTTGCTCGATGACCGCAATCGCCTGCGTAAGGTTCAGCCCCGAACGATAGAGAATCTTATACGCCTGTTTAATGCGGCGGCGCACGTCGATCGGAATGCCCGCACGCGAAATGCCGACGCTGTTGAGCCCGACCGCACGCGCGGGATGCCCGTCCACCATCGTGAACGGCACAACATCCTGCACGAGCTTCGACGTACCTCCGATCATCGCATTGCGTCCGATCTTCACGAACTGGTGCACACCCGCCATGCCGCCGATGACAACGCCATCCTCAACGATCGCGTGTCCCGCGAGCATCGCCGCATTGCTCATGATGATGCGGTTGCCGAGAACACAGTTATGTGCGATGTGTGTATACGCCATGAGCAGGCAGTCGTCGCCGATGCGTGTCTCCTCGCCCTCGCCCGTCGCGCGGTGCACCGTCGCGCACTCGCGGATCGTCGTGCGGTCGCCGATGAACGTATAGCTCCTCTCACCCTTGAACTTCAGATCCTGCGGCACCTCACCGATGGATGCACCTTGGAATATATGGCAATCCCGACCGATCTGAGTCCACTCCTTAATCACGACGTGCGGGCCGATCTTCGTCCCCTCGCCGATTTGGACATGATCCGAGATGACCGCATAGGGACCGATCTCCACGTTCTTTGCGATCCGCGCCGTCGGCGCAATCACCGCCGTTTCATGGATGTAGGCAAGTACCTTGCTGCTGCCTGTCATCTATTTCAACTCCTTCAGCCCCAAACGGATTCAGGGCAGACATTTTCCACTCTCTCTTACTATCCGACAAAAGAGCTGGTTTCTCACCTCGGAAAATCAGCCATTATCGCCAAATAATCCTCTTTTACGGTGGATTATGTCCGGTTTCTCTCTATTTATCACTATCTTTAGAGCTCGTTTCCATCTTTCAATGCAAATTTGAAATCTGCGGATGCCACGAGTTCCCCCTCGACATAGGCGTCCGCATGCAGTACGCCGAACACGCCGCGCACGCGCACGATTTCCGCCTTCGTCATGACAACATCGCCGGGCACGACGGGACGCTTGAACTTCACATTCTCCATCCCGCCAAAAAGCGCGAGCTTTCCGCGATGTTCCTCCGGATAGAGCATCGTCACACCACCGACCTGCGCCATCCCCTCAAGAAGGAGAACGCCGGGCATGATCGGATGCCCCGGGAAGTGTCCGAGGAAGAACAGCTCGTTCATCGTCACGCACTTAATCCCCGTCGCCGATTTGAACGGCACGAGTTCCGTAATCCGATCCACGAGCAGCATCGGTGGACGATGCGGAAGAATCTTCTGAATCTCATTGATGTCCAAAGTCATGCTTATTTCCTCTCCTCTGCAATCTGTTTCGCCAGCGCTGTGTTGAGCGCGTGCCCCGACGCAACCGCAATGATATGACCGCGAATGATCCCGGCAAGCCGGATGTCCCCAAGCACATCGAGAATCTTGTGCCGCACGAGCTCGTTCGGGAAGTTGAGCGGGTTCATCCACCCCTCATCGTTGTAGACAATCACCGTCTCAAGCGAACCGCCGAGTCCGAGACCGTTCGCCTGCAGCGCTGCGACCTCCTTTTCGTAGGCGATCGTGCGCGCGGGTGCGATCTCCCTCTCATACGCCTCGGGCGTGACCTCGATATCGTAGTACTGCACCCCGATCAGGGGATGCTCGTTCAGCGACGTGAACGAAACACGCAGCCCATCATACGGCAATGCCATGACGAAATGACTGCCGTCATCCACACGGTAGACGCGGTCGATCACCGTCACATGACGCTCTGCATCCTGCTCCACCGTGCCTGCCTGCGCAATCAGACGGAAGAACGTACGCGCACTGCCGTCCACCACCGGCGGCTCCTCTGCATCGAGAAGCACGAGGCAGTTGTCCACGCCGTGCACGTGCAGGGCACTCATCAGATGCTCGATCGTGAAGAACTTCAGCGTCCCCGCAGCGATTGTCGTCGCACGGAGCGTCGCCGTCACATTTGCCGCCGTCGCGGCAACGGGCAGCGCCTCCGGCAGATCTATGCGCGCAAACTGTATCCCCGTCCCCGACGCCGCCGGAGCGAGTTCCATATGTACCGGCTTCCCCGAGTGCAACCCGATGCCATCGTAGACCACACGCGAAGCCAGTGTTCTCTCTCTTTGCAAGTATTATCCTCCTCGGATACTGAATAATCTGTTTACATGATACTAAAATTTTTCCCATCTTGCAAGAAAAAACAAAACGCGATTTGACAGAGCGCGCAGCATCTGCTATTATATGCACAAGCACATATGCTTCCATTATCGGGGATGTAATGGTCTCGACGGGGATGGGTAGTATGTGGACAGCGAGCCGGGGGGTCATCACCCCGTTAGTAAGGTGAAACTTTTATCTAAACATAAAAGCAAACGAAGACTACGCTCTGGCGGCTTAAGCCAGCCCCTTTCCGTCTGTTTCCCGCACGGATGGAGTCAGGGGTCAAACGCGGGATACCTGAGAGCCACTGCACGATAACTCACACGGGAACTTCATCGTGATCGGTGCGTCGTAGCTTGTCTGCGGGCGACGCTGCACCTAAACAAAAACACAGACTGCGCTCGGAGAAATCCATGTAGTATTATCTTCGGACAGGAGTTCGATTCTCCTCATCTCCACCAATTTGAAATATGAGCCGCCCATGTGGGCGGCTTTTTGCATGTAAGCAGGACAAGCCCTTCCCTTTTTGCATCTACTATCATATAATGATGAAAAGGAGTGTACGCATATGAAGCGACGAAACTGCAATCCACTAAACGACTATCTGTTCAAATTCATCTTTGGACGTGAGGAGCGCAAACGCATCACGCTGAATTTTCTCAATGCAGTACTTGACCTTAACGATATGGAGGAACTTAGGGACATCACCTTCATTGATCGCGACTTGGAGCCGGAGTTCGAAGAAGACAAGTTGTCACGGCTCGACCTCTATGGAGTTGCAAATGATGGAAGCCGCATCAATATCGAGGTCCAGCTGGTCAACTGGCGCAACATGGAAAAGCGCACATTATATTATTGGGCAAAGATGTACCAGTCGATTCACAGGGGCGAAGATTATGTGAGGTTGAACCGTGCTATTACCATCAATCTGCTCAATTTTATACTCTTGCCACAGCCGAAACCACATACGATGTACGGACTGTACGATCTCCAAAGTGGACACCGCCTCACAGAGGACATCGAAATTCACTTTATCGAAGTTCCGAAGTTCGAAGTAAAATCCATCAAGGAATTAAAACGGCTCGAAAAATGGATGGCATATTTTTCCAACAAATTAAACGATGAAGAAATGGAGGAACTGGCAATGAGCGAAACGGCAATCCGTGAAGCATTGGACGCAGAACATATCTTCATGCAGGACGACATTGAGCGGTGGCAGTACGAGCAGCGCGAGAAAGCTGTACGCGACTATATCAGTGCAATGCACGCATCACGCGATGAGGGTATGGAGCTCGCGACCCTGCAAAACCTCAAAACCCTCATGAAAAACATGAATCTCTCTGCCGAAAAAGCAATGGATGCCCTTCAGATTTCTGCCTCAAAGCGACAGAAATATCGTGCTCTTCTACACGATTCGTAACAAATATTTTATCTGCCCACAGTTGAACCGATGGATTTACCATGTCCGTTTGGCCACCAACGCAAAGAACCGTCGCACGCTTATACGTGCGACGGTTCTTTGCGTTGGTGGTACAAAAGAGCACCACTCTACGTCCGGTTTGCTTCCTATTACAATAGATTTATAGATTAGGGAAGCAGTACGCGACCGCCCCTTCCCGTTCCACACGCACTTCCTCCGTCATAGAAACCGGTCCGACGGTAAATAGCTTCACTTCGCTGCCGCCTTTGCATTCCGCTCGTAAATATACGCCATAATCCGCTCATAGTCCTCGATGTAATCGACCTCTGCCCAGAAATGCCCCGCCACATCGCGCACAAAGACATCGTAATCTGTGCTCAGCTGATAAAGTACATCCTCCCACCATGAAGTGTACTGTTCCGCCTCCATCAATGTATGAAGCATCTTGCGGAAGTGTGGGAGAAAGGCGGACCGGATACGACCGACGCCCACATACTCATGGGTACGGATTTCCCGTGCAAGCTCCTTGCCGTATTTCACAATCTTATTGTCAGCGACACCGAAGAAATAATCGCCGCCCTCGAGCCGCGCAATGGAGGAATCCGCGAGGAGAAGAACATCCCTCTCCTCCTCTTTTAGAATGTCAAAAATATCCTGCTGCCAGAACACATCAGCATTCATCAGATAGAGTTCCTCATCGTCGCGAATGTAGTCCCGCGCAAACCAAAGAGAGCCAAGACTGTTCGTTACACGGAAGAATGGATTGTTGAGCAGCGTCACATCAACGCCTTTCAGGTTCTCCTCAATCAGCGCATGCTGATACCCCGTCACAACGATCGACTGCACGCCATTGTGCGCAAGCATCTCGACTGTTCTCCGCAGAATCGACTTTCCCTCAATCTCAAGCAGGCACTTCGGCTTATCGACATGACGGCTGATACGGCTGCCGACTCCGGCTGCCATGATAATCGCTGGCATATGCATCCCCCTTATTCCGGCGGCAGTTTGCCGCTCTCATCTCTTCACCGGCTTCTCCATCGTGACGCATCGTCTTCATCGACAATGCTTTCCATGCGAAAATGTCACAATCATCTGCCCGGCTTTTATCCATTATACCGATACACAAAGAAGTAGTCCAGCGTTTCCTTTCTTCTATCCTTTCATGCATCGAGTGGTAAAAACGCTTCCAAAAAGCGTTGCATCGCCTCCTTTGATCCTACACTAATTCGCAAGAACTTGCGCAAAAGACCATTTCCATAGGTTTTGACAAGGATCTTATGCCTGTCTTCCAAAGCTTTGGCAAGATCGTGCGTATCCTTGCGCGGTTCTACAAAGATATAATTCCCCTTGCAATCCCGCACGAAATATCCCTGCTTTTTGAGTTCTTCCATAGCAAACGCCTTGCCTTCTTTTTCCTGCCGTATAAGCTCTACTTCCACCTCTGGATGATCGAGAAGCCGTTCTCCAAAAAGAAGTGCGATCGAGTTGACATCAAACGTCAGCTTTGCGTTTTTCGTGTAGTGTATAATCTCTTTTGAACCGATAATCACGCCCAATCTGCAAGCGGCAATGGAAAAGAGCTTGGAGAAGGTTCGTAAAATAGCAAGATTATCATATTTTTGCAAAAGATCGAGGAACGTCCCCTCGTAAAAATAATGATATGCCTCGTCGATGATAACGAGCGCACCCACCGCCTTTGCTTTTTGGATCACGGATTCCGCTTCTTCTCGTGTATAGGTATTGCCAACCGGATTGTTGGGATTTAAAAGAACAACAATCCGCGTATTTTCACTGATTGCATGAAGAATATTTTCCACTTTCATCGTCAGGTCGTTTTCATAAGCAACGGGAACGTGACGATAACCCAAGATCTTACAGTTGACCCAGTACATCTCAAAAGACGGTGCAACCGTTACCACCTCTTTGCCTCGCTCGCCAAACGTCTCTAACAGATACCGTATCGCCATATCCGATCCATTGGTCGCCAGAATCTGATCCTCTTTCACCCCAACGTAGGAAGCATACTTTTTCGTAAATGCACTAGGCTCCGGATACACAGATAAAAATTCCGGCGTAATTTCTTTTTTCACCATTTCCACAAAAGACGCCGGCAATCCTTCCGGATTCTCATTCATATCGTAACGAAGATATGCTCGTCTTCCCTCTTGTGGAAATACACGCTCCGTGTCCTTGATAAATTCATTTACATACATCGTTTTCACCTTTATATCTTCCCACGGGACTATTCGTCCCGCTGCCATATCGTGCCATCCGAAAATTCAATATAGACAAAATCCGCATTGCCATAGCGCTTCTCTTCCGGTGGCAAGACCCAATAATCATAATACTTTGTCTTTAAAATTCCATCCGCACCAACAGGAATCGGAAGCATGTGCCCCTCAAAGCTTACCTCTCGCACATCCTTATACCACTCCCTACGATAGGCATACCCGTGCTTTGATGTGCTCGCTGTATTGAAGATTCCTATCCATTCCGTTTCCTTTCCTCGATACCAGCCCGACACCCAGTGATGGAGCGCCAATGCCGCATTACGAGGAAGCAGATGCAACAGGAAGAATCCCGCTTTTTCAAAAGGATTTTGAAGTATATGCCACCCAATTGGTGCCCATAGAATTTTCCTCGCCACTGCCGTAAGAAAATACATGATGCTTTGCACCGGACGTGTAGAGGGCATCACATCCATAGCGAATACATCCATAAAGATGCCGTCACGCTTCAACATACCTTTTTGATTGGGACGAACCCCACGTGTCCCTGCCTTCCGAAACTTCCCATACGGCCAGTTATAGTCCGGATCAGTGGTACTATCTTGGAAATAGTATCTCCCATGTTCGTCCCACTCTTTTTTCGCCACCTCACGAAAACGTTCATATTCAGGACGGAAGATTTCAATATCCACATCGTCATCCCAGGGGATAAACCCTTGATGACGCACAGCCCCCAACAGCGTCCCATCGGAAAGATAATAGCGAATATTGTACTTCTTACAAATGCGATCAAATTCCAACAGAATATCCAGGAGTTCCTGCTGTAACTTTTTCAACATTTCCGGAGGTATCCCCTTTTTCCTCATAGGGCCTTTCTCCCCTCTTCTCAAATCGATATGTCTCATAAAAGCAACAATTTATGTCGACGTAACCCATGCGGGAAGAGGCACTTCCTGCATGATTTTATTCTCCACAAAACAAATTTTTTCCTCCGGTATTCCCTTCTGAATCATATCAAAGGCGATCTCTCTGCACAAGGATTCATTCAAAAGCGCAAGGACAAGCACATCAAACTCAGCCTTGTAAAGGTCAGACAAGGGATTAAGTGTAAGCTGCTGCAGTGCTTCTGACTGCCATGCCCGATCCGTCCACCCTGCGAGGGACAAATCTGCATGTCTCATAATCGCTCGATGCACCATACGTCCAAAAAGACCAGCGCCATAAAGGAAAACACGACAGCCCTTCGACACCTTTGAAAACGGAAACAATATGCCATAGGAGGAAAAGGCTTCATACTCCTGCTCCAAGAGAAGCATCTTCATATACGCATCTAGGCACTTCTTCCTCTCTACGGATCCATCCACCACTGTTTCTAAAAGCTGATAGATGGATCGATACATTCCTTTTGGAAAGCCTCTCTGCTGCCTTGCCGCAGAACCATCACGGTGAATATAATGATACCATGCTCCCGGAATCGACAAGAGGCCGTTGCACGAAGCGCAGACCAAAAGCACCGCAACGACATCCTCTCCGTACACCATAGAAAGCGGAAGCTTCCTATGTACTGCTTGGATAAGCTTCGTACGAATCAGCTTTGTACACAGACTGCCGATGATCGGTTCCCGAAACGTCGTATAGGAAAAAAACCAATCCTCCGGATGCTCCTGTAAATAAGCGGGGGCGTAATACCCTGCCTCTACTCCATTAAAAATTGCGTTTGAAGCATCTCCCTGCTCCTTCCAAAAGCCACACGCCACCACATCCGCTTGATACACGCGATTTGCCGCAACCATTTCCATAATGGCATCTGCCTCAATCCAGTCGTCCGCATCGACAAACGTCGTATATTCCCCCTTGGCGATACGCAGTCCCGCTTCACGTGCGCTGACAACGCCGCCATTTTCCTTGTCGATGATACGAACGCGCGAATCCTGTGCTTCATATCGGAGAAGCACGGCAAGACTGTTGTCTGTCGAACCGTCGTTGATACAGATGACATCAAGTTCCCGATACGTCTGTCCCAGCACACTGTCCAAGCACTTTTCTATATATTGTTCCACATTGTACACAGGGATGATGATGGAAACAAGCACTGCGGTATCCTCCAGAAAATCAGATATCTAACCTTGCAATCTTCTATCCGTCGATTTCAAACAGTATATGTGCCAATGAGGAAATCGGATACCCAACATACCTCCGTATATCCTCCCATATCTCCGCATACAACCCGTGCACGGTCACAACAATCAGATCCACGGACGGAAGCTGCTCAGAAAGCTGGTACGTGGGGCAATCCACATCGCGAGCGGAAACGGAGCGGTCGATGATGTAGTCGACCGTCACAGCAGAACCCTGCAGTTCCTTTTTCAAACGTATGCCCAAGTCGCCATAGCCGTAAATGGCAATGTTCCTTACGTTCTGTGCTATGAGGTAATCTGCCACACGCTTGCCGGCGTCTCGGATCTCCAGCCAGCGACAGAGCGTACGCGCTTCTTCCGTGCTCCTTACAGCCTCATAGGAAACGGTTGAGAGGCGCGGATCTTCCTCCGCAGCATCGGATGCTTCTCCTTCGAACATTTCTTCCTCACGCATGACTTGGCGTATCGCCTCAAGGTACGCATACGCATATTCTTCATCCGGTTCCAGGATCATTCCTTCGCCCCACTCATTCCAAGCGTTGTAAAAGAGGAACGGATGCCCTTGATTGGCTGCCATGCGGACCGTCTTTCGCATCTGCTCTTGAAAATCGTTTGGCGAGAGCTTTGGCACAACGACCCCGGCCTCCCCTCTGCGCGGCGTATCATCATATCCATTCATGACAGAGGCATAGATATGCTTCCCGTTTCTATCTTTGGGTGCCTCCAATCGGAAAAACGCATCCCAGTATACCGCCGCATCATGATAGCGTATCCCCCCTGCCAGAAGCTTTGACGGAAGATATTGCCAAAGCGGCGCAGGGTCAGCCATGTAATAGGCATCGCAAGCACTCTTTAAGCCTGCAAACGGAACTGCGCTATCATGTACCCCTGTAATCAGGTAAATCTCCTTATCACCATGATCCCGCAAATATGCATTCCAGCAGCAAATCATATCCGAGAGGCAATAGACGGTCTCCGGATGATAAATCATGAACACGGGGCGTCCATCCATGCGAATATATCGGGCGTCCTGAAAAAACGGAAAGAGATACCGAATATGCTCTTGCCATGCAGATTCGTTTCCGTACTTTTGCTCCATGAGCATCCCTGAATCGTCATCTTGCTCATCCGTCTCATATTGATCTGCCCAAGGAGATGCGTGTGCAATAGCACTCCACGTACGCGCCCATGATTCATTTGCCCAGTTGAAGCAAAACGGCATATCAATCTCTTTCCACCGCAGCAGATTTTCTGCCGGCTTTTCCAAGACCTGCCGTCCGTCCTTGAACCAGTAATGATAAAAGGAAAACCCGTCGATGCCGTACTTCTTTGCCAAATCCGCCTGCCACTGCATCGTTTCTTTTTCGAGCAAATTGTAATACCGTTTGCCGAGCGGCACGATCGGCTGCTTATGCCCTTCAAAAAGAGACTTAGCCCCACGAGCAGCCGTCCATTCCGTAAACCCCTTCCCCCACCACCTGTCATTTTCAGGAGTGGCATGGAACTGCGGCAAATAAAATGCGATTAAGGACGGCTTCTTCATAACCATTGCTCCTATCGATTACCGTTTCACCAATATACAGCTTCCATGAATAAAGCTGATCAAATCCACTTCAGCAGCCAGCTCTTCAATGTCATTACAAAGCTTCTTTAGCTGTGGAGAAAGGTCTGTCTCTCGCAAATGCTCCCGACTTGTGACAACCTCTGCAACAACCTTCAACACATCGTACGCAGACACGGCGGCATCATCGCATCCCATCCCCGCATACGCAGAAAAGCTTGTTTCAATATCCTCCACAATATACACCCCACCTGCAGTAAGCGCAGGAAACAGACGAAAGAGTGCCAGTATCTGATGACTCCAGTAATGCGACGCATCATCCACGATAATCGTCGGGTGCAATTCCGCAATCTCCTGCAATGTCGTATCCAGTGATAAATCTCGAATCCATACCGTACGATTCTCGCCTTGATATTGTTTGCAAGCGGGGTCGATGTCTATACCATAAACCTCAGCTTGAGGAAAATACTTCCCCCACATGGACAGACTGCTACCTTTTAGAACACCCATCTCCACCAAAATCATCTTGCGTTCACGGAATGTCTGGAGGAAAAACTCATATTTTCGCAGATAATCGTGATGCACTTCCGCTTTATCCGTCTTCGTTTCCGCACCAATTTTTTCCAACTCATCAAACGACGCGAAATATTTTCCGGATTTCAACGTCATTCCAGTGGTTCCGTCAAGATAGTCTGCGGCGTTTGGTACACTTCGCGTCGTGCCGGCACAAAAGACATCCTGCCCCATCCCCATTTTTTCCAAAACAGGCAGCACTTCACGACAATAAGAGTCTTTCATGGCAAGCAGTACGCCATCTCCCTCTTCGAATGACATCTTTGCAATCGGCATAATAGAAAACCCATGGAATTTGCTTTCCTGTGCAACTGTTGCGACCACACCGGACAGTGTAATTCCCTCATGCTCCAAGTACGCATACACACGCTCTGCCCATTCTCCCGCACCATAAAGAAAGATTCGCTTATGTGCGTGACAAAAATCGAGTAATTCCTGCCGAACGGGATATATGATTTCAAAAATCTCTTTGCTGCTTTTCACTTTGCTTGAACTCCTTCTTCTCTATCATGCGAGAACACGGCAGAGGACGTCAAAAGAATATCATTATAGAAACGGCTTCCTTCAAAGATGCGATTTTTAGCATCTTGGCTTAATCTTTCATGTTGAAAAAAGAGAACTGCTCCTATATTTACATTAAAGCCCTGCTCCGGAACATAGTATTTTCCGATAAACTCAGAAAAATAATCCATTACCCCTTGTTGTGCTTTTTTTAGCCATATTTTTTCACTATCTTCTTTTTCAAGCGCAGTGAACACAACCTCGCCATTCCCCCCATAGCCGGAAACACTTGCGTCATAAGAGGTACAAATGGTTTCCATAATCTTATTATTATCAGGGGTAAGCAATGCTGTTAATTGATTTTTAGGGAAAAGATACATTGCAGAAATACGAAGCGGTTCTCTGATCTTTCCTATCTCACCTATGTAGTATATCATATTTAACCCCTCTATATTCCACGCAAAGATATTTTGCAAAAAATACTGGCTTGTTCCTGATGAGAGAATATCAACAAGTGCGTATTTCCCATTCTGCTTAATATCTTCCCGCTTTAGGTAGAGAGCAAAATTTTGATATTGTTCCTCGGATTCCTGTAAAGAGCGATTGCTGTCTATGCACCCATCCTCAAAGAAGATAGCTCCTTCCGGCATCTGTTTTGCTATCTTTTTGATATCCTGCTTGCAAAGTCCCGCTCGTATTGCCGCCCTTCGAGAGGTATAGAAATAGCACCCCGGAGGTAAGTCCTCCGTCCTATCGGTATTGTTGCAGAACCACTGATACAGCTTCATAGGAAGGTATCCATCCCTTGCAACAAAAAGCAACTTCTCATAATCTTTATTGCGTACTTTTTGCACCAGCCAAAGGATATAGCACGTCAACAGCGGTCCCGCAAACGAAAATGCAAAGTCATATATCCCCCATTCCTCTTCCGCTTCCTCCATTGCGTTTGCAAACGGATTTTGAAAACATCTTGATAGATATGTCCCAAGAAGTGTTCTGTCATTGACCGTCAAGAACATCTCAAGCCCTATAGAAGGGTCTCTCATCCTCCATATCTCAAGTGCTGACGGCACCCAGAACGTATCGATACCATAAAGATGTGCAGTCAAACAGTCAACTTGTTTATTATCGCCAACATGTAGAATCTTTCCGCTCGACGCAATGTTTTGTAAGACTCCGAATAGATTTTGACTCTTTGTCGTTCCTTCATATCCCGATATAATAATTTTTTCATAGCCTTCGATCCCATGATGGCATAGCAGTGCTCTTAGAAATTCTTCCGGCAAATACATATCTGTCGTCAAATATACAAGTTTCTTTTTCTGAATCGCATATCGAAATGCACGTACCACCGCGCTGCGCGCAACAATGACATCCCGCTCTGCTTCCAGCTCGGTATTCAACAAATACGCTCGTGTCTCATCGGTAAATCCATATGTTTTCTGCAGCTTGTCATAGATCGCATCCAGCGTGTGACAGCCCTCATCCAGCACGGAAAGCTCTGCCATGACACGATTTGCCTTAAACTCCTCCACGCTGATGCCACTCCGCCCCCCTCGTGACGCCACAAGTTCGAATACATCTTCCGGATATAACGTTTTCCGCATGATAAGCGTATCAAAGATGTCAAAGCTGATCACATCATGTGCGTCAATTGCTGCGATAATATCATTAAAGGTTGCCGAGGCCTTGTCATTGTATTCAACACCAAATGTAGTTTGCCTCAGATTTCTTCCCATGACATCAAAAACATCTACATTATTTTGTGCGCAAAGCCTCTCAATCCGTCGAAAAATAATCTCTTCAACGGTCTGAGGCGCCGCAATGATGACAAGCTCCACGCCGATGGATGAGATATCCTTGATATCCCGAATCGGATATCCGCAAAATTCTCCATTCTTCCGCACGCGATCAAAGACCGCTGCAAGAGAGTTTCCACTGTAATTCTGAAAAAAATCTTTTGCGTAGGTCCCCGTGCCGTAGACTGCTATGCATGTATAATGATCCCAAAAGGCATCCATATCGGCACGTCCCTTTCCATCTTCTGATCAACAGGTCATCCATGGATTTTCCCGTAAAAAATCGCGCCCCACTCTGGCATCATACCAAAGCACACGCGGGCGGGTCTTCAGATACGGCTCCAATATTGCCCAGAATTTGCTCTGAAGCATCTCGTCCTCCTCCGTATAGGAGAGTTTTCCGTCAAGACGCTCCAGCATTTCCTGCGTGACGGCTCGAATTTCCTCCGGCGTATTGGGAATAGGAACAATACCACACTTATCGTATTCCTCCATAACACGCACATTTCCGCTATAAGCATAGGGCTGATCGGATAGATCCTCAATTTCAAGAATTTCACTGAGGTTCAGCAATCGGTTCTTTTCTTTTGACCAGAATTTATGATAAATCGCCAAATCTCTTTCCCGAACAAAGGGAAAACTGCCATCTGCATAGCCGGTAATATTCGGCAAATTAATCATCACCATAGGTTTCGACCAGAATACCTGAAAGAATATTACACCGCTGTGGTCACCGAGGAAGAATTTACAATGCTTCGCCAGATAAAAATCCATAAAGTCACTATGAAAATCCTTCGCATAATCGACAATAGCATCTACCTGCAAGGTAGATGCGGGAAAAGAACCGACACGGACAGAGGCAATGCCCCTGTCTTTTAGGAACTCTGCTGCAGAGAGAAACGTGCGAATATCCGAATTCCGATAAAGATCCATAATCCTGAGAGGTTCGTCCATCGGCGCACACCAAGTCTTTTTATAATACCCGTCATCGCGCGCATAAATTGCGATAAAATCACCATGTACACCCATTTTTTCTAATGCTGCACGACCGCTTTTTTCATCCTTATCAAGGCGGATAAGACCATCTTCCGTATTGCGAAACTCCCCTTGATGCATCCGCTCAATGGATTTCTCCATAACATCCGTAACATAGCCATAGTCCGTATGGACTGCGAGCTTTTCCGGATGGTGTAAAAAAATGTACTTCCAAAATTTCAGATTATCTTCCCGCACACAACAGAAGTTTTTATCATCAAAGACGTTATAAAAGTATGCGTTCGGCTGTAAAAAATAGTTTTTCCTCGGATCTTCTTTAGTAGCAATAACATATAAGGTATACGCATGCTCCGCCATATCATATTTTTTTTGACAAAACAGCTCCAAGAGTGCTCCACCGATACTGTAGCCGAACCCTCTTTTGACTTCGATATGCTGATGTCCACCCAAAATCGCATGAAATTTTGCTTCATAACAGGAGGTTTCCGACTCAGAAAACCTTTCTTCTCTACGATTGCAAACCACAGCACACCAAGTCTGAAGTACAACAAAAAGCGGATCACCAATGCAATATAAGTCGGTTGAATGTATGCCTTTTGCCAAAAGGGAATCGCAAACCTTCCTCTGCCATTTTTCGGAAAGAGCTACGAATATTCCATCTCCATCAGAAAACTCTACCTCCGATAGATGACAGACAGCCACACCATCAATAGACGGCTTCCCTATGTATTCCCCGTCAGAAACAATATAGCCTGCGATGGATTGTTTTTCTTCTCCAAGGTACCATGCCAGCCACTGTGCATATTCACCGGCTCCATAGATAAAGATCCGATCATGCTGCATACAAAACGCCGCGATAGACTTCAACCGTTCCAAATAATCCATCCCCCTTCCCGAACAATCGTATCCTACGAGCAAGGTATCTCAAAGAAGCTCTTCCTCATCCCTCTTTCTCCATACATTCCATCATACGACTTTTTGCTCTCTCTTGATAAATTCTTCGAATACCCAGTCTACCGAATGAAAGGACAGCTCCGGAATCGCTTTTTGCAGTTTCGCGATCGACATGCGCGTGTCGAGCGGTCTGCCTTCCTTGAAGTTGAAGTATTCCACAGGTACTGCTTCGACCGTTGCCTCTGAGCCGAGTGCCTTCAGGAACCGACGAACAAAGTCCGCGCGCTCCATATACTCGGGATTTGCACAGTGATAGATGCCGGAGAGATGACGTCGCAGCCCTTCCAACGCCCATTTTGCGGTATCCCCGATATACGTTGGCGAGATGATCTGTCCCTTGATGGAACGGAAATGACGCTCCGTCTTCTGCCGTTCATATACCTCGGAGAGAATCTGGATGCCGACAGGGTGAACATCTATGTTCTGACTGAGGCGATAGATGAGCATCTCCGGCATATTTTCCCTGATGTAGCACTCGATTTCCGCCTTGTGTCTGCCATAGGCGAAGACGGGGCACGATAAGGCTTCCTCCGTATAGGGGGCGAGCCCGTCTCTTCCGCTGAAGATGTGCTCCGTCGAAAACCACAGCGTATGGATGCCAAGCGCATGAAAACGATCCAGCATGCGCTGTGTGCCCCAAAGATTGATGCGTTCCGCCAGCGGGAGGTTCGTCACCGTCCGTTCATTGCCGCAGTAGAATGCGGTAACGACAGCCTGTACCTCTTCCCCGCGCCTCAGCGCATCCATCAGTCCACTGACGGCAATGACATCGGTGATATCATCTTCTGCCAGATCAAAGGGAAACCATGCGGGATTCTGCGGTCTGGTCGCCGTGCCAATGACGTGAATCCCCTGCTCCTCTGCCTGACGATAGATCTCTCCACCGATAAAACTCGATGCGCCGACGACCAGTAAATGCTTCATTCCTACTGCTCCATCATGTTCCATATCCGGCGCATCACATCTTCCTTGCTGATATGATTGAGCGCCCGTATTTCATCCCGATTGCCGCACCCCGTCGCGCAGCCGTGCAGTCCCAAGCGGCAAAACCGCGTTGCTATCCCCGCTTCCGCCAAGACTTCGGCAACCGCACTCCCAAGTCCGCCTTCGACGGCATGTTCTTCCATCGTCAATACCCCTTTTGTCTCTTTGGCAGCAGATTTGATGAGTTTTGCATCGATCGGCTTCAGCGTGGGCATATTGAGGACACGAACCGACAGCCCTCTTTGCTTTGCTTCCTCTGCCGCCTGTATTGCCGCATCGAGAATCGCGCCCATCGTGATCAGCGTAACATCATGCCCCGCACGAATCTCCTGTCCCTTGCCCACTGCAAACATATAGTTCTCCGGCAGGTACTCCGGCTCTCCCGATGCTTCCAGTCGGATGTATACGGGGCCGTCGTGCTCATAGGCGAACCGTGTCGCCTCACGCGCCTCGATGGGGGTCGCGGGTGTGATGACGACGAGATTGGGCAGACAGCGCAAAAGAGCGACCTCTTCCGTTCCCTGATGCGTCGCCCCCCAGCCGCCACGAGAAAGTCCTGAGAAAATGCCGAGGAACTTCACGTTGTAATTCGGAATTGCCACATCATTGCGGATGAATTCGAATGCACGCATGGCAATGAAATTCGTTGTACCAAACAGAAAGGGAATCATGCCGCCGGCAGCAAGCCCCGCGGCAGAAGAAACCATATTTGCCTCCGCAATGCCATAATCCATGTATTGCGCAGGAAACTCAGCCCGGATTCGCTCATAAACACCATTTCTGCCGTCTGCGGTGAGCGCCATGACGCGCGCGTCGTTCTTGACAAATTCATAGACAAGATTCGTACTCGCCTCTCTCATATCCGCTCCAGCTCCTCTACACGTATGCCCAGTTCCTCACAGGCACGTGTCCACTCCTCGCCCCTTGGCGCGCGGCTGTGCCAGTCCTCCTTCGCCTCGGCAAAGGAAATCCCCTTTCCCTTTGTCGTATGCGCAATGATAAGCGACGGCCTTCCCGCATACTCTTTTGCAGCAGAAAAGGATCGCAAAAGCGCAGGGAAATCATGACCTTCACACTCCTCTACATGCCATCCGAACGCCTCCCAGCGTTCTCTTATGGGCGTATCCTGTGTGATGTTTTCTACCCGGTCACTCGCCTGCAGACCGTTGCGATCCAATATGACGCAGAGGTTATCCAGCCCATGCGCTCCGGCAAACATGGCAGCCTCCCATACAGAGCCCTCCTGCGACTCCCCATCGCCGAGCAGGACATAGGTGCGCGCTGCATTCTCCTTGCGTTTTGCTGCCAGTGCCGTTCCTGTGGCAAAACATATACCGTGTCCCAAAGAGCCCGTCGGCAAAGGAACGCCATTCACGCCGGAGCTTGCGAGTCCAACCAGCTTTGACCCTGCCTGATAAAACCCATTGAGATCTTCATGGGGGAAATAGCCTGTCCGCGAAAGACAGGAATACCACGTCGCACACCCATGCCCCTTACTCATAATGACCCAGTCATGATCATGTTCAAAGCGCCGTTCCATACGCATGACGCCGCCGAAATAAAGCGCCGTGAAAATCTCGACACAGGACAGCGCCGGCGTCATATGACCCCAGCCGGCACGATAGTACATCTTTAGAATGTCAATCCGTATCTCATGCGCGATACGCTCCAGTTCCTTTACAGATGCCATGATGCCCCCCTCGTCAAATAAAGTTCACATGCCGCATATCGACATCGAAATACGACCGAATTGCCTCGTTGCGGTCCTGATATACACAGCTGTTCCTGCAATCCACCTGTGGTCGCAGTGCAACCAATCGTGCCGCAGTCTCCTTGGAAAACCACATCGTACGGAAGCTCTGCTCCTTCAGACTGCCGACAACGGCGTTCGAATCATACGCTCTTGTGTGGCAGAGATATACTCTTTGATCCGCAGCGATGACAGTCACCAGACGGCAGGTGTAGCAAACGGGGAATGATTGCCCCTCATTGTTCTTTTTGCTCCAATCCTGTTCATAATTGTTGATGATCCGAAATCCCTCGTCTTCAAAATCGGTCTTCGCACGGTGAATCTGTGCAATCACATCGTCCTTGATCGCAATATGATCCTCCCCCTCGACTCCGATGACCGCCGCAAACTTGATATTGTCTGCGCCAAGCTCTTTCAAAAGTTTTGCAGCATCGTACACCTGTGTAGCGTTCGTCTTGCTGATGACAAAATTCACGCCCAATACGCAATCCGCATCCTTCATACGCGCAAAGTCCCGAATGTTCTCGATGACGCGCCGGAACATGGCGGGGTTGACGCCGCGCAGCTTGCAGTAGGTCTCCTCATACGGCGAATCGAAAGAGATACGTACCCACTTCGCATGAGAAAACACTTTTGCGGTATCGCCCCGCAAAAGGCTGCCATTCGATATCAGGGACAAATCCATGCCTTGATCCAGAATCATCTGCGCCGCTTCTGCAATATACGGATAGAAAAGCGGTTCTCCGCCGCCTGAGAACGTAACTGCGCGTACACCCATCTGCCCCATATCCTGTATAATTTCCTGCATCTTCTCCCAAGGAATGACATCCAGATGGTTGATGTCGTCGCGATTTTCCGTCTTCTCTTCTGTATCACCGGAACCATACGTACAATAGGCGCAGTGCTGATTACAGATATTGGTTGGCTTTAATCGTATATAAAAAGGGGCAATGTGCTCGCCCCGACCAATCGCCTCCAACTCCTTCATGTGGTGAAAAATCTTCAGCGAACTGTACGGATTACTCCCCAATGTCGATTCCCTCCATGGATATTCTATGTGTACTATTTATCGTCTCTTTCCCGCACTCCGCAGCCCATCGCCATACTACAACCCATAGTAATTCGGTTCATTCCAATCTCCCAATACGATTTCGGTTAAAGACAGGTCATTCGGCATATCTGCCAACAGCGGGAGGTGCAACACCTTTTCTGATTCTTTCACCAAATCTTTCTTTATAAAAAGTGCTTCCATCGTTTCCGGGAACGGCTTTTGGTTGATGAACAGTACATTACCAAAATTATTACCATGCAGATGAACAAGTGCGTGTGTTTCCTGCAATCTCTTCAAGCAAGCTATATAGCGAGGCATGGATGCAAAATCCACCATCTCATGAAATTCGAGGACGATTTGGTCGAACTGTTCCAGCGTGTGTCTATTGGTATATTCTAGTACCCCCCACTCAGCACCTTCTACATCCATCTTTAGAATCATATGCTGTTCTTCTTCATGTCCATTTTGATGGATAAGCGTCGCAAGAGTCTTTAATTCTTCCGTATCTGTCGCGCCGTCAGCCACACCTAATTTGAAATAATGAAATTCATCGCGATAATAGGGCAGGTCTTGAATCGTATGGTCGTACTGGAATACCTGAAAGCCTTTATCTGCCATCGCCGCGTCCCACGAAACATCATCGCATATGCCGAAAGAATATGCAATTGGATTTCGAAAGATATTCTTCATGATGTATCCGCCATCACCATCCGCGCCGACACGAATAAAATCAGATCCGTCTGTATTTGTCACATGCATCGCCCGATGCAGAGTTTTGATGAGTTCCTTTTCATGTGCATCAAACGCATCCCCTGTTTTATACTGATGATAGATGTGGTACGTACCAAGGATGGAAGATTTCTCCGGTTTTTCATGTATAATCTGCGCAGAGGGTATCCCTTTCTCTTCGAGCCACAGGACAATTTCTTGACGGATTGCGTCGTTTACCACCGCAACAACGACATACTCACTTCCTGTAAAATCAATAGACTCCCTCTTGTCAATCTTCACGATACCATTATAGAAGGTAGACAACGGAGTCCCCGCATCGACCACTTGATGTAGGGTGCAATACTTCTCCGATCGAATCTGCGAATAGTATGACTGTCCAACCTCACCAAAACCATACAGGATAACAGAAGCACCCCTTGGAATCAAATGATACGGAAAGGCATATGTTGCCTGTAAATACTTCTGACACATAAGCATCCCCCTCTTTGTAGACACCTCACACGTTGAGCACTGTCCCTAAGAACTTTAACAAATCCACCTTCTGCACTGCTTCTTTGTTTCCGACAACGTTTGTCTTTAGGGCTCCCGACGTATTTGCCAGCAAAGTTGCCATATCAATCGGCACATTTTTGACCGCAGAAAGCGCGGCCAGTGCGTAAAAAGCATCGCCTGCGCCGATGGTGTCCTTAACCTTATGCACAAGTGCAGGGATACGCACTTCCTCCTCGTCCTTCTGCCCGATGGCACCGTCCGCACCGATCGTTCCCCACGCCATCGCAGAATGCAGACGTTCCCTCAGTTTTTTCAGGAGATGATGTCTTGGGGTAAGTGCCTGACCGAATGCGAGACGCAATTCTCGTTCATCGACAACAAAGGCATCCGCACGCTGATATTTTGTGATGATATTCGTTCCATAATTCGAGCTGTTCGTCTGACAGTTGACTGTGAGGAATTTCGCGTTGCGTTCCAAAATCCGAATCGACGTTTCATCCAAAAGGCCATGACCGTAATCGCAGACGACGACAACATCATATTTGCCTGCTTCCTGTTCCAGTCTTGCATGAAAAGCCCTATAGTCAAAACGCTTCCTCTGACCGCGCTTCAGCAAATAATTCACAGCGAAAAGTTTGGTAAATTCCTGTCGAACGGCGTTATGCTTCAAATACCGTCGCTTCAAAGGCGTAACAAAATGAGCATCCTCAAGAAGCTCCAAATGAACTCCCTGCATTTTTTCCGCGATAAAGTCACGATACCCCGCCTCTTCTCCCATCATGGAAAGAAGTGTAACACGGTCGGAAAAGTTTGCAAGGTGACGCGCAATGGCAAGGCTGCCGCCCGCATACATCTCTTCGCCGTCACAAAAAGCGGAAAGCGTCGCATCTTTCATCGTCACGCCTTGCACATTGCAGAAAATATAATTGTCCAGTATTACATCCCCAACCACAAGCACGCGCACATCGCGAAAAGATTCAACGATTTGACGCATCTGCCCATAAACATCTTCCCCATAGCGTGACTTTATCGCAAGTGCTGCCTCTCGTGCCTCCTCCGGCATCGTAGAAAAAAAGGTATTCAAAAGCTTTGTCGAACTGTAGACAGCGCCCTGTGTAAAGTAAATCCGTCCGCCATAGCGCTCGACAATTTCCTGCTCGGAGCCGATGTTCCCGGTAACATCGTTCGCAGCTGTCGCATATTCCTGTCCCTTGGCATAGACATCCGGCTGAACGCAGTGAACAATGTCATGCACCGTCACGCTCTCGGAGAGCAGTACATAGTCCACGACCGCAAGACTTGCAAGGAACGCCATTCGCTGTGCATCACTGAAATATGGGCGTCCGGGTCCCTTGTTGACAAAACGTCCGGCAGTTACCGATACCACAAGGACATCGCCCTGACGCTTAGCATCTTCCAAATGTTCAACGTGACCATAGTGAAGAAGATCGAACACACCATGGCAGAGGACAACCGTCTTTCCTTGTGCGCGCAGCGTCTCACGTACTTTGGCAAAGGTTTCACTCGTCACGATCTTACCCGCCGTCATACTTCCCTCCTTTGCTGTAGTCATCATGTCTTGCCAAGATAGCGGAACCAGTCCTTCGTCGCCGTTTCGATCGTTTCCGTTGTCCAAACAGGCGCCTCTCGCCAATAGTCAATATTCGCTAAAATGTGCTTGACGCCCTCTTCCAACGCAACCTTCGGATGCCAGTCGAGCATCTTGGCGATCTTTGTCGTATCTGCCCATGTACAATCCGGTTCTCCGGGACGTTTCGGGATATGGACAACCTCTGCCTCTTTTCCGCCGAGGAGTTCCACCAACCGATTCACAGAGTAGGTGTGCTCACTTCCGACGTTAAACCGCTCTCCGACAATATCGGACTGCGCCGCCGTGTAGAACGCATCGACAATGTCCGTCACGTAGGTAAAATCGCGCGTCTGCTCCCCCGTCCCAACGACCGTGTAAGGCTTTCCGGCAAGTTTCTGCCCGAGGAACACGCCAAACACCGCGCCATATGTACCCGATGTGCGTGAGCGCGGTCCATAGACATTGAAGAGGCAAAGAGAAACGACGGGCAGTTGATACACCTTTGCCCAATGAAGGGCAAGTTCTTCGCCGAGACGCTTCGTCAGTGCATACGGATATTCGGGGCGGATCTCCGCCTGCTCATCCGTGGGGAAATGGTCGGGGATGCCATAGCACGAAGAGGATGCCGTATAGAGAAACCGCTTGACATTTGCCGCCTTCGCCGCCTGCAGGACGGCAAATGTGCCGTCCACATTGGCATGAAAATAGTCCTCCGGTCGCTGAATGGATGGAACGATGTCAGCGAGTGCCGCAAAATGGAAGACCCAGTCCGCACCGGAAAAAAGCGGCATGATTCGCGCAGAATCGCAAATATCCGCCTCAATCACGGTAAGTCGTGCATCTCCCTCGTGATGTGCAAGGTTCTCACGCCGCCCCGTCGAACAGTTATCAATGACAACGACCTCATGCCCCTCCGCAAGAAGCCTGTCTACCATGTGCGACCCGATAAAGCCGCACCCTCCCGTTACGATTGATTTCATAGCATTTCTCACTTCATTCCCATGCCATCCCGCGCCACGATGTCGTCAACAAGCTGTTGCAGTATCATGTTGTGGATGGATTCGACCGGACCATACTCCATGCACGGAACGTATACGTTGATATCGCCCATGCCGCGTAGTTTGTTGTCGCCCTTGAACCCCGTAAATGTCACAATCTGGCATCCCTTTTCCCGCGCCACCTGCGTTGCATTTACGATATTGGGGGAGTTGCCGGAGCTGGATATGGCAACGAGCAGATCGCCTTCGTCCGCAATAATTTCGAGCTGTCTGCTAAAGACGAAATCATAGCCGAAATCATTTCCAAGACAGGTAAGGGTTGTCGGTTCGAGCATACTATGTGTCCGCATCCCACCATTTTTGAGAAAATCTGCGGACATATGCGTAGCAATGCCGGCACTGCCGCCATTGCCAATAAAATACACCATGCGTCGCTCACGTTTTACCAGAAAGAACTGCTCCAAAAGCGCAGCATACGATGCACCTTCGCCTCCTGTCCGTGTGTATTCCGTCTGATCAAGATGCGTAAAAATCTGTTTCATGGTATCCCTCCTAAACATTCGTTCCTACTCTTTGTTATTCCCTTATGGTCATGATTCACGAATCTCTAGGACGAATAAGCATCCTTCATCGTCTTTAGCTTCTGAACAGTTCAGGATAATAAAGATCTCCAAATATGCTACGGCAGCCATGCTCTTCCAATAACTGTCGCACACTTTCATGATGTACGTAGTCCAATCCCAAAATGACAGACGTATCGCTCCAATCCTCTATGCGGCAGACAGGAAGCACCGACCGGTCATGCAGGGACGATATTTCCGGCGTCGTTGACACAAGGAAGCCCTCAATTTCTATGCCGAGATGCTGCAAATACAAAAAGACCTTCTCTCCATATTCCCCCGCACCATAGCAGTAAACTTTTTTTCCGTGACAAAACTCCTTGACAGAAGTGTCCACCGACGCAATCCATTTCCACGAAACAGATTTTTTCATATCGGTATAATAGTGACATTGACACACCGCCTTCTCTTTAAATATATTGAGCGATGGTTCCCCTTTTTCCATATAAGGAGATGCGTACTCTTTCCGTTTTGATTCGTAAATCCTTTTTTCTTCTACAGAAAGTGCCTCAATGGCGTCCTTGAAAATCTGCTCTTCTTGCTCTGTGGGGGCATCATTCAGATCATACAATGTTTTTTGCAAACTGATTCCAATCAGGGCATTTAATCGATTGGTACGCTTTCCACGGAGTTCCTCGCATCGGTCGATCAGATACCCATGCTCCCCCGTAACCAAATTCAGATTGGTCGCATGATACCCCGGCAAAACTGCATGTTTCCAGCAGTCATGCGCCATAACTGAGGTGAAGTCACGCATACAGGAGTATTTTTGCGCGCAGTTTGCTCCGTTTGACTTTTCGGGAGAAACCGCGTGCATGACAGACAGGTTGTCATAAAGAGCAACATGCTTCTCCCCGATTGCTGCTATGATGAGATTCTGACCGAAATCGGGGACATCGGAAAGAAAAAACGTGCCATATTTATCCTCAATGGAATCAATGACGTTACGATGTACAACACCTCCCATAATAGAGGCATAGGCAGTCCAAAGAAGCTCATTCCCGCAGGCACCCCAGCGTAAAATAAAATCAACCATTTCGTCCGAGGAAAAGATGCGCGTCCGCCCGGTTCTCTCCTTCCGCCGAAGAATAAAACCGCTTCCCTCATACTGATCTGATTGATGACACAAATACGCAAAATCCGCGCCTGAAAACACCGTCGCGGGAAAATGATGCGCTTTGATTTGGTCATAAAAAATTTGCAGGGAGTCTGTGTAATAATACATCTTATCCTGTATGAATCCAACATATTCTCCCCGCGCAAACGATATTCCATACCGCCAATTATCAGCCATAGACAAGTCTTTGGGGGTATGATAATATCGAATCCGCTCATCCGAAAATGCTTGCACACACTTTTTGCAATCGAGCACGGAATCATTATCGCTCACAATAATTTCAAAATCGCGAAAGCTCTGCGCGAGCAGAGAGTGAATCGTCATCCACACCAGACGCAGCCTTGCCTTCGTCGGTATGACAATCGAAAAAAATGGACGTTTCATCAGTCGTGTCTCCCAATTTATACATTACGCGTGCAACGTGTGAAATACAATCGTTCCTTTCGTACAAATACTCTCGCATTGCCTCTCGATTTCTTGTCGATATTGTTCGTTCATAACAATAACGACAACTTCTTCGGGACATGTTTGCAGAACTTCCGGGGATACAATCCGATGACCGGTTCCGACAAGAAAGTGTCCTTGTTTCTGTGGATTGATGTCAATAACAGCCTTAACAAGATGAGCCGAAGGGTCAAGCAAATTCAAAAAAGCAACTCCTTTTGCACCGGCTCCCCAGACAAAAACGGATCGCTCCTGTCGATTCCACGCCCGCAGACGCTCCTGCCACTCCACACTGAACCGATTTTCCTGCTGTGCATACCACTCAGTACTGACCTGGACAGAGCGTATTTTCTTCGCCTCGATACACATATACTGACCACCAAACGTATTCGTGAAATAGGTCGGTGTAAAGTCATGTTCCTTCAAAAGTTCAACGATGGCTTCCGGCGAAAAAAAGCTGCAATGTTCGTAGACGATATCCTCAAATGCGACATTCTCAAGAATCCAGTGGACATTTGGCGTCTCCAAAAACAATCGGACGTCCTCGGCATCGACAGCAGCGCACTCCCGCACGAGCATATGCGGATCCGCTATATGTTCTATGGTATGACGTGAAACAAGCAGAATATGTTGATAGGGATGATTGATATAGGACCTTATTACCCCCCCCGCAAAATATTCTGAAACATATCGTACGCATCCATCCGTCGCAGTGCCACGATATGCGGGGTCAAAGCCCAGCCCATCGCACTCTTTTTTCATGTAATGCAGAATACGCTGCAGAAACGTGCCCTGTCCGCAGCCGATTTCTACGATGAGGGTGCTGCCCGACAACGTATCAGCACAATCCGCAATGCGTTTGGCTCGTGTATCCATATATTCTGAGAACGAGCGAGAGCACCCCTGATAGTTCTCGTAATCCTCACCGTAGGCAACTTGATCAAATACTGCATTTGTTACGAATTTACAGGATGCGCATTGGAAAAGCTGAATTTTTCCTACGGGAAAGGCTTTTGCTTTTGCATCCGTCTCACAAATGACATTTTGAAGAATCGGCACATTCTCTCTCACAGCAATCAAATGCATCTCTGTGCCGTTGCATAAAGGGCATCTCATAAAGCTTGCTCTTCCCTCCTCTCTATTTTTTCCAATGTATTCATATAGTGATTATATGCAGCAATGTTAACGTAGTATAGTTTCCCCTCAACGCCGGCATCATTGAGCTGCTTCACCATATCCGGCTGTACATCATCGGGAGTGAGAAGATAGATGCTCGGCGCATGAGATTCCGCAAGATAGTCAACGGCATATTGAACTTCTACACCATCTATGATTGTTCCGCGCAAAGATGTATTGTTATCAATGCAAACACTTGGTATGTTCTCATGGCGAAGCATCTTAATGGCTTTCTGCCCATTCTTGCCCGCGCCGCATATCACAACGGGATATGCGAGTTCCCTGATGGCGTCGAGCAGCATATCCGTCGTTGGGAATACCTCCACATACATTCCATGAGAAAAGCATGCCGCATCTATGTTGTCGCGATATACACTCGGTAGTTGTAATACATGATTTTCGTCATACTCCGCATGCCAAAGAAACGCGTATTCGCTTACCGTTGTGTGAAAGCCAAGTTCTCTTGCCTTATTGTACAAATAATGTGCCGCCTCGAATTCTTTTTTTCTGAAATAAAACGGTCCCACATTTTTTTCCTTTTGGTAGGAATTTGCCTCGCCTTCTACGCTGACACGAAGTACACCGGATTTTTTACACATGTCAAGAAATGCATCCATCTCTTCTTGGTCAGAGTTATAGTTGCATATATTATACTTGATTTCTACCTCTTCGGGATTTGCTTCGCAATAGCTCTTGATATTCGCCCATACCGCATGGAAGCTGTCATTCCCCTTCATACGCCGAAAAACGGCAGGCGTTCCGGAATCCGGTGAAACGCGAACCGTCCCCATGCCGTTCTCCAGCATTTCCATCGTTGCCTGCGATAAAACAATGGCATTCGTATTCACACGCTGCCGGTACCCCTTCTCCATCAAATACCGTACGGCATCTTCATAATGAGTATGCTGCGTCGGTTCTCCGCCCCCCCAGTCAAACCAAGCATCTTTCGCAAACATCCCCTCCCTGTCACACCGCTGCAAGACGGGGACGATATCGTGATCTTCACCATACTCATCCGTATGTGCTGCACAATAAATACAGCGACTGTTACAATACATAGAAAGCCCGAGTATGACATGTGGTATTGGTGTAAAATGAAATATTTTCTTCCGGCATGCCTCGCATTTTCTGCAGGGGAAATCGGGGGACTGCATCTTTTTCATCAAATCATAAATGCGCTCGTAATAGGTCTCCGACCCAATCGTATCCCATGAAGCAAGAGATTTTACCTCTTGCGGTTTCCAAGCAACATATTCGTGGCAAAGAGATACATTTCCCAGATCGAAGTTGATCCGTTTTCCATCCGTACCGGATATATCACAGATATAGATCTCTCTTCCCTCAAATTCCTCTTTTATCTTATCTATATAATTCACAATGTCTTACCTCATTTCACATCCAACATATCACATATTCCGGAAACTAACGTATGTTGGCAGAAAATCCCATATTGCCTTGCTTTTTTCGCACTTCCAACGATTCGTATGTCCCCGCCCCCACCGGAGAACGAGAGCATTTTCTCGTAGCCGGATGCCTGTGCAAGCATTTCCAGCATCGTACGGACAGACTCTCCTTTGCCGGTAGATACATTAACAATGCCCTGTATCTGCTCATTTTGCAAAAAAGTCGTAAAGTACCGTGCTACATCTTCGACGTGAATATAGTCCAAGACGCTGTCCGGCGATTTACAGACAAATGTTTCTCCTTTTCGCCACGTCGTAAGTGCTGATGAGAAAAGTTTACGCGACTCCTCCCCGCGTCCATAGGGGTAAAAAATTCTTCCCCAGACAAAACGGGCATCATGTCGCTCGGATAATTCCGAAACAATTCGCATTGTTTCGAGTTTGCATTCCCCATAAGGGGTCAAAGGATGACAGACTTCGTCCTCCACATGATCTTCACGATATGCAAGATCGTATTCAAAGCAGGTGCCGCTTCCGACAAAAACACGCCCGCCCTGCTGAAAGAACGTTTGTGCAAGATGCCTTGTCCAATCAACCCACAGGCGGTTTTCCCCCGAATGGGCATACCGCTCTTCCTTCACGTTCCACGCAAGATGTAAAAGCATATCCGGTCTTGACATTTTCATAGCGCGTTCAACATCTCTCGCATTTGCTATATCTCCAAAAAGATATGTAACGCGTTCATCCGATAACAGCTTCTTGCGTGTAAGTATGCTGATCTGTATATCGTGTGGAAGGTATTTTAAGACATGACGCCCAACAAACCCGGTTCCGCCTGTGATAAGAAGGCTTTTCATACCAAAACTCCCACCGGATGCTCTTTGTCTCTATTCGAGAGTATTTTCTCCTCGAAAGGCCATTGAATGGCATAGCGGGGGTCGTCGTATCGAATGCCTCGCGCTGCCTTCGGTTCGTAATATGCTCCAATCTGATAATACACAAGTGTATCATCCTCAAGGGTTTGAAATCCATGCGCAATGCCTTTGGGAAGATAAAGCATCTCGTTATTGTCTTCATTCAGCTCACGAGAAATCCATCTGCCAAACGTTGGTGAATTGCTCCGAATATCAAGTGCGACATCGTAAATCGCGCCCTTCGGACAGGAAACAATCTTCACTTCCTCATACGGCTCTGCCTGATAATGCATGCCGCGAAGCGTTCCTTTTTTCACATTATAGGAAAGATTACACTGTACGAAGGACGTGCATAGTCCAATCTCCCGGAATTCCCGTTCGCAAAATGTACGTGCAAAAAAACCGCGCTCGTCTTCGTTTTTCACAGGCGTAATAAGATATACTCCTGCGATTTCCAATTCCTGAAAGATCATCGCATTTTCCTTATAGAACCTTCACAGAGGGGATCGAAACAATAAACTTGCCCCCCCACTCTCTGATGCACGCCATTTCCTCTACGATTTCATCGGTAAGATTCCACGGGAGTATGAGAACGTAATCCGCTTTCACTTTCTCTATCTCACTTGGCGCAAGCACGGGAATCCTGGAACCGGGAAGCAGCGTATTTTGCTTGTAGGGATTTTTATCCACAATAAAATCCAAGAACTCTGTCCCAATCCCACAGAAGTTCAGGAGTGTATTTCCCTTTGCCGCTGCACCATAACCGACAATGCACTTCCCTGCGCGTTTGCACTCTATCAGCAGCTCCAAAAGGTCATATTTGATTTTCTTCGCCTTCTCATCAAACGAAGTATACGTTCCAAGCTTCTGCAATCCGTGTGCCTCTTCCTCCGCAAGGATCGCGTCAACCGAAGGACATAAGGCATGCCGACTGCTTGTCTCGCGGCAAGCATAGACACGAAGCGAACCTCCATGCGTTGGAAGCGTTTTGACATGAAAAATACGCAGTCCATGTGCCGCGAAAATCTGTCGCACCGTGTACAGCGAGAGATAAGAAAAATGCTCGTGGTAAATGGTGTCGAACTCGGCTTTTTCAATGAGATGAAGGACATGCGGAAATTCCATTGTAAGAATCCCATCATCCGCGAGAATAATACGCATTCCTTCCACAAAATCATTGATGTCCGGAACGTGTGCCAACACATTATTACCCAGAAGCAGATCTGCCTTTTTTTCCTCTTTCACGAGCTGTTCCGCAAGGCGCGTGCCGAAAAAATCGACGACGGTCTCAATCCCTTTTCCAACGGCAATTTTCGCTACATTCGCAGCGGGCTCAATGCCCAGTACAGGGACCCCCTTCTCCTTGAAGTATTGCAGGAGGTATCCATCATTGCTCGCGATTTCGATAACACGCGTATCTGCCCCTATGCCATAGTGCTCCATCATGTGTTCTGTGTATTTCTTGGCGTGAGCAAGCCAACCCTGCGAATAGGAACTAAAATAGGCGTACTCCTCAAAGATATCCTGTGGAGATTCGAATTCATCAAGCTGCACGAGAAAACACTGTTTGCATACACGAACGTGAAGCGGATACGTCATTTGTCCCATATCTTCATTTTCTTTGGAGATATAGGAGTTTGCAAGAGGCGACATCCCTAAGTCGATCATCGTGTCGTCCAAGCGCGACTTACAAAATCTACAGCAATGCTCCCTCATCTGGTTGGATTCCTTTCCTTTCATAACCGCCCATCCCTTGCCCACCGATAAATACGTGTTCCTGCTGTCTCGCCCCCCACATGAACGCTGTTGGTACAGACTGTTTCCAGAAGCGACGGCATCATGGAAAGAGGAAGAACATTCACGAACGTATGATTTTCTGTTCCCTCACACATCACCGGAACTTCGTCATGCAGAAATTCATCTGTCAAAGGATAGACGCGTCTCTCTTCCGGCAGGTCCAATACAATAGAATCTATATCATCTTCCACAACATGACGCAGATATTGATTCGATCCAATCTTTTGCTTATAGTACGTTATTCCGGGTTCATCTGTAAGTAAATGTGCTTCTCCGGTTTCTTTGTGAATGGAAACCGAAGAGCCGGTGTTTGCACCCAGCAGACGAAGCTCTTCTCCGATACATTCAAGAAAGTAAAAAGGAACAAAGTCCGGCAATCCACTCATCAGAGGCAGGTGCGCATCATATTCACGCAATTCCCCCGTTTCCCTGTCCCAACGAATGACAGGCGCATGCGTTCGTCCCATGAGATAGTAAAAGCGTCCGTCAAAATCAATATCCTGCCATAACTGATCCGCTCCTCCGACCG
Organism: Centipeda periodontii DSM 2778; assembly: GCF_000213975.1. Lineage (GTDB taxonomy): Bacteria > Bacillota > Negativicutes > Selenomonadales > Selenomonadaceae > Centipeda > Centipeda periodontii. Next base: position 2,580,181 of record NZ_GL892076.1, read on the forward strand.
CATGAAAGCGCCATGTGTCCGTCTCCATATCAAGTTCGAAGACAAGATTCGAACGCGCTATGACAGCCATGAGGATGTTGTCATGAACCGTAAGTGCAACAAACATGTCCCATTCTGCATCATGACTGTGCGCTACGCCAAGATACTTTTGAAGAGGCGAAAACCACTCCGTCAAACGGGTCAATGTCCGTGTGCTGAAATCATACTTCAAGATTTCATTGCTCCGTATACCAAAGCCGTATACAGAGTTCCTATATCGAACAACGCGAAACGTAGTCCCCGATCCGTCTGCCACATAGGTATTATTGACCCTGCCAATCTCCTGCATTTGGCGCGTATGCAGATCAAAGGTGCAGATACGCTGCCCTGCAAACGGAAAGAGCACAACCTGATCGCCGCTGCGCCCAAATGTCCCGAACTCGAAAAGCGCCTGCCAATACGCACGCGGGATCGGAATCGCAGATGTCCGTCTTCCAGTCTCCATGTCCAACGTATAGAAAATCCCACGGAAGGAATCCAGAAAGAACATCTCATCGTTTTCCACATCAATATCCCACGTATGCGTCTTTGGAAACGCGGGGTCATAACACTGCAGGACAACGGGTTTTCCCGTTTCTTCAAAAAGGGTACACACCGAACTGGCGTCCCCATAATAGGCATCTGCCCAAGCGATTGCCCGTTCCACATTCGCACTGGTATCGAAGATTCCCCATGCCGCCTTCCGGTATTCGTCCTCGATCTGACAATATGCTTCATATACGCTGCTTTCACGCATGGCTTTCAAGGTGGACCGCAGGAGCGGGTGCGGACGCCACCACAGGGCAATATCCGGTTGTGCCTCAAAAAAAGCGAGGATTTCCTTTGTTTTCTCGCAAAAGTGTTCGGTGTTTTCAAGGATTGGCGTAAGGGTTGTGCCAAACAGCACAACCTTCTTCCCTCGCACAATGCGCTCCCATTCTTCCGGCAGCGCATGATCTTCTCTGCGTGCAGCAAGTACCGCATCGATCTTCGGAGAGCCCAGCGGAAGGATTTTTTGCTCGTCGATCCCCGCCTTTTTCGCATAGGCTGCATACTGTGCCCGGATACGCTCGTTCTCCACAATAACATAGTCTGCATTCTGCACACCGGGCGCTATCGTAAGAACTTCAGTAACCGTCGTGCCCGATACAAAATATGGCACGTATACTAGGCAGTCCGTACACTCCTTCAAAGATCTGCTGTAATACTGCGGATGAACCGATGTGACGCGGTTATAGTCATCATAGGGATTGTGGATAAAGATGGCATCCGGGCGCAGTTCTTTGAGCTTTTCGAGGGTAAAGGTTGTCCATGACTGTATGGGAACGTAGGAGGGGAAGTCCTCAGCCTCGCAGTGCCACGCGGCAGGACTGCCGTCGGGATTGCGATCGGCATAGGGAATCGGGACGACGTACGACTCGGTACGCTCGCTGTCCTCCGCCGCAGCTTTCCATATGCTCTCAAGGCTGTCCCACATGGATGCCTTATAGGGAAGAAAGACAAAGATCTTCTTGACTTCCCGTTCCTCCTGCAAGGCGCGTATGGCTGCTGCCAAAATGTCTGTAAGGAGCTGCCGAATCTGCCGCTCCGTATCCGCTGTCATCTCATTCCAGCCCACTACAGAGACAGCGTCTATCATGCCGCCAAAAACATCATGGTAGTATGTGGCACGACCTACGGAGAGTTTACTGTTGCAGAGCGTGTCTGCAGATACAAGACAATCAACGAAAAGCTGACGAGGTTCTTCTTCTGCCAGTGCGATGCCCGGCAGAATCTCCGAAAGATTCGCAAGCACCTCCAAAAGATTGCGCTGCTCGTTCCTTGTCATCACGCCTACCACACTCCACCCAAGATTATTCCATATATATGTATCGAAAAGTTTATAAAAAAATTAAGTGGAGGGGACAAGACACTCCCCCCCCTTGGCAGTACACATAGATTACAGGTTCTTTTTCAGCTTTTCAAGATCGGGGAAGAGTTCACCGATGGAGTCGGAGAGCCTCTCGCTCGGCTCTAGGATCTCAAGGACGGGGCGCATGGTCTCGCGAAACTTCGCATCGTCCTGCATGAGTGCGAGGACGGCGCTCGTGTTGATGGCGTCGGCGAGTGCGGAGTGCTGACTGCCCTCGAAGCTGCGCCCCATCGCGCCGAGCGCGTGCTTCAGCGCGAGGCTGTTGTGGAGACCTAGGCGATCGTCGAACGCCTGCTGCAGGTCGACCCAGCGCGTATCGAGCCAGCTCACGTCGAACGCGGGGAGTTTCAGACGGCACTCCTTGCGCAGCTGCTTGATGTCGGACATGCTCCACGAGTAGATCTTCGTCTCTGCCGCGCCGATCCAATCGACAAACGCATGAAAACTCTCAGAGAACACGGGACGCCCCGCGACTTTCTCCTGCGTGATGCCCGTGAGCTCGGTGATGTGCTTCTTGACCATACCGTACTCGGGACAAACGTAACACTGAAATTCGTCCTCCTGCTCAAAGTCCTCATTCAGACGCACAGCACCGATCTCAATGATCTCCCCGTTGAGTTTTCTGCGGATGTCCCTGTGTTCCTTCGCGACAGGGTTCATCTCCAAGTCTACGACGATGTGTTTCATGAGCAATCCTTACTTTCGAAAAAATCTGCCGTAAATGACGCATGGCAGACAGTGTTGCAGTGTTCTATGGCGCCGCCGATTGGCGCGTGTTTCGGACAGGAAACGTCTTGTGTTGCACACATCATAGCATAAAATTTTCAGAAAATCAACGTCTAGGTATTTTGTCCCATATCTTTTTCTGTTTCTTTTCTCAAAAACGTGATAGAATACAGAATATGGGAAAGGGGTCTGCGCATGAATTGGAAAGTAATACTCGCTCTGCTCACGTGCAATGTACTCTTCATGTCAGCGAGCTATACGATGATCATTCCGTTCCTGCCGATGTATCTGACCATCGAACTCGGCGTGGACGATTCCTCGGTCAATCTCTGGGCGGGGCTGGCGTTCTCCGTGACCTTCCTCATCTCAGCGGTGATGGCGCCGATCTGGGGACGCATCGCCGACCGTAAGGGAAAGCGGCTCATGGCGATGCGCGCAAGTCTCCTGATCTCGATCAGCTATCTCCTCGGCGGCATCGTCACCTCGCCCGAGCAACTTGTGATTGTCCGCCTCTTTCAAGGCTTTGCCTCGGGGCTCTGGCCGATGGATCTCGCGATCATGACACTCTACGCGCCGCGCGAGCGCCTCGGCTTCTCCCTCGGCATACTGCAGGGCACACTGACGGCGGGCGGCGTCGTCGGTCCTCTGCTCGGCGGCGTGCTCGCGGAGGCGTTCGGGATGCGCGCCAGCTTCTACATCGGTGGACTCGCGCTCTTCATCAATTTCCTCGCGTTCACCTTCATCATCAAGGAGCCGCCGATGCCGACAGATGCCACGCCGCTCACGGCGGAGGAGCAAAATCCATGGCACCTCTGGCACATTCCCATCCTGCGCACGATGATGGTCGTGAGCACGCTCGCGCAGATGGTAAACTTCGTCCTGATGCCCGTCATCACGACGTACATCAAGTATCTCGCGGGCGATATGGAGAACATCGTGTTTGTTGCGGGACTTGTGTTCTCGCTCGGCGGGATTGCGGGCGCGATCGCGGCACCATTCTGGGGCATCCTCGGGACGCGGCGCAGCTACTTTACGGCAATGTGTCTCGCGATGTCCTGCGCCGGCATAATGCTTACACTGCAGGGGATTCCCGATACACTTGTACCGTTCGCTGTCATGCAGTTCGGCGTAGGACTCTTCCTCGCCGGCGTACAGCCCTCGCTGAACGCCGTGATTGCGCAGCATACCCCCGCACGGCTGAAGGGCAGCGTGTTTGGCATGCTTTTCGCCGCACAGCAAGTCGGCGGCTTCACAGGGCCGCTGCTCGGCGGCGCGGTCGCGACCTATCTCGGCATGCACTATCTCTTCCCCACAGTGGGCGGTCTCCTGCTCGTCCTCGCGCTCTTTGTGTGGTGGAGGTATATACACAAAAGAGGCACAGAAATGTAAAAATGCGGTACGAAGACAAAGCATCTCCGTACCGCATTTTCGTTGTCAAGAGAAACGCCGAGAAAATCCACCGAATAGGTATCGATCATCCGATGGAGGAATCAAGACGTACGCATAGCATGGACTATTACGTGCCGCCCACGCCCGCCAGTCGCTTGACCTCTTCCACCGGGAGCCGTGTTGCCGCAGCAATCTGTGCAACTGTCAGCTTGCCCAAAGCAATCAAAGCCGCTGCCGTTGCACGTGCCGATTCCATACGCCCTTCTTCCATTTTCTTCTCGCCGAATTTTTCCATCAGTTCACACATGGCATTAACCCCCTCTGTTTTTGCCTTGAAATAGTCCGCTCTATCGGCAAGTTCCTTATAATTCATACGCTCCGGTATCTCACAAAAGAAATCCTGCATCAATCGTCCAAGCGGCGTATCTGCACGATTTGCCCCGTTCACATAGAGGATATGAGCCCCGTCCTCAAAGGGTCGTCGCATCTCCTGAACAATCCGTTCCACATGATAGAGCGGATGCCCTGCCCCGTAAATATCATTCTCCGTGATAAAGATAACCCACGTCTCAGACAGATCGGAAAACTCCGCGCCTTTAGGCAGCTTACGCGCGTCCAGCATTGCGCTGTTATACCGTGCCCGACGTGCAATCGCGCCTTCGTTCGCACGCTGAACTTCACAGTCGTAAAGCTTTCCTTCGCTGTCCTCCGCCAACACATCAAAGCGCACACCACGCCCATAGAGATTGTCTGCACTTTGCTGCGTAACGACACATTTTACCGTCAGGTCATCACGCGCCAGAAATATACGCAGCAGGAGCTGCATCCCCTCGATATTGTTGTCGAAACAGACATTGAAAAACGTATCATCAATGAGACGCAGCTTTTGGATCATCGCAAGATATTCGACACGCGCTTCTTGCTTAATCATACTCATTGATTCACCTCTTTTTTCTTTGATACTATCATATTATGGAATGGAAAAGATATTGTCAAGCGTACGCATGCCGGCAAAGAAGCCGTCTTTTTCATTGAGAACAAATGAAAATTTTGTCTCTACAAATGAGCAAGCACAACATCGGTCATTTCCGTTATGCCGACCTTCGTGCAGCCGCTTCCCTCGATGTAGATGTCTGCCGTGCGCTTGCCGTCCGCAAGTGCCGCATCCACCGCAGCCTCGACCGCGTCCGCCGCCGCCTCCTCATGGAGGGCGTAGCGCAGGAGCATCGCCGCCGAAAGGATCGTGCCGAGCGGATTTGCAATCCCCTGCCCCGCGATGTCGGGCGCACTGCCGTGAATCGGCTCAAAGAGGCTCGTGCCCGTACCGATCGATGCGGATGGCATCAGCCCGATCGAGCCACCGATCACCGCCGCCTCATCCGAGAGGATGTCGCCGAAGAGGTTGCCCGTCACAATCACATCGAACTGCGTCGGGCGCACGGCAAGCTGCATGGCGCAGTTGTCCACGTAGAGATGATCGAGCGCCACATCGCCGTATTCGGGCGCGAGTGCCGTCACCGTGCGCCGCCAGAGCCGCGAGGTTGCGAGCACATTCGCCTTGTCCACGGACGTGACCTTGCCGCGGCGCAGACGTGCCGTCTCGAACGCAAGGCGTGCGATACGTTCTACCTCGGACACGGAGTAGTTCTCCATGTCCCATGCGCGCTCCGCGCCGTCCACCTGTTCTGACTCGCATTTCTCGCCGAAGTAGATGCCGCCGATCAGCTCGCGCACGATGACGAGATCGACACCGCGCACGAGCGCGGGTTTGAGCGGTGAGTGTTCGATCAGCGCATCCGCGACCTTCACGGGGCGCAGATTCGCATAGAGACCGAGTCCCTTGCGGAGCCCCAAAATCGCACGCTCGGGACGCATGGACGGCTCAACACTGTCCCACTTCGTTCCGCCGACGGCACCGAACAGCACGCCGTCGGATGCCTTACAGACGCTGAGCGTGTCCTCGGGCAGCGGCGTGCCGAACTTATCGTACGCCGTGCCGCCCGCATCGCGCGTCTCGTATGTAAGTCCAAGCGAAAATTTTTCGTCAACAGCACGCAGCACGCGCACAGCCTCGCTCGTGATCTCCTGCCCGATGCCGTCGCCGGGCACAACTGCGATCCTATACGCCATGACGGAACCCTCCATTCTCACGGATGTAGTTTAAGAGGCCTCCCGCGCGTGCAATGTCCTGCACGAAGCCCGGCAGCGGATGTGCATGGAATGTATCGCCCGTCGTGAGGTTCTCAATCGCTCCCGTCGCCGTATCGACGCGCAGACGATCGCCCGCGCTGATCTTCTCCACATCATCGCCAATCTCGAGCAGCGGCAGTCCGATGTTGATGCCGTTGCGGTAGAAGATGCGCGCAAAGCTCGCCGCAATCACCACGGGCACGCCTGACGCGGCAATCGCAATCGGTGCGTGCTCGCGCGAGGAGCCGCAGCCAAAGTTTTTCCCGCCGACCATGATATCGCCCGCGACAACTTCCTTTGCAAAGGTCGTATCGATATCCTCCATGCAGTGCTCTGCAAGCGCCTTCGGCTCAAACGTATTGAGATAGCGCGCAGGGATGATGACATCCGTGTCGATGTTATCGCCGTAGCGCCAGACTTTTCCCTCGAACATCATGCCACCTCCTCGGGGGTCGCAATCCGCCCCAATATCGCGCTCGCCGCCGCGACGTGCGGTCCTGCGAGATAGACCTCGCTGTCAACGTGCCCCATGCGCCCGCGGAAATTGCGGTTCGTCGTCGAAACGCACCGCTCGCCCGCCGCGAGGATGCCCATATAGCCGCCGAGACACGGCCCGCAGGTGGGCGTCGAGACCGCCGCGCCCGCATCCATGAAGATCTCGAGATAACCGCGCCGCATCGACTCCCGATACACCCACGGCGAGCCCGGGATGATGATGCAGCGCACGCGCTCATGTACCGTATGCCCCTTGAGGATCTCCGCCGCAATCTCCATGTCCTCAAGCCGCCCGTTCGTGCACGAGCCGATCACAACCTGATCGATCTCGATCGGTTCGGGGATGTCCATGACGCGCTTCGTATTCTCCGGCAGATGCGGGAACGAAACGACGGGACGCAGCTCACTGAGGTTGATCTCCACCGTGCGCGCATACTGTGCATCGGGATCGGGATTCACGGACTCAAACGCGCCCGTCATGCGTCCCTCGACGTACTCTTTGCAGACATCATCATACGGGAAGATGCCGTTCTTGCCGCCCGCCTCGATCGCCATGTTGGCAATCGTCAGACGGTCGGTCATCGTGAGATCCGCGACGCCCTCGCCCGTGAACTCAAGGCTCTGATAGAGCGCGCCGTCCACGCCGATCATGCCGATGAGTGTCAGAATGACATCCTTGCCGCTGATATCGGCGGGCTTTTTGCCCGTGAGATGCACATTGATCGCCTCGGGTACCTTGAACCACGCCTCACCCGTCGCCATGCCGACCGCGAGATCGGTCGTGCCGACGCCCGTGGAGAAGCCGTTCACCGCGCCGTACGTGCAGGTATGCGAGTCCGCGCCAATCGTGAGCATCCCCGGGCCGACGATGCCCTTCTCCGGCAGAATGACATGCTCGATGCCGACACGTCCCTGCTCATAGTAGTGCAGGATGTTGTGCTTGCGTGCAAAGTCGCGCATGATCTTCGCCAGTTCGGACGATTTGATATCCTTTGCCGGCTGGAAATGGTCGGGAATCAGTGCAATCTTCGTACGGTCGAAGACAGGGCGGCCCGTCTTTTCAAATTCCTTGATCGACGGCGGTCCCGTCACATCGTTTGCGAGTACCATGTCGAGCTGACACGTCACGAGCTGCCCCGGCTCGACGTGATCCAGACCCGCATGGCGTGCGAGAATCTTCTCGCTCATATTCATGCCCATATGCCCTCCTAAAATCATTTGAAAAAAGAAGTCTCCCCGCATGGAAAGACTTCTTGACAGACTCGTATGCGTATCCGCCTAAATTAGAATTCGAGTTCTTTCTTATCGCGCAGCCACGGCATCATGTTGCGCAGCTGTGCGCCGACCTTTTCGATCTGGTGCTCGCGATGGAGGCGGCGCTGTGCGAGGAAGTTCGCGCGACCGGCGGCGCGGTTTTCCAGCAGCCAGTTGCGGGCAAACGTGCCGTCCTGAATCTCCTTCAGAACCCTCTTCATTTCTTTCTTCGTCTCTTCCGTGATGATGCGCGGTCCGATCATATAGTCGCCATACTCTGCCGTATCGGAGCAGGACTGGCGCATCTTCGTCATACCGCCCTCGTAGCAGAGGTCGACAATGAGCTTCATCTCATGGAAGCACTCAAAATATGCCATCTCAGGCGGATAGCCCGCCTCAACAAGGACCTCAAAGCCCGTCTGCATCAGCTGGCATACACCGCCCATGAGCACGCACTGCTCACCGAAGAGATCCTCCTCCGTCTCATCGCGGAAGGTCGTCTGGAGAACGCCGGAACGCGTTGAACCGACACCGCGCGCATAGGCGAGAGCAATATCGAAACACTTGCCCGTCTCATCCTTCTCGACGGCAAAAACGGCCGGAACGCCCGACCCCTCCGTGAATGTGCGGCGAACGAGGTGACCGGGCCCCTTCGGCGCGACCATGAACACATCGACACCCTCCGGCGGGATAATCTGCTTGAAGTGAATGTTAAAACCATGAGCGAAGGCAAGAGCACTGCCCTTCTTGAGGTTCGGGCCGATCTCCTCTTTGTAGACATCCGCCTGCTTCTCGTCGGGGATGAGCACCATCGTGATGTCCGCCTGCTTGACCGCCTCGGCAACCGTCGCAACCTTCAGTCCGTGTGCCTCTGCCTTTGCCTTGGACTGCGATCCCACATAGAGACCGACGACGACATTGACGCCGCTCTCCTTGAGGTTCAGCGCGTGTGCATGCCCCTGACTACCGTAGCCGATGATGGCAACCGTCTTGCCCTCGAGCACGCTCCAGTCGACATCCTGATCATAGTAAGTTTTTGCCATAGTACTCCCGCTCCTCACAATGCTCATAAATTGTGTGTTCCCCTCGCTCGAGCGCAATGAGCCCCGTGCGGATGACTTCGACGATGCCGTAGGGTTTGATTACCTTCAGAAACGCCGTCACCTTGTCATCGCTGCCCGTGATCTCAAAGATGATCGAGGCGGACTCCACATCGACAACGTGTGCACGGAACAGCTCGCCCATCTTGAGCACATCGAGGCGATTATCATCGTCCGCCCGCACCTTGATGAGCGTCATGCCGCGGCACGCCGCATTCTTTTCGTCCAGCCGCTGAACCGCCCGCACAACGGGCATCTTTTCCAGCTGCTTGATCATCTGCTCGACGAGATTCCCGTCCCCCTGCATCACAACCGTGATGCGCGAGAAATCCGGTGACTCCGTCACACCGACAGACAGGCTGTCAATGTTGAATTCCCTCCGAGAAAACATGCTGACAACGCGCACCAGAACCCCCGTCTGGTTCTCAACAAAGACGGACAGCACATGTTTCATATGAAAAAACTCCTCCCCGCCGCGTCACAAGCGAATTTCTCAATACGGAAAACTCCTTTATTATCACCCACGCATGCGCATTTGTCAATATGTTTTAGCTGCTCGTTCGTGTATACGAGCAAAACACAACAAACGCCCCTTCCAGCGCTTCGCAGTCCCCTTCCCCCGTACCGACGGTGAAGGCTTTGAGAGCGCGGTATTTATTATACACGCACCTCGAAGCGCGGTTTCTCCTCTGCGTCGTCCTGCTTCTCCTGTTTTTTCACCGGTGTTTTCTGTACGGGAGGAGGCGGGGGCGGTGTCTCCGTCGCCGTCACGTGCGGATGCACGGGGCGCGGGGGCTCTGCTGCAGGTTTCCTCGGCGGTGTTGGAGACGCCTTCGCGTCCTCCTTCGTCAGACGCGCAAGTGCCTCGCCCGCCGTCAGCCCCGTGAACTCGGGCAGGATCTCGCCGTGCGTATTACGTGCACGGCGTGTGCGCTCCGCCGCCGCGAGGAGATCGTCGTGCTCTCCCATCTGCGGTGCACGATCGACGTTATGCCCTGCCCCGCCCTGCTCGCGCGCAAGGATGCGCTCTCCGAGCGACGACTCCTCTACAAGGGGCGCCTGCTTCTTTTGAAAGAAGCGACGGAAGAATACGAGTCCGAGCACGACGGCGAGAACGATCATCCCCACCCAGTAGAGCCCGCTCGTTGCCGTGTAGGACTGCGGTACCTGCGGCGGCTTCTGCTCTGTATTCCCAAGCTGCTGCTTGAGGATCGCATTCTCCTGCGCCATATCGAGCCCATTTGCGACATCCGCGCCCGTCTGTCCCTCGACCTTTGTCCCGTGATCCACCTTCGACGCGGAGGTGCTTACGGAATCGCCCTTTGCCGCGTCCGTACGCGCGGCGGCATTCGGACGCTCTGCGGCGCTTTTATCCTTCGGCGTTTCGTGCGTCGTCTTGGAGAGTGCGCCGTTTCCCTGCGCGACGGAGTCACGTGCCTGCTGCTCCGCCTGCGCATCGCCCGTCGTGTGCGTCGTATTCGCCTGCGCGTCGCGCGCCGCATCCCCGAGCGTGATCTTCGGCGGCGCGGGAGGGGTGGGCGGTGTCGGCGGTGTAATCGGCATAACAGCACTCCTTTCTCATATCATTTGACAACATGGCTTGACTTTTGATAACGAATTAATTATCATAAATATGGAGGGATTCCCATGTATGAACTAATTTTCTACCATTCTCGAAACGGAATCTCAGAGATCGAAGCTCATCTTGATGAACTTGCCAAAGAAGTGCAGACGAACAAGACCAGCCGAATCAATCGCGAAAAAATACTCGCCTATATGAAAGCACTCTCCCTCTACGGAACAAGACTTGGAATGCCATTTGTCAAACACATTGGGGGTGATCTCTGGGAGCTTCGACCTCTGAGCAACCGCATCTTTTTCTTTTATTGGAAAGACAATCAATTCGTCCTCCTGCACCACTTTATAAAGAAATCCCAGAAAACACCCACAAAGGAACTCCAACAGGCAAAGTTGAAACTCAAGGACTTTTTAGAAAGGAGCGGAAATTCATGAGCGTAGAAATCAACGGCGAACAGTTCCGCACATTTTCGGACTATATGAATGACGAGGCGAAAGTCCCCCCCGCCGAAAAAAATCGTATCGAATTCGAGGCGGAACTCATCGGCAAACTCATCGAAGCACGCGAAGAAAAAGGTCTGTCACAGCGAGGTCTTGCAGAGCTCAGCGGCATGAAACAGCCGCAAATTGCACGTCTTGAGAGCATGAAGAGCATCCCCCAACTCGATACACTGTTCAAAGTCCTCACGCCTCTGGGATATACACTCTCCATCATCCCAATGGAATAACCGAGTATATCATAACAGAAAAACGTCCTTGACGAAATAGCAAAAGCGTCCCACGCAAGCGGGACGCTTTCTTCATGCGCAAAGAAATAAAGGAATCACTGATAAAATGAAGTCCGTCAGATTGGCGTAGTTTTTTTCGTCCGATTGAGGAGGCAAACCGGACGCATAGCCAAAGCTATGTGGAGGATTTGCAGGCATTGAGCGGGCAAAAAAGATGCGCTAAGATGGCGGTGCTGAATTTATCAGTGACTCCTAAACCTCACGCCTTATACGCCCGTACATTAAGGCGGTCGTGCTTCACATCCTCGTCGATGACGACGCGCGCAAAGCCTGCGCCCGTGAGCAGTGCCTCAAGTTCCTCACCCGTATAGACAGACAGTCCATCAACGAGTTTCTGCCACTTTTCATGTGCGCCCGTCTTGCCGCTTGTTTCGTTCGTAATCATGAATACGCCGCCCGCTTTCAGCACACGATGAATTTCGGTAAAGCAGCGCGCAATCTCCGGCCAGAAGTACACTGTCTCGAATGCCGTAACAACGTCGAAACGATCCCTTTCAAACGGCAGCTCCAGTACATTCCCCTGCACGATCGCACAGCACCCCGCCTCGATTGCCGCACGGTTTACCTCCCGCGCCTTTTCCACGGAGACAGTCGAGTAGTCGAGGCCCGTCACATGCCCCTCATCCACCATACGGAGGAATACGGCGATGTTCGCACCTCCGCCGCAGCCGCAGTCAAGCACCTGCTCGTCCCCTTGCATGTCGAGATGTGAAAAGCCCCACGCCGCAATGCCCGCATGACCACGATTCATCATGGCGATGACAAATTTACCCATCTTCCCTTGGGGGTTTCCCATATTGCTGAAAAATTTACGAAGCAGACCCATGCTGCTCCTCCTTTCTGATGAAGAAAAGGGCTGCTCGTCGAAACTTTCGCTTCGTACAGCAGCCCTGCTCGTGCCTCTTCCACCGCTTCGCGGTTCCCCTTCCCCGCAAGCGGGGCAGGCTGGGGGTATGTAGATTTTACAGCAGCGCCTTGCGCAGCTCCTCGCCGCTCTTTGCTGAGAGATAGGCAGGAGCAATGTCAAGCACGGTCTTGCAGCCCTTCGCGCCCTCGGACGCGAGACGGTGCGCAGCGCGCGCATAGGCAGCGAGGACACACGCCGTGAACTCGGGGTTTGAGTCGAGCTTCAGATTGAACTCGATCACATGCTTATGCTCGCCCCCCTTGCCCGTCGCGCCGGAGCGCACGACAAAGCCCGCATGGGGAAGTCCCGCATGATCGCGCTGCAGCTCCTCCTCGCTGATAAAGTGCACCGTCGTGTCGTAGTCCGAAAAATAGTTCGGCATCGTCACGATCGCCTTCTCCACCGCAGCCGCGTCCGCGCCCTCCTCGAGCACAACGTAGCATTCACGCGTATGCTTCTCGCGCGTCGAGAGCGTCGGATTCGCGCCGCTGCGCACCGCCTCGAGCGCAGCGGGAACGGGTACGGTATACTGCTTGGCATCCTTGACCCCCGGCACGCGGCGAATCGCATCCGAGTGCCCCTGACTGACACCGCGTCCCCAGAACGTATAGTCCGTGCCGCCCGTGAGCACTGCGTTGCCGTAGACGCGTGCGAGTGAAAACAGCCCCGGATCCCAGCCGACCGAGATCACGCCGACATGCCCCGCTGCCTTTGCTGCCGCATCCACCGCCGCGAAATGCGCGGGGATATTGGCGTGCGTATCGAAGCTGTCAACCACATTGAACAGCTTTGCAAACTCCGGCGTCTGCTTTGGTAGATCGGTCGCAGAACCGCCGCAGAGGATCAGAACGTCGACCTTGTCCTTCCACTCTGCCGCCTTATCCGCAGCAACTACGGGCACATTCGTGCGCGGCTTCACCGACGCGGGAGCGCGGCGCGTGAACACGGCGACGAGCTCCATATCCTCATTTGCCTCCACGGCGTACTCCACGCCGCGTCCAAGATTTCCATAGCCAAGAATACCAATACGAATCATAAAAACTCCTTCCGCCATCCCCTCGGACGGCGTAAAACCTTCGAGGAAACGGCTTTCCTCAGTAATGCGGGTGTGCCTTCACATAGTCGACGGGACGCGACCAGTCCACCTGGACATTCGTCTCGTTCCACAGGCGTGTGAGAGCCAGTTCGAAGCTCTCCCGATCCGCGAGCGGAGTGACGGTCTCCTTCGTGAAGTCCATCAGCGTCTTATGCGGCACCTCGACCTCATGATCGACGGCGAGAAAATCCTCCACCGCCGTGCGCCCTTTCTCATCCGCAAGGTTCACCGTCGCCGAATGCGAGGCTGCGTCATAATCAATCCAACCGAGAACGTCGCCATAGCTGATGGCGACACTGTACGTATCACTCACTCGTATCACCTCTTTTATATCCTGCCATTATGGGCGTTCCTTATTATAGAACGATTCTCCCACACACGCAACCGCTCGATAAAAATAATTCTGTATACAGAGGAGCACGGATACTTTCAGGTCTTCCCCTTGCCGAATACTGCCATATAGGATAAAACAAGCCCACGGGAGGATGCGCGAATAAAAACTAGGGCTGCCGACCGAAGGTGATCTTCGATCGGCAGCCTCGCTTTTCTATATTATGTGAAACGTCTCAGAACGCCCAGTTGACCTGAACGCTGCCCGCAATGCCATCGCGCTTGCCCTGCATGCCCATGAGGTTCACACCGTAGCTGACGCTACCGGATTTCGGTGCGAAGCGGTAGCCGAGCTCCAGAATGCCCGTGCCGCCTCCGATGGACGGACTCGGGGTCGCGTAGCCCTGATAGGTCGCCGTTGCCCCGCCGTCAAATTCGTACTCATATGCGAGTCCCGCATAGACCTCGCTGCGCGCACTGTCCGCGTGCGTATAGCGCGCACCAACGCGGAGACGGTGCGAATTCACGTCGCCAAAGTCGAGCTCCGCACCCGAGCGCAGCGTCGTCGTATTTCCGCCCTGATGGGAGTAGAAATACTTCGCGTAGCCCTCAATCTTGTCTCCGCCTGCGAGTTTCCACTCCTGTCCAAGCCCGATATGCCCCGCAAAATACGTGCTCGAATCATCGTAGCTCAGATCTGCGGCATCACCGCTGCCCGTATAGTCGCGCGAGAGACGACCCGCGCGCAGACTGCCCTCGATATAGCTGCCGCTCTCCTGCGTCAGTTTTGCCATCACGCCGCCGCCGATGTAACTCACTTTGCCGCTTCCGTGCGTGCCGTCGTCCAGATAGGAATCATACGAGCTGCGCCCGTACTCGACAAAGGGACCGTACATCAGCGTGGCATCGTTCACCTTGTTTTCTCTTGCGAATCCGACATTGAGGTTCCATCCCTTCGCGTCCACATAGGAGCCGGAGTTGATCCGCATATTGGAGCCGCCCTGCGCCGCCCACAGCTGATATTTGCCTGTGTCCGCCCCGACCTCGTCTGCGGGATCTGCGACGGAGGACTCCTCGTCGACCTCAAACGAGCTGTCCTCATTCACCACCGACTGTTCAGAAGCCGTCGGCAGTGTCTGCGCAGAGATCGTGCCCGCAGCATCCGCTGCAGCCGCCATCCCCATATTGGTCAGGAGATCAGCCCCCGCATTGATCGCTGCTGTCGCTGCCGCACGTGTCTCGACCGGAGATTTGCTCCGATCGTTTACTGTGACCGTTTCGACCGTCGCGATGAGTTCGTTCTCTCCGCGCTTTGCAAGGCTGAGCGTATAGTCGAGAATCCCGCCGTGCGATGCTGACATCGTCCGTGCATTGCCCGTATTCCGCAGCTGTGTAGCCGTTGTCAGCGTGCCGTTCGTCTTGAGCAGACTCACCGCATCGCCGGGACGGAGCGCACGCGCATCCGCCGCAACCGCCGCCACACCGAGGTTCAGCGTGCTGATATCCTTGACCACAGGTGCATTCGTGAGCGTCAGCATCGTCCGCGTCTCTGCAGAGGTTGTACCCACCGGCAGATAGAAATGCAGATTCTGCACATTGTCAATATCCTTCGCCTTCGCGCCGAACGAATGCACGGCAAGTGTGTTGTTCGTGCTTGCTCCGCTTGCCATACCGCCGTGGATCGTTCCGCCCACGGTAACGGGTGCAAGGAGGTTCACCGTATTGCCCGCCGCATCGCCCGCCGTCGCGTGACCGCCGTAGACATCGCCGCGCACCGTGCCGCCGAAGACATCGACCGTATTGCCCGATGCCGATTCGCCAAAGCCGCCCTTCAGTGTCTGTGCCTCACCGCCGCGCATAACGAGCTTGTTATTCTGTGCCTTGCCCCTGCGCGACGTGCCGCCGTACGCCGTATCCGTGATCGTGCCACCCGTGACGGTGAGGACATTGTCCTCTGCCGTCTTGCCGAGCTCCGAGCGTCCGCCCCACGCAAATTCATGTGCGCTGTCCGACGCCCCGTAGGTCGCCGCCGTGTTTCCTTTGAAGCGGTAGCCGTCCGCATAGACCGCCTTGCCGTTGCCCGCATGGGTGTCGGTATCAATGCCGATCTCGTACCCGTCCGGGGCAGACAGTTCCTTTGCCCCGTGATAGCCCGTGCCGAAGTCAATGCCCTTGTCGTTTGCCATCAGCGTGACACGCGTCGCCTCATAGCTCTTCACGCCGATGCTGTCCATCGTGACATCCGCCGTCAGCTTCTGCCAGTCAAGCCCCGTGGTCGCCGCACCGCCATTGACGGTGAGAAGCGTCCTACCGACCATATCCCGGTTCGCCGTCAGGCTGACCGTCTCAAAGTTTGCAAGCTGCCCCGCCGTGACCGGTCCTGTGACATGCAGCGCATTTCCTGCCGCCCCCTTGTTGCCGCCCGCGACCGTGCCGCCGACACTGCCGCCCGCGAGATTCACAATATTGCCCGTGGTCGCACCCGCGCCCGCCGTGTAGCCGCCGTAGACATCGCCCGTCACCGTGCCGCCCGTGAGCGTCACCGTATTGCCCGTGACATCGCCGCCGCCTGCATTCGTGACTGCACCGCCGTAGACATTTGTAAGCGAGCCTTCGCCCGTGCCGTTCACAAGCACCTTGTTGTCCTTCGCGCCGCCGTGCGCACCGACGGTTTTGCCGCCGTACGCACTGACAGACGCACCTGGGGCGACCCCCGTAACGGTGAGTGTATTGTTTTCCGTCGTATTGCCGAGAGCGGAGTAACCGCCGAGCGCCTCGCCCGCCGATGCCGCCGTGTATTCGACGGCACCGTCCTTGAAGCGGTTTGCGTCCAGCATGACCTTGTCCGCCGTATTCGTCCCCGTATCGGTATGAATACCGTACTCCACACCGTCCTGTACACGGAGGAGACGCGCGGGCGTATTCCCCGTAAAATGCATGCCCGCGGCACTGAGCAGCGTAATGTGGTTCGCGCCCTGCTTGTTCGCGCCCCACGCATGAAGCGTATTCTCATCCACGTCGATGCGCGCAAAGTCTGTCGGGGCAGTAAAGCCGCCCGCCTGTGCGAGGTTCAGCATCGTGTCACCGGATCGGATCGCATCGTTCAGGTGGAACTTGTAGACATCGAAATTGCCCACCGCCCCCACGGTCATATCCTTCCCCTTGACGTTCAGCGTGTTGCCTGTGACATCATCCGCCTTGCTGCCGCCGTAAATGGAGGTGTTCGAGAAATCTGCGCCCGCCGCAAACCCTGTGCCGTCGCCGAGGTTCACCGTGTTGCCCGTGGTCTTGCCCGCGCCGTTTGTATAGCCGCCGTAGATCGTCTGCGCCGAACCGCCCGTGATGTTGACCGTGTTGCCCGTCGCACCCGCCGCATTTGCCGCATTTCCGACATGACCGCCGTATACCTCTCCGAGCGTACCTGCACCTGTACCGACGAGATTCACTGTGTTGTTGACCGCGCCGCCCGCAGTCCCCTCCGAGCGCCCGCCCGAGAGATACTGGACGGTATCGCCCGCAGCGATGCCCGTGAGCGTCATCGTGTTGTTCTCCGCCGTATTCCCGCCATAGGAAACACCGGCATAGGTCTTCGTGCCGCTCGTGCCGTCATAGGTGACATTGCCATTCTTGTAGCGGTTCACATCGATGAGGACGGTTGTCGCACGCACGGTTGTCCCCGTGTCGGTGGTATCCGTGCGCTGGACGACCTCGTAGTCGCCGCTCGTCACGCCCGCCTCACGCGCAATCGGCGCATAGTTCCGGAACGTCAGCCCGTTTGCCGTATCGCTCTTCATGAGGGTGATCGCGCCGAGCGTCTTGTCGGCGGAGAGGCGCGAGGTGTCGATCGTGACCTTCGACCAGTCGGCCTCCTGCCCGTCAAACCCGTTCGCGAGTGTCAGCATCGTGCCCGTGCTTCGCGTAAAGCTGTCGTCAATCCTGCCGCTCGACGGCTTGTCCGCCGCAATGTGATCCGTCAGATGGAATGTGTAGTTCTCGAAGTTCTGCGCCTTCTGTACCTTTGCATCCTTCACCATGACGTTCAGCGTGTTGCCCGTCACGTCGGACTGATTGCCGCCGTAAAGCGCGGCGTTGTCGAGGTTCGTGCCCGCCGCGAGCGTCGCCGCAGAGCCGTCGCCGAGGTTCACATGGTTGCCCGTTGTCTTGCCCGAGCCGTTCGTATAGCCGCCGTAGACCGCATCCGTCACCGTGCCGCCCGTGAGCGTCACCGTATTGCCCGTCACATCGCCGGTGTTTGCCGCGTTCGTAATCGCGCCGCCGTAGACATTCGTGACCGCGCCTGTGCCCGTTCCCACGAGTGTCACCGCGTTCCCCACGGAGTCGCCTGCAGTTCCTGCGGTCTGCGCACCATACGCTGCGGCAAGCGCCCCTGTCACGCCCTCGATCGTCAGCTTGTTGCCCTCAGTCTTGTTGCCGAATGCGGAGTAACCGCCGAACGCATCGCCTGCCGATGCCGCTGTATAGGTGACGCGACCGTCCTTGAAGCGGTTGACCTCGTAGAGCACCTCGGTCGCCGTATTCGTGCCCGTGTCCGTGCGCAGCCCCGTCTCATAGACACCACCGTGCGTATCGTAGCGTGCGGCGTAGTCGCTGAACTTCAGCGCATTGTTCGCGCCGCGCATCAGTGTATAGGTATTCTTCCCCTGCACCGTCGCCGCATCCACCGCCGTTGTGATCCGTGACGGGTCAGCCGTGACGTTTGCCCATGCCACCTTGACATCGGAGTTATCGGCGGAAACCTTGCCGAATCCGTCCGCATCCGCGATGGTCAGCAGCGGCGCGGTCTTTGTCGTATCATCGTGCAGGAGGAAATTGAACTTCTGCACATTGCGCACCTTTGCGACCTCTGCGCTGTTCTTCGCCTTGATGTTCAGCGTATTGTCCGCAAGCTTTGCGTCATCATTCGCGAGGACGTTACCATTATAGCTTGTCCCCCAGAGTTGCGCACCCGAAAGGTTCGCCGCATACGTGCCCGTATCGTCGCCAAGGTTGATGACATTCTTGTTGGACGTGCTTGTCAGTACGCGCGCATCACCGCCGATCACATAGCCCGTGACCGTGCCGCCCGTGATGGTGACACTGTTGTCCGACATACTGCCCGTCGCCGTGCTTGTACCGCCGCCGCCGACAACGGCATTCTGCACCGTGCCGCCCTCGATTCGGACATGATTGTCCGTCGCATTTGCGGCATGCGTGACATATCCGCCATAGACTGCGCCAAATGTACCGTCCTTGATCGTGACGGTATTGTCCTTCGCCTTTGCCGTTGCCTCCTGCGAGGAAGTGGACCCGCCAATAACGTTGGAGATTGCCCCCGTGCCCGTCTGCTCGACCGTTACACTGTTCCCTGTGGCATCGCCCCTTGCACCTGCCGTCTTACCACCGTAAGCCGAGGTCAGATTCCCCTGCACGCCCGTCACCGTCAGATGGTTGTTCGTGGTGGTATTGCCCGCATAGGAAATACCGCCGTAGATTTCGGTTGTGCCGTCCGGCAGCGTTGTCGCCGGGGTCGATCCGTCATACGTCGCATTGGTATTGTTTTGGAAGCGGTTGTAGTCGAGGATGACCTTTGTCGCCGTATCCGTGTTCGTGTCCGTGCGCAGTGCTGTCTCGTAGTCACCGTTTGTCGCAGCGGTTGTCTTATTACGTCCTGCATAATTCGAGAACTTCAGCCCGTTTGTCGTACCCGTGAGGAGGGTCGCGTTGCCGATGACCGTATTGCCCGAGAGCCCCGTCGTATCGACATCGAGCTTCGTCCAATCGAACGGATTGCCGCCGTTGAATCCATTATTCTCGGTCAGCATCAGCATCGAGCCGCCGTTCTGCGCGATATCGTCATTCAGATGGAACTTGTAGTTCGCAAATTTGTCGGCAGACTTTGTCGTAATGTTCTTCGCACGGACATTGAGCGTCGCCCCCGTACCGGCATCATTGTCGCCGTGGAGTGCCGCATTCGTGAGGTCCGCCGTGTAGGTGCCGTTCTCCGCACCGAGGTTCACGGTGTTGCCCGAGGCGCTACTGCCGGGACCTGCCGCCCTGCCGCCGTAGATATCCCCGCCGACGGTGCCGCCCGAGATCGTGACGGTATTCGCTGTCACATTGTAGCCGACACCGCCCGCAATCTCGGTATTCACCGTGCCACCCGAAACCGTGACATAGTTCTTCGTCGCGATGCCTGTACCGTCCGTGACCGCACCGTAGGCATGCGCCACCGTGCCGCCCGAGATCGTGACACTGTTCTCCTCGACAAGCCCCTGCCCCTCGGAATTTGCGCCGCGCAGCGTGTCCGCCGTACTGCCTGCGCCGCTGAATGTGACCGTATTGTTCTTGAGTGCGCCCGCACCTTTGCCCGCGCCACCCTCAACAGCGACGGCGGTTCCGCCGGTAAAGACGACCTTGTTGCCCGTGATATCGGCGGCGTTCGCGGTATTGTCCACATAAGCGCCCGCGACGTAGTCCGTCGCTGTGCCGCCCGAGAAATTGACGGTGTTGTCCTTGACCGCACCCGTGCCAAAGGTGTGACCGCCATAGAGCTTGTTAACCGTCCCCTTCTTCATATTGGCGATGTTGCCCGAGACCTCGCCCGCATTGTTTGCATTCTCCGCCTCGCCCGCATACACCTCGTCGATCGTATCGCCGGCATTCGCAAGGTCGATGTTCAGCGTATTGTTTTTGACATCGCCCGTCACCCCCTTATTAATGCCGCCGAAGGCGTACTGCGGATCGTCCGTGCCGCGAAGTCCCGTGACCGTCAGCGTGTTGCCCGTCGTCGTATGACCATAGCGCGAAAGTCCGCCATAGAGCTCCTTGCCGTATGCACCCGCATACGTCTCTGTCGTGCCGTCATACGCGACCTCGCTGCCCTTGAACCGGCTGACCTCGAACAATACGGCATTCGTTTCGTCTGTATCCGTATCCGTCACGAGACCGAACTCATGCGTCTCAGTCGCTGTGCCGTTCTCCGTCGCCCCATAGTTCTGGAATTTCAGCGTATCGGCGGCGTTGCTGCGCTTCAGGAGGGTAATGCGCTGGATGCCGTGCAGACTCGAGACATCCGAAAGAGCCGTTCGATCAACGGTGAGCTTGCTCCAGTCAACGCCCGTGCCCGCGAAATCGCCCGCATTGGTGACGGTCAGCATTGTATCGCCGAACGCAGTTGCGCTGTTCAGTTTGAATTTGTAGTTCTCGAAATTGTTGACGGACTTCGCCGCAGCATTCTTGGCGTTGACGCTGAGCGTATTGCCCGTCACATAATCGCCTGTCCCCGTCCCGTTTCCGCTGTATTTTCCGCCATAGATATCGGCATTTGTAAGCGTTGTACCCGAGATATCTGTATGCGTGTCATCGCCAAGGTTGACGGTGTTGCCCGTCGCCGTGCCATTCAGCTTCCACGACACGCCGCCGTAGATATTGCCGCTGAACGTGCCGCCCGCGATCGTGACGGTATTGTTGTTTGCAGCAAAGTTCTGCGCGGTATAGGCAGAACCGTTATCGCCGCCCGCACCGCCATAGACATGGTCTTGGAATGTGCCGCCCGTAATCGTGACCTTGTTGCCCGTCACCGTTCCGGACTTATCTGAATAGCCGCCGTACACGCGCTTTTGGAACGTACCGTCCGAGATATTGACGATATTCCCCGTCACCGTGCCGGTGGTATCCGCATAGCCGCCGTACACGGCTTTCTCGAGTGTACTGCTGCCCGATACCGTGATCGTATTGCCTGTTACAGTGCCGCTTGCACTGCTGTAGCCACCGTTGACAGACTGCTTGATCGTACTGCCCGAGATCGTGACCTCGTTGCCCGAGGCAGTCCCGTCGCCCGTCATATGTCCGCCGTTGACGATGCCCTCGACGGTACTGCTGTCCGTGATGGCGACAGTATTCCCCGTCACCTTTCCGTTTGCCCCCGAAGACTGTCCGCCTGAGATATTTTTCTTGACCGTACCGCCCGTTACCGTGACCTTGTTTCCGGTCACAGTTGAATTGGCTCCTCCGACCGCACCGGTGGCATAGCCCTTTACCAAGCCGCCCTCGACGCGGACTTCGTTGCCCTCAGCCGTGCCACTGCCGTCCAGCTTGCCGCCGTAGACCGACCAATCGGCATGTCCCTTGACGGTGAAGATATTGCGGTTCACAGCCCCCTTTGCCCAACCAGCGTACGAGTTGTCATCGACCCAGCCACCCGTCTCTACGGTGACGGTATTGTCCTCTGCCTTGCCGTTTGCCGCCGTCGCATAACCGCCGTACGCCGCCTTTACCTTGCCCGTCGCCGTAATCGTGACATGGTTGTTCGTCGCATTGCCGTCTCCCGCCGTGTAGCCACCGTAGACGGTCAGATTCGTATTGTTCGTATTCGTAATCTTGATCTTGTTGTTCGTCGTCGTATTACCGAGACTCGAATAACCGCCATAGACAGCTGTGCCTGTGACGTTATCTGCCGTTGCGTCAGCGTTCTTAAAGCGGTCGATGTCGGCACGCACATAGTTCACCATATTATATCCGAAGAACGACATCGGAGGCGTTGCCACATCTGTATACATGTGGTACTCGAAGTCGCCGCTCGTTGCCTTGCGGTCGAGCGCCGCGGTGTTGAATATCTTCAGATCGGCACCGCTTCCCGTACGCAGCAGTTCCATTGTACCGAGACGGCCATACTTCGTCGTATCGGCATTCCAGCCCTCGGCGTTCAGCGTGATCTTGCTCCACTGTACATCGGGCGTCGCGCCGAAACCGCCGCTGTCTGTCACCTTGAGCATGGTCGAGCCGGCGGTGACACCCGTTGTGAGGTTGAAGTTATATTTCTCGAAGTTCCGTGCCGTCCTGACGACGATGCCCGAGGTGTTGACATTGAGCGTGTTGCCCGTCACATTGTTGGTATTCCGCCCACCATAAATCCTCGCCCCGGTCAAATTTGCTCCATAACTACTTCCTCCGGCTCCAATATTGACAATATTGCCAGAGGTGTTCGTACTCGTAGTGCTTGAGTAACCACCATAGATATCGCTGCTAAACGTACCTCCCGTAATTGTGATAGTGTTCCCAGTAGCAGCGGTAGCATTTGCCCCGTAGCCACCGGCAACCGTGCCCGAAATCGTACCGCCATTGAGGAACACCTTGTTTCCTATCGCACCTGCGCCCGCAGATGCGGCACCGCCAATAACATTTCCAGCAGAACCGTCGTTGATGGTCAGTTCATTTCCCGTTGCTGTGCCCCCACCGGTGGAGAGCGCACCATAAATATTCCCCACTGTACCGCCGTTGAGGAACACTTTATTGTTTGTTACCGCACCGTTTGAGGTAAAACCGCCAAGAACGCCAAGACTGCCCGTAACATGAGCGCTGTTGATGGTAACGGTATTCCCCGTTGGATTCGCGGATGTACCGCCTACGACATTGGCACTGATAACGGGGTGATTGCCGCCGCCCGTTGCTCCAATTGTCACCGTATTACCATCTGTCGATCCTCCAATAACGTCACTGGTACGATTATCCGATACACCGACCGTCACATCCGCCGCGTACACCATCGATGCGTCCAAAAAAGTGCAGCTGCCCGCAGATACCCCCAATGCAACATACAGTGCCAGCCGTCGCTGTGCCTTCAATCCGTTGAACATGTGCTCCTCCTCTAATGCTTATACAAGGGATTTTGATTCCATCACAGGAATACTCTTGCATATCCCAACCATAGATTGAGATTCATTACACATTTCCTTATACTACATGAGGACTATTGTCATTGTCAACGACGTTTCTAATGATTTCCTTCTTTTTTTGTGAAAAATTTATCGAAAGATGAATGTGATAAATACAAATTTCCTTTATATAGGAAACAGCCTCCTGATTTGTGCGCACTGCAACAAAATCACGTGCAAAGTGCCATGATTTACATTTTTCTGGACAGGTATGTGTATTGTGTTTATAATGTGCGTAGGAGATGGTGCGCGGCGATTGACATGGGTGAGGATGCGGTATCAATACAAAGGAGAATTTACATGGACTACACAAGCAAGATCGCCGTCGGCATGACGCATGAGGCAGTGGACACGGTAACGGACGCAAATACGGCGGTGACGGTCGGCAGCGGTTCGCTCGCGGTGTACGCAACACCTGCGATGGCTGCGCTGATGGAGCGCGCGGCGGCAGAGCTCTGTCAAATGAACTGCCCCGAGGGCTGGACGACGGTCGGCACGGAGCTGCATATCAAACACCGTGCAGCGACGCCGACGGGGCTGACGGTACGTGCCATCGCCGAGGTGACGACGGTGGACGGGCGCGCAATCTCACTTAAGGTAACGGCGTACGACGAGCGCGAGGAGATCGGCAGCGGCACGCACACGCGCTTCGCCGTCTCCGTGGAGAAATTCATGGCAAAGACAGAGGGGAAGCGCTGATATAACGCAATAAAATGGACGGCGGTACGAAGTTCACACTTCGTACCGCCGTCCGTTTTATTGTTCCCATTCCACCGCTTACGCCGTCCCCCTTCCCCGTCAAACGGGGAAGGCTAGGGGCTGTTAGAATGCCCAAGCGATGTTGAATCCGCCCGTGAATCCCTTGCGCTTGCCCTTGAAGCCCGTGAGGTTCAGCCCGTAGCTGACGGTGCTGTCCACGGGAGCGAAACGGTAGCCGAGTTCGAAGAGTGTCGTACCTCCCTTGAGGCTCGTACTCGGCAGGTCAAAGCCCTGATAGGATGCCGTGCCCTTGCCGTCGAATTCGTACTCCCACGCAAGTCCTGCGTAAAATTCGCCGTCCATGTCGTTCTTCATGGTGTAACGCGTGCCGAAGCGAATACGGCTCGAGCTGGATGCACCGAAGTCATACGTTTCGCCGCTCGATAGCTTCGCACTCGTACCCGCCTGATGTGCATAGAAGTACTTCGCATAGGTCTCGAACTTGTTGCCGCTGTCGAACTCCGTCTTGTGCCCGATGCCGAGATGCCCCGCAAAATACGTGCTTGAGCCATCGTAGCTCGTTGCGCGTGTGCCGACTGTGCCGCTGTAGTCGCTCTTTGCCCTGCCGACGCGCAGGCTGCCCTCGAAGTACGTACCGCTGTCGCTGACCGACTTTGCCATAACACCGAAGCCGATGTAGCTTGTCTTGCCGTCGCCGTGCGTGCCGTCGTCCAGATAGGAGTCATAGGAGCCGCGCCCATACTCGATAAAGGGGCCGAAGGTGAGTGAGCTGCTAAGCATCTCGTTGCGACGCGCAAAACCGACATTGAGGTTCCAGCCCTTCGTATCGACATAGGAGCCGGTCTTGAGACGCATATTGCCGAAGCTCTGCGCCGCGAACAGCTGATAGCTGCCGAGGTTCGAGAGCGGTGCCGCCGTGGCACCGGAGTTCTTCTCGCCGCTCGCAAGCGGTGCATCCACAATGTCCGCAATCTGTGTTGCCGCTGTCTCGGCTGCGGGGATACCGACGTCGGTGAGGAGGTCGGAGCCGCTTGTGAGGAAGGCGATCGCCGCCGACTGCGTCTCGACGAGCGATTTCGATTGGTCGTTCACCGTAACGCCCTTGATGCGAGCGATCAGCTCGTTGCGGTTGACCGTAGAGTTGCTCGCTGTGTTGCGCGTCTCGAGTCCGTAGTTGTAGTTCAGCGTGACTCCCTGCGTCGTCTTATATGTCTGGTTTGCGTACGCGCTGTCGATATCGAGATTGTTCCCATTCGGCAGCGTGACGAGCTTCACGACATCGCCGTTATGGATGGGCGTATGGTCGCCGCTCAGTTCCACCGTAATGGTCGTGCCGCGCAGATCCTTGTTCTTCGCCTGTGTCGTGGTCAACATGGAGCGCGTGGGATCGGCTTTCTCTGAGAGGTAGAAATTGAGCTTTTCGACCGGCTCGAAGTAGCCGACCTTCGTGCCCATATCATAGATGTTCAGTGTGTTGCCGTTGCCGACCACCGCCGAGGTCCTGCCATCTGCGAGTCTGCCACCGTAGACCGTGCCCGAGATCTGCGTTCCGCGCAGTGTGACCGTGTTGTCCTTTGCATCAGTGCCCTGCCCGCCGACGACATCGCCCGTGATGCTGACCGCGTGGAGGTCGATCTCGTTCTTTTCCGCATCACCGCTCACCGAAGCACCGCCATAGATCGCACCCGAGATGGCGCTGCTCACAACGGGTGTGAGCGATACCGAGCCGCCCGTCACGAGCACCTTGTTCGACTCCGCCTTGTCCGAGCCCGCCGTATAGCCGCCGTAGACGTTATCCGCCGAAAGCGCGCCGTGCGTGAGCGTGACGGAGTTCCCCGTGACCTTTGCCGCCGACGCCGTATTCGCGGCGTAGCCGCCATAGACATTGCGGATGGTGAGTGCATTTGCACTGCTCAGTGTGAGTGCGTTGTTCGTCAAGTCACCCGCTGCGCCCGTCGTATAGCCTGCCGCCGCAAAGTGCGAGAGACCGTTCGCGCCGAGTCCCGTGATGCGGAGCGTGTTGTCATGCACGTCGTTGCCCAGCTCCGAGATTCCCGTATAGAGCTCTTGGTCGGCATCTGCGCTCTGGCGGAACACCTCCTCCGCCGTGAGCGTGGCGTTCGTCGCGCCGTAGAGCTGATGACCGCTGTACAGCCGGTTGAATGTCAAGAGGACGTTCGCCCCCTGCCCTATCTTGGTATTCGTTTGGATGAGAGCTTCGTAGGGGTCGTTCGGATTGCTGAGCGGCACCGGCGTCGCGGCGTAGTTCAAGAAATTCATCGCGCCCGTACTCTCGATGAGCTTCACCGAGCGCGAGCCCATCCACGATTTATCAATGGCGAATTTCGACACATCTGCCTTGATATTGCCGAAGTTGACTGTACCGCCAAGACCGCCCGTCTGCTCGATCTTGAGCATCGTGCCGTCCATGAGACTGTTGTTGTGGAGAATGAAGTTAAACGTGTCGAAGTTGTGTACCTTCTGCACAGAAACGTTGCCCGCCTGTACGACGAGGGTGTTGCCCGTACCCGTGGCGGCATTGCTGCCGTAAATCTCGCCCGCGATGGTCGCGCTGTACGTGCCGTCGTCCTTGCCGAGGATCAGCGTATTGCTCGTCGCATTTCCTGCGGTCGCAGCATAGCCCGCATAGATATCGCCCGTAACCGTGCCGTCCGTGACCTGCACGGTGTTCTTCGTAACGCTGCCCGTCCCCGCCGAGTAGCCGCCGTAGAGCGTACCCGCTCTGCCGCCCGCCATGCGCAGGACGTTGTTCGCCACAGTGTCCGCGTTCGTACTGCGGTCGATGTAGCCGCCGTATGCGCGCGTGACCTCATAGGCATCGTTCGTGCCCGTGGACTGGATATCGAGGATATTTCCCTTCGTGCCGCCGGAACCGCCCGACGCGCCCATCGTCTTTGCTCCGTATGCCGTGATGCTGCGGCTGAGCGGAGCGTTGATGGTGAGATGGTTGTTCTCCGTCGTATGCCCGCCGCGCGAGAGACCCGCGAACCAGTCCGTCGATGTGCTCGTCGCATCGTATGCCATGACACCGTTCTGATAGCGGTTGTACTCCATGAGCACCTTCTGACCCTGATAGGTGTCCGTATCCGTACGCAGGGCATACTCATAGTCGCCGTTCGAGGCGGTTGGTGCGGACGTACCGCGCGGATTGTAGTTGTCAAACTCGAGCGCGTTTGCGTGCGACCCGTCGATGAGGGTGATCTCGCCCGCTATCTGCTTTGCGGACATATTCGTCAGGTCGACATCGACGTTGGAGAAATTGACACGGCGCGTGCCCGAATAGAGGTTATCAAATCCGTTGTGGTCGGTGAGCTTCAGCATCGTGTCGCCCGCCTGCGTGTCCTTCGTAATCCAGAACTTATAGTTCTCGAAGTTATGGACGCCGCGCACCTCGACGGTCTTGTTCGCCTTGACGTTCAGCGTGTTGCCCGTCGCCGAGGACGCGCCGCCGTAGATGGTCGCCTTCGTGAGATCCGCCGTATAGCTGCCGTCATCCGCGCCGAGGTTGACCGTGTTCCCCGTCTCAACGGTCTTATTTGTTCCATAGGCATAGCCGCCGTAGATATTGCCGCGCACCGTACCGTCGGGACGATTGCCGCCGATTGTGCCGCCCGTGATGGTGACGGTATTGCCGCCCGAGGCGGTCGCCGTCGTGGAGCTGGAGGAGGGAAGGTCGGCATGGGTCACGCCGCCATAGATATGACCGCGAATCTCGCCGCCCGTAACGGTGACCTTGCTGCCCGTGACCGCACCCGCATCGACCGCCGTGTCGGTATTGCGTCCGCCGATGATGTTATCGGCGATTTTCCCCTCGGAGATGGTAACAATGTTCCCCGTCACCGCTCCCTTGCCGTCGCCCGACGCGCCGTAGACATCACCGGAGAGCGTGCCGCCTGTGATATTGACCTTGTTCGCATCAAGTCTCGCATTGCCGTTCGCCGTCGCGCCGTAGAGCGTGCCGCCGACCTTCGCCGTGTCAGAGATGGTGACGGTGTTATTCGTCGCCGTGCCGATGCCCGTATTACCGCCCTGTCCCGCCATGTGGACGCCGTGGACATCCTTCACCGCACCGCCGCTGATGGTAACGGTATTGTTTTGCACCGTCGGTGTGACCGTCGTGGTGGAGGAGCTGCCCGCGCCGAACAGCTCACCGAAAACGCCGTAGACGATGCCCTGCACATCGCCCTCGGTGATGGTGACGCTGTTCTTCTCTGCCGTGCGCTGAACCGTGTTGTCGCCCACGATATACGCCCCGAACACGTTCCCGCCGACGACGGAGTGAACGGTGTTCGTAACGGCATCACCTTGGATGGTGACACTGTTCTCGCTGACCGTCGTCGTGCCCGATGCACCCGTAACGCTGCCGCCGACGGTCGCGTTGTCCACGGTGACGGTATTTTTCTGAACGACGCCCGTTCCCGCCGAGTGCGCGCCGATGATCTCTCCCGTGACGGCGGTCGCCGCCGTATTGCCCGATGCACGCGAAACGCTGACATGGTTATCCTCAACCTTTCCCGTTCCCGTCGCATACGCACCGTAAAGGTTCGCCGCCATGCCGCCCGTCATCGTGAGCTTGTTCCGCACGGCATCCGCGCCCGTGGATGTATAGCCGCCGTACGCGGTCATCGTGCCCGCCGCGTTCGTGATGGTCAGGTTGTTGTCCTGTACGACCTTGTTCTCCCAAATGGAGTAGCCGCCATAGATGGTATTGCTCGTTGTCGCCGCGCTGTTATATGTTGCATTGGCGTTCATATAGCGATGGAGTGCCGCGCGGACGTAGTTGCGCGTTGTCAGACCACTTGTCTGTGGGTTCACCGTAATCTGGTATTCGTAGTCGCCGTCCCAGCCTGTGCGCGATGTCCCCGCAATGCTCAGATTCGATGCATTGTTTGTGGTATTGCCGTCCGCCATGAGCGTGACTGTACCGACATCGCCGTAGTACGCCGTGCGCGCAGCACCGCTCCACCCCGTCGCATCAACCTTGATATCGCCGATGTTCACCGTGCGTCCAAGCGCATTGCTGCCGTTGGTCAGCGTGAGCATGGTGTTGCCCGCCGCGATGCCCGTATTCAGATGGAACTCGTAGGTCGCAAAGTTCTGCGCCGCGTCCGCCGTAATCCCCTTCGCCTGCACAACGAGGCGGTTGTTCGTATAATCGCTGTCGTTGCCGCCGTAGATGGACGGACCGCTCCGCGTGCCGTTGCTGTAGTTCCCGCTCGCATCGCCGAGGGTGACGGTATTGCCCGTGGTCTTCGCGCCGCTGTTCTCCGCGTAGCCGCCATAGACTGCGCCCGTGACCGTGCCGCCCGTAAGCGTGACCTTGTTGTTGATGGCATCGGTATGTCCCATGCCGCCCGCGATGGCAAAGGCATTCGTCCTCGCATCGACCGCGCCGCCCGTGAGCGTCACCTCACCGCTCGATGCGCCGCCCGCAATGGAGCGCGCGCCGATAAGGCTGCCCATGACCGAGCCGCCGGTCATCGTCAGCGTATTCGGATTCGTCTGCGCCGTCCCCGACGTATAGACCTGATTCAGCCCGATGCCGCCGTAGGCATTGCCTGTAAGGTTAATGTTGTTGATGATAAGGGTATTGCCCGTCACTGCGTTCGTGGTCGAGGTCGTACCACCCGCTGAAACATCACCGTTCACAATGGGAGCAATGCCTCCCGTGTTCGCAGTAATGGTAAGCTTGTTGCCCGTCACAGAACCATTCATCAGATCCGTTCCGACAATATTGCCATAGGGACGCGTCGTCGACCCGTCCGCATTGTTTATATTGTCACCAGTATGAACCGTACGCTCTGCCGCATACGCCACAGGCGCACCCGCGAACGCACCGCCGACGGCAAGCGCCACGAATGCGGCGAGCTGCCGCTTTGCTTTCATTCCTTTGAGCATTGTCTTCTCCCCTTCATTATACGGTGGAAAGAACTCATCCTTGCAGCGCTGTGCACTGCGTTCACCAACTATTAAATTTTCTCATTTATCTATTATATTACGCTCGCCTGCAAACGTCAATCGTAAGTTTTGGGGCAGCCGTTCAAGGCGCCCCTTCCACCATGCTGCGCATGGTCCCCCTTCCCCGCTGTAGCGGGGCAGGCTT
>NZ_GL892076.1:2610570-2658509 GCF_000213975.1 Centipeda periodontii DSM 2778
CTACGGGGGAAGTGCCGAACGCAGTGAGGCGAAAGGGGCGCTCCTCACATTTCCTGCCCGTAGATGCTGCGGATCTCCTCGGTGTAGTGCCCCTCCGCATCGCGCACGATAAGGGCGGGTTCGTGGCGCATTCCTGCGAGCGCCGCCCCCTTCACCGCCTCGATCAGCACGAGATTCGGCGGACGATCGACGCGCGGCTGTACCATGCGCAAGCGCTTGATGGCGAGTTTTACCGCAGCGAGTGCAAGGACAATCTCGCCGAGACGCTCGGGCAGATGCACCATCGCGAGCCGCCCACCATGACGAAGCGCATATGCCGCCGCTTGCACGGTGTCCGCGAGCGTCGCCGTGAGCTCGTGTCGCGCCGCCGCACGCGCACCCATGCTGATGGCGCCGCTCGTGACGAGGCGATACGGCGGATTGCTGAACACGACATCGTATTGAGCGCACGCAAAAAGTGCGGGAGGGTCGCGATAGTCGCCCTCCCGCACCGTAATCTTCTCTGTCAGATGGTTGAGCCGCACATTCCGCACGGCAAGCTCTGCCTGCACAGAGTTCAGCTCCACCGCCGTGATCCCTGCCGTGTGATCCGCGATGAGGAGCGGGATAACCCCTGCGCCCGTACCGAGGTCAAGCACGCGCTCACGTCCCGTGAGGCGGGGGAAATGAGCGAGCAATACGGCATCCATGGAGAAACAGAATTCATCCGTGCGCTGGATGATCCGGCGTCCGCCCATGCACAGGTCATCCATCCGTTCGTTCGGATGCAGTTCTGTCATGTTATTCATACGCCTCATCGCCCTGCTGCGGGCGCGGTGCACGGCGCGGCTGACGTTTCCCGCCCTGCGGTCGGCGACGGTCCGAACTACGTGCGTTGCGTTCCCCGCGTTCACTCCGCTCGCGGCGGTCACTTCGCGGCTTTGCACCGGCAGGGCGCTCACGCCGTTCGCGTCCTTCACGAGGTTCCCTCAGGACACGTCCTTCACGTGGGGCACGCATATGCGGCTCCCGCTCCACACGCAGAGATACGGGGCGTTCCTCCCCCTCGACGCGCGCGATGTCCTCCCATGCGGCGACAACAGTCTTGCCGTCGTCCATGAGAATTGTTGCCGTACGGCGCTGTTCACTGAGCGCGACGATGCGCCCCTCGCCATCCTCGGCGATAACGCGGTCATTCTGCGCCGGCGTATACTCCACTTTTTTCGCGCACATACAGCCGCCGCACCCATAGCCGTCGCTCTCATACTTCAGGCAGCACATGAGACGTCCGCAGATCCCCGAGATCTTCGTTGGGTTGAGGGAGAGGTTCTGCTCCTTTGCCATGCGGATGGAAACGGGCACGAAGTCTCCGAGAAAGGTCGCACAGCAGAGCGGGCGCCCGCAACAGCCCATGCCGCCCATCATCTTCGCCTCGTCGCGCACCCCGATCTGACGCAGCTCGATACGCGTGCGGAACACCCCCGCAAGTTCACGCACGAGCTGGCGGAAGTCGACGCGCCCATCCGCCGTGAAGTAAAAGAGCATCTTCGAGAGGTCAAAGGTCAGCTCCACATCGACGAGCTTCATCTTGAGCCCGAGTTCTCTGATCTTCTCCTCGCAGACCGTACGCGCCTCTCTTTCGCGGGCGCGGTTCTCGTCGATCCGCGCGAGATCAGAGGCATCCGCAATGCGATGCACGACGCGCAGATTCGGCGGAACGGATTCATTTGGCACCTCACGCGGGGCGATGACAACCTTGCCGCACTCCATGCCGCGCGTGGTTTCGACAATGACGTGGTCCCCCTCGACAATCGTGAGCTGCCCCTGCCCGAATGAATATATCTTGCCCGCCGACTTGAAGCGGACACCTACAATCGTTTGCAAAACTTCCTCCTAGGTATATATATTATGCGCGCGCAGCAAAAATGCCTCCAGCTGCAATGCGGGGTTCACATTCGCCGCAAAGCGCCGCGTAAGTTCATGCGTCCTCTCCATGAGGGCAAAAAGATCGGTGCGGGACATCCGCCCGCAAAGTGCCGCAAGATCATCCCGCCGATCGGGATGATAGAGCTCCGTTGCCGTACCGTCCTCATAGAGGATGAGCAGGTCACGCGCTGCCATCTGCAGATAGGAGATCCATGCCGTACGCTCTTCGTGTGTGCGCGCGCCAAGCGCCTCCGCGCGTGCCCGAATGTCCTCCACGCTGAGCGTCATGATCTGCATGAGGAGTGCAAGCGCATCGTCACGCAGCGCCAACCCCTCCTCCGCAAGGGCATAGGCTCGTCCGAGGCTGCCGTCTGCGAGAGCAGCAATCGCCGCCGCATGCTCTGAACCTCGCTCCGTAAGCGCTGCGGCGATCTCCGCACGCGAAAGTGCACCGAAGGCAATGCGCATGGCACGCGAGCGAATGGTCGGCAGGACGGCATCATAGGCACTGGTCACAAGGATGAAGAGAATCTCCCCCGCCGGTTCCTCCATGGTCTTGAGGAGGCGGTTCGCCGCGGTCTCGTTCATCCGATCGGCACCGTCAATCAGAATGATCCTCCGCGCCGCCGAAACGGGTGCACCGGATGCTGCAATGAGGATGTCACGCACCGCCTCCGTCCGGATCATCGCCGCACTCTTGCCGCGTGCCTCGGGGATGACCTCGAAATAGTCGGGATGGACGCCCGCTGCCATCGTACGACAGGAGTCACAATGCCCACAAGGCGCATCCCCCGCGTGTGCGCAGAGCAGTGTCCGCGCCAATACGCGTGCCGTGCGCCGCTTTCCGACGCCCGCCATGCCGCTGAACAGCAGCGCATGGGGCAGGCGCTGCGCGGCGGCACATATACGCAGCCGACGAATGACCTCCGCGTGCCCGCGGATATCTGTCCAGTCCTGCGGGAACTGCTCCCGCTCCCCTTCCTCAATCGTGGGGACAGGTGCTGTTTTTTTCGTACGTGCCATTACATGTAGAGATCGACGAGCATCCCTCGGATGGCATCATGGCTCGCAATGATGTCGAGCTGATCTGCCTGTCCGAGGCGGATTTTCTCTGCCATCTCCTCAAGTTTCCTGTCGATCTTGCGTACGGAGGTATAGACCTTCTGTCGACCAAGGCGATCCCACCCCGCCTGCGTACGCAGTTCGTACATTGTGCCGACCGCCTCACCGATGAAGCTCTGAATGAGCGAGCGATAGGAGCGCAGTTCGTCGAAGGTCGGTGACTTCGAGAGACGTGCCCCCTGCTCGTCGATTTGCTCAAGCAGACGATCCATCGCCTCGCGCGACATGGATGACTCCTGATCCGCAAGTTCCATGCTGAAATCCGTTGTTGCACCGCGCACACCTGCATCCGTCTCCGCACGCGGCATTGAGAGCGACGTGCTCCGTGCAATGCTACTGTCTATCTTCATCGCCATCGCGTCCACCCGATCCCTTTTCCTGTATTCTTAATAGAATGATATAATTCACCGATTGTTATTATAGCCCGAACAAACGGCAAAGTCAAAGCCGGAAATTGACATTGCCCTCATACTTTGTTATTCTTATTTATAAAGAACATTAAGGAAGCACTGATAAATTCAGCACCGCCATCTTGACGCATCTTTTTTGCCCGCACTTCGTCGGCAAATCCTCCACATAGCTTTGGCTATGCGTCCGGTTTGCCTCCTTGTTCGGACGAAAAAATCTACGCCAATCTGACGGACTTCATTTTATCAGCGATTCCTTAATTGCGGAAAGGATCTGACAATATGGTTGAAGGAGAAAAGCTCTCCGCGCTTCTAAAGCATGGCTCTTCCATCCACATCATCGAGCCGGAACTTGATATTGACCACTACGGTACACTCGAGCTCAGCGAGAAGGAACAGGAGGCAGGAAAGCCCGAGGGAGCCCTTGCGGTGCGACTCGATATCCCGGTTGGGAAATTCGTCGACACCCCGGAGGTCGGTCGCATCTTCCAATGTCACCTCACGGGATCCGGCTGCGTCTATCACTTCGAAGTGCCCTATCGCTCTGCCTCTCCGCTGCCCGATACGATCTGGTATCTCGACATCCCCGAGAGCGCGGAGCGCATCCAGCTGCGTGACTTTGTCCGCGTGCCCATTCCGATATCGATCGAGGTGAAGCTTCCCGGCAACCACGGGAGCCTCAAGGACTTTCGCGAGGTCGCGCTCATCGACATCAGCGGCGGTGGGCTTTGCTTCGTCCACGACGAGCCGCTGATCATGGATACACCGATCAGCGTGCGCGTACCCGATCTCCCACGCATCGGGACGCTTGAGACCAAGGGCACAGTCCGACGGGCAACGGCAATCGAGACGAATCTCGGCATGACGTATCACATCGGCGTGGTGTTCGGCGACAGCCTCGGAAAGCGCGAGCGCGAACGCCTCGTGCAGAGCATCTATCAGCTGCAGCAGAGCTATCTGCGCAAGGGTCTGAAGGTGCCGCAGATCAACCATACGAAGCGGGGCTGAATATGCATAAAAATGGGGCTGTTGCACGAAGTTGGAAAACTTCGTGCAACAGCCCCATTTTGTATTCCAAACTTACGCCCAGCGCAGTTTCATCAGCTCCGGATAGACCTCCTCGAGTACTTGGAGGCCGACACCGACCATTGCCATGAAGCTGTCTGCCTGAAACACTCCAACGTGGAGATCCAGCGGCAGATCAATATCGACCACCACGTCCTGCTCGTCATCAACGACGAATTTCACATAGCGATACTGACTGTTCCACTCGTTGAGCTTTTCATGGAACGCGGTCACGTCCGAGTTCTCATCCAGACGCACAAGCCCAAAGTACTTGATCTTGATAAAATCGTTCGTGTCGCCCTTCTCCGTGACGACAATCGCGATGCTTACGACGCTGCCGTTGTCGAGCTGCTGACGCATGCGGATGATCTGATCCTCGCCGTCCTCCGTCGCGTCCTCGCCGTATTTCATATCCTGCTTGTCAAGTTCCGCTTTGATCGCTTCAAATGCGCTGTTCTTGAGTCCTTCCTCGCTTCCGCTGAAGCCATCAAAAAGTCCCATAGAATTCCTCCGTTCAACGTGCGTATTCAAAAACAAACGATTTCCCTATTCCTGCGGGCGCGGTCTGTGCCCACGCGTACAGAGTTCCATCAGGTCATCGTAGATATTCTCCACGATGCGCATGCCAACCGCCATCATCGCCATGATGCTGTCCGGCTGGAACTTCCCTTTGTGAAGATCGAGCGGCAGATCAATGTCCACGACCACATCTTGGTCGCGGTCGAGGCACAGCTTCACGTAACGGAATTCAGCATTCCACGTGTTGATTTTCGCGAGCAGCTCCGCACGCCGATCGCCGGCCTCCAGATAGGCGATATCGTAGAGTTTGATTTTGATAAAACCGTCAGCGTGATCGTATTCACGCACCACGATGACCGCTGTGATCGGTTCATCGTTCTCGAGTTCGTTCCGCATGTAAAAATATGTTTCTTGGCGGTTTTCCTCGTTCTCATCGCTGAGCTCATAGTTCCAGTCAATGCGATCCAGTTCATCCTTTATCGCATTCCGGATCTCCATGGCAGCGGCTTCTTCACCGCCTCGAAATCCATCAAAGAGTCCCATTTGTCCCCTCCATATCTGCTCTGCTCTGACCGCAGGGCATATGTCCCCATACCATATTATGGCGCCGGAGCAATCAAACCGATCGCCGTAAGCGTATCGATTGCAGCAGTGCCGCGAGAGTTTTGAAAATCGAGTGTTGAGACGACGACCTGTCTGATGTAGTGCTGCACGCCGTCTTCGTAGTAGCTGCTGATGTCATGGATCACGAGTGGGGTATCCCCCGCATCCCGCCCGAGATAGAGCATGACATGACCGGGACGAAAGAGCAGTGCCCCCGGCGGCACCCGCGCGAGACACTCATAGCGCTCCGCCCGGGATAATCCGGTAAGAGGCAGAAGCGAACAGGCACGCTCCTGCATATCCGCATCGCGCGGCAGATCAATCCCCATCGCACGATAGATGTTCTGTACATAGGAGGAACAGTCCATGCCTCCATTTTCCCCACCCCAGCCATACTCTGTGTCGAGCGGCAGGAAGGCGAGACGGATGAGATTGTTGTGCGTCAGCGGCAGACGCCCCGTGGTGAGACGTCCGTCATCGGCGATGCGCTCCTCCCGCACGGCGAGATGTCCCTCAGCATCCCGCACGGGCAGGAGAATACGGAGCGCACCATCCGCTGTTCGTGTGCCCGGAATCTTCGCCCCGAGCTGATAGAGCAGCTCCGCATCCTCTATGCAGAGCTGCGCCGCCGTCACGGTGAAGAACTCCTTCGGCGCGGCAAAGCTGCGCCATGTCTCTGCATCCGTCTCAGCAATCGCATTCATGTCCACCCAGCCGCGATAGTCCCGCGTCTCGACAAACGCATAGCGCCCGTCTCGTGAACGGTGAAGCACGAGAACTGCCTCCCCGGGGTCAAGCACGGTACCCTGCAGGGCATCATAGTGAACGGCATCGGGTTCGTCATACCACCCCGCCGCTGTCGGCAGGAAGCGTACATCGGCACGCCGGACGGCGACGGCATAACGAGCGGCGACATGCGTGCCGATCGCCTCGAGGTCACGGTTGTCACAAACCTCACGCCATCGCTGCTCTGTCAGGCGCTGCCCTCCCTCATAAAGTTCCGGCAGTACGGTGTCCTGTTCCTGTGCTGCCGCGCGAATATCGTCACGCACCGTCCTCCCCGACCGCAATGTCGGTGCGCTCACGAGATCACGAACGAGCCCCTCTGCCGTGCTCCTATGTAAATATGCTGTGCGCTCCTCCACACGGAGAAGGGGCTCATCGCCATCCGCACGCAGCCAGTAGTCTGCGGTCGCTGCCGCTCCCTCAACAGGCAGCGCCGCATGTGCAGGGACTACGCCAAGGAGGAACACAAGGAATGCACCGAGGAGCGCTGCACAGCACGCACGTCCCCCGATGTGCTCAGGCACTCTCCTGCTCTCCGCGCAGCTCACTCAGCCCCCATGCGAAGAAGGCGTCCATCCCGAGGAAGGCAAAGGCATTGTCCGTCACCGCCTCCCCGAACTCCTCCATCGTGCCGATGGCAAAGGAGCCTGCGTGACGCCCGGGCGCACGTGCAGGGAGATCCCCCCGCGCTCCGCGCTCGAAGAATGCCTCCGTATCGTTGTTGACAGCGGCAAGCTCGTGCAGGAAGTTGCGCGCCATCTTCATCTTGCCGAGGCGGTAGAAGAGCATCGCCAGCGGCAGGTACATCATCGCCACGCCCTCTTCGTAGCGCTGATACAGTGCAATCGCTGCATCCCCCTCCTCGACCGCCGAGTAGATGAACATCAGCTGATAGCGGCGTCCGAGTGCGTCGTGCTCCGAGAGTCGAAGCATCTCCTCGCACTCCTTTGCGGCAAGACGCAGCTTGCGTGCCGTGAGAAGCGACTCGAGATAGGAGAGCCGCAGGAACATATAGGGCTTCGTCGCAGGCATCGACCAGAACTTGCCGATGTTCTCCTCCGCGAACATCCCCTCTGCCTCAAGCCGCGCCGTTGCCCTGCGTGTCAGATCCTCGTAGTGGTGCACGCGGTCATCGGCATTCTTGGCGAGGTACTCGATCTGCATACACGCAGCGGTAATGTTCTCCGGCTCCATGCGCAGAACCCGCTTGATGATGCGATAGCGCTCCTCCCCGGTCTTCTTCCGTGCGCGCGCGATGAGTTCGTCTGCGGTGAGTGTATTCACCTCACGCGGCAGATTCGGATTCTCACGCAGTCGGCGACTGAGGTCCGATACGATTTCCGTCATGCGCTCCACGCTGACATTTCCGCCCTCCGCCTTTACCATGCGGTTCAGTTCAAGCTGCATCCATTCCTTGTCTGTCATGCGGTGTCCCTTCCTTTGCTTGTAGTTCCTACGTCTATTATACCTTGTTTTTACAGAAAAAGCTATAAAAAAGAACTGCCGCCCCGCGCTTGGGGAACGGCAGTATGTTCACGATTTTTTCTTCTTCTTTTTCTCTTTCTTTTCCTTTTTCGCGGGCTTTTCATGTGTGTTATCGGTCGGTTCCGCGAGTTGTGCCTTCTTCGCATCCAGCGCCGCACGGTCAGCATCACTCAAAATGCCGCGCGAACGGTGGATCATCTCCTCCTGATGTCCGACAGTGTAGTCGATGATGGCGTCGAAGAATTTCTTTTCGACATCTTTGTCTGAGAGCTCTGAGAGATGGATCTCTTTCGTATTCTCCTCACGGGAGAGCGTGCCCCACATGCTGTCCAAATCCTCATGTGCCGTGATGTGGACAACCCCTGTGCGCAGATCGATCAGGAGATACTCTGCCGCTCCCGAGAGATCGCTGTAGCCATCGAGCGGCAACATGCGCCAGCGGCGCTTGGAGACGACATCCTGAATCTGGATGTCGTCGTAGATGCGCAACGTCGGCACGACAATCTTCGTGAGATCGATATAGCCGTGTGCATCTGTCGCATACTGGATCTGTTCTTTGTTAAAATAGTAGCCTTGACGCGCCGTCGACTGCACCCACTGATAGATGTGCTTTGGAATTTCCTCGGCGGCTGCGGGACGGGCTCCCATGAACAGGACGGCACAGAAAAGGAGTGCCGCCCCCCATTTTTTTTGCACGTATCATCGCTCCCATCAAATAATTACTATCAACTCCTTCCCTATGCTAGACCAAAAACCTGAATTTTTGCTGAATCCGAATCGCTCAAAGACCGGAGTGCAGCTCCCAATCGTCCGCGTTGTCGAGGCTGTCCAGCTCGTACGGCGTACCCTGATAAACGTAGTAGTTCAGCCAGTTCGCAAAGAGGAGATGCGCGACGCTGCGCCAGCGCACGACGGGCGCGCGATTCGGGTCGTCCTCGGGGTAGTAGTTGCACGGAATGTCCGGGTTAAGACCGGCTGCGAGATCGCGGTCATACTCCGCCTTGAGCGTCAGTGGGTCGTACTCGGCATGCCCCGTGATAAAGAACTGACGACGGCGCGGATTCGCAATGATATAGACGCCTGCGTCCCCCTCGGAGAGAATTGTCAGCTCCGGCACGCGCTCAATGTCTGCGCGCCGCGTCTCGGTGTGGCGCGAGTGGGGCACATAGAACGTATCATCAAAGCCGCGCAGGAGCGGCTCATGCTGCACGCAGAGCCGGTGCTCGAAGACGCCGAAGACCTTCTTCTCCATCCAATGCTTTGGAATGTTATAGTGATAGTAAAGCCCCGCCTGCGCCCCCCAGCAAATGTGGAACGTCGAATACGCGTGTTTTCGGCTCCACTGCATGATCTCCGAGACCTCGTCCCAATATGCAACGCGCTCAAACGGCAGCTGCTCGATCGGCGCACCTGTGATAATAAAGCCGTCATATTTTTTATGGCGCACCTCGGCAAAGGTGCCGTAGAACTCTGTGAGGTAATCACGCGAGGTATGCGACGGAATGTAGGACTCCGTGTAGATAAAGTCCGCTTCTACTTGGAGCGGCGTATTGCCGAGGAGACGCAGGAGCTGCGTCTCTGTCACGTCCTTGATCGGCATGAGATTCAGGATGAGAATGCGCAGCGGGCGAATGTCCTGACCATACGCGCGCGCTGCATTCATCACGAAGACATTCTCGCTCTCAAGCACATTGGTCGCAGGCAGATTGTTCGGTATCTTAATCGGCATTGTATCCGTTTCCCTTTCCCAACCCTATATCACGGTATCTGATAGCGCGTGACCCACGTACTGTAACCATCCGCAAAGGCGCGCAGACGGACGAGGCCGCGTTCCTCGGGGGTACCGCGTGCAATCATGCGGTAGGCACCCTCGTAGCCATCCTCAAGGGGCTGCCAGCCGCCCGCAGACGACCAATATTTCCCCGTGACGATGCGCTCGGTTCCCTGCGGCAGATTCACCGCTCGCTTGTCAAATTTGATCTCGACCACTTTGCCGTCTGCGTTGCGCACCTCCGTCCATGCCCAAAACACGAGGTTGTCACGCACACGGCGCATCGTCGACGTATCTGCCGTCACCTGTGTCTTTACCCCCGATGCCATTTCATCCGACCAGAGGAGGATCCACCGATCATCGGCGCGCAGACGTGCCAGCTCTCCCCGATGAAAAACCATATCGACGATGGCGGCATAGAATTCCTCATCGAATTGCTGGGAGTTCATCTCCTTCTCCGTCCCCTCCCCCTTTGACCAGAGGACATGCCCCGCCGCATCGTAGAACGTCTCTCCCATATATTGCAGCGTACGCTTCTGAGGGGATACGCGCACCTGTGCAACGGCGTAGGAAAGCTGCCCCGGGTTCTGGATCACGTGACCGATCTTGTAGTTGCGGATCGTCTCATCCGCCCCCTCGTAGCTGAACCCAGTCTTGATTTCACCCGTGATCTCCGTCGCAACCGATCCTCCTGCACCCGCTACGGAGGACGTTACACGTACTGACGCAGGAGCATAGAATTTCGAATACTTATCGTTGGAACTCAGCCATGTCCACGCGCGCCCATCCTCAGCAAGGACTGTGGGACATAGTGCAAGCAGGAAGAGGAAGGGCATCAGCAGCCCCAACCCATATCTTATCTTTGTGCTCATCTCTTGCGCTCCTCTCTCAG
This sequence comes from Centipeda periodontii DSM 2778, assembly GCF_000213975.1. GTDB lineage: Bacteria > Bacillota > Negativicutes > Selenomonadales > Selenomonadaceae > Centipeda > Centipeda periodontii. The sequence goes on from NZ_GL892076.1 coordinate 2,621,126, forward strand.
TCGAGTGCGACGATCTCCCGTGCACGTCCACCCGTAAAGCGTATCTGCTCCACATAGCCGAAGGAACGTGCGTACTGCACCGCTTCCTCATTGTAGCGCGCACAGTCCTCTGGCTTATGCGCGTCCGAGGTCGTGATGATCGGCAGATCATAGTCCTTTGCCATGCGCATAAAATCGGGATAGGGCGAAAACTCCTGGACCGGATAGCGATAGTACGTGCCCGTATTGAGGTCGACGATCATATCCGCTGCTTTCATTGCTTTCGCAACGCGCGCGAGGTACGGTGTCACATCGAAATCGGGGAAGTATTTGTAGAGGCGAATGTTGAACGGATGCCCGAGGGCGTCATAGAGCCCCGACGCCGCGAGTTTTTCAACCTCCTCGGTGTACCATTCGTAGATATCCGTAAGCGGATGGTTCTCCCACTCCGCTACAATCGCGCCCGTGTCATATGCCCAGCCGCGCAAAAAGTGAACCGAGCCGATGATGTAATCAAAGGGATAGGCACGAAGGATCTTCGCTACCGCCTCCTGATCTTGGAAGTTGCAGACCTCAATGCCCGCAAGCACCCTGTGTCTTTTCCGCAGCTTTTCAATGAATGCGAAGTATTCGTCGAGCGTGTATTTGAACTTGTTCGACTTCAGCCATTTGCGCTGGAACGCACCTACGAAGCTGTCGTCGAGAATGAGATCGTCATAGTAGAGCTGCTCGAACTCCGGAAATGTATGCGAGTGCTCGGAGAAGCCGATCTCATCGACGCCGCGCTCCGCCGCCGCACGGAAGAAGCCCTCTGCATAGTCCTCGTCATAGGAGCCGTACTCCAGATGCATATGATAGTCAAAGCGCATATCGTACCTCAGTCAAACTCGCCCGCAAGGATTCGCTCACAGACCGCCATCACACCGTGCGCACGATTGCTCGGTGCCATGTAACGCGCGCGCTCCTTTACCTCGGGCAGAGCGTTCTCCATCGCAAAACTGTGTGTAACCGCATCCATCATTTCGAGATCGTTCTCATAGTCACCGAACGCAACGCACTCATCGGGCGTGATGCCGAGACGTTCCTGAAGACTCTTGACAGCAACGCCCTTGCTCACACCGAGGTTGTAGAGGTCAACCCACTCGGAGCTTGAGAGCGTCACCTGAAGACGATCCGTATACACCTGCATGAAGGGCAGGATCGTGGTGCCGGCATTGCCCGTAATGTCACAGAAGGATATTTTGATCGGTGTATCGTCCACGGTGGAAAAGTCCTCCACAACCGCCGCCCGCGTTACATACTTCGCAAGCTCGGTGCGAAACGCAGGTGCGTCGTCATCCGCATTCAGATACCCCCGTTTCTTGCCGCAGAACACCGCATGCGCTTCGGGAATTGTGTCCGCCGTCCGCAGAACATCCAAGGCGAGCGAGCGATCCATCGCGCTCGAGAAGAGCTCTTTGCCGCGCTCCATCACCATCGTGCCGTTCTCCGTCACAAAGATCAGATCATCCTTCCACGCTGCAAACGTCTGCAAAAGCGAGGCATACTGCCGCCCCGATGCAGGCGCAAAGCGAATGCCGCGCTCCGTGAGCCGCCGATAGACATCCCCGAACTCTGCGGGCAACGCGCCATGTTCATCCAGTAGAGTCCCATCCATATCCGAAAAAATCAGCCGTATCATCCCGTCCCTCCTCGTTCTCTCTTCCTTTGTATATAATGTGATCATTATAACAAAGAACGATTTTCCGCGCAATCAAAAGAAGGGCGCTCGTGATAAACAACACAGATAGGATTATGGCATCTTAGCTTCCCCCGCCAGAGCGGGGGATCTGTCAACCTCTTCCAATCACACTTCGCCTTTCGGCTTGTGTTCTTGGGAGGTTTTCCCATACGACCTGTTACCCGCTCAGCTGCGCCCTTCGGGCTTGCTTCTCGAACAGGTCAGTAAGTGGCGAGCGCAGCGAGCCGATAGGGGCGTTCGTGCAACAGTCCCTTTATCCGTATGCAAAGGAATGTTCGTGACGCTGCCCCCTTATTCCTCCTCGGGATACTTCATGCCCCACGAGCGGCGAATCTGCGTCATCAGATCCATCACGTCGATCGTATAGTCAAGGTGCATCTCATCGCGCTCCCCCGCAACCGCCGCCTCCATGTCGAGCACCTCGTACATGAGGGCATCTGCTGTCGCACCTGCTGCGATCTCCTCCGTGCGCCCGTCCGCCGTGCATGTGATGCGTGCACGCTCGCCGCGCGGGTATTCAAACATTTCGATATAGGCGTTCTCATACGCAATCGTACCGCGCTTGGGCTGCTTCGCGTGGAGTGAGAGCGTGATTGCTGCCATCTCCTCCTCCGCATTCTTGAGGAGGATGGACGCCTGCTCGTCGACGCCCGTCGGCGCGTACTTCACCTGAGAGAGCAGTTCTGTCGGCTGTGACGAGAGGAAATAGCGGACGAAGGACAGGGCATAGACACCGATGTCGAGCATCGCCCCGCCCGCAAGTTCGCGACAGAAGAAGCGGTTCTCCATATCGTATTCCTTGAAGCTGCCGAAATTCATCTGGATCATGCGCAGGGGACCGAGAGAGCCGCCTGCAATGAGCTCCTTCAAGCGACGGTAAATCGGCATATGATAGATCGTCATCGCCTCTGCAAGTACAACGCCATGCGTCCGCGCACAATCGACCGCCCGCGCCAATTCCTCAGAGTTCAGTGTGATGGACTTCTCGCAGAGGACGTGTTTGCCCGCCGAGAGCGCCGGCATCAAATAATTGATGTGAGTGTTGTGCGGCGTGGAGATATAGATGATGTCGACATTCGGATCATCGAACACGTCCTCCATCCGCTCATACACCTTCGGAATGCCGTACTGCGCGGCAAACTCCTGCGCCTTGCGCTGTGTGCGGTTGCCGACGGCATACAGCCCGCCCCCAAGCGCCTGCATGGCGCGCGCAAGTTCGTTGCCGATCACGCCGCAGCCAAGTGTCGCCCAACGATATCTCACCTTTGACATAGAACCCCCCTCCTTGCCGAAAGCATTCGACATGGAGGGGATTTTTCCTTTTGTCCATACTTCCTTTATTCAAAAGGCAACACTCTCCACGCATGCGATCTCGATATCATTCGGCTGCAAAATAATTCAAAAAATTCGTCTTTACCCCCTTGAAAAACGATTATATTCGCGCTATACTGAAATCAAATTTTTTGTTTGGTTAGCAAAATTATTTTTAGGGACAGGAGGATATAATATGGACGAGCGTTTTCTATGGGCGCTGAACCGGATGCCCAAGACCGAGGATACGTTTCTGTCGCTGCTCTCCCTCAATGAGGTGAGGCACGCACGGACGTTCCATGAGAGTTTCCCTCAGTATGGGCCAACACCTCTGACGAGGCTCCCAAAGATGGCGGAGTATCTCGGTCTCAGCGATGTCTTCGTCAAGGATGAGTCCTATCGCTTCGGACTCAACGCATTCAAGGTATTGGGCGGGTCCTATGCAATGGCGCAGTACATCGCTCAGGAAACGGGCCGGGATATCGCGGATCTGCCTTACAATGTACTCACCTCAAAGAAGCTACGCGAGGAGTTCGGCACAGCGACGTTCTTCACGGCGACGGACGGCAACCACGGACGTGGCGTCGCTTGGGCGGCGCGGGAGCTCGGACAAAACGCCGTTGTCCACATGCCGAAGGGGACGACGCAGACGCGCCTCGAGAACATCCAAAAGCTCGGGGCAAAGGTCGATATTCTGGATCTCAATTACGATGACTGCGTGCGGCAGGCCGCAAAGGAGGCTGCTGCGACACCGCGCGGCGTCATTGTGCAGGACACGGCTTGGGACGGCTACGAGGACATCCCCGGCTGGATCATGCAGGGGTACGGAACAATGGCACTGGAGGCAGCAGAGCAGATCAAGGCGCAGAGTGCCGAGCGACCGACGCACGTCTTTGTGCAGGCCGGTGTCGGCTCACTTGCAGGCGCAGTGATCGGCTTCTATGCGAATCTTTGGAGCGACAATCCGCCGACGTTCGTCGTCGTAGAGGCAAAGGCGGCGGATTGCCTCTACGAGGGTGCGCTCGCAGGAGATGGGAAAATACGCACGGTTGGCGGTGACATGGAGACCATCATGGCAGGTCTTGCCTGCGGTGAGCCAAACACCATCTCATGGGACATCCTAAAGAATCATGTGAAACTCTTCGTCGCCATCTCCGACGATGTGGCGGCAGACGGGATGCGGATGCTCGCCGCACCGATCAAGGGAGATCCCCCTATCACCTCGGGCGAATCGGGCGCGGCCTCATTCGCCGCACTCATGGCTCTCATGACGGATGACGCCTGCGAGGAACCGCGCGCATTGCTCGGCCTTGACAGAGATTCGCGCGTGCTCGTCTTCTCGACGGAGGGCGATACCGATCCCGAGCGTTACCGCGAAATCGTCTGGGAGGGACAGTTTTAGTGCATGCAGTTTTGGAGCTTTATTATTTTTCAGAAAGGACGTAGGATAACATGGCTTTGAACTATGAACGCATCAAGGAAGCAGCACAGGGGTACGAGGCGCAGATGACGAAGTTCCTGCGGGACATCGTGCGTGCCCCCGGTGAGAGCAGCGGGGAGAAGGCGCACGCCGACCGGATCGCGCAGGAGATGCGCGCGCTCGACTTCGACAAGGTGGAGATCGATCCGATGGGGAACGTGCTTGGCTACATGGGGCACGGCACGACACTGATCGCCTTTGACGGCCACATCGACACCGTCGGCATCGGCAATCGCGCGAACTGGGAGTTCGATCCCTACGAGGGCTTCGAATCGGCGACGGAGATCGGCGGGCGTGGGACGTCCGATCAGCTGGGCGGTGTCGTCTCGGCGGTCTACGGCGCGCGCATTATGAAGGATCTCGGACTGCTCTCGGACAAGTACACCGTGCTCGTCACGGGGACGGTGCAGGAGGAGGACTGTGACGGCCTCTGCTGGCAGTACATCATCCAAGAGGATAAGGTACGCCCCGCATTTGTCGTATCGACGGAGCCGACGGACGGCGGAATCTACCGCGGTCAGCGGGGCCGCATGGAGATCCGCGTCGAGGCACAGGGCGTCTCCTGCCACGGCAGTGCACCCGAGCGCGGCGACAATGCCATCTACAAGATGGCCGACATCCTCCGGGACATCCGCGCACTGAACGAAAATCCCGCCGACGACCCAGAAATCCAAGGGCTCGCAAAAATGCTGCACAAAGAGCACAACCCCGAATATGAGGAGGCAAATTTCCTCGGGCGCGGCACAATTACCTGCTCGGAGATCTTCTTCACATCGCCGAGTCGCTGTGCGGTCGCGGATTCCTGTGCAGTTTCGCTCGACCGCCGGATGACGGCAGGCGAGACATGGGAGGGCTGCCTCGAAGAGATTCGCGCCCTGCCGCATGTCAAGAAGTACGGCAAGGACATAAAGGTCAGCATGTACGAATATGCCCGCCCGAGCTATACGGGGCTCACGTATCCCATCGAGTGCTATTTCCCGACTTGGGTCATACCGAAGGATCACAAGGTCACGCGATCCATCGAAACGGCATACAAAAACCTCTTTGGCGAGAAACGCATCGGCACCCCTGAGACAATCGCCTCACGCGAGGGGCGGCCTCTCACCGACAAGTGGACGTTCTCGACGAACGGCGTCACCATCATGGGGCGCAACGGCATTCCCGTCATCGGCTTCGGACCGGGTGCAGAGGCGCAGGCGCATGCACCCAACGAGCGAAACTGGAAGCAGGATCTCGTCACCTGCGCCGCCGTCTACGCGGCGCTGCCGAGCATCTACATCGCAGATTGATTGCGGGCATCGGATTTGAAAGGAGCATCCATTATGAAAGCAGATTTTGAGGCGAGCCTTCGGAAGTTGGAAGGGCTCAGAACACAGGATATGTTCGGGCAGGATTTCCTGCTGACGTGGGACAAGACGGATGATGAGCTGAAGGCTGTCTGGGCGGCAGCGGACGCACTCCGCGCCCTGCGCGAGGAAAACATCTCAGCGCGGCTCTTCGACAGCGGTCTTGGGATCTCCATCTTCCGCGACAATTCCACACGCACGCGCTTCTCCTTTGCCTCGGCGTGCAACTTCCTCGGATTGAACGTGCAGGATCTCGACGAGAAGAAGAGCCAGATTGCACACGGCGAAACGGTGCGCGAGACGGCGAACATGGTCTCGTTCATGGCGGACGTGATCGGCATCCGCGACGATATGTACATCGGCAAGGGGCATACCTACCAGCTCGAAGTCGCACAAGCGATTGAGCAAGGACACAAGGACGGCATTCTCGAACAGCGCCCAACCATTGTGAACCTGCAATGTGACATCGACCACCCGACGCAGGCCATGGCGGACGCAGCGCACATCATCCACACATTCGGCGGCATGGAGCAGCTGCGCGGCAAGAAGATTGCAATGACATGGGCCTATTCACCGTCCTATGGCAAGCCGCTCTCGGTGCCGCAGGGCGTAATCGGGCTGTTCACGCGGCTCGGCATGGATGTCGTGCTCGCACATCCGGAGGGCTATGAAGTCATGCCCGATGTGCTGAATGTGGCAAAGGAAAACGTGCAGAAAGGCGGTGGTTCGTTCCGTGTGACGCATGATATGGACGACGCTTTTGCGGATGCCGCCATCGTCTACCCGAAGAGCTGGGCGCCCTTCGCTGCGATGGAAAAGCGCACGAAGCTCTACGCAGATGGCGACGAGGCGGGCATCAATGCGCTCGAAAAGGAACTCCTCGCACAGAATGCGGGACACAAGGATTGGTGCTGCACCGAGGAGCGGATGCGGCGCACGGAGGACGGCAAGGCACTCTATCTGCACTGCCTGCCGGCTGACATCAACGACGTCAGCTGTGCACAGGGCGAGGTCGAGGCATCCGTATTCGACCGCTATCGCGACCATCTCTACAAGGAAGCGAGTTACAAGCCTTATATCATCGCCGCAATGATCCTGCTCGCGAAAGCAAAAGATCCCGCGGCGGCGCTCCGTGCGATGAAGTCCCGCGCCCTGCCCCGCAAGATCTACTGAGGGCAGGAGTATGGAGCAGCAAGAAAAAAGCGGGAAGAAGAAGCGGCGCGTTGTCATTGCACTCGGCGGCAACGCGCTTGGCAAAAGTCTGCCGGAGCAGATACAGGCCGTCAAGATCACGTCGAAGGCGATCGTGGATCTCATCGAAGAGGGCTGCGAGGTCGTCGTCACGCACGGCAACGGCCCGCAGGTCGGCATGATCAACAATGCAATGGCGGCGCTCTCGCGCGAAAATCCTGCGCAGCCGAACACGCCGCTCTCGGTCTGCGTTGCCATGAGTCAGGCGTACATCGGCTATGACCTGCAGAACGCCCTGCGCGAGGAGCTTTTGAATCGCGGCATCACGAACATCTCCGTCGCGACCATCATCACGCAGTCACGCGTCGATGCAGACGACCCGGCATTCGATGATCCGACGAAGCCGATCGGACACTTCATGACGAAAGAGCAGGCCGCATTCGCCGAAAAGAATTACGGCTACATCATGAAGGAGGACGCGGGGCGCGGCTACCGCCGCGTCGTTGCCTCCCCGATGCCGCGCGAGATCATCGAGATCGGTGCCATTCGTGCCCTCGTTGAGGCGGGACAGCTCGTCGTTGCCTGCGGCGGCGGCGGCATCCCCGTCATGCGGAACGGGAACCACTTGAAGGGCGCGAGTGCCGTCATCGACAAGGATTTCGGGAGTGAGCTCATCGCGGAAAATTTGGAAGCTGACTACCTGATTATCCTTACGGCAGTTGAAAAGGTTGCAATCAACTATCGAAAACCTAACGAAGAGTGGCTGGATGAGCTGACGCCCGAGGAGGCGCGCCGCTATATCGCCGAGGGGCAGTTTGCCCCCGGCTCCATGCTGCCGAAGGTCGAGGCGGCCATCCGCTTCGCCGAGTCCGCACCGGGGCGTACAGCCCTCATCACACTCCTCGAGAAGGCCAGAGACAGCGTGCTCGGCAAGACCGGCACACAGATCCATACCTAGGAAATCACTGAAAAATGAAGCCCGTCAGATTGGTGCAGCTTTTTGTCCGATCAAGACGCAGAGTGATGCTCTGTGGAGGATTTGCAGGCGTTGAGAGGGCAAAAATCTGCACCAAGAGGCGCAAGCTGAATTTATCAGTGCCTCCCTTGTACAATTTCATGTAGGAGGAATTACCATGCAAGTATCCTGGATTGTCATTGCGGTCGTTCTGGGTTACATGGCTATCATGCTCTTCATCGGCTGGTACTCAAAGAACCGCATCGAAAGCAACAGCGATTTCATGGTTGCGGGACGCAGGCTCGGTCCCATACTGATGGCCGGCACCCTCGCCGCAACAGAGATCGGCGGCGGCAGTTCACTGGGCGTCGTCCAACAGGGCATGGGTAACTACGGGCTTAGCTCGGCTTGGTACGTCATTGCAATGGGCTTTGCCTTCGTCATCCTCACCTTCCTCGCGCCACGCTTCCGCGCCGCGATGGTCAAGACTGTACCCGAATATTTTCGCCGCCGCTACGGCAAGATTCCCGGTTTCATCACGGCCATCATCATGTTCCTGCCGCTCGTCGGTCTGACCGCCGGGCAAATGATCGCCTCTTCCGTCATTCTTTCGACGATGCTTGGCATCAGTTTCGACGCAGCGGTCATCGCAATTTGCTGCATCGTCACAATTTACTCGGTCATGGGCGGTCTCTGGAGTGTCACACTGACGGATTTTGTTCAGGTCTTCTTCATTGTCTTCGGTATGGCTGTCGCCATTCCCTATGCATTTGATCTGGCGGGCGGCTGGACAAATATCAAAGCGCATGTGCCGGCAGAGTCGCTCAGCCTTTTCTCCGGCTACAGCGTTCTGGATGTCCTCTCGTTGACCATCATGTATATTGCGACCTTTACCGTTGGACAAGAAGCCGTCTCGCGCTACTATGCGGCACGTGACGGCAAGGCCGCACAGCAGGGTTCCATCCTCGCGGCCATTATCAATTTTGTCTACGGTTTCATCCCCGCCATCCTCGGTGTCACCGTCCTCGCACTCATTAACATGGGCATATTTGACCCTGCCCAGTTCGCGGATGTCGGCTCACGTTATGCACTGCCTGTTCTCGCTGTGAACGCAATGCCGCCACTCATCTGCGGTGTACTCTTCGCCGGAGTCATCTCGGCGACGATGAGCAGCGCGAGCTCGGATCTTCTGGGAGCGGGCTCCATTTTTGCCAACGACATTTACCGTGAGTACATCAACAGGAACGCAAGTGACATTACGGTTATGCGCGTTGCACGCATCGTTATGGTGCTCTCCGGGCTTCTCTCGCTTCTCATTGCCCTCTTCAACACGTCGAGTATCATCACGATCCTCATGTTTTCGTTCACGCTGCGTGCTGCCGGCTCGTTCTTCCCCTATGTCATCGGACTTTACTGGAAGGGCGCATCCGAGGCCGGGACCCTCGCCTCGCTCGTCGTCGGCACCTTCGTCGTCGTCTACATTGAACACATCTCGCACGGCACGATCTTCGGGCTCCATGTTGGGCAGCCTATCCTGCCCGGTCTGATCGCGGCGCTTATCGCGTTCCTTGTCTTCTCGAAGCTCATACCGCCCAAAGAGTACACGACCGAGCTTACGCCGGACACGCACGAATCGTAAGACTTTGTTCTTCGGCAGGAAAGGTTCTTTGATCGAAAAACGGAGGGGAAGTCGCCGTCTCCATACTGTATGGGGGCTTCCCTTTCCCATTGTTAGGAGGGATAACTATGCAGACGCAGTCAGAGTATCAAGTGGAGAAGGATGGCATTGTCAGCCTAACCGAGGCGGGCGTAAAGGCCATTGAGAACCACAAGAATTTCTACAGCCCGGCGACCAGCCCCATACCGCGCGAGAAACGCGACTGGCACACAAAGGACATGGCAAACCTGTGGATCGGCATCATGGTGTCGATCGCGGTTTACCAGGTCGCGAGCGGTCTGTTGGTCGCAGGCATGACATGGTACCAAGCGCTCATCACGATTGTCCTCGGTCACACGTTGGTCATGGCGGTCGCGATGATCATCGGTCACTATGGCGTGAAGTACGGCATGAACTATGCAATGCTGGGCAAGACCATCTTCGGGGAGAAAGGGCTTTTCATCCCCGCACTGATCCGCGGCATTCTTGGCGTCTTCTGGTTCGGCGTGCAGGCTTGGATCGGCGGACAGGCGGTGAACATCATCATCCAGACGATCGTCCCGAGCTGGGAGGGGCTCGGGTTCACGGGCTTCTTCATCTCCTTCCTGATCTTCTGGGCGATCAATGTCTACATCGCGGCCTATGGCAACAAGGCGGTCAAGATCCTCGAGGGGGTTTCCGCACCTGCGCTGATCCTGATGAGTCTCATCGTCATCATCTGGGGGTTCAGCACTGCAGGCTGGAGCCTTGACGCACTCCTCAGCGCGCGGGTTCTCCAGCCGCAGGAAGGCATAGACTTCTGGACGCTCTTTTGGCCGGCACTCTCCGCTATGATCGCCTTTGACGGCGGCATTGCGCTCTCCATGCCGGACTTTACGCGCAGCTGCGTCAACCAACGGGCACAGATCCTCGGTCAGATCATCAGCGCACCGATCATGACGGGCTACATCGCCTTCGTTGGCATCTGCGGCACCGCCGGTGCATGGCTCGCATTCGGCAAAGAGATTTGGGAACCCGCCGTGCTCGTCGGCAATTTCGACAGCATTGCGATCCGCCTCATTTTCTCCATCTTCATCATCATGGCCATCCTGACGACGAACGTCGCAGGCAACTTGATCCCGCCCGTGAACATCGTGGCATCCTACGTCAAGGGGCGCCTCAACTATCGTCAGGTGGCGATCCTCGTTGCAGTCCTCTCGCTCTTTGCACAGCCGTGGAACTCTCTCTCCAGTGCCTACCACCTGATCTTCGATGTGACGCAGTTCCTCGGCGCTCTGATCGGACCGATCTCGGGTATCTACATCGCAGCCTACCTCGTGGAGTACCGCACGGAGATCAGCATTGTTGACGCCTACATCGAGGGACAGGGAAAATATTTCCACACAAATGGCTGGAATGTGCGAGCTCTCCTCATCGTGGCCATCTTCACCGCGCTCATCTTCATGGGACGCTTTGTCCCTGTGCTTGAGCCTCTCTTCAACAACGCCTACGTCTTCGGCACGCTCGGCGCAGGTCTGACCTATGCGCTCATTGTAAAGCTGGGAGGCGCGTCCAAATGAGGACCGTCATCAAGGGAGGGCTCGTCTGTCTGCCGAGCGATCCCACGCATCTCGACATTGCCGTCGAGAATGGCGTCATCACAGAAATCGCCGAGAATCTAGATGTCGGAGACGATTTCCTCATCGACGCCTGCGGCATGGTCGTCGTGCCGGGCGGCATTGACCCGCACACCCACATGGATCTCCAGCAATCCCCCAAGTACAGGGCATGCGATACCTTCCTCACAGGCGGCATCGCGGCGGCCTGCGGCGGTACGACGACCATCATCGATCACATCGCGTTCGGTCCACCCGGCTGCACGCTTCGCCAACCACTCGATGTCTATTGGGATCTCGCGAAGGATTGCCCGATTGACTACAGCTTCCACGGCGTGTTGCAGCATGTGGACATGGACATTCTCGACGAACTTGGGGAACTGATCGACGCGGGCTTCCCAAGCTTCAAGGCGTACACGACCTACGGCTTTCCACTGATGGAGGCAGGGCTTATGCCTGTTCTGCGCGTGATGCGAGAGCGCGCTGGACTCCTCACCGTCCATTGTGAAAGCGATGTGATCACGAACACCCTCCGCAGAGATCTGGGTGCAGGGGAGCAGGAACCCATCGAACATGCGCTGACGCGTCCCAACATCGCCGAGGCGATGAGCGTCAACATGCTGCTCTCCATCGCGCGGGCGGCAGGCGATGCACCTGCGTACATCGTCCATCTGTCGGCGCATGAGAGTCTCGATCAGCTGCGCCTCGCGCGGCAGGAGGGGCAGCGCAACGCCTACGCCGAGACCTGCACCCAGTACCTCACACTCACGGAGGACAAATTTCGGGGAAATGCCGACGACGCCATCCAGTACATCATGGCGCCGCCGCTCCGCAAGGAGGAGGATCGCGCGGCGCTCTGGCAGGGGCTGCACGACGGCGACATCCAAGTCGTTGCCACCGACCACTGCCCCTTTATGCCCGACGAAAAACGCGCCTATGCCAAAGACTTCCGCGACTGCCCGGGCGGTGTGCCGGGCGTTGAGGAGCGCATGCCGCTCATCTTCAGCGAAGGAGTGCTCGCAGGGCGCATCTCCCTCCCCGATTTTGTTCGCGTGACCAGCACGAATGCGGCGAAGATCTTCGGTCTTTATCCCAAGAAGGGAACGCTCCTCCCCGGGAGTGACGCCGACATCGTCCTGATCGATCCACGGCGGGAGCATACCCTCACCGCAAGCGATCTTCACAGCACCTGCGGCTGGACCCCATATGAGGGCATGACCGTGCGCGCATCAATCGCCCTCACCATGCTGCGCGGCGAAGTCATCGCGCGGGAGGGTGCATTCCTCGGACAGCGCGGCTATGGCCAGTTCCTCCAACGCAAGCGCAATGTCCCCTACGAAGACATTGTGCGGTGCTGATCGAAGAGAAACACTTGCTTTTCCTGTGGGGAAAGTGATATGATAGCAGAAAATGCACGAGGGAAGCCGCTTCCATGCTGCATGGGAGCGGCTTCCTTTTCTTTTGAGAACTGTGAAGGGGTTTTGATAGCATGATGAACGGGCAACTCCTCGCCTGTCTGAAACAAATCGCCGGCGGCATTGCCCAGCAATTCGGTCCGAACTGCGAAGTCGTCGTGCATGATCTCTCCGACGTGGAGCACTCCATCGTCGCCATCGAGAACGGTCATGTCTCCGGCCGCAAGGTCGGCGACGGGCCATCCATGGCCGTGCTCGACGCGCTCAGTGGTCACCCCGAAAAGCTGCATACAGAAGGCAGCTACCTCACGAAGGGCAAGAACGGACGTGTGCTCAAATCGACGACCGTCTACCTGCGCGACACGAACGGAAAGATCCTCGCCCTCTTCTGCATGAATTTCGACATCACGGAGCTTTCTCTCGCTGGCGGCGCACTCGCCCCCCTCATCTCCGTCATGTCACAGAAGGGCGAGGATCGCAGTATCCCGCAGAACGTCGCGGAGCTCCTCGACGACTTGCTCGAGGATTCCGTGCGCCTTGTCGGAAAGCCCGTACCGCTGATGACGCGCGAGGATAAAATGCGCGCTGTTCAATTCCTAAATGAGCGCGGTGCCCTGCTCATCACGAAATCCGGAGACAAGATTTCCAAATTTCTCGGGATCTCGAAGTACACACTCTACAGCTATATTGGGGGAGCCTCGGACGAGCCGTCTGTGTGATGTGCTGACGCAGCCCCCATATAAATCAACACGCCCGAATTTTTGTATCTGCTTGCAGCTACAAAAATTCGGGCGTGTTGTTCTATGCTGTTTAGAGATCGTCGTCCTCGTCTGCCTCCATGATCGAGGCATGGAAGATCTGTGTGCCGTTCTTGCCCGCCTCCGCCGCCTGTTCCATCAGTGCGAGGATGTTGTATTCCCCGCCGATGAGCTGCGCGCTGACCATCTCGATGAGCATCGGGAGGTTCACGCCCGTAACGATGCCGTACTTCTCATTGTTCGCGGCGAGTCGGCACGCCGCATTGTACGCCAAACATTTGTGTACCCCTTTCATTCCACCATATGAATCTTCTTCAGGAAGTGATAGATGCCGTCGGCATCGTTCGCCTCCGTCACGCTGTCTGCAATGTCCTTGATTTCATCAGGTGCATTGCCCATCGCAACGCTGTGCCCGACATAGCGCAGCATTTCGATATCGTTGTAATTGTCGCCGAAGGCAAGTGCCTCCGTGCGGTCAATCCCGTAGTGGGCGAGCAGGCGCTCGATCCCCGTCGCCTTCGACACTGTGCGCTCGATGATCTCGAGGAGATGGGGCAGCGAACGCATGACGGAGAGATTGGGAAATGCTGCCGCCAGTTCGCGCTCCATACACGCAATGAGTTCCGGCTTTCCCATCACAAAGAGTTTGTTCGGCAGAATGTCGTCCGCGATCAGTGCGTCAAAGTCAGCCTCCACCGATGTGACCGTCGTGATCTCCTCTTCCCTGCGCACCTCCGGATCGGCTCGATCGCGCACGTACCACGTATGCCCTGCGTAGTAACTCATCGGTGCCTGCGGATATGCCCCCGAAATCCGATGCAGAACTGCCTCCACATGCGTGCGCGTCATGCGCTCGTCATGAATCTCCGTCCCATCCGGCGTGATGACGAGTGCGCCGTTGTAGCTGATGACCGCAGCACGAACGCCAATTTCCTCGATGATGGGATAGATTGCCTCAGGCATACGTGCCGAAACAAGGGCAAACGGAATGCCCTTCTCTGCAATCTGCCGTATCGCCGCCGCCGTGCGCGGCAAGACGCGGTGATCGGTGGTGATGACCGTGCCGTCGATGTCGGATAAAACGATTTTATAGTCCATAGTCCCTCCCCTATCTCTGTTGTGCACCTTCCACCATGCTGCGCATGGTCCCCCTCTCCCGCCTCGGCAGGGTTATGGTATTTTTCACTGCTGCAAAATCGCATTTACTTCCTTTTGCAGGCGGTTGAGCGCGTTGTGGAACGGCGGCGGCTCATTGATCAGCGCGTGAATGGCGCGATCGGCATAGAGCATAACCTCCGAGAGGCGGTCGAAGCGGTACGGCGGGACAGCGTTCTGCATGGCAGTGCTCACATCCTCGACCGTCATGGCGCTCTCCCCCGAGTCCCAGAGGAAGATCTCCTCCGCCGCGCGCGATCGGAGAACATCACGGCGTGCAGGCAAGGCATGGGACTTTTCGAGCACCATGCCCTGTATTTCGGGATCGCCGCTGAGCATCTTCATAAACGACCACGCAAGCTCCTGTCGGCCGCTGCGCGCGCTCATCCCCACGAGCAGACTGTCCATCGTCGAGATGTTCCCACCCGAGGGACCTGCGGGCAGCGGAATGCAGTCCCACTCGAAGGAACTGTACTTCTTCACACGCCACGGATAGGGCTTGTAGGTACGATATTCGGCAAAGGTGAACGGACGGAACGCGACCCGCCCCATGTCGAAATCGCGTGCTGTGACCTTGTGTCCCTCGTTTGCCTCTTCGAGCTCCTTTAGAAAGCGCACGGTTTCCTCCATGCGCGGATCGGCAAAGTACGAGGATTTTCCGTCTTCTCGAAAGAGCCGGACGCCGTTGGACACCGCTGCCTGCTCCCATGTGTAGTCGTAGAAACCGAACTGATCGGGTATGCCATCTCCGTCCGTATCCTTCGTGAGACGCTGCGAGAGCGCGAGAAAGTCCGCCCACGTCCACGAGAGCGGCGGCATGTCTGCTCCCTCACGCGCGAGCAGCGTCTTGTTGACGAACATCAGCGTGATCATGTTCTCGCAGGGCAGCGCATAGAGGCGTCCGTCATGCTGCCCGTTCTGATAGGCGGCACGATCATAGATCTCCGTGGAGAACTCCGCGTCCTGCTCCACGAGCGGGGAAAGCTCTCGGAGTCCCCCTTTTTCCGCATAGAACTCGAAGTCCTCCGTCGGCAGGAGGAAGACATCGGGCTCCTCCCCACGCTGGAACTCTCCCGCAAGCCACTCCGCGTAATCCTCACGTTGAATGCCGCTTACATATTGGACGCGCACGCCCGGATGCGCCTCCTCGAATTTCTCGATCGTGCGGTCGATGATGGCGTAGGGCTCACCCTGCGGTACACCCCAGTTGCTGCCTGCAAAGATGCCGATCGTCAAGACGGGGCTGCTGCGCTGCACGAGCCACGCGACGAGATGCGGATATCCATGAGGATGATATCGACAGACGTTTCCGCAATCTTCGCGAGCGCCTCACGTCCGTTGCGCGCCATCGCCGTGACCTTCATGTCCTCGTTCATCTCGAGGACGATCTTGAGGCTCTCTCGGATGAGCTCCTGATCGTCGGCGATCATGACATTGATCATACGCTCTCACCTCCCCCGCTGAGCGGTATCGTGACATCGACTGTGAATCCGTCCCCGCTCCGATACTTCGCTGTTCCGTGCAGGAGGTAGAGCCGCTCCTGCATGTGGCGCAGCCCGAACCCCGGCGTCACCTCCGCGCAGCCGACGCCATCGTCCGCAATACAGATGCTGAGGATGCCGACATTCTCCCCGATCGTAATGCATACGTGCCTTGCCTGTCCGTGTCGGTGGGCATTCGTCAGGCTCTCCTGCAACACGCGGTAGATGACATCCTCCTGATCCTCGCGCAGGTCCGCCGGCCACTTCTGCACGTCGAGCGTGATCTCCATGCCCGACGCCTCCGCATAGTCGCTCGTCATCGCGGCGATCGCCTCCTGAAATGGCATCTTCTCCATCGCATCGGGCCGGAGCTTCTTCATCGAGCGGCGCACGTCCGTGATGCCCTTCTGTGCCGTGTCACGAATGCGCACGAGCTGCGTGCGCGTAAACTCCGGTGCACTCTCGAGCGTCACCATGCAGGCATCCAGCCCCGCAGTGATGCCTGTGAGCGCATGCCCGAGCGTATCGTGAATCTCGCGCGCAAGTCGGTTGCGCTCGCGTGTTTCTGCCATGCGTCCCGCGTGGATGGCATAGGCTCGAAGGCGCTGGTTTGCCTCTTCGAGTTTCTCGTTGAGCAGGCGAATGCGTTCCCGCTCTTCGTTCTTGTTCTTGATGAGCAGAACGAGATAGGAGACGAAGAGGATCGTGTTCAGCGAGGAGCACGCGCTCCGCAGCGCAAGCAGGATGCTCTGCGTCTCGCTGTTATAGTAGGAAAGATAGGCCTCGAAGGGAATGACCTTCGTCTGATAGAGTCCGAGGTTGACATTCGCGATGAGATAGAGCATGACCATCGCGCTGATCAGAAGATAGGCGCGGTGATGTCCCTCGTACCTCTGCATCATATCCGCGACCACGAGCAGCACGACACCATCATAGGAGAAATTCAAACTCCGCATAAGCACCATACATGCCGCGATCTCGATCGTCAGCAGGAGATAGAGGCGCACGCGCTGCTCTGTGGGACTCATGCGGTAGAGTCCGCCGAAAAGCGCGAGCAGGAGGAATGCAAGCGCCGTCTGAAAACAGATCTCCACCGGCGAGAGCGGCAGCGCATTCACCTGTTTCAGAAAGGCATACGCTCCCATCGACATGTGGATCTTGTGCTGCGTCAGGCAGAGAAATGCGGTCAAAACGGAAACAACGAGTGCGTTGTAGGCATAGAGCAGTCCGTGTACCTCTTCGCAACGAGCGCACCCATGACGAGAAGTCCGAACACGGACGAGCCCTCCGTGAGGTAGCGCATCTTGTTGCCGCCGATGTTGTCGACCAGCTCCGTGCCCTTCTCGTAGCCATAGTGTACGCCATACCAGTGCGTCAAGAGGCGCAGCGCGTTGAACGCGACGAAGAAGATGATCGGACCGATGATGCTGCCCGTGAGCGCTATCCCAGCGCCGAGTGCCGCAAGGACGGGGCGCAGCGTGCCCCAGAAGATCGGGTCGCCGACGCCCGCGAGAGGGCCGATGAGACCGACCTTGACGCCCGAGAGTGTCTGCGGGCTGATGTCCGCACCGTTCGCGCGCTTTTCCTCCATTGCGGCGATGATGCCCATGATCGACGCTGCCACGAACGGCTGCGTGTTGAAGAACTCGAGGTGACGCTTGAGCGCCGCCTTCAGCTCGTCGCCCTGATAGAGCTTCTTGAGCGCCGGCATCATTGCGACGCAGAAGCCCATTGCCTGCATACGCTCAAAGTTGAACGATCCGAGCAGGAAGTTGGAACGAACGAAGATCCAGAAGAGGTCTCTCTTGTTCAATGTCTTTTCCATCGTCCTGCCTCCTTACATCAGATCCGAATCATCAATATCATCGACGGGATTGCCCGTACCGGCACCCGCACCCGCTGCAGCGACCTGCGACTCACGCTCAATCCCCTTGATGTGGAAGTACGCGCAGAGAAGACCGACTGCGCCGAAGCCGATGAGGTTGAAATCCGTGAAGACGGCCATCAGGAAGCCGAGGAAGAAGTACGGCATGAGCGACTTTGCATTCATCATGTTGATGACCATCGCATAGCCGACGACGACGATGAAGCCGCCCGCGACCTGCAGACCGCGCGTCACGACCTCGGGGATCGAGCTGAGCATGGCGCTGACCGTGTCCGTGCCCGCGATGAGCGCGACGAGCGCAGCGGGGACAGCGACGCGGATTGCCTGCAGCATAAGACCTGCGACGTGGCACATCTCGATGCCGAACATATTGCCATCCTCGGCAAATTTGTCCGCGAGATGCTGGAAGAAGACGGTGATCGTACGAACGAAGATCGTGAGCACCTGACCTGCCGCCGCAAGCGGAACGGCAAGCGCGATGCCCGCCGCGATGTCCTGATGTCCGACGATGACGAGGATCGTCGCGACCACCGACGCGAGCGCCGCATCCGGCGCCATCGCAGCGCCGACGTTCATCCAGCCGAGCGCCATGAGTTCGAGCGTACCGCCGAGGATGATGCCTGTCGTGATGTCGCCGAGCACGAGACCGACAAGCGTACAGGCGATCAGCGGACGATGAAACTGCGCCTCATCGAGTACGCTCGCCATGCCCGTAATCGCCGCGACGACGATGAGCATTACAAACTGTACGGTATCCATAAATCCAACCTCCCATTTCCTAGGGAATCGCTGATAAAATGAAGTCCGTCGAATTGGTACAGATTTTTTGTCCTGTCAAGAAGACAAACCGGACGCATAGCAAAAGCTATGTGGAGGATTTGTCAACAAAGACAGGGCGAAAAAGATGTGCTAAGACGGCGCGGCTGAATTTATCAGTGCTTCCCTAAAGAGTACCCAATCCCCCCAATGGATTGGAGCCCTTCAAAGACCGTTATGCGAGCCCCTTTGCCTTGAGCGCCGCCATCACATCGCCCTTCGGCTCGTTCCAGAGCTTGCGGATCTCCACCTCGATCCCCATATCGAGGAGTTCCTTGATCGCCTTGACATCTTCGTCGTTCACCGCGACCGCCTGCGAGATCATCGTGTCGCCGTCCTTGAAGCACTTGCCGCCGAGGTTGACGGACTTGAACGGGATGCCGCCCTTTACCGCGCGTACAACATCGGTCGGATTCGTGAAGAGAAACAGTGTTTTGAACGAATCGTACTTCGGATCCTTGTACGCAACAACAGCCTTGTCCACGGGAATGACGTATGCCTTGATGCCCGGCGGTGCAACCTGGATGAGCAGCTTCTTGCGCATCTCGTCCTGTGCCACGTCGTCATTGACGCACATGATACGGTTGCAGCCTGTCATCTTCGTCCAGACCGTCGCAACCTGTCCGTGAATCAGGCGGTCGTCAATACGGCAAAATGCGATCTCCATGATAAAATCCCCCTTCATCCTAAAAAACGAATCATTACTCTGGTTATATTGTATCAAAAAGAGAAATATTGTCATCTGAGGTCTGTCACATCTTTTCAGATTTTTTTCATGACAAATGTCATGAAGTCATTTTTTTCTGTTCTTTCTTAAAAGTAAAAGGGGCTGTTGCACGAAGTTTTAGCTTCGTGCAACAGCCCCACTACTCCCGAAATCATCGTCAATATACGAAAGGAATCATGATGAAACCAACAAAATACATCTCCCGCACAGCGGAATCTACGATGGTGCGAAATAAACCTTGACATGCGTCCCCTGCTCAACGATGTCATTGACACCGAGGCTCTGCGAGACAGCGGCGCCCGTCCCCTCACTCTCGAAGAAAAGTCCGCGCTGCTCGGCAAGGCGTGCCGCCTCGCGCATGGAGAGTCCCGTGAAGTCCGGTACGAGAGCCTTGCCCTCGGGTGGTGTCGCGATCGCCTCCATGCGCTTTTCCTCCGCCCGCTTTTCTTCTGCAGGGCTGCTTTCTGACGGCTCATCCTCCTTCGTAAACGGATTGCTCGACGGCTCCACATGTGCATAGCGCAGGAGCTGAGCAAAGATGCGCGAGGCGACAGGTGCAGCGATCTGTCCGCCATAGAAGTTCCCGCCGCGCGGATCGTCAATCATGACGAGCACGGTGAAGATCGGATCCTCGACGGGCGCAAAACCGCAGAACGAGGCGATGTAACGTCCCTCCATATAGCCCGACGTGTCAAGGCGAATTTTCTGCGCCGTTCCGGTCTTGCCTGCAATGCGGTAGCCGCGCACAGCAGCCTTGGAGCCGCCGCCCGTCGCGACGACCTGCTCGAGGAGTCCGATCAGGGTGCGATTCACCGTCTTCTGCAGAGTCTCGCGAACCTCCTGCGGTTTGCGTTCCTCATAGACCGAGCCGTCCGGATTTTTGATCTCGCGCACGATATGGGGGCGCATCAACATGCCGCCGTTTGCAATCGCGGACATCGCCGTCACAAGCTGCAAGGGGGTTACTGCGATGCTCTGCCCGATTGCGGTGGTCGCAATATCCGAGTCGCGCATATCCTCGGCCTTGAAGAGAATGCCCTCCTCCTCACCGGGCAGGTCGATGCCCGTCTGCGCACCGAAGCCGAAGAGGCGCGTATAGTGCATCATTTTTTCCGCACCGAGGGAAAGTCCAACCTGTGCAAAGCCCGTGTTGAGGGATTTCTTCACAATATCGGTAAAGGTGACGGCACCGTAGCTCTCGTTGCTCCAGTTCTGGATGCGCCGCCCCGAGACCATGACATACCCGGGGTCGAAGAAGACCTGATTCGGCGTGACGATTCCCTCCTGGAGTGCCGCGCCCGCAACGACTGCCTTGAACGTAGAGCCCGGCTCGTAGATAAAGGAAACGGCACGGTTCTTCCAATTCTCCCGCGAATACTCCCAGAAGCGGTTTGGATTGTAGGAGGGGCGCGATGCCATGGCGAGGATCTCGCCCGTCTTCGGATCCATGACAATCGCCGTGATCGAGGCGGGATTGTTCTCCGCCATCGCGCGGTCGATCTCCTGCTCCACCATGAACTGAATCGTGCTGTCGATCGTCAGCACCGCCGTCTTGCAGTAGTCGCCGCGATACGTGCGCCGCCCGAAAAAGATGGAGTCTAGGATCGGGCGCCGCTGCCCGTCGACCGTCAGCCGCTCCTCACGCACCTCGCCCTTGAGCAGGGGATCGAGCGCCTGCTCCACCCCGTCGAGCCCCTCGTCGTCCGTGCCGACGAAACCGAGCACATTCGCCGCAAGGGCATCGTTCGGATAGTAGCGCTTTGCCTCGTTCTGAAACCCGAGGCAGTCGCTGTACCCCTTCTCGCGGATGACAGCGCGCACCGCCTCATATTCACTGTGCTCGAGGCGCCGCTTGACCCAAACGAAGCCGCCGCCGACGGCGATGTCATCGAGGATGTCCTGCTCCGTAAGACCGATGAGCGGTGCAATATCTGCGGCAATCGCAGCGGGATCATGTGACTCGTAGACGTGGTTCGGGTCGATAAAGAGGGACTTCGTCATGCTGCTGACGGCGAGCTCCTTGCCGTTGCGGTCGAAGATCGCACCGCGCAGGGACTGGATGCGGAACTCGTAGCCACTCTGGTCGCGCATCCGCTGTGCGAGCGCATCGCCCTGAATAACCTGCAGATAGCCGTAGCGGAAGGTCAGTACAACGAGAAGACCGAACATCAAAAGCGCGACGCGCGCAATGCGCCCCTGCACCATCGCCCGAACATTTTTCATTGATCCATGCCCCCCTTGCTCTGAACACTCTCGTGTCATCATACCATAAACGCGCATGAAAAAAAAGCCGCCGCAATGCTCTGCATTGCAGCGACTTTTTTCATGCAATCGAGAAAATCAATGATGATCTTCCTTCTCTGCCTGTTCGATCTCCTCACGTGTCACAACGCCCTGCGCGATAAGTTCGTTCACCCATGCGCCGTGGTGATGTGCAGCGTAGGACGCCTTGATCGTGCCGTCCTTCATGCCGTGCAGAGAGTCGGGATTGACACCCGCTGCGAGGTAGATGTGCCCGAGTGCAGCGGCAAAGCAGACCGCCGCCCCGATGCTGTGCACGGGGATGGCAAGCGATGTGATCGTTGCCGGCAGGATGCTGTCACCCATCCAGAGGATGAGACCTGAGACGACGATGACGACCGACAGTGCAAGCTGCAGGGCGATGTTCATCTTCTCGCCGCCGTTGTAGAAACCCTGCGGCGGCATCTCGGGATCCTTGCCCATCAGCTCGAGGGGGAATTTCTGCATGAACTCCATGTCTCTCTTGCCGAAGCTGAAGATCTCCTTAATCATGACGATGTAGCCCTTGCGCGCGATGATGAAGCCGATGATCGGGGTCACGATGAACATGACGCCAAAGATGCGGTGCGCATACATAAGTGTCTTGTCACCGAAGATATCATACAGGAATCGGAAGGTATCCGCATAGAGCGGCAGAGCCGTAAGAAAGAGCATGAAGAACGCGAATGCGTTGAGCCAGTGGCACATAGCAAATGCCTTCTCATGGCGCGGCACATATTTCTTGTTGATCAGCATTGTGCTCACCCCTTCCCCTGTTCTTTTTCCTGATCCTTGGCATTCGATCTCATCATCTTGCTGAGCACCATAGCGCCGACGATGCCGGCGGCAGCGCCGCCGATGGCGAGTTTCGTAAAGGTACGGCCTGCCTTCCAGAGGTCAATCGAGAGCGGCGTAACGGGGTTCGCCGGCAGACCGAACACCTCGGGCTTATCGGGCAGGACGTAGATCATATGCGTACCGCCGACCCCCTCGGGGCAGTAGATGTTCGCGTTCGGGTGGTTCGGTTGGATCATCGCGAGACGCTCCGCCGCGAGCTGCTTCATCTCCTCGATCGTGCCGAACTCAAGCGCGTGTGCCGTGCAGGTCTTGGAACACGAGGGCTGCATAATTTCGCCAGTCGTCTCGTAGCCATGCGCGATGCGGTCGTAGCAGAGATCGCATTTGTACGACTTATGGAGCACCTCGTCGATCTTTGGAATATGCCACGGGCAGTTGTGCTCGCAGTAGTGACAGCCGACGCATTTATCCTGATTGATGACGACGGTGCCGTTCGGATTGCGATCAATAGCGTTCTCGGGACAGCCCTTCGCGCAGGCGGGATCGCCGCAGTGGAAGCAGTTCTTCTTGAAGAAGTCCCAGTGGAACTTCCCCTTGTCATCGACGCGCTCCTTCATTTCGATGAGCGTATAGACGCGTGAGCTGAGATCCCTGTGCGACTGGTACTGCCCTTCGAACGGCGTATCCATATCGGGCGGCAGATCGTGCCACTGTTTGCACGCCACCATACAGCCGCGGCATGCAGTGCAACGCGACATATCATGCAGCATTGCGATTTCCTGTGTCATGACGCTTACTCCTCTCCTTATCCTAATAGCCGTTTATTCCAGTATCGGGTTGCCCTTTTTATGAAGCCCCTTCTCCTCGGCGAGGAGATCGAGATGAACGCTCGCCCAGTCCTGCCGATAGATCGCGTCGGCATCGCTGCCATTCGCTGGTCCGCGGTATGTCTTGATATAGCTGTCACACACGTCACAGATATCCAGACGCATAAGATCGCTGTCCGTCGGTTCAAGTGTGTGCATCTTCTCCAGATTCGTGTTGCCGCAGTAGACACAGCCGACACGGGCATAGAGCCAGCGCGTGCCGCAACCGCCGCAGATGAGGTCGCGTGTGCGCCCCTCGCGGTACTTGCGCAGTTCCGCAAGTACCGGCCGCCGCCCGCAGACGGGGCAGTAGTTCTCGCGGAAACGCGGTCGGTCACGGTCTGGATTCCACCCGTCCGGCTCCTTGAGCTCTGCGGGTACGAGCGCTGCAACCATGCGCCAGATTGTGCTGCGGATAAAGCCCTCGTTGAGCGCGTGCTGTTCACACAGCGCTGCAAACGCCGCCTTGTCCTGCCTGAGCACAGCGATGATAAACTCTTCCTTTGCCGCCTTGCGCAGCTTCTTCAGCACGGCGAGATACTCGCGTGCCGATTCCTGCATGAGCGGCGGAACCTCCGCCTCGGCAATGCGTGTGAACACATCTTCCTGCATGAGAGAAACGGCGCGCACCATGCGACTCTTGTAGGTTTCCTGCTGCAGAATGGGCAGTTTTTCCGTCAGCGTCTTCGTGACGGCGCGCTCCGGCAACTGGATCGGCTCCGGCGTGCCGACCGCCTCATCGACGAGACGATATATGCGCTCCGCCTCTGCGAGAAACGGATACTTCTTGAGGAAGCTCTTCATCGGATCTGTTTTCTTAGGTTTCATAAAAGGGGTCTCCCCGTCTTTTCAGACGTTACTCTTTTGCTGTGCTTCGCTGCGGCTCGTCCTCGGCGGACATGCCGCAGAGGACGTTACAGCTTTTCGACGTTCGCGAGGCAGGCCTTGAACTCCTGCTCCTGCACGTTCGGGTCGAGTGCGTCGATGGTGAGGTAGTTGCCCGAGGGTCCCTTCGAGAGGCCCTTGAAGCCCCAGTTGTATGGAATCCAGAGCATATACGTCAGAACACCATTGATCTCGAGCGGCTGTGCGCGCTTCGTGACCATCGCCTTTACATCGAGGCTCGCACGTGCCGTACTGACGCGAACGAGCTCGCCGTTGCGGATGCCGAGTTTCACAGCAAGCTGCTCCGGCATTTCGATGAACGGCTCCTTGACCAGCTCGTTGAGATACGGGATGTTGCGCGTGATCGTCCCCGAGCACCAGTGCTCTGTCAGACTTGAGGAGCAGAGGACGTACGGATACTCGTCGGGCGTGCCGATCTTCTGGTACTCCGGCATGCGCGGATAGATGACGCAGGGGTTGAACTCGGTCTTCTGTCCCTCGTTCATCATATTCTTCGTCGGGCTTTCGACCGGCTCATAGAATTCGGGCAGGGGACCGTCCACCGGCGTATAAGAGTGGTCGCGCGTCATGCCGTTCTCCACATCGCTGTACTCAGCGGCAAAGAGACGTGCAATGCCCTCGGCGTTCATGCGGAACGGCTTCTGTCCGCCGGGCGTATTCGGCCCCTGCGTGCGGTCGGCAACGTCGGGAACGTCATAGCCGTCCCACATCCCCTTTGCCTCATCCCACCAGACGAGCTTCTGTCCGGGACGTACCGGCTTGCCGTTCTCGTCGCAGGAGGCACGGTTGTAGAGCATGTGGATGTTGTCCGGCCAGACCCATGCGTAGTTCGGGTAGATGCCCATGCCGCCGCGATCCTCCTGACCGCGCCGCTTTGTCATATTGACACCGTCACCGAACACACCCGTGAAGATCCACATCCCCGCCATCGTCGTGCCGTCATCCTTGATTTCACGGATACCGCGTAGAAGGTGACCGTCCGTCAGATCGTAGCCGTTGCACTCCTTCATGAGGTTCTCGACGTATGCCTCTCCGTTTGCCTCAGGGTCGCCGTAGTTCCATGTGAGCAGCTTGATCGGGTTGTCCTTCGGTGCGGTCGAGTCCTTGTAGAGTTCCACGATGCGCTTCCAGAGCTTGTCGCAGATCCAGTAGTCGGGACGCGAGTCATTGACGGGATCCGGTCCCTTCATGCGCCACTGGAGCATGCGCATGGAGTTCGTCAACGAGCCGCAGCGCTCGAGGTAGGAGGCTGCCGGCAGGAAGATGACCTCGGTCTTGATATCCGCCGGATTGTCACCGGGGCGCTCCCAGAACGCCGCCGTCTCGTTGACAAAGACATCCTGCACGATGAGCGAATCGAGCCCTTTGAGCCCCGCATTGATCAGGTTGAGGTTCGCATTCGTCATCTGCGGGTTCTGTCCGCAGACGTAGATGCACTTCATGATGCCCTCGACCGCTTTTTCAAACATGATATACATGGAGTCGTTGTGCGTGCCGTTGCGGATCGGCAGCAGGTTGAACAGGTAATCGTTTGACGCATTCGCCGCATCGCCGAACCATGCCTTGAGGAGGTTCTTGACGAACTTCGCACGGAACGTGCCGCTGCTCTGCGTCCACTTTGCGAGCGTATTGGTCTTGTGCGTCGGATAGGAAAGATACGAGGGCAGGTACTGGAACATGATGCCGTAGTCCGTCGAGGACTGGACGTTCGGCTGCCCGCGCATCGCGTCAATGCCGCCGCCCGAGACACCGATGTTGCCCATCAGCAGCTGGATGATCGTAAAGCAGCGGATGTTCTCCACACCGATCGTGTGCTGCGTCATACCGAGTGCGTACATCATGACGGTCGGCGAATGCGAGGAGAAGATCTCCGCCGCCTTCTTGATGTCCGCCACGGGCATCCCCGTGATCGCCGACGCCTTCTCGAATGTGTAGCGCGAGAAATGGCGCGCGAGGTGATCCATGACCGTCCCCTCTGCCGCCATCGACGATGCCTTCATCGGCTTGCCGTTTGCATCGAGCTTGTAGCCCCACGATTCCCTGTTGTACGTGCGCGTCTTTTCATCGTAGCCGGAGAAGATGCCCGCATCGAAATCAAAGTCGTCGCGCAGGAGGCAGAAGGCGTTCGTGTTGCGGCGCAGATAGTCGGCATCGTATTTCTTGTTCTGAATAATATAATTGATAAGTGCTCCGAGGAATGCGATATCTGTGCCGGGACGAAGCTGGAAGAAATGATCCGCGACGCGCGACGTGCGGGTAAAGCGGACATCGACATGGACGATGATGGCTCCGTTGTCCTTTGCCTCCATAACGTTCTTCATCGCCATCGGATGGCACTCCGCCATGTTCGAGCCTTCGATCCAGATCAGCTTCGCGTGCTTGAGGTTGTACCACGAGCCGGTCATTGCACCGCGCCCGAATGCGCCGCTGAGCGCCGGTGGGGTCGTCGCATGGCAGACGCGCGTCTGGTTGTCGATGAATACGACACCGAGCGCGCGCGCCATCTTGATCAGCTGGTAGCACTCCTCGTTGTTGACCTGCGAGCCACCGATAAAGCCGATGGCATCCGTGCGGTTGCTCATGAACTTCTGACCATTGACCTCATCTTCGCCGATCCAGTTCTCGTCACGCGCCTTCTTCATAGCGCGCGCCGCGCGGTCGATCGCCTCCTCCCAGCTGATCTCCTCCCAGTGGTCACTGCCGGGCGCACGGTACATCGGGCTCTTCGGTCGCTCCGTCGAGTTCGGAATGTACCCGTAGCCAACCCCCTTCGGGCAGAGACCGCCGCGATTGACGGGGGCATCCGCCGCACCTTCGAGGTTGATCAGCTTGCCGTCCTTGACGTAGCCGATCGTGCCACAGCCGCAGCCGCAGAAGTGGCAGACGGAGGTAAATTCGCGACCGCCCGTCAGCTTGTACTCTTTCGCCGCCGCACGGGCTTTGCCGACGTCCAGACCGAGACTCGCGAGTGCCAGCCCGATGCCGCTCAGCCCGGTGGCTTTCAAAAAGTCACGTCTGCTAAGGTTCATCGTGATTCTCCTTTCGTATCGGCGGGCAAGCCGCCGACAGGCTCTCCTAAACCTTATAAATTAAACCATCTATGAAAAACGGGGAGTCCCCCTGTTTTCCGCTTAAAGAACAATGCGCTCCGGATTCGCATATACACAGAACGAGCCGGGAGCCATGCGCGCGCACAGCGTAATGCCCAGTTTACGCGCGACATCGAGCGAGAGCGTGGTCGGTACGGACTTCGCCGCAACCGCCCCGATGCCCATGCGCCCGAGCTTTAACATCATCTCCGAGGAACAGCGCCCGCTGAAGACGATGATTTTATCGGTAATCTCCACGTGATTTTTGAGCGCCCAGCCATAGAGCTTGTCAAAGACGTTGTGCCGGCCGACATCCTCACGGAAGACAAGGATTTTCTTGTTCTCCTGATCGTAAATGACGCCGCTGTGGACGCCGTTCGTCGTGTCGTGCGTCTTGGAGAGATGCGAGAGCAGCTCGTCCGCCGTTGCGAGAATGTCGCTCGCGTGGAAACGCACGTAACGCGGGCGCTCGAAGATCTCCTCGGGGCGCAGCTTCAAAATCTTGCGCGCCGAGAAATAACGCGGATTCTTGACTGCCTCCTGCGCCCAACGCTGTGCATCCTCCGTTGTTTGGACGGAGGCGCTGAGGTGCTCTGCATCCACCGTCAGCCTGGTGATGTCATCGTAACTGCGGATGCGCCCCATCTGGGCGAGCATGCCGATGACAAGATCCTCGAAGTCAACGGGCGAGCAGAACGCCGTGGTGAAGTTCTCCCCGTTGAGGTCGATGTCGAAGTAGACCTCCTCGGAGGTGTATTTATGATCGGAGACAAACGCATTCTCCTCCGATACATAGCGGGTTACGGGAACGTCGATAAAGTCACTGCGCTGAATTTCCATTTCCCAGTCTTTCCATTTCAATCGTTACATCGTCAAAAACATCTCACTGTCTGCGCCGTAGAGCGGCCGCCCCATCAGGAAAAGGGCAAGGCGCACGGCGGTATCCATATCGTCGAGGTCAAACGTCAGGACATCCGTATCAATGCTACGTTCCTTGGCAAAACAAGCAGCAACGCGTTCGTCGATCTCCGGTATTCCCAATCCACGATCGAGCATAAACGTAGGAAGCACGCCGCGTGAACGGCTCTCCGTGATATATAAATCCACACTATTAGGAATTATGTTCGCGATAAGATTCTGAAAATCCTGCCGCGTTTTCGTTTTTTGCTGAATAAAATATCCGTCAGGAGAACTTACGGCAACTGCCTCCGCGCCTGCGGCTGTAAAGCGCGCCGTATCCTTTCCCTTCGTGTCGAGGTTGAAGCCGTGGCTGTCGCTCTTGATAACGGCACATCGCACACCGCGCGCCGCGAGAAGCGGGATGAGTTTCTCAATAAATGTCGTCTTGCCCGTGCCGGAGGCAGGTGCGGCAACGGAGAGAATGGGCTTTGTGCGATGCTCATTTGCAAGGCGTCCGAGCGCAAGACGATAGGAGGCAGGTGTGTTCACGTTGAAGAAGATCCCCGCATCCACCGTCAGCGGCAGCTCCTTCACCGTGAGCTCACGCAGGATAATGCCGAGCTTGCGGTCGCCGCGCGCGATCGCGGCGGCAAACGCCGTGCCTGCATCCCGTCGGTAGAGTGCGGCAAGCGGCTGCCAGTAGCCCGAAATTGTCGGCAGGACAACCTGTGTGTCGCCTGTGGCTTCGGGGAGGAGCGCCCGCACGAGTTCGAAGTCGTAGAAGGGCATATCCCCCGAGAGTACGAGCGCCCACTCCGTCTTCGCCGCCGCAAGCCCTGCGGCAATCGCCGCAGCAGGTCCCTGCGCGGGGATTTCGTCCGTGACAAGATATGCACCGTATTCCTCTGCGAGTGCCGCGAGATCACTGCGCTCGCCCTCTGCCGCAAGCACGATGGAGTGAAACCCCGCCGCGCTTCCCTTGCGGAGCATATGTGCGAGCAGCGTCTCCCCATCCAGCGGCAGAAAGCGCTTGTCTGTGCCCATGCGCGTGCTCCTGCCGCCCGCAGCAACAATGAGCGTCAGCTCAGCGGGGTTCATCGCGCACACTCACCCGTATCGCCGCGCAGGATCTCAATGCCGTGCTGCAGCTGCGGCAGGATGAAGGAGAGACACTCGCGCACCGCCTTCTCGCTGCCCGGCAGGTTGACGATCAGCGAACGCTTTCGGATGCCCGCCGCGGCACGCGTGAGCATGGCGCGCGGCGTCACCTGCATGGAGAGCGCACGCATCGCCTCGGGGATCCCCGGCGTCTCGCGCTCGATCACCTCGCGCGTCGCCTCGGGCGTCACATCGCGCACGGAGAAACCCGTGCCGCCCGTCGTGAGGATCAGCCCCACGCCGCGCTGTGCCCAGAGCGTCATCTCGCGCACAAGCTGCTCCTTCTCGTCGGGTACAATATTGAAGCCCGCGACATGGTACCCCGCCTCCGTCAGGAGTTCACGGATCGCAGCGCCGCTCTTATCCTCGCGCTCGCCGCGTGCGCCCTTGTCACTCGCCGTGATGACGGCGGCATCGAGCGGGATCTTCTCTGTCGTAATCTCCATTTTGTCCCCGACCGTCACCCAGCCGCCGTGCAGAACGCGCGCAAAGACACCCTCGCGCGGCATGATGCAGTCGCCGACCTGATGATAGATCTGGCAATGACTGTGGCATTCCTTGCCAATCTGCGTGATCTCAAGGAAGACGTCGCCGACGCGCAGACGCGTGCCGATGGGCAGTTCCTTGAATCGGAATCCCTCGGCAACGACATTCTCCCCGAATGCGCCAAAGTCCACATCCGCGCCGCGTGCGCGGAAGTCGTCGATCTCGCCGAGCCCAAGGAGACTCACCTGACGGTGCCAGTCGCCTGCATGGGCGTCGCCATCGATGCCGAACTCCGTCATGAAGAAGACGCGATCCATCGCGTGCTTCTGCGTACCGCGCTTCTCGCTGATGCAGAGCGCACGGATCTCTCCCATATTAACCTCCCACCTGATACATCGCGCGCCGGTCGCGCGTCTCACTGTCCATCTCGAAATAATGCTCTTCGGGCTTCTTCCAGACGGCGTGCGCGATTGCCTCACGCAGCTGTGCGTCCGTCGCCCCGCCGCGCAGGAGTGCGCGCGTGTCAAGTCCCGCGTTGCTGTAGAGGCAAAGCTTTAGGAAGCCCTCTGCCGTCAGGCGCACACGGTTGCACGTATCGCAGAACTTATGCTCCATCGCGTCGATAAATCCAAGCGCACCGCGAAAGCCCGCAGGCTTCACATAGGCAGCGGGACCCATCGGAACGGCACCGCAATGCGCCGCCTCACCGACGGGCAGGAGTGCACCGAACGCATCTTTCAGCCGTGCACGCACCTCACCCATCGGCACACCGCGATACCCCTCCGTGCGGGCACAGCCGATCGGCATGAGCTCGATAAAGCGCATCTTGATCGGATAATCCCGTGCGATCGCTGCGAGCGCCATGATCTCATCATCGTTCACGCCCGCGATCGGCACACAGTTCATCTTGACATCGAGTTGTTTTTCCACCGTCAGTCGTTCGAGCGTATCCATAACCGCACCGAACATCGGGCGGCGTGTGATGGAGAAGAACTTACCGCCGTCGAGCGTATCAAGACTGAGATTCACCGCGTCGAGTCCCGCATCGAGGAGCTCATCGAGCATAGCGCCGAGCAGGACGCCATTCGTCGTCATCGCCACCGTCTCGATACCGGGGATCGCCTTCAGCCCGCGCACGAGATGCACAATGTCGCGCCGCACAAGCGGCTCTCCGCCCGTCAGGCGCACCTTGCGAATGCCCATCGCGGCGAGGGCGCGCACATCGCGCAGAATCTCCTCATAGGAAAGGATATCCGCATGGCTCATCTTCTTCACACCATGCGCGGGCATGCAGTAGCGGCAGCGGAGATTGCAGCAGTCCGTCACCGAAATGCGCAGATATTCAATTTTCCTCTGAAACTGATCCTGCATAATAGCCTTCTATCTATATCCTGCTTATTGACGATTCTTTTTTACCCCTTCCACCACGCTTCGCGTGGTCCCCCTCCCCCGCACGCGGGGGAGGCTAAGGGGTTCTATATCAGCTTCCCCCGTTTACGGGGGAAGTGGCGAGCAAAGCGAGCCGATAGGGGGATGGTGAAACGCACGGCAGAGCATCACCACCGCATCGTCACATCAGAGGATCACTACTTCCACCTCTGTCCCTGCCGCCAGCGGCTTCGTCCCCGCCGGCACATCCACGAACGCATCGCAGCCCGCCGCCGAAAAGAGCGAGCCGGACTCGTGCTGATCGGGCAGTGAGACACGCCCATCCGCCTCCATGCGTGCACGCAGGAAGCGCCGCCCGAGGCATTCCTTTGGGAACGCATCCGCGAGTACGGCGCGCCGCCGCGCCGGCAGCACATCCGTCTGCCCCGCAATCCGCAAAAGCGCAGGCTTTGCCATCAGCTCGAACGTCGCAAAGGCGGCAAACGGGTTGCCCGAGAGCGCAATGCCAAGCAGTCTGCCGCGCGTATAGGCAATCGCGGGCGCGCCCGGCTTCATGCAGACACGCCAGAAGAGCCGCTCCGCACCGAGTGCGGGCACAACCCCGTGCATGATGTCCTTCTTGCCGACGGATACACCGCCCGACGTAAGAAACACGTCCACCTTGTCCGCATAGGAGGCAATGACCTCCGCCGCGCGCTCCACATCGTCGGGTACAGAGCCGACCACCGTCACCTCTGCGCCGAGTTCCTTCAATCTGCCCGCAAGCAGATAGAGATTGCTGTTGTAGATCTTGCCGGGGCGGAGAGGCTCGCCCGGCTGCAGCAGTTCATCGCCCGTGCTCGCCACCGCGACGCGCACGCGCCGATGGACGCGCACGGTCGCATGGCCCTCGCTCGCGAGCACGGCGATCTGCGCCGCACGGATGATCTGTCCCTGTCGAAGGATGACGGTCCCCTTTTTGATATCCTCGCCCGCATAGCAGTAGTTCTCATACGGCTTGGAAGTGAACGGAACGCGGATCGCATCGCCGTCCTCACGCACATCCTCCTGCCGTACAACGCAGTCGCAGCCCTGCGGAATCGCACCGCCTGTCATGATACGGACGCATTCGCCCGCACCGACCGTGCCGGCGAAGAAATCGCCCGCACACTCCTCCGCGACAACACGCAGCGTAACGGGACTCTCCGCCTTCGCCATGCACGTGCTTGCTGCTGCAAAGGTATAGCCGTCGAGCGGCGAGCGATCAAACGGCGGGTTGTCAAAACCCGCTTTGATGTCCTCCGCCGCAACGCGTCCCACGGCATCGAGCAGGGGAACATCCTCCGTCTCCGTGACGGGCGAAGCATGCGCGAGCAGTATCTCTACCGCCTGTTCGAGTTCGATGTCCTGCATGGTTCCCCTCCTGACGTTCCTATAGCTATCTTTATACAAAATCTTTGGCATAGATGTCTGTGCGAAACATCACTGTACTGTTATTTTCTTCACATCGTACAGTGCTTCCCTTACTTTCCAAATGGACAAACGGGATAGTGACAGACCTTGCACTCCATGCAGAGCCCGCCGATGCCGAGCCGCGTGATCTCGCGCCGCGTCCACTCGCTGCCCGCCACTACGCGCGGCAGGATGATGTCGAAGATCGTCGCGGGCGAGTACATGACGCAGCCCGGCAGCCCCATGATCGGCACCTTCCGCCCGTCCTTCTCGTAGTATGCGAGCAGGAACATCGCCCCCGGCAGCACCGGCGCGCCATACGTCACAATGCGCGCCCCCGTTGCGCGGATTGCGGCGGGCGTGCGGTCGTCGGGGTCGACACTCATGCCGCCCGTGCAGAGTACCATGTCCATCCCGCAGTCGAGCAGTTCCTCGATTGCTGCGCGCGTATGCTCCGTCCCATCGTCCGAAAGGCGGTGCTCATCCACCCTCAGCCCGAACGCGCGCAGCTTCGTGTCGAGCACGGGCGTAAACGTATCCTTGATGCGCCCGTGAAAGACCTCCGAGCCCGTCGTCACAACGCCGACCTTCATCTTGCGATACGGCAGGATGCGCAGCAGCGGCTCCGTGCCCGCCGTTTCCTGCACCTTTTTCATGACATCCTTGCCGATGACGAGCGGGATGACGCGCATGCCCGCGAGCTTCGTCCCCGCCTTCACAGGGAAGTGCTGTGCGATCGTCGCGATCATCACATCCGTGATGTCGTTCACGGCATCGAGCGCATCCTCATTCACCTCGAACACGCCCGCTACCGTCGATGTCAGCTCGATCTTTCCTTCCTTCGGCTCGCTCGCCGTCATGTATTCACTTTGACAGAGATCGCGCAGAACCTGTGCCGCGTCATTCTCGTGCAACATATTCTCGTCATCTTCCCAGACGTAGATGTGCTCCTTGCCGATGCGCAACAGTACCTCGATATCCTCCGCACGGATCACATCCCCCTTGCGGAATCGTGCCCCCTTGCGCTGCCCGCGTACGATCTCCGTGATATCGTGGCAGAGAATCATCCCCACTGCGTCCTGAACGCGAACCTCCCGCATAGTCCCTCCCGTTCCATCGATATGTATTTTTGAAAACACATCGTATATAATACACATTCACGATCAAACAAGAATAGTTTTGCAACGAATTAATCTTTATCTAAAAACCATTCTCATTTATACATTCTTCTTATTGATTATATCACATAAAATAAATTTTCTCTATGATTTTTCGTAAATGAGAATGTTTTTGTGTCCTTTGTCCCCCTCTTTTTTTATAGCACGAGGATAGACAAGAGATTGATTTTCTATGCGCGTTACGTTATGATTAAAACATTCGGATCGAAAGGAGGGAACAATATGCCGAATGCAGGACTGACGCATTTCGATGAGGGCGGTGCCGCCATCATGGTGGATGTCAGCGGCAAGGAGAAAACGCACCGCGAGGCGATTGCGAGCGGGCGCATCTACGTGAGCGAGCCTGTCTACAACGCCATCGAGGGCGGCACGGCGGCGAAGGGCGACGTGCTCGGTGTCGCGCGCATCGCCGGGATCATGGCGGCAAAGCGCACATCGGATATGATTCCGCTCTGTCACCCGCTGCCGCTCGCCAAATGCACGCTCGACTTTGCGCTTGAACAAACTCCGCGCCATGCCGTATGCGCGACGGCGACCGTAAAGGTCACGGGCGAGACGGGCGTCGAGATGGAGGCGCTGCACGCCGTAAGCACGGCACTCCTCACCATCTACGACATGTGCAAGGCGATCGACAAGCGCATGGAGATCGGCGATGTACGCCTTGAGCGCAAGTCCGGCGGCAAAAGCGGTACATTTGTCCGCTGAATGGGGGGATTCCCTCGCAGCACTCCGAGCAAGGATAATCTAAGGAGCGATCTATGATGCCTTGCCTGACGGATTCCGTCACGGGGCATGGTTGGAAACGACCATACCCACCTATTTGTAAAGGAGCATACACATGAAACTCAAGAAAATGTTAATGGCGCTGTTTACGGGAGCGGCACTCCTCACCACAGGCTGCGTCGGCGGCGGCAACAGTGCAAACAAGATGGACACGCCGAAGGAAGGACCGGTCGAGCTGCAGGTATCGGCAGCGGCAAGCCTGACTGACGCGATGAAGGAACTCGGCGGCATGTACGAGAAGGAACACGGCAACACGAAGCTCGTCTTCAACTTCGGCAGCAGCGGCGCACTCCAGCAGGCGATTGAGAACGGCGGTGCCGCCGATGTCTTCGTCTCTGCCGCACAGAAGCAGATGAACGCGCTCGATGAGAAGAAGCTGCTTGCGGACGGCACGCGCGTCGACCTCCTCGTCAACCAAATTGTCCTGATCACGGCGAAGGACAGCAAGCTGAACCTCCCCGATTTCAAGGCGGTGCTCGATCCAGAGATCAAGCACATCGCCCTCGGTGAGCCGAAGGGCGTGCCCGTCGGACAGTACAGCGAGGAAGTCTTTACGAAGCTCGGCATCCTCGACCAGGTGAAGGAGCGCGCCGTCTACGGCTCCGATGTCCGTCAGGTGCTCGCATGGGTCGAGACGGGCGATGCAGACGCAGGCGTCGTCTATGCAACGGATGCAGCGATCTCCGACAAGGTGAAGGTCGCTGCCGTCGCCCCCGCCGATACGCACAAGCCCATCGTCTACCCCGCCGCCGTGCTCAAGGACGCGAAGAACATGAACGAAGCAAAGGACTTCCTCGCATTCCTACAGACCGATGCCGCGAAGAAAGTCTTTGAGAAGTACGGCTTTACTGTGAAGTAATGACGGACGAAACTCTCTCCCCGCTCATCATCTCACTTGAGGTCGCGGGACTCGCTACGGTGATCACATTCTTTGTCGGCATCGCACTCGCGTACGGTGTGCTGCAGATTCGCAGCCGCCTCGCGGGCACGATCGCCGACGCGGTGATTACCCTGCCGCTCGTCCTGCCGCCGACCGTCGTCGGATTCTTCCTGCTGCTCTTTCTCGGAAAGCGCAGTGCCATCGGGAGTTTCCTCCTCTCGATCGACCTGCCGCTCGTCTTTACATGGCGCGCGGCGGTCATCGCGGCGGTCATCGTGAGCCTCCCGCTCATGTACCGCACGGCACGCGGCGCATTCGAGGCGATTGACCAGAGCATGATCCACGCGGCACAGACGCTCAGCGTCGGCAACTGGCGCATCTTCTGGCGCATTATCCTGCCGAACGCGCGCCACGGCATCCTCGCGGGGCTTGTCCTCTCGTTTGCCCGTGCGCTCGGCGAGTTCGGTGCGACCATCATGTTCGCGGGCAACATCCCTGGGCACACACAGACCATGTCCACCGCCATCTATGCGGCGGTGCAGGCGAACGACTACGATCTCGCCTTTCGTTGGGCCATCATCATCTCCCTCTTCTCGCTCGTCTTTATCGGAGCGATGAATCTGTACCTCAAACGGGAGGTGCGCTGATGGAACTCATCGTCAATATCGAAAAGCGTCTGCGGGATTTCACGCTTGCGGCAAACTTTACGCTCACCGACACAACGCTTGCGCTCCTCGGCGCATCGGGCAGCGGCAAGAGCATGACGCTCAAGTGCATTGCGGGGCTGGAACATCCCGATCGCGGCCAGATCATACTGAACGGGCGCACACTCTACGACAGCACGAAGCGCATCGACCTCCCGCCGCAGGCGCGGAACGTCGGCTACCTCTTTCAGAACTACGCCCTCTTTCCAAACATGACCGTGCGCGAGAACATCATCTTTGCGCTGGACGGTACGCGTGAGGAAAAGGAGCGTATCTTCAAAGAGAACGTCGCACGTTTCTCTCTGGAAGGGCTCGAAAATGCCTATCCCGCAAATCTCTCGGGCGGACAGCAGC
Source organism: Centipeda periodontii DSM 2778 (assembly GCF_000213975.1). GTDB lineage: Bacteria > Bacillota > Negativicutes > Selenomonadales > Selenomonadaceae > Centipeda > Centipeda periodontii. The sequence continues at coordinate 2,657,820 of NZ_GL892076.1, forward strand.
AACGCGTCGCCTTTGCGCGCATCCTCGCACGCGGTGCAGATGTGCTGCTCCTCGACGAACCGTTCTCCGCGCTCGACACACATCTGAAGTGGCAGATCGAGCTTGCCTTGCGTGAGATCCTTGCGGCGCAGAACATCTCGGCGATCCTTGTCACGCACGACCGCGACGAGGCATTCCGCATCGCGCAGGAAATTGCGACCGTCGATCACGGGCGGATGACCCCGCCGATGGACAAGCACGAGCTGTTCCGCAATCCGGGCACATGCGCCGCGACCACGCTCACAGGCTGCAAGAACATCTCTGCCGCCCGCCGCGTGGACGAGCATTACGTGGAGGCGACTGACTGGGGCGTGACGCTCCGCGTTGCCGACAGTGCGGCGGATGTGCGGCACATCGCCATCCGCGCGCACTACCTTGTGCTTGCGTCAAAGAGGGAAGCGGATGCGCTGCCTGCACACATCGCGGAGGTCATCGAGAGCACCTTTACCTACATCGTCATGCTGCGCTTTGCAGACGGAGCAACACCCATCCGCTGGGAAATCTCCAAGGCAATCTGGGAGGCGCACAGAGCCTCCATCAACGACACATTGCATTTCAAATTCCCCATTGAGGAGCTTATGCTTCTGAGGGACTGAGATGCAAAAAGGGGCTGTTGCACGAGCGCCCCTATCGGCTCGCTGCGCTCGCCAC
>NZ_GL892076.1:2658808-2674405 GCF_000213975.1 Centipeda periodontii DSM 2778
CTATGTATTTCGTTCCAGCTTCCCTGCTTCCATCGTATAGTAGATATCGGCGTAGTTCCGTGCTTCGCTCTCGTGCGTGACGAGGAGGACGGCAGTGCCCGCGTCGGCAGTCTCGCGCAGGAGGCTGAGAACGCTCTGCGTATTCTCCTCGTCGAGGTCGCCCGTCGGCTCGTCTGCGAGCAGGATTCCGGGCTGCATCATGAGCGCGCGTGCAATTGTCACGCGGCGCTGCTCCCCGCCCGAGAGTTCCGACGGCGCGACCGCCGCGAGTTTTCGGATGCCGAGGCGTTCCATCAGTTCATCCGCACGCGGGGCAAATTTTTCTGCCTCGCCCGCAAGCAGTGTGGGCAGCAGGATATTCTCGCGCACGCTCAAACTTGCAAGTGACATCAGCCGCTGCGGCACGATGCCGATGTGGCGGCTGCGCAGACGGGTACGTGCATCCTCCCCCACCGCATAGAGGTCCACATCATCCACGAGCACACGCCCTGTCACGGGCTTCATCAGCCCCCCGAGGATATGGAGCAGCGTGCTCTTCCCACTGCCCGAGCGCCCCGTTACCACCGTAAGCGTCCCCGCTGCAAGGCAGAAATCCGTCTCCTGCACCGCTATGAAATAGCCATCCTTTGCACTATAGCGCAAAAAGTCCTGACTGATTTTCTCCGCACGAAGTTCCATCATCCATCCTCCCGCAGCATCTCACTGATTTGCGTATTCGTCACGCGCCCCACCGTCCACGCTGCCGAGAGGATTCCTGACAGGATTGCCACAGCGAGTGTGTTCGCGGCGAGCATTGCAATCGTGCCGACATCCGGCAGGAGATAGGGACGCATCAGCCCCTCCTTCATGAGTCCGGCAAACGGCAGTAGGACAATCGCGCCGATGGCGATGCCTGCCACCCCGCCTGCCGCCGAGGTAATAACCGCCTCCGTCAGCATCAATCGCAGCAAGAAGGAGCGTGTTGCGCCCGCGATGCGCAGGATCAGGAACTCACGCCGCCGCTCCCGCGCAGATAGATGAAATCCGATGCCGAGAACGACAACGGCAATCACCCAAACAAATGCGATCAGGATACCGACTGTTTCGAGAATGCCGCCGAGCCCCGCCTCCACATGATGCACCATCCCGTGCGCCGGCTTTGCCGAGAGTGCGGGATAGCTCTCATTGATGGCAGCCGCGAGCCCATCGGGCGTGAACCCCTCCGCTGTCCGAATCATCACGGCAGAGATGGCATTTTCCGTTGGAATCCCTTGGAAGTAGTCGAAATCGAGCGATGCCGCATTTGCCATCATTGTACGCATCGTTTCCATATTCGTATAGACTGCCGTATCCATCCCCGTCCCCGTTGGACTCAGCCGTCCAACCACGCGGCACGGCGTGTTGTAAAATGTCAGCACACGGTCCGCAGGAACCGATATACCGCTGCCGACAAGGATGTCGCCGAACCCCATCTCCGTAACCTGAATCTCCTGCATCCACGGTCGAATCGTGAAATCCGTTACGGGGTCAAAACCGATCAGCTGCACCGCCACCGAGCAGCACCCCGCATGCGCCGAGGCGAGAAAAAACTGTGGTGTTGCCTGCGCCACCCCCACCATCCCACGCAGATCGTCGAGGTAGTGCTCCTCCATATAGAAATGCGCGGGCACGCCCTGTACGAGCACCCCCTCAAGTGCCTGTGCCTCCGCCGCCTCCTTCGGCAGTACCACGACATCTGCCCCAAGCCGCTGCTGAAAGCGCATGAGCCCCCCTTGAAGTCCGAGCAGCACCTCGGAGCCGCCGAAGATCACGAGCGCGAGAATTGCCACAAGCGCGACAAGCACAGCAGAGCGTGCCGCATTCCTGCGACAGTTGCGCATGGCAAGCAGATATGCGAAGTTCATCCGTTCTCCCCCCGTCGATAGACATAGATGTCCGCAAGCACAAGCATGATGTTCAGCAGGGAGAGCGCGGTCACCGCCGGCTGCATCACCGTATGACAGTGCATCGTCTCCATCATGCAGAGATCGATGAGATGATCCGGCAGAACGAGGGCAAACACGGACAGTGGGAGCATCGCGAGCGCCAGCCCGAGTTTGATCTGTGCGCGTGGAACAACGAGATGCATGAGGGCAATCACAACAAGTACTGCTGCAATCCCAATGAGTGCCTGCCCCGCCCAGTGACACGTCATCCACGAACCGTCGGGGCGCGCCTCACAGGGCGCAAATACCGTCTGTATGCCGACAAAAAAGATAAGATTCAGCACGAGCAGCAGTACGTCCGTGATGCCAAACCTGCGCTTTTCATGATTCATATAACAACAGCTCCTTTATTTATATGTAACTCATTTCGGAATATAGTAACAAAATTTGGAATAATTTTCAATGACAAATATTACATACAAAGAAAAGAGCCGCAGACATCTGCGGCTCTGAATTTACAATGGCAGGGGTAGCTGGACTCGAACCAACGCATGCGGGATTCAGAATCCCGTGCCTTACCAACTTGGCGATACCCCTGTGTCGCTTGCGGCAACATGGAGAATTATAACGGATACCATACTGCTTGTCAAGGGATTTTTTAATAAATCACGCCCGCTTGCGCAGATCCTCCTGTGTTTCCTCCGCCGCTTCCTGTTCGAGCGCAAGCACCGCCTGCACAAGGATCGCACATTCGAGGCGCTTCTTCTGAATCTCACACCCCAGCTCATACGGATGACGGATGTCCCCGTGAAAGAGGTCGGCGTTCGCGTGACAGCCACCGCTGCAGTAGAAGCGCGCCCAGCAGTCACGGCAGAGTGGCTTATTGAGGACATGCGAGTTGCGGAAGTACGTCGGCAGCTCCGTATTCTCCACGCCCGTGAATACCGAGCCGAGGCGATAGTCCTCGCGCCCGACGAACTGGTGGCACGGGTAGAGATCGCCGTTCTCCGCGACGGCGTAGTACTCGTGCCCCGCGCCGCAGCCTGCGAGGCGCTTCGCAACGCACGGTCCGTGATTGAGATCCATGTTGAAGTGGAAGAAGAAGAACCCCTTGCCCGCACGCACACGGCTGAGATACGTCTCGGTCAGATGATCGTACTCGGCAAAGATGCGCGGCAGATCCTCCTCTGTAAAGCCGAGCGGGCTGTCCTTGAGCACGACCGGCTCCATCGAGAGGATGTCGAACCCCGCCTCGTTCATCGCGAGCACATCCTTTGTAAAGTCGAGGTTCTTTCGCGTATACGTCCCGCGCAGATAGTAGTCATTGCCATGACGCGCGTCCACGAGCCTCTTGAAATTTCGCATGACGACATCATACGAGCCGTTGCCGCGCACATCGGGACGCATGGCGTCATGCACCTCGCGCCGCCCGTCCGATGAGAGCACGACGGAGATGTTGTTGTCGTTCAGCCACGCAATATTCTTGTCCGAGAGGAGCATCCCGTTTGTCGTGAGAGTCAGCTTGAACTCCTTGCCCGTCTCCTGCTCGCGCTTTCGCACGTACTCCGTGACATCCTTCACCGTGCGCAGATTCATGAGCGGCTCGCCGCCGAAGAAGTCGATCTCACAGTGCTTGCGCGGTCCGCATCCATTGATGATAAAGTCCACCGCCGCGCGCCCGACCTCCGGACTCATGACGGCACGATGCCCGCCGTAGGCGCCGCCGTCACCGAAGCAATATTTGCAGCGCAGATTGCAGTCCTGCGCCACCATCAGGCACAGCGACTTCACGAGTCCGTGCGATTTGAACGTCGGCGGCACATTGATATCTGGGGCGAAGAGCGCGCCCGCCGTCATCAGTTCGTGAAGTTCCCCCGCCGCCTCGCGCAGCTCCGCCTCAGGATAGCGCCCGGCAAGGCGCGCGATGACCGCTTCGTCGTTCGTCCCGTCGAAGTCATCCATCATATCGTAGATCATCTCATCGATCACATGGACGGCACCGCTGTTGATATCGACGAGAATGTGCATATCGTTCTGCTTGAACTTATGCGTTCGGACGTTCATTTGTTCTCCCCTGTTCCTGAAAAACACACAGAAAAAGCCCCTCTCGCAAACGAGAAGGGCTGTGCCGATTCCCCTACCTTACTTCTTCGCGCAGGGCTGGTTGCCCACCGTGCAGGAAGTCTTGCAGGCGGACTGGCAGGACGCCTGACATTCGCCACAGCCGCCCGTGTAGAGCGTGGATTGCATCGTCGGCTTGTTGACCGTCTTGATGTGCTTCATGACTCATTCCTCCTCAATCGGTCGTTCCTACACAATTCTATCGCATAAATTCCATTTATGCAAGTGATTTTTTGCTCTCCGTCCATTCGCCCTCCACGCGGCTGATATCCGCGCCGAGTGCGACTAATTTCGCCACGAAATCATCATAGCCGCGGTCGATGTGATGGATATAACCGACGCGCGTTTCGCCATGCGCCACGAGCCCCGCGAGCACCATCGCCGCACCTGCACGCAGATCGGTTGCCCTGACAGCTGCGCCCGTGAGCGAACGTCCGCCCTCAACCGTCGCCGTCCGTCCGTCGACGCGGATCTGTGCGCCCATGCGCACGAGTTCATCGACATGCATAAATCGGTTCTCGAACACCGTCTCCGTCACGACACTTGTCCCCTCCGCAACCGCGAGCATTGCCATAAACTGCGCCTGCATATCCGTCGGAAAGCCCGGGTAGGGCATCGTTTTGAGGTCGATTGCCTTCATCTTGCCATCAGCACGCACGCGAACGCCCGCGATATCCTCCTCGATCTGTGCGCCTGCCTCTTGGAGCTTTGCCACGACAGGCTTCAGATGCTCGCTGATCGCATTCTCGATGAAGACATCACCGCCCGTCATCGCTGCTGCGACCATGTACGTCCCCGCCTCAATGCGGTCGGGGATGATCGTATAGTCTGCCGCCATGAGCCCCGGCACTCCGTCGATCTTGATGCGGTTCGTCCCCGCGCCGCGGATGTGCGCGCCCATGACGTTCAGATAGTTTGCGAGATCGACGATCTCCGGTTCGAGCGCAGGATTCTCAAGGATGGTCTGTCCGTCAGCGCAGGACGCCGCCATCATCACATTCTCCGTCGCGCCGACGCTCGGGAAATCGAAATAAATGCTCGCCCCCTTGAGCCCGTGCGGCGCGGAGGCATGAATTGCGCCCTGCGTAATGTCAATCTTTGCACCAAGCGCCTCGAAGCCCTTGAGATGCAAATCGATGGGACGCGTCCCGATCGCACAGCCGCCGGGCAGAGAGATCTCCGCGCGCCCCTCACGCGCGAGCAGTGGCCCCATGATCAGAAAGGAGGCGCGCATCTTGCGTACGAGCTCATAGGGTGCCGCCAGTGTTTCGATGCGCGACGCATCGATCGTCAACCTGTGCTCTGCGGCGGAGTAGTCCGCCTGCACGCCGAGGGAGCGCAGCACCGAGGAGATCGTATAGACATCCTCGAGCGCCGGCACATCGTCCAGCACGCTCACGCCGCGACTGCCGAGGAGCGCCGCCGCAATAATCGGCAGCACCGCATTCTTTGCACCGCCGATCTTCACACGTCCGCGCAGGGCATTTCCTCCATGAATGACCAGTTGTTCCATTCGCCGTTCCCCTCCCTGCGGTCAGCTCATTCCTCTACCTTGAGCATCGCGTGTATCACATTCTCAATCACGTACGGCGCGAAGAATTTCTCCTTCTCGTCTTTCATCTTGGAATCCGCGAGCAGTGTCACACGCTTCTCCGGCTCCGCCTTTGCTGCACGCGCCGACGCTTTTGCCGCCGCCTTCATGCGCTTTTTCATCTCCTTCTCGGAGGTCGGTGCGGGCGCTGCACCCGGCGCAATGATGATCTCATTGTTCTGCCCCTGCTCCGCAAGCTCACGGAGCCGGTCGCCCGTTGATTTGAACTTCTCCTCATCGTCCGGCACCTCAAGCCCCGCCTGTGCGAGCAGCATCAGCGGATTCACGGGTACAAATCCGCCCCCACGAATATCGAGGTTCAGCGTCCCCGCAGGCTGTGTCTTTGGCACCCGATAGGGAATCGAAAGCGTTTCCTCCGCCTTGCGGTAGGGACGGATCTTCGTTTGGAACGTCACCGTATCACCCGGCTTTACCGTCATCTTATCCGGCGTCGCCGAAACGAGCAGCGCCGTCTGCCGCTCGCCGTTCAGCTCCACATCCACATCGACATCGATGACATCGGACTCCTGCTCCGCATTCGTCACGATCAGGTTCATCGCCTGCAGCAGCTCGGTCACGGCAACCTGCCCGACATCCGCTGCACTATAGTACATATTACGGCGCTCGAAAAGACCGCCGTCGTAGGCATTCGTACGAATGGCAAAGCGAATGCGCGCCGTGCTGCTGCCGAGCGCATCCGAAACACGGCTCATCGCCGCATAGGCAACGCTGCCCGAGAGAATCGGCAGGAAGTCCTCATCATAGGCAATCTGTGCGCCGAACGTCTCCTCCGTCCCGAGCGTATTGTCCTTCACATGGATCTGCATAGGCACCGACGTCGGGAATGTCCCAAGGACGCCTGCAATCCCCGTCTCACGATCCTGATTGACGCGCCCGATCACGCTGCCGATATTTGCAATCTTCACACCGTTGCTCTGCCCTGCGATCGTCCCGATGACATCCGCATCCGTCATGAAGTAGTTGACATTTCCCTTGTGCATGAAGGAATGCCCGAACGCCACGACCTTCTTGCCGTCGACTGCCGTCACCGTGCCCGTCGCACCGATGCTGAAATCACCATAGACAAGCGCCACACCGACGGGCTGTCCGCCCGCAAGGGTGGCATCATAGCGCGTATGGATCTGCGTATTTGCGCCGGAACCGCCGAGCGGAAGCAGGGAAACGCCGTTCATTGGCATCTTGTCCTGCAGGTAGCGGAGTCCCGCCGCATTGAACCCGCGCGTGAAGAAATACGCCTTCTCCTCGGCAGTACTTGTATGTGCATCTGCCTTGTCCGAGGACGCCTCGTCATGCGTTGCCTCAGACTCGGCCTCTGTATTTTTCTCTGTCGGCTGATCTCCCTCAGCCTCCGTCTTTTCACCGTTCAGAGCCGCGATCATATCGCGCCACTCCGCCTCGCGCTCCTCCTGCGACATCTTTGCAAACGCCTTCTCGCGCTCGCGCAGACGGCGCTTCTCGTCTGCCTTCTTACGCTCCTCGATCTCCTTCACGATATCGACCGTATCAATACTCGTCTGATTCTTCGTGTCCGGCATCGACCAGAGCGGTGTCATATCCTCGATCGGCGTGATGAAGAACGTGTAGGGACTGAGATCCTTCAGCCCCGCTGCGAGCGCACCGACAAGACGGTCGCCCACATAGATCGGACTTCCGCTCATCCCTTGGAGTACTCCACCGACATGCTCGATAAATTCGCCGCTCGTCCGCGCCATAATCATACGCTGAGAGCCCTTTCCTCCCTCCATCGCACCAAGGATTTCAACAGGAAAAGAACGAATCTCTCCCGAGGTGTCGAGCACCGTATATGCCGTCCCTTGCATGCCCGCCGTGACCTCGCTGTACGGAAGAATCGGCGGCATCGCATGGATTACCGGCGTATGAAAATTTATTGCCAACGCAAAAAGAGACGCCGCTGCAAGGCGTTTCAAAGTATATCGCAAAATGTCACCTCAAAAAAAATGCTACAATAGAGTTTATCCGCTCTATTGTAGCACATACCAAAGGATTACGCTAGGGGAACACTGATAAATTCAGCACCGCCATCTTAGCACATCTTTTTTGTCCGCTTTTCGTTAGCAAATCCTCCACATAGCTTTGGCTATGCGTCCGGTTTGCTGCCTCAATCGGACGAAAAATCTGCGCCAATCTGAGGGTCTATTTTATCAGTGTTTCCCTAGTTTTTTCACACAGGGGCGTCTCCAACCGCCGCATTGTATTCCTTCGTCCACTTGTACCCGAGATACGCGCCGACAATGGCAACAATGCCCCCCAGTTCCGCAATACCGGTCAACCCCGTACCCCAGCTGATGAACCCGAGAGCAAGGACCGCGATCACACCTTTCTTGGTAAATCCTGTACTATAAAATAAACCAAGTATAAAAAATCCAAGGACTGCCCCAAGGACAGGGCTTTTCTTACTCATACAAAAACCTCCCAATAATAGATAAGTCTCATTTACCCGGCCCAACCGAGCCCGGGGAAAGACCAGCGCTCGCCCGAGAGTGCCTTGACCACGGCATAGACCGCGCCGAGGCACCAAGGGATCCCGACGACAAAACACAGCCCAATAGCGATATTGCTATCGTCGAGTACTACCCCGAGCACGCACGCAAGAGTAAAGAGGACGAAGACAACGCACTGCGAGAGAAACGCCTGCTTTGCATGATGCGCGACAAACACGCTCCGATTTCGCAGAACGATCCAGAATGCAAGGGGGAGAAGGAGAAAGCCAATACCGCCAACAAAGTACGCCCCCTGCACGACTGCGGCAAGAATGCGCTCTGTCTGCGTCGGAACAGCATCCGCAGTACCAACCGCAAGATCGCCGGGCACACCGCCCTCTGCATAAAATTCTGCCATAAATTTCCTCCTTCCTCCGTATTTCTCAGTGCTTTTCTCACTCGACCGAGGTCATAATATCGCCATTTTCGATTTCAAAGACGGCAATATTCGAGAGCGCACTTTCGCCCGCCGGTGCAACGAACTCGAAGAGATAGCCATATGTTCCGTCGCCGACCTCCTCATCCCGCACCTCGGGATGGCTGCCAAGACGGAATGTATCAACATCCACGGCTGTAAAGTCCTCATCATCGCCCGAGATACTCATTGCATAGTGAATCGTCGTCACCATATCCCCGGGCTTCAGCCGGATGAGATTTCGGTCACTCATGCCGTTCGGCTCGAGCCCCCGACGCGCGCCCAAAATACGGTATTTCTCATCCGTATAGCTGTACGCGACCTGCAGATTGCACTCCATGCCGTTCAACTTGATCGGGATGGAGTAGAGATTGTAGTCGTCCCCCTCCTCCACGATCTCGATGTAGACAGGATGCCCGTCCAGCATCGGCCACGTACCGTCAAAATTGTCCTTGAAAATGCCGTGCTCCCAATCCGCATCGACATTCGTATCACTTCCGAGGTAGAGAACGACCCCCTCTTTCTCACCGATGTAGAGCAGGTTGCAGCGCACCGACGACAGCATGTCCATTTCATTTGCACTGAGCCGCACAAAAGCGTTGCCGTCACGGTCAACATCGACCGCGCGATCCTCAAGCGCAGCGGTATTGAAGATCTGCCGACGCCCCGTCGGTACCGCCGCCGGCACATTGACAGGTCCCGTGTTGCTCTGCCCCGCGAGCACCTCCTCTGCCTCATCGGGCAGCTCCCCATAAAGCATGGTGTAGAGCAGACATTTCTGCTCCATCAGTGCCGCGTCCTGATCGACGTACACCAAGAATCCGTCCTCATCGCCATCATAGGAGTAGTAGGAGGAGATGCCGCCGCCACGGCGACGGTAGTCGCCATGCACCTTGTAGATACACGCATCCTCCACCGCTCGGACAAGGGCGGCGGCACTTGGGAACTCCCGCGCGGTCTCCTGTGCCAGCCCCGCCAGATCGACCATGTTCGCATAGCCCATCTCGCGCGTATTGCCACCGTAGTTCTCCGCACGCTGCGCCGCACGGTCAAGTGCCGCAAAGAACGCCGGAGACAGATTCGCCGCACGGGCAAGCACATCGCGGCTGTAAGCCTCGTATGCGGATGTGAGTGCGGGCAGACGCTCAAGATCGATCACGGAGAGCGTTGCCTCCTCCTCCGTATCCTCCTCCCTGCAGCCCGCAAGATAGCTGTCGCAGATCACCTCGCCCAGCCGTGCGCCGCCCATAGCGGGATTGTCGCCGAGTGCCTCGATCCACGCATCATAGTTCCATCCGTTGCCCGGCTCCATCTCCTCCGAGGCGACCATGTAGCGGGCAAAACCTTCGAGTGTCGCCGCCGTCTCATAGCTTGCCATCAGACAGGCATCAAATCCGACAAGTTCGTAGGGCGGCTCTGCGGGGTGCTCCCCATAGACAGCAGAGAATGCCTGCCGCAAGTCGTTGAGACGCAGCATATTCTCCGTGCGCTCATCACAGCAGACCCCCGCAGCGCTCCCGCCGCCATGATCCCAGAAAACAAAGACACGGTGGTCGGCAGGATAGTTTTCCTCGCCATAACGCAGAAAATCTGTGAGCGTCTTGGCGCGCCCCATGTCGGCATCCGGCAAGTGCTTCAGTTCATGCAGACCATCCGCATCATAGAGATAGAGATTCAGCGGATGTTCAAACGCATCGTTCTGCCACTCCTGCGTGCCGCCCGCAAGGATCAGCACACGCACGTTGGGGGGCAGATCCGTTTCCATCATCTCCTCAATATCCGCACTCGCCGCGCCATGCTCCGACTCGAGATCCGAGCCGCAGATATACCACGATACAAGCCATGTATCGTCCTTGCTGTAGGCATCGGGAAACTGTGAATATGTCTTCGTTACGCCCTCATCCGTGCATCCCGAAAGAATGAGTGTAAAAAACAGCACTCCCAGGACAGAACGCAGCACACGGATGACATTCAACATGATTCATGCTCCCTTCCTGCAGCAATGTTCCCCTTACTCCCCGTCGAGGAACTTGCGGATTGCCTGCGGATCCTTCGGTGCCCAGTGGAGCGTCTTGCCGTCATCACTCTTGACGAGTTCGCAGGTCACATCCAGCGTTTTCTCGCTGTCATACGGCATATCATCGATAACCCCTTTCAACGACTCCACCGCGCCCTGCTGATAGGTCGGATCCGTGCGCACGTCCACGCCCTGCTGCTGCGCCAGACCGATGTAGACGCCCATCGCGACAAGATCCTGATTCGCATCCATCTGCCTCTTCGCACCCGCCGTGTCGATCGGCGTCGCCGTCAACTCGACCACGGGATTTTTGGCATCGTCCTTCTTGACCTTTGCCTTGAGTTCCATGTTCGCCTTGCGATCCGCGATGTAGTAGTCTGTAATCTCCATCGCATTGTCCTTGGAAAGCATGAAGCTCTGGAACATCTGATCCGACTCCGTCAGGAGCGCCTGCGTGATCTGCTCCTTCTGCGCATTCGTCATCCCGGTCGCGGCAAGCTTGTCCGTATCGGCATACGCATACAGCTCGGCGTAGGCGAGCACCGCCTTGTCCGCCGACTCCTTCGGCTTGTCGTCACCGCATCCCGCAGTGAGCAGAATCGCGAGAATTGCGATCATCGGAAGGAGTATTTTCTTTGCCAACATAAATGTTCTCATAACCCTACTTCTCCTTTGCAACAGAGCAATTATTCGGAAAAAGTCACGGTCATTTCTGACCGGATGCATCTTCGACTTTTTCCTTGCTCTAATTATTGCAAAAAAATAAACTTTCTGCAACGAAGTTGCAGAAAGTGATATATTCTTACATGAAAGTGATAGATTCTTATCGAAAAACGTCTTGTTTTTAACGCTAATTGAAGAATTTTAGGATGTTTGACCTACTTACTTATTCAGCAAATACTGCATATACGAAGTCCGCACGCTGCTCCGCCGCCGTTGACTGATCGGCACCTCCGCCCCATTTATAAGAACAAACGCTTCCTTGTCCATGCGTTCGATCGTGTCCATATTCACCAAAACGCGGTGATAGCACTCAAGAAACCGCGGATCATGACCGAGCTGTTCCACCACCCACTCGTATGTATAGGGGCGCGTAAGGCAGAGCTCCTGCTTTGCGAGTGCGATGTGTAGCCGACCGCCCGCAAGATCGACATAATGAATCTTATTCAAGAGGATTTCAAGCGGCTTCCCATTGTAGTGAACCTTGAGCACATGCGTCGCCTTCGCACGGCGTTCAAACACGCGATCAAGAGCTGCACGAAACGCCTCCTCGTCCATGCCCACAGGCTTTAGGAAATAACCGTCGGCAAAGACACGGTAGCCCTCCATCAGGTATTCCTCGCTGCTCGTGAGAAAAATAATACCGACATCGCTGTTCCTCTCGCGAATGCGTCGCGCCGCTTCCATCCCGCCAATGCCGGGCATACGGATATCAAGGAGGAGAAGATCATAGGTTCGTTGTTCAAACGCCTCTAAAACAGCTTCAGCATTGTCGAAGAGCGTCACCTCCATCTGTGTCGCCTTCTCTGCCCAATACTTCTCCAGAATATGGATGAGATAGTCGCGTACCGCCGCGCACACCTCCGGTTCATCGTCCACAATGGCAATCAGCACAGCAGTCCTCCTTTTCATCATAGCAAGTTGCATAGATTTGACGAATCTTATATCACATCGTATAATACCACAAAATAATGTGAATGAAAACAGGGGTGGTTTCTTATGATTGAGTATAATTTTACGATTGTTGTCACGACCTTTCTGTTTACAATGACGATGCTGCCATCCGTCTATCTGCGCTACCTCCCATTCCGCACTGTCCTGGGCGACGAAGTACGGAAAACTCTGCTGCATGGGTATGCGACCATCTTTTTCTGTGAGAATGCCCTGATTCTATTGCTCATCTTTTCAAACATTCTTTCATACACCTTGGAAACCTACAAGCACATCTATTTCTTTGCCGGTTATGCACCATACTTCGCCCTCAACCTCATTCTCATCCGCCCCTATTTGGCGCAGCATGCGTTTATCCTCGGTATCCAGCAGATCCTTGCCACCACAATCGCCACATGCGCCGCCATCCTGACACTCCTCTTTGTCAGCGTTGACCATTTTTTTGATTATGTTTATCTATTCTTTCTGATCTATCTCGCCCTCTATCTTTTGACCTTCCCTCTCGTTCTGCCCTTCTTCCGTCAGATCTTCCTGCGCTTTTCCTCCATCAGCACGGAGCGGTTCTGGCTCTATATTGCCCCGCTGCCCTTCCTCGTGTTCTTTCATGAGATCTTCCATTCGGTCGGAGATAAGGTGCTCGTGCTCGACTTCTTTATCTCGCGCCTGATCCTCGCCGGTGCCGCCATCTTCATTGCACTGGTCGCATGGCGCGGACTCGAACACATCCTCCAACAGGCAGCGACGACCGAACGCAGCCTTACTCTCCTGCGCCGTATGAACTCCTTCAGAGCCTATACGCGTTCCCTGCAGGACAAGCAGGCACGCCTCGCCATCGTTCGCCATGATCTCCGCCACAACGCCAAAATGCTTGCCGATCTCATCGCACGCGGCGAGGACGAGGCGGCAATCAAGCTCATCCAAAGTCTCAACTATCAGATCGACGCAACAAGCGTCGAACACTTTGCGGAGAACTCAATGGTCGATTCCGCCCTCGCTGTCTACGTGCAGCAGGCGCGTGAAAAAAACATCCCCATCGAGGTAAAGATTGACACCCCCTCCACATTCGCCGCAGAGGTCGACTTCGCCCTCCTTCTCTCCAACCTGCTTGAGAATGCCATACAGGCGGAGGAACGCGAGGCAGAGGCTGCGCGTGACATCCGTGTCCGTGCACGCACAGCGGGGGACAGCATCTTCCTCTCCATCGAGAACCGCTGCTCCAGCCCCCTCAAACTCTCTCCGAAAGGGCTCCCGACACGCAGAATTGACGCCGGACATGGATACGGAACACGCTCCGTTGAGATCTTTGCGGAGAAATACGGTGCTGAATTCTTCACCGAGCATACGGACGGATACTTCCGCTTTTTCATGCAGCTTCCACTCGGTCAAGATTTCAAGAATCAATCCTAAAACATATCACTTTCATGTATGATTTCGTCACTTTTCCAAATCCTATTGCAATGTTTCTGCTTTTTTGCAATAATGATCCCGAAAGGCGATCACGGTCATTTACAAAGGAGAGATCATCATGAAAAAATGGTACAAGGCATTTGCAGTCATGGGCGCATGCGCATTCATGCTGGGCACGATGAGCGTTGCCTCGGCAGATGAATACGAAGGCTATGACGAGGACGGCAACTACGTCTATGCTGAGGTAGACGATGACGGCAACGTCGCTGTTGCAGTCGTGGACGAGGACGGCAACTATGCGGTTCATGTAGAGGATGCGGATGGCAACTACTACCAGGAATGGACCGAGTAATACTAAGCCACCAGCCCAAAAAGGCAGCGGTACGACGATTTCGTACTGCTGCCTTTTTTATTTATGCGTATACTTCACGTCTCGCCGAGCGAATGCTCCAACTCCTCCAGCGTCTGCTGCTTGCTCTCGCGCCCGAGGAGGATCACCGAGCCCGAGATCAGCGCGAAGACCGCCGCGAACATCATAAAGATACCACTCATCGGGAACGCATTTGCGAGCATCACGCCCACAAGCATCGGGGCGATCATGCCGCCGATGCGTCCAAAACCTGCCGCCCAGCCGCTGCCAAGCGCGCGCATCGACGTCGGATACTGCTCCGGCGTATAGGTGTAGATCACACCCCATGCACCGAGGTTGAAGAAACTCATCGCCGCCCCCCAGATGAGGAGCGTTGTCACCTCGCCCGCATTGCCGAAGAAATAGCTGCACACACCGCTCATGAGGAGGAACAGTCCGAGCGTATACCGCCGCCCAATCACATCCACCAGATATGCCGCCGCATAGTAGCCCGGCAGCTGCGCGAGCGTCATAATAAGCACATACTCAAACGTCTTCACGATCTCAAACCCCTGCGCGTAAACAATCGAGGGCAGCCACATGAAGATGCCATAGTAGCTGAACACAATGCCAAACCACGCCAGCCAGAGCATCGTCGTGCGGCGGCGCATCCCTTTCGCCCAGAGCGTTGCAAAGCCCGGTGTTTCCACACGCTCCGCCTCAACCCTGCCCGGTGCGAGCTGATCGAGGAACGGACGCTCCGGCATCTTCAGCTGACGCTCGATGTCACGGATAATCGCCTTCGCCTCATCCACACGCCCCTTTGAGAGCAGATAGCGAATCGACTCCGGCATGTGCAGGCGCAGGAGGAACACATAGAGCGCAGGCAGCGCACCGATGAGAAATGCCGCCTGCCAGCCAAGCGCAGGAATCAGAAGATAGGCAATGCACGCCGCTGCAAGCCAGCCCAGTCCCCAAAAACTCTCAAGGAGAACAATGAAGCGACCGCGCAGGCGTGCGGGGGCATACTCACTCATCAGTGTCGCCGCCACAGGCAGCTCCCCTCCCAGACCAAAGCCCACGAGGAAGCGGAACACAAGCAGCGACTCATAGTTCCACGCCACGGCACACAGTCCCGTCGATATGCTGTAGAGGAGAACCGTGATCGTAAACACCTGCTTGCGCCCGATGCGGTCTGCAATCGTCCCCGCGAGCACCGCACCAAGAGCCATCCCAATCAGCCCAATCGAGCCAATCCACCCCGCCTGTGCGGGCGTAAGCCCCCACTCGCGCGCGAGCACCGGCAGAACGAATGCGATCAGCCCCGTGTCCATCGCATCAAACAGCCAGCCAAGCCCCGTCACAGCAAGCAGCTTGTACTGGAATCTGCCCAACGGCAGATTCTCCAACCGATCCAAAATCATGAAACAACCTCCTTCATGGCGTGCGGTCATATGTATCGCCGCCCCATCAGAGAAAGAACGAAACAGGCTCTATTATAGTCACGCTATAATGAAAATGCAAGAAGGAGGATCACATCTGAGTGTCTTTTCATAGTTCAGTGCATAAAAAAAAGCCCGTGAAAGATCACGAGCTTATC
>NZ_GL892076.1:2677594-2749943 GCF_000213975.1 Centipeda periodontii DSM 2778
AGAGCACTATTCGCACTCCGTACATTCGTCCCCATCAACAGAGCTTTACGATCCGAAGACCTTCTTCACTCACGCGGCGTTGCTCCGTCAGGCTTGCGCCCATTGCGGAAGATTCCCCACTGCTGCCTCCCGTAGGAGTCTGGGCCGTGTCTCAGTCCCAATGTGGCCGTTCATCCTCTCAGACCGGCTACTGATCGTCGCCTTGGTGAGCCGTTACCTCACCAACCAGCTAATCAGACGCAGGCCCATCGACAGGTGATAGCTTATATATAGAGGCCATCTTTCACGCAGGAGAGATGCCTCTCCTGCGCTTCATTCGGTATTAGCATTCCTTTCGGAATGTTGTCCCCATCCTGTCGGCAGGTTGCCTACGTGTTACTCACCCGTTTGCCACTAGATTCTCTAAAAGCAAGCTTCTAAATCATCCCGTTCGACTTGCATGTGTTAAGCACGCCGCCAGCGTTCGTCCTGAGCCAGGATCAAACTCTCCGCTAATGTGAAGAGCCTGTTGGCTCATTATGTCATTCTTGTAAAAGAATTGTGTTTCGTTGACTGACATCAACGATGTTGCATCTGGCTGTTAGAGTTTCCTCTAACTTGTTTTGCATTGTGTAGTTTTCAGGGTACATCCTGCGCCGCACAAGGCTTCAAGGCTCTTTCCAGTTCCTCGTAGCTCTCATCGGCGCGACTGTCATAATATAACACAAAGGGTTGACTCTCGTCAACCCCCTTTTTCAAGTTTTTCTAAATTTCTTCGCCGCGCATGGTAAGACGGCGCACAGTTGCAGAATAGAGCCGCACTCCCGTCACGATTTGCTCGATGCTCGCGTACTCAGCCGGGTTGTGGCTAACCCCATCCCTGCAAGGGATGAAAATCATGCCGGTCGGCGCGTAGTCTGCCCAGTGCATACTATCATGGCCCGCTCCGCTTGGCATCTTTCGATAGGCGAATCCGAGCCTCTCCGCCTCCTGAGCAATAATTTCGACGACAGCAGGTGACATGTGTGCCGGCATGTCCTTGCTGACGGGGCGAATCTCGCAGCTAAGGCCGCGTGCATGCACGACAGCGGCAATCTCACTGCGCACGGTTTGCTCGACCTGCTCGCGTGCGTTTGCGTCGATGCTTCGGAGGTCGATGCCAAGGGCCACATCGCCGGGAATGACGTTCATCACGCCCGGCGTAACATCGACGACGCCGACAGTACCGACCACGGGCGGATCCACTTGTGCCCCCGCCGCATGCTCGACGGCAAGGATGATTTCTGCCGCCGCACAGAGGGCGTCATGGCGCAGGGACATGGGGGTTGCACCGCTGTGATCGGCGTCTCCGTGAATCTCACAGTAAAAGCGTGCCGGCGCAGCGATGCCTGTGACGATGCCGATGGGAAGCCGTTCATGCTCAAGTACTTTGCCCTGCTCAATGTGGAGTTCGAGCACCGCCTTGAGCGGCTGTGTGTACTTCGCCGCCGCAATGTTGTCGGGATCGAGCCCGCGCTCCTTCAGCACGTCGTAGAGACTCTTCCCGCCTTTGTCATGCAGGCGATGCAGTTCCTCAAGCGGAAGTTCCCCGCGCATGGCACGGCTGCCGAGGGTTGCGGCAGAGAAGCGGCTGGACTCCTCGCACATGAAGAGGACGATTTCGACGGGATGATCAGGCCGATCGCCGTCCTCGCGCATGCTGCGGACAGTCTCAATCGCCGCAAGCACACCCGCGAGTCCGTCGTAGTTGCCGCCGCGCGGGACGCTGTCGCTGTGCGAGCCGCACATGACGGCGGGGAGGCTGTCATCCTTTCCCGCAAGGCGTCCGAGGACGTTCCCAAACGCATCGGTGCGCAGGGTGAGCCCCGCTGCCTCCATCTGCCGCATGAGATAGGCACGTCCTTCCCAGTCGCTGTCCGTGAATGCAAGTCGGTTGATGCCTTCGCCCGGTGCTGTGATTTTCTGCATCACCGCAAAATCCTGTGCCAGTCGTTCCTGATTGACCATCGTCGAATCTCTCCTTTTCTGGATGGGTATGTCCCTGTTCAGAATCCAGCGACGTGCGCCATGCATACGACAATGACGCCCGGTATGCCAAAAATACCGACGATGAGAGCCTTGAGAAAGGTGATCTCAATGCCGACACCAAAGAGGTTGATGCCCCACAGGATGATCGCACCGACGATGCTGTTCGTGATGAGTTTCCACAGAATACGGAACGGCAGCGCGATCAGCTTGCCAAGAATTGCAAATACGATGATGCCAACAGCAATGCCTGCAACAATGTCCATCCTAGATCTCCCTTCTGTTCTCCATGGCGCGCGAGAGCGTCACCTCATCCGCGTACTCAAGATCGCCGCCAACGGGCAGCCCATGCGCAATGCGCGTGACACGCACGCCCATGGGTTTGAGCAGCTTCGCAATATACATCGCAGTCGCCTCGCCCTCGACGTTGGGATTGGTTGCGACGATAACTTCCTGCACGTCGGACGTGCCGACACGCGTGACAAGTTCGCGGATGCGGATGTCGTTCGGACCGATGCCCTCGATTGGGGAGAGCGCCCCATGCAGAACGTGATAGACGCCCGTGTAGTCGTTCATGCGCTCCATTGCCGCCACATCGGGCGGCTGCTCAACAACGCAGATGGTCGTGTGGTCGCGCTTTTCTGCCATGCAGATGGCACACGGGTCGCTGTCCGTGAGGTTGAAGCAGGTGGAGCAAAAACCGATTTTCTCCTTTGCCTCGACGATGGCAGAGGCAAGCCGACGCGCCCGTTCCATATCCATATCGAGGACATGGTAGGCGAGGCGTGCCGCAGTCTTTGCTCCGATGCCGGGCAGTGCACGGAACTGCTCCATGAGCTGCGTGAGCGGCGCAATGGTGTGCATCAGAGGAGTCCCGGCGGGAGTCCCAATCCACTCGTGAGCTTGCCCATCTCCTGTGCCATCATCTCGTCGACCTTCTTCGTTGCTTCATTAAATGCCGCCGAGATGAGATCCTGCAGCATCTCGATGTCCTCGGGATCAACTGCCGCAGGCGCAATGATGAGGCTCTGTACCTGCTTTTCGCCGTCCATGACGATCTTCACTGCGCCGCCGCCCGCCGACACCTCGACGGTCTTGCGCTTCAGTTCGTCCTGCATCTTCTTCATCTCGTTCTGCATCTTCTGGACTTTTTTCATCATACCGGCCATATTGCCGCCGCCATTGAACATAGTAACTCTCCTTTTATGTTTAGCAAGATAGAAGCCAGAAGCTATGTGTCGCTCCTAAGCGAACCCTAGTGAAGCAGGCGAATAAGCACACGATCACTTGCGTAACGAGGCGCTCGCGTGAAGTACGCATAGCGTATATATTCATAGCCTAACAAAAACCGCCCACAACGTCAAGTGTCCGCATCGGGCGGCAGTTCATCCGTGTCGAACATCTCTGCCTCCTCGTCCGCCGTCGGCTCATACACCTCATAGGGCTCATTCTCTTCTGCCGTCGGCGTTGGTATTGGCATCGGCACAGGACGCTTTGCCGATGCAGCGACCTCCTCCACACGCGCACCATCCCCCGCGATCTTGAGGAGTTCTGTAACAGGTGCAGGATATCCCGGCTCCTTTGCAGGGGGCGGTGGAGCCACAGCCTCCTCGCCTCCCGTACAGACGACGGCAAGCGGACGTCCGGCAATCTCTGTCAGGACCTCCTCAAAGACGGCGCGGTGCCGTGTCATGATGTAGTCGCGCGCCATCTCCGTCGCGGGACGGATGAAGAAATGCGTTTCGGTTGTCCCCTCATAGCCCGCCCCCGAAAGCAGGGAGGCTGCGAGCTTATGCCGCTCCTTGAGCCGCGTTTGAAATGTTTTCCAGAGGGCGGCGTCCAACTGGCGCGGCGCATTCGCCGCAGGTGCACTCGCAGAACTTTTTTGCACGGAGGGCTCCGCTGCAGCTGTTCGCGTGGGCTTTGGCACCGCACTTTGCGGTAGTGGCTCCTGTGCCGCTGTCGATGCCGCCGCAGTGAGTGCAGTCCCCTCATTGGGTATGCCGCCTGCCGCAAGCCGCTCCGTCAGTCGCCGCACCTCTTCCTCAAGTCGTGTAATACGCGCGGCATCGACAGGACTTGCGGGCAGCGATGTCCCCTCTGCATCTCCCGACTCCGAGGGACGACAGAGTCCGATCAGCATCGCTTCAACTGCAATGCGCGGCTGAGGCGCAAAGCGGATCTCCTGCATGCACGCATTTAGTCGACGCAGGATCGACATGATCTCCTCCTGCGTAAAGCGTGCCGCCCTCTCACGCAACTGCTCCGCCTGCCCCTCGGTGAGCTCCGCCGCGCCAATCGCGCCGCCCACGCCCGCAATCATGAGGCTGCGGAAATACGCCGCGAGTTCCGCGAGAATCTGCTTGAGTTCGCGTCCGTTTTGCAGAAGTTCGCCGAGCTGTTCGATGAGCGGAGCTGCCGTACGATCCGCAATCTGCAGTGCCATCTTTTCAATCCATACGCGCCCGACGAGTCCAAGCGCCTCCTGCACACGCTCCGCCGTGAGCGTGCCCTCGGCGAGCGCCATGCACTGATCGAGGATCGAGAGCGCATCGCGCATACCGCCGTCCGCCTGCACGGCGATGATGGAGAGCGCGTCCTCATCCGCTGCAATGCCAGACTCCTTGCACACGTGGATCAGCCGATCGCGGATCTCCGTCACCGTGATTCGGTGAAAGTCGTAGCGCTGGCAGCGCGACTGGATCGTTGCGGGGACCTTGTGCGGCTCGGTCGTCGCGAGGATGAAGATGACGCGCGGGGGCGGCTCCTCGAGTGTCTTGAGCAGCGCGTTGAACGCCTCCGTCGTCAGCATATGCACTTCGTCGATGATGTAGATCTTATAGTGCCCCGCCGTCGGCGCAAACTTCACGGACTCGCGCAGATCACGGATCTCATCGATACCGCGGTTCGACGCTGCGTCGATCTCGAACACATCCATTGACGAGCCGTCGCTGATGCTGCGGCAGGAGTCACAGACGCCGCACGGCGTGAGTGTCGGACCCTCGGCGCAGTTCAGCGCGCGCGCAAGAATCTTTGCCGTGCTCGTCTTACCCGTGCCGCGCGGCCCCGTAAAGAGGTAGGCATGACTCGTCTGCCCCGATGTAACCGCACGGGCAAGCGTGCGGCTGATATGCTCCTGCCCCACGAGATCGGCAAAGCTCTCCGGCCGCCAACGGCGATAGAGCGCAACGTAGGACATGGCAAAACCTCCCAACAACAAAAAAACAGCCCTCACGGGGCTGCACCGGATACACGCGATTTCTCCCACGGCAGACCACAGTCCCCAGGCGCCCTCACGGCACATGGAACGATCCGCTTACCGCTGCTTCCTTCCGGACCTGACGGGGTTCACAGGGCCCCATTGCGTGAGACCAAGGCACTGCAGCCCGCCCTGAGAAAAATCAATAAAAATGGCGGAGAGTGAGAGATTCGAACTCTCGGTACGGTATCACCGCACACACGCTTTCCAGGCGTGCTCCTTCAACCACTCGGACAACTCTCCACGTGCTCTCTAAAAAAGCTATTCACTTCTGCAACGCTTGCTAGTCTAACATGAGAGCTGCGCCCTGTCAAGAAAAAAATAAGGGGAACTGCACGCAGCAGCCCCCTGTTTTCCATTTACGCCAACACGCGTGAGAGCCGCACGAGCTCCGGATCGAGTGTCTTCGTATTGTTGACCGCCTCGAAGAGGTTTACGCCCACGACCTGCCCTTCGTTGAAGCTATAGACCACATCACTGACCCCTGAGATGATCGCGAGCGCCGCCTTTTCACCGAGCATCGACGCCTTGATGCGATCCTCGACCGTCGGCGAACCGCCGCGCTGGATATGACCGAGCACCGAAACGCGCGTGTCGATCTCCGTCTTCTCACGGATGATCTTGCCGATCTCCACAGCCGAGCCCGCGCCCTCAGCGACCACAATGATGCTGTAGCGCTTGCCCGCCTCGTACATCTCCTTCAGTTCGCAGCTGATCTCCTCAAGATCGTATGCCACCTCCGGTACAAGGATGTACTCCGCACCACCGGCAATGCCCGACATCATCGCGAGCCAGCCCGAGTGACGCCCCATGACCTCGACAAGAATGATGCGGCGATGCGCCGACGCCGTGTCGCGCAGCTTGTTGATCGCATCCACGATCGTATTGCACGCCGTGTCGCAGCCAATCGTATAGTCCATGCCCCAGACGTCGTTGTCAATCGTACCCGGCAGCCCCACGATCGGCATTCCCGTCTCCTTGCTGAGGAGCGAGCCGCCCGTAAGCGAGCCGTCACCGCCGATGATGACCAGTCCCTCGATGCCGCGCTTGCGCAGATTCTCGAATGCCGTCTTGCGCCCCTCGGGCGTCATGAACGACTTGCTGCGCGCCGTGCCGAGGAACGTACCGCCGCGCTGAATCAGATCGCTGACGCTGCGCGTCGTCAGTTTTTCGATATCATCGTGCACCATGCCGCTGTATCCGTTGTGAATGCCATAGACATCGACACCCTCGTAGATCGCCGTGCGCACCACCGCGCGCGCTGCCGCATTCATGCCCGGGCTGTCTCCGCCCGAAGTGACGACCGCAATTGCCTTTTTCAACATAAAAACATCCCCCGTCCCGTATGTCACGCTTGTGCGAATCGTTTTCTATTCTCTATTCTACGAAAGCATGCGTAAAAAGTAAAGAGTTTCGCAGAAAAAACCTTTCGCCGCTGCGTCCATACAAAAGAGAGATTGGAGTCCTCTGCTGAGGAAATCCAATCTCTTTCTCCATACCAATATCAGTGTTTTTGTGCACGCAGCTGCTCCTCATCCCACCCAACAATGCCGTGCAGGTCCGGCATGATGGAGGGATCGAAGACAGGGTTCTTGCCCGCCGCCTTTTGCGCGAAGTAATCTGTGAGCGCAATGCGCGCAAGCGGTGCAAGGCGTGCGATGGCGTAAAGGTTCGTGACGCAGATCATCGCCATGAAGAGGTCGGCGAGGTTCCACACGAGCCCCAACGCCGCGATGCACCCAAAGAAGACCATTGCAACCACGCCAAGACGATAGACGAAGAGCGCACGCTCCGTGTTTCCGCCGAAGAAGTGGATGTTGACCTCACCGTAGTAGTAGTTGCCGACAACGGAGCTGAAGGCAAAGAGGAAGATGAGTACGGCGAGGAGGCTCGACGCCCACGGACCGAAGACGCTCGCGAGCGAGTCCTGCGCGAGTGCGATGCCCGTCGTATCGCCGCCGATCACATACTGCCCGGTGAGGAGGACGATGAACGCCGTCGCCGAGCAGACAATCCATGTATCAACGTAAACACCGAACGCCTGCACGAGGCCCTGCTTGACGGGATGCGTGACATTCGCCGTCGCCGCCGCATTCGGGATGGAACCCTCCCCCGCCTCGTTTGAGAAGAGTCCGCGGCGAATCCCCGTGAGGATCGCCGTGCCGATGCCGCCGCCGACCGCCGCCTGCGGACTGAACGCATCGTGCAGAATGAGCGCAAACATCGCGGGTACCTGATCGATGTGCAGAATGACGGTAATGAGTGCAATGAGGAGATAGATGCCCGCCATCACAGGCACGAGCAGGGTTGCAAAATTTGCCACACGCTGGATGCCGCCGAAGATGACCACACCCGAGAGCACAGCGAGGACACCGCCCATCACCCATGTGTCGATGCCGAATGCCTTCTCCATCGAGAGCGCGATCGTATTTGCCTGCACCGATACATAGATGAGACCGAAGGTCACGGAGATGAGCACGGCAAAGAGCTTTGCTACTGCCGGCTGCCCGAGAGCATTCTGGATGTAGTACGCAGGTCCGCCATGAAAGAGTCCGTGTCCACGCGGAATCTTGTAGATCTGGGCGAGCGTGCTCTCAACGAAGCCCGTTGCCGTTCCGATGAAGGCGATGACCCACATCCAGAAGACCGCGCCGGGACCGCCCGTCACAATCGCAATCGCAACCCCCGCGATGTTACCGACACCGACGCGCGAGGCGGTACTCACACAGAATGCCTGAAACGAGGAGATCGCCTTGCGCCCGCTCGGACGCCGTCCGAGATCGCCCGCGAGCAGGCGCACCATCTCGGGCAGCGCACGCAGCTGAACAAGTCCGGTCGATACCGTGAACCAGAGACCACTGCCGACAAGCACAACGATGATGATATAAGTCCACAGAAAATCGTTGATCGTGCCGACGATCGTATTGAGGAAATCCATAAAACCACCCTTTCTAAAAAGAATACGTTTCATAATAATGGAAGAAGCAAGTTTTTGTCAAATTGGATTCCTGTATTCTTTTATAGGCACAGCCATTTGGGGAGATTTATATGTCCATTCCTTTAGGAATCACTGATAAATTCAGCACCGCCATCTTAGCGCATCTTTTTTGCCCGCTCAATGCCTGCAAATCCTCCACATAGCTTGGACTATGCGTCCGGTTTGCCTCCTCAATCGGACGAAAAAATCTACGCCAATCTGACGGACTTCATTTTATCAGTGATTCCTTTACTTCTCTCTAAAAAGAGTGTAAAATGACAGTAGTTGTAAATTTCAGGGACAGAGGAATTGCCGATAGTTCCATTTTATCAGTGATTCCCAAAAAGCGGGGGAGTATAATATGCTGAAAAAGACGAAAATCATATGCACACAGGGACCGGCAACGGATCCCGAGGGAATTGTCGACGCGCTCATCGAGAGCGGAATGAACTGTGCGCGCTTCAACTTCTCGCACGGCACGCACGACGAGCATCTCGCGCGCATCAACAAGGTGCGTGCAGCGGCGGAGCGCTCCGGGAAGGTCATCTCGCTCATCCTCGATACAAAGGGACCGGAGATGCGTCTCGGCGAGTTCGCGGAGGGCAAGGTACAGCTCGAAAAGGGGCAGAAGTTCACGCTGACCCATGACGATGCACCGGGCGATGCGACGCACGTCAGCGTCAACCATAAGAACCTCTATAACGAGGTGAAACCAGGTGACACGCTGCTCCTCTCGGATGGGCTCGTCGGACTTGTCGTCGATGAGATTCGCGGCAAGGACATCGTGACGACCGTGCAGAACTCAGGGCCGATGTCCACGCGCAAACGTGTGGCGGCACCGGGTGTCGAACTTGGTCTGCCCGCAATCTCCGAGCAGGACGAGCGCGACATCATCTTTGGCATTCAGAACGACATGGACTTCGTGGCGGCATCCTTCATCCAACGTCCCGCAGACGTGGAGGAGATCCGCCATCTGATCGCAACGCACGGCGGTCACATGGAGATCATCCCGAAGATCGAGAATCTCGCGGGCGTCAACAACTTTGACGAAATCCTTGCGGTCTCGGACGGCATCATGGTCGCACGCGGCGACCTCGGTGTCGAGGTTCCTGCCGAGGACGTGCCCGTCATCCAGAAGGAAATCATCCGTAAGTGCAACGCGGTCGGCAAGCCCGTTATCGTCGCAACGCAGATGCTCGAATCCATGACGACGAACCCGCGCCCGACACGCGCGGAGGTCTCGGATGTCGGCAACGCGATCTTCGACGGCGCGGATGCCATCATGCTCTCCGGTGAGACGGCAAGCGGCGACTACCCCGTCGAGGCGGTCAAGATGATGAGTACGATTGCCCTACGCATGGAGGAGTCGCTCGAATACGACACCATCATTCGCTCGCGCAGCATCCGCGAGCGCTCCTCGGTGACGGACGCCGTTTCGCATGCAACCGTGCAGCTCGCCTATGAGACGAGCGCTGCTGCCATTCTGACGCCGACCCAATCCGGCTACACGACGCGTGTCGTATCGAAGTACCGCCCGAAGGCGATGATTGTCGCCTACGCACCGAACCCAATGATTGCACGTCACATCAATCTGCGTTGGGGTGTCTACTCCATCCAAGGGCGCAAGTGGACGAACGTCGAAGACATGATCGAGTCCTGCACGCGTAGTGCCCTCTCGCATGGCTACGTCACACAAGGCGACAAGGTCGTCATGGTCGCAGGCATGACCTACAACGAGGGTGGCTCCGTCGCCGTCCGCGTCACAACGATTGCCTAAGGAATCGCTGATAATTGGTAAACGAAAGGAAGCCGCTTGTATCCGAAACGGCTTCCTTTTTTGAACAAAGATGCCTAAATGAAAGGAAACTATTATGGAAGTCATTCACAGCGACAACGCCCCCGCAGCCCTCGGCCCCTACAGTCAGGCAATGAAGGTCGGCAATCTCGTCTACACCTCGGGACAGATCGGCATTGACCCCGCCGTCGGCAAGATCACGGGCACAACAGTCGGCGAACAGGCGGAACAGGTCTGCAAAAACCTCTCCGCCGTCCTCGCCGCCGCCGGCACCGACCTCACACGCGTCGTCAAGACCATGTGCTTCCTCGCGGACATGGGCGACTTTGCCGCATTCAACGAGGTCTACGCCCACCACTTCACGGGCAAGCCCGCACGCTCCTGCGTCGCCGCAAAGGCTCTGCCTGCGGGTGCCCTCTGCGAGATCGAAGTGATCGCGGAGGTGTGAGGCGACACATTCCATCGGAACACAACAACGGGACGATCCGCGCGGATCGTCCCGTTTTCTATGTCTGTATCGTTATCCCAAGACCATCGGCTCAATCGCCTCGTCCTTCATGAAGCGGCCGAGCTTCTTTACACTCACCATGAGATCCTTGTAGTTCTCGGGCGTGAGTGACTGCGGTCCGTCGGAGAGTGCGCGTGCGGGGTTTGGGTGCACCTCGATGATGAGTCCGTCCGCGCCTGCCGCAATCGAGGCAAGACACATCGGCTTGATCATGCGCCACTTGCCCGTGCCGTGGCTCGGATCGGCGATGATCGGCAGGTGCGAGAGATGCTTGATCGCGGCGATTGCGCTGATGTCGAACGTGTTGCGCGTGTACGTTTCATAGGTGCGAATTCCGCGCTCGCAGAGGATGACGTTCGGGTTACCCTCGTTCATGATGTACTCTGCCGCGTTCAGCCACTCGTCAATGGTCGCGGCGAGCCCGCGCTTGAGCATGACGGGCTTGCCGGTACGTCCGACCGCCTTGAGGAGACCGAAATTCTGCATATTGCGCGCGCCGATCTGGAGGAGATCCGCATAGGCGGCAACCGTGTCCACAGCCTCCACCACCGTCACCTCGGTGACGACGGCAAGCCCCGTCTTTTCGCGTGCCTCAGCGAGATATTTCAGGCCCTCTTTCTCGAGCCCCTGAAATGCGTAGGGCGAGGTGCGCGGCTTGTACGCGCCGCCGCGGATGAACTGAGCACCGCCTGCCTTGATGATCTCTGCCGTCTCCATCAGCTGGTCGCGCGACTCAACGGCACAGGGCCCCGCCATGACGACAGGCGTACCATCACCGATTTTGATGCCGCGAATATCGATGACCGTCGGCGTGGGGTGGAACTCACGACTCGCAAGTTTGTAGCTCTTGGAGATGGCAACGGTCGTCTCCACACCGTGCATCGCGTCCAGTGGTGTCGCCGCGAGCTTCGTCTTGTCACCGATGACACCGACAATCTTCTGCCGCGCGCCCTCCATAATCTTTGCCTCGAGCCCCTTCTCCTCAATGGCACGAATGACGTTCTCGATATCTGCCTGTGTGGCATCCGAATTCATAATGACGACCATGGTATCTCTCCTTACTATTCATTGTGTGCCATGTGCACGGGGAAAACACCAAGCACCTTCAGCCAGATACTCTTCGCGGCAACAGCCTCGATGGAGGCGCGTACAGCATCCTCCGGGCTGTGGGCATCGAGATCGAAAAAGAATATGTATGCACCAAGCTCCGTTCGCGCAGGGCGTGACTCGATGCGCGTGAGGTTCACCGCACGGCGCGCAAACTCGCCAAGCACGTCGTAGAGTGCGCCCGCACGGGAGCCGTCGATCTGACAGACGACGAGCACCGTGTCGGACGCCTCTGCAGGCGGCGCAGCAGCCCCATCGCGCACAACCTCAAAGAAACGCGTACAGTTCGAGCCGCGATCCTCGATCTTGCCTGCAATCTCGACCAAACCGTTCAGCGCCCCCGCACGGCGCGTACAGATTGCCGTCGCCCCCGCATCCGGCGGAGCATGCGCAACAATCTCCGCCGCGCGTGCCGTGCTTGCCGTCTTGATAATCTCTGCCTGCGGACAGTGACGCAAGAGGAAGTCACGGCACTGCGCGATGGGCTGTGCGTGCGAGTATACCACGTAGATCTCACTGTCCGCCGCACGTGCCATGAGGTAGTTGTGCACGGGCCAGATCACCTCATGCCTGACGCGCAGCGTATCCGAGCGTGCAAGCGAATCGAGCGTCACGGCGATCGCCCCCTCGAGCGAGTTCTCGACCGGCACGAACGCAGCGTCCACCGCCCCTGTCTCCACCGCGTGCAGACACTCACCGATATCGCCGTAACAGACAATCTCGCAGTCGCGTTTCTGCCACTCCACGAGATAGAGCGCAGCAGCCTCGCTGTGCGTCCCTACCGGACCGAGTACGCCCATTTTTTGTCTCACACACATTCCTCCCCATAGGAGTCCCCAGTGTCCTCTACTATACTATATGCGCGGCGTGTTGACAAGAGCAATGGGAAACACTTTCATTTCATATGCGTTTCACTTGTTCCACACCTGTGCTATAATAGAGATAATTTCTCAGCCGCATGAAAAGGAGCAGCTATGTCGCCAAAGGAATATCTCGCCATCATCCACTGCATCGCCGGACTCAAAGAGCGCACGCGCCACGCGTGGATGAAGTCGGGACGGCAGGAGAGCGTCGCCGAGCACAGCTGGCGGATGGCACTCATGGCATACTTTCTGCGCGATCAATTTCCCTCTGTCGACCTCACGCGCCTGCTCCTCATGGCGCTGCTGCACGACATGGGCGAAGTCTTTACGGGTGACATTCCAACCTTTGAAAAGACGGAAGCCGACCGTGCGCATGAACATCGTCGACGCGATGAATGGATCAACGCGCTCCCTGCGCCGTACGCGGCAGAAGTACGCGCCCTCTTTGCGGAGATGGACGCGATGGAGACCGAGGAAGCGCACATCGCCCGTGCACTCGACCGCATGGAGGCGGTCATCACGCACAACGAGGGCGATCCGCACACATGGCTCCCGCTTGAGTACGATCTCCAACGCACATACGGCATCAAGGAGGCAGCATTTTCGCCCACACTCAAAGATCTGCGTGCAGAGATCAACAACGAAGTAGAAAAAGTCATTTCATCACTGAAAAAGGAGGAGACGATATGAAAACGAACTATGGCAACTGGATTTCCACCCCGATGATGAAAACTCTCGTGGCAATCGCCGCCGTGCTCTACGTGCTGACTGCGCTCTATGCGTTCATTTACGA
Source organism: Centipeda periodontii DSM 2778 (assembly GCF_000213975.1). Taxonomy (GTDB): domain Bacteria; phylum Bacillota; class Negativicutes; order Selenomonadales; family Selenomonadaceae; genus Centipeda; species Centipeda periodontii. The sequence continues at coordinate 2,690,901 of NZ_GL892076.1, forward strand.
CCGCGTGACCGCCCCCTTCTTCATCCTCGCCATCCTATCCGGCATTGCAACGCTCGTCGTCCTCTATATGTACTACTGCCGCTATGTCTTCTCCTTCGAGGGCGGCGGCCTCATGCGGCGCATCCACGGCTATCTGCTCGATCAGCTGCCGTGGGACGGACTCGGCAGTGCGCTCGAGGTCGGCTGCGGCTCGGGTGCACTCAGCATCAGCGCGGCAAAACGCTTCCCGCTCGCCGAGATACAGGGCATCGACTACTGGCCGCCGATGTGGAACTACGGGCAGCCGCAGTGCGAGGCAAATGCTGCCGCCGAGGGTGTCGCGGATCGCTGCACATTTCAGCACGGAGATGCAGCAAAGCTCGACTTCCCCGACAATCACTTCGATGCTGTTGTCAGCAACTTCGTCTTTCATGAGGTGCGCACACAGAAGGACAAGTTCCTGCTCGTCGAGGAGTCCCTGCGCGTTCTAAAAAAGGGCGGTGCATTCGCCCTGCACGACACCTTTGGAAACAGGGATATGTACGGCAACATGGATGAATTCGTCGCCTATCTTCAGGAAAAGGGGATTGCCGACGTTTCCTACCTCCCGAACACCGAACGCAACATTCCCATGCCCGCGCCCGTGCGCTTCATGATGCGCGGTATCGGCATGCTCTATGGAACGAAGTAACGAAAGGAACACACCTGTGATTGTCAAAAAGATCCCTGCCATTCTTTCTGCTTCCGCGCTTCTCTGCATCGCTCCCATCCATGCAGCACCGCCCCCGGATCCCGGTCCTATGATCCTACGCCCCGCATTTCCCGACACAATCCCACAAGGAACGACGGTGGATGCAACACTTGCCGCAGAAATCCATTTCGCCCTGCCCGCCGCAAATCCCGACATCCTCAAAATGCCCACGACGGAGCCGACCGAAGTCACCATCGCGGGCGAGGCAACGGCAACCGAGGAGCAGATGCTCGCCTACCTTCTGCGCCGCAATCCGACCCCGAAACTCACGGGCACGCCCGAAGAGCTTGTCCATGCCTACTACGAAGAGGCGGAGCACGAAGGTGTACGTGCCGATGTCGCGCTCGCGCAGGCGTTCAAGGAGACGGGCTGCTTCGCCTACGGCGGCGACGTGGATTGGAAGCAGAACAATTTCTGCGGACTCGGCGCAACCGGGGGCGGCGTGAAAGGGCTCTCCTTCCCCGACATGCGCACGGGTGCGCGCGCCCATATCCAACACCTCCTCGCGTACAGCCGCAAAGAACGCCCGACGAATCCGATCGTCGACCCACGCTACGACCTCATCCGCAGGAACCGCCCCGATATCTACGGACGGCTCACGCGCTGGACAGACCTCAACGGCGTCTGGGCAGTCCCCGGCAGGAACTACGGGCAGGAGATCCTCATCATCCGCGATGCCGCGCGCGCCCCCGATGGCTCGGACGCATCGCTTCGCGCTGCGAATGCACACATCATGCAGGCGGGCGATGCCGACAACTACATCTATCGCGGGCTCGTCTATCTCCATCGCGGCTCCTACGCAGAGGCGCTTGATGACTTCAAGGCCGCGCACAAGCGCAATACGAAACGCACCGAGCCCTACCTCGGAATCGCACTCGCCCATGCGGGCGCAGGGAACGTCAAGGAAGCTCGCCGCGCCTACGAAGTCTACCTGAAAGTCGCCCCTGACGATGCCGCCGCCCTCTACAACTACGGGCTCACCCTCCTCGCGGAGAACAGCCCCGCGAAGGCGGTTGCCCCTCTGCGCGACGCCATCCGCCGCGCACCGCAGAACGCGGACAGCTACAGCGCCCTCGCCGTCGCCCTCATCCGCACGAAGGACTACACAGGCGCGTGGAAAGCACTCGCGGATGGTGCCGCCATCGCCCCCACAAACATCGACATCCTCGTGAACCAGATCCTTTTGCAGGCATGCCTCAATGATGCGGGCGACAAAAGGCACAAGAAGAAGTAAAGGAATCGCTGATAAAATGAAGTCCGTCAGATTGGCGTAGATTTTTTCGTCCGAACAAGGAGGCAAACCGGACGCATAGCAAGGGCTATGTGGAGGATTTGCCGACGAAGTGCGGGCAAAAAAGATACGTCAAGATGGCGGTGCTGAATTTATCAGTGCTTCCTAAAAACATGGAGGCGTGCTATGAGCGACTACGAACTGCCATTCCACATGACGGACAGAATCACTTCGCTGATTGCAGAAATCAGCGAACAGGTCGGTCGCATCACCGTTCTCCAAGGCGATTCGATCGGTCCACATCTACGACGTGAGAACAGAATCCGAACGATTCACTCTTCTCTTGCGATCGAACATAATTCACTCTCATTGGAGCAAGTAACGGCGATTCTAGACGGCAAACGTGTCCTTGGCAACCCGAACGAAATTCGGGAGGTACAAAACGCCTATGCTGCCTACGAGTTCATGCTGAATCAGAAAATAAGTGTTGTTGGTCGCAAGACCGATCAAGATAGCGACCAAGTCACCGACCAAGATCGGACACCGGTCGAACGCCTCCTCATCGCACTTGGCAGTGAAACACTCTCCACCACCGCTCTGATGAAACGCCTCCTTCTGTGTTTTTTGCACAAAATTGAGGCTGTTGCACGTTTGTTTCGTGCAACAGCCCCTTCACGTCCCACACAAAAAGAACCGTGCCGAGGTCGATCCTCAGCAACGGTTCTTTTTTACAGTAAACCTTATTCCTCGAGCTTCAGCAGTCCCGGCTGCTCGATGTTCCACTTATCCTTGCGCAGGGTGAAGAGGGCGGGCACGTCTACGGTGAGCTTGTCATAGCTCTTGCCGGCCTCGTAGCGTGTGGCGAAGGTCTCCTTCATTCCCGCTTCCTCATGCATCATTTGATCGTAGGGGAACATGGGACTCGGGATGACAGCGTAGTCTCCGGGCTGCCCGGGGATGTCATACGCCCAGAAGGTCGCCTCATTGACATCCTCGACCGTTTCAAACTTTGGCATTGTCTTGCCGTTTTTGTTCGCCGCGTGATCTGTGCAGACAAGGAGATGCAGACCATACTTATCGATGAGGGGCTGACAGAGCTCCTCACCGCGCTCGGGTGAAAAGGTCTCGCGCAGCGCATGATAATCATCCAAAAGATCCTGCCAGATGGGCTTGCTCTCAAGCAGCTCATCCAGATTGATCTCGTCTTCCTCCGGCTCCGGTTCGGGTGCAGGCTCCGGCACAGGTTCCGGTTCCGGTACGGGCTCCGGCTCAGGTGGCGGCGGCGGTGCGGCAGCGGGACGCTCTTTCAACGCCTCAATCTCCGCAGCGAAGTGCTTTACCAGCGCTTCCATCTGAACGAGGCGGGGTTCGATCTGTGCGAACTGCTCCTTGAGTCGATTGACTTCCTCCGCCGTTTGTCCGTCTTTCATCACCGACGCTTGGATCTCTGCCGAAAGGCGCTCTGCCTCCGTACGCAGCCACGAAACATGTCCCTCGATGACATCGACGGTGCCGCCCGTCTGCCGCCACGCATAATGTGTCGCGACCGCAGCGATCGCAACGCTCGCCACGACGAGAACGAACGAGAGTATCGTCATCACGTCCGCCATCATGGGATGAATGAACCCCACTGCCTGTGCAGCGGTTGCCGCTGTCTCAGTTTCCATAGACCATCAACCCTTTCCCTCCATCACAATCAAACAAACGCACGAAACGAGTTCATAGCAAAACACATATCCTTAATAAATTCTCTGTCATATCCCTAAAATCCTTCTAAAAAATACTCTGCATACAGAAAAAGAGCCGCCCCGCGCGAAGCGACTCTGATTCTATCATTGGATGCCGAGCAGTTTAGAGCGCGCTGACGAGCTCTGCGCCAAGATCCTTGCTGCCCTGAACGCCCTCTTCATCCGGCTCATTCTCGACGATGAAGGTGTTGACGAGCTTTGCGCCTGCCTCCGTCGTACGCTCGGACCAAGTTTCCATCCAAGCACCTGCGCCCCAGCCCCACGAACCGAAGAGCACGACCGGCTTGCCGGAGAGCTTTCCACTGTCGACTGCCTCTGCGAAGAACGGCTCATACGAGCCCTCCTCGAGTTCCTCCGCACCCATCGAGGGGCAGCCGAGTGCAAGACCATCGAAGTCGTCGATCTGATCCACGGAGAAGCTGTCCACCTCGAAGCACTCGACGTCAGCGCCCGCACCCTGCGCACCCTCGACGACAGCCTCTGCCATCTTCTGCGTGTTGCCCGTACCGGACCAGTACACAACTGCTACCTTTGCCATGTGAAATCCTCCTCATAGAAATCCGAGAGCCGTAGATTCCCTACGCTCTCTATACTGCCTGCACCAACTCGGCAAGGGGGCGCCCCGCCTCCAGCCGCGTACAGAACTCCTGTGTGCAGACCGAGTACTGCTCAAAGAGCGCTCGTGCCTCGGCCTCGTTCGTGTAGACCTTCCAGTATCCGCTGTAAACGAAATCCTGCCCCCGACGCGTGATGAACTCGCGCACATCCTCCGGAGGATAGCCGAGAAAAAGTCCGACCTCCGGCGGGAGTGTCTTGCGCACACGCATGCGGAGACGCAGGAACTCGAGCCGCTCCTCCATGCTGTCTGTCAGGCGATAGCCTGCCTCGCACAGGATTTCCTGCGCCTTTGGCACAGCGAGTGCACGTGCGACAAGCTCTTCCCGATAGAAGAGAATGAGGACATACTCCTCTCCCTCTGCCACACGGAACATCGAGATCCCCTTACAGGAAAAACACGGCTCATAGGACGCAAGCAGCGCCTCAAAATCCTGAAAGCGGCTCTTTTGAAAGGACAGCAGGCTCCCCGCCGTCAGACCCGCAAGCAGGGGTGCAGCGTGATAGCCGAGCAAATGCTCAAAATCTGGACAACGCATCGTAATATCCCCCTCTGCGCTATGGCGCAACAAAACGCCCTCGAAATTCGTCCGATATTTCATTATACCGTAAACGATTCTCATTAGCAACAGCTTTTATCACAGAGGTGAGTATTTGGTCTGTATCTATTATAGCGAAGATTGCCCTCACTGACAACCGAATCTTTTCTATTTATCAATAGGAAGAATTTAACGTGAACACATAGAGAGTGCATCTGAAAACATTGACAAAGCTCCCCGTCTGTGCTACGTTTAATCGGAATCTCAGTCAAAGGAAACCTACCATATGATATATCTAAAAAATATTGTAAAGACATACGAGGGCGACATCCACGCACTGCGCGGCATTGATCTCTCCATCGAGCGCGGCAGCATTTACGGCATCATCGGACTGTCGGGCGCCGGCAAGTCCACGCTCATTCGCTGCATCAATATGCTTGAACGTCCGACGAGCGGCGAGGTGCTCGTGGGCGGACGCGACCTGATGAAGATGAGTGAGAGCGAGCTGCGCGAGGAACGCCGCCATATCGGCATGATCTTCCAACATTTCAACCTGCTGTCCTCCGCGACCGTCTACGACAACGTCGCGTTTCCGCTGAAACTTGCGGGAAAGTCTGCGGATGAAATCAAACCGAAGGTCACGGAGCTGCTCGACCTCGTCGGGCTCGCGGACAAGGCGGACGCCTACCCGAGCCATCTCTCGGGCGGACAGAAGCAGCGTGTCGGCATCGCGCGTGCACTTGCAAACGAGCCGAAGGTACTGCTCTGCGATGAGGCGACCTCGGCACTCGACCCGCAGACGACGAAGTCCATCCTCGCGCTCATTCGCGATATCAATCGCCGCATGGGCCTGACCGTCGTCGTCATCACGCACGAGATGCAGGTCATCAAGGATATCTGCGACCGCGTTGCGGTCATCGACGGCGGCGTCATTGCCGAGGAGGGCGACGTGGTGGATGTGTTCACTGCGCCGCGCGAGCCGATCACGAAGGAGTTCATCAGCGTGCTCCTCTCGAACGAGCTGCCGACGGCGTTCCGCGGGAATCCCATCGAACACACGCCGAGCCGGGACAGCTATATGCTGCTGCGCCTGACATTCCTTGGTGAGAGCGCGGATGATCCTGTGCTCGCGGGTATGATTCGCCTCTTCCCCGACATCGAGGTCACAATGCTCTTCGGCACGCTCGACCAGATCAAGGAGCTGCCGTTCGGTCGCATGATCATCGGTGTACGCGGCGAGCGTGCCGAGATTGAGGCAGTGATCTCATATCTCTCCGCACAGCATTTGAAACAGGAGGTGATTGGCTATGTCCGCCGAAATGATGCCCCTTCTAACTAAGGCGCTGGGCGAGACGATCTATATGGTCGTCATCAGCATGGCGATCTCGACCGCGATCGGCGTTCCGCTCGGCGTGCTCCTGCATGTCACGAGCAAAGGCGAGATCCTCGACGCACCGATGCTCAACCGCACGGTGGGTGCGGTGGTCAACGCCGTGCGGTCCATTCCGTTCATTATCCTGATGGTTGCAATCATTCCGCTGACGCGTCTCATCGTCGGCTCCGCGATCGGCACGACAGCGGCAATGGTGCCGCTTGTCATTGCCTCCGTCCCCTTCATCGGGCGGCAGGTGGAGACCTCACTGCGCGAGGTGCCGCACGGACTGATCGAGGCAGCGCTCTCGATGGGAGCAACGCCCATGCAGATCATCTCACGCGTTCTGCTCCCTGAGTCCATGCCAAGCATCGTCAGCCAGCTCACGACCGTCATCATCGCCCTCGTCGGTGAGTCCGCGATGGCGGGTGCGATCGGCGGCGGCGGCCTCGGCGATCTCGCGATCCGCTACGGATATCAGCGGTTCCGCCCCGACATCATGATCGCGACCGTCGTCATCCTCATTGTTCTCGTCCAGCTTGTGCAGTTTGCGGGCAACAGCCTCGCCGCACGGCTGAATAAGAGATAATTTTTATATTGTTTATTTGCGACATGAGTTCAAAAGCAAACCCTAGTGGAGCACGCGATCACTTGCGTAACGAGGTGTATGCGTTGAACTTATAACGCAGAGCATGAAGGAGGTTCTTATGAAGAAATTACTCACCATCGCCCTCGCCGTCACGGCGCTTGCCCTCGTCGGCTGCGGCGGCGGCGCGGACAACGCCGGCGCAAAGTCAGAGAAGGTCGTCAAGGTCGGCGCCTCCCCCGTCCCCCATGCCGAAATCCTCGAGGTCATCAAACCTGAGCTCGCAAAGGAAGGCGTCAAGCTCGAGATCGTCGAGTTCAATGACTACGTGCAGCCGAACCTCGCGACGAACGACAAGGAAATCGACGCGAACTTCTTCCAGCATGAGCCGTACCTCAAGAACTTCGTCACCGAGCATCCGGAGCTGAAGCTCGTAAACGTCCTCGGCGTCCACGTCGAGCCGATGGGCATCTACTCGCACAAGATCAAGAACATCAACGAGCTGAAGGACGGCGCGCAGGTTTCCATCCCGAGCGATCCCACGAACGGCGGACGCGCCCTGCTCCTCCTCGAGCACGCAGGCCTGCTGAAGCTCAAGGACGGCGTCGGTGCAGCAGCGACCGTGCAGGATGTTGTCGACAATCCGAAGAAGCTGAACTTCAAGGAGATCGAGGCGCCGCAGCTGCCGCGCACACTCGACGACGTGGATATCTCCGTCATCAACACGAACTGGGCAATGCAGGCAGATCTCATCCCGACGCGTGACGCCCTCTTCATGGAGGACAAGACCTCCCCGTACGTCAACATCCTCGTCGTCCGTCAGGGCGATGAGAACCGCCCCGAGATTCAGGCGCTCATGAAGGCGCTCCACTCCGAGGCGGTCAAGAACTTCATCAACGAGAAATACAAGGGCGCAATCATCCCCGCATTCTGAGGATGGATTGCATGTTGCACAGGAGAGCCATACGGCTCTCCTGTTTTTGTTTCCATCCCTCCTCTATATATGATAAAATATAGATATTAGGAGGGGATATTGCCATGCTATCAATCGCAGCCATCAAGGAACGCATTGTTCCTGTATGCAAAAAGTACCCCATACGAAAAGCCTATCTTTTTGGATCGTATGCACGCGGCAATGCAACCGAAGCAAGCGATGTCGACTTACGTATCGAAGGAGATATTAAGAGTTTTTTCATGCTGGGAGGCATCTATTCCGATCTTTCGGATGCACTCGGTACAGAACTCGATCTGTTAAGCAAGCTCCCTGATTCCGAAACATTTCAGGCGAATCTGAGAAAAGACGAGGTGCTGCTCTATGAACGATAGAGACAGACAGATTGCAAAACACATCCTGCGACATTGTGCTGAGCTAATGAACACCGTAGAGAGGTTCCGCACTTCAAAAGAAATTTTCAAGCACGATCATGTCTTTTACAATGCGTGCTGCATGTCGCTCTTTCAGATTGGTGAACTTTCCAAACGCATATCGGAGGAGTTCAAAAGCATTCACGCAGATCTGCCGTGGTCTGAAATGCGCGGCATGCGAAATCTCTTTGCACATGAATACGAATCCGTAGACAAGGAACTGCTGTGGGAGACGATCATCAGTGATATTCCTGCACTATATCGACAACTGCATAAAATTTATTCTTTATGAACAAAATCCTCAACAAACTCCACGCACTCAAACGCCGCGAGCGGATCTACGGCATACGCAACCCGCTCACCTATGATTTCCTCCATCACAATCTGCACCACCTGCACGTCCTGCTGTTCCACAGCGCCGATCAGCAGGACTTTACGCGCGGCGCGATCGTGCGGCAGCTGCTCATCTTCATGCTGCCCATCCTGCTCTCACAACTGCTCCAACAGTTCTACACCATCGCAGACACCGCACTCATCGGGCAGGTGCTCGGCGCAGAGGCACTCGCGGCGGTCGGCACGGCAGGGCTCATTCTCTCCGTCATTGTCAACTTCTTCATCGGCTTTTCGGCGGGACTCAGCGTCCTCATCTCCCATCTCTATGGGGAAAAGGAATATGTGCGTCTGAGTGGGCTTGTGCAGAGTATCTTCGTCACCGTATTCGTCTTTGCCGTTCTCTTCACGGCGGCGGGCATCGTACTGACGCCCGTCCTCCTCACCGCGCTCTCCACCCCCGATGAACTTATCCCGATGGCGAGTCTCTATCTGCGCGTCGCCCTTCTCGGTATGCTCGCGCAGCTCCTCTATAACACAGCAGCCGCCATCCTGCGCGCACTCGGCAACACAACGAGTGTGCTGCACTACCTCGCCGTTGCCGTCGTCCTTAACATCGCACTCGATGTCCTGCTCCTGATCGTCATTCCGTGCGGCATCGCAGGTGCGGCAGCCGCCACCGTGATCGCCCAGTATGCGGCGGCACTGCTCGCCCTGCGCAAATTCCTCCATCTCCACGGTGCATGGCAGCCACGCCTCACGCACCCCTTCTTCCAGCCCGCGCACCTCCTACCCATCCTCGGCACGAGCATCCCCGCAGGGCTGCAGGCGGTCTTTATGAGCATCTCCTCGCTCGTCATTCAGTTCTATATCAACTCCTTCGGCTACGCGGCGATGGCGGGCATGACCGTCTATGCGCGCATCGAGGGCTTTCTCTACTATCCGCTCTTCGCATTCGGCATTGCACTCACGAGCTTCATCGGACAGAACATCGGCGCACATGACCTCATGCGCGTACGGGAGGGTCTGCATGTGAGTCTGAAACTTGCGGGATTCGGCACAATGGGAATGGCACTCGTCACAGGACTCGCCGCTCCCACGCTTGTTTCCCTGTTTACGAGCGATCCTGCCGTCACAGAGAACGCGCTTGACGCCGTCTACTGTACCTTCCCATTTTACTTTCTCTATGGCATCAATCAGATCTACATCGGAGCGATCCGAGGGCTCGGCGATACGCTCTATCCGATGCTGACCGCACTCGCCGCCTACTGCGTATTCCGCGTTGCATGGTGCTATGGATGGGACCTCGTCGGCATCCACTCCATGCACATCGTCTACAATGCATATAATGTCAGCTTCCTCGTTATGGGAGTGCTCCTCTGGATGGGCTGCCGGAGAGCACTGCACCGGATGCCGCAGAACAACGACGCATAGGGAAGCACTGATAAATTCAGCCGCGCCATCTTAGCGCATCTTTTTCGCCCGCTTTTCGTTAGCAAATCCTCCACATAGCTTTGGCTATGCGTCCGGTTTGCTGCCTCAATCGGACGAAAAAATCTGCGCCAATCTGACGGACTTCATTTTATCAGTGATTCCATAGAAAACGGTCTTATCACACGCACACGCGCGTATGGTAAGACCGTTTTTCGTATACACCTGTCACGGCGTCGCAGGCGTCTCCGCATTCACGGCACTGCGTCGGATCATGTCGCCGACGCGCAGGTCATAGGTGAGTGCCTGCTTGTGCAGTGTCTCGGCGCGTGCAAAGTCCTCGGGCAGCCCCGAATCAAGCCCCTCTATGAAGCTCTCATACGAGGCGATGGATGCCTCCGTCGCTGCCTTGCGCTGCGCGGCGAGGTACGCTGCGCCGCGCGGAATCTCGACAGCATCCAACTCATGCTGATATTTTTTCAGCGCGGGGATCATATCTTCCTGCAGAAGACGGATGAGTGCCTTGCGGTGATCGATCGTATAGGTGCTGCGCTCCGTCTCCGTCAGGTAGCGGAACTCGTTCTGCGACGAGCGGAACACACCGTTGTAGCGGTCGACGATCGGGCGCGTTGCCTCGATGTAGTGCGTGAGATCCTTCCCTGACGCCCTCTGAACCGCCTCAAGATAGGCACGGTAGTTCGCCACGCGCACGATCTGCCACCCCATCTCAGACTTCTCCATGCGCAGTTCCATAGGAAACTCCAGCCCCGTCCCGCCGTCGCGCACGGTGATGTGCGCCACGGCACCGCCGCCGTCACGTTCAACTGCGCCGATGGCGACCAGCTCCGTGTCGCGCAGATGACTGCACTCCATCAGATACTCGTAATCGATGCCGAGCTGCCGTCCCTTGAGTTCATCAACGCCCTCGGGCTCCGCCCACACAGAGTTTTGAACGGCGTTTTCAATCGTGCGCACGAGCCCCCCTGCAACACTCCCCTTGATGTTCTGATAGAACTTGCCGGAGGCAGTGCGTTCGGACTCCCCCAGACTCGTATCACGCGCAAAGAGGACATAGGTGAGATCATCATAGCCCGCATCGGCAACCGCCGCAACATTGACACGCCGCTGAAATCCCTCCAAATCATGCGCCTCGATTGCAGCAGCTGCGCGCGCGAGCGCATATTCCGGACGCTGGATGTAGTAGGCAAGGTACCACGCGATCGCCAAAATCGTGACGACGATCAGGCTCGCCGCAAGCACAAACCTCCGCTTGTGCGCCTTGCGACGGCGTGCCAATCGCACCCGCCACGCAAACTGGTCCACCGACACTGCCGCACCTCCCTTCGCACAAATGTAAACGATGATATTATAGCATTGAACGGCATTTCGTTCAATCATCTGCCATGCGTCTTTCCAAGAATAGGACAAATACCAAAAAGACGCCCATCGGACGTCTCTTTTCATGCGATATTTATGCCCCGAGCACTTCGTCCATCGAGAGCTTCATACGCTCAATGGCGATTTCGAGCTCGGGCTTTCCAATATTCAGCGGCGGATTGAAGTAGAGGACATCGCCGAGCGGGCGCAAGAGCAGCCCGTGTTTCAGCGCGCGGCGGTAGATCGCGTAGCCGAGCCGGCGCTTGCCGTCAAAGGGGCGCTTCTCTCCCCTGTCCTCAACCAGTTCCACGGCGTGAATCAGCCCGATGTGGCGGATCTCGCCGACATTCGGATGTGTGCCGAACACCTCCGTCAATCGTTCCGTCAGCCATCGCGCGGTCTCTGCGGCACGCTCCAATATATTCTCCTCATCAAGAATGTCGAGCACGGCGAGCGCAGCCGCGCAGCCGAGCGGGTTGCCCGCGTAGGTGTGCGAGTGCATAAACGCCTTGCCCTCGCTCCAGTCGGCGTAGAATGCCTCGTAAATTTTTTCTTTCACAATGGTGATCGACATCGGCATATAGCCGCCCGTCAGCCCCTTCGACAGACACATGATGTCGGGCGTGATCCCAGCGCGCTCGCACGCAAAGAGTCGCCCCGTGCGCCCGAAGCCCGTCGCAATCTCGTCCGCGATGAGGAGCACGTCATGCGCATCGCAGAGAGCGCACAATTTTCGCAGGTATTCCTCGGGATAGATGCGCATGCCCGCGCTCCCCTGCAGGAGCGGCTCGACGATCATCGCCACCGTTTCGTGCCCGTGTTCTGCAAACGCACGCTCCGCATGGACAAAGCATTCGCATGCACAGTCCTCACGCGTTGCTCCAAACGGACAGCGATAGCAGTCGGGCGCCTCGACGTGAATGTTGTCCATCATCATGGGCTGATACATCTCGGCGAAGAGATCCATGCTCCCAACCGAGAGCGCGCCGATGGTCTCGCCGTGGTAGCCCTCCGTGAGGCACATAAAGCGCGTTTTCTCCGTGCGCCCCGTCTGCTGGCAGTATTGGAACGCCATCTTAAGCGCCGCCTCAACCGCTGAGGAGCCATTGTCGTTGAAGTGAAACTTCGTCAGTCCCTCGGGCACGAGCGACGCCAGTCGCTCGGCAAGCTCGATCGCGGGACGATGGGAGAAGTTTGCAAAGATGACGTGCTCGAGGCGTTCAAGCTGCTCCTTGAGCGCCGCATTGATCTTTTCGTTCGCGTGCCCAAGTAGGTTTGCCCACCACGAGCTTACGATATCGAGATAGGCATGTCCGTGTACGTCGTAGAGCCACACTCCCTTTGCGTGGTCGATCACCATCGGCGGCAGCTGCTCGTAGTCCTTCATCTGCGCGCACGGGTGCCAAATGTGGCGAAGGTCGCGCTCCTCAATCGTCGGCATAAAGCTCTCCCTCTCTCTTAGTCATACAGTGCGGCAAGCGCATCCACCGCCATCGGCAGCTCCACGGCACCGTGCTCCACACAGGCGAGCACGCGCACTCCCGTCAGTGCCTCAACCATCTTCACATTGTCCTCCTGCATCGTGCCGCCCTGCCAGTTGTTGAAGATAAAACCCTTCAGCGGAATGCCGCGCATCCTCAGATGCTCTGCCGTCAGGACGGCGGCGTTGATCGTGCCGAGTCCTGCATCCGCGACGACGAGCGCGGAGAGTCCGAGGCGCAGGACGAGATCGTCCAAGACAACATGCTCCACGTCATCCCAACGCAGGGGACAGATAATGCCGCCGCTCCCCTCCACCGTCAGATAGTCTGTCCGCTCCTGTGCCTGTTTGAAGTCCTGCTCGACTTTGTCGAAATCCATGGGACGGTTTTCAATCTGCGCGGCAAGATGAGGAGATACGGCGTCACGATAGATGTAGGAGACGCTTGCATCCTCTGCCGCGAGTCCCGCAATCTGCGCCACATGGAGCGCATCGCCCGGCAGGAGCGTGCCGTCCGCGAGGGTCTCCGCCCCCGAGAGCGCCGCCTTGTAGTAGCCTGCACGCAGCCCCGCATCCACGAGTTTTTTCACAATCAACCCCGTGACGTAGGTCTTGCCGATGTCCGTACCCGTCCCCGTGATAAATAATGCCTTGCCCATGCTGTCAATGAACTCCCTTCCTGCTGACCTATGTATCTTGTGCGATATGCTGTCGTGCCACTGAGCGAACCCTAGTGAAGCAAGCGGAGAATAGCGTGCGACTCGCCCCCGGCGTACTTCTTTCGTTCAAGCGTAGCGCGTTTAAGAAGTGCGCCGGTATTTAGGCGAACGAGCACGCGACCGTTTGCGTAACGAGGCGTTCGCGAAGGGCACACAGCAGAGACGTTTACAGCCAAAGTCCCGCCTTCTGTGTCCGCACGCCGATGTATGCCGCCGCCACGCAGAGCAGAAAATCCGGCACAACCTGTAGCACACCGCAGTACCAGATCGCGACCCAAAAGCCGATCGGCGCGTCGATGATATAGTTCGACGCGAAGTAAAAATACGAAATACCAAAGACATAGACGACCACCATGCCCAGAAGGCATGCGATAAGTGCACGACGAAATGTCGGTGCCCCCATGCGGACGAACGCACCCGTCACCCAGCCCTGCACGATGAATCCCACAAGGTAGCCGAACGTCGGCTGAAGCACATAGCCCGGTCCCCCGCCCGAGGCAAAGACCGGAATCCCGACCAGTCCCATCAGCACATATGTCCCGATCGCAAGTGCTCCGAGCCGCGCTCCAAGCATCAGCCCCGCAAGCAGGGTAAAGAGGAACTGGAGCGTATACACATCCGTCCCGACCGGAATGCGGACGAATGCACCGACGGCAACGAGCGCAATGAAGAGTCCGCAGAGAATTATTTCTCGTAGCTTCATAATGTTCAGATACCTCCAAGCATATTTATCAATGAAATAAATCTGTTTTATCATACACTCTTCGTGTTTTACTGTCAACCAATTTATTTTATTCCAGTTTACAAATATTTTCGCACAAAAAAAAGACAGCACGCAGACTGTCCGATGTGTGATACCGTTGTTGATGTTATCTATTCGGTGGACGGTCAATCTAGGGAATCACTGATAAAATGAAGTCTGCCAGATTGGCGTAGATTTTTCGTCCGAACAAGGTGGAAAACCGGACGCAGAGTGATGCTCTGTGGAGGATTTTCCGCCGAAGTGCGGGCAAAAAAGATGCGTCAAGATGGTAGTGCTGAATTTATCAGTGACTCCCTGAGCCCTAGAGGGTGGTGATTGACTATGAACGAAACAAATATTGCGCTTTTGTTGCTTGTCGTTCTAGTATTACTGATAAAAAAGTAAACCGCCCCATAGCAGCCAAGTTATAGGCGGTTTTACTTTCCAACTATACAAGGGGCTGGCCGTTTACACGACAGCACCTTTTCTATGTGTATTATACAACAGAACGCAAATCATTTCAAGCACTATCGTTTCGTCACCCGCACGCGATCCATCTCTGTCCCATCGGGCAGGAAGCACGCGATCTCGAGTGCCTCCCGCGTGACATCCATTGTGAGATAGTTGTCCGTCTCGGGCTGCGGCAGCGTCACCTCATCGAAGGCGTGATCGATCCAGAGATTCGGATAGCGCACATTGCCCGCCACACCTGTAAGGATGTAGAGTGGTCCCTTCTTGTTCGGCGTCTTCTCGAATCCGAAGATGTGCCCGCGATTCCGATACGTGTGCAGATGTGCCGAAAAGACAACGTCGATTGCAAGCTCGTCAAAGATGGGCATCCAGACACGTCCGTTCTCCTCATCAATACCCTCCTGCCGCTCGGGACGCCCGTTGATCCGATATTGCAGCACATCCTTGTGCATGAGAACAACGTTCCAGCGCTTGCGATTTGCTTTCAAGTCGCGGCGAATCCATGCCAGCTGTTCCTCGACCAGCCCATTCTTAAACTCTCCGATTTCCTTCTGCTGCGTGCAGAGCACAATGTAGTGCACATCACCGTAGTCAAACGAGTAGTAGTAGCGCTCGAATGCCTTGCTCCCGTTCGTGGGTGTCTTAAAATAATGCAGGTACGCCTCGGGCAGGCGCACCTTCCAATTGAGGTCGTACGTCTCGTGGTTGCCCATCACGGGTGCGATTGGAATCACGCGCTTCATTTCCTCCACACCGCCGAAGAAGTCCATCCACTGCCGGCGATCCTCTCCGTTGTCCACAAGATCGCCCATACAGGCAAAGATCTGTGCGTCCGTATTGCGTGCCCATGCGAGATGTGCCATCTCCTTCCAGTCCGCATAGTCAGAGGACTGGGAGTCCGGAAAGATCAACATTTTGTATGCTTCATTGGCGTTCGGCGCATAGATTTCCCACCAATCCGTCGCCATCTCCCCAGCCGTAATGCGATACTGGTACTTCGTGCCCGGGGTCAGCTGATCGAGCTCTGCCGCATACTGATAGACCTCGATGCCCTCATCCGTAAATCGATCATCCATCACAGGATAGCGGCGCACGATCTCCTCCTTCCCCCGCACGCGCAGCTCGACGGTCTGCTGCTCCGTGGGCGTGGATATTTCCCACATAAGGACGCGCGCCCGCCCCGTATCCCCCGCAACGATCTGGCGCAGGCGCTCAACGTACAGCACACCGGGGAACTGACGCAGAGCCGTGTCCCGAAGTCCGCGCAGTCCACCGAGATGCCAGAGCGCCGCTCCGCCTGCCGCGACTACACCTGCCGCAGCAGCCACCTTAATAAAGGTACGACGATTGATACTGTTCTTATTTCCCATAGATTCATTCCTTTATATACTCACTGCACCTCATCACACTCCTTGGTGCAGACTCCAAGTCAAGCTTTTTCGTTCATTTCATGCGGACTGCAAATAGCAGGAGGCAAGTTCCTCCGCCGTGAGTTCTCGTCCCTGTGCGCGCAGCTTAAGATAGCGCGCGACATCCACGCAGCTGATCCGTCCGTCGGGGAGGAAACTGCCCGTATCGCAGGCGATGATATTGTTCGGCAAAAAGAGCGGTACATTTCGCCCGTCGAGCGCCTGTGTCGGTGTGTGCCCCACGACGACAAGCTCCGCTCCCCTATAGTTATCGAAAAAGCTGTCGCGAATCCAAAGAAGATCCTGCGATGTCTGTTTTTTGCGCGTGGGATTGATCCCTGCATGGACGAAGAGCACGCTCTGCACTCCATGCGTCACACGAAAATAAAGGGGTCTCGCCTTGACAAACGCAATGAGCTCCTCGGACTCATGAGAGGGCAGCGCCGCAAGCTGCATCTTCGTCACCTTGCCGCCGTTCATCAGCCAGATATCGAAATGTCCGAAAAGCGTTCTGCCGAGCCCGTGTTCCTTCAGATAGCCGAGCATCATCGCCTCGTGGTTGCCGCAGAGCGCGTGAACGTTCTCGTACCGCTCCACCTGCTCATGCACAAAGCGCAGGACATCCACGGGCGCAGCGCCGCGGTCAATGTAGTCCCCGAGAAAGACGAGCAGATCTTGTTGATCGTCAAACGCAATCGTTTTCCAAAGTGCACGCAGTTTGTCCACATAACCGTGGATATCCCCCACGGCAAGAATCCGTCGAAATGCCATGGAAACCGCCCCCTTTCACTCTTTATTATATCGCATCGCGTCTGAAATGAACATGAGAGTCACAAATCTTTCTATGTATTCCGTGCCAATTCAAGCTGTATGATTGACATTCTGCGCCGCGCGATATATGATACGAATGTTGGGATATGTTCATGTATCATGCGCAGGAGGAAGCAAATGATAGAACGCTATACGCGTCCGGAGATGGGACATCTCTGGTCGATCCAAAACGAGTGGCAGACCATCCTGAACGTGGAGATTGCCGCGTGCGAAGCGATGGCAGAGCTGGGTGAGATCCCCACCGCCGCCGTGGAGAATATCAAGAAGAACGCACGGTTCGATGTCGCACGCATCAACGAGATCGAAAAGACCACCGATCATGACATCATTGCATTCCTCACAAACCTTGAGGAGAACGTCGGTGAGGACTCGAAATACATCCACAAGGGCCTCACGTCGAGCGATGTCAAGGACACGGCGTACTGCATCATGATGCGCGATGCCGCCGCGATCATCGAGGGTGATCTGCACGCATTCCGCGAGGTACTGCGCCGCCGCGCTGAGGAGTTCCGCCACACGCCCTGCATCGGGCGCACGCACGGCATCCATGCGGAGCCGATGACGTTCGGGCTGAAGCTGCTCCTCTGGAGCGCGGAGATCGAGCGCGACATCGAGCGCCTCACGCGCGCGAAGGAGGTCGTCTCCGTCGGCAAGCTCTCGGGCGCCGTCGGCACCTACTCCAACATCGACCCGCGCATCGAGGAGCTGACGTGCAAAAAGCTCGGGCTGACGCCCGTCCGTCTGGCGACACAGGTCATCCAGCGCGACCGCCACGCCGAATTTGTCACGACGCTCGCCATCATCGCGGGCACGATGGAGAAGATCGCGACCGAGATCCGCAACCTGCAGCGCACGGACATCCGTGAGGCAGAGGAGTTCTTCAAGGCGGGGCAGAAGGGCTCGTCCGCGATGCCGCACAAGCGCAACCCGATCAACTGCGAGCGCGTTTCGGGCATGGCACGCCTCGTGCGCGGCAACGCCGTCGCGGCGCTCGAGGACATGACGCTCTGGCATGAGCGCGACATCTCGCACTCCTCCGTCGAACGCGTCATCCTGCCCGACGCGACGATCAACGTGGACTACTGCCTGCACAAGCTGACGGGCATCGTCGACAAGCTGCTCGTCTACCCCGACGCCATGCTGCACAACATGAACCGCACGGGCGGGCTCATCTACAGTCAGCGCATCCTCACGGCGCTCGTCAACAAGGGCGTCCTGCGCCAGACGGCGTATGTCTGGGTGCAGCGCAACGCCATGAAGCGCTGGCTCGAGAAAGAGGATTTCCGTACCAACGTCGAAAAGGACGCCGACATCTCCGCACACCTCACAAGGGAAGAGATCGACGCGTGCTTTGACTATACCTATTTCCTGCGCCATGTGGATTCCATATTTGCGCGCTTTGATCTCTAAGGGAAAGAATAGGGGGACTCTATCATGTCAACCATCGTTATCACGGGCACACAGTGGGGCGACGAGGGCAAAGGGAAGATCGTCGACTACCTCGCAAGCAAGGCGGACACCGTCGTCCGTTTCCAGGGCGGCTGCAACGCCGGTCACACCGTCGTCGCAGACGGAGAGGAGTACAAGCTGCGCCTCCTGCCGTCGGGCATCCTCTACAAGGGCACACTCAACATCATTGCAAACGGCGTCGCCTTTGATCCCGAGGTCTGCCTGCAGGAGATGGACGCCATGACGGCGCGCGGCATCGACACCTCGAACACCCGCATCTCCGACCGTGCACATGTCGTCATGCCCTATCACCGCCTGATGGACGGCATCGGCGATGCGCAGCGCGGTGCAGACAAGATCGGTACGACGGGGCGCGGCATCGGCCCCTGCTACATGGACCGCGACGACCGCATCGGCATCCGCGTCTGTGACCTCATGGAAAAGGACGAGTTTGCAAAAAAGCTCAAGCGAAATCTTGATATCAAAAACGGCGAGCTCGCTGCGGTCTACCACCATGAACCGCTCGAATACGAAGAAGTATTGAAGGAGTATCAGGGCTACGCCGAGCGCCTGCGCCCACTCGTCACCGACACGATCCCCCTCCTCAACGAGGAGATCGCGGCGGGACATAAGATCCTCTTTGAGGGCGCACAGGCGACCATGCTCGACATCGACTACGGGACCTATCCCTACGTCACGGCATCGCACCCCGTCTCGGGCGGCGTCACCGTTGGCGCGGGCGTCGCACCGAAGAAGATCGACAAGGTTGTCGGCATCGTCAAGGCGTACTGCACGCGCGTCGGTGAGGGGCCCTTCCCCACCGAGCAGCTGAACGCGATCGGCGAAAAGCTGCGCGAGGCGGGGCATGAGTTCGGCACCGTCACGGGACGGCCGCGCCGCACGGGCTGGCTCGATGCGGTCGTCGTCCGCCACGCGGGGCTGCTCTCCGGCATCGACTACATGGCGGTCACACGCCTCGACATTCTCGACGGCTTCGACGAAATCAAGATCTGCACGGGTTACAAGCACAAGGGGCAGCTGCTGAAGGGCGTCCCCGCAAGCCTCAACGTCCTCGCAGAGGTCGAGCCGGTCTACGAGACCTTCTCGGGATGGAAAACGGACATCTCGGGGATCCGCAGCTACGACGACCTGCCCGAGAACGCACGCAAGTATCTCGAGCGCATGGCTGAGATCACGGGCATTGCCCTCGGCATCGTCTCCGTCGGTCCCTCGCGCGAGCAGACCATCGTCCTCGCCAAGGATCTGTTCTAAGGAATCGCTGATAAAATGAAGTCTGTCAGATTGGTGTAGATTTTTTGTTCGATCAAGGAGACAAACCGGACGCATAGCCAAAGCTATGTGGAGGATTTGTCGACGAAGAGAGGGCGAAAAAGATGCGCCAAGATGACAGGGCTGAATTTATCAGTGCTTCCCTAACAATTTCTTTGTAAAAATAATGGCACGCTTACGCATTTACGCACGGCGTGCCGTTTTTATTGCGCTTGACTACTACGATTCAATCGTAGTAAACTATGAAAAGAGGCAGGTGATCCCATTGAGGCTATCCAGAATGTTTGTCCAGCCAACCACATTCCTCAGAGAATGGAAACGCCTCGGGTTCACCGATGAAGATCTACGGCGTATGGAGTATCAACTCCTGCAAAATCCTAAGATGGGCGATGTCATTCAGGGAACGGGACGTCTGCGCAAGATGCGTTTTTCCTATGAACATCGTGGAAAGAGCGGCAGCGTCCGCTCTGCTACGTCGACTTTGAACAGTACGAACAGATCTACCTGTTTGCTGTCTTCGCCAAAAATGAGCAGGATAATCTGTCTTCCTCGGAATGCGCCCTGCTCAAAAAACAAATTGAGAGGCTTGAGAAAACCTTACAAAGGAGGTTCTTTGAATGAGTACGGCTTTTTCCATGCTGTCCACCGCACTGGGTGAAGCAATTGAAGATGCGGAGGGGCGCGGGATAAAACTTCGGCGTGAACATCTCAGCATCGAGATAGAACCGTTACCCGTCTATTCGGCAGAACGAATCAAGTCAATTCGCCAAACAGCAG
This sequence comes from Centipeda periodontii DSM 2778, assembly GCF_000213975.1. Taxonomy (GTDB): domain Bacteria; phylum Bacillota; class Negativicutes; order Selenomonadales; family Selenomonadaceae; genus Centipeda; species Centipeda periodontii. Next base: position 2,711,393 of record NZ_GL892076.1, read on the forward strand.
GTGTGACACAGAGAACCTTCGCCTCTTACTTCGGTGTTTCCTGCCGCACCATTGAGGCTTGGGAGTCCGGAAAAAACCACCCCTCCGGTCCTTCCAAGAGACTGCTCCACTTACTGGAAAACAAACAGTGCTCCATTGTGCGCTGACAAAAAACGAGGATTGCCATACACAGCAATCCTCGTTTTATTATGCCACCGCAAAGCCCGCCTCAACAAAAAATTTCCGGTATACCTCCGCCTTCGCTTCGAGCTTCATCGGGTAGGCGCGCGAGGTGGACGGGAGACGCGTGACGAGGAGATCACGGTCGCCGCAGCGTGCGGCGATGGTTTCTCCCGTCTTGAAGTCCTTTGCCCTCACCTCCGTCTCAAGGAGTGAGAGCAGGATCTCCGTCGCCTTGCCGCCCGTCGTACAGATGCGGCGGCACTGCGGAATTTTCTCCAAAATCTCGGGCAGTTCAACCGTCTCCACAACCTTCAGATAGGCATCGGATGCATTCCCATGCGTACGAATGGCACGGCGCACTCCGGGGCAGGAGGCAATGCCGCGCTCCGTGAGAAATGCCTTGATCTTCTCCGCGTCAAACGCCTTTTCTCCCGCACGCTGAAAGTGCATCGCGTCACCGAAGAATACGAGCCCATAGACGCGCCACATATCGTTTTGGAAATTCGGATAGTGAAACTCCATCGTCCGCTTCTCTGCCGCCGGCGGGAAGCTCCCCATCATCAGTAAGCTCGCATGGGGCGGCAGAAACGGCGGGAACGGGCGAAGCTCGATCTGCTGTTCATCGGTCATGATTGCACCTCAGAGCAAGCCGAGCGCATGCTGCACGATGAGCGACGTGCCCGCCACTGCGATCCAGCAGACCATGCCGAGTATGAGTGGACGCGTCCCGTTCTTGATGAGCGACGGGAGATCCGTATTCAGTCCGATCGCGCTCATCGCGAGCACAATGGAGAACTTGCCGAGCGTTCCGAGCCCGTGCGAAATCTCTGCGGGGATAATGCCCGTCGTGTTCACGATGCACGCGAGCACAAAGTAGAGCACGAACATCGGAAAGATTCGCTGCAACGAGAAGCCTGCGCCGCTCTTCGCCGCCCCGCGCATCATCAGCAGAGCAAAAAACAGACAGACCGGCACAATCATAAGCGTACGCGTCAGCTTGACAATCGTCGCATATGCACCCGCGTCGTGGCTGTATGCGTAGCCCGCCGCGACGACGGACGAGGTGTCGTTGATCGCCGTACCCGCCCACATGCCGAAGCCCGCGTCCGACATCCCGACGGAATGCCCGATGAAGGGAAAAATAAAGACCGCGAGGACATTGAAGAAGAAGATGGTCGCAATCGAAATGACCACATCGCGATCCTTTGCCCCGATGACGGGCGCGACTGCCGCGATTGCAGAACCCCCGCAGATCGCCGTGCCCGCGCCGACGAGCGAGGTCATATCGCGATCCAGCCCGAGCACCTTCCCCATCAGGAACGCCGCACCGAACGCAGCGAGCAATGTAAAGATCATGACGTAGAGCGACTGCTCCCCGACCTCGACGACATGAAAGAGATTCATCTCGAAGCCGAGCAGGATGATCGCGTATTGGAGAATTTTCTTGCCCGTGAATTGAATCCCCTTCTCCACCGCATGCGGCCGCCGCTTCTTCGCAAACAGCATGCCGAGCAGAATACCGAACACGGGACCGCCCACGATTGGGAAGTACAGCCCCAAGATATACGCCGGTATCGCAAAGAGCAGCGCATAGAGAATGCCGTCCATATATTCGCGTTTCATACATTCACCTCTCTCAGAACAAACCTACTATTCCCTTCATCTTACACCTTTTTCCGTTAAAATGCACGAAAAAACTACCGCATCCTCCTATGCAAGGCGAGATGCGGCACAACGATGCGATTCCCTAAGAAAACAGCTCCGCCCACTCCTTTTCGCGGAAGCCCGTGAGCACACGATCCTGCGTGATGAGCAGCGGACGCTTCACAAGCATGCCGTCGGACGCAAGTACGGCGTACTGCTCCTCCTCCGTCATCGCAGGCAGCTTGTCCTTGAGCGCGAGCTCACGGTAGAGCATCCCACTCGTGTTGAAAAACCGCTTCAGCGGCAGTCCGCTTCTTGCGTGCCACGCACGCAGCTCGTCTGCCGTCGGCTTCTCCGCCACGATGTCGCGCATCGGCGCCGCGCAGCCGTGCGCGCGCAAAAACTTCTCCGCCTTCTGGCAGGTCGAACACTTCGGATAACCGATAAAGAGCACATCGTTCTTTGACATTGTCATTCCTCCTTCAAACGCAGTCATTTCCATTATACAAACGCAGAAAATATTTGCAATCAAAAACAGCGTCCTCCTCCTATATGGGGGAAAACGCTGTTTTCTTATTTTACAAATCGCTCCGTCAGGAGTTCCTTCAGCCGCTGCGTAAACCGCTCGAACGTCGGCTTCGCCGCGATCTCCTCGGCAAATTTCTTCTCCTCGAAGATATGCGAGAAATAGTCCCAGAGCTGAAACGAGCGCGGATTGTTCTTGCCGATGTGGATCAGCATGACGATCTGCACCTCGCTCCCCTCCTCATCCCAGCACACCGGGTTCCGAATGACACAGGTGCTGACAAAGGTATCGGAGGATACCGCCTGCATGGGATGCGGCAGGGCGATGCCGCGGCTGAAAAAGGTGCTGCCGATGTTCTCACGCTCAAGCACGGCGTCAAGTATTCCGCTGAGCCCATAGTGCTCCTCGGCGTGCGCGGAGAGCAGCTCGAGGATCTCTGCCTTGGTCGCATGTTCCCGATAGAAGAAGAGGTCCTTGGAGAAGATCCCGACCACGTCCTCGATATCCGAAAAGCCGTCGAGCAGCAGCTTGATGCTGCGCCGATCAAGCTCCGTCGGGAACGGTGTGATATACATCGCGAGCCCGTTGTCATATACCTCGTTCTTCTCCGTCGTCAGAAAGACATCGTAGTCATCCAACATACTCGGATGCAGTTCATCGGCATGAATGAAATCGAGTGCAGCGATCTCCCGCGAGAACCACTTCATCAGAATGGAACGCAGGAGCACCGTCATGCTCATCTTGAGCGACGAGATGACGAGCACGCGCGTCTCCTTCTTCTTTTGACGCAGCTCGAGCAGCGTGCCATAGAAATGCGCCGCGATCAGCGCGATCTCATCGTCGATAATGCGTGCATCATCGAGATATGCTTCGCGCAGCAGATAGGAAAAATACGTTGCAATCTCATAGCCGAGCGGGAACGTTTCGCGCACCTCCGTGAGGCTCGCACTCTGAAGCTGCATGTCATACTTCACCCGAATCATGAGCGGGATGCAGTGCAGTGCGATGGCGATGCGCAGGCTGATGCTGTTCGTGAAGTCCACGCCGTAGTTCGCCTTGATCCGCAAAAACGCATCACGGATGAATTCATCCAGCTCCTTGGAGATGATATCGTGATTCTTGAAGATCTCCTGCCCCTTGAGATAGATGGCAAAGAAACGTACCTCCTCCCTCGGAAAACGACAGAGGAAACGATCGGAGAGCTTCGCAAAAATGCGCTCCGAGATACGCAGTTCCTTCTCAATATCGTCCGTAATGCGCAGCTCCTTCTCCTGAATAAAGAAGCGTTTTTGCGCACGGTGCAGCATGATGTTCAGCGTCAGCACGGCATTGCTGAAATCCGCATCCTGAATGTAGTAGTGGAACTCCACGAACACATTGAGCAGTACATCCTTGAGATAGGAGATGCGCTGCAGATCGATGTGGTTGTCACGCTCCTCCTCAATGCCCTGCAGATGTGCGAGGTAGAGCCCGTTTTCCGCAAGACAGCGGCGCTTGTCGATCTCAGAGCCGACAATGCGCAGGCGGTTATCCTTGCGCTGAACACTGAGGCGGAACGGCGCAAGGCTCTTCTGAACGCTGCGCAGGTCCGTGAGCAGTGTCGACCGCGAGATGAAGAGCGCCTCCTCAAGTTCATACATCGGCATCTCGCGAAACCTGCCGAGCAGAATGAAGACGATCTTCGTCACACGGCTGAGCGGATAGGAGAGCGAGCCGACGGTGTGCTGCATATAGAGATTGTTGACCCAGTCGGAGAACATCTCCGCATCCTCGACGGCGAGGTAGCTGCCCCGTCCCTGCTGTGAGACCACGCGCGCCAGCCCTGTCTGTTCCAGCTCCTCCTTCACACTCTTCATATCCGCCTGTGTCGTGCGGACGCTGACTGCATGCTTCTTCGAGAAATACGACGCTGTGAAATACGTACTGCCCGCCTCGTACATCTCGAGCATCATCCTGACCTGACGCGCGTTCAGCATACCACCCCTCCTCTCTGCGCCAGGAAAGCGCGCTGCCCTTATTCGAGTTCTCCGAATTTCAACAGCACCTTATAGGTATCCGACCGCATCGCCGTTTCCATCGCCTGCCCAAAATCCCGGTAATCGAATATCGCTTCCCTGAGGGGTTCCGGTGACAGGATCTTTTTGCCGATGAGCAGCACCGACTGATCGTAGGAAGAAATCGATGGATTCACGGCACCGATGATCCGCTGCTGATAGGAATGAACAGACCCTAGATCGACGGGCACAGGCGTGTTCGGGTGAATCGAGCTGAACATGATGACCGTCCCGCCGGGTGCGGTCGCCCGCACCGCGTCTCCGGCAATTGCGGGAATTGCCGTCGTATTGAATACAACGTCTGCCCCACGCCCCTCCGTGAGCTCTCTGATGCGTGCCTGTAAATCCTCGTGAATGGGATCAATGGCGGCGGCAGCGCCCAGCTGAAGCGCTTTTTCCCGGCGCTCGGCGAGCGGCTCACTGAGGATGACGCGCACGCCCTTCAGCTGTGCGGCCATGACATGCAGCATCCCCATCGTTCCGCCGCCGATCACCAGCACATCATCACCAAAGCGCAGCTGTGCGCGTTCGATGCTGTTGATCACACAGGCAAGAGGCTCTGTGAACGCCATATCCTCAAAGCGGGCATCCTTCGGATAGACGTAGAGATCGCCCGCCTTTGCCGTAATGTATTCGGCAAAGCCCTTATAGCCAGAGATACCATTCGGCTTTTGGAAGGTCTCTGTCTTTGGAAAATCCTCACAGATATTTTCCTCACCGCGCTTGCAGTAATGGCATGCTTTGCAGTCGTCAATAATATACTGCACAACCTTCTGCCCGACGGAAAAGCGCTCCGCGTTCACCGCACTGCCAAGACGCTCGATCGTACCGCAGTACTCATGACCGCCGATGCGCGGATAGGAATAGCTGCAGTCTCCGCGAAAATCCCGCACGTCGTTTGTGCAGATCCCCGCCGCGTGAATGCGGATGAGCACCTCATCCGCCTGCGGCTCCGGCGTTGGAATCTCCTCTATGGAAAAATCCCCCGGCCTCTTCAAAACGATTGCCTTCATCGTCTCGACTCCTCTTTCCTCAGAAGGTCAGAATCCCCGTGACACCGCAGACAATACCGAGGGCCACAATCAGACCGATGATCTTAATCGACGACCAGCGCTGCTTGAGCAGCCAGTAGATTCCCATGGTCACGCTGAGCGGCAAAATGCTTGGCATGACGTGATCGAGGAAGTCCTTTTGGATACTGAACACCGACGCTTCGCTCGCAATCTCGATGCCGCAGGTCACCTTGACATAGTTCACAATCAGACCGCCCATAACCATGCAGCCCATGATCGAGGCACCCTTGAGGATCTTCTGCAGGGTTCCCCTCTCGAGGAAGTCCATGATGGCATCATGTCCCGCACGGTAGCCGAACATGAAGTTCACATAGCTGAATCCATAGGCAGCAGCGACAATGAGAACGGCATAGATGATCGCGCCCCAGATATTTCCGCTGCCCGCAAGCGAGATGTCAATACAGATCGCAAGCAGAATCGGGATGAGCACGCCCTGCCACACGGTATCGCCGAGGCCCGCGAGAGGACCCATGAGCGAGGTCTTGATGTTCGTGATGAACTGCGCCGGGATGTTTTCGTCCTTCGCCTTCTCCTCCTCAAGCGCAATCGCCATACCGAGGATGCAGGCACCGAACTCCGGATGCACGTTGAAGAACTCGATCTCGCGCTTCATCATCTCTTTTTGCTTTTCGGGATCATTCTGATAGAGACATTTTACGATGGGCGTAAAGGTATGCGCACAGGCAAGCCCCATCATACGCTCATAATTGTAGCACGTCTGCACAAACGTTTCCCAGATGAACCATGCGCGGCGCAACGCGCCTTTTGTTACCTGATTTTCCTGCATGTCATTTCACCCTTTCTCAGTCGTCGTCATCATCGTCATCATCTGTAGCACCGGCGACGGCGGGTTCATTTGCGCTCGTAACCTGCATGTAGACGATCGCCACCAGCAGAGAGATCACGCCGAGGGTGAGCAGGCTGAAGCCCGAGAATACCGCAAGGATGAATCCGAGGAAGAGGAACACCTTCGCCTCGCCCTTGTAGATATAGAGAAGGGTGATTGCAATACCAAGTGCCGGCATCACGCCGCCGATGATCTGGAACACCTTCAGGATCGTTCCGCTGAGCAGGCTGAGCATTCCCTGGATGTAGGATGCACCGAAGTATGCGGCAAGTCCGCACGGGACAACCGTCATGAGGAAGCACATCATCTGCGGAAAGAGAATATTCGCACGCCAGATCTTATCGTACTCGCCGCGCTCAATGTAGCGGTCCGCGATATGAACGTAAATCGAGTCCAGTGTCATGCGCCCGTACCAGACGATCGTACCGAGCACGCCGAGCGGCACGGCAATCGCAAGCGCCGTCCCTGAGTCGAGATTGCCCGCAATCGCATACGTCGTACCAAGCACGCCTGCAAGCCCCATATCTGCAGGCATACTTCCGCCTGCCGAGATGAATCCAAGGTAAACGAGGTTGATGGAGCCGCCAACCACCGCACCTTGTACGGGATCACCCAGAATAATGCCGGCAACCAAGCCGCATACGAGTGGTCTCTGAAGAGACCAAAGTCCTGCAAACGGCAGATTTCCGACGGCAAGCCAATATGTGATACCAAGCAATACCGCCTGCGTAACCGAAATATCCATACAGTTTCCCTCCTTAATGAAATGAAACATAAATCCGTTTCATTGAAGCTCAGATATAATTCTTCGCCTCGATGACCTGCTGCTCCGGGACGAGCTGATAGTAGACGCGTACGCCGAGCGACTCAAGCTTTCGTATTGCCTCGATCTCGGCCTCGTCACAGGCAACATTTTTGATGAACGGCTTACGGGCATCGCGTACGCCCATGCCGCCAAGGTTGACCTCCTTGATCCCGACACCGTTTTCCACAAGACGCAGATAGGAGATCGGCGTCTTGGTGAGCACCATCATCTTCTCACCCGGCTTCGGGTCGCCCTTCAGCTTTTCGCTCGCCGTCGCCACATCATAGACGAGCACCTTGATCCCCTCGGGGGCAAGCGCTTTCAAAACGCGCTTGTTGAACGCATCCACGGCGACCTCGTCGTCTACGATGACGATGCGGTTGATGCTGAGCGACGGTGACCAGACCGACACAACCTCTCCGTGAATCAGGCGGTCATCCACGCGTGCCAATACAATATTTCTCATTCTTCATCCCCCTCATTTTCTGTGAGCAGCAGATTGACATCCTTCACCGTAGCCGCTGCTTCCTTCAGTACCTGCACGCAGATTTCCTCCGCGCTCATCCCCGCATTGCGGTTCATGATAATGGACACCAAGAGCGGAAGGTTGATCCCCGTGATGTGACGGAACGAAAAGTGCTCCATCAGCTCTACACAGACATTGAACGGCGTCCCGTGGAACAGATCCGAAAGGACGAGTACCTCCTCGTCACCCGCATGCTCAAGGACCTGACGCACCTTGTCCTGCAGTGTCGATCGATCCTCCTCCGGGGCGAGACCAAAAGAGAGCAGTTCCTGCTGCGCTCCGACGAGCATCTGCACACTGCTGACGAGCCCATCGGCAAAAGGACCGTGCGACACAACAACAATCTTCATCAAATCACCTCGCCTCAATATGGAAATTTCGATCCATCATACTCCTTGCCATGGGCGCCGCATGGCGATTCGTCGACATATGTGAATCATATCATAAAATTCTTGCTATATATGACAATCTTTTTTCGCAATATATACGAAATTCATCAGATTTATTTCAGAAACGACTGCATCAAACATATGAAGAAAGAAAGCCGTCACGGTATATAGAAACCTCTATACTGAAATCGCATTTTGCAGAATGGTTTCGGAAATGGAGGAAACAATATGACACATACACGGGAGAATATAGCGGATCTCTCCATCAATGAGCTGCTCGGACGGGAGATCGCATGTTCCTGCGGTCATGCGCACAGCATCCCCATGAAGCGTGTGCTGATCGGCTCCGGCGTTACCACAGACATCCCGCGCACACTGCGCGAGTGCGGCTACAAGAAGGCGCTCATCCTCTCCGACCGCATCACATGGGATATCGCGGCAAAGGATGTCGCAGAGTATCTCGAACGCGACGGCTTCCCCTATGAGACGCTCGTCCTTGAGGGACGCGTTGTCCCGGATGAGGCGCGTATCGGCGAGATCATCATCCACGCGCCGCGCGATGCGGACATCATCATCGCTGTCGGAACGGGCGTCATGTGCGACATCGGCAAGATGATCTCGTACAAAATGGACATCGATACCGCCGCCGTTGTCACGGCGCCCTCTGTGGACGGCTTTGCCTCCAAACACGCGGCGCTTGTCATCGGTCGCCTCAAAGTCTCCTTTACCACACATTGTCCGACCATCATCGTCGGCGATGTCGACGTATTGAAAAATGCGCCCATGTCCATGATCATCGCCGGCTGGTGTGACATCATGGGCAAATTCTCCTGTCTCTCCGACTGGAAGATCTCACATATCGTGAATGACGAATACTACTGTGAAACCCTCGCGGACATGGTATACCGCTCTGTCCGCATCTGCCGCGACAATCTCGAAGCGCTGAAGCTGCGTGAACCGCACGCCGTACAGTCCGTCATGGAGGCGCTCGTGCTCGCAGGCATTGCGATGAGCTTCATCGGAAACTCGCGTCCCGCCTCCGGCTCCGAGCACCATCTCTCACACTGTTGGGAGCTGCGCACAGCAAAGGAGGGTAAAGAACTCGCGCCGCACGGCATTCAGATTGGCGTCGGCGAGGCACTGATCTCGATGCTGTACGGATGGCTCAAAACAGAGACGGTCGACTTTGCCACAGCGCGTGCAATTCCCTTCGATGAGCGTGCGTGGGAAGCCGGTGTGCACGACTACTTCGGCAGCGATGCCGATGACATCCTGAAGGAGATTCGCGGCGATCACCGCTACGATGCCGATGTGCGTGCGCGTCGCTTAGCGGCACTTGAGAAGAACTGGCCGGCAGTCCTCGAGATCGTCCGCGCCATGCCCGCACATGAGGAAATCGTTGCCATGCTGAAGTCCGCAGGCACAGCGACAGCGCCCGCAGATATCCACCTCACAGATAAGGAGGCTGCCGACTCCATCCGCCACGCCAAAGAGGTGCGAAACAAATACACCGTCCTCGGTGTGCTCGACGATCTCGGTCTGCTTGAGACGTACGCAGCCCGTATCGAAGCAAAATAACAAGCCCTTACTAAAAAATTCGCTGCCAACGAAAATGTCGGCAGCGGAATTTTTTTGCACTTTAGTTATTTTTTCTTTTTGACCTATTGACTTTTTGACTTTTTCGTGTATAATAACAATCGAAAGGTGATTGAAAGCACCTTCCCAACGAAAAGAAAATGATCAGCGGGTCGAATCCCAAACATCGCCCCGCAGCAAAATCTCTAAGGAGTTGATTACAATGTTTGGATTGGTACCTTTTGCCGGACGCCGTGGACTCGCGCAGCGTGATGCAGCGAATCCATTTGCACTCTTTGACGCGATGCGCGACAGCTTCTTCCGCGATGATTTCCCCTCCGCGAACTGGGGCGCCGCCTCGTTCAAGGTGGACGTAAAGGACAGCGGCGATCACTACGAGCTGACCGCCGATCTGCCGGGCATGACGAAGGAGGACATCGCCCTGCACTACGAAAACGGCTATCTCACGATCGCTGCCAGCCGCAGCGAGTCCAACGATGAGAAGGACGATGCAGGCAACTACATCCGCCGTGAGCGTCACACGGGCGAGGTCAGCCGCTCGTTCTACATCGACGGCATCGACGACGCGAACATCCACGCAGAGTTCAAGGACGGCGTATTGCAAGTGAACCTGCCGAAGGCGGCGGGTGAACCCGAGCGTAAGCAGATCGAGATTCACTGATCTCCCACAATTTTCTCCCATGAATGAAAAAGAGCGGAGCTGCTCTCAGGAAACTCCTGAGCGGCAGTTCCGCTTTTTGCTATCCCTCTTCCTCAAGTCCCGCAGCAAAGTCCTCCGCAAGCAGCGCAAGCGGATGCGGCAGCCATCGCTCTCCGGCAGCGAGAATCTGCAGCTGCATCGCAATCTCGTAATCCTCGACATGGACCACAGCAATGCGCCCCTCGCGCACGGCATCGGCAACGGCGACGGCAGGCAGGATGGAGAGCCCCAGTCCCGCCGCCACAAAGTCGATGATGGTCTTGCTCGTACCAATCTCCACACGGTCACGCAGATAGAGCCCTCTCTCTGCGAGATCCTCCTCCAGTTTCTTGCGGTAGTTTGTTCCGCGCTGGGTGAGCACCCACGTACTGTCCACAAGTTCATGCAGCTGTACGGGGCGATGGGCAAAGGGCGAGTCGATGGCAGCGATGAACTCGACCGGAGACGGACTGCGATGCAGGACGCGCAGGCTATCCCCTTCCTGATATGGATCAAACAGGATGGCGATATCGATGTCGCCATGCACAAGCGCCTTGCGCAGATGCGGTGCCGTATCATTGGCGACATGCAGGCGCACCTTGGGATACTTGCGCAGGAACATACCGACGCGCTGCATATACCGTGAGGTGGCAATGGTCTCGATGATACCGAGGAAGAACTCCCCCTCCGGCTCACCTGTACTGCAAAACTGCATGAGCGTCTCCTGTTCCAGTGCTGCCATACGATAGGCATAGGGCAGGAATGCGCGTCCCGCACTTGATAGCGTGATACGGCGTCCCGCACGGATGAAGAGCGAGGCACCCAGTTCGCGCTCGAGCATTTGGATCTGTTGCGTGACAGTCGACTGCGCATAATTTTCGCGCAGTGCCGCCACGGTAAAACTGTTTGTTTCTGCTACATGAATGAATGTTTTAATATTTCGAAGTTCCACGCAAATCCTCCCCTTTATTGTTTTTTTCGATAAGTAAATTCGTTTCTTTCAATTTTACTGCATTCATTATTTATGATATCATAAATTCTAGAAGATGGAAATGGTTCTATTGTCAAAGGAGAGATGATTATGAGAACCGAACACGATTTCCTAGGCAACCTTGAAGTGCCCGATGATGTTTACTATGGCGTACAGACGATGCGCGCCATCGAGAACTTCCACATCACGGGACAGAAGCTCGATCCGGACTTCATTGTGGCGCTCGCGCAGGTGAAGAAGGCGGCGGCTCTCGCGAACATGGACACGGGACGCCTTCCGCACGACATCGGCGATCTGCTTGTGAAGGCGGCGGACGAGATCATTGCGGGCGAGCACATCGATCAGTTCCCCGTCGATCCGATTCAGGGCGGCGCGGGCACATCCGTCAACATGAACATGAACGAGGTGCTTTGCAACCGCGCACTCGAGCTGCGCGGCGAGGCGAAGGGACGTTACGACATCATTTCGCCGAACAACCACGCCAACATGGCGCAGTCGACGAACGACTCGTTCCCCACGGGCATCAAGGTCTGTCTCGCGGCAAAGGGGCTCGTCTTCCTCGCAGCACTCGAGCATCTTGCATCGGAGCTTGAGAAAAAATCAGAAGAGTACCGTGACATTCTGAAGATGGGTCGTACGCATCTCCAAGATGCTGTCCCCATCACGCTCGGACAGGAGATGGGCGCATACGCCTCCGCCGTACGACGCTCCATGGGGCGCATCCAATTCGTCCTCGACAATCTCCACACGATCAACATGGGCGGCACCGCCGTCGGCACGGGACTCAACGCAGAGCCTGCCTACATTGAGGCGGTCGCCAAACGCCTCTCGGAGATCACGGGCGAGAGCTACACGACGGCACATAATATCATTGATGCAACGAACAACACGGACGCATTCGCAGACTTTTCCTCCGCACTCAAGAATGCGGCGCTCGTCCTCATCAAGCTTGCGAACGATTTCCGTCTCATGGCATCGGGTCCGCGCTGCGGTCTGAACGAGCTGCGTCTGCCCATGCGCCAGCCGGGTTCCTCCATCATGCCGGGCAAGGTCAACCCCGTCATCGCCGAGGTGCTCGACCAGGCATGCTATCAGGTGATCGCAGGTGACCTCGCCGTAACGTTCGGTGTGGAGAACGGACAGTTCGAGCTGAACGTCATGGAGCCGGTCATGGCATTCAATATGTTCAACTCGCTGAACTATATCACGCGTGCGGTGAACACCTTTGTCGACAAGCTGCTCATCGGTCTGGAACCGAACGTCGAGCAGTGCCAGAAATGGCTCGACAAGAGCGTCGGCATCGTGACGGCACTCCTGCCGCACATCGGCTATGAGAAGTCCGCCGAGCTCGCACGCGAGGCGTACACGACGGGCAAACCCATTCGCGAGATCATCCTTGATCGTGGGATCCTCTCGAAAGAGAAGCTCGAACACATCCTCTCGCCGCGCCAGATGACGCATCCCGGAATTGCGTAGGAATCCACGGACTAAGGGATCACTGATAAAACGAAATCCGTCGGATCGGAGCAGAGTTTATCAGTGATTCCCTTAATATCAAAGGGGATGATACATTATGTTTTGGATTGAACTCATTGTTGTTCTTGGAATGCTCCTAATCGGTGCACGCGTCGGCGGCATCTTCCTCGGTATGTCGAGTGGTGTCGCGCTCGCCATTCTGGTCTTCGGCTTCGGCTGCACGCCGGGCTCGCCAGCGATCGATGTCATTATGATCATCATGACCGTTGTCGTGGCAGCATCCGTACTTCAGGCATCGGGCGGTATGGACTATCTGATCCAAGTGGCGATCAACATGCTGCGCCGCAACCCGAAGCGGATCAGCTTCTACGCGCCGCTCATCAGCTGGTTGTTCACGTTCATGTGTGGCACGGGCAACATCGTCTACGGCATCCTGCCGGTCATTGCCGAGGTGTCGCGTGAGGCGGGCGTTCGTCCCGAGCGTCCAATCTCCGTCTCCGTCGTCGCATCGCAGCAGGCGATCACGGCATGCCCGATCTCTGCGGCGACGGTCGCTCTCCTAGCTCTCTTGGCTCCCGCCAACATCACACTGATTGACATCCTCATCGTCTGCGTGCCCGCAACGCTCATCGGCGTTCTAGTCGCCTCCTTCTACGCCTCCCGTGTTGGCAAGGAACTCGCGGAGGATCCCGAGTATCTGGCGCGCGTCGAGGCTGGCGAGGCTGCACCGATCAACGAAAAGACAGATTTTCAGGAAAAGACATTCGGCAGCAAGGAGAAGAAGGCTGTGTGGCTTTACCTCCTCGCAACGGTCATCGTTATCGCCTTCGGCATCTTCCCGGATCTCCGTCCGACCTACCTTGTTGGCGACAAGATGACGACGTTCTCGATGACGGCAACGATCGAGATGGTCATGATGATCATGGCAGGCGTGATCCTGCTTGCGACAAAGACCGATGTGCGTACGGTCATCGAGCAGTCTGTCTTCAAACAGGGTCTCATGGGCGTCTACTGTATCTTCGGTCTGACATGGGCGGGCGATACGCTGGTCAAGAGCAACCTCGACTTCCTGAAGGCAGGAGCACAGGATGCCGTCGTGGCAAATCCATGGGTCTTCGCCTTCGTCCTGTTCTTTATGTCCGCACTGATCCTCAGTCAGGCGGGAACGCTCGGTGCACTTGCACCACTTGGCATCTCTCTCGGCATCACCGCTCCCTCAATGATCGGTATGTTCCCTGCCGTCAGCGGTCTCTTCTTCGTACCGAGCTACGCGACGGTGCTCGCGGGCATCGCGTTCGACCGAACTGGTACCACACGGATCGGAAAATTCGTATTCAATCACAGCTTTATGGTGCCGGGTCTGATCACCTGCTTTGTCAGTGTCGCTGTCGGTCTCGGCCTCGCAAACGTATTGCTCTGATATTCTGAGAATTACACGGAGGAAGCGATATAAGGAGATCGTTCGCGCGATGCGGGCGTTCCCCGACGAAGAGATCGATGAACTCTTCGCCCCGCTCACGATGACGGACTGGACACAGAGCAGCAAGCTCCTGTCCGGTGAAAAGACAAAGAAAATGTAATGTATGGATTCGCCGCGTTCGGTTCGGACGCGGCGGGTTTGTATTTCAGTCATACAAAAGCGGCACACGATTACAGCCATAAATTTTCATTCCCTATGGGAGGATTCTTGTCATTATTGTTGAATTCTTCTATCTGTTTGGGAAATCACTGATAAAATAGACCTTCCGATTGGCGTAGATTTTTTCGTCCGAACAAGAAGGCAAATCGGACGCATAGCCAAAGCTATGTGGAGGATCGCGGGCGTAGTGCGGACAAAAAAGATGCGTCAAGATGGCGTGGCTGAATTTATCAGTGCTTTTTTGGCATCATATTTTCAAGGAGGTTTTTTCATTGGCTCTTGCAGGAGGAATTATTGTCATCATCGCCTTTGCCGCCATCATCAAGAAGTATGAGGCGCGCATGGTACTCTTCGCCGCAGGTCTGCTCATGTGCTTCATCGGCGGCGTTGCGGGCAACGCCATCACGACGTTCAGCAAGACGATGGTGCACGGCACGCTCGTGCCCGTCATCTGTACGGTCATGGGCTTCTCGTTCGTCATGAAACTCACGGAGTGCGACCGTCACCTCGTCGAGTCCATCTCCGGCGTCATCACAAAGGCGCGCGTCATTCTCATCCCGCTCGCGACACTCCTCACTTGGTGGATCAACATTGCGATCCCGAGTGCGGCGGGCTGCGCAGCTGCGGTCGGCAGTATCCTCATCCCCGCCCTCATTGCGGCGGGCGTGCATCCGGCAATGGCGGCGGCGGCAGTCCTCGCAGGGACATGGGGCAGTGCGATCAGCCCCGGCACCTCACACAACCCGTTTGTCGCCGATCTCGCGGGCACGGATGTCATGTCCGTCATCATGAATGAAGCGCCCGCTGCCATCATCGCATCCTTTGTCTGTATCATTGCACTCACTGCGATTTCGGTGATCCGCAAGGAAGGTCCAAGCGATGACCGCCGTCAGGCATATCTCGCCGAGCTCTCCGAGGAGGAGCAGAACCGAACGTTCAAGATCAATCCCATCTATGCGCTCATCCCGCTCGTCCCCCTCGTCATGCTCGTGCTCGGCAGCAAGCAGATCGCGATCCTGCCGCTGACGGACGTGCCGACTGCCATGATTACGGGCTCGATCCTCGCACTCATTGCAACACGCACGAATCCGCAGGAGGTCACGAAGAAATTCTTCGACGGTATGGGCAGCGCCTATGGCAGCGTCATGGGTCTCATCGTCGCGGCAGGCGTCTTTACCGCCGGCATGGCGGCAATGGGATTGACCGACGCACTGATCGAGACGATGAAAGGCTCGGAGTCGATCGCAAAGTTCGCGGGCGCATTCGGCCCCTTCCTCATCGCCGTGATCTCCGGCTCGGGTGACGCAGCAGCACTCGCCTTCAACGGCGCGATCACACCGCAGGCGGAGGCGTTCGGCATGAGCATTGTCGATCTCGGTTCGCTCGCACAGATGGCGGGCGCGATTGGACGCTCGATGTCCCCCGTCGCAGGTGCGGCAATGGTCTGCGCAGGGCTTGCAAATGTCAGCCCGATGGAGATCTCCAAGCGCAACGCAATCCCGATGCTGCTCGCGACCATTACCTTTATGATCGCACTGTTCATCTGAGAAAGGAACAGCTTCATGATCGACAAAAAAAGAGTGCTCGATGAATTCTTCGAACTCGTTTCCATCCGCTGTTCGACGCTTGCGGAACGCGAAATCGGCGACCTGCTCACCGCACGCCTGAAGGAACTCGGGGCGGCGGAGATCCACGAGGACACGGCAGGGGAAAAACTCGGCGGCAGCTGCGGCAATATCATCGCAAATTTCAAGGGAACGATCACGGGTGTCCCCACCGTCATGCTCACGGCACATATGGACTGCGTCGAGCCGTGCGCGAACATCAAGCCCGTTCGGAAGGAGGGTGTCATCCGCTCCGACGGCACGACGATTCTCGGTTCGGACGACAAGGCGGGCGTGGTCGCCATTCTTGAGACACTGCGCTGTCTGAAGGAACACAATATCCCGCACGGCGATCTCCAGATCGTCTTTACCGTTGCCGAGGAGGGCGGTGTCAACGGCTCGCGCTGCCTCGACGCGTCGCTTCTCCGTGCTGATTTCGGCTATACGCTCGACACGCACGGGCATCCCGGCATCGCGGTATTCAAGGCACCCGGCAAGAACCAGATCGAGGTGCGGATACACGGCAAGGCGGCTCACGCGGGCATCGAGCCCGAGGCGGGGAAGAACGCCATCACAGCGGCGGGCAGTGTACTCACCGCTGTCCCGCAGGGGCGCATCGACGAGGAGACCACCTGCAACGTCGGCAAGATCACGGGTGGCACGGCGACTAATGTCGTCGCCGAGTTCTGCACGGTGAACTTCGAGTCGCGCAGCCGCGACAAGGCAAAGCTCGATGCCATCACGCAGCGTATCGTGGACGCTGTGAACGGTGCGATAGCAGGAACGGGCTGCACTGTGGAGATCGCAGTCAATAAGGACTACGATCCCTTCGAACTGCCGAAGGATGCCCTTCCCATACAGTATCTGCACCGTGCCGCAGGAAAACTCGGTCTCCCCGTGGAAATCTTGGAGGAGGGCGGCGGCTCGGACGCAAATCACTTCAACACGTATGGCGTACCGACGACGGTGCTCGCTGTCGGTATGACGGACTGCCACACGAAGGAAGAGAGCATCCGCGAGCAGGATCTCTATGATGCGGCAGAGCTTGCCCTCGCCATCGTGCGCGAGGTCTCTGAGGACGCATAGAACAACGGAAAAGGAGAATACGATGGAACTGGATGCAAAGATCACACAGATGGCAGATGCGATGGCAGACGAACTGATCCGGCAGCGGCGGGATCTCCACCGTCATCCGGAGCCGGGCTGGACGGAGTTCCGCACGGCGTCCATTGTCGCAAAGACACTCTCGGAGCTTGGCTATGAGGTGCAGGTCGGTCGCGAAGTCATGGAGGAGAGCGCACGCATGGGCGTTCCCTCGGATGACGCACTCGCGCGGGAGAAGGAGCGCGCCCGCAGCGAGGGTGCAGACCCCGCATGGCTTGATCGCATGGACGGAGGCTTTACAGGCGTCGTCGGCACCATGCACTTTGCGCGCAAGGGACCCGTTGTCGGCATTCGCTTTGATATGGACTCCAACGATGTGACCGAAACGGATGCGCCCGAGCATTTCCCGAACCGCGAGGGCTTTGCCTCCTGCCACGCGGGCGCAATGCACGCCTGCGGGCACGACGGGCATACCTCTGTCGGGCTCGGTGTCGCACGCATCTTTGCCGCACTGAGGGACGAGCTTGCGGGAACTGTGAAGCTCGTCTTTCAGCCCGCCGAAGAGGGTGTGCGCGGAGCGCATGCGATGGTGGAAAAGGGTGTCGTGGACGATGTCAACTACATGCTCGGCGCACATTTCGGCTTCAAGGCGAAGGAGACGGGCAGCGTTGCGTGCAACGTCGTTGGCTTCCTCGCGACGAGCAAATACGACGCGCACTTCGTCGGTGTACCCGCACATGCGGGTGCCGCGCCCGAGGAGGGCAAAAACGCCGTACTCGCAACCGCATGTGCGGCACTGAACCTTCATGCGATCTCGCGCCACTCAGGCGGTGCCTCGCGCATCAATGTCGGCTATATGGAGGCGGGCAGCGGGCGCAACGTCATCGGTGATAAAGGACTGCTGCGCATTGAAACGCGCGGTGCAACGAGCGCGATCAATCGCTACATGGAACAGGAAGCCGAGCGCATCATCAAGGCAGCAGCTGCCATGTACGATGTCGATGTCACGATCGAAAAGGCGGGCGGCGCCGCCGGCGGCAACAACACGCCGGAGCTCGCCTCCTATCTCGAAAATCGCGCAAAGGAGCTCGGACTCTTCCGCGATATCATGAGCGAAACCAACTTCGGCGCGAGCGAGGACTTCTCCTACTTCATGGAGCGCGTTCAGGAGCGCGGCGGGCAGGCCGCCTACATGATGATCGGCGCGCAGCTCGCGGCAGGACATCATGACTCACGATTCAACTTCGACGAGAAGGCGCTCGTCTACGCTGCCAAAATGATCGCTGCAAGTGGTGCTTCCCTTCTGCTGGGACAATAATCTTTGCGGTCTTGCACACTCCTGCACGCGATTATCCCGCACAAACGCATCGAACCTGTGGTATAATGGACGTGATGAGGAGGTGTGCTCATGGAGGAAGTACGAACATGCAATCCGACAAACGACGTGGTGTTCAAATTTGTCTTTGGGCGCGAAGAACGAAAGCGTATTACACTTTCGTTTATTAATGATGTTTTGGGGCGCAATGATGAGGACGCCTTCGTCGATATTCAAGGAATCGCTGATAAAATGAAGTCCGTCAGATTGGCGTAGATTTTTTCGTCCGAACAAGGAGGCGAACCGGACGCATAGCCAAAGCTATGTGGAGGATTTGCCGACGAAGTGCGGGCAAAAAAGATACGTCAAGATGGCGGTGCTGAATTTATCAGTGCTTCCTTAGTTTCGGAATACAGAACTCACGCCCGATAAGCTCTTTGACAAACTGGGGCGACTCGACGTATTCGGCATTCTGAGCGATGGCACGCGCGTCGACATTGAGATGCAGGTCATCAACCATATGAACATGGAAAAACGAAGCCTGTTCTATTGGGCGCATATGTATCTGCATTTCGATGCACTCCGTATAGGTGCGGAGTACGGAACGCTGAAACCTGCGATCGCGATCAACATTGTACGCTTTTGCTTTTTACCGCAGGAGGACCCCCATTCCCGCTATGTAATCTTCAATCCCGAGACGGGACATCAGCTTTCCGATGATATGGAGCTGCATTTTTTGGAGATCCCGAAGTACCGGAAGAAAACGGTTGCCAAGATGAACCGCATCGAGCGATGGCTGGCGTACTTCGCGGATACACTGAGCGAACACGAAAAGGAGGAGATGAAAATGGCAGCACCGGCCGTAAGTGAAGCGATTCAAGCGACAGAAACATTCCTAATGGATGAAGCGGCATACCAAAACTATCTTGCGCGCGAGTCAGCCATTTGGGACTATAATACCGACGTCCGAGAAAATCGACGGCGCGCACGGGAGGAAGGACATGCCGAAGGGCTGATCGAGGGGCGTGCCGAAGGACGTGCCGAAGGACGTGCCGAAGGGCGTGCGGAAGGACATGCCAAAGGTCTAATCGAAGGAGAACACCATGCTGCACTTCGAATTGCGCGTATGATGCTTGCCGCGCATAAGAACGTCGCCGAGATCGAACAACTATGCGGTCTGTCGCGAGATGAAATCCTCGCATTACAGAAAAACAATCCAAGCATGTGAGCGCAGCGAATTTCCGATCGATGAGGTCTCCCGCAAATTAATACCTGTTGCTAAGTCACCCTCTTCATGATATAATCTCTACAATATAGGAGATGATGGAAGAGGGTGACTTTTTGGCGGGAAACAAGACCTATCGCAGAGGCGGTTCGCAGGAAATGGGCATTCCTGCGCGGTGTGCGGAAACCGCCCCCGGCAATGTGCGCCGTATGGGCGAGGTATCCATGAGCGTACGGCAGGACGCCATTACGCCCGAATATTTCATCACCCATTTCTACGAATACCTTCCGCGCTACATCGCGGGCGGTGCGCCCACAGCGGACACGCGCGACACGTACGAACTGGCGATTCGCCTCTTCCTCCACTGGTGCATGGAGCAGGGACTCCACCCGCTCAGTGACGTACACGATTACCAGATTCGCGTCTACATGGAGGAGATGCGCACGCGTGGCTACAGCGCGGCAACGCTCATGATCAAGGGCGCGGCAATCCGTGCCTTTTACAAGGTTGCACAGCGCCTCTCCTTCATCGCTGAGAATCCCTGCGCCGATCTGCAACTGCGCAATCCGCAGCACCTCGACGAGGACTATAAATATCTCACCATCGATCAGATCAAGGAGATCTGCGAGGGGCTCGCGGCGGACAAGAACGCCCTGCGCCGACTGCGCAACCTCCTCATCGTCTACCTCATGGGCGTCGAGGGACTGCGCGTCGTCGAGGTCATGCGCCTCTCGGACGAGGACATCGACTGGCAGCGCGGGCGCATCGAGATCCGGGGGAAAGGGCATGCGGGGATCATCTACCCATGCGAGGAGACGTTTCAGCTTCTCAAAGCGTACATCGAAACGCGCGGTGCCATACCGCCCGAGAATCGTCTCACACCGACCGTCATCTCGTGTTCGCCGAACAATCGGAACGGGCGCATCACGCGCGTCGGCATCCGCTACGTCATCAACAAGGCACTGACGGATGCAGGGCTCAAGCAGCCCGGCTACGCGTGTCATCTCTTTCGCCACAGCTGCGGCACAAACCTCTATCAGGAGACCAAAGACCTGCGTGTCGTGCAGGAGACTCTGCGCCAGCGCAGCCCCAAAGTCACCGCGAAATACGCCCACGTTCACGATCGTATGGAGAAACGATATACCGGCGGCATCTCGCCGGGGATGAACATGGGGGCTGTGCAGGATGTGGCAACAGCAGAATCCGCACAAAATATGAAACGGCAGTGAGACTTACTCACTGCCGTTTCTACATGCAGGATACACTCTTATTTTCCATCCAAGTGCCTGACACACGCCGCAATAATCTCCTCAGGTCTTACATGGTAGAGACAGTGGGGCTGCGGATAGCTCGGACAGTCCGTTTCCCCATAGCTGCACGGGCAGCACGGCTCATGCGAGGTAAACGCCGTTGCGTTGTCACTGATCGGATGCCAACGGCGCGGCGAAGTGCACCCGAACATAACCACGAGCGGAACGCCCGTCACTGCCGCAATGTGAGCGCCGCCTGTGTCCACACTGACGAGCAGGTCCAGCTGTGCGTAGAATGCAGCGAGTTCCATAAGATTTGTTTTCCCGCAGAGGTTTTCGACAGGCAGCCCGATCGCCGCAATCACTTCCTCGGCGTAGGCATGGTCGCCCGGTGCACCCGTCACATAGAACGCAGCGTCATAGCGTGCGTAAAGCGCTCGAACAATTTCTACGAAATACTCCTTCGGCCACGTTTTCAGCCCGAACGTTCCCTTGACGCAAAGTCCGATCTTTCGTTTGCCCGCCGCCGGCAGGAGAAATGCCGCCGCCTTTTCCCGTTGCATCTCGGTGGGCTGCGGCAGGATCGGGCGTTCGTGTCCCTCAACCCCTGTAAAGCCGCGAATGATCTCCTGATACGTCTCTGCCTGTAGCGTATCGTCGAGATCATGCTTGATCGGAACGGTATGCGTATAGAGCCATGTCACACGACTCGGTTTATCGTCAAAAACGCGCGAGGGCCCGACGCGGACGGGGATCCTCGCGAGCCAGCACAAGAGCGCAGGGCGCAGCTTACGGTCAAACGAAATGGCAAGATCAAATTTTCGTGCGCGCAGTTCCCGCACCATCGCCCACGTTCTCCTGATGGAGTTCTGCTTTGCCTTGTAGTCAAAGAGAATCACATCGTCAATCACGGGATTGCACTCGATTACCTCCCGCACGATGGGACGCGACAGCATCGTGATGCGTGCGTTCGGATAGACCTTTTTGAGCAGGGCGATCGCACTCGTCGTGAGAATGACATCACCGAGGTTCACCATCGCATAGACGAGGATGTTATGATACTCCCTCACGGCTTCAGAACCTCCCCCATCCGCGCGGCGATCGCTGCGTCCACCTCGTCGAGAAAGGCAAAGCGGCGCCGATAGACCGCACGCTTGCGCGTCGGCACTTCCTCCATCGTCTTGCGCGGCAGGGTAAGCGGAATCTCATAGAAGCGTTCATCTGCCGTCTGCGTGCCGCCCGCCTCCTCCCAGAACGCGCCGAAATCCGTCTTGAGCTTGCGGTTGCGGCGCAGGTGATTGTTTGCATAGTACCCCGCATTCGACACGGCGAGAATGCGCTGTATGCCGAGAGAGCGCGCGACTGCCTGCACCATGTAGAGGATGAGGTTTTTCGTGCGGAAGCGGTGTGCGCGCTTCGTCATCTCGCGCACAAAATCCTGCGCATTCTCCGTGTTTGGACCCTGCATCGCACCGATCACGAGCGTCGGCATGCCGTCCCGCTGCTCGATCCAGAACATGATCTGATAGAGATGTTCCCCATCCACATCCATCATCACAGATAGCAGCCCCTCCTTGCGCTGTCCCGGCTCGAACTTCAGATAGGCGTTCCACCTCAGATCCGTATCCGATGAATGCCAGATTTCATGACCGTGATTAAGACTCAGATCCACAAAGTCCGCACATTTCAGTCGTTCTTCCAAAAAGGAATAGTGATCCTTAATCAGAGAGATGCGCGCACTGATCGTCGATCCTGCATAAAAAAAGGCACGCGTCGCCTGTTCGAGCGGAAACGGATTGCGTTTGTAGACGGCACGCCGTGCCTCTGTCTCTTGAAAGAACTCATAGAGTTCGCGCAGCTTCCGTCGATGCAGGAGTCCGCGCACCATAAAGACGAGCGCACGGTGACGCTCGCGTGGATTGTCGAACCGATAGGCACGGTGCGCGACGGCGCGAATCTCAGCAATCATAAAACATCTCCCGTATGGCGATTCGTCTGATCCAAATAGTACAGCTTTACATATTTCGCCATCGTGTAAAAATAGTGAAATACCGCAAGAATGAACCCAATCCGCCCGTCAAGAAACCCACACTTTAGAAAGTACATGCGAAAACTTGCCCAAACAGGATGCAGGATCATATCGGCAAGATTCGCACGCCGCCCTGCGTTGTACGATTTCTGCGCAGCAAGCGTCGTGTAGGTATTCAGCTTGCCCAGATAGTGAACCCAGTCACGATAGGGATAGTGTACGAGATAGGATTTCCTCGGGAGCTTGATCTCCTGATACGGGTGACAGATCTTTGGGTGCACAAGCCCTGTGACACTCGTCCCATCGCGCGGCAGGAGACGGACGACATAGTCCGGAAACCAGCCGCCATGCCGGAGCGGCTGCTCGAAATAATAGCTCAGGCGCGCGTTCGCATATGCATAGCGCCGATCATCCGCCGCAACGATTTCCTTGATACGCTCTGCAAGCTGCGATGTCACGCGCTCATCTGCATCCAAAAAATAAATCCAATCGCACGCCGCTTCCCCCACGGCAAAGGTCTGCTGCGCGCCCCAGTCGCCGGCAAGCGCACGTTGCACAACACGCGCTCCAAGAGCGCGTGCCAGTTCCGCCGTCCGGTCCGTACTGAAATCATCAATAACAACGACTTCATCAGCAAAGGAAACGCTGCGAATACAGTCCTCTATGTTCTGCTCCTCATTCTTTGCGAGAATGAGCACCGATAGATTCTGAGCCATAACGCCGTCCTTTCCTGCCTTCATGCTTTTGAATGCGGTTTGATAATCTCCATAATATGCGCAGCAAAACGCGCAGGCGCATATTCATCGGCAGCACAGTGAAGTGCTTCATGCCAACGAGGCGCGCGGCTGTCATATTCGTTGATGAATGTCTCAAGCGCCGCCCCGAGTGCCGTCATATTCCCACTGGGGAACGTCATCCCTATCGAAAAGCGTTCAAACACCTCGGGATTCATGTCGTCGCTCGTGAGGACGGGCTTTTGAAAGCCGATTGCCGTGAAGAGCATCGCCCCCCAGTGGTAGCGGTAACGCGGTGCAGAGTACGGCAGAAGAAGCGCATCCATATCTGCAATGGCACGCTGCCACTCTGCTCCGATCAGCCCGCGATGCAGGAAGGTTATGCCCTTTCCCTCGTGCGCCGCAATGATGCGCTCGAACTCCGCCGCATCCTCCGCGTGCATGGTCGAACCCTGCACCATGAGACGAACAGGCCGCGTATAGTTCCCCGCAAGATAAACGTTCAGAAGATCTTCCAGGCGCTTTTCCCTGCGAAACTGCCCAAAGAAACCGATGGTGATCGGCTCATCTGCTGCTACAGGCGAATGCGGTACAACTTCGATGTCGCGCGGCACGAACGTCGGCGGCGGCATCAGCCGAATATTGGGACGTTGTTCCCCCAAAAGAGTGTTTCCAAAAGTCAGCACAACGGGGCGAATGTTCGTATATTTTGCAAGCGCATCCGCAGCCCCAAGAAATTTCGAAGCCTCGCTCGGATTGATGCCATGCTGGATGAAGACGACGGGAACGGGCGAGCGGCGCAGAACGCTCTGTCGCAGTGCACGGAGATAACGATAGGTCGAGGTCGGAACGATGAGCGCGTCAAACGCCCCTCCCTTCGCAGCCTCATACAGCGCACGATACCACCCAAACCGCCGCCGTTCACGTTGCACAGAGAGCAGCATTTTTCGAATCCCGCGTGCATTCGTGTAGAGCACCGGTGCCCCGGACAGATATTGCACGGGGACATGATAATCCATGCCGAATTGAAATCCCTCAGGTACATAGAACACAATCTCATGCCCGAGCGCCTTCAGCTCATCCACCAGAATACGGTCAAAATCGACCTCATGCCCGCCGGGGGTCATGATGTTTTCAAATATGGCGATTCTCACGTCACACCCCCCTATACAACACCTTGTTCTTTCAAATAATCTTCGAACTCCACCTGATTCAGTGTATGCACCTGACGAAACAGATAGCCCTTGAATCGATCCAATCCGAAGAGGACAATACGTCTATTTGCCCAGCCTCTGGCTGCCTTATAAATCATCGTTCGATGCAATGACTCTTGAACGTTTTGCCGCTCTAATCCTTTTCTCGTTTGCGGAGTAGGACATCTTTCATCGTACTTTTGTTTATTATAAACCAGAATATAGTCCATATACTTTCGCGTATAAGAAATATTCTGCTTAAAGTCCGAACGATACCACGAAAGATCAAATTTATCATCAAAAATCAAGAGCAAGCTATCATATAGCTTAAAAATAATCTCATTATTTTCAGGAGCTCCTATTTTCCCATTCTTGAACTCAATGAATACAATATGATCTTCGTCCAGCCATAAGGCATCATTGGAGCAGGGGGTTTGTGTCAACTGCAGAGCGCAGTTCTCAACATACCAATCCTTCAGTCCGTCAAAATCAAAGACCTTAATCGAGCTCTCGCACATATATGCTTTTTTAGCCGAATCGAATGAAATGTCATGAAGCGTTTTGCAACAACTTTGAAAATGTAAAGGCATTATCCCCATAGGATTCAAGACCTCATGCGAAGTTCTGCGCGTAGATTTTCCAATATCTGTACAGGTGCAGACATCTTCTCATAGATTTGATCGAGTTCACCAGAAACATCAATGAACGACACTCTCTTACCATCATTTTTAGACAGATAGTAGTGTGACTTTTCTGCAACTCCATACTTACATGCGTATAACTCGATTGCATCGAGAAAAAAAGGACTATGCGTTGTAATGAGTACGGTCAGATTGAACTCTTTCTGGAGCAGGACAAGAATCTCTGCATAACGTAGCTGCCATTCAGGATGGAGATGAACCTCCGGCTCATCCAGAATAAGCACACCTTTTTCATGAAGCGTACCATTTTCAAGCAGACGCTTCAATATGGCAAAGGATTTCATTCCTGCTGACCAGTTTTCTACGTTAAGAGGCTGATCTTGCCCTTCCGTCTCCAAAACAAAACGCCGCCGATTACGCGTCAGATTGCCGGGTACAATCCGCTGAAACATGGAAAATATTTCAGCCATTTTTCTTTTTATCTCAAGTCCCTCAATCACTCCGGGACGCTCATCTGTCTCCAGATATTTAAGCAGCCCTTCTCTGAGAGGATTATTTTCTATCCCAAGAACTGCGAGTCTCATCTGAAAACACTTGTCAATCAAAAAAGGATCGTCCACGTAAATGGCATCTTCAAGCAATTCGATTTCACTTCGATATGCTTTGCATTCATTCCTGTGGAACATCACATTCTTCGATTTTCCTTGAACATACAACGATATCTCTGCCTCTACATCATCATAGACAGAGTTGATTTGCCCTGCAAATATTCTAGAAAACGCATTTCCGACAAGAGATTTCTCGATTTCGCTATCAGAGGGTTCCAATGAATCTTCAATCTTAAACCGGAGATCCTGCTTTTCCTCCTCTAACAGATCAATATGCAGTTCCTCTTCAATATTATGCAGGAGGTGTTCATACCAAGACTGCACTGATTTCACATTGGTGTCAAGACCATGAAAAAGCTTCGGCATCCCCTCCATTTCCATCATTCGGAGCAACTGAAAACGTTCACTGTCACGCCTTAAAAGAACAGAGAAAAAGTCTCTTATCACATTTTTTCTTTCCTCCAGCACCTGCTGCGGCATATTTCTGAGAGCGTGAAACAATGTAAACAGAACTTTGCCAATCGTACTTTTCCCCGTATTGTTGTTTCCGGCAATGACAGTCAATCCATCAAAGTGAATCTCCGCTTCTTTAATTTTTGCAAAATTCTTCAGTACTAGTTTCATTTGTTATATCCATTCATTGTATCTAGGAGATTCCACCGCCGCCTGCACGCAGTCGAGCAGACTCCCGCCCGTGTAGCGTACGCCTCGCACACCCGCACTCTCAGCGGCTTCGATATCGCGCGCGCCATCGCCAAAGAGGTACGAGGCAGCGGGGTCGATATCATGCTCTCGGATGGCGCGCAAGATCATGCCCGGTGCGGGCTTGCGGCAGTCACAAGGCTTCCTGTAGGCGGGGATTTCCGCCTCCGGATGGTGGGGACAGTAATAGAACGCGTCGATGTGTGCGCCGTGCTTTGTAAGCTGTGCATTCATCCAGTCGTGCAGACGCAGCACGGCGGCTTCGTCGTAATAGCCGCGTGCAATGCCGCTCTGATTCGTGACGACGACGACGATGTAGCCGTGTGCGTTCGCCCAGCGGATCGCCGCAACCGCGCCCTCCACCCAGATGAATTTTTCCGGCTCGTAGAGATAGTCCACATCCTCGTTGAGCGTGCCGTCGCGGTCGAAGAAGATCGCCTTATTCGCCATAGGAGAAGTATCCGCCCGCCTTCAGGAAGTCACAGTACTCCCTGACCGCCTCCTCCATCGGGGTAAAGCCGCCGTCGTAGCCCGCCGCGAGAAGTGCTGTTGTATCTGCCTGCGTATAGTTCTGATACTTGCCGCGCAAGACCTCCGGGAAGTCGCGGTAGACGATCTTGCCCTTGCCGAGCGCGGCAATGACGGCGTTTGCCGCCTCGTTGTAGCTGTGTGCGACGCCCGTACCGCAGTTGTAGACACCGCTCTCGCCACCATGCTCGAAGAAGTGGAGATTCACGCGCACAACATCGCCGACATAGACGAAGTCGCGGCGCTGCTCACCGTCCACGATGCCCTCCGTCCCGCGGAAGAGACGTGCCTCACCCATCTCCATGATCTGATGATAGAGCTGATAGAAGATGGACGCCATCTTTCCCTTGTGATGCTCCTGCGGTCCGTAGACATTGAAGTATTTCAGTCCGACAATGGGACTGCGCGCCTCGGGAATCACCTGCCGCACATAGCGATCAAATGCGAGCTTCGAAAATGCGTAAGGGTTGAGCGCGTCCTCACATTTCCCACCCTCGGTGAAGCCGTTCTTTCCACCGCCGTAGGTCGACGCAGAGGAGGCATAGAAAAACGGGATGCGCGCCCCCATTGCAAAGTGCAGGAGCGCCTTGGAGTAGGAGTAGTTGACCTTCATCATGTAGTTGACATCGTACTCCATCGTGTCCGAGCATGCGCCCTCATGAAAAATCGCGTCGATATCCGTGCCGTCGAAGTCCCCCTCCTCGATGAGGTGGAGAAAGTCGTCCTTCTGCTGGTAGTCGATGAAATGCAGCCCGCGCAGATTCTTGTAGTTCTCGCCGTCCTTCAGATCGTCGACGATGAGGATGTCCTTGTGCCCGCGCTCATTGAGCGCATGAACAAGGTTACTGCCGATGAATCCGGCGCCGCCGGTAACGATAATCATAGATCCGCTCCTTCCTGACGGTCGAGCACCTGAAGAAGTTCCTCGCGGTTGACCGCATATGTTCCGAGCTTGGATACAACGACGCTCGCCGCGAGATTTGCAAGATATGCCCCATCTGCCGGTCTCAGTCCGCCCGCAAGCGCAAGCCCGAACACGGCGATCACCGTATCGCCCGCACCCGAGACATCGAACACCTCCTGTGCACGTGTCGAAATGTGGACAACCTCCTCACCGTGAATCAGCGAAAGCCCCTTTGAGGAGCGCGTGAGAACGACGTTGCGCAGGTGGAATTTGCGCATGGCATAGCGCGCCGCCTTCTCCACATCAAAATCGTTGTTCGTGATCGGCTCCAATAGGATCTCGTTGATCTCCTTGATGTTCGGTGTAATATAGTCTACTTCTTTGTACTTCGCCCACTGTGCTCCCTTTGGGTCAACGATGACGGGCACACCGTGGTCGTGCGCCGCACGAATGATATGCTGACAGGCATACTCCGTGCAGGCGCCCTTGCCATAGTCGGAGATGATGACACAGTCCATGCTCTCATTGAGCTTCTGATCGATGTAGGCAAGATACCGCTCGGCATAGTCACCGTCAATCGGGCTCGCATCCTCGAAGTCGAGACGGAGCATCTGCTGATGCCCACCGATGATGCGGATCTTCGTGGTCGTCGGACGTTCCGTACGGACGAGCCCCGCATAGTCGATGCCGCGCGCCACAAATTTTTCCAGCAGGCTCTTGCAGTGTGCGTCATCGCCGACATAGCCCGCAATGCTGACATTCGTCCCAAGGAGCGCAAGGTTGTGCGCGACGTTCGCCGCACCACCGAGGGTTTCACGCGTGCCTGTCACATGCGTGATCGGCACAGGCGCCTCGGGCGAGATGCGCGTGACCTCACCGGAGTAGTATTTATCCAGCATCACATCGCCGACGACGAGGATGTTGCTGCGCACACTCTTCTCCGCGACCGTTTCGCGGATTTTTGCCATATCCATGAGAACGCTCCTATCTGTAACCATCAAAAAACAAACAATCAGTCAAATCCGTGGGCTTTGATCCCTGTGGGCAGGACGGGCCGAACAAAGCGTCCCGCCGCCCCCTTTGGAGCAAGTCCAAACGCCCCATCCACCTGCTCCACCACACGCGTTTCGAAATCCATCGGACGCACAAGCTCGCAGGCGGGCTGCTCCCCGTTCTCTGCAAGCATTTGATCTGCGTATTTCAATATGAGTTCGGGCGGCATCCGCTTCATACACTTCATATATTCCTCACCCGCAAGAGGGCATTCGTGAATGCGGCAGGGATGGCACGGCACGGGTGCACGGACGGAAATACTCTTTGCATCGTATGGGTAGAAGCCGGGGATGGGGGATGCGCCGAACATGCAGAGAACAGGCACATTCATCGCAACGCCGACGTGCATCGGCCCCGAGTCCGTCGTGATGAAGAGGATGCAGCGGCGCAGAAGGCCCGCGAGGACACCGAGGCTGACCTTCCCCGTGAAAATGTGCAGGCGCGGATGGTCCTTTTCCTTCATCTGTGCGCGGCATGTGTTGACAATCTCCACGTCCATCGGACCGCCCATAACAGCGATATGGTACCCGCGCACGAGGTAGTAGTCTGCCACCTCCGCAAAATACGCATCCATCCACCGCTTCGTCCGCCAGCTCGCGCCGATGTTGAGCGCAATCACCTTGTCCTCCGGCGCGAAATGCTCCGCCCAGAGCCGCGCCGCCTCCGCCTCGGCGGCGGGCGGCAGCCACATCTCAAGGCCTGCGTCATCGACCTCCCCGATCACGTCCGCCGCACGCAGCGCCGCATAGTGTGAGTGAACCTCGTGCATAATCGGGTGTTGGTCGGGGCTGACGTGATCGAAGAAGAACGAGAAGCCGGGCTTTGCATAGCCGACGATTTTCTTTCCGCCGCTGAGTGCCGCGAGCGCAGAAGAGCGCTCGTTGCGATGCAGATTGACGACGAGATCGTAGCGCTGTTTGCGCAGGCGATGGGCAAAACGCAGGATGCCGAGGAAACTTCTGTCACGCCCCTTCTTGTCGATCAGCAGACACGCATCGATGTGCTTATTCTCCTGCACAATGTCCGCGAGGATCCGATCCGCGAGGAGTGTGATGCGCGCTGCGGGATAGTTGTGCCGCAGTGTGCGCAGCACGGGTGTCACGAGCATAAGATCACCGAGATGCATGAGGTTGATGACGAGAATATTTTGGTACAAAATCACTGTCCCTCCAGCGTATCGCCGTGTTCGATGAGCTGCCATGAGAGTGTCCGCAGGATCGCCATGCGCTCCTTCAAGAGGTCACGGGCTGCCGTCTCATCGCCCGTGACCGCGCCGGGCAGGAGTTCCGTACGCGTTCCGCCGACCTCCCCCATGACATCCCGCGTGAGGAAGTAGTCGCGGTTGAACGCCGCGCCCATATTGTTCTCCGTCAAGGGTGGGGCAATGGATACGTAGGAAAACCCGGCAGGTGCGATCAGCTCGATCAGCGTCGGCACGATGTTCGTATGTCCGCCCACGACATCGGACGGCAGAATACCGGGCGTGACACCCTGCCCGCAGAGGACGAACGGAACGCTCTGGAACTCGTACATCGTCGGCGTGCGCGACGGATTCATGCGCACGGCATGATCGCCCGTAAGAACGAAGAGGCTGTCCGGATACTTCGCCAGCGTCTCATGCACGAAATTCGTCACGATCTTGTCCATATAGTAATAGTGTCCGAGTTCGAGTGCAAGCTGATCGGGATCGTCCACATTCGGAATCTTCGCAGCCTGTGCGCGCGCATTTTCGAGATCAAAGCCCTCCGCAGCAACGTCGATGTCGTAGGGTGGATGGTTCGACACGGTCATGATGAGATGTACCGTAGGCGGTTCCTCGGCGAGATGCTGACCAAGTGCCGCAAAGAGCTGTGCATCCGACGTCCCCCACGCATTTACCTTTTCCGCATGAAAATCCGGATAGCCGTAGAAGTGATCAAAGCCCTGCGCACGGGAAAAACGGTCCATTCCCTCCCATGACGGCACGCCGCCGTACCAGAAATCCACCGCATAGCCGAGGCGCTTGAACTGCGGTGCCATCGCCGTCGGATAGACCTCGCGCAGGCTGCGCGGCTCGTAGTTCACATGGCGGGTCACCTCGGACAGCCCCGTCACGAGTCCCGTGATCGCAATGGAGGTAAAGTCTCCGTTCGGCATGAAGCGACGCGAGTAGTAGGCATTCGGCTCTGCCGTCAGTGCCTTGATCCCATCGGCAGCATGCAGAGCGGCATACTTCTCAAGCATCGGCCACTGCGCGTACGTCTCGCCAAGGACAATGAAGATGTGGCGCGGCTGCGGAATGCGCGCCCCCTGTGCCGTGCGCGTCAGATAGGGCGTCAGCGTATCCGATGTGAGGTCGCCATGTCCCGCCGCCGCACGGGCAAGTGCACGCACATTCTCCTTCTCCACCCCTACGACATCCCCGCTTTTTAGTCTCTTCCGCATGGAATGCACACGATAGAGCGCCTGCCCGTCGTCCAGAATGCATTCATTGAGGAACGCATCCCCCGTCACACCTGCATTCTCCCAGTTGACACCATGCGCATAGGTAAAGCTCCCGCCAAAGCGCACAAAGACGAACAGCACGGCGAAGATCAGCAGAAAACAAAGCGAAAAACCTACGCTCTGCGTACGCGAACGGAGCGCAGGAAGCGGATAGGTCCCGCGCACGCACAGGAGCTTGTGCAGGAGATAAATCGAAACCGCCGTCAGCAGGAGTGCAAGAGCAAACCGCCAGACAAAGCCGTATTCCTGTACGAGCATCGAAAAGATCGTGGGGATGTCATCGTTCATCCCTGCCGCTACCTGCAGGTGGAATCCCGTCTGATACTGCCGATAGAACGGGAATCGCGCTTGAAAGAGCACGGCAAAGGCGAACACCGCAAGAGATCCCCAAACGAGTCGCAGACGCAAAAGTATGCTCGAAAGGCGTGGAGCGATCAGAAGCGGCAGTGAGCAGAAAACAAATGCGGGCAGGGCAATCGCCCCCGCCGTCTTGAGCGAGAGTCTGAGTCCCGTGACGAGCGCAAGCACGATATCCGCCACGCCCGTCGATGGCATCATATAGCCCGACATATAGAACATGAAATAGGCACGATAGACGCAGAGTGTCAGCAAGATGAACGCAAACAGCTTCAGATCACGCTGCGCCGCATCGCAGAACACCGCCAATCGCCCCGTCTGCCGTCTGTCATATCGCTCTATGCGCACTTGCTGCGCTCCTTTCCTTCCTCATGATTCCATAAATTGCTACCGTCCGCTTCACCGTGAAAGAAGAGGGCGCATCTTCGCCACAACCTCATCTACGGTAATTGCCGCGAGGCAGTCGAGCCCCTTCGGGCAGACGCGCTTCCAGCAGCCGCGGCAGGGACGGTCGACCTCGATGGCATTTTCAAGCTGACCATAGGGACCGTTGCGGTTCGCGTCCGTCGGTCCCATGAGCATCACCGTCGGCACGCGAAGCCCTGCCGCGAGGTGGACGGGTCCCGTATCACCGCCGAGGACGAGCGCGGCACGCGAAAAGATGTGCGCGAGCTGCTTTAGATTCGTGCGCCCGACGAGGTTCACGGGCGGGATCTCACTCGCGCACATGATGTCCTGTGCAAGCGTCTCATCGAGGCGACCGCCGCCGACAAGCACGGGAATGTAGTGTGCGCGATAGAGACGGTCGGCGAGCGCTGCGAAACGCTCCACCGGCCAGCGCTTGTTCGGCCAGTTCGCGCCAATGGCAAAGGCGACAAATTTGCGTCCCGTCTGCACCCCCTCGCGTGCGAGCAGCGTTTCCGCCGCCGCTGCGTCACGTTCGGAAACGGCGACGGGGAAGCGCACCTCGTTCACCGCACAGCCGAGTGTCCGTGCGACATCGAGATAGCGCTCGACAATATGCCCCTCGGCGTGCGCTCCACGCACGGGGCGGCTCACGAGATCCGCACCCTCGCGCATATTCGCCGTACCGATGCGCAGCTTTGCCCCCGCATTCCATGCAATCGCCGCCGACTTAAAGAGCCCCTGCAGATCGAGCGAGGCATCATAGCGGCGCCTGCGCAGACGTCGGCGAAACGGCCCGATCTCACGCAGAAAGCCGCGGACACTGCGGAACTTTGCCTTCTCAAACAGAATGAGCTCGTCGATGTAGGGATTGTCTTCGAGAATCGCATACGCAGCCTGCTCGACAACCCACGTCAGATGCGTCTCCGGAAACTGCTCCTTGATGGCATACGAAACGGGCAGGGCATGAATCACGTCGCCAATCGCACTCAGCTTGATGACGATGATATTCTTCATGCCCTGCCCTCCTTTCACTATTTCCGCCCTGCCCGCTCGATGATCCCCGTCGTGGACTTGCCCGCGACAAGCGGGATAAACGCAACCTCACCGCCGTAACTCTCCACGATGCGCGCCTCGGGCAGCGTCTCGCGCGTATAGTCGCCGCCCTTTGCGTAGACGGCGGGACGCACCTTCGCGATCAGATTCTCTGCCGTGTCCTCACCAAAGATTACAACATAGTCCACGGACTTCAGCGCGCCGACGACCTCCGCGCGATCCTCCGCCGTATTGACGGGGCGCATCTCCCCCTTGAGGCGGCGCACGGACGCATCACTGTTGAGCCCGAGGATGAGCACATCGCCAAGTGCCCGCGCCGCTGCAAGATAGCGCACATGCCCCGCATGGAGGATGTCAAAGCAGCCGTTCGTAAAGACGACGCGTACGCCTGCCTCACGCAAGGCGGCGGCGAACGCCTCGATCCGTTCGTTTGGAATCAGCATATCAAACGTCTCCCTCCAACGCAGCAACAGCAGCACGCAGTTCCTCCTGCGCCACCGTCGCCGTACCGCGTTTGCGCACGGCAATACCGGACGCAATGTTGCTGAGACGCGCCGCCGTCAGCGGATCAATGCCCGCCGCGAGTGCGAGGATCATAACGGCGACACAGGTGTCCCCCGCACCCGATACATCGAAGATCTCGCTGTGGTCGCTGACGGGAATATTCGTTGCGGAGCCATCCGCAAGGAATAGTGTCATCCCCTTATCCCCGCGTGTGATGAGCACACCGTCCGCGCCGAGCCGCTCGCGCAGTTCACGTCCCGCCGCATGAATTGCCTCCTCGGAGCGCAGCTCACGCCCAATCGCCGCAGAGAGTTCCGCATCGTTCTGCTTGACGTAACCAACACCTTCATAGGAGAGGATGTCGTAGCGTGAGTCCACAATGCTTGGGGTGCCCGCCCTGCGTGTTTCCTCGATTACCATGCGGCGCACGCGCGCCGTCACCGTCCCCGAGCCGTAGTCCGAGAGCACAACGCCCCGCACACGCGGCAGAAGCTCCCGGATGCACGCGAGCAGATTCTCCTCCGTTTCCTCGGTGAGCGGCGTGTGCCACTCGCGGTCAACGCGCACAATTTGCTGACTGACCGTCGCGCGCCCGCCCGCAATGATGCGCGTCTTGGTGATCGTCGGATGCGCCTCTGCACGCACGAACGATTCCGTATGCACGCCGTTCTCATCCAGTACGGCGAGGAGCGCATCACCACTGCGCTCCGTACCGCAGACCCCCACGGCATACGATGTGCCGCCAAGCGTCGCCGCATTGCTGGCAACGTTCGCCGCACCGCCCGCGACAACGCGCTCCTCCCGCTGTTCGAGGACAAGGACGGGCGCCTCACGTGAAATACGCGAGATCGCACCGTCAAGATAGATATCTGCCACCATATCCCCGATGACGAGGACGGGCGTATCCGCCATCTGCGTGAGTGCATTTACCATGGTGTGAACTCCCATTTGACTTTCCATGCGTCCTGCTTGGAACGGTAGCGCAGGATGATCTGCGAACAGTGCAGATCGTGGAACCAATAGTAGTCCACATCCGTCCACCGATCCGGATCGACGGCGTACTTCGTTCCCACCGCGACGCGATTGCGCTCATCAATGCGATAGCTGAGCCCCGTCTGCAAAACCTTGGAGTACTCCTCCTGATCGAAGTCAAAGAGCGAATTCTGCTTCGAGTTCTTCGTATAAATGCCGCCGATGTACGCCGCAAAGCGGTCATTGAACGCCTTCGTAAGATAGGCGCTCGTATTGAACCCCTGCACGCGTGAATGGTCATAACTTTCCCGTGTGATGGAGTAGCCCGCCGCAAGATCAATCTTGAACCCGTGGAACGGGATCGTATCGTGCGCAACCGAAATGCCGTACTGCCAATGATTGCTGTGGATGCCGCTGCCATACCAGCGTCCATACTCGGAGTAAAGGCGATAGGTGATCGGAGTCTTACCGAGACGTTTCCCATAGCTGAGGATGAGGGACGGCTGCTTCTTGATGGTTGCATTGTCGCCGTCCTCAAAGACACCATAGGTGAGAAGAGCACTCGTCGCACCATTTTTCCAACCAAGATCATAGTGACTGCGCCAGCCCTTGTTCGTCGTCACATAGAGCGTCGCACTCGCCGTCACGCGCGGAGCGACATCATATGCAAAGGTCTGCTCCAGCCAGAGCCCGTCGTCGCTGTCATAGCCCGCACGCGGAAAATTCCGCTGTATGGGATTCGCCGTGTCGACCTCATAGCGCTTTTTCGTAAAGATGACCTTGTTCTTCAGCCAGAACTTCACATTCGTCAGCACCATGCGATTTCCGGGATAGAGCTCCGCGACATCGGCACTGAGATGATAGTCCGGCTTTTCAGCCGAGCACTTCGTCTGTGTGCCGTCGTAGACAACAATCTTGTCCGGATAGAACTCAAACCGCTTGCCCGTCATATAGTAGCCGCCGACCTTGCCCGCAGCCTCTGCCATCGTGCCTTCATGCGTCTTATAGTTGTACTGAGCGCGATAGCCGTCGAGCGTCACGCGCGCCGCGCCCTCCGTGAGCTGAAGCATATGCGCGCGGTCGGGAACGGAAACATCGCCCGAGACGGTGTTCCCCTCCACATAGTCCCCCTGAAAGCGCCGTGCCGCAAGCTGTACGATATCCACGTGCCCCTTCGCCACAAAGTCGCCCGTTCGCTCGTCATAGGTGAGATCGTCGCCCTCGAACGCGATCGGTGACGGCGCATCCTCTGTCACCGGATGGCGAAGATGCTTTTCCATCTCCGCAACATCCGCGAGCAGTTTCTCTTGCTCCGGTGTGAGCCAATTCTCACGCGCCTCCCGCCGCTCATTCTCGATGAAATCCAAATGCTGAAAGCCCGTATCCGCATCTCCGCGATAGGCGGCATCCGCGTTCGTCGGGAGCACGGTACAGGCAGCAGTCAGCGCGAGTAGGATGCGTATTTTCATAGGATCGGTCATCGGCGCGTTCTCCAGTCTTTATATAAAGCAGTCCAGCGTTATTATACTACAGTATAGCATACTGAAAAAAACCCTGCACTAGTATAATATAAAAAACATTGAGCGTCCATTCATGCATGTTTCTCCTGAATGCTGTATAATTATTGGATAGCGAACCTGGACGCGCAAATGACGGCGGCGGTATCCGATTCAGACAGGGTACGCGCTCTTTGCCGTCAACACATCGCCTTTGAACACATTCACCCCTTCCCCGATGGGAACGGTCGTGTAGGGCGTGCCCTCATGGTATATAGCTGCTTCCTCGCCGATCTAACGCCTATTGTGATCCCCGTCGAGCGGCGCAAGGAATACATCAACTACCTCAACACAGGGAACTTGAACGGATTCCTCGCCTTTGCCGCCGAGCTGCAAGCAGAGGAACGCAAACGTATCGAGGCATTTTCATAAATAAGCCCCCTCATCGAATCTAAATTTGACGCAAAAAATTTTTTCATCTATAATAGACGCGACTCGGACAAAAGAATGGAAAGGAGGCGACCCCCCAATGCAGCGTTTCACAGCAGGTGGATTTGTGCTTGCTGCTCTCGTTTTTCTTGCGAGCTTCAATGTGGGCCATGCAGCTGAGGACATGCGCTTCGTCGATGCCGAGGATGACACGGGCTACTATGTCGACGCAGCCAGCGTCGTGCGCGTCTCGGATACGGAGCGCGACGCCGTTGTTGCCGTCGTCAAGGCAGCGGAAAACCGCCGCTACCTGTACCGTACGCGCCTCAACCCACAGGCGGGAACCTATCAGTTCGTTTCCGCGCAGGTGGAGGTCTACGATACAAAGGAAGTCCTGCGCACCTCGAAGGGTATGGATGCCCCCCAGAAATATACGCCGGCTTCCCCGCTCAGAAGCATTGCAGACTTTATTGAGGAGCTGCTGAAAGAAAAGCAGCCGACAAAGTAGAGGAGGATCATTCATGCGACAGAAAATCTGCGCACTCGTTCTGACCTTCGTGCTCGCACTCACATCCTTTGGCACAGCGCTCGCAGCAGAGCCGCCCAACGCCGTCCAGACGAAGCTCGCCCTCATTGAGCAGGACACCTACGGACAGGAGCAAACGGGTGCACTCGTCGACCGCATCAACCGCCTCGAACGCGACTACGACGGCAAGCACCGTACGGGCAGCCTGATGGCGCGCATCGATGCCATCTACGATGAGATCTATACAAACAGCACGGCGCCGTCCGTCCTCATGAATCTCAACGCGATCGAGTGGAACATCAACCACGAGACGAGTCTGCGCCCCGTGCAGGAGCGCGTCAGTGAGATGGAGGTCGCCCTCCTCGGCAAGACCTCCGAGGGCACATTCCAAAAGCGCATCTCCGCGCTCTCGATGGCATCCTTCGGCACGAAGGAGATCCCAGTCACTCCTGTTTCCGTCCCTGCCAACACACTTGTCAAGATTGCCCTCGTAACGCCTGTCAATGCAAAGAATCTCAAGGTCGGCGATACAATTGAGTATCAGGTCGCAGACGACGTCTTCGTCGGTGATGTCCTTGTCTTCACGAAGGGCTCGCGCGGCGAGGGCACGGTCACAAAGGTAAAGCAGGCAAAGAACTTCGGGCGCAATGCGCAGGTCGAGATCGACTTCAAGAACACAAAGGCGCTTGACGGCACCTATGTCACCACCTTCATGGGCGAGGAGGCAAAGAAGGAGATGCAGCATCTCGCCATGGCGGCGGGCGCCTCGCTCGCCGGCATCGCGGTGCTCGGACCGCTTGGCGTTGTCGCGGGCGCATTCGTGCACGGCAAGAACGTCGACCTCCCCGCAGGTACGGAGGTCTACATCCAGACACAAAGCGAAACGACCGTCTACGGCGTGCAGACCACCTATGACAGTGCCGCCCCGTTCCAAAGTGAGGCGGCACATGCGTCCGCCGGTACCAATGTCAACGGCAGCACAGTATAACGCAATAAGCATAAAGGATGATCCGTGATCCTTAAAA
>NZ_GL892077.1 GCF_000213975.1 Centipeda periodontii DSM 2778
TCTCCATCTCCGGCGGCACGGTCGTCCATGCCTACGGTGCCGACGTGCGTACCAAGGACGGCAATGCGACGGAGAACACGGCGGACATTACGGGCGGCACCGTCACGAATGTCTACGGTGCAGCCCTTACCGCTGCGGGCGCAACAGGTAAAATTGAAAAGAGCAAGGTCAACATCGCGGGCGGCAATATCAGCGGCTCTGTTTACGGCGGTCAAATTACAGACAACGGTGCAACGGGAAGCATCACGGGCAGCACAATCACGTTGACGAATGGCTCCATCGGCGGCAGCGTCTACGGCGGCAAAAACGAAGGAACAGGAAGCGCGACCGGCAGCACGCTGAATCTCTACGGCGGCTCTGTCACGGGCGATGTATACGGTGGTAATACCGCCTCCGGTGCGACCACAGGCAACACCGTAAACCTCGGCGACGGCACGACTAATGCCGTGACCGCAGTGACGGGTGTCATCTACGGCGGCAATCAAAACACGGTCACGGACAATACACTGAATGTCAAGACCAACGCAACGGCGGGCAACATCGCGCACTTCGAAACCGTCAAATTCGACCTGAACAGCACCATCAATCCGGCAAACTCCCTGCTCACACTCAATAACGGCGCGCAGACCACAGGGCTGAACTGGGCGAAGCTCGAGGTCGATACGCAGGGTCTCACGGGTGCGGGCATCAAGACCTACGAACCGTACAAGCTGAACCTGATCGACAACGCGGCAGGCATTGCGACAACGGGCTATACGGGAGCCAAGGACAGCATAACGGACAAATTCGAGTACATCATCGACACCGACAGTCATGGGGCGAATGCGACGCAGTACATCACGCTGGAAGGCTACCAGTATAAGGACAACAGTGCGGCGACATATACCGCTACGGATGGAACGCATACGGAAGCATGGGCAGGACGCACCAAGGTCGGCAACAAGGTCGAGAACAATAAGCTGACCGTCACGGGCGGCAGCCTCACCACGGCGGCGTACGGCGGACTGGTGGAGAACAACAAGGTCGGCGTAACGACCGGTGATGCCGAGAAGAATACCATCGCCATCTCCGGCGGCACGGTCGCCAATGCCTACGGTGCCGACGTGCGCACACGCGCAGGCAATGCGACCGAGAACACCGCCGAGATCACAGGCGGCTCGGTCACAGGCGATGTTCACGGCGCATCCCTTACCGCCGCAAATGCAACGGGCACGGTCGACAAGAGCAAAGTCACGATCACAAGCGGCGCGGTCACAGGCAATGTCTACGGCGGGCATATCGCACAGGCAACGGCCACGGGCACGGTCACGAACAGTGAAGTAAACATCACGGGCGGCAGTGTCGGCGGCAATCTCTACGGCGGCTACAACGCCGGGACGGGCAATGCCACCGGCGGCAGTCTGCGGATTGCGGGCGGCACGATGGGCGACATCCACGGGAACTATGCCGCCACGGGAAGCGCCACAGGCGCAACCGTCGACATCACGGGCGGCAGCATGGGCGACGTTTACGGCGGCTTCACGAGCGGCACGGGCGCGACCACGGGCAACGTGATCAACCTTGGCACAGAAACCGATGCCGTTGCTGCGGGCACGACCGTCGGCACCATCTACGGTGGCAACGGGTCGAACGTCACAGGCAACACCCTGAACGTCAACAGCCGGAATGCAAGTGCGGCGGATGTCAAGAACTTCGAGAACGTCAACTTCGACGCAGCACATTACGTCAGCCACGGGGATACCATGCTCACCCTCACGGACGGGGGCAACACCTCGATCGACTGGGGCAAGATGAAGCTCAAGAACCTCGACACCATCACGGCAAGCCCGACGAGCGACCACATCCTGACGCTTCTGCGCAGCACGAACGACGTGACCTTTACGAACTACGATCCGTCCCGTGCACGGGAAACCAAGAAGGACGGCGACTACGAATACGTCCTCAACACCGACAGTGAAACCGCAAGCGCAAAGAACGTCGACGTCACGGGCTACCGCTTCCGGAACAACCATCCGACCTACAGCACCGGCAGCAACACCGAAGCATGGGGCGGACGCAGCAAAGTCGGCAACACCGTCGAAAAGAACGCGCTCGACATTACGGGCGGCACGATCACAACAGCAGCCTACGCCGGACTTGCCCAGAACCTTGAGGCAGGCGACGGCGTGGACGGCTACAAGAAAATGGGCGACGCGACGGAGAACACACTCATCCTGAACAGCGGCGCAACCATTGCGGACGGCTATGGTGCCGATGTCCGCACCGAGGCAGGAAATGCCACCAAGAACAGCATCGACCTGAAGGGCGCAAACGTCACAGGAAACCTCTACGCAGGAGCCCTCACACACACCTCAGCCAGCGGCTCTGCCACGGACAACACCGTGAGCCTCTACAGCGGCAGTGTTGCAGGCAACGTCTACGGCGGCTTCGCGAGCGGCAATGGCAGGACCACGGGCAACAAGATCACCATCGGTGACGGCGTGAGCGATGCAAATGTCACCGTCACAGGAAAACTCATGGGCGGCAACAAATCTGCTGAGGGCAACGTCCTCAACCTCAAGAGCAAGGGCGCTCGCGTCGGCAGCCTTGAAAACTTCGGAAAGATCACATGGAGCCTCGGCAGCAACGTCGCCGACGGGGATACCGTCCTCACACTGAACGATGACACCGCACTTACCTACAGCACCATCGAAAAGCCGGTGGGCGCAGACGTCTCCAACTGGCTTGGCAGCGTCATGGAAAAGAACATCCACCTCTTCCAGATGGCAGGAGGCAAGACGCTTACCCTCAGCGGGTACAACCCGGCAACGGGCAGCGAGCGATCGGATGATGTCGAGTACAGCCTTGTCACCGACAACAACCAAGCCGTTACCACGGCAGGCGGCAGCCTCGACCTGACGGCATACAAGTGGCAGAATGCAAACGTCGAAGTAAACAGCGGCTCTGTCACCGACGTCTTCGGCGGCAAGACCGTCTACGGCACGGATGGCGCAACCAAGAACAACAAGCTCACCCTCAATACCGGTGCAGCCGTTACCAACGCCATTGCAGGCGACACACAGACCGCAAACGGCACAGCAGAGGAGAACACTCTCACCGTGAAAGATGGCAGTGCCGTGCATGCCTACGGCGCAAAGACCAAGGCAGGCAAGGCGACGAAGAACGTTGCCTACGCAGAAGGCGGCACCGTTACGAACCTCGTCGGAGCACAGAGCCAGAGCGGCACAGCCGAAGAGAACCGTGTCGAAGTCAAGGGCGGCAGTGTCACCAACGCCATCGGTGCAGAAACCCTGACCGCAGGAGACGCAGCAAATAACAAAGCGATCATCTCCTCCGGCACTGTTACGGGCAGCCTCAAGGGCGCACAGAGCGCCGGCAAGGCAGGGAAGAACACCGTCGACATCAAGGGCGGCGACATCAGCGGCGCCTCTGTTATCGGTGCACAGGCTTCGGGCAATGCCGAAGAGAACACGGTAACCATCTCCGGAGCGCCCAATGCAAACACATCGACCACCATCACCGGCGGATCCTCCACGAGCGGCGATGCCGTTAAGAACGTGGTCAACGTCAACGCAGCCGTCACCGGCAACATCATTGGCGGCTCCACAGACCGCACGACCGGCTTGGATGCCATTGAAAACACCGTCAACGTGAACGCAAACATCACGGGGGATGTCTACGGCGGACACGCACATAGAGCATCTCTGCGCAACACCGTAAACATCGCGGACGGCATCACCGTCACCGGCAGCGTCTTTGGGGGCAGCTGCATCACCGCCGATGGGAACACCGTGAACATCGGCAAGGGCGCCACCATCACCGGCGATGTCATTGCAGGCAACGCCACGGGAACCAACAGCAACAACATCATCCACCTGCGTGGCTCACGCGTAGAGGGTACCATCAAAGGCGGCAACGGCACGGATGACCATGACAACACCCTTGCCATCCGTCATGACCTTGAAAAGAGCTCGTATGCAGGAGACTTTACGGGGATCAACAACCTCCACTTCTACCTCAGCGAGGGCATTGAAAACGAAAACCCGACCATCCTGAACCTTGGCACAACGAACAAGGACATCCGCGGCATCCATATCGGTGTCGGCGTGGACGGACGTGCACCGGCCCTGAAGGTCAACGACGTATCAGCCTGATGAAAGTCGCAGGAAACGGCACCCTTACCACCGACGCGGACAGCGCTGTCCCGCCCAACCCGGGCACCATCGTCAACCATGTCGAAGG
>NZ_GL892078.1 GCF_000213975.1 Centipeda periodontii DSM 2778
GCTCAGCTTCCTTCCTGCGTCACTCCATCCTCAAACGAAGACGCCCGGTACTGGAATTTTCGCCAGTTGTCCATCGCCTATGCTTTTCGCCTCGGCTTAGGTCCCGACTTACCCCGGGACGACGAGCGTTGCCCGGGATTCCTTAGGCTTTCGGTGGACAGGATTCTCACCTGTCGTTTCGCTACTCATACCGGCATTCTCACTTCTTATCCGTCCAGCAGTCCTTCCGGTCTACCTTCGTCCAGATAAGAACGCTCCCCTACCCAGTGTACACAAAAGTGTACCCTGCCGCGGCTTCGGTTCTGTGCTTTAGCCCCGGATATTTTCGGCGCAGGGCCTCTCGACCAGTGAGCTATTACGCACTCTTTTAATGGTGGCTGCTTCTGAGCCAACATCCTGGTTGTTTTCGAAGTCCTACATCCTTCTCCACTTAGCACAGCATTTGGGACCTTAGCCGGCGGTCTGGGCTGTTTCCCTCTTGAATACGGGTCTTATCACTCGCATTCTGACTCCCAGGCTGCCCATATGAGCCATTCGTAGTTTGACTGGGGTCGGTAGGCTTTACGCCCCCTTGCCCGATCAGTGCTCTACCGTCTCTATGGTGATTCGCCTGAGGCTAGCCCTAAAGCTATTTCGGGGAGAACCAGCTATCTCCACGTTCGATTGGCATTTCACCCCTATACACATCTCATCCCAACGTTTTTCAACACGCACGGGTTCGGTCCTCCACTCATTTTTACCTGAGCTTCAACCTGGACATGTATAGATCACTGTGGTTTCGGGTCTAATCCATGCTACTAACTGCCCTCTTAAGACTCGCTTTCGCTTCGGCTCCGCGTCTCCCGCTTAACCTCGCAGCATAAATTAACTCGCCGGTTCATTCTTCAATAGGCACGCCGTCGCACATAGATCGTGCTCCGACTGTTTGTAGACATACGGTTTCAGGTTCTATTGCACTCCCCTCCCGGGGTTCTTTTCACCTTTCCCTCACGGTACTCTTCGCTATCGGTCGTTTCGATGTATTTAGCCTTGGATGGTGGTCCACCCTGCTTCCCACTGGGTTCCTCGTGCCCTGTGGTACTCTGGATCCCTGCCCGCTTTTCACTCTTTCGTGTACGAGGGTCTCACTCTCTTTGCCGCACCTTCCCAGATGCTTCCACTAAAGTGTCCAGTTTGTTGCAGGTCCGCAACCCCAAACAACCGAAGTCATTTGGTTTGGGCTCTTCCCGTTTCGCTCGCCGCTACTCAGGGAATCTCTTTGATTTCTTTTCCTCCGACTACTTAGATGTTTCAGTTCATCGGGTGTTTTCTCTCTACCTCGAAGGTAGAGTGACAAGACGTTACTCTTGC
This sequence comes from Centipeda periodontii DSM 2778, assembly GCF_000213975.1. GTDB lineage: Bacteria > Bacillota > Negativicutes > Selenomonadales > Selenomonadaceae > Centipeda > Centipeda periodontii. The sequence goes on from NZ_GL892078.1 coordinate 1,351, forward strand.
CGGGTTGCCCCATTCGGAAATCCATGAGTCAAGGCTTACTTGCAGCTCGTCATGGCTTATCGCAGCTTATCGCGTCCTTCTTCGTTTCGAAACGCCTAGGCATCCGCCGTATGCCCTT
>NZ_GL892079.1 GCF_000213975.1 Centipeda periodontii DSM 2778
TGGATACAGTGACGAGGACATCCTAAACATAGCGGATGAGATAAACAGCCGCCCTCGCCGAGTTTTCGGCTATCAAACACCGGCAGAACTGTTTAACACCTTCTTGGATGAAGTATACGCTATTGAAAACGTTTCTTAATTAAATCACTGTTCAACTTGCTCTTGCAATTCACGCGGATGATCTATATAATGATTGGAACGACTACGGCGAAGGATATGACGATGATTACTTTGACTGAGCGCCCTAAAACGATATAAAATACGAAGTTCCGAAAGGAGCAAACATCATGGCAAATGAAATCACAAACGATTTTGCAACGCGCCGTTTTCGCGTGGCAGATGTGGCAAAGGCGGGCAATGTCGCAACGCGCACGCCAATCTACAGCACGGAGTCAACGAGCGGCGTCGTCTGGGTCATAAAGCCCGGGCAGATGATTCAGCCGCACGGTCACGCCAATGCAGATGATATATGGATCTGCATTGAGGGAGAGGGCGTCTTTTACCCTGCCCCCGGAGAGGAGCACCCCATCGCGAAGGGCGATGTCATCGTCTCAGCGAAGGGCATGTGCCACGGGATGAAAAATACAGGCGCGAAGGACTTTGTCTTTGTCGGCATCCTCGCCCCCGTCCCTGCGGATTATTTCCCCATCGAGCCGTAAAGTGTCTGTAGGCAGTAGGAGCCCATCATGAAACGAATCCTGCCTCGCATCCTCACTGCCACAGCGCTCGTCTGCACCTCTTTTCTCTCTGGCTGCTCGTTCATACTGGCAACGGAAAACAGCGCCCCTTATACGCCCGATGACGTAATCGCGATGGTGGAGAAAGAATTCGCTGCCTGTCATCCTCACATCGTCCTGCAAGAGATGCAAATTGAAAAAGAAAAGCGTGAATTGCAAGAGCAAGTTGAACAGTGATTTAATTAAGAAACATTTTCAAGGAATCACTGATAAATAGTGGATAATCACAGCCAGCTGATCCGCAGACACAAATTTCACAAATTGCAATACAAAAGAGCGTGCAATACTGCTCTCATTGCCCCTTTTTCTTCCCCGAATCGCCCGTTTCACCGGGAAATTTGGGAAAAAGGGCGCACTTATCCCATTGTCATGCAGAACGCCCTCTGCATTCCTGCCCTCAAGCACATGACGAGGTTCGCCGATGCAAAGAGCAGATAGTAACGGAGCAGGTTCTTCTTGATGCCACGATACCTTGTCCTGCCCGCTTGGAACAGCCGCTTCACAATG
>NZ_GL892081.1 GCF_000213975.1 Centipeda periodontii DSM 2778
GTATCTCTCAAGTCTTGTTATTTCTTGTCCTCATTATAAGAAATTCGCTCTCTTTGGTCAAATAAAAAGGAGCCCCGCATGGGGGCTCCCGAATGTATCGTATTCGTGCGATTAGCCGAGGATGACGAGGGACTCGCGCACCTTGACTACCTGACCAACCAAGACCTTGATTTCGATGATCTTGCCCGGCATCGGAGCGTCCACGGACTGTTCGCCTGCGCCCGCCGTAGCAGCAGGTGCCGCGGGAGCTGCTGCCGATGCAGCCGGAGCAGTAGCGCCCGCTGCTCGCCCCTCCTTCCACGATCCCTCCATATCGTTCACTATCCTTGTATACTGAGCCCATTATCTTTTGCCAGTTTTAATATAGCCGATTCTGGCATTTCCGTCATCTTTTTAATAACGGCAATGGGAGTTTGCGCGCGTAGCATATTCAAGGCAACATGCATAACGCCATCCTTCCACGATCCCTCCATATCGCTCACATAGTCATGCTCATACTTCTCACGCTGTTCATATTTGCGCCGCTGCCCCGCATCGCGCATGAACGCCTCGATCTTGTCCCACGCAGTGTTAATTGCCGCCTCACTCATCGCAATCGCCTCCATTTCCTCATCACTGAGTTTGTTGCTGATAAAAGCCATCCACTTGTCCAGTGTCCGCATACTGCGGATATCCTTCCGCGTTACTTTTGGCAGCTCCAAAAAGTGTATCTCAAGATCCTCGGTCAGCCGATGCACGCCCGTCTCGTCATAGAGCCCGTACATATGGTGAAATCCCGATAGCGGCAGATATTCATATCCGAGCAAATTGATCGCGACCGTCCGCCGCAAATTCTCGTAGTTCTCGCCCCGCCCCAGCGTGCTCTGATAGAGTTTCGCCCAGTAGTACAGACTGCGCTGTCCCATGTTCTGACGTTTCTGCACCTGCACTTCGATATTGACCTGTGTTTCATCATTCGTCATACACAGGATATCAAGCGCAGATACCTTTCCGTTCTCCTCCTCCGGA
>NZ_GL892082.1 GCF_000213975.1 Centipeda periodontii DSM 2778
CGTTGTAAAATGAAGTTGAACAGCTAAACAAAAACAAAATCCATAGTGACGTCCCGTGCTATAATGGTTCTGCTACAAAACATCAGCAAAGGAGCAATCACTATGGATTACGCCTATTCTACCACAATGGAAGCTGTTCGTAAATCGGGAAAGCACTTTACCCTTGACGAAAGGGGGCAAATACAGGCACTTCACCGCGAAGGATTCTCCCTTCGCGCCATAGCCGCACGGGTTGGATGCTCGCACACGGCGATCCACTATGAGCTTAAGCGGGGGACACCCGAACGCCAAGCTGCTCGCGGGCGGTCTCCACAATATACGGCAAGGCGTGGGCAACGGGCTTACCTCGAACATCGAAAGAACTCCAAACGACCGTATAAGGTTGACAGCGCAGGCTGTGCGCCATTCCTGCGTTGGATGACCGAAAGAATCCGTAAGAACAAGTGGTCGATCGACATGTGCGTCGGGGATGCTAGGGCGAACAAACGGTTCGACGAGGATGGTATCCCATGCACCAAGACGCTTTACAATATGCTGTGGGCGGGTAGGATTCCGCTGACGCTGTTCGATGTCCCGCAAGCGCTCGGACGAAAGTGCAAGCGCAAGCGAAACT
>NZ_GL892084.1 GCF_000213975.1 Centipeda periodontii DSM 2778
CGGATCAGAAATAGAAGAATTACAGCGCAACACAGCAATAAAAATGCGCCGCCTGAACCACCAGGCTATATCTGCCACTCATTGTTGTGAGTGTGGCGATCCGATAGATGAACGAAGACGCCTGGTCGTTCAGGGTTGTCGGACTTGTGCAAGTTGCCAGGAGGATCTGGAACTTATCAGTAAACAGAGAGGTTCGAAGTGAGCGAAATTAACTCTCAGGCACTGCGTGAAGCGGCAGAGCAGGCAATGCATGACGACTGGGGATTTGACGCAGACCTTTTCCATGAATTGGTAACACCATCGATTGTGCTGGAACTGCTGGATGAACGGGAAAGAAACCAGCAATACATCAAACGCCGCGACCAGGAGAACGAGGATATTGCGCTAACAGTAGGGAAACTGCGTGTTGAGCTTGAAACAGCAAAATCAAAACTCAACGAGCAGCGTGAGTATTACGAAGGTGTTATCTCGGATGGGAGTAAGCGTATTGCTAAACTGGAAAGCAACGAAGTCCGTGAAGACGGAAA
>NZ_GL892085.1 GCF_000213975.1 Centipeda periodontii DSM 2778
CCTATCAAGAAATCAAGCAAGCTCTTCTAACTGCCCCAGCCCTGGGGTTGCCAGATTTGACTAAGCCCTTTGAACTCTTTGTCGACGAGAAGCAGGGCTACGCCAAAGGTGTCCTAACGCAAAAACTGGGACCTTGGCGTCGGCCGGTGGCCTACCTGTCCAAAAAGCTAGACCCAGTAGCAGCTGGGTGGCCCCCTTGCCTACGGATGGTAGCAGCCATTGCCGTACTGACAAAGGATGCAGGCAAGCTAACCATGGGACAGCCACTAGTCATTCTGGCCCCCCATGCAGTAGAGGCACTAGTCAAACAACCCTTAAGCAGAATTTCTGTCATCATGGACAGCACGGAACGGGTGAAGCTGCGCCAGTTCTGCTCACTGCCGGTCAGCATCGCCGCCATATTCTGTGCAATACCATCAAAGGTCTGCGTGGCTGCACTTTTTACCTGCGACATACTGTCCGTGGCGCTCTCTTCCCACTCACTCCAGCCGGACTTCAGG